>NZ_QGTL01000005.1 GCF_003182135.1 Nocardia neocaledoniensis | reverse complement strand
CGCTCGTAGAGGTCGATGCTCACGTCGGCATCGGACTTCATCAACGCGTCGGCGGCGTAGATACCGGCCGGTCCTGCGCCCACGATCGCAATGCGCAGTATGGGATTCGCGCCCGTCATTTCCGGTACTCCGCGACGAAGGGCGTGTCGACCCCGAGATCGCCCACCACCGCGGCACCGCCCGGCGACCCGAGCGGAGTGTCGCGGCCCGGCAGGGCCACGTCGAAGAAGGCGGCGTTGGCCGTGACGAAGCCCTCCTGCCCCGCCGCGACGTCTTCGGCGAGCGAGATCGCCTCGACGGGGCAGACGGGTTCGCACGCACCGCAATCCACGCATTCGGTGGGATGGATGTAGGCCATCCGGTCCCCGGTGTAGATGCAGTCGACCGGGCATTCCTCGACGCAGGCGCGGTCGAGCACATCCACGCAGGCGGCTCCGATGACGAAGGTCATAGCTGTGGTTCCTTCTCGTTCGGCTCGCCGAGGGCGGCGAGGATTTCGTAACGCAGACGGGCGAATTCGGGCTCGAAACGGGCGCCGGGCGCACGGGGCGCGTCGATCTCGATCACCCGCTGGATGCGCGCCGGCCGCGGGGTCAACAGCACGATGCGATCGGCCAGCAGCAGGGCCTCGTCGACGTCGTGGGTGACGAACAGCACCGTGGTCCGCCGCCGCTGCCACACCGATACGAGCAGCCGCTGCATGTCCGCGCGGGTCTGCGCGTCCAGCGCGCCGAACGGTTCGTCCATCAACAGCACCCGTGGTCGCGCGGCCAGCGTCCGCGCCAGTTGTACCCGCTGTCGCATCCCACCCGACAACGTGCCGGGCAGATGGTCGCCGAAATCGCGCAGCCCCACCAGGTTCAGCAGTTCCTGCGCCTCGCCGCGGCGATCCCGGCGGGCGACGCCCCGCAGCTTCAACGCGAATTCGACATTGCGGCGGGCGGTGCGCCACGGCAGCAGCGCGTCCTCCTGGAACACCATCGAGCAGTGCTGTGCCGCGGGCCCACCATCGACCGAGACCGTGCCGCCGATCGGGGACAGCAGGCCCGCCATGGCGCGCAGCACCGTGGACTTGCCGCAGCCGGAGGGCCCGAGCAGGACCACGATCTGGCCCGCCTCGACATCCAGATCCACCTCGGCGGCCAGGCTCGCGCCGTAGGCGATGCGCAGACCGGCCAGCCGCACCGCGGCGCCGGTGCTCATCGCTGCGCCCTCGGCAGCCACCGGTTCACCCGGCGGCCCGCCAGCTCCACCAGCCAGGCGGTGCACCAGCCGAGCAGCCCGATGGTGAGCATGCCGACGATCACGCCCGGATAGTCCAGCAGTCCGTACGACTGCCAGGTGAAGTAGCCGATCCCGAACTGCCCCGAGATCATCTCGGCGCTGATCACGCAGATCCAGGCCACGCCCATGGCGACCGACAGCCCGGAGAAGATGCCGGGCAGCGCACCGGGCAATGCGATCTGGAACAGGATGTCGCGCCGACGCGCGCCGAGGGTGTGCGCTGCCTCCTCCCACACCCGGGGCAGCGCGTGCATGGCGTGGATCGTGCTCACCGCCACCGGGAAGAACGCGGCGAAGAACGTGATGAACACGATGCCCTGCTCCCCCGTCGGGAACAGCAGGATGGCCAACGGCACCAACGCGATCGCCGGGATCGGCCGGAAGACCTCGAGCACCGGCCGCACCAGCGCGCTGATGACGGCCGAGCGGCCCACCGCCATCCCGATCAGCACACCGGATACCGTCGCCAGGCCGAAGCCGACCAGGATGCGCCGGGTACTGGAGACGACGTCGCGGTAGTAGCTCGCCGCGCCGAGCTGGGTGCGGAACGAGTCGAACACCGCGGTGGGCGTGGGGATCTTGTCGAAGCGCAACCACAGCACCACCTGGTAGGTGGTGAGCAGGTGCCAGGCCAGCAGCAGCGCCAGCAACGGGACGGCGGTCAGCGCTGTCCTGCGTGCCCTGCGGGGAATCGGGAAACGGGTGGGTGAGTCCGCGCGTGGCGCGACGGTGTCGGGTGCCGCGACCGGGGCGGCGAGAGGTTCGGCGGAAACGGTCATGGTGAGCCTCCTGTCTCACGAGACGGATCTAGCGGGCTTTCAGTGCTGCCTGGTAGTCGATGACCGCGGCGCCCGGATGGGCGGCGGCGTACCGCTGGGCATCGGCGCGGATCGCGAACGGCAACAGCCGATCCTCCGGCGCCGCGGCGGGATCGCTGACCCAGGTCGCGGTCGCGGCGAACAATCGCGTCCCGGTGCCGTGGTCGGGGACGTACGCCGCCCGCACAACCCCGCCCGTGGTGTCGATCTGCCGCAGCAGACAGGTCGGGGTTCTGGCGACCGCCGTCGTCGCGGGCTCGGCGAACCAGACCTCCGAGGCGGTCGCGAGCCCGTCGACGGTTCCCCCACACACACTGTCGGTGCCGGTGAGGGGCGAGGGCGCGGCCACCGAAGCACGGGCGGTCTCGTAGTCGGGTCCGTAGACGGCCCGGATGTACCGATCGTCGACGAACTCGCCGAGGTTCAGATCCGAGAGCGCGCCCAGGTTCTTCAGGAACGGCAGCAGGGCGCCCAGCGCGTCGACCAGTTGCGGTTTGATCGTCGGGTCGAACCCGACCAGGCCGTTCGGACCGTTGTAGAGGTAGACGACCTCGGCGGGCAGCCCGGTGATCTCGGCGACCCGCTGCGCGGCCTCGAGCGGATGCTGGTTGAGGTAGTCGGTGGTCTTGCGCTGCGCGGTGAGGAACGCGGTGACGATGTCGGGGTGCTCGGTGCCGAAGCGCTCGTTCGCGACGACCGCGTGAAAGGTCGGGATCCCCGCGCTGCCGCCGTCGTAGAGCAGTCTGGCTTGCCCGTCGTGCACGAGTTTCTGTGGCCACGGGACGAATTGGGCCAGCGCGGCCACCTGATCACCTTGCAGCGCCGAGGCGCCGACGGCGGGGTCCTGACCGAGCAGCTTCACGTCCTCGAGGCTCATTCCCGCCGCGGCCAGCCCCGTGGCCAGCATGCCGTGCGCGGCCGAGCCGACACTGGTCGACACGATCTGCCCGCGCAGATCGGCCAGGGTGGCCGCGGACGAGTCGAGCGGAACGACGACCTGATTGAGCGAACCGCGCAGGTTGTAGCCGGTGACGGCGATCAACTCGGACTTCACATCGGCGTGATCGCGGGTCTTGGAGCCGTTCACCAGGATCGGCGCGTCACCCATCGAACCGATGTCGACCTGGCTCGCCAGCATCTGCGCGGTCAGCGGCGGGCCCGCGGCGAAGTCCTTCCACTCCACCCGATAGGCCAGGCCGGTGGTCTTGCCCAATGCCGCCAGTTCGGCTTCGAAGGTGCCGCGGTCGCGCAGCAGCGTGCCCGCGGTGACGGTGTTGATGGTCTTGGACTGGTAGCCGATGTTCACGGTGACCGTCTTGCCGTCGTTACCGGCGCCGCAGCCGGTGGTCAGGGTGGCGGCCACCGCGGCGCCGAGCGCCAGCGCGGTCAGGCGTGAGCGGGTCGAGTTCATCATGGCGGTCCGTTCTTCCTCTAGCGCAACAGGAACGGGATGTTGACGGTGACCGCGCCGACGGGGCACCGCGCGGCGCACGGCCCGCAGTACCAGCATTCGTCGACGTGCATGTAGGCCTTGCCCGAATCCGGGTGGATGGCAAGAGAATCGAGCGGGCACATGTCGACGCACAGCGTGCATCCGTCGATACAGGTGGCCTCGTCGACCGAGACGGGGACGTCGAGACGGGCATTGACCTGGGCCATCAGAGTTCCTTTCCAGAGTTGGCGATGCCGATGCGGGCGAAGGCGCGGACGTCGGCGTCCGGGTCGTCGAGTGCCCGCCGCAGCGCCGTGGTGATGTCGCGGCGCTCGGCGATCCGTTCGGCCAGTGCGCGCACCGCCGCCTTACGGACGTCGAGGTTGGGGTCGGAGACGGCGGTCAGCAGGGGCGCCGCCGCGAGTTCGGGGTCGGCCGCGGCCAGCGCGATCGCCGCCGCCTGCCGAACCTGCCAGGCGGGATCGGCCATCGCCGCGGTGGCGACGGCGGCGGCCTGGTCGTCGCAGCCGGTGCCGGCCAGGCTCGCCAGGGCGGCGGCGCGCACGAGGGGTTCCGGGTCGGCCGCCAGCGCCAGCAGGGTGACCGCCCCGCGTGGGTCACCCACCGCGGCCAGACCTTTCGCGACGGCGATCCGGACGTTCTGGTCCTCGTCGGCCGCCGCGGTGGCGAGTTCGTCGATGGCGTCGACCGAGGTGAGCCCGCCGATGACCACGCGCCGGACCGAGGCGTTGGGGTCGGTCAGCCAGGCTGCCAGTTCCCCGGCGGTCACCCTGCGGTGCCGCCACAGCGCCTCGATCGCGGCCGAGCGCACCGCCGGTTCCGGCGCGGTGACGCAGTCCCCCAGCGCCGCGTCGAATTCGGGTCCGGGGACCAGCACCTCGAGCAGTTCGGTGAGCAGCCCGATCGCGGTGTGCCGGACGTCGACATCGGCGTCGGCGAGACCGCGCGCGATGATCGGGGCCGCCGCGGGCCAGTCCTCGGTGGTCTCGCTGAGCACCGACAGGGCCGTGCGCCGGACCTCCGGGTCGGGGTCGGCGAGGTACGGGGTGAGTTCGCCGAGCTCCGGGCATTCGTCGGCCAGATCGAGCAGGGTCAGCAGGCGCGCGCTCATCGGGCACCCCACGCGCCGACGAGGTCGGGTGCGGCGACATCGGCGACGCCGTCGGGCCGGACGAATCCGGGGACCGGCACGATGTACGGGGCGACCGGCCGGGTACGGAACTCCATCTCCCCGCTCGCGCCGCGCGCGAGGTTGAGGTGGCAGAACCATTCCGCGTCGTCGCGCGCGGGCCAGTCGGCGCGCTGGTGATAGAGCCCCCACCGGCTCTCGGTCCGGCGCAGGGAGGCGCGGGCCGCCATTTCCGCGCAGTCCCGGATGAAGGTCACCTCGGCACAGCGCATCAGTTCGTGTGGCGTCTGCCCGCCCATGCCGGCGATCTCGTCCTTCATCCGTTCGAAGGCGGCGACACCGAGCGCGAGATAGGACTGCGCTTTGGGCGGCTGCAGATAGTCGTTGACGAATCGGCGCAGCTTGTATTCGACCTGCGACTGCGGCGGGCCGTCGGGATGGCGCAGCGGACGGTAGATCAATTCGTGGGCCGCCTCGATCTGGTCCGCGGGCAGCTCCGGATGGGTGGCGCCGCGGGCGTAGGCGCTGGCGTGCTCGCCCGCGATGTCGCCGTAGACGAAGGCTCCGATCATGTAGTTGTGCGGTACCAGCGCCATGTCGCCGGCCGCGAACAGGCCGGGAACCGTCGTCGCGGCGCGTTCGTCGACCCAGACACCCGACGCGGAATGGCCACTGCACAAACCGATCTCGGAGATGTGCATCTCGATGTCACCCGTGCGGTAGTCGGTGCCGCGGCCCGCGTGGAAGGTGCCGCGGGTCGGCCGCTCGGTGGTGTGCAGGATGCCTTCGATCTCCCGGATCGTGGCGTCGGGAAGGTGGCTCAGCTTCAGGTAGATCGGACCACGCGCGCTGTCGAGTTCACGTTTGACCTCGGCCATCATCTGGCCCGACCAGTAGTCGCAGTCGACGAAACGATTGCCCTCGGCGTTGACCTGGTAGCCGCCGAACGGGTTGGCGACATAGGCGCAGGCGGGACCGTTGTAGTCCTTGATGAGCGGATTGATCTGGAAGCACTCGATGCCCGACAGTTCGGCGCCCGCGTGATAGGCCATGGCGTAGCCGTCGCCGGCGTTGGTCGGATTCTCGTAGGTGCCGTACAGATAGCCCGAGGCGGGCAACCCGAGCCGACCGCACGCGCCTGCGGCCAGGATCACCGCGCCCGCGGAGATGGTGACGAATTCGCCTGTGCGCGTGTCGAATCCGACGGCACCGACCGCGCGCCCGTCGACGGTGAGCACCCGCACCGGCATCACCCGGTTGGTGATGGTCACCCGCGATCGCACCTCGCGGGCGCGCAGGGTGCGGTAGAGCACCTTCTTCACGTCGCGGCCCTCGGGCATCGGCAGCACGTAGGAGCCCGATCGGTGCACCTTGCGCACCGCGTACTCGCCGTGCTCGTCCTTCTCGAACTTGACGCCGTACCCCTCGAGGCGCTGCACCATCTCGAAACCGCGTGTGGCCGTCTCGTAGACGGTGCGCTGGTTGACGATCCCGTCGTTGGCTACGGTGATGTCGGCGACGTAGTCCTCCGGACTCGCCTTGCCCGGCACGACGGCGTTGTTGACACCGTCCATGCCCATCGCGAGGGCGCCGGAATGGCGCACGTGCGCCTTCTCGAGCAGCAGCACCTGCGCGCCGTGCCGGGCCGCGGTGAGCGCGGCCATCGTCCCGGCGGTACCGCCGCCGACGATCAGGACATCGCAGACGAGCTCGCGCCGTTCGGTGAGCGGTGGAATCTGCATGAGGATCAACCCCTTTGGTCGGAGTGGTGGGCGACCGAGCGCCGCGGGGTCACCGGGACGCGGTCCAGCCGGCCGGACAGGGAGAACCGGTCACCGCGAAAGCGGATGTACTCGAGATCGACGGGCCGGCCGGAATCGGTGTAGGTGAGCCGTTCCACGAACAGCAGCGGTGCTCCGGCGCGCACTTCGAGCAGGCCCGCGACCGTGGGATCGGCGGCGACGGCCTCGATCGCGACCGCGGCCGAGCCGAGCGGCAGGCCGAGTTCGGCTTCGAGCAGGCCGAATACGTCGCAACCGGTGAGGTCCTTGTCCAGCAGCGGGATGCCGACATCCGCGGTCAGATAGCTGGCGTCCAGTGACAGCGGGGCGCCGTCGAGGTAACGGACCCGCTCGAGCACGACGACCGGGTCGCCGACGCGGCGCTCGAGCCGTTCGGCCACCAGGGGTGTCGCCGGCATCACTTCGGCGAGCAGGACGCGATTGGTGACGCGGTCGCTGCGGGTCTCGAAGGTCTCGGCGAGACCACGCAACCGGTCCAGCCCCTGGACGGCCTTGTCGACCACGACGAAGGTTCCGGCGCCGGGCACGCGGTCGATGAGACCCTCGTCGCGCAGCAGGGTCAGCGCGTCACGCACGATGTTGCGGCTGGTGGCGAAGTCGGCGGCCAGTTCCGCTTCGGCGGGCAGTGGCCGGGAGCCGTAGACGCCGGTGCGGATGCGGGCCCGCAGGATGTCGCGGATGCGGCGCGCGGGTGCGCTCCGGCGCCCCGGAGCCGGATCGGGTGGTCGGGGGCGGGCCGAGGAAAAGGGAGTGGCTGTCATGCGGCACATGCTCCGAACGCCGCGTTACGGCGGACGTTTCGGGCAATTACCGCCTGGTTACGCCAGTTCCGCGCCTGTCCGCAAGCTCTCCACCTGCGGTTATTCGCTCTCCCGGCGCGGTCCCACCACCGTCGAGCGGGCGATCTCGAGGCGGGCCGCGCGGTCGACGAGCAGCTCCGCGGCCCCCGAGGGCGGCGCGGCGCGGCGCCAGATCGCGCGGAATTTGCGGGTCAGCCGGGCGGCCTCGGCGGTGCGCACGGCGACGAGGGCGCCGGTGGCGAGGTCGGGAGCGGCGATGAGGAGGCTCAGGACGGCGGGCGCCATGCCGGTGCGCGCCGCGGCCAGGATCGCCGCGGCCGAGCCGAGTTCGGCGGCGGGCCCCGCCGGGGTGGCCGCCGTGCTGAGCAGGTCCCAGACGGTCTCGCGGGTGCCGGAACCGGGTTCCCGCCACAGCAGCGCGGTGCCGGCGAGTTCGGCGAGGGTGACCGGCGTCGTCCGGTGGGTCCACGGGTGGCCGGGCGCGACGACGACCACCAGGTCGTCGGTGCCGAGTACCCGGCTGCCGAGCGCGGTGGGCGGATGCGGACCCTCGACGAATCCGAGATCGGCCACGCCGTCGCGGACCAGGGCGGCGACCTGGGTCGAATTCTCCACCTCGAGCGAGATCAGCACCTCGGGGTGGTCGGTGCGCAGGGCCGCGAGCCAGTGCGGGATCCGGTGGTCGGCAATAGTTTTCGAGGCCGCGATGCGCAGCCGCGGGGCCTGCGTGGCACGCAGGTGGTCCACCTCGTCGACGAGGTCCCGCACTGCGGCCAGCACGGTTCGCGCGTGCTCGACCACCGCCTGCCCGGCGTCGGTGAGCGCCGATCCGGTCGGGCCCCGGTCGAGCAGCTTGACCCGCATCCGGCGTTCGAGCGCGCTGATCCGCATGCTCGCCGCGGGCTGGCTGATGCCGTGCCTGCGGGCGGCGGCGCCGAGGCTGCCCACTTCGGCCACCGACACCAGCAGGTCGAGGACCTCGAGGTCGGGGGCACCGGGCGGCAGCGTCATGCGCCGATTATCGGCGACCCGGCGCCGACTCCGGCATCAGGCACCCTCGGCGTCGCGATCCCGGATCCGCCCACGCAGCGACTTGGCCACGCCGTAGAGGGCGACGACCGGTTTCAGCGGCAGCCACTCGCCGAACCGATACTCGCGCCCCGGCACGAGTCGCGCGGCGAGTTCGGGGGCCTGCTCGGCGAGGTAGGCGCGGGCGGTGGCGGCGTGCGTCGGCAGCGAGACGATCTTGATCCGGTCCACGTCCTTCAGGAACGGGATCGCGAAAGCGATGTTCTCCCAGGTGGATCGGCTGGCGTCCTCCCGGACGAGTTCGCCGCGATACCCACGCTCGCGCGTCGCGTAGTCGGCCATCAGCGTGGCTTCGGGGATCGGTCCGGCGACGGCGCCGCCGCTCAGGACGAGGCGGGTCCGCGGCGCGGCGGGGTCGATGGAGCGCAGGCCGGCCCGCACCCGCCAGCGGTTCATCGCGTTGGCCGTCGGGCCGGGATTCCGATAGCCGAGGACGACGACGGCCTCGGACCCGTCGGCCCCCGGCCCCACGCCCCGGCGCGAGGCCCGCCAGTTCGCCCACTCACCCCACAGCATCGAAGCGATACCGGCGGCGATGGTCAGCCGGGTTCGTTTCCGCACATCTCCAGCAAACCACAGCTCCGCCGATGCGGCAGGGGACGCGATTTACGGGAGAGCATTTCTTCTTGACAGTCATTCCCATAACGGGAGATGCTATCACCAGCGGGCTGTCACGGAGGCCCGAGCGATGACGCGGAGGTGGGCGGTGTCCTTACGGGAACGGCAACGGCGGCAGGTGCGGGCCGAGATCCAGCGGGCGGCGTTCCAGTTGTTCGCGCGGTCCGGATTCGACGCGGTGACCACCGAACAGATCGCCGCCGCCGCGGGGGTGTCCACCAGCACGTACTTCCGGCACGTGCGCAGCAAGGAGGACCTGCTGCTCGATCCGGTCCGCGACGGTGGCACAGGCATCGCCGCGCTGCTCGAGGCCAGGCCCGCGGCGGAACCGGCCGACGTCGCGCTGTCGCACGCGATCCTGGACCGCTCGACCGCACTCGGCGGCGAGGACCTGGCGCAGTGGCGCGCGGCGTTCGCCACCGCGCCGCACCTGCTCGACCGCGTCGCACTCGTCCCGCCGGACCATCGCGCGCGACTGGTCGAACTCACCGCGCGGCGCATGGGCGCCGATCCCACCACCGACAACCGCCCCGGGCTGCTCGTGCACCTGATGCTGGCGGCCGCTGAATTCGGCTACCTGCGGTGGCTGCGCGGCGCCGACGAGCCCGGGGACTCGCTGCCGGTCTGCGTCGAAGCGGCGCTGACCGCGGTCGTCGACGACCGCTGGCGGATCCCGCGCTGACCCACGGTGGGCTGCGTGTTCGGACAGAAGGAAGTACCCATGCAGGACAATCGAATTCCCGATGCCGTCGACGTGGTCGTCGTCGGTTCGGGCGCGGCGGGGATGACCGCCGCGATCACCGCGGCCCGGCACGGCCTGTCGGTGGTCGTCGTGGAGAAGGCGAGCCGCTGGGGCGGCTCGACCGCCCGCTCCGGCGGCGGCGTGTGGATTCCGGGCAATCCGGTCCTGCGCGACCAGGCGCCGCCCGACGATCTCGCCGCCGCCCGCGCCTACCTGCGGCACATCATCGGCGACGACGTCCCGCCGGAGCTCATCGACACCTACCTCGATCGCGGCGTCGAGGCGTTCGAGTACCTGACCGAGCACACGCCACTGGCGATGCGGTGGGTGCCGGGCTACAGCGACTACTACCCCGAGGCCCCCGGTGGACGCGCGCACGGTCGCTCGGTGGAGCCCGTGCCCTTCGACGCGCGCGGGCTCGGCGCCGACCTGGCCACCCTGGAACCGGACTACGGCAAGGCGCCGCGCAACCTCGTGCTCACCCAGGCCGACTTCCGCCAGATCCACCTCGGCCTGCGCAATCCACGAAGCCCGTTGCGCGCGTTGCGGATCGGCGTGCGCTGGATCGCCGGGCGGGCGCGGGGCCGGCATCTGCTCGCGCGGGGACAGGCGCTGAGCGCGATGCTGTGTCAGGGTCTGCGCGCGGCGGGCGTGCCCCTGCTGCTGGAGACGCCGTTGCTCGAGCTGACGACCACCGGCACCCGGGTCACCGGCGTCCGCGTCGGCCGCGACCGCGGCGCGCGGGCGATCACGGCGCGCCGCGGCGTGGTGCTGGCCTGTGGCGGCTTCGAGCACGACGAGGCGATGCGCGTGCGGTACCAGCGGGCGCCCATCGGCACGGACTGGACCGTCGGCGCGAGCGGTAACACCGGCGACGGCATCCGGGCAGGTCAGGCGCTCGGCGCGGCGACCGCGTTCATGGACGACGCGTGGTGGGGTCCGTCGATCCCGCTCCCCCGCACCCCCTGGTTCTGCCTGGCCGAACGCAACCTGCCCGGCAGTCTCATCGTCAACGACCGGGCCGAGCGCTTCATGAACGAATCGCTGCCCTACGTGGAGGCGACCCACCGCATGTACGGCGGGGAGCACGGGCGCGGCGAAGGTCCGGGCGAGAACCTCCCGGCCTGGCTGATCTTCGACCAGCGCTACCGTGATCGATACCTGTTCGCGGGCCTGCCGCCCCGCAGACCACTGCCGAAACGGTGGTTCGAGGCGGGCGTCCTGGCCCGGGCCGACAGCATCGACGCGCTGGCCCGCGAGATCGGTGTTCCGGCAGCCGGACTCACCGCGACGGTGGCCCGGTTCAACGGTTTCGCCCGCACCGGCGTCGACGAGGACTTCGGGCGCGGCACCAGTGCTTACGACCACTACTACGGCGACCCGCGCCAACGTCCCAACCCCAACCTCGGCGCGCTCGAGACCGGCCCGTTCTACGCCGCGCGTCTGGTCCCGGGCGATCTCGGCACCAAGGGCGGCCTGGTGACCGACTCGCGCGCACGCGTCCTGCGCGCGGACGGCACCACGGTGGCCGGGCTCTACGCGGCGGGCAACGTCGGCGCACCGGTCATGGGTCACACCTATGCCGGCCCGGGCGCCACGATCGGCCCGGCGATCGTGTTCGGCTACCTCGCCGCGCTCGACCTCGCCGCCGGGTGAGCCGCCGGGTGCCCATAAGCCTCATTTATGGGCACCTCGGAAACCGGTGTCTACCTCCACGTCCTCGTTCCCGCGAGGGTGAAGGGGTGAACCGCGCAAGGACCCTCGCCCCCGGACTGGCCCTGGCCGCCCTCGTGGCCACCGTCGCCACGCCGCTCGGCACGGCCCTGCCGATGGTCGGCACGCCGGTGCTGGCGCTGGGCCTCGGCGCCGCGGCGGGCGCGGTGCTGCGCCGCGATCCGGCCGTGGATCAGCGTTTCGCCCCCGGGCTGGACGTGGCCCGGCAGCGACTGTTGGGACTGGCGATCGTGCTGCTCGGCCTCGGCCTGCCGCTGGGGTCGGTTCTGAGCGTGGGTCGCGAGACCGCGGTGGTGCTGGTCGGGACGCTGGTCGTCGGGGCGGTGGCGGCCTTCGTCGTCGGCCGGATGCTGGCGGTCGACCGGGAGTCGGCGACGCTGGTGGCCGTCGGGACGACGATCTGCGGCGCGTCGGCGATCGCGGCGGCCACCGCGGTGCTGCGACCGGACAAGCAGCGGGTGGCCTACGCGCTGGGCACCATCTTCGTCTTCAATGTGGCCGCGGTGCTGGTGTATCCGCCGCTCGGCCGAGCACTCGGCCTGTCGCAGGAGGCGTTCGGGCTCTGGGCGGGCACCGCGATCAACGACACCTCCTCGGTGCTGGCGGCGGGCGTCGTCTTCGGGGCGGGCGCGGCGCAGTTCGCGGTGATCGTGAAGATGGTCCGCAGCCTGGCCATCATCCCGCTGTGCCTCGGCCTGCACGTCGGGCGACGCCACCTCACCGAGCCCGGCGAGCCGACCGGTTCACTGCGGCAGGCGTTTCCGCTGTTCGTCGTGCTGTTCGTGGCGGCCTCGGTCATCGCCGGGCTCGGCCTGCTGCCCGCCGCGCTGACCACACCGCTGTCCTCGCTCAGCGGCTGGCTCATCGCCACCGTGCTCGCGGCGATCGGCATGTCGCTGAGCATCGAGCGGCTCCGCAGCGCGGGCCCGCGCCCGCTGCTCCTCGGTGGCGCGCTCGGACTGATCCTCGGCGCCGCGAGTCTGGGCCTGATGGTCCTCACCGGCTGGTGCTGACGCGCGGTGGGGCGATGCCGCGGCACCGCCCCACCGCGGGTGCTACCCGACGGCGTTCACCGCGTTCATGACCGCGTCGAGCGAGGCCGCCACCACGGAGCCGCTGCGGCCGAAGGCCCAGCCCGTGCGGGCGCCGGCCCGGTATTCCAGGTAGCTCACCGCGGCGCTGCCTGCCCCCTGCTCCACCGAATGCTGTGTCAGTCCCAGGATGTCGACCGGATGACCGGCGTCGGCGAGCGCGGTGACCAGCGCGTCGACAGGACCGACGGCGTGGTGCGCCGAGCGCAGGACCCGGCCGTCCACCGTGAGCACGATCTCGGTGACCGCCTCGTCGATCTGCCACCGTGTCAACACGATCCGCGGATCCGCGACGGTGTAGGCCTGTTCGAACAGCGTGAACAGCTCCTTGGCGGTGATCTCGGCGCCGGTGTCGTCGGTGTGCCGCTGCACGCGGCGCGCCAGGTCGATCTGCAGACGGCGCGGCAGGTCCAGCCCGTATCCGGTCTGCAGCAGATAGGCGATCCCGCCTTTGCCCGACTGCGAGTTCACCCGGATCACGGCCTCGTAGGAGCGGCCCAGATCGGCCGGATCGATCGGCAGATACGGCACCTGCCACTCCAGGTCGCGCTCGGGCCGACCGGTCTCGGCGGCCAGGGCGCGGTGGCGTGCCATGCCTTTGCGGATCGCGTCCTGATGGGTGCCGGAGAAGGCGGTGTGCACGAGATCGCCGACGTAGGGGTGTCGCTCGGGCACGGGCAGCCGCGTGCAGTACTCGACCGTCCGGCGGATCTCGTCGATGTCGGAGAAGTCGATCATCGGGTCGACGCCCTGCGCGTGCAGATTCAAGGCCAACGTGGCGATGTCGACATTGCCCGTGCGTTCACCGTTGCCGAACACACAGCCCTCCACCCGCTGCGCGCCGGCCAGCACCGCCAGCTCGGCGCAGGCGATGCCGGTCCCCCGGTCGTTGTGCGGGTGCACCGACAGGATCACCCCGTCGCGGCGGGCCAGGTTGCGGTGCATGTACTCGATCTGGTCGGCGTAGATGTTCGGCGTCGCGACCTCCACCGTCGCGGGCAGGTTCAGCGTCACGGGACGTTGCGGGCAGGCCTGCCAGACCGCGGTGACAGCGTCACAGACCTCCAGCGCGAAGTCGGGTTCGGTGAGGTTGAAGACCTCCGGCGAGAACTGGAAGCGCACGTTCGGCAGGTCACCGGCCGCGGCGAGGACATCGCGGGCGCCGTCGAGGATCAGGGCCCGCATCCCCGCGCGGTCCTTGCCGAGGACCACTTCACGCCAGACCGGCGCCGTCGCGGTGTAGAGGTGGATCACGACCTCGTTCGCGATACCGCGCACCGATTCCACGGTCCGCTCGATGAGGTCGCGCCGGGCCGGGGTGAACACGACGACGGTGACGTCCGGCGGCGCGATGGGCTCGTGCGCCAGGAGCCGGACGAAGTCGAAATCGGTCTGCGAGGCGGACGGATAGCCCACCTCGATCTCCTTGTAGCCCATGGCGACGAGCAGTTCGAAGAACCGCCGCTTGCGGGCGGGGTCCATCGGTTCGGCCAGCGCCTGGTTGCCGTCGCGCAGGTCGACGGGCACCCACAGCGGGGCCGCGGTGATCCGGGCGTGCGGCCAATCACGCTGTCCGGCGGGCATTTCCACGCGCCGATGGATGTCGCGGTAGCGGTGCGAGGGCATCGCCGAGTGACGCTGCCGATTCCAGGCGGGCGCGTCGGCGGGGACGGCGCCCGCGGGGGTGCTGAGGGTGGGGAAGGTGTTCATGACGGGTCTCTGCTTCCTGGCTACGGTCGGCCACACGACTACGGCGACCGGCCACGACAGAGCCCCACGGCGGGGCGGCCGGTCGGTCAGGCCCCGCCATGGCGGCCGAGGAGAAGCGCGGTGTGCGTCATGGGTACACTTCTATCACAACTCCTCAGACAAGTAGAGAGGTGAATCGGTGGTCGCGCAGGTACGCCGTCAACCCTTGGCCGCTCAGGCGGCCGAACTCCTGCTCACGCGGATCCGCGCCGGCGAGTGGCCACTGGGCCATCGGCTGCCCGGTGAGACGCTGCTCGCCGCGCAACTGGGCGTCGGCCGGTCGACGCTGCGCGAGGCGATCCGCGAACTGGCGGGCAAGGGCGTGCTCGACAGCAGACAGGGCGCCGGGGTGTTCGTGACCGCGCTCGATGTCACCGACGACTGGGACGTCGTGCTGCGCGGGGCGACCGTCGTCGCGGTGATCGAGGCGCGCATCGCCATCGAGGCCGAGGCCGCGGCCCTGGCGGCCCAGCGCCGCACCCCGGCCGACCTGCGCGCGATCCGGCGCGCGCTGTCGGGCCGGATCGCCGAGGGACAGACCGTGGCCGAGCACGTCGACGCCGACATGGCCTTCCACCGCGCGGTCGTCCTCGCGGCGCACAACGCGGTGCTGACCCAGCTCTTCGACAGCTTCCTGCCGCGGCTGCGGCTGGCCATGATCGACATGCTCGCCTTGCGCCCGGTCCCCTCCGAGGCCGCCGACCACGCCGCGCACGAACATCTGGCCCAGGCCATCGCCGACCGGAACCCCACGGCGGCAGCGGATCTCAGCCGCTCCCACCTGTCGACCCTGAAGGAGGCCTTCGCATGAGCGGCGACCCGGTGATCGAACTCGACGAGGTGAGCTTCCGGCGCGAGGGCAAGAAGATCATCGACGGCATCTCGCTCACCGTGCGGGCCGGTGAGCACTGGGCGCTGCTCGGCCCCAACGGCGCGGGCAAGAGCACGCTGCTCGGTTTCTGCGGCGCGGTGACCTTCCCGACCACGGGCACGGTGCGCGTGCTCGGCGGACAGTTCGGGCGGGTGGAGCTGGCGCGGCTGCGCCGCTCGATCGGCCACGTGAATCCCCGGCACCCGCTGCGCACTCCGCTCACCGTGCGCGAAGTCGTCCTGACCGGCATCACGGGCACCATCGACACCCCGATGCGCTGGTCACCCACCGCCGACGAGCTGGGACGCGCCGAGGCGACGATCGACGCGCTCGGCCTCGGCGGCAAGGCGGACGAGATCTGGCCGACCCTGTCCCAGGGCGAGCGGGGCCGCGCGCTCATCGCCCGCGCGCTGCTGAGCGACCCGCGGGTGCTCCTGCTGGACGAGCCGTCCACCGGTCTCGACCTGGCCGCCCGCGAACAACTGCTCACCACGATCGACACCCTCGACCGCACCCACCCGGAGGTGGCGTCGGTGCTGGTCACCCACCATCTCGAGGAGTTGCCCAGCAGCACCACCCACGCCCTGCTGATCGCCGGCGGCCGCACCGTCGCCGCGGGTCCGGCGGCCGAGGTGATCACCACCGAGCACATCTCCACCGCCTTCGATCACCCGATCGATGTGCGCTACGACGGCCGTTGGAGCGCCAGGGCTCGTTGACGCCCGGCGTAGGATCGCGGACACATCGCATGTCGGCGCGGACAGGAGGATGTCATGAGGATCGTTCACCGGATCGTCGCCACCGCGGGTGCCGCCGCGGCCCTCGCCCTCACCGGGACGGGTGTCGCCGCCGCCCAGGACCCCGAGCCGGAGCCGCCCAAGTCTCCGCTGGTCCGCTACATCGAGTCGTGGCCGGCCGCCCCGTCCTGGTGCAACGCCACCTGGGACCCCGTCGAAGACGCCATCGAGGACTCCGTCCCGCCCGCGTGGGAGCCGGAATTCGACGCCTTCGACGACTGGTGCGAGGGCGAGAGCGACTAGGAGTCCCCGGGGTCAGCCCAGGTCGTCGCCCAGGTCGAGGTCGGCACCGAGGAGGTCGTCGGCGCGGGCCAGCGCGCGGTCGAGTTCGTCGGTGACGCCGTCCATGACCGACATGCCGTCGAGCATGTCGGACAGTTCGGCGCGCAGGGCGTCGAGTTCGGCGATCGCGGGGTCGACCGTGGTCCAGGCGACGGTGTCACGCCACCAGTCGTCGCGCTGGATCCAGGACCAGACGATGTCGCGGACCAGCAGGGCGTCGTCGGTGAACAGCTGGCGATGCGCGCCGGTGTCGGTGTGCTCGAGCTCGTAGGTGCCGTCGTCGAGATAGCGGGCCTGGATGCGCTCGGTGTCGGCGCGGGTCAGCAGCAGGAACGGATGCTCGGGCGCCGGATCGGTCGCGGCGGTCCCCGGGTCGGCCGGGTCGACGGCCCGTGGCGCGCCGGAACCGTCCCCGAGGTGGACCACCACCTCCGGCGCCTCGTCACGTCGATCACCCATCGGGCCAGTGTGCCGGATCCGGGCCGGGCCGACCAACGACACCGATGAATCGCCGCGGCCCACGTCGTCTACCTCCACAGGCACAGGTCTGTCGACAGGAGGCCCGACTGTGAGTGACACCGAGGTCAGAGCCGCGATCGCCGCGCAACGCGCCGAAACCGCGGAATTCCTCGCCGGATTGGACGAGGCGCAATGGGACGCGCCGACGCTGTGCGACGGCTGGCGGGTGCGCGAGGTCGCGGCGCACCTGAGTATGCCGTTCCGGACGTCGCTGCCCCGCTTCATGCTCGGGATGATCACGGCGCGCGGCAACTTCGACCGGCTCGCCGACCGCGCGGCGCGGGCCGACGCGCAGCGAATGAGCACGGCCGAGCTGGTGGCCGCCCTCCGCGACAACACCGGCCACCCGTGGAAACCGCCGGGCGGCAGCGGCTACGCGAGCGCGCTCAGCCACGACGTGATCCACGGCCTCGACATCACCGTCCCGCTCGGGCACACCGAGCCCGTCCCGCTGGACCGGATGCGGCTGGTCCTCGGTGCGCTCACCCCACGCTCGGTCGCCTACTTCGGGGTCGATCTCGACGGAATCGCCTTGGTGGCCACCGATCTCGAGTTCCGGCACGGCGAGGGCGAGGAACTCGCCGGGGCGGCCCAAGACCTCCTGCTCGTCCTGTGCGGTCGCAAGCTGCCCCCCGGCCGGCTGCACGGCGCCGCCGCCGCGCGGTTCACCAGTGCCTGACGAGAACGACCTGCTCCCGGCACACGCGGGTCTGCTGCGCGAGCGAATCGACGGCGTCACCGGCAGCTGTGGGCCGTGCAGTGGGACACCCGGCGCGAACATCCAGCTCGGCAGCGATAACGTGTTGTATATGGACGATACACACCTCGGCGCGTCGCTGCCGGACGCAGAGCATCACGAAGGCGGATTCCGGCCGGTCACCGAGTTGATCCAGCAGCGCAGGGCCGCGATGCAGGACAAGACGATCGGCGGCCCGCACTACGGCGAGCTGATCGAGCAGGTGCGGACCCTGATGGACAAGGCCCGTCTGATCAACCCGTCCGACGAGCTGGCCAAGGACGCGATCGCCACCCTCGAGCAGCTCAACGCGCGCCTGGACGAAGCGGTCGTGGACGAGTGGTCGGCACCCAGCTGGACCCGCACCGACCTGCCCTCGCGCGGCAACATCACCCTGCCGCCGTACACGGTCGACAGTGCCGACGCCGACGGTGTGACCGCCAAGCTGACCTTCCGCACGTTCCACCTGGGTGGCAACAGCGCCGCGCACGGCGGCCAGATCGGGCTCGCCTTCGACGACATCCTCGGCATGACCGCCGCGGTGCACACCAAGGCCGTCACCCGGACCGCCTCGCTCACCGTCGACTACCGCTCGATCACTCCGCTCAACCGCGAGCTGACCGTCCGGGCCTGGGTCGAGCGCGTGGACGGCCGCAAGGTGTACCTGCGGGCCACGATGCACGACGGCGAGCGGCTCTGCGCCGAGGCCAACGGGCTGTTCATCCTTCTCAAGCCCGGCCAGCCCTGAGCCGCGGCGACATTGCGATCGGCGTGATCGCAATGTCGCCCGGCCGCGCCGGGGTGGCGCAATAGCGGATCGGCGCGCGATCGCCGCAGGTCCCGGCCACCCCCCACCCGGCGCAGAAACATCCCCTGAATTCCGGGGCGTCCGCGGCCGCAATCCGGCCACCGAAACGGCCGCTATCGTCGCTGTTCATGCAGGTCAGCGAGACAACCGCCCACGCGGAACCCACCCAGCTCCGCGGCCACCGCGCCGATCGGGCGCGCCGGGTCGCCGACATCCTGCGCCACCAGATCCTGGCGGGCGCCGTCCAGGGCACGCTGCCCGCCGAGCAGGAACTGGCCGCCGAACACGACACCTCCCGCAACACCGTGCGCGAAGCACTGGCCCTGTTGCGCGACGAAGGACTCATCGACCGCGCGCCCAAGGTCGGTACCCGGGTCGCCGCCCGCAAATTCGACCACGGGCTGGACACACTGCGCGGTCTGCAGGAGACGCTCACCGAACACGGCACCGTCCGCAACGAGGTCCGCGCGGCCACCCACATCACCGCTCCCCCGGCGGTGGCGCGCAGGCTCGGCCTGGCGCCGGGGGAACGCGTCGTCTACATCGAGCGGCTGCGCTTCCTCGCCGAGTTGCCGCTGAGCCTCGATCTCACCTATCTGGCCCCCGATGTCGGCGCCGCGGTGCTGGCGCACGATCTCGCGACGACCGATGTGTTCGTCCTGCTAGAGCAGGTCACCGGCCAGTCGCTCGGCGCGGCCGAGCTCGCCCTCGAGGCGGTCGCGGCCGACCCGCACACCGCCACCACCCTCGACACCCCGCCCGGCGCTCCCCTGCTGATGCTCGAGCGCCTGACCCACCTCGACGACGGCAGACCCGTCGACCTCGAGTACATCCGCATGCGCGGTGACCGCATCACGATGCGCGGCAGCCTCACCCGCGGCGCTCCCGAATGGAAGGTCCTCTAGATGGCTCTGGTCCCCCAGCGCGCCGACGTCCCGGTGACGATCGACGAATCGCTGTGCATCACCGGCTGCACCCTGTGCGTCGACATGTGTCCCCTCGATTCCCTTGCCATCCACGAGGATTCGGGCAAGGCCTACATGCACGTGGACGAGTGCTGGTACTGCGGGCCGTGCGCGGCGCGCTGTCCCACCGGCGCCGTCACCGTCAACATGCCCTATCTGCTCCGTTGATCCCGGGAATCCACGCATGAAGTTCACCCGTCTCGCCCCCGTCCTGTTCGCCGTCGCCCTCACCGCGGCGGGCTGCTCCCTCGACACGACCGACGCCGCGCCCGCGGGCACGGTCAAGGTCGTCATCGGTTACCAGTCCAAGACCATCAACACCGTCACCGCGGGGACGCTGCTCCGCGCCCAGGGATACCTGGAACAGCGGCTCCAGCGCATCACCGACGCCGGCGGCGCGAAATACCAGGTGGAGTGGCAGGACTACGACACCGGCGCGCCGATCACCGCGCAGATGGTGGCCGAGAAGATCGATATCGGCTCGATGGGTGACTACCCGTTGCTCATCAACGGTTCCCGCACCCAGGCCAACGAACGGGCGCGCACCGAGCTGGTGTCGATCACCGGCTACAACCCCAAGGGCGCGCTGAACATGGTGGTGGTGCCCAAGGATTCGCCCGCGCGCTCGCTCACCGACCTGGCCGGGCAGAAGATCTCGGCCAGCGTGGGCTCGGCCGGCCACGGCACCCTCGTGCAGGCGCTCACCCGTGCCGGGATCGATCCGGCCAAGGGCGTGGAGGTGCTCAACCAGCAGCCGCAGGTGGGCGCCACCGCCCTGGAATCGCATCAGGTGAGCGCACTCTCGCAGTTCGTGGCGTGGCCGGGTCTGCTGGTGCAGCAGGACAAGGCCGCGCTCCTCTACGACGGCGCCGAGCTGAACGTGCCGACCTTCCACGGCGTGGTGGCGCGCCGCGCCTACGCGGCCGAGCATCCGGAGGTGCTGCAGGCGTTCCTGGCGGCCCAGCTGGACGCGACCGCCTTCCTCAACGAGAAGCCGTTCGAGGCGGCCGATCTCGTCGCGAAGGGGTCGGGGCTGCCGCCGGAGGTCGTCTACCTCTACAACGGGCCGGGCGGCACCAGTTTCGACACCACCCTCAAGCCGGAACTGATCGCGGCGTTCAAAGGCGATGTCACGTACCTGAAGTCGATCGGCGACTTCGCCGATCTCGACATCGACGCCTTCGTCGAGGACGGCCCCCTGCGGCAGGCGTACACCGAGACGGGCCGGGGCGGGTACGACAGCGAGGTGGCCTCGCTGGTCAACCCGAGCAAGGTGACCGGCACCGACCCGATCTGCGCGGTGCCGGTCCAGGATCCGGCGCTCGCCGGGGAGATCTGGATCGAGGGCGCCGACAAGCCGCAGCCCGCCGCAAATCCCGGGTGCCTGCTGCGCGGGGTGCAAGCCGCCCAGGCGCAGGGCAAGAAGATCAGGGCCGTCTATCTGCCCGACGCCGAGCTGGGCACCCGCTGGTTCGCCGACAAGGCGATCTGGCTGCGCGAGGACGCCCGGTACCTCCCGTTCACCACGCAGGCCGCCGCCGACCGCTACCGGGCCGCCCATCCCGCGGCCGCGCCGGTCACCTACGCGCAGGCCGTCGCGGAAGTCCGCGGATGAGCGGGATCTCCGGGGCGCCTGCGCCCGTCGGCATCGACGGCCCGGTCGATCGGAGCGGAACGTCGTCGACCGACACCGGGACCCGCGCCGCGCCGCCCGCTGTCGTCGTGCGGGCCGACCGCGCCGCCTGGCGGTCCAGGATCCTGCGCGTGACGTCGGTGGCGCTGGCGATCGGCCTGTGGCAGCTGCTCACCGCCAACGATGTCCGGGCGGTGCTGCGCTTCGACACGCTGCCGACGGTCACCGAGATCATCGCCGAGTTCGGCGAGCACCTCGGCAGCGGACAGTACTACCTCGACGTGGCGCAGTCGCTGATCCGCATCGTCACCGGCTTCGGGCTGGCCGCGGCGGTCGGGGTGCTGGCCGGCATCGGCCTCGGCCGGTCGCGGGTGCTGGCCGACGTGTTCGGTCCGCTGGCCGAGCTGGTCCGCCCGATCCCGGCGATCGCGCTGGTGCCGGTCGCGATCCTGCTCTTCCCCAGCGACGAGTCCGGCATCGTGTTCATCACCTTCACCGCGTCGCTGTTCCCCGTGCTGGTGAGCACCAGGCACGCCACGCGGGCACTGCCGACCATCTGGGAGGACGCGATCCGCACCCTCGGCGCCTCCCGCCGGGAAGTGCTGACCAGGGTGGTGCTGCCCGGCATCCTGCCGGGCGTGTTCAGCGGCCTGTCGGTGGGCATGGGCGTGGCCTGGATCTGCCTGATCTCGGCGGAGATGATCTCCGGCCGGCTCGGCATCGGGTACCGCACCTGGCAGTCCTACACCATCGTCGACTATCCGGCCGTGTTCGTCGGGATGATCACCATCGGCGTGCTCGGCTTCCTGACCTCCGGCATCGTCGAACTGGCAGGCCGCCGGGTGACCCGCTGGCTGCCGAGAGAGGTTGCGTCATGACGACCACCACCGCCGCGTCCGCCGTCTCGGTGGGCATGCGGCTCAGCCTGGACTCCGTCCGCGTCGGCTACGGCGCCAGGACCGTCGTACGCGACCTCGACCTCGAGATCGCGCCCGGCGAGATCCTGGTGCTGGTCGGCAAATCCGGCTGCGGCAAGTCGACCCTGCTGCGGGCCATCGCGGGCTTACGGCAGCCCAGCGGCGGCGTGATCCGCGCCGACGGCGACCCGGTCACCGCGCCGTCCGCCGATCGGGCGCTGGTCTTCCAGGACGACGCGCTGCTGCCGTGGCGGACCGCGCGCGCCAATGTCGAACTGGCCCTTCGCCTTCGCGGCGTCGCCAGAGCGGACCGCGCCGAGCGGGCCCGGCGCTGGCTCGACGAGGTCGGGCTCACCGGCTACGCCGACTATCTGCCGCGTGACCTGTCGGGCGGGATGCGCCAGCGGGTGCAGCTGGCCCGCAGCCTGGCGGGATCGCCGCGCGCGGTGCTCATGGACGAACCGTTCGGGGCACTCGACAGCCAGACCCGCGCGGAGATGCAGCGCCTGCTCGTCGACACCTGGCGCGCGCATCCCACCACGATCGTTTTCGTCACCCACGACCTCGACGAGGCGCTGCTGCTCGGCGACCGGATCGCCGTGCTCGGCGACGGCACGCTGCGCACCCTCGTCGAGGTCCCCGAGCCGCGCGAACCGGTCGACCGGCGCGTCACCCGGGCCCGAATCCTGGAGGCACTGTGAACATCCCCGACCTGTCCGATCCGGTGCGCCTGGACTGCGACGTGCTGGTGATCGGCGGCGGCACCGCGGGCACCATGGCCGCGCTCACCGCCGCCGAGGCCGGCGCGAACGTGCTGCTGCTGGAGAAGGCGCACGTGCGCCACTCGGGCGCGCTCGCGATGGGGATGGACGGCGTCAACAACGCCGTCATCCCCGGCAAGGCCGAACCGGCCGACTACGTCGCCGAGATCACCCGCGCCAACGACGGCATCGTGGACCAGCGGACCGTGTACCAGACGGCGACCCGGGGTTTCGCCATGGTGCAGCGGCTGGAGCGCTACGGCGTGAAGTTCGAGAAGGACGAGTACGGCGAGTACGCGGTGCGCCGGGTGCACCGCTCCGGCTCGTACGTGCTGCCCATGCCCGAGGGCAAGGACGTCAAGAAGGCGCTGTATCGCGTGCTGCGGCAACGGAAGATGCGGGAGCGGATCCGCATCGAGAACCGGCTCATGCCGGTGCGCGTGCTCACCGAGGCAGGGCGCGCCGTGGGCGCGGCGGCGCTGAACACCCGCACGGGTGAGTTCGTGGCGGTGGGCGCGAAGGCGGTGATCCTGGCGACCGGACCGTGTGGCCGGCTCGGGCTGCCCGCCTCGGGCTATCTGTACGGCACCTACGAGAATCCGACCAACGCCGGCGACGGCTACGCCATGGCCTATCACGCGGGCGCCGAACTGTCGGGCATCGAGTGCTTCCAGATCAATCCGCTCATCAAGGACTACAACGGTCCCGCCTGCGCCTATGTCGCCAACCCGTTCGGCGGCTACCAGGTCAACGCCGAGGGCGAACGCTTCGTCGACTCCGACTACTGGTCGGGGCAGATGATGGCCGAGGTGAAGCAGGAGATCGAATCCGCGCGCGGGCCCATCTATCTCAAGGTCTCGCACCTGCCGGACGAGACGCTGTCGACCCTCGAATCGATCCTGCACACCACCGAGCGCCCGACCCGCGGCACCTTCCACGCCAACCGCGGCCACGACTACCGCACCCACGACATCGAGATGCACATCTCCGAGATCGGTTTGTGCGGTGGGCATTCCGCGTCCGGGGTGTGGGTCGACGACAACGCGCGCACCACGGTGCCCGGTCTGTACGCCGCCGGCGACCTGGCGTGCGTGCCGCACAACTACATGATCGGCGCGTTCGTCTACGGCGACCTCGCCGGCGCGCACGCCGCGTCCACCCTGACCGAGGTCGCGGCGCCCGACGCGCTCCCCGCCGATCAGCTCGCCGAGGCGCACGAGCTGATCTACCGGCCGCTGCGTCAGCCGGAGGGCCCGCCGCAGCCCCAGGTGGAGTACAAACTGCGCCGCTTCGTGAACGACTATGTGGCGCCACCCAAGACCGCGGCCAAGCTCTCGATCGCGGTCGAGACCTTCGAGCGGATGCGCGAGGAGGTCGCGGGAATCGGGGCACGCACGCCGCACGAGCTGATGCGGGCCGCGGAGGTCTCGTTCATCCGCGACTGCGCGGAGATGGCGGCCCGCAGTTCGCTGACCCGCACCGAATCCCGGTGGGGCCTCTACCACGATCGGGCCGACCTGCCCGAACGCGACGACACCGCGTGGAACTTCCACCTCAACCTGCGCAAGACCGCGGACGGGTCGATGGAGTTCGTGAAGCGTTCGGTCGCACCGTATCTGGTGCCGGTGCCCGGTCTCGACGACATCCCCTCGGCCGAGCCGATCGTCGAGGTGATCGCCCAGCCGGAGCTGGTGGCCACCCGCGCGCCCCAGCGGGCGGACACGGTGCGCGCCGAGCCCGCGCCCGCTTCGCCGGGATCGCCGCGCGTGGTGACGCTGCTGTCGCTGGATTCGCCCGCCGTCGAGGACCTGTCGAGCTATCTGCGCGATCCCGACCCCGTTGTGCGGGTCGCGGCGCTGTCGGTGCTCACCGAGAACACACCCGAGGGGTTCGCCGACGAACTGGTGCGCGCGCTCGCCGACGAGGCGGCCTCGGTGCGCCGGGCCGCCGCCGAGAGTCTGCGCGAACTGATCGAGGTGCTGCCCGGCGCGGGCGGGCTCGCGGGCGAGCTGGGCTCCCCCGACCCGCTCGTCCGGGCCACCGTGGTGGATCTGCTGCGCGCGTTGCGGGCCGGGTCCGCGACGGAATTTCGTGCGGCACTGGCCGATTCCGACCATCGGGTGCGGATCGAGGCGGTGCGGGCGCTGGTGTCGCTCGACGACGCCGCGGCGGTGGCCACGCTCGCGGGTGATGTCAACCGCGAGGTGCGCGTCGCCGTCGCGCACGGACTGTCGGCCATCGGCGCCGGCGGCACCGAGGTGGTCCGCGTGCTGGCCACCGATCCCGATCCGTTGGTCCGGGCCGCCGCGGCGGCGGCCTACGCGACACTCGGCGCGGACACGACCGACCTCGCGCTGTTGGTCGCGGCCCTGCGGGACCCGGCCTGGCAGGTCCGGGTGGGCGCCGCGCGCGGACTGGCCGGGGCGGCGACCGACGACGCGGTCGTCCCGCTGGCCGAGGCGCTGTCCGATCGCCACCTCGACGTGCGCAAGGCGGCGGTGCTGGCGCTGTCGACCTGGCCGGGCAGCGTGGCCGCGGTCGACGCGCTCGCCGCGGCGGTCACCGATCCCGACGCGGACGTCCGGGCCTACGCCCGGCGCGGGGTGGCGGCCGCGAACCGCCATGCCCTGGTCGAGGTCGACGGCTGAACACCGCCGCCGCTCCCGTGTCCGCGCCCGAAATCCAGCGGACAGCTCGACGTCCCGTGATTAACCTCGATACGAGGTGCACCACGACAGGACGGGGACTCTCGAGATGACCAGCAAGTTCACCGAGCTCGCGATCGACTGCGCCGACCCCACGGGCCTGGCCCGGTTCTGGTGCGCGGTCCTCGGCTACGAGGTGCAGGACGTCGAGGGCGACGAGTACGTCGCCATCGGTTCGCCGCTCGTCCCCGAGGGGAAGAAGCGGCCGGGGCCGGTGCCGCCGACGCTGTCCTTCATCCGGGTGCCCGAGGGCAAGACCGTCAAGAATCGGCTGCACATCGACGTCAATCCGACCGATGTCGACCAGGACGCCGAGGTCGAGCGGCTGCTCGCGCTCGGCGCCCGGCGCGCGGACGTCGGTCAGGGCGAACAGACGTGGGTCGTGCTGGCCGACCCCGAGGGCAACGAGTTCTGCGTCCTGCGCGGCCAGTTCCCCTGATCGGGACCTGAGGGGCCGCTGTCCGGCCTCGGTAGGGTGGCTGGATGGGTGCTTTTCCTGGCAGGTCGGTCCCGGTGTCCGACGACCTCGACGCGGTGACGACGCGCGGCGAGGAGGACGAGTCCTTCTCGCCCGCGGCCGAGGCGCTGTGGGCCTCGGTGCGGGACTGGTACGCGATGAGGACCACCCCGGCGATCCAGGTGTGCCTGCGGCGCCACGGGAAGGTGGTGCTGAACCGCGCGATCGGGCACGGGTGGGGCAACGCGCCGACCGACGCGGCCGACGCGGACAAGGTGCTGGTGACGCCGGGGACCCCGTTCTGCGGGTTCTCCACCGCCAAGGGCGTGGCCGCGACGATCATGACCATGCTGGTCGAACAGGGCGCCTTCGCCCTGGAAGATCCTGTCTGCCGGTACATTCCGGAGTTCGCGGCCCACGGCAAGGACCGGATCACCGTCGGTGACGTGCTCTCGCATTCGGCGGGCATCCCGTTCATCACCGCACCGCACTCCGGCACCGCCGCGGTGATGGACGAGGAACTCGCCGTGACCGTGCTGGCCGAGCTGGTCCCGAGCTGGCCGCCGGGCCGGTTCCGGGTCTACCACGCGTTGACCGGCGGACTGATCCAGCGGCTGCTCGTCCAGCGGGCCACCGGGAAACGGATGCGCGAGCACCTGTCCGAACAGGTCCTCACACCGCTCGGGTTCCGGTGGACGAACTTCGGCGTCGACCCCGCCGACGTCGACAAGGTGGTGCCCAGCGTCAAGACCGGTCCGCCGCCCTCCCGGCTGGCGGGATTCCTGGCCCGCAAGGCACTGGGCGGCCGGATGGACAACGCGTCCAAGGCCGACAACGATGCCTTCCTCACCGCGGAGCTCCCCTCCGGCAATCTCGTCACCACCGCGGAAGAGCTGTCCCGGTTCTACGAGATCCTCACCCACGGTGGCGAACTCGACGGCGTGCGCGTGCTGCGGCCGGACAGCCTGCGCGACGCCATCCGCCCCGCCGACCGGATGCCGGGGGTGGCGGGGCGGGTCAGCCGGGCGGGATTCGAGCTCGGCGGCAGGCGCTCGAAGTTCGGCCGCCACACCGAGTTCCATTTCGGCCGCAGCGGATTGACCACCCAGTACGGCTGGGCCGATCCCGCACGCGGCCTCTCGGGCGCCGTCCTGACCAGCGGCAAGGCCACCACGGACACCAAGCGGCCCACGCGGCTGGTGGCTCAGGCCTCGGCGCTGTTCCCCCCGCTCGATCCCGTCCCCGGCTGGCTGCTCAGCTGAGGCCGGTCGGCGCGCCGGCGACCCGGCGTTCGCCGCCGTTGCGTTCCTGCCAGAACCGGTACACCTCGACCGCGTCCGCGCGTGGTGTGCTGTGCGAAGTTCATGGTGGTCCTCAGAACGGCTTGGTGGGCAGGTACTTTCCGTCGAGGGTGATCACGGCGCGTTCGCCGCCCTCGGGGTCGGCGACCTTGCGGACGTCGAGCCGGAAATTGATCGCGCTGATGATGCCGTCGCCGAACTGCTCGTGGACCAGCGCCTTGAGCGTGGTGCCGTAGACCTGCAGCATCTCGTGGAAGCGGTAGATGGTCGGATCGGTCGGGATGCCGCCGGGAATCGAGCCGCGGGTGGGGATCGTCTGCAGCAGGACCGCGGCGTCGGCGTCGAGACCGAGCAGCTCGGCGACGGCCACGGCGGACCGCTCGGGCAGCGCGTGCTGACCGAGGACGGCGGCGGTGACGAAGGCGACCGAGAAGCCGGCCGCGTCCGCGATCTCCTGCCAGGTCAGGTCTTTCGCGGTCTTCGCCGCCACGGCGGTGACGGCCAGGGCCTGACGGGCGGAGGGATCGAACTGTGCGTGCACCATGGTGTGCGTTTCCTTTCTTCGGAGTGGATTCAGGCCGCGGTCCGGGAACCGCTGTGCCCGACGACGGCGACCTCGCCCGAGGCGATGTCGAACACCCAGCCCTCGGCGTGCAAAGTCCCCGCGGCGAGGCCGCGGGCCACGGCGGGATGGGTGGCCAGATTCGACAGCTGCGCGGCGACGCCGTCACCGCCGGGAGCGTAGGCGGGCACGAGATTGCCCGCGGTGCGGACCACGAACAACTCCCCCGGCTCGCTGCTGGTGATCAGCTCCGGGACGACCCTGGCGTCGGAGCAGCCGATCTATAGCTGAAACCGTCCCGCTTCGCGCCGGATGATCGCGGTGAAGGCCCTGGCCGCCGCGGAGTGGTAGGCCGTGTCGCGCCGCAGCAGTTCCACGGTCCGGCTCGGCAGCCCCGGATCGAGGGCGACCGGCCGTAGGTCGGGGTGCGCGTGGGCGATCGCGTCGGGCAGGACGGTGGCGAGCGTGCCGCGACGGGTGAATTCGACGAGCGCGGTGATCGTGTTCGCCTCGATCGCAGGCCGTGGCGCGACGCCGGACGCGGCGAGATGGTCGTCGATGTGGTTGCGGGTGGCGAAGTCCCGGCTCAGCAGGGCCAGCGGCTGCACGGCCAGCTCCTGGATCGGCACCGGGCCCGACCGGGCCGCCAGCGAGTGCGCCGCCCCCACGACCAGGCTCAGATTCTCGGTGAACAACGCGTCGGCACCGATCCCGGTCGCGTGGACGCCGCTGAACGCGATGCCGAGGTCGAGCGCGTCGGCCAGCAGGTCCTCCTCGATCCGGTCCTGGGTGGCCTCGGTGACCGCCACCGTGACCGCCGGGTACGCGCGATGGAACTCGTGCATCAGCGGACCGATGAGATAGGCGGTGATCGTCGGGGTGGTCGCCACCCGCAGATGTCCCCGGCTCAGGTCCTGGACGTCGTGCACCGCCCGCTCCCCGGCCTCGAGGTCGCGCAGCGCGTCGCGGGCGTGCCGCGCGTACGCCGCGCCGGCGTCGGTGAGCCGGACCGTGCGCCCCGACCGGTCGAGCAACTGCACCCCGAGGAGCCGTTCGAGCTGCTTGATCTGCTGCGACAGCGTCGGCTGCGAGATGTGCAGCGCCTCGGCCGCGCGCGTGAAATTGCCGTGGTCGGCGACGGCGAGCAGATACCGGACGTGACGCAGCTCCATCCCGCCATGATAGGTGCGGGCTATTGCATGGCAGCTCGCCCTGCGCTCGCGACTATTCCACGGGTTCGACGACGACCACGGTCCCCGAGGGCGCGTCGAGAAGCTCCAGCGTGCGCGCCGCCGCCGCATCGACGTGGATCCGCGGATGTTCCGGCGGCGTCGTCTCGTAATAGGTGCCGGGACCGTAGAACTGGCCGTAGCGCAGCACCACCCCGCCGGCGTCGAGCACCGCGGACTCGTGCGCCCCGATCACCGCGCCGCGGCCCGCGGGCGGCTCCCACGCGATGCTCTGCGCGAGAAAGCGTGTCGCGCCCGCGGCCGCCGCGGCGGCGAGCAGATTCGCGGTGCCCTCGCTGCGGATGCGCGCGTTCGCCTCGGCGGAGGTGGCGAGCATGGCCACGTCGTCGGGTAGGTCGGTGAGCTGGTGCATCACCAGCTCGGGCGCGAAGTCGACGACCGCCGCGGTGAGCGCGGCCGCGTCGTAGACGTCGAGGACGACCGGCCGCACGCCCGCGGCACGCAGGGCGGCCGACTTGTTCGCGGAGCGGGTCAGCCCCGCCACCTCGTGCCCGGCCTCGACCAGCAAGGGCACCAACCGTGTTCCGATGACGCCCGTGGCGCCGGCGAGGAAGATACGCACGCTTCGACCCTAGTCCGGGAAGGGCGCCACGGGACCCGGGGTCAGGCCCCGATCACGGCGTTCATGATCGTGCCCGCGCTCGTCGCCACGGCACCGCCCGCCATGGCGCTGGCGATCATCTTGGGCGACTGCAGGCCGCCGCCGCTCCACTTTTCCCAGGCGAAGCGGCCGCCGCCATAGGTGATGGCGGTGACGCCGGACAGCAGGATCATCCAGGTGAAGTACCGGCCCAACTGCAGGATCTTGTCCGCCATCGGCGGGGCCTCCGGCGTGGGGTTGCCGACCTGGGCGAGAACGGCACTGTCCAGCACAGCCAGGATCATGCTCACGATCGTTGCTCCTTCGTCGGATGTTCATCGTGGTGAAGCCGATGTCGAGAACTCGTGACGCGGTAGAACCCCAGATCTATTGAACATTCAACCTCAGGCCGCTTCGATGACGTGGACGACACTCCGGCGAAACCATGACCGCCGTCACAGCCGTCGAGCCGTGCCCCTGTCGCGCCGTGGCCCTACCATCGGAAGCGCGGGGCATGTCCACCAACGGCGCGACGAGGCGCTGACCACCACCTTCATCGCTCATCTACCGTACCGCGAGGAGGGCAGCATGGCTTTGCTGATTCCGTTGATCGTGGCGATTCCGTTGGTGACCGCAGCCGTGGTCGCCACCTCCTACGCCACCGTTTCCCTGACCTATTGGTTTGAATCTCGTCGTATCAGTCGGGACCGGAACGATCCTCAACCCGCACGCTGATCCACCCCCGCAGCCCGATGCCCCGGTACCGAATCGGTACCGGGGCATCGTCGTATCCGGGCTCAGGCCGGTGCGGCCGCCGGCTGCGCGAGCAGCTCGCCGATCCACGGCAGCACCGCGGCACGCACGTCGATCGCCCGAGGGAGCAGGCCGTTGGCGACCAGCAGGTCGGCGGCACGCTGCTGCTCGTCGAGGAACTGCGCGCTCACCGGATGCACGCCGAACGGGCGTCCGCGCAGCGCGGCCTCCCAGGCGTCCAGGTCGGCGGGCACACCGCGCGACCGCGCGTCGTCGACGAAGTACTGGGCGGCCGCGCGCGGATTCTCGGTGATCCAGGCGTCCGAGGCGCGCAGCGCCGTCAGCACCGCTTCGACGGCACCGCGGTCGTTCTCGGCCAGGTCGCGGCGGGTGAACCACAGCGACGGATGACTGAACACCGAGGCGGTGTCGACCAGGGTCGTGAGCGTCGTGGCGGCCTCGACCTCGCGCAGGCCGGGATAGGTGCCGACCCACGCGTCGAGCTCACCGGCCAGCAGGGCGGCGCCGCCGCCGTGCACGTCGACATCGACGGGCTCGATGTCGGCCCAGGTCAGTCCCACCCGGTCGAGGGCGAACAGCAGCAGCGTGGTCTGCCACGAGCCGTGCGCGATGCCGACCCGCTTGCCCTTCAGGTCCGCCGCGGAGGTGATGCCGCTGTTCGCGGTCGCGACGAGCCTGCCGTTCTCCACGCGCGGGCCCGAGATGCCGAGGTAGACGATGTCGCGCTGATTCGCCAGGGCGGTCAGCGGCGGGGTGAAGCCGGTGCCGATGATGTCGTAGCCGCCCTCGGTGAACAGCCAGTCCGAATGTTCGCCGGGCAGAGCGGTTTTCGGGTCGACGCGGGCGGCCGGCGGCAGCGCGCGCAGGTCGACCCATTCGACGTCGGGCAGCAGCTGTTCGAGCACGCCGCGGTGGCGCAGGACGAACAGCGAGTTGTTGTGGGGAAAGTAGCCGACCCGCAGGCTCATCGCGCGTCTCCGATCAGGCCGAGGGCGCGGGCCTGCTCGGCCAGGCCGCTGCGGCTCCACTGCACCGCGAGGTTGGACGGATCGAACTCGACCGAGCCGCCCAGACTTTCGGCGATGGCCTGGTACTGCGCGCCCTCCTCGAGCAGCACCACGAACTTCGCCAGTTCCAGCAGCCCCGCGCGGCCGATCACGTTGGCGCCGCCGTTGGCCTCGAAGATCGCGACCAGGTGCGGGTCGCGCTCGAGCCGGTCGAGGATGAACTCGCCCGCGCCGATCGTGCGGTCGATGTGCGGCGGGATCTCGCGCGAGAGCGTGAGCCGCTGAGAGGCGGCGTAGCGGATCGGCAGGGTGCGGTGGGTCTGCGCCCAGCCACCCAGCCACGGGGTGTGGATGTGCACAACGGAGGTGATCTCCGGGTGTGCGCGGAAGACCTTCGCGTAGCCGGTGACGAAACCGGCGGATCCGGTGCCGGACAGCACGTCTCCGTCGAAGGTGGCGACGACGGGCGCGACGCGCTGATCGGCCGCCCACGGACCCGGCGCGTTGAGGGCCACGGCGATCTCCTCGCCCGGTACCCGCTCGACGAAGTTGACGGTGCCGTTGCCGGTGACGGTGCCGGTCTCGCGGAACACCCGGAACGCGGACTCGGCGTCGCGGGTCACCGCGTCGACGAAGGCCGTGACGGCCTCCGGCACACGGGTTTCGGTGGTGGTCATCAGTGTGTCTCCTGCGTTATCGGGCCGTCGCGAGGACGGTCTCGGTGGACGGGGTGGTGAGCCGGGAGCGGCCGAGCAGGGGCAGTACTTCCTCGCCGACGCGGTACGCCTCCTCCAGGTGCGGATTGCCCGCGAGGATGAAGGCGTCGACGCCCAGCGCGATCAGTTCGTCGAGGCGCTGTGCCACCTGCTCGTAGCTGCCGACGAGGCCGAAGGCGGGACCGCCGCGGATGAGACTGAAGCCGCACCAGACGTTGGGCTGGACCTCGAGATCGCGGTAGCCGGTGATGGTTTCGGGCACCCAGCCGGCGATGCGCGCGGCGCCGACGGAGTCCCCCTGCGCGGCGCGGTCGGCGGCCGCGCGGTCGACGAAGGCCCAGCCCTTCTCGATCTCGGCCCAGGCGGCTTCCTCGGTGTGCCGGGCGACGATGTCGATGCGGACGGCGAACTTCGGTGTGCGCCCGAGCTTGTCGGCGTCGGCGCGGACCCGGTCGAACTTGGCGCGCAGGTCGGCGAAGGGCTCCAGCCAGGACAGGTAGTAGTCGGCGTGGCGGCCCGCGGCGGCCACGGCGGCGCCGGAGGAGCCCGAGAAGTAGACCTCGGGGAAGGGCTGACCGGCCAGGCCCGGCGGTAGCGCGGCGCCTTCGGTGCGGAAGAAGCGGCCGTCGTGGTCGAACGGCTCGCCGTCCCACACTCCGCGCAGCACGTCGAGGAACTCGCTGGTGCGGGTGTACCGATCGTCGTGGGAAACCTTGTCGCCCCACCACAATTGGGCAGGCCCCCCGCCTCCGCTGATGATGTTGTAGACGAGCCGCCCGCCGGTGGCGCGCTGCAGACTCGCCGACATCCTTGCTGCCTGCACCGGGTGCAGGAAGCCGGGCTGGAAGGCGACCATGAAGCGATAGGTGGTGGTCTCGGCGGCCAGCGCGGCGGCGACGGCCCACGGGTCGTCGGTCACCGGGAACGAGGGCAGCAGGCCACCGAGGAAGCCCGCCGATTCGGTGGCCTTGGCGACGGCGGCCACGTGGTCGAGATAGCTGTACTCGTCCAGTTCTCCGCCGCGGATGGCCGGGGCGATGTTGCCCGGCGCGTAGCCGCCGGCGTTGCCGCGGTTGTAGCGGCGCGGGGTGCGCAGGGAGGCGTGGTCGCCTTCCATGCCGATGCGCCAGTAGACGTCGATGCTCATACGGTGACCTCCTGCGCGGTGGTGCGGGTGCGGCCCGTCGGGTCCACGCGGAACAGCAGGTGCTCGCCCGCGCGGTGGATCTCCTCGATGTTCGGGTGACCGGCGAGCACGAAGGTCCGGACACCCGCGAGCTCGTAGACGGCGAGCTGCCGGGCGACCTGCTCGTAGCTGCCGACCAGGCCGATGGGCCGGTCGTAGCCGAGGGCGTCGAAGCCCGCCCAGCGCCCGTCGCCGAGCGCGTGCTCGGTGGCCGAGCCGGGCCTGCCCGTCTCGGCCCACTGCCGGTGCACCCTGGCCCAGGCCTCCTCCTCGGTCTCCCTGGCGATGATCGGCAGTTCCAGCGCGACCCCCACCGTGCGGCCCGCGGCCGCGGCGCGCTCGCCCAGTTCCGTGACCGCTCCGGCGATTCCGTCGCGCTGTTCGCCGAACACGTGGACATCACCGTGCGTGGCCGACAGGTCCAAGGCCGCGGCCGAGGTGCCGCTCAGCTGGACGGTCGGGAACGGCAGCCCGGACAGGATGCCGCGGAAACCGCCGTCGACGACGTCGTAGTAGTACCGGCCCGCGTACTCGAAGCCGGTGCCCGCGAACCCGGCCGCGCCGACCTCGGTCTCGTTCCAGACGCCGCGGGCGACGGTGAGGAATTCCGCGGCGCGCCGATAGCGCTCGTCGCCCTCGACCCGGTCACCGCGCGCGCGGGCCTCGGCCGCGTCGGTCTCCACCGCGAGCTGCCAGCGCAGCCGCCCCCGCGCATGGCGCTGCAGGGTGGCCGAGATCTTGGCCGCGTACACCGGAGTGCCGAAGGCAGGCGGGAATTCGACGGTGACGTGTGCGTAGCGGGTGGCGCGCAGGGCCGCGCCCGCGACGATCCAGGATTCCTCGCCGAGCGGGTCGTAGGGGGCGAGGACCCCGTCGAAGCCGGTGAGTTCCGCGGCATCGACGATCTGGGCCAGGTCGTCGAAGGGGCCGAAGCGACCGAGGCGCACGTCGGTGGCCACCGTGCGCGGTGGCGGTGGACCGAACCCGCCGCGGCCGCGCAGCGCGGGCCGCGCGCGGCGGCCGTCACCCCGGCTCGGCAGTTTCCAGACGAATTCGCTCATGCCGGCACCCGCTCGGCGGCGACGAGCTCCCGCGCCCGCGCCAACGGCTCGGGGGCGACCCAGGATTCGAGGTCGAAGTCGGCGGCCAGGAAGCCGTGGGTGTAGAGGAACTGCTTCTGCACCCCGAGCAGTTCCACCCGCTCCTCGGCGAGCGAGGGGTGCAGACCGCGATGGAACTCGGCACCGTAGGCCGCGGCGACACCCTCGGGACCGGACAGCGTTTCGCGCTGCAGGACCGCGCGGACCCCGTCGAGGTCGCCGGCGGCCCAGTCGGCGGCGCGCAGGCTCTGGGCGAGGAAGCCGATCACGACCTCGGGCCGGGATTCGAGCAGGTCCGCGTGCACGGTGATCGGGCGCGGGGTGCCGTTGTTGACCCGCAGGCGCCGGGTCGCCGAGGAGTCCAGGTCGACCGCGACGCGCAGCCCGTTCGCCTTCGCCACCTCCGCCGCGCGGGCGCCCTTGACGTAGACGGCGTCGACCTCGCCGGCGAGCAATTCCTCGATGCCCCACGTGGTCGACCGGCGCGCGGACTGGATCTCGGTGCGCACCTGGGGATCCCGCTCGACGTCGAGTTCGACGATCCGCACGTCGGCCAGTGTGAGTCCCGCCGGGCGCAGCGCGTTGGCGAAGCCGTGCAGCGCCATCGCCCGCGGGAAGCTGCGCGCCTGATCCTGGGCCCACGCCGGAACGCCCACCCGCGCCCCGGCCAGACCGGCGGCGTCGGTGACCGGCGAGTCCGGCCCGACCAGGATCGCCTGTGCCTCGTCGATCCAGGTGAGACCGATCAGCCGGGTCGGCGAGCCCTGGGCCCGTGCGGCCAGCGCGGGCACATTGCCGCCCTCACGGATCAGGCCGGGCAGCTCGTGCAGGAAGTGGTGGCCCGCCAGTTCGGGGCCCGCGTCCTGCAGGACGCCGAACTCCAGGCCCGCGTCCGCCGCGGTCGCGCCGAGCCAGCCGAGGCTGTGCGCGAGGCCGCTGGCGGTCGGCACCGGGCAGCGGGTGTACCACAGGGTTTCGGTCATGACGTGCTCCTTGGTTCTGGTCCGACGCCGAGATGGGCGAGGAATCGCGTGCGGTAGCCGAGGGTTTCGGTGGCGGCGTGCTCGCGCGGGTGCGGCAGGTCGATCACGGCGTCGACGGCGAAGCGGCCGTGGTCGAGGATGATCACCCGGTCGGCGAGCCGGATCGCCTCGTCGACGTCGTGGGTGACCATCAGCACGGCGGGCCGGTGCCGGGCGACGAGATCGCCCACCAGGTCCTGCATCCGGAGCCTGGTCAGCGCGTCCAGCGCGGCGAACGGTTCGTCGAGCAGCAGCAGTTCCGGTTCCCGGACCAGCGCCCTGGCCAGCGCGGCACGCTGGGCCTCGCCGCCGGACAGGGTGGCCGGCCACTGCCCGGCCTTGCCGTCGAGGTGCACCTCGCGCAGGGCGCGCAGGCCTGCCTCACGCTGCGTCCTGGTGCGGCGCAGTCCCACGAGGACGTTGGCCAGTACCCGCTTGGACGGGATGAGCCGGGGCTCCTGATAGACGGTGGTGCGCCGGGACGGCACCAGCACCTCGCCCGCGTCGGGGGTCTCGAGTCCGGTGAGCAGGCGCAGCAGGGTGGTCTTGCCGGTGCCGCTGGGACCGAGCAGCACCACGAACTCACCGCGCCGGATGGTGAGGTCGACGCCGTCGAGGACGGTCTTGGTCCCGAAGGTCTTGCGCAGTCCCGTGATCGAGACCGCGACCGGCTCCCGCTGGTCGGCGGTGCGATCGACGGGTGCGGCTGTCGTCGTGGTCATCGGATCGCCACCTGTGCGCGCCAGGGCATCGCGTAGCGTTCCGCGAGCCGTACGAGTGCGTCGAACACCAGACCGAGCAGCGCGTAGAGCACCACGCACAGCACCATGTAGTCGGTGCGGTTGTATTCCTGGGCCAGCGTCACCAGATAGCCGACGCCCTGCTGGGTGCCCACCTGCTCGGCCGCGATGAGGCCGGTGATGCTGATCGACAGGCACACCCGCAGCGCCATCAGGATGCCGGGCAGCGCCGCGGGCACGATCACCTCGACGACGAGCCGGAACCCGGTGAGCCCGAAACCGCGCGCGGCCTCGACCATCTTGCGATCGACGTTGCGGACGCCGAGATAGGTGTAGGCGTACATGGGCGCGGTGGTCGCCACGGCGATCAGCAGCACCTTGTAGAGCTCGTCGATGCCGAACCAGGAGATGAACAGCGGCACCAGCGCGAGGAAGGGCACGGCCCGCACGATCTGCATCGTCGAGTCGACCAGTTCCTCACCCAGGCTCGACAGCCCCGACAGCAGCCCGAACACCAGGCCGATGCCGACACCGAGGGCGACGCCCGCGGCGGCCCTGCCGAAGGAGGCCAGCGCGAAATCGAACAGCTGCCCGCTCTCGGCCAGCTCGAGGAAGGCCGACCAGACCGCCGCGGGACCGGCGAGTACGCGCGGGGAGAGGGCGCTAGTCGCCGACCCCACCCACCAGCCGAGGACGAGAGCGGCGGGCAGCGCGGCGCGCAGCGCGAGGGAGAGGGCGCGTGGGCGCGGAGCCGGCACCCTGGCCCGCGGCGCCGCGAGTTCGAGCGTGGTCATGTCAGTTGTCCTTCAGCGCGGCCAGCTGTTCCGGGCTGAGCTTCGCGCGCAGGTCGTAGAAGATGTCGGCGGCGGTGATCCGGCGGTTGATGACGCCGTTGTCGGCGAAGGTGTTCACGACGTCGGCCAGATCGGCGGCGTCGGAGTCGACGGGCAGGCGCGGCACCGTCACCTCGGAACCGACGCGCAGCGCGTCGGCGAGACGATCACCGGTGAGCGCGCGCGGGCCCGTCTTCTCGAAGACGTTCTCGAAATCGGCGGGCGCGGCCTTCTGCTTCGCGGTCAGGTCCCGCAGGACCTCCAGGTACTTCGCGGCGACATCGGGACGCTGGTCGAGTACCTCGGTGCGGAAGACGACGACGGTGTTGTCGTTGGAGCCGATCGACTTCTCCGTGGCGATCTCGCGCCCGCCCGCCGCCTTGGCCTCCTGGTAGGGCACCAGGAACGAGGCCCACGCGTCGACCTTGCCGGTGGCGAAGGCCGAGGCCGCGTCCTTCTGCTGGAGCGGGACCCTGGTCACCTTGTCGGCGGGAATTCCCGCCTGCGCCAGCGCTTTCAGCGTGATGTACTCGCCCTTGCCCGCGGGGTTGACCGCGATCCGTTTCCCGACGAGCCCGGCCACCGAGGTCACCCCCGACTCGGGGCTGACGAGGATGCCGCTCTGGTCCTGCCCGGCCGGGTCGGCGACGGCGACGATCTTCACGCCGACGTCCTTGGACAGCGCGCCGACCACCGGACTGAACGCGGCACCGGAGACGTCGAGCTCGCCGGTGTTGAACAGCTTCAGCATGGAGCTGAAACCCGGTGTGGTGGTGACCCAGCGGACCTTGGCGCCCAGTGGCGCCAGTGCGGCGTCGAAGGTGCCGTCGCGCTTGCCGACGGCGAGCGGTCCGGAGTTGCCCGGATCGGCGACCTCGAGCACGAAGGACGCCTCGGCGGCGTTCTCGGGTGTGGAACCGGAGCCACACGCCGCGACGAGGGCGACGACGGGGGCGATCGCGAGCGCGATTCGCGTGAAGGCCGGCAGCCTGCGGGACATCGGGGCTCCTGTTCGGGGTTCAGTGGGTGATGCCTTCGCAGCGTAGGAGCGGCGACGGCGCCGAACGAGGGATGCCATTCCGCAGATCGGAAAGCTTGACAGCGACATGCCCCGGGATTTATGGCGTATTCCTCGACAAGAACCTCCACCCCTTTCCGAATAACGGAACAGCCGAGGAGGTTGCCGCGAATCGCTGTGTTACCGTCGGATTCGTGGAGACCTCCAGCGTGCAGACCGTGACGCGAGCCCTGTCGGTCCTCGATTGCTTCCGTGGCGGTGAGGAGCGAGGCGTCTCGGAGGTCGCGCGAGCGCAGGGACTGGCCGTGAGCACCACCCATCGACTGCTGGGCGCGCTCGTCCAGGCGGGGTTCCTGGACAAGGACGCCGAGTCGAGCCGCTACCGGATGGGCGGCGCCCTGGCCGAATACGGGCAGATCGCCTACCGGCAGCACAAGATCTATCTCGCCGAGCCCGCTCTCGAGCAGCTCGCGGCCACCACCGGCGCCACCGGCTCGGTGGCCACCCGGCACGGCATCCACGCGGTGTTGCTCGGCACCAGCCGGTGGCGGGAGACCGACGGCCACGAACTACAGGGCGTGCGGCTGCCGCTGCACGCCAGCGCACTGGGCAAGGCACTGCTGGCCTGGTCCGACGTGAGCGACGACGAATTGCGTTCGCTCCCATACGAAGAAGGCACCGAGCGGTCCGTGTCGAGCGCCGAGGAGCTCCGAGCCGAACTCGTCGCCACCCGCGCTCGCGGCTACGCGTTCAACGACCGCGAACTCGATCCCGGCTTCCGCACCATCGGCCTGCCCATCCTCGATCCGCGCGGCCGGTGCCGTTTCGCGCTCGGACTGCGCGGGCCGGTGACCCTGATGATCGACGAACGGGTGCCGTTCTTCGTGGAGCTGGCGAAGGTGACAGCGGGCGATATCGCCGCGACCTTCGCCGCCGCCGAATGAGCGGGATCCGATCGCGTCACACCTCCCCCGATTCCGGCCCGACGCCGGCCGCCGGCCGTTAGCGTCGCAATCATTAGCTGAGGTAAGGGAAGGAGTGGGGTGGCGACAGATACCGCGCGCTCGGCGGTCGGGCTGCGCTCCGAGCGCGGGGCGATCCTCGGGGCCCTGATGATGTCGACGAGTCTGGTGGCGCTGGATTCGACGATCATCGCGACCGGGGTCCTGACCATCACCGCCGATCTCGGCGGGTTCGCGCTGTTCCCGTGGCTGTTCTCGATCTATCTGCTCACCCAGGCCGTGACGGTGCCGATCTACGGGAAGGTGGCCGACACCGTCGGGCGCAAGCCGGTGATCCTGTTCGGGATCGCGGTGTTCGCGCTCGGTTCGCTGCTGTGCGGGCTGGCGACGAACATGGTGGCGCTCATCGTGTTCCGGGCGATCCAGGGTATCGGCGCCGGTGCGGTGCAGCCGATGACGATGGTGATCGCCAGTGACATCTACACCCTGCCGGAGCGGGCGAAGGTACAGGGCTATCTGGCCGGGGTGTGGGCGGGATCGGCGGTGCTCGGGCCGCTGCTGGGCGGGGCGTTCGCCGATTTCGCGAGCTGGCGGTGGATCTTCCTGGTGAATCTGCCGCTGGCGGGCATCGCCGGATTCATGCTGCTGCGCAAGTTCACCGAGACCGCGCCGCGCGGACCGCGTCAGCGGGTCGACTACCTCGGGGCCGCGCTGCTCACCCTCGGCGCCGGTGCGGTGATCCTCGCGCTGCTCGAGGGCGGCCAGGCCTGGGCGTGGGGTTCGCCGGTGAGCGCAGCCCTCTTCGTCGGCAGCGCGGTCGTGCTGGTGGTGTTCGGGTTCGTCGAGCGGCGCGCGGTGAATCCGATTCTGCCGCTGTGGATCTTCACCCGGCGGGTGGTGGTGGCGGCCGGCGCGGTGTCGTTGCTGATCGGCGCGGTCGTGCTCGGTCTCACCTCCTATGTGCCCACGTTCGCGCAGGGTGTGCTCGGCACCAGCGCCACGGTCGCCGGGCTCACCGTGGGCGCGCTCACGATCGGCTGGCCGATCACCGCCTCGCAGGCGGGCGCGCTCTACCTGCGCATCGGCTTCCGTGGCACCGCGCTGATCGGTGGCGCGATCGCGCTGCTCGGGTGCGCCACCCTGGCGCCGATCGGCGCGGAATCGAGCCCGTGGCAGATCGCGGGCACCTGCTTCGTGATCGGCGCCGGCATGGGCCTGATCGCCAATCCGACGCTGATCGCCGCCCAGACCAGCGCGGACTGGTCCGAGCGCGGCGTGGTCACCTCGGCGACGATGTTCGCCCGCTCCGTCGGCATCGCGGTCGGCGTGGCGGTCTTCGGCGCGATCGTCAACTCCCGGATCGACGCCGTCGACCGGCCCGACCCCACCGAACTGGCCCACGCCGTCCACCTGGTTTTCGTCACCCTGCTGGCGATGGCCGTCCTGCTGTTCGCGGCGGCGGCCACGATGCCGGGCACACGCGCGGCCACGGGCCCGTCCAGCACCGCCGACTGACGCGGAACGCCCGGGCAACGGCGCCGTGGCGCCGGCTGCGGCACGGCGGATGGGGTTCGGCCCTGTCGACTCCGGGCCGGCGGCACGGAACATCCTGTCCCACTGCGGGTCTCAGATCCGGGAAGCCGCGCAACGATGCACGCGGGGTCGAGCCGGTCGCCACGACTGGAACCGGCGAGGCCGGCCCTCGGCGCGGTATCGTCGAACCGTGCGGGGAAACGGGGATTCAGCGGAGCGGGAACGCTGGGCGCGGCGGGCCACATCGTTCGGAACACAGGCGGCGGTCTACGCCGAGCACCGGCCGGACTACGCGGTCGCGGCCATCCGGTGGGCACTCGAACCGCTCGCGGCGATCGAGGCTCCCGCCGTACTGGATCTCGGCGCGGGCACCGGCAAGCTGACCGGCGGACTGCTCGCGGTCGGCGCCGAGGCGGTGGCCGTGGAACCCGACGCGTCGATGCGCGCCGAGTTCGTCCGCCGATACCCCGCGCTGACGATCCTGGCCGGCACCGCGGAAGAGATTCCGCTGCCGGATGATTCGGTCGACGCGGTGGTCGCGGGACAGGCGTTCCACTGGTTCGAGCAGTCGCGCGCGTTCCCCGAGATCGCGCGGGTGCTGCGACCCGGTGGGGTCTTCGCGGCGTTCTGGAACATCGAGGACGGCACGACCGAATGGGTGGCGGGTCTGCAGCGGGTGGCGCGCTCGGAAGCATCGACGACGCCACCGCCCCCGGACCAACCGCTGCCCGGCCACCCACTGTTCGCCCCCTTCGAGAAGGCCGTCTTCGCGCATGCGCAACGGCGCACCGCGGATTCGCTGGTCGAGACCATCGGGACGCACTCACACACCGTGGTCATCCCCGCCGACCAGCGGGCCGCGCTGCTCCGCCGGATCCGCGACTACCTGCGCGCCCGACCGGAGACCGCCGCGGGCGAGTTCGACTATCCGCTGCACACCGAAGTGATCCGCGCGGTGCCGCGGTAGCGGTCAGGGCAGGGTGAGCCCGGCCTGGGTCGCGAGCACCGCGGCCTGCACGCGGGATTGCACGCCCAGCTTCGTCAGCACCCGGGAGACATGGGTTTTCACGGTGGCTTCGCCGATGCGCAGGCGGGTCCCGATCTGGTGGTTGGACAGCCCGGCACCCACTCCGGCGAGCACCTGCCGCTCACGCTCGGTGAGGGCGGACAGGTCGGGTGCTTCCGTGGCCGTGGGACGGGGCAGGGCGGCGATCACCGCGCGGGTCACCTTCGGATCGAGGACCGCGTCGCCCTCGGCCACCGCGAGCACGGCGCGGACCAGGTCGTCCCCGCCGACCGACTTGAGCAAGAAGCCGCTGGCACCCGCCGCGAGCGCGCCCAGGACGTAGTCGTCGATGGCGAAGGTGGTGAGGACCAACACCTTCGCGGTCGTCTCGGCGATCACGGCCGCGGTGGCTTCCAGCCCGTCCACCCGGGGCATGCGGACATCCATCAGGACCACGTCGGGCTGCAGCGCGCGGGCCTGCCGCAGCGCCGCGAGCCCGTCGGCCGCCTCCCCGATCACGCTGACCTGACCGGAGGATTCGAGCAGCATGGTGATGCCCGCCCGGATCGTGGCGTGATCGTCGGCCACCACCACCGTCACCGTCATCGCTGCACCAGCGGGATCCTGGCCCGCACCCGCCACCGGCCGTCCGCGCGGCCCGCGGTGAGGGTCCCGTCCACCGATTCGGCGCGAAACATCATGTTACGCACTCCGTTTCCCTCTCCTTCCGAAGCACCCGAGGTGATCGGATTCGTCGCGGTCACCACCACCCGGTCGCCGTCGCGACGGACGTCGATGTCCAGGGGCGCGCCCGGCGCGTGCTTGGTGGCGTTGGCGATGGTCTCGCCGAGGATGCGGGTGATCACGGCCTCGACGGCGGTCGACAGCGGCAGGTCGGCTTCGCGGCGCAGCGTCACCGCCCCGCCCGCCGCGTGCGCCGCGTCGATCAGCCCGTCGAGGGAAGCCAGCCGGGCGGTGACGGCGGTGTCGTCCGGTGCGGTCAGCAGGTCGATCGTCGCGCGCATCTCGTCGAGAGCCGCCAGACTGCCCGAGCGGATCGTCCGCAGCACCGCCAGATTGCCCGGATCCTTCTGCGCCACCTCCGCGAGGATCGCGACGGCGGACAGGTGCCCGGCGACCGTGTCGTGCAGGTCCCTGGCCAGTCTGCGCCGTTCCTCGCCGAGAGCGGCGGTCCGCTCGGCGTCGCGGGCGGCGAGATCGGCCCTGGCCGCGCGGCGTTCGACGTCGACCGCACGGCGGGAGGCGCGGACCGCGCGGGCGTAGCCGAGCGGTGACCAGGTGAGCGCGATCCCGATCAGACCCACGTACAGGCCCGCGCGCACGCCGCCGAGCCCCAGCGCCACCGCCGCGCCGAGCACCGGAACCAAGAAGGCGAACCAGCTGACCAGCGTGCCCAACCGGTCCGAGCCGGTGCTGACGGCCAGGAAGATCACATCGGTCAGCGCGATCCACAGTGGCAGCGACGGGCTGAATCCGAAATCGAGCGCCAGCAGCGCGATCATCAGGAAGAAGGCGAGCCCCGGCCGGAACTGCGCGCTGATCTGGATCGCGAACGCCGCGCACAGCAGCGCCAGCTTCAGCGCCGCCGGATAGACGTCGCGGTCGGCGACGATCGCCCAGCCGTCCGCGGCCCACAGCAGCAGGCCGACCAGGAAGACACCGACGGCGGCCGCGGTCGAACTGTCGGCGACGACCGCGAGCCTGCTCGGGGACAGGCGGGACGGCAGCGGCATACCTCATTCCAGCACACCCGGCGCGCCCGGCGGGTCCCCCGAAGGACGGACGGCGCGGGGTCCCCCAGCGGGACGACCACGCGGCGGTGTGCCACGCACAGTGGAGGAATGGACGAACTGAACAACCCCGTGTTGCTGACGATCGCCGCGTGCGAGGTCGGTTTCTGGGTGCTGGTGGTCGGCGGGTTGCTGCTGCGCTATGTGGCCCGGTTGCCGCGGGCGGGCATGGTGACCCTCGCGCTGGTCCCGGTGCTGGACGTGGTCCTGGTGGTCGCGGTGGCCATCGACCTGCACGGGGGCGGCGAGGTGGGCTTCGCGCACCGGCTGGCCGGGATCTACCTCGGCTGCACGGTGATGTTCGGGCACCGGATGATCCAGTGGCTCGACGAGCGTTTCGCCCACCGCTTCGCCGGTGGTCCCGCGCCGGCACGGGTGCCGAAGTACGGGCCGGAGCGCACCCGCACGGAATGGGCCGACTTCCTGCGCTGGCTCGGCGCAGCCGCCATCGCGGGCGCGCTCACCCTCGTGCTGAGCTACACGGTGGCCGATGCCGAGCAGCGGGAACAGCTGTCCGGCGTGTTCGGCACGCTCGGGGTGATCACCGTCATCTGGTTGCTCACCGGGCCCGTGTGGGTCACCGGCTCGCGGCGGACCTGACTCCGCCGGGCCCGGACGTCGAGGTGAGGCCGCTCGCTCACCGCGACGTCCGCTGCCGGTCAGCTCGCGCGTTCGGCCAGGCCGCGCACCACCTCGACCACCTCACCCGGTGCGAACTCCACGACACGGCGCACCCGGGAGTTGGCGACGGGGGCGAGATCGATGACGATCGGCGCACCGGGGCCCGCCTGCGTGATCGCGGTGATCCGGTCCTGCAGGAAGCCGCCGTCGGGCACGGCGACCCGGATCACGTCGCCCACCGTCAGCGCCTCGGCGCGCACCGGACCGCCCGGCGGTTCCGCGGGGTCGAAGACGCCGCAGCGGGTGGGCCCGGTGATCGCGCCCAGGCCGCGTTCGGCGATCGTCCACCACACCGGTGCCGTCGGTGAGTCCACACCGACGCGGGCGTGCCAGGCGAGCACCCGGTCCCGTTCGCTCTCGGCGGCGGCCCTGGTCTCGTGCAGCGAGACCTGGCGGCGGATCGGCGCGTTGCGTGAACGCGTGGTGCCCGCCGCGCCGTCGACGATCAGGATCCAGCGGGCGCCCACCGCGTCGTCGCGGCGGGCCGCCACCCGTTTCGCCAGGGCGAGTCCCGGGGTGGCGCCGAGCCGCTCGGCCGCCTCCTCGATGCTCTCGACCAGGCCGAGTGAGCGCAGCAGTTCGGCGGCCGACAGCTCGGAGGTGCCCAGCTCCTGGGCCAGCGCCGGCATCGGCGTGCGGCGGCGCCAGCCGATCCGGGCGCAGTGCTCGTGCCGGGTGAACCACAATCCGCCGCGGGAGCGCCGATGGTGTTCGACCACCACGGCCCACCAGTCCCATTCCGGTTCGGCGACCAGGCGCCGCCGGATCCAGTGCTCGCGCTCGGCGGTCGGCACCCGTTCCTCCGGTGGCACGAAGTTGCGCAGGGCGGCGCGCACCGCGGATTCGGTGCGCCCCACCGTGCGCGCGGTGCGCGCCAGGTCGGCCCCGGCGCGCAGGTCGTCGGCCAGCACCCGGTATTCCGATTCGCGCCAGGTGGTGCCATGCCTGCTCGGTGGCTGCAGTTCGCCACGGTCGTCGTCACTCATCCCCGTGCCCCCGTTCTCGCACCGCCCGGCCACACTCGCCGCCGGGCTCGTTGTGTGACCCTTCGACGATACCGGTGGGGTATGACAGAAAACGCTTGTCTGCCAGCGGCTTTCCAGCAAACGGGGCGCCCGCGTCAGGCGGTGTGCGCCACCCCGCGACGGCCGAAGGCGTAGTAGCCGGCGCAGACCAGCGCCGCCCACACCGCGCCGACGAGCAACGCCGTCCGGCCACCCTCGGTCCACAGCAGCAACACCACGACCAGGCCGAGGAAACCCAGTGCCGCCCAGGTGGTCACGGGCGCGCCGGGCAGCCGGTAGTCGCTGGCAGGCAGCTCCCCCGCCCTGACCTTGGCCCGGTACTTGATGTGGCACACCAGGATCACGCTCCAGACGACGATGATGCCGACGGTGCTCACGGAGGTGATGTAGGCGAAGGCCTTGTCCGGCGAGACCACGTTCACCACGACACCGATCACCATGGCCCCCGCCGAGGCGCAGATGCCGGTGAACGGCACCGACTGCTTGCTCAGCGCCGCGAACTTCGCCGGCGCCTCGTCGCGCAGGGCGAGGCTGCGCAGCATCCGCCCGGTGGAGTAGATGCCGGAGTTGCACGAGGACAACGCGGCGGTGAGCAACACGAAGTTGATGATGCCGGCGGCCGCCGGGATGCCGATCTGCTCGAACACCTCGACGAACGGGCTGCGGCCCGCGTGGAAGCTGCGCCAGCTCGCCACCGACATGATCACCACCAGCGCGCCGACATAGAACAGGCCGATCCGGAACGGCAGGGTGTTGATGGCCTTGCGCAGCGTCGTCTTCGGGTCGCGCGCCTCCCCCGCGGTCACGCCGACCAGTTCCACACCGACATAGGCGAACACGACGATCTGCAGCACCAGCAGCGTCTGACCGAAGCCGTGCGGGAACACGCCGCCGTCGGCCCACAGGTTGGTCACCGTCGGGTCGGCGGCGTGCCCGAACCCGAACACCAGCACGCCGATGCCGATCATGATCATCGCCAGGATCGCGGTCACCTTGATCGCCGAGAACCAGAACTCGCCCTCACCGAAGATCCGCACCGAGATCAGGTTCGCCGCGAACAGCACGGCCAGCACCACCAGCGCGGTCACCCACTCCGGGATGTCGAACCAGTACCGCACGTACTTGCCCGCCACGGTGATCTCGGCCATGCAGGTGGACACCCACACCGCCCAGTACGACCAGCCGGTCGCGAATCCGGCGAAACGGCCGAGGAATTCGTGCGCGTATTCCGCGAAACTGCCCGACACCGGCCGATAAGTGAGCAGCTCGCCGAGCGCGCGCATGATCACGAAGATGGCCAGGCCCGCCACCAGATAGGCCAGGATCAACGACGGTCCGGCCTGTTCGATCGCCGCGCCCGCGCCGTAGAACAGGCCGGTGCCGATCGCGCCGCCGATGGCGATCATCTGGATGGTGCGCGGACTCAGCCCGCGCGCGTACCCCTCCGAGTCGGCCGCCGAGGCGGGCGCCGAGACGGCTTCGGTGGTGAGGCCGGGGCCGTCAGCTGCCATGGATGGTGTCCTTCCCTCGCATCGATCAGTGCTGCACGCTACCGGCTGGCTACCGTGGGCCCGGTCACCACCACCGCCACCCGGAAATACCGGCGGCTCGGCGCGGGTTGGCCTGTTGCGGGGATGTCCACTGTCGAGGAGGCTCATGAGCACGGTCACGCTGTCGGTTCTGGATCTCGCGCCGGTCCAGGCGGACGCGACCGCGGGCCAGGCGCTGCACGCCACGACGCGCCTGGCCCAGCACGCCGAGGAACTGGGCTTTCACCGCTTCTGGGTCGCCGAGCACCACAACATGCCGGGCATCGCCAGTGCCGCGCCCGCCGTGGTGCTGGCGCATCTGGCCGCCTCGACCTCCCGGATCCGGGTCGGTTCGGGCGGGGTGATGCTGCCGAACCATCCGCCGCTGGTGGTCGCCGAACAGTTCGGCACCCTCGAATCCCTGCATCCCGGCCGCATCGACCTCGGCATCGGCCGCGCGCCGGGCACCGATCCGGTGACCGCGCGGGCGCTGCGCCGCAACGCCGAGGGCCTCGGCGGCGAGGAGTTCCCCCGCGAACTCACCGCGCTGCTCGGCTTCTTCCGCGGCGCCGACCCGCACGGAATCGTCGCCAGCCCCGGCCGCGACGCCGAACCGCAGGTGTGGCTGTTGGGCTCCAGCGGCTACAGCGCGCAGGTCGCGGCGGTCCTCGGACTGCCCTTCGCCTTCGCCCATCACATCGCCCCGGACAACACCACCGCCGCGCTGGCGCTCTACCGGGACAACTTCCGGCCCTCCGAGACGCTGAGCGAGCCGTACACGATCGTCGCGGCGTCGGCGATCTGCGCCGACACCGACGAGGCCGCCGACCGGCTGGCCGCTCCCCGCGATCTCGCCTTCGCCCAGCTGCGCTCGGGCAGGCCGCAGGCATTGGCCACCCCCGAGCAGGCCGCGGCGTTCCCCGGCAGCGACGCCGAGCGCCGCTTCGCCGCGCAACGCAAGGCAGGGCAGTTGCAGGGCTCGCCCGAGACGGTGCGCGCGCAGGCCGCGCGGCTGCTCGCCGACACCGCCCCCGACGAACTGATGCTCAACACGCTCGTCTACGACCTCGACGCCCGCGTCCGCTCACTCGAACTGACCCGCAAGGCGATCAACGGCTGAGGCGGCTCGGGCGCGCAACAGCGCGCCGATACGATGGACGCGGGACGACCCGCCGCCCGGCGGGAGTGGGGAGTGTGTGATGGCCAAGGTGTTCGACCGGATCGACGACAAGCTGCGGGCCTTCCTCGCCGACCAGCCGATGTTCTTCGTCGGCACCGCGCCGTCCGCGGGCGGCCGTGTCAACGTGTCCCCCAAGGGATATCGCGACACCTTCGCCGTGCTCGACGACCACACCGTCGCCTACCTCGACCTGTTCGGCAGCGGCGTGGAGACGATCGCGCACCTGCGCGACAACGGCCGCATCACCCTGATGTTCTGCTCGTTCACCCGGCCCGCCCGCATCGTGCGCCTGTTCGGCACCGGCCGGGTGGTGCGTCCCGATTCGGCCGAATTCGCCGCGCTGCGTGATCGTTTCGGCACCGAGCATCCCGGAATTCGCGCGGTGGTGTCGATTTCGGTGGACCGGATCGCCGACTCCTGCGGCTGGTCGGTGCCCGCCCTCGAGTTCGTCGAGGAACGCGCCGTTCTGGACGAGGCGCACGCCCGCCGCACCGACGCCGACTTCGCCCGCCGGATCGCGGGCGACAATGCCGCCAGCATCGACGGCCTGCCCGCGCTCGAGCCCGATCATCCGCTGCCCTCCCAGGTTTCGCGCGAGCGCACGCCTGGCGCCGTGGACGGTTAAAGTGCGGCGGTGAACACCGGATCCGCCAGCTCGCTGCTCGACCGTCTCCTCGCCACCCAACCCGCGCCCGCGTGGTGGCTGGTGCTCGTCACCGCCGCGGCCGCGGTGATCCTGGTCGGGTACCGGCCGCTGTGGCGGCTCACCAGGGCGGCGGTGACCGTGGTCCACGAGGGCGGGCACGCGCTGGTCGCCCTGCTCACCGGGCGCAGGCTGCACGCGATCACGCTGCACACCGACACCTCCGGGCTGACCGTGTCCAGCGGCAAGCCGACCGGACTCGGCATGATCCTCACCGCCGCGGCCGGCTACCCCGCGCCCGCCGCGCTCGGCCTCGGCTACGCGGCGCTGCTCGGCACGGGCCGGGTGACGCTGATGCTCTGGGCGACGCTGCTCATGCTCGCCGCGGTCCTGGTCAAGGTCCGCAACATCTACGGCCTGCTCACCGTCGCCGTGCTCGGCGCGCTCGTGTTCGGGGTCTCGTGGTTCGGCACCGATCAGCTGCAGGCCGCGTTCGCGTATCTGGCCGCCTGGTTCCTGCTGGCCGCGGCGGTGCGGCCGGTGATCGAGCTGCAGCGCGGCAGGCGCAGGCAGCCGGGCCGCACCGATTCCGACGCCGACCAGCTGGCGCGCCTCACCCATCTGCCCGCGCTGCTGTGGGTGCTGTTCTTCACCGTGCTGTGCCTGGCCGCGCTGGTCGTCGGCGGTGGCCTGCTGCTGGCGCCGGTCGAACAGCTGCACCCGCTGCTTCAGCGGTGATCGGTGCGCCAGGCGTCGATCGCCTCGGTCACCAGGATGTTCGGTGGCGCCAGGGCGTTCAGGCTCACGCCGGGCTCGTCCGGCTCCAGCGGCTCGAGGGTGTCGAGCTGGGAGTCGAGCAGGATCGTCGGCATGAAGTGGCCGAGTCTGCCGGTCATCCGGCGCAGCAGTTCCTCCCTGGTCGCGGCCAGGTGCACGAAGTAGGTGTCCGGGGCGCCTGCGCGTAAGCGGTCGCGGTAGGTGCGGCGCAGGGCCGAGCACGACGCGACCCCACCGGAGCCCTGGTGGTCGCCGAGCCAGGTCGCGACGGTGTCGAGCCAGGGCCAGCGGTCCTCGTCGGTGAGCGGGATCCCCGCGGCCATCTTCTCGATGTTCTCGACCGGGTGGAAGTCGTCGCCCTCGGCATAGGGCACCTCGAGCCGTTGCGCGGCGAGCGCGCCGACGGTCGTCTTGCCACACCCGGACACGCCCATCACCACGATGACGGGTTGAACCACGGCGACCTCCTCCAGGCGAACGGCTCACCCCACCGTACGTGCCTTCGCGCCGACCACGCGCCGATCAGGGAATCGGCCGGTCCGTGGGCAGGTTCACGAAGCTCGGCGCGGCCGGATCCAGCCGCACGTGCTGGGGCGCCAGCTCGGTCGCGTTGAGCATCGGCCGGAACGGCAGCGCCTTGGGCGCGTTGCCCGCGTAGACGTCGATCCGCAGCCGGTGCCCCGGCGCCAGCACCGCCTGGGTCGGGATGACCGCCACGTCCAGGTCGGTCGGCGCGCCCGGTTCCACCGGGAGCAGGCGGTCGACGGTGAGCGGATTGAACGGGGCGGTGAGGTCGCCGTTGACGGAGCGGGCGCTGCGCCGCTCGTCGATGGCGCGCATCGACGAGGTCAGCTGACCGGTGGTGAGCACCGTCGAGGTGCCGTCGGGGGCGACATCGTTGACGGTGACGTTCCAGAAGCCGTCGGCCGCGTCGTGCACGGTGTTGAGGCGCACGTTGATCGGGCCGGAGATCACCGTCTGCTCGGTGATGGGCGCGCTGGTGAAGGTGAGCGCGTTGCGTTCGGCGATGCGGGAGTCCTTGGCGCAGATGTCGAGCGCCGCGGTCATGCCCGCCGAGCCCTGCGCGGCGTCGCGCGAGCAGATCGTGCTCAATCCCGGTGCGACGGTGAGGTTGTCGACCACGGTGGGACCGGTCGCGCTCAGCGATCCGTCGTGGCGGCTGTCCTCGGTGCTGCCGCTCGGGGACGCCGAGAGGTAGACCCGCCGGTGCGTCACACCGGGCATCGGGAACTCGGGCAGCGTCACCCAGCTGCCGCCCTGCTGTTTCACGGTCACCGGACCGAAGGACTCGATGCCGCTGTCGATGTCCTTGAGCCACTTGTCGAACCAGGCGCGCTGCAGCACGTCCAGCCGTGGCGGCGCGCCCGGAACACCGGTTCCCGCACCGGGATTCGCGTGATAGGTGTCGCCGACGACGAGCTGTTTGCGGCCCGCGGGCAGCGGAATCTGCTCGTACAGTTTGGTCGCGCTGTTGGCGAAGATGTCGTGCCAGCCGCCGTAGACGAACGTCGGCACGTTCACCCGGTCGGGATGGCCCATGATCGCCTCGCGGAAGGCCGAGGTGTCGTCGAGGGCGCCGTCGAGCGCCGAGGGCATCTCGTCCAGCGACGGGGTGAGCAGCGACTGCGCGAGCAGATCGAAGTTGGTGGTCGGATCGGCGAGCCGGTCGTGGAACCAGGTCCAGTCGAAACTGCCGTCGGCCATCGAGGCCACGTCGGGGACGAGCTTGAGCTGGTTCACCGAGTTCAGCCACAGCGGCAGGAAGGTGGTCCCGACTCCGCCACCGGGCGCGACCACGTCCCGCATCAGGTCGCTGCCCGGCTCCACCGGGAAGATCGCCTGCAGCGGGGCGGGCGCGTTCTCCGCGGCGCGCAGCTGGTTGATGCCGGAGTAGGAGCCCCCGCTCATCCCGATCCGCCCGTTCGACCACGGCTGGCGCGCGGCCCATTCGATCACCTCGCGGGTGTCGAGCTGTTCCCTGGCGCCCAAGGTGTCCCACTTGCCCTGCGACAGACCGGTTCCGCGCACATCGGCCACGACGACGGTGTAGCCGCCGGCGATGAGCTTGCGGTCGACCCCGAGCATGGTCTGGATCATGCCGCCGTCGAGTGCCTGCATCAGATCGCCGAATCCGCTGATCGGCGTGGTCGACAGATTGAGCCTGCGCACGATGTCGACGGCGGTGGCCTGCAGGCCGGGGACGGCCGCGGCCGACTCGATCAGGCCCGTCATCAGTTTCGAGTAGGGCGTGAGGCTGACGATCGTCGGCAGCGGCCGCGTCTCGATCACGCCCGCCGCGTCGGCGGGGCGGTAGACGTCGGCCTTGAGCACGACGCCGTCGCTCATGGCGATCTCGACGCCGCGCTCGACCCGGACCTCCGGGTAGGCGCCGGGTGCGTCGTGCTGCGCGGTCCAGCGCGCGGCGGGCGTCTCCGGCGGTTGTCCCGCCGCCGGACCGCCGCCGCACCCGAGCACGACTATCAGCGCGAGCATCGTCACCGCCATCCGGACGAACCCGCGTTCCGAACCTCTACCCGCCATTGTGTCGCTCCCCGACCGGTTCGTCTGCACAGTTGACCTAGCACCGCAGGAACAGCGCCGAAACTGTAGCAGTGCTCACGACCGCGGACGGGCAGCCTCGGCCCGCTCGGACTGTCGCAGTGACTACGTGTTGTTCCAGTTCAGCGGCCTGCCGGTCGCGCGCGAACGCGCGCGCGGTGTCGGTGGCTGGTGGTTGACTGAGCGCATGCCGGAGCGGTTCCGGCCGGTTTCCATTCCATCGCCGAGGAGGACGTTCGACATGCCGACACGTGACGAAGCCTGGCCGCAGGGCACGCCCTGCTGGATCGACTGTCAGGTCGACGACACCGCAGCCGCCCGCGACTTCTACAGCGCCCTGTTCGGCTGGACCGTGCAGGACGGCCCCGCCGACGCGGGTGGCTACCTGATGGCGACGCTCGAGGGCAGGCCCGCCGCGGGCATCGGCCCCAAACCCGACAACATGCGGATGATGCCGTCGACGTGGACCACCTACTTCGCCGCCGAGCGCGCCGACGAGATCGCGGAGAAGGTGAGCAAGGCGGGCGGGCAGGTGTTCATGCCGCCGTTCGACGTCCTCGACGTCGGCCGCATGTTCATCGGCGCCGACCCGACCGGCGGGGTGTTCGGCGTGTGGGAGGCCAAGGCGCACACCGGCGCCGGGATCTTCAACCAGCCGGGCGCCTACTGCTGGAACGAGCTGCACACCGGCGGCTACGAGCAGGCCCACGACTTCTACCACGCCGTGTTCGGCTGGACATACACCGAGATCGGCGACGGCGAGAGTTTCACCTACTCCACGTTCAAACTGCCGAGCGGCGGCGAGGAGGTCGGCGGCATGATGGACGCCTCGGCCCTGAGCACGCCGACCTACTGGCTCACCTGGATCCAGGTCGACGACACCGACGGCGCGCTGTCCAAGGCCACCGAACTCGGCGCGTCGGTGATCATGGGTCCCGACGACAGCCCGTTCGGCCGCATGGGGATTCTGCAGGCGCCGCAGGGCGAGGTCTTCGGCATCATCGATCCCGCCAAGGCCGTGGGCGAGGTGCCCACCGGGTCCTGATCCGCGGGGCGGCACGCGCCGGTGCGCGGATCTCCGGCGCGTGCGAGGCCTACGGCGTGACGATGGCGAAATCCGGGTTCGGCTTGTCGATCAGAGTGGGCAGCTTCGCGAGCGCGGTGGCGTCGCCGTCGATGACGATGGCGCCGTCGGCCACCTCCTTCTTCAGGTCGCCGCGGCCCATCAGGGCGCGGATCAGCACCGCGCGGGTGAGGGTGAGCGTCGCGTCGGGCGCGGGCAGCTGGTCGCCGGGGAACCGGTCGTGGTGCACGAGCACACCGTTGCGCAGTTCCACGCGGTGCACCCGGTCGCGTTCGTCGCTGATCCGCCAGTCCGTGCACATCCGGACGTCCCAGGCCTTGGGTCCGTCCAGGCGCAGCGCCATCGCGTCGAAGACCTGCTCCACGCTCAGCGCCGTCGCCAACGCGGCGGAGTTCGCCGTGGTCGGCGTGCCGAACGAGCCGTGGCGCAGCTCGTGTGCGCCGCTGAGGTAGAAGTTGCGCCAGGTGGCGTTCTCCGCGCCGTAGGCCAGCTGCTCGAAAGCGCTGGCCTGCAAGGCTTTCGCCGTCTCGTTGGCCGGGTCGTCGAAGATCACGTAGTTCACCAGCTGCACGACCCACCGGTAGTCGGCGGCGTCGTAGGCCCGCTGCGCGTGTTGGAGCGCGGCGGCGGCGCCGCCCATCGCGGCGACGTGGCGCCGGGCGTTCTCGACCGGCGGGTGCTCCCACAGGTGGGCCGGGTTCCCGTCGAACCAGCCCATGTACCGCTGATAGACGGCCTTGACGTTGTGACTGACCGAGCCGTAGTAGCCGCGGGTCGACCACGACCGCGTGAGCGCGGGCGGCATGGTGATCATCTCGGCGATCTCGGCGCCGACGTAGCCCTGATTCAGCAGCCGCAGGGTCTGGTCGTGCAGGTAGGCGTACATGTCGCGCTGGAGCCCGAGGAACTCGACGATCCGCTCGGTGCCCCAGATCGGCCAGTGATGGGAGGAGAACACCAGATCCGAGGCGCGGCCGTAGCGGTTGATCGACTCGGTGAGGTATTTCGCCCACACGTGCGGATCGCGGACGAGCGCGCCGCGCAGGGTGACGATGTTGTGCATGGTGTGGGTGGCGTTCTCGGCCATGCACAGGATGCGGCGGTCGGGGAAGCAGAAGTTCATCTCCGACGGCGCCTCGGTGCCCGGGGTGAGCTGGAAGACCATGCGCACCCCGTCGACGATCTCCTCCTGATCGGTGCGGGTGACGTGCAGGGTCGGCGGGACGAGGCTGACCGTCCCGGTCGAGGTGGTCTGCCCCAGCCCGGCGCTGACCTGCCCCTTCGGCCCGCGCGGCAGGGCGGCGCCGTACATGTAGGCGGAGCGACGGGCCATCGCGGTGCCGGTGTAGACGTTCTCGGCGACGGCGTGTTCGAGGAATCCGGAGGGCGCGATCACCGGGCAGCGGCCCGCGGCCACGTCCTGTGGAGTGATCACCCCGTAGCTGCCGCCGAAGTGGTCGACGTGGGAATGCGAGTAGATCAGGCCCGTCACCGGGCGGTCGCCACGATGCTTGCGGTACAACGCGAGTCCGGCCGCCGCGGTTTCCGCGGAGATCAGCGGGTCGATGACGATCACGCCGGTGTCGCCTTCGATCAGGGTCATGTTCGACAGATCGAGGCCGCGGATCTGGTAGAAGCCCGGCGCGATCTCGTAGAGCCCCTGTTTCACCGCCAGCTGGGCCTGCCGCCACAGGCTCGGATTCACCGACTGTGGACAGGATCCGGCGAGGAAGTCGTAGGACTCGGTGTCCCACACCACCTTTCCCGACGCGTCGGTGACGGTGCCCGGTTCCAGCGAGGCGATCCAGCCGCGATCGGCGTCGGCGAAGTCGGCGGTGTCACCGAAGGGCAACGTGTCGGCAAGCGCGCGCTGAGCCTCGGCGATGGCCTCGGTCGGGTCGGTCTGCGTCGCCGATGGCGCGATGCCCGCCGCCTCGTCGGCGCATCCGGAGGCGGTCAGGCCGACGGCGACCGCGGCCGCGGCACCCGCCCCGACCCCGAGCAGTCCTCGTCGCGACACCGCGAACCGGTCTCCGTGCGCACCATCCACCACTGCCCAACCTCATTCAGACGATCCTGTGCCGCCGTCGCCGGCGGTGCGACCGGCGCCGCTATTGCAGCATAACTGCAATAGCGTGGTTATGTCCGGGCAATCGGCACAGCGGCCAGCTGGATCTCGAGCAGCAGCCGATCGTCCGGATCGGTCAGGTCGAGCCCGAGGACGGCTTCGGCGCGGCGCAGTCGGTAGCGCAGCGTGTTCGGATGCACGCGCAAGGCCGCCGCGGCGGCGCTCACCTCGCCGTGCGCCCGCAGATACGCGCGCACCGAGGTGCGCAGGTCCGCCGCGTGCTCCCGGTCGTAGGCGTCGAGGGCGGTCAGGCGGGGGTCGTGGAGTTCCGCGCGGTCGCGGATCAGCCCGACGATCTCGGCCAGCAGCACGGCCGTGCGCGCCTCGGCCAGGGTGCTGACGCGGTCGCCGCCGGTCGCCGGGCTGTCCAGGACGCGGTCGACCTCGGCGCGGGCACCGGCGACCGCGGTCAGTCCCGCCACCGGGGCGGCGACGGCGGCGCGCGCGACCAGCCCGCGCGCCTGCTCCAGCTGGGCCACCAGGCGGCGCACCCACGAGCCGACGGCCCGTTCGGAGTGATAGGCGGGCAACAGGACATAGACCCGGTCGTCGATCGCCTCGGTCACCGAGTCCTCGCGAAAAGCGCTGGCGTGCAGGCGGATCAGTCCGCTGGACGCGGCCAGATCGGCGACCGGGCCGAGCGCCGCGATGCCGATCACGGCGGCGGGCCCCGCGCTGGGCAGGTGCAGCGCGGCGGCCACCGACGGCACGTCGACGCCCTCGCCGTGCGCGCCGAACAGCCTGCGCACCAGCAGCGCCTCCGTCGACGGCGCGTCGAGGCCGCGGGCGATGATCCGCGCGGCCACGGCCGAGGCGCCGCGCAGGACCTCGGCGGCGTCGGGCCGCAGCGGCCGGTCGCCCTGCTGCAACCAGATGGTGCCGAGCATGCGGGCCGGTGTCCCCCGCCGGATGCCGACGACGAGCCTGCGGCGGATGTCGAGTTCGGGATGTTCGGGCACGTCGACGACCTCGTCGCCGGCGCGGACCCGGTCGAACACGCCCCAGTCGCGCAGGATGCGCAGATAGTCGGCAGGGCCCTCGCGCCCCAGGATGGAGCGGATGCGCAACTGGTCGGCGGAGGCGTCGGACGCAGAGTAGGCCAGCACGTGGGACTGCGGGTCCTCGATCGAGACCATGCCCCCGGTTTCCCTGGCGACGACCTGGGCCAGTCCGAACAGGTCGGTGTCGGGCGCGAGCAGGTCGGGTTCGTCGTCGCCGGCGACGCGGGTCAGCCGCCGGCGCACCAGCCCGAACACCTGGTCCCATCGCGCCTGCCGGTGCACGTGGACCAGCGCGATGCCCCCGGCGGCGGCCGCGGCGCGGATCTCGGGAGAGTCGTTGGCGCTCTTGGTCATCAGAACGCGGGGCCGGTGCCCGGGTTCCCGGGCGGCGACCGCGCGGAGCCAGGCCGCGGTGGCCGCGGGGTCGACACCGACGAGCAGGTACACGTGCGGCAGCCGAGCGGAGGTCTCCAGTTGTTCGGGCAGATCGGCGGGTTCGGCCAGCGCGACCGAACGCACCGTGACCGTCTCCCCCGCCGGTGCGTCGACCAGGGTCGCGACGGTGTGGTCGAGCGCGGCGAGCAGTTCGCCGAGCGTGGTGGCCGCCTCCGGCATGCCGACTCCTTTGTCCGATCGGACGAGCTATCCACTCGTTCTTTGTCCGATCAGATGATTATGACCGCCGTGCATCGGTGTTGACTACGTCACATCCCGCCCCCTCAGACGCAGGAGCCGCCGCCATGGACGCCATCGCGACCACCCCGCCGCCGGTCAACGAACCGGTCGGCACCTTCGCGCCGGGAACCCCCGAACGCGCCGCACTGCGCACCGCCCTCGCCGACCTGTCGGCGACACCGACCGAGATCCACCACGTGATCGGCGGCCGCCACCTGCGCGGCGACGGTCCGGGCTTCGACGTGGTGCAGCCGCACCGCCACGCCGCGGTCCTCGGCACCCTGCACAACGCGAGCACCGCCGAGGCCGCCGCCGCGGTCGAGGCGGCCACCGCCGCCGCGCCCGCCTGGCGCGCCATGTCCTTCGACGACCGCGCCGCGATCTTCCTGCGCGCGGCTGACCTGCTCGCCGGACCGTGGCGGGCGAAGCTGGCCGCGGCGACCATGCTGGGGCAGTCCAAGACCGCCTATCAGGCCGAGATCGACGCACCGTGCGAGCTGGTCGACTTCTGGCGATTCAATGTCTCCTTCGCCCGCCAAATCCTGGCCGAACAGCCCGTCTCCTCCCCCGGCGTGTGGAACCGGACGCAGTACCGGTCGCTCGAGGGCTTCGTCTACGCGGTGACCCCGTTCAATTTCACCGCGATCGCGGGCAATCTGCCCACCGCGCCCGCGCTGATGGGCAACACGGTGGTCTGGAAGCCGGCCAGGACCCAGGCCGTGGCGGCCTATCTGACGATGCGGCTGCTCGAGGCGGCCGGGTTGCCGCCCGGCGTGATCAATCTCGTGCACGGACCCGGCCCGGAGATCTCCGACGTGGTGCTGAGCGACCCACGCCTGGCCGGTGTGCACTTCACCGGCTCGACCGCCACCTTCCAGCAGCTGTGGCGCGAGGTCGCCCAGCGCCTGGACACCTACCGCGGCTATCCCCGGCTGGTCGGCGAGACCGGCGGCAAGGATTTCGTGCTCGCGCACCCCTCGGCCGACCCGGCGGTGCTCACCACCGCGCTGCTGCGCGGCGCGTTCGACTACCAGGGCCAGAAGTGCTCGGCGGCCTCGCGGGCGTTCATCCCGCGCTCGGTGTGGGCGCGGATGTCGGAGGACCTGATCGGCGAGACCGCCGAGTTGCGCTACGGCGACGTCACCGATCTCACCAATTTCGGTGGGGCGCTGATCGATCGGCGCGCCTTCGAGCGCAACACCGCCGCGCTGGAACGGGCCAAGGCCACCCAGGGGCTGACCGTGGTCGCCGGCGGGCACGGCGACGACAGCGTCGGCTGGTTCGTCGAACCGACCATCGTCGTCGGGGACGATCCCGCCGACGAGGTCTTCCGCACCGAGTACTTCGGCCCGATCCTCGCGGTGCACGTCTACGACGACAGCGGCCCCACCGGCTTCGACGACGCCATGGACCTCGTCGACCGGGGCAGCGCCTACGGCCTGACCGGCTCGATCATCGCCGAGGACCGGACCGCGATCGCCGCGGCGACCGAGCGACTCACCTTCGCGGCCGGCAACTTCTACATCAACGACAAGCCCTCCGGCGCGGTCGTCGGCCAGCAGCCCTTCGGCGGCGCCCGCGCCTCGGGCACCAACGACAAGGCGGGGTCGGCGCTGAACCTGCTGCGCTGGACCTCCGCGCGCACGATCAAGGAGACCTTCACCCCGCCCACCGACCATCGCTATCCCCATCAGGCGCCCGAGACGGAGGTCCGGTGATGTCGGCCCTGCTGCGTTCGCCCCTGCTCGCCGCCGCGCGCTCGCCGCGCCTCGAGCGCGCGATCACCCGGCTGCCCGTCAGCCGGTCGGTCGTGGCGCGGTTCGTCGCGGGCACCACCACCGCCGACGCGGTGCGCACGGCCGAAACCCTGTTGCGCTCCGGACGTTTCGTCAGCATCGACCATCTCGGCGAGGACACCACCGACCTCGCCGCCGCCGAGGCGACGGTCGCGCAGTACCTCGACCTGATCGACGCCCTCGGTCGCCTCCCCCACGCCGAGGTGGCCCCGGGTGCCGTGCGGCCGCTGGAGGTCTCGGTGAAACTGTCCGCCCTCGGCCAGGCGCTCCCACGCGACGGGCACGCGGTCGCCCGCGAGCACGCCCGCCGGATCTGCGCCGCCGCCGAGGCCGCGGGCCTCTGGGTCACCGTCGACGCCGAGGACCACACCACCACCGACTCGACCCTGGCGATCGTGCGGGACCTGCGCGCCGACTACCCGTGGCTGGGCACGGTGCTGCAGGCCTATCTGCGCCGCACCGAGGACGACTGCCGCGCCCTGGCGGGTCCGGGATCACGAATCCGGTTGTGCAAGGGCGCCTACGACGAGCCCGCCGCGGTCGCCTTCCGTGACCGTGCCGAGGTCGACGCCTCGTATCTGCGCTGCCTGGCGATCCTCACCGCCGGGTCCGGGTATCCGATGATCGCCTCGCACGATCCGGCGGTCATCGCGGCGGCGGGCGTGGCCGTGGTGGCGGCGCAGCGCAAGACCGAGGAGTACGAGTACCAGATGCTGTACGGCATCCGCGCCGACGAACAGCAGCGACTCGCCGACGCGGGAAACCATGTCCGCGTGTACATCCCTTACGGTGATCAGTGGTACGGGTATTTCATGCGCAGGCTGGCCGAACGGCCCGCCAACCTCGGGTTCTTCCTGCGCGCACTCGCCGGTGGGCGCTGAACAATATTCACTCTCGGTGCCCGCGGTCGAGCGATGGCGGTGTACTCGGGTGCGTGCATCGCGCAGCGGCGGTGCGTGCCGACGGAAGGAACGCGAATGTCATTCGCAGAGTTGCGCGCCCAGATGCTGCGGCGCAAACCGCTCGTCGAGGTCGAGGACGAGATTCCGAGCGATGAGCGGCTCGCCAAATCGCTCGGTCTGTGGCAGCTCACCGCCATCGGCGTCGGCGGCATCATCGGCGCCGGGATCTTCACCCTCGCCGGGTCGGTCGCCCATTCGGTCACCGGTCCGGCGGTGCTGCTGTCGTTCCTCATCGCCGGTGTCGCCAGCGCGGCGGCGGCCCTGTGTTACGCCGAATTCGCCGGCATGGTCCCGAAAGCGGGCTCGGCCTACACCTACGGCTACGTCTCGCTCGGCGAGCTCGCGGGCTGGTTCATCGGGTGGGACCTGCTGCTCGAGTACATCGCGGTGGCGGCGGTCGTCGCGATCGGCGTGTCCGGGTACTTCGGGTTCCTGCTCGACCAGGTCGGCCTGACGCTGCCGGAGTGGATGCTCGGCGCGCCCGACACCGGCGACGGGCGGGTCGTCGACCTGTTCGCCGTGCTGTTCTGCCTCGGCACCGCGTGGATCCTCTCGCGCGGCATCGGCAGCGTCGGCCGGTTCGAGACGGTCGCGGTCGGCATCAAGGTCGCGCTGGTGGTGCTCATCGTGGCGCTCGGGGTGTTCCACATCGACAGCGCCAACTACGACCCGTACTTCCCGTTCGGCGCCGGCGCGGTCTGGACGGGCGCGGCGACGGTGTTCTTCGCGGTCTTCGGCTACGACGCGATGAGCACCGCGGCCGAGGAATCCGTGGACGGGCGCAAGCACCTGCCCAAGGCGATCATCTACTCGCTGGCCATCGCGATGGTGCTGTACGTGCTGGCCACGCTGGTGCTCACCGGCATGCAGAAATACACCGAGATCAGCCCGACCAGCGGCTTCTCCACCGCGTTCGAGGCGGTCGGGATGCCGGGCGTCGCCAACATCATCGCGATCGGCGCGATCGTCGGCATCATCACCGTGGTGCTGACGTTCATGCTCGGCGTCACCCGCGTCTGGTTCGCGATGAGCCGCGACGGTCTGCTGCCGGAGTGGTTCGCCAAGACTCACCCGACCCGCAAGGTGCCGACCAGGGTCACCTGGATCGTGGGCATCGGCGCGGCGATCCTGGCCGGCGTGCTGCCCATCAACACCGTCGCCGAGCTCACCAACATCGGCATCCTGATGGCGTTCATCGTGGTCTGTGTCGCGGTGATCGTGTTGCGCCGCACCAGGCCCGACGCGCCGCGCTCGTTCCGGCTGCCGCTGATGCCGGTGATCCCGCTGATCGGCATCGGCTTCTCCGCCTACCTCATCTACTCGCTGCCGTGGCAGACCTGGGTGCGGTTCCTGGCCTGGCTGGTGGTGGGTCTGATCGTCTACTTCGGGTACTCCCGCACCCATTCGGTGATGAACCGGACGGCGCCCCAGCCGAGCGAGTAGCCCGGCCCCTGGTGGCCTGTGCTGAGATGGGGCGATGAGCGCAGGGCACGGGATCGAGGCGGCGGACGAGCAGCAGGCGCGTCCGCCGCGTCGGCGCCGCGATCCGGAGAAGACCAGGGAAGCCATCATCGACGGGTTGCTGGCCGCGATCGCCGACGGTGATTTCGCGCCGACCGCCCGCACGATCGCCGCGCGGGCGGGCGCCTCCGAACGCAGTGTCTTCGTGCACTTCCCGGACCGCGAGGCCCTGCTGATCGCCGCCGTCGAGCGGCAGTCCGAGATGGTCGAGGCGTGTCTGGTCGAGCCCGATCCCGGGTTGCCGCTGGCCGAGCGGATCGCGCTCGCGGCGCGCCAGAGCAGGGCGATCTTCGACCTGCAGCGCACACCGCGGCTGCCCGGCCTGCAGGAATCGCGCACGGTCGCCGCCATCGACGCGCGGATGCGCCGCACCGACGACCGCATCCGCGCGACCCTGGCCGCGCTGTTCGCCCCCGAACTTGCCGGCGACGACGAACTGCTCGATCTGGTCGACGCCGCCCTGGCCTGGCCCGCGCGCCACCACCTGCAGGATCGGCGCGGTCACTCCGGCGAGGCGGCGACGGCGGCGATCGAGCGGGCGCTGCGGCTGCTACTCGCTCAGCGCTGACTCCGACGGCACCAGCACGCGTTTGAGGATCTTGCCGGTCTCCCCGCGCGGCAGCGCGTTGAGGAAGGTGACGTCGCGCGGGACGGAGAAGCGGCTGAGCCGGTTGCGGATGTAGGTGCGCACCATGTCCGAATCCAGGCCCGCCCCTTCGCGTTTCACTACGAACGCGGCCAGTCGCTGCCCGAACTCGCGATCCGGGACGCCGACGACGGCCACCTCGGAGATCTGCGGCAGGTGCGCCAGGGCCTCCTCCACCGGTCGCGGGAAGACGTTCTCGCCGCCGGAGATGATCATCTCGTCGTCGCGGCCCGCCACGAACAGCCGGCCCGCGGCGTCCAGGTAGCCCAGATCGCCCGTGTCGAGCATGCCGTCGGCCTCCTCCGGCGGGGCCGCGTTGACGTAGCCGTCGAAGAGCATGTGATTGGCGACGAAGATGTGCCCGGTGACGCCGACCGGCACCGGGCGCAGGTCAGGGCCGAGCACGGCCACCCTGGTGCCCAGCGGCGGGCGGCCCGCGGTGGTCGGTGAGACGCGCAGGTCGGCGGGCGTGGCCACGCTCGCCCACGACACCTCGGTGGAGCCGTACACGTTGTAGAGCACGTCGCCGAAGGTGTCGAGGAAGCGCAGCACGGTGGCGCCGGCCAGTGGCGCGCCGCAGCTGATCACATGGCGCAGGCTGGACAGGTCGATGCCCGCGCGCACCGCCTCGGGCACATCGAGCAGGCGCTCGACCATGGTGGGCACCACGATCAGGGTGGTGATCCGGTGTTCGGCGACGGCGCGCAGACAGTCGAGCGCGTCGAAACCGTCGCTGAGCACGACGGTGGCGCGCAGCGCGGTGCTCAACTGCAGCCCCGCCAGACCCCAGGTGTGGAACAGCGGCGCCGGGATGAGCATCACCTCCTCCACCCGCATCGGAATCCGCGAGAGCAGCGCGGCGATGGTGCCGAAACCCTTGGCGTGCGGGCGGCGCGCGCCCTTCGGCGACCCGCTCGTGCCGGAGGTCAGCACGATCAACCGGCCGGGATGCGCGGGCACCGGGAAATCGGCGCCGGCGCCGGCGATCATGCCCGCGATCGTGGTGCGCTCGGGATCGGGCGGCTCGGCGTCGGTGGTGATGCGGGGCACCGCGCTGTGCAGGTAGCGGATCAGGGTCTCCAGCCGCCCGTCGACGTAGACCGCGCTGAGCCGGTGGCGCTGCACGATCTCCTCGATCCGCCGCCCGGACAGTCCGGCGTTGAGCAGGGCCACGTCGACCCCGAGTTTGCCTGCCGCGACCATGGTTTCGACCATGCCGGCGTGGTTGCGCGCCAGCAGGCCGATGGCATCGCCCGCGCGCAGGCCCTGGGCGTACATCGCCGCGGCCAGCGCGGTGGAATCGGCGTCGATCTCGGCGAAGGTGCGGGTGCCGTGCGGATCGATCAGCGCGAGCCGGTCCGGGGCGTGCGCGGCGCCCGCGGCGTACCCGCCGGCCAGGTTGAATCCCCACTTCGTCAGCGAGCGCAGCTGGCGCACCATCGAGCGCGGTTCGGCTCGGACCAGTCCGGTCGCGGCGATGCTGCGCGCCACCCCGGCGTTGCGCCGCAGCGGCGAGCGTTCGGCGTTGATCACCACCGAGGACCGGGTGCCGGCGATGACGTCGGCGGTGCGGCGCAAACCCGCCTTCACCCAGTCGGTGACCGCGGAATTGCCGCATTCGGCCAGGGCGGGGTGCACGTTGGCGGCGGCGAACAGGGTGATGTCGAGGCGCGTGCGCCGCTCGTCACCGCGCAACCGGACCGCCACGAAACTGCCCAGCGCCGAACAGCGCAGTTCGAAACTCTCGTACCAGCGCCCGATCTCCAGGATGAGATCGTGGCTCTCGATCCCGGCGGCGGCCGACCCGACCCGCACCTGCCACAGGACCGCGCCGTCGGGTCCCTCCACCTGTTCGCAACTGCCGATGCCGGTGAACATCCGTGGATAGCTCTGCGGATCCAGCAGCACATTCCACAGGGCTTGCCGCGCGATGGTGAAATCCGCGGTGACATCGATGACGTCGGTGACCAAACTCCGTGCTCTTCCCGTCGGCCTGTTCGACCAGCTCGGTCGGGCTCGTCACGCTACCTTTCCGTGCCGCTCCAGGATCAAGAATCGGACAAAACCGGTGGTTTGGGACCGGTTCCACCGGAATTTGGTTCGTGCGCCATACCTCGCGATGTTGCCGATGTGAAACTGTCCAACTCCTTGCACCTCGCCGGGGGATGCCGAAGTATTGCCAGCAGTACCAACCCGATCTGCAGGAAGTCGCCGCGCCGCGGCACGACGAGCGAAGAGGTGGGACATGACAGCGAGCTGGCCGGGTAGTTCGATGAATTCCTTCGACGACATCTTCCAGCGATTCTTCGGCCCTGGGATGTCGGCGAAACCGCCCGTTCAACGCATCGACCTGGGCAGACTCATGACGGACAACGCCAAGGGGCTCATCGCCACGGCGCGCGAGGCCGCCCAGGAATGGGGAAATCCCGAGATCACCCCGGAGCATCTGCTCTACGCGGCCACCGAGGCAGAGCCCGGCCGCAGCATCGTGGCCGAGCTCAGCCTCGATCCCGACCAGGTTGCCGAACAGATGCAGGACCACCTCGACACCGGCGCGCCCAGCGAGGACGATCTGTCCGACATCACACTCAGTCCCGCCACCAAGACGGCGTTGCGCGCGGCGCAGCGCCAGGCCGCCCAGGCGGGCAGCAGCTACATCGGTCCCGAGCACATTCTGCTCGGCATCGCCTCGGCCCCCGACAGCGTGGCCGCGCAGGCGCTGATGGCGGGGATCGCGGCCACGCAGAGCGGCAACTCCGCGGGCCCGGCGGCGTCCCCGGGCGGCACACCGGCCAAGCGGCAGCGCAAGTCGGACACGCCGACGCTGGACGAGTACGGGCGCGATCTCACCGCCGAGGCCCGCGAAGGGCTGGTCGACCCGGTGGTCGGCCGGGCCGAGGAGATCGAGCAGACCATCGAGATCCTCTCGCGGCGGCGCAAGAACAATCCGGTGCTCATCGGCGATCCCGGCGTCGGCAAGACCGCCATCGTCGAGGGGCTCGCGCAGCGCATCGTCAACGACGACGTGCCCGCCACACTCGCCGATCGGCGGGTCATCGCACTCGACATCGGCTCGCTGGTGGCGGGCAGCAAGTATCGCGGCGAGTTCGAGGAGCGGCTCACCAAGATCCTCGACGAGGTGCGCGCCCACAAGGACGAGCAGATCGTGTTCATCGACGAGTTGCACACCATCGTCGGCGCGGGCGGTGGCGGCGAGGGCTCGATGGACGCGGGCAATCTGCTCAAACCCGCACTCGCGCGCGGTGATCTGCACGTCGTCGGCGCGACCACGATCGACGAGTACCGCAAGCACATCGAGAAGGACGCCGCGCTCGAGCGCCGCTTCCAGCCGGTGCTGGTGTCGGAGCCCTCGGTCGAGGACACGATCGAGATCCTGCGCGGCCTCGCCGACGTCTACGAGGAGCACCACCAGGTGCGCTACTCCGACGAATCGCTGGTGGCCGCGGCGCAGCTTTCGGACCGCTACATCACCGACCGGTTCATGCCCGACAAGGCGATCGACCTCATCGATCAGGCGGGCGCGCGGGTGCGGCTGCGGTCGGGCACGCCCGACCCGGAGGCCAAGGCCAGGGACGAGGAGATCGCGCGGCTGTACCGCGAGAAGGACGCCGCCGTCGACAACGAGGACTACGAGAAGGCCACCGCCCTCAAGGCCGAGATCGCGGCCAAGGAGGAAGAGCTCGCGGAGTCCGGGGAGCTGGCGGCCGAACCCGAGGTCGACGTGCTCGCCATCGCCGAGGTCATCTCGCGCCAGACCGGCATCCCGGTCGCCGACCTCACCGCCGAGGAGAAGCAGCGTCTGCTCGCGCTCGAGGACGTGCTGCACAAGCGCGTCATCGGGCAGGACGAGGCGATCGTCGCGGTGGCCGAGGCGGTGCGCCGCGCGCGAGCCGGGCTCAAGGACCCGAACCGGCCGATCGGCTCGTTCCTGTTCCTCGGCCCGACCGGTGTGGGCAAGACCGAGCTCGCGAAAGCGCTGGCGGAGGCGGTGTTCGGCGACGAGGACCGGCTGATCCGGTTCGACATGAGCGAGTTCCAGGAGAAGCACACGGTCTCCCGGCTCGTCGGCGCCCCGCCCGGTTACGTCGGTTACGACGACGCCGCCCAGCTCACCGACAAGGTGCGCAGGCAGCCGTACTCGGTGATCCTGTTCGACGAGGTGGAGAAGGCCCACCCGGACGTGTTCAACGTGCTGCTGCAGCTGCTCGACGACGGCCGGGTCACCGATTCCAAGGGCCGCACCGTCGACTTCAAGAACACGATCGTCATCATGACCTCCAACATCGGCTCGGATCTGATCCTGGCCGCGCCGGAGGGCGACCTGGATTCGGTCGTGCCGCAGCTGGAAGAGCGCCTGCGCGGGCACTTCCGGCCGGAGTTCCTCAACCGGATCGACGAGCAGATCGTGTTCCACCGCCTCGACAAGACGCAGCTGGAACGGATCGTGAACCTGATCCTGGACAAGACCCGCCGGTTGCTGGCCGCCCAGGACATCGAGCTCGACATCACCGACTCGGCGGTCGACTGGCTGGGCGAACGCGGTTTCCAGCCCGAGTTCGGCGCCAGGCCGTTGCGGCGCACGGTGCAGCGCGAACTCGACAACCGGGTCTCGCGCCTGCTGCTGGACGGCGGGCTGGAACCGGGGGCCACGGTGCGGGTCGACACCGCCGACGACGACCTGGTCGTCACCGCGGTCGCGCCGAGCGGCGGCACGGCCGACACCAACGGCGCGGCGCCGAAATCGGTGAAGAAGCAGGCCAAGAAGAAGGGGGAGGACAAGAAGGTCGCGGCGAAGAAGTAGCGACGCGACGGTGGCCCGGTCCGCTCGGGACCGGGCCACCGTCGTGTTCGTTTCAGCCGCCGGTGACCACGCAGGACTCCCCGAACCGGTAGCCGCGGCCGACGTGCACGTCGGCGCCGCGACCCACCCCGCCCTGCAGCGCGGCCAGCGTGTGCGGGCCGGTACTGGTGGGCACCCAGGTCAGGTCGGCGATGCCGTCGGTCGGGGTGACCACCGCCAGCAGGGCGCCGTTGTCGTAGAACGAGACGGGCTCGATGCCGACGCTGAGCCGGGCGACCAGGTGATGGGTGCACCCCGTGCCGTAATTGGTTGCGCTGCCGACGCTGAGGCCGGGATCGACGGTCAGCTGCGAGACCGCGGCGCCGGCCGAGGGGGAACCGATGGTCATGGCCAGCAATGCTGTCCCGGTGGCCGCGATGGCGAAGGCGAATTTCCGGTCACTCATATCTCACGTCCTTGTGCTGCGGGGGCCGGCCGAACGCGAGGCCGGCGAGTCGACCCCCATCCTCACCCCATCGCGGGACCGATGTCGGGAGAACACACGAACGAATCGCTAGGCCGCGGACCAGAGGGCGGGGGTGTTCGGCGGCGTCCAATTCGGATCGTGGACGGTGTGCGCCTGCCGGCAGGTGTAGGTCCGGCCCTGGTAGGTGACCTTGTCGCCGACGGCGTAGGTCGCGCCCTGCCGCCAGGCCGCCGCCGCCGGGGCGGTGGTCGTCGTCGGGTGCTGATGGGTGGTCGTCGGTGCCGGGGTGGTGGTGGTGGTGGCCGGCGGTTTCGTGGTCGTCGCGGGCGGGGTGGTGGTCGGGGGTTTCGTGGTGGTCGGCTTCGGCGTCGTGGTGGTCGGGGTGCCGCCGCCGGAGCCGCCGATCTCCAGGTCGACGCAGCTGTAGAAGGCGGCCGCGGTGTCGCCGATGTTCCACACCGCGCGCAGTTTCTGGCGGCCCGAATAATTCGACAGATCAATGGTGTGCGTGACTTCCATCGGCGGCTGTTCGTTTCCGCCGTCGATCACGGCGATACGGGTGTCGCCGAGGAAATACTCCCAATTCAGGGTGCGGTGATTGGCAGTGTTCTTCCAGGTGAAGGTCGTGCGGCCGGACACCTTCTGCGGCACCCAGCCGAGGCTGTCGTCGTCGAGCTCGGGATATTTGTTCGCACTGCAATTGGTGAGACCTTTCGGCCCTTCCACGCTCTGCGGTTCGTATTTCACCGCACCGCACGGGACGAGGCCCCTGGCGCATTGCTCCTGCCTGCTGGCCGGTCCGGTGACCCAGCCGTGCGCTCCGGCATCCGCCGCGGGAGCGAGCAGACTCGCCAGGGGCGCCAAGGCCACGGCACCGGCGACGGACAGAATTCGATTTCGCACTCTCAGTACTCCTTGAAATGCACACGGATGGACGGCAGGAGCCGACATACCGTCCAGGAAAACGATTTTCGGGTGACGCTGCAGAACACTTCGATATCGAACTGTGATGGGGAACGGTAGGGCGAGGTGGTGCACCCGTCAAGGAGTGGCGCAGCGGCGAATTCGATTACCGGCGGGTAGACGGCGACGGAATGGATGCCCGTGCGAAGTTGCGAAGTGTGCGTGTTTCAACCCGACCGGTTCGATCCGGAGGCAACCGCTCGGCTAATCGGCCAGTTCACAGCGGCGCACGGGTTTGCGGGAAGTTGGCCGCCCGCGCGGACGGCGGCCGGGAGCGCGGCGCCGCGGTACTCCGGCGACGCCGTGTCCGCGGGCTCGCGAATGTTGCGCGAGGTCCGGCGAATTCGTCCGCCGGGCACGGCGGCTCAGCGGGTCACGCGCAGCGGCAGGGTGGCGTGGCGGCGGACGAACAGGCTCGGCACCCAGCGCGGCGGCATCTCCTCGAGCAGGGTGAACTCGGTGCTGCGCTCGAGCAGCAGGGTGATGGCGGCGCTCGCCTCGAGCCGGGCCAGTGCCGAGCCGATGCAGAAGTGCGCGCCGGCGCCGAAGGCCACGTGCGCGCGCACGCGGGGACGGTCCAGATCGAGGGTGTCCGGGTCGCGGAACATCGCGGGGTCGCGGTTGGCGGCACCCCACAGCAACAGCAGGTGGCTGCCGGCGGGCAGGTCGACGCCGCAGAGCTGGGTGTCGGCGACCACGTGCCGGTGGTGGCCGCGGAAGGGCGATTCCAGCCGCAGCGCTTCCTCCAGGAACGCGGGCAGCAGGTCGGGCCGGGCGCGCAGACGCGCCTGCAGCTCCGGATCGGCGGCGAGCAGCCGCGCCGCCGCGGCGATCAATCCCGCGGTCGATTCACCGCCCGCGCCGATCAACTGCACGAGGATGAGGACCGCCTGCTGGTCGTCGATCCGGCCGGCCGCCACCGCCGCCGCCAGCACATCGATCAGCGCGGCGGGCGAGTCCGCAGCGACCGGCCGGTCCTTCGCCGCCGTGACGGCTCGGTGGGCGTACTGGGCGAGTTCGGCGGCCGAACCCACCAGGGCGGTCATCCGGTCGTCGGCGACGACGCCGCCGAGCATCTCCGTGGAGTCGTAGGCCCACCCGAGCAGCCGGGGCACATCGGCGCCGGGCAGGCCCACGAGTTCGGCGATCAGGGCCAGCGGCAGGCGATCCGCCATCCCGGTCGCCCAGTCGATCCGGTCGCCGTCGAGTTCCTCCGCCCACAACCTTTCGGCGAGCGCGGAGACCGTCGGCCCCATGCCCCGCACCCGCTTGGCCAACGCGGGGCCGACGATGCCGCGATGCACCGCGTGCACATCGGCATCGGCCGTCGCGAGCACGTGCACGGCTTGGCCCGTGGCATCGAGATCGAAGGTCGTCGGCGCCGCGCCGGGCCGGGCGACGAGCACGCCGGTCAGGTGCGAGGAGAAGTCGGCCGGGCGTGCGGTGGCCTCGGTGACCGCCGCCCACGAGGACACGAGGAAGAAGTCGGTGCCGGGGACCCGGTGGACCGGCGCGTGCTCGCGCAGGGCGCGATAGAGCGGGTAGGGATCGTCGAGCACCGCTGGGTCGAAGGGGTCGATCGCCGCGAGTCCGGTGGTCATGGCCGCCGCCTTTCCTGGTCGGTTCGTCGGCGCTCACGGTTCCCGGCGCGGACCGTCCCGACAACACCTGTCTCACCTCGAGACAGGATCGCCGCCCAGCAGTCAGCGGCGTCGCAGCCGAAACAGCCTCCGGCCAGGACACAGTGGGCTAGACATATCTCGTGAACTGTCTCAGCACGAGAAGGAGTGGCGATGCCGTCCGATTGGCTCACCGACGGTGATCGCGGCGCCGTCGCGGTCGACCGCATCGAACGGGCGGCCCTCGCGCTGTTCCTCGAACGCGGCATCGACAAGGTCACCGCCGACGACATCGCCGCCGCGGCGGGGTGCTCGCGCGCGACGCTGTACCGGCACGTCGGCGGCAAGCCGCGACTGGTGCGCGCGGTGATGGTCAGGGCGGCGGAGACCGTCGTGGCGCGCGTCGACGCGGCCGTCGCACGGGTTCCGCCGCGGCGCAGGCCCGTCGAGGCCATCCTGGCCGCCGTCGCCGCGATTCGCGCCGACCCGGTCCTGCGGCAGTGGCTGATCCGGCACCGCTCCCCCGACACCGACGACCTGCTGGCCGGCGCTCCGGAACTCGGTCGCATCGCGACCACGCTGACCCACATCGCCCCCGCCGACGCGGCCGCGGGCTGGATCGTACGGGTGGTGCTGTCGCTGCTCACCTGGCCGCTGCCCGATGCGGCGGCCGAGCGGCAGCTGGTGGAACGGTTCGTGGGACCGGCCCTGCGCACCGCCTGACGGCACGGTCAGGGCATCGGCAGCGGCGCGGTCTTCGGGAACTCCACCGGCAGCGCGGCCAGCGACCGGTGGAAGGGGCCCGGACGCCACACGAGGTCCTCGGCGGCCACCGCCAGCCGCATTTCCGGCAGAGCGTCGAGCAATTGGTCGATCGCGTCCTGCACGATCAGGTACGCCACCGATTTGGCGGGGCAGCCGTGCGGACCCGCGCTCCACGCCAGATGCGCCCGGTTGTCGACGACGTCGCGTCCGGCGATCGCCGGATCGTTGTTGCACGCCGACATGCTGATCACGACCGGCTCGTGCGCGGGCAGCCAGGTGTCGTCCACCAGGATGGGCTGGCGCGGGTAGGTCATGCAGAAGTTGGCCAGCGGCGGGTCGGTGAAGAGCACCTCGTCGAGGGCATCGCGGGTCGACATGCTGCCGCCGAGCACATCGCCGGCGAAGCGCCGGTCGGTGAGCATCAATCGCAGGGTGTTGACCACGAGATTCAGCATGGGCTCGATGCCCGCGCCGTAGAGCACCAGCAGCTGGTGGACCAGTTCCTCGTCGGTGAGGGCGGCCGGATGATCGAGCAGGCGCGTGGCGACGTCGTCGCCCGGCTCGCGCTGACGCAGCGTCACCAGGTCCGCGAGCGCGGTGGCGAGCAGTTCGTTGCCCGCCTCGGCGTCGTTGCCCTCGAAGATCTGCGCCATTCCGGTGGCCACGCGCTGCCCGATCTGCGGCGTGCAGCCGAGCATGGCGTTGAGCGCCTGGAACACCAGCGGAAACGCGTACTGGCTCAGCAGGTCCGCCGACCCGGTCGCGCAGAAGCTGTTGATCAGCGGGATCGCGAACCGTTCCACGGTGCTGTGCATCGCGTAGAGATCCACCCCGGCGATCGCGGCGACATTGGCCTGCCGGTACCTGGTGTGCTCGGCGCCGGTGGTGCGCAGCGCGGCCGGGCGGAACTGCAGCATCGGCAGCACCGGGCAGTCCTGCGGAATGTTGCGCTGCCACATGCGCGGATCGGCCGGGAAGTGCTCGGGGTCGTTGAGGATCCGGACCGCCGTGTGATAGCCGATCACCAGCGTGGCGTTGATGCCGGGCGACAGCTCCACCGGCACCAGGGCGCCGAAACGCTGCCGCATCGCGCGGTAGGCGGCCTGCGGGTCGGCGGCGAACTCGGGCGCGTACATGGGCACCCGCTCGCCGACCGCGAGGTCGAGCGTCATGACACCGCCGCGGCTTCCTGCCGCTGGAACAGGTACTCCGCCAGCGTGATCAGCGCGCGCAGGCCGTGATCGCGGCGCCGGGCGTCGACGGCGACCACGGGGGTCTCCGGCGCCAGGTCCAGCGCCTCACGGACCTCCTCGAGCGGGTAGCGCCGGAAGCCCTCGAACTCGTTGACCGCCACCGCGTACGGCACGCCGCGCAGTTCCAGCGCGGCGAGCACGTCATCGGCCTTCTCGATGCGCCGGGTGTCGACGAGGACCAGCGCGCCGAGCGCGCCGCGGGCCAGCTCCTCCCACAGCGGGGCGAAGCGCTCCTGGCCGGGCGTGCCGAACAGGTACAGCGCCAGTTGCGGATTCAGGGTGATGCGGCCGAAGTCGAGCGCGACGGTGGTCTGCACCTTGGTGCCGAGCCCGGCCATGTCGTCGACGCCGATGCTGGCCTCGGTGATGGTCTCCTCGGTGCGCAGCGGGCGGATCTCGGAGACCCCGCAGACGAACGTCGTCTTGCCGACGCCGAAGTTCCCGGCGACCAGGATCTTCACCGACCGGGTGACGGTCTCGGGGACGTAATCGACCTCAGCCCGCGATGGCACGGAGACCATGCAGCACCTCCTTGATCAACGCGAGTTCCGGCTTCACCTGAGCCGGGGTGGGGCAGTGCAGATGTCCGCTGTCGAGCAGATCGGACACGATGATCTTGACGACCGACGCGGGCAGGTCCAGATACGCCGACAGCTCGGCGATCGACAGCGCGCCGCGCCGGCTGGTGAGCGCGAGGACCCGGCGCTCGTCGGGGCGATGATCGGGGCGCGCGTCGGCGACGGCGCGGACCAGGGTCACCAGATCCAGTTCATGCGCGGCCCGTACCCGGCCGCCGGTGCGCACATACGACCTGACCAGGTCGGGATCCCGCCTGCCCCGGCTCATTACCGGCCACCGTTGCGGGGCGCGCTGCCGATCTCGTGGCCGACCCGGGAGGCCAGTTCGTTCATCCGGTGCGCGACCAGGGCGACGTCGACGTCGACCGTGGTCGCCACGCCGAGTAGCGCGCCCGCGCCCGCCGCGGTGATCATGATCATGCCCTCGTCGTACTCGGTCATGTTCTGGCGCACCGCGTTCGACGGGCCGCCACAGAACTCGCCGAGCGCCTTGCCGAGCGAGCGGAGCCCCGAGGCCGCCGCCGCGAACCGTTCGGCGTCGTCCTTGGCGACGCCGCGGGAGTGCGCGATCCGCAGTCCGTCGTCGGACAGCAGCACCGCGAAACGGACCCCGGGGATCTGCAGATCCTCGAGCAGCCACGCCAATCGGTTCGTGCTATCGGCCACCGGTGTGCTCATCGGCTGTTCCTTCCGTCGTTCGCTCGGCCGCCGCGCGGCCGCTACGGGAACCGCTGTGCCAGGCAGCGGCGAGTTCCGGGCGCGGCTGCCCCGATTCGCCGGGCACCCCCGACCGATCCGGCGCGACCGGCCTGCGGCGGCGCTTGGGTAATCCCCCACTGGTGATCTCGTGGATCTCCGCTCCCGGTGTCTCGTTCTCGGCCGGTACCGGGACGGGCACCGGAACATGGGCGGGCGCGGCGAGTTCGGGCTCCGGCAGCCGCGGCGCGGCGCCACTGACGAGCAGGGCCGAAGGCACGTAGACCATCGCGCGCATGCCACCGAAGATGTTGGGCCCGTCGACGTGCACGGAGAACCCGTACCGGCGCGCCAGCGCCGCGATACCGGGGAACCCGACCTTGGGCGCCGGGCCCAGATCGTGGATGTCGACGGCGCGTTCGCCGCTGAGCACCTGGCGGGCGTCCTCGAGCTGCTCGGGACTCATCCGCATGCCCGCGTCGTCGATGATGACGGTGACGCCGTGGTGGCCCTCCTGGAACCCGACCTCGACGAACGAGGACGGCGGCGAGTACCGCAACGCGTTGTCCAGCAGCGTGGCCAGCGTGTGCACGAGCGGTTCGACCGCGCGGCTGATGACCACGCGATCCGACTGCCCGGACCGCACCCGCAGGAATTCCCTGACCCGTCCGGTCGCGCCACCCGCCACGTCGGTGAGCGACTGCTGCGGCCAGCGGCGGCCCGGCAGACCGCCGGAGACGATCACATAGGACTGCGCCTGGCGGATCATCTGCTGCACGGTGTGGTCGATGCGGGTCAGCGTCTCGTAGATCGCGTCGTCGCGGTGCTCGCGCAGGGCGGCGCTCACCACCTGGCCGAGGTCGGTGCCGAGGCTGACCACCGAGGTGCCGAACGAGCGCACCGCGGCACTCGTCGCGGCCCGCGAGGTCGCCGCCACCTCGGCCCTGGCCGCCTCGTCGGCGGCCTGCACCTCGGCGAGCCGGCGTTGCTCGCCGTATCGCTCGACCATGACCCTGGTCTCCTCGGTGACCGTGCGCAGGTCCTCCGCGTGGCCGGTGGCGATCTGCTGCAGCACCTCGGCGTAGCGCGAGTCGCGCAGCTCCACGGGCACATCCACCGCGACGGCGGGGATGTCGTGGCGGCGCACCGCCTCGGTGATCGCGGGCAGGGTGGTGTGCGCCAGCTGGATCAGGGCGTTCTCGCACGCGACGCGCTCGCGGATGGCCGCGTCGGCGCGGCGCCGTTGCTGGCGTTCGTTGCGCATGGCCAGGATCGTCACGGCCATCGCGAGCAGCAACAGCGGCGCTCCGATGACGAGTAACAGCACCGCGATTCCTGAGTTCATCAGATCTTTCGTCGTCGTCGACCACACACGGCTGGGTCGGTGGGTCCCTCACCGGTCGGCCCGGGGAGGCGTGCGCGCGACCGCGAGGCGGGCGCGAATATCCGATTCACATGCCCCGCTGCCTGCGACTCGCACACAGTAGCAGCACCGTGCGGACCTCGTCGTGGATCATCCTGTCCGCCATCATAATTCCGACCCGGATGGGCTGGACCATGCACTATTCTGACGCGCCGGGCCCGGACCGGGCGTCACAGAACCACGGGTACCGGATACCATCCGGGCGTGGCGAAACTGAAGCTCTCCGTCGATGTCCCCGTCCCGCCGGACCAGGCGTGGGCGCACGCGGCCGACCTGCCCGCCCTCGGCGACTGGCTGACCATTCACGAGGCATGGCGCGGCGAGTTGCCCGACGACCTGACCCCGGGCACCGTGCTCGTCGGCATCGCGCGCGTGAAGGGTTTCCGCAACAAGGTCACCTGGACCGTGCGCACCGCGGAACCACCGCGGCGGCTCGCGCTGACCGGCGCGGGGATCGGCGGCACCAAGTTCGGGCTCGGCCTGCTCGTCGAGCCCGCGGGCAGCGGCTCCAAGGTGAGCGTCGACATCGACCTCGGCGGCGCGCCGCTGTTCGGGCCGATCGGCTCGGCGGTGGCCAAGGCGCTGCGCGGCGACATCGAACGGTCCCTGGAGAATTTCGTCAAGCTCTACGGCTGAGCGCACACGAAAGCCCGGCCCGAACACGGTGTTCGGCCCGGGCTTTCCGGTGGACGGGATCAGACCAGCGCAACGGCCTCGGCGTCGACCGGCGCCTGCGGCTTGGTGCGCGGCAGGAAGAACGCCGGGACCAGCGTCAGCAGCGCGAGCACGACGGTCACCCAGTAGGTGGTGCTGAACGCGTCGGCGGCCAGTTCCAGCCCCTGCTCGATGATCGAGGGCGGGATCTGCGCGGCGAGTTCCGGTTTCACGGTGGCGCCGATGGCCATCTTCGCCTCGGGATGGTCGTTGAGCTGGGCGGCCAGCACCACCGACATCGTCGCCGTGCCGATCGAGGCGGCGGTCTGGTTGATGATGTTCATCAACGTCGACCCGCGCGCGACCTGCGCGTGCGTGAGCGTCTGGATGGCGGCGGTCATCACCGGCATCATGGTGCAGCCCATGCCGAGGCCCATCACGAACAGCGCGCCGCCGATGACCAGGTACGAGGTGTCGGCCCCCAGCTGGGTGAACCCGGCCAGGCCGAGCGTGATCAGGGTGATGCCGACCATCACGATCTTGCCCGGTCCGATCTTGTCGACCAGGAAGCCGGCGATCGGCATCGTCAGCATGGCGCCGATGCCCTGGGGCGCCATCAGCAGACCGGAGTCGAAGGCGGTCTCACCGCGGACCTGCTGCAGGTAGTTCGGCAGCAGGAAGCCCGCGCCGAAGAACGCCGTCGCGAACAGCGACATGGTGAGCACCGAGTAGCGCAGCGACGTGTTGCGGAACAGGCGCAGATCGATCAGCGGATGCTCGGTGCGCAGCGCGTGGAAGACGAAGGCCACCAGCAGGATCGCGCCGATGATCGCCGGGATCAGCACGCGCCCGGCGAGCACGGTGCCCTTCTCCGGGATGGACGAGACACCGAACAGGAACAGCGCAAGGCCCGGCGAGGCCAGCAGCATGCCGACGAAGTCGAACGATTCCGACGGCTTGGGCTTGTCAGGTTCGAAGACGACGACCGCGAGCACCAGCGCGACCAGGCCCAGCGGCAGGTTGATCAGGAAGATCCAGTGCCAGCTGAACGAGTCGATCAGCCAGCCGCCCAGGATCGGGCCGCAGATGGGGCCGAGCAGCATGGGCACGCCGAGCACGGCCATCACCCGGCCGATCCGCTGCGGGCCCGCGGCGTGGGTCATGATCGTCATGCCCAGCGGCATGAGCATGCCGCCACCGATGCCTTGGATGACGCGGAACGCCACCAGGGATTCGATGCTCCACGCCATCGAACACAGCACCGACCCGATGATGAAGAAGGTCAGCGCCGCCAGATACAGGCGTTTGGTGCCGAAGCGGTCGGCGGCCCAGCCGGTCATCGGGATGACCGAGGCCAGGGCCAGGGTGTAGCCGGTCATCGTCCAGGCGACGACCTCGACGGAGGCCTGGAAGTCGGTCATGAAGGTCGGAATCGCGACGGTGACCACGGTGATGTCGAGGATCGACATCACGGCACCGAGGACGACCACGCCGGCCACCTTGAGAACGGCGGCGTCGAGCTTGTCGGGAGCGGGATCGGCGGCGCCGATATCCGGAGGTTTCGTCACCGCTTCACACTGGCACCTTTCGCGCCCGATGACCAGTGAAATTTTCTGTTCGTCGAAGACCGCGCGGGTCAGACCGGCGCGACGGCCGCGCTCGCCGCCGCGCGCAGCGCCAAGGCGGTCGATTCCGGTGCCGCGGGCAGCAGCGGCAGCCGGACCGCGGCGCTGGGGATGAGCCCCTGCTCGGCCAGGACCGCTTTGACGACAGTGGGATTGGGTTCGGCGAACAGGGCGGCGCCGAGCGCGTCCAGACGATGCCCGAGCGCTCGCCCGCGCGCGGCGTCGTCGGCGAGCCACGCCGCGATCAGCCCGGCGTACTCGGCGGGCGCGACATTGGCCGCGGCCAGGATCCCGCCCCGCGCGCCGAGCGCCAGCAGGGCCGAGGCGAAACGGTCGTCACCACACAGCACCGTCGTCGTGGACCCGGCCCGCGCCATCAGTTCGACGCTGGCCGCGTCGACCCCGCCGACCGAATGCTTGAACCCGGCGATGTTCGGGATCCCCGCGAGCCGCACGAGCGTGTCCCCGCTCAGCGGACGCGCGGTGCGATAGGGCACGTCGTAGACGAGCAGCGGCGCGGGAGCGGCCGCGGCCAGCGCCGTGAAGTGCGCGACCACGCCCTCCTCGCTCGGCCGCACGTAGTACGGCACCACCGCGAGCACCGCCGCCACCGGATGCCGCAACGCGCCGACGGCACGCACGGATTCGGCGGTGGCGTTGCCGCCCGCGCAGACGATCAGCGGCACGTCGCGCTCGGCGCACACCGCGGCGCAGCGATCGAGGACCTCGGCGCGCTCGCCGGCGGTGAGCGCGGAGGGTTCGGCGGTGGTGCCCAGGGCGACCAGTCCGGTCGCGCCCGCGTCGAGGACCCGGTGCGCGTGCGCTTCCAGCGCGGCGGGCGCGAGGGCGCCGTCGGCGGTGAACGGCGTGATCATCGGGACGAAGAGTCCGTGCAGGGAAGTCATGGGTCCATCGTCGAGCCCGGCGATACTTCAGGTCCAGTTCACATTCATGACGAGGTACGTAAGCTGAACTGATGCTCGATGTCCGCAAGCTCCGACTGCTGCGCGAACTCGCTCATCGCGGCACCATCGCCGCGGTCGCCGAGGCGCTGCGCTACACGCCCTCGGCCGTGTCCCAGCAGCTCACCGCACTCGAGCGCGAGGCAGGGGTGGCCCTGCTCGTGCGCACCGGCAGGCGCGTCACGCTGACTCCCGCCGCGCACGTGCTCGTCGGGCACACCGAGACCATCCTCGCCGCCCTCGAACGCGCCGACGCCGAATTGGCCAGGGTCGGCGACGAACTCGTCGGCACCCTGCGCATCGGCGCCTTCCCGACCGCGGCACGCACGCTGCTCTCCCCCGCGCTGGTCAGCTTGAGCACCGAGCACCCGCGCCTGGAACTGACCGTCACCGAGATCGATCCGGCGAACGTGCCCGACGCCCTGCGCGCGGGCACCCTCGACATCGCCCTCACCCACGACTACGACCTGGTCCCCGCCACGCCCGACGCCGCCATCCACACCGAACCCCTCTACACCGAGACCGTCCACCTGGCCGCGCGCGATCCCGCCCCCGCCGACGACCCGTTGGCCGCCCACCGCCATTCCCCCTGGATCGCGGGCACACCCGGCACGCTCTGCCACACCGTGACCTTGCGCGCCTGCCAGGCCGCGGGTTTCACACCCCACATCCGCCACCACGCCGACGACTTCAGCACCGTCCTGGCCCTGGTCGCGGCGGGTGCGGGCACCGCCATCGTGCCCGCCCTCGCCCTGCACCCGGCACCGCCGGGCGTGGCCCTGGCTCCCTTGACCACCCGCCGCCACAGCCATCTCGCCTACCGCAACGGCACCGATTCGCACCCGGCCCTGCGCGCCGCCCGCCTCGCCCTGCGCGCCGCGGCGGCCACCGCCACCGAGGCAGCGACCATCACACGGGCAGCGGACCAGCCGGAATCCCCGCGCGACGCGCGCGCCTGAATCCCGACGGCAGTCCGGCCTGCCGAGGCGGCGTGCCGGCCCGACCGCCACGCCGGCACCGCCTCTCGGCGGTCGCTCAGGCCGACTTCTCCCGCTGCGGTCCGCGCTGCCGGGTGCGAGTGGCCGTGACGGGGTCGATCTCGGGCATGGACCACTGCGCCGAGAGCGCCAGGCTGGGTTCGCGCCCCGAGGCCACGTGCCGATAGGCGATCCCGGCGGCCGCCTCGGCGTCGCCCGCGGCGATGGCGGCGTAGAGGTCCTCGTGCTCGTCGCACTGGGTACCCGGATCGCGCTCCTTGGTCAGGTGGAACAGCCAGCGCACGCGAGACTCCAAGGGGCGCAGCAACGATTGCAGCAGCGGGTTGCCCGAGGCCTCGACGATGCGCGCGTGGAATCCGGCGTTGGCCGCGGCGATCGCGGCCTGATCGCCGTCGGCGGTGGCGCGGCGGGCGGCGTCGAGCTGCTCGCGCAGCGCGGCCAGGTCGGCGGGTTCGGCGCGCCCGGCGGCCAGCCGCGCGGCCAGGACCTCCAGGCTCTCGCGGACATCGAACAGATCGCGCACGTCGGTGACGGTGAACGGCGCGACGATCGCGCCCTGGCGCGGCACGATCACGACCAGCCCCTCCCGCTCGAGCAGCTGCAGCGCCTCGCGCAGCGGGATGCGGGAGATCTCGAGCTCGGTGGCGAGATCGCGCTCGACCAGCCGCTGCCCCGGGCTCAGCCGCAGGTCCACGATCCGATCGCGCAACTCCTCGTAGGCCCGATCCCGCAGCGACTTCTTCGCCGGTTCCTCCGCCACCGCACCGTCCTTCCGCTCCTGTACGTCTCCAACCGTAGCGGCGACGCAGGCGAGCGACCGTTTCTTACGTTTCGGTAATCCGCCTGTCATCTGCGGGCCCCAGGCTGACACTTAACGGTATACCGCTAAGCGTGCGGTTCGTCAGATCAAGGAGTACCCCGTGCACAAGTCCACTCGGCGCGCGATCGCCTTCGGCTCGGCCGCACTGGCCGCCGCCGCTCTGCTGTCGGCCTGCGGCTCCTCCGACTCGGCGAGCTCGGGCGACAAGCTGAAGGTCGGCGTGTTCTTCCCCGGCTCGCTGTCGGACACCGGGTTCATGCAGTCGGGGTACCTCGGCTACCAGCGCATCGCCGAGAAGCTCGGCGACAAGGTGGAATTGAGCAAGGTCGAGCAGGTCGCCGCGAGCGACTACCAGCAGGCGCTGGTGCGCTTCGCCTCGACCAACGACCTGGTGATCTCCCTCGGCGGACAGACCGACGCCGATGTCCGCAAGGTCGCCCCCCAGTTCCCCGACGTGAAGTTCGTCGAGATCGGTGGTCCCGCCGACGCGAAGCCGATGGCCAATCTCGCCTACTACGATCCGCAGCAGGCCGAGGCCGAGTTCCTCAGCGGCGCGGTCTCGGCGGCGGGCGCGAAGACCGGCGCGGTGGCTTTCGTCGGCGGTGTCGAACTGCCCGCGATCGTCAACGCCGCCACCGCCTTCGGCAACGGCGCCCGTTTCGCCAAGGCCGACGTGAAGGTCCTGACCCCGCAGTACGTGGGCGATTTCAACGATCCGGCCAAGGCCAAGCAGGCCGCCCTGGCCGACTACGGCGCGGGCGCCGGAGCGCTCGGGCAGATCGTGAACCTGGGCAAGGCGGGCATGGAGCAGGCCGCGGCCCAGTCCGGCGCGACCATGGTCGGCGGACCGATCCCCGGCGACTGCGCGAACCCCGTCTACCTCGGCTACGTGCACACCGACATCGGCGCCGAGCTCGAGTACGCGGTGAACGCCGCGCTGGACAACTCGTGGAAGGCCGAGAACGTCCGGTTCGGGCTCACCTCGCCCAACAACGGCACCGACTTCGTGCTGTGCAGCAAGGACACCGCCGTGGCCGACGCGCTCGCCAAGGCGAAGTCGGCGCTGGCCACCGGCGCGGTGCAGCCGTACTGACCGGCATGAGCACACCCGCGTTGACCCTGCAGGGATTGGGCAAGAGTTTCGGTGACGTGCGGGCCCTGCACGATGTGGACGTCACCGTGGAATCCGGCACCGTGCACTGTGTGCTCGGCGAGAACGGGGCGGGCAAGTCGACGCTGTGCAACCTGGTGTTCGGCGGCTGCCGACCCGACACCGGCCGGATGACGCTGGGCGGCACCGAGTTCCGGCCCGACTCCCCCGCCGCCGCGATGGCCGCCGGGGTGGCGATGGTGCATCAGCATTTCAGCCTGGTCACCACCATGACGGTCGCGGAGAATCTGCTGCTCACCCAGCGGGGCGCCCGGCTGCGCCGCCGTGAGCTGACCGACCGGCTCGACGAGATCGCCGCGCGCTACCGCCTGCGGGTCGATCTCGACCAGCGGGTCGCGACGATGCCGGTCGGCGCGCGGCAGAAGGTCGAGATCGTCAAGGCGCTGCTGCCCGATCCGTCCCTGATCCTGCTCGACGAGCCCACCGGTGTGCTCGATCCGGCCGAGATCGACGCGCTCATCGACACCTGCCGGGCCGTGGCGGCCGACGGGAAGGCCGTGGTGCTGGTGACGCACAAGCTCGGCGAAGTCGCCCGCGTCGCCGATGCCGCGACGGTGCTGCGGCGCGGCACCGTCGCCGGCGGCGGGCGGATGTCGAACACCGGCATCGCGCAACTGCTCACGGCCATGGTCGGGCGCACGGCCGCCGAACTGGATCCGACGGTCGCCGCGACCATCGGACTCGAACCCGCCGCCGAGCCGGCGCCGACCATCGGCCGTGCGCCCGGCGACACCGACCTCTCCGCGCCGGTTCTCACCGTCGACCGTGTCAGCGTGCGCCGCGACGACGGCAGCACCGCGCTCGACGACGCGTGCCTGACCGTGCGGCCCGGGGAGATCGTCGGCATCGCGGGCGTCGAGGGCAACGGGCAGAGCGAACTCCTCGCCGTCCTCGCGGGCAGCACCTCGGTGCGCGGCGGCACCGTCGCCCTCGACGGCGTCGACATCACCACCGCGACACCGGCCACCAGGACCCGGCTCGGCCTCGGCGTCGTGCCGGAGGACCGGCACCGCGACGCGATGGTGGCCGACATGACCCTCGCCGAGAACCTCTTCCTCGGACAGCTGACCCGGTTCCGCCGCTTCGGACTGCTCGACAAGCGCGCGATGGGTCGCGCCGCCGCGGACCTGCTGGCCCGCTTCGACGTCCGCGCCGCCGGGCCGTGGGTGCGGATGGGCGCGCTCTCGGGCGGCAACCAGCAGAAGGTGGTGCTGGCCCGCGAGCTGTCGGCCGCACACCTGCGCTGCCTGGTCGCCGGACAGCCGACGCGGGGACTGGACATCGGCGCGGTCGATTTCGTCCTGACCCAGCTGCGCGGCGCGGCCGCCGACGGCTGCGGCGTGCTGGTGGTCTCGAGCGAGGTCCCCGAGCTGCTCGCCCTGTGCGATCGGGTGTTCGTCGCCTATCGCGGCGCGCTGACCGGACCGGTCGAGACCGCGGACCCCACTGCGGCACAACAGATCAGTGAATTGATGATGGGAGTGTCGGCATGACCGCCACGACGCAGAACCCGCTCCCCCCGCCGCCGGCCGAGACCGCCGCGCGCCGGATCGACCTCCGGCGATGGACGCGCCAGCCGGTCGTCGTCGCCGTCGCGGCGATGGTCGCGGCGGGCGTGATCGGCCTGGCCCTCGCCGCCGCGGCGGGCGCGGCGCCGGGCGCGACGATGACCGCCCTGTGGGAGGGGATGTTCGGCAGCGGCTACGCCGTCGGCGCCTCGCTCAATGTCGCGGCCACGCTCATGCTGGTCGCCGTCGGTTTCACCATCGCGCACCGGGCCGGGCTGGTGAATGTCGGTGGCGAGGGCCAGATCTGCGCGGGCGGCATCGCCGCCACGGCCATCGGCACCACCCTGACCGGCGCGCCCGCCGCGCTCACCCTGCCCGCCGTCCTGTGCGGCGCGGCCGCGGCGGGCTGGCTGTGGGCCGCGATCGCGGCCTACCTGCGGGTCCGGCGCGGAACCAGCGAGATCATCACCACGCTGCTGCTGAACTTCGTGGGCCTGGCGGCGGTCCTGCTCGTGGTGCACGAGCCCGCGCTGCTGCGCCAGCCGGTGACCTCCTCCGAGACGCTTCCGCAGTCCGAACCGCTCACCGCCGCGGCCCATCTGCCGCTACTCGGGATCGAACGCTCCCCGGCCACCGTCGCCCTGTGGATCGCCCTCGTCGCCGCGCTCGGCACCGCGATCCTGGTGCGCCACACCGCACTCGGCACGCGGCTGCGCGCGGTCGGGCTCAATCCCGACGCGGCCGCACGGCTCGGTGTGCCGGTGGGGCGGTTGCGCTTCCTCAGTCTGTCCGGCGCAGGCGCGTTCGCCGGTCTGGCCGGCGGATTGCTCGTCGCCACCGCGCCGTTCGTGCTCGCGGAGGGTTTCTCCTCCGGGTACGGCTTCTCCGGTCTGGTGGTCGGGCTGCTGGCGCGCGGCTCGCTGGCCGCCGTGGTCGCCGTCTCGCTGCTGCTCGGCTTCCTCGTCTCCGGCGGGATCAACCTGCAGCTGGCGGTCGACGTCCCCGCCTCGACGATCTCGGTCGTCGAGTCGCTGATGATCGTGTTCATCGCCGGCGCCGCCCTGTGGACCAGGAGCACGCGCGGCTCCGCACCGTCGGATCCCGCGCCGAGCGCCCCGGTCGACAGCACCGACACCACCGATCTCGCAGGAGCGCCCCGATGAGCCTCGACACGGTCACCGACATCGCCACCAGCGGTATCGGTTTCACCCTGCCCATCCTCGTCGCCGCGAGCGGTGAGCTGGTCAGCGAACGGGCCGGGGTGCTCAATCTGAGCCTCGAGGCGATGATGCTGACCGGCGCCTTCGCCGGGGTGCTCGGGGCCGTCAGCACCGGATCGCCGGTGCTCGGCGCCCTCACCGCCGTGGCCGCCGCCCTGATCTTCGGTGTGCTGCAGGCGATCTGGAGCATCCGGCTGCGGGCCGACCAGATCGTGGTCGGCATCGCGAGCAACGCGCTCGCGCTCGGCGCCACCACCTACGGTGCGCGGCTGCTGCTCGCCGACGGCAAGGGACACAGCGTGCCCGGCTTCGATCCCCTGCCCATCCCGCTGCTGCACCGTATCCCGGTCGTCGGCCCGGCCCTGTTCGGGCAGACCGCCCTCGGCTATGTGTGCCTCGCCGTCGTGGCCGTCCTGGCCGTGGTGTTCTCCCGCCGCACCAAGCTCGGCCTGGTCGTCGACGCGATCGGCGAGGACGCCGTGGCCGCCGACCGCACCGGCCTGTCCGTCCGCGCGGTCCGGGCGGGCTGCGTGCTGCTGGCCGCGTGCGCCGCCGGCCTCGGCGGCGCGCAGCTGGCGCTGTCGGAGGTGCATTCCTTCAGCGACAACATGACCGGCGGCATCGGCTACCTCGCCGTGGTCGCGGTGATCGCGGGCCGCTGGCGCGCCCTCGGGGTGATCTGGGCGTCGGTGTTCTTCGGCATCGCGCAGGCGCTGCAGTTCGCGCTGCCCGCCCTCGGGGTCGACGTGCCGTTCGCGGTGCTGGTGATGCTGCCCTACCTGATCGCGATCGTCGCCGTCAGCGGCCTGGTCGGCAACAGCCGCTCGCCGCGCGACCTGACCGTCGCCTTCGCCCGAACCTCCTGACCCGCCCCCACTTCGAGGAGCTGCCCCCGTGACCCTGATCCTGTCGCATTCCGATGTGACCGCCGTCCTCGACCGCGCTGAGGTGCTCGCCGCGGTCGAGCGGGCCCACGCCGACCTCGCGCTGGGCACCGCGCTGGTACCGGCGCCCCCGGCCGTGACCCTCGGCGACGCCGCCTTCGTGCCGATGGTGGCCGCCGCCGAATCCGCGGGCGCGGCCGCCGTGAAACTGCTCGCCGACCTGCCCGCCAACCGGGACCGCGGACTACCGGTCCAGCGCTCGGTGATCGTGGTGACCTCCGCCGCCGACGGCGCGTGCGAGGCGCTCATCGACGGCAGGCTGGTCACCGCCGTCCGCACCGCCGCCGCCAGCGCGGTCGCCACGAAACACCTCTCCCGCCAGGACAGTTCGACCCTCGGGCTGATCGGCGCAGGCGGCCTGGCCGTCGAGCACACCCGCGCGATCGCCAGGGTCCGGGAGCTGGAGACGGTGCTGGTGTGGTCGCGCACCACCGCGACCGTCGACCGCTTCCGTGCCGCCGTCGCCGATCTCGGCCTCGACGTGCGGGCGCTGCCCACGCCCGAGGCGGTGACCCGCGCCACCGACATCCTGTGCACGCTGACCCCTGCCCGGGAGCCGGTCGTCCACGGCGCCTGGTTCGGCGACGGACTGCACGTCAACGCGGTCGGCGCGCCGCCGCGCGCCGATCACCGGGAGGTCGACGGGGCGGCCATGCGCCGGGCGCGGGTGGTCGTAGACTCGATCGCGACAACGCTCACCAAGTCCGGTGACACGCTGCTCGCGCTCGCCGAGGGCGCGATCACCGAGGCGGCGGTGCGCACCGAACTGGGCGAGGTGATCGCGGGCCGGGCGCCCGGCCGCACTGCCGACTCCGACATCACCCTGTTCAACTCGGTCGGCATCGGTCTGCAGGATCTGGCCGCCGCCCGGCTGCTCATCGACAAGGCTCGCGCCAACGGCATCGGAACGGAAGTGGACCTCAGCGCATGACCGACCTCACCGACATCGACCGCACCCACCTGCGCCGCGCAATCGACCTCGCCGCACTCGCCGCCGAGCGCGGCGACCGGCCCTTCGGCGCCGTCGCCGTGGACCGCGACGGCACCGTGATCGCCGAGGGCGCGAACGCGGTGAGCAGCACCGGCGACGTCACCACGCACGCCGAGCTGGTCGCGATCACCGTCGCCACCGCGGCGGGCAAGGCCGAGGACCTGCGCGGGGCCACCGTCTACGCCAGCGGCGAGCCGTGCCCGATGTGTTCGGCCGCGATGGTGTGGGCGCAGGTCGGGCGGATCGTGTTCGCCGCGGCGGCCGCCGAGTTCGGGCCGATCCTGCCCGGCGGGCCGAGTTTCACCCTCACCTGCGCGGAGCTCGTGGCCTCGTCGAATGTGCCGGTCGAGGTGAGCGGGCCACACCTGGGCGAGGAGGCGCTCGCCGTCTTCCGGGCGGCCGCCGCGCGCTGACCCCTGCCCGCCGGTCGCGTCGAGCGCGACCGGCGGACCGGCTCAGCGTGCCGCGACGGAGTCGTCCATCTCGCCCAGTTCCCGCTGCTCCTCGAGGGCCTCCGGGGTACCGGGTACCTGGGTGCCGCGCAGCGACATGCCCTTGGTCTCGATCAGGAAGTACGCGGCGATCAGGCCGACCGCGCAGGCGCCGAACATGTAGTAGGCCGGGAACAGATGATCGCCGGTGGCGTCGATGAGCGCCTGGTTGATCACCGGCGCGGTGCCACCGAAGATCGACGTGGCCACGTTGTAACCGATCGCCACTCCGGCGAAGCGCACGATGGTGGGGAACATGGCGGGGAAGGTGGCCGAGATGGTCGCCAGCTGCGGCGCGTAGAGCAGACCCAGGATGGCGAAGCCGACGATGGCACCGGTCAGCGAGGTGCCGATCAGCTTGTACACCGGGATCACCATGATCATCAGCGCCGCGCAGGAGAACAGCCACATCGGGCGCCTGCCGACCCGGTCGGAGAGCGCGCCGAGGAACGGCAGCGTCACCAGCATCGCGATCTGGCCGATCAGCGGCACCAGCAGCGCGTCGGACTCCTCCATGCCGAGGGTGGAGCCGAGATAGGTCGGGGTGTAGCTCAGCAGCGAGTAGTTCACCACGTTCAGCGCGATCACCAGCCCGAACAGGGTGAGCACCGGGCGCAGGTACCTGGTCACCAGATCGCGGTAGACGCCGACCGCTTCCTCGGTCTCGTCCTTCTCGTCGATCTCGCGGAACACCGGCGTGTCCTCCACCCGGCTCCGCAGATACATGCCGATCAGGCCCAGCGGCGCGGCGATCAGGAAGGGAATACGCCAGCCCCACGATTCCATCGCCGGATCGTCGAGCACGTTCACCAGCAGCAGCGCGACGAGATTACCGAGGGTGAATCCCGCCAGCGTGCCGACCTCGAGGAAACTGCCGTAGAAGCCGCGCTTGCGGTCCGGCGCGTATTCGGCCATGAAGGTCGCGGCGCCGCCGTATTCACCACCCGCGGACAGACCCTGCACCATGCGCAGCAGGTAGAGCAGGATCGGCGCGGCGATCCCGATGACCTCGTAGCTGGGGATCAGGCCGACGCACAGCGTGGACGCCGCCATCAGCACGATCGTGGTCGCCAGCACGCGCTTGCGGCCGATCCGATCGCCCAGCGGGCCCCAGATCATGCCGCCGATCGGGCGGATCAAGAAGGAGACGGCGAAGCCGAGCAGGGTGTAGAGCACACTCGAGCCCGCACCGTCGCCGGGGAACAACGACGCGGCGATGTAGGTCGCCAAGTAGGCATAGACGCCGTAGTCGAACCATTCGACCGCATTGCCGATCGCCGATGCACCGATGGCCCGATGCAGCACCGATTTCGATTCCTGTGACATCCACATACCTCTCGTCGTCGCCTCTTCGGGCTACCCGGGTAGTTCGCCGAGGAAACTTTGCGAGCGTGCGACGACGACCCGAATCCGCTGGTTGTGCTGCGGAAATACCCTATTGAATTCGAGGCAATCTACGGGGCCGACGCGTCGAGGGCGCGCAATTTCCGGTCGAGCACCGCCTGCTCCCGCGCGTTGCCGCACAGCCGCACGGCCTCGGTCAGCGCCTGCCTGGCCGCCGCGGTGCGACCGAGCCGGGTGAGCAGCTCGCCGCGCACGCTCGGCAGCAGGTGCGAGCCCGCCAGCGCGCCCGCCGCGACCAGCTCGTCCACGATCGGCAACGCGGCCGCGGGCCCACTGACCATCGACACCGCCACCGCCCGGTTCAGCTCCACCACCGGCGACGGCGCGAGGCGGCCCAGCGCCTCGTAGAGCAGCACCACCCGCTCCCAGTCGGTCTCCTCGACCGACGGCGCGACGGCATGGCATTCCGCGATCGCGGCCTGCAGCCCGTAGGCGCCGAGGCCGCGCCCGACCTGGGCGGCCTTGGCCAGCGCGGCCCTGCCGCGCCGAATGGCCGAACGGTCCCAGCGGCGCCGGTCCTGCTGTTCGAGCAGGACCGGCTCCCCGTCGGCGCCGATCCGGGCGGGGAACCGGGCCGCGGTCAACTCCAGCAGCGCGAGCAACCCGAAGACCTCCGGTTCACCCGGCATCAGCCGCGCGAGCACGCGGGCCAGGCGTTGCGCCTCCCCGGCCAGATCGAAGCGGATGAGGTCCTCGCCCGTGCTGGCCGACGAACCCTCGGTGAAGATCAGATAGATCACCCCGAGCACCGATCCCAGCCGGGCGCGGCGCTCGGCGGCGGGCGGCACCGCGAAGGCCACCCCGGCCGCGCCGAGCGTCTTCTTGGCCCTGGTGATCCGTGCCTGCACGGTCGCCGTGGGGACCAGGCACGCCTTGGCGATCTCGTCGCTGGTCAGACCGCCGACCACGCGCAGTGTCAGCGCCAGCCGCGCCTCCTTCGACAGCACCGGATGGCAGGAGATGAAGATCAGCGCGAGCACGTCGTCGTCGATCTGATCGGGATCCCACAGCACGTCGCCGCCGACGCGGGCCGGGTCGGCGGCCTCACCCCCGGTCAGCACGCCACCCTCGCCGAGGGTCCCGGCGAGGGTGGCGTAGCGGTCGTCGAGGGCGGCGCGGCGCCGGAAGGCGTCGATCGCGCGGCGCCGTCCGCAGGTGAGCAGCCAGCCGGCCGGTTGCCGTGGCACGCCGTCGCGCGGCCAGGTCACCAGCGCCTCGGCCAGTGCCTCCTGCGCGAGATCCTCGGCGAGCGCGAAATCGCCGGTGTAGCGCGCGAGCGCGCCGACGATCCGCGCCGATTCGATCCGCCACACGGCGGCCACGGCCTCCCGGCCGGAATGCGGCATCGCCCGGGTCAGAGCTGACCGGTGGCCTCGCGCCAGGCCTTCTCCCGCTTGATGTACTCGTTGTCCTGCGGGAACTCATCGATCGAGGGCACCCGGCGGATCTCGATCTTGGAGCCGGACCCGCCCATCGGGGCGCGCTTGGCCCATTCGATCGCCTCCTCCTTGGAGGCCACGTTCAGGATGTAGTAGCCGCCGAAGAGTTCCTTGGTCTCGCCGTAAGGACCGTCGGTGACCGCCGGCGGGTCGGAGGAATAGTCGACGACCACGGTCTCGGCCGCGTCGTCGAGGCCCTCGGCCGCGACGAGGACACCGGCGTTGATCAGTTCGTCGTTGAAACGGCCCATCTTCTCGAGCATCTCGTCGAAGGAGACGTTCTCCCACTGGGCGGCGGCCTCGTCGGTGGAACGCATGATCAGCATGTACTTCATGGTCGGACTCCTCGGGTTGGTGGTGTTCGTTCATGCCTAGGTCGAACGGCGCGGCCACCGATCGACACCGATCCAGAGATTTGTTTCCCGCGAGTACTGCGCAGCCTACGACGGGGCCGAGCCGACGTGATACATCTCGATCAGACCTGTCACGCGACGCGGCGGACGGGCATCGAAACAAGGAGTCGAACGTGAGCGCAGTCCTCGTCGAGCAACGCGACCATGTGCTGGTCGTCGTCATCAACCGGCCGCAGGCCATGAACGCGGTCGACGCCGAGGTGAGTACCGGGGTGGGCGAGGCGCTCGAGCGCGCCGAGGCCGACGCGACGATCCGGGCCGTGGTGCTCACCGGCGCGGGCGAGCGTGCGTTCTGCGCGGGCGCCGACCTGAAGGCGATCGGCCGCGGCGAGAACATTCTCGCTCCCGGCCACGAGGAGTGGGGCCTGGCGGGATACGTGCGCCATCCCATCAGCAAGCCGACGATCGCCGCGGTGAACGGCTTCGCGCTCGGCGGCGGCACCGAACTCGTCCTCGCCAGCGACCTCGCGGTCGCCGCCGAGACCGCCACCTTCGGCTTGCCCGAGGTGGCGCGCGGTCTGTTCGCGGCCGCGGGCGGCGCCTTCCGGCTGCCGGAGCAGTTGCCGCGCAAGGTCGCGATGGAGATGATCCTGACCGGCGAGCCGATCACCGCGGCACGCGCGCTCGAGCTCGGTCTGGTGAACCGGGTCGTGCCGGCCGAGCAGGTGCTCGACGCCGCGCTCGCGCTCGCTGGCCGGATCGCGGCCAACGCGCCGCTGGCCGTGCAGGCGAGCAAGCGCGTGGCGCTCGGGCTCGTCGACGGCAGGATCGACGACGACGCGGCCTGGGATCTCACCAACCGCGAGATCATGACCGTGGCCCGCACCGAGGACGTGCGCGAGGGCACGCTCGCCTTCGCCGAGAAGCGCAAGCCGAACTGGCAGGCGCGCTGAGGCGGTTAGGCTTGCTCGGGTGGTGTCCACCCAGAGTTTGCTCGCCTTTGCCGGTCTGGCGTTCGTCCTCGTCGTGATCCCCGGCCCCAGTGTGCTGTTCACCATCGGCCGGGCGATCACGGTGGGGCGGCGCGTCGCCCTGCTGACGGTGCTCGGCAACGCGGTCGGGGTCTATCTGCAGGTCGTGGCCGTCGCCGTCGGGCTCGGCGCCGTCGTCCTGGCCTCGGCCACGATCTTCACCGCGATCAAGCTGATCGGCGCCGCCTACCTCGTGTGGCTGGGTGTGCAGGCGGTGCGGCACCGGCACGACATCGCCACCGCCCTCTCCCCCGCCACCGACTCGGCGCGTCCCGGCGCGTGGCCGGCGCTGCGCGACGGATTCGTCGTCGGCGTCGCCAATCCCAAGACCATCGTCTTCCTGGCGGCGCTGCTGCCGCAGTTCGCCGATCCCGCACGGGGATCGATCGCCCTGCAGATGATGCTGCTCGGCGTCTGCATCCCCGTGTTCGGCGTGCTGCTCGACTCGGTGTGGGCGTTGGCGGCCGGCGCGGCCAGAGACTGGTTCGGTCGCTCGCCGCGCCGTCTCGCCGCCGTCGGCGGGACGGGCGGGCTCGCCATGATCGGGCTGGGCGCGTCACTGGCACTGACCGGGCGAAAAGACTGACGCCCGTGCGGATTCTGATCCTCGGCGCCTCGGGGTTCGTCGGCAGCGCGCTGTTCGTCCAGCTCGCCGGCGACCACGAGGTCGTCGGCACGAGCAGGCGCGGAGGGGGTCTCGTCCCGCTGGATCTCGCCGACGCCGACGCCGTCCGCGCGCTCGTCGGCGGGTTCGACGTGGTCGTCCACACGGCCGGACTGGTGGATCTGGCTGCCGCCCAACGGGATCCCGACGCCGCCTACGCGACCAACGTCGCCCCGATGTCCGCCCTGCTCGACGCGGTCGACGACGCGGGCGCCAAGCTGGTGTACCTGTCGACCGACAACGTCTTCGACGGCACCCGCGAGTCCTACGACGAGACCGCGCTGCGCAGCCCGATCAACGTCTACGGCTGCACCAAGGCCGCCGCCGAGCAGCGGGTGCTCCAGCGCGACGGGCACCTGGTGATCCGGCTGCCCCTCGTGTACGGCCGCAGCCCCGCCTCCGACAAGTTCCTGGCCCGCTTCACCGCACCGGTCGTCGAGGCCCGCACCGACATCGTCGGTACCCCGCTCTACCTGCCCGCGCTCGCACCGCTGCTCGTCGAACTCCTCGACGAGACCGGCGTCGTCCATCTCGCGGGCGTCGAGCCGATCAGCCGCTACGACCTGATGGTCCGCGTGCGCGACCGGCTCGGTGCGGCGACGCGGATCGTGCCCACCGACATCGATTCCGCGCCACCGGATTGCCCGCGCCCGCGTCGGCTGATCCTGCGCAGCGTCTGCCACCCCCACACCGGTCCCGATGTCGACGCCGCCCTGACCGACCTCATCGGCCCGGCGCGGACTCCGCCTGCGCGCTGATCGCGGTGCCCATCCAGCGCCACAGATAGCGCCGCAGCTCGTCGTCGGTGCGCGGCGGATGACCCGGCGACAGGAAGAACGACTGCATCGTCCGCAGGGCGTATTCCACGAGGTCGCTCAGCGCGAAGTCGTCGTAACCGTGTGCGGCCCAGTCGACGTCGAAGCGGCGGATCATCGTCATGCCGAAGGCCTGCGCCTCGTCGGAGGTGAGGCTGTCGGTGTGCAGGTTCGAGTAGGAACTCGACAGCAGGATGCCCAGGTGCGGGGTCCGGCGGACCTCGGTGAGGGTGTAGACGACGGCTTCGATCATCGCGGCGGCCGGGTCGTCGAGCCCGCGCACGTGCGCGGTCAGCCGGTCGAGGAAGCCGTCGACCGAGGCGATCGCGGCGGCCGTCATCAGCGCGTCCGCGCTGGGGAAATACCGGTAGACGGTCTGGCGGATCACCCCGAGCGATTCGGCCACGTCGGCGATGCTGATCTCCGCCCCGGTCCGGCCGATGAGTTCCACCGCCGCGGCGATGATCCGGCGCGAGGCCTCCGCATCGTCCTTCGGCGGACTGCCACCCCATCCACGTCTGCGCGCCACCGGGTGGACGCTAGCACAAACCGCTGGTCACAGCCGATTCGGCGAAAGTGAACATACACACACCGCTTCATTTGTATGATTGCTGCACCACACCCGAGCGGCAGGCGCACGCCCGAACAACGAGGTATTCCACCGTGACCGACCTTCATGTCCGCAAGATGGACTTCGCCTTCTCCGACTACGACGTGCCGTTTCTGTGGAATCCGCAGAACCCGGCGTTCTCCTCGATGGCCAATGCCGTCTCGTTCCTGGCGATCGGCTTCGAGAAGATGATCGTGCAGCTGATCACGCAGGCGAAGCCGCAGATCACCGACCCCGAGGTGGCCGAGGAGGCCGACGCGTTCATGCGTCAGGAGGGCCAGCACTCGACCGCGCACCGCCAGCACGTCAAGGCGCTGATCCGCCGCTACCCGGGTCTGCAGCAGACCCTCGACGCGGTGATCGCCGAATTCGACAAGCTCACCGCGAGCACCCCGGTCAAGTACCGCCTCGCCTACACCGCCGACCTCGAGGCCACCTTCACCCCGGTGTTCAAGCTCATGCTGGACAACGACAAGAGCCTGTTCGCCCCCGGCGACGACCGGGTGGCCTCGCTGTTCATCTGGCACTTCGTCGAGGAGGTCGAACACCGCAGCTCCGCGCTGATCATCTTCAACTCCGTGGTCGACAGCGAGGTGTACCGGATGCGCGTGGCGCCCTCGATCTTCCGGCACGTGCTGCAGGTGATCCGGGTGGCCTGCGAGGGCTTCAACGAGCATGTGCCGCTGGAAGATCGACAGGTCGACGCGCTGTCGATGTTCGCGAACTACCGTCGCGGGCAGACCCTGCGCCGCTGGCTGCCCGGCCTGCGCCCCGCCGACAACGGCACCATGCCCCGCGCGTTCGACGATCTGGGCCTTGGCGAGCAGCTCGTCGCCCTGGTCGGGATCATCCGCAGCCAGATGCCGCGGCACAACCCCGCGCACGAGAACCTGCCCGCGCTGGCCGACGAGTGGTTCCGCCGCTACGACGAGGGCTACGACGTGACCCGGTGGTACACCGCCGATTCCGTGAATTCCTAGGAGTGCGATCATGGCCGAGCACTGCTCACCCACCTTCGCCGACCTCGCCACCCAACTCGGCTTCTCCTGCGCGGAGGCCGGCGGCCTCGTCGAGTTCCGCAGCCCGTTCGCCCTGGAGAACTGGACGCTGCCGGTCCTGGAGCTGACCATCATCGTCGGGGCCGTGCTGGCCCTGTGGTTCGCGATCGTTCGGTTGCGCCGCCACGGTGATCCCACCAATCTGGTGCTGTGGTTCGGCGCGACGGCGTACCTGTTCGTCATCGAACCGCCGCTGTACTTCCCGGCGGCGTTCGGGATCGAGGACCACGTCGACACGATGTTCGCGCACAACGTGTTCACCGTCGACTTCCTCTGGGGACGGTTGCCGCTCTACATCGTCGCCATCTACCCGCTGATGGCGACGATGGCCTTCGGACTGGTCCGGATGCTCGGCGTCTTCCGGCAGTACGGCGTGCTGGTCGGCGCCGCCTGTGTCGGGTTCGTGCACCATGCGTTCTACGAGATCTTCGATCACCTCGGCCCCCAGCTGCGCTGGTGGGAGTGGACCGTCGAGAATCCGATCAACCAGCCCATGTTCGATTCGGTGCCGATGGGCAGCGTGGTCGTGTTCGCCGCGTTGTGGCCGATGTCGCTGGCCTTCTGCGTGCAGTACTTCGTCGGCAGGCATGTCGACGACGGCAGGCACTTCAGCGGGGTCGAATTGACCTGGCGCACCGTGGTCATCGGCCTGCTCGCCTCGGTCGGCACCTTCCTGCTGCCGCTCCCGGCGACGGTGATCGGCCTGGCGGGCGACACCGTCCGCGGCGTGGTGTACGCGCTGGAACTGCTGACGCTGTCGGTGGTGGCCGTGGTGGCGATGACGCGGCAATGGCGCCGGGTGCGCGCCGGTTCGGGGCCGGAGTACGTCGATCGCTTCGTGCAGATCTACACCGTCGTGTATCTGGTCGTGTTCGCGGTGCTCTGGATCGCGTCGCTGCCCGACTTCTTCGACGCCGTCGACGGCCGCACCGCCAACGGCGATCCGATCGGCAACCTCTGGTACACGCTGGCCTGCTTCGCGGTGGCGATCCTGTCGGTCCTCGCGACCTGGACACTCCCCCGCCCCGCGGCCGCGGCAACCGCACCAGCCCCGGAGCGCGCGGCCGTCACGGGCTGAGCCACGACGGTGCGGTGTCACACTCGGCACCGCACCGTCGTCGTCTCTGTGCAACACACAGTCGACGACAGGAGTTTCCGTATGTCCGTGGTGATCACCAACCCGCCCGAACTGCACGACCCGACCGGGTTCGGCTACAGCCACGTCGCCCGGGTCACCGGTGAGCTGGTGCTCATCGCCGGGCAGTACGACTCGGACCACGAAGGGCACACCACCACAACGGATTTCGCCGGTCAGGTGGACCGGGCCTTCGCCAATCTGGGCATCGCGCTGCGCTCGGCGGGCGCGAGCTACGCCGACGTCGCGCAGCTGCGCACGTTCATCGTCGACCACGACGGCGACAAGCTGGCGATCCTCGGCGCCAAGATCGCCGAGATCTGGGGCGAGCGGCCACCCGCGCAGACCCTGCTCGGGGTCGCGGCACTGGCCCTGCCCGGCATGCTGTTCGAAGTGGACGCGCTCGCCGCGCTGAGCTGAGCGCTGGGCTCGCGCACTCGCCGTCCCCGCCACGGCGAGTGCGCGGATTCAGATGAGCGCCTTCTGCTTCCGGATGCGACGGCGCACGTCGCGCATCATCGCGTGGGTCCCCGCGAAGCGGATGAACTTCGGGATGAAGCGGTTGACGAAGCCGACGAACAGGAACAGGTGCTCGAAGCGCCGCTGATCCGCCGCGCTCCACTCCACACCCATCTGCTCGCGGAAGTGCGGCGGCAGGAAGCCGGCGGTCAGGAACTGCAGCAACCCGCCCGCCACGACGCGCATCGGCCAGTTGATCATCCGCAGGTGCAGCAGATCGTCGATGTAGGCACGGAATTCGTCGTCGCACACCACGCCCTTGCAGGCCTCGAGCCAGTACGCGTCGAAGTCGGCCCTGGTCTGGGGCCACATGTCCGGATGCACCTGCAGGGTGGTGCCGAAGGTGTCGGCGCCCTGGTAGAACACCTCCAGCTCCTCGGGTGACATCTTGCCGTGCAGCATCTGGTGGGTGTCCTCGAAGCCGATGTAGATGGCCGCGGCCACATACATCTGCAGGTGCCGGTCGAACGCGTTGTACTTCACCTTCGAGCCCGGCCGCGAGCGCACCTGCCGGTGCGCGACGTTGACGGCCTCCCGCATGGCCTTCTTGTCCTCGTCGGTGCCGAGGATCGCGGTCGCGAGGTAGGCGGCGGTGGTGCGCAACCGTTTCCACGGATGCACCATCAGCGCGCCGGATTCGACCTGGCTCTCCATCACGCCCGCCGCGACGCCCTGGTGCGCGAACTGCATGGCCACGTTCGCCGCCGCGCCGGCGAACATCCAGAAGTCCAGTGCGTCGGCCAGTTGCGCGGGCCGCTTGCGGGGCGAGCGGTAGATGTCGGGGATGTGGATCCGCACCCGTTCGAGGGTCAGTTCCTGCTCGCCCCGCCCCGCGTCCGCGGACGGATCCCGCGCCGATCGCCACTGTGGCGCGGGCCCCTCCTCGACGTATCCCGCACTGTCCGGATCGCCGTAGTCGGGTTCGCCGGGCTTCGTTGCCGTGGTCATCGCCATCCTTTCCCCGAGGTGTCCGCGCGCCCGGATCCCACCACTGCGATTCGTCGCCGGGAGTCGCCCTCTACTCAGTTATGTTACCGCTCATTCTCACCACTGATACGGAGTTTCGACCAAAGACAGCGGGCATAAGTTGGTGATCATTCACGATCTGAGCGATGCCATGCGGGACGGGGGCTAGATGAGATTCAAGCCCTTCGCACGGCGCCTGCGCATGTCGGCGAGATAGAGGTCGAAGGGCTGCATCCGCACCGATTCGGGCATGACCGCGAGGAACCGGCCCGCCGTGCGCAGTGCCAGTTCGAAGACCCGCTGCCTGCGCGGACTCCAGGCCAGGCCGAGTTCGTCACGGAACCACTGCGGCAGGAATCCGGTGGTGAAGAACCGGTTCGCGCGACCGAACAGCAGCCGGGTGTGCCTGCGATACGGGCCGAGGCCGACGACCTGCTCGAGCAGGTAGGCCCGCACCTCGTCGTCGAAGGACAGTTCGCCGAGCATCGAGTCCCAGTACCGGGCGAACGCGGCGCGGTCGGCGGGCCACAGCTCGGCGGGGACCTGCAGCGTGGTCCCGAATCGCGCGGCGTCGCTGTACAACTCGTCGACGAAAACCTCGTCGAGACCGCCGTTGAGCCAGGTCAGCGCGTCGAGCGTGCCGCGGTACAGGCACGCGGCCACCCACAGCTGCAGCCGCGGATCGAAGGCGTTGTAGCGCACCGGACTGCCGGGACCCGATCTGACCTGTCGGTGCGCGGTGCCGACGGCGGCCCGATAGGTGGCGCGGTCCTCGTCCGTGCCGACCATGGCGACGGCGAGATAGGTGAGGGTGGTCCGGCCGCGCTTGAGCGGGTGGGCGGTGAAGCTGCCGGATTCCACGACGCTCTCCACCACGCCGCGCCCCACCGGGGGCAGGCTCAGCTGCATGATCACATTGGCCGGACCGCCGAGCGCGGCGCCGAACCCGCTCAGATAGCGGCGCCTGCGCGCCAGATCCGCGTCCACGACCGGCCGGCTCGCCGACCGCGTCGATGGCCTACCCCGAAACACCGTTGTTGAGAGATTCACACATAGAGTCTCTCATTGCTTCTTTTCGTACACAACGGTCACGCGGCCTATAAGTTACCAACCATTCCTCAACACTCCGAGTGCAGCTCACCTGCGTGCGTCGAATGACCTGCAACTTCCCTGAAGTAAGTTACTGCCGATTCTTTCGATGGGTATGCTCGCTGACGAGGCGTCGCCGTTCCGCTCCGCCCTCTCCCGCTCACTCCCCTCTCCCGGAGGTACCCGTGCCGTCCGCCCCCACCGCGCCGACCGCTGTCGTCCGCGCCGTCGCCGACGCGCTCGGCGCCGTCGCCGTGCTGCTCCGGCGCGGCGCGATCGAGCTCCGGCAACCACTGGAACTGGTCCGCACGGCACGCGATGCCACCACGCTCGGCCCGGTCGTCACCACGCTGGCGCACGCGACCCGCGGCGCCCTCTCCACCGTGGCGTTGATCGACGACCGCGGGCCGATCACCTTCGAGCAGCTCGATCAGGCGTCCAACCGGCTGGCCCACGGGCTGGCGGCGCAGGGTGTCACGACCGACACGGTGCTCGGCGCGCTGTGCCGCGACCATCGCGGCTTCGTGCTCGCGCTGCTGGCCGCGGGCAAGCTCGGCGCGCGCATCGTGCTGCTGGGCACCGACCTGGCCGGCGCGCGGCTGCGCACGGTGCTCGACCGCGAACGGATCGACCTGCTGCTCGTCGACGCGGAGTTCGTCGACCGGTTCGACGAGCACCCGCGCGCGGTGCCGATCATCCTCACCAGGGCCGGCGAGACGAACCGGCGCGGCCTGCCGACCATCCACGGCATCGCGGCGTGGCGCTCGGCACTGCCACTGCCCGCCCCCGAGGATCCCGGCGGCATCGTCGTCCTCACCAGCGGCACCACCGGAACGCCGAAAGGTGTGCAGCGCGGCCGGGTTTCGCCGCTGCAGGCCGCCCAGTTCCTGGACCGCGTCCCGCTGCCGACGGCGGGCACGATCGTGCTCGCCGCACCGCTGTTCCACGGCACCGGCCTGTCCCAGCTGATCCTGGGCTGGGCACTCGGCAACACCGTGGTGGTGCTGCCCGGCCGGTTCGACGCCCGCCGGACCGTGGCCGCGGTCGCCGACCATCGGGCCGACGCGCTGATCCTGACACCGGGCATGCTCGGGCAGATCGTCGACCTGGGTCGGGCGATCCGAGCCGAATACCCCACGGCCACACCGGCGGTGATCCTCTCCGCCGGCGCGTCCCTCACGCCGGACCTGAGCAGCCGGACCGCGCGACTGTTCGGGGACGTGCTCTACAACCTCTACGCCTCGACCGAGGTCGCCGTCGCGTCGGTGGCGACGCCGGAGGACCTGCGCGCGGCGCCCGGCACCGTCGGCTGTCCGCCGGTCGGCTGCCGGGTCGCAGTCTACGACCGGAACCGGCGCCGGATCACCACGCCCGGGGTCGTCGGGACCGTCTTCGTGTCCAGCGGACTCACCGTGGCCGGGCACACCGACGGCACCGGCCCCGAGGTGGTCGACGGCATGCACTCCAGCGGCGACCTCGGCCACGTCGACGCCGAGGGCCGGTTGTTCATCGACGGCCGGGTGGCGGGCGGTGACCGGCCGTGACGCTTCCCGACCTCTCGATCGAGCGGCCCGCAGCCGGCGCGCTGCTGCGCAGGCATCTCGGTGACCGCAGGTTCCTGCTGACCCTGCCGCGCGCGGTCGGACTGCAGGTCCTGCACCCCGCGATCGCGCCCGCCCTCGCCGAGCACACGACGACCCGGCTGTGGGAACACAAGAAGCGGGCGGTGCTGCAGATGATCCACCTGGCCTGCGCCGCGCACGACACCGCGGCCGCGATCCGCTTCGCGCACGAACACGTCAAGGGCACCGACGACCGCGGGGCTCGCTACCACGCGCTGCACCCCGACACGTTCCTGTTCCAGCACGCCACCTACGTCGACGCCCTGATGACGGCGGCCGACCTGTTCGGGCCCACGCTCACCACCGAGACCAGAGCCGAGCTGTACGCCCAGTGCTGCCGGTGGTACCGCAGCTACGGGATCAGCGACCGCGGCCTGCCCACCACCTGGCCGGAGTTCACCGAGTACTTCACCGACGCCTGCGCCGCGATGCTCCGGATGACCCCGGCCGCGGCCGCATTGGGGCCCCAGGTCCTTCGCCCGGACGCATGGGTCGTCCGGCACCTGCCGAGCGCCGCGGTGCGGGCGATGCAGCACCCGCGCGCCGTCGAACTCTACGGACTGTCACCGCGCCCGGCGGACGCGGCCGCGTTGCGCACGGTCGCCGCGCTCACCCGACTCGGCGTCGCCACGGCGCCGCGGCTGCGCTCTGTCTCTCAGGCGAGGCACTGAGCGCGATGCCATCGTCCGGTGGAAGCCCGTGCCGCGCAAGGGCTTCCACCGACACCGGCTCAAAGTCGTTCGATGACGGTCGCGTTGGCCAGACCACCGGCCTCGCACATCGTCTGCAGCCCGTAGCGGCCCCCGGTCTGCTCGAGGTGGTTGACCATCGTGGCGAGCAGCCGGGTACCGGAGGCACCGAGCGGATGCCCGAGCGCGATCGCGCCACCGCGCGGGTTCACCCGCTCCGGATCGGCGCCGAGCTCGTGCTGCCAGACCAGCGGCACCGGCGCGAACGCCTCGTTCACCTCGAAGGTGTCGATGTCGTCGACGGTCAGCGAGACGCGTTCGAGCGCCTTGCGCGTCGCGGGCACGACCGCGGTCAGCATCAGCGTCGGGTCGTCGCCCATGACCGCGAAGGAGTGGAAGCGGGCGCGCGGGGTGAGCCCCAGCTTCGCCGCCGCCGTCTCGCTCATGATCAGGGCGGCCGAGGCGCCGTCGGTCAGCGGCGAGGAGTTGCCCGCGGACACCGACCAGCCGATCTCGGGAAAACGTTCCAGCATCGCGGGATCGGTGAACGCCGGGCGCAATCCGGCCAGCCCGTCCACCGTGGTGCCCGGACGGATGGTCTCGTCGGCGGTGAGGTCACCGGCCGCCACCAGCTCGGCGTCGAAACCACCCGCCGCGGCGGTGGCGGCGGCGAGGCGGTGTGAGCGCGCGGCGAATTCGTCGAGGGTCGCCCGGTCGAGCTTCCAGCGCGCGGCGAGGATCTCCGCGGCGATCCCCTGCCCGATCAGGCCGTCGGGGTAGCGCGCGGCCAACGGCCCGCGCAGCGAGTCCTTGCCCTGGGTGTTGGAGAACATCGGCGCCCGGCTCATCGACTCCACACCGCACGCGATCGCGACGTCGTAGGCGCCGGCGAGCACGCCCTGGGCCGCGAAATGCACCGCCTGCTGGCTCGATCCGCACTGCCGGTCGACCGTGGTCGCCGGGACCGACTCCGGGAAGCCCGCCGCCAGCACCGCGGTGCGGGAGATGTTGTTGGCCTGCTCGCCGCTCTGGGTCACGCAGCCGCCGATCACATCGTCGACGAGCGCGGGGTCGATGCCGGTGCGCTCGACCAGGGCGCTGAGTACGCCGGCCAGGAGGGTGGCCGGGTGCACCGACGACAAGCCGCCGCCTGCCTTGCCCCGGCCCGAGGGTGTGCGAACCACATCGACGATGACTGCGGACATTGTGTTCCTCCTGCACGGTCACCGGACCTCGGCGACTACGGCCATAAGTTACCGATGATTCTCGCAGTCGACAAGGAGTGGAGCGCTCCGGCCGCACGGTGTGGACAATCCGGCATACCTGAAATATGTTACCGGTAATTCTCGTCACATCGGCGAGAATCTGTAGTAACTTAGCCGAGGTGCACGGCGCGGGTCACCGCGGACCAACACAGAGCAGTCCCGAGATCACGGGGAGGATCACGGGTCGTCAAGCACCCTTCCCCAAGAATGCTCGGAAACATCATGCGACCGTCGACGACGTCGGACACCCGCTCGCCCGGACGGTCCCCGCAGGAAGGAACACCGGTACCGCCATGTTGCGACGGCTGGACAGGTTTCTCAGCTACGAGATGAAGGTGTCGGAGTTTCTCGGCACCCTGATCATCATCGGCATCCCCTACGCCCTCGTCGGTGGTGTCTGGACCCTCACCCACACAAGCCATCTCGGCGATCTGCACGGGGTGGACCTGGTCGTCTCGTTCCTCGGGTCGATCGTCTGCTGGCCCGTGCTCCTCTTCGCGAACGTGACGATGACCTGATGATGGCACTGGTCTGGGTCATCGATCTCGTGGTGATCATCGTCAAGATCCTGGGCGGACGCACCCGGGTCAATCCGGTTCTCCGATTCGGTCTGTGGCTCGCCGTCCTCTGCGCCCTGGTCCTCGGCCTCGCGGCCGTCGCCGGTCTCGTCGCCCTGCTCCATCACTGGCTGAGCACGCTCTAGCCACCGAGCGCCCCCGAAGCAAGAAAGGATCGGTGCAGCGTGACGCCGCAACCGGCCACCGAACCGTCCGAGGTCGGACGGATCATCGACAGCGCCACCGGGCTCTGGCGACGACACCCCCAGCAGTCGGTCGAGACGCTGGGCCGACAGGTCCTGCTCGGCCGGACCGCGATCGTGCAGTTGGTCCTGTCGATCGCGCACCGACGATTCCCGTTCCACGAGTTCGTCAAACAGTGCGCGTTCATGGCCAACGTCTCGGCCCTGCCGACGGTGTTCGTGGCCATCCCGGTGGCGGTGGTGGTGTCGATCCAGGTGGGCGCGCTGGTCAACCAGGTCGGCGCGACCACCTTCATCGGCGCGGTGGCCGGACTCGGCATCATCCGTCAGGGCGCGCCGCTGGTCACCTCGCTCATGATCGCGGGCGCGGTCGGCTCGGCCATCTGCGCCGATCTCGGCTCGCGCACCATCCGCGAGGAGATCGACGCGATGAAGGTGATGGGCGTGGACCCGGTGCGCCGGCTGGTCGCGCCGCGACTGGCGGCGGCGGTGCTGGTGAGCATGCTGCTGTGCGGGTTCATCGTCTTCGTCGGCTTCGCCACCGCCTACCTGTTCAACGTCTACGCCCAGCACGGCACGCCCGGTTCGTTCATCAGCTCCTTCGCCTCGTTCGCGGTCGCCAACGATCTGATGGTGGCGCTGTTCAAGGCGGCGATCTTCGGCGCCCTCACCGCGATCATCGCCTGCGACATCGGTCTGCACACCAAGGGCGGACCGGGTGGGGTGGCGAACGCGGTGAACTCGGCGGTGGTCAGCTCGGCGCTGATGCTGTTCGCCACCAACATCATCGTCACCCAGCTCTACAACAGCTTCTTCCCCTCGAAGGTGGTCTGAGATGGCGGCCGAATACACCCCGCCGACCCTGCGCCCGGTGCGCGTGGTCGGCGCCGCGGCCAAGGTCCCGGTGCGGGCCAACCAGCGCCTCGGGCACCAGGCGATCGTGTTCTTCCAGACGCTGCTCGCGATCCCGTTCACGCTGCGCCACTACCGCAAGGAGGTCGCCCGGCTGGTCGCCGACGTCGGCTGGGGCAACGGCTCGCTGATCGTCGGCGGCGGCACGGTCGGCGTGGTCGTCGTGCTGTGCGCCTTCGGCGGCATCACCGTGGGCGTCGAGTCCTACACGGCGCTGAACCTGCTGACGATGGGACCGCTCACCGGCGCCATCTCCGGCTTCGCCACCACCAGGGAGATCGCGCCGATCCTCGGCACGCTCGCCTTCGCGATCCAGTCCGGCTGCCGGTTCACCGCCCAGCTCGGCTCGATGCGGATCTCCGAGGAGATCGACGCGCTGGAATCCATCGCCATCCGGCCGCTGCCCTACCTGATCACCACCAGGATGATCGCGGCCACCATCACCATCATCCCGCTCTACACGCTGGGTCTGGCGGTGGCCTATGTGGCGACCAAGCTCTCGGTGCTGGTCCTCGGCGGCACCACCGCGGGCACCTACGACCACTACTTCTTCCAGTTCCTGCTCGGCGGGGACGTGTTCTTCTCCCTGGGGAAAGTGGTGGTGTTCGTCCTGATCGCGGCGTTCATCCAGTGCTACTACGGCTTCGTGGCCACCGGCGGACCCGAAGGGGTCGGGGTGGCCGCCGGGCGGGCCATCAAGATGGTCATCGTCGTGATGGTGTTCACCAATCTCTTTCTCACCCTTGCTATCTGGGGCATCGACCCCGGATTCCGGATCTCGGGATAGGTCGATCGAATGATTCTCGATCTCAGCGGCCGCGGCCCCAAACCCCTGCAGCTCACGCTCGCTGGGCTGGCGGTGATCACCGCCTTCGCGGTCGCGCTGTATCTGCTCGCCCTGCGCTACAACGGCGAGTTCGAAGACACCGTGGTGGTGGGCGCCGACCTCACCAGCACCGGCGACGGGCTACCCCAGCGCGCCGACGTGAAGTTCCGCGGCATGGTGGTCGGCGCGGTCGGCTCGGTGGAGATGGTGGCCAAGGGCGAGCGCCAGCGCGCCACCCTGGAGCTGAAACCGGGCCTGGCCGAGACGATCCCGGACACGGTGACCGCCCGGGTGGTCCCGGACAACATCTTCGGCGTCTCCTCCATCCAGCTGGTCGACAACGGCACGGCCGACTCGACGCTGCGCGCGGGCGCCACCATCGCCGAGGACACCAGCGAGGCGACGGTCCAGCTGCAGTCCACCCTCAACACCCTGCGCGAGGTGCTGTCCACCATCCAGCCCGAGAAGCTCGGGCGGGTGCTGGCCACGCTGTCGGCCGCGCTGGAGCCGGGCGCGCGCGTGCCCGGCTCGACCATCGAGCGGCTCGACACCTGGCTCACCACGGTGCACCAGATTCCCGAGATCGGCGGCCTGCTCGGCGATCTCGGCCGGGCCGCGACCGCGCTGAGCCAGTCGGCGCCCGAACTGGTCGGGGTGCTGGCCGATTCGGTCACCTCGGCGCGCACGCTCAACGAGCACCGCGCCCAGCTCGTCGAGCTGCTCGTGCAGGGCAACGCGACGGTGGACTCGGTGAACGCGCTCTTCGCCGCCAATCCCGATTCGGGCAAGGAACTCGTCGCCGGCCTGGACGGGCTCATCGGCGCCGTCGCCAAGGACCCCGGCGCGTTGCAGTCGACCGCGGCCAACCTCAACGCCTCGCTGCGAAAACTACAGCAGACCTTCACCTTCGGCCCCCGCAGGCAGATGACCTGGCGCATGGACGTGACCTTCACGCCGTTCCAGCAGTACACCGCCGAGGACTGCCCCCGCTACGGCGAGATGACCGGACCGCGCTGCGGTGGACCGACGGTGCCCGAAGTCGCACCGCCCCAGGAGTATCCGGCCTCGATGCTGCCGCAGTGGCTCGAATCCGCCGGCCCCGCCCCGGTCGCCCCGACCGCGCCGCTGCCCGGGCTGCCCACCCTGCCGAACATCACGTTGCCGACCCTGCCCGGCCTGCCCGCGATTCCGGGGCTGCCCGCCATCCCCGGGATCACCGCACCCGCCGCGTCCGTCGATCCCGCCCCCGCCGCCACCCCGGCGGCGGCGCCGCGGCTGACCGGGGTCGCCGCGGTGTCGGCCCTGGTCGGCGGTAGGCCGACGTTCAGTCAGCTGCTGCTGCTCGGCTCGATCCTGGGCGGCCTGCCCGTCGTCCCCGATGCCGAAGGTGGTGTCCAGCAGTGAAATACGGCAAAGCGCTGATCGGGTTCAGTTTCTTCGTCGTGCTGGCGACGGTGCTCACCTACACCATCTGGTCGACGTTGCAGCGCAGCGTCCCCGGCACCACGTCGAGCTACTCGGCGGTCTTCTCCGACGTCCTCGGCCTGCGCGTCGGTGACGACGTGCGCATGGCGGGGGTGCGGGTCGGCCGGATCGACAAGATCGACTTCACCGACGACTACGCCGCACGGGTCGACTTCCGGATCGAGGCCCGCCAGCAGCTGACCGACACCACCAAAGCCCTGGTGCGGTACCAGAACCTGATCGGCCAGCGCTACCTCGCGCTGGCGGCGGGTGACGGCGCGGGCACCACGATGCCCCCGGGGTCGCAGATCCCGATGGACCGCACCGAGCCGTCCTTCGACGTGTCCTCACTGCTGTCGGGCTTCGAGCCGCTGTTCAGCGTGCTGCAGCCCGACCAGATCAATTCGCTGTCGGAGACGCTCATCCAGGCGTTGCAGGGCAACGAGGTGTCGCTGTCGGCACTGATCACCCAGGCCGCGCAGCTGGCCAACACCTTCGGCGAACGCGATCAGATCCTCGGCGACGTACTGAGCAACCTCAGCTCGGTGCTCGCCGGCCTGGCCAATCGCAGCGGCGATCTGGAGACCCTGATCACCCAGACCCGCAGTCTGATGGACGGGCTCTACGCCGAGGGCGAATCGCTGAAGAGCTCGGTCGAACGGGTGTCGGGCGCGACGGACTCGCTGGTCTCGCTCATCGGCCAGGTGAAGCCCGGCATGGCCGACGCGCAGCGCAACGCCACCACGGGCGTGATGATGCTGCTCTACAACGGCGCCGCCCTCGATCGCATGGCGGTCGAGTTCCCCGACTTCCTCAACGGTGTCGCGCGTTTCACCCAGTACGGCACCTACGGCAATGCCTACATCTGTCGCCTCGATGTTTCCCTGTGGGGCGTTCTCCTGCCCGAGGGCCTGTTCTCACAGGTCGGCGGCAACTCGCAATCGGGAGTGTGTCGATGATCAGACCACGCGTTCCAGAATTCCTGCTGCGCAACCGGCACCTGCGCCTGGGCCTGCTGGCCGGCGCCTCGGTGCTGGTCCTGCTCGGCGCGTCCAGTGTGCTCACGCAGATCCGGCTGGGCGACATCACTATTCACGCCGAGTTCGCGCAGGCCGCGGGCCTGCAGCAGGGCGCGACCGTCGACATCTCCGGCATCGAGGTCGGTGAGGTGCAGTCGGTGAAGCTCGTCAACGACCGGGTGGACGTGGCGCTGCGGATCCGCCACGACATCCGGCTCGGCGCCGACGCGAGCGCGGCGATCAAGATGTCGACCATCCTCGGCCGGCTGCACGTCGATCTGAAACCGGGTGACGGAAAGGGCCTGCCCGGCAACCGGATCGGGCTCGACCGGACCTCGGTGCCGTACAACCTGAGCAAGGTCATCCAGGATCCGAAGTACACCTCCTCGTTCGAGCGCATCGAACGCATCGATCCGAACAAGCTGCGCACCGCGCTCGACGTGTTCAGCGCCCAGCTCGGCGACTCCCCCGCGATGGCGGTGCAGGCCCTCGACAGCATCGGCTCGCTCGCGCAGGTGATCAACAGCAGGCGCGACGAGGTCGACACCCTGTTGAAGAGCATGGATCAGGTCTCCCAGCTCGTCGCCGACAACCGCAACAGCGTGCTCGTCCTGCTGACCAGGGGCGAGGCGATCGGCGCCGCCGTGCAGCAGCGCCAGACGCTGCTCACGCAGTTGCTCGACAACGTCGCCGCGATGTCGAAGCTGCTGCAGGACATGGGCATCGAGAACAACGGCGAGCTCGGGCCGCTGATCGCGAACCTGAACACGATGGCCGACGGATTGACCAAGAACAAGGAGAACCTGGACCGGATCTACGAGATCGCGCCGGTCACCTTGCGCCAATTCAACAATCTGCTGGGCAACGGTCCCTACGGCGAGATCTGGGCGCCGTGGATCCTGCCGGACAACTGGCTGTGCTTCGCGCAGGCCGTACAGGGGTGCAACTGATGAGCACGGGAACCGTTCGCGCGAGCAAAGTGGCCGCGCTCTGCCTGGCCGCGCTGCTCGCGGCGGGGTGCGCGCTGCTGCCCGACAGCGTCACCGGGGCGGGCGACCGCATGCTGAGTCAGCAGAAGCGCATCAGCGCCGACTTCGAGAACGTGGCCGGGCTGTACCCGGGCAACGAGGTCGCGGTGCTCGGCGTGCCGGTCGGCGTCGTCGACTCGGTGACCCCGCGCGGCAGCTACGTGGAGGTGGTGATGTCGGTCGATCGCGACGTGCGCATCCCCGCCGAGGCGATGGCCGCGCTGATCTCGCCGCAGCTGATCACCAACCGCCACGTCGAATTGGCCCCCGCCTACACCGGATCGGGCCCCGAACTCGCCGACGGCGCGCACATTCCGCTGGCGCGGACCAGGACGCCGGTCGAACTCGACCGCATCCTGGCCAATTTCGACCAGCTCGGCGAGGCGCTCAAAGGCGACAGCGAGCAGGGTCCGATGGCGAGCCGGGTGCTGTTCCCCCTGCTCGACGGCAACGGTGACCGGTTGCGCGAAACGCTGGACGAGCTCTCGGCGGCCTTCGAGGTGACCTTCGCCAACAAGGACCAGATCGCCAACACGATCGTGCGGCTCAGCGAGATCACCCAGATCATCGCCGAGAACGACCAGACGGTCCGGGATTTCAGCGGCCGCATCACCGAACTGATCGCACTGTTCGGTCAGCAGTCCCCCGGCCTGCAGGCCGTGCTGACCCAGCTCGACGACTTCATCACCAACACCTCCTCGGTCGTCGGCCAGAATCAGGATCAGCTCGCGGGCGCGCTCACCAAGTTCGTCGCGATCGCCGCGCAGATGCGCGCCAACGCCCGCAATCTCACCGAGATCATCGATGTCGGGCCGCTGATGTTCCAGAACTTCGACAACGCGATCAGCCGCGAGCACCAGGCGCTGCGCCTGCACGGCCTGCTCGACAAGATCGTGCTCGACAGCGAGGTGCTCGCCACGTTCTGTGAGCGCGTGCAGATGCGTCTGGACGGCTGCCGCACCGGCAAGATCTCCGACATGGGCCCGGATTTCGGGCTCACCGCCGCGCTGTTGGGACTGACGAAATGACCCTTCGCACCACGCTGGCCGCGGCGTTCTGCGCGGCCGCGGTCGCCGCGTCGGCCACCGGTTGCTCGATGACCGTGGCCGAGCTGCCGATGCCCGAACCCGGCATCGGCGGGCCCGGCTACACCCTGCACGCCACCTTCCGCGACGCGCTCAACCTGCCCGACCGGGCGCACGTCAAGATCGGCGGCACCGATATCGGTGTGGTCACCGGCATTTCGACCACCTCGTTCCTGGCCGATGTCGAGATGCTGATCCGCGAGGACATCCAGCTGCCCGAGGGCACCACGGTCGAGCTGCGGCAGGCGACCCCGCTGGGCGACATCTTCGTGGCGATGACCCTGCCCAGCGCCGCGGAGGCGGGACCACCGCTGCGCGAGGGCGCGCGGATCGGCCCCGAGCGCACCGCCTCGGCGGCGTCGGTGGAACAGCTGATGATGTCGGTCTCGATGCTGATCAACGGCGGCGGGCTCAACCAGGCCGCCCGCGTCACCTCCGAGCTGAACTCCATCTTCGCGGGCAAGGCGCCGCAGCTGCAGCATCTGATCGGCGAGATGACCTCGGTGATCGCCGCGCTCAACGCGCGCACCGGCGACCTGGACGCGACCCTGCACGGCCTGTCGGTGCTCACCGGCGAACTGGCCAGGCGCAAAGCCGAACTCGGCGCGGCGGCCGACAGCTTCCCGCAGCTGATCGGCCTGTTCGCCGAGAACAATCAGGCGATGGTGAATCTGATCAACAAGGTCGCGGTCACCATGGACGCGCTCGGCGATTTCAGCCAGACGAACGGACCGCAGTTCGTGAGCCTGTTCCAGAGCATCCAGAACCTGATGAACGGCTTCGTGGCGATGGGCGACGATCTGACCGGCGCCCTCGACGGCTTCCACCAGATCTATCCCTCGGTGATGGACAGCATGCGCGGACCGAACCTCTCGGTCGGCGCGATCCTGTCCTACCTCGACATCGGCGCGATCACCGATCCGGCCGGCAGCCGCTGGCCCGACGGCACCGACATTCCCGCGTTCGTCGGCAGCATCACCGATGTCATCGCCAAGGTGACCGGACGCCTCAACAGCACCCCACAGCTGCCGCCGCAGGAGGGCCCCCGATGAATTCACCGTTGTGGCAGTGGCTGGTTCGCCGTCGCGTCGCGGTCGCCAATGCAGGCCTGGTCGTGGTCATGGTGCTCGGCAGCCTGTATCTGGGCGGCGCGGTCCTGCGGATCGACCCGACCAGCGAGCGGTTCACCGTCACCGTCGAGCTGGCCACCTCGGGCGGGCTCACCGCAGGCAGCGACGTGACCTTCCGCGGTGTGCGGGTGGGCCGGGTCGAGCAGGTGCGCGTCGACGGCACCGGCATCGCCGCCGTGGCCGAGGTCGAGGAGGGCACGCTGATTCCGCGCGGCGGCACCGTCGCGGTCGCGCGGTTGTCGGCCGCAGGCGAGCAGTACTTGGACTTCCGGCCCGCATCCGACACCGGCCCCTACCTCGCCGACGGCGCCGTCGTCGCCAGGGCCGACACCGCCGTGCCCGTGCAGGTGCAGTCGGTGCTGGGCAACATGGCGGGGCTGGTCGGCGGCATGAACCCCGAGCGGCTCAATGTCATCGTCGACGAGCTCGACAAGGCCCTGGCCGGCGGGCCGGACAGCTTGCGCAACATGATCTCCGGGCTGTCCAGGGCGATGGCCGGGCTCACCGATCTGCTCCCGCAGACCGAGCACCTGCTGCGCAATCTCGAGGTCATCGCCGAGACGACCTCGCATGCCCAACCGGACCTCGGCACCATCACCGGCGCGGGCAGTGCCCTGTTCCAGCAGTTCACCGCCGCCGATGCCGAACTGCGCCACCTGCTCGAGCAGGGGCCGGGCCAGCTGAGCACGCTGGGCGGATTCCTCTCCCGCACCCACGATCCGATCACCGACCTGGTGACGAACTTCGTCGCCATCACCCGCGCGGCCAAGCTGCGCCAGCCCGCGATCGAGCTGCTGTTCCCCACCCTGAGCCGCTTCACCGAGGCGGTCGGCGTCCCGGCCCACGACAACGCCTTCTTCACCCTCGTCGATCCGTGGCCGCGCCCGACCTGTGACTACGACACGGTCCCGATCGTGCCGACCACCCCGACCACCGACACCAGGGTGCGGCTCTACAACTACTGCGTCACCGACAATCCCGCGCTCCAGGTGCGCGGCTCGGCCAACGCGCCACGGCCCGCCGGACCCGACAACGGCGCGGGCCCGCCGCCCGGCGTCACCGGCGACGAACTGTCCCAGCCCGCCGTGCCCGCACCTCGATAAGGAGCAACCAGACCATGAGCAACGACGAAACACCCACCGCCACCACGGAATCGGACGACACCGGCGGCGAGACCGCCGAGCGGAAGAGCCGCTGGGCGGCCATCGATCGCAGGTCGCTGGGCCTGCGCGCCGCCGCGGCGATCGTGCTCGGCGCCTCGGTGGCCACCTCGGTGTACCTGTTCTTCGAGAACAAGGACAGCAAGGACCTGCTGTCCGCCCAGCAGCAGGCCAGGGAGGCAGCCTGCCACTACGGGCCGGTGCTCGCCGACTACGACAGCAAGAGCCTCGACACCTATTTCCGGGCCGTGCTCGACGGTGCCACCGGCGACTGGAAGAAGCAGTTCGAATCCACCAGCGCCGAGCTGCGCGACGCCCTCACCCAGGGCGAGGTGGTGTCGAAATCCACCGACACCCAGTGCGCGCTGCGCAGCGGCGACGAGACCGCGGCCGAGGCCATCGTGGTGATCGGGACGACGATCTCGAGCCTCGGCACCGAGCACAAGGCCAAACCCGGCCAGCTGTCGATGCTGCTCAGCCTGCGCAACGACGACGGCCGCTGGCTGGTCGAGAAGGTGAACTCCCCGCTACCGGCGGTGCCCGCCCAGTGACCGAACCCTCCTCGACCTCGGCGGCGCGGTCCCGCCAGATCCGGCGCAGGCCGAAGAACCGGCGGGCCCAGATCGCGGCGGAGTCGGCGGCGGCCTTCGGCGCGCACGGCTATCACGGCGTGAGCATGGACGACATCGCCCGCAGGCTCGACATCAGCTCGACCGCGCTCTACCGCCACTTCCCGAGCAAGTACGCGCTGTTCCGGGAGGAACTGCTGCGCCTGTCCGGCCTGGCGCTGAGCGCGACCGAGCTGCCCGCCGAGGCCAGCGCCTGGTCCCCGCGCGAGCGTCTGGATCACGTGCTCGACGCGATCGTCGTGCTGACCATCGGCAACCGGCCCACCGCCGCGCTGGCCCGCTGGGAGCGCCGCTATCTCGAGCCCGCCGACTTCGCCGAGTTCACCGGGCAGTTCACCGCCGCGATCGCCGCTCTCCGCGCGCTGCTGCGCGAGGTACGCCCCGAACTCGACGGGCACGACCGCGTGGTCCGCGCCGTGTCGCTGTTCGCGGTGATCAGCAGCATCGGCGACCACCACACGACGATGTCGGCGAAAACCCTTGCCCCGCTGCTGAAGGCGACGGCGTGGGCGATGATCGACGCCGACCCGGCCTGCGGCCGCACGCCCGAGCTCATACGCAGGGCCGCGGGACGGGCGCAGCCGTTCAAACACGAACTGCTGCTGCGCAGGGCCGTCGAGCTGTTCCACGAGCGCGGCTACCCGAACGTCAGCATGGAGGACATCGCCACCGCGGCCGACCTGTCGGCGGCCTCGGCGGTGTATCGCTACTACCGCAGCAAGAGCGACCTGCTGGCCGCGGCGTTCCGCCGCGCCGCCGACCGGGTGTCCGGCGCGATCCTGCCCGCGGTGAGCGCTGCGGCGACGTCCGCCGAAGCGCTGGCGACCCTGATCGATCTCTATGTCACCGGGTCCTTCGACGAGCGGGCGCTGACCTTCGTCTACTACGCCGAGTTCAGCCACGTCGACCACGCCGACCAGGTGACCCTGCGCCACCGTCAGCAGCTCATCGTGACCGAGTGGGCCACTCTGGTCACCGAGGCGAGGCCGGAGCTGTCGCTCGGCGAGGCCAAGATCCTCGTCCACGCGGCGTTCAGCCTCGTCGTCGACCTCGGCCGCACCTTCGGCGACGACGGGATCTGCCCGCCCGAACTGGTGATCGGGCTGCTCCAGATCGTCACTCTCGGCAGGCCGCTCCCCCGCTGAGGACACCGGACGCGCACACCGCGCGGTGACCGAATCCGGTGCGCGGCGCCCACCCGGTCAGGCGATAGCATGGCGGCAAGATCATCGCCGACTGTGCGGCACCGAGGAACAAAGGGCGAGACGACGAGCAAGCAGGCAGACCAAGCACCCTCGGCCGCGCCGGAACGCCCGATCCGGCGCAGGCCGAAGAACCGGCGTGCCCAGATCGCGGCCGAGGCGGCGGCCGCGTTCGGCGCGCACGGCTATCACGGTGTGTCCATGGACGACATCGCCAAGCGGCTCGACATCAGTTCCACCGCGCTCTACCGTCACTTCCCCAGCAAGTACGCGCTGTTCCGCGAGGAGCTGCTGCGCCTGTCGGGCCTGGCGCTGAGCGCGACCGAGCTGCCCGCCGAGGCCGGCGACTGGAGCGCCAGGCAGCGCGTCGAGCACGTCCTCGACGCGATCATCGGCCTGACGATCGCCAACCGGCCCACCGTCGCCCTCGTGCGCTGGGAACGCCGCTATCTCGAGCCCACCGACTTCGACGAGCTCACCGCGCAGTTCACCGCGGCCATCGCCGCACTGCGCGACCTCATCGGCGCCGTCCGTCCCGAACTGGACCGGCGCGATCTGGCCATCCGCGCGGTGTCGATCTTCGCGGTGGTCAGCAGCATCGGCGATCACCACGCCACGGTGCCCGCGAAAGCGCTCGCCCCGCTGCTCACCGCGACGAGCTGGGCGCTGATCGACGCGGACCTGTCCCACCCGGACACCGCCGCGCCGAGCACGCCCGCCAAGGAGTACTACCAGCCGTTCAAGCACGACCTGCTGCTGCGCAGGGCCGTCGAGCTGTTCCACGAGCGCGGCTACCCGAACGTCAGCATGGAGGACATCGCCACCGCCGCCGATCTCTCGGCCGCCTCGGCCGTGTACCGGTACTACCGCAGCAAGAGCGACCTGCTGGTGGCCGCCTTCCGCCGCGCCGCCGACCGGGTCTCGGGCGCGATCGCCCCCGCGATCGCCGCGGCCGACGGCCCCGCCGCGGCGCTGGGCACGCTCATCCGGCTGTATGTGGCCGGTTCGTTCGACGAGCGCGCGCTGACCTTCGTGTACTACGCGGAATTCGGGCACGTCGATCACGCCGACCAGGTGACGCTGCGGCATCTGCAGCAGCTCATCATCACCGAATGGGCGAAGCTGGTCGTGGCCGCGCGCCCGGAACTCTCGCTGGGCGAGGCCAGGATCCTGGTGCACGCCGCGTTCAGCCTCGTGGTCGATCTCGGGCGCGCCTTCGACGACCGGATCTGCCCGCAGGACACCGTGATCCAGCTGCTGGAGTCGATTCTGCTGGGCGGGCCACGCACCGCCTGATCGACGCGGGCGTCCGGCCGGATTCCGGCCGGACGCCCACCCCCCCTCCTGTCAGAGCCCGAACGTCTTGCCGATGATGTCGCGCTGGATCTCGCTGGTGCCGCCGAAGATCGTCGACACCAGCGCGCCGCGCACGTGCTTCTCCATGTCGAATTCCCTGGCGTAGCCGTAGCCGCCCATCATCTGCATGCCGGCCAGCGCCACCTGCTTGGAGGTCTCGGTGGCCTTGAGCTTGGCCATCGACGCCTCGCGCGCGAAGGTCCTGGTCGGGTTGGCGTCCACCGCCGCGGCGACGCTGTAGACCAGCAGCTTGGTGCATTCGATCTCGGTCGCGAGATCGGCGATCCGGTGCCGCAGCGCCTGGAAGGAGCCGATCGGCCTGCCGAACTGCTTGCGCTCGCTGATGAACTGCAGGGTGTCCTCGAAGGCGCGCTCGGCGGCGCCGAGGCTCATCGCGGCCAGGATCAGGCGCTCGAAGTTCAGGCCCGTCATCAGCTGACGCCAGCCGTTGCCCACCTCGCCGACGACCGCGTCCTCGGGCAGCAGACAGTCGGTGAAGTACAGGTCGTTGGTCTCCTTCTGATTGCCCATCAGCTCGATCGGGCTGATCTTGAGACCCGGCGTGTTCGCGGGCACGTGGAACATGGTGAGTCCCTCGTGCTTGCCGCCGCTGCGGTCGGTGCGCGCGACCAGCAGGATGTTCTCGGAGATGTGCGCGTTCGAGCACCAGGTCTTCTGGCCGTTGATCAGCCAGCCGTCGGTGGTCTTCTCGGCGCGGGTGGTGAGCGCGCCGACGTCGGACCCGGCCTCGGGCTCCGACATCGAGATCGACTGCGACGCACCGCGCACGATGCCGCGCAGCACCTCGTCCTTCTGCGCCTCGGTGCCGAACTTGGCGTAGGCGCCGCCGGTGATCAGCGTCGGGCCGATGGCGCCGATCGGCAGCATGCCGCGCAGGCTCTCCTCGAGCAGGATGCACATGTCGACCATCGAGGCGTCCGAGCCGCCGTACTCCTCCGGCACGGTCAGGCCGAGCCAGCCGAGCTCGGCCATCTTGCCGTACACCTCGGCGTTGTGCTGGTCGGCATCGTGGTGGGTGAGCGCGTCGCGCTTCTCCCTGGTGCCGGCCTCGCGCTTGGCGAACGCGGCGACCGCCGCGGCGAAATCCTGCTGTTCCGGGCTGAATTCGACGCCCATGGATGTGTCCCTCTGCTTTCGGTGTCGGGGGATGAACGGGTCTACTTCGCGCGGCCGAATCGGCGCGCGGTGAGCTTGCGCACCAGCGACATCGTCGACTCGGTGCGGGCGAACGACAGCAACGCCATGCCGGGGACGACGAAGCGCTGCCGGGCGATCGAATGCGGCCTGGTGAAGCCGAGCAGCCCGGCGGCGCCGTGGATGCGGCCGATGCCGGACTCCCCCACCCCGCCGAAGGGCAGCGCGGGAATCGCGGCGTAGGCGGCGGGGCTGTTCACCGAGGTGGCGCCGACGCGCAGCTGCCGGGCGATCTCCATCCCGCGCTTGCGGGAGAACACCGTCGAGGCCAGGCCGTAGCGCGAGGCGTTGGACAGCCGGATCGCCTCCTCGACATCGCGCACACCGCGGACGGTGAGCGTGGGTCCGAAGGTCTCCTCGGTGACGGCCACCGAATCCTCGGGGGCGTCGAGCAGCACGATGGGGCTCACGAACGGCGCGGTGATCGAGTCGCGACCGCCGACGATCGCCTTCGCGCCCTTGGCCAGGGCGTCCTCGACGTGCGCGGTGACGATGTCGAGTTGGGCGGGCAGCGTCATCGGGCCGTAGGCCGCGTCCGGGCCCGAGCCCGGCTTCAGGTCGGCGACCCGCTTGGTGACCTCGGCGACGAACTCGTCGAGCACCGACTCGACCACATAGCAGCGCTCGGTGCCGACGCAGGTCTGCCCGGAGTTGGCGATCGCCGACCAGACGATCGCGTCGGCGGCCGCGGCGACATCGGCGTCCTCGGCGATGATCGCCGCGTCCTTGCCGCCGCATTCGAGGACCACCGGCGTCAGCCGCTGCGCGGCCGCGGCCATGATCTTCTTGCCGGTGGCCGTGGAGCCGGTGAAGGCGATCATGTCGACCTCGGACTCCACCAGCGCGCGACCGGTCTCGCCGTCGCCGCTGACGACGCTCAGGATGCCCTGGGGCAGTGCGGGATTGGCCTTGGTGAAGGCGTCGGCGAGCCAGTGCCCGACACCGAGGGTGAGCTCGCTCGGCTTGAACACGACGGTGTTGCCCGCGGCCAGCGCGTAGGCGATGGAGCCGTTCGGCGTGTACACCGGGTAGTTCCACGGCCCGATCACGCCGACCACGCCGTGCGGGCGCTGCTCGATCACCGCCTCGTGGTTGGCCATCATCAGGCCGGGGAAGACCTTCTTGGGCGCGAGCACCTTGGACGCGTTGTTCGCCGCCCAGTTCAGATGCTCGACGGCCGTGATCACCTCGAGGTAGGCGTCCTCGAGCGGCTTGCCGTTCTCGGCTTTGATCAGCTCGCAGAACTCGTCGATGTTATTGATGATGCCCGCCGCCCAGCGTAGGAGCGCCCGCTTCCGCCCGGTGAACCCGAGTTCACTCCAAGTCCGCGCGGCGGTGCGAGCACGCGCGACGGCGGCGGCCACGGCGGCCGCGTCGTCGACCGCCCAGGTGCCGACCGGCTCCCCGGTCGCGGGGTTCACGGTGCTCACCATTTTCGCAGAATTGGGTGCGGTAGTGGGGGTTTCGGTCATTCTCGACCTTCCTTCGACTAGCTCGGCGACTGATGCGTCCAGGTCGGGACACGCACGGGGTCCGGCGTGTCACGCGAACTGTTGACAGTCCGCGCCGACCGCCATTAAGTTAATCACAATTCTCGATAAGTTAATCACGGTTCTCGCAAGTTGCAAAGGGCTGCCCCACCGGTGGCGGCCTGCGGGAACATCGGATCCGAAAGGGAGGGCGCGATGTTGCGCACCCGGTTCACCGAGGCGTTCGGGGTCGAACACCCCATCGTGCAGGGCGGGATGATGTGGGTCGGCCGAGCCGAACTCGCGGCCGCGGTATCCCAGGCGGGTGGCCTCGGCATCATCACCGCGCTCACCCAGCCGTCGCCGCAGGCCCTGCGCGAGGAGATCGCCAAGGCCAGGGATCTCACGGACAAGCCGATCGGCGTGAATCTCACGATCCTGCCGTCGATCACACCGCCGCCCTATGAGGAGTACCGGCAGGCGATCATCGACTCCCGCGTCCCGATCGTGGAGATCGCCGGCGGCAATCCGGCCACCCACCTGCCGTTCCTCAAGGACGCCGGGATCAAAGTGCTGCACAAGTGCACCAGCGTCCGGCACGCGCTCAAGGCGCAGCAGGTCGGTGTCGACGGCGTGAGCATCGACGGCTTCGAATGCGCCGGTCACCCCGGCGAGAACGACACACCGGGCCTGGTCCTGATCCCGGCCGCGGCCCGCGAACTGGAGATCCCGATGATCGCCTCGGGCGGCATCGCCGACGCGCGCGGCCTGGTCGCCGCCATGGCGCTGGGCGCGGACGGGGTGAACATGGGCACCCGGTTCCTGTGCACGGTCGAATCGCCCATCGCGCACGCGGTGAAGGAGAAGATCGTCGCCAACACCGAGCTCGACACCAAGCTGATCTTCCGGACGATGAACAACACCGCCAGGGTCGCCGACAACGCCGTCAGCCGCCAGGTCGTCGAGATCGAGCGCGGCGGTGGCACGTTCGACGATGTGCGCGAACTCGTCGCGGGCGCGCGTGGCCGCAAGGTGTACGAGGACGGCGATCTCGACGCGGGCATCTGGAGCGTCGGCCAGTGCCAGGGCCTGATCCACGACATCCCGACCTGCGCCGAGCTGGTGTCGCGGATGGTCCGTGAGGCCGAGGCGCTCATCGCCGAGCGGCTGGCGAACTCGGTCGTGGCGGTGGTGGCCTGATGAGCGAGAGCATCCGTATCGACGAGGAACGCGGCGTCCTGCGCGTCACGATCGACCGCCAGGCCCGCATGAACGCCATCGATCTGGCGGCGATGGCCGAACTGGCCGAGGTGATCGGCGCGGCCGCGGACCGGCCGGAGACCAGGGTGATCGTGCTGACCGGCGCGGGCAAGGCGTTCTGTACCGGCGCCGATCTGGCGGCCGCGGCCGCGGCGGGCGGCAACGAAGCCTCGCCCGAGCTGGTGATGGACACCGCCAATGCCGCCGTCCGCGCGATCATCGACTCCCCGCTGCCGGTGATCGCCCGCGTCAACGGGCCCGCCGCGGGCGTCGGGGCTTCGCTCGCACTGGCCGCAGACCTCGTCTACGCGGCCGAGGACGCCTATCTGCTGCTGCCATTCACCTCCATCGGCCTGATGCCCGACGGCGGCGCGACGGCGATCGTGGCCGCCGCCATGGGCCGGGCCAGGGCCGCGGAGATGGCGCTGCTCGGTGGCAGGCTGCCCGCCGCCGAGGCCGCCGCCGCGGGCCTGATCACCCGTAGCGTGCCCGCCGCGGAGCTCGACGAGCTGGTCGGGACCGTCGCCGCGAAGCTCGCGGCGGGGCCGCGGCGCGCGCTCGAACTCACCAAGGCCGCCCTGAACGCGGCCACCCTGCCCGGCCTGGACTCCGCGCTGGCCACGGAGAAGACCGGCCAGGTGGAGCTGCTCACCTCCGCGGACTTCCTCGAGGGCATGACCGCGATGCTCACCCGCCGCGCACCGCAGTTCGCGGGTGCGCCGACCCCGATCGCCGACCCGGCCTAGCTTTTCGAGGAGACGACATGTCCACTGCCGCAGAACCGATGCGCTCGCGACGCAATCACTGGATGAACCAGATCGCGATCCACGCCACCGCCATCCCGGACGCGCCCGCGCTGCGTTACCTCGGCAAGACGACGAGCTGGCGGGAACTGCACGAGCGGGTCGGCCGCCTGGCCGACGCCCTGTCCCGGCGCGGGATCGGCGCGGGCGATCGCGTGCTGATCCTGATGCTCAACAACACCGAGTACATCGAATCCGTCTTCGCGATCAACACCCTCGGCGCGATCGCGGTGCCGGTGAACTTCCGGCTCACCCCGCCCGAGATCGGCTACCTGGTCGCCGACAGCGGCGCCACGGCGATCATCACCGAGGCCATGTTCGCCCCACTGGTCACCGCGGTCGCCGAGCAGACCGGCGGCCTCGACACCCGCGTCGTGGTGGGGGTCGGCAGCTGCGAGGGAATGCTCGGCTACGACGACCTGCTCGCCGAGGAGGGCGCGCCGCACGAGCCGGTCGACGTGCCGGAGGATTCCGCCGCCCTGATCATGTACACCTCGGGCACCACCGGTAACCCCAAGGGCGCGGTGCTGACCCATCTGAACATGAACTCGCAGGCCCTCACCTGTATCCGGGCCATGCGCTACAGCGCCGACGACATCGCCTTCTGCGCCTCGCCGCTGTTCCACATCGCCGGATTGGGCAGCGTCGCGGCCTGTTTCGTGCTCGGCGCGCTGACGGTGATCCACCCGCTCACCGCCTTCGACGCGACCGAGGTCCTCGACGCCTGGGAACGCGAGCGCGCCACCTCGGTGTTCCTCGTGCCCGCCCAGTGGCAGGTCGTGTGCGCCGATCCCACGGTGGCGCAGCGTGATCTGCGCCTGCGGGTGATCTCCTGGGGCGCGGCGCCCGCGTCGGACACCGTGCTGCGGGCGATGGCCGAGACCTTCCCCGACGCGCTCAACGTGGCGGTGTTCGGGCAGACCGAGATGTCACCGATCACCTGCGTGCTCGACGGCGAGGACGCCATCCGCAAGCTCGGCTCGGTCGGCAAGCCGATCCCCACCATCGCCACCCGCGTCGTCGACGACGAGATGAACGACGTGGCGCCCGGTGAGATCGGCGAAATCGTCTATCGCGGACCGACGTTGATGCGCGAGTACTGGAACAACCCGCGCGCCACCGCCGACGCGTTCGCCGGCGGCTGGTTCCACTCCGGCGATCTGGTCCGCGTCGACGAGGAGGGCTTCGTCTACGTCGTCGACCGCAAGAAGGACATGATCATCTCCGGCGGCGAGAACATCTACTGCGCCGAGGTGGAGAACGTCCTGTTCGCGCACCCCCGGATCCGGGAGGCGGCGGTGATCGGGCGCGCCGACGACAAGTGGGGCGAGGTGCCGATCGCGATCGTGGCGGTCGAGGGCGAGGAGGAGCTCGATCTGGCGGCGCTGGAACCGCACCTGAACGCGCACCTGGCCAGGTACAAGCACCCCAAGGGGCTCGTGATCGTCGAGGCGCTGCCGCGCAACGCCGGCGGCAAGGTGGTCAAGCACGAGCTGCGCAAGCTGCACGGTTCGGCGGCCGCCGTCGGCTGAGCGCGGGACCGTCCGATCCCGTTGTGCCGGTGGCGCAACGGGATCGGTCGTGTCGGGGGGTGCTCAGGCCGCGCGGCGGTCCGTGCCGGATTCGGCGCTCCGGGCGGGCCGGGTCGCCGATCCGGGCATCGGCCGGGCGAAGAGCACCCGCAGTGCGGCGTGCGCCAGTTCGGCGAGACCGCGGCGGCCCGCGGGCAGGCCGAGCACACTCCACACCGTCCTGGTCTCCGAGGGTGTCACCGGCGCGCCGGCGAACCGGTCGGCCAGCCAGTTCAGGCTCAGCGGTGTCGAGAGGGCCAGCAGGGTGAGGTGCTCGCTGAGCCGGTCCCGCAGGTAGGTGACGTGCGCGCCGTGGGCGCGATAGCGCTCCACCAGCGCGTCGATGTCGGCGCTCGCGATGATCTGATCGTGCACCGCCTGCACCACGAGCATGGGCACGGCGGGCGCCGAGGTGCCGAGCTCGGCGTCGGCGAACACCGCGGCCATCTCCTCGAGCGCGAGCAGCTCGGCCAGCGGGATGCTGATGTGGCGCTCCACGTTGTAGCGCGCCAGGCGCAGCACGGTGGCGCCGGTGCTGGAGGTCGCGGCCCGGTCGAGCACGGCCAGGCCCGCCTCGTTCACATGCGCGCCGAGCACGGCGTCGAAGGCCGGATACACCCGGCGCAGCGCGGCAACGACCAGCGTCGGCAGGCCGGCGTGCAGGCCACCGTTGAGCCGGTGGAAGGTCGCGACCAGATCACCCACCGGCGAGCCGAGGACGGCGCCGATGATGTCGAGTTCGGGGGCGTAGGTGGGCGCCGTCTCCGCCGCCCACGAGGTCGCCAGTCCGCCACCGGAATAGCCCCACAGGCCCACCTGCGCCGTGGGCTCGAGGCCGAGCGGAGCGAAGGCCAGCGCGGCGCGCGCGCCGTCGAGCGCGCGGTAGCCGGGTTCGCGCGGGGCGCCCCACGCGCCGAGCATGCCCTCGTGATCGGGGATCGAGATGGCCCAGCCCCTGGTCAGAGCGTCGGCGAAACAGAGCAACTCCACGTGCGCGAACGTGCCGATCGCCCGCGAGCCGCGCTGGAGCCCGTAGGACGGGAAGCCCCGAGAAGACACGGCGTCGATGGCGCACTGGAACGACAGCAGCGGTGTCCCCGGCGCGGTGCCGCCGGCCGGGGCGATCACGGTGGTCACGCCGGCGTCGGGCTTGCCGTTGAGATCGCTGGTGCGGTACAGCAATTGCCACGCGGTGACCCGCAACGGGATCAGCCCGAAGGCCGCGAGCTCGATCGGCCGCCAGCGCAGCACGGTGCCCGGCGCGTGCTGGGCGTAGTCCTCGTTCGGTCGATAGAACGGGTCGTCGTCGGGCAGCAGCGCCGTGGTGGGCGCGGGCCAGCTCTCGGCGCGCGGCGGGATGTGCTCGGCAGTCAACGGAAAGGTCTCCAGTGGTCGATCGGGCCGGTCGGTGGGGACCGGCCCGGCGGGTCATCGGCTCAGGCGGTGCGGCGCGCGGGCTCGCTGCGGTAGCGCGAGGCGGGGCCGCCGATGCCGAGCAGACGCCAGGTCAGCTTGGCGAGGGGATTCATCATGCCGGTGTCGGTGACGAGGGCGCGGACATCGCCGAAGACGTCACGCATGGTGACCTGCGACTCCGGGCTGCCCCAGTACGCCTCCCGCATCACCTCGGCCGGGATGTCGAACTTCTCCACGAACTCCTTCGGCGGCGTCGCGATCATCGACAGCATCACCCGCATGGCGATCGGGAAGGCCACCGACAGCACGGTCTTGGTGACCGGATGCATCGACGGCACGTTCTTGCGCAGGTATTCGTGCGCGAAGGAGATGTGCCTGGCCTCCTCGGCCACATGGATCTGCATCACCCGATGCACCATCGGATGCAGATCGACCCCGCCGCGCAGCAGCGACTTCTGCAGGTGATCGATCGGCTCCTCACCACCGAGGATCATCGTGAAGAACAGCTCGGGGAAATACTTCACCGCGGGCCAGATGATCATCGTCAGCTTGCGATCGATGCTGCCCATGCCCACCACATCGCGGTAACCGATGCGGTTGATCATCTCCTGGAACATCATCGTGTGGTTGCACTCTTCGGCCGCCTCGTGGGTGACGTACCGGAACTCCGGATCACCGTTGGGCACCGAGACCAGATACTGCATCAACCCGCGGATCAGCAGCTGCTCGAAATCCAGGCCCACCTTCGCGATCCCGGCCTGACGCCACATCCCCATCGCGATCCGGCGCTCCACCGGCTGCGCCTTGTACCAGGGATGACGACCCAGCGGGTCCTCCTCCGGCATGATCCAGCGCGGATCGTCGCTGTGCACGGCGAACTCCGGCGAATCCCAATCGATGTCGACGTACGGATCGAAGTGCTTGGTCACGGACCCCTCGGACAGGGTGCGCAGGATCTCGGTGTACCCGGGCGTTCCCGGGTTCTTCACGGTGGACAACGTCATCGGTGCCTCCTAGAACAGTGCTTCCACCAGTTTAGTGGTACCGGCAGTACCGCACAAGGTTGCCGCTACGATGCGTTACAGCTATATGGCCTGTTCGCTACTCGACCAGCGGATCGATGCCCACGCCCTCGACGGCGCGCAACCGCCCGGCGAATCCGATCAGGATCTCGAGCGACTCCGGCGACAAGCCGTCGGCCAGCGTCACGAGCCGCTCGAACCGCCGCTCCGAGAACGCCGGGCGCCGTTCCCGATCCGTGCGCACCACCGCTGTGCCCAGCGCCGCCATCCCGACCCCTCCACCCTCTACAACCACCGCGTCGAACCCGCCGTCCCCGAATAACATAGCTGTATGTTTGCGGACCGACGTCACCGCCCCGCGCCAGCAGGTGTGATGCCGAATAGCGGTCAACCCGCCAGGCCCTCCTGGTCGATCAGCAGTCGTTTGAGCACCTTGCCGGTCTCCCCGCGCGGCAGCGCGCTGAGAAAGGTGACATCGCGCGGGACCGAGAAGCGGCTGAGCCGGTTCCGGATGTAGGTCCGCACCATCTCCGGGTCCAGCCCGGAGTTCTCGCTCTTGACCAGGAACGCGGCCAGCCGCTGCCCGAACTCGCGATCGGGCACGCCGACCACCGCCACGTCGGTGACCTGCGGCAGGTAGGCGATCGCCTCCTCGACCGGGCGCGGGAAGACGTTCTCGCCGCCGGAGATGATCATCTCGTCGTCGCGGCCGGCCACGAAGAGCCTGCCCTCGGCGTCGAGGTAGCCGAGGTCGCCGGTGTCGAGCATGCCGTCGGCTTCCTCGGGCGGCGCGTCACTGACGTAGCCGTCGAAGAGCATGTGGTTGCCGACGAAGATCCGCCCGACGACCCCGACCGGCACCGGAGCGCGGTCGGGACCGAGGATCGCGAGCCGGGTCCCCAGCGGCGGGCGCCCGGCCGTGGTCGGCGCGGCGCGCAGGTCCTCGGGTCCGGCCACACTCGCCCAGGACACCTCGGTGGAGCCGTAGAGGTTGTAGAGGATGTCGCCGTAGTCGTGCAGGAACCGGTCGACGGTGATCGCCGCCAACGGCGCGCCGCAGCTGATCACCTGCCGCAGGCTGCTCAGGTCGTAGCGGGCCCGCACGGCCGCGGGCACGTCGACCAGGCGCTGCACCATGGTCGGCACGGCGATGAGCGTGGTCACCCGGTGCTCGGCGATGCGGCGCAGGGCCTCCTCGGCGTCGAAGCCCTGCGCGAGCACCACGGTGGCGCGTACCGCGGTGCTCAGTTGCAGGGCCGACAGTCCCCAGGTGTGAAACAGCGGCGCCGGGATCATCATCGTGGCGCCGACCCGGATCGGGATGCGCGACAGCAGCGCGACAAGGGTGTCGAAACCCTTCGGGTGCGGACGCCGGGCGCCCTTGGGCGTGCCGCTGGTGCCCGAGGTCAGCACGATCTGGCGGCCGGGGGTGGTGGGTTCGGGAAAGGTCGTGCGGCCCATGGCGATCAGGTCCTCGATCGTGACGCGGGCGGGGTCGGCGGGCAGGTCGTCGGTGAGGAAGCGCGGCAGCCCGCCGTGCAGATAGCGCACGAGATGGGTGAGCCCCGCGTCGACGAACAGCGCGGAGAGCCGGTGGCGCTGCACGATCTCCTCGATCCGCCGTCCGGAGAGCCCGGCGTTGAGCAGGGCCACGTCGACGCCGAGTTTGCCCGCGGCGACCATGGTTTCGACCATGCCGCAGTGGTTTCCGGCCAGCAGGCCGACGGCGTCGCCCGCGCGGATGCCGACCTCGTACATCGCGCCTGCCAGCGCGGTGGTGCGCTTGTCGGTCTCCTCGAAGGTCGCGGTGCTCGCGTCGTCGATCAGCGCGAGTTGCTCGGGGCTGTGCGCGGCGCCGGCCGCGTAGCCGCCGGCGAGGTTGAAGCCCCACCGGTAGAGCGAGCGCAGTTGCCGGGCCGAGGTCAACGGCGGCGCGATCAGACCCGACTGCAGGCACCACCGCACCAGCTCGGACTTGCGCCGGATCGGCGCGCGCGCACCGTTGGACACCACCGAGGTCCGCGCGCCGCGCACGATGTCGACGGCCCGGCCCAGCCCCTGTTCGACCCAGCCGACGACCGCGGAGTTGGTGGTCCCCGCCAGCGCGGGGTGCAGTCGCGGCGCCGCGAACACGGTGACGCTCACCCTGGTGCGCCGTTCGTCGCCGGTGAGCCGGATCAGCGCGAAGCCACCGGATTCCGGATTGTGCAGCTCGAAGCTCTCGTACCAGCGCCCGATCGTCAGGGCCAGGTCGGTGTGCCGGACGCCGATGGCCGCGTCACCGATGCGCACCTGCCACAGGGTGCTGCGGTCGGGCTGCAGCAGTCGCTCACACGCCCCGATCCCCGTCCACAGGCGGGGGTAGCTCTGCGGATCCAGCAGGACGTCCCACAGCGCCCGCCGCGAGACCGGGAATTCCACCGACACATCGACGACATCGCTCGGCATCTCCGCGCGCCTTTCTCGGCCCGGCCACGCTGCCGGGTGGTGCCCGATCGCCCGGCCCCCGTGCCGCGGCGGCGCCTGTGGTCAGGCACTGCACCAGAAACTATGATTCGGCGCCCGCCCCGCCGCGGAACGAAAGATCTACGGATTCTGGGCAACCGAACGACACGGGGGCGGTCGGTGATGTGAACATGGCCAGCGTTCGGCCGTCAGCCGCCGTCGGCGCGCGAGCGGGTCACCACCCAGGCGGCGATCTGCGCGCGGTTGGCCGAACCCAGCTTGGTCAGGATGTTGCCGACGTGGGTGTCGACGGTGCGTGGCGCGATGACCAGCTTCGCGGCGATCTCCTTGTTCGTCAGACCGTCGGCCACCAGCGTGGCCACCTCGTATTCGCGCGGTGTCAGCGGCGCGGTGCCGGGCGGGGTCGTCGGCGCGAGCGCCAGTGCCACCGCCTCGACCAGTGGCATCGCCCGGCCCCGCGCGAACGCCGCGGCGTACTCCCGCGGCCCCAGCGCCGCGATCGTGGCGTCCCGGAACAGCGTGTGGGGCCGGACGAGGACGATCTCGGGATCGGCGCCGAGCCGCGCCCACGCCTCGGCGGCGACGCCGAACAGGAACGCGGCCCGGTCGTGGCGGCCGCGCGCGGCGGCGGCCCAGGCCAGTGCCTCGATCTGATAGGCGTCACCCAGCCTGCTGCCGGAGCGGCGGGCGAACTCGAGCGCACTGCGCGCGGCCCGCTCGGCCGCGTCGGCCCGGCCCAGCATCACCTCGATCAGGCTGATGGCGAACAGCATCATGCCGCGGTAGTAGTAGTCGCCGTGTTCGGCACAGACGCGCACCGCGTCGTGCAGTTCCGAGACCCGGTTGACCGGGTCGGCCGCCGCGGTGGCCAGGGCGTGGATGGTCCTGGCGGGCATGGCTTCCCGGAGCCTGCCCTGCGCCCGGAATCGCGCCAGCGCCGCCGCGGCCAGCTCCGCCGCCCTGGCGTTGTCGAGGTCGATCTTCGCGGCGGTCGCGCGGACCACCAACAGCCGGGCGGCGACGACGGGATCGTCCGCGCCCGTGGCGATCTCGGCCCGGTCGAGTTCCCGGTCGGCGCTCTCGCGATCGGTCAGCCACAGCGAGTGCAGGGCCAGGACCGCCCACGCGCGGGCCGCGTGCGGCGCGTCGGGGGCGGCGGTGAGGGCGCGGCGCAGCCAGGTGCGCGCCTCGTGGTCGGCCCCGGTCAAGCTCCAGTACTCCTCGACCGCGCACGCCATCTCCAGCGCCGTCTCCGCCTCCCCCGGCGTGGTCAGCGACCATTCCAGGGCCAGGCGCAGATCGTGGTGGGCCGCGCGCAGCCGGTGGACCAGTTCGTCCTGCTGGTGGCTCAGAAAGGCGCGATCGGCCAGGTCGAGCAGGGCACGGAACCAGTCCCGGTGCCTGCGGGCGGTCTCCTCACGCAGGCACGCTCCGGCCAGCTCCGCGGCGCCGAATTCGCGCACGGCCTGCGGCAGCCGGAAGCGCACGACGTCATCGCCGCGGGTCTCCAGGATCGACTTGTCGACCAGGGAATCGATCACCTCGAGGACCGGCGCGTCCGGATCCGCTGCCGCGCAGACATGTTCGGCCGCCTCCAGTTCGAACCAGTCCTGGAACACCGACAGCCGCGCCCAGACGCCGCGTTCGGCCGCGGTGCACAGCCGGTAACTCCACTCGACCGTGGTGCGCACGGTCCGGTGCCGCTCGGGGACACCGTGCGACCAGGCGGTCGGCAGGGCCAATACGCCGGACCAGCGGGCCACGACCTGGCGCGGGGACAGCGCGCGCAGCCGGGCCGCCGCCAGTTCGATGGCCAGCGGGATGCCGTCGAGCAGCCGGCAGAGTTCGGCGACATCGGGCGCGTTGGCGGCGGTCACCCGGAAATCCGGGCGCACCGCGCGTGCCCGGTCGACCAGCAACGCGACCGCGGGATATCCGGCCAGCAGCGCCGGATCGGTGATTCCCGGCTCGGGCACGGCCAGCGCGGGCATCCGGTAGACGCGCTCCCCCGCCACACTCAACGCCTGCCTGCTGGTGGCGAGCACCGTCACTCCGGGACAGCGCGCGACGAGCCGGGCGACGAGGTCGGCGCACGCGGTGAGCAGGTGTTCGCAGTTGTCCAGGACGAGCAGCGGCGTCCGGTGGGCGAGATGCTCCAGCACCCGTTCCCCGGCCGCCTCCCGTGCGGTCACCCGGAGCCCGAAGGCGTCGGCGACCGCGCCGGCCACCTCCGCGTCGTGGCGTGTCCCCGCCAGTTCCACGAAGACCACTTCGTCGTAGTCCGCGCGGGCCCGCGCGGCCAGCCGTCTGGCGAGGCGGGTCTTGCCGAGTCCACCCGTCCCCACCACCGAGACCAGGCAGCCGCTGCCGAGCAGCCGCCGGACGGCGTCGTACTCGGCGTCGCGGCCCAGGTAGCTGGTCGGCGCGGGGTCGAGGGTGTTGCGCACCATCCATCGCTTCGGTTCCGACCGGCCGAGGCGAGCGCTGCGCCGCGCCGGTGCACGGTATGCGGTCTCCGCGATGGTACTCAGCTCAGCGGGGCGCGCGGCGGGCTTTCTCCGGGGCGGTCACCGCGGTGACGACGAGCCCGGCGCGCAGGTACCACAGATCGGGGCAGCGCTTGGCGTCGAGACCGGTCAGGGTCGCGATGCGCCGGAGTCGGTAGTCGACAGTGTTGGTGTGCACGTGCAGCAGGCGCGCGGTGTGCAGGCGGTTCGCCTCGGTGGCGAGGTGGATCCGCAGCGTCTGCAGCAGTTCGGGATGGTCGTCGAGGGGCGCGAGCAGGTGCCGCAGGTGCTCGCGGGCGGGACCGGGCCGGGTGAGCTGGTATTCGAGTGCGAAGTCACGGAACTGGTGGACGGCACCGCGGCGGCCCGCCCGGCGCGCGATCGCGAGCAGTTCGTGCGCGCGCTCGGCGGCGGCGGGGAGTTCCTCGCGCGCGGCGTCGACGACCGCCACGGTGACCGCCCGCTGCGCCGCGCGCGTCAGCGCGTCGGCGACGACGCCCGGCTCGGGCGCCGAGCCGGTGTCCGGCAGCAGGACCGTCCCCGAGCGGGCCGACAGTGCCGCGAGCGCCGCGCCGTCGCAGTGCCGCTCGACTTCCCGGCGCAGCAGGCCGATGGCGTGCCGCAGGCGCACCCGCTCGTCGATGTCCGCCGCGGTCGCGGGCGGTTCCTCGAGGTGCACCGCGAGCACCCGGTACCGGGCGGCGAGTTCGACGCCGCAATCGCGGGCGAGGAGCCCGCACGGATCCCCCGCGAGCAGATGCTGGGCGAGCTTGCCGCGCGCCTGCTCGGTGGGCTCGGTCAGCTCCAGGGCGTAGTGGACGTACGCGCCCGCGACCGCCCCCGACAACCGGCCGAGCACCTCCACCACCGCGCCGGCGGCCAGTGGTCGCGGAACTTCGGTCGCGCCCACTGCGGCACGCACGCACCGGTGCACCGCGTCGAGGACGGCGTCGACGCCGAGACCCTCGCGGGCCCACTCGAGTGTGCGCTGCTCCAGCTCGCGCAGCGCGTCCTCGGCGTCGAGGCCACCGCGCCGGGCCGCGATCACCGCGAGGCACAGCCGGGCGACCGTGCGGCGGAACTGCCGCTGCCGCGCTGTCGGCCGGTCGCCTGGTTCGGTGTAGCCCGCCACCCGCAGCAGCTGATCGACATCGGCCTCCGCGATCGTGTCGTGCCGCTGGAGAACGGCGATCCCGGAAGGTGTTCGTGGGGACATGGGGGCAGTGTGCCGTGCGCGACCAGGGCCCGGCATCGGTAGAACTGCGTATCTCCCGGCCGTCGACCCGCACCCTCCGGCGGGATCGGCCGCGGCCGATCCCGCCGGACGCGCGACGCTCAGCTCAGGTGGTGGACCTCCTGCTTCCCGTAGACCGGGGTCGGGACGCCTTCGTATCTGGCCTTGAGCTGCAGCGCCAGATACAGCGAGTAGTGGCGGGACTGGTGCAGGTTGCCGCCGTGGAACCACAGGCCGGGCTGCTGGGTCGGCTTCCACATGTTGCGCAGTTCGCCCTCCCACGGCCCGGGGTCCTTGGTGGTGCCGGAGCCGAATCCCCAGCACTTGCCCACCGCGTCGGCCACATCCTGGCCGATGAGGTCGGCGGCCCAGCCGTTCATCGAGCCGTAGCCGGTGGCGTAGACGACGAGGTCGGCGGGCAACTCGGTGCCGTCGGCGAGGACCACACTGTCCTCGGTGAGTTCGCGAACCTGCCCGTGCGCCAAGGCGATATCGCCGTTGGCGACGAGTTCGGCCGCGCCCACATCGATGTAGTAGCCCGAACCCCGGCGCAGGTACTTCATGAACAGCCCCGAGCCGTCGTCGCCCCAGTCGAGGTCGAAACCGGCGCGTTCCAGGCGCGCGTAGAAGTCGGCGTCGCGCTCCCGGATCGCGTCGTAGACCGGGATCTGGAACTCGTGCATGATCCGGTACGGCAGCGAGGCGAAGGTGAGATCGGCCTTCTGCGTGGTCATTCCGGCGGCCAGCGCCCGCTCCGAGTACAGATCACCGAGCCCGATCTCCATCAGCGAGTCCGATTTGACGATGTGCGTCGAGGATCGCTGCACCATGGTGACCTGCGCGCCCGCCTCCCACAGCGCCGCGCAGATGTCGTGCGCGGAGTTGTTGGCCCCGATCACCACGGCGCGCTTGCCCGCGTACCGATCCGGCCCCGGGTGCTGACTCGAATGGTGCTGATCGCCCCGGAACCGTTCCATCCCAGGGAAATCCGGGACGTTCGGCTTGCCCGACATCCCCGTCGCGAGCACCAGGTGCCGGGGCCGCAGCACCACTGGCTCGCCGTCGCGTTCCACTTCGACGGTCCACGTCCCGCTCGCCTCGTCGTAGCGCGCCGAGGTGCAGGTGGTCTTGGACCAGTACGGCACCTCCATCACCTTCGTGTACATCTCGAGCCAGTCGCCGATCTTGTCCTTGGGCGCGAAGACCGGCCAGTTGTCGGGGAACGGCAGATACGGCAGGTGGTCGTACCAGACCGGGTCGTGCAGGCACAGCGACTTGTACCGCTTGCGCCACTGGTCGCCGGGTCGGTCGTGCTTGTCGACGACGAGCGCGGGCACCCCGAGCTGACGCATCCGCGCGCCGAGGGCGATCCCGCCCTGCCCGCCGCCGACGACGAGCACGTACGGCTGGCGGGTGTAGCCCAGCTCGCTCTCCTCGCGCTCGCGCTGCTCGGACCAGGTCACCCGCTCACGGTCGGCGCCGTGACGCACGCCCCTGGGTCGCCGTGGCCCTTTGCCCTCCTCGTGGCCTTTGAGCTCCTGCAGGGTGGTCAGCAGTGTCCACGCGCCCTCGTCGGTGAGCCGCAGATGCCCGACACCGCGGCCCACCCCGGTCTCGAACCCGATCCAGGCGCTGATCACGCCGTCGTCCTCGGTCGGCGGTTCGGTGGTGTGGAAGCCGGACGGGTCGGTCTCGTCGAGTTGCGCGGTGAGCATGTCGGCGACGCCTGCCCTGCCCTCGACGGTCTTGATGTTCCAGGTGAACGCGATCAGGTCGCGCCAGAAGCTGTCGGTGGCGAACATGCCTGCCGCGGTGTCGATATCGCGCGCGGCCAGCGCCGCCTCGAACGCCGCCAACCAGGCGTCCACGCGCTGCTGCGGTCCGGCCGCGTCCGATCCGCGCACGACGGGATCGAGTGTCTGGGTCATCGAATCCTCCTCCACAATCTGTGACCTAGAGCACACGCCATGACCGGCAGGTGGCACAATCGTTGCAGCGCGTTGCAACGGAGGAAGGGTGGATCGTGAGCGATTTCAGCGCGGTCGAGCCCGGCACCGACCTCTCCGGCTACGCGCGCGACCTGATCCGCATGCACGACGCGGTGATCGCGGGCGGCCGCTCGCCGCTGCGCCCGCGCCCGCTCGTCGCCCGCTCGTGGACGCGGGTGCTGGCGGCGGGGCTGGTCCCCGACCGGCCACGCGCCCGCTCGGTGCTCGCGGTCGCCGATGTCGAACGCCGGCGGCGCGAATCGCTGCTCACCGCGGTGATCGAGGACCTGACCCAGGCGGTCGCCTGCCTGGCCGACACCTCCTCGCAGCTGATGCTGGTGGTGGCCGACGCCGAGGGCGTGGTGCTGTGGCGGTACGGCTCGGCCAAGGTCCGCCATCGCGCGGATTCGCTGGGCTTTCGCGAGGGCGCCCGCTGGACCGAGGACGCTGTGGGCACGAACGCGATCGGTACCGCGCTCACCGAGGCCGCGCCGGTGCAGTTGTTCTCCGGCGAGCACTTCGAGCAGTTCCAGCATCCCTGGTACTGCACGGCGGCGCCGATCCACGACCCGCGCACCGGGGAACTGCTCGGCATCGTCGACATCAGCGGCCCCGCCCTGACCCTGCATCCCGCGATCACCGCGCTGGTGGCGACCGGCGTCCGGCTCGCGGAGTCGCAGCTGTGGCGTCATCACGAGAACCGGCTCGACCGGCTCCGATCGGCCGCCGGCCCCGCGCTCGCGGCCGTCACCGGGCCGGCGCTGGTCGTCGACGAACACGGGTGGGTCGCGCACGCGGTGGGCGTGGCCGCCACCCGCCGGGTCGCGGTGCCGCGGGCCGACCGCGCGGTCACCGTGCCGGGACTCGGCACCTGCGTGGCCGAACAGCTCGCCGACGGCTGGATCCTGCGCCCGGACACGCGTTCTCGCGGTACCCGCTGGGAACTGGACCTGTCGGGCCCGCCGACGCTCAGCGTGCTCGGTGGCGAATCCGGCTGGCGCAGTGCGCTGTCCGCTCGTCATGCGGAGATCCTGCTGCTGTTGCACCTGCACGACCGCCGCGGCATGACGGTGCGTCAGCTCAGCGAAGCCCTCTACGGCGACCCCGACCACGCGGTCGCGGTCCGCGCCGAGATCTCCCGCCTGCGCCGCGTCGTCGGCTCCGCACTGGAGAGCCGCCCGTACCGGCTCGCCGAATCCCTCGACCTGACCATCGATCTCGGCGCCGCCGACCGACTCGCCGACACCGATTTCCTCCGCCACACCGCGGGCCCCGGCCTCAGGGCGATGTGCGCGGCCCGGCAGCGCTAGGAACCTCCCGACACCGCGGCGCCGAGCACACGCCGCCGAACGCGACCTCGCCGGTGCCGCCGGCGCGGGATCGGCGAGGTCGCCCAGGCGCGGAGGGATCGGATCGAGGGCACGCGCAGTGGTCGACCTCCGGCCGGGTCCCGAGCCGGAGGTCGGGAGGAATCAGCGCGGGGCCATCCGGATGGCGCCGTCGAGGCGGATCGTCTCGCCGTTGAGCATCGGGTTCTCCACGATGTGGCGGGCCAGGGCGGCGAATTCGGTGGGCTGACCCAGGCGCGAGGGGTGCGGCACCTGGGCGCCGAGGGACTGCAGCGCCTCCTCGGGCAGCGTCTCGAACAGCGGGGTGCGGAACAGGCCCGGCGCGATGGTGACGACGCGGATCTTGAACCCGGCCAGATCGCGCGCGACGGGCAGAGTCAGGCCGACGATGCCGCCCTTGGACGCGGAGTAGGCGGCCTGACCGATCTGGCCGTCGTAGGCGGCGACGGAGGCGGTGTTGATGATGACGCCGCGCTCCTCGCCGACCGGCTCGACCACCGACATGCGCTCGGCGGCCAGGCGGATCACGTTGAACGTGCCGATCAGGTTGACGTTGACGACCTTGGTGAAATCGGCGAGCGGGAACGCGCCCTTCTTGCCGACCGTCTTGATCGCGTTGCCGATGCCCGCGCAGTTCACGGCGATCCGCAGGGGGGCCAGCGACTCGGCGACATCGAGCGCCGCCGACACCGCCGACTCGTCGGTCACGTCCGCCGCCGCGAAGGCCGCGCCCTCGCCCAGCTCCTTCGCGATGGCCTCACCGTCGGACGAGGGCAGATCGACGATGACGACCTTCGCGCCCTGCCCGTGCAGCTCCCGCACGGTGGCCAAGCCGAGACCCGACGCCCCGCCGGTGACGATCGCGGACGAGTTGACGAAATCCATACTTTTTCTCCTGTTTCGGTGGGGTCCGCCCAATATTGACACACTTCGCCAAAACTGGTTGGCTTTCGCGGTGACCGAGCCCGCGCCCCGACGCCCCGGCCGACCCTCCGTGCTCGACACCAGGGCCGTGTCCGCCGGAGCGTTGCGCCTGTGGACCGACCGCGGCTTCGCCACCACCAACTGGAACGACCTCGCCGAGGCCACCGGGATCAGCACCCGAACGCTGTTGCGGCACTTCTCCTCCCGTGCCGAGATCGCCTGGCTCGGCGTCGGGCCCGCGACGGAGCGGCTGCGCGACGTGCTCACCGGCGCCGCCGACGACGCGCCGCCCGCGGTGGTGGTCCGCACAGCCATCGTGGAATCGGTGTCGCGCGATCCCCGCATCCACGAGCTCGCGCCGGACTGGCTGCGGCTGATCTCCTCGGAGCCCGAACTCGCCGCCACCGCGCCCCGCGTCTACCAGCCCTGGATCGACACGCTCGCGGGCTATCTGGCCCGCCGTCTGCCCGACTCCCCCGCCGCGATCTGCCACGCTCTCGCGACCGCCTACCAGTCCGCCACCTTCGCCGCGCTGATCGAGTGGGCCGAGTCCGGCGCGGGCGGGGACTGCGCCGAATCCGTCGACCGGCTGCTGCGCTGGATGGACGCCCACCTGCCCGCGCCCCCGCCGCGACGCGCCTGAGCCGCGAACCGCCGCCGCCACGAATCGCGCACGACGTGTCAGACTGGCGACGTGAGCGGGCAGGGGAAAGAACCGAGTGGAACGCGATCGACCGGCACGCCGCGCCGCGACCGCGGGGACGTGATCGGCGGCGGACTGCTGTGGCTGGCCAAGTGGTCGCTGTGCATCGTCGCGATCGCGCTGGGCGCGTGGGTGCTCGGCACCGTCACCGCGCGGCTGTGGGTGGTGATCCTGCCGGTCGCCCTCGCGATCGTGGTGACCACGATCCTCTGGCCACCGGCGAGGTGGCTCACCGCGCATCGTTTCCCACCCGCGCTGGCGGCCACGGTGACCCTGCTCGGCTTCGTCGGGGTGCTGGCCGGCATCGTCGCGCTGATCGTGCCCTCGGTGGCCGATCAGGCCCCCGAACTCGCCGACAAGTCCACCGAGGGCATCAACCAGGTGCGCGACTGGGTCCAGGGGCCGCCCTTGCGGATCCGCGACGAGCAACTCGATTCCGCGGTCGACGCCATCGTCGGCCGGCTCCAGTCCAGCGGCGCGCAGATCGCCAGCGGCGTGTTCACCGGCGTCTCCACCGCGACCTCGGTCCTGATCACCGTGTTCCTGGTGCTGGTGCTGGTGTTCTTCTTCCTCAAGGACGGCCGCCGTTTCCTGCCCTGGATGCACGTGGTGTTCGGCAGCCGCAGCGGCCGCCACGTCGAGGCCGTACTCGAGCGGGTCTGGGCGACGCTGGGCGGCTTCATCCGCACGCAGGCGATCGTCAGCATGGTCGACGCCGTGCTCATCGGCGCCGGGTTGTTCATTCTCGACGTTCCACTGGCGATGGTGCTGTCGGTGATCACCTTCATCGGCGGCTTCGTCCCGATGGTCGGCGCTTTCGTCGCCGGCGCGCTGGCGGTCCTCGTCGCGCTGGTCGGCAACGGTTTCACCACCGCGCTGATCGTGCTCGGCATCGTCATCGCCGTGCAGCAGCTGGAAGGCAATGTGCTGCAACCGGTCCTGCAGAGCCGCAGCATGGAACTGCACGCGGTGATCGTGCTGCTCGCGGTGACCGCGGGTGGCTCGCTGTACGGCATCACCGGTGCGTTCCTCGCCGTCCCCGTCGTGGCGATGATCGCCGTGGTCATCCGCTACATCGGCGAGCAGATCGACGCGGCCACCGGGCCGCCGCCCGCGGTGGAGGAGCCCGAGGAACCCGCGGTGGCCGCGCCGAAGGACTGACGGCCTCCCGCTGGGTGGACACTCCCCCGTCGGCCGCGCGCGCGAGGTCCTAGCGTGCGCCGCAGCACAGCGGATGGGAGTGGGCATGAGCACAGACAATTCGGTGACACCCGTCGATGCGGGCGCGCTCGACGGATTCGACCACGAGACCGACGTTCTCGTCGTCGGCTACGGCTGCGCGGGCGCGTCCGCCGCGCTCGAGGCGGCCGCGGCGGGCGCCGAGGTCATCGTTCTGGAGAAGTTCAGTGGCGGCGGCGGGTCCTCGGCGCTGTCCGGCGGTGAGATGTATCTGGGCGGCGGCACCGACATCCAGCGCGCGTGCGGCTTCGAGGACACCGCCGAGGACATGGCGGCGTTCCTGCTCGCCGCCCTCGGCCCCGACGCCGACCGGGCGAAGGTCGAGCTCTACAGTCGCGAGAGCACCCGCCACTACCAGTGGCTCGTCGATCACGGCGTGCCGTTCAAGCCGTCGCTGTGGGACTCGCCCACCTGGGTGCCGCCGACCGACGACGGGCTGATGTGGATGGGCGAGAACGCCTGGCCCTTCGCCGAACTGGCGAAGCCGGCGCCGCGCGGGCACCGGGTCACCTCCGACGGCTTCGGTGGCAAGGTGCTCATGCAGAAGCTGAGCGAGGCCGTCGCGGCCACCTCCGTCACGGTGCACACCGATTCCAACGCGACCCGGCTGATCACCGAGGCGGGCCGCGTCGTCGGAGTCGTCGCCAAGCAGTACGGCAGGCTGCACACCTACCGGGCGCGCCGCGGCGTCGTCCTGACCACGGGCGGGTTCGCCGACAACGCCGAGATGGTGGCCCAGCACGCGCCGCAGCTGGTCGGGCTCGGGGTCAACAGCGACGGTGGCGACGACGGCCGCGGCGTGGTGATGGCGCAGGCCGCGGGCGCGGCGGTGCGGCACATGTCCGCCGCGCAGGTCGGCATCTCGCTGATCCCCGGCATGATGGTGCGCGGCATGATCGTCGACGACAAGGGCCGTCGCTTCATCAACGAGGACGTCTACCCCGGACTCGTCGGTCAGGCCGCGCTGTTCAAGCACGGCCTGAAGGTGTGGGTGATCCTGGACGAGCAGGCCTACGAGGAAGTGCCGGAGAACGAACGCTGGGGCGTGCAGCCGCATTTCGTGGCCGAGACGCTCGACGACCTCGAACAGCAGATCGGCATGCCGCCGGGCGCCCTGCAGACCACGATCACCGAGTACAACCGGCACGCCGCGGAGGGCAGCGACCCGTACTTCCACAAGGCGCCCCGCTGGCTGCGACCGCTGCGCTCACCGTTCGCGGCGATCGACGTCCAGCGTGGCATCGCCCCGCCGGAATACGGTGCCGCGGGCCGTGGCGGCGCCGAGGTGTTCACCATCGGCGGTCTGCACACCACGGTCGACGGGCACGTGCTCGACCTCGACGGCGCCCCGATCCCCGGCCTGTTCGCCGCGGGCCGGGCGACCTCGGGTCTGCACTCGTGGGGCTACATCAGCGGCACCTCCCTCGGCGACGGCACCTTCTTCGGGCGCAGAGCGGGCGCGACAGCGGCCGCGCCGGCCTGAGCCGGACTGCGGGAGAAGGGGTCTCGCCCGCGACGCCGGTCGCGGGCGTGGCAAGGTCGGTACAGGAGGTACACAGCGGAGATGACGGAACGGATCCACGACGCGCCCCGAGCGGATATCGCGACCATGCTGCTCGACCGGGTCGGTGACCAGCGGATCGGCCTGCGCACGCGGGAGGCGCGATGGACCTGGGACGAGGTGGTCGCCGAGTCGGCGGCGCGGGCCGAGCTGGCCCGCGCGCTGCGCCGCGACGGCGCCTTCCACCTGGGCGTGCTGCTGGACAACGTTCCCGACTTCGTGTTCTGGCTCGGCGCGGCGGCGCTGGCGGGCGCCGCCGTGGCCGGGCTCAATCCGACCAGGGGCGACGCCCAGCTCGCCGCCGACATCCGGTACGTCGATTGTCAGCTGATCGTCACCGACGCCGCCGGGATGGCGCGCCTGCGGACCCTCGATCTCGGACTCACCGAGGACCGCTTCCTGCTGATCGACGATCCCGGCTACGCCGCCAGGGTCGCGGCCCACCGCGTGCCGCCCACCGCGCTGGGCGGACCCGCGGATCTGTTGCTGCTGCTGTTCACCTCGGGCACCACCGGCACGTCGAAGGCGGTGCGGTGCAGCCAGCGCCGCCTGGCGGTGGTCGCGCACAAGGCGGTGGCGAAGTTCGGGCACGTCCGCGACGATGTGGACTACTGCTGCATGCCGCTGTTCCACGGCAACGCGATCATGGCCCTGTGGGCGCCCGCGCTCGCGGTCGGCGCCACGGTCTGCCTGACCCCGAAGTTCTCCGCCTCGCGTTTCCTGCCGGATGTGCGGTACTTCGGCGCCACGTTCTTCACCTATGTCGGCAAGGCGCTGGGCTACCTGCTCGCCGTGCCGGAAACCCCGGACGACGCGGACAATCAGCTCCGGCGCGGTTTCGGCACCGAGGCGTCGGTCGCCGATCAGGAGGAGTTCCGCCGCCGCTTCGGCGCCCCGCTGTTCGAGGGCTACGGCTCGAGCGAGGGCCCGAACCTGGCCGTTCCCGATCCGGCCGCGCCCGCCACCGCGCTCGGCCGGCCCGCGCATCCCGGTGTGGCGGTGGTGAATCCGCAGACCCTCGCCGAGTGCGCCCGGGCCGAACTCGACGACCACGGCCGGGTGCGCAACCCCGACGAGGCCATCGGCGAGATGATCGACCGCAACGGCGCCCTCGCCTTCGAGGGCTACTACAAGAACGAGGCCGCCGACGCCGATCGGGTCCGCAACGGCTGGTACTGGACCGGCGATCTGGGCTACCTCGACACCGACGGGTTCCTGTATTTCGCCGGGCGCCAGGGCGATTGGATCCGGGTCGACGGGGAGAACACCTCCGCGCTGATGATCGAGCACGTGCTGCGCAGGCATCCGGCCGTCATCGCCGCGGCGGTCTTCGCCGTCCCCGATCCGCGCTCGGGCGATCAGGTGATGGCTGCGATCGAAGTCGCCGACCCGGCCACCTTCGACCTCCCCGAGTTCACCGAGTTCCTCTGCGCCCAGGCCGATCTCGGCAGCAAGGGCATGCCCCGGCTGCTGCGGGTCTCGCCCGAGCTGCCCGTCACCGGATCGAACAAGGTCCTCAAGCGGGCGCTGCGCGAACAGGCGTGGCGCACCGACGAGCCGGTCCACCGCTGGGTGGGGCGCGGTCGACCCGAATACCAGCGGATGACCGAGGCCGACAAGCAGGCGCTGGCCGCCGAATTCGCGACGCACGGCAGGCAGCGCCTGCTGTAGTCAGCGTCGCAGCTCGGTTTCCGGGTCGTCGTCGGCGGGCGGCTCCGGATCCCGCCACTCCTCGGCGCGACTCGAGCGATTGCCCTTGATCGTGCCCTGGAGCTCGTGGGCGAGCTGATCGTCCTGCTGCGGTCCGTGTTTGGTGTTTCCGCGTTCGATGGCCATCGTGACCTCCTCGTCTCGGTTCTCAGCGGTGCCGCACCAGTGCGGCGACGCCGTCCTCCGACGGCAGCCCACCGGCCACGGTGCTCACCTCCGCGCCCATCAGCAGGGCGGCGACGGGCAGTGCCTCGTCGGCCCGGCAGGTCTGCCGGTGCGCGGTGTTACCACTCCAGCTCGACGGCGTGCCGGTCTCGGCGATCACCTGCGCGCGATCGGCGCCGACCAGCACCGTGCGGTCCCCGAGCCGGTCGGGGTCGAGCAGCAGCCGCTCGACATCGGCCGTGCGCAGCGCCGCCGTCGTCGGGCCGAGGCCCACCACGGCCAGCCCCTCGTCGCGCCCCAGCTCGACGGCCGGCTTGGTCAGCGCCTGGTCCTCGTGCCGGTGGGCTTCGGCGGCGATCACCTCCTCCACCGCGGCGACGAGTTCCGCGCGCAGGTCGATGGCGCGCACCCGAATCGAGCCGTCCTTCCCCAGGGCCGCCTACGGTGCGGCGATCGCGCGCCGGATCCCCCGGGCGATCGAGCCGGTGAGGCCTCGGGTGACCGGGCCGGACAGCCCGAGCAGCGGACGCAGCACGGGACCACCCTCAACCGCGAACGTCCAGGTCAGCGTGGTGCCGGTGGCCGTAGGGGTCAGCTCGAGATCCTCGGCGAAGCGGCGCAGGCCGGGCACCGAGGCCGCGTCGACGGTGAAGGTCATCCGCCGCTCGTCCTCCCAGCGATAGAAGCGTTCGGTCAGTGCCGCGACCCCGCCGAGGGTGACCACGCGCGTGGCACCCACACCGTGCGGCGGCCGGGAGGTCCAGCGCATTCCGGTGACCGCCGTCGACCACGACACGAGCGCGTCGTCGGCAACGAGCGCGGCCCACACCGCGCGCGGGGACGCCGTGAGCTCCACGACGTGGACACAGCGGTGGGGTGCGGTGGCGAGGAAGGCGTCGTCGGATTCACGCAGGGCGAAGGGCATAGGAGGTCGTCCGTTCGATCGAAGGTCGAAGAGCGGGTTTGCGCTCGACGCCCGACAGCCCGCTCCAGCACAGGGCCGCCGCGACATCGACGGCGTCCCGCTTCGGAATCGGCCTGCCCGCGTCGAGCCAGTGGCGCGCGGCCAGCCGGCTGATGCCGACCATGCTCCAGGCGTACATCCGCGCGGACGTGTCGGCGACGCCCGCGCCACGGAGCTCGGCGGCGACCAGCTCGGCACAGGCGCTCAGCGCGCAGCGCACCCGCCATTCGACGCTCGGCTCACTGGGCACCGCGGACTCGAACACCAGGATGTGCCCGCCCGGGTCGTCGTCGACGAAGTCGAAGTACACCGCGACCGCGCCGCGCGTCTTGGACCGCGCGGTGTCGCCTGCGACGACCGCCGCGCGCACGTCGGCGACCATGCGATCCAGATACTGTTGCAGCACAGCCAGATACAGGTCCAGCTTGGTGGCGAAGTGGTCGTAGAGCACGGGCTTGCTGATCCCGGCGTGCGCGCTGATCTCCGCCATCCGCGCACCGTGGAACCCGTTGACGACGAAGACGTCGCGTGCCGCGGCCACGACGGCACGCCGACGATGCGCGCGCCTGCCGTCGCCGCGCACACCCCGGGCCGACGGCCGGATCGCCCCGTGAACGGATGCCTCGGTCATGTTTCCTCGATGGTCGAACTGGTTTTCAGCACCTCGGCGACCTCGCCGCGCGAAGCAGAAGGGGATCCGATAGTCGGAAGCCCAAGCAATAGTGACGATCGCAGCACTATTGGCGACTTGTCAATACTTCCGGGCAGTGCGGTCCGACACGCGAGGGCCCGGACCGGCTACGGCGTGAGAATCGGGACGATGTAGGCCCGGGCGAAGGCGGCCAGCGCCTCGGGCGTGCTCGTGTCGATGCCGCCGACCGGCTGCAGGATCAGCGAGTGCACCACCCGGCAGGCCACCTCGACGCGCGCCGGAAGATCCGGCACGGCCGGAAACCGGCTGTCCTCCAGCACCTTTCCGAGGATCTCGGTGGACGCCGCGACCGAGAGCAGGAAGAACGACCCGCCCTCGACGGTGAGCTGGGGCAGGATGCGGTCGGCCTCGAGCGTGAGCAGCCGCTCCACCAGTGGATGGGTGCGCCAGCGGGTGACCACGGTGGTGAACACGTCGACGACGATGTCGTCGAACCCGTCGTGGCGCGCCGGGATGTCGCGCAAGTCGTCGAGCAGCCCGCGCACCTCGCGCTCGAACGCGGCGCGCACCACGTCGTCGCGGGAGCCGATGCGCCGGTAGACGGTCGCACGGTCCACGTCGGCGGCCCTGGCGATGTCCTCGATCGTGGTCTTCCGCACGCCGACGCGCTCGAACTGGACGAGCGCGGCGTCGAGAATCCGTTCTTCGACGGAGTCGGCGGCGGGTGAATCTCCCGAGGTCGCGGCGGTGGAAAGCACGTGTCGACGGTAGCAGGCCGCCTGAATGCAACATTGCGATACTTTTTGTTGCACTGTACGGTCGTCGCATGGCTGATAACAGTGCAACGGCGCGCTCCTATCAGGAAGAGGCGCACGCGATCCACGCCCGGGATGTGCATTTCGACTTCTCGTCGGTGCCCATGCACTACATCCCCGGGGAGGTGCTGGCCACGCACGTCACCAATGTGATGCACCTGGTCCTGCCCGAGGGCGAACGCGCGATGGCCGCCTGCCTGGCCGAGGCGCTCCCCCACATCGACGACGAGCGGCTGCGGGAGGAGGTCACCGGCTTCATCGGGCAGGAATCCATGCACGCCAGCAGTCACGAGGGCGCGCGCGAGCACCTGCAGTCGATCGGTCTCGACGTCGAGTCGTATGTGGCCGGGGTGGCCTGGCTGGTCGACCGGTTGCTGGGCGATCAGGGGCTGTCCGGTCGCGCCAAGGAGCAATGGCTCAAGGAACGTCTCGGGCTCTTCGCCGGGATGGAGCACTTCACCGCCGTGATCGGCGAGTGGCTGCTCGAGTCGAAGGTGCTCGCCGAGCTCGGGATGGACCCGACGATGCTGGACCTGGTCCGCTGGCACGGCGCCGAGGAGGTCGAGCACCGCAGCGTGGTGTTCGACGCCTACATGCACGTCGACGGCGGGTACCTGCGCCGGGCGCGCACCGGGTTACTGGCCAGCGGAACGCTGTTGCCGCTGTTCATCATTTCGACCGCGTACCTGTACCGCAAGGATCCGAGCCGGGACAAGGGACGGTCCTGGGCGCGGCAGTTCGTGAGCGCGACGGTGCGCGGCGTGATCCCGAGCTTCACCACCTTCGTCACCGAGATGCCGCGCTACCTGCGGCCGGGTTTCCATCCCTCCCAACTGGGTTCGATGGACAACGCCCTGCGGTATCTGGCGCACTCGCCGGCGGCGCGCGCGTGAGCGGGGTCGCGACGCCGGGCCTGCGCGCGCTCGGGGTGGCCGTCGACGTCTACAAGAAGGTGTTCACCCAGCCGGCGCTGTCGCCACCGCATCCCGTGCGGCACCGCGGTTTCGACCTCGATGTCGTGGTGGAGTCGGTGCGCCCGGAGGCCGCGGACGTGGTCGGTGTGACGCTGCGCCGCCCCGGTGGCGCGCCCCTGCCCACGTGGCGACCGGGCTCGCACCTCGATGTGTTCCTGCCCTCTGGGCGGCAGCGCCAGTACTCCCTGTGCGGCGATCCGCGCGACCGGCACCACTATCGCCTCGCGGTCCGCCGGATCGCCGACGGCGACGGCGGTTCCCTGGAGATGCACGCTCTGCGCGCGGGCGACCCGCTCCGAATCCGTGGGCCGCGCAATGCCTTTCCCTTCATCGAGACCGCGCCGTCGTATCTGTTCGTCGCGGCGGGCATCGGGATCACCCCGCTGCTGCCGATGGCGTGGACGGCAGGCGCGCGCGGACGGCTGGTGTATCTGGGCAGGTCGCGCGAGACCATGCCGTTCCTGGCCGAGGTGCCGCCGGGCACCGACATCCGCCCCGACGACGAGACCGGCACGCCCGACCTCCCCGCGCTGCTGGCCACCGCGGCCCCCGGCGCCGCGGTCTACGTGTGCGGTCCACCGCCGGTGCTCGACCTGGCCCAGCGCACCCTGTTCACGCTGAATCCCACGGCCTCCCTGCACACCGAGCTGTTCTCGGCCAGGCCCGTGGTCGACGGCCGCGCGTTCGACATCACGCTCGCTCGCAGCGGTCGCACCGTGCGCGTCGGCAGCACCGAGACCGCGCTGGACGCGATCCGCCGCGTGCGGCCTGAGGTCGTCTTCTCCTGCAGGCAGGGATTCTGCGGAACCTGCAAGACCCGCGTCCTGGCTGGCGAGGTCGAGCACCGCGACCTGCTGCTCACCGGCGACGAGCGCACCGACCACCTGCTGACCTGCGTGTCCCGCTCCACCGGCGGCGCACTCACGCTGGACCTCTGACCGCGAAAGGCCCGGTCCCCCATGACTTCTTCCCGTTCCGACCGCCCGCTGCCCGAACACACCCACATCGCCGTGCTCGGCGCCGGGTTCGGCGGGATCGGTCTCACGATCAAGCTGCGCGAAGCCGGGTTCGACGACATCGTCGTCCTGGACCGGGCCGACGATCTCGGCGGCACCTGGCAGGCCAACACCTACCCCGGCTGCGCCTGCGATGTCCCCTCCCAGCTCTACAGCTATTCCTTCGCCCCGAATCCGTCCTGGTCACGCACCTACGGCAAGCAACCCGAGATCCTCGCGTACCTGCGCACGGTCGCCGAACGCCACGATGTCGTGCGGCATCTGCGTCTGCGCACCGAACTCCTCGACGCCCGCTGGGACGAGGCCGCCGCGCTGTGGCGGATCGAGACCTCGCGCGGCCCACTCACCGCCGACTACTTCATCTCCGCCGCGGGCATCTTCGCGGAGGCGAAGTACCCCGAGCTCCCCGGGCTGGAGTCCTTCCGCGGCAGGACTTTCCATTCCCTGCATTGGGATCACGACCACGATCTGACCGGAGAACGCGTCGCGGTGATCGGCACCGGCGCCTCCGCGGTCCAGTTCATCCCCGAGATCCAGCCGAAGGTCGAGGCGCTGACCGTGTTCCAGCGTTCGGCGCCGTGGATCGTGCCGCGCCTGGACCGCCCGACGCTCGGGCTGGAGCGGCGGCTGCTGCGGCACCTGCCGTTGGCGCAGAAGGCGGTCCGGGGCACCTGGTACTCGCTGATCGAGGGGTTCGGGCTCGTCGGATTCGTCGACAACCGGTTCCGCCACCCCTACGAACTGCTGGGCCGGATCCAGCTGCGCCGCCAGATCCGCGATCCACGCCTGCGCGCCACGCTGACACCGGACTACATGATCGGCTGCAAGCGCGCGATCTTCTCCGATGCCTACCTGCCCGCCCTGGACAAGGACAACGTCGAGGTGGTGACCGAGGGCATCGCCGAGGTCGGGCCGCACGCGATCGTCACCCGCGGCGGCGCCGAGATCCCGGTCGACACCATCATCTTCGGCACCGGGTTCACCACGATTCCCACTGCGTTCGACCGCATCGTCGGCCGCGACGGGCGGTCGATCGCGGACCTGTACGCCCGGCGCCCGCAGACCTATCTCGGCGCCGCCGTCGCCGGCTTCCCCAACTTCTTCTGCACGCTGGGGCCGTTCGGCGCGGCCGGGAACCAGTCGGCGGTCTACATGATCGAATCCCAGGTCGCCTACATCGTCGACGCGCTGAAGACCCTGCGCGCGAGCGGACAGCGCCGGGTGGAGGTGCGCGAGAACGTGCAGGACGCCTTCGTCGACGAGATGCGCCGCCGCAGCGCCGACACCGTCTGGCTCACCGGCGGGTGCGAGAGCTACTACACCACCCCGGACGGCGGCAACGCCGGCCTGTACCCGAGCTGGAGTTTCGAATACCGACGCCGGACACGGCGTTTCGACATCGAGTCGTACGAGGTGTCGGCATGAGGGCACTGTCCGCGCTCGACCCCACCCGGTGGTTCGGCCCGACCTATGACCTGGCGGGCAAGGCCGTCCTCGTCACCGGCGCGGGCCAGGGGATCGGCCGGGAGCTCGCGGCCGTCCTGCACGAGCGCGGGGCGCTGGTCGCCGTCGTCGACATCGACGAGCGGTCGGCCGAGGCCGCGGCGGCGAGCCTGGGCCCCGCGGCGCACGCGGTCGCCGCCGACGTGGCCGATCGCGCCGGGATGCGTGCCGTCGTCGACGAGGTGGCGCGCCGGTTCGGCCACCTCGACGTGGTCGTCGCCAATGCCGGGGTGACCCCGGTGCCCGCCACCGTCCGCACGATGGACCCGGCGGATTTCGACCGGGTGCTGAGTATCAATCTCACCGGCGCCTTCAACACCGTGCATCCCGCGCTCGACCATATCGTGCGGGCCCGGGGACACGTCGTGGTGGTCTCCTCGTGCGCGGCGTTCGCGCCGGGAATGGGCGGGTCGCCGTACATGATGAGCAAGGCCGCGGTCGAACAGTTCGGCCGGGCGCTGCGCGTCGAGCTCGCCGCGAGCGGGGCCAGCGCAGGGGTGGCCTACTTCGGCATCGTCGAGACCGCGATGACCCACGACATGCTCGACACCGACGACCTCGGCCGTGAGCTGGACGGCCTGCTGCCGTGGCCGCTCAACGTGCGCATCAGCGCCGCCCACGCGGCGCGGACCATCGCCGACGGCATCACCCGGCGGGCGCCGCGGACCATCGCACCGAGCGGGTGGGAGCCGTACGCGCTGTTGCGCGGCGCGGTGAACGTGGTCCTCGACCGCAAACTGGCGGCCGACACCGCGGTGCACGAGCTCCTGCGCGCGATAGAGCGCCGCGGGTGAGTGGCGAGCGCGGGTCGCTGCGGGCACGCACCGTGCGACAACTCTCGGCGCTCACCGCGGGCCGGTTGGCGGCGCTGGCGCCGGTCACCGCCGCCACGCTCCCATCCGCGCGGCTGCTCGTCGACCAGGTTTTGCGGGCTGCCGCGCCGCCGCTGCGCGGCACCGTCACCGAGCCCGCAGAGCGCGACGGTATCGTCGGCGAATGGGTGCGCGGGCCACGGGCCGACCGCACCGACGCGGTCGTGCTCTACGTGCACGGCGGCGGATTCGTGGCCGGGTCGGCGCTCGGCTACCGCGGCGTCGCCTCCCGATTGTCCACGGCGACAAGGCTTCCGGTCTGCACTCTGGACTACCGGCTCGCCCCGGAGCACCCCTTCCCCGCCGCGCCGGACGATGTCGCCGCGGCCTTTCACCGGCTGGTCGTACTCGGCCACCCGGCCGACCGGATCGTCGTCGCCGGTGATTCGGCGGGCGGATTCCTCGCCGCCCACCTGGCCCTTCGGCTCGCGGCGGCCGGAGCGCCGGGGCCCGGCGCGCTCGTGCTGTTCTCCCCCATGTCCGATCTGACGCTCGCGCTCGGGGCCGGGCACACGGGCGCGGATCGCGACGGCCTGCTCTCCGAGCGGGTGGCCAGGCAGGCCGTCGGGCACTTCACCGACGCGCCGTTCGCGCTGCGGCCCGAGCGCGGAATGCGCCTGCCGCCCACTCTGGTCCACACCAGCGACACCGAATACTTCCGGGCCGACGCCGAAGACCTCGCGCGCCGCTGGGCCGCGACCGGCGCCCCGTGCGAGTTGCAGCTGTGGCCGGACCAGATGCACGCCTTCCAGACCCTGCCCTCGGTCGTTCCCGAGACCAGGGCGTCCTACCGGGCGGCGGCCCGCTTCGTCGCCGCTCATCTTCCCCTCGCGAACCAGAAAGCCGTCGCCTCATGAGCATTGCCGTCGACACCCTGCCCGCCGCGTTCCAGCGCACCGCCGCGATCGACCCCGACGCCGTCGCGCTGCGCACGCCCGGCGACACCGTGAGCCTCACCTGGCGCGAGTACGCCGACCGGGTGCGCGCTGTCGCCGCCGGGCTGGCCGGGCTCGGGGTGCGCCGCGGCGACACCGTCGCGCTGATGATGAGCAACCGGGTCGAGTTCTATCCGCTCGAGGTCGGCGCCCAGCACCTCGGGGCGACCTCGTTCTCGGTCTACAACACCCTGCCGCCCGAGCAGCTCGCCTACGTGCTCGGCAATGCCGGTGCGCGGGTGGTGATCTGCGAGCCGCGGTACGTCGCGACACTCACCGCCGCCGAAGTCGCCCTCGACCACATCATCTGTGTGGACGACGCGCCCCCCGGCACCCTCTCGGTCGATCAGCTCGTCGCCGCCGCACCCGCCGATTTCGATTTCGAGACCGCGTGGCGGGCGGTGCGCGGCGACGATGTCGCCACCCTCATCTACACCTCGGGGACCACCGGCGCGCCCAAGGGCGTGGAGACCACGCACGCCGCGCTGCTGTTCCAGGTCGCCGGGATCGCCGAGGTGCTCGGCATCGAATTCGGCGACACCATCACCTCGTTCATGCCGACCGCGCACATCGCCGACCGGCTCACCGCGCTGTACGTGCAGGAGGTGCTCGGCACGCAGGTGACCAGCGTGGGCGATGCCAAGCAGATCGCCGCGGCGCTGGTCGACCTGCGCCCCACGGTGTGGGGCGCGGTGCCGCGGGTGTGGGAGAAGCTGAAGGCCGCCATCGAGTTCCGGGTCGCCGGCGAGCCCGACGCCGCGCGCCGCCAGGCCATGGAATGGGCCCTGTCGGTGGCCGCGGCCCGCAGCCGCCACCAGCTGGCGGGCGAACCGGTGCCTGCCGAGCTCGCCGCCGAGTGGGCGCGCGCCGACGAACTGGTGCTGAGCGCGCTGCGCGCCGCGCTCGGCCTGGACCGGGTGCGCTGGGCGCTGTCGGGCGCCGCGCCGATTCCGCCGCAGACGCTCGGCTTCTTCGCCGGTCTGGGGATCCCGATCGCCGAGATCTGGGGCATGTCCGAGCTGGCCTGCATCTGCAGCGTCAGTCATCCGCGCGAGGCCAAGCTCGGCGCGGTGGGCAAGCTGTTGCCCGGGATGCGGGCCCGCCGCGGCGCGGACGGCGAGCTGCACGTGCGTGGGCCGCTGGTGATGAAGGGCTACCGCGGTCTGCCCGAGCAGACCGCCGAGGCGATCGACGCCGAGGGCTGGTTGCGCACGGGCGACATCGTCGAGATCGACGACGACGGCTATCTCACCGTGGTCGATCGCAAGAAGGAGATGATCATCAACGCGTCGGGCAAGAACATGTCGCCCACCAATATCGAGAACGCCGTCAAAGCGGCGACGCCACTGATAGGCGCGATGGCGGTGATCGGCGACGGCAGGCCCTACAACACCGCGCTGATCGTCCTCGACGCCGAATCCGTGGAACCGTATGCCCGCACGCACGGACTGCCCGACGCCTCCCCCGCCGCCCTCGCCGTCGACCCGACGGTGCTCGCGGCCATCGAAGCGGGTGTGGCCCAGGGCAATACCACGCTGTCGCGGGTGGAGCAGATCAAGCGATTCCGGGTCCTGCCGACGTTCTGGGAAGCGGGCGGCGACGAGGTGACCCTGACCCTCAAACTCAAGCGCAAGGTCATCGCCGAGAAGTACGCCGCCGAGATCGAGGAGCTCTACGCGAACGACGCCCAGCCCAGTCCCGTCTGAGGTGTCCGCCGGCGCCGCGGGCATGATGGGGTATGGATTCCGGTCGGACGTTCTCCTTCGAGGAGATGGTCGAACGCACCAACGCGCTCAGGACCTCGCCCGAGGTCCAGGCGATCCGCAGGGAGATCGGCCTGCTCCGGCTCGCGGCGCATTCTCCGGACGAGGCCGTGGAGCGCCGGGTCGCGGCGGCGACCAGGGCCGGGGCCCTGCAGACGACGATCGCACGGCTGTCCGTCGGCACGCTGGGCACCCGCGCCGAGGGCGCCGCTCGACTCGCGTACGACGACTTCGACCACGGAAGAGTGCTGGCGACAACCGAACTCGGTGCCGCTCACCCACTCCTGCTCCGCCTGGTCGGGCAGTTCGTCCTGCTGCTGCGCGAGATGGAGCACTACCGGATGCTCGGACTCCTGATGGCCAAGCTCACCGTTCTCCGAGCGACCGAAGCCTTCGACGACCTCGAGCCCCGCGCCCGCGCCGCGGCCGCCGCGGAGTGGAAAGCCCTCTCCGACACCATCGAATCCTGGAGCGCTACAAGCGGATAGCGGGTCGCTCTACCCCGGGAAAACCGGTCGCCAGGAGGCGACGAGCTCGACGAGGTTCGCGAAGTCGGGGCCGGGCACCGGGATCCGGTCGACCGACTCGCCGTTGAGCCAGTGGACGGTCTTCTCGTCGTCGTAGCTCCGTCGATGTCGGCGAACAGGGAGCGGGGGAACAGGTTGTAGCGGTCGACGATCAGCTCGTCGGCGTCGACGCGCAGCGAGAGCATCAGCTCGAGGTCGGCGCCCAGCGAGCAATCGGCGATCGTTCGGCCGGCGCGATTGGTCGCGAAAGGCAGGGTCACCCGCCGCCGATCGGGAAGCCGCACCGTCGTCGGTGCGCGGGCGGGCAGGTCGGCGTGGTCGGCGAGGATCAGCAGCGCCCGCTCGACCGCGTCCGGCCGGACGAAGATCTCGTACTCCGCCGAGTCCCCCACGACGCCCTCCCCCGTTTCGGCTACCGGTCCCGTCCCGGCAGTCTGCCACCGGATACTCTCAGGTCTCGAGCGCGGGAGGGAACAGAGATTTGGCGACATCGGCTCCCGTCCCCGATCTGCCTGGAATGTTCCCGGGCGCAGCCTGTTTCGAGATCGCCCTGGACACCACGGTCGGCTGGGCCACGGCGATCGACGGCTTCCACCCCGGCCGCTCCGGCGGCGTGGGTCACCTCGTCCGAGGCGAAGAGCTCGGCACCGGGTTCGCCGACTGGCTCGACCTTTGCGCGACCGATCCCGATTTCCGTGACACCCTGACGATCATCGTCTCCGACAGCGCCCCCGACGTCCTCGGTCGCATCCGCGTCCTCGGCGCCCACGCGACAGCACACGACCACCGCGTCACCGTCACCTACGACGAAGTGATCCTCGAACGGGCCCACCCATCGGCCGACCGCTGACGCCGCATCCCAGGCGCCGTGTAGCCGACACTCCCCGCCGTCCGGTCGACGGCGGGGAGGCGGTCACTACCGTGCCGCGCCGTCGGCCCTCGGGCCCTGGCCGACGGAGGGCGCGCCGGGATCCGTTCGGCGCAGTGGGATCTCGAGATGGACGGTCTGGAATCCGTCGTGCTGCCCTCGGGCGTCGTGCACGATGTGGCCGAAGGTCAGCCAGAAGTCCAGGGCGCCCGGTGTTCTCGCGTCGGTGTGCAGGTAGAGGCAGTCGAACGCGGGCGTCGCGCGGACATGCGCGACCGCCGCCCGCACCAATCGGGTGGCCAGCCCACGGCGATGATGCTCGGGGCGCACATACACCCGGAACAGCTGAGCGGTGGTGGCGTCCGGGTAACGCGCGGCCAGGGCGGCGGGGTGCGGCGGGTGCGCCGGCCCCTGCGCCCGGATCGCCGTGGTCGCGACGATCGCCCCCTCGTGTTCGGCCACCCAGAGCCGATTGCGGGGATGCCGCAGATAGGCGGTGTCCGGATCGATCACGTCCTGGTGGTACTCGGGCAGGTAGCCGATACCGAACACCTGATAGAAGGTGTCCAGCATGACGCTGCGCGCCCCGGGCAGATCCGCCGGACGCGCTTCGCGCACGACATAACCGGTGACGGCGGGCGCGCTCATCGCAGCGCGCCCAGCTCACGATCCAGCACTTCCAATCCCTCGACGGCCACCGGGCCTGGTCCGGTGTAACCGAAGGGGGCCACGATGATCCGGTCGCCGGCGATCGCCCGCAGCCCCGCGAGCTCGGGACGCGCACGCAGTGCGGCACGGGCCGACTCGGGGGTCTGATCGCCCTGGGTGAGCAGGATGATCACCTCGGGATCGCGGGCGATCAGCGTTTCGGTGTTGGCCTCGAAGCTGCGCTTGGCGATGTCGCCGTAGACGTTGTCCAGACCGAGGATCTTCATCTGCGCGTCGACGGTGCTCTTGCCGCCGTAGGCGTTGAGCTTGGCGCCGTCGCGGGAGATGATCAGCGCGGCCGCGGGCGTTTTCGCGGTATCGGCCTTGTGCCGGTCGGTCACCGCGGCGACCCGGTTCTTCAGCGCCGTCACCTCGGCGTCGGCCGCGGCCGCGGTGCCGAAGAGCTGCCCGTAGAGCGCGATGTCGGCGAACACGTCGTCGAAGGAGCCCGCGGCGTCGCGGCAGTAGCCGCGGGTGATCAGCAGCGGGATGCCGACCTGGGCCAGGTCGTCGGGGGTCACGGCGGCGCCTTCGAAGCTCACGACCAGGTCAGGGGCCCGGTTGATGATCTCCTCGCGGGCCAGTTCGCCGGTGGGCGCGGTGATCTCGACACCGCGCAGGTCCTCGGCGTACTCCCCGGGGAACGGCGCCGTCTCGAAGGTGCGGGCGACGAGGCGGTCGGCCGCGCCCGCCGCGGCGAGCATCGGCGCGCCGATGGATCCGACGGTGACGACCCGTTGCGGCGGCGCGGCGAAGGTGACGTCACGGCCGCAGCTCGAGATCGTCAGCGGGAAGCCGTCCGCCGCCGGTGTGGTCGAGGCGGCGGGTCCGCCGCAGCCGGTGAGGGTGGCGGCGGCGAGCACGGCGAGTGCGGGCGCGGCGACGCGGGTGAGCAGAGTGACACCGTTGGACACGGTATTCCTTTCGTGGAGTGCGATTCTCACGCAGGGGTAGCCGGCCGGAACCGGCGGATCAGCAGCAGGAGCAGGGGCGCGCCGACCGCGGCGGTGACGATGCCGATGGGCAGCTCCCGCGGCGCGAAGACGGTGCGCGCGAACACGTCGGCGACCACGAGGAACAGCGCGCCGATCAGCGCGCTCACCACCAGCACCTGCCGGTGGGTCCCGCCGACGCAGAGCCGGGCGACGTGCGGCACGATCAGCCCGACGAAGCCGATCGCGCCCGCGACGGCGACCACCGCGCCCACGGCGAGCGCGACGACGACCAGCGCCGCCAGCCGCACCCCGTTCGGGGCCACGCCCAGAGTGCGGGCGGTGTCGTCGCCTGCGGCGAGGGCGTCCAGCCGGGGCGCCATCAGCAGCAGCGCCGCCAGCGCGGCCGTCACGACGAGCACCGTGGTGCCGACCGAGGACCACGCGGCCGAGCCGAGCGACCCGAGCAGCCAGAACAGCACGGTCCGCGCGCCTTCGGGCCGGTCCGAGGCGAAGATGAGGAAGCTGGTCGCCGCCGAGAAGATGTAGCCGATCGTCACCCCGCCCAGCAGCAGCCGCAGGGAGGTGAGCTGCCCGTTGATCCGGGAGATGACGAACAGCAGCGCCGTGGCGCACAGGGCGCCCACGAACGCGCTGGCGGCCAGCGCCGTCGCGGTGGTCGCGGCCGTGACGCCGAACAGCAGGTACACCGCGGCGCCCGTCGAGGCTCCCGAGGTGACACCGAGAATGTGCGGGTCGGCCAGCACATTGCGCACGATCGTCTGCAGTACGGCCCCACTGAGCGCCAGCGCCGCGCCGACCAGGGCGCCGAGCAGGACGCGGGGCACCCGTACCAGCCACACGATGGAGTCCTGAGCGGCGCTCCAGTCGGCGGTGCCGGGCGCTCCGATCGTGTGATGGCCGATGATGCGGGCGACGGTCCCCGGCGGGACGGAGACCGGACCGAGCCCGGCGGCCAGCAGCACGGCGAGGGCGAGCGCGGCGCCGAGACCGCCCACCCACAGCAGGGTTCGCCCACGGTGGCGGGCGTGGTCGAGGTCGTCGGCGACGGGTTCGTCGAGCAGTGTCGTCGTCATCGGGACGTGGCCTTTCTCGCCGTGTCGAGCACCGTTGCCGAAGGTGCCGGCGCGCACGCTGATTCACCGTTTTCCGGCCCGGTCGCCAGGTCGTCCTGCGGCGTGTCCTGCTCGGTGGGTCCGAACAGGAGTTGCGGGGCGCCGAAGGCACTCGTGCGCCGCACGGCGATGCCGTAGACCGGTTCGAGCAGCTCCGGGGTCAGCACCTCGTCGACGGACCCCGCGGCCGCGACGCGCCCGCGGTCGAGCAGCACCAGCGAATCGCAGTAGCGCGCGGCCAGATTCAGGTCGTGCAGCACCACGATGGTGGTGGTGGCGGTGAGTTCCTTGACCAGTCCGAGCAATTCGTGCTGATAGCGGATGTCGAGGTGGTTCGTCGGCTCGTCGAGCAACAGGTGGTCGGCGTGCTGGGCGAGGGCACGGGCGATCAGGACGCGCTGGCGTTCCCCGCCGGACAGCGTCGCGTAGCGGCGGTCGGCCAGCGCCCTGGCGCCGACGTGGGTGAGCGCGGCCGCGGCGGCGATCCGGTCGGCACGCGAATAGCCCTGGTACGCACCGACCCACGGTGAACGGCCGAGCAGAACGGTCTCGGCGACGGTCACCGGCGTGTCGGGGGGCGCCTCCTGCGCGACCACCGCGAGCCGCGCCGCCAGCTCGCGCCCACGCAACCCCTCGACCGCGGTCCCGTCGACGGCGATGGCCCCCGACTCGGCGCGCAACGCCCGGTACATCAGGCGCAGCAGGGTGGACTTCCCTGACCCGTTGGGCCCGATCAGGCCGACGATCGACCCCGTCTCGACCTGGAAGGTGATGTCGTCCAGGGTGATCCGGCCGTCGTAACCGAAGCGGATCTGTTCCACGGTGATCATCGCACCCACACTTCCGCCGGTTCCTGGTGCGCCGCCGGGCCCACCGAGCGTGCGATGCCACCGCGGCCGGGCAGTGCCTCGGCGCGGCCACCGGCGAGGCCCCGGACGTGTTCGCGGGCGCGCTCGCCGAGTGGCGGGATCGCGTGATCATGGCCGGAACCCCCGGCGGCCTGCGGCTGCGCACCGTCGGGGGGCGAGGGCCGCCAGGTGTGGTGCACGCTCACCGAATCCGCGAACTCGGCGCAGATCCGCTGGGCGGCGACGACTTTGCGCCGGTAGTCGGCATCGCTGTCGTCGAGCAGGAGCCCCGTCGTGGTGCCGCTGTGGGCGACCACGACGCCGAGCGCGCCCGCCTCGCACGCCGCCGCGATCGTGGCGTCCAGGTGCGGGCGGTCACGCAGGGCCGCGCTCAGCACGGCGCTGCGGGTCGCCACGGCGCCGATGCCCGCGGCGTCGCGCCGGGCGATCGCGGTGCCGAGGCGGGCCAGCAGGGCGCTGTACTCGCCCTTCACGGCCGCGCTGAACGGCCGTGGGCGACGATTGAATTCGACGGTGTCGACCGCGCCGCCCTCGTCACCGACGACGACGGTGAGCGCGGGCAACTGACCCAGCCGCGCGAGCAAGCGCACCTCACGGTGACAATAGGCCACCGAGCCCGGATACATCACGCCGTCGGAGGGTTCGATGACGCGCAGTCCGGCCTCGATCTCGGCCGTCGACGCGGTCCGATGTTCGGCGTCGGCGATCGCGCGCGCGGTGGCGACGAGGTCGGCGGTGGAACTGGCCAGGCCCTTGCCCTCGGGCAGGTCGCTGAACACCGTCAGCCGTCCGCCGCGCAGCGCGGCGGAGCGCTCGATCATGCCGGTCGCCAGGCGCAGCGCCTTCGTCTTGTGGGGCGGGTAGACCCGGACGTCGGGGCCACCCGGTTCGAACAGCGCGACCGAGCCGCCGCGGATGGGCAGCGTGACCAGGAAGTGCCGATCGTCCTCGGCGGTGACGCCCTGCAGCAGCTCGCCGCAACTGCCGAAGGCGCTGCCCACGCCGATTCTGGTCTGCCCCGTCACCCGGTCACCCCGGCCCGGCGGGCGACGACGTGGAGCCGGTCACCGGTGAGCTCTTCGGAGAGCACGCCCTCGCCCGGCCAGGCGGGCTCGGTCAGTGGTCCCGGCTCGTCGAACAGCGCCAGCACGTCGAAACCGGCCAGGCTCAACAGGAATCGCAGCTCGCGCGGGAACAGCAGGCGCCAGGCCGTGTGCTGGACGACCGGGTCCTGGCAGCCGGGCCAGGACCATGCGCGGCGTCGGCGCAGCAGCTGGCCGGGCAGGTCGACGCGCAGCGAGGTGCGTGAGGTGTAGGCGACGCCTTCCCACTCGACCTCGCGCACCAGTTCCTCGTCGAGCAGTTCACGTCGTCCACGGTCGGTCAGCAGGAAGGCGCCGTTGCGCATCTCGAAGACCGCGAGCCCGCCGGGGCGCAGACAGTCGTGGAAGCTGCGCAGCGCGGCGACGAGATCGGTGCTGTCGTGCAGGTGCAGCAGGGTGCTGCCGAGGCAGGTGAGCACGTCGACCGGCTCGTCGGTGCGCACGGTGCGGGCGTCACCCACCGCCACCGTGAGGCCGGGATGGCGCTGCCGCGCGTAGTCGACCATGCGCGGCGAGATGTCGACCGCGCCGACCCGGTAGCCGAGTTCGGCCAGGCGGGCCGCGTCGCGGCCGGTGCCACAGCCGACATCGAGCAGCCGGATCGCCGGACCGGTCCCGAAGCGGGTCACCAGGTCGTGCACGAAGCGGGCGTTGCGTTCCCCGGAGTCGGGGAAGGTGCGTTCGTAGAGGGCGGGGTTGTCGGTGAGCAGGTTCTCGCTGAACACGACGGGTCCGTTACTCGCCATCGTCATCGGTGCCTTTCGCCGGGCGCGCTGTGGACGCCGGAACTGGTGGAGGAGAGGTGGTTTCGGGGCCGGGCAGCGTCGCGCGCCGGTGCAGCACCAGGACCGCGGCCGCCGAGCCAAGGCCCGCCGCCGCGCACAGCAGGGCGGGCGGCCAGGTCAGCGATCCGCCTGCCCGGTCGAGCACCGCGCCGGTGACCGAGGTCGCGGTGACGGTGAACAGGCCGGAGGCCAGATAGAACGCGCCGAAGTAGGTGCCGGTCAGCCGCGCGCCGGCGAACCGGCCGATGGCCTCGTTGACGAACGGCTGCACCGCCGTCACCCCGATGGCCAGCAGGACCGCTGCGAACAGGACCGGCGCGACGCGGAACGCGGTGTCGGCGACCCCGGTACCGGAGCCGCGCGACAGGTGGGCGGCGGCGGGCGGGACGAGGAAGGCCGCGCCCATGATCGCCATCCCGGCCGCCATCGCCGGGCCGCGCTCTGTGCGGCGCACCAGCAACCCGGTGACCCGGACCTGCAAGCTCACCACCGCGACGGTCTCCACGACGAACAGCGCCGCCACCGCCGCCGGGCCGTGCCCGGGTGCGGCGCTGTCCTGGGCCTGCAGGGTGAACAGGAAATAGATCTGGCTCTGCAGCGCGAACATCGGCATGAGTGCCATGGCGAACGCCCAGAACCGCCGGTCGGTGAACACGGTCGCGAAGTCGGCGCGCACTCCCCCGTCCGAGGCCGCCACGGCCTTCGCGGGCAGGAGCAGCCACTGCGCGACAGCCAGCGCGGCGAAAATCGCCGCGGCGACCACCGCCGTGAGGCGGAACCCCGCGGCGACGAGCACGGTGCCCACCACGGGCCCGATCGCCGACCCCGCGTTGCCGAACACGTTGAACAACGCGAACGCCTCCGCGGACCGCTCGCCGCTGTCGCGGGCGATGTAGGCCCGCACGGCCGGGTTGAACAGCGCGCCGGCGAACCCGGTGAGCACCGAGGCCAGCAGCACCACCGGCAGCGATCCGCCGATCGCGAAGAGCCCGAATCCGACCGCCCTGATCGCGATGCCGACGACGATCACGCCGCGCGCGCCCAGCCGATCCGAGGCCGACCCGCCGATGAGGAACAGGCCCTGCTGGCTGAGGTTGCGCACGCCGAGCACCACGCCGACGACAGCCGCCGACAGGGCCAGATCGTCGAGCAGATAGTCGGCCAGGAACGGCACCAGCAGATAGAAGCCGATATTGCCGACGAGCTGGTTGGTCAGCAGCAGCCGCACCGACAGGGGCAGCGTGCGAAAGGTCCGCACCGTGTTCACCCGCGCACCTCGACGCCGAGCCCGGGGGCGGCCGGTCGGCGCAGTACACCGTCGTGGCCGCCGAGCCCGGTCCACGGGTCCTCGGCCAGCAACAGGTGCCCGTCCAGGTCGATCCAGCGGGCGGCACCGATCAGCTGGACAGCGGGGGCGATGCCGAGCGTGCTGCTGGCCTGACAGCCCAGCAGCACGTGTTTGCCGTGCCGCTCGGCCCAAGCGATCATCGCGCGGGCGGCGTCGAGGCCACCGCATTCGGCGAGTTTGATGTTGATGCCGGCGATCTCGGGCGGCAGCAGGCGCAGGTCCTCGACGGTGCCCGCGTCCTCGTCGGCCACGATCGGCATCGGCACGGCTCGCGCCACGCGGCCCAGTGCCCGGTGGTCACCGGCCGCGACCGGTTGTTCCACCGCGGCGATGCCGAGGTCGGCCATCGCCGTGAGCACGCCGATCGCGACCTCGGCGGTCCACCCGCCGTTCGGGTCGAGCAGCAGTTCGGCGCCGGGCGCGGCGTCGCGGATGGCGCGGACGCGGGCGAGGTCGGCCGCCGGATCCCCGGCCCCGGCTTTGATCTTCAGGACACCGAAACCGTCGGCGCGCAGTCGCCTCGCGGTGTCGGCCGCTTCCACCGTGGGCATGATGCCGATCGTGTACGCGGTCGGCGCCGAATCCCGGTGCGGCAGTCCGAGAAGGGCGCCGACGGTGACGCCCGCGCGGCGGGCGAGCAGGTCGTGGACGGCGCTGTCGACCGCCGCGACGACGGCGAGTGCGTCCGCGAAGTCCGCCCGCAGCCGGGGCAACCGCGCGCGCAGGGCCGCCGGATCGCTGTCCTGGGTGATCGCCTCGGCGATGCCGGTCAGGGTGGCGTCGATCCGCGCGGTGTCGAGGCGGGCCCGTGGACTGGTGACCACCTCGCCGTATCCGGCGTGGCCGTCGTCGGTCAGGCACACCCACACCGCGTCGCGGCCGGTCATCGCCGCCCGCGAGATCCGCAGCGGGACTGCGAGTTCCAGTCGTGCGGTGGTCCAGGTGAGTTTCACGCCGTCACCTCCTCGGCGGAGTCCGGCACGGCGAACGAGCCCGGCGCGGACTGTCGCGCCGCGGGGTCCCGCACGATCGCGCACCGAGCCCAGCCGTGCGCCTCCTCCTCGGGGGTGGTCAGCACGGTCGGGGACGTCGCGACGCCGGCCCCCAGGCCGTGCGCGCGACACCAGTCGTCGTCGTAGATGGTGCGCAGGTAGCGGTGCGGACCGTCGGGGAACACGGTGAGCACCCGTGCGCCCGGTTCCCGCTCGGCCACCCAGCCGGCCACCAGTGCCGCCGCGCCGGTGCTCCAGCCGCCCGCGAGACCGGTCGCCGCCGCCAGCCGACGGCACGACGCGACGGCCTCGGCCGAGCCGACCCAGTGCACCTCGTCGAAATCGGCGTAGGCGACATTGCGGGGCAGGATGCTGCTGCCGAGCCCGCGCATGAGCCTGCGCCGGTCGGGCTGGCCGAAGATGCGCGAGCCCACCGCGTCCACGCCGATCACCCGCAGCCGGGGCCAGCGCTCGCGCAGGACCCGGCTGAGCCCGGCGCAGTGCCCGCCCGAGCCGATCGCGGCGACCAGCACGTCGACGGCGTCGACCTGGTCGAGGATCTCCGCGCCCATCGCCCGGTAGCCTGCGGCGTTGTCGGGATTGTCGTACTGGTCGGGCCAGAACGCGCCCGGCTCGGCGGCCACCAGCTCGGCGAGCCGATCCAGCCGGGCCTGCTGCCACCCGCCGGTCGGATGCGGCTCGGTGACGACGTCGAGTCCGATGCCGTACGCCGAGAACAGGGCGCGCAGATCGGGTTCGAGCTCGTCGTCGACCACGAGCCGTACCGGGTGCCCGAGCGCCTTGCCCGCCAGCGCCAGCCCCAGACCGAGGGTGCCGCTGGTGGATTCGATCACCGTCGCGCCCGGCGCGAGATCGCCGCGGGCCGCGGCCGCCCGCAGCATCGAGACCGCTGCCCTCGCCTTCATGCCCGCGACGCTCGCCGACTCCAGTTTGGCCGTGTACCAGCTGTTTCCGGCCGCGACGCGGGTGACGGGGGTGTTGCCGATCAGGCGCAGCAGCGCGGGCTGCGCGGCGATCACAGCTGCTCCCGATAGGTGAACACCGTGCTCGGTCCGCCGTCGAGCGAGAAGAACGGATACGGCTCGGCCGACACCGCGTGCACCCCGACGCCGAGGAACCAGGGCAGCACGGCGCTGCCGGTCTGGGCGAACAGCACCAACGGAGCGTCCCGGCGGGCTGCGATGCCGCGCAGCTCGTCGAAGCCGCCGTTGCCCAGTGACATCCCGGTGGCCAGGATCGCGTCGACATCGGAGGGCGCGGCGGCCACTGACTCGTACACCGGCTCACCCCATTCGGTGACCCCGCCCGCGAGATCGCAGGGCAGGTAACCGATCTCGCGCGCGCGGAGCTCGGCGAGCAAGGATCCGACCACGCCGACCACGAGGACTCGGCCGACCCCGGCGGGCAACAGGTCCACGACGGTGGCGGCTCGGCGCCGCGACTTCGCCAGCGAGGTCGGCCCGTCGATCACGACCGGCTCCCCCGGCCGCCCGCCGGCCCGCGGATGTGGTGCGACATGCATCAGGTAGGCGTCCAGCGCCGCGATCCGGACCGCGGGCGCGGGATGGTCGAGCAGGTCCGCGATCGTCGCGGCGACGCACTCGTCGACCAGTTCACCGGTCGCGCTGCCGGGCTCGAGCGCGCAGGAACCGACGGCGGCGCCCACCCGGATACTGAGAATCTCGTTGCGGTAGGACGTGTTCCGGCCCGGATGGCGGGTGCCGTAGGTGGTGAGGAACGCCGTCGACGCGCGCACGCTCGCCGGGTCGACGCCGAGCATGCCCGCGCGGGCCCACGCGACGAGGTCACCGACCGAGGCCGGCCGCACCGTGGAGTCGATCACGCGTGATCACCGGCCGCGACGAGCTCGACCCGCAGGTCGTCGATCAAGCCCTGCGCGAGATCCCCCGCCGTGCCCGGTGTTTCGTCGACGACCATCACATGCCCGAGGTAGGTGTTGTTGTCGGTGGCCCGCCGCACCTCGGCGCCGGGTCGCGCCAGCTTCTGCTCGACGATCCTGCCGTCGCCCGCCCACCCGTCCGCGCCGTCGACGCCGGCCAGCACGCCCGACTCGGCCGGGACGGCGAAAGCGATGGCGGCGCTACCGATTCCGGTCGGTCGCGGGGTCAGATCGGGGGTAGCTCCTGCCGCGACCTGGGCGTGCACCGCCGCCAGGTCGATCCCGGTGACCCTGCGCACCAGCTCGGTGATCCGATTACCCGCCGGTCGGGGGTTCACCTCGATCAGGCGTGGCCCGTCCGCGCCCAGCCTGATCTCGGTGTGCGCGACGGTGGCGTCGAGTTCCAGCGCCTCGACGGCCGCGACGGCGAGTGCGGTGATCGCCGCCGAGTCGTCCGGGCCCAGCGCCGCCGGGAACATGTGGCCCGCCTCGATGAACGCGGGGGCGCCGGTGATCCGTTTGTCGGTGATGCCGAGCACCGTGGTCCGCCCGCCCGCGGTCACCGTCTCCACGCTGAATTCCGGTCCGTCCACGCACTCTTCGAGCAGGATCTGCGGCGCGCGCCGCTGGCCGCGCGCGTTCACCGGGAAGTCCGCGATCCGGTCCACCGCGGCCCGCAGCTGCGTCTCGTCGTCCACGCGGGACACGAACATCCCGCCGCACAGGTCGACCGGCTTCACCACCAGGGGATAGCCGAGCGTGGTAGCGGCATCGGCGATCTCGTCCCACCGCGTCGCCACCGCGAAAGCCGGACCCGCCACCCCGGCGGCCGCGCAGATCTCCCTGGTCCGGTGCTTGCTGCACGCCGCGGCGACGGCCGCGCGGCCAGGCCCGGGCAGGCCCAGGTCGGCGGCGATCGCGGCCACCGTCGGCAGGTAGTAGTCACACGAGGTGAGCACGCCGTCGAAGCCGAACAGCGCGTGCAGTTTTCGCACGTAGGGCAGCAGTTCCGCCTCGTCGTTGGTGTCGGCGGTGAACACGTTCGCCGCGCCGAGCAGCGGGTGGGGTGTCGGGCTGTCGGGCCGCAGGTAGTGCCCGAGCCTCCTGGTCAGAAAGCTGAATTCGTGACCGCTGTCCTTGATTCCCGCCGGGAGCAGGGTGCTCATCGAGCCGACCCAGCTCTCCACCATCAGCAGATGTCCCACAAAGCCTCCAAGCCTCGAGCAGGCGCTAATGATAACCATTATCGTTAATTTTCGATAGTCGTGGGCCGGAGTGCGATCCAGGTCTCCTAGGATCGCCGGGGTGAGTGGAGATCTGCGCCTGTGTTTCCTCGGGGATTCCTTCGTCCAGGGCATCGGCGACCCGGAGTACCGGGGCTGGGTGGGGCGGGTGCTCGCGGCCACGGGCCCGGACGTGACGGCCTTCAATCTCGGTATCCGCCGCAACACCTCCGCGGACGTACTGCGGCGCTACGAACGTGAGCTCGACGAGCGCAGGGCGGCAGACGCCGATCACCGCGTGGTGGTGTCGTTCGGCAGCAACGACGCCGTCGAGGAGGAGGACGGCCGGGTGCGCGTCGAGCCCGCCGACTGCCTGGAGAATCTCGCCACGCTGCTCGCGGGATGCCGGCGTCGATCCGTCCGCGTGCTCGTCGTCGGGCCGCCGCCGGTGATCGATGCCGGCGCGGCGCATTTCGCGCGCGTGACGACGATCGCCGACGAGATGGCGGCATTGTGCCTGCGCGAGAACGTCCCGTTCATCGCCACGACCCGCGCGCTGGCCGCCGACCCGGTGTGGCGCGCCGAGGTCAGCGCGGGCGACGGCGCGCACCCCGGCGCCGAGGGCTACCAGCGCCTGGCCGACCTCGTCCTCGCCGGCGGCTGGCGGGAATGGATCGACAGCTAGGACGGCATGCGAAACCGCCGGTCGCGTGGCCGACCGGCGGTTTCATCGTGTGGCGCTATCGCTTCGGCAGGAACCCGTCGTCGAGGAACGTCGCGTAGTTCGGCAGTTCGGTGTCGGCGGGGATCTTGCCCTGGGTCTTGGCCCACCGGCCCAGCCCGTCCAGTTTGGCGGCGAGGTCGGGGGCGAGCTGGAGGGCGAAGTCGAACTGGGGCAACACCGTTCGCAGGAGGTCGGGCTGGAGCTGGGTGGCCGCGGCGACGGCGGACACGGCGGGGTCGGCCAGGTTCTTCAGGTCCCGCCCGGCGTCGTCCAGTGCCGCGAAGAACGAGGCGAGCGCGGCGGACTTCGTGGTAACGGCGTGCTGTGAGGCCAGGTACAGGCTGTGCTGGTGGTAGGTTCCGCCGGTCAGTTCGATCGCGTCGGCGCCCAGCGCCTGCACGACCTGGGCCTGGTACGGCTGGAAGATCGAGACGGCGTCGACATCGCGCTGGGTCGCCGCGGTCACCGTCGCGGACGGCGACACCTGTACGAGTTTCGCGTCGATTCCCCGGTGCGCCAAGGTGTTCGCGACGAAGTAGGCCGCACTCGTCCCGATCGGCGTGCCGATCGATTTGCCCGCGAGGTCCTCGACGCTGTCGATGCCCGCGCTGCGGCGCGCGACGATTCGCGACCCTTCCCAGCGCGCGCCGTCGCCGACCACGCGCAGCGTCGGCGATTTGGTGAGCACGGCGGAGCTCGGCACATCGGCCGCGGTGGCGATGTCGAGCTGACCGGCCGCCACGGCCTGCAGGGCCTCGATGCCGGACGGGAAGTTCACGACCTTCACCTTGACGTCGTGTTCGCCGAAGTAGCCCGCCTTGTCGGCGACCGGGATCTGCGCCCAGGACGGGTCGACGACGAAGCCGACGGTCAAGGTGGTGGGGTCGTCGGCATCGGCGGCGCCGCAGGCGGCTCCGGTGACGGCCAGGGTGGTCGCGGTGAGCGCCGCGGCGATGGTTCGAAGCAGAGATGTCTTCACTGGGTGGTCCTCGGGTGGGGTGGATCAGACGGTGGCGTGGGTGATCCCGAGCCGGTGGTGCAGTTGTTTGCGGATCTCGCTGTAGCCGGGTTGATCGGCGAGGGTGTCCGCGGGCCGGGGCCGGTCGAGCGGATTGACGAGGTGTTCGGCGATGCGGCCGTTGTCGAGCACCTCGACGGTGTCGGCCAGGCGGATCGCTTCGTCGATGTCGTGGGTGACGAAGACGACGGTGCGCCGGGCCCTTGCCCACAGGCCGGTGAGCAGGTCCTGCATCTTGAGCCTGGTCAGGGCGTCCAGGGCCGCGAAGGGCTCGTCCATCAGCAGCACCGCGGGTTCACCGGCCAGCAACCGGGCGATGCTGACGCGTTGCCGCATGCCGCCGGACAGTTCGCTGGGCCGCCGGTCGCGCACCGAGCGCGCGAGCTCGACGTCGTCGAGCAGTTCGGCGACGCGTCGCGGCCGGTCGGCGGCGGCGATGCCGCGGGCGCGCAGCGCGAAGCCGATGTTGTCGGCCACGCTCATCCAGGGGAAGAGCACGTCGCGCTGGAAGGCGACGCTGCGGCGCGGGTCGGGGGCCGTCACCGCGATGCCGTTGTCGCGCACCAGTCCCGACGTCGGGATGATCAGGCCGGCCAGGCAGTGCAGCAGCGTGGACTTGCCGGATCCCGAGGCACCGACCAGGACCGTGAACGAGCCGTCCTCGATGGTGAGATCGATGCCGTGCAGCGTCGGCACCGGGTTTCCGGGATAGTGCACGACCAGGTCGTGCGCGTGGATCGTCATGTCAGTGCTCCTCCGCGGCCCAGCGCGTGATCGGGGTGGTGGCGGCGGCGATGGCCGTGTCGACGAGCGCGCCGAGGACGCCGAGCACGATCAGGCAGGCGATCAGCCGATCGGCCTGCGAGAACAGCTGCGCCTGGTAGAGGCGGTAGCCGAGACCGGCTGTGGTGCCGGACATCTCGGCGACGACGATGAGCACGAACGCCATCGCTGCGCCGACGCGCAGGCCCGCCACGATGTCGGGAGCGGCTTCCGGCAGGACGATCTCCCGCAGGGTCTGCGCGCGGCCCGCGCCGAGGCAGCGCGCCGCCCGCAGGTAGTCGCGCGGCGTGCTCGCCAAGCCGACGTGACTGTTGATCCACACGGGCACGAACACCCCGAGCGCGATGACCAGCGCCTTGCTGCCCTCGCCGAGCCCGAACCACAGGATGGCCAGCGGGACGAGCCCGATGGTGGGAACGGGCGCGAGCAGCCGCAGCACCGGGCGCAGCAGACGGCGCCCGAGGGTGGTGGTCGCGGTGACGATCGCGGCGCCGAGACCGGTGGCGGCACCGAGGACGAAGCCACCGAGCGCGCGGCGCAGACTGGCGAGGATGTCTTCGGCGAGCAGGCCTTCGCGTCGGAGATCACCTGCGGCCCCGAGGATTTCGGGGAGGCCGGGCAGCAGTGCGTCGGGGAATCGGCCGGAGGCGGCGAGCAGCGTCCAGGCCAGCGCGGCGAGCGCGAGCCCGGCGACGGTCCAGCCCAGCGAGCCCGCGCGCGAGATCCACGCGGGGACGCGTCGCCGGCCCGGTGCCGGGGGCCGCTCGCGCGGTGTCGCGGCCGGCGGGTCGGCGGTTCGCACGGTACTTGTCATGGTGGTCAGTCCTTCCCGATCACTCGACGGCCGTGACACGGTCGGGGACCCAGTCGAAGGGCACCGCCTGGGCGCGATAGACCAGGGGCGTCAGGGTGAGCCGGTCGACACCGGGCACCCGTGGCTCGCGCACCTCCGGCTCGCCCGCGACGCCGTAGCCCTCGTAGGGGCTGTGGTACTCCCAGACCACCTCGCCCTGCGGCGTGACCTGGAAGAGCCTGCCCCGCATGCCCTCGGTGATCAGGGTGTTGCCGTTGGGCAGCCGCTGGGCGTTGCTCACGAAGGAGCTGAAGAACGTCCACGACGGCCTGCCGGAGTCCTCCGCGGTGTACTGCCAGACGATCTGGCGGGTCGTCGGGTCGATCTCGAGCACCCGCGAGCCCGCGTAGATACCCAGCGGCGCGGGCGGATAGCCCGCCCCACCCTGGTTGTCGAAGACCAGGAGGTTGCCCGCGCCGGGCAGTCCGGCCGGGATCAGGTGCGGATTGTGCTGTCCGGAGATCTGGTCCACCGGGCGGGGCACCTTGTGCGCGTTGACGCGCTGGTGCTGAGCCCCCGGCTCCTCGTCGAAGTAGGGCCCCAGTCGCCACGCGACGGCGCCGGAACGCTTGTCGATCAGCGCGATCACGTTCGCCTTGCGGAAGCTGACCAGGATGTTGTCAGGGTGGAACACGCCGTCGGGATCCGCGTCGTGCCAGCGGTTGGGGCCCAGCGGCGTCGCGCTGTTCATCTCCAGATAGCCCCAGGGGTCCTCGGGGTCGCGCGCGGCGGTGGCGCGCAACGCCGCCCACCCCGCGTCGGAGAAGCCGAACTCGTCGAGGTGGTCACCGGCCAGCCACTGCCAGACGATCGCGCCGTCCGGGTCCACCTCGTAGAGGCCTTGATCGCCGACCGCCGCGGTGATGCCGAGTGAGGCCACCACCCGTGGCACGGTGACCAGCAGCAGCCGATTGCCGTTGGGCAGCAGCTGCCAGTCGTGGTTCTGGCGGGCCGCGCCACCGGGCGCCTGGCGGCCCCACTCCCACACCACCTCACCCGACCAATCCAGCTGTCCGACAGTGCCGTTGGCGTAGATGCCACCCCGGCCGTCGCCGCTCTCGCCGAGCTGCACGCCGACGTCACCGCGCCTGCCGCCGGTGAGCGCCGGATCGAGGAGACGCGGCGGCACCCCCGCGTGCGGCCACTCGCGGACCACGGTCCCGTCGAGCGCGATGAGGCGGGTGATCGAGTCGGCTCCGGTGAACAGCACGAGGCTGTCGTGGGCGTTCTCGGGGGCGTGGTGGGTGACTCCCGTGAGTCGTGCGTAAGCCATGACGTCTACTTCACCTGTCGGTTGTTGCGAGTGTGGGTCGCGAGAGTTAAAGATCTAATCGATTAGCGTAGAGATCTTCACGGCACCGGACAGGGTAGGAATCACGATGAACGTAAGCCTTCGGCGCAGACCGACGGCCCAGCAGACTGGACCCGATTGTGACCGCTAAACGCCCCACCCTCGCCGACGTCGCCGGTCGCGCGGGTGTCTCCACCGCCGTGGTCAGCTATGTGCTCAACGACGGCCCGCGACCTGTGTCGGACGCGCTGCGCGCCAAGGTGCTCGCCGCCGCCGACGAGTTGAACTACCGCCCGGATCGCCTGGCCCGCGCGCTGCGGCGGCCGCGGCGCTGGCGGCAGATCGGGCTGCTCGTCCCCGATCTGACGATGCCGCTGTACGCGGCGCTGGTGGGGCGCACCGAGATCGAAGCGCGGGCGCGCGACCACCTCACCATGATCGGCAACAGTGGCTACGACCCCGAGCGCGAACGCGAATTCGCCACCGCCTTCACCGATGTCGGCATCGACGGGCTGATCGTGGTCGGCGCCGTCGATCCCGTCGAGACGGGCGCGGTGTGCGCGCGGGCACGGATGCCGGTGGTGTGGGTGCACAACACCAGGACTCCCGTGGATTCCCCGATCGTCGGAGCCGATCATGTCGGCGCGGGCGCGCTCGCCGCACGCCATCTGCGCGAGACGCACGGATGCCGCGACATCGTGTTCGTCGGTGGCTTCACCGCCGAAGACGTTCGCTACGGCGACCGGGAGACCGTCGAGCAGCGCCACCGCGGGTTCGCCGCCGTCGCCGGTGCCGACGCCGTGGTCATCCACACCGATCTGTCCGCCGAGGGCGCCTACCGCGCCGTGCGCGAGCACCTGCGGAGCCGCGCCGAGCCGCCCCACGGCATGGTCGTCGGCACCAATGCCCAAGCCGCGGCCACCGTCCGGGCCATCACCGACGCCGGCCTCGACATCCCGCACCGGATCCGGGTCGTCGGCTTCGACACCGGTCCCGCCCAGTTGTTCGCGCAGATCACCCTGACCTCGATCCAGCAGCCGATCGACACGATCACCCGACTCGCCCTCGACCGCCTGCTGACCACGGCTCCCGAGCCCACCGCCGCCGCGCCGCTGCCCGTCACCCTCCACCCTGGCGAATCCTGCGGATGCGCTCCGCGGACCATCGACCTCCCCTGATTCCTCAGCGGTGACCGGCCGCGATCGTCCCGCCCGGAGCGCGGGACGCTAGGGCGCTGCCACGATCCGGGCGCAAGATTCGCGGTGGAACGGTAGGCCGGCGCGCTGGAACACCAAGGAACAGCTGCCGTTTCGCGGGTTCCACAGGCGCGGGTTGGCGACCGCGGCGGCAAGGATGTCGCGTTGTGCTCGGGAGAGACCTCGACGGTCGTCGTAGGGTGGGTCGAACGCCGCCAGGAGCAATGGGCCCCACGTGCTCGCGAAGCCGGTCCAGTCCGCGTCGCGGATGATCGCCCTGGCCGGAGCGGCGAGACGCTGGCGTCGTCGAGATCGCTGAGACGCCGCACCCACCAGGCGCGTTCGGCCGTATCGGCTTGCGCCCGGACATGCAGGCGGGCGGCGAGGACGGCCCGCTGTTCGCTCAGTGCCGGCGTCCTGACCTGCGACACCGCCGTGTGGACGGCGTGCTCGCGCACGGACTTTTCGGCGTGGTCGAGGAAGCCGACCACCACCGGGTAGGACGCCACGACGGCCCGCTGGAGCGCTCCGAGCAGATCGTCGCCGTGCGGTTCCCGCGCGGCGATCGTGGTCGCGTGGGCGACCCACCCGAGAAATTCGATGAGCGCGACCCGGACATCCGGGGCGAGCTCGTCACGTGTGAGCAGTCGCGCGATGACATGCGCCGCCGGCGCGGTGGCCGACGACGGGAATCCCTGGTGCAGCACGGCGCCGTCGAGATGGTCGAGCGCGGCCTGCCGTGCCGCCGGGTCCACCGAGGTGAGGGCAGCCAGGTGCGCCGGGGTGTCGGCCGCCGGGCCGTAGGCGTGGCAGAGCGAACTCCAGTCGATCTCGTCGAGCATGCGCCCATGGTTCCATCGCGTGCGGCAGCGGCCGAACCGCCGTGGCTCGGCCGCGGGATCTGCCGAGCGTGGCGGCGAATGTGATTGGACGCTAGGCGAACTCGTCGTGTCCCGGATGCGCCGTCGGCGCCAGGAACGTCGGTAGCGCTGTGGCGGTGCCGGATTCGGCGAAGGGCGGCGCGGTCTCGCCGGGACGGTCGGCGCTGAACACCGGGGTGGGGACGGCGGGGGACTCGCCGCGCCGGAAGGCCGGCTCCGGCTGATCGGCGGAGTGCGGGTGTGGAGCGGTCACGGCGGGTTCCCCCTGAGCATAGGTCGCGCGGGCCGCGCGTTTGCGTCGAGCCTAGCCGTGTCCACCGACAGCGCCGGTCCGGGTCGGCGAGGATGGCGGGAGCTGTCGAGAAAAGATCCCGCCCGTTCGTCACGTGTAGGACAGAACCCTTCCCCTTTCGAGGAGTGATCATGAAGTACGCGATGTTGATCTGTGGCGACGACCGCGAGTGGGCCGCGTTGTCCCCGGCCGCCGAGGAGGCCGTGATGACCGAGGTCTACGGCTGGTTCGAGCGCTGGCAGCCGACCGGCAAGGTGACCGAGGGCGGCATCGAGCTGCAGCCGAGGGAAACCGCGAAAACGGTGCGTGCCGGGGCGAACGGCGAGCCGGTGGTCACCGACGGACCGTACCTGGAGGTCAAGGAGGTGATCGGGTCGGTCATCGTGCTCGACTGCGACGACCTGGACGAGGCGGTGCGGATCGCGTCGACCTGGCCGCTCGCGCCGGGGGTGAGCGCGGTCGAGGTGCGTCCGCTGGTGACGCGAGTCTAGGCGCCGGGGCGCCGCAACTCCCCCACCCGGCGCGACATCAGTTCGCGTTCGGCGGGATTCGTGGCGAGGTCGAGGGCGCGCTCGGCCGCCGCCACCGCCTCGGGCCGGCGGTCGAGAGCGGCGAGCAGGTCGGCGCGGGTGGCGTGCCAGAGGTGGTAGTCGCCCAGCCGGTCGCCGAGGCTCTCGACCTCGTCCAGCGCCGGGGCCGGGCCGAGGACGAAACGGGTGGCGACCGCCCGGTTCAGCAGCACCACCGGCGACGGATCCAGGACGGACAGCCGGTCGTAGAGCGCGCGGACCTCGGCCCAGGGGGTCTGCGAGTAGCTGGGGGCCAGCGCGTGGAGGGCGGCGATCCCCGCCTGCGTCTGGTACGGCCCCGGCCGTCCCTGCCGCACGGCCGCGCGCAGCCGCAGCACCGCGCGCTCGATCGCCGCGGTGTTCCACTGTCGGCGGTCCTGCCCCTCGAGCAGCACGATGCGGCCGAGGGAATCGAAGCGCGTCGCGACACGGGCATGGTGCAGCTCCAGCAACGCGGCGAGGCCGGCGACCTCCGGTTCGGCGGGCAGCAAGGCGGCGAGTTGCCGCGCCAGTTCGACACCCTCGCCCGCCAGCTCCCGGCGCTGCGCCGACCGCCCGCTCGACAGATAGCCCTCGTTGAACACCAGGTAGATCACCGCCAGCACGGCGGGCAGCCGCTCGGCGTACTCGTCCGGAGGCGGCGGCTCGAATCCGATGTCACGCTCGCGCCAGTGCCGCTTGGCTCTGGTCAGCCGCTGCGCCATGGTCGGCAGCGGAACCAGGAAGGCGGCGGCGATCTCGGCGGTGGTGAGCCCGGCGGCGGCGTACAGCGTGAGCGCGACCCTGGACTGCTGGGGCAGGTCCGGGTGGCAGCACGCGAAGATCATGGCCAGCCGGTCGTCCGCGCCGGGTTCCGGCTCCGGTTCCGCGGCGAGCCTGGCCAGCTTCGCCCGGCCGACCGCCGCGCGCCGCTCCCGGTCCAGGGCCTTGCGCCACCCGGTGGTGACCAGCCAGCCCGCGGGACTGTCCGGCACGCCGTCGACGGGCCAGCGCTCGAGCGCTACGGCCAGCGCGTCGGACAGGGCCTCCTCGGCGAGATCGAAGTCGCCGAGCCGCCTGCTGAGCGCGCCGAGCATGCCGATCGCGTCGGTGCGCCAGATCCGGTCGAGGAGTGCGGCCACGTGGTCCACCGGTCCATGGTGCACCACCGTGCGTCAGACTCCCGGTGGTGTCACGCGCGGAACGGCTTTGTCGCCGTGTGGCCCGAACAGGTGCAGGATCTCCACGGGGGTGTCCTCGACCGGGCCGAACCAGTGCGGCACGGTGGCGTCGAACTCCGCGGTCTCGCCGGGCGCGAGCAGATGCTCGTCGTCGCCGAGCAGCAGTCGCAGGGTGCCGGCGAGGACGTAGAGCCAGGCGTGTCCACTGTGCGAGACCAGCCGGGGTTCGCGCGGTCCGAGCACGTGTTTGAACACCTGGACGCGGCCCGGATAGCCGGTCAGCGGCACGACGACGCCACCGTTGGCGCGTCGATGCGGTTGCAGGTGCATGCGCGGGTCACCGGTGGCCGGCGCCTCGACCAGCCGGTCCAGCGACACCTTGTAGACGCGGGCCAGCGGGATGAGCAGATCGAGCGTGGGTTGGCGGTGCCCGGTCTCCACCCGCGACAGCGTGCTCACCGACAGGCCCGCGCTCCCGGCGACCACGGTCAGCGAGAGCCCGCGCTCCCGGCGCAACGCGCGCAGCCGGGGGCCGATCGCCGCCAGGATCTCCGCCGTCTCGATGTCCATCGGTCCATGTTTGCAGATTCCGCAAAACCGCTGGGGTCGCGTGGCGGTCGCCGAGCACCATCGACCGCATCCGGCGCACGGCCGGTGGAATCGAAAGGCTGGTGTGGTGTGACCGAGACGATCACCTCCGAGACGCCCGCGCTGTCCGCGCGCCGGCGATGGGCGGTGCTGGCGATCTGCGCCTCGGCGCTGTTCCTGGTGGGTTTGGACACGACGATCGTGACGGTCGGCCTCGCCGAGATCGGCCGCGGCCTCGGCACCAGCGCGGACCGCCTGGCCTGGGTGATCGACGCGTACACGGTGACCTTCGCCGGACTGCTGATCACCGCGGGCGCGGTGGCCGACCGGTTCGGCAGGCGGCGGGTGTTCCGCACGGGCCTGGCGGTTTTCGCGATCGCGTCGCTGGCCTGCGCCGTGGCCCCGAACCTGGCGTTCCTGGTCGCCGCGCGGATCGGGCAGGGAGTCGGCGCGTCCATGATGACGCCCGTCGCGCTGGCCATCGTGGTCAGCGCGATGCCGGACCCGAGGGAGCGCGCCCAGGCGATCGGCGTCTGGGGCGCGATGTTCGGGCTGAGCATGGCCGCGGGACCGGTGACCGGCGGCGCGCTGATCGCCCTGTTCGACTGGCGCGCGGTGTTCTGGATCAATGTGCCGCTGGTCCTCGTCGCGTTCCTGCTCGTGCGCGCTGTCGTTCCCGAATCGCGGGCCGCGCGGGCCCGCAGGCTCGACGTGCCGGGCCAGCTGCTGCTGGTCGCGCTGCTGTGGCTGGCGGTCACGGTACTGATCGAGGGGCCCCGGATCGGCTGGACCGCGCCCGCCACGGTGTTCGGTTCCCTCGCGGTGGCCGGGCTGACGGCGGTCCTCGTCCGGGTGGAGACCCGGCGCGCGGAGCCGCTCATCGATCCTCGGTTGTTCCTGGTCCCCCGTTTCGCCGGGGCCGTGCTGGGCGCGGTCGCCGTCTTCGTCGCCTTCAGCATGACGTTGCTGATGACCACGCTGCTGCTGCAACGGGTCACCGGCTGGTCCGCCGTCGCGGCGGGGGCGGCGACCCTGCCGATGGCCGTGGGCGCCACCGTCTGCGCGCCCGTCTCCGGTCATCTCGTCGGCAGGGTCGGCCCGCGCGTCCCGTTGCTGCTGGCGGGCGGGTGTGTGACGCTCGGCGGCGCGCTGCTCACCGGTCTCACCGCGGGCATGAACCTGCCCCTGTTGCTGACCGCCTTCTCGCTCGTCGGCATCGGGGTGGGTTTCGCCAACGCGCCGATCACCGACACGGCGGTGAGCGGACTGCCGCCGGAGCGCGCCGGGGTCGCCGCCGGAACCGCGTCCACGGCACGGCAACTCGGTACGGCGCTCGGTGTCGCGCTGGCCGCTGGTCTCGTCGCCGACGTCACCGCCGACGGTTTCGCGAGCGCCGCGCTACCCGGCTGGCTGGTCGTGGCCGGATGCGGCGCGGCGCTGCTGCTGGTCGCGGCCGTCAGTCCCGGCACCGGCGCGGCGCCGCCGAAGCCGGTCTCACGATGACATCGAGGCGATGTCACCGAACGTCGAACACCCGTGCGGTGACACGCCTTTCGGCCCCCTGCGATCAGGGCTTGCGGCCGACGGCCCCGTAGGCCGAGATCGGCTGCACCGAACCGACTTCGGTCGCCTCCGCGCGCCACTGGGTGATCGAGGTGAAGCCGGGCTCCACCAGTTCCAGCCCATCGAAGACCGCGCGGATCTGGGCCTGCGGCCGCGGGATGTACGGGGTGCCGCCGGTGCCGGTGTAGTTCTCGCACAGCGTGACATAGGCCTGGCTGTCGTCGGTGCCGTCCCACATGATCAGGTAGCTGCCCGAGGGCACGGCGCCGACCACGGTGCGGACGATGCGCAGCAGATCGTCGTAGGTGCGGGCGTGGCCGAGGACGCCCATGAACATGACGGCGATCGGCTCGTTGAAGTTCAGCACGTTGCGGGCGTCGGCCACGATCTGTTCGGGATCGTGGAAATCGGCGTCGATGTAGGTGGTGACGCCCTCGGGAGTGGTGCTGGTGAGCAGGGCGCGGGCGTGGGTGAGGACCAGCGGATCGTTGTCCACGTACACCACGCGCGCGTCGGCGTTGATGCTCTGCGCGACTTCGTGGGTGTTCTGCATGGTGGGCAGGCCGGTGCCGATGTCGAGGAACTGGCGGATGCCGTGTTCGCGCGACAGGTGGCCCACCGCGCGGATGAGGAACTGCCGCGACTGCACGGCCATGGTGGAGATCTCGGGATCGACGGCCAGGCCCGCGTCGCCGGCGACCTTGTCGATCTCGTAGTGGTCCTTCCCGCCCATCCAGTAGTTCCAGATCCGCGCCGAGTGCGGGATGTCGGTGCGGATGACCGGTGTTTGGACGTCTGCCATGGTGCTCACTCCTTCACAGGTGGGGACAGCATCACCGCCCCGGAACAGCATCCACCAGCAGCGGCTCATCTGATCGGTTGTGACAGTACAAGATTCGCCCCGGTACCGCCGGGGATCCCGGCGGTGAACCTCCGCCGCTCAGCGGAAGTACGGATAGTCCTGTACCCAGTGGAATCCCCGGTTGCGCAGGGTGAAGCTGTCGGGATCCCGGCGCTGCAGGGTGATCACCACCTCGTGGCCGTCCAGTGTTCCACGCAGCAGGAGCCGGTCCGCATCGGGCTGCTCGGGAGACAGGACCGCGAACGGCCGCGCGTCGGCGGTCGAGAGTTCGAGTTGCCGGGACGGCCCGAATTCGGCGCCCACCGGGACCAGCTCTCCGTTCATCCGCTGATAGGTCGCGGTGCCGGGGCGATCGAACACCACGCGCTGCCAGCGGCTCTCGTCGGTGGTCAGCGGCGGGCGCGGCTGTCCGTCGCTGGTGAACTCCACGACGTCCCAGATTCCGTACAGCTCGGATTTCGGGCTGTGCGCGCTGTACTGCTCCTGCCACACCACCGCGCGGTCGTACCCGCAGCCGAGCGCGACCCACAGCCCGAGGGCGAGCTGCAGCCATGCCGCGATCCGGTTGTTCCGTTCGGCGGTGAACAGCGCGGGCGTGCTGAGCGGCGCGCACGCGCGCTCGAGCACGAACACCCCGACCAGCCGCCGCAGATACGGGGCGAGCAGGACCAGACTGAACACCAGCAGGTGCCCGGCCAGCAGCTTCTCCGGGATGTCGAAGGTCATGTTCAGCAGCAGGACCTGGGCCATGCTCGCGCCGGTCAGCACCGCGCCGAGCACCGCGGTCCGCGGCACGAACAGCAGCAGTCCCGCCACGACTTCCACCGCGCCCAGCGCCATTTCGTACACGGGCGAGCTGCCGACCTGCAACCACAGCACCGAGGCCGGGCTCAGATCCCCGTAGGGCTGCAGCAACTGGGCCAGGCTCGGCAACGGCATCTGGGTGGGGAACAGCTTGGCGAAACCGAAGCTCAGCATCATCGCGCCCAGGCACAGCCGCAGCATCAGCGTGAACCAGGCCCACAGCCGGGGATACTCGGCACGGCGGTCCAGCGCCGTCCAGACGAGGGCGGCCACACCGGCGACCACGAGCAGGCAGAACGACAGCACCCACATGGCGCGCTGGTCGCCTGCGCCGGAATCGGTGCGCAGCACCGCGTCGACCCCGAAGACGGTGCGGCCCACCCATCCGGTGACGGGGTCGGTGAACGGGGTGTTCCACGGCCCCGGATACTCGCGGATCCAGCGCCCGAGCAGTCCGAGCAGGGGGAACCAGAGGTAGGTGACGAGCAGGCAGTGGAGGGTGCAATAGACGACGCAGAACCGGAAGGCGAGGCGGGTGAGCGGCGACCAACCGGGTGCCGCGGTCACCGGAGCCGGAGCCTGGACCGTGCCGATCACTGCTGCATCCTCGGGTCCTGCGTGGGGTCTGCGTAGAGTGCCGGGCACCCCTGCTCGGCGGCGTCGGGGCGCAGTTCGAAGTGCCAGGGTTCGTTGGCGTAGATCTGGCACAGGCCGTACGCGGCGCCGTAGGCCGACAGCCACTGCGCGGCCTGCGCCGGCCCGATGTCGACCGCCTCGCCGGACACGTGCGCCGAGGTCGTCGGCGTGGCCACCCAGCGGGCGGCTTCGGCGTACGAGCCGTACTGCTCGACCGCCTCGCGCAGCAGCCGTTCCTGATGACTCGCCGACCGCCAGCCGCTGTTGACGACGAACTCCACGCCGTCCGACGCGGCGTCGCCCGCCGCGCGGCGCAGCGCCGCGCGCAGGTCGGGATCGAGATTGCTGACGGCGGGCACGTCGTCGAAGACCGTGATGCCGGGCGGCGTGCGGTCGACGAGCTCGCCGAGCGAGCGGGCGGTCGAGAAGGACAGCGACGCCTGCGACTGGAGGACGAGGACGCCGGCGGCCGCCGCGCTCACGAGCACGGCGGCGGTCAGACTGGCGGATCGGCGACGAGAACGCACGGTTCGTGCTGGTCGGCTGGTATTCATGCATTCAGTCAAGGCACAGTGGCGTTGCCGGGGCGTATGCGGTTTTCGATACGCCGGCGATATGCCCGGACGGGAAGAATCGAGCTGCTATGCGCGTACTGATCGTCGAGGACGAACCCCTGATGGCCGAGGCCATCCGTGATGGCCTGCGCCTGGAGGCGATCGCCGCCGACATCGCCGGCGACGGTGACACGGCGCTGGAACTGCTGAGCGTCAACAGCTACGACATCGCGGTGCTCGACCGCGACATCCCCGGCCCGTCCGGGGACGAGGTCGCCGAACGCATCGTCGCCGCGGGCGCGGGCACGGCGATCCTGATGCTCACCGCCGCCGCGCGGCTCGACGACAAGGAGTCCGGCTTCGCGCTCGGCGCCGACGACTATCTCACCAAGCCCTTCGACCTGCGCGAGCTCGTCCTGCGGCTGCGTGCCCTGGACCGGCGGCGCGGCCACCATCGACCGCCGGTGCGCGAGATCGCGGGCCTGCGCGTCGACGCGTTCCGTCGCGAGGTGTACCGCGACGGCCGCTACATCGCGCTGACGCGCAAACAGTTCGCGGTACTCGAGGTGCTCGTGGCCGCCGAAGGAGGTGTGGTCAGCGCCGAGGAGCTGCTGGAGCGGGCCTGGGACGAGAACGCCGACCCGTTCACCAACGCGGTCCGCATCACCGTCTCCGCGCTGCGCAAGCGACTCGGGCAGCCCTGGATCATCGCGACGGTCCCCGGTGTCGGCTATCGCATCAGCGCGACGGACGGTGCACATGAGTAGAGAGCCGGGGCTGAGCGTCCGGCTCAAGCTCGCGCTCAGCTATGCCGCCGTGATCGTGGTCGTCGGCGCCATGATGATCGCGGCCGTCTTCGCCTTCTATGTCGTGCTGCTGCCCCGCATCGATGTCATCCACACCACCGGCTCGCTCGACATCGACCGCACCCGCCTGATCCGCGCCTTCGTCCCGTTCGTGGCGGCCGTGCTCGCCGGGCTGCTCGTGGTCGGGCTGGTCGGCGGCTGGTTCCTCGCGGGCTGGATGCTGCGGCCGCTGGCCCAGATCACCGCAGCGACCCGGCTGGCCGCGACCGGGTCGCTCACGCACCGGATCGCGCTGCCCGGCCGCAGCGACGAATTCCGTGAACTCGCCGACGCTTTCGACGACATGCTGGCCCGGCTGCACGCGCACGTCGCCGAGGAACAGCGCTTCGCCGCCAACGCCTCGCACGAACTGCGCACCCCGCTGGCGATCACCCGCACCCTGCTCGACGTGGCCCGCGGCGATCCCGATCGCGACATCACCCAGCTGCTGGACCGCCTCGCCGCCGTCAACACCCGCGCGATCGACCTGACCGAGGCCCTGCTCGTCCTGAGTCGCGCCGATCAGCGATCCTTCGCCCGTGAACCCGTCGACCTGTCGCTGCTGGCCGAGGAAGCCACCGAAACCCTTCTCCCCCTGGCGGAACGCCACGGCATCACCGTCGAGATCGCCGGTCCGCAGGCGCGGGCGCTCGGCTCGCAGGCACTGCTGCTGCAGATGACCACGAACCTGCTGCACAACGCGATCGTGCACAATCTGCCGGGCGGCAGCGTGTGGATCACGACCCGCGTCGACGCGGCCACCGCGGAACTCGTCGTCGAGAACACCGGCGACATCCTGCCCGCCCCGATGGTGTCCACCCTGATCGAACCGTTCCAGCGCGGCGCCGCCCGCGTCCGCACCCACGACGCCGGCGTCGGCCTCGGCCTGGCGATCGTCGACAGCATCGTCCGCGCCCACGCCGGCACCCTCACCCTCACTCCCCGCCCCGAAGGCGGCCTCCGCGCCACGGTGACCCTGAGCCCGGCCCACGCGCCGAGATGACGGGAAAGCCGCTGCGCCGCCCGCTGTGGGCTAACGTCGCGGGATGGGCGACGGCATCGTTTTCGCAGGGGTGACGATCGACAGCAATGATCCTGCCGAGCTGGCCGGGTTCTGGCGGGCGGCGCTCGGGTACGTGACGCTCGCCGACACCGGGGACTACGTGATGATCGCGCCGCCGGGGGTGGGGATCGGGGACGGGCGTTATGTCGCTTTTCAGCGGGTGCCCGAGTTCAAGGTGGCGAAGAATCGGGTACACATCGACTTCCAGACCTCGACGCGGGCCGCGGAGGTGGCCCGGTTGACGGGACTCGGCGCCGAGGTGGTGGGCGAGCACGCGCTGCCCGGTTTCACCTGGACCGTGCTGCGGGATCCGCACGGCAACGAGTTCTGTGTGGTCTCGGCGGAGAGCTGAGGCGAGTTGACGGCGTGCGCGCGGGGCCGCACAGTGGATGGACAGGCCGCGCACGGTCAGAGGTATCCACGAAGTCGGCGTAGTTCACCCAGGTATGAGCGTGATGATCGCACACGGGAAGGATGCGATGACAATGCGCGACCGACGGAGACGTTCTCGTGAGATCCGCGAAGTAGTTCACGCTCAGCCCCCACATCAAGCCACCAAACGGGTGCTCTCGCTGCTCATGCTGGTCTGGCTGGGTGCCGGATTGCTCGCGGCACACCAGCGAGACCACTTCACGACCCCTCCGGTCGAATGCGGGGCCTGGGGCACGATCGCGCTGACCGTCGTGGCGGGACCGCTCAACTATCTGGGCGTCAACCCGAAGGTGTCGGACTGCCAGCTGCCCGAACCGAGTCAGTGACCCCGCACGTCACCGCGTGAACGGCAGCTCCGGCGCCAGCGCGCGCAGGGCGGCGAGGTAGTCCTGGTCCAGTGCCTGGATCGCGACGTGATCGGCGCCCGCGTCCAGGTGTGCCACCAGTCCGGCGGCGATCTCGGCGGGCGTGCCGTGCAGCGCGAGGATGTCGATCAGCCGGTCGCTGCCCGGCGTGGTGAGGTCGTCCTCGGAGAAGCCGAGCCGGCGCAGATTGCTGACGTAGTTCACCAGGCCCAGATACATCGGCACCATGCGCCGGGCGATCTCGCGGGCCCGCTCCGGGTCCTCGTCCACGACGACCTTCTGTTCGGCGACCAGCAGCGCGTCCGCGCCCAGGGTCGTGCGGGCGATCCCGGTGTGCTCCGGCGGGGCGAGGTAGGGCAGCGCGCCCGCGGTGCGGTCACGGGCGAGTTCGAGGACGCGCGGGCCGAGGGCCGCGAGCGCCCTGCCCTGCTTCGGCACACCCGCCGCGTCGAGTTCGTCGAGATAGGCCACCAGCGCGTCGTACGGTTTGACCGCGCCCGGCCCGTTGGCCTCGCGGTGCCCCACACCGATACCGAGCAGGAAACGGCCGGGGAAGCGCTGGTCGATCCGGTGGAACGACTCGGCGACCTCGGCGGCGGAGGCGGTCCAGATGTTCACGATGCTCGTGCCGATGGTCAGCGACTCGGTCGCCGCCACCAGCGATTCGGCCACGCCGAGGTCCGCGGGCGGCGACCCGCCGAGCCACAGCGCGCTGTATCCGAGCTCTTCGAGCTCCCGAGCCGCCTCGGGCGTGAACCCCTGGAAATGGCGCCACACACCGAATGTTCCGAGATCATCTCTGGTCATGCCGAAGGCAACTCGGGCCGCCGCGCGACTTATTCCGTGACACGCCCATACCCTTTGGTAGGTTCGACTGTACGTCCGAGTACGGTCGGCGCGGCGGGAGGAAGGTGGGCATGACCGAGAATTCACGGCCTCCGGCGCCGGTGTCCAAGCGCAAAGCGGCCTCGGCGCGCGGGGCGGCACGCAGGCTCGGTGTCGAGGACTGGACCGCGGCGGCCTTGAGCATACTGCTGCGCGAGGGCGTCGCCGCGATCACCATCGCCAAGGTGTGCGAGGAGCTCGGCGTCACCAAAGGCAGCTTCTACTGGCATTTCGACGGTATCGACCAGCTGCTCGAGACCACCGCGCAGTTCTGGTGCGCGGACCACAACGACGCGGCCCGCGGCTTCCAGGATCTCGACGAACTGCCCCCGCGGGAGCGGCTGACCAGGATGGGCGAGTTGCTCACCGGGGAACGGGTGTGGCAGGTCGAGCTGGCGGTGCGCGACTGGGCGCGCACCAACGCCAAGGTGGCCGAGGCGGTGAAGGCACTGGACCAGCGCATCTTCCACACCCTCGCCGGCACGCTCGTCGAGATGGGATTCTCCGCGGCACAGGCGGAGCTGCGCGCCGGCGTGATGTGTTTCGCCGGAATCGGTTTCGTGCACGGCAATCAGAACCTGCCGGTGCCGACCGAGGAGCAGCGCCGCGAGTTCTTCCGGTTCATCACCAGCGGCGAGGGATGAACCGCCCTCAGGTCAGCGCGACGAGTTCGTGCAGGGTCGTGCCCGAGCGCGTCTCGGTGCCGGTGCCGGTACGCACGGTCAACGTGAAGGCGGATTCGAAGCGGAAGTAGCCGGGATGCCCGACCAGCCGGCGCACCAGCGGTTTGATCAGCCGGGACCGCACCACGGGCAGGTCGTCGAGCAGATCGTGGGCGTGGATGACCCGCGAAACCTCCAGTCGCAGTTCCAGTTCACCGGGGACGCGCAGCTCGATCCACTCGGGGTGGGCGCGGCCCGCGGTCTCGTCGAACCGCGCGGGTCCCTCGATGAGTTCGGTCTCGCCGGTGGACAGCACGATGTCGCCCTCGTGGGCGAGCATGAGCGGGCTGATCTCGTGGCCACCCGCGCGCGCCTGGGTGAGTACCGAGGCGTAGAGCAGGGAGTAGTCCGCGACGTACAGCCTGCCCCAGTGCCAACGCTCGATGATCTTCTTCATGTCGCCGACGCCCCAGTTGTGGTCGTGATACCCACGCCCGGTGACCTCGTGCCACACCCCGTCGAGCTCGATCGACCCGCGCACCTCGGCACGCGGCGCACCGACCATCCACCCGAAGGAATCCCTTGCGCCGAAACGGGTCTCGCCCTTTCCGGGCATCCAGCTGGGCACCTCGTTGTGGAAGCGCAGGTCGAAGGCGATGCCGTCCTCGCGCATGCGCAGATGGTGGATCGGCAGGCCGCCGGCGTGCTCGGTGCGCGCGGTGTTCGCGCCGATGCGCACGTCGCAGGCGTCGGGCGAGAACGCGGTGGCCGCGTGCGGGTAGCGGCGCGAGACCTGCCGCCGGGTGCCGTCGGGGGCGTAGACGATCATCTCCACCCAGGGCCGCGACCACGGCGGATCCTCCGGCCTGCGCCGGATCAGGAAGCCGATCACCACGTGGCCGGTGTCGAGGTGGGCGTCGAAATACCAGTGTTCGAAGGCGAGTCGGCTCGCGGCGGGATGGAATCCGTTGTGGTGGGGGCGGACCTCGGTGAGGACCGCGTCGCGGCGGCCCGGTCCGTTCCACACTTCGACGATGTCTGTCATGGCTGCTTTCGGTGGGTTCATCGGCGCAACGCGCCGCTGGCGTCGAAGGCCGCTTCGCGACCGCGCATCTGGGCGCGATACCAGTTCTCGCGGTGGGTGAGCATGAGTTTCTCGTGGGCCCGCGCGAACGGCGGACAGACCCGGCGGACGATCTCCACCATCGTGATCAGCGGAAAGCGCAGGATCGGGACGAGAATCCACGGGAAGGCGGGCGGCATGGCGTACCGGCGGCGGGTGCCCGGCGCCATGTACATCGCCGAGTACACGGAATTGATGCGGTAGTTGTACATTTCGCGCCACCGGGTCAGGCCGCGGTGGCCGTCACGGGGCGCGAAGGCCGCGGGGTAGGACTCGATCAGTTCGCGGCCGTGCTCCCCGGAGTCGTAGGAGCGCGAGACGATCGTCATCGCCAGGACCCGCAGCCCGTCACCGACCGTCTCCGGGTACCAGCGCAGCCGCACCCCGAGCAGGTGGCCCATGTACTTCTGGAAGTGCAGCAGCGCACGGATTTCCGACGGCGTCGTCTGGTAACCCAGCGCCCACAGGCCGAGGCCGGGCGTCACGCTCCCGGCGAGCAGGGTGAGCATCTGATAGGTCTGGCTGATCGGCAGACCCCATCGCTCCATGTCCCATTCGGGGTGCTCGGCGACCTTGGCCCGCACGAAGACGTGCATGACCCGCACCTTGAGCGCGGTCGCCCGGCCCGCCGAGCCGGGGGTGAGCAGCGCGCCCTCGGCCGAGACGTCCATCCAGAAGCGGGCGGTCTCGAGGAACCGGCGCAGCGCGCTGTCGCCCGCGTAACCGCCCGCCAGCGACAGCGGCGTCGCGACCGCGGCCTCGGTGTACATCTCGAGCGTCTCGGCGCCGGCGAAGCTGAACAGCATGGTGCCCCAGCGTCGCCAGATCGCCGCGCCCTGTTCCACCAGCGCGGGCACCACCCAGTCGGGCACGGTCTCGAACTCGGCGAACAGGGCGCGCATCGATTCCGGCGCGTCGGGGACCGCGTCGACGCCCTCGGCCAGCGCGGTCTCCAGCATCCGGCGTCCCGCCTTCGGGCCGATCTCGCCGTGCATCACCTCGGCGACGAAGCGTTCGGCCACCGGGTCACCGGTGAACAGGTCGGCACACAGGGCGGCGGCCTGCTCGTCGGTGGGAAAAAGCCGCTGCCCGGTCACCCGGGTGAAGAGCCGTTCGATCCGGCGCACGGCCGGTGTACTGCGCGCTTCCCAGTAGCGAAAGGCGGTGGGGCTCTTCACCGATGACCTCCTGACGGTCGCTGCGTGTCAGGTCGACCATACTGTGTCGAATAGTGATCCGTACCTGAAAGTACGGAATTGCGTCAGGGCACGATCCGGCACTTCGGCATCGAGTACCTGAATCCGTCTTTCAAGGAGGTCCCGTACCGCGCCCCGCCCCAGCCAGCGCCGCCGACAGCGCCTCGGCGCCCGCGCGGATCGTGGTGACATAGTCCGCCCGCTCCGCCCTGCCGACCGCGGCACGCAGGGGGCCGATCTGCACCTCGTACGGCGCTTCGGCGTTGCCGAACACCGGCGCGGACAGGTAGCTGACAGGCAGCGACTCGGCGCTGTCGAGGTCGGCGTCACGATAGGGGCGCGCGGTGAGCCGGGACAGCTGACGCAGGACACGCGTGCGCAGTTCCGGCTGCACCACCTCGGCGCCGACCGCCCCGAGCAACTCCGCGAGCACGTCGACCAGCCCGGCGTCGTCGGAGTCGGGACGAAACATCGCGCACCCGTGGGTGGTGACGAACCGCAGCAGCGCCGGCGCGCCCCGCCGCGCCGGGCCGGTCGCGCTCGCGAGCCAGGCGCGCCGTTCGGCCTCGGCCCGCCACGGCATCACGGCGGCGCCGGCCGGATAGCCCAGCGGAATCGATTGCCCCACAGCGAGTCCGGGCAGGATCCGCGCGCCGGCCGCGTACTCCTTGGCCACCACGGTGAGCCTGCCGTCGGCGATCCGGCTCAGCGTCACCCCGCAGCGCGCGGCGGCCGCCAGGGCCTTCAGCTCGGCACCGACCGCGTCCGGCACCTCGAGCGCGACCGGACGCAGCGCGGCCAGCCCTGGGCCGGGCGCAAAGCGACGGTGCCGGTCGCGGCGCACCCAGCCCGCCTCGACCAGTTCGGTCAGTACCGCGATGACGGTGGCGCGGGCGTGCCCGAGCGCCGCGGCGACCTCGGACGCGGTCAGCGCGCGCTCGGTGCGCGTCAGCAACTCCATCACCTCGATGACCCGGCGGGTCGGCGGTGACGCGGATTCCGGCATGACAACCCCTTGTTCCCCGGCCGTGCCCGCCCTACACTGCCTCGACTATTCGCCACAGATTAGTCGAATATTCGACATACAAGGTGGGATCATGATTCTCGACCACTTCCGACTGGACGACCGGGTCGCGGTCGTCACCGGCGCGGGCCGCGGGCTCGGCGCCGCCGTCGCCCTCGGTTTCGCGCAGGCGGGCGCCGACGTGGTGATCGCCGCGCGCACCGAATCCGACCTCCGCGAGATCGCGGGCCAGGTCGAGGCAGCGGGCCGCACCGCGCACGTCGTGGTCGCCGACCTGGCCGATCACGACGCCGTCGCCGGGTTGGCCGGGGCCGCGGTGCAGCGGTTCGGCCGCTTGGACATCGTCGTCAACAATGTGGGCGGCGCGCTGCCGCGGCCGTTGCTGGACACGGCGCCCGACGATCTCGCCGAAGCGTTCGCCTTCAATGTCGGGACCGCGCACGCCCTGGTGCGGGCCGCGGTGCCGAAGATGCTCGACACCGCCGACGGTGGCTCGATCATCAACATCACCTCGACCATGGGCAGGCTGCCCGGCCGCGCGTTCGCCGCGTACGCGACCGCCAAGGCCGCGCTCGCGCACTACACCCGTTCGGCCGCCATGGATCTGAGCCCGCGCGTGCGGGTCAACGCCATCGCGCCGGGCTCGATCCTGACCTCGGCGCTGGCGGTCGTGGCGGGCAACGACGAGATGCGCGGGCAGATGGAACAGGCCACTCCCCTGCGCCGTCTCGGCAGGCCCGAGGACATCGCCGCGGCCGCCCTGTTCCTCGCCTCGCCCGCGGGCTCGTTCCTCACCGGGAAGGTCCTCGAGGTCGACGGCGGGCTCATCGCCCCCAATCTCACCATCCCCCTTCCCGATCTGTGAGGACGACCATGACGCATCGTGTAGTGCATTGGGGCACCGGCAATGTCGGGCGGCACGCGCTGGCGGGCGTGCTGGCCGATCCCCGGCTCGACCTGGTCGGCGTGCACGTCTCCGGGCCGGAGAAGGCGGGGCGCGACGCCGCCGAGCTCGCCGGAATCCCCACCGCCTCCGGCATTCTCGCCACCACCGACACCGCGCGGGTCCTGGCGGCGCGCCCCGACTGCGTGGTGTACACGGCCATGACCGACAACCGGCTGATGGACGCGCTGGCGGACCTGCGCATGCTGCTCGCGGCCGGGATCAATGTGGTGGCCAGCGCGCCGGTGTTCCTCCAGTACCCGTGGGACGTGCTGCCCGCCGACCTGCTCGAACCCGTGGAACAGGCTGCCGCGCAGGGTGGTTCGTCGCTGTTCGTCAACGGCATCGATCCCGGCTTCGCCAACGACCTGTTGCCGCTCGCCCTGCTCGGCACCTGTCGCGCGGTCGAGCAGGTCCGCTGCCTCGAGATCGTCGACTATTCGACCTACGACAACGCCGCGGTCATGTTCGACATCATGGGCTTCGGCCGTCCGATGACCGAGACGCCGCTGCTGTTGCAGCCGGGGGTGCTGTCGCTGGCCTGGGGCAGTGTCGTGCGCCAGCTCGCGGCGGGGCTCGGTGTCGAACTCGATGCCGTCACCCAGGATTTCGAGCGGCTGCCCGCGCCGGAGACCTTCGACATCGACTCGGGCACCATCGCCGAGGGCACCGCGGCCGCCCTGCGCTTCGAGGTCCGCGGCATGGTGGGCGACCGGGCGGTGACCGTACTCGAGCACGTCACCCGGCTGCGCGCCGACCTCGCGCCCGACTGGCCACAGCCCGCCCGCGCCGGCGGGTCCTATCGGGTCGAGGTCACCGGCGAGCCGCACTACACCCTCGACCTGGCCATGTTCAGCGATCACGGCGACCACAACCACGCCAGCCTCGTCGGCACCGCCATGCGCCTGGTCAACGCCATCCCCGCCGTCGTGGCCGCGGCGCCGGGCATCCGCACCACCCTCGACCTGCCCCTCGTCACCGGCACGGGCCTCGCGGACCCGGCCGCCTGCCCCGAACCTCATCCTGAACGGGTGAGGTGACCTCGCCGCCCCGCGACCTAAGGTCGGCCAGATCGGTCACCACTGCCGCACCGAGACAGTGGTGACCGCACGGACTGCCGACGATGGAGGGGTCGATGAGTGTCTTGGCTTCCGATCTGCGCACCCTGAGCCGGGAGGCGTACATCTACTTGTACCCACTGGTGACGACCGCCGAAACCCGGCGACAGCAGATCAACGGCGCCGCCGGATCGCAACCGAGCTTCGGCCCGCCGAACCGGTTCCACCACATCCGCGAGTTCCCCGGGGCCGCGTTCCGGACGGTCGTGCGGCCCAACTTCGACACGCTGTACTCGAGCGCCTGGATCGATCTCACCCAAGGCCCGGTCCGCGTGCAGACGCCCGACAGCGACGAGCGCTACTACATGCTGCCGATGCTCGACGCGTGGACCGACGTGTTCGCCAGTCCCGGCAAACGCACGACCGGCACCGAACCCCAGGACTACCTGCTCGTCGGTCCCGGCTACACCGGGCAACCACCCGCCGACATCCCGGTCCTGCGCGCGCCCACACACCACGTCTGGATCATCGCGCGGGCGCAGACGAACGGCCCTGCCGACTACGCGGCCGTCAACGCGTTCCAGGACGGACTCCGGATCAGCGAGGTCGGCGAGCGTCCTCCGTTCACGCCCGATCCGACGGTCGACACCAGTGTGGAACCGCTGCACGTGGTCGAGTCCCTCTCGGCGGCCGACTTCTTCCGGCGGGCCACCGACGCGCTCGCGGTCGATCCCCCGCACCAGACCGATTTCTCCCAGCTGGCGCGGATCGCACCACTGGGCATCGTGCCGGGCCGGACCTTCGACGCGACGCGGTTCACGGCCGCCGACCTCGCCCGGATCGACGCAGGCGTGGCCGACGCGCGAGCCGCCATCACCGAGGCACCGCGGACCCTCGTCCAGCCCGTCGACGGCTGGGTCACCCTCCCCACCGGCGTGTACGGCAACGACTATCTCGCCCGCGCGACGATCGCCAAGGCCGGGCTCGGCGCCAACCCACCCGAGGACGCCGTCTATCCGCTGCTGCTCGCCGACTCCGAAGGCAAACCGCCCGTAGGCGATTCCGACTACGTCCTGCATTTCGACGCGGGCGAGCTGCCGCCGGTCGACGCCTTCTGGTCGGTGACCATGTACGACGCGGAGGGCTTCCAGGCGCCCAACGAGCTCGACCGCTTCGCCATCGGCGACCGCGACGACCTCCGGTTCAACCCCGACGGTTCCCTCGACATCCACATCTCGCACACCAACCCCGGGCCGGAGCGCGAGTCGAACTGGTTGCCCGCCCCCATCGGTCCGCTCGGCATCACTCTGCGCCTGTACGCGCCGCACGCCGCCGCGCTCGACCGCACCTGGACGCCGCCGCCGGTGCACAAGGTCCGCTGAGGATGGCTGTGCACGCCTATCCCGCGATCGACGACCACGGCATCGTCGGCGACCTGCAGACCGCCGCGCTCGTGTCGACCGCGGGAACCATCGACTGGTGGTGCGCGCCCCGCTTCGATTCGCCGAGTGTGTTCGGCTCGCTGCTCGACAGCGAGAAGGGCGGGCACTGTGCGCTCGCGGTCGACCCGACCGCCGCCGCGATGACGGTCCGGCAGCTCTACCTCCCCGACACCGCCGTCCTGCTCACCCGGTTCGCCGGTCCGGACGGCGTGGGCGAGGTGGCCGACTTCATGGCGCCCATCGCCGGCACCGAGCCGGCCGAACGGCACCGGCTGGTCCGGGTCGCCCGGGTGGTGCGCGGCCGTCTCACGTTCACCCTGGCGTGCCGTCCCCGATTCGACTACGCGCGGGCCGAGCACACCCTCACCACCGTCGACGAGCGGACCGCGGTCTTCAGCTCCCCGGTCGCCGATCTGCACCTGCAGGCCACCGATCCGATCGTGCTCGACGCCGACCGGGTGGACGTCACCGCGCGGTTCACGCTGTCCGCCGGCGAGCGGGCCGCCGTCGTGCTGACCACCGTCCCCACGGGTGCGGCGGTCTCGCCGGCGCCGACCTGGCCCGCGATGGTCGAGGAGTTCGACCGGTGCCGCCACTTCTGGCAGACCTGGCTGCGCTCGTCGACCTATCGCGGGCGCTGGCGCGACATGGTCAACCGCTCTGCGATCACCCTCAAGCTGCTGACCTACGCCCCGACCGGCGCCCCGATCGCCGCGGCCACGATGGGACTGCCCGAACAGATCGGCGGCGAACGCAATTGGGACTATCGCTACACCTGGATCCGGGACGCGTCACTGTCGGTGCGCGCCCTGATCGATCTCGGCTTCACCGAGGAGGCCTTCGCCTTCCGTCGCTGGTTGCGCGCTCGCGTCGAGGCGGGCGGCACCGCCTCGGGTGAGCCGCTGCAGATCATGTACCGGGTCGACGGCGACCCGGAACTCGACGAGATCGTGCTGCCCCACCTGGCGGGATACCGGGGCTCGGCGCCGGTACGGGTCGGCAACGGGGCGGCCGACCAGATCCAGCTCGACATCTACGGCGAGGCGACCGACGCGCTGGCGCAGGCGACGGACATGGCCGGCATCACCGGCTGGCGGACTTTCACCGACCTCATCGACTGGCTCGCCGACCACTGGGACCGGCCCGACGAGGGCATCTGGGAGACCCGCGGCGGCAGGCAGGACTTCACCTACAGCAGGCTGATGACCTGGGTCGCGTTCGACCGCGCCATCCGGATGGCCACCGAGCAGGCCAGGCCCGCCGACGTCGCCCGCTGGACCACCGAACGCGACGCCGTCTTCCGGCAGATCGTCGAGCGCGGATGGAATCCGCAGCGGCAGGCGTTCGTCCAGCACTTCGCGACCGACGTGCTCGACGCCTCGCTGCTGCTCATGCCCCGGATGGGGTTCCTGTCCCCCACCGATCCGATGTGGACGAGCACGCTGGCGGCGATGGATCACGAACTCGTCAGCGACAGCCTGGTCTACCGGTACGACCCCGAGGCCTCGCCCGACGGTCTGCGCGGTACCGAGGGCACCTTCAACCTGTGCAGTTTCCTCTACGTCGAAGCGCTCGCCAGGACCGGCAGGGTGCAGCAGGCCCGCTACGCCTTCGACAAGATGCTCACCTACGCCAATCACGTGGGACTGTTCGCCGAGGAGATCGGGCCGTCCGGCGAGCAGTTGGGCAATTTCCCGCAGGCGTTCACGCATCTGGCCCTGATCGCCGCCGCGCTCGCACTCGACGAGGAACTCGATCGTGCCGAGGCTCAGCCACCCTCGCCCCTGCGCTGAACTGGGTCAGCGGTCGCTGTCGTCGCCGGGCTTGCGGTCGCCGGGGCCGACGCGGCGCGGGCTCATCCTGGGCCGGGTGACTCCGGGTGTGGAGTCCGTACCGGCGCGCCGGCGACGTGACGCGCCGAGGTCGATCACGTCCGCGTCGTGCTCGCCGCTCCCGCTCGCCGATGCCGCGCGGCGCGGCGCTCCCTCGACCGGCCACGCACCGGTCTCCTGCTGAAGTTCCGCCCTGGTCACCGGGCGGGTCGGCGCCGGATCGTAGACGGGTTCGGGGTACCACGGCCTGCGCCTGGCCTCGCTCGCCTCGGTGCGGCCGCGGCGCGGCGGCCTGGGCAGCCGAACCACGTTCGACGCGCCGCTCTCGCCCGCGTCGGCGGCCTTGGACTCTTCCCACTTCCGGCGCAGCTGTTCGACCGCGTCGAATCGGCTCTCGCCGGGCCCGGCTCCGTCTTCCTGATCCGACATCGAACTAACCGCGGACAGGCGTCGCGCCACGCGTCGATCTCACAGCGGCCAGCACCCCGCATCTCGTTCCAGGTCTTCGTTCACCTTCGTATTCTGCCCCAAAACCCCCACACCTGCCCGCACCCACCCCCATGGACTGAAACGTCGCCCGCTCAGTTGACCGGCCGCGCGGACGTGCGCCGAGGGCGATCCAGCACCCTCGGCGCACGCTGTCAGGCGCTGCCGGAGGTCAGGTCGAGCACGGCCCGCGCCGCGTGCCCGCGCTCATGACGCGTCCGATTCGCTGCTGCCGCTGCCGATCTCGTAGATCAACGCGCAGACCGGCCCGTTCGGCTCCGCGTCGCAGAGCAGTATATAGAGCGCCCCGAGCGGGAAAGTGATCAGCGGTTTCAGCGACGAACCGGAGTCGCCGGAGCCGGTCGCGGAACCGGAATCCTCGATCGGTACGGCGGGCGTGGCCTGCGCGAGACCCGGCGACGCGCCCACCAACGTGGCGGAAAGAGCTATGGCGGCAAGGGTTTTGGTGAAGAGACTATTCATGACGAACTCCTGTGAAGGGTGTGCGCCGACCCTAACTCGGACCCGATAATGTGAAATACCTTAGTTTTACTGTCTGGCCGGGGCGGCAGGACCCGTGAGAGCATGCGAAGCGCGCTGTGTGGCCTGGCGCTGGTTGGCGTCGGCGGAAGCGGGAATCGGCGAGGTATTCACCCGATCACCTTCGCCGGCACGCAGTGCGGCTGAGGCACCAGGCCCGCACAGGAGCGTCCCATGCAGAACCCCAGCCCCCACCCCCGCGCGCGACAGATCGACGTCACCGGCCCCGACGTGGCCGACGACGCGACCGTCTACGACACCCACCTGGTCGTCCAACTCCACGACACTCCGCTCCGCGCGCTGTGCGCCTGCGCCGCCGGGCTCTCCGCACAGTCGCTGCTGCGTCTCGAGGCCGCGGCGGAGACGCTGCGCCGGACCGAGGGGCTCGAGCCCATGGAGTGGTCCTCACGGTTGTAACCGGAAGGAGCGCCATGGATCTGCTCGACCTCGCCCACCGGGTTCCACTGCTCTTCGACCACGACCGCGGGACCCGGGCCCAGGCCATCACGATCGCGCGGCCACCCGCCGAGGTGGCGGCGTTCTGGCACGACCCGGACAACCTCGATCGGATTCTCGACGGCATCGCCGAGCTCCGATCCGAGGGCGCGGACCGGAGCACCTGGGTCTTCGGCGCCGGAACCGAGCCCGAGACCCGCTGGGAGACCGAGGTGATCGACCTCGACGGCGGGCTGAGCTTCCTCGCCGCCGGGGACGCGGTCGGCGAATGGCGGGTGCGGGTGAGTTTCGCCGACGCGCCGCACGGTCTCGGGACCGAGGTGACGGTCCGGACCAGGACGCCGCTGCCACGACCGCTGACTCGCGCGGTCGTCTTCACCGCGCTCTATCGCGCCCGCGCGGCGTCGTGCGGGTTGACCGGCACCGGATCGGGCACCGTCCGCACCGCGAGTTCGTCGACGTCGTTCCAGCACAGGGCGCGCATCACCGCTCCTCTCCGGCGCGCCCGCTCGCGGACGGCGCCGATTCGGGGGTCTCGCCGGTTTGCAGCAGCGTCGGCACGCAGGAGGGTTCTGCTGTGCGCGACGATCGCCGTCATCGCGGTGTCCCAGTCGGTCTCGACCAGCGCGCCGTCGCGCCGGATCAGTGGGCGGGTCAACCGGTCGTCGGACGCGTTGGCCTGCCAGCCGAAGAGGTCCTTCGCGTCCAGCCTGCCGCGGTTGATCCGGTCGTCGGCGCAGCCGCGGACTCCGACCATCCGCCCGCCAGGGTTCGGCGATCCGGTCCTGTCGTCGCATCGTCGAGTGCCCCCGTGGGCTCAGACCGGGCGGTGCCGGACGCCGGTCGGGGGCAGACGGCGGGTGACGGAGCGGTCGTCCTCGGCCGGTACCCGCTCCTCGATCACGCGGGCGCGGTCGGCGCCGACCCGGGTCTGTTCGGCGAAGGCGATGTCGCGGGCGCTGCGAACCGACAGGCGTCCCAGCGAGGTTGCCGCGAAGAAGAGAATCAGCGCGCCGAGTCCGGCGAAGAACGTGAGCTGGATCAGCGCGCGCTTCAGATCCGACGTGGCGACGGGTTCCCCGAGGTCACCCAGGCGCAGCAGCGCGGCCAGGAACGGCCCGATGACGAACCACGCGCCGGCGGCGACGCCGAGCCAGCCGCCGAAACTCGCGACCAGCCGGTTGCGGCTCATCAGCATGAGCAGCCCACCGATGATCGCCACCACACCCGGCAGCACCTGCAGCCAGCCGCGGGCCGTCGTCCAGACCCAGGGCTCGTCGGGGGTGTACGCGAAATCGAAGTACGGACCGATGAACGGGACCAGCGCGCCCCACAGACCGAGCAGGAGCACCGCCAGCCCGCCGACCGCGCCGCGGCTGCGCGGCATCCGCAGCCGTCCGCCGTGCCCGGTCGAGACTTTCTCGTCGACGTCCATGACGCCTCCCATCATCGACAACAGAAGTACGCAGCGCATACCCCCGACCTGATCGATTACGCGCACACCCCCGATCCGATTCAGGGGAAGGTCACCACCGCCTTGATCACGGTCCCGGCCACCATGTCGGCTACGGCGTCGTTGATCCGGTGCACCGGATACTCCCGCACGAGCTTGTCCATCGGCAGCAGACCCCTGCGGTACCACTCGGTCAGGCGGGGCAGGAACACCTTCGGATCCACATCACCCTCGATGCTGCCGCGCAGCGTCTTCCCCCGGCCGATGAGCCCGGCGACGTCGACGGGCACGGGCGAGGACCCGAGTCCGACCAGGGCCAGCACACCGCGCGCGGTCAGCGAGTCGAGGGCCGTCGCGAGCACCGGCGCGGCGCCGGTGGTGTCGAGCGCGTGGCTGGCGCCCCCACCGGGCAGCGCCGCGATCCGCGCGGCGACGTCGTCGGTTCCACCGTCGAGGACCAGGTCAGCGCCCAGTTCGGCGGCGAGCGCGAGACGAACCGGCGACAGGTCGACCGCGACGACGGTGCCGACCCCGAGCGCGCGGGCCGCCAGGAGCGCCGACAACCCGACCGCCCCGACACCGAAGATCGCCAGCACCGAGGAGGCGTCCGGGGCGAGCACCTCGGCGACCACCCCCGCTCCGGTCTGCACCGAGCAACCGAACGCCGCGATCCGCACCGGGTCCAGGTCGGGCTCGACGACCACGAGGTTGCGTGGCGTGGTCAGGACATGGGAGGCGAAACTCGACTGCCCGAAGAACGCCCCGACCACCGGCCCGCTCTCGCTGCTCAGCGGTGAATCGGCACCGAACCGTCCGGCGTTGCGCACGGCCCACTGCGCGCAATAGCCGGGCAGACCATGAGCACACTCGGGGCACGCTCCACAGCTCTGGTAGGTGAGCAGCACCCGGTCGCCGACCGCGACGCCCGCCACGTCCCCGCCCACGGCCTCCACGACGCCGGCGCCCTCGTGCCCGAGCACGATGGGCATGGTCGCGGGGACGGCGGCCCTGGCGGTCAGGTCGGTGTGGCAGATCCCGCAGGCGAGCACGCGCACGAGCACCTCGTCCGGGCGCGGCGCGCGCAACGTCAGCGTCCGCACGGTCAGCGGCGCGCCGGCCCCGGCCGACACCGCGGCGATGATCTCCATCTCTGGGCTCCCCGTTCTCGGCGACACGATCTCGGTCCGATCTTCCACGTCTGTACACCTGTCCATACATGAATCCAGCATTTGCGCCCCGCGCTGACCGATCAGACGTTTCGCCGATAGAAAGAGAGACCTTGTTTTACATTGCCTCAATGGTGGAGAAGGCAAGCGATGCACGGAATTTCGTCGTGATCGGCGGTGGCCTGGCGGGTCTGGCCGCCGCGGTGTGGCTGGCGGAGGCCGGAAAGCAGGTGACGCTGCTCGAGCGGCGCGCCCGGCTGGGCGGCCGGACGCACGCGATGCGCGTGCCCGAGGTGGACGACATTCCGGACAACGGTCAGCATGTCGTGGCCAGCGGTTACCACAGCCTGTGGCGATACCTGGACAGCGTCGGCACCCGGCAGTACGTGACGTTCCCCGGATCGGGCAGCCTGCGCTGGCCGGGTGGACGCGCGGTCATGTTGCACACCAAGGGTTTCCGCGCGCTGCGCACACTGCTCGGCGCGCACCCGGACGCGAGCGCGCTGGACCGGCTGCGCGCACTGCGCGCCACGCTGCTGCTGATCCAGCAGGCGCTGTGGCAGCCGCGAGATCTCGCGGGACTCACCACCGACCAGTGGTTCCGGCGGGTCGGCATGCCGGCGAAAGCGCGGGAGGCGCTGTGGGATTGGCTCGCGCTCGGCATCGCGGCGGAGCCCGTGGACCGGGAGTCGGCCAAGGTGTTCGCCGATGTGCTGGCCACCGGCATCCGCATCGGCGTGCGGGACCGCGCCGCCGTCACGATCGGCTACCCCACCGTCGACCTCGACACCCTCTTCATCCGCGGCGCGGAGCGGGTCTTCGAACGGCACGGTGTGGACGTGCGCTACCGCGCGGTCGCCCGCAGGATCATCGTCACCGACGGCAGGGCGACCGGCGTCCGGCTGGCCGACGGTTCGGTGCTCGCGGCCGACGCGGTGATCTGCGCGGTGCCCAACACCAACATCGGCGGGCTCCTCGACGACCTGCCCGAGCATCCCGAGATCTACGCCGCCGCAGACAAACTCGGCGTCACACCGATCGTCAGCACGAACCTGTATCTGGATCGACCGCTGCGGACCAAGTCGGCCATGGAGGCGCTGATCGGCGGGACCGGCGTCATCGACGAGGTCTTCGACCGGCAGCGCATGCACGGCCGTACCCCCCACGGCACCTGGCTGTATTGCCTGACCACCAGCGGCGCCTACGAGCAGATCCACCGGAGCAACGACGAGATCGTCGCCGAGCAGCTGGAGCTGCTGCGCCGCTACTATCCCGAGGCCGCCGAGGCCCGGGTCGTGGCCGGTCACGTGGTGAAGATGCCGAAGGCCACCTTCTCCCAGGTCCTCGGCACCGACGACCTGCGTCCCGGCCAGCGCACCTCGGTCCCGAACCTCGTCCTGGCCGGCGACTGGACCCGCACGGACTGGTCGGCGACGATGGAGAGCGCCGCGCAGAGCGCCGAACGCGCCGTCGAAGCCCTGCTGCGCCAAGAGGATTAGCTCCGCGCCGCGGCACCCGGCGGCGCCATCGCGGCGCTCAACGCGGTGCGGGCCAGGTCGCGCAGCCAGCTGTGCGCGGGATCAGTGTCGTAGCGCTGATGCCACGACAAGTGGACCGCGGCGGGCGGCAGATCCAGCGGAAGCGGGAGCGCCACAAGGCCGAGCTCCGCGAGGGCGGGGCGCGCCGTCGATTCCGGCGTGGTCACGACGAGATCGGTATCGCGGACGAACTCGAACGCGGCCCGTTCGGTGGGCGCCGTCGCGACCACGCGGCGGGTGAGGTCGAGCCGCGCGAGCTCGTCGTCGAGAATGTTGGTGAGCCGTCCACGGCGCGAGACGGTGATGTGGTCGGCCTCGGCATACCGCGCGGCGGTCGGTGTCCCACCCCGGGTGAGTGGGTGTCCGCGCCGCACGACGACGACATGCCCTGACTCCGCCACCCGATCGGCACGGATCTCGGGCGCGGACGGGGGATTCGCGTCGGCGGCGAGGTCGACCTCCCCGCGCCGCAATTCCGGTGTGTCGACACTGGATTCGGCGAGGAAGCGCAGCCGAACCTTCGGCGCCTGCGCGCGCACCGCGGCCAGCAGCGCGGGGCCGGCGACGGCGACCAGCGCGTCGTGCCAGCACAGCGTGAAGGTCCGGTCGAGCGTCGCGAGGTCGAGCGCCCGGTTCGGCGCCAGCACGCCCTGGACCTGGCCCAGCAGATCGTGCACCTGCCCGCGAACGGCGAGCGCGTACGGCGTCGGCGTCATGGTGCGGCCGGTACGCACCAGGATCTGGTCACCGGTCGTCCGCCGGAGCCGACCGAGGCTGCGGCTCATGGCCGGCGCGGTGACGTGGAGGCGTTCGGCCGCTCCCGCCACGCTGCCCTCCTCCAGCAGTGCGTCGAGCGCCGCGAGCAGGTTCAAATCCAAGTGCATGAGAGTCATCTTAGGCGTGCACAACATGCACTTGCTGTTAATCCACCGCGCTCCTACGGTCGAGTCGTTGGGCAGCGAAGTCTCCGCCCCGAACACCCTTCTCCCCCGCTCAGACAGGACATCACCATGCCCGAATCACCCCGCGACGCCGACAGCGCACGCACCGCCGATCTGCTCGCCCACACCGCGACCGCTGTGCGCGCGGCCGGTTCGATCCTGCGTACACGGTTCGGCGAGGTGGTGCGCCACCGCAGTCGCGACGAGCTGATGCACGCGCTGGCCGCCAACGACGACGCGGTGCTCGACGTCCTGCGTCCGCGCCTCGAGGCGTTGCGGCCGGGCGCCCGGTGGGTGGCGGACGAACTGGACGGCGGCGCGCTGCCCGCCGGTGAGTGGTGGGTCGTCGATCCCGCCGAGGGCAACGTCAACCATCTGCACGCCCTGCCGGAATGGGCGGTGACCGCCACCCTCGTCCGCGACAATCGGCCCGTCCTCACCGTCGTCCACCTTCCGCTCACCGGCGAGACCTACACCGCGAGCGTGGGAGCGGGCGCCCACCTCGACGGCCGACCGCTACGCGTCGCGCCGACCACCGACCTCGGGCTGAGCATCGTCGCCACCAGTCAGGCCCGGCCCGACGAGGACGAGCGGACGGTGCGCCGCATCGGCTCCTCGATCACCGGCATGCTCCTCGACGCGCTCGTCGTGCGCACCGCCGTGCCCGCCACCCTGCACCTCGCGCACGTGGCCGCCGGCCGGATCGACGCGTTCTGGCAGTTCGCAGGTGCCCGCGCGGACCTGCTCCCCGGCGCACTGCTCGTCACCGAGGCAGGCGGACGGATCTCCACCGCGGCGGGTGACCCGTGGACCCCGGACAGCGACAGCTTCCTCGCGGCCGCGCCCGGCGTGCACCCCGCGGCGATTGCCACCCTCGCCCGCTGACCATCCCGCTCGCACGTCTTCCGGAGGACCACCATGACCACGATCGCCATCCTCGGCGCGGGCCGCGTCGGCAGCGGACTCGCCGCCGCGCTCACCCGCGCAGGCCACGACGTCACCGTCGCCGACCGCACACCGGGCGCCGCGGCCGCCGCCGCCCGCGCAGCGCGGGTCGTCATCAACGCCACCCCTGGCGCCGGTTCGCTGGAGCGGCTCACCGCACTGCGCGAGGAACTGCGCGGCACGATCCTCGTCGACGTCGCCAACGCCACTGTCGACGGGCCGGACGGACTGCCCGCCGGCCTGCTCTATCCCGGCGTGAGCCTGGCGGAGCGCCTGCAGGACGCACTGCCCGGAACACCGGTCGTCAAGACGCTGAACACCATGCTGCACTCGGTGATGACAGCACCCGACGCGCTGGCCCATGCGCCGTCGGTCTTCCTGTCCGGCAACGACATCCAGGCCAAACAGGTCGTCGCCGGACTGCTGGCCGACCTCGGCTGGCGCCGTGACCGGATCACCGATCTCGGCGGGATCGAGACGGCGCGGGCCACCGAGGCCGCGGTTCTGTTCGTGGCCCCGGTGCTCCGCTCGAGCGGTTTCGCGCCCTTCGCGGTCTCGATCGTCCGCTGACGCGGGGACCGTCAGCGCGGGCCGAAGGCCGCGAGGAAGGTGTCGACCGCCGCCTCCGGCTCGTCCGGGACGGTAGCGTCGGCGTCGAGCATCCGGGCGTTCAGCGGCGCGCCGATCACCAGCCAGGTGAGCTGTTCCGCGGCGATCGCGGCGTCGGGTACACGCAGCAGGCCGCGCGCGTCGAGCGCCGCGAGCGCGGCCGCGAGGTCACCGATGTTCCTGATCCAGCTCTTGTGCAGATACGTCGCCCCGACCTCGGGCTGCCTGCCCGCCTCGGCCGTGACCAGGCGGCGCATCTCCATCACGGCGGGCGACAGGATTCCCGCCCGCAGGATCCGCGCCCACGCGAGCAGTTCCCCGCGCACGTCCTCGGCCGCGGTGAGCGCCGCGAGGGCAGGGCGCAGCGCATCGCGGCCCGCGCTCGCCCACTGCTCCACGACCGCGGCGAACAGGCCGGACTTCGACGGATGTTCGCGATACAGCGAGGTTTTCGAGATCCCCGCCCGTGCGGCGACCTCGTCCATCGTCGAGCCGGCGAACCCGCGTTCCAGAAACACCTCTCGCGCGACCGCCAGTAATTCGGCGCCGGTCTTGCCGGGCGGCCTGCCGCGACGGTTTCCTGCAGCATTCATGTCGACCACTTTAGTACTTGACAGTACTCAGTCACCTCCCTAGATTAAGTACTGACTCGTACTCAAGGAGCTGGCCATGATTGTTGCAGGTGTCGCCGTCGCGGCGATCGTCTCGTTCGTCCTCAGCGCGGTGCTGTACGCGACTCCCCCGGTCGCCGCGCTGGTGGCGCGGACCAGTACCCCGCGCCCCGGCATCGGCGTGCCGGTCCAGATGCTGTTCGTGCTGCTGCGCGGCCTGCTCGCGGCGACGGTGCCGGCCATCCTGCTCGCCCTCGGCGATCGACAAGGGCTCGGCGCCGGGACGATACTGGGCCTGATCCTGGCGATCATCCCGGTGACCATCCTCGCCGGCGCGATCGTCCACGAGAACGTGCCGATCCCGACCGCGCTGGTACACATGTCCGACTGGGTCATGAAACTGATCGTCAGCGGCGCCGTCGTCGGCGCCTTCGCCTGAATCCCTTACCCCGACAGGAGCTCTCATGGCCACCACCCCGGGACCGATCGACATCACCTTCACCGCCGCTCTCGGCAAGGTCAGGCCGGGCGATACGTGGACGTGCGTGCAACTCCCCGATTCGGCGCGGATCTTCGGCACCAGAGGCCTGGTCAAGGTCAAGGGCACCGTCGACGGCGTTCCCTTCACCTCGTCGTTCATGGCCCTCGGCGACGGCACCCACAAACTCCCCGTCGCCGCCGCGATCCGGCGCCGCCTCGGCAAGACCGACGGCGACGAGGTCACCGTCCACCTGACCGAAAGACTCGGGGGCGCGGCCCGGTCCTCCTGAGCGAGCCGGCGCGGCGCCGGTCAGGCGGACGGCAGCGTGGCGGCCGCGGCCCGGATGAAGGCCATGGCGCGTTCCAGGTCCCCCGGTTCGGACCGATGGGCGAGCTCGCTGATCACGCTCGCGACCGTGGCCGCGAGCATGCGCGGGGCGAGGTCGTCGGGGTCCCAGCCCCGTTCCTCGGCGAGCAGCCGCGCACCCTCGTGGATCACATCGGTGAGGCGGCCCCGACACAGAGCTTCGAGCTGTGGGTTGGCGTGCAGCATGCGGTTGTACAGTTCGTCGAAGCCGTCCCGGGTGACCTCCCGGTGTCGCAGCCACGCCTCCACCGTGTCGAGAATGCCCTGCCCTTCGGGCCGGTTCTGCAACGTCTCGGCCAGCCCGTCGACCTGCGCCGTGAAATGCGCCAGCGCCAGTTCCAGCTTGGTCGGGAAGTACAGGGTGACCGTGCGCGGGGAGACCTCGGCCAGCTCGGCGATCTCGGCGATGCTCGTCGCGTCGAAACCCCGCTCGGCGAACAACTGATAGGCGGCGGTCTGGATCGCCACGCGGCGCCTCGCCTTACTGCGTTCCCTCAGGCCGCCGACGGTCATCGCCGAAGGTTACCACCGGCCCCCTGACGCATGGTCACGTCGTTTTCCACCGCCCGGCAACCCCCGGATGTGAGTGCGTTCACGCCCTGACCTCGTTGCCCGCCTGCGAAGTTCGAGTATTTTTACAGTAGGCAGTAATTATACGAAGCAGTGCAATGTACGAAGGGATGGGCATCATGACGACCACACTGTCCGCGACGACTTCCCGGATTTCCGGGACGACCGGGGCAACCGGCGTCCCGAACTCCTCGCACCGAGACGGCGTCGCCCTCTGGTCGCTGCGCGCCGTGGGCGCCGGGCAGGGCGCGCTGGGCATCGCCCTGTTGATCGCCGGAATCGCCGGCTCGTCGACCGGTGCGGCACCGGCCGCCCTGGCCGTATTCGGCGCGGCATTCCTGCTGCTCGGCGCAGCCACGGCGAGCAGGCCGCGCCCGATCATCGACCGCGCCCCGATCGGCACGCTGGCGGTGCTCGCCGATTCCGCGCTGACCGTGGCCGGCGTCGGGATGTTGCTGCTCGCCTGGGCCGAGCTCAGCACCGCGGGCGCGGCCGCGCTCCTCGTCGGCATCGTGGTAGCCGTGGTGGCGGCGATCGCTACCGCGTTCGCGGGCATCGACGACCGCGCGGCAAAGTAAGCACCGCCAACAATTGTTAGATTGAGGGTATGGCGACGTCGAACACCCCGTACCACCACGGCGACCTCCCCACCGCGCTGGTCCGCGCGGCCATCGAGCTGCTCGAGGAGGACGGCGCCGCCGAGTTGTCCCTGCGCGCCGCGGCCCGCCGCGCCGGGGTCTCGACCGCCGCGCCCTATCGGCACTTCGCCGACAAGGACGCCCTGCTGTCGGCGGTGGCCGCGGTCGGTTTCCGCGAGCTCGCCGCCGACTTGGCTGCGGCCTGCGCCACCCCGACCACCGCCGAGGACTTCACGGCGGTCGCCATCGCCTACATCCGGTTCGCGCTGAACCGCCCCGGGCTCTTCCGCACCATGTTCGCCGAGCCGTGCGACCCGTCCAGCCCGGAACGACTGGCGGCCACCACCGCGATCCACGAGTACGTCAGATCGATTGTGCGGGAAGCTTTTCCGGGTTCGGACGAGGAAGCTCTCGCCACCGCCCTCTGGTCGATGGTGCACGGCTTGGCGTTCCTGTACCTGCACGGAAAATTCGACGCGAACGAGCCGGGCGGGCTCGAGGAACGCGTCCGGGCGACGGTCGTCGCGATCCTCGACCTGCCCGCGCACGCCGGGGACGGCGCACGCGGATGACCCGCCGCCGACCCTCACTCAGCCTCGCCGCGACCTCATGTATTCAGCGCTTACATTAGGGTGGACTCCGAAGGTTTCGCAGAACGGATCGAAGGAGAGTCGTGGCAACAGGCAGCGAAACGGGGGCGTCCGGCACGGATCGTGACGGCGGCGGAGACGCACCGATCGTGCTGATCGCGCCCGCCATGGCGATCGGCGCCCGGTTCTACACACCACTGACCGCGGCGTTCGAGGCGAGCGGATGGGCCGCACGGACGCTGCCCCGGCGCGGGTTCGAACCGGACGAGCCCACGGCCTCACGGGCCGTCGACTGGTCCTACGGCGACGAGATCGCCACCATCGCCACGGCGGTGACCGCCGCCCGTGCCGAGGATGCCGAGCGGCCGGTGGTCGTCCTCGGGCACAGCCTCGGCGCCCAGCTGGCGGTCGGCTGCCAGCTGACGTCCGCACGCGCCGACGGACTGGTCACCGTCGGCGGTTCACTCCCGCATTTCCGGCACTTCCCGTACGGCGGACTACCCGTCGCGACGGCGGCCGCCCTCGTCCCCGCCCTGACCGCTACGTTCGGCTACCTCCCCAAGCCCGCCCTCGGCGCTCCGGGCGCGCGCACCATGATGCGCGAGTGGGCCCGCATGGTCCTGACGGGTACGCCACCGTTCCCCACCGAGCCCGCCATCGACGCCCCGGCGCTGGTCATCGCGCTCGGCGGGGACACCCTCGCACCGCGCCGCGGCATCGATGCCTTCGCCCGCCGGCTCTTCGCCCCCGACGCCGTCACCCGGTGGGACTACGAGCGGTCGGCGGTCCCGCCCGGCGCGAGCAACGATCACATCCAGTGGGTTCGCTCGCCCGGTCCGGTGGTCGACCGCGTCGTGGACTGGTGGCAGCGCCGGTCCACGGCTTTCGATACACAAACGTATTCGATGCGATAACGTATCCAAAACGGATGCGCAGCGTCGGCTGCCGAGCGGAAAGAGCGGGTGGCATATGGATGCCGATGTGATCGTGGTCGGCGCCGGCCTGGCCGGACTCGTCGCGACCCACGAGCTCACCCGGGCGGGCAAGCGCGTGCTCGTGGTCGATCAGGAGAACGCCGCGAACCTGGGCGGGCAGGCGTTCTGGTCCTTCGGCGGCCTGTTCCTCGTCGACAGCCCGGAGCAGCGCCGCCTCGGCGTGCGGGACTCGGTGGAGTTGGCCTGGAACGACTGGTCGGGTAGCGCCGGCTTCGACCGCCTCGCGGACGAGGACAGCTGGGCCGAGAAATGGGCCCGCGCCTATGTCGAGTTCGCCGCCGGCGAGAAGCGGTCCTACCTCGCCGATCTCGGCATCAGCTTCCTGCCTTCGGTCGGCTGGGCCGAACGCGGCGACCTGACCGCGCGCGGTCACGGCAACTCGGTGCCACGCTTCCACATCGCCTGGGGCACCGGGACCGGTGTCGTCGCCCCGTTCGCCGAATCGGCGCTGCGGGCCGCCGACAACGGGTCGGTCGCCTTTCGCCATCGGCACCGCGTCGACGAGCTCGTCTTCACCGACGGCGCCGTCACCGGCGTCCGCGGTGCCGTCCTGGCCGAAGACGACGCCGCCCGCGGCGCGCCCTCCAGCCGGAAGATCGTCGGGGAGTTCAGTCTCTCGGCGTCCGCGGTGGTGCTGGCCACCGGCGGGATCGGCGGCAACCACGAGATGGTCCGGCGCCACTGGCCCGCGCGCCTGGGCACGCCGCCTGCCCGGATGATCACCGGCGTCCCCGCCCACGTCGACGGCCGCATGCTCGACATCGCCGCCGAGGCAGGCGTCCGACTGGTCAATCGCGACCGCATGTGGCACTACACCGAGGGCATCCAGAACTGGAACCCCATCTGGCCCGGCCACGCCATCCGCATCCTGCCCGGTCCGTCCTCGCTGTGGTTCGACGCACTGGGCCGCCGGCTGCCTGCACCGTATCTGCCCGGCTACGACACCCTCGGCACCCTCCGATACCTGCGCACCACACCGGATCTCGTGCCGTACGACCACTCGTGGTTCATCACCACCCAGCGCATCGTCGCCAAGGAATTCGCGCTGTCCGGCTCCGAACAGAACCCCGACATCACCGACCGCAATCGCAAGGCGCTCGTGAAGGACAGACTGTTCGGCAAGCACGCGCCCGCCCCGGTCGAGGCGTTCAAGACGCACGGGGCGGACTTCGTCGTCGCCGACACCCTCGACGACCTCGTGGCGAAGATGAACGGCCTCACCGAGCGACCGCTGCTCAGTCCCGCCGGCATCCGCGAACAGATCCGCGCGCGCGACCTCCAGGTCGGCAACCCCTACAGCAAGGACGCCCAGCTCCAGGGCATCCACAACTCACGCCGCTACCTCGGTGACCGTCTGATGCGCACCACCGCGCCGCACCGGATCCTCGACCCCGCCGCCGGACCCCTGATCGGCGTCAAACTCCATGTGCTGACCCGCAAGTCGCTCGGCGGCATCCAGACCGATCTCGGCTCGCGGGCCCTCGACGCCGACGGCGTGCCGATTCCTGGTCTGTTCGCCGCCGGCGAGGCGGCGGGCTTCGGCGGCGGCGGCGTGCACGGCTACAACTCGCTGGAAGGCACCTTCCTCGGCGGCTGCGTCTTCTCGGGCCGCGCCGCCGGCCGCACCGCCGCGGCGACGATCTGACGACCGGGCCGTCCCGACGTCGAGCTCAGGGCCGGTCGACGTCGGGAATGATGGCCTCGGGCTTGAAGATCACCTTGTAGTGGTAGCGGCTCACCTCGACGGCCTCGAGCTGTTCCACGAAATAGCTCACGTTGTCCGAGAGTCCGAGGAAGTGCTTCTTGTACTCGTCGTCGCCGGTCTTGCACGTCACCTCGAGCTGGTTGTTCGCGTCCTTGATCGAACACTTGCCCTCGATGGACAGCAGGTACTTGTCGGTGATGCCGTTGAAGAACACGACCCGGCGGTCGATCTTGAACTGGTCCGACTCCTTGGACAGGTTCTCCGACACCACATCGGCGTCGCTCGAACACCCGGCCAGGACGGCGGCCCCCGTGCACACCGCCACGACGGCGGCGATCAGCCTCGACTTCATGTGCTCTCCCCCAGTTGTCGAACACCACGCCCGCTCCCCCTCGGCAGCGGTGGTGCTGGGCCCCAATGCTACCCAGCGCCACCGGGTTTCGCGAGGCCGAAACCCTGTCCTCAGCGGCCGGTGGCGCGCAGTGGAGCGCCGACGCGATGCAGGTGCGCCAGCGCCTCGCGGTAGGAGTCGATCAGGCCGGTCTCGTGATACGGCACCCCGATCTCGGCGCAGTACTCGCGCACGATCGGCTGCGCGTGGCGCAGGTGCGGGGTGGGCATGCTCGGGAACAGGTGGTGCTCGATCTGATAGTTGAGACCGCCGAGGGCGAGGTCGGTCAACACGCCGCCGCGCACGTTACGTGACGTCAGCACCTGGCGGCGCAGGTAGTCGGGCCGGTCGTCGCCGGTCAGTGTCGGCATGCCCTTGTGGTTCGGCGCGAAGATGCACCCCATGTAGAGGCCGAACAGCCCCTGATGGACGGCGAAGAACACCAGCGCCTTGTCGACGGGCAGGACCAGGAACAGCGCGCTCAGATAGAGAGCGAAGTGGCCGAGCAGCAGCGCACCCTCCCAGCGACGATGCTTGACCGCGCGATTGCCGAGCGCCCGGACGCCCGCCACATGCAGGTTGAGTCCCTCCAACAGCAGGAGCGGGAAGAACAGGTACGCCTGCGCCCGCCCGAGCAGCCGCGGCAGCCCGCGGCTCGACCGCGCCTGCTGTTGTGACCAGACCAGCACGTCGGGCGCGACATCCGGGTCGAGGTCCTCGTGGTTCGGATTGGCGTGATGGCGGGTGTGCTTGTCCTGCCACCAGCCGTAGCCCAGGCCGATCCCCGCGTTGCCGACGATCCGTCCCACCAGCTCGGTGGGCCTGCGCAGCCGGAAGACCTGGCGATGCGCCACATCGTGCATCACCAGGGCGACCTGCGCGAAGGCCACGGCCAGGAACGCCGCGACGAGCAGGGTCCACCACGAGTCGCCGACCAGCACGAACGCCGCCCAGCCGCCCACGAACGCGGCGCCGACGAGGCTGAGCCGCAGGGCGTAGTAGCCGGGACGGCGGCGCAGGAGTCCCGCGTCGGAAACGCGGCGCAGCAACCGGGCGTAGTCGCCGTCGGCGCCGCGTCGCGGTGGCCGGGCGGAAGAGTCGGGGACCAGGGCGGATGTCGTCATCACCCGAAGCTATCGGGGGAAATCTCGTCGCTCGTAATCCCTTGGTATGAGAGGTGATCGGACCTCGGAGTGATATTCGCGGCCACGCCGCGGCGCAGTGTGCCCCGTATCGAGGGGTTGAAACGTGACTGGGCTGGGTAAAGAAGTGCTCGACACCGTTCGCGAAATCCGGCGAGCGGGACGTCTCGACAGACGTTCACCAGGGTGGAGAAAAGATTGCTGAAACTGCTCGAGCTCATCCGCAGACCGGCGCAGCCGGTCGACTCGACCGAGCCGCCGACCCCCGCAGGGTCGCTGCGACCGGGCGACATCGTGCTCACCACCAAGCGCAGCTACCGCGTGGTCAGCACCAGCTTCGCCGGCGACGCGCGCCGCGCGGGCCGGGTGGTCGCCGACACGGTCGACCTGGTCACCGGCCGCCTGCGCGTCCTCGACTTCCCCAGCCCCGACACCCTGGTCACCGTCAAGACGGCCTAGCCCTCAGCTGAACGGGCGCAGGCAGAGGATGACGCCCTCGATGCCGTCGTACGCGTCGAGCCGAACACCGTCCTCGTAAACCCTGCACGGCCCGCTCTCCCCGGTGTCGTCCAGGCGGGCGATGATCTTCGCCTGGGCGTTCGCCTCCGAACAACCCACCGTCACCAGCTTCGCGTCGGAGGAGCTGATGCTCATCTCGTCCGCGGTGGAGACACAGTCGCCGACGGCCGGCTCGGCATCGCCGCCGAGGCCGCGAACGACCGCCCAGACCCCGGCGCCGAGCGCGACGGCGACCACGATCCCCAGCGGGATCAGCGCGACCGCCGTGCCGCGCCGACGCGCCACGGCCGTTCCCCTGAACCACACACCGGCCGATCGCTGGTACAGCAGCACGATGACGGCGATCACCGCGACCACGCCCAGCGGCCCCGGTGACAAGCGCACGAGGGCGTACCCACCGGTGCCGTCCGCCTGCGCGCCACCGCTGCTGAACGCGGCCGATCCGAGCGCGACGAATCCTTCGAGCACGGCGAACACGGTCGCGGTGACCCGCACCCGGCGCCGACGCCTGCCGAAGAAGCACGCGGTGATCGCCAGCGCCCAGAAGAACAGGTATCCGAACGCGTTCGCGCCTGCCGCGCGGGGGTGCCCGAGGCCGATCAACACGACGGTGCCGACCAGTCCGATCGCGGCCATCACGACAATGACGGCCCTCGCCGCACGGACATTCCCCGGCATCACCCCTCCTTGACCAGCTCCGGCTCCTCGTCGGCCATCACGGCCTCCCCGCGGGCGACCATACCCGCCTCGTCCGACAACTTCAGGTGCGGGATGAACAGCGCGAGGCCGAAGGCGAGGACCGCGCCGGGGATCAGGTACCAGAAGCCGGGGACGAGCGCGTCGACGTAGGCGCCGACGATGGCATCGTGCAGCGTGTCCGGCAGGTTCTTGACGACCGACGGGATCAAGGCGCTCGGGTCGAGCTTCGCCGCCGCCACCTCCTGCCAGTTCGCCTGGAACGCGACCGTGAGGTTCTCGGTCAGCCTGCCGGTGAAGATGGAGCCGAAGATCGCGATGCCGAGCGCGCCGCCCATCTCCCGGAAGTAGTTGTTCGCGCTGGTCGCCGTGCCGATCTGGTCGGGCGCCACCGCGTTCTGCACCACGAGCACGATGATCTGCATGATCAGGCCGAGGCCCGCGCCCATGACGAACAGCATGGCCGAGACCAGCCACATCGAGGTGTGGGCGTCCAGGCGCGTCAGCCACAGCATGTCGATCCCGATGAGCGCGGCGCCGATCGGCGGATACACCCGGTAGCGCCCGGTCTTGGTGATGACGTTCATCGAGGTGATCAACGTGAGCATCATGCCGATCATCATCGGGATCAGCAGCAGGCCCGACACCGACGCCGAGGTTCCGGTAGCCATCTGCAGGTAGGTCGGGATGAACCCGATCGCCGCGAACATCACCAGGCCGACGAGGAAGCCGATCAGCGAGGTGAGCACGAACGTGCGATTGCGGAACAGCCACAGCGGCAGCATCGGTTCCCGCGCCCGCGACTCCACGAACACGAACGCGGCGACCACGAGGACCAGCGCGGCGATCATCGCCAGCATCGTCGTCGAGCCCCACGCGTACTGCTTGCCACCCCAGTCGGTGATCAGGATCAGCAGGGTGGTCGCACTCGACATGAGCACGATGCCGAGGTAATCGGGGCGGGTCTTGGGCCGATGGCTGGGAATGCTCAAGTAGCGGAAGGCGATGAACAGCGCGGCGATACCGATCGGCACGTTGATCCAGAAGCACCAGCGCCAGTCGAGGTGATCGGCGAACAACCCGCCGAGCAGCGGCCCGGCCACCGAGGTGATGCCGAAGACCGCGCCCATCGGCGCCATGTACTTGCCCCGATCCTTGGCGGGCACCACGTCGGCGATGATGGCCTGCGCCAGGATCATCAGGCCGCCGCCGCCGACGCCCTGCAGCCCGCGGAAGGCGATGAACTCCCAGAAGCCGGTCGAGGCGGCGGCCCCGACCGAGGCGGCGGTGAAGACGGTGATCGCGAACAGGAACAGCCGGCGCCTGCCGAACATGTCGCCGAGCTTGCCGTAGATCGGCATCACGATCGTGGTGGCGAGCAGGTAGGAGGTGGCGGTCCAGGCCATGTGCGAGACGCCGCCGAGTTCGCCGACGATCGTCGGCATCGCGGTGCCGACGATCATCTGATCGAGGCTGGCCAGGAACATGCCCGCGATCAGCGCGGAGAAGATCAGCCAGATCCGCTTCTGGGTCAGGACGATCGGGGTGGGCGGCGAGTCGGCCGTCGTGGTCATCGGAGCGTCTCCCTCGTGCTGTCGTCCGGCCGATCGAACAGCCGGGCGGCCATGGCGCACTGCTCGTGCAGCGCTGCGGCCAGCGACCCGTTCGGGTCCGCGGCCAGCGACATCGCCGCCCGCGTGGTGATGGTGGTCATGATTCCCGCGGTGAGCGAGGCGAATTCGGGGGCGACCTCGGCCCCGAGCCGGGCCGAGAGGAGTTCGGCGGTGGCCGACTCCATCCTGGCGCCGGAGGCGATGAATGCGGAGAGCACGCGGGGCTCGGCCATCACCAGTTCGGTGACGAGCGAGATCCCTTCGCGCACTTCGTTCTCCGGCTGGAAGCCGGCGGCGTGCAGCCAGGTGAGGTCCTCGATGAGCACGCCCGTCGGCCCGCCCGCGACGAATTCCCGGCGCGCCTCCGGTGTTCCGATCTCCCCGACCGGACCGACCACCGCGTCGAGCTTGGTGTCGTAGTAGTTGAAGAAGGTGCGCGAGGAGACGCCGACCGCCTTGGCGATGTCGTCGACGTTCGTCGCGTCCAGCCCGCGCTCGACCGCCAATCGCCGTGCGGCGAGGCACAGGTCGAGCAGGGTTCGTTGTTTCTTCTGTTCGCGCAGTCCGACCGGCTCCCGAGGCACGGTCGATAAATTAGCACAAACTGCAATATTTCAGAAACTGCAACCTTCATGGTGGATGTTCGCTGCCGCGTGGGTGCCGGGAAACGGGGAGTCGCGGGGCGACACTGGGACCCGTGGATACCGACTCCGCGGACCGTGTCCCGAAGGAACGTTCCAGGATGCCGACATGGCTGCCCAGGGCAATGGTGCTGGCACTGGTGTTCTTCGGGCTGTTCCTGCTCGCCGACTGGGCTTTTCACCGGCTCACCGGGATCCTGATCATCCTGTTCGTGGCGTTCTTCATCTCGCTCGCGATGGAGCCGGCCGTCGCGGCCCTGGTGCGGCGGGGCGTGCCCCGCGGGCTCGCGACCGGGCTCGTCTTCGTCGGCGCCTTCGCCTGTGTGCTGGCCTTCCTCGCCGCGCTGGTGACACTGCTGGTGGAGACCGCCACGAACCTGGCCCACGAATCACCCCGGCTGCTGGACGAGGGCGTCGACCGGGTCAATCGCACCTTCGGCCAGCACTTCACGACCCACGATCTGAGTCAGCGGTTGCTGCGCGAATCCGACCTGCTCGAGGGCTACGCCCGCGCGGCCGCCGACAACGTGTGGGGCGTGTCGACGACGGTGCTGGGCGGGCTGGCCCAGGTCCTGACCATCGCGCTGTTCAGTGTCTATCTCACCGCGGGCGGTCCGCGGGTCCGCCGCACCGTGTGCGCCCTGCTGCCGCCCGCCCGTCAGCGGACGTTCCTGCACGCCTGGGACCTGGCCATCGACAAGACCGGCGGCTATCTGTTCTCGCGGGTGCTGCTGGCGATCGTCTCCGCGGTCGTGCACGCGGGGTTCCTGGCGATCCTGCACCTGCCCGACCCGATCGCCCTCGGCGTCTGGTTCGGGGTGATCTCCGCGTTCATCCCGACCGTCGGCACCTACATCGCCGCGATCGTTCCGGTGTTCGTCGCCTTGACGGTCGATCCGATGGACGCGCTGTGGATCATCGTGTTCGCCGTGATCTACCAGTGGTTCCAGGACTATCTGCTGCAACCCCGCATCACCGCGCGCACCGTCGACGTCAACGCCGCGATCGCGCTGCTGGCGGTTCTCGCCGGTGGCGCGCTGCTGGGCCCGGTCGGCGCCCTGCTGGCCATCCCCGCCACCGCCACCGTGCAGGCGTTCCTGTCGGAGTATCTGAAACACTATGCGGTGGTGGAGGATCCGCGCATCGAGCAGACGACGCCGCGCCGCGGACGCACCGCCCCCGCCCGGCCGGAGCCACCGAACCCCGACTGAGGCGCGCGCCGCTACAAGCTCAGCAGCAGTGCCACCGCCACGACGAGGAACACCGCCACGATCACCGCCGTGACCGCGACCGCGGCGATCCCGGTCGGGGGAAAACGCCGACGGGTCCGCGGTTCGGGCGCGGACAGCCCGGACATCTGCCCCGACTCGGGCGGCGTCGACCCCGGCGGCACCCCGCCGCCCGGCTCCAGGTCGGGAATGCGCGTGGGATCAGGGTCCATGGAAGCCATGGTCCACACCTCCTCGGCGAACGATCGGTTCGACCGCCCACGGCGGCCCTATCGACGCTCTACCCCCGCGCCGGTCCCTCAATCACCCCGACAGCAGCGGCAGGGCGATCCAGAACCACAGCAGGAAGGCGACCGGGATGAGGAACCCGAGGGCGGCGGGCCTGCGAAACAGGGGTTTGCCGGGGTCCATCGGCCGGCCGGGCATGCCGGGGATCGGCGGGCCGAGCGCCCTGATCCGGGAATGCGCCGACGCGTTGGCCAGCAGCGTGATCGGGTTGATCATCAGCGACAACGGCCCCCACCAGCCGAGCCAGACACTCTGCAGCGTCATCCGGCGCAGGGTGGCCAGGCCGCAGTCGCGACAGAACGGGCCCGGCATCCGGACGAACTGCATCCACAGCAGCAGTCCCCGATGGCTCCGGATGTCCACGGCCGCCGCGGGCGTCGCGCCGCAGTGCCTGCAGTAGGTCGCCCGCGCGGTCGGCACCGGGACCGGCACGGCCGCTCGGGGCGGTTCGGCCTGCGGCCGTCGCAGCTCCCGCGACAACCCGGACAGCGTCACGCCCAGGACATCGGCTTGGACGGCGGCGAGCAGCTGCTCGCGGCTCAGGCCGTCGCTCAGCGCCCGCGCCGCGGCGGTGTCGGGGTCGGCGACCAGTCCCAGTGCGAGCATGCCGGTGGGGATGGCGTGCATGTTGTACCGATGCGCCAGGCGGGCAGCGGTTTCCAGCGCCGCGGCACAGCTGTCGGTGAGCCGGATCCCCTCCCACTGCGACGCCCCGCCGGTGGCCGGATCCAGGACGATCTTGCCGGCGATTCCCACGTCGTCGCCGCAGTGCAGCGAGATCCGGTCCCAGCTGCCCGAGGTGTCGACCCGCATCAGCGCGACGAGCAGGTCCCTGGTGTCGACCGGGCGCGCGCCCGCAGCGGAGCGCGCCTGCCGCAGCGCGTTCACCACGGTGGGATGCGGCGGCACGGTCAGCGCGATGCCGGGTGTCCTCATCTGTCCCCCTCCGACAGCTCGCCCTCCGAGCTGTAGCTCCTCCCCCCAGCGAAAGCTACGCGATGTTGCCGGAACGTATGCGATTTTCGATACGCCGACGATAGGTGGCGACCCGTATCCTCCGCACTCGCCGGACTCGACGCGCCCCGCTCGCACGGCCACTACGTCTACATCGCGCTGCTCGTGGCGGGCATCGCGCTGCTCGCCGCGGCCTGAACACAGTCACGGCCGGGCCTGCGCCGCGCAGGCGACCTCTTCGCCGCTACTCGTAGGCGTTCGACGGGGCGGGCCGGGTGGGCACCAGCGTGATGCGCGCGTCGGTCGCGATCCCGATCTGCCCCAGCGTGAGCGGGTTCATGCAGTTGCGCTGCGGGTGGGTGAAGATCGGGTCCATCGTCGGATCGGTGTGCCCGGTGACCGACTTGTAGTACGGCCCGAACGGCTGCCCACCCGACACACTCACGCCGAAGCAGTCGACCTCCAGAATGTAGGTGCCGTCCCCACCGCAGTGCGCGGACGCGCCGTCCCACCGTCGGTCCAGTGCGCACCCCTGCGGCTCCGCCTGGGCGGAGCCCGCCGTGATCGTCGACAACAGCGCCGCGCTCGCGATCAGCGTCGACGTACCGAGAACGCGCCATGTCATGGTTGCCATGTCGGACCTCCGCCTTTGCTTCCACACGGAAAAACCTGCCGGGCGACCACTCTATGTCAGAACAGCTCGGATACCGGAGTATCCGCGCGGATGACGAGATCGGCCGACGCCAGCGTCACGGCGATGGCGTTGAGGATCAGCCGTTGCAACAGGTCGGACAGCTCGTCGGCCGTCAGGGGCTGCATGCCGCGGCTGAGCCAGCGATTCACCGCGTTGTCGACCATGCCGACGAGCGCGAACGCCAGCGATTCCGCGACCTCGGCCGGCTGCTCCCGGCGCGCCAGGGCGGCGGCGAACAGCCGCGTCACCTGCACCGCGACCGCCGTGCGCGCGCCCGTGACGGATTGCGAACCGCCCGGGGACCGCTTGGCGGAACCGGCGGCCAGGAAGTGATGCAGGTGGGGATTGGTGACGATCCAGCCGATGTAGGTGTCGACCGCCCGGGTGATCGCGTCGCCGACCGTGCCCTCGGGGTTGAGCGCGGGCGACAGCCGGGTCATCAGCTCGGCGATGATGCGGTCGCGCACCTGTTCGTCGAGGTCGTCGCGATCACCGAAGAGCCGGTACACGACCGATCGGGGAACGCCGGCCCGCTCGGCGATGTCCTTGACGCCCACCTCGACGCCGTGCTGCCGGATGGCCGCGATCGCCGCGGCCAGGATCTGGTCGCGGCGTTCGGCCTTGTGCCCGCTCCACCGCTGCGATCGACCGTCGGTGGTTCCGGGGGCGGCGGGTTCGGGGTTCGACACGTTCGGACCCTACACCGACGAATCATTCCTCGGCCCCGCGCCGACCGGCGGCGCCGGCCGGTCACCGGCACCCCCGAGGCGCGAGGTCGAGGCAGAGCCGCCGGCGGTGCTCACGTGCCCGCGGCCGCGTCGCGCGGCAGCCCGAGCATGCGCTCACCGATGACATTGAGCTGAACCTCGGTCGTGCCGCCGTAGATGGTGGTGGCGCGGCCGGCGATCAGCTGTTCCATCGCGTGATCGCTGCGCTCGCCCGGCACCGAGACCACACCCGCGACGCCGAGTTCGGCGACGATGAACTCCGAGATCGCCTGTCCCAGCGCCATACCGAGCAGCTTGCCGACGCTCGAGGTGGTGGAGACATCGATGCCGGACAGCTGCTTGAGCACCACCCGGGAACCGATCACGTCCACCGCCCGGCTCTCGGCCATCAGCTCGCCGATCCGGTGGCGGGCCACCGGGGACAGCTCGCGGCCGATCGCGAACCGCAGCAGATCGGTGTCGGTGGCGTAGGCCTCCATCTTCTGGCTCAGCGCCACCCGCTCGCCGGCCAGCGTGGTCCTGGCCACGTGCCACCCGTCGTCGACGGCACCGACCACGTTCTCGTCGGGGATGAACACCTCGTCGAGGAACACCTCGTTGAACAGCGCCGACCCGGTCATCTCGCGCAGCGGACGCACCGTGATGCCCGGGCTCGCCATGTCCAGCACGAAGTAGGTGATGCCCTCGTGCTTGGGCTTGTCGGGGTTCGTGCGCGCGATCAGCATCGCCCACTGCGCGAACTGCGCGACCGTCGTCCAGATCTTCTGTCCGGTCACCCGCCAGCCGCCGTCGACCTTGACGGCCTTGGTGGTCAGGCTCGCCAGGTCCGAGCCGGCGCCCGGCTCGCTGAACAGCTGACACCACACGACCTCGCCGCGCAGTGTCGGCACGACCAGTTCCCGTTTCTGCCGTTCGTCGCCGTGCGGGACGAGCGCGCCGACCGCCCAGGTGCCCATCAGCAGCTGCGGCATCGGGATGCCGGAGGCCTTGACCTCCTGCGAGATCACCACCTGCTCGAGCGGGGAGGCCGAGCGGCCGTACGGGCGGGGCAGATGCGGCAGGTTCCAGCCGCCGTCGCCGAGGGCGACGAGCTGGTCGTCCTCGTCGTCGATCGCCGCGATCTCGGCCAGTTCGGCCCGGATGTCCGCCCGGATCCGCTCGGCCTCGCCGGGCAGTTCCAGTTCGGTGGAGAGGGTGACCCCGGACAGCGCGTACCCCGCGACGGCCTCGGCCCGCTCGTCACGCCCGCCGAGCTGACCGCGCAGCGCGAGCGCGCGGCGGTAGTACAGGTGGGCGTCGTGTTCCCAGGTGAAGCCGATGCCGCCGTGGACCTGGATGCAGTCCTGGGCCACCTCGACCGCGGCGTCGGGGACGATCAGCGCGGCGATCGCGGCCGCGTAGTCGGCGGTGTCGTCGTCGCGATCGAGGGCATAGGCCGCGTCCCACAGCACGGCGCGCGCCTTCTCGAGGGCGATGCCCATGTGCGCGCACTTGTGCTTCACGCCCTGGAACTGCCCGATCGGGCGACCGAACTGCACGCGGGTCTTGGCGTATTCGGCGGCGGTCGAGACACACCACGACATCACACCGACGGCCTCGGCGCCGAAGATCACCGCCGCGAGCGAACGCACCCGGGTCGGGCTGGTGTCGAGCACCCGGTCGGCGGGCACCGACACCGAATCCGCGTGCAGGCGTGCGGTTCCCCGCAGCACGTCGACATTGTCCTGGGCTGTGACCGTCAGCTCGGCGTTCTCGAACGCCACCCACCGCCGGTCCCCGTCGATCTCGACGGGTGCGAGGACGATGTCCGCGCCCAGCGCGCCGATCACGCCGTCGGCGTGGCCGTCGACGACCAGCACACCGTCCCGGCGCACCCCGGTCAGCGCCGACGACAGCGCGACCGCGCCGGTCCGCGAGCCGTCGGTGAGCCCGGGCAGCTGCGCCCGCGCCCACGTTCCGCCCGCCTGCGCGAGCACCGCGCTCGCCAGTGCCGTCGGCACGAACGGTCCGGTGTGCAGGCCGCGTCCGAGTGGTTCGAGGGCCACGGCCAGCGTGAGCAGGCCCGCGCCCTGTCCGCCCAGGTCCTCGGCGACGTGCACGCTCAGCAGCTCCTGGGCGACGAGGGCGTCCCAGTGGGGCAGCTTGCCCGCGTCACCGGATTCCACTGCCGCGCGGACGGTTTCGCTGGTGATGGTGCGCTCGACGAAGCCGCTCACCGCCTGGGCGAGGGCCGCGTGGTCCTCGCTGACGCCGACGCCGAGTGCGTAGCTGGTGCGTGCCATGGCTAGCTGGTCTCCTTCAGCTGGGCGGCGACGCCGTCGATGGTCCACGGGCCGTCGGTCTCGACCGTGCGCACGTCGTGCCAGCCGGCGAGTTCGATGATGGCCCCGCCCTGCACCGCGAACACCTTGCCGGTGAGCGCGCAGTCGGCTTCGGCCAGGTGGGCGACCAGCGGGGAGATGTTGGCCGGGGAGAACGGGTCGAACTCGCCCTCGGGCACCTCGGCGGCGAACAGCGCGCCCATGCCGGGGGTGGCCAGGGTCAGACGGGTGCGGGCGATCGGGGCGATCGCGTTGACGCGCACGCCATAGCGCTCCAGCTCGTCGGCGGCGACCAGGGTGAGCGCGGCGATGCCCGCCTTGGCAGCACCGTAGTTGCCCTGTCCGGCATTGGGCATGAACGTGCCGGAGGCCGACGCGGTGTTGATCACCGACGCCGCGACCGGCTGACCGGCCTTGGTCCGCGCCTTCCAGTAGGCGGCGGCGTGGTGCAGGGTGGCGGCGTGGCCCTTGAGGTGCACGGCGATCACCGCGTCCCACTGGGATTCCGCCATGCCCGCGATGAACGCGTCGCGCAGGATCCCCGCGTTGTTCACCAGCACATCGAGCGAGCCGTACTCGCTGACGGCTTGCTCGACAAGGGCTTTCGCGCCGTCCCAGGTGGCGATGTCGTCGGTGTTGGCCACGGCCTGCCCGCCGGCCGCGACGATCTCGTCGACCACCTGCTGGGCCGGTCCGGCGTCGGTGCCGGTGCCGTCGTTGGCGCCGCCGAGATCGTTGACCACGACCTTGGCTCCCTCAGCGGCGAACAGCAGCGCGTGTTCACGACCGATACCGCGACCGGCGCCGGTGATCACCGCGACGCGACCGTCGAGTTTTCCCATGAGTGTTGTCTCCTAGTTGAATTCGGCGCGGCCGTCGGTGATGGCGATCTGTCCCGCGGCCTCGGTCTCGAAGGCGAAGGCGCGCACATCGGGGTCGGCGGACCCGGTCGGCCAGAAGGTAGTGGTGATCCGCTGCCCCGGCAGGACCGGCTTGGCGAAGCGCACCGCCAGTCTGCGCAGGCGCGCGGTCTCGCTGTCGGCGAGTTCGGTCAGCGCGGCCCAGGAGGTGAACGCCATGGTGCACAGACCGTGGTTGATGATGCCGGGCAGTCCGGCCATCCTGGCGATCTCGTCGTCGAGGTGGATCGGCATCGGATCACCGGAGGCAGGCGAGTAGCGGAAGGTCTGGTCCTCGTCGACGCGGGCCACGACCCGCGCGGCCTGCTCCCCCGCCCGATCGGCGTCGGTGAGGCGATGCTCCGGGGCGGCCTCGCCTTCGCCCGGTCCCGCGTCGACCTTGCGGAAGAACGCCGTCATCCACTGCTCGTTGACGAGTTCGCCGTCCGCGTCGCGGGTTTCGGCGTAGACGACCACGGTCGACCCGTTGGGCTTGCCCGCGTAGCCGATCGGCTTGGCCCGCACGACCAGGTCGTCGCCGGGCCGGATCGGCCGGTGGAACACGAAGTCCTGTTCCCCGTGGACCAGCTTCATCAGCAGTTCCACCGGGGCCACCGACAGTGCGGCGGGCGCCATCGAGGTGAACACCGGCACCACCGCGAACACCGGCGGCGCCACGTCGCCGGCGCGATGAGCCGCGATCGGATCATTGGTCGCGGCAGCGTATTCGGCGATGCGCTCGGCGGTGACCGAGAAGTGCTCCGCCTCGGTCCACTCCCCCAGGCCGGAGCCGTCGAACACGACTCCGGCCGAGGTGACGTCGCTGGTCACGCGGCGGACCCGACGAGCTCGGTGAACTTGGCCATCGACTCCTTCAGGTCGGCCTCGGCGTGCTTGGCGACGGCCTTGCCGATCGGGCCGACGATCATGGTCCCCTTGAAGGAGGCGTCGAAGGCGGCCGAGGACCCGGTGGCGGTGGGCTCCACCTTCAGCACGAATTCGACGGTGACACCGGCCATGCCGGTGCCGGTGATCTTGAGGTACCTGGTGGGATCGACCTCGGCCACGGTCCACTCGATCTTGTTGGCCATGTTCATCACCGAGACGACCTCGATGAAGCGCGAGCCCGCTGCCAGTTCGGCGGGCAGTTCCGAACGCCAGCCCTGGTGGATGGTCAGCCAGTCCTCCCAGTTCGCCAGATCACTCAGGCGCGCCCAGGCGGCCTCGGGGGTCACGGGCAGGTCGGTGGAGACGGTCACGGATGCCATGGGAGTACTCCTCGTAGAGATGTGGGGGGGAAGGGAAGTCAGCGGTTCGCGGGACGGTAGGCGGTCACCACGACCGCGCCGCCCAGTCCGATGTTGTGCTGCAGGGCGATTCGCGCGCCCTCGACCTGGCGGGCGTCGGCGGTGCCGCGCAGCTGCCAGGTGAGTTCGCTGCACTGGGCCAGGCCGGTCGCGCCGAGCGGATGACCCTTCGAGATCAGTCCGCCCGAGGGGTTGACGACCCAGGTGCCGCCGTAGGTGGTGGCGTTGTCGTCGACCAGGCGGCCGCCCTCGCCGGGCGCGCACAGGCCGAGCGCCTCGTAGGTCAGCAGCTCGTTGGTCGAGAAGCAGTCGTGCAGTTCGATGACGTCGAGGTCCTCGGGTCCGATCCCGGCCTGCTCGTAGACCTTCAGCGCGGCCGTGCGCGACATGTCGGAGCCGACGAGGTTGATCGCGGTCGGGTCGGTGAAGGTGGACGACAGGTCGGTGACCATCGCCTGCCCGACCATCTCGACCGCGCGATCGGCCAGCCCGTGCCGATCGACGAACGCCTCACCGGCCAGGATCACCGCGCCCGCGCCGTCGGAGGTCGGCGAGCACTGCAGCTTGGTGAGGGGGCCGTAGATCTGCTTGGCGGCCAGCACTTCCTCGAGGCTGTATTCCTTCTGGAACTGCGCGTACGGGTTGTTCACCGAATGCTTGTGGTTCTTCACGCCGATCTCGGCGAACTGCTCGGCGGTGGTGCCGTAGCGCTCCATGTGCTCCTTGCCCGCGGCGCCGAACATGTACGGCGCGGGCGGCATGGCGAACTCCTGCAGTTCGGCCAGCGCGAGCAGGTGCCGCATCATCGGCTGCTCGCGGTCGTCGAAGGTCGAGCCCAGCGAGCCCTTCTGCATCTTCTCGAAGCCCAGCGCCAGCGTGCACTCGGCCAGCCCGCCCCGGATCGCCTGGGCCGCGAGATAGAGCGCGGTCGAGCCGGTCGAACAGTTGTTGTTGACGTTGACGACCGGGATGCCGGTCATGCCCAGCTCGTAGACCGCGCGCTGACCCGAGGTCGACTCGCCGTACACATAGCCGACGTAGGCCTGCTCCACGCGGTCGTAGTCGATGCCGGCATCGGCGAGCGCCTTGGTGCCAGCCTCCCTGGCCATGTCGGGATAGTCCCATTCCAGCGCGCCCGGCTTCTCGAACTTCGTCATGCCGACGCCGACGACGAACACCTTCTGTGTCATGTACGCACTCCTGTGTGCCGCGTGCCCGATTATGTGAGACACCGTGTAACCGGTAATGTATGTGGGACACGGCGTCCAAGTCAATGGTCGGTCCGAAGAAGTTCCGCGACCGGTCGACCGCGCAGTGGGCCGTTTCCGACCCACAGCGACTTCCAGCAACGGGAGCGCTTAAACTAAGTGGGACACGTTGTCCAGGCCACGATGTGCCCACGGTGCGATGGAGGAAAGTGATGGTCAGGTGGGACACCGCCGTGCGCAATATCGGCGCGTTGTTCGGGGAGGGCATCGAACCGTACGCACCGACGCCGTCGGTCGACGTGTACGACCATCCGCACCGACGGCTGCGGCACTACCGCCGAGCGACGCCGGGGCGCGGCAATCCGATCCTGCTGGTGCCGCCGCTGGCCGTCACCATCTCGTGCTACGACCTGCGACCCGGGCAGAGCCTGGTCGAGTTCCTCCTCGCGCTGGGCCGGGAGGTGTATGTCATCGACTACGGCGAGATCGGGTACGCCGACCGCAACCTCGGTTTCGAGGAGTGGGTCGACGACATCGTGCCCGACGCGGTCCGCCGGGTCAGCGCCGAGCACGCCTACGCGCCCGTCGACGTGATCGGCTGGTCGTTCGGCGGCACCATCAGCCTGCTGACCACAGCGGCCGACCCGGCGCTGCCGGTGGCGTCGGTGACCGCGGTCGGGTCGCCGTTCGATCAACGACGCAACGGACCGATGTCGCTGGCCAGATCACTCGGCAGGCTCGCGCCCACCCGGATCGTCACCGAGCCGGTCCGCCTCCTCGGCGGCATCCCGAAACAGGCCGTGCGCCTGGGATTCCGGGCGCAGTCGCTGGACCGCGAGCTGACCAAGCCGTGGTACATCGCGCGCCACGCGGGCGACGCCGAGTCCCTCGCCAGGATGCAGGCCGTCGACCGCTTCATGGACCAGATGCCCGGCTACCCCGGCCGGTTCTACCGCCAGGTCTACCGGCAGCTGATCATCCGCAACGAGATGTGGACGGGCACAGTCCATCTCAACCCCGACCACGCCATCGACCTGACCGCGATCACCGCCCCCGTCCTCCTCGTCGGCGGCACCCGCGACACCCTGGCCTCTGCCGCCTCGGTCGCGGCGGGCACCGAGGTCCTCACCGACGCGCCGACCACCTTCGTCGAGGTCGAGGGCAGCCACCTCGGCATCATCGCCGGCCCCGGCGCCCGCACCGGCAGCTGGGCCGCGATCGCCGAGTTCCTCGACCGATCCCCCATCCCGAACGGCAACGACGACCTCCGGCCCCACAGCCTGGCCATCCGCTGACGACGACACCGCCAAAGAAGCGCTGAAGTCGCAGGTTGCGGGCTAGGCGGGGGTCCGAACGTCGGCGCCGGGCGCGCGCACCGCACGCTGGAGCAGGTCGCGCAGGTGGGTCCGATCATCGTCGGTCAGCTCGCCGAGTGGCGATTCCAGCGTCATCACGCGCTTCAGTTCCTGGCGCAGCTCGGCCCCACGGGGACTGAGCACCAGCTGTTTGGCACGTCGATCACTCGGGTGCGGCTGCCTGCTGACCAGACCACGGTTCTCCAGTTTGTCGATGACGAACGTGACGTTCGACGGCTCACACGACATCCGGCCGGCCAACTGCCGCATGGTCAGCGGTTCGCCCAGTTCGTGCAGCGCGATGGCCTGCGTCGCGGTGAGACCGACGGTGGCGGCGCACTCGTGCACATGGTCCTGGATCTGCCGCGCGAGCCGGTTGACGAGGGCGCACAGGTCGGCGGCGGGCAGGAGGTCCTGGTCAGGCGAGTCGGCGTCCACGAATCCAGTGTAGCGCCGATGCATCAAGCCTTAATGCTTGCAGCTTGAATTGTTTCTACTTTAAGCTTCAGGGGTTCGCACCGACTGTCGTTCACGTTTCGAGAGGTAGCGCCCGATGAGCGAAATCACCGACACCGCAGTGGAACTCACGAAGCCTCCCGGCGACGAACCACCGGGCTCCGGACGGATGACGGGCGGCCAACGGCTCACCCTGGCCGTCCTGCTCGGTGCCCAGTTCATGGTCGCCGTCGACTTTTCGATCCTGACCGTCGCGCTGCCGATCATCGGCGACAGTCTCGGCTTCTCCCTCGCCGACCTGCAATGGATCACCACGGCGTTCGCCCTGGCCTCGGCCGGGTTCATGCTGCTGTTCTCCCGGATCGGCGACCGGATCGGCCGCAGGCGCATCTTCCTCGCCGGAATGGCGCTGCTCGTCGTCGGCTCGCTCGTCGGTGGCCTCGCCGACAGTCCCGCGATCCTCCTGGCCGCCCGCGTCGCGCAGGGTCTCGCGACGGCGGCGGTGATGCCCGCGGCGCTGGCGCTGCTCACCACGTCGTTTCCCGAAGGCCCCCTGCGGAACAAGGCCATCAGCTTCAACGGCGCCCTTCTTTCGCTCGGGTTCGCCGCGGGCGCGCTGATGGGCGGCGTCCTCGCCGACCTGCTGAGCTGGCGGTGGAACTTCTTCGTCAACGTGCCGTTCGGCCTGCTGATCCTGATCTGCGCGCCGGTGGTGTTGCGGCAGAGCCGCGCCGAGTACGCCAAGCGCCTCGATCTGCCCGGCGCGCTGACGGTCACCGCGGGCCTGCTCGCGCTCATCTACGGCCTCACCGGCGCACAGCACAACGGCTGGACCAGTGCCACCACGCTGATCTCGCTGGTACTGGCGCTCGTGCTGCTGGCCGGGTTCATCCTGATCGAACTCCGCGCGCCCGAACCACTGGCACCCCTGCGCGTCCTGTCCCGCAAGACGGTGAAATGGGGCATCCTCGCCGGGTTGCTCACCTTGTCGATGGAAAGCGGGCTCTCGTTCCTGCTGACCATCTACATGCAGCAGGTCCTCGGCCTGTCGGTTCTCGCGACCGGTCTCGCGTTCACCCTGTTGGGCATCGGCGTCTTCCTGGGCGGGATCATCGCGCCGAAGATCATCGCCGGAGTCGGCACCCGCAGCGCGTTGCTGCTCGGCCTGGTCGTGCAGGCCGTCGCGACCGGCGTCCTGCTCGCGATCGGCGAACAGGTCGGCGTCGGCATGGCGATTCTGCTCGTCGGGTCGGCGGTCGGCGGTGTCGGCCACGTCTGGGCGGTCGTCGCCTACACGATCACCGCCACGTCCGCGCTGCCCGACAGCGAGCAGGGCCTGGCCACCGCGCTCACCTCGATGACGCAGCAGATCGGGTTCACCCTCGGTGTTCCGGTTCTCAGCGCCGTCGCGGTCGCCTGGATGGGCCACCTCGGCGACGTGAGCTCGGTCGACACCATTCTGGGTGGCATCCGCTTCGCGATTCTCGTCGACGCCGCCGTCGTCCTGCTCGGCGCCTGGTTGATCGCCCTCTTCCTGAAGCCGGCGGATCTGGCTCCGCCACCGCCCGCCGAACAGCACTGAGGCCGTCGTCGCCGTCCGGGCTCAGCGTCGTGCCCGAGAACGGTGGGCGCACCGTCTCGATCATTCGGGGGTGTGCTGACCCAGCCGCGGTGGTGCGGTGCGGTAGGTGGGCGGTGTCGCGCTGAGGGCGATAGGGTTGGCGACGCTCGCCTGCGGGGGATCGCCGACCGCGACAACCGGTGCCAGGCCGAGGCTTTCGGCCAGTGAGATCGCTTGGGCGAGGTCGTTGACCGGGCCGCAGGGCACTTTCGCGGCGGTGAGCGCGGCGCACCATGCCGCGGCGGTGTCGGCGCGCAGCGCCGGCTCGAGGATCGCTCGCAAGTCGTCGCGGTGCGCGACCCTGGCGCTGTTGGTGGCGAATCGGCTGTCGGTCGCCAGCGCGGGCAGGCCGAGAACCTCGGCGAGACGGGCGAACTGGCGGTCGTTGCCCACCGCGAGCACCAGCGGCCGGTCCTTGGCACCGAACACGTCGTACGGGGCGATGCTCGGGTGCGCATTGCCCATCGCCCGGGGGACCACACCGGCGCCGACGTAGGCCGCGCTCTGATTCGTCAGTGCCGACAGCAGCGAGGAGAGCAGGTTCACCTCCACCCGCTGGCCCTCACCGGTGCGGTCACGGTGCCGTAGTGCGGCGAGAATGCCCAGGGCCGCGTGCAATCCGGTGACGACGTCGACCATCGCGACGCCGACCTTGGTCGGCGTTGCCGGATCCGGCCCGGTCACGCTCATCAAGCCACCCACGGCCTGGATCAGCAGGTCGTAGCCGGGCAGGTCGTTGTCGCGACCGAAGCCGGTGATGGAGCAGTAGACGAGGTCCGGGTTGGCCGCGACCACCTGGTCGTAGCCGAGCCCGAGCTTGTCCATGCCGCCGGGCAGGAAGTTCTCCACGACCACGTCGGCGCGGGCGACCAGGCGCCGCGCGGCGGCCAGATCCTCGGCGTCGGTGAGATCCAGTGCGACGGAACGCTTGTTGCGGTTGACGCTCTGGAAATAGGTGGAGTCGGTGACACCCCACGGCGGTCCCCAGCGGCGGGTGTCGTCACCGGCGCCGGGACGTTCGATCTTGACCACCTCCGCCCCGAGGTCGGCCAGCAGCATCGTCGCGTACGGGCCCGCCAGGACGCGGCCGAAGTCCGCGATGAGCAGTCCGTCGAGCGCCCCGGTCACCGGAACGCCGCTTCCCCGGTCAGCGCCTTGCCGAGGGTGAGCTGATGCACCTCGGACGTGCCCTCGTAGGTGAGCACGGATTCGAGGTTGTTGGCGTGCCGCAGCACCGGGTACTCGAGCGTGATGCCGTTGGCGCCCAAGATGGTTCGGCATTCGCGCGCGATGGCGACGGCCTCGCGCACGCTGTTCAGTTTGCCGGTGCTGATCTGCTCGGGAGTGATCTCCCCACCGTCTTTGAGGCGGCCGAGATGGTAGGCGAGCAGGTGCCCCTTGCCCAGTTCCAGCGCCATGTCGGCGAGCTTGGCCTGGGTGAGCTGGTAGCCCGCCAGCGGCTTGTCGAACACGGTGCGCGAGCGCGCGTAGTCCACCGCGGTCTCGAAGCAGTCCCTGGCGGCGCCCATGGCACCGAAGGCGATGCCGAAGCGCGCTTCGCCGAGGGCGGCCAGCGGTCCGCGCAATCCCTCGGCCTCGGGCAGCATCGCCGAGGCCGGCAGCCTGACTCCGTCGAGGACGAGTTCGGAGGTCACCGAGGCGCGCAGCGACAGCTTGCCGTGGATCTCCGGCGCCGAGAATCCCGGAGTGTCGGTGGGGACCACGAACCCGCGAATGCCCTCGTCGGTCCGCGCCCACACCACCGCGACATCGGCGACGGAGCCGTTGGTGATCCACATCTTGGTGCCGTCGAGGATCCAGTCACCGCCGTCACGCCTGGCCCTGGTCCGCATGCCGCCGGGGTTGGACCCGAAGTCGGGTTCGGTGAGCCCGAAGCACCCGATCGCTGTGCCCGCGGCCATGCGTGGCAGCCACTGCCGCTTCTGCTCCTCACTGCCCCAGTGGTGAATCGAGAACATCGCCAGCGAGCCCTGCACCGAGACCAGGCTGCGGATACCCGAATCGACGGCCTCGAGTTCGAGGCAGGCCAGGCCGTAGGCGGTCGCGCTGGTGCCCGCGCAGCCGTGACCGTCGAGGTGCATGCCGAGTACACCCAGCTCGCCCAGTTCCCGAGCCAGTTCGCGCACGGGAATCCGGGCCGATTCGAACCACTGCGCGATGTGCGGGCGCAGCCGCGTTGCGGCGAATTTCCGGACGGTGTCGCGGATCTCGATCTCGTCCGGGGACAGCAGGGAGTCGAGCGCGAACAGCGTGCTCAGGGCCTGGGGCCGAGTCATGGTACCTCCGGGAATCGCGGTGCCGCGCTGTGCAAGAACGTTTGCGCAAACGTTTGCACTATCGATTGCGTCGACTACGCTAGGTGGCGCCCCGCCGGGGCGTCAAGCCGAAAGGACGACACCGTGCCCCGACCCGCCCGTGCTCCGACGCTCAAGGAGATCGCCGAGCGCGCCGGGGTCCACATCTCGACCGCCTCGCGGGTGCTGCGCCAGGACGAACCCGTGGACGGCTGGTCGGAGTCGGCGCGGCGCGTGCTGGCGGTGGCCACGGAGCTGGGCTATCAGCGCAATGTCTGGGCGGCGAGTCTGCGCACGCGCAAGACCACGACCCTCGGCGTCGTGATGCCGCGCCTGATCGACGGCGTGGTGGCCATGACCTATCAGGGCATCGAGGAGGCGGCGACCCGGGCAGGCTACTCGGTCCTGCTGTCGAGCCCGCCCGATGATCCGGACGCGCAGCGCCGGGCCGCGGAGCTGCTCCTCGGCAGGCAGGTCGACGGCCTGCTGCTGAGCAGCCTGCACACGCCGGGGCGGGCGTTCGTCGATTCCCTTCCCCTCGGCGGGGTTCCGGTCCTCACCGTCACCCGGCACGCCGAGGCCGGACTCCCCTTCGTCGTCGGCGACGACCGGCTCGGCGGCGCGCTGGCGGCGCGGCACCTGCTCGAACGCGGGTACACCGATCTCGCGGTGATCGCCGGGCCCGCGCACGCCACCACGGCCGGGGACCGCGTGCGCGGGTTCCTCGACGCGCTGGCGGCGGCCGGCGCGCCGATCGCGCCGGAGCGCGTGGTGGCGTCGAGCTTCGAGGTCGACGGCGGTGTCCAGGCGGCGCGCACACTGCTCGACCGGCCCGATCGGCCCCGAGCGCTGTTCGCGGTGAGCGACACCCTCGCGATCGGCGTTCTCGGTGTGGCACGGGATCTCGGCCTGTCCGTCCCCGACGAGGTGGCCCTCATCGGCTACAACGACATCCCCGTCGCCGCGCAGCTGCCCGTCGCCCTGACCACCGTCGCCTCCCCCGCCCGCGACATCGGCGCGACCGCGGTGCGTCACCTGCTCGAGCTGGTGAACGGTCGCGAGGCCGAATCCGTGCGTCTGCCGGTCGAACTCGTCGTCCGGGTGACCACCTGAGGTCTATCGGGTTCGAGGTCGCTCGTGCAGCGCGTGGGTGTTGTCGAGGCAACGCGTGACGAACGCGTCATCGATCGGCTCTTCACCGACCAACAATCGGAAATACAAAGGTGCGGACAGGGTTTCGAGGACCTCGCGCGGGTCGACGTGCGCGGGCAGCTCGCCGCGCTCGATCGCCGCGGTGATGATCGGCGCACTCACCTCGAACCGGTGCTGCCAGAACCCGCGGCGGGCGGCGTCCACTTCGGGGTCGGCCGAGAGCGCGAGCGTCGTGCCGACCAGCCGGGCGATGCCCGGGGTCGAGATCAACCGCGAGATCTGTTCGGCGAGCACCCGCAGATCGGACCGGAGAGCGCCCGTGTCGGGTACGGGGTTCCCCGCCGCGGCCAGGTCGGTGATCGCCTCGGCGATCAGCGCCGTCCTGGTGCCCCATCGCCGGTAGATCGTCGTCTCCGCGACGCCGGCCCGCGCGGCCACGTCACCGATCGTCAAACCCTCGATTCCGTGCTCGGTCACCTGCTCGAGGGTGGCCGCCAGGACCGCCGTCCGCACGCGCGCCGACCGTCCCCCGGTCCGCTTGCGCGGCTCGAGGGCCGGCTCACTGTCGTCGCCGCCACGCTGACCCATGGTTCCAGTTTCTACTCGACGGCCCCCGCGGACGCGATCAGCCAGTTGCTGAATTCGCACGCGAGGTGCCACTGGTGCTGACGGATGTTGCGGCGGGGTACCGATGCGGGGAACTGCACTGTCAGCAGGGCTTCGAGCGCGCCGTCACGGTCGCGGAACTGGTGGCGGACGCCGCCGATGGCCAGTCCGTCGTCGAGCAGCGCGGTTCCGGCGATCTGGACCGGGTAGCCGGGATCGACGGGCACCCGGACGTGGTCGGTCCGCGTGTAGTCGACGAGGAACCGGGAGGCGGCCGGGGAGCCGCCGGTGGTCTCGACGACTTCCTGGCGTCCGTCCGGCAGGCCGCGCAGCAGGTAGTGGTCCGGACACGCGGCGTTCATCTCGACCTCGTCGTCGACGACGACGAGGTTGCCGAACCACTCGGCGAACCGCTCCGCGGACAGGCCGGGGACATGGAGCCGGGTGACCGCGAAAGCGACCCGGCCCCGACTCACGGTCACCCCGAGGCGGGTCATGCGCTCCGACACCGCCAGCTCGCGTTTGAGCATGGCATACGTTCCCGCATGTCCCAGTTGGGCTTTCAAGGCGCCCAGTGCGGCACGCCGTTCGTCCAGTGATCCGCCGCGCGCTCGGGAACCGGGCGCACCGGTCATGCACCCCTCGCGGGCATCGTCGAGACGCTACCTAGTCAAGTTCACCAGTGAATCCCGCCTGGACATTGCTGATGACGACGGGTTAACCTCGGTCTTCATATTCAATTAGTTGTCTAGGAGGCAGGGTGCGTCATCCGTTTTCGACCGCAGCGGAGCCCAGCGGTGTCGACGCCTCGAGCGCACGGTTCTCCCGCTACGTCGCCCTCGGCGACAGCCAGACCGAGGGCGTCGGGGACGGCGACGACAGCACCGGAGTGGTCGGGCTGGCCGATCGCCTCGCCGAAACCATGGCCAGGACCCGTCCCGGGCTGCTGTACGCGAACCTGGCGGTGCGCGGCAAACTCGCCGGGCAGGTGCGCGAAGAACAGCTCGCGGCCGCACTGACGCTGCGACCCGATGTCGCCACGGTGATCGCCGGGGTCAACGACCTCCTGCGCCCCCGGTTCGACCCGGCTTCGGTGGGCGCCCACCTCGACGCGATGTTCGCGGCGCTGACCGGTCAGGGCGCCGTCGTGGCGACGGTGACCGTCCCCGACCTGAGCCGGGTGATCCCGGTGGCTCGCCCGCTGAGCGGGCGCATCGCCGCGCTCAACGAGGTGATCTGTCAGCAGGCGGAGCGCCACGGAGTGCTGGTCGCTCGCGTCGGTGACCATCCGGTGGCCACCGATCCCCGGCTGTGGGCCCGGGATCGTCTGCACTGCGGCCCGTTGGGGCACCAACGCATCGCCGCTGCGCTCGCCGAAGTGCTGGGGCTTCCCGGATCGGACAGCTCCTGGGCCACGGAGCTGCCCGCGCGCACGCCCGCACCGGGTCCGATGACCGCTGTCGCCACGGAATGGCGTTGGGCGCGAGGGTTTCTCGGGCCGTGGCTGCTTCGCCGCCTCACCGGCAGGTCCTCCGGCGACGGCCGGGTCGCCAAACGACCACAGTTGACGCCGGTCGTCCCCGCCGAGGCCGCGCCGGCCCCCTGAGCCGACCGGCCACCCGTCCGCGTCGCGGCGAACCACACGACGCGGGCGGCACCGTCGTCCACCGGCCCGGATCGCCCCTGGCTCGACTGCCCCACCGCGCGATCATCATCCGGCCGAACCGGACCGACCTCGGCCGCCTGCCGGCCCGAGGGGCTGGCCGAACGGAGGATAATCGGCATCGGGAGGGCGGATCGCGCGCACCACGAGGAGCAGGCGACATGCACAGTCACCGCACGTTCTCACACTTGCTGCAGGCGATGGGCGAGGAGTCCTTCGACGACGACCGCGTGCGGCACGCGGCCTGGGTCGCGCGGTGCGTCGGTCGCGGCGCCACCGCTCCGCTGGGGCCCGGTGACCTCACCGCGCTGTCCGAGTGGCTCACCCCGCACGTGCTGCCCGCCGGAACCGTCGTGTTCGCCGCGGAGACGCCGGCCAACGGGGTCTGGATCGTGCGCCGGGGACAGCTCGAACTCTCCGTCGGGTCCGACAGCGAGCGCGCCGTGGTCGGGGTGCTGTGCCCTGGAGACGTGGACGGCGACATCGCGCTGCTGCTGGCGACGCCGCCGCCCTACACCGCGCGCACCCGCACCGACGCGGAGTGCCTGTTCCTGTCGCCGCGTGACTTCGACACGCTCATGACCAGCCACCCGGCTGTCGCGCGCCGCTGGCTCACCAGCGTGACCCAGCGGCTCTCCCTCGGGCGGGACCGGCTGATCGCCGGCCTCGGCAGCCCGCTGCCGGTGCGGGTGGCTCAGCTGCTGCTCGACGAGGCCGTCGACGGATCGGTGCGGCCGACCCCGCGTACGCTCGCGGCCATGCTCGGCGCGCGGCGCCCGGAGCTGCACAAGGTGCTCGAGGAGTTCGAACGACACGGCCTGATCAGGGCCGATGCCGACAGCATCGCGATCACGGACGCCGACGGGCTGCGGCAGCTCACCGCGAAGGCGCTCAGCCGCTGACTTCCCGCGGCGTAACGCGGGCGGCGCCGGATCCGACCGCAATGGTGTGAGCTGGGCTGTCGAGGACGGGACGGAGGGCGCGTGAGAGCCGGTCGGATCAGACGAACCGCCGTGGTCGCCGGGGCCACGGGGGTCCTCGGGCTCCTCGGCTACGGCGGGTTCGCGGCCGCGCAGCCCAGCACCGTAACCGGCGAAAAGATCGCCGTCGCCGGCGCGGACAGTGCCACCGAGGTGCCCGGTCACGCCGGGTTCGGCGGTGCCGCGCGGTTCGTCGCGGCGCCGGGAGATCACGGCAACGGCGGGAACAACGGGAATTCGGACCCGGGCAGCGGGAACGGCAACCAGGGCAACGGCGGCGGCAACGGCAACCAGGGCAACCAGAACCCGGGCAGCGGAAACGGCAACCAAGGCAACGGCGGCGGCAACGGCAACCAGGGCAACCAGAACCCCGGCAGCGGAAACGGCAACCAAGGCAACGACGGCGGCAACCAAGGCAACAACGGCAACCAGAACCCCGGCAGCGGAAACGGCAACCAAGGCAACGGCGGCGGCAACCAAGGCACCCCTGGAAATCCTGGCGACAATCCGAACCCCGGCACGGCCCCTGCCCCGCAACCCGCGCCAGAAGCGCCCGCCCGACCCGAGCCGGAGACCACTCAGCCGGACACCGCAGGGCCCGGCGGCGGACCGGGTGACGGCGCGCCCGGTGGTGGCGGCTTCGCCCCGTCCCCCGGGTCCGCTCCCGCAGACTCTCCTGGGGCACCCGCGCCCGGCGCGCCGGGCGCTCCACCGGCCGCACCCGCGCCGGCACCCGCGGGCGGGGCACCGGCGCCCTCGCACGATGTCGCGCCCACCAGCGACACCGGCCTCCTCCCCGAGCCGAAGCTGCTGTCGGTGATCGGCGGTCTGCTCGCGCTCGGCCTCGCCGGGGGCGGATCGGCGGCGGTCAGTTTCCAGGGCGCAGCGCAGGCCCAGGCCCGCGTCGATGCCGCCCGCGCCGAGTTCTTCGGCCCGCGCGCGTGATCCCCGTGAACACAGCCCACGGGCGGCGCCTCATATCCTGACGGAGTGCGCCTGATTGATCTGACCCGGCCGATCCACACCGGCATGCCCGTGTTCCCGGGTGATCCCGAGGTGCGGCTGGAACCGGCGCTGCGGGTCGCGGTGGACGGCGTGAACGTGCTGCGCCTGCATCTCGGTTCGCAATCCGGGACCCATGTCGACGCCCCGGCCCACCTCGACGACAGCCTGCCCGCCATCGACGAACTGCCGCTCGATCGCTTCGTCGGGCCCGCGCGGATCGTGGACGCCCGCTCGGTGCCCGCGCGCGCCGCGATCGGGCCCGGGCTGTTCGACATCGACCTGACACCCGGCACGATCGTGCTGATCGCCACCGGATGGTCGTCGAAGTGGGCGACGGCGGACCACCTCGCCCACCCCTACCTGCACCCGGATGCCGCGCAACTGCTGGTGGACAACGGTATTCGGACCATCGGCATCGACGCTGCGAGCATCGACCCGTCCGAGGCCGACGATCTCGGCCTGCCCGCACACCGGATCCTGTGCGGTGCGCACGCGGTGATCGCCGAGAACCTCACCGCACTCGACGAATTGGTGGCCGCGCAGGCGGCGGGCGAACCGATCGAGGTGTCCCTGTTCCCGCTGCCGTTGCGCGGCGGGGACGGCGCGCCGATCCGGGCGGTGGCCCGGATCGGGCCACGCTGAGCCGGCGCTCGATGACACCCGCCGGTCACCGTCCACCGATTTCGCGGTCCTGATGTCATCGGAAAAGTCTTTCCGGAATTAACTATTCGTCGTAGATAATTAATAGTGACTAGTGATATTTTCACCCTGCACAATTTACGATTTCGACCACGGAAAGATACAGGCACGCTATATTTTCTGAACACCCCATTTTGCGGTTCGACAACCCGTCACACCGCTGCTCGATAATTTCTGGAGATCGCCATGAGATCGACCTCTTCCCTGTTCCGCGCCGGCTTTCTCGCGCCGGTGGCCGTCGCTACCGTCTTCTGTCTGGCCGCGCCGGTGAATGCCGCGCCCGTCAGCGTGAACTGGAGCTGTCGGGGCACCGTCCTCGGCATCGGCCAGACCTCGAGCATGAACACCACCGTCACCGGCACCGCGCCGGCGTCGGCGGCCTCGGGTTCCGCGGTGGCCATCACCATCACGCCCGGCGCCTCGTCGGTGCCCAGTTCCGCCTCGGGTTTCACCGTGAACAACATCAGCAATCTGAAGATGACCATTCCGACGCCGGCGAATTCGACGCTGGTCTCGGCGACGGCATCGGGCGGCACCGTCGCGGGCAGCGTCTCCACCTCGGGTGGGAACGTCGTGCTGACCGTGCCGGGTCCGATCGCGGGCGGCACCAGCTTCACCCCGCCCGCGGTGACCATCAATGTCACCGCAGGCGCCGCGGGCACGTCGATCACCAGCAAGTACGCGGGCACGAGCTACACCAGTCCCGGCATGACGATGACGACCAACGTCTCCTTCGTCGGCAATGTCGCGACCTCGTGTTACCCGAACCCGTCGCCGACGCTCACCACGACGACGGTCACCTAGGTCCGCCGTGAGCGGCGCGGCGCGCTGATCGCCGACCGTCCGCGGTGGATCGGACCGGGTCGCTCCGGCGGCCCGGTCCGCTCGCCGCCCGGGCGACCATCATTCCGACAATGGTTGCCCCACTTGAGGTTTGAGCCCGAAATGCGCAGCATCGCGCCGACCACGTGTCGTACAGTGCATGTCCTTCAGGTTTCAAGTGATCGATGGGAAAGCCTGTGTGCCCGACGACAAGCGAACCCGCCCGGATCTCGGTGCAGCTCAAGCGAGCGCTGGAGTTCTATCACGGAACCGTCGAAGATCTGTCCCGCGAAATGATCAGAGTGCTCGGCGTGAACGAAACCGATCGCCGCGCACTGGAGATCGTCCTGCTCGAGAACGAGCAGCCGACGACGCCGGGAAGGCTGGCCGAACGGCTCGACCTCACCGCGGCGGGCGTCACGGTCATGCTCAACCGGCTGGAGAAGCAGGGCTACATCACCCGCTCGCTGCACCCGACGGATCGCCGCCGGGTGATCGTGATGGCCACCGAACTCGCGGCCCATCGTATTCAGGAACTCGTCGTGCCCATGATCGTCGAGAGCTACAAGATGTTGCTCACCTATTACGACGCCGCCGAACTCGAAATAATCGCCGACTTTCTCACTCGCGCGGGCGAACTGCAAAAAATCCATCGCGAACGACTACGCGACGTGGATCCCTATCCGAGACCGTGAGACCGGCCTGCCCACGGTCGCCACAATTCCCGGGAGAAAGCAGGAGTTTGGATGCGCACCGTCGACAACAGCGAAGAACAAGCGTCCGGACGTTTCCCGCGACAGCTGTCGCGCGCGGGTGTCACCGCCGCCCTGGTGACCACGGCGATCGGGCTGGCGATCCTGGTCGGGGCGGATACGAGCCCGCCGTCGCGGGCGAACGGCACCGAGACGTTCTCCGGCGCCCCCGTCCATGATTCCGAATTCCCCACTGCTCCCGTCGAGCCCGCAGCGGCGGACCCGACCGCGCCCGCTGACGATCCGGGGGCTGAGTTCCCGCCGGGTGAAGTGGCCGCTCCCGGAGAAGAACCGCCACCGGTCGGGGCACCCGTTCCCGCCGAGGGCCCGTCGCCGGGCGACGCGACCGATCCAGCCGAGGCACCGGCTTCGAGCGAAATGGCGAGCACCGAAACGTCCCAGTCGACTGTCGAGCCGACGAACACGGCGACCGCGACGGACGAGACGACCCCCGTCCCGACGGAGAGCCCCACGGAGACCTCCACGGGCATGTCGATCAGCGCGAGTTTCTCTGCCACGGCGAGCCTTTCGATTCAGAGCCCACCCACCGCGCAGGCCCCGGATCCCCCGGGCCCGACCTCGACGGTGTCCGTCACGGTGCCACCGACAGCCACGGTGACCGCCGATCCGAGCACGGTTACAGCGTCGGCGCCCCCGTCGACCAGCACCGTCCCGTCCGCCGACCCGACGACTCCGCCACCGAACACCACGACGACCACACCGCGGTCGACCACGACACCCCGGCCGCCGACGACCTCTCCCTCGGTTCCGACGACGACCACACCGCCGACGAGAACCGCGCGCCCCACCACAACGACCGCGTCCCCGACCCCCACGACGACCACACCGTCACCGACGACGACCGCGCTCCCCACCACGACCACCACCGCGTCCCCGACCCGGACGACCACGCCCCCGCGAGCGACACCGCCGTCCCGTCCAACACCGTCGATCGCGCACCCCCCGACCTCGTCACGGCAGAGAACGCCCCTGCGCTAGCCCCTGTCAGGCTTCCTGCCGGGTGATCGCGAGCAACGATCTCCCGGATCGTGATCGTCCGCGGTTGCCGGTACGCGCAGGCGACGGCTTCGGCGACAACCGCCGGCAGCCTCCTCCCCGACGGGGGCCTACCCGGCGGGGACGATGTTCTGGTTGAGGTGGAAGAGGTTGGCGGGGTCGTAGGTCTTCTTGATCGCCGCGACGCGGTCGTAGTTCGGGCCGTAGTTGGCGCGGATGCGGTTCTGGTCGTCGGCGGCCATGAAGTTGATGTAGCCGCCGTCGGCGGTGTGCGGTTCGAGCGCCGCGTAGTAGTCGCGCACCCACTTGGTGTGGGATTCGTTGTCGAGTGGATCCGGCCACATGCCGGCGATGACGGGGGCGAAGTTCGCGGTGCGGTAGGCGAACGCGGTGGCGTCCACCGCGACGTCGTGCACGGCGCCGTCGATCGGATAGAGGTGCATGGTGGACTGCACGGTGGGGACCCGGGGACCGAACGCGAGATGGGCGGCGAGGGCGCCGTCGGTGAGCTCGGGCTGGAACGCCGCCTTCCAGTAGTGCTGCAGGCCGGCGGGAAGCAGCCCGTCGAACGCGCTGTTCAGGGCCGGGTAGGGCATCCGGCCGACGTGCTCGGCGACCGGCGCCGCGACCGCGCGCAACTGCGCGAGCAGCGCTTCGCCCTCCTCGTCGCTGCCGTTGAAGCACGAGACGACGAGCAGGAAGGGCTCACCGACCCGGTCCTCGGGGATGAACGGCAGCGGTGGGGCGATCTGGAAGGCAGGGAAGGCGCCCATGGCGCGGGGGGCCGCGGCGATCCAGTCGCGGTAGGTCCGCAGCAGCTCTTCGGCGGCGTCGAGTTCGAAGAACAGGGGTCCGCCGTAGATGGTGTCCACCGGGTGCAGGTCGAACTCCATCTCGGTGACCACCCCGAAATTGCCGCCGCCTCCGCGCAGGGCCCAGAACAGTTCGGGGTGTTCGGTCGCGCTCGCGGTCACGAAGGTGCCGTCGGCCAGGACCACGTCGGCGGAACGGAGGTTGTCGATGGAGAGCCCGTGGGCGCGGGCGAGGTAGCCGATGCCGCCGCCGAGGGTCAGGCCGGTCACGCCCGTGGTCGAGATGATGCCGCCGGTGGTGGCGAGGCCGAAGGTGTGCGCGGCGTGGTCGAAGTCGCCCCAGGTGCAGCCGCCCTGGACGCGGGCGATCCGTCGCTCGGGATCGATGCGGATGCCTTTCATCGCGCCGAGGTCCAGAACGATGCCGTCGTCGACGGTGCCGAAGCCGGGCACGCTGTGCGCGCCGGCGCGGACGGCGAGGTCGAGTCCGCTCTCCCTGGCGGCGCCGACGGCGGTGCGCACGTCGGCGACGTCGACCGCGCCGACGACGGCGAGCGGGGTGCGGTCGATCATCCCGTTGTAGACCGCGCGGGCCTGGTCGTAGCCGGGTGAGCGCGCCGTGATCACCTCCCCGCGGACCGCTTCGAGCATGGTCAGTGCCGGTGTGCCGTTCATCTCTGCTCCCTGGTGTCCTCGTCTGGCTGCGTCACCTGGGACGCTACGGAGCGCCGGCGCCGCGCGCCTGACCTGTTCTGATCGAATCGGCGCAGGTGACAGGGGGTCAGATCGGACTATCTCGGTGGTCGACGAATCCGGCTATGGTCGAGAAGTGACGACATCGGCGACGCCGAGCAGCGGCACGACCTTCGTCGGCCGCCGTGCGGAGGTCGCGCGGCTCGAGGCCGTCTGGGCCGCGGTCGAGGGCGACCGGCGGCAGGTCGTGTTCGTGGGCGGCGAGCCGGGGGTCGGCAAGACCCGGTTGGTGACCGAGGCGGCCGCCGCACTGCGCGCGCACGGCGCCACGGTGCTCGGCGGCGCGTGCCGCCAGGATCTCGACATCCCCTACCGGCCCTTCGTCGCGATCCTCGAGCAGGCGATCGAGCAGACCCCGCCGGACGTGCTGCGCGCGATCGCGCCGGCGGCGGCCGCGCCGCTGCTGCGGCTCACGCCCGATGTGTCGCGGTATTGGCCGTCGGCCCAACCGGTTCCGGACGACCGGGACTCCCGGCCCGCCCTCTTCGACGCCCTCCTGCGGGTGTTGCTGGCGATCGCCGAGCGCTCCGCCCTGGTGCTGGTGCTCGAGGATCTGCACTGGGCGTCGGAGCCGACGCTGGCGATGCTGACCCACCTGGTCGAGTCCACGGCCGGCGAGCGGCTGCTCGTGCTGGCGACCCTGCGGACCACCGCGCCCGACCGCACGGACGCGGTCGGCTTCGCCCTCGCCGATCTGCACCGGCTCGACGGTGTCGCTCGGATCGACCTGGTCGGGCTCAGTACCGAGGAGGTGGCCGAGTACCTGGTCCGGGCGGCCGGGGTGCCGCCAGGGGCGGCGCGCTCGGCGGCGCCGGTGCTACGTGATCACACCGGCGGCAATCCGTTCTTCCTCCGGGAGTACTGGCACGACCTGGCGACCCGCGGCGGCCTGGACGCGGTGCGATCCGGTGGCGCCGCACCGCGATCGGTGCAGGACGCGCTGGCCCGGCGGCTCGCGGCCTTCGAGGTCGAGCACGCGCGGGTGATCGAATTGGCCGCGGTCGCCGGGGATTCCGTCGACCCCGAACTGCTCGCCGACGGCCGCGACTCGGCCACGGTCCTGGCGGGCATCGACTTCGGCGTGCGCGCCGGACTGCTCGTCACCGGCGCCGCGGACGGCGAGTACCGCTTCGCGCACGCGCTGGCGCGCCAGGCCGTGCTCGACCGGATGTCGGCGGGTGAGCTCGCGGCCGCCCACGCGCGGGTGGCGCTGGCGATCGAACAGCGCGATCCCACGCGGGTGGCGGCGCTGGCGCATCACTTCTTCCGGGCCCGTGCCCTCGGCTACGCGGACAAGGCGGTCCACTACCTCGTGCTCGCCGCTCGTCAGGCCGAGCGGGGCATCGCCCACCGCGAAGCGGCGGCGCTCTACGAACGCGCCGCGCAGGCGCACGCCGGACACGGACCGACCAGGGTGGAGCTCCTCTCGGCGGCGGCGCGCTGCCACCTCCACGGCGGCGACTTCCCGACCGCCCGTCGGCTCTACGAGGAACTCGCCACCGACAGCGACCCGCGTGTCCGGCTGACCGCCGCGATCGGGCACGAGAACGCCTCGTGGCGGCCCTCGGCGAGCGGCAGGCGCACGCTGGCCCTGCTGAGCGAGGCGCTGCGGGCCGCGGCGCTCGACCTCGACGATCCACTGTCGGTACGCGCGCACGCGAGCATGGGGCGGGCGGCGTCGTTCACCGGCGACGCCGCCCGGGCACGCCGGATCGGGGACGACGCGCTGGCACGGGCCAGGGCGCTCGGCGATCCCGAGCTGCTCGCGCACGCCCTGTGCACCACGCTGTGGCAGGGCATCCGCCCCGACCTGGCACCCGAGCTGCTGGCCAGGGCCATCGAGCTCAACGCACTCGGCTCGCGCCTCGGCGACGACGACTACCGGGGTCCGGCCGCCTTTCACCGCGCGGTGTTCGCCTACCTGCTCGGTGACGAGCCGACCTGGACCAGCGCGCAGCGCGATCTGACCGAACTGGCGCTGACCAGGGGGCAGCCGTTCTTCCGGTACGTCTCCGGATGCTCGCGCTGCGCGCACCGGTTCGCGGTCGGTGACTTCGCGGGCGCCGAGCGGATCAGCGACTGGCTCGACGACCAGTTCACCCACGAGTTCGGCGGCGCCACCGAGGGCTCGTGGGGGGTGCAGCAGTTCATGCTCCGGCGGGTCACCGGCGGGCTCGACCAGATTCGCTCGCTCATCACCGGGCAGGAGAGCTTCGACGAGCACTGGCTGCCGGGCCTGTTGGCCCTGTACACGGAACTGCAGATGTGGCAGCCCGCCGAGCGGCTGCTGACCCACCTGTGCGATCGGCTCGGCGATCACCGGTTCGGCGCGCAATGGGCGGGGGTGCTGGCCTTCGCCGCGGAGGCCGCGGTCCGGCTCGACGACACCGCGGTGGCGGCGACCCTGCGCCCGCTGGTGGCCGAGTACACCGGGGCCAATCTGATGGCGGGTGCCAGCGTCGCGGTGTTCGGCAGCGCGGATCGCTATGTCGCCGAGCTCGACTCCGTGCTCGGTCTGCCGAGCGCCGACACGCATTTCGAACGCGCGCTCGCGATGGACCGCCGGATGGGCGCGGTGACCCACCAGGCCGAGACCTTGGCGGCCTGGTACCGGCACCGGGTCCGCCGCTCGGACGCCGGGCCCGGCCCCGCCGCCGTCGACCTGGCCACCGAGGCCCGCGCGCTGGCACGGCGGATCGGGCATCGCCGCATCCTGCGGGAGCTGGACGCGGACCCGGCGCCGCGCGTGGAGCGCTCCTGTCTACCGAACGGCCTGACCGATCGTGAGGTGGAGGTGCTCCGGCTGGTCGCCGACGGGCTGTCCAACCGCGAGATCGGCGAGCGCTTGTTCATCAGCGCCAACACCGCCGCCAATCATGTGCGCAGCATCCTGATCAAGACCGCCGCCCCCAATCGCACCAGGGCCGCGATCTTCGCGGCCGAGCACGGACTGCTCTAGCCGGCGGCCAGCCCGTCCGCCGCCGACACGGGCGCGAAGGCGCCGTCCGGCGAGATCGTGCCGGACAGTTCCATGATGGCGTCGGCCGGGATGCCGGCCCGGACCGCGGCGGCGCGGATCGCGTCGACGTTGTCGGCCTCGTAGAGACAGAACGTCTTGCGTTTGTCCAGGGACAGGAAGGAACTGAGCCAGCGCACGCCGAACTCGTCGTTGATCCGGTTGATCTCCGCGGCGGTCTCCGGGGCCACCTCGAGCTGTTCGGCGAACTGCCGCTCCACCATGAATACCGGCATCGCAACGCCCTTTGATCGTGCTCGGGCGGCCGTGTGGTGCACCGGCCCGAACGGTGGTCCCGACCTCGATCTCACGGTACCAAGGCGTGCCCTCGGTGTTCAACGGTCGGCGACGCGCACGGGACTGTGCGGGACCCGCGCGGCGGCCTACGCTGCAGAGGTGACCACTGCGGCGGAGTTGAGAGCTCAGCAGGCTTCGGTGAAGCAGCGTTACCGGGACGATCCGGCCGCCGCGATCACGCCGCTGCGCGGGGTGGGCTCCTTCGCCGATCCCGGCATCACCTGCACGGTGCGCACGTTCGCCGGTCCGGTGCGCGCGGGTCTGCATCCGGCCACCGGCGGCGACGGTTCCGCCGCCTGCTCGGGCGACATGTTGCTCGAGGCGCTGGCGGCCTGCGCCGGCGTGACCTGCCGCAGCGTCGCCACCGCGATGGCGCTGCCGATCACCGGCGCCGAGGTGGTGGCGCTCGGGTCCTTCGACGCCACCGGCACCCTCGGCATCGACCGCACGGCCGAGGTCGGCGTCTCGCCGATCACGGTGACGATCACCGTCACCACCTCGACCGACGTGGACCCCGCGGCCTTCACGAAACTCGCCGAGCTCACCGAGCGGTACTGCGTCGTCGGCCGCAGCCTGCGCCACGCTCCGGTGATCCGCGTGGTGCGCGCCGAACAGCTGTCTCCCGCGGGTGACGAGTAGGCCGGGATCCGGCACGAGATCGGCCTCGCTCAGTCGGCGACGTCGATGTCGAGGTACCGGGCGGGCAGCCGGATCACCGTCCACGCCGCCAGTGCGATGGTGAACAGCACGTGCAGCAGGTACGCGGTGCAGACGGGGATGATGCCGTAGTCGGTCATCCATTCGCCGAGGGGGATCAGGGCGACCAGGTCGGCCCCGAGCATCAGGATCGACAGCAACAGGGCGGGCGCGGTCCAGGGTGGGGGTTCGTCGCGCTCCTCACCCTGCGGTTCCGCGGACGGAGCGTCGGTCGTAGCGGCGGTGACGGGGTGCGCGTCGGTGACCATCGGAATCCTCGAGGTTTCGGTGTCCAGCTGTCCGGACGGTGACGACTCCGGGTGCGTACGCGGCCGGAGCTGTTCCGCTCGTCTCGTGTTCGGCGCCGACCCGCCGCCCGGATCTGCCCGCACTCCGAAAATCTCGATATCCGCAAACCTCCGGCAATGTTTGCCGAGCCCGACAAGGGGTGGCCGCGACCATCGTTCGACGGCACGACGTCGGCCCGGATCGGTCGCCAGGCGATCTCGCTGCGCCGCGCCGCCGCCGGTTTGCTGTCGTCGTCGATACCGCGTCAGCAAACGCAGCCATGCGAGATCGCCGGACACCGTCAGGACCGGCGACTCCTTTCGGCACGTCGGCACAGGCTCTGCCACAGCAGCTTTCGAGACGCAGCCGGTCTCCCGCCCGCACTCGGACCGCGCCGAACCGGACCGACGGGCATCGTTTCCCACGCTGTGCGAGACTGCACTGATGGCCGAGACCGTTGATCTTGTTTCGAACGTTTCCGACACCGCCCGCTGGGTGGCTGCCTTCCGCGCGGTCGAATCTGCCCGTCCCGACGCACTTTTCCACGATCCGCTCGCCGACCGGGTCGCCGGCGAGCGGGGCCGCGCCATCGCCGCCGGTACGCCTCGCCTGATGCACAACGGCTGGAATCTGGTCACCCGCACCAAACTCATCGACGACCTGATCACGAAGTCCGTCGAGCAGGGCTGCGACCGGGTGCTCAACCTGGCCGCCGGCATGGACACCCGACCGTACCGGCTGGATCTGCCCGCCGAATTCCCCTGGGTGGAAGGCGATCTCCCGGCCTTGGTCGCGGAGAAGAACGAACTGCTGGCCGGGGAGTCGCCCCGCTGCGCACTGACCCGCACGGCCGTGGATCTGGCCGATCCCGCGGCCCGCGACGCGTTTCTCGACGAAGCGCTCGCCGGGGCGCAGCGCGCGCTCGTGCTCACCGAGGGCCTGGTCTACTACCTCACCGAAGACAATGTCAGCGGCTTGGCCGCCGCCTTGGCTCGCCCCGAAATCGGCTGGTGGACACTCGATGTCAACAACCAGGCGCTGGTGCGGCGGATGAACAAGGCCACCTCCGACCTGCTCGCCAACGCGCCGTGGCATTTCGGTCCGGTCGATCCGCTGCGCTTCTTCGCCGACCTGGGCTGGGCCGCCGACGACGTGGAGGTGCTGGTCGCGGCCGCGCACCGGTTCCACCGGCTGCCCTGGTTCATGAAGCCGGTGACGCTGTTCCCGCAGCCGGATCCCCGCAAGCCGCTGCGCAGCACGTGGAAGCCGTGGAGTTCGGTGGTGCGGCTCAGCCACGCCGCGGCCAGCCGCTGATTCACGAGCTCTGTTCTCTTCCAACGAAAGGCTTTGCGCCCCATGGGCAACAGCTGGCTACGTCGCCTGTCCCCCACCCCGCGCGACGGGGCCCACACGGTGTTCTGTTTTCCGCACGCCGGTGGCTCCGCACTCTCCTTCGGCCCCCTGGCCAAGTCTCTCGGCGCCGACTACGACGTCCTCGCCGTCCAGTATCCGGGGCGCCAGGACCGGCGGCAGGAGCCGCTGGTGGGCACCATTCCCGACCTCGTCGACGGCCTTCTCCCCGATCTGAAGGATGCCGCCGCGAGCGCGGGGGATTTCTCGGTGTTCGGGCACAGCATGGGCTCTGTCGTCGCCTTCGAGGCGTGCAGGCGGCTCGAGCGCGACCTGGGAGTGAGCGCGCGGGTTCTGTTCGCCTCCGGCCGGCGCGCGCCCTCGGCGGCGCTCCCCGCGCTGCGCATGCATCAGCTCAGCGATCGAGCGCTGTGTGATCACCTGCTGCAGTTCGGCGGGACGCCGGCAGCGCTGTTGGCCGAGCCCGAATTCCGGGAGCTGATCCTGGCTGTGGTCCGCAACGACTACCGCGCCATCGAGACCTACGAGTGCGAGCCGGACGCGCGGGTCGACAGCCCGCTCGTCGCGCTGGCCGGCGATCGCGATCCGGATGTGAGTTCCGCCCAGCTCACGGGCTGGGGCGCGCACACCTCCGGAAGCTTCTCCACGACAACGTTTCCCGGCGGCCACTTCTTCATCGACGCGAACGGCGAGGCCGTCGCGCAGCTGATCCGCGAGCACTGCGCACGGGCGCTGTCGGTCTAGCGGGCACGACCGGGTGGGCGCGGTGCCCACCCGGTCGCTGCCGCTAGCGCCCGAGCCACTCCTCGATCGCGGCGGCGACGTCGGCCGAGCCCTCCTCCAGGACAGTGATGTGGTCGGCCTGGACCGGCACCACGGTGTGCGCCGGATCCCACGGTCGGGCCTGCCAGGCCCCGCGATCCGACGCGCCGCCCAGGAAGTTCTGGGCGCACTGGAGGAACAACGTGGGCGTGGCGACGGAGCCGGGCACCCTCTCCTTCAGCAACTGGACGTAGCGGCCCATGCCGGTCAGCCGCGCCTGGTCGAAGCGCCCGAACGTGGCCTCGGCCGAGACCATGTGTTCGAACATCGCCCGGAGCAGCCATTCGGCGTCGTCGTTCACCGTGTAGGTGTCGATCATGACCACCGCCTCGGGCGTCGGTCCGCCGGCTGCTTCCAGATGCTCGGTGACGAGGTAGGCCAGCAGGCCGCCCGAGGAGTATCCGGCCAGGACGAACGGTTCGCCCTGGGCCGCCGCGACGACGGAGCGCGCCACCGCGGCCGCGGCGGCCGCCGGCGTCGCGGGCAGGGGCTCGCCCGTGCGACACCCGATCGGTGCCAGGGCCACGACCTCACGGTCGGCACGCAGGTGCGAGGCGATGCGCGCGTACTGGTGCGCGCCGCCGGTGGCCAGCGGCGGCGCCAGGCAGATGACGCGCGGTAGGCCCGCGCCGGTGGTGAGCCGGGTGGGCGCCGGCAACCGGTCCAGCTCGTCGGCCGAGGAGAACTGCTCACGCAGCTCGGCCGCCGCCCGCAACACCGCGAAGCCCTTGTCCGCCTTACCGGAGGCCACCGCGCCACGGAACATCCCGTACAGGGAGTCGTCCTCCCCGCTGGTCGCCCCGCCGTCACCGGCGGCGCCGGCGAGTTCCAGCCGCAGATACCGGGCCAGGGCCGCCGGCGTCTTGTGGTCGAAGACCGCGGCCGTCGGCAGGGTCAGCCCCGTGGTGGCGTTGAGGGTGGTCCGCAACTCCATGGCGGCCAGGGAGTCGAATCCCGATTCGAGGAAGTCCCGCTCGGGGTCCAGCGCGTCGGCGCTCTCGTGCCCGAGCAGTCCGGCGGCGGTCTCGAGGATGTGCGTTCGCAGCCACTGTTCCTGCTCGGTCTCCGAGAGCTGTGCCAGTCGCCTGCGCACCGCCCCCGCGTCCTGTGCTCGGGCACGCTGGCGCCGTCCGGTCCGGCCGGCCAGCTCGCGCAGCAGCGCGGGCACGGTCTCCCTGGTGCGCAGCGCGGCCAGGTCGATCTCGACCGGCACCTGTACCGGACGCCCCGAAGACACTGCCGCGTCGAACAATTCGAGCGCCTTGTCCGCGGTCAGCGGCGGCAGCCCCTGGCGGCGCATGCGCTGCCGGTCGGCCTGGCTGAGCCACTGCGAGAGCCCGGTGGCGATGTCCCAGAGTCCATAAGCGAGCGAGGTCGCGGGCAGCCCTTCGGCGTGCCGGTGGATCGCCAGCGCGTCGAGGAACTGGTTGGCCGCCGCGTAACCGCCCTGACCGGCGGGCAGGATCGAGCCCGCCGCCGAGGAGATCAGTACGAAGGCGGACAGCCCGGCGTCCCTGGTGAGTTCGTGCAGATGCCAGGCGGCATCGGCCTTCGCTCCGAGGGAGTAGTCGACCTGGTCCGGGGTCAAGGTGTCGACGAGCCCGTTGTGGGCGACGCCCGCCACATGGACGACCGCGCCCAGCGGATGACTCGCCGGGATGGAGTCCAGCAGCTCGCGCAGGGCGGCGCGGTCGCCGACATCGCAGGCCGCGACCCGGATCTCGACGTCGAGCGCGCCGAGTTCCGCGAGGAGATCCGCCGCGGCGTCCGGGCCACGTCGGCCCGCCACCAGCAGATGCCGTACCCCGTGCTCGCGCACCAGGTGCTCGACGAGGCGCCGGCCGATTCCCCCGGTGCCGCCGGTGACCAACACCGTCCGTTCGGGGTCCCAGGGGGCCGGCTGCTCCGCGGCGGGTGCCGCAGCCCGGACGAGCCGCGGCACCCGCGTCCCCTCGCCGTGGACTGCCAGTTCCGGTTCCCCCGTGAGCGCTACGGCCGCCAGGTGCTCGGGCACGGTCGCCGCTGCGGCTTCGACGAGCACGATCCGCCCCGGGTGCTCGGCCTGCGCCGCACGGACCAGACCCCACACGGCGGCCGCGGCCGGATCGTCGGCACTGTCGGTGACGACGGCCAAAGTGCTTGCGGCGTACCGATCATCGCTCGTGAACTGCTGGAGGGCAGCGAGCGTGCGATGCAGAGCGGTGCGCAACCGGGTGGGCATCTGCGCACCGTCGACCGGCGGCCGGAACAGGAGCACCGCGGCCGGCTCGGCCGCGCCCCATTCGGCCCAGGAGATCTCCGTGTCCGAGCGCGGTGCCGGGCCGGGGTGCCAGGTGAGCTCGTAGAGGCCGTCCCGCGTCCGGGCCGCGGTCGCGAGCAGTTCGCGCGACAGCGGCCGCAGGGCCAGAGACTGGACCGAAAGCAACGGTGCGCCCACGGAATCCGCCATGGTCAGGGTGATCGTCTCCGAGTTCGGCACGGTCAGCCGGACCCGTACGCGGCGGGCGCCGTCGGCGTGCAGCCGCACCGACGACCAGGCGAACGGAACGAGGGTCGGCCGGTCCTCCTCGTCCGCGTTCGCTGCGAGCCCGAGGGGCAGCGCGTGCATGGCCGCGTCGAGCAGCGCCGGATGGACGCCGTAGCCCTGGGTGGCGGTGTCCTCGGGGAGCGCGACCTCGGCGAAGAGGTCCTCGCCGCGCCGCCACAGCGCGACCAGCCCTTGGAACGCGGGGCCGTAGTGGTATCCGTTGCCGGCGAGCGCGTCGTACGCGCCGTCCACGGTCACCTCCGTCGCACCGGCCGGTGGCCAGTGGGCGAAGTCGTTCCAGTCCTGCGGTTCGGTCGTGCCGCCGGGCGGACCGACAGCGCCGGTCGCGTGGTGGTGCCACGGGTCCGCCGGATCGTCGGCGTCGGTGCGCGAGTAGACGTCGAGCCGTCGGCGACCGGTCTCGTCACCGTCGCCGACGACCACCTGGATGTGCACCCCGCCGTGCCCCTGGAACACCAGCGGCGCCAGCAGCGTGAGTTCCGCCAGTTCCGGGCAGTCGACCTGGTTTCCGGCGTGCAGGGCAAGTTCGACGAATCCGGTGCCCGGCAGCAGGACGGTGCCGAGTACGTCGTGCTCGGTCAGCCAGGGGTGGGTGGCCGCGGACAGGCGACCGGTGAACCGGACGCCGCCGCTCTCCGGTTGCGTTACCCAGGCGCCCAGCATGGGGTGCTCGCTGGACCGCAGCCCGAGCGCGGTGGGCTCGCCGGTGTGGCGCGGGCCGGTCGTCCAGAAGTGGCGGTGCTGGAAGCTGTAGGTCGGCAGATCGACCTTCTCGGCTCCGGTGCCCGCGTAGTAGCTGGACCAGTTCACCGTCGCCCCCGTGACGTAGGCACGGGCCAGGCCGGTCAGCAGGGTCGCCGGGTCCGCGCTGTTCCTCCTGCTCAGCGCGACGGCGTTGGCGGTGTCGAGCGTCTGGGCGATCATCGGGGTCAGCACCGCGTCGGGGCCGACCTCGACGAACCGGGACACGCCCGTGTCGGCCATCGCGGCGACCGCGTCGGCGAAGCGCACGGTGTCGCGGACCTGGCGTACCCAGTACGCGGGGTCCGTCATCTCCTCGGTGACCCGGGCGCCCGTCGCGGTCGACACCAGCGGAATCGTGGGGCGCCCGAAGGTCACCCCCTCGATGGCCGAAGCGAACTCGGCGAGCATGGGTGCCATCGACGCGGAATGGAAAGCGTGCGACACCCGCAATCGGTGTGTCCGCCAACCACGTTCGGCACACATCTCGGTGACGGCGTCCACCGCGTCCTCGACGCCGGACAGCACCACCGACGACGGCCCGTTCACCGCCGCGACCGACAGTGCTCCGGACAGCAGCGGGAGTACCTCGGCCTCCGGCGCACCGACGGCCACCATCGCACCACCAGCGGGCAGCGCCTGCATCAACCGGCCACGCGCCGCCACCAGCACACACGCGTCCGCCAGCGACAACACCCCGGCCACATGCGCGGCGGCGACCTCACCGATCGAATGGCCGGCGACGACATCCGCACGCACGCCCCAGGATTCGAGCAGCCGGAACAGGGCCACCTCGTACGCGAACAGACCGGCCTGCGCGAAGACCGTCTGGTCGACCGGATCACCGGCCAACGCCTCGGTCAGCGAAACCCGCTGTCCCAGTGCCGGATCCAGCGTCGCCACGATCGCGTCGAAGTGCTCGGCGAACACCGGGTAGGCGGAGCGCAGCTCGTCGGCCATCCCGGCCCACTGCGCGCCCTGCCCCGAGAACACCACGCCCGTCGCGCCGGGGGTCGCGCGCCCGGACACCACGCGGGGGTCCGGCACTCCCCCGGCCAGTGCCCGCACGGCTGCGAGCAAGCTGTCGCGATCCTCGGCCACGACCACCGCCCGGTGCTCGAACGCGCTCCGGGTCGCCGCGAGCGAGTAGCCGACATCGAGCGGATCCCGGTCGCCCACTCGCGCCGCGAGACGTTCCGCCTGGCCGGCGAGAGCTTCGCCGCCGCGCGCCGAGATCACCCACGGCAGTACCTCGGGCACGTTCCGGGTCAGCGGTGCCTGCGCCCGGTCCGTGCTCGGGGCCTGCTCGATGATGACGTGCGCGTTGGTGCCGCTGATCCCGAACGAGGACACCCCCGCCCGCCGCGGCCGATCCACCACCGGCCACGCCACGGGCTCGGTCAGCAAGCGGAGGTGGCCTTCGGACCAATCGACCTTGGTGCTCGGCGCGTCGACGTGCAGCGTCCTCGGCAACAGTCCGTGGCGCATCGCCATGACCATCTTGATCACCCCACCGACACCGGCCGCCGCCTGCGCGTGACCGATGTTGGACTTCAGCGAGCCCAGCCACAACGGCCGGTCCACGGCGCGTCCTTGCCCGTAGGTCGCGAGCAGGGCCTGGGCCTCGATCGGATCGCCCAGCGTCGTTCCCGTGCCGTGGGCTTCGACCACATCGACCTCGGCGGGCGACACCCCCGCGTTCGCGAGGGCCTGCCGGATCACGCGTCGTTGCGACGGTCCGTTCGGCGCGGTCAAGCCGTTCGACGCGCCGTCCTGGTTCACCGCCGACCCGGCGAGCACCGCGAGGACCTCGTGGCCGTGGCGACGCGCGTCGGAGAGTCGCTCCAGGACCAGCATGCCCGCGCCCTCGGACCAGCCGACACCGTCGGCGGCATCCGCGAAGGACTTGCACCGGCCGTCCGGCGACAGACCCCGCTGCCTGCTGAATTCCACCAGCGTCTCCGGTGTGGCCATCACCGTCACGCCGCCGGCCAGCGCGAGGTCGCATTCCCCCGACCGCAGCGATTGGGCCGCCAGATGCATCGTCACCAGCGAGGACGAGCATGCCGTATCCACCGACACCGCGGGGCCTTCCAGGCCGAGGGTGTAGGCGATGCGACCGGAGACGAGGCTGCCCGCCGCGCTGTTGCCGGTCCCCTGGGCGTAATCGTGGTACATGACGCCGGTGAAGACACCGGTCGAGGTTCCGCGCAGCACCGCCGGGTCGACCCCGGCGCGCTCGAGCGCCTCCCAGGTGGTTTCGAGCAGTTGCCGCTGCTGCGGATCGGTCATCACGGCTTCGTTGGGACCGATTCCGAAGAAGTCCGCGTCGAATTCGGCGGCCGTGTGCAGGAATCCGCCCTCGCGGGTGTAGGACTTGCCCGCGCGGCCGGGCTCCGGATCGTAGAGACCGTCCAGGTCCCAGCCACGGTCGGCCGGGAACGTCGAGACCGCGTCGCGGCCCGCGTGGACGAGTTCCCAGAGATCTTCCGGTGACCTCACTCCGCCGGGATAGCGGCAGGCCATGCCGACCACGGCGATCGGGTCGCCGTCGACCGCGCGGACGGCGGTGACCTCGGCGTCGTGACTCGTCCCGGCGAACTCGTCGGCCAGGTACCGCGCCAGGGCCTGCGGCGTCGGGTAGTCGAACACCAGGGTCGCGGGCAGGGCGAGTCCGGTGGCGGCCTTGAGCGCGTTGCGGAATTCGACGGCGGAGATCGAGTCGAAGCCGAGCTCGGTGAAGGCCCGGTCCGCGGTCACCGCGCTGGTGTTCTCGTGCCCGAGCACGGCGGCGATCTGGCCGCGCACGAGCTCGAGCAGCACGTCGACGCGCTCGCTGTCGGATCCGCTAGCCAGGCGAGCACGCAGGGCAGCGGACGCGCCGGAGGCCGCTCGGCGTCGTTGCGGCACAAGGGCGGCGAACAACGCGGGGGCGTCGGCGCCCGTGGCGCGCAGGGCGTCCAGGTCCAGGCGGGCCAGCACCGGCGCCGCCGTGTCCAGTCCGATCGCGGTGTCGAACAGGGCGAGCCCTTGCTCCGCCGACAGCGGCAGCAGGCCCGACCGGGACATCCGGCGCCGGTCGACGTCGTCGAGTTCGGCGGCCATGCCTCCGTCCGTGCTCCACAGACCCCAGGCCAGCGACGTGCCGGGCAGCCCGGCGGCTCTGCGGTGGGCGGCCAGCGCGTCGAGGCAGGCGTTGGCGGCGGCGTAGTTGCCCTGGCCGGGTCCGCCGAACACGCCGGCGACGGAGCTGAACAGCACGAATGCCCGCACCGGCAGATCGGCGGTCAGCTCGTGCAAGTGCAGCGCGGCGTCGACCTTCGGCGCCAGGACCGCGTCCATCCGCTCGGGGTTCAGCGACCCGATCGCACCGTCGTCGAGCACACCGGCGAGATGGAAGACACCCGTGATCGGGTGCGTGACGGGGACGGCGGCCAAGGTCTGGGCGAGCGCGGCGCGGTCGGCGACATCGCAACCGGCGAACTCGACCTCGGCGCCGAGCTGCCGCAGCTCTTCGCTCAGCTCGGTGGCGCCGGGCCCCGCGGCGCCGCGCCTGCTGAGCAGGAGCAGGCGGCGCGCGCCGTGGGCGGTCACCAGGTGCCGGGCGAACAGCCCGCCGAGGTAGCCGCCCGCGCCGGTGATCAGAACGGTGTCGTCCGGTGCGAAGGCCGGGGACGCCTGGTCGCCAGTGGCGTCGACTCGCCCGAGCCGGGCGCGGTACACCTGTCCGTCGCGCACCGCGACCTGAGGTTCCGCCGACGCCAGAATGCCGCCGAGGCGTTCGTCGAGCGGGGAATCGGTGTCCACCAAGACGATTCGGCCCACGCCCTCTGTCTGCGCGGCACGCACCAGGCCGCCCACCGCGGCCCCTGCCAGATTCGCGATGTCCTCGCCGGCCACCGACACGGCGCCGACGGTCCGGACGACCAGGACCGTATCGCCGAATGCCGGCTCGGCGCTCCAGGTCTGCAGTGCCGCGAGCACGGTGTGGGTCGCGGCGCGGACGGCGGCGGGATCATTGCCCGACGGGCAGTCCAGGACCACTACCGGCGGAACCTGCTGGCGCGTGGGGTCGAGGTCCGCCCACGCCACCGGCGTGCCGATTTCGTTGTCGGGCAGCGTCATCGGCGCCCAGCCGACCTCGAAGGCGGACATGCGCGAGTGCGCGGTCGCTGCGGTGAGCTGGGCGGGATCGATCGGCCGGGAGGCCAGATGACGCACCGTCGCCACCGCGGCGCCGGTCGAATCCGCCAGATCCAGCGCGACGCCACGCTCCCCGATCCGCGTCAGCCGGACTCGCAGCGCATCGGCTCCCGCCGCGTGCACCGTGACACCCGACCATTCGAACGGCAAGGCCAACCCGGCGTCCGGCGGCGCGTCTTCGGTGGCGCGCAGCGCGTGCAGTGCCGCGTCCAGCAGCGCCGGATGCACACCGAAACCGATCGCGTCGTCACGTACCTGCTCGGGCAGCGCGACCTCGGCATAGATCCCGTCGGCTCCGCGCCACACCGCGCGCAGCGCCTGGAACACCGGACCGTAGTGGTAGCCCTGCCCGTCGAGGGAGTCGTAGAGGTCCTCGACGGGGACGGCGGTGGCGCCGGCCGGCGGCCACCGCGTCAGATCGACCGGTGCGCCCGCCGGTTCCGGAACGAGGACGCCTTCGGCGTGCAGGGTCCAGGGCGCCGCCGCCGCGGCCTCGTCGTCGGGACGGGAGAAGATCCGCACCCCACGGCGGCCCTCGTCCGCACCGCCGAGGACGATCCGCACGGCGACGCCGCCGGTCTCCGGAAGCACCAGCGGGGCACGCAGAATCAGCTCGTCCAGGCTCGGGCAGCCCACCCGCTCGCCGGCGTGCAGGGCGAGTTCGAGGAGACCGGTGCCGGGGAACACCACGGTGTCCATGACGCGATGGTCGGCCAGCCACGACTGTGTCTGCACCGACAGCCTGCCGCTGACGGCGACCACGTCGGATTCCGGCTGGGCCACCACCGCCGACACCAGCGGGTGTCCGGTCGCGACGAGCCCCAGCGAACGGGCATCGGTGCTGCCCGCTCCGCCGCCGGGAATCCAGTAGCGCCGGTGCTGGAAGGCGTAGGTGGGCAGGTCGACGCGCCGCGCCCCGGTCCCGGCGTAGAACCCGGCCCAGTTCACCTCGGCGCCCGCTACGAACAGCCCGGCCACGCCACCCAGGACGGAGGACGCGTCGGCACGGTCGCGACGCGCCAACGGCACCGCGATCGCGGCCGCGTCGTCGACGGTCTGGGCGATCATCGGGGTCAGCACCGCGTCCGGGCCGACTTCGGCGAACCGGGAAACGCCCCGGTCGGCCATCGCCGCGACGGCGTCGGCGAAGCGCACCGTGTCGCGGACCTGACCCACCCAGTACGCCGGATCGGTCATCTCGTCGGTGATCGGACGACCGGTCACCGTCGACACCAGTGGAATGGTGGGCCGCCCGAAAGTCATTCCTTCGATCGCCGAGGCGAATTCGGTGAGCATCGGTTCCATCAATGCCGAGTGGAAGGCATGCGACACCCGCAAACGATGGGTCCGCCAGCCCCGTTCAGCGCATGCCTCGACCATCGCGAGAACCGCGCTCTCGACACCCGACAGCACCACCGAGGTGGGTCCGTTCACCGCCGCGATCGACACCTCCCCGGACAGCAGCGGAACGACATCGGCCTCGGCGGCACCGACGGCCACCATCGCCCCACCAGCAGGCAGCGCCTGCATCAACCGGCCGCGCGCAGCCACCAGCACACACGCGTCCGGCAGGGACAACACTCCCGCGACGTGGGCGGCGGCGACCTCACCGATCGAATGACCGGCCACGACATCCGCCCGCACACCCCACGATTCGAGCAACCGGAACATGGCCACCTCGAAAGCGAACAACCCCGCCTGCGCGAACCCGGTCCGATCGACCAGATCACCGTCCACCAAGGCATCGGCCAACGAATCCGGTTGCCCGAGCATCGGATCCAGTTGGGCGACGATACCGTCGAACACCTCGGCGAACACTGGGTGCTCGGCGCGGAGCCGGTCGGCCATGCCGGCCCACTGCGCGCCCTGACCCGAGAACACCACGCCCGTCGACCCCGACACGACGCGCCCGGACACCACGCCCGGCGTCGTCTCGCCGCGCCCGAGCGCCTGGATTCCGGCCCGCAGGGGCTCGCTTTCCGTGCCGAAGACCACGGCCCGATGCTCGAACACGACGCGGGAGGCCGCGAGGGAGTAGCCGATGTCGGCGGCGTCGTGGTCGCCCAGGTGGGCGGCCAGCCGCCGGGCCTGCCCGGCCAGTGCCTCGTCGTTCCGCGCCGAGACCACCCAGGACAGCACCCCGCCCGCGGGCGGGGTCGTGCTCGCCGGAGCCGGGTCCGCCGCGGGCGCCTGTTCGAGAATCACGTGCGCGTTGGTGCCGCTGAGACCGAAGGAGGACACCCCCGCCCGCCGCGGCCGATCCACCTCCGGCCACGCCACCGGCTCGGTGAGCAGGCGGGCATGCCCCTCGGACCAATCGACCTTCGTGCTCGGCTGATCCGCGTGCAGCGTCTTGGGCAGCACCCCGTGCCGCATCGCCATGATCATCTTGATCACGCCACCGACACCGGCCGCCGCCTGCGCGTGACCGATATTGGATTTCAGCGAGCCCAGCCACAGCGGCCGGTCCTCGGCACGCCCCTGACCGTAGGTCGCCAGCAGCGCCTGCGCCTCGATCGGATCGCCCAGCGTCGTTCCCGTGCCGTGGGCCTCCACCACGTCGACCTCGGTCGGCGACACGTGGGCGTTGGCCAGGGCCTGCCGGATCACCCGCTGTTGCGAGGGCCCGTTCGGCGCGGCGAAACCGTTCGACGCGCCGTCCTGGTTCACCGCCGAGCCCGCGAGCACCGCGAGCACCTCGTGGCCGTGGCGTCGGGCGTCGGAGAGCCGTTCCAGCACCAGCATGCCCGCGCCCTCGGACCAGCCGACGCCATCGGCGGTGTCGGAGAACGACTTACACCGGCCGTCCGGTGACAAGCCCCGCTGGCGGCTGAACTCGACGAGCATCTCCGGGGTGGACATCACCGCGACGCCACCGGCCAGCGCCAGATCGCACTCGCCCGACCGCAGCGACTGCGCCGCCAGATGCAGGGCCACCAGCGACGACGAGCACGCCGTATCCACCGACACCGCAGGGCCTTCCAGGCCCAGTGTGTAGGCGATGCGGCCGGACACGAGGCTGCCCGCGACGCTGTTGCCGGTGCCGGCCCCCATCGCGTAGTCGTGGTACATCACGCCGGTGAAGACACCGGTCGGACTACCGCGCAACACCGCGGGATCGACACCGGCGCGTTCCAGCGCCTCCCAGGCGATCTCCAGCAGGGTGCGCTGCTGCGGATCCATCACCAGTGCCTCGTTCGGGCTGATCCCGAAGAAGTCCGCGTCGAAATCGGCGGCGGAGTACAGGAATCCGCCGCGCCTGGCGTAGGTCTTGCCCACCTTGCCGGGTTCCGGATCGTAGATGCCCTCGATGTCCCAGCCACGGTCCGACGGCAGGTCACCCGTGCTGTCGCGGCCCTCGGCGACCAGGCGCCACAGGTCCTCCGGCGAGGCGACGCCACCGGGGTAGCGGCAGCTCATGGCGACCACCGCGATCGGGTCGTCGCCGGCCGCCCTGGTGGCCGTGACCGCGACATCCTGGACCGTGCCGGCGAGCTGGGCATCGATGAGCTCCGCGACGGCCTGCGGGTTGGGATGGTCGAAGACGAGTGTGGCGGGCAGTTGCAGACCCGTGGCGGCGTTCAGCTTGTTGCGGAACTCGACCGCGCCCAGTGAATCGAAGCCGAGCTGCTGGAACGCCTGGTTCGGTTCGACGGCCTCGGCCGATGCGTGTCCGAGGGTCGCGGCGGCCACCGACCGCACGAGGTCGAGCAGCGCGCGGGCGCGGTCGGACTCCGACAGCCCGGCCAGCGTCCGGGCGAAAGCCTGACCCGCCGCGCCGCGCTGGGCGCGGCGCACCGGGTTCGGCACGAGCGCCCGGACCAGCGCCGGGACCAGCTCGCCGCGCGTCCGGAGCACCGCGCGGTCGACGCGTAGTGCCACCAGCTGGGCCGAATCGGTCGCCGTCGCCGCGTCGAACAGCGCCAGGCCGTCGGCCTCGGAGATCGGTGGGAAGCCCTGTCGGCGCAGCAGTTCGAATTCGGCCTCCGACAGGTCGAAGCCCAGACCGGACGATCGTGCCCACAACCCGTAGTCGATGGCGGTCGCCGGGAGTCCCAGGTTCCGCCGGTGTGCGGCGAGCGCGTCGAGGAAGACATTCGCCGCGGCGTAGTTCGCCTGACCCGCCGCCAGCACCAAACCACCCGCGGAGGAGATCAACACGAACAACGACAGCGGCGCATCCCTGGTCAGCTCGTGCAGATGCCACGCCGCGTCCACCTTGGGCGCGAACACGCGATCGAGACGCTCGGCCGTGATCGATTCCACCAGGCCGTTGTCCGCGGTCCCCGCCGCGTGCACCACACCGACCAGCGGATGGTCGGCCGAGATCCCGTCGAGCAGTGCCACCAGCGCGGAGCGATCCGAGACATCGCACGCGGCGATGGTCACGTGCGCGCCGAGCTCGGCCAGTTCCTCGCGCAGCTCGGCCGCGCCGGGGGCGTCCATGCCACGGCGCGAGGTCAGCAGCAGCCGCCGGACACCGTGTTCGGCCACCAGGTGCCGGGCGATCACCGCGCCGAGTCCACCCGTTCCACCGGTGACGAGCACGGTGCCCGGCTCGGTCAGCAGCTGGTTCGTGCCCGGCGCGTGCCTGCTCAACCGCGGCACCAGCACGGTGCCGTCGCGCAGCGCGGCTTCGGGTTCCGGCGCGGTGCCCGCGGCCACGGCCGCGACGGCGTCACGCTCGTGATCCCGGTCCACATCGAGAAGCTGGAACCGGCCCGGATGTTCGGCCTGCGCGGCGCGCAGCAGACCCCACACCGGCGCCTGGGCCAAATCCACCGACTCCTCGTCGGCGACGGCCACCGCACGGCGCGTCACAACCACCAAACGCGAACCGGCGAAACGAGGTTCGGCCAGCCAGCCGCGCAGCGCGTCGAGCACCTCGATCGCGGTGCGGCGGGCCGCCGTCGGCGGCGCGCCCTCGTGCGTAGGGATCTCCCACAGCACTGTCTCGGGAACGGCGGCGTCCTCGGCCGCGTCCAGCTCGGTGATCAGCGCCGCGAGACCATCGTTCAGCACGGCGACGCCGCCCGGCGCGCCGGTCTCCGCCACCGGGGCGGCGATCCACTCCACCCCGAAGAGGGCGTCGGCGGCCTGCTCCGATCGCAGGCGATCGGCGGACACCGGCCGAGACACCAAGGCGCCCACCGACAACACGGGGCTGCCCTGCTCGTCCGCCAGCTGGAGCGCGAACCGGGTGCCGTCGACCGCGATGCGCACCCGCACGGCGCTCACGCCCGCCGCGTGCAGGACCACCCGGTTCCAGGTGAACGGCAGCGCCGGGAATCCCTCGACGCCACCGCGCAGTCCGTGCACGATCCCGGCGTGCAGTGCCGCGTCGAACAGCGCCGGATGGATGCCGAAGCCCTTGCCGTCCTCGGGGTCCGGGAGCGTGACCTCGGCGAACAACTCGTCACCGCGCCGCCACGCCGCCCGCAGGCCCTGGAAGAACGGGCCGTAGCCATAGCCGATGTCGAGAAGTTCGTCGTAGACGCCGTCGATGGGCACGATCTCGGCGCCGGCGGGTGGCCACGCGGCGAGATCGAAGTCCGCCATCACGTCCTCGGGCGCGAGGACGCCTTCGGCGTGCAGCAGCCACGGGCTCTCCGTGGTCTGCCGCGAATGCACGCTCAACCGCCTGCGGCCCGCCTCGTCGGCCGCGGTCACCACGACCTGGACCGCGACGCCGCCCTCGGCGGGCAGGATCAGCGGGGCCTGCAGGACGAGCTCGTCCACCACGGCGCAGCCGAGCACGCCGCCGACGTAGCTCGCCAGCTCGACGAAGCCGGTGCCAGGCAGCAGGACCGTGCCGAGCACGCTGTGGTCGGCCAGCCATTCGACGGAGTCGGTGGTCCACCGGCCGGTGAAACTCACACCGCCCGAGTCGGGGTGCGGCACCAGCGCGCCGAGCAGCGGATGCCGCACGATGTCCAGCCCGACCGAGCTGACGCCGCCGAGTTCGGCGCCCAGCCACGACATGGCCAGCGCGTCCTTCGGGTCCAGCCAGAAGCGCTGGTGCTGGAAGGCGTAGGTGGGCAGGTCGACACATCGGCCGCCGGCGTGGAGGGCGGCCCAGTTCACCTCGGCGCCCGCCACGAACAGCTCGGCCACGCCGACGAGAACGCTGGACGCGTCGGCCCGGTCACGACGCGCCACCGGCACCGCGACGGCCGTCCCGTCCCCGACGGTCTGGGCGACCATCGGGGCAAGCACCGCGTCGGGGCCGACCTCGGCGAATCGGGACACACCCAGCTCCGCCATCGCGGCGACGGCATCGGCGAACCGGACCGTGTCGCGAACCTGCCTCACCCAATACGCAGGATCGGCCATCTCCGCCGCGACACGCGCGCCGGTCACCGTCGACACCAACGGAATCTCGGGCCGCCCGAAGGTCAAACCCTCGATGGCCGAAGCGAACTCGGCCAGCATGGGTTCCATCGACGCCGAATGGAAGGCATGCGACACCCGCAAACGATGGGTCCGCCAGCCGCGCTCGACGCACGCCTCGACCACCGCGAGGACCGCGCCTTCGACACCCGACAGCACCACCGAGGCAGGTCCGTTCACCGCCGCGATCGCGACGCCTTCGGACAGCAGCGGCACAACGTCGGCTTCGGCAGCACCGACGGCCACCATCGCCCCACCCGTGGGCAGTGCCTGCATCAACCGCCCACGGGCCGCCACCAGCACACACGCATCCGGCAACGACAACACCCCGGCGACATGCGCGGCCGCGACCTCACCGATCGAATGACCGGCCACGACATCCGCCCGCACACCCCACGACTCGAGCAACCGGAACAGCGCCACCTCGAACGCGAACAACCCCGCCTGCGCGAACACCGTGCGATCGACCAGATCAGCGTCCGACAAGGCGGCGGTCAGCGGAACCGGTTGCCCCAGTAGCGGTTCCAGCTCGGCGATGATCGCATCGAAGTGCTCGGCGAACACGGGACAGGCCGCGCGCAGCGCGAGCGCCATCCCGGCCCACTGCGCGCCCTGACCCGAGAACACCAGGCCCGTCGTCCCCGGAACCACCCGTCCGGTCAGCACGCCCGGCGCGGATTCGGTGCGGCTCAGTGCCCGTGCCCCCGCCAGCAGCCCGGCCGCATCCTCGCCAAGGACGACCGCGCGGTGGTCGAACACCGCACGTGTGGAAGCCAGCGAGAAGCCGACGTCCACCGGATGGAGATCCCGCTCGGCCACTTGCGAAGCCAGGCGCTCGGCCTGCCCGGCCAGCGCCTCGGCGCTCCGCGCCGACACCACCCAGGGCAGCAATCCAGCCGCCACGGGCTCGGGCACCTGCGCCGCTTCGACCGCCGGTGCCTGCTCGATGATGACGTGCGCGTTCGTGCCGCTGATCCCGAACGAGGACACCCCCGCACGCCGCGGCCGATCCACCTCCGGCCACACCACCGGCTCGGTCAGCAGCCGCACCTGGCCCTCGGACCAGTCCACCTTGGTGCTCGGCCGATCGACGTGCAACGTCCGGGGCAGCATGCCGTGGCGCATCGCCATGACCATCTTGATCACCCCGCCGACACCGGCCGCCGCCTGCGCGTGACCGATGTTGGACTTCAGCGACCCCAGCCACAGCGGCCGATCCGCCTGGCGCTCTTGCCCATACGTGGCGAGCAGGGCCTGGGCCTCGATGGGATCGCCCAACGTCGTCCCGGTGCCGTGGGCTTCCACCACATCGACATCACCCGGCGACACCCCCGCGTTGGCCAACGCCTGCCGAATGACCCGCCGCTGCGACGGTCCGTTCGGCGCGGTCAGCCCGTTCGACGCGCCGTCCTGGTTGACCGCCGACCCGGTCAGCACGGCGAGTACCTGATGACCGTTGCGCTGCGCGTCGGACAGCCGCTCCAGCACCAGCATGCCCGCGCCCTCGGACCAGCCGACACCGTCGGCCGCGTCGGCGAAGGATTTGCACCGGCCGTCCGGCGACAGACCCCGCTGCCTGCTGAACTCCACCAGCGTCTCCGGCGTGGCCATCACGGCCACACCGCCGGCCAGCGCCAGGTCGCACTCCCCCGACCGCAGCGAAGCCGCGGCGGAATGCATGGCCACCAGCGACGACGAGCAGGCGGTGTCGACCGTGACCGAGGGACCCTCCAGCCCGAACACATACGAGACACGCCCGGAGGCAATCGACCCCGTGTTCGCGTTGGCGGGATAGTCGTGGTACATCATGCCGACCCAGACGCCGGTCCGGCTGCCTTTCAGCGAACCGGGATCGACACCCGCGCGCTCGAACGCCTCCCAGGAGGTCTCGAGCAGCAGGAACTGCTGCGGGTCCATCAGCGCGGCCTCGTTGGGGCTGATGTTGAAGAACGCCGGATCGAATTCGCCTGCCGCGTGGAGGAATCCGCCCTCGCGGGTGTACGCGGTGTTCGGCGTCTCGCCGGTCAGGTCGTAGAGGCGTTCGGTGTCCCAGCCGCGGTTCACCGGGAATTCCGACGTCGCGTCGGCCCCCGCCGAGACGAGGTTCCACAGGTCCTCGGGCGACCCGATGCCGCCCGGGTACCGGCACGCCATGCCCACGATCGCGATCGGCTCACGCAGCGACGATTCGAGCTTGCGGTTGCGCGCGCGCAACCGCTCGGTCTCCTTCAGCGAGACACGGAGGGCCTGAGCCAGCTTCTGAGTGTTGTCATCGGGCTTGGTCATCAATCGGTCCTTCAGTCCTCGGAGGCGTTGTTGTAGGCCAGGTCGATCAAGCCGTCGATGTCGAGGTCGTCGATCGACTCCTCGGTGACGGTCTCCTCGACGTCGTCCTGGCTGTCCTGCCCGTTCGTCAACTTCATGAGTGCGTCCAGCAGGCCCGCCTCGCGCAGGCGGGCGAGCGGAATGGTCCGCAGCGCGTCGCGAATGCTGTTCTCCGACAGCTCCGTCGCCGGTTCCGGCGCCGGCTGGCCGCCCAGCTCGCCGAGCAGGTAGTCGGCCAGCGCCCGCGGTGACGGGTAGTCGAACACGGCGGTCGCGGGCAACCGCAGCCCCGTCGCCGCCACGAGGGCGTTGCGGAACTCGACGGCGGAGATCGAGTCGAAGCCCAGCTCACTGAAGGGCCGATCCGGCGCGATGGCGTTCGCGTTGCCGTGCCCCAGAATCGTCGCGACCTGACCGCGCACGATCTCCACCAACACGTCGAGGCGTTCGCCCTCGGGCGTGCTCGTCAACCGCGCCCGCAGCGCCGCCGACGCCCCCGAGGCCGCCTTCCGCCGCTGCGGGACCAGCCCGGACAGCAGCGCCGGCACCGCGGATCCCGCGCCGCGCAGGGCGTCGAGATCCAGGCGGGCCAGCACGGGCGCCGCCACGGCCAGCTCGGTCACCGCGTCGAACAGGGTCAGTCCCTGCTCCGCCGACAGCGGCAGCATGCCCGACCGCGACATCCGGCGCCGCTCGGTGGCACCGAGCTCCGCCGCCATCCCGCTGTCCATGTTCCACAGGCCCCAGGCCAGCGACGTGCCGGGCAGCCCGGCCGCCCTGCGGTGCGCCGCGAGCGCGTCCAGGCAGGCGTTGGCCGCGGCGTAGTTGCCCTGCCCCGCGTTGCCGAAGACGCCCGCCGCCGAACTGAACACGACGAACGCGCGCAACGGCAGCTCGGCGGTCAGCTCGTGCAGGTGCAGGGCCGCGTCGACCTTGGGCCCGAACACCGCGTCCACGCGGGCCGGGGTGAGCGACGCGACGGCGCCGTCGTCGAGCACGCCGGCGAGGTGGAACACGCCGGTGAGCGGATGCTCGGCGGGCACGTCGGCCAGCACCGCGGCCAGCGCGGCACGGTCGGCGACATCGCACGCGACGACCTCGACCTCGGCGCCGAGCTGCCGCAGTTCCTCGCGCAGCTCGGTCGCGCCGGGCGCGGACGCACCGCGCCTGCTGAGCAGCAGCAGGCGCCGGACACCTCGCGCGGCCACCAGGTGCCGGGCGAACAGCCCACCGAGATAGCCACCGGCGCCGGTGATCAGGACGGTCTCGTCGGGATCGAACGAAGCGGGCGCGTGCGCGTCCGTTGCCGCGACGCGGGCGAGTCGCGCGACATGGACGCGCCCGCCGCGGACGGCCACCTGAGGCTCTTCGGCGGCCAGGATCCCGCCGAGCACACCGTCGAGGCCGGCATCGCTGTCGACCAGGACGATCCGGCCGGGATGCTCCGACTGCGCGGCCCGCACCAGGCCGCCGACCGCGGCACCGGCGAGATTCGTGATGTCCTCGCCGGCCACCGACACCGCGCCCGTGGTCGCGACCACCAGCACGGACTCGCCGAACCGTGGCTCGGCGAGCCAGTCCTGCAGCACCGCGAGCACCGCATGGATGGCGGCGCGGACGGTGACGGGATCATTGCCCGACGGGCAGTCCAGGACCACCACCGGCGGCGCCTGCTCCGCCGCGCCGAGGTCGGACCAGGCGACGGCCTCGATCTCGTTCTCGGACACCGTGATCGGTGACCAGTCGACATCGAAGACAGCCGTGCGGGCCAGGGGCGCACCCGCGGTGAGCTGTGCGGGATCGATCGGCCGCGAGGCCAGATGCCGCACCGTCGCCACCGCGGCACCGGTCGAATCCGCCAGGTCCAGCGCGACCCCGCGCTCACCGATCCGTGTCAGCCGGACTCGCAGCGCGTCGGCTCCCGCCGCGTGCACGGTGACGCCGGACCACTCGAACGGCAGCACCAGACCGCTGTCCGCCGAGGCGGATCCGTCGGCGAAACGCAAGGCGTGCAACGCCGCGTCGAGCAGCGCGGGATGGATACCGAACCGGTTCGCCTCCGCGCGCGCGGTCTCGGGCAACGCGACCTCGGCGTACAGCCCGTCGTCGCCGCGCCAGACCGCGCGCAGGGCCTGGAAGACCGGGCCGTAGTGGTATCCCTGCTCGTCGAGGGCGTCATAGACCCCGTCGATATCCACCGGCACCGCGTCCGCGGGCGGCCAGGCCACCAGATCGACGGCGGTGCTGTCGCTCTCGGTCGCGAGCGCACCCGCGGCGTGCACCGTCCAGGGCGTGTCGACGGCGTCGTCGGTGCGGGAGAAGATCCGCACGCGGCGACGACCGGCCGCGTCCTCGGCGTCGACCACCACGCGCACGGCCGCACCGGCCGCGTCCGGGAGCACCAGCGGCGCCCGCAGGACGAGTTCGTCCAGCGCGGGGCAGCCGAGCTGTTCGCCCGCGTGCATCGCGAGTTCGACCAGTCCGGTGCCGGGGACCAGCACGGTGTCCATGACCGCGTGGTCGGCCAGCCAGGGCTGGGTCCGGACCGACAGTCGCCCGCTGAGCGCGATCGTGTCGGATTCCGGCTGCGACGCCACGGCCGACACCAGGGGGTGCCCGGTGGCGGCGAAACCCATCGACCTGGCGTCACCAGCGGCGGCGGCGCCGGGGGCGAGCCAGTAGCGCTGACGCTGGAAGGCGTAGGTCGGCAGGTCGACGCGCCGAGCTCCGGTCCCGATGTACAGGCGGGCCCAGTCGACCTCGGCGCCGGTGACGAACAACCCCGCCACCCCGGCGAGCACGGCGGCGGCATCCGCCCGGCCCCGGCGCGCCGGCGCCACCACCGACGGCACCACGGGCACAGTCAACTCCTCGACGATCTGGTTGATCATCGGGAACAGCACGGCGTCCGGCCCGACTTCGGCGAACCGAGACACGCCCAGCTCCGCCATCGCGGCGACCGCATCGGCGAACCGGACCGTGTCGCGAACCTGACCCACCCAGTACGCCGGATCGGTCATCTCCTCGGTGACCCGGGCACCGGTCACGGTCGATACCAACGGGATCGAGGGCCGACCGAACACCAAACCCTCGATCGCCGAAGCGAACTCGGCCAGCATCGGCTCCATCAACGCCGAGTGGAACGCATGCGACACACGCAAACGGTGTGTGCGCCAGCCACGTTCGGCGCACAGTGCCGCCATCGTGCGGATCTCGTCCTCGCTACCGGACAAGACGACCGACGCTGGCCCGTTGACCGCCGCGATCGAGATCGCGCCGGACAGCAACGCCGTCACGTCGGCCTCGGCGGCGCCCACGGCGAGCATCGCGCCACCGGCGGGCAGCGCCTGCATGAGCCTGCCGCGCGCGGCCACCAGGACACACGCGTCCTCGAGAGACAACACCCCGGCCACGTGCGCGGCCGCGACCTCACCGATCGAATGACCCGCGACGACATCCGCACGCACACCCCACGACTCGAGCAGGCGGAACAGCGCCACCTCGAACGCGAACAACCCCGCCTGGGTGAAGACCGTCCGGTCTATCAGCTCCTCGCTCGCCAACGCCGCTTCGAGCGAAACCGGCTGTCCCAGCAGCGGATCGAGCTGAGTGACGATCGCGTCGAAATGTTCGGCGAACACCGGACAGGCCGTACGCAGCTCGACGGCCATCCCGGCCCACTGCGCCCCCTGCCCGGAGAACACCACACCCGTCGACCCCGGCACCACGCGGCCGGACACGACGCCCGGCAGCGCCTCGCCCCGGCTCAGTGCCTGGGTCCCGGCCACCAGCGCGGCCGGTTCGGTCGCGAGCACCACGGCCCGGTGATCGAACAGCATCCTCGAATCGACCAGGGAGAAGCCCACATCGATCGGATCGTCCCGGTGATCGGCCACCCGCGCGGCCAGCCGGGCGGCCTGCTCGGCGAGCGCGTCGGCGCCGCGGGCGGAGAGCACCCACGGGAGGACGCCGCCCGCCGGATCGGTCCGGTGCCCGTCCACGGGGTCCGCCGCGGGCGCCTGTTCGATGATGAGGTGCGCGTTGGTGCCGCTGAGCCCGAACGAGGACACCGCCGCGCGACGCGGCCGATCCACCTCCGGCCACGACACCGGCTCGGTGAGCAGGCGGACCTGTCCCGCGGACCAGTCCACCTTCGTGGACGGCTGATCCACGTGCAGGGTGCGCGGCAGCTCGCCGTGGCGCATGGCCATGACCATCTTGATCACGCCACCGACACCGGCGGCGGCCTGCGCGTGCCCGATGTTGGATTTCAGCGAGCCCAGCCACAGCGGCCGCGCGGCATCGCGATCCCGGCCGTAGGTGGCCATCAGCGCCTGCGCCTCGATCGGATCGCCCAGCGTCGTGCCGGTGCCGTGGGCCTCTACCGCGTCGACCTCGATCGCGGGCACCCCGGCGTTCGCGAGCGCCTGGCGGATCACCCGCTGTTGCGACGGCCCGTTCGGGGCGGCGAAGCCGTTCGACGCGCCGTCCTGGTTCACCGCCGAGCCCGCGAGCACCGCCAGCACCGCGTGACCGTGGCGCCGGGCGTCGGACAACCGCTCGAGCACCAGCACACCCGCGCCCTCGGCCCAGGCGACGCCGTCGGCCGCGTCGGCGAAGGACTTGCAGCGACCGTCCGGGGACAGTCCGCGCTGGCGGCTGAACTCGAGGAACATGTCCGGCGCGGACATCACGGCCACGCCGCCTGCCAGCGCCAGGTCGCACTCCCCCGTCCGCAGCGACTGCGCGGCCAGATGCACCGCGACCAGCGACGACGAACAGGCCGTATCCACCGATACCGCGGGGCCTTCCAGGCCCAGCGTGTAGGCGATGCGGCCGGAGACCAGACTGCCGCCCGCGTTGTTGCCGGTCCCGGCGCCCTGGGCGTAGTCGTGGTACATCACGCCGGTGAACACGCCGGTCGAGCTGCCCCGCAGCGCGCCCGGATCGACACCGGCCCGCTCCAGCGCCTCCCACGAGACCTCGAGCAGTACCCGCTGCTGCGGATCCATCTGCAGCGCTTCATTGGGACTGATCCCGAAGAAGTCCGCGTCGAAATCGGCTGCGGAGTACAGGAATCCACCGTGACGGGTGTAGGTCTTGCCTGCCTTGCCCGGCTCGGGATCGTAGAGGCCCTCGATGTCCCAGCCTCGATCGTCCGGCAGCGCGCCGGTGGTCTCCCCACCGGCGGCGACCAGCCGCCACAGATCCTCCGGTGAGGTGATGCCGCCCGGGTAGCGGCACCCCATCGCCACCACGGCGATCCGGTCGTCGCCGACCGCCGTTCCCGTGGTGACGCCCACGTCCCGGCTGGTACCGGTGAACTCGGCATCGATGTGCTCGGCGACGAGTCGCGGGTTGGGGAAATCGAAGATCAGCGTGGCGGGCAGGTGCAGACCCGTCGCGGTATTGAGCCTGTTGCGGAAGTCGATGGCGCCCAACGAGTCGAACCCGAGTTGCTGGAACGCCTGCTGCGGTTCGATGGCGGCGCCGGAGCCGTGCCCGAGCACCTCCGCGGCGGTGTCGCGGACGAGTTCGAGCAGGGCGGCGCCCCGCTCGTCCCCGGACAGACCGGCGAGCCGCTGAACGAATGCCTGCCCGGCCGCGGTCCGGGTCGCCCGGCGCGCCGGAACGGGCGCGAGTGCCCGCAGCAGGGCGGGGATCTGTTCGCCTCGGGTGCGCAGGACCGCCGGGTCGACCCGCAGCGCCACGGTCTGGGCGGTCTCGGTGGCGATCGCGGCGTCGAACAGGGCCAAGCCCTCGGCCTCGGTCAGCGGCGGGAAGCCGAGCCGGGCCATCCGGTCGAAGTCGTCGTCGGAGAGCTCGACGCCGAGACCGCTCGCGCGTGCCCACAGGCCGTAGTCGATCGCGGTGGCGGGCAGCCCGAGCGCGCGGCGGTGCGTCGCGAGGGCGTCGAGGAAGACGTTCGCCGCCGCGTAGTTGGCCTGCCCGGCGGCCAGGACCAGCCCGCCCGCCGAGGACACCAGGACGAACAGCGACAGGGTGGCATCGCGGGTGAGTTCGTGCAGATGCCACGCGGCATCGGCCTTGGGCCCGAACACCTTCCCGATCCGGTCGGGCGTCATCGCCTCGATGACGCCGTTGTCCGCGACGCCGGCCGCGTGCACGACGCCCACCAGCGGATGCTCGTCCGCGATGCCGGCCAGCAGGGTGGCCAGCGCGCTGCGATCCGCCACGTCACAGGCGGCGACGTCGACCCGCGCGCCGAGCGCGACGAGTTCGTCGCGCAGTGCGGGAGCACCGGGCGCGTCCAGGCCGCGTCGCGACGTCAGGAGCAGGTGGCGCACACCGTGTTCGGTCACCAGGTGCCGGGCGAGCACCGCGCCGAGCCCACCGGTGCCGCCGGTCACCAGCACGGTGCCCGCCGCGAGCGACGGAGTGGCCGCGCCGGGAACGTGGCGGTCCAGTCGCGGTACCAGCAACGTCCCGGCACGCAGCGCCGCTTCGGGTTCCGCGGCGGCGGCCGCGGCCGCGACGGCGATCGGATCGTGCGCGCCGTCGAGGTCGAGAAGCTGGAAGCGACCGGGGTGCTCGGCCTGCGCGGCCCGCACCAGACCCCAGACGGGAGCCTGGTCGAGCCGCACCGGATCGGCCTCGGTGGCGGCGATGCCGTGTCCGGTCGTCACCACCAAACGAGAACCGGCGAAACGGGATTCGGTCAGCCAGCCCTGGATGGTCGCCAAGACTTCGGTCAGCACCCCGTGAGCCGCCTGCGGCGGCGCGGCGTCGTCGCTCGGGCTCGCGAGCAGCACGATCTCGGGGACGGCCGCGTCCGGGTTCGCGTCGAGGTCTGCGACCAGTGCCGCGAGATCACCGTAGTGACGCACCGCGTCGGTGTCGCCGCTCCAGCGCAGCGTCGCCACACGGTCGGGCGCCACGGTCGTGGCGGGCGCGGCGACGGGATTCCAGGACAGCCGGAAGAGGGATTCCGGGCCGTGGTCGACGCCGAGACGATCGGCCGAGACCGGCCGAGACACCAGCGCGCCGACCGACAGCACCGGGCGCCCCTCGCCGTCGGCGAGTTGTACCGCGAACCTGGTGCCGTCGACCACGATCCGCACCCGCACCGCGCTCGCGCCCTTGGCGTGCGACACCACGCGGTTCCAGGTGAACGGCAGTGCCGGGAAGTCCCCGACACCGTCGCGGAGACCGTGCACGATCCCCACGTGCAGCGCGGCGTCGAGCAGCGCCGGGTGAACGCCGAAATCGGTGCCGTCCCGGGGGTCCGGCAGCGCGACCTGGGCGAACAGCTCGTCGCCACGCCGCCAGGCCGTCTGCAGACCCTGGAAGAAGGGGCCGTAGCCGTAGCCGAGATCGAACAGGTCGTCGTAGGCGCCCACGAGGGACGTCGGCTCGGCATCGGTCGGCGGCCACACGGCCAGATCGAAGCCGGGGGTCGGATCACCTTGGGCGAGAACACCTTCGGCGTGCAGTGCCCACGGTCCTTCGTCGGTCTGCCGCGAGTGCACGGTCAGCCGACGGCGTCCCGCCTCGTCGGCGGCGACCACGACCTGGACCGCGACGCTGCCTTGGGCGGGCATCGTCAACGGGGTCTGCAGGACGAGCTCGTCCACCACCTCGTAGCCGAGGACCCCACCGACGTAGCTCGCCAGCTCGACGAATCCGGTGCCGGGCAGCAGCACCACGCCGAGCACACTGTGGTCGGCCAGCCAGGGCATCGAGTCCACCGACCACCGGCCGGTGAAGATCACCTCCCCCGAGGACGGATGCGCCACCATCGCGCCCAGCAGCGGGTGTTCCACCGGCGCCAGGCCCGCCGAACCGACCCCGCCGAGTTCGGCGCCCAGCCACGACTTCGCCAGCACCTGCCGGGGATCGAGCCAGAACCGCTCGTGCTGGAAGGCGTAGGTGGGCAGGTCGACGCGCCGGCCACCGCCGTACAGCGCGGCCCAGTCCACGGCGGCGCCGGCGACGAACAGCCCGGCCACCCCCTTCGACACCGTGGCCGCATCGGCGTGACCGCGACGCGCCGTGGGCACGATCGCCGGGGCGGTGGCCTGCTGCCCGGTCTCGGTGATCTGCGCGATCATCGGCGCCAGCGCCGCGTCGGGGCCCACCTCGGCGAACCTCGACACACCCAGATCGCTCATCGTGGCGACCGCGTCGGCGAACCGGACGGTGTCCCGAACCTGCCCGACCCAGTACGCCGGATCGGCCATCTCCTCGGTGACCCGGGCACCGGTCACCGTCGACACCAACGCCATGGTGGGCCGCCCGAAGGTCACACCCTCGATCGCCGAGGCGAACTCGGCCAGCATCGGTGCCATCAACGCCGAATGGAACGCATGCGACACACGCAAACGGTGTGTGCGCCAGCCACGTTCGGCGCACCGGTCGGCGACGGCGTGCACCGCGTCGGCGACGCCGGACAGCACCACCGACGACGGACCGTTCACCGCCGCGATCGACACCCCGTCGGCGCCGGCCAGCAACGGCAGGACATCGACCTCGGACGCACCGATCGCGACCATGGCGCCACCGGCGGGCAACGCCTGCATCAACCGGCCACGCGCCGCCACCAGCACACACGCGTCCGCCAGCGACAACACCCCGGCCACATGCGCGGCAGCGACCTCACCGATCGAATGACCCGCGACGACATCCGCACGCACACCCCACGACTCGAGCAGCCGGAACAGCGCCACCTCGAACGCGAACAACCCCGCCTGCGCGAACACCGTCCGATCGACCGCGTTCTCGTCCACCAACGCCGCTTCGAGCGAAACCGGCTGTCCCAGCAGCGGATCGAGCCCTGCGACGATCGCGTCGAAATGTTCGGCGAACACCGGATACGCCGCGCGCAACTCCACCGCCATCCCGGCCCACTGCGCCCCCTGCCCGGAGAACACCACACCCGTCGAACCCGGCACCACCCGGCCGGACACCACCTCGGGGGCGTTCTCGCCACGGCTCAACGACCGCACTCCCGCGACCAGCCCGGCCCGATCCCCGGCCAGGACGACGGCACGGTGGTCGAACACCGCGCGCGTGGACGCCAGCGAGAAGCCCACGTCCACCGGATCCAGATCCCGCTCGGCCACCTGCGAAGCCAGGCGTTCGGCCTGCGCCACCAGCGCCTGTCCGTTGCGAGCAGAGATCACCCAGGGCAGCAGATCGGCTGCGGGCACGGTGCCCGCCGGCTCCTGCGCCGCCGTCTGGGCCTGTTCGATGATGACGTGCGCGTTGGTGCCGCTGATCCCGAACGAGGACACCCCCGCCCGCCGCGGCCGATCCACCGCCGGCCACGCCACGGATTCGGTCAGCAGCCGGACGTGCCCCTGCGACCAATCCACCTTGGAACTGGGCGTTTCCACGTGCAGCGTCCTGGGCAGCACGCCGTGCCGCATCGCCATGACCATCTTGATCACCCCGCCGACACCGGCCGCCGCCTGCGCGTGACCGATGTTCGACTTCAGCGACCCCAGCCACAGTGGCCGGTCTTCGGCACGCCCCTGGCCGTAGGTGGCCAAGACGGCTTGGGCCTCGATCGGGTCGCCCAGCGTCGTCCCGGTGCCGTGGGCTTCCACCACGTCCACCTCGGTCGGCGCGATTCCGGCGTTGGCCAGCGCCTCCCCGATCACCCGCGCCTGCGAGGGGCCGTTCGGCGCGGTCAGCCCGTTCGACGCGCCGTCCTGGTTCACTGCCGATCCGGTCAGCACGGCGAGCACCTGATGACCGTTGCACTCGGCATCGGAGAGGCGCTCCAGCACCAGGATGCCGACGCCTTCGGCCCAACCGACACCGTCGGCGCTGTCGGAGAAGGATTTGCATCTGCCGTCGGCCGACAGCCCGCGCTGCCTGCTGAACTCCACGAACGTCTCCGGCGTGGCCATCACGGTCACGCCGCCGGCCAGCGCCAGGTCGCATTCGCCGGTCCGCAGCGAGGCCGCGGCCGAATGCATGGCCACCAGCGACGACGAGCACGCCGTGTCCACCGTGACCGACGGCCCCTCCAACCCGAACACATACGAGACCCGCCCGGAGGCAATGGATCCCGCGTTCGCGTTGGCCGGGTAGTCGTGATACATCATGCCGACCCAGACGCCGGTCCGGCTGCCCTTCAGCGCGCCCGGGTCGACCCCGGCCCGCTCGAAGGCCTCCCAGGAGGTCTCCAGCAGCAGGAACTGCTGCGGATCCATCAGCGCGGCCTCGTTGGGACTGATGTTGAAGAACGCCGGATCGAATTCGCCTGCGGTGTGCAGGAATCCACCCTCGCGGGTGTAGGTGCTGTTCGGCTTCTCCCCGGCCGCGTCGTAGAGCCGATCGGTGTCCCAGCCGCGGTTCGCCGGGAACGGCGACGCCGCGTCCGTCCCCGTCGCGACGAGATTCCACAGGTCCTCGGGGGAACCGACGCCGCCCGGGTACCGGCACGCCATGCCGACGATGGCGATGGGTTCGTCGAGGTGCCGGGTCGCCGGCGCCTTGTGCGGGGACCGCTCCGGGACGGCGAGTTGGTGGTCGGCAAGCTCGCCGGCCAGGTGTTCGGCCAGCGCCCGGGGTGACGGGTAGTCGAACACCACGCTCGCGGGCAGCCGCAGGCCGGTCGCGGTCGCGAGCGCGTTGCGGAACTCGACCGCGGAGATCGAATCGAAGCCCAGTTCGATGAAGGCCCGGTCGGGGGCGATCGCGTGCGCGTTGCGGTGGCCCAGCGTCGCCGCGACCTGACCGCGGACGGCGTCGACGAGGACACCGAGGCGCTCGCCCTCGGGGGTGGCGGCCAGCCGGGTGCGCAGCTCCGAGCCGCCGGCCGAGGCGGCGCGGCGACGGGCCGGAGTCAGCGCCGACAGCAGGGCCGTCGCGGACCCGGTGGTGCGGATGCCGTCCAGGTCGAGCCGGGCCAGCACGGGTGCGACCGCGTCGATTCCGGCGGCGGCCTCGAACAGCGCCAGGCCCTGTTCGGCCGTCAGCGGCAGCAGGCCCGACCGGGACATCCGGCGGCGCTCGGTGTCCCCGAGCTCGGCGCCCATGCCGCCGTCGGCGCCCCACAGGCCCCAGGCGAGCGACTGTCCGGGACGCCCGGACGCCCGGCGATGCGCTGCCACGGCGTCCAGACAGGCGTTGGCGGCGGCGTAGTTGCCCTGGCCGGGATTGCCGAAAGTGCCTGCCGCCGAACTGAACAGCACGAATGCCCGCAGCGGCAGTGTGGCGGTCAGCTCGTCGAGGTGCAGCGCGGCGTCGACCTTCGGCCGCAGGACCGCGTCCATCCGGTCGGGGGTGAGCGCGGCGATCGCGCCGTCGTCGAGCACACCGGCGGTGTGGAACACCCCAGCGAGCGGACGGTCCCCCGGGACAGCGGCAAGCACCGCGGCGAGCGCGGCACGGTCGGCGACGTCGCACGCGGCGAACTCGACCTCGGCCCCGAGCTGCCGCAGCTCGTCGCGCAGTTCGGCCGCTCCGGGAGCGGACGCGCCGCGCCTGCTCAGCAGCAACAGGTGGCGCGCTCCACGTGTGGTCACCAGATGGCGGGCGAACAACCCGCCGAGATAGCCGCTGGCGCCGGTGATCAGGACGGTCTCGTCCGGCGCGAAGGGCTCGCCGGTGGCCGACGAGGGTGTCGCCCGGACGAGTCGCGCGGCGAAGACCTGCCCGCCGCGCACCGCCACCTGCGGCTCCTCGGCGGCCAGGATTCCACCCAACAGTCCATCGATGTCGGAATCGCTGTCCACCAAGATGATTCGGCTGCGACTCTCGGCCTGTGCCGTGCGGACCAGGCCTGCCACGGCGGCGCCCGCGAGGTTCGGCACGTCCTCCCCGGCCACCGAGACCGCACCGCTGGTCCGGACGATCAGGTTCGACTCGTCGAAGCGCTCGTCACCGAGCCACGACCGCAGAACCCGCAGCACCTCGTTCGTCGCGCCGCGGACCGTGTCCGGCGTGGTGCCCGCCGGGCAGTCCAGCACCACCGTCGCGGGCGTCTCGTCATCCAGCTCGGCCCACGAGACCGCGTCGATTCCGGTGCCGGTCACCGTGATCGGCGTCCACTCGACCTCGAACACGGCGCTGCGGGCGATGGCGGCGCCGGTGGTGAGCTGCGCGGGATCGATGGGCCGCGACGACAGCCGCCGCACCGTCGCGACCGGGGCACCGGTCGCGTCCGCCAGATCCACGGCCACGGCGCGGTCACCCAGCCGGGTCAACCGCACCCGCAGCGCGCCGGCGCCCGCCGCGTGCACCGTGACGCCGGACCACTCGAACGGCAGCTCGGGGCCCGCGTCCTCGGCGCGCAGGTGGCCGGCGAGGCGCAGGGCGTGCAGCGCGGCGTCGAGCAGCGCCGGATGCACGCCGAACGTCCGGCCGTCCTGTGGATCGGCGAGCGCGACTTCGGCGAACACGTCCTCACCGCGCTGCCATGCCGCGCGCAGACCCTGGAAGGCGGGACCGTACCCGTAGCCGGCATCGTGCAGCTCGTCGTAGAGGCCGTCGACGTTCAGCGCCCGCGCGCCCGTGGGCGGCCACGCCGTGAGTTCCACGGCGGGTACGGCCGCGGTCGGTGCGAGGGCACCTTCGGCATGGAGCGACCAGGTCGGCGCGTCGTCGTCACCGTCCGGGCTGGAGAAGACGCGGACCCCGCGCCGGCCGGTCTCGTCCGCGGGATCGACCACGATGCGCACCGCGGCTCCCCCGGATTCCGACAGCACCAGCGGGGCGCGCAGCACCAGATCGTCGAGGGTCGAGCAGCCGACCCGCTCTCCCGCGTACAGGGCGAGCTCGACGAATCCGGTGCCGGGGAACACGACGGTGCCCAGCACGAGATGGTCGGCCAACCACGGATGCGTCTGGACCGACAGGCGACCGGTCACGATCATCGCCTCGGAGTCCGGCTGCGACACCACCACCGAGACCAGCGGATGCGCGGTCGCCACCAGGCCCAGGGCCCGCGCGTCACCGGTGGAGCCCGCGGGCATCCAGTACCGGCGGCGCTGGAAAGCGTAGGTGGGCAGGTCGATTCGCCGCGCTCCGGTACCGGCGTACAGGCCCGCCCAGTCGACGTCCGCGCCGGCGACGAACACCTTCGCCAGGCCGTTCGCCAGCTCGGCCCCGCCCCGACGTGACAGCGCGGCCACCGTCGCGGCGGTGTCGTCCCCGCTGTCGAGGGTCTGCGTGATCATCGGGGTCAGCACCGCGTCGGGGCCGAGCTCGGCGAATCGGGAAACACCCAGCTCCGCCATCGTGGTGACCGCGTCGGCGAACCGCACGGTGTCGCGGACCTGGCCGACCCAGTAGGCGGGATCGGTCATCTCCTCGGTGATCCGGGCGCCGGTCACCGTCGACACCAGCGCGGTGGTGGGCTTCCCGAAGCGCAAACCCTCGATGGCCGAGGTGAACTCGGCCAGCATCGGTTCCATCAGTGCCGAATGGAAGGCGTGCGAAACACGCAGACGGGTGGTGCGCCATCCCTGTTCGGCGCACTGCGCGGCGACGGCGACGACCTCGGATTCGCTGCCGGAGAGCACCACCGAAGCCGGCCCGTTGACCGCCGCGATCGAGACCGCGCCGTCCACCAGCAGCGGCAGCACGTCCGACTCAGCGGCCCCGACGGCGAACATCGCGCCGCCGTCGGGCAGCGCCTGCATCAACCGGCCGCGCGCGGCCACCAGCACACACGCGTCCGCCGACGACAGCACTCCGGCCACGTGCGCGGCCGCGACCTCTCCGATCGAATGACCAGCCACGACATCGGGCCGCAGACCCCATGATTCGAGCAGCCGGAACAGCGCCACCTCGAACGCGAACAGACCCGCCTGCGCGAAGACGGTCCGGTCGACGAGAGCATCGTCCGACAGCGCCGCAGTCAGCGAATCGGTTTGTCCCAGCAGCGGATCCAGCTCCGCCACGATCGCGTCGAAGTGTTCGGCGAACAGCGGATACGCCGCCCGCAATCCGTCGGCCATGCCCGCCCACTGCGCGCCTTGACCGGAGAAGACGAACCCGGTGGATCCCGCGGCGGCACGACCGGACACCACGCCGGGTGCCTGATCGCCGGTGGCCAGCGCACGGACGCCCGCGAGCAGACCTTCCCGGTTCTCGGCCACGACGACAGCGCGGTGCTCGAACACCGCGCGGGTGGCCGCCAGGGAGAAGCCGACGTCGGCCGAGTCGTGGTCACCGACCCGCTCCGCCAGCCGGGCCGCCTGCGCAGCGAGAGCCTCCGCGCTGCGGGCCGAGATCACCCACGGCCGCGCCGCAGGTCCCGACACCGGCGCCGGCGCCTCGGCCGGCACCGTGGTGGGCGGAGCCTGCTCCACGATGAGGTGGGCGTTGGTGCCGCTGATCCCGAACGAGGACACCCCCACACGCCGCGGCCGATCCACCTCCGGCCACGCCACCGGCTCGGTCAGCAACCGGACATGGCCCTCGGACCAGTCGACCTTGGTGCTGGGACGATCGACGTGCAGGGTGCTGGGCAGGACCCCGTGGCGCATCGCCATGATCATCTTGATCACGCCGCCGACCCCCGCGGCGGCCTGCGCGTGACCGATGTTCGACTTCAGCGAGCCCAGCCACAGCGGCCGGTCCTCGGCCCGCTCCCGACCGTAGGTGGCCAGCAGCGCCTGCGCCTCGATCGGATCGCCCAGCGTCGTGCCGGTGCCGTGGGCCTCGACCACGTCAACGTCGGCCGGTGCCACACCCGCGTTGGCCAGTGCCTGCCGGATCACCCGCTGCTGCGAGGGCCCGTTCGGCGCCGAGAAGCCGTTCGACGCGCCGTCCTGGTTCACCGCCGAACCCGCGAGCACCGCGAGCACTTCGTGGCCGTGGCGACGGGCGTCCGAGAGCCGTTCCAGGACGAGGACACCGGCGCCCTCGGACCAGCCGACGCCATCGGCGCTGTCGGAGAACGACTTACACCGCCCGTCCGGCGACAGTCCCCGCTGCCTGCCGAACTCGAGGAACATGTCCGGGGTGCCCATCACGGCCACGCCACCGGCCAGCGCCAGATCGCATTCGCCGGACCGCAGCGACTGCGCGGCCAGATGCAGGGCCACCAGCGAGGACGAGCACGCGGTGTCCACGGTGACCGACGGTCCTTCCAGACCGAACACATAGGACACCCGGCCCGACACCAGGCTGCCCGCGGCACCGCTGCCGGAGCCGGTGCGCTGCGCGTAGTCGTGGTACATCAGGCCGGTGAAGACGCCGGTCGCGCTGCCGCGCAGCCTCGCCGGGTCGACACCGGCGCGCTCCAGCGCCTCCCACGAGATCTCCAGCAGCAACCGCTGCTGCGGGTCCATCATGGTGGCTTCGTTGGGGCTGATCCCGAAGAAGTCGGCGTCGAATTCCGCCGCGGAATAGAGGAATCCGCCTTGCCGGGTGTAAGTCTTGCCCGGCGTGCCCGGTTCCGGATCGTAGATGCCGTCGAGATCCCAGCCGCGATCCGACGGCATCTCGCCGGTGGCGTCGGTGCCGGAGGTGACCAGGTGCCACAGGTCCTCGGGGGAGGCGACGCCGCCGGGGTAGCGGCAGCTCATGGCCACCACCGCGATCGGGTCGTCGCCCGTGCGGACCCGGCTGATCACCGGCTCGTCGGCCACTGCGGTGCCGGTGAGCTGGGACGCGAGGTGCTCGGCGACGATCTGCGCGCTCGGGTAGTCGAAGACGAGGGTGGCCGGCAGCTGCAGGCCGGTGGCGGCATTGAGCTTGTTGCGGAACTCGACGGCGGTCAGGGAGTCGAAGCCGAGTTCCTGGAACGCCTGCGTCGGTTCGACGGCCTCGGCCGACGCGTGTCCGAGGGTCGCGGCGGCCACCGATCGCACGAGATCGAGCAGGGCACGCGCGCGGTCGGTCTCGGTCAGACCGGCCAGCTCGAGCGCGAAGGCCTGACCGGCGGCGGTCCTGGTCTGGCGGCGGGCCGGGGCCGGCGCCAACGAGCGGACCAGCGCGGGAATCTGCTCGCCCCGCGTGCGGAGCATCGCTGCGTCGACCCGCAAGGCCACCAGCTGGGCGGTGTCGGTCGCGATGGCGGCGTCGAACAGCGCCAGGCCGTCCGCCTCGGTCAGCGGGGGGAAGCCCTGGCGGCGCATGCGCTCGAAGTCGTCGTCGCTCAGTTCGACACCGAGTCCCGACGATCGGGCCCACAGCCCGTAGTCCACCGCTGTCGCGGGCAATCCGAGACTCCGCCGGTGGGCGGCGAGCGCGTCGAGGAAGACATTCCCCGCGGCGTAGTTCGCCTGCCCCGCCGCCAGCACCAAGCCGCCCGCGGACGAGATCAACACGAACATCGACAGCGGCGCGTCCCTGGTCAACTCGTGCAGATGCCATGCCGCGTCCACCTTGGGCGCGAACACGTGATCGAGACGCTCGGCCGTGATCGATTCGATCAGCCCGTTGTCCGAGGTCCCCGCCGCGTGGACGACGCCGGTCAAGGGATGCTCGACCGCGAGGCCGTCCAGCAATGCCGCCAGCGCGGACCGATCCGACACGTCGCACGCGGCGACGGTGACGTCGGCGCCGAGCTCGGTCAGCTCGGCACGCAGCTCGGCGGCCCCCGGAGCGTCGGGACCACGCCGCGAGGTCAGCAGCAGCCGGCGGACACCGTGTTCGGCCACCAGGTGCCGGGCGATCACCGCGCCGAGTCCACCCGTTCCACCGGTCACGAGCACGGTGCCAGGCTCGGTCGAGCGGACGTGCGCACCGGGCGCGTGACGGCGCAGGCGCGGGACGTACGCGGTGGTTCCGCGTACGGCGGCCTCGGGTTCGGTCGCGGCAGCGGCCGCCGCGGCGCGTGGGTCACCCTCGGCGTCCAGATCCAGCAGCTGGAACCGGCCCGGGTGTTCGGCCTGCGCGGCCCGCAGCAAACCCCACACCGGTGCCTGGGCCAAGTCCACCGACTCGTCATCGGCGACGGCCACCGCACGGCGCGTCACAACCACCAAACGCGAACCGGCGAAACGAGGTTCGGCCAGCCAGCCACGCAGCGTGTCGAGCACCTCGATCGCGATCCGGCGGGCCGCCACGGGCGGCGCGCCCTCGGCAGTGGGGCATTCGAGCAGCACGAGTTCGGGCGGCAGGGCATCGGGGTTCGCGTCCAGCTCGGCGATCAACGCCGCGAGATCCTCACCGCGCCCGTCGAGTACCACCACCCGGTCCGGCTCGACCTGCGCCGTGGACGACGCGGCGGCAACCCACTCCACGCCGAAGAGGGCGTCCGACACCGCGCCCGCGCTCAGCCGATCGGCCGAGACCGGCCGGGAGATCAACGCGCCGACCGACAGGACGGGTCGGCCCCGCGGATCGGCCAGCTGGACCGAGAAGCGGTCGCCGCGCAGCACGATCCGGACGCGGACCGCCGCGGCGCCCGCCGCGTGCAGCAGCACGCGGTTCCAGCTGAACGGGAGCGCGGGGAATCCGTCGACGCCGCCGCGCAGGCCGTGCACGATCGCGGCGTGCAGCGCGGCGTCGAACAGGGCGGGGTGGATGCCGAAACCCTTGGCGTCCTGTGGATCCGGAAGCGCGACCTCGGCGAACACCTCGTCGTCGCGCTGCCACGCGGCCCGCAGGCCCTGGAAGGCGGGGCCGTAGCCGTAGCCGATGTCGAGCAGGTCGTCGTAGGCACCGTCGACGTCCAGCGGCCGCGCGTCGGCCGGTGGCCAGGTGGCGAGGTCGAAGTCCGCCGCCTCGCCGGCGGGGGCGAGCACGCCTTCGGCGTGGAGCACCCAGGCATCCGCGGCCTGCCTGCGCGAGTGCACGCTCAGGCGCCGTCGTCCGGCTTCGTCCGGGGCCGCCGCCACGACGTGCACGGCGACATCGCCGTCGGCCGTCAGGGTCAGCGGCGTGTGCAGGACGAGTTCGTCGACCATGTCGCAGCCGAGCAGGCCACCGACGTGTGCGGCCAGTTCCACGAAGCCGGTGCCGGGCAGCAACACCGTGCCCAGCACGCTGTGGTCGGCCAGCCAGGCCACCGAGTCCAGCGACCACCGGCCGGTGAAGCTCACCGCGCCCGACTCGGGGTGCGCTACGACGGCGCCGAGCAGCGGGTGTTCCGCCGCGTCGAGCCCGACCGCGGAGGCACCGCCCAGTTCGGCGCCGAGCCAGGACCGTGCCAGCATCCGCTTGGCGTCGAGCCAGAACCGTTCGTGCTGGAAGGCGTAGGTGGGCAACTCGATTCGCCGCGCGCCCGTTCCGGCGTAGCAGCCGGACCAGTTCACCTCGGCGCCCGCCACGAACAGCGCGGCCACCGCACCGGTGACGGTCGTCGCGTCCGCGCGGTCGCGGCGGGCCACCGCGACGGTCGTGGCGTCGGGGAGCGTCTGGGCGACCATCGGGGTCAGCACGGCATCCGGTCCGACCTCGGCGAATCGGGAGACTCCCGAGCCGGCCATCGTGGCGAGGGCATCGGCGAACCGCACCGTGTCCCGCACCTGCCCGACCCAGTACGCCGGGTCGCTCATTTCGTCGACGACGGCCGCGCCGGTCACCGTGGACACCAGCGCAACGGTGGGCCGAGCGAACGTCAAACCCTCGATCGCCGAAGCGAACTCGCCCAGCATCGGCTCCATCGACGCCGAGTGGAAGGCATGCGACACCCGCAGACGACGGGTGCGCCAACCGCGCTCGGCGCACGCCTCGACCACCGCGACGACCGCGTCCTCAACCCCGGACAGCACCACCGACGACGGCCCGTTCACCGCCGCGATCGACACGCCCTCCGTCAGCAGCGGGAGTACCTCGGCCTCCGGCGCACCGACAGCCACCATCGCACCACCAGCGGGCAACGCCTGCATCAACCGGCCACGCGCCGCCACCAGCACACACGCGTCCGCCAGCGACAACACCCCGGCCACATGCGCGGCAGCGACCTCACCGATCGAATGACCCGCGACGACATCCGCACGCACGCCCCACGATTCGAGCAACCGGAACAGCGCCACCTCGAAAGCGAACAACCCCGCCTGCGCGAACACTGTCCGATCGACCAGGTCGTCGTCCGACAGCGCGGACGTCAGCGAAACCGGCTGTCCCAGCGCCGGTTCCAGCTCCGCGACGATCGCATCGAACACCTCGGCGAACACGGGGTAGGCGACGCGGAGTTCACCCGCCATGCTGGCCCACTGCGCACCCTGCCCGGAGAACACGACGCCCGTCGAACCCGGCGCCACCCGGCCGGACACCACGCCGGCCGCCGGCTCGCCCGCGGCCAGCGCCCGCACGCCGGCGAGCAGACCGTCCCGGCCCTCGGCCACCACCACGGCCCGGTGCTCGAAGACACCGCGCGTCGACGCCAGCGAGAACCCGACGTCGAGCGGATCTCGGTCGGCCGCGTGCGATGCCAGCCGCGCGGCCTGCGCGGCCAGCGCCTCGCCGCCGCGTGCCGACAGCATCCACGGCACTGCGGGAACAGTTCGGACCTCGGGAACCGGCGCGACAACCGTCTCGGGGACCTGCTCGATGATGAGGTGCGCGTTGGTGCCGCTGATACCGAAGGAGGACACGCCCGCACGTCGTGGCCGATCTCCCTCCGCCGGCCACGCCACCGGCTCGGTCAGCAGCCGGACATGTCCCTCGGACCAATCGATCTTGGTCGACGGCTGATCGACGTGCAGGGTCTTGGGCAGCACACCGTGCCGCATCGCCATGATCATCTTGATCACGCCACCCACGCCGGCCGCCGCCTGGGCGTGACCGATATTGGATTTCAGCGACCCCAGCCACAGCGGCCGGTCCGCGGACCGCTCCTGGCCGTAGGTGGCCAGCAGCGCCTGCGCCTCGATCGGATCGCCCAGCGTCGTGCCGGTGCCGTGGGCCTCCACCACGTCGACGTCGACGGCCGAGACCCCGGCATTGGCCAGGGCCTGGCGGATGACGCGCCGCTGCGAGGGACCGTTCGGCGCGGTGAGCCCGTTGGACGCGCCGTCCTGGTTCACGGCCGAACCGGCGATCACCGCGAGCACGTCGTGGCCGTTGCGGCGCGCGTCGGACAGCCGTTCCAGCACGAGCATGCCCGCGCCCTCGGACCAGGCGACACCGTCGGCCGCGTCCGAGAAGGACTTGGACCGGCCGTCCGGCGACAGTCCACGCTGCCTGCTGAACTCCACGAAGGTCTCCGGCGTCGCCATCACGGTCACGCCGCCGGCCAACGCCAGATCGCACTCACCCGAGCGCAGCGACTGGGCCGCCAGGTGCATGCTCACCAGGGACGACGAACATGCCGTGTCCACGGTGACCGAGGGCCCCTCCAGGCCGAGGACGTACGAGATCCGGCCGGAGGCAATGGATCCCGCGTTCGAGTTGGCCGGATAGTCGTGGTACATCATGCCGGCGAAGACGCCGGTCGCGCTGCCGCGCAGCAGGGCGGGATCGACGCCCGCCCGCTCGAACGCCTCCCAGGAGGTCTCCAGCAGCAGGAACTGCTGCGGATCCATCAGCGCGGCCTCGTTGGGACTGATGTTGAAGAACGCCGGATCGAATTCGCCCGCGGTGTGCAGGAATCCACCCGAACGCGTGTACGTGGTGTGCGGTGTCTCCCCGGTCGGGTCGTACAGCCGCTCGGTGTCCCAGCCGCGGTTCACCGGGAACTCCGAGGTCGCGTCGGTCCCGGTCAGCACCAGCTGCCACAGGTCCTCGGGCGAGCCGACCCCGCCCGGGTAGCGGCATGCCATGCCGACGATGGCGATCGGTTCGCCGCCGAAGTCCTGCGCGGCGGTGACCGCCACGGTGTGCCCGGCGCCGGTGAGCTCGTCGGTCAGGTGCTCGGCCAGCGCCCGCGGGGTCGGGTAGTCGAAGACGACCGCGGCCGCCAGCGACAGGCCGGTGGCGGTCTTGAGGCGGTTGCGCAGCTCGACCGCGCCCAGCGAATCGAAGCCGAGGTCCTGGAAGGCGCGATCGGGATCGATCGCCGACGCGCCGTCGTGGCCGAGGACGGCCGCGATGTGGGTACGCACGGTCTCGAGCACCAGCTGCCGTTGCCGACCGGCGTCCAGGCCCGAAAGCCGGTGCCGTAAGCCCGCTCCCACGACGGCGAGCGCGCCGGAGCGACGCACCGCGGGCGCCAGCGCGCGCAGCAGCGGGGGCAGTGTCCCGGCTTCGGAGCCGGTACGGATCGCGGCGGTGTCGACGGTGGCGATCACCGCGTGCGGCGTGCGGCGTTCGAGCGCGGTGTGCCAGCCCGCCAGCGCCGTCTCGTCCGGCAGCGCGGTGAAGCCGGCCCGGCTCATCCGGGCCAGGTCGGCCTCGCCGAGCTGCCCGGCCATTCCGCCGGAGCGTGCCCATGGTCCCCACGCCAGCGACTGCCCCGCGAGCCCACGGGCGCGCCGATGCGCGATCAGTCCGTCCAGGAAGGCGTTGGCGGCCGCGTAGTTGCCCTGCCCTGGACCACCGAGGGTGCCCGAGATCGAGGAGAACACCACGAACGCGGTCAGGTCCAGGTGCGCGGTCGCGCGGTGCAGATGCCATGCGGCGTCGGCCTTCGGCGCCAAAACGGCGTCCACCCGCTCGGCGGTCAGGGAGCCGATCACCCCGTCGTCGAGCACACCGGCGGCGTGGATCACTCCGGTCAGCGGGGACTCCGCCGGGATGTCGGCCAGCAGGCCTGCCACCGCGTCGGCGTCGGTGACATCGCACGCCACCACCCGCACCCGCGCGCCCGACTCCGCCAGCTCGTCGCGCAAGGCCGCGACGCCCTCGGCGCCGGGTCCGCGCCGACTCACCAGCAGCAGCGACCGCACGCCGTGCTCGGCCACCACGTGCCGGGCGACCACGGCACCCAGATCACCGGTGCCGCCGGTGATCAGCACCGTTCCGGTGCCGAACGCCGAGTCGGCGGTCGAGGACGTCTCGAGGGGCGCGGGCCGGGTGAGCCGCGCGGTGTGGGCGACGCCGTCCCGCAGGACGACCTGGGGCTCGGCCACGGCCACGATGGCCGCGGCGGCACCGCCGTCGAGGTCACCGTCGGTGTCCACCAGGATGATTCGGCCCGGATCCTCGGACTGCGCGGACCGCACCAGACCCCATACGGCGGCACCGGCGAGATCGGTGAGCTCCTCCCCCGCCACCGCGACCGCGCCGCGGGTGACGACCACCAGCGTGCTCGCGCCGAAGCGGTCCTCCGACAACCACGCCTGGACCACCGCGAGAACGCGGGCGACCTCCGCATGGGTGGCGGCCACCACGTCGTCGGCGGCGGCCGCGGTCCCGGCCTCGAGCACCACCACCGGCGGCACCGCGGCCTCCGTGTCCAGCCGGTCCCACAGAACCGGCTCGAAATCCGCTGCGGGCACGGTTGATTCGACCGGCGACCACACGACTTCCAGCAGCGGATCGCCCCCGGCGCTCGCCCCCGCGGTCAGCTCTTCCAGCCGTACCGGGCGAGGCGTCACCGAGCCCGACAACACCGGCTGACCCTGCTCGTCCGACGCCGACAGCGCCACCGCGGAGCCGGTGGTGGCCAACCGAACCCGCAGCACCGACGCCTCGGCCGCGCGCAACGCGACCGACTCCCACGAGAACGGCAGCACGACCTGCCCGGCCGCCACCGTGAACGGCGAATCCTGTTGTCCCACAGCACTGTCGACGGCGCCGGCCAGCAGGCCCGCGTGCAGCGCGCCGTCCAGCAGGGCCGGATGGATCCCGAACCCTTCGGCGCGCGCGCCACTTCCGGCGTCGACGGCGATCTCGGCGAAGACCTCCGAGCCGCGCCGCCACAGCGCCCGCACGCTCCGGAAGGCGGGGCCGTACTCGTAGCCCCGTTCCGCCAGGACCGCGTAGGCGGACTCGACGTCGAGATCGGTCGCCGCGGCGGGTGGCCAGGCGTCGATGGCCGGCGGGACCGAGTCGTCGAGGGTGGTCAGCCGGCCCTGCGCGTTCAGCAGCCACTGGCCGTCGGGGTCGTGCTCGCCGCGCGAGTAGATCGCGATCGGCCGCTGGGCCGACTCCGGCCCGCCGACGACCACCTGGATCTGCACGCCACCCGAGGCGGGCAGCAGCAGCGGCGCGTGCAGTGTCAGGTCGTCGATCACCGGGTATCCGGTTTCGGCGCCCGCTCGCAGGGCCAGCTCGACGAAACCGGTACCGGGGAGCAGCACCGATCCGCCGACCACGTGATCGGCCAGCCACGGCTGCGTCGCCGCGGACAACCGGCCGGTCAGCAGCACGTCGCCGGACTGCGCTTCCGAGACCACGGCACCGAGCAGCGGATGGCCCATCGCGCCGAGCCCCACCGACTCGACGCCCGCGGCGCCGAGCGCGGGTTCGAGCCAGAAGCGGCGGCGATCGAAGGCATAGGTCGGCAGTTCGACCCGGGCCGGGCTCGGGTCCGCGAGCACCGCGCTCCAGCGCACCGGCACCGAGCGCACCGACAAACGCGCGAGCGCGGTGAGGATCTCGGCGGGTTCGTCCCGCTCGGGGCGCAGCGTCGCCACGATGGTCGCCGCGTCGGGCAGGCACTCGGCGGCCAGCGCCGACAGCACCGCGTCGGGCCCCACCTCGACGAAGGTGTCCACGCCGTCGGCCCAGGCCGCGGCCACGGCGTCGGCGAAGCGCACCGGCCGGCGCACCTGGTCGACCCAGTACCGCGGCGAGCACCACAGGCCGGGATCGGCCACCGCGCCGGTGACGGTCGAGATCACCGGGATCCGGGGTGGATCGAAGCGCAGCGTCGCGACCACCTCGGCGAACCGCGCCAGCATCGGTGCCATCAGCGCGGAGTGGAAGGCGTGGCTGACGCGCAACCTCTTGACGCGACGCCCGCGCTCGCGCAGCTGCTCGGCGAGCGCGTCCACGGCCTCCGCCTGACCGGAGAGCACGACGGCCGCTGGGCCGTTGACCGCGGCCACATCGACTCCGTCGACGCCGTCGAGCAGCGGGGCGATCTCCTGTTCCCCGGCCTGCACCGCGAGCATCGCGCCGCCGGCGGGCAGGTCCTGCATCAACCGGCCGCGCGCCGCGACGAGCGTGCACGCGTCGGGCAGGCTCAGCACGCCGGCGACATGCGCCGCGGCGATCTCGCCGATGGAATGCCCGAACACCACGTCCGCGGTGACACCCCATGATTCGAGCAGGCGATACAACGCCACCTCGACCGCGAACAGCGCAGGCTGGGTCAGCCGGGTCTGCTCCAGATCGGTGCCGACGCTGATCGCGTCGCGCAGCGAGTGCCCGAGCAGCGGGTCGAGGTGGGCGCAGACCTGGTCGAAAGCCTCGGCGAACGCCGGGAACCGGGCGTACAGCTGCTGACCCATGTCCGTGCGCTGGGAGCCCTGCCCGGCGAACATCACGCCCACGCGCGCCGGCGCGGCGGAGCCGACGGCGACCTCGGGCGCCGGTTCCCCGGCCGCCACCGTGGCCAGGTGGCGCAGCAGCTCGGCGCGGTCGGTCCCGACGACCACGGCCCGATGCGGGAACAGCGTGCGCGTGGAGATCAGCGCATGCGCCACCTCGGCGGCCGACAGCGCGGGATCGGCGGCGACGAATTCGTGCAACCGCGCGGCCTGTGCGCGCAGCGAGGCCGCCGACTTCGCCGACACCACCCACGGAACCGGCACAGCCGCGACGTCTTCCGCGATGTCGACGTCGGCTCCCACCGCGGGCTCGACCGCCGGGGCCTGTTCCAGGACGACGTGGGCGTTGGTGCCGCTGATGCCGAAGGAGGACACCGCGGCCCGGCGCGGCCGGTCCGCGTCCCCGGGCCACTCCCGCTTGCTGGTCAGCAGCTCGATCGCGCCGGAGGACCAGTCCACGCGCGGGGTCGGCTCGTCGACGTGCAGGGTCGGCGGCAGCACCCCGTGCCGCATGGCCATGATCATCTTGATCATGCCGCCGACACCGGCCGCGGCCACCGAGTGACCGATGTTGGACTTCAGCGACCCGAGCCACAGCGGCCGCTTCGGGTCACGGTCGTGACCGTAGGTGGCGAGCAGGGCGTGCGCTTCGATCGGATCACCGAGCACCGTGCCGGTGCCGTGCGCCTCCACCGCGTCCACGTCGTCTGCCGCGAGGCGTCCGTTGGCCAGCGCGGCCCGGATCACCCGCTGCTGCGCGGGGCCGTTCGGCACGGTCAGGCCGTTCGAGGCGCCGTCCTGGTTGATCGCGGTGCCGCGGATCACCGCCCACACCTTGTGTCCGAGGCGCTGCGCGTCGGACAGCCGCTCCAGTACCAGCACGCCCGCGCCCTCGGCCCAGCCCGTCCCGTCCGCCGAGGCCGCGAACGACTTGCACCGGCCGTCGGCCGCCAGTCCGCGCTGCCGGGAGAACTCCACGAACATGCCCGGCGAGCCCATGACCGTCACGCCGCCAGCCAGGGCCATCGAGCACTCCCCCGAGCGCAGCGACTGCGCTGCCAGGTGCACCGCCACCAGTGACGAGGAGCAGGCGGTGTCCACCGACACCGCCGGTCCTTCGAGACCGAGCGCGTACGCGACGCGGCCCGACACCACGCTGCCGGTCGTGCCGGTCAGCAGGTAGCCGCGCAGATCCACCGGTCCCGCGTGCAGCATGTCGGCGTACTCGCCGTTCGACGCGCCGGCGAACACCCCGGTGTCGGAGCCACGCAGGGTCGCCGGGTCGATCCCGGCGCGCTCGAGCGCTTCCCACGCGGTCTCCAGCAGGATCCGCTGCTGCGGATCCATCGCCAGGGCCTCGCGCGGGCTGATCCCGAAGAACTCCGCGTCGAATTCCGCCGCGTCGTAGAGGAATCCACCCGAGCGGGTGTACGACTTCCCGCGGGCCCGCGGGTCCGGGTCGTAGAGCCCGTCCACATCCCATCCGCGGTCGGTGGGAAACTCACCGATGGCGTCGACGCCGTCCGCCACCAGATTCCACAGATCCTCCGGCGAGGCGACCCCGCCCGGATAACGACACCCCACACCCACCACGGCGATGGGCTCGGATTTCTGATCCTCGACTTCGCGCAGTCGCCTGCGGGTCTGGCGCAGATCGACCGTCAGTCGCTTCAGGTAATCCAGGGTCTTGTTGTCGTCGACCATGTGAGTTTCCGCAATCCTTCCGAACTCGAGCCGGGCTCGAGGAAATCCGTGCTCAGGCGTCCAGTTCGCTGTCGAGAATCGCGAACAGCGCCGCTTCGTCGGCGTCCGCCACGTCGTCGTCGCGATGGCTGCCCGCGGTGTCGATCCGCGCTGCCCAGCTGGCCGCGATCGACTGCAATCGCGCCGCGATCCGGGCCTTCTCGTCCTCGCCCCGGTTTCCCGTCGCCAGGGCGGATTCCAGATCGTCGAGGACCACCTCGATCGAGCGCGCCGGCTTGTCCGCCGGCTCGTCCGCGAGTTGTTCACGGAGGTACTCGGCCAGCGCGGCGGGGGTGGGGTAGTCGAAGACGACGGTGGCGGCCAGGGCCAGGCCGGTGTCGGCCTTGACCCGGTTGCGCAGCTCGACCGCACCCAGGGAATCGAATCCGAGCTCCTGGAACGTGCTGCGGTCGGCGTCGAGACCCGAGACGACGTCGCGGCCCAGAACGGCTGTCACGTGCGCGCGGACGCTGTCGAGCACGATCTTCCGCTGCCGCTCGGCGTCGAGGCCCGCGAGTCGTTGCCGCAGTCCGGAGGTCGTCACCGGAGTGGCCACCGCACGGGTGACCGTGCGGGGGGCCAGCTCCCGCAGCAGCGGCGGCAGCATTCCGGCCTCGGCCTTGGCACGGATCGCCGTGATGTCGACGCCGGTGATCACCGCGTGGTCCGGGCCGGTCACGAGGACCGAATCCCCTGCGGCCAAGGCTTTCTCGTCGGACAGCGCGGTGAAGCCGGCACGGGTCGTCCGGTGCGCGTCGGTCTCGGTGAGGTGGCCGGTCATGCCGCCCGAGTGGGCCCACGGCCCCCAGGCCAATGAGCGCGCGGCCAGTCCTCGGGCGCGCCGGTGCGCGACCAGACCGTCGAGGAACGTGTTGGCGGCCGCGTAGTTGGCCTGTCCAGGCCCGCCGATGGTGCCCGAGAGCGATGAGAACACCACGAACGCCGACAGATCCAGCTCAGCGGTCGCCTCGTGCAGATACCAGGCGGCATCGGCCTTCGACGCGAGGACAGCATCCACCCTGGCCGCGGTCAGCGCCGCGACGACTCCGTCGTCGAGGACGCCCGCGGCGTGGATGACACCGGTCAGCGGCTCCGGCGCGTCGGCCACCAACCGGTGCACCGCGACGGGATCGCTGACATCACACGCCACGACCCGAACGCGCGCGCCCAGCTCTTCCAGCTCGGCCGTGAGCGCCGCGACACCGTCGGCTCGCGGACCGCTGCGGCTGACGAGCAGCAAGGATCGCACCTCGTGCGCGACGACCACGTGGCGGGCGACCACGGCCCCCAAACCCCCTGTGCCACCGGTGATCAGCACCGTTCCGGTGCCGAACGCGGCGCCCGCACCGGTCGCGGGCGCCACGTCGGATCGGCGGAGCCGAGCGGTGTGCGCGACACCGGCGCGCAGCACGACCTGCGCTTCGGTCACGGCCCGCGCCGCGAGCCGCTCCTCGAGGCGAATGTCGCTGTCGACCAAGTGGATTCGGCCGGGATCCTCGGACTGCGCACTGCGCACCAGGCCCCACACCGCGGCGCCGGCCAGGTCGGTGACGTCCTCACCGGGCAGCGCGACCGCGCCCCGCGTCGCGACCACCAGCCTGCTCGACGCGAACCGGTCCTCCCGCAACCACTCCTGCACCACGCCGAGCACCCGGGCGACCTCGGCGTGCGTGGTGGCCACGACGTCGGCGCCGGTGTTCCCGGTCCAGCCGGACCCGGCCTCGAGCACGACCAGCGGCGGCACCGGCAAGCCGGGGTCCAGCCGATCCCACTGTCCCACTGCCGTTTCCTCCGCCGGAGACGCCGAGTCCGGCGACCACACCAGCTCGAGCACCGGGGCAGCCGCACCCGCCGCGGTCGCGGCGAGCTGTGCCAGCGGTACCGGACGGGTCGTCATCTCGCCGGTCAGTACCGGTTGTCCGTGCTCATCGGTCATCGACACCGACACCGACGAACCGCGCACGGTCAGCCGCGCCCGCAGCACCGCGGCCTCGGCGGTGAACAACGCCACCGACTGCCACGCGAACGGCAGCACGACCTGCCCCGGCGGGATCTCCTGCACGCCGGCCAGCAGACCCGTCTGCAGCGTCGCGTCCAGCAGTGCCGGGTGGATGCCGAATCCGACGGCCCGCACGCCGGTCTCGGCGTCGGCGGCGATCTCGGCGAACACTTCGTCACCGCGACGCCACAGCGTCCGGACACCTCGGAAGGCCGGCCCCAGGTCGTAGCCGCGCGTCAGGAACTTCGCGTAGTCGATCTCGACGGCGGTCGCGTCCGTCGGCGGCCAGGACTGCGGCTCGGGCACGGTCGTGTCGTCCCGGCTGGTCACCGAGCCGTGCGCGTGCAGTTCCCACGGCCCGTCCTGGTCGTGCGCGTCACGGGAGTAGATGGCGAGTGAGCGCCGCGTCGACTCCGGCTCGGGTGGGCCGACGACGACCTGGATCCGCAGCCGGCCCGTCGGGGGGAACACCATCGGCGTCTGCAGCATCAACTCCTCGAGCACCGGGTATCCGGCCTGCCGGCCCGCCCGCAACGCCAACTCCACGAAACCGGTGCCGGGCAGCAACATGACCCCGCCGATGACGTGGTCGGCCAGCCACGGCTGCGACAGCGCCGACAGCTGCCCGGTCAGGACGACACCACCGGTGGCCATCGGCACGACCGCGGCCAGCACGGGGTGCGCCACCGCTCGCGAGCCAAGGGAATCGGCGACAACACCACCCGGCGTGGTCGCGAGCCAGTAGCGGCGTCGCTGGAAAGCGTAGGTGGGCAAGGACACTCGGGCGACCGGACGGCCGGCGAAGAAATCGCTCCAGTCGACGTCGAGGCCGGACACGCAGGCTCCCGCCAGCGCGGTCACGAACTGCTCGACCTCGCCGTGCCCGCGACGAGCGCCCGCGAACACCGACGCCTGCGCTTCGACATCGGCAGGCAGCGTCTGGCGGGTCATGGCCGCCAGGACGGCGTCCGGACCGACTTCGACGAATCGGCGCACCCCGGCGCCGGCCAGCGCCTCGACCCCCGGCGCGAACCGCACCGCCGAGCGGACCTGCCGGACCCAGTAGGCCGGGTCGAGGACTTCGTCGCCCGCGATCCGTCCCGTCAGGTTCGACACCAGCGGCACCCGCGGGCGTCGGTACTCGATCTCTCTTGCCACTGCACCGAACTCGGCGAGCATCGGGTCCATCCGGTGGGAATGGAACGCGTGCGACACCCGCAGTCGCGAGGTCTCGCGGCCCCGCGCGCCGAACTCCTGCTCGAGCGCCGCCACGGCGTCCTCGTCCCCGGACACCACGACGGCCCGCGGCGCGTTCACCGCGGCGAGGGACACCCGTTCGCCCTGGCCGGAAAGCGCCTCCGCCACTTCCTGTTCGCCGGCCGCGACAGCCAGCATCGCGCCACCGGCGGGGAGCCCGCCCATCAGGCGGCCCCGTGCCGCCACCAGCCGGCAGGCGTCGGGCAGCGTCCAGACACCGGCGAGGTACGCCGCGGCCAGCTCGCCGATCGAATGCCCGATCAGGTAGTCCGGGGTGACACCGAACGAGGCCAGCAGCCGGTACAGCGCGACCTCGTAGGCGAACAGGGCGGGCTGGGTGAACTCCGTGCGATCCAGCGGATCGGCCGCGCCGGTTCCCCCGCCCGTGAACATCACCTCGCGCAGGGAAACGCCGAGCAGCGGATCGAACTGCGCGCACACCTCGTCCAGTGCCGCGGCGAACACCGGAAACGCTTGGTGCAGTTCGCGGCCCATCCCGGCCCGCTGCGCGCCCTGCCCGGTGCACAGGAACGCGGTCCCGCGCGACACCGCCCGCGCGGCCGTCGCGCCGGCGGACGTGCACGCCGTGCCGTCTTCCGCGAGCGCGGCCAGCCCCGCCAGCAAGGTGTCGCGATCGCTCCCGACCACCGCGCCCCGCCAGTCCAGGCGGGCGCGGGTCGTCAGCAGCGCGTGCCCGATGTCGTCGACGGCCACCTCGGGATGCGCGATCGCGAACTCCCGCAGCCTGGCCGCCTGCGCACGCAGGGCGTCCTCGGTCTTCGCCGAGAGCAACCAGGTGGACACGTCCGCCGTCACCACGCGCGCGCTCGGCTCCGGCGAGTCGTCCGCGGTCTCGGCGGCCGCGTCGTCGAGGGCGGGCGCCTCCTCCAGGATCACGTGCGCATTGGTCCCGCTGGCGCCGAAGGACGACACTCCGGCGCGCCGAACCCGATCCCCCGCCGGCCAGGGCTCGGCCTCGGTGAGCAGGCGCACCGAGCCCGCCGACCAGTCCACGTGCGGGGTCGGCGCGTCCACGTGCAGAGTCGCGGGCAGCAGGTCGTGCCGCATCGCCTGCACCATCTTGATCACGCCGCCCACGCCCGCGGCCGCCGAGGTGTGGCCGATGTTGGACTTGAGCGAGCCGATCCGCAGCGGCGCGCCGGCACGGTCGCGGCCGTAGGCGGCGATCAGCGCCTGTGCCTCGATCGGGTCGCCCAGCGTGGTGCCGGTGCCGTGTGCCTCGACCGCGTCGACATCGCCCGGAGCGAGCCCGGCATGGGCGAGGGCCCGTGCGATCACCCTCTCCTGCGACGGCCCGTTCGGCGCGGTCAGCCGGTTGCTGGCGCCGTCCTGGTTGACCGCGCTGCCCCGGATGACCGCGAGGACCCGGTGGCCGTGCCTGCGGGCGTCGGAGAGCCGCTCGATCGCGAGCATGCCGAGCCCCTCGGAGAATCCGGTCCCGTCCGCGGCCGCCGCGAACGCCTTGCACCGCGCGTCCGGTGACAGCGCGTGCTGGCGGCCGAACGCGATGAGCAACGCCGGATCCGACATCACGGTGACGCCGCCGACCAGGGCCAGCGAGGTGTCGCCCTGGCGCAGCGCGTGGCAGGCCAGGTGCAGGGCGACCAGCGACGAGGAGCACGCGGTGTCCACCGACAGCGCCGGGCCCTTGAACCCGAAGGTGAAGGCCACCCGGCCGGACAGCACACTGTTCGACACACCCACGTAGGCATGCCCTTCCGCCTCGGCGGTGAGCCCGGGCGAGCCGACGCGCGGACCGTAGTCCTGATGGATCACGCCGGCGAACACACCGGTGTCGCTGCCACGCAGTGTCGTCGGGTCGATGCCCGCGTCTTCCAGTGTCTCCCAGGCCGTTTCCAGGAACAGCCGCTGCTGCGGGTCCATCGCCATGGCCGCGCTCGGGCCGATTCCGAAGAAGCCCGCGTCGAATTCGCCCGCCGCGGTGAGGAATCCGCCTTCGCGCGTGTAGACGGTCCCCGGCGCGTCCGGATCGGGGTCGAACAGCCGCTCGAGGTCCCAGCCGCGATCGTCCGGGAAGGGGCCGACGGCGTCGGTGCCTGCGGCGACCACGTCCCACAGCCGCGCCGGGGAGTCGATTCCGCCGGGGTACCGGCAGCTCATGCCGACGATGGCGATCGGCTCACCCGCCCGGTCCTCCAACTGCTGGATGTGCTTCTTGGCGGCGCGGAGGTCTCCGGTGAGCTTGCGCAGATACCGGCTGAGACGTTCCTCGTTGCTGGTGCCGGGATTGGTCATGCTGGGCCGAACTCCTCATCGATCAGATCCAAAAGCTCACTGTCGGAGCTGAATTCGAGATCATCGAACTCGCCGTCCGACCACGTTCCCGCCAGATGGGCGCGCAGGCGCTCGTTGACGCCGCGCAATCCGGCGACGGTCTCGGCACTGTCACCGCCGTCGGCGATGATCCGCTCGAGCAGTGCCTCGAGCCGGGCGATGTCGTCGGGCGCCACCGGTGCCGCCGGTGGCGCGAGCGCTGGCACCGCGGTCTGCGTCAGCAGGTAGTCGGTGACGTCGCCCGCCGTCGGGTAGTCGAAGACCAAGGTCGACGGCAGCGCGAGCGCCGTCGTCCGCGACAGGCGGTTGCGGAACTCGACGCCGCCGAGTGAATCGAAGCCGAGTTCGCTGAAGCCGCGATCCGGTCCGATGTCCTCGGCCGACCCGTACCCGAGCACCGCCGCCACGTGATCGCGCACCAGATCCAGCACGACCCCGCGCCGCTTCGCCTCCGGCACACCGCGCAGCCGCTCACCGAGCGACACCTCCGCTGCCGCCGCAGGGGCCGATCGGCCGCGGGCGCGCACGAAGCCGCGCAACACCGCGGGCAGTGGACCCGTGTGCGCTTCCATGCGGAGGGTGTCGGTGTCGAGTCGCAGCAGCGCGGGCGCCGGTTCGTCCGTGGTCAGCGCCTCGTCGAACAGGCGCAGGCCCTCGGCGCGGTCCAGCGGAGCCAGGCCGAGTCGTTCCCAGCGGTGCATGGCCGTGCGGTCCAGGGCGCCGGTCATGCCGAGGTCCTGCTGCCACGGTCCCCAGGCGAGCGAGAGCGCGGGCAGGCCCGCGGCGTGGCGCTGCCGGGCGAGGGCGTCCAGGAAGCTGTTGGCGGCGGCGTAGTTCGCCTGGCCCGCCGAGCCGATCAGGCCGGCGATCGACGAGAACAGCACGAACGCGGACAGCTCGCTGTCGCGGGTGAGCTCGTGCAGGTGCCGGGCCGCTTCGGCCTTGGCCGCGAACACGCGGTCGATCCGGTCGTCGGTGAGCGTGTGGAACGCGGCGTCGTCGAGCACGCCCGCCGTGTGGACGACACCGGTGAGCGGATGCTCCGCGGGCAGTTCGGCCAGCAGGTCGCGCAGCGCGTCGCGGTCGGTGACATCGCAGGCCGCGATCCGCACCTCGGCACCGGCCCGGGACAGTTCGGCCGCGAGTTCGCTCGCGCCGTCGGCGTGCTCGCCGCGGCGGGAGACCAGGAGGAGCCGTCGCACGCCGTGCGTCGTGACCAGGTGCCGGGCCAACAGCATGCCCAGTCCCCCGGTCCCGCCGGTGATCAGCACCGTCCCGGCGCCGAACGCCCCATCCACCGGGGCGTTTCCCGCCGGTAGTGCCTCCAGCCGCGGGACCATGATCTGATCACCCCGCACCGCCACCTGGGGTTCCCCGGTCGCGAGCGCGGCCCGCAGGGAGCCGACCGAAAGCCGCCGCACACCAGGGGAATCGTCGGTGTCGAGCAACACGATCCGGTCCGGGTACTCGGTCTGCGCGGTCCGGATCAGTCCCCACACCGCCGCCGACGCGCTGTCCACCGTCTCATCGGGCAGGGCCGCGGCGCGGCTGGTCAGCACGACAAGCCTCGACCGCGCGAATCGCTCGTCGACCAGCCAGTCCCGGACCGTGCGCAAGGCCGCACCGACCCGCCGTGCCACGGGCTCCACCGAAACCCCTTGCACGGCAGTCTGTTCGGACCACACCACGACATCGGGGAGGATCGGTGCCGCGGCGAGGGCGCTCAGGTCCGGATACCGCTCGACGACGCCGTCCACGTGCGCGTCACCGAGCACGGCCACACTCCCGGCCGGGGCGAGCGCGGCGGGGGTGTCCACCGCCGACCAGCGCAGCCCGTACCGCGCCGCGCGTCCACCCGGGAGGGTGGCGCGGAACTGCTGGACGTCGTAGGCGCGCATGACCGCTTCGTCGATGGTGACCACCGGCGTTCCGTCCTGGTCGACGGCGACGACCGAGATCGCCTCCCCGTCACGCTGGATGGCCATCACCCGCAATGTCCGGACCGCAGACGTCGTGTGGATCCGCGTTCCACCCCAGCGGAACAGAAGCTTGCCCTCGGCCGGATCGCCCTGCTCGTCCGGCCAGATCAGACCGGCGATGCCCGCGTGCATCACCATGTCGAACAGCGCCGGATGCAGCTGGAATCCGTCGGCGGGCACGTCCTGGTTCAGGGTGACCTCGGAGAACACCGTGTCACCGCTGCGCCACGCGGCGTCGACGCCGAGGAACGCGGTGCCGTACTCCAATCCGGCGGCGCGCGCCACCTGGGCCGGAATCCAGTCGGTGGCGATCGGTTCGGCGTCGGCGGGCGGCCACGACGTGTTCCGCAGCATGTCCATCAGCCCGATGTCGACCAGCTGCTCGCCGAGCACCCCGCTGGCGTTGCGGGTCCACTCACCACCCGCCCCTTCGCCGGTGTGGCGATAGTGGAATGTGAACGGCCTGCGGCCCGTGGCATCCGGTTCCCGCACCAGCACCTGTAGCTCGACCTCGTCGTCGGGACGCGGCAGGATCGGCGCCTCGAGAATGAGCTCCTCCACCGCCGCGCAGCCGATGCGGGGCGCCGCGACCAGCACCATCTCCATGAGCGCGGCACTCGGCACGAGGACTACCCCGTAGGTGGTGTGGTCGGCGATCCAGGGGTGGGTGCGCAGCGAGAGCCGTCCCGTGAACAGCCACTCGTCGCGGTCGGCCACGCGCACCACGTCAGTGAGCAGCGGATGTCCCGAGGCACTTCGTGGTTCCGCAGGAACGGGGTCGAGCCAGTACCGCCGGTGTTCGAAGGCATAGGTGGGCAACGCGATTCGTGCCGCCGGTCGGCCGGCGAACAGGGTCTTCCAGTCGACGGACATGCCGGCGACGTGCGCGTGAGCGAGCACGGACAGCACCTGTTCGGCCTCGTCGTGATCACGCCGCGCCGCCGCGGCGACCACCGAGCGAGCCTCGAGCTCCGCGGGCAGCGTCTGCCGGGTCATCGCCGTGAGCACCGCCTCGGGCCCGACTTCGAGGAACCGGCGCACCCCCGCCGCCGCCAGCGCCTCGACACCGGGAGCGAAACGCACCGCGGCGCGCACCTGCGACACCCAGTACGCCGGCTCCAGGATCTCCTCGCCCGCGATCCGCCCGGAGACGTTGGACACCAGGGGAACCCGAGGCGAGTGGAAGGTCACGCCCTCGAACGCGGTTGCGAACTCGGTCAGCATCGGCTCCATCCGGGAGGAGTGGAACGCGTGCGACACCCGCAAGCGGTTCGTCTTGCGGCCGCGCTCGGTGCAGCTGCGCTCGATCTCGCCGACGGCCTCCTCGTCCCCCGACACCACCACGGCCCCTGGCGCGTTCACCGCCGCCACCGACACCCGGTCATCGAATCCCGCGAGGACGGCGGCGATCTCGGTCTCCGACGCCGCGACGGCGAGCATGGCGCCGCCCGCGGGCAGCGCGTCCATCAAGCGGCCTCGCGCCGCGACCAGCGCGCACGCGTCCGGCAGCGACCAGACACCGGCCACATACGCCGCCGCCAGTTCGCCGAGCGAATGCCCGATCACCAGGTCGGGGACGAGCCCGAAGGATTCGAGGAGCCGCGACATCGCCACTTCGAACGCGAACAGCGCGGGCTGGGCCACGCCTGTCCGGTCCAGCGTTCCCGGCTCCGCCGCTACGCCTCGATCGTCCACCAGGTGCCCGGTGAACATCGCCTGCCGCAGTGAAAAGCCCAGCAGCGGATCGAATTCGGCGCACACCTCGTCCAGCGCGGCGGCGAACACGGGGAAGGCGTCGGCCAGACCGGCGCCCATCCCGACCCGCTGCGCGCCTTGCCCGGTGAACAGGAACGCGGTCTTGCCGGTACTCACCGAGCCGGAAACGGTTCCGGCCGACGGTGTTCCGGCGCCGAGCGCTTCCAGTCGCGCCAGCAGTTCGGCCCGATCGCCGCCCACGATCACGGCCCGGGTCTCGTGTTGCGTCCTGGTGGTGGCGAGCGAATACGCTACGTCCACCGGGTCGGTCTCCGGGTGCTCGTCCAGCCACCGCCGCAGCTTCGCCGCCTGCGCGCGCAGCGCGGTCTCGCTCCTGGCCGAGAGCAGCCACGGCACCGCGGCGGGTGCGCGGTGTGGCACCGCGGGTGCGACGACCGGCTGCGGGGCCGGTGCTTCCTCGAGGATCGCGTGCGCGTTGGTGCCGCTGACACCGAACGACGACACGCCCGCCCGGCGCACCTGGTCGCCCGCGGGCCAGGGCATGGCCTCGGTCAGCAGGCGGACCTCACCCGCGGACCAGTCCACGTGCGGACTCGGTTCGTCCGCGTGCAGTGTCCTCGGCAGGGTCTCGTGCCGCAGCGCCTGCACCATCTTGATCACGCCGCCGACGCCCGCCGCGGCCACGGTGTGGCCGATGTTCGACTTGATCGAGCCGATGCGCAGCGGTTCCCGCTCCCCCCGCTGCTGCCCGTAGGCGGCGATCAACGCGTTGGCCTCGATGGGATCTCCGAGCGGGGTGCCGGTTCCGTGCGCTTCCACCGCGTCCACATCGGCCGGGGTGAGCCCGGCGTTGGCGAGGGCCTGCGCGATCACGCGCTCCTGGGAGGGACCGTTCGGCGCCGTCAGGCCGTTGCTCGCGCCGTCCTGGTTCACGGCGCTGCCCCGGACGACGGCCAGAACGTCGTGGCCGAGCCGTCGCGCGTCCGACAGCCGTTCCAGCACCAGCACGCCGACGCCCTCGGCGAAGGCGACACCGTCGGCCGACGCCGAGAACGCCTTGCAGCGACCGTCCGGCGAGAGTCCGCGCTGCCGGGCGAAATCCACGGACAGATACGGAGTCGCCGCCACGGTGACACCGCCCGCCAGCGCCAGCGACGTTTCGCCCTGACGCAGTGCCTGGCAGGCCAGATGCAGGGCCACCAGGGACGACGAGCACGCGGTGTCGATGGTGACCGCCGGTCCCTCCAGGCCGAACACGTAGGCGACGCGACCCGACACGACGCTGTGGGTGGTGCCGGTGAGCCGGTATCCCTCGAGATCACCGGTGACCCGGTCGACATAGCCCGAGGCGCACGCGCCCGCGAAGACACCGGTATCGCTGCCGCGCAACGTGACCGGGTCGATGCCGGACTGTTCCAGTGCCTCCCAGGAGGCCTCCAGCAGCAGTCGCTGCTGGGGGTCCATCGCCAGGGCCTCACGCGGACTGATCCCGAAGAACCCGGCGTCGAAATCGGCCGCGTCGTCGAGGAATCCACCGCCGCGGCTGTAGACCGTTCCCGGCTTGTCCGGATCCTGGTCGATCAGCTGTCGCAGATCCCAGCCGCGATCGTCCGGGAACGCGGTGGTGGCGTCGGTGCCCGACCGCACCAGGTCCCAGAGCTGTTCCGGGGAACGGACGCCGCCGGGGAACCGGCAGCTCATGCCGACGATCGCGATGGGCTCGTCGGCACGGGCACGGCGGGAGACCCGCGTGGTCCGCGGACCGGATTCGGCTCCCGTGATCTTGGCCCGCAGCAGGGTGGCGACCGCCGCGGCGGTGGGGTGGTCGAAGACCAGCGTGGACGGCAGCTGGACACCGGTGGCCTTGGCCAGCCGGTTACGGAACTCGACGCCGCCGAGCGAGTCGAACCCGAGGGTGTCGAACCGAGCGTCGGGGGCGATGTCGTCGGTGGAACCGTGGCCGAGGACCGCCGCCGCGTGTTCACGCACCAGGTCGAGCACCACCTCGGCCCGCTGGGCCTCGGGTACCCGGCTGAGCCTGGTGCCCAGCGAACTCGACGCGGCCGCGGGCCGGTCGGTGGTCCGGGGCAGGAAGCCGCGCAGTGCCGCAGGGGCCGCACCGTCGCGGGTGGCCCGGCGCAGCTGCGCGGGGTCGAATCCGAGGGCCGCGAGGTGGGCGGCAGCGCCGCTGACGGCCGCGTCGAACAGACGCAGACCTTCGTCGTCGCCGAGGGGGTGCAGACCCAGCCGCTCCCAGCGCGCCACGGCGCCACGGTCCAGCGCGCCGGTCATGCCCGCGGCCGCGTTCCACGGTCCCCACGCCAGCGAGAGCGCGGGCAGTCCTTCGGCGCGGCGGCGCTGCGCCAGGGCGTCGAGGAAGGCGTTGGCCGCGGCGTAGTTGCCCTGCCCCGCCGTGCCGATGGTCGCGGCGACGGACGAGAACAGCACGAACGCCGACAGGTCACACTCGCGCGTGAGTTCGTGCAGATGCCACGCGGAGGTGGCCTTCGCGTCGAACACGCGCCGTACCTGCTCGGCCGTCATGCCCGCGAGGGTGGCGTCGTCGAGGACGCCCGCCGCGTGCACGACACCGGTCAGCGGATGCTCGGTGCCGAGCGAATCCAGGAGGGCGCGCAGGGCTTCGCGGTCGCTCACATCGCAGGCCGCCACCCGCACGGCAGCGCCCGCGCCCGTCAGCTCCGACACCAGTTCCGTTGCGCCGTCGGCGGATTCACCGCGCCTCGAGACGAGCAGCAGACGGCGAACGCCGTGCTCGGAGACGAGGTGGCGGGCCACGAGTGCGCCGAGTCCGCCGGTGCCGCCGGTGATCAGGACGGTACCGGCACCGAACGGCCTGCTCTCGTCGCGATGCGGTGGCGTGTGCCCGGCCTGCTCCGATGCGGTGCCGCGGTCTCGCGCTCGCACCAACCTGGGCACGAGCAGCGATCCCGAGCGCACCGCGGCCTGCTCTTCGCCCGCCGCGAGCAGTTGGCTGACCAAGGCCGCGTCCACCGAGGGCGCCGAGGGATCGGTGTCGAGGACGAGAAGCCGGTCCGGATACTCCGTCTGGGCGCTGCGGAGCAGACCGCGCACACCCGCCGCGGCGAGATCCGGTGTCTCCCCGGACAGCCCGGCACCGTCGCTGGTCAGCACGACCAGACGGGAGCCGGCCAGGCGGTCTTCGGCCAGCCATGCCTGGACCGTCGCCACCACCGATTCCAGCTGTGTGCGAACGGCTTCCGCATCGGTGGCGCCGACCGCCGGCTGCCAGAGGACGACTTCGGGAACAACGTCTGCCGCGGCGATGTCCGCCGGGCTGTCGAAGTAGCTGTCGATCCCGGCGAGCGGCGCGCCACCGAGCACGGCCGTCCGGTCCGTGTCCACCGGTGCTGTCGCCACCACCGGCGTCCACTGGACCTCGTAGAGGTCGGCCTCGTCGCCGGCGAGGGTGGCGCGCATCTGCCGCACGTCATAGGGCCGCATGACGACGGCGTCGACGGAGACCACCGGCCTGCCCGCCTCGTCGACGGTCGCGACCGAGATGGTCTCCGGGCCGGACGCCACGGCGATGACCCGCAGTGTGGTGGCCTTGACCAGCGGCTGATGCAACCGGGCGCCACCCCAGCGGAACAGCAGACGCCCGGTGTCGGGATCGCTGTCCTGCTCGTGCCAGACGAGCCCGGCCAGCCCGGCGTGCATCACCAGGTCGAGCAGGGCCGGATGCAGGTCGAATCGCTCCGGCTCGGCCGCTGCCGCGGTATCCAGGGTGATCTGGGAGAAGACCGTCCCGTCCCGGTGCCACGCGGCGTCGACGCCGAGGAACGCCGGACCGTATTCGAGCCCGGACCCCTTGGCGATGCGTTCGGGAACCGAAGCGGTGTCGAGGGTTTCGGCGTCGGCGGGCGGCCATGGCTCGTCCCGCAGCCGGTCCAGCAGCGCGTCGTCGCCGCTCCAGGACGGCGCCAGTATCCCGCTGGCGTTGCGCACCCACTCGCCCGCGCGGCGACCCGACGCGCGGAAGTAGAAGGTGAACTGCCGTCGGCCGGTCCCGTCCGGTTCGCCCACCGCGACCTGGAGTTCGACCTCGTCCTCGTCCGACGGCAGGATCGGCGCCTCGAGGGTGAGTTCCTCGACCACGCCGCAGCCGATGCGGCCGCCCGCGACGAGGAGGAATTCCACGAGCGTCGCGCTCGGCAGCACCACGGTGCCGTAGGTCATGTGGTCGGCGACCCACGGGTCGGTCGGCAGCGAGAACCGGCCGGTGAACACGTACTCGTCCGACCCGGCCACCTGAACCACACCCGTGAGCAGCGGGTGGCCATCGGCCGCGCCTTCGGTACGCGGGGGCAGCCAGTATCGCTGGTGCTGGAAGGCATAGGTGGGCAGGGGAACTCGCCGCGCGGCGCTGACCGGGAGCAGGGGTGTCCAGTCCACGGGCACACCGGCGGCGTGCACTTGGGCCAGCATCGTCGTGACCTGGTGGGGCTCGTCGTGGTCGCGGCGAGCGGCCGCGCTCACCACCGCTTCCGCTCCGTCCGGCAGCGTCTGCCGGGTCAGGGCGGCCAGCACCGCGTCGGGTCCGATCTCCAGGAACCGGGCCACGCCCGAGGCGAGCAGTGTCTCGATGCCGGGCGCGAAACGCACCGCGGCCCGCACCTGCCGGACCCAGTAGGCGGGGTCGGTCATCTCGTCTCCGGCCAGCTGCCCGGTCACATTCGACACCAGTGGCAGGCGCGGCCGGTGGTAGGCCAATTCCCTGGCGACAGCCTCGAATTCGGCCAGCATCGGATCCATCCGATGCGAGTGGAAGGCATGGCTCACCCGCAGTCGTGACGTCTTCACGCCACGCTCGGCGAACAGGGCCCCGATCTCGGCAACCGCGTCGTCGTCGCCCGAGATCACCAGGGCGGCGGGCGCGTTCACCGCGGCGACCGACACACGACCGGGATACCGGGCGACGACCTCGTCCACCTCGCCCTCGGACGCCGCGATCGCCAGCATCGCGCCGCCCTCGGACAAGGCGCCCATGAGCCTGCCGCGCGCCGCGACCAACTGGCAGGCGTCCGCCAGCGACCACACGCCCGCGAGATAGGCGGCCGCGACCTCACCGATCGAGTGTCCGATCAGCACGTCCGGGGTGACGCCGAACGATTTCAGCAGCCGGTACAGCGCCACCTCGAAGGCGAACAGCGCGGGCTGGGTGAACTCCGTCCGGTCCAGCACCGCGGCCTCGGCGCCGCCGAACATGATCTGCTTCAGCGAGCGTCCGAGCAGTGGATCGAACTGCGCGCACACCGCGTCCAGCGCCTCGGCGAACGCCGGGAACGCCTCGTACAGCCCGGCGCCCATCCCCACCCGCTGCGCGCCCTGGCCGGTGCACAGGAACGCCGTGCGGCCCGACCCGACGGCTCCTACCACGACACCGGCGCCCGTGCCCGAGCCGGCCAGATCGGTCAGCCGCGCGAGCACTTCGTCCCGATCGCGACCGAGGACGACTCCGCGCGTGTCCAGCTGCGCCCGTGCCGTCGCCAGCGCGAAGGCCGCGTCGGCGACCGCGATCTCCGGACGCTCCGACAGCCAGGTCCGCAGCCGGGCAGCCTGCGCGCGCAGACCCGCCGCGCCCTTCCCCGACACCAGCAGCGGGACGAACGGCACGGTGGCGGTCGCTCGCGGCGCCGCGGTGTCCTCGGTGACGACCGGCGCGGCGGGCGCTTCCTCGAGGATCACGTGCGCGTTGGTGCCGCTGATCCCGAACGACGACACACCCGCCCGCCGGACCCGGTCCGTCGCGATCCAGGGTTCGGCTTCGGTGAGCAGACGCACCGCGCCCGAATCCCACTCCACATGCGGCGACGGCGTGTCGAGGTGCAGCGATCGCGGCAACTGCTCGTGCCGCATCGCCTGCACCATCTTGATCACGCCGGCCATGCCCGCGGCGGCCACGGCGTGGCCGATGTTCGATTTCACCGAGCCGATGCGCAGCGGTTCCCGGTCGCCGCGATCCTGCCCGTAGGCGGCGATCAACGCCTGGGCCTCGATCGGATCGCCGAGGGTCGTCCCGGTTCCGTGCGCCTCCACCGCGTCCACGTCGGCGGCCGAGATCCCGGCGTTGGCGAGGGCCTGGGTGATGACCCGTTCCTGCGAGGGCCCGTTCGGCGCCGTCAGGCCGTTGCTCGCGCCGTCCTGGTTCACCGCGCTGCCGCGCACGACGGCAAGCACCGGGTGGCCGAGCCGCCGCGCGTCCGAGAGCCGTTCGAGCACGAGCACGCCCGAACCCTCCGACCAGGCGACACCGTCGGCGGCGGCGGAGAACGGCTTGCACCGGCCGTCGGGAGCCAGACCGCGCTGCCGCGAGAAGTCCACGTAGAGCGCGGGACCGGCCGCGACGGTCACGCCGCCGGCGAGCACGAGCGAGCTGTCGCCCTGCCGCAGCGCCTGACATGCCAGGTGCAGCGCCACCAGCGACGACGAACAGGCCGTGTCGACGGTGACCGCGGGGCCTTCGAGGCCGAACGCGTAGGCGACGCGGCCCGAGATCACGCTGTGCGAGGTGCCGGTCAGCCGGAATCCCTCGAGGTCACCGGTGACCCGCCCGGCGTATCCCGACGAGCAGGCGCCGGCGAAGACGCCGGTGTCGCTGCCCCGCAGCGAGGTCGGGTCGATGCCCGCGTCCTCGAGAGCCTCCCAGGCCGTTTCGAGCAGCAGCCGCTGCTGCGGATCCATCGCCAGCGCTTCGCGCGGGCTGATGCCGAAGAAGCCGGGGTCGAAATCGCCCGCGTCGGTGAGGAATCCGCCGTGGCGCGTGGAGACCTTGCCCGGCTTGTCGGGGTCCGGGTCGAACAGCCGGTCCAGGTCCCAGCCGCGATCGGCCGGGAATTCCCCGATCGCGTCGCGGCCCGCGGCCACCAGGTCCCAGAGGTCCTCGGCCGAGCGCACGCCGCCCGGGAAGCGAGCGCTCATGCCGACGATCGCGATCGGTTCGTCCGTGGACGCCCGCCGGGTGACCCGCCGCTGTCCGCCGTCGTCGCCCGCGAGCCGCGATCGGAGCAGTGCGGCGACCGCGGTCGCGGTCGGATGGTCGAAGACGAGCGTCTTCGGCAGCGGCACACCGGTAGCCGCCGTCAGCCGGTTCCGCAGTTCGACGCCGCTGACGGAGTCGAAGCCGAACTCGGTGAACGGCAGCTCGGCGTCGATCGCTCCGGCGGAGTCGTGGCCGAGGATCGCGGCGGCGTGCTCGCGCACGATGTCGAGGGTCAGCGCGTCGCGCTGATACTCGGGCGCCGCCAGCAGGGTGCGGGCGAGGGGGCTGTCGCGCCAGGTGTCGGCCGTGCCCTCGGCGGCTCGGGATTCCGGTTCCCGTGGCGCGGCACTGAACTCGGTGACTCGCTCGCGCGCGGTGATCGGCGTCGAGAAGTCGCGGCGCTGAAACGCGTACGGCGGCAGGTCGACCCGCGTACCGCCGGCCACCAGCGCGGACGGGTCCACCGGCACACCGGCGCAATACGCCTGAGCCAGCGACGCCAGGAACCGGTCGGGGCCACCCGCACCGCGCCGCAGCGACCCGACGACGCACACGTCGTCGACGCCGGCCGCGTCCGCGGTGACGCCGATTCCCATGGTGAGGACCGGATGCGGGCTCGCCTCGACGAAACCGGTGACGCCCTCCCCGATCAGCGCGGTGACCGCGTCGGCGAAGCGCACCGGCTCCCGCAACGACCGATACCAGTAGTCGGCGTCCAGTGCCGCCGTATCCAGCCGGCCGGCGAGGACGGTGGAGAAGAACGGCACCGTCCCGGACCGGGGGCGGATCGGCGCCAGTTCCGCGAGCAACCGGTCACGCAGCCGCTCGACCGCGACCGAATGCGACGCGTAGTCGACCGGAATCCGGCGGGCCCACACGCCTTCTCGCGCGCACTCGGCGAGGAAGGATTCCATGGCGGCGACGTCACCGGCTATCACGCTCTGCGCCGGGCCGTTCACCGCCGCCAGCGACAGTTCGTCGCCGTACGCCGACAGCCGGGCCAGCACCGCGTCGGCGCCGAGCCCGATCGAGGCCATGCCGCCCTGCCCGGCCAGTTCCTCGGCGACCGCGCGCGATCGCAGCGCCACCACCCGCGCCGCATCCGCCAGCGTCAGTCCGCCCGCGACGCAGGCGGCGGCGATCTCGCCCTGCGAGTGGCCGATCACCACGTCCGGGCGCACGCCGGCCGCCTCCCACATCCGGGCCAGCGAGACCATCACCGCGAACAGCACCGGCTGCACGACATCCACCCGCTCCAGCGGGGGCGCGGCCTCGTCGCGGCGCAGCACCGCCGTCAGCGACCAGTCGACATACGGCCGCAGCGCCGCTTCGCATTCCGCGATCGACGCCGCGAACGGCTCACTCGACGCCAGCAGTTCGAGGGCCATCCCTTCCCACTGGCTGCCCTGCCCCGGGAACACGAACGCGATCCGGCGCTGCTCGGCCCGGCCCAGCGACGGCTCGACGGCCACTCCGACGGCCGCGGTCGGGTCGGCCAGCGCGGCCAGACCCGCCAGCAGTTCCGCTCGATCGCCACCGACAACGGCGCCGCGCCAGGACATCTGGGCCCGCGTGGTCAGCAGCGAATGCGCCACATCGACCGCGTCCAGCTCCGGTCGGCGGGTCACCCAGTCACGCAGTCGGGCCGCCTGCGCCCGCACGCCCTCCTCGCTGCGCGCCGACACGACCCACGGCACCGCACCGGCCACGCCGTCCGCCGAGGGTTCGCCGGTCCCGACGGCGGGCGCCTCCTCCACGATGAGGTGGGCATTCGATCCGCCCATCCCGAACGACGACACCCCTGCCCTGCGCACCTCGCCGGATGTCCAGTGCTCGACGCCGGTCACGACCCGAAGACCCAGGTCCCCGAGCGGAATGCGCGGATGGGGGGTCTCGAAGTTCAGGCTGGGGACCAGTTCCCGGTTGCGCAGACAGAGCACGGTCTTGATGAGCCCCGCGATACCGGAGGCACCTTCCAGATGCCCGATATTCGTCTTGACCGATCCGACGGCCAGCGCCGCGTCCGCGGGCCGACCTCCGCCGTAGACGTCGCCGAGCGCGGCGGCCTCGACCGGATCGCCGGCGGGCGTTCCGGTGCCGTGCAATTCGACGTACTGCACCGACGCCGCCTCGGCGGCCGCGGCACGCAGCGCGGAACGGATCGCCCCCGCCTGCGCCTCCGGGCTCGGCGCGCTCAGCACGCGATGGTCGTTGCCGGTGGTGACCGCGCTGCCGCGGATCACGGCATGGATCCGGTCGCCGTCGATCACCGCTCGCGCGAGTGGTTTCAGGACCAGCACACCGCCGCCCTCGCCGCGCACGAAGCCGTCGGCCCGCGCGTCGAAGGTGTGGCACGCGCCGAGCGCCGACTGCGCGCCGAACTGCTCGATCCGCTCACCGCTGCTCGTCGACAGGATCAGGTTGAGCCCGCCCGCCAGGGCCATCTCGCTCTCGCCGCTGCGCAGGCTCTCGCACGCGAGATGCACCGCTACCAGGGACGACGCCTGCGCGCTGTCGACGACCAGACTCGGTCCGCTGAAGCCGAAGTAGTTGGAGATCCGGTTGGCGATGATGCCGCGACCGACGCCGACCAGCGAGTGCCTGCTGACACCCGGGCCACCCTGCGAGGCAACGATTTCCGCGAAGTCACCACCGGTGCTGCCGAGGAACACGCCGCAGGCCCGGGCGTCCCTGGCCGTCCGGGCCAGCCCCGCGTCCTCGAGCGCCTCCCAGCTCAGCTCCAGCGCCATCAGCTGCTGCGGATCGACAGCCCGCGCCTCGACGGGCGAGACACCGAAGAAGTCCGCGTCGAACTGCCCTGCGCTGTCGAGGAATCCGGCCCGCTCGGTGAGGTGTGCCCGGCTCCGCGGCGCCGTGCCGACCGCGGCACGTCCTTCCCTGAGCAGCTGCCAGAAACTCTCCAGATCGGCCGCGCCCGGCATTCTGCAGGACATACCAACGATAGCGACGGCAAAGGCCGATCGGGTCACCTCTGAACATCCTTCCTCAGCGCATGCAGTGACCCCCCGTCACCATGAGTTCGCGTTTTAAACTAAAAATTCTGCTACTATTTGCTCAGAGACCGGCTCAGACAATTTCCCGTCGGCCGGAATGGCTTTCGAAGCCGTCGAATCCGCAGCGCAAAGACCCGAATGATGCGGTGCGCATCTCCGGTGGCGAGAAACGTTGCGGGGTAAGCCAGAAGGTCACGGCATACCCAAGAGGGAGTAAAGCCCGAGCGAGGTGCGGCAGTGCCCGTACGCTACGGGGATGTGAAGTGCAACAGCGGCCCTCTCGGATTCTCGTACGACAACACAGGATTCATGGTTACCGAACAGTATTTGTCCGGTCTCGAGCTTGTCAACCGCACAGAATCACCACACTGGTCACCCGACCGAGGGGCCCGATCGGGCCGCGATCAGCGGCCGCGCCGCCGAGGCGACCCCGACGGGGATCACCGTCGACGGCTCGTCGACCTCGCATACTTGACCAATCGGTCGGAATGGGCCTAGCATCTCGAAATGTGCCGCGTACCAAGGATTTCATCTCCGAATCGCGGCAGGTCATGCCTGCCGACCGGACGGAACCGCTGGCACGTATCACCGAGTGGATGAACGCGATTCCGCACGCGGCGACGAGGTCTTCGCCGGGATCAGCTTCGAGTGCGGCAATCTCGGTCGCATGAAGCCGCCGACGATGCGGGGAGCGCAAACGAGTCGCCAGACGAATTCCGTTGTCCGCGCCTGCGCTCCCCCCTCGAGTGAAACGTAGGGACTTTACAATCACTTTCTGTAACTCGATGTGCACCTTTGCGGCATAGGCACATTCAGAACCCCTGACCCCGGTGCCCGGGAACAGCGGATCCCCGACGACCGTCAGTGGTCGTGGTGACGGACCACGGGCCAATCGATGTCGGTATCGACGGCCTTGTTCAGATAGTTCGTGAACACATTCAGCGCGACATTGGCGATGACCTCGGTGATCTCACCGTCGGTCAGGCCCGAATCGCGCGCGGCGGCGATGTCGGCTTCCTCGACACCGCCGCGCGTGCGTACCACCGCGGCCGCGAAGGCCAGTACCGCGGCAGCTTTCGCGTCGCCGGACCGACCGTGGCGGCCTGCCTCGATCTCCGCCGCGTCGAGCTTGGCAACGTTCGCGCCGATGTAGGAATGCGCGGACAGGCAATAGTCGCACCCGTTCTCCTCGGCGACCAGCAGTGCGATTCGCTCCCGGATCGGCACGGAGAGCCAGCCGCCGCCGAGGGCTCCGGAGAAGGCCAGGTAGGCCTCGAGCACGGCGGGGCTGTTGACCATGGCCTTGGTCATGTTCGGGGTGACACCGAGCGCCTTCTGCACGCCGGCGAGCAGATCGGCGGCCTTGCCGGTGGCGGTGTCGGGCTGAATCAAGGGCAGACGAGACATGAGCTGATCCTGTTCCGGGAGAGCGGTGTTCACGATCAGTTTTTCTAACTGATCACACTCGATTGAACGGTTAGGCACTGCTCGATCATTCCCGGATCGCGAGGAATTCTCGGCGATCGAACCGCCGCGCCTGATCTGAAATGAAAATGTGTCTGAAAGTGTCGGCGGGAGCGGTGGGCAGTGGCGAGAATTGGGGACGACGGTTCGGCGACCACTCGGGGGTCGCCGAGCTGTCTCGAATCTCCTTCGGCAACAGAGGAATTGGACGATGAACAGGTTGTCGAGATCCGCTGCGGCGACGCTGGTCGCGGCCGTGGTCACGGTGGGGACCACGGCGGTCGGGCCCGCGCGGGCGGACACGGATGGCGTGCGGTCCTGCACTCCGTACACCGCGATTCTCGCGCCGGGTACCTGGGAGACGACGCCGGACGCGGATCCCGCAGTGCCCGTGGGGATGCTGCGGCCTCTCGGTGACGGTCTGCGCCGCCAGTTCGGCGAGGACATCACGGTGCTCTACGTCCCCTATGCCGCGAGCGCTTTCGACCTGGGGCTGACCTACGCGGAATCGCTGAGCACCTTGGAATCCCGCCTGCACGCCCTGCTGCGTGGCCTGTGCGCCTCGACCCGGGTGGTCCTGGCCGGCTACAGCCAGGGCGCGGACGGCATCGGCGATCTCGCCACCGAGATCGGCAACGGGGAGGGCCCCGTCGACGCGGATCGAGTGGTCGGCGTCGGACTACTGGCCGATCCGCATCGGGACCCGAACACCACACTCTCCCTGGGCAACCCACAGCCGGGTTACGGCATCGCGGGGGCGCGCAGCCGGGACTTCGGCGCGTTGACCGACCGGGTGCGCACCCTGTGCGCCGACGGCGATCTGTACTGCTCCCTCGATGCCGCCACCTCCCCGTTCCTCGCCGTCGTCGGCCGGGTGCTCAGCGGCGATCCGGCACCGATCGCGGACGTCATCCCGGCGACGGTCGATCCCCGCAGCCTGATCGAGCAAGCCGTCACGATGGGCGCGGGATGGACTGCCACGGCGGCGAACCTGCCCACCATCGCCGACGACCTCACCCGCCTGCCCGACCTCGTCGCGGCCGGCGACATCCGTGGCGCGCACCAGACCGCACGCGCGGTGAACGCTGCCCTCGCCCCGCTGGTCCAGGCCGCCGCCGGGGTGGACCGAGTCCTGGTCGCCCAGGTCATCCGCGCTGCCGCCGCCGTCGATCCCGCCGGCTGGACCGCGGCGGTCAGCCTCATGGCCGACGCCCTCACCCAGATCGATCTCCTGACCATCGCCGAGCGGGTCGGTCAGATCCAGGAGATCCTCTGGCGTGCGGTCGAAGCGCTCGACCGCAACGATCCCTTCGCCGCGGCCGCCGACCTCGCGAGCTTCGCGGCCACCGGCGCCGACCTCACCGGCGCCGTACTGGGCCCCGTCGCGGCGGGCCTGGGCGCCGATCTGGACACCACCACCCGAACCCTGCTCACCATCGCCGACCCCGCCGGTGTCGACGAACTCGTCCAGCTGGCCCGCCAAGGCGTGGACATGGCGAACTTCTACGCCTCGGCAGCCCACATCGACTACGGCGAGGACGTGCACCTTCTCCTGAGCTACCTGAGCTCCCAGGTGGATTCGTAACCCCGGCGAGCTCACCGCCCGCTGCCGCGTCGGCTCGATCCGATTCGAGCCGACGCCACAGCGTCACATCAGCACGACACCGCGTTTCCGACCGCGTTGTCCAGGCGCACCCCGAGAACCCGCGACAACTCGCCGACATTGCCGGCACTGGGTGTCACCACATCGCGTTCCCAACGGCTGATCTGGTTTGCGTCCGAAATCCCGATCCAGTCGGCCAACTCCGCCTGCGTGAATCCGGAGGCCATCCGTGCCGCCCGAATCGCTTTGCCGATCGTCGACATGGTCTCCCCTCTCTCTCGACGTCCTCGCGCGGACTGCTGCGGCGGGGGTGCCCGTCGGCGACCCTCGTACTCCTGAAGCGGCCTCGCGCAGCCACATTCGAAATGTATCGGCGAATCGATCATCGAAGGAGGCTGTGCGTGCACACCACCTGACTGTGCACGCACAAACGTGCGTGCAGTCGGGGCGGACCGCGGACTACTTCGGTGGGGTGTCCGTCTCGGCGGCGCTGCGGCGCCAGTCCCGCGGCGTCATGCCGAACGCTTCGCGGAATCGCCGGGAGAAATGAGCGGCGTCGCGGAAGCCGACGGCGCCGGCGACGGCGCCGATGGACCGGTGCGCGTAGCCTCTGTCGATCAGCATGTCACGGGCCCGGAACAGCCGTTGCTCGATGATCCACTGCTCGAGGCTGACCCCCGACTGCGCGCACACCTTGTACAGGTGCCGCACGGAGATGTTGTTGGCGGCCGCGATCGCGGGGATCTTCAGGTCCGAGTCGGACAGGTGGGTCCGCACGTACCCCAGGATCTGCTCGATCATCAGCTGATCCGGGATCGCGCCGCCGTCGCCCGGCCCGCGCCCGGCGGCCGAGATCAACAGCGCCCGAACCATTTCCATGCACGACTCGCCCAGCGAGGCGGCTGCCGGATCGGTTTCGAGCTGGTCGGCGATCCTGACCAGATGCTGGATCTGCGCCGTCACCATCGGGTACAGCGGCGACGCGGCCAGCCGCCCGTGCGCCGCGACGACCAGTTCCGGCGAGATGCCGAGGCGTTCCCGCGACAGCTGCAGGCACAGCGTGCCGCCGAGACCGTGCCAGCCGGAGGCGAAGGTGGTGGCCAGGTCGATCACCTCGCAGGCGCCCGGCTCGATCAGCGTCTGGGAGCCGAACTGTTCGTGCCTGCGGACCTGTCCGTGCTGCACGGTCACCGTCAGGGTGTCGCTGGGGGTGGACTGCTCGTGCCGCCTGGTGCGCCAGACCTGATGTCCGGACACCTCCGAGCGGGTGAGCGCGATCGGTCCCAGCAGCCAGGACTGGTGTCGGCTCACCACCTCGGCCGGCGCGTCCCACATCTGCAGGTTCGCGCCGAGATCGGCTTCCTGCAGGATCGCGGTGACGGCCTCCCGGCGGTCGGTCGGCGCGAAATAGTCGGAGTCGATCAGCACTGCCATTGACGATCTCCACTTCGGGTTCTCGTCGGCGGTGGAGTCCCTCCCGTCGCCGACCGCTACGCGTTTGGGGTGGAGGCGATTCGGGCAAAAGGTGATTGCCTGGGGCCTGTAGTCGGCGATGGTAGCGCGCCACGGCCCCGCCCGGAGCCCGTTTCGGTAGGGTTCGGCACCGACTTCACCGCCCCGCGGTGGCGTGTTCCCTTGCCTCGGCGGGTCGAAGCGCGAGGATCCGGCGTTCGGTATCGGTCGCTGTCGCAACCCATTCCGGCCGCACCGCCGCGTAGGTGCACACGTCGTGCCAGCGCCCATGGGTCCGGTAGAGCTGCCGCAGCCGCGCCTCCGGTGTCAAGCCCACTCCCGACATCACCGTGTCCATCACCGGATGATCGTGCCGGTGCCCGGCCCAGACCCGGTGGATGCCGAGCGGCCCGAAGGCGAACGCCGCCAGCAGCCTGCCCGCCTCGATGCCGCCCGCCCGCAACGCCCCCTCCGGAACCACGACCAGGCCGCCGATCATCGCGTTGCTGCCGAAGTCCTCGACCAGCAGGCTGATGGTGCCGGCCATGGTGTCCGCCCCCGGTGCCGTGATCGCCAGCGTGTACTTGCGGCGCGGACTCTCGCCCTGGGCACGCCGGGCCGCCTCGAACGACGCCGCGGCCGCCCGGACGCCCATGCTGTCGGCGCCCATGAACCTGGTCAGCTGCGGATCGGTGAAGATCCGCTGGTAGACGCCGAGATCGTCGGGACGCAGGTCGCGCAACCGCAGCCGCTTGCCGACCAGTTCCACGTTGCGCAGGTCGACCGTCATCGAACTTCCTCCATCGCCCGCTCGAGTTCCGCGGAGAGACTGATCGCGGGAATGAGCTCGTCGAGGTCGACATAGGTGCGTCCCGACGGGATCAGCTCGCCGAGCAGGATCCGACGGGCCGTGTCCGCCACCAGCGCGCCACCGAGCATCACCCCGGACGCGAGTTGCGGCCAGCTCGACAGGCTGCGGCCGATCTCCCCGATCGCTACCCGCATCACCGGACTGAGTCGCGACTCGTCGACCACGTCCAGCAGCAGCGACAGCTTCTCGCCGCCCGTCATCCGCGCGACCTGGGACGCGGTGATCCCACCGGCGCGGCCGTGGAACAACGGGCGCCGAGGTTCGAGATCGAACCGCTCGACATCCAGCAGGCCGCGATCGTTGGTGTCCATCAGCACCGGGATCTCCCGGCTGCGCGCGTACTCACGGGCGGCGACTTTCGCCCACACCGTGTCGCACTCCTCGACCAGCAGGTCCAGTGTCCCGCTGCCGTCCACGCCGTCGAAGAACGGCCCGATCGAGTCCTCGGTCAATCCGTCGGTGAACACCTCGATGTCCAGATAGGGGTCGATCTCGAACATCTGGCGCGCCGCCAGCACCGCCTTGGGCACCCCGAGATCCCCGACCCCGGCCCGCAGGCGGTTCAGGTTCGACAGCCCGACGGTGTCGAAGTCGGCCAGGCGGAACGAACCACCGACCCCTTCCATCGCCAGCGTCACCGCCGCGCTGTTGCCCACCGACAGCCCGACCACCCCGATCCGGCACGCGCGGAGATCCCGCTGCTGCGCGCGGTCGATCTTGTCGCGATTGCGATCGGCCCGCACGCGTTCGAACGCCGCGCGCGGCAGCACGTGCACCAGCTGCCCGTTCCACGGGTAGAACACCCAGGTTCCCCACCGCCACAACGGAATCTCGCCACAGATCCGGCGCCGCCACGCGCCGAGGGTGTCCGCGGTGTGCGCGAAAGCCGGGTCCGCGCAGCGGATCAGCTCGTCGAGCTGCTCGTCGATCGTGTCGTGCACCGCGCGGACAGCGCCCGACGCCGCCAGCGATTCCAGGTCGCGTAACCCTTCCTCGCTCGACGCATCGAGCAGTGTGGGACGGAAAGGCGCTATCGCAGGGCCGGGCGTGAGTACCGCCGGACGCGGAACCGAGCGATGCCGAACCATGGGTGCACAAACCTCCGACGCTCTGGGGGCGAACGGGATTCCGCTCGCCACGGTCATGCTGGACGAGCAGAGGATACAGACAGCACACCTTCAGCAAACCGATCTCCGGTCCACCGGCATGGCGCGGACACGCCGGAGTCACACTGGGATGATGACGGCTCGAATCGTCGCCACCCGACAGGCGGTCGACCCACATATGCACGCTCTCGCAATAATCCCGCAAGCGCCGTTCACCGCGCTACCCGTCAAGGAGTTGCCCGATGCGCGGACGGTGGCGAATCAGACCGTCTTCAGCATGCCGCCGTCGATGACGAAGTCGGCGCCGCTGATATTCGATGCTCGCCCGGACGCGAGAAACACGACGAGGGCCGCGACCTCTTCGGGAGTGGTGAATCGACCGGTGGACATCCCGAGGACCGCGGGCAGTTCCTCCGCCACGCGGTCGAGGGGCACACCCACCTTCCGCCCGAGGGCCTCCCCCGGACCTCCCTGCGTCGTCCACAGGTCGGTGAGCACCGGGCCGGGCGAGATCGTGTTCACCCGCAGACCCCGTCCACCGAACTCCTCGGCGAGCGCCTTGCCGAGATTCGTCACCGCGGCCTTCGCCGCCGACTGGGCGACCAGCCGGGGCTGCGGCAGTCGGGCATTCACCGAGCTGATGTTGACGATCGCGCCGCGCCGGTCCAGCAGGCTCGGCAACGCTGCCCTGGTCGCGCGAACAGTCGACAGGAGCGTGGCGTCGAAGGTGTGTCGCCACGCCGCGTCATCCAGTTCGAGGAAGCCGCCTGCCGGGGTGGAGGTGCCCGCGACATTGTTGACGAGAAGATCGACGCCGCCGTGCCGGTCGATCGCGTGGTGGACGAGATGGGCCGGTCCCTCGCCGTCGGTCAGGTCCACCTCGACGGCATCGGGTGACGCCGCGCGCAGCTGCGGAGTGATCGTGCGACTGCCCGCGACCACCCGGAAACCGTCATCGGCCAGCGCCCGCACGATCGCCACCCCGATCCCCCGCCCGGCGCCGGTCACCACCGCCACACCTGTCCTGTCGGTCACTCCTCGCTCCTCACACGTCGGCGACCCGTCGGCTCTGGACCGACGGCGTCTGGTCCGAGCATTCAGGTTGAACTATGGTTCAAGTCAATGGGTGAACTCTCGATCTCCGAGCTGCGCGAGCGCACCGGCTTGGCCGCGTCGGCGCTGCGCTTCTACGAACGCAAGGGTCTGCTGCGCGCCTCGGGGCGGACGGGCGGCAAACGGTGCTACGACGAACGCGCGGTGGAGCAGGTGGCGTTCATCGACCTGCTCAAGTCGGCGGGCTTCACCCTGGCCGAGATCGCCGAGTTCCGCATGCCTGTCGGGAGCACCGAATCAGGTTGGCGCGCACTCACGTCGGACAAGATGCGGCAGCTCGACGAGCAGGTCGCGCGGATCCGGCAGGCACAGGCGGTCCTGCGTCACCTCCTCGAATGCAGGCACGAGCGGCTCGACGATTGCCCTGAACACCACCGCATCCTGCGCACACACGCCGCGGCTCTGGCCACCGCCGCCGAGCGCCCGGGCACGACATCGCGGGGGTAGCGGAAGCGCCCGATCCGCGCGCCCGCCGGCAAACCGACGGGTAACGTTGCGATCCGCTACATTCGTCGGGTCCGTTCGGTCCGGAGTCGGAAGTTGGTACGCCCCATGGTCCCCGCGTCGGAGTTGGAAGCGCTGGCCCGTCGAGCTGAAATCGACGGCACCGCACCGAGAGTCGGCGTAATCATCGATCGCGGTGGCCAGGTGCTGCTACTGGAGCGCGACGACAGTGGCCCGATCAAGGTCCCGCTGAAGCTCCCCGGCGCCACGGTCAAGACCGGCGAATCGCTCGCCGAGGCGGTGGCCCGGGGCGTGCGCGAGGAAACGGGCCTGGTCGTCACCGGAATCCGCCATCACGTCGGCGATTTCGACTACCTGTCCCCTGACGCGCACCCTGTCCGCCGGCTGCATTTCGCCGTGGACGTCGTCGCGTTCGAGCCGATCCACCTCACCGCCCACGCCCGGTACGTCTGGGCACCGCTCGATGGCCAACTGCCGGTGACGTCCTCCATCCGCGGCATCCTCAGCGCGTATCGCGATCTCGTCCGCGACGGCAACCCACGAGCCGGTTCACCCAGCTGACGGCGGGCGCGGCACGCCACGCCGCCGACCGCGCTCACACTGGCACAACACCTTTCGGGGACACGACCGCCGTGTCCCCGACCGCCGAAGCGCCTGTTGCCGGTACCGGCGTTACCGGATACCATTTCCACATCGGTGTACAAGTGTTCACTCAAATGAGAGGCAGGCGGACGATGGGGTCTCGTCGCACGGAATCCTTCAGCGCGTGGCGTGAACAGGTGCGGGAGGACCTGCTCACGGTCACCGAATTCGCCCAGGAGGCGCGCGCCGTCGCCGGTGTCCGCGGCCGAGGCATCGGCCGACTGGCCGATGGGCTCCGCCGCGACGTGACCGCGGAGGCCCTGGCGTTCGCCGACGACCTCGCCGATCTCGCCGACGCCGCCCTGCGGGCACGCACCGACGGCCGCGAGTCCCGGCTCGCCGGCTTCTTCGGGCACCGGGCGGGCCGCTCCCGGTCGCGCCGGTGGCGCTGAGGCGGCACTACCCCGCGACGATCTCCAGCGGAACCGCGTTGCGCAGCGTGTGCCCGACGGGCGAGCTGGCGGCCACCCGGGCATGCAGATCGGCGAGCTGCTCCGGGGTGGCGTCGGCGTCCACCCGCACCGTCGCCACGATCGTCTCGAATCCGGCGTGCCCCTCCGCCAGGCCGAGGAAGACGTGCAGGTCGAGGTCGCCCTTCAGATCGATGCGAAGGTCCCTGAGCTCGATCCCCGCCAGCGTCGCGTTGGCCGCGTAACCGACCGCAAGGCAATTGCCCAGCGCGCCGAGCAACTGCTCGACAGGGTTGGGCGCGGTGTCGCCACCGCCCAGCGTGCGCGGCTCGTCCGACGGGATCGCGGCGAAGGACCGCACCCGCGCCGCCGAGGAGAACGCGCCGTTCCACGTCACATGCGCACCCCAGGTGGTCCTGGCCTTGCCGGGATCCTGCCGGATCGCCTCGACCAGCCCGCCCACCGCCTCGAGGTCGACAGCGTTGAGGGTGCTCCGGGTTTCGATCGTCATGACAGGGTCTCCCTCACGGTAGGTGCCGAATCGCCAACGACACCCAGTCTGTGGCGAGCGACCACCGCTGAACACCTTTCGGCGCACGCTGCGCCGAAGGCACCACTGGAACCTCGAACGACGACCCGAATCCGATGAGGCGGCACACGGATCCGATGTCGCCCGGACCACGGCGCTGCCACAGCGTCTGGTGGCGAGCATCCTCGACGTGGTCGGCGAGGAGTGATCGGGAACGCGCGCTATCCGGCAGGCAGTCCCTCGCCCTGGACCACCTCGATGTCGAGTTCGATCTTGACGGTGGTGCCGACGGCGGCCACTCCCGCGCGCACGACCGCGCTGTAGTCGATCGCGAAATCGTTGCGGTGCAACAGGGTTTCGGCGTGGAACGCCGCGCGCACGCCACCCCACGGATCCGGCCCCCAGCCGCCGTAGGTCATCGCGAGTTCGATCGGGCGACGCTGTCCGTGCAGCGTCAGCTCCCCCTGCATCGCCCACGTGTCGGCGCCGGTACGGCGGAACCCGAGACCGGTGAAGGTGATCGTCGGATAGCGGGCCACGTCGAGGAATTCCGGCGAGCGCAGGTGGTCGTCGCGCATCGCGATTCCGGTATCGATACCCGCGGCCCGGATCTCCGCGTGTCCGGTGGACCGCTCGAACGGCTCGGCGATCTCGAGTCGCCCGCTCACCTCCGCGAACCGGGCCTTGATACTCGCGATGCCCAGGTGCCGCGCGGTGGCGATCACCGTCGAATGCGCCGGATCGATCGTCCACGGTCCCGGCGGCGGCGCGGTGACGGTGGCCGCCGTCGGCGTCAGCACCACCTCGCCGATCGCCCCCGACCCGGTCGCGGAGATCTGCGCGATCCGCGCGACCGGCTCGAACCCGACCGCGGTGAGCACGGCGGTGTGCGCGCCCGCGGCCAATGGGTCGGTGCGCACCACCCCGGTCTCGTCGGCCACCGCGCGGGCGATCTGCCGACCGGACATGTCGGTCACGGTCAGCACCGCGTTCGGCACCGGCCAGCCCTCCGCCGTGCGGACCCGGCCGGTCAATCCACTCATCAGCGGTCCTCGGGCTCGTAGCCGAGCCGCACGTCGTGGGCGACCTCGGCCCCGGCCACGGTCACCTGATCCGTCACCGCCGGGTAACCGCGGGTTACCACGGTGTACCGCCCTTCGAGCAGATCGGGCACGACGTAATGGCCGTTCTCGTCGGTGCGGACGGTCGCGGTCACCTCGCCCGCGGCGTCGAGCACGCTCACCAGCGCGTCGGTCACGGCCCGGCCGTCCTCGGCGCGCGCGAATCCGGTGAGGACCGTCATCGCGGACAACGCGATGTCGTGCCGGAGCACCCCGCTGTCGGGCACCGTCAAGGTGACCGCGCTCGGGCGCATGTGTTCGGCGGCCGCGACCAAGGTGTAGACACCCGAGACCACACTCCCGCAGGTGTACGCGCCGTCGCCGCCCGTGACGGCCGCGCCGACCACCTCACCGCGCAGGTCGGTCAAGGTGATGGTGGCGCCGGGCAACGGCGCACCGTCGCGGGCGGTCCGGACGACACCCGACAACTCGCCGGAGCCCACCAGGGTGAGATCCACGCGCTGGGGCCGCGTACCGATCGACACGTTGACCGCGGTCGGCTGGTATCCCATGGCCGACACGATCAGCACGTGGCTCCCGGGCGTCGGTGCGCTGATCGCGTAGCCACCATCGGCCGCGCTGCTCGCCCGCGCGACCTGACGACCGCCCTGGTCGATCAGGGTCAGCACCGCGTCCGGCAGCACCTGACCGTCCTCGCGGCGCACGTGCCCGTCCACCGTCCCACCGCTGCCGGTGCCGGACGACCCGGCGCCAGACAGCGCGCCCCGCGCCGCGGCGGCCCGATGACCGTTCTGTTCGGCCGTCGCGTGGCGCCCGGCCGGCACCGGTTCCGCGGCTGACAGCACACGCTCGGCCCCTTCCCAGACCTGTTCTCCGTCCCGGCTCGACGCCGTGAGCGCGGCGAGCTCGGCATCCAGCGCATCGGGCGAATCGTCGTGCGCCGCCGACTCCTTCGCGGTCGGGTCGAGCTTCGGATCGATGTCGATGGTGGTGCGCAGCGGACGGTTCGGCAGCAGAGTTGTCGCCAGCAGCGCGACGACCGCCGCACCGGCGGCGATGAGGAAGATCCGTCCCGTCGCGTCACCGTAGGCGGCGCGCAGGACCGTCACGATCGGGGCGGGCAGGGCGTGCAGATTCAGGTTGCTGCCGCCGGCCGAACCGCTCGTCACGCCGAGCTCGGCGAAGCCTTTCGCCGACAGCTCGCCCACGCGGGTGGCCAGCACCGAGCCGAGCACCGAGACACCGATCGCGCCGCCGAACGTGCGGAAGAACGCGACACTGCTGGACGCGGCGCCGATGTTGTGCACGCTCACCGTGTTCTGCACGGCCAGCACGAGGTTCTGCATCATCATGCCGACGCCGAGCCCGACCACGGCGATGTAGATGCCCACCAGCCACAGATCGGTGGCGTGGTCGATCGTCGAGAGCAGTCCGAAGCCGACCACCAGCAAGGCGCCGCCCGTGACGACGAAGGACTTCCACTTCCCGAACCGGGTGATCAGCTGTCCCGAACCGGTCGACGCGACGAGCATGCCCAGCACCAGCGGGATGGTCAGCACGCCCGCCATGGTCGGCGAGTAGCCGCGCGCGGTCTGGAAGTACTGGCCGAGGAAGGTGGTCGAGCCGAACATGCCGACGCCGACCGCGATCGAGGCGATGATGGCCAGCCCGGTGGTGCGCTCGGTGACGATCGAGAGCGGGATGATCGGCGACTCGACCTTCGATTCGACCACGACGGTGGCGAGCAGCAGCAGCACACCGGTGCCGACGTACCAGGCGGATTCGCGGGAGAACCAGTCGTAGTAGTCCGCCTTGCCCGCGAACGACACCCAGACGAGCAGCACCGACACGCCCGCGGTCAGGAGCGCGGCGCCGAACCAGTCGATCGACACCCCGTCCTTGCGTTCGGTGGGCAGCCGCAGGGTCCGCTGCAGCAGTACCAGGGCGATGACCGCCAGGGGCACACAGACGAAGAAGCACCAGCGCCAGCCGAGCGGGCTGTCGACGATGACGCCGCCGAGGATGGGGCCGCCCGACATCGACACCGCCATCACAGCGCCCATGTAGCCGGAATAGCGTCCACGTTCCCGCGGCGAGACGATGGAGCCGATGATCGCGACGACGAGCGCGGTCAAGCCGCCCATGCCGATGCCCTGGACGACGCGTGCTGCCAGCAGCACGGGCACGTTGTTCGCGAAGCCCGCGATCACCGACCCGATGACGAAGATGACGATGGCCGACTGCACCAGCAGCTTCTTGTTGAACAGATCGGCGAACTTGCCCCAGATCGGGGTGGACGCGGCGTTGGACAGCAGCGCCGTGGTGATGACCCAGGCGTACGCGGTCTGCGATCCCTCGAGGTCGCCGATGATCGTGGGCAGCGCGGTCGACACGATCGTGGTGCTGAGCAGCGCCGTGAACAGCGCCGCCAACAGCCCGGTCATCGCCTCCAGGACCTGCCGATGCGTCATCGGTGCCGGGGCACGCCGAGTCTCCGTCCCGACTGAACTAGACATCCACTTCCTGACTTTCTGTCGTCACCGGTCGGCGCTCCGCCACGGCGGTGTGGTGCGGAGCGGCCGCCAGCGAATTCCTGAGCTTCTGCACGACCGCGGTGGCCTGCTCGGCTTCGGCTTCGGTCCACTCGGACAGTGCGGCGCGCAACCCGCGGGCCCGTGACTCCCGGACCCGCAGCAGCAGATCGCTGCCCTGGTCGGTGATGCTGATGAGCGTGGCCCGGCCGTCGAGCGGATCGGCGTGGCGGGCGATGTTGCCGGAGTTCACCAGCTCGGCGACATGTCTGCTCAGTGTCGATTGGCTGATGCACAGGTCCGCGGCCAGGTCCACCTGGCGAGACGGTCCCCTGGCCTCGAGCGAGCCGAGCACGCCCACGCCACCGGGGAGCAGGTCCCCTTCGTCCGGATGCGAGAGCGCGGCCCGGATCGCCCTGCCCATGTAGTAGAGCTCCCTGATCAGCCCTTGGGCCGTATCCGGTGACACTGCCATGTCGACTCCCAGCACGAGGATAGTTGCTTGCGCTAACCAACCATAAAACACTTATTTGTACTATGCAACTAACTGGCGCGCACTCGCCCGCCGCCGTGGGTATCGGCATCTGGGGAAATTCGGGGGATACTGCTCTTCAACCCCTCGACCGGGCACTTCGAAACCTCGGAGGACTGCCGTGGCCACAGCGATATCCGCCCCGCCGGCGATTCCGGTCGCGCAGGGCACCGAAGGCGGTGGCGCCGCGCTCGATCAGGTCGCGCTCATGACCGGTGCGGCCGCGGTGGTCGGCGCGGTGCTGCTGTGGGTCGCCTACCTGCATCGGACCCGGCGGATCACCTGGCTCGCACGGCTGGCCGACTTCAGCGGCCGCATCATGAACCGTCCCGGCTGGGTGGCGCTACCGATCGCGATGTTCCTCGCGACCATCCTGACCGCGTTCCTCGGCTTCATCTGGGACGTGAGCCTGCACGTCGGCAAGGGCCGCGACGCCGGACCGCTGGCCAACCCGGCGCACTATTTCATCCTGGTCGGCCTGTTCTTCCTCTTCATCGCCGGCATGCTGGCCGTCATCCTGCCGCTCGACGAGAAGCCGGGCCGGGCCGCGGTGAAGATCACCCGCGACTGGTACGCCCCGGTGGGCGGCATCTTGATCACCGGCGCCGGTTTGTACGCGCTGATCGGTTTTCCGCTCGACGACATCTGGCATCGGCTGTTCGGCCAGGACGTCACGCTCTGGGGACCCACGCACCTCATGCTCATCGGTGGCGCGGGCCTGTCACTGATCGGCGTGCTGCTGCTCGAGCTCGAAGGCCGGTACAACCGGCCCGATCCCGAGCGCGCCGACGGCCGGGTGCTGTGGGCGGTGCGGGCGTTCGCCTTCGGCGGCCTGGTGATCGGGCTGTCGGTGTTCGGCGTCGAGTTCGACTTCGGCGTGGAGCAGTTCCGCCTGGTCCTGCAACCGATGTTGATCGTCTTCGCCGCGACGATCGCTCTGATCTCGGCGCGGCTCACCCTCGGCTCGCTCAGCACCTTGCTGCTGGTGGCCTTCGCGTTCGGCGTGCGTGCCGTCGTCGCGGTCCTGGTCGGGACCGGATTCGAGGCGCCGCGCAATGTGTTCCCGCTCTACCTCGGGGCCGCGATCGTCGTCGAGCTGTTGGCCCTCGTGCCGCTGATCCGCCGACCGCTGTGGTGGGGCGCGCTCGCCGGGCTCGGGGTGGCCACGGTGGGCATCTGGCTGGAATCGCTGTGGGTCGAGCGCGTGTTCGTCAATGCCTGGGTCGCCGGGATGTGGCCCGAGCTGCTCGCGATGGCGGTGCCGGTCGGCGTGGCGGGCGGGGTGATCGGCGCGATGCTCGGCACCGTCCTGCGGGGCGAGGCACTGCCGAAGCCCGCGGTGCGGCGGGGGCTCGTGGTCGCGGCGGTGGTCGTCGCGGCCGCGGCGACCGCGAACGGCTTGATCATCCGGGTACCGGAGAACGCGTCGGCGACCGTCGTGCTCACCGACGCCGAACCGGTCCAGGGCGGACGGATGGTCACCGCCGACATCCGGCTCTCTCCCGCCGATCTGGTCGGCGATGATCCGGAATGGGTGGAGATCCTGTCCTGGCAGGGCGGTATCGGTGACGACAGCCCCGGTCACGGCCTCGTCGTGGACGAACTGCGTCGCGTCGGCGACGACCACTACGTGTCCACCCGCGCGGTACCCGTGCACGGCACCTGGAAAACGGTGCTGCGCTTGCAGGACGGGCGCATGCAGTCCGCGCTCCCGATCTTCATGCCACTCGACCCCGGTATCGGCGCCGCGGAGGTACCCGCACCCGCGAGTTTCACGCGGCCGTTCGTCGCGGAGATCACGGTCCTGCAGCGCGAGCGGTCCTTCGATCATCCGTCCTGGCTGATCGGCCTCGCCGGGCTGGTGGTGCTGGCGTGCAGCCTGGCCCTGATCGCGGCGATGGCGTGGGGCGCCGCCCGCGTCAACGATCGGTATCTGGCGGGCAGCACACCGGAGCACAAGGCGACGGTCGAACCGTGATCGGCCAGGAGAACGTCGACGTTCTCGCCGACCACTCCGCGCTGCTGGCGATTCCCGCGTTCCTGCCCGCCGTGGCCCTGGTCGGGCTGGTGCTGTTCATCGCGATGCGCGATCGGCGCGCCGAGAAGCGCGAGAACGATTCCGCCCGACCAGAATCCGCACCGGCCGAACCCCCGGAGGAGAATCCGTGACCCGTCGCAGGCTGGGCTCGCTCGCGGTCGCCGCGGGCGCACTACTGATGGGCTGCGCATCGGGTGAACCGACCGTCGAGCCCGCGGCGACAGCGCGCACCCTCGACATCCGGATCGCGAACGGCGAAGTGTCCCCGGCCAATACGCGCACCGAGGCCCGGGTGGGACAACCCGTCGTGCTGCGGGTCGACAGTGACGCCACCGACGAACTGCACGTCCACTCCGCTCCCCCACACACCTTTCCCGTGGCCGCGGCCGCTGGCCAGGAATTCCGTTTCACGGTGGCGGTGCCCGGCCAGGTGGAGATCGAACTCCACCACCTCGGGCGGACGGTGACGACCCTGCTGGTCCGGCCGTGAGCCCCCTCGCTCATGGCCTCAACGGCGCGGAAGATCTGCCGATCCCCCTCAGCTACGCGCTGGTCGGCGCGGCATGGACGCTGACCTTCTCGTTCGCCGTCGTGTTCCTAACCTGGCGCAGGCCGCGTCTGGATCCGGAGTCGCCGGGATTCCCCTTGCCCGAGCCGGTGCGCCGGATGATCGACGCGCGCGCGACGCGGATCGTTCTCGCCACGGCGAGCGTGGTGGTCACCGTCTGCGTGCTCGTCATCGCGGTGTTCGGTTCCCCGGATCCGGCGCTGAATCCGGTGCCCGGGGTGCTGTACATCGGCGTCTGGGTCGGCGTGATGGTGGGGTCTTTGCTGATCGGTCCGGTCTGGAAGGTCGTCTCCCCCGTCCGGGCGATCCACCGCCTCGGATGTCGCCTGCTGCGGCGCGCGCCGGAGAACGGGATTCTGCGCTATCGCGAGGAATGGGGACACCTGCCCGCCGCCGTCGGCCTGTTCTCCTTCGTGTGGCTGGAATTGGCCTGGCGCGCACCGGGTTCGGTGAGCTCGGTGCTGACGTGGCTGATCGGCTACCTGGTCGTGACCTCGGCGGGGCTCGTGCTGTTCGGCACGGTCTGGGCCGAGCGGGCTGATCCGCTCGAGGTGTACAGCACGATGCTGGCGCACCTGAGTCCCTACGGGCGCGACCGAACCGGACGACCGGTCCTGCGGAGGCCGCTGAACAATCTCGCGGGAACTCCCGCACTCGCCGGATCGGTGGCCGTCGCGGCGACACTGCTCGGATCCACTGCCTTCGACAGCTTCTCGTCTTTTCCCCGCTGGCGCGAACTGGTCGACGAGCTCTCGCCGACCGTCGACGCGACGCTGGTACGCACGGCGGGCCTGCTGGTCTTCATCGGTAGCGTGGGCGGGCTGTTCACCCTCGCCGCGCGGGCCACCGGTGGCGTGTCCCCCGCCGAGCGAGCGTTGCTACCCCGGCGGCTGGCGCACAGCCTCACCCCGATCGTGGCGGGCTATCTGATCGCCCACTACCTCACGTTCCTCGTCGAGAAGGGGCAGGCGACGGTCCTGCTGTTCGCGGACCCGCTCGATCGCGGCTGGAACATCGCGGGCCTGGCCGATCGCGACGTGGCCTACGTGCTGTCGAGCCACCCCGGCGTGCTCGCCACCTGCAAGGTCGTCGCCGTCCTGCTCGGCCACGTCCTCGGCGTCGCCGCCGCCCACGACCGCTGCCTGCGCCTTCTCCCACCGCGCCACCGCCTCACCGGACAGCTGGCACTGATGCTCACCATGGTCGGCTTCACCTTCACCGGCCTGTACCTGCTGTTCGGCGGCTAGGCCGACCACCCGGTGGCGGCCAGCCAGGTCGGGAAATCCTGCAGCCCGGGGTGGGCTCGGCGGAGCTCGGCGATGTCGACACCTTCGTCGGGGCGCTCGTTGAAGAAGGCGAACATCTTGGCGACCTGCTCGTCGAAGGCACGGACCGCTTCGAGGGGAACGGTGACGCTGCGCGCCGGGAGTCCGGCCGCCGCGCCGAGAGCCCGCGCGATCTGCGGTGGGGTGAGGCGGTCACCGGCGAGAGACAGGGTGCGGCCGAGGTAGTCGGAGGGACGGGCCAAGGCGAGCGCGGCGAAGGCGCCGATGTCGTGGACCGAGATCAACGACATCGGAATATCTTCTCGCACAGCCAGATTCAGTGTGAGCGTGCCCGAATCGAGGACCGGGCGGTTGAACGAACCGAAGTTGTCCATGAAGAACACCGGACGCAGGATCGTCGCCGGGACGCCCGACTCGGTCAGGTAGTTCTCCAGGTGTTCCTTGGCGGCGTAGTACTCGACACCGGAGTCCTGGCCGGCACCGCGCAGCGAGCTGTAGACGAGGTGTTCGACGCCGCTGTCGCGCGCCAGATCGACGACCAGTTCGCCGCGCCGCCGCTCGGCCTCGATCCCGGCCGCGGTGATGTGGACGCCTTCCATCATGGTCAGCATCATGAACACGCCCTGGCTGCCGTCCAGGGCGGCCTGCACACTCGCGTCGTCGTCGAGATCGCCGACGACGAGGTCGGCGCCCGCCTCGCGCAGCGCCGTCGCCTTCGCCGATGCCGGGTCGCGCACGAAGGCACGCACCGCCCGGCCCTGTGCGAGCAGCGCGCGGGTGGTCGCGGTGCCCTGCTGTCCGGTCGCGCCGATGACGAGAACGGGTCCTGTTGTGGTGCTCATGTCGTAATCCCTTGTGATGGCCGGTCTTTCGTGATCGGCTGATGATTACGACAGTAGGTGGCGGCGCGGGCCCGGTCCTGGCACCGATACTGCTACCCAGAACGTCGAGGGGAAGGGGCCCGATGAGCGAGAATCGCCGCGCCGAACTGGCGGCATTCCTGCGCGCCCAACGGGGGCGGCTGCGACCGACCGATGTCGGGCTCCCCGACGACCTGGAACCGGGGCGTCGCCGCACACCGGGCCTGCGCCGCGAAGAGGTCGCCGAACTGGCCGGGGTGAGCCTGACCTGGTACACCTGGCTCGAACAGGGCCGCCGGATCGACACTAGTTCCCAGGTCGCGGATGCTCTCGCCCGCGCCCTGCGTCTCGACGAGGCCAAGCACCGGCACCTGCGCAGGCTCGCGGGGTTGCCCGAGCCGCTCGCCGAGAACACCCCGGCACCGCACACCGACCGGCTCCAGCGCCTCGTCGACGCCCTGCTGCCCAGCCCCGCCGTCGTCCACGACGGGCGGCTCGACTTCGTGGTGTGGAATCGCGCCTTCGCCCTGGTCAGGTTCGACCCAGCGACACTGCCGGGCGATCGCCGAAATCTGTTGTGGTGGATGCTCACCGACGAGGTCAACCGCTCGGTGATGCATCGCTGGGAGGCGGCGGCGCGCGCCGTTCTCAGCCAGTTCCGCGGACTGGTCGGCGCCCGCCCCGACGACCCGCGACTCCTCGACCTGGTCGCCGCGCTGGAGGCAGTGTCGCCCGAGTTCCGGCAGTGGTGGTCGGAGTACTCGGTCACCGAATTCCGTCCGGCCACGATCGGTCTCACCCATCCCACACTGGGCGAGCTGGAACTCGAACTGTTCCAGCTACGCCCCGTCGACCACCCCCAACTGCTGCTCGTGGTGCAACGTCCCGCGACCGACGACACCCTGCGCCGCATCCGCACACTGCTCGATCAATCGACGGTGTGACCGGACGAATGCCTGAAATGCGAGCGGCCGGGTAGGTCAGGAGCACATAGACTCCCCTCGTGAATGACCGAATCTCCACTGCGCGAGACGATTTGGAGCAGCGACTACGTCTCGCGCTCACCGACCAACCGGCCTACACGGTGCGCCAGGTCGGCCGGCGAGAGGTACGGGTCGCCCGCCCGCACGACTTCAAACGGGAAAGCACCCCGTACCGGTTCACGCTGCTCGTCCGCGAGAAGCGCGGCCGTGTCGAAACCGTCGAACACTGGTCCACGGACGGCGATACGCCGCGCCGGCTCCGCGACCGGGAACAGCCGGTCCGCGACACGATCGCGACCGTGCTGGCCGAAGCCGGCTGGAAACAAGGTCGCGGCTTCGTCGGGTGGACGATCGCGGTGGTCAAGGAGGTCACCCTTGGCCTGTTGCTGACGGCGATCGTCGTGGCGATCTGCGCGTTTCTCGCACGATGACCACACGTAGATCATAGTCGTGATCGGTGCTCCACCGCGCGGATCCGACCTGTCGCCTGACCATCGGCCAGTCGGGACAACCGCTCCAGGCATTGGCGGCGCAGCGTCGCGACGGTCGTATTGGTGAGCATGCGCGCGGCGGGTGTGCCGAGCAGCCGGATCAGCCGCCGGTGGAATTCTTCGGGGGTGAGGCCGAATTGGACGAATGCCTCGGCATCGTTGCCGCCGTAAGGCGCCCACACGGCGGCGAATTCCAGTACCGCGATGTCCGCCGGACCCACTGTCCAGCTGCCGGTTTCAGCCGTCGGCCTGGCGCGCGCGTAGGCGTCGGAACGGGTCATCAGCGTCCGAGACTTGCCAGCACTGCGCGCGCCGACCGCTCGCCCGAGGTCGCGGCGTCGGCCAGCGAAGGCACGTCCAACTGGTAGTCACCCGCGAGGTGGATGGGACCGAGCGGATCACGCAAGGTGGGTAGCGTCTTGCGTCGGCCGGGGGCCCAGAAGGGCACGACTCGGCGATGCCTGCGCAGAATCGGTTCTCCCAGTTTGCCTTCCAGTTCGGGGAGCAGGCCGAGCAAGTCGTTGCGGAACCGCGCCACGATCTCCTCGTCGGGCAGGTCGAGCAACTCGTCGGCCTTGCTCCCACCGGCGAAGCAGGCCAGGGCGCCACCCGGCTTGCGGTCGTCGCCGGTACGCAGCGCGGCGGCATGGTTGAACACCGCCTGGAACGACAGCTGCGGCGCGGAGATGCCGAAGTACTTGTCCCACCGCTGCGGCCCGACCTCGTCGGTGAAGAACCCGACCACCACGTAACGGCCATAGGTGATGTCGTCGAACGCGTTCCGGTACTGCTGCGGCAGATCGGGGATGATCCGTTCGGCGACATCGGCGGGCGTGGTGACGATCGCGCGCTCGGCGCGCAACCGCTTGGGCTGATCACCGTCGAGATAGTCGACGATCACCCCGTCACCGTCTCGGCGCACCGAGCGGACCACCGAGTTCAGCCGGATGCGATCGCCCAGATCCGCGGTCAGCACGTCGGTCAGCGTCTGGTTACCGCCGACGGGCAGCGAGAAGTTCGGGACCTTCTCCGGATCCGTCAGCGCGATGCCGACCGAGTAGACGAACTGCGCGGCGGCCGTCTCGTCCGGATCACAGCCCATCCACTGCGCCGACCACGACCGCACGATCGTGGCGGCCAGTTCCGAACGGACACCGTTGAGCAGATACGAGGCCAGCTTGGACTCGAGCCTGGCTCGCACCCGCTGGGCGAACCGGCTCTGCGACTCGAGAAACGGTGCGGCCGAGAGAATGCGCGCACCGACCAGGGCCAGACCCAGCCTATCCATCATCGTCATCCGCGTGCGGAACATGAGCGCGAGCGGATTCGAGGTGTCGACCGTCGACCCGTTCAGGTGCAGCGCGATGCTCTTGCCCGCGAGCGAGCCCATTTCGATGTTGTGCCGCTCGAGTGCGTCGATCAGCGTGCCGGTGCCCTCGGTGAACTGGGTGCCGACATTGATCCAATAGTCGCACTGGCGGACGGTGTCGACGCGTCCGCCGGTGCGATCGGTGGATTCCAGCACGACCACCTCGGCCGCGGGTGCGAGGGTGGTCGCCGCCGTCAATCCCGCCATTCCGGCGCCGATGACGACGACTTCGGTGCGCTCTTCGGGTACGGCCTGGGTGGTGGTCATTTCAGCTCCTGAACTGGATGGTGCGAAGGAATCGCGGATCACGCCGGGACCGAGACATCGCCGGCGGCCTCCGTGGCGTCGACTCGCTTGTTGTGGGCGTCGAATGCGCGGTAAGCGCGGTAGTACGCGAACATCTGCAGGCCCCAGGTCGACAGCGCGAAGATGTAGAAGATCGTGTGCTCGGCGTCGTCGCCCGGGATGTGCACGAAGTCGTAGGTCGCGGCGATCACGAAGCCACACGCGGTCGCGACACCGGCCCACACGGCGTGCCCACGCTCGCCGATATCCCACAGCCGCTTGCTGAAATAGATCAGGAATCCCGTGGTGAGCACGTTGACCACGATGTAGAAGATCTTGCCGGGAGTGCCGATCTCCTCGGCGTAGGTGCTCAGCACGAAACCGACGGCACCCGCGAGTGCGAACGCGCCGATATCGACGGCCGCCGACGGCTTGTATCGGTGGGTGACCTTCATCAAGCCGAGCACCAGGATCAGCGTGATACCGATGGACCGGGAGAATGCGTCCAGGAAATAGGCGAACGCGTACATCGGGCTGTCGTGACCGGCTTTCAGCAGGCCGTAGATCAGGAAATTCGTGCCCGAGGTCGCCACGACGATCCACTCGATGCCGAGCAGGTAGTTCCGGTAGTTCCGGATGAACTTGATGCCATAGGTGAAACCGACAGCGATCATCCAGATGTCCGCGACCGCGAAAAGCAGTTCCTTGAGGGACATGATCTTCTCCTTGAATGGCGTTTACTTGGTGAACGAGGTCACCCGGTCGACGGCACGGTCGGCGAGCCAGCCCAGGTACAGCGCCGGATTGCTGACGAAACTGGGCCAGAACCGCTTGCCGCCGTGCCAGATCGCTTCCAGGTCCTCGTGCCGCGGCGCGCCCGTGACATGATCGGCCAGCAGGTGGCCCACGTACTGCGCCTGAGCGAAGCCGTGGCCGTTGCAGGCCGCCGAGTAGAGCACGTTGTCGGAGGCCTCACCCGCGACGGGAAGCCAGGTGGAGCTCATCCCGATCCAGCCGCCCCAGGCCCGCACCGGCTCGACGTCGCGCAGGCCGGGGAAGCGGTCGTGGAAGCCACGGATGAGATCGTCGACGACGTGCCGCGCGGGAGTGCGATCCGGTAGCGGGTTGCGGCCCGCCTGGATGCGGCGGGTGCCGAAAGCGATGGTTCCGCGCGGGGTGACGCGGTAGCTCTCCAGGATCATGTGCAGCGTGACCAGTGGGGCCCTGCTGGTCCAGCCGATCTCGTCGAGCCGCTCGGGTGCGATGGGTTCGGTTTCGACCAGGGAGGTCCACACCGGAGTGGCGAGATGCTTGGGCGCCAGCGACAGGCTGTTGCTCGCCGCGTTGGTGGTCAGCAGCGCCTTGCGCGCCCTGATCTTGCCGCGCGGAGTGTCGACGACCACCCCGCCACCGGTGTCGGCGATGTCGCGCGCGGGAGTGGACTCGTACACGCGCACCCCTTTGGCGATCGTCGCCGCGCGCAGACCGAGCGCGAACTTGCCCGGATTGACCGTGCCGCCGACGCCCTCGCGGATGCCACCGAGGAAACCCTCCGGCAGCCCCGCTTCGGGACCCTCGACGAATTCGCCCGCCGAGCCGGCCTCGGCCAGGACCCTCGCGTTGCGGCGCGCGTGCCGCAACTGACCCTTCGACACCGCGGCCATCACGATGCCCTCCTGCTTGTAATCGCAGTCGATCCCGTGGTGCTCGATCGCGTCCTCGGCGAAATGCACCGCGTGCTCGGCGTAGCGGTACAGCTCGCGCAACCGCTCCCGCTTCAGCAGGAATCCGAGCAGTTCGGGATCGGCGGCGACGGAGTTCGTGATGTATCCGGCGTTGCGCGAGGTGGCGCCCCACCCCAGCGTGTGTGCCTCGAGGAGCACCACGTCGACGCCCTTCTCGGCGAGGCGAAGGGCGGCCGACATGCCGCCGCCACCGCCGCCGATCACCACGACGTCGCAGTCGATGTCACCGGTTAGCGAGGGTTCGGCCGTCGCGGGTTGTCCGGCCCAGCCGGTGTCGTTGATCAACTCCACGTGCCTACTCCGTTCCAGCGGTGGGAATGACCGCGGTGCCGCGAGCGCGGACCGCGACCAGCGGCGGCTCCAGGACGTGCGCACGGCCGGTGTCGTCGGAGCCGCGACAGATCACCCGCAGCTCGAAATCGACTGTGCGGCTCCGGTTTCCCTTCTTCACCAGGGTTGCCTCGGCCTCGACGACGTCGCCGCCCCGGATCGGGGCGAGGAAGTCCACCGAGGAATACCCGGCGAACAGGCCCTCGTGGCCGTCCACTTCGATCGCCAGATTCGTGCCGACATCGCCGAACAGCTTCAGGGCGAAGGCGCCGTCGACGAGATTGCCGGCGTAGTGCGCGTCGGAGAAGGCGACATACCGCCGGTGGACTGCCTTGCTCATGCGATCTCCTCGTGGATCGGGCCGACGGTGCGCGACTGCGCTTCGCCGTCGATCGCCACACCCGGGTAGCCCCGCTTGGCGATCTCGGTGCACATGCGGCGGTACTTGCCGACACCACCGAGGTAACCCAGGAAGGTGTTGGGCTTGCCCTCGATGTTGGAGCCCCGGTACCAGGAGTCGGTGGTGGCGTACAGGGTCTGGGACACGGTCCACTCGGTGATGTCGACCCACTCCTGCTGAGCCTCCGGGGTGGCCTCGATCAACGTGGCGCCGTTGTCTCGTGCGTGTTCGAGGAGCTCGGCGACCCAATCGACGGCCTGCTCGATCGTCACCACCACATTGCTGGCCAGCGCGGGGCTGAGCGGTCCACCGACCATGAAGAAGTTGGGGAAGTCCGCGGCCATGAAACCCAGGTAGGACCGGATGCCGTCGCTCCAGGCATCCTGCAGCTTCTCGCCGGACGCGCCGGTGAGGTTGAGCCCGTACAGCGGACCGGTGAACGCGTCGAAGCCGATCGCGAGCACGATCGCGTCCACCTCGTAGGTGCCCTCCGAGGTGACGATCGCGTTCTCCGTCATCGTCTCGATCGACTCCTCGCGCAGCGAGACCAGCGAGACGTTGGGCCGGTTGTAGGTCTCGTAGTAGTCGGTGCCGAAGACGCTGCGCTTGGCGCCGAGCGGGTGGTACTTGGGCACCAGCCGTTCCGCGGTGGCCGGATCCCGCACGATCTCGCGGATCTTGTCGTGGAGGAACTCCGACGCGGTCCGGTTCGCTTCGACGTCGAAGAGCAGGTCGGCGAACTCGCCGCCGACGCCCTGGAAACCGCTGCGCTCGTAGGCCGCCTCGTAGCGCCTGCGGCGCTCTTCGTCGGAGACGTCGAAGGCGTTGTCGGTGACGGGACGGTCGGGAATGCCGCCGGGCGAGTGCCTGCACTGCTCACGGAGCCCGACGTAGTTGTCCTTGACAGCGGCGACCTGCTCCGGCGTGAGTTCGGCGTTGCGGGCGGGCATCACGTAGTTCGGGGTGCGCTGGAACACGGTGAGGTGTTCGGCGACCTCCGCGATCAGCGGAATGGCTTGCACGCCCGAGGATCCCGTGCCGATCACGGCGACACGCTTGCCCGCGAGATCGTCGAGGGAGATGTTCCACCGGCTCGTCGACACCGTCAGGCCGGCGAAGTTGGACAGGCCCGGCACGTCGAAGTCCTTCGGCGTCGACAGTCCACCCGCGCCCGAGATCAGGTAGCGGCCACGCCGGATCTCGCCGTTGTCGAGCTCCACTTCCCAGAGCCGGTCGGCGGCATTCCAGGTCGAGGCGACCACGCGGGTGTTGAAGGTGAAGTGTTTACGCAGGTCGAAGCGGTCGGCGACGTGCTCGATGTAGCTGAGGATCTCGGCCTGCGGGGCGAAGCGCTGGCTCCACGTCCATTCCTGCTGGAGCGCCTCGTCGAACGAGTACGAGTAGTAGATGCTCTCGACGTCACAGCGGGCGCCCGGGTAGGTGTTCCAGAACCAGGTGCCACCGACGCTGGGCCCGGCTTCGAAACCGGCGAAGGACCAGCCCGCCGTCGTGAGCCGGTGCGCGAGGTAGAGGCCGGTGAAGCCGGCGCCGACACCGATGACGTCGACGATCTCGGGGGTAGGAGTGGAGTTCATAGGGGGGCAACTTTCGTTGTATGGTCGACCGACTGGATCAACTGACCTAGATTCAGTACAGCAGTGGTCGCGGTCACAGTCAAGGGGTGGGCGGAGATGTTCCGCGTTCGCTACATCGGCAGGTGGGGAGAATCGACGCCGACCACACGGTCGCCGCAGAACACCCGGACGGACTCGCCGGGGCCGTGCCCGCCGATTCCCGAAGTGCCCCAGAAACTCTGGGCCGAGCCGTCGGCCAAGTCGGCGACCTTGGCCCCGTTCACGCGCACCTCGCCCGACAGCACCCGCGAGCCCACCTCGACGGCGCGGTCCAGGTCGCCGCCGAACACGTAGGCGTCGAGGCCGGACGGGTGGGCGTTGGCCACGCGCAGGGCGTGCTCATCGGACTCCACGGCGTGCAGGCTGATGAGCGGGCCGAACAGTTCGGCGGTCGCCAGCGACGCGTCGACACCGGTCGCGACGGTGGGCGACAGGAAGTAACCCTCCAGCCCGGGGAGCTTCGCGGGCTGGTGAATGGTCGCGCCGTGGGCGCGCAGCCCGTCGATCCGGCTCCGCAGCGTCGCGAAGTGCGGGGCGTTCGAGATGGGGCCGAGTTCGGTGCGCTCGTCGAGCGAGTTCCCGACCTCGATGCGGGCGATGCGATCGAGCAGCGCTTCGAGCAGCGGCTCGAGCACGCGCTCGTGCGCCAGCACCTTGCCGGGGCCCTCGCACCACTGACCGTTGAGCTTGGTCATCCCCTCGAGGATGCCGTCGGCGGCCACGTCGATATCGGCGTCGTCCAGCACCAGAGCCGGGTTGTTGCCACCCAGCTCGAGCTGGAGCACCTTGAAGTCCTCCGCTGCCGCGCGCGCGATCGCACGGCCCGCGTTCGGGCCGCCGGTGAAGGAGACGATCTTCACCCGCGGGTCACCGGTGAGGGCCGCGCCCACGTCGCCGGCTCCGTGCAGCACCTGCAGCGCACCGGTGGGCAGGCCCGCTTTGACGAAACTCTCGACGATGATCTGCGCACTGCTCGGCGCGTGCTCCGACGGCTTCAGGATGACCGGACACCCGGCCGCCAGCGCGCTCACCATCTTCGCGGCGGGGATGAAACTGGGGCCGTTCCACGGGGTGAGGATGGCCGCCGGACCCCACGGGACCTTGTAGAGGCGCACGTCACGACCATCTGCCGCCAGCGCCGTGCGACGCGGGATGCTGCGCAGTTCCGCTGCGGCGGAACGGATCCGGTGCGGCAGGAACTGCGCGACCAGCCGGGCCTTGGCGATCGGGACACCGCTGGTGAGGGCGTCGGTGCGGGCGATGTCGGAGATGCGGGACTCGACGATGTCGGCGGCGCGCTCGATGACCTGGGCGCGTTCCTCGCTCGCCGCGTCGTCCCAGCGCTCGAAGCCGTAGGACTGTTCGGCGTGCCGCAGGGCGCGTTCCACGTCGGCCGCCGAGGTGGTCACCGTGCGGTGCACGGGCTCGCCGGTGTTGGGATCGAGGTTCCACGCGCCGGGGATCGTCGCGCACTCCGACCACTCGTCGGCGATGTAGTTGATCGGTTGGGGCAGTTCTGGTTTCGTCATCAGGGACTCCTACGGTCGGTGGCGGGACTCAGACGGTGAGATCGGCGACGATGCGGGTGACCTCACCGGACTTCATCGCCTCGAACCCTTTGTCGATGTCGCGGAACGGGATGACATCGCTGACCATCTCGTCGAGCAGCAGGCGGCCCTGCTGGTACAGGCGGGCGAACTGGGCGATGTCCTCCTGCGCCTGGCCCGAACCCATGTAGGAACCGACGAGGCGCTTCTCGCTGAAGAAGAAGTTCCAGGCGGGCAGCGTCAGATCGGTGCCGTCGGGGGCGATACCGACCAGGCACGCGGTGCCGGTGGGGCGCAGCACCTCCAGCGCGGTGGCGGCGGTCCGCGCGCTGCCGACGGCCTCGAACGAGTAGTCCACGCCGTCACCGAGCAGGTTCTGGATCTCGGCGGCCACGTCGGCCGCACCGTTCACGACGTGGGTGGCGCCGTAGGTCTTGGCCGCGGCCAGGCGGGCATCGTCGAGATCGACGGCCACGATCGCCGAGGCGCCGGCCAGGCGAGCACCCTGGATGATCGCCGAACCCACACCGCCGCAACCGATCACGGCGACAGTGGAACCGGGGCGCACCTCGGCACCGCGGAACACGGCGCCGACACCGGTTATGATGCAGCACGAGAGCAGGCAGCCCACGTGCAGACCCACCTCGTCGGCCACCTTCACCAGCGAGTTCTCGCGCATCAGTGTGTGGCGGGAGAACGCGCCGACGTCGCCGAGCCGGTGGACCACCCGGCCGTCGAGCAGCTGGAAGGCGGGCCGGGGCCGCTGCCGGATCTGGGTGACGCGCTGGCACTGGGTCGAGTGCCCGACCTGACAGTTGCGGCACAGCCCGCACGAGGGTGTGAGGGCGCCGACGACCCGGTCGCCGGGGCGCAAGGTGGTCACGGCGGAGCCGACCGACTCGACCACACCCGCCACCTCGTGGCCGACCACCACGGGCAGGTCCGCGCTCACGGTTCCCGTCATGTAGTGCAGGTCGCTGTGGCACAGGCCCACATTCGAGACCGCGAGGCGGACCTCATGGGGTTCCGGGTCGTCGACCACGATCTCGGTGAACTCCAACGGTTCGTTGACCGCGGTGAGTACGGCTGCTTCGGTGCTGATCATGATCGACTCCGATCTCGGTTGCTCTGCGCGGGCGCCGACGACGCCGCGTTCTTCGATGTCCAGAAACCCGCGACGCCTTCGCTGAAGACGCCGGACTCCCACGCCTGGCGGGCGGCGTCGTCCTCGCGGGCGAAAGCGGCCTCGATCTCGTCGGCACGCGGCCGCAACAGGCCGAGGTGCAGCGCGGTGGTGCGTGGATCGGAATTCCACCGGCGCACGGTGTCGACCGCGCGAGCCACCAGGCTCTCCGCGGCGACGATCTCGTCCAGGAGCCCGATCCGCAGTGCCTCGTCGGCCTCGATCCGTTCCGAGCCGAGCACGATGCGCATCGCGTGGTTGCCGACCAGCCGGCCCAGCAGGACGCTCGACGCGTTGGAGATGATGATCCCGCGGTGGTTCTCCGGCTGGAAGTACTCGGCCGCCGGCGTGCCGATCCGCGCGTCACAGCACAGCGTGATCTCCGAGGCGCCACCGACCGCGATGCCGTTCACGGCGGCGATCACCGGGATCGTCGTCTCGAGAATCGCGCGGGTGATGTCGTGGAAAGTCGTTACGGCTTCGCGGATCTCGTCGTAGGTGCTGGGCACCGACCGCAGATCTTCCCCGGCGGAGAAGGCCCGTCCGGTGCCGGTGAGGACGATGCCGCGGACGAGATCGCCGGTGCCGAAGTGGCGGATGGTCTGCGCGAGTCGCACCCGGGTGGCCACATCCAGCACGTTCAGTTTCGCCGGACGGTTCAGGGTGAGCACCGCGACGTCGTCGTCGATGCGGGTGTCCAGATAGTTGTCGGTCATGTCCGGCTCCTCAGGCGCGCGGGGGCTGCAGGTCGTAGGTGGTGCCGGGGTGTTCGGCCGCGCGGGCTTTCAGCGCGGGCTTGGACACCCGTTCGGACGGGGTGCGCGGGAAGTCGGCGACGAACTCCACGAAGCGCGGGAGCTTGAAGCGCGCCAATTGGTTTCGCGCGTTGTCGAGGATCAGCTGCGCGGTCTCGCGGCTCTCCTCGACGCCGGGGGCGAGCTGCACGAAGGCCTTGACCTCTTCGCCGAACAGCTCGTCCGGGACTCCGACGACAGCCGTCGCGACAACGGTGTCATCGCGCTCGAGGACACGTTCGACCTCGGCGCTGGCGATGTTCTCCCCGCCGCGGCGGACCATGTCCTTGATCCGGCCGACCAGGCGGTAGCTGCCCGCCTCGCGCACCGCGACGTCGCCGGTGTGCAGCCAGCCCTCACGCAGGATCTGCGCGGTTTCCGCCGGCCGGTTCCAGTAGCCGAGCATCATCGGCTCGCCCGAGGTGATCAGTTCGCCGGATGCACCCTCGGCGACCTCGCGACCCTCCGGATCGACGACGCGGACCCGCTTGGTGGGAACCGGCTGACCCAGCCGTCCGCTGCCGACGTCACCGGTGCTCTCGGGCAGGCTGATCAGGTCGACGCCGCTCTCGGTCATCCCGAAGATCTCCCGCCACGGTGCGCCCCACCGCTGCTCGAGCTCCGCGTGCAGTGCGGCGGGGATGGCCGAGCACAGCACGATGCGCAGGTCGTTCGCCCGGTCCCGCGCGGTCGGCGGTTGCTTGAACAGCAGCGTCGGCATCGAACCGAGCACGTAGCAGAACGTGGCCCGGTGCTTGCGGACATCGGCCATGAAACCGGAGGCAGAGAACCGGGGAAGCACCACCAGCGGCGCCCCGATCGTCAGGCACAGGGCGGTGTTCCACTGCGGGTCCATGTAGGAGAACGGCTGTGAGGTGAGTGCCACGTCGTCGCGACCGAGGCCGGTCGCGTTCGCGCAGACCCAGCCCAGTCGAGTCCAGTAGTCGTGGGTCAGCATGCACGCCTTGGGGAATCCGGTGGTCCCCGAGGTGTATTGGAGGTTCGCGAGCGTCTCGCCGGTGACCTCGACGGCCGGCTGCTCCGCCGGGTACGCCGCGAGCTCGGCGGGCGAGGAGGCTTCGACGACCCGGAGGTCGGCCAGTTCGCCGTTCGCGGCGCGGACCTCCTCGACCAGCCCGGCGTGCTCGACGTCGGTGAACAGCACCCGGGCGCCGGAGTCCTGGAGGACGAACTCCAGATCGGCGCGCTGATACGAGGAGTTCACCGGCACCGTCACCGCGCCCGCCTTGAGGATCGCCAGCCAGGCGACCGGCCACTGCACGACGTTGGGCAGCAGGATCGCGACCCGGTCCCCCGGTCGGACACCGTCCTCGGTGCTCAGTCGCCAGGCCAGCCGCGAGGTCCAGTCGTCGATCTCGGCGAAGGTCCACGAGCCGTCGGCGAACCGCAGGAACTCGCGGTCGGGCGCACGGACGGCCTGGTCGGCCAGCAGACCGACGAGGGTGTCGATCGGCGGAGCCGCGGCCAGCCGGCCGAGCGCGAGCGCGCGTTCGGGGTGGACCGATTCGACTTGGGTCATGTCGTCCTCTTCGCGGGTAGCAGGTGGGTAGGTCGCCGATCGACCTGCAGTCGCCGGGCCGCGGCCGGCGCGGCTCGCACGCCGTCGTTACTGGGTGGTGAAGGGCCCGTTCGCCAGGAAATGTGAGGCCTGCCATAACGGTAGCGCTAGTGGGTCATTTGATCAAGGCGTATGACCCACTTCTTTCCGTGAAGTTCGGCGAGTGCTCATCCGACAAGCCCTTCGGACTGGTAACGTCGAGCTTGACTTGATCAATCGTTCAGATTCGCTTCGAAGGAGTAGTCGCATGGCTCGCATTCCCGCCGCCGAACGTCGCGCCGAGCTGGTGGCCGCGGCCGTGCGCGTGATCGCCGCCCATGGCGTGGACGGGGCGACCACGCGCCGCATCGCCGAGGAAGCCAACGCTCCCCTGGCGACGCTGCACTACTGCTTCGCCACCAAGGAGGTGCTGTTCGCGGCGGTCTTCGAATTCCTCGCCGGCGAGTACCGAGACGTGCTGCACCGCAGCGACGTCCACAGCGACGCGCAGACCACCGCCCGCGGGCTCCTGCGCGGCGTCCTCGAGTGGTACCTGGCGAACCCGGACTTCGGCGCGACCATCCTCGAGCTGATCAGCTGGGGACAACGGGAGGGCGAACAGGCCGAGGTGGTCTACTCCGAGGCCTACGGGACCATGCGCGCGATCCTCACGGGCACCACGACGGCGGCGGGGAAGCCGGTCGACCCCGACACCATCGATCAGCTCATCTACGTCGTCTCGGCGCTGTCGGACGGCTTCGCCCTGAACTGGCTGGTGTTCACCGACGTGGAGGCCGCCCGCGCCCAGCTCGAGCTCACCCTCGGCGTGCTGGACGCGTGGATGGCGGCCAACCTCGGGGAGGCCGTCGTCCCCACCGCCCAGCCGGTGGCCGACCCACCCGAGACCGACATGCGCTCGCTGGTCTCCTGGGTGCGCATGGATTGATCGCACTGCACTGTGGCCGACCCCGGAAAGGTGTCGGCCACAGTCATTTTCGCCGTATTCAGTGCCGGTCGGCGGCCGCGTCGACGAGCCAGCGCAGGGCGCCGTCGTCGGTGTGCATCCACTCGGGATGCCACTGGACACCGAGCACCGCCGCTCCGGGAAGCTCGACGCTTTCGGCGACACCATCTGCGGTACGCCCGGTGACGACCAGCCCGTCACCGCAGACATCGACCGCTTGGTGGTGCCACGAATTGGTGACCAGCCGATCACCGAACACCTTCTGGGCGGTCGTCCCCGCGTCGAACGTGACCACGTGCTCCGGATCGCCGTCCGACAGCGGCCCCGTCGCCATGAGGTGCTCGATCGGCCCGGCGGGCAGATCGGGAATCAGCGTGCCACCCAGCGTCACGTTGAGCACCTGCATGCCACGGCACACGCCGAGCAGCGGGATCTGCCGATCCAGCGCCGTCCTGGTCAACGCGATCTCGAACGCGTCCCGGCTGGGATCGTGTACGGACGGGTCGGCGACCGGATCGATCTCGCCGACCACCGACTCGTCCCCACCCCAGCAGCGCGGATGCACGTCCTGGCCACCGGTGATCACCAGCCCGGACAGCCAGTCACCCAGGTCCGCCGGATCGGCGTCGTAGGGCAGATTCACCGGCACGCCACCGGCACGGGTGATCCGCTCCGCGAAATCGGCGAAGAAGCAGTCGGTGAGCCGCTGACCGTAGCCCGGGTGCGCGCCCGCGATCAGGCCCATCCGGAACCGGCGTCCGGTCAGGCCGATCAAGGGCTTGCCCCGGGTCGCGCGCCCGGTCACGGGAACTCGAAGTAGCGCGTGGACTCCCACTCCGACAGCTCGGCGAACGGGTCACCGCCGGTCGTGTGGAACTGCATCCATTCCCAGCGGCGCGTGCCGACCCAGTAGTCGACGAACTCGTCACCGAGCTGCTCGCGCAGGATCAGGTCCGACTCGAGCGCGTCGGCGGCCTTGGTGATCGTGTCGGGCAGCCGTTCCAGGTCGGGCGCGCACCAGGCCATGTCGCTGACCGGGTCGGCCGGTTCCAGCTTGCCGTCGACTCCGGCGATCACGCCCGCCAGAATCGTCGCCACCGCGAGGTAGAGGTTCGCGTCGGCGCCCGGGACGCGGTATTCGAGCCGGGAGTACTTCGGGTGACCGCAGACCGCGCGCACCGCGGTCGTCTTGTTGGCGATGCCCCAGGTCACCGTGGTGGGCGGGCCGCTCAGGTCGACCAGGCGACGGTACGAGGTGATCTGCGGCAGCATCACCGAGGTCGCGCCACGCATCGTCGCGAGCAGTCCCGCGACCGCGTGCCGCATGGTGTCCGACGGACCGTCGGCGGCGTAGAACGCGTTGGCCCCGTCGCGCTGCAACGACAGGTTCACGTGCGAGGCCTGGCCGTAGCCCGCGGTCGGCTTGGCCATGAAGGTGACCGTGTGGCCCAGTTCGAAGGCCACCTCCCGCATCACCTGCCGAGCCCGAGCCCAGTTGTCGCACACCGAGATCGGGTCACCGGGAACGAGATTGAGCTCGACCTGACCGGCCGCGTCCTCGTCGCTCCACGCCTCCCACTCGATGCCGATCTCCTCGAGCCGCCGCGCGACCGCCGACATGTAGTCGACCCAGTCCTTCGACTTCGCCAGGTTGTAGGCGGTGCCCGCCGAGCCGCCGAGCGGGGTGAGATCGCGATAGCCCTTGGCCCTGGCCTCGTGGACCGGCTCCTGGAAGAGCGTGGCTTCGATCTCGACCGCGATGGTCGCGGTGAAGCCGCGGGTGGCGAGCTGATCGACCATCGTGCGGGCGAGATTGCGCGGACAGGTGCCGATCGGCGTGCCGTCGGGCTGCCAGTAGTCACCGATCACCGACTGGACCCCGGGCGCCCACTGGACCAGCGTCGACAGGTCGGGCCGGAACTGCAGGTCGGCGAGATGACCACGCCACGCGGGATAGGCGAAACCGAGGGTCGGCGCGTTGCCGAGGTCGAGCCCGAAGAGCAGATCGGCCATGGCGAAGCCCGATTCCGCGCACGCGGCGAACTTCGCGGGGGCGACGTTCTTGCCGTGGAAGGAGCCGTCGTGGTTGGTGGACTCGATCCGGACCGTGTGCACGCCGGGTTCGAGAGCCGTTGCGGTGGTGGCGATTTCAGACATCGTAACGAACCTTCCAGGATGCGCCGACCAGCACGGACAGCTGCGAGAGGGTGCCCCGCACGCCGACGAGGCCGGTGGACAGAGCGGCGAGCAGATCGACCGCGCCGGTGAAGACGGCGGCCAGCAGATCCGGCGGGCCCGCGATGACGTAGTGGGTCTCCCCCTCACCCGCGACGACCTGCTCCACACCGTCGGGGCCTTCGATGACGGCCACCAGCATGTCGGGGATGCCGGGGACCGAGCGGGCCTTGTCCCAGAAACTCACTGCGGCGCTCTTCCAATCCGGCAGCGGCGGCGACAGCAGCGCGGTGGCCACGCCGAGGAACTCGGGGGCGCCCACGGGGTCACCGACCGGGGCGAAGAACTGGTTCAGGTCGACGGTGACGTCGAGGTCGGGCTCGACCAGCACGCCACCCGACACCGCGATCGCGCCGTCGGCGAGGGTGATCGTGGCGGCCTGCGGGGTGTCGTGGGAGCGGATCGCGATCGCGCCGCTCAGGCCGGCGGGCAGCAGCGAGCTGTCGGCGCGGAGGGCGTCGGCGACAGTCCGGCCGATCAGCCGGACGATCGGACTGGCGTCGTCCTCGATCCGGATGTCGACCCCGCCGACCTCAGCCCCGCGCGTCGCGGGACCGATCGTCGTTTCGGTCATCATGTTGTCCTTTCGATGCGACGAGATCGTGTGCGCGGTACACCGTCGACACCGGATCCCCAATGGAACGTGAACTTATGGTCAAATGTCTGGGTCACGTGACTATGATGGTGAGGCACAGATCACTTGTTGTCAACGAGTAGCGAGGAATTCCATGACCGACGCCCCTCCCGCCTGGCAGGATCTGCTCGACGACCAGGCCACTGCGGTGGCCGGGTTGATCAGCCAGTTACTGCCGAAACCCCTGCACGAGCTGGGCCCCGAGCAGGCCCGTGCACTGGTGGACTCCACACCGTCCGCGCAGCCGATCACCCGACTGGAACATGTTGGACAATTGACCATGACAACGCGAGCGGGGGCGATCACCGCACGCCTCTACCGCCCGGACGACGCGCGGTCCGACAGCGCGACGCCCGCTCTGGTCTACCTGCACGGCGGCGGTTTCGTCCTGGGCACCCTGGACGGATCCGACGAGCTGTGCCGGGCGATCGCCGCCGGATCCGGCTGGACCGTGGTGTCCCTCGAATACCGTCTGGCTCCGGAGAACCCGTACCCGGCGGCGCTGGAGGACTGCGTCGACGCCTACGCGTGGTTGCTCCGATCGGCGCCCGACCTGGGTATCGATCCCGCGCGGATCGCGATCGGCGGCGACTCCGCCGGCGGCAATCTCGCCGCCGCCCTCTGCCTGTACCGGCGCGGCGAGGGCAGCGCCCTGCCGGTGGCGCAGGTCCTCGCCTACCCCGCCGTCGACGACACCTTCACCCGCCCGTCGTGGTCGGATTTCGCCGACGCACCGCTGCTCGGCGCCGCCGAGGGCCGCTGGTTCTGGGAGCAGTACGTCGGCGCCGGCCACCCCGGCGGCGACCCGCTCGCGGCGCCGATGCGCGCGAAATCACTTCGCGGCCTCCCGCCCGCGCTGGTCATCACCGCGGAAGTCGATCCGATCCGTGACGACGCCGAGGCGTACGCGCAGCGGCTGCGCGAGGAGGGCGTTGCCGTGTCCTCGACCAGATATGACGGGGTCTTCCACGGCTTCTTCACCGAAGTAGCGGTCTTCACACAGGCGAAGCAGGCGATCGGCGAGGTGTGCCGTTACCTGCGCGATCTGCACGCTCCCGGCGCAGATCAACGCGCCTGACCCTCGCCGCCGCGCCACGCCTGTCAGCGGATTTTCAGGTTCGCCTGGGAAGGTCGGTACCGCAACAGTCAGAGGAGTCGTTTGTGTTCAACCGTTGGGGCGGTCTGGTTCATCGGTGCCGTTTCGTCGTCATCGCCGTGGTCGGCGCCGCGCTGCTGGCGCTGGGCGGGTACGGGCTCGGGCTGTCCGATCACCTCACCTCCAGTGGGTGGGACGACCCAGGTTCCGAGTCCTCGCAGGGCTCGCGGATCGCCGATGAGGCATTCGGGCGCGACCACACCGCCGATGTCATCGTGCTGTACAACGCTCCCGACGGGAAGACGATCGATGATCCGGCGTTCAGCGCCACGATCGTCGACAGCCTGAACCGAGCGCTGGCCGAACACCCTGCCCAGATCGACAAGATCAACGGCGCCTACTGGCGAGTGGGCGACGCGCCCGCGGTGCCCTCGGTGTTCGGATCGGCCGACAAGAAGCACGCGTTCGCGTCGGTGGCGCTCGTCGGCGACAACGACACCGACCTGCTGCGCAGCTACCGGGCAGTGAGCGACGCCTTCGGCATCAATGGCGTAGATGTGGAAGTCTCGGGGCTGCAAGCGATCGGCGGCACTCTCAACGACACCATCGCCACCGACGTCCACCGGATGGAACTGCTGGCCATTCCCGCGGTGGCGGTGCTGCTGTTCTTCATCTTCGGTGGCATCGTCGCCGCCGCGCTGCCGCTGATCATCGGCGGGCTCACCATCGTGGGCGCCAACGGCATCGTCATGGCGATCACGAATGTCACCGAGGTCAACTCGTTCGTCTCCGCTGTGGTCTCGATGATCGGGCTCGGCCTGGCCATCGACTTCGCGCTGTTCATCGTCAGCCGGTTCCGCGAGGAGCTGGCCGCCGGGCACGACACCCCCACGGCGGTCCAGCGCACGGTGACGACGGCAGGCCGCACCGTCGTCTCCTCGGCGACGATGATCGTCGCCAGTCTCGGCGGCATCCTGCTGTTCCCCCAGGGTTTTCTGCGCTCGGTCGCCTATGGCACCATCGCGACCGTCTCCCTCGCGGCCCTGACCGCGGTGACGATCCTGCCCGCGATGCTGGCCGTGCTCGGACCGCGCGTGGACATGCTCGGCATCAAACGGTTCCGCAAAACCAAGACCGCCGAGGAGATCGACAGCGGTCTCTGGGGCAGGCTTCCCCGCTGGGTGATGCGGCATCCCTTGCAGGTCGCCGTGGCGGTCACGGTCGGCCTGCTGTTGCTGATCATCCCGATCAAGAACCTCGCCTTCGGCGGTATCAACGAGAAATACCTCCCGCCCGACAACAGCACCCGGCTCGCCCTCGAGCACTTCTACGAAGTGTTCCCGCTGAAGAAGACCGACCCCATTCAGCTGGTCTTCGTCAGCGAGGACACCACCGCCATCGGCGCGGCATGGAAACAGGCCAACCAGGCGCCCGGGCTCGTCGGCCAGTTCGGCGTGCCGAGCAACACCGGATCGAACGATCCTGCGGTGTATCGCACCTCGGCCACCCTGGTCGACCCGACCGGCAACGCCGAACCGACGATCGACTACCTGCGCGCCATCGACGTGCCCGACGGAGTGGCCATGTATGTCGCGGGCCAGCCGGCGATAATGGCCGACAGCATCGACAGCCTCCTCGACCGGATGCCCCTGATGATCGCGCTGGTCCTGCTGGTCACCACCTTGCTGATGTTCCTCACCTTCGGGTCACTGGTCCTGCCGATCAAAGCGGCTCTCATGAACGCCCTCGGGCTCGGCGCCACGCTCGGCATCCTGACCTGGATCTTCATCGACGGCAACGGCTCCGGGGTGCTGAACTTCACGCCACAGCCGATCAGCGCACCGGTACTGATGCTGATCATCGCGGTGATCTACGGCCTCTCCACCGACTACGAGGTCTTCCTGCTCTCCCGCATGGTGGAGGCGCGCGCCCACGGCGCCTCCACCACCGAGGCCATCCGCGCAGGCACCGCACAGACCGGTCGCATCATCACCGCGGCCGCGCTCATCCTGATCGTGGTGACGGGCGCGTTCGCGTTCTCCGACCTGGTGATGATGCAGTACATCGCCTACGGCATGATCGCGGCACTGTTCATCGACGCGACGATCCTGCGCATGCTGCTCGTCCCCGCGATCATGAAACTCCTCGGCGACGACTGCTGGTGGGCACCCAAGTGGGCCAAACGCATTCAGGAGAAGGCCGGCCTGTCCGAGCCGATCCTCAGCGACGAACGACCGCAACAGGACGCGATGGTCGACCTGGTGCGGACGACGCCGATCACCGATCCGCCGACCACGCGGCTGCCCGCGGTCCCCGACAGCAAGCTGGCACGGACTCCTCGCCGTCCGCGCACCGTCGCCGAGATCGAAGCCGAAGCGCCGACCCATCGGCTGGGCAGGATCGCCGACCCGCCGCCGAAGTAGGCGATCACGGGGAGCCAACGCGATGCGCCGAGCTCCGCGGTCAGGTCCTGGCAACAGGTCCCGGACGCAGGAACTCGGCGACTCGTGGACCGAGATCGTCGGCGCGGGTGACGAGTCCGAGGTGGCCGTCGGGGTAGATGTGCAGGGTCGAGTGGGGCATCAGCCGGTGCATGACCTTCGCGTTGATCACCGGCACGATGGGGTCGTCGTCGCCCGCGAGGATCAGCGTGCGCTGGCGGATCAGGGGCAGGAACGGCAGGCTCGTCCAGCCCGCGCCCGCGAGCAACTGGAGCGAATAGCCGAGCCCGGGGGCGCGGCCCGCGTGGCGGTGCAGGATCTCCCGCGCGAGTTCGGGTTCCGTCCGAAGACGTCCGCCGTAGATCGTCGGGGCGATCTCGGCCGCGTAGGCGGAATCTCGGTAGCGGCGCGGGGTGATCATCTTGCTCAGCACCCGGGGGCCGGCCGGGACCATCAGCATGCCGGTCGCCGTGGCGACGAGCACCAGGCGTCGGCACCGCCGGGGGTTCTGGAAGGCGAACTGCTGCGCGAGGCCCCCTCCCCAGGAGATCCCGAGTATGTCGGTCTCCCCGCAGCCGAGTTCGTCGAGAAGGTCGCCGAGCAGACAGGCGAGAGTGGCGAAATTGTAGGGCACACGGGGCAATTCGGATCCGCCGATGCCGGGCACGTCGAACCGGATCACCGGGATGGCCGGGTCGAGCCGGTCGAGGAAGGGCTGCAACAGCTCCAAACGCGCGCCGATCCCGTTGCACATCAGCAGAGGGCGGCCCTCTCCCGGGCGCACCGCCACGCGCAGGCGCCGCCCGTTGATCCGCAGTTGCCGAACCGTCTCGACCTCGGTCACGCGGCCTCCTTCACGTTGGCTACTCAGGCGTCGAGTCGATCGCCGAGCTCCGGGAACGCGCGGATGGCCCGCAGCGCGATGGTGAGATCGCTCAACACCCGCGGGTCGTCCAGCGAGCCGCCCAGGTGTTCTTCGAGACGGCGGATACGTTGCCGGACCGTGTTCTCGTGGCAGTAGAGCTGCCGTCCCGCTTCGGCGGCCGAACCGCGCGCGTCGATCCACACCGTCGCGGTGGTCAGCAGGGTCGTGCGCTCGTGGTCGGGCGTGGCGAGCACACCGCCCAGCACACGCAGCACGAACCGGCGCGTGGTCTCCCGGTCTCGCACAAGGAGATCGATGTGAGGGTCGTCGTCGAGACGGCGGATACCCTTCGTGCCCCGCGCCAGCGCCTCGAGGGCGACCTGGGCCAGCCGCAAGGCGCGGGCGGCACCGTCGAGGCGATGGAACACCGGGCTCACACCGACCCGCCCGAGCGCCACCTGCTCGACCGCGGTCAGCACCGCCGCCGGTTCCCGTCGTGGTCCCAGCGAGAGCACCCCGATCTCGTGGTGCGGCTGCGACCGCCACGCCGAACCCACATCGAGCCGCCGCAGGCGGTCCTCGAGTCGTGGCAGGGCCGAGGAGCGGCCCTCGGTGACCTCCGCGACGACGACGAGAAAGGTGCCTTCGTAAGGCAGATCGAGAAGCTTCGCGACCTCCCAGGCACTGAGCGAACCGGACGCTGGGCCGTCCAGGATCGCGGAAAGGATGCCGGATCGTCGACGGTCGGCCTCGATCATGCGTTCACTCATCGCCTCCCGATACGACTCGGTCAGGGCGAGGGAGAAATCGTCGGCCAGTTCCCAGATCGTGGTCGCGGTATCGAGCAGCGCGTCCACCGACCGCTGCCCGGAGTCACGGGCGGCGCCGAGCAATCGCTCCCAGACGAACGCGAAGCCGAGGCGATAGGCGCGCAGTACCTCGGGCAGCGGCATGTCCTGCGCCGCCCTGGTCCGCCCGATCAGGCGCGGCGCCGACAGGTCGCCGCCGCGTTCGCCGAGCAGCCGTCCCAGGATCTGATCCATGTTGGCTATCAGTGAGGCCCGCAGCTCCGCGCGGCTGACGAGGCACTCTGTGCGATAGATCTCGATCTCTTCGGTGATACGGACGAGCAGCTGGTCGGCCAGCGCATCGATCTGCTCGAGCAGGTCGGCGGCGAGTTTCGCCACCGGCTGAGCGAGGCTCGGAGTAGACACCTCGACAGGTTATCCACGGGGTAACGGGACCCGCCGCTTCGGACAGCCACAGTGTGGGTGCCGACACAGTTGCTCCGGAAGTGGTGTCGGCACCGACATTGGCTGGAATGCCCCCGATGCGTGACGCTGTGATCACGCGTTCGGCACGGTGGCCGCACTGAGATGCGGGTCATCGTGCGTTCGCCGCTGGATTGCGAAAACCCACTTCTCGGGCGCCGACCACCGCACCATGAGATCTCGGTGCCGGATCGACGCGAACCGACCAGAGCACGCTGCGCGGCAGCCGCACGCGTGGCCGACAGGAGTGGAGACGTCATCAGCAATCCCACGACATTCCAGGAACGCGCCGATCGCACCGCCGTCGATTCGCCCGAGTCGGCGGTGCCCCTCGACCACCCGCTGATCGCGGCCGCGCTCGGCCCGGCCAACCGGTGGCTGCCCGGCAACGCGGGGGTGAAGTTCCTCGACGCGCTGGCCAAGCGCCCCGACCGGGTCAAGACACGGGTCGGCAAGCTCGTCGACGAACTCGGCCGCATCGTGGTGGGCACCTCCCAGCTGGCCCCGCGGCCGAAGGACCGGCGCTTCAGCGACCCGGAGTGGTCGCAGAACCCGGTGCTGAAGCGCATCGTGCAGATCTATTTGGCCGCGGACGAGCTGGCCGAAGGGCTGCTCGCGGACGCGCCGATGGAGTGGCGCGACGCCGAGCGGATGAAGTTCGTCCTGTCCAACATCCTCGAAGCCGCTGCGCCGAGCAACAATCCGCTGATCAGCCCCGTCGCCTGGAAGACGTTCTTCGCCAGCAACGGCGCCAATGCCGTCGCGGGTCCGCGCAATCTGCTGCGCGATGTCGCCAGCTCGCCGCGGGTTCCCGCGATGGTCGAGCCGGACGCGTTCCGGGTGGGTGTCGACCTGGGGATCACGCCCGGCGCCGTCGTGTACCGGACGGAGATGTTCGAGCTGATCCAGTACCTGCCGCAGACCGAGACCGTGCGCGCGGTGCCGCTGCTGATCGTGCCGCCGACCATCAACAAGTACTACGTCCTCGATCTGGCGCCCGGCCGCAGCATGGTCGAGTATCTGGTGCGGCAGGGTCAGCAGGTGTTCATGATCTCCTGGCGCAATCCCGAGGAACGCCACCGTGATTGGGGCATCGACGCCTATGCCGAAGCGGTGATCGAGGCGTTCGGCGTGGTCGACCGGATCACCGGCGCCGGCTCCGTGCACACCATGGCCGCGTGCTCGGGCGGACTGATCGCCTGCATGGCGGCCGCGCACCGCGCGCAGACCGGCGGCATCGGCGAGCTGGCCAGCCTGAACCTGTTGGTCACCATGATCGACCAGAACCGCGGTGGCGTCGCGGGTTCGCTCATCGACGAAGGGATCGCGCACGCCGCGATCGCCCAGTCGCAGCGCACCGGCTATCTGGACGGCCGCACCCTGGCCGAAGTCTTCGCCTGGCTGCGTCCCGCCGACCTGGTCTGGAACTACTGGGTCAACAACTATCTGCAGGGCAGGACCCCACCGCGCTTCGACATCCTCTACTGGAATGCCGACACCACCCGGATGCCCGCCGCGCTGCATCGCGACTTCCTTCTCGCCGCCCTGCACAACAAGCTGGCCACCGCGGGAGGGGTCACGGTACTCGGTACCCCCATCGACCTGAACGCGATCACCGTTGACGCCTACGTCGTCGCCGGGTCGGCCGACCACATCTGCCCCTGGACCAATTGCTATCGCAGCGCGCAACTGCTCGGCGGCAGGGTGCGTTTCGTCCTGTCGACCAACGGCCACATCGCGGCGCTGGTCAATCCGCCCGGCAACCGGAAGTCCAATTACCAAGTGTCGGAGGATCTTTCCGTCCACGCCAGGGACTGGCGCGCGGCGGCGCCGACGGCGCAGGGGTCCTGGTGGCCGGACTACGCGGCCTGGCTCGGCGACCGATCGGGGGGCGACAAGCCGGCGTCGGCCGTGCTGGGCAACACCGAGTTCCGCCCGCTCGGCGTGGCCCCCGGCACCTATGTGATGGCCGACTGACCTCGGCGCCCGTACAGGGGGCGAGCCTCGTCAACGCACCACATCCCGTCGGCCTTGTCGTCGCCCAGGCGCTGACGACGAGCGCCGGCGTCTCGGGGCTGCTTGAATAGAACTGTGCGGGGAGCCTCGGATCTGTGGGAGCGAACACGGCCGGACCATTGGTGGGGCGGCGCGGCGCTGGGCTTCCTGGTCGTCGCGCTGGCCGACCTGCTGTGGATGATCAACCGGCCAGGCAATGCGCTGCCGTCCCCCGCCGTCACGATCGGCAGCTTCGCGGGGCCCGCCGCCGTCGCCATCACGTTGTCGTCGGCCGGCATGGTGATCAGTCGCCGAGCCGGCTACCGACCCTGGTTGTCGTCCACCGCGCTCTGCCTCTCCCTCGGCTTCGTCGCACTGTGCACCCTCGGCGCCGTCCTCTTCGTCGTGGCGATGCTGCAGGGCATGGAAGCCCTCTCGAATTTCTGACCCTCCCGTCAGCCACAGCGACATCGCACACCGGCCCGCTGAGCGATCCGCTCGCTCCCGACGAACAGGTGAAGGTCGTCGCACTCCCCGACCAGCAGCGCGCTGTCGACCGATTGTGCGGCCAGCCTGGCCAGGGTCGCCCGCACAGCACCGACGAAGTGTTCCGGCCACTCGGCCGTGCGCACCGCGAGCACCGGCGTCCTGTCCACCTCGGCCAAGCCGAGAGTCACGGACAGCGTCTCCCCCGGCCCGATCTCGGGCAGGCCCGCCACCACACCGGGCGGGGTGTCGCGGTGCGGGTTGAAAGCGTAATGCTGCCAGGGCCTTTCACCGAACCGATAACACAGGACCCCGTGGTGACGCGCCTCGGTCCAGGCGAATTCCATTGCGGCGGTATCGAAGTCCGTGATATCCGCCGGCGTCGGCGCTACGACGTCGACGTGGAACAGTCCGCCATCCGTGGTCAGGATCAGTTCCGACCCCGGCCAGCGCCGCAGACCGGAGTGGAAGTAGCTACCGAGGCGCAAGCTGAGCGGGTCAGACATACGCACATCATCACCCAGCGGTCGAGGCAGAGCGTGACAACCGCACCCGATCGCATCGATATAGCAGACAACGGGCCTGGGCGACCACATCGAGACCCACGCCGTCCGAGGTAGCGCTGCGCGGACTGAACGCCCGCAATCGCGACTGGAGGCGGCCGCACAATTGTGTTCTCTGATCGGCTCAGGTGTGACCCTGCTGATCGCTTCCATGGTGGCAGCGCCGATCGTCGCCGGCATCCCGTCAGCTTCCTCCCCGAACACCCGAAAACGCAACCGTCGGGGCCGGCCATTGTCGGTGACTTCCTCGATCACATACTCTGAATACGAATAAATCCAGAGTTGGGGTCGGGAGGCCGAGGGCCATGGCGAGAGTCGCGGCGGCGACGGGGCGGTACGGGGGCAGGTCGGCCGACGAGCGGCAGGCCGAACGGCGGGCGCGGTTCCGGGAGGCGGGGCTGGAAGCATTCGGGGCGGGTGCCGGCTATCGCCACACACGGCTGGCCGATCTGTGTCAGGCCGCGGGGCTGTCCACGCGGCAGTTCTACCAGGAGTACGACACCCTGGAGGACCTGCTCGGCGAGCTGCACCTGCACCTCGACGGCATCGTCGAACAGCACGTCCTCGACGAGGTCGCGCGGGTCGACGACCTGCCGCTGGCCGCGCGCGCGGGCGCCATGGTGCGCGCCTACCTCTCCTACGTCACCCGCGACCCGCGGTGCGCGAGAATCGCGTTCGTCGAGATCGCCGGGGTCAGCGCGCGGATGGACGCCCAGCGCAGGCAGAGCCGGGCCCGCTGGGTGGACCGGATGTGCGCACTGTTCGAGAGTTTCGCAGGCAGGGGTGAACTCGCGCCCCGCGACTACCGGCTGACCGCGGCCACCTTCGTCGGCGCGGTCGACGGACTGATGCGGGACTGGACCGCGGGCTGGGTCGACGCCACCGTCGACCAGCTGACCGACGAGCTGCTGCGGATGCTCCTCGGCGCGCTCGGCGCCACCGACCACGCGGTGACGGCCGCACCGGCCAAGACCGCACCGCCGGTGCGCCGCAGGCCCCGCGACCGGCGGGCCACCATTCTGCGCGCCGCCAACGCCGCCTTCGCCGAACACGGCTACCACCGCACGTCGATGGCCGACATCGCCACCGCCGTCGGCATCACCAGCGGCGCGCTGTACCGGCATTTCCGCACGAAGCAGGAACTGCTCGGGTCGTGCCTGCGCGAAGGACTCGACCTGATCCTGGACCGCGTCGACGCCGCATGCGCCGACGGCGCCCCCGCCGACGCCGCGCTACCCGCGCTGGTGCGGGTAGCGCTCGAGACGCGCGGGCTCGCCCGCTTGTGGCAGCTCGAGTTCCGCAGCCTGACCCCGATGGACCGGGTGGGCGTGCTGGCCCGATCGGTGCGGCTGACCCACCGGATCGGCGCGGCCGTCCGTGCCCGCAGGCCCGATCTCGGCGCCGCCGACCGCGACGCGCTCGGCTGGGTCGTGCTGTCGGTGGTGACCAGCCCGTCCAACCACCGCACCCAGCTGCCCGACGACGCCTTCGCACGGGTACTCGACGCCGCCGTCGACGCGGTCATCGCTGCCGGTGTCGCCGCCCGGCCCGGCGCACGCGCCGACACGGCCGACTCCGACGGTGCCCCCACCGATCCCGATTCCGCGGCACGGACCGAGCAACTCGTGGCCGCCGCCGCCCAGCTGTTCAGCGAGCGCGGGTTCGCCGCGGTCAGCATCGAGGACATCGGCACCTCCGTCGGCGTGCGCGGCCCCGCGCTCTACCACCATTTCGAGAGCAAGTCCGACCTGCTGGACGAGATCATCGAGCGCAACAACCGGTGGATCCAGCAGTACACCGAGCGGGCGCTGGCCGAGGGCGGCGATCCGAGCGACTCGCTCCGCCTGCTGCTGCGATACTACGTCCGATTCGCCAGGGAGAGAACCGATCTCGTCGGCACCGCGGTCAGCGAGACCGGCAATCTACCCGCCGGCGCCGCCGCCAGATATCGGCGGATCCATCGCGACGGCATCATCGGCTGGGCCCGGCTGCTGCAGTCGGTGCGGCCCGAGTTGAGCCTGCCGACCGCGCGGGTGCTGATCCATGCCGTCACGACGGTGGTCAACGACGCGGTCCGCAATCCGCGATTGACCCGCCGCCCGGATCTCCTCGCCGAACTCTGCGCGCTCGGCGAACGGATCGCCCTCGCCGAACTTCCGGAAAGATCCTTAACACCTGATGACTTATAACCGGTTCCACACCGCCATGGTGGACTGACCGACTTATCGGCGAGTTACTTATGGTTGCGCGGCGCATGATTGTGCGCCATCATGGCTCCCGCGGCGCGAAGCGCGCCCGGTTCAGCACCCGCCCCGGTCGGGGCGGGTCCAGTCGAGAGGTGACGGTCCGGTGGGCCACTACAAGAGCAACGTTCGCGACCTGGAGTTCAATCTGTTCGAGGTCTACGGCCTCGACACCGTCCTCGCCACCGGCGCGTTCGGCGATCTCGACGCCGACACCGTGCGCACGATGCTGAGCGAGGCGGCCCGCCTCGCCGAGGGCCCGGTCGCCGAGCCCTTCGCCGACACAGACCGCACCCCACCGCTTTTCGATCCCACGACGCACTCGGTACGCCTGCCCGCGCCGTTCAAGAAGGCGGTGCGCGCCTGGCTCGACGCCGAATGGCCGCGACTGGCCAAGTCCACCGAGATCGGCGGCGTCCCCGCGCCGCAGATGGTGGGCTGGGCGGTCAACGAATTCGTGCTCGGCGCACAGCCCGCCGCTTACATGTACTCGACCGGCGCCATGATCGCCGCCGTCCTTGCCGAGGTCGGCACCGAGCAGCAGCGCGGATGGGCGGCGCAGATGGTGGAGCGCGACTGGGGCGCCACGATGGTCCTCACCGAGCCCGATGCCGGTTCCGACGTCGGCGCCGGCCGCACCAAGGCGATCAAGCAGGAGGACGGCACCTGGCACATCGAGGGCGTGAAGCGATTCATCACCTCTGCCGACTCCGACGATCTGTTCGACAACATCGTCCACCTGGTCCTGGCCCGCCCCGAGGGCGCGGGCCCCGGCACCAAGGGCCTGAGCCTGTTCATCGTGCCGAAGGTCCACTTCGACCACGAGACGTACGCGCTCGGCGACCGCAACGGCGTCTTCGTCACCAATGTCGAGCACAAGATGGGCCTGAAAGCCTCGGCCACCTGCGAACTCACCTTCGGCGGCCACGGCGTGCCCGCGGTCGGGTACCTCGTCGGTGACGTGCACAACGGCATTGCGCAGATGTTCAAGGTCATCGAGCAAGCCCGGATGATGGTGGGCACCAAGGCCATCGCCACCTTGTCCACCGGCTATCTCAACGCCCGCGAGTACGCCAGGTCGCGCGTGCAGGGCGCGGATCTGACCAAGGCCTCGGACAAGACCGCGCCGAAGGTCTCGATCATCCACCACCCCGACGTGCGCCGGTCACTGCTGATGCAGAAGGCCTACGCCGAGGGCCTGCGCGCGGTCTACCTCTACACCGCGGGCCATCAGGATCCCGTTGTCGCCCAGCATGTCTCGGGAGCCGACGCCGAACTCGCCGCACGCGTGAACGACCTGCTGCTGCCGATCGTCAAGGGCGTGGGCTCCGAGCGCGCCTACCAGTACCTCACCGAATCGCTGCAGACCTTCGGTGGCTCCGGCTTCCTGCAGGACTACCCCATCGAGCAGTACATCCGCGACGCGAAGATCGACTCGCTCTACGAGGGCACCACCGCCATCCAGGCCCAGGACTTCTTCTTCCGCAAGATCGCCCGCGACCGCGGCGTCGCCCTGGGACACCTGCTGGGCCAGGTCAGGGCCACCGCCCGCTCCGACGCCGACGGTGGACGGCTCAAGACCGAAAAGGTGCTGCTCGGCTGTGCGATCGAGGACGTCGAGGAGATGGTGGCCACGCTCACCGGGCACCTGGTCGCCGCGGGCGGGGAGCCCACGCAGCTGTACCGGATCGGGCTCAACGCCGTGCGCTTCCTGCTCGCGGTCGGTGATCTGCTGGTCGCCTGGCGCCTGATCGTGGCGGCCGAGGTCGCGCTGACCGCCCTGGAATCCGGCCGGGACACCGAGTTCTACCGGGGCAAGATCGCCGTCGCGTCGTTCTTCGCCAACACGGCGCTGCCCCACGTGACCGCCGAACGCGCCGTGCTCACCGCGACCGACCTGGGCGCGATGGAGCTCGACGAAGCCGGGTTCTGACCGAGCCCATGCCATCCACCCGACAGCCGCGGCCCACCGCCGGCACCTCCCCCGCCCGGCGGCGCCACGCGCGGCGCGACCAGTTCATCGACATCGCCCAGCGCGTGTTCGCGGGCCGCGGCTACCACGGGGTCACCATGCAGATGGTGTGCGAGTCCGCGGGCATCACCAAACCCATTCTGTATCAGTACTTCTCGGGGAAGCTGGAGCTCTATCTGGCGGTGGTGCAGCGGTATCTCGATCAGCTCGCCACCGCGGTCCGCGAAACGCTGGCGGCCCCGCCGTCCGACTACGACACGGTGCGCGGCACGATCACGGCGTTCTTCGACGTCGTCGACGGTGACGCGTCCGGCACCCACGTCCTGGTCTTCGATTCCGCGGTGCCCAGCGAGCCGTCGGTCCGGTGGCGGGTGCAGACGGCCAAAGCCGAGTGCACCGCCACGGTCGCCGCCGCGCTGTGTCACCGTGATGAGACCCCGTGGCGGACTCAGCTGCTCGCCGCGTGGCTGGTCGGCGCCGGAATCGCCGCCGCTGGACAGTGGCATCGCACAGGCCGCCCGATCCCCAAGGGCCAGGCGGTCGAGACGACCACTCAGCTGTGCTGGGCCGGCCTGCAGAGCGCGGCCGCCGTCCCCGCCGCGGCGGCGGTCGCCTGACCGGGTGATGTCCACCCCGCAAGCCTGTTCGACATCCGGATTCCGGCGTTCACGGGACCGCCGGCGCGTCCGTTCGACGGCGACCGGCTTCGCGCCGTGTCGTAGTCGGCGGTTCTCACTTCTGGGTGGTGGAATCTGCGGGTGCGTGTCTCGAGCGGAATAGCCGCTGTCGCTGCGTCCCTGATCATGGCCGTGCCCGCGGTCGTCGCGGCGCCGGCCACCGCCGCTGTGCGCGACACCGCCTGCGGTTCGGCACTGTCGTCCAGCGAGGTCGACGACATCGTCGAGCTGTCCGATACCGCGACGATCACCGGCGCCGACGGTCTCACGCGGCTCGAGGACGCGGTAGACCGGCACCACCGGATCACCGAGATCCTCAGCGCGCACCGGGATCTGCGTGGGTTGTTCGCCATCGGCCTCGACGCCGTCGAATACGCGGCGGTCATGCCGCTGCAGCGCGACCCAGCGGCGTTCCTGAACCGTGAGTACGCCCACGCGATCAGCACCGAACTCCTGCGCCGATTCCTGGACAACCTGCACGCCGAGTTCACCGGCGGCGTCACCGAACCGCACTGGGCCCACTATTTCGCGCTCGCGAAGGACTGCGGCGCGTCCAGGGCCCGCACCGCCATGGCGGGCTACAACGCCCACCTCACGGTCGATCTCGCGTATTCGGTGGCGGCCGTTCACAGTCGACCCGAGCACGCGCCGGACTACTTCAAGATCGTCGCGAGCATCGCCGCCGTCGGCGACGTGATCATCGACCGCACCAAGGCTGTCTACGGCGCCGATCTCGGCCCCCTGTGGCGGTTCTATTTCGTCGGTGAGGGGCTCGACCAGTTGTTCGGCGCGGGCGTCGCCACCGAGCAGATGCTCATCGCCGCCGATCTGGGCGCCAACACCGTCATCTTCACCAACGGCCTCGCCCTGCAGGACCCCGCGCTCGCCCCCGGCGTGCGTGCGGAGATCACCGCCCTCTGGCAGGCGGCCGATCTGGCCTTCGAAGCGCTGGCCAGGATCAACGCACTCTGAATCGCCCTCCCACGGCGTATGAGGGCGATTCACAATGCGCTGGCCGGGCCGGCACGCCGCGTGTTACCTTGTGTCGTCCGTGTTCGACCTGGAGTGCGAGAGAATGGGAGGTGAGTTGATGTTTGCGGCGAAGACCGCTGCGGTGCGCAGCGCCCGGACCATCCTCACGTCCCGGGCCCCGGTCTGACCCCGATACCCACTGCCGTAGTCGCCCCGAGCTCTGCGCTCGCGGCGTGGCCGGTGGTGGATTCCGTGTTCGAACGGGGCTCCCTCTTTCAAGGGTCTCATCGTGCATTCATCACACTCTTCTTCCTCTTCGTCGTCTTCGTCGCAGCTCTCCGAGCTCGGCTGGGACGCGGAATTCGCGGCGCTGTTCGCTGAGCACGCCGCCGCCGGACTGATACCGGCCCGCATCGTGCGCGTCGATCGCGGACTATGCGACACCCTCACCGCGAACGGGCCGATCCGCGCCGACAGCAGTGCGCTGACCGGCGCGGATCGCGAGCACATCGTGTGCACCGGCGACTGGGCCGCGCTGTCCCCTGGTCCGCGACCGCGGGTGGTGGCCTTGCTGCCCCGGCGGACCGCGATCACCCGCGCGTCCTCGGATCGCACGTCCCATCAACAGGTCCTCGCGGCCAATGTCGACACCGTCGTCATCGCGGTGTCGCTGGCGGTGCCGGTCAACGCGGGCCGGATCGAGCGTCTGCTGGCGCTGGCATTCGACAGTGGTGCCCGCCCGGTCGTCGTGTTGACCAAGGCCGACCTGGACGAGCAGCCCGGCGTCGGCGAAGCCGTGGTCGCCGGGTTGGCTCCCGGCGTGGAGATCCTCACCACCAGCGCCGCGACCGGGTCGGGCATGGACCGGCTGGCCGCTGTCGTGACCGGGACGGCGGTGCTGCTCGGCCCGTCCGGCGCCGGGAAATCCAGCCTGGCCAATGCGTTGCTCGGCCGAGAACATATGGGCACCAACGATGTTCGTGCCACCGACGGCAAGGGCCGCCACACCACCGTGCATCGTGAGTTGCTCACTTTGCCCGGTGGCGGGGTGCTCATCGACACCCCTGGCCTGCGCGGCATCGGCGTCCAGGACGTCGCCGACGGTGTCGGGCAGGTGTTCGCCGAGATCGAGGCGTACGCCCGCGACTGCGCGTTCCGCGACTGCGAACACCGCAGCGAACCCGGGTGCGCGGTGCAGGACGCGGTCGTGTCCGGCGAGCTGGACCTCGGCCGGCTCGAGCGCTACCGCAAGCTGCTGCGGGAGAGCCAGTGGGCGGCCACCCGCGGTGACGCCCGCCAGGCCAACAAGCGTGGCAAGACCGAAAAGGCGATCACGAAGCACCTCCGCGCGACCTACCGGTTCCGTGACCGTCAGAACTGACACCGGTTGCTTTGGTACACACCATCATTCATCACAGGAGAACGTCATGACCATCAGTCACGGCTGGACCACTCGCGTCGAGACCAGCGCCGATATCGCCACGATCCGGGAGATCAACCTCGCCGCCTTCGATCGGGCCGAGGAAGCCGACCTCGTCGACGCGCTGCGCCGGGACCCCGCCTGGATCCCGGACCTGTCGATCCTCACCCTCGACGACAACGGCGTTCCCGCCGGGTACGCGCTGCTGACCCGCGCGCACATCGACGACACCCCGGCCCTGTGCCTGGGTCCGTGCGCGGTCCCGCCGCGGTATCAGAAGACCGGCGCCGGATCGGCCGCGATCCGCGCGGGACTCGACGCTGCCAGGGCCATGGGTGAGCACTTCGTCACCGTCCTCGGACATCCCGAGTACTACCCCCGTTTCGGGTTCACCCGCGCGAGTTCCCATGGTGTCAGCATGAAGATGCCGGTGCCCGACGAGGCACTGATGGTGCTGAGCCTCGACGGAAAGCCTGTGCCCAGCGGCATCATCCGCTACGCGACGGCCTTCGGCGACATCTGAACCATCCGTTCGGGCATCAGCCCCTCGACCCCCGGGGCTCGCCGGTAGCGCGGCGAGCTCCGGGGACGACCAACCGCGCCTCCGTCCGTATACTCGGCGCTTCCACCGGCATGACGGGGTGCCGGTGACGGTCTGGTGTTCGGCGGAGGTGGGATCGGGGTGTGGGATCGAACGGAGATCCTCGAACGGCTCGCCGTCCTGCGACATACGGATTCCGGGTTCACCCGGTTCGGCTCCGCCGCCCACCGTTACCGGCTGAATCCACCACTCGCCGAATCCGAGGTCACGACGTTCGAGACCCGCCACGGCGTGACACTGCCCGAGGACTACCGAACCTTCATCCGAGACCCCAGCGGGGCACGCTCTGGGAGGACGGGCGGTGCAGCGACATGGGCATCACCCCCTTCGCCGCCGGCTTCGCCGACTGGTACCTGCGCTGGCTGAGCCTGGATCCACCGGCCCGGTGACGGCCCGGCGTCGATGCCGTAAGGCGCCGGTCCGCCGTCGTTCGGCCACCGCGAGATCTGCCTCCGCGCGAGTGTTGCACCAGCTGATCAGGTGGGATCTGCCGCGTGGACCGCAGAAGAGCACGAAGTTCCCGAGTACGGCCCGAGAGTCGAAGTGCTGCCGCAGTTTCGCCCACATCCGGACGGGCGACCGTACATCCCAGCTGTTCAGCCGCAGGTAACGGCCGAAATAGATGCCCACCGACACCAGCAGCGGCAAGGTCCCGATCAGCAGCCGCAGCGGCAGATCCCACAGATCCTGATTCGATTCGCCGTAGATGGTGAGTGCGAAGGCGAGGTGCACCGCGAAGACTCCGAGGACGGTGTTGATCACGCCGGACATCGCGAACGCCGACACCGCGATGATGTCGTACCACAGCGGCACCGTCTCGTCTGCACGTCGATGGTTCAGGTTCAGTTCGGTGATCAGGTAGCCCGAATTCGGTAGCGCCAGGAGCCACACCGCACGGCTGAGCCCTCGGCCGGACTACACGCCGAGGAAGATCCGCACCCACCCCGGATGGTCGACGATATCGACGTCGAACACCTGCACCAGCACTTCGACCGGTCCACCGGTCACCGGGTCACGGAGCCGGATCGGCGTCGACCCCGTCGAGAAGGTCACCTCGCCGAGCGCCCACAGCGCGCGGAACTCCGCGTACGTTCCGAGCTCGCCGAGCAGACGCTCTGCCCATCCGAGCTGACCGACCGCGCCGATCCGCCCGCGCAGGCCGCTCACCGATCTCCGCGCCACTTCGTCCCGATTCAGGACGACGCGCTGGGCCAGCGGATCACCGAACAACCAGTGCAGCATGTTGCCGCCCTCGCCCAGTCCCGGCAGCATGGTCCGGGTGGCGGCGTTGAGCGCCAGGATATTGCCGCGCGAGTCGAAGTAACCCGCGATCCGGTCACCATGGGCATCGAGATTCCGCAGCGCGTCGGGGCCGATGCCTGCCCGCAACTGGTCCACCGTGGGTGTCGCGGTGATCGGCAGTCCCGCCAGATCGAACAGGTGCCTGCGCTCGGCGGCACGCAGCGTCCGCACCCGGTCCAGGCAATCAGCCAGTGCCTCGACGACCGCGCGGGCCGGATGATCCCGATCGCCCCACTCCAAGTGGGTGATGTAGCTGGCGCTGACGCCCGCCGACATCGCCAGGCGCTCGCGGGACAGGCGGCGATCATCGCGCAACCCGCGCAGGAAACCGCCGAAGCTCGGCGCCGCCGGCAACGTTCCCTCGTAAGACCTGGTCAGCTGCTTCATCGCACGCACTCCCGTCAGAGCATTCCGCTTGCTGCACGATAGCGCCGACAGCACGCGACAGGACGGGAATCGAACAGCCGCCGACTCGTGCGGGCTTCAGTGGGCGCAGGCCTTTTCGATCAGCGCGACCACCTCGGCGGGATCGTCGACCTGGATGACGAGTCGCGCGTAGCGCTCGTCGGCCAGCTCGACGACGACGGCCTTGTCCGGGTCGCGCAGGTCCCAGAACACCTGTTCCCCGTCGATGTGGAAGGTCCCCGCGGTGATGACGCCGGGCAGGTGCGTGCCGGGCGCGCGGATACCCTTGCGTTCCTTGACGATTCCCGGGTCGACGGTCGCGCCGCGGACGTTCGTCAACGGGATCACCAGGCGGCTCTTCAATGCCCACAGCTTGTCGAGACCTTCGATGCGGACAACCAGGTCTCCGCCGTCGATGCTGACCTCGGCCATGTCGTTCTCCTTCGTTCGTGCCTATGGATCGGTCGGTGTGCGTGCGGTGAACTCGCCGGCGATGCGGGAGATGTCCTCCCCCGCGCGGGCGCGCAGACGCAGTCCCAGCAACGTCGCCGTCGACAGCGTTCCGTCGCCCAGGGCGGAGGTGATCGCGTCGAGTTCGGCGAAGGCGCCCGTGACCTCGGCGGCGACTTCCGCGTCGGACACACCCTGCTCGATCGCCGCCATCAACAGCAGGTCGAGACTGCCGATGCCCTCGGATGTCACCGCGGTGCAGAGGATTCGCAAGGGATCGTCGGCGGCGGCGATGGCGGACAGGTTCTTCTTGCGCGTGGCTCGCAGCGCCCGCAGATACAGCCCGCGCTTGCTCCCGAACGTGCGATACAGGCTGTGCCGGTGCACGCCGAGCTGCCCGACGAGGTCGTCGACCGACACCGCGTCGAACCCGCGCCGGGCGAACAGTTCCGCTGCGGACTCCACCACCGCGGCCTCGTCGAAGGTCCTCGGTCGCGCCATGTGGTCACCCTATCCAGTTTGGGAACACTCAGTCAAGAACGATCGTTTCCAAATCAATGGACCGGCGCGCAGTTCCGTTGCGCCGCAGGCGGTGTGCACAGCCTGCAACGTGGCAGGCGCCCGTTCGGCGTCGCCCTCGTGCCGGTCTCGCCGAACGGGAAATGGAGAAGCCGGTGAACCCTCACTACGACGTGATAATTGTCGGCGCACGCTGCGCGGGATCGCCGTCGGCGGTGATGCCGGCCCGCCGAGGCATGTCGGTGGCGCTGCTCGACAAGGCGCACTTCCCCAGCGATGTGCCCTCCACCAGCGCTTTCCAGTCCAACTGGGTCGAGGTCCTGGCGCGGATCGGTGTCCTCGACGACGTCATGGCCGCCGGGGCAGCAGTGCTGCGGCGGGCCGTGATCACCGCGACCTCGGGGGCCTTCACCGGCGAGATCGACCCCGAGGTCTACGGAACGGTGTGGGGGATGCATCGCACGAGCATCGACCGGATCCTGGTGGCGGCGGCGCGAGCGGCCGGTGCCGAGGTGCGCACAGGGTGCGGTATCCGCGCGATGACCCCTGGGCCTCGCCCGAGTGTGGGCGAGGCCCAGGGCCACCATGCCTCTGAAGCGCGCCGATTCCGCCGGTCAGTGTGCGGCGCGGGCCAGTTCGAGACTGTCGACGACACGGGTATCGATCAGGTCGGCGAACGCCGGCGCGGTGGGCACCATCTTCTCCTGCGCGAGGATTCGCATCCAGCGGTCGCTCGCGCCGGCGTCGATCCGCACCGTGTCCCACGTGCCTGAGGACTTGATCCGCGCACAGGACCGCAGCAACGTCTCGGTGGCGATGCCCGGCCAGTGCGCGGCGAGCAGCGGTTCGAGTTCCGCGAGCGGAACGGTCCGCACCGCGCGCATGGCCTGCTCCAGGGCGGTGGTGAACCGGACCAGCCGATCGGCCAACTCGTCGTATCGATCGGTGCGCAGGTAGTAGACGCTGTTGGGACCCAGGCCGCCCACCTCGGTGTAGTCGATCGCGATGGCTCCGGATCCCCGATCCTGCAGGATCTGCGCCGTCGTCATGTCGAGGACGATCGCGTCACCGAGGCCGGCTTCGAACAACTCGACGAACATCGGCGTCGACAGATCCCGCAAGAACGTCATGTCCGCGGGATCGAGCCCGGCTTCCCGGATCAGGCCCGCGGTGAAGGCATAGGGCGCGCTGCCACCGATGCCCGGCGCGAGGACGGTCGCACCGACCAGATCCGCCCAGCCGAACCCTTCCGCGTCGCCGCGCACGACGAGCGCCTTGGGGAACTGGTGATTGAGCTGAGCGAAGACTGTCAGCTCGCGCGGTGTGCCCCAATACATTCCGGGCACCCACAGACCACCGAGCGCGATGTCGGCGGCACCGCTGTCGAGATCGTCGAGTACCCCGGTCCAGGGATCCTTCGCCGTCGCGGTCACGCTGAGGTCCTGCGCGGCGAACAGTCCCCGATCCGCGGCGAAATACTCCGGCAGGTAGTTCAGGCCGTGGGCAGTAGCGGAAATCTTCAATTCGTCCATGATCAGGCTCCTTCGCGCAGTGGACGGGACGGGGCATCGGCCGTAGCGGCTTCTCCGCTGACGACTTCCAATGGCTTGCCGAATGTTTCGGGGCCGAACCGCGCCGCGACGACCAACAGCGCGTACATGACGGCGATCATCGCGAACACCCCGGGAACCCCGGCCCGGTCGAAGAAGAACAGGGCCGCGAAGGGCATCACCGCGCCGGCGACATTGCCGATGCCGTTGACCACCGAGGCACCCATCGCGCGCACCGAGGTCGGGAACAGCTCCGGGGACCACACCGAGAGCATCGTGTTGAGCATCATCGTGAAGAACTGGAAGATCATGCCCAGGGTCAGCAGCAGCACGGTCGAGGTGGCGAACAGCGCGAACGCGATCGCCGAGAGACAGCCGAGCACGGCAGCGCCCATCACCGTGGGACGCCGTGGCGCCCGGCCCGCGAGGTAGGAGGCAGCGCAGGCGCCGAAGAGGCTGCCGATGTTCATGATCATGGTGAACGCCAGCGAGTCGGTGAGCGAGTATCCGCGTGACACCAGCAGGATCGGCATGAGGAACAGCAGGGTGACCTGCGCGCCGAACGACATCCAGGAGGCCGCGCCGATCGCGGCGACGCGTCGACCGTTGCGGCCCTTGAACACCTCGACATACGAGGACCTGGTCTGCCGCGGAATGTCTGCCGCGCTGACATAGTCGACCACCGGGCCCGGGTCGCGCAGTCCGGCGATGCTCCCACTGCCGAGCCGGGTCAGGCTGAGGTTGGCTTCGGCGACGCGTCCCTTGGACAGCAGGAACCGCGGCGACTCGGGCAGGTACCTCCGGAAGAACACGACCAGGACCGCGGGAACCGCCAAGATCACATACGTCCAGCGCCAGGAGGTGTCGTCCCCGCCGAGCAGGGCGCCCAGCGGACCGAGAACGAGGGCGAAGAACCCGAAGGAGGCGATGTTGCCGATACCGCCCGAGGAGATGTTCAGCGTCGCCAGGAGCGAGCCACGGTGGCGCGTCGCGACCATCTCGGCCAGGATCGCCAGACCGACGGTGAATTCACCGCCGAGGCCGATGCCGACGATGAAGCGGCTGGTCAACAGTATTTCGTAGTTGACAGCGGCGGCGCTGATCAGTCCGCCGAGGGTATACACCAGCAGGTTCAGGCTGAGTGCGGTCCGGCGTCCCCAGCGGTCGGCGAGGTAGCCGCCGATGAGGCGCCCGACCAGACCGCCGATCACGGTCGCGGTATTGATCAGGGTGAGTTCGGCATTGCCGATGCCGAAGGACTCCTTCAGGAGCGGACCCATCGCACCGGTCGAGTTCTGTTCGAGCGAATCGAAGAACAGTCCGGCCATGAGCAAGGCGATGACGACCGCCTGAACCCGGCCGAAGCCGATGCGGTCGAGAGCGGCGGCCAAGCCGGGTGACGAGGCCGGGGACGGGATGGGGGGCGGCGTTTCAGACGAGGTGAGCGACATCTCGGACTCCGAGGACGGAAGCGACGCCGACAACGTGCGTATCGGCGAGCTGCCTTCAGCGACGCTGGAAGCAAGCTGCCCTATTTGTATGCAATCCCTTTGACGCTCACGTTTCCCGCCGCGCCGATCAGGTTACGGGATCGATATATCACGCCATATTGCATTCAATCTTGCGCGAAGTACACCTCGTCGCGGCGCAGATGCTCCTCCATGAGGAAGCCCGCCTGCACCGGGGCGCCGTTGAGTACGGCGAGCGCGACCGCTCGATGGTCACTCACCGAGACCGTCGGATTGTGACCGAGGGCCCAGCGCACCCGCGCATTGACTTCCGCCAGCAGGCGAATCAACTCCTCGTTACCGGACGCGCGGGCGATCAACTCGTGGAAGGGCTGTCCCGATCCGGAGTGCTCGTCGGACGCCGCCGAGAGGAAGCCGGCAAGCTCCGCGGCAGCACAGCCGCCTCGATTCTCGCCGGCCAACTGCGCGGCCAACACCTCCAAACCGCGGCGGACCTGCAACAACTCACGAGCCGCGGCGACCGGCGGCTCCGCCACCGTCGCGCCGCGATGCCTGACGATGGTGACGAACCCCTCGGACTGCAACCGCGCCAAGGCTTCCCGCACCGGGATTCGCGAGACGCCGAACCGTTTGGCCAGCACCTCCGCGATCAAACGCTCCCCGGCGGGTAACCGCCCCGACAGGATCTCCGCGCGCACGGTCCGCGCGATCATCTCCCCGGATGAATCCTCACCCGACTCCGCCATCACCGTCACCACTGCAGACTATCGAGACCCAGCCCGCCAACCGTCCCAGACAGGCATTGTTCCACAGCCCGTATCACGGTAATCTCACCTCCCAACGTTGAGACGCCATCGTCTCAACCAGTAAGGAGTAGAAGATGACCCCGCGGACAAAGTTGTCCCGCAGACTGGCGACCCTGGCCGTCACCGTCGCAGCCATCACCCCGGCTCTCACGTTCTCCGTCGCGGGCGCGCAGCCGGCCGACACAGCTCCGGTGCCGGTACAGCCGGCGCCCGCGCTCGCAGTGCCCCCGGAGCTCGATCCGGCGTTCTACCGCCCGCCGACGGACATCGTGGCAACCAAGCAACCCGGCGAGATCATCGCCGCCCGGCAGATCGATGTCGCCAACGCCGGCCTCATTCCCCTCAACGTCGACGCCTGGCAGGTCTCCTACCGCTCCAACAACACCCGTGACGAGGCGATCGCCGCCGTCGCGACGGTGCTGAAGCCGCGCGGGTCGGCGCCGGACAAACTGATGTCGATGCAGATCGCCGAGGACTCCCTCGCGGCCTACTGCTCGCCGTCCTACGCCGTCCAGCAGTGGTCTGTCGCGGCAGCGGTCGGACAGATCGTCGCGCCCCTGGAATTCGTTGTCGCGCAGGCACAACTGCAACAGGGCTGGGCCGTGGTCATCCCCGACCATCAGGGCCCCGACAGCGCGTTCGGCGTCGGCCCCCTCGGGGCACGGATCACCCTCGACGGCATTCGCGCCGCGCGCGCCTTCGAACCGATGCGGCTCGCCCCGGACACCCGGATCGGCATGTACGGCTACTCCGGCGGCGCCATCGTCACCGGCCACGCCGCCGAACTCGCGCAGAGCTACGCGCCCGAACTCGACATCGTCGGCGCGGCCATCGGCGGCGTGCCCGCCGACTTCGGCCCGCTGCTCGACATCGGCAACGGCCAGATCTGGTCGGGCATGATCATGGCCGCTGTGCTCGGGCTGGGCCGCGAGTACCGCGAATTCGGCGACCTGCTCAACCGCGATCTCGACCCACTGGGCCAGGGCCTCTCGGTGATCAAGGGCGGACTGTGCGTGCAATACAACACCGCGCTGTTCCCCTTCCTGAACATGAAGGGGATGCTGCGTGTCCCAGAAGGCGACCCGATGCGCAACCCCGTCGTGCGGGACGTCCTGGACAAGACGCGCATGGGCAAGGCGGTACCCGACATGCCGATGTTCATCTGGCAGGCGAACCCCGACGAACTGATCCCGGTGGGCCCGGTCAACACCCTCGTCGACACCTACTGCCAGAGCCCCGAGGCCGATGTCCAGTACATTCGCGAACACCTCGGCGAGCACATCACGACCGAGGTCTCCGGATCGGCGACCGCGCTGCTGTGGCTCCGCGACCGGCTCAACGGCGTCCCCGCGGCATCAGGGTGCAGGACGACCGATGCCGGACTACTCGCCTTGAATCCCGACGGGCTGTCGCTGCTGGCCGACACCTTCGGTGAGACGATCGCCTCCTTCTTCGGAAAGCCCATCGGCGTCCGCTGACCCGAGCGGCGGCCCGAATGGCACGAACACCACCGGTCCCCGAATCGACAACCACCGGACCCGACGACAACCGATCCGCACCTCCCGCAGCTGACCCCCACCTGAGACCGACAAAGCAGCCACCGCGGCCGCCCGGGCCGCGCGCGCCGAGCTGGTCGGCGACAGCGCGTCATGGTGACCACGCCATCGCCGACTGGAACGATCCACGATCAATGATTGCCCTGGGCGGGTTCCCCGACCGGCAGGATCGCGACCTCCGGTACCGCTGCGTCGCTCAGGGATTCGTCGGCGACGGCGGGTTGGGCAGCGGTCGGCTGTGCGGGCAGGAGAAGGCAGAGTCCCGCACTCACGACCAGGGCCGCGACGATCGTGAGGGCGCAGGCAGTCAGTGCGCTCTGATAGTCGCCGTCGGCGGCGACGCCGAAGAACACGGCGCTCAGTGCGGCCACGCCGATCGCGCCGCCGAATTGCTGTCCGGTGGTCCAGATTCCGGACGCCGATCCGGCGTAGCGCGGCGGCACCGTGGACAGGAACAACGTCGTCAACGGCGGCTGGACGAGGTTGATCCCGACGCCGACGACGAACAGGCCGGGCGCGAGCACCCAGGGGTTGACGTCGGTGGACGCGGTGGTGGCGGCGCCGAGCACCGCGACGGTGCCCACGGCGCCGAACAGGGCGCCCGCGAGAACAGCGAAACGGCCGAATCGCACCGTCAGGTTCCCCACCAGTGGGGCGATCGCCAGTCCACCCGCGGAGAAGGCCACGGTCACCACGCCCGCGCGAAGTGCCGTGTAGCCCTGGCCTTCCTGGAGCCAGAGGACGAACACGAGCAGAAATCCGCTGAAGGCGGCGAAGGCGACCAACTGCACAGCCAGGGCGGCGCTGCTCGTGCGAGTGCGCAGCAGGTCGAGCGGCAGCAGCGCTCCGGCCCGGCCCGCCGCATCGCGGTTCTCGCCGACCGCGATGAGCGCGACGATGGCGACACCCACGATCAACAGGAGCCAGGTCCAGGGCGCCCAGTCGTAGGTCCGGCCTTCCAACAGCGGGAACACGATCGCCACCAATCCGGCGGTCACACCGATCGCGGCGAGCCAACGCGGCCGCAGTGCGCCTTCGCCGCGGTTCTCCGGGATGAGCCATGCGCCGAGGCCCAGCAGCACGAGCGCGGCGGGCACACTGATCCAGAAGATCGCCCGCCAGCCGAGGCCGGCCACATCCGCGGTGACGAGCACACCGCCGAGCAGCAGTCCCCCCGCCTGGGCGAGTCCGGCGACCACGCCGAAGATGCCGAGTACGGTGGCGCGTTCGGGCCCGCGGAAGAGCACGAACAAGCTCGAGAGAACTTGGGGCGCGAGAATCGCGGCGGCCGCGCCCTGCGCGGCGCGACTGGCGATCAGTTCGCCCGGGGAATTCGCCAGCGCCGACCACGCGCCCGCGAGCGCGAACAGGCCGAGGCCCGCGAGGAAAACGCGTTTGCGTCCCCACAGGTCACCTACGCGGGCGGCCGTGATCAAGGTGGCCGCGAAGGCCAGCAGGTAGGCCGTCGCGATCCAGCCGACCTGGGCGGGAGTTCCGCCGAGGTCCGCTTGAATCGCCGGTAGGCCGACGTTGACGATCGTGACGTTCAGCAGATCGAGAGTGAACCCCAGTACGAGCACGGCCATCGCGGCCCAGCGGCGGGGATACTGCACGGTGTCGTCGTCGAGTGTGGACGTCGAGGTACTCATCGGGTCTCGCCCCCTGCGCGGCTGGATGACTGGTGTGTGGTGGTCGGCCGCTCGGTCCCGGCCGATCGTTGTGTCGCGGTGAGCGTCGAGGAGCCCGAGGGCGCACCGACCAGACCGTGACGGCGCAGAATCGCGTGCACGGTCGACAGCGCGGGCACCCGGTGGTCGCCGAACCGCTCCAGATGCGTACGGATCCTGCGCGCACCCCATCGCGGGTGGGTCAGTCGCAGGCGCACCACGGCGGCCTCGACAGAGGCCGGGGTCCGGCTCGGGAGATGCTTCGGCCGACGCGATCGCGGCGCCAATCCGACCACGCCGTGTTCCTGGTACCGCGCGAGGTAGCTGTAGTAGCTCTTGCGCGAGACCCGGTATCGGCGACACACCTCGGTCACCGTCAGTCGCTCTCGCTCCGGTGCCTGCAAGATCTCGAGCCAGTCGGTCCCACCGCCCGCTGCGCTCGCTTGATCGCTCGTGCGCGCGCGAACAGTGGGTCGTCCCGGCGGTTCGAGCGTGTCTCGTGGGGTATGCGTCATGGGCCTCTCCCAGAGTGGAACAGCGTAATTTGAACTCGCCAGTTCACTCTAATATTCTGACGCGAGCATATCAACCGGAGTACATACAACTGAACCGGCGAGGCAATTTTCCAGGTCGGATGAGCTAGACTGCAGACGTGACTCCGACGACGACGCAGACCGGGCAGACCACTTCGCGTGGGCGTATCGACAAGCGCCAGGCGATCCTGGACGCGGCTTTCGCGGTGTTCGCCCGTCGGGGCTACGCGCAAGCGGGCGTCCAGGAGATCGCCGAGGTCGCCGGCGTCGCCAAACCCACCATCTACAACCACCTCAACGACAAGGAAACGCTGTTCCGGCACACCCTCGCCGCCGTCAGCGACGCGGTGCTCGCCGAGAACCTGGCGGTGGTCGAGCGGCTGCGCAACCCGGGCGAGGATCTGCGAGCAACCCTGGAAGACGTGGCCTATCGGTTGATCAAGTCCTGCTGTTCGGAGCAGTCCCGGTCGCTGCGCTGGCTCACCTACGGTCAGGTCGCCCAGTTCCCGGACCTGATCGATGTGGTGGTGAGCCGCACGTCCGATCAACTGGGCGACGCGCTCGCGGATCGGCTGGCGCGACTGGCGCTGTCCGGCCGGTTGCGCGCGAGCGATCCCGCGACAGCCGCCGAGCAGTTCCTCGTACTGATCACCGGCCCCATGGAGGGCCGCACCCGGCTGGGCACCCGCAAGGTCGCCGCCGCCGAGATGCACGCCGTCGCCACCGCGGCGGTCGACACGTTCCTGCGCGCCTACGGCACCACGGAGAATCCTTGAGCCACCGCCCTTTCCGCTTCGGCCTCGTCACCGTCTCCCCCGCCGACCCGAAGGCGTGGACAGCGACCGCCCGCTGGGCCGAGGACACCGGCCTGTCGTCACTACTCCTGCCCGAGCTGCCCGCCCGGTGCCCGCGCCGCTGACCGCCCTCGGCTACGGCGAGCTGGGCGTCCCGGTCGAGTCCGACCGTCTCAGGTTCGAGCGCCTCGCCGACTCGGTCGGGATCATCAACGCGCTGTTGCGTGGCGAACGTGTCGAGGCGACCGAACCGCATTACGCCAACACCGGCACCACGTTGCTGCCCCGCCGCCACGCAAGGTGCCGTTGCTGATCGCGGCGGGTGGCGACCGCGCTCGCCGCGGCCGAGGCCGACACCGTCGCGTTCAGCACCCCCAGGAGCACCATCGGCCCGCCGATACCCGCCGGAGCGCCGAACATGCTCACCGGATCCCCCGCGCAGGTGGCTGATCAGCTCCACCGGCTCCGTGACGACTACGGCGTCTCCTACATCGTCTCGACGACGACGCACGCGAACTCGCGCCCGTGGTGAGCCGGCTGTCGGGTACCTGAGCCGCTCAGCCGCCCTCGACGAGTGCGGCACCGGGGATGGCGGCCAGCAGGCGGCGCGTGTAGTCGTGGGCGGGTTCGTCGAAAACCCTGTCGGTGCTGTCGATCTCGACGATCCGGCCCTGTCGCATCACCGCCACGCGGTGGGTTCGTCGCACACCACCAGCTCCGACGACAACGCCAGTGCCCGTCGCGGGCACGGTGCCGCTGGCGAAGACGGCCTCCACGATCTGGCGGCGATCGACCGCGACCTGGATGGCGCGCCGCACCCGCGCGTCCTGCAGGATCGGGCGGGAGTTGTTGAGGCCGAGGTTGAACACCGCGCCGGGGTGCGAACGCGTGAGGGTCCGGAGCCGATCACGTTGTCGCTGCAGCGCTGCTGCCGACCTGCTGGGGATCGACGCAGCCGGCGTCGGAAGCGACGGAGAACCGCAGCGTGCCACCGGATCTCGGCGGGCCCGCGTCGCCGGCCTGCTCGCCACCGGTGCCACAACCACCGGCGAACAGGCTCACCACCGCCGCCGCACGGCGCATCGACATCTTACGAACAGCACTGCTCACGCCAGAATTCCTCTGTCTACTGCCCGGATTCACGTGGGACTCACGGCGGGCGACACGACGAAAGATTTCACACGGCGAAATACTCGGTCAACAATTCGGATCACCTCGCTCGCAATACATCGTCGCATCGAATCGACCGGTACGCCATCCGACGGCGTCGAGCACCGTGCTAGCTTCGCATCGTGTCGATTGCCGAACGACGCGCCGCGCGACGTGTTGTCGCCGGCAGAGAAAGGACCGACGTGACCGCGATACACGACAATCTGCTCGCCACGATCGAAGCGGAGCGGGCGATCTTCCGAACGTTCTACAAATTCTTCCGGATCGCCGACACCCAGGAGAGCGAGCGGTTCAGCGAGTGCTTCACCCCCGACGCGCTCATCGAGTACCGGATCATGCCGGGCCCGCCGGTGCTGTTCCACGGCCGGGACGAGTTCACCGAGCACATGAGCCGCGTGCCGAAGGCGCGGCGATCGCTGGTCGCCCACGTGATCGGGCAGGCCTCCATCGAATGGAACGGTGACAAGCCCCTGCTCACGGCCTATGCCACGGTCTGGCACTGGTTCTCCAGCACCGCGTCCACCGATGTCGGCAGGCCCGCCGACTGGACCGTCATCGGCCTGGTCCAGGACGAGTTCGAACAGTACGAGGGTGAGTGGCTGATCTCGCATCGCGACGTGCGCCATGTCGCGGGCAAGGTCGCCGCGGGCCGCGGACCGATCTGAAGGCCCCCGGTCGGCGGCGCGGGATCGGGCCGGACTCGCTGTCGAGTCCGGCCCGAATTCTGTGTGCGCCGAGATCGAAAGCAACTGCTGTCACCACATTGTTCGGGGACATCGGTGACATTTGTTTCGATAACTTCGGTGACAATTCTGCGCTCGAAATTCCGACCTCACCGAAGAACTGTCACCCATGTTCCGACAACAATGACCCGTCCGTCCATCTGATATCGGAATACTGCGGTCGGGACCGGCGAAACCTACGGTCGGTCCGCAGGTTTTCCGCCGCGATCTTGTGAGACCCGAACGACCCGTGCCAAGGTGAATTCAGCCCGGTCCGGAAACGACATGGCCGAGGTTTCCCGGAGGCTCCCGATCGGCCGATGACACGCCGCGGGAGGAATCTGCTCCGGTGCGGTTCGAGCGAGAGGCGCCACGCGATGTCGGAAGTCCTGGAACTGGTCGAGCAGGTCAAGCTGCTCACTGAACGCCTCGAGACGCTCGAGACTGTCCGCGCACTCAACGCCCTGCGCGATGACCTGCCGCGCCGCATCAACGAGGGCAGGTGGGCCGAGGACGGCGAATTGTTCAGCGCCGACGCCCATCTCGACTACCGCCATCTCGGCCAGGCGCGGGGCCGGGACGCGATCGCGGCCTACTTCGCCGGCCTGCCGCTACCGAAAGCTCCTTCGCGGCAGGCAAGTTCACCGACGAGTACGTCCGGGAGGACGGCCGGTGGCGCTTCGCGCGGCTGGCAGCAGTACGCCCGATGACGATTCGGGAAGCACTGCGCACCAGCACTATCGGAGGTCAGCATGGGTCGGTCCATCCCCCACGTCGTGTCCGTCTCCTGGCTCCGCGAACGCCTCGGCGAGCCGGGACTCGTCGTCGTCGACGCGAGCGCCGACTTCGCCGATCCGGACGCCGACCAACCCTCCACCGCACCGGACTCCGAGCGTTTCGCCGCCGCGGCGAGACGGAGATCTTCGCCCGTCCCGGCCATATTCCCGGCAGCATCAACCTTCCTGTCGACCGTGTTCGAAACCCGGCAACCGGAGCCCTGCGCCCTGTCGGTGAACTGCACACCCTGTTCACCGCGGCAGGCCTGCTCGACCCTGCGATCATCCCAGTCGCCTATTGCGCCGGCGGAGTCGCGGCCACCAGCGTCGCTCACGCCCTGGCCTCGGTCGGCCGGGAAGATGCCGCCGTCTACGACGGCTCCCTCAGCGCATGGACCGCAGATCCCGCGCTTCCCCTGACCCCAGGCGAGCACGATGCCTGACGCCGACACCGCGGATGCGTCCCCGGGGCGCGGAACACCGGCCGCCGCAGAGCGAGGTCCACCGCTGCTCCACCACCCCAGCCGATCCGGCACCAGCACCTCAGACCGCACGCTTCCGGACGAAGACGCGCACCGTGCGAAGGCTTTGCGCTGCCGGCACCTCGAATCCGTCGAACTCGTCACCGGGGCTCCCACTGAGAGGGATGCGCCGCACCCGAGCAGTCGGCCGGCCGGGCACCCTGGCCGTGTTCCGCGAGGACATCACCGGCCCGGAAAGGGGATTCGCTATGGGTGCTGTGCGATTCGACGAAGAATTCGATGTGGTGGTCCTCGGGGCCGGGGCGGCCGGAGCCGCCGCGGCGTTGAGCGCGCACGCCGCGGGTGCGCGGGTCGTCGTGCTGGAGAAGGCGGACCCGGCCACCGCCGGTGGCAACACCCGGGTGTCCGGCGCGGGCTGGTTCATCAACAGGGACCCGGAACGGGCGGCGGTCTTCCTCCGTTCACTGTGCGGGCCGTTTCCGGTCGCCGAGGACGTCGTCGAGGCGTGGGCTCGCGAGACCGCACTCAATTCCACCTGGCTTCGGGAGTTGGGTGCCGAGGTGGGCGCGAGCGCGCAGTACCACACCGAGGCCGAGTACCTGGGACTCGACGGCAGCGACTGCTATGCCGGCATGGACACCGTCGGCGCCCGGATGGGCAACTTCCTGCTCTACGACTTCCTGCTCGGCGCGCTCACCGACCGTGGCATCGAGGTCCGGTTCCGCACCCCTGCCACGGAACTGCTCGCCGAGTCCGGTGGGGTGACAGGAGTGCAGACCGGTGACGGACGGCGGATCCGCGCGCAAGGTGGTGTCGTGCTGGCGACGGGCGGTTTCGCCGCGAACCCGCGGATGGTCCGGGACCACCTCGGCCTCAGCGATGCGCCGATCTGGGGATCGCCGCACAGCACCGGCGACGGCCACCGCATGGCCCAGCGCCTGGGCGCGGACCTGTGGCACATGGGAAACATGATGACGATCACCGGTGTGCGCATCGACGCGGGACCCGGTGCCTTCCTCGCGCTATGGGCCGCCCACCACTATCTCTTCGTCGGCGCGGACGGCCTGCGGTTCGTCGACGAGACCGCCGAGAACCGCCACGGCCACATCTACCGCAACGGTGAGCTGGAGTTGTTTCCGCAGCGCCGGTTTCACCTGAACTTCGATGAGCGGATGCGCGCAGCCGGCCCGTTGAGCCCGAGCCGGGAGGTGCTGCCGGTGGGGTGGAAGCTGTTGATGGAGGACTTCAGCTGGAGCGCCGACAACAGCGCGGAGATCGACCGCGGGCTGATCCGGCGCGCGGATTCCCTCGCCGAGCTCGCCGAGCTCATCGATGTCGAACCGGCGACGCTGGAACGTACCGTCGCCCGATACAACAAGGCCTGCGAAGCCGGCCACGACGACAGCTTCGGCCGCTCACCGCGGACCCTGGCGCCGGTCTCGCAGCCCCCGTTCTATGTGCTCGAGGTCGCGCCACTGCTCGGCTGGAGCAACGGCGGCCCCCGGCGCGACGGCCGCGCCCGCGTCCTCGACGTGGACGGCGCGGCGATCGCCGGGCTGTATGCCGCCGGCGAGGTGAGCTCGACCTACAGCTGGGCCAAGGACGGTGGATTCCACATCGCCGACGCCCTGGCCTTCGGCCGCGTCGCCGGCCGCGAGGCCGCCGACCGCGCGGACGCGGCGCGGTTTGCGTAGGGCATGACGGCGGATCGACCACCTCGGGATCCACCCCGAAAGTGCTGCGCCACTGGGCCCGCCGACCGGGTGCGACGGCGTGGAACCACCGCGCGGCCACGGCGACGAGGCACTCAGGCCATCATGCTCAGCAGCCCCAGGTCCTCGGCCAGTGCGCCGTCCTGGCCGAGCGCGATGAAATCGGCCTCGACATCGGTGCGGGCGAGCTTGCCCGCCCGCACCGCTCGATAGCGCACGTAGGACCAGAGGAAGACGTCGAGGTTGTCGAAACGCGTCCCGTCCTCGAGCACGTCCTCCTCATGGAACCACACCGCGACCTGGCCATTGGCGAGGACGACGTAGAGATTGCCGCCGCCGTCGGCACCGAGAGAGAACACGTCCTCGTCGGTGAGTTCGGTGGTGTAGTCGCCATCGAGAATGGTGCGGCCGTTGCCTGCGAAGTCGAACGCGTAGGACCAGTCGAAGATGTCGAGGAACTGTGCCAGCCCACCGGAGCGGACCCGGCGGTCGAAGGCCGCCAGTGCCGCGGCATCGGCAGGGGCCAGCTTCTCGAGAAACGAGGCAACCGAACGGGTTTCGGCGGGGATGGCGACCCGTTCGGCGTCGGGGAACCAGCGGGCGAGGTCGGTGTCGAGGCCCCGATCGGTGTAGCCGACGAGATCGGCGAGAGTGAGCGTCACGCCCCGGATTGTAGGAACAGCGCCCGACATCCGCGCACCGCATCGACATCCGCCTCGCAGGTCGAGAACGAGAGTGGTGCGGCGGCAACGGGATACACACGCGAGCGCCATTCCTCGGCACGGCCGGAGTCGGTGAGAGCGGCCCGCCTGACCGTTCCCCCGGTGTTCGGCTAGGCGATACGCACCTGCGGGATCGTGCCCATCAGCCGCGCCCATTCCGGGTACTCGGCCAGTTTGCGTTCGTGCAGCGCCTGCAGTTTCCCGGCGAGCTCGGGGTCCGGGTCGTCGGACGCGTCCGGTCCGATGACGAGCGTGTCGAGGTGCGGGATGATCTGCGGATCGCCGGCGAGATGAACCGGGTCGTGCATGTATCGCTCCACCGCGTCGATATCGGCCAAGCCGACGCAGTAAGCATGGGTCAGGCCTTCGGACGGATCGCCCAGATGCCTGCCGACGATCCCGAAGGACACCGATTCCACCGATGCCGTGCGCCGCATGAGTGCCAGCACGGCCTCCTTGTGCTCCTCGGTGGCGTCCTCGCGGAACTTGAACCGCAGCTGGTGAACGATCATCTCTGCCTCCTGACGGCATAGAACTTGCACTGACGAGTGCAATTTAATAGCCAACCTAGTGCGTTGACAAGGGCAGCGCATAGCATTGGCCCATGACGGCAGCAGCGACCGGGCGAGGTCGGATCGACAAGCGGCGCGCCATTCTCGAGTCGGCGCTGACGGTGTTCGCGCATCGCGGGTACGCGCAGGCCTGCGTGCAGGAGATCGCCGATGCGGCAGGCGTCGCCAAACACACCGTCTACAACCACCTCAGCGACAAGGAAACACTGCTGCGCCACGCCGTGGAGGCGGCGGCGGACACCGTCGGCGCCGAATGCCTCGGCGCCATCGCGGGGTTGCGCGACCTTGACGGCAATCCTGAAGCAGCACTTCGGGATTCGGCGTTGCAGCTACTGAAGGTGTGTCACGGTGACCGTGCTCGCGCCTTGCGCACTCTCACCTTCGCCCAGGTGGGGACCTTCCCCGACCTGGCCGAGACCGCCCAGGACCGAACCTCCCGCATGCTCGCCGAGACACTGGCCGATCGCCTGGCCCGGCTCACGCTGGCCGGTCACCTACATACGCGCGAGCCCGGGATCGCCGCCGAGCAGCTGCTCGCCCTGCTCACCGGCCCGCTGGAAGCGCGGACTCGTTTGGGCACCCGCGAGACGACGAACGCCGAGTTGACGGCCATCGCCGACGCGGCGGTGGACACCTTCCTGGCGGCCTACGCTCCCCGCTAGCCCACGCACTCCGCGCGAGCAGCTTTCCCCGACCGACGAGCCCTCGAAGTCAGGCGCGAACGGGTGCCACTGAACGCGCCGCGAGTGCGCTGCTGCGAGGGTAACTCCCCCTTCGCGTGGGGCACCGGAAGCGGTCGTTGTAAATCATCCCCGGGCAAGGGCTCATCCTCGCTCACGCGGGGATCCCTTTTCGGACAGGTTCTGCCAGAACACTTTCACTCGGCCGATCAAGCTCAGCTGGCAGTGTTCACTTCTCCCGGAAGCAATACGCGACACCGCTACGTTTGTCGATGAAGTTGTGAACCTTCGCGGTGACGTACTTGATCTGGGCGGAGTAGTCGTCGGCGGCGAACGACGGATCACACTGCGAAAGCTCGGAGACTCCGGTCAGCGTCCGATCCAGCCGAAGCGAACTGGGGTCGGCGCAGGAGGCGTCGTAGGTGAACAGGCTGACCATCGGGACATAGCACCGTCCGATGGCGAGGTTCTGCCCCGCGCAGCCGTGAGCCACACCCAAAGAACCGTCCTTGACGCCGGAAATGATCAGCGTCACTTCCTTGTCCAGGCAGTCCACCGTGCGCTTCTGGTCGTCGGTGACGATCTCCACCACCGTCACCTTCTTCGTCGCCGCGGGGTCGGCGCAGTCCATGACCGTGATCGGTCCATGGTGGACGAATTCGTCGATCTCGGTGCAATCGCCCACCTTCGGCAGGTTCGGCGTTGTCGTGTCGAGTTTCGGATCAGCGATGCCGACCGTGGGTTCGGCCTGCCCGGGCACCGTCCCGCCACACGCTGCCGAACCCACACCGAGCAGAAGCGCACCCAGCATGAAGCCAGTCGATCGCGAAACCTGGTGCAGGCGGCAAGGCCTGGACCGCAGTGACGAGCACATGCCGGATATCTTGTCCCACCAGACGATCGGGACACTACCCGGGCCCAGTAGAAGGCCAACAGGTCATCGAGGTGAGCGACCGCGACAGCCGCGGCATCGCGATGGCACTACTTCACCCAGCCATGCCACGTCCGTCTCCTCGTCGGCACTCGCGCGCGAGCGGAGACCAACCGGCGGGCAGGTGGACGTCGCGGTCAATGCACACAAGAACCCTTCAGACAGCGAGGATCTCGACCGGATCGCGGTGAGCTGATCCTCGCCTCCGACCGAGACGCCGAGACCATCGATGGCGACAGATCGGTCCACAGATCTTCTCTGGCCGGATGACGCCTACGACCAGCATGACGAGAGACGACCCAAATCCGTCGGTAAGTAGTACTCAGCGCAACAAACGACCTCCTCTGTCGTGGGGGATGCCTGCCGATCAGACGGTGGGGTCGATGAGGATCTTGCCCTCGACCTGCCCGGCGGCGAGGCGGTCCAGGCAGTCGCCGAGCTTCTCCAGCCCGACCGCCGGCTCGGCGAATTCCTGTCCCAGCGTGGGGTTCTCGGCGAGGATTCGCAGCGCGGCGGGCAGGTCGGTGTCGCAGATGTGTGCGAGGGTCGTCTCGAGGGTGATTTCGCGGAAGATCATCGAGTGCAGGTCGATCTCGGGTTTCTGCTTCGGGATGCCGACGGCCTCGACTCGGCCGCCGTCGGTGACCAGGTCCAGTGCCAGCGCCAGCTGGCCGGGTGCGCCGCTGGCCTCGATCACGACGTCGGGCCGGGCGCCGTCGAAGGCGTCGGTGAGTTCTTCGGTCAGCGCGCCGGACGCGGTCAGGGTGATATCCGCGCCGAGGCGTTTCGCCCGCGCCAGGCGGGATGCGGCGATATCGATCACGGCAATCTGGTAGTCGCCGAGATGACGCAGTCCGGCCAGGACGAACGAGCCGATCGCGCCCGCGCCGATGACCGCGACGCGGTCACCGGTGACCGCGCCGGCGCGGCGCGCGGCGTGGATGCCGACGGCCAGGGGCTGGGCGAGCGCGGCATGGTCGGTATCCAGTCCGGTCGGCAGCGCGCGCAGTGTCGCGCAGGGAACGGCAACGTATTCGGCCATCCCGCCGTGGACGTTGAGCCCGAGGGTGCGGTATCGCAAGCATTTGTTGGCGCGGCCTTCGCGGCAACGACGGCATTCGCCACACCAGATCCCTGCCCCGCTGGCGACGAGGGTGCCGGGCAGGAGCATGGCCTCTGGGTGGGACTTCACGATTTCGCCGACGAATTCGTGCCCGGGGATGAGTGGCCCGAGGTGGCCACTGTGTGGATGGCGGTGGTGCACGGGAAAGACCTTGGGCCCGGCGACCCATTCGCCGGCATCGGTGCCGCAGATCCCCGACCGCAGGACCTTCACCAGCACTTCACCCGGGCTGAGCGTAGGGATGGCGACCTCCTCGATCCGGATGTCGCGGGGACCGTGATAGAGGGCGGCTCGCATTGTCGATGGCACAGCGGTGTCTTTCGTCGTCTGGATGTCTCGTACTCGAGTGCAGGTCCGGGCCGGCGGGCTGCCGACCGGCCCGGACCTGGCGCGTCATGCCTTGGCGGTGGCTCCGTCGCGGGGATCGATGACTGGTGCCGCTGGGGCGTCGTCGGTCACCGTGACGTCTTCGGTGCGGGGCAGCAGCAGCGCCACGACCGCGGCCAAGGCGAAGAATCCCGCGCAGAGGACCAGCCCACCCTGGAAGCCGATACTGGCGGCGAGGCCGGCCAGGATGAACGGTGCCAGCGCCGAGACGCCGCGGCCGACGTTGAAGCAGAATCCGGCGCCGGTGGCGCGGGCACGGGTGGGGAACAGTTCGCCGAGGTAGGAACCGAACAGGCCGAAGAAGGCGGTGAAGGCGCCGAAGCAGGGGCCCAGCCACAGCAGCGCGGTCAGGTCGGTGGTCAGCGCGTAGATCGGCAGTGTCGCCGCGACACCGAACAGGGTGATCACGATGGTGCGGTGGCGGCCGATGCGGTCGGCGAGGAAGCCGAACCCGTTGTAGCCGGCGAACATTCCGAGGTTGACGATGGTGACGAACAGCGCGACCGATCCCTTGTCGAGCCCGCGTTCGGTGGTGAGGTAGGTGGGCAGCCACGTCATCGCGCCCCAGTAGCCGAACAGCGCCAGCGCCGCCATGAGCGTGCCCAGCAGGGTGCGTCGGCGCAGCGAGGAGCCCAGCACGTCACGCACGGAGACAACCTCGTCGGTGCTGTGAGCCTTCTGCTCGGCCCAGGTGGCCGACTCGGAGAAGAAGATCGCCACGATGGCGATCGGCAGCACGACCGCGACGCCGGCGACCAGGAACATCAGCCGCCAGTCGGGCAGGAACCATCCGGATATGGTGGCGGCCATGGCTCCGCCGGCGGGAAACGCGCTGATCACGAAGGCAGCGGCCCGACCTCGCTGCTGCTCGGGAAAGGTCTCGACCACATAGGCCGAGACCACGCTCCACACCGCGCCCAGGCCGATGCCGGCCAAGAACCGCAGCAGCAGAAAGACTTCGAAGTTCGGAACCACCGCGATGGCGGCGGTGAACGCTCCGAAGGTCGCCAAGGACGCGAGCAGAGCCTTCTTGCGGCCGAAGTTGTCGGCGACGTAGCCGCCCAAGACGCTGCTGACACCGATACCGACCAGGGTCGCGGTGGCGAGCAGACCGCCCTGGGTGACCGTCAGGCCCATGTCCGTGCGGATGGCGGGCAGACCCATCGACAGCAGGACGATTTCCAGGGCATCGAACAGGTAGGCGAGAAAACACCCGCCGAGCACGATCCAACGTGTACGTCGCATCGTCGTACCTCCAGTGTGAGCTGCTGGGGGCGCGCCCGGGCAGCGGTGATCTTCGAATCGCTGCGGCGACGAGCGTCGCCGAGCTGGGAGTGGAGCGGCCCGGAGCGCGGGCTGGTCCGTTCGATCCGGGCCACGAGTGGCGCGGTCGTTGAAGTCCGGGCGGATACCGTCCGGAAGAATGCCGCGGATAAGCGGCTAGTGCTCGTCCGATGGGGGGAGGACGAGGTCGAAGGCGATGCTGGTCCAGTCGCCTTCGGGGTGGGAGCCGTCCGGGGCTGGGGTGTCGTGGTGCCAGGACACCTCGACCACGAGGTCGTCCTTGACGCCGAACACCGCGTCCGAGGTCAGGTAGGGATCCTCGGCGAGGAAGATGTGGGTGATCAGCGTCCGGAAGCCGGGCGCGGTCACCAGGAAGTGCAGGTGCGCGGGCCGCATGGGGCCCCGGCCGGTGGCGGCGAGCAGATCGCCCACCGGGCCGTCGTGCGGGATCGGATACGGGGCGGGCAGTACCGACCAGAATCGGTATTCGCCGTCGGTGCCCGAACGTAGCCTGCCGCGCCCGGCGGTACGCCCGTCCGGGTACTGGACGTCGTAGAAGCCGTCGTCGTCGGCCTCCCACACCTCGATCCGCGCGCCGGGGATCGGTTCGCCGGTCACCGAGCGCACCTCACCCGACACGTGACAGGGCACCCCTGATGCACCCTGGGCGATATCGCCGCCGAGCGGGATCTCGGGGGCGTCGTCGACGAAGAACGGCCCGAAGACGGTGGATTCGGTGGCGCCGGGTGCGTCGGGTTCGTTGATCGCGACCGTGAGCATGGACAGACCGAGCACGTCGGAGAGCAGGATGAACTCCTGACGCCTGCTATCGGTGATATGGCCTGCGCGGGTGAGGAATTCGATCGCCGCCGTCCATTCGGCGTCGGTGAGCCGGACCTCGCGGGCGAAGGCGTGCAGGTGCCGGACGAGGCTGGTCATCACCTCGCGCAGGCGCGGGTCGGGGGTGGCGGCGAAACTGTCGAGGACCTCCGCGGTGACGGCCGCTTCGCGGTCGGTGATCAGGGTGTCCTCGGCGCTCATCTTGCGGTCTCCCCGAGGTCGGACCCCGCCCAGGCGGCCCGCAGGAGAGCCCGCACGCCGTCGCCGGTGACCGGGGTCGGGTTGTCGGCGGGGGCGATCGCGGTGATGTCGTCGACGACGGTGTCGATGTCGGCTTCGGTCATACCGAGCTCGCCCAGACCAGCGGGCACACCGAGCCCGGTGCCCAGTTCGCGCAGGGCGGTGACAATGTCGGTGCGCCCGAGTGCCCGCGCGATGCGGTCGGTCGCCTCGCGAGCGTGGGGCGCGTTGTAGGCCAGCACGTACGGCAGCACGATCGCGTGGGTCTGGGCGTGGGGCAGGTCGAAGGCGCCGCCCAGGACGTGGCAGATCTTGTGGTGCAGGCCCGATCCGGCACCGGCGAAGGCCGATCCGGCCAGGTAGGCACCCAGCAACAGATCACTGCGGGCGGCCGCGTCGGCCGCGTCGGTCGCGGAGGCCTCGATGGCCTGCAGGCCGGCGACGAGGTGACGGATGCCGTCCTCGGCGACCGCGCTCGATACCGGGCTGCGCCGGGGCGCCCAGAAGGCTTCCACGCAGTGGGCGACGGCGTTGAGGGCGCTGGCGACCGCGAGCTCGACCGGCAGCGACGCGGTCAGGTCGGGGTCGTAGACGACGGTCTTGGGCAGGACCCGCCGGTCGGTGCCGGTGGTCTTGCGGCCGCGGTCGGTCATCCCCCAGACCGGGGTCACCTCGGATCCGGCGTAGGTCGTCGGCACCGCGACGAGGGGCAATCCGGTGGTCAGCGCGACGGCTTTGGCGGTGCCGGTGGTCGATCCGCCGCCCACCGACAGCACCAGATCCGCCTCGGCCTCGGTGGCGGCCTTGCGGGCCAGCTCGGCGACCTCGACCGGGACGTGCGGGCGCACCTGGGAGAAGGTGGCCGCGACACGGTCGGCGAACGGCGCGCACAGCGCGGTCGCGAGGGCGCCCTCGGTGTCGGTGGCGATGAGCAGGATGCGCTGGGCGTCCAGCAGATCCAGTTCCCCGGGCAGCCGGGTGCGGGTCGCACCCGCGCCGAAGACGATGCGGCCGGGCAGACCGTCGTAGGTGAAGGTGGTCATCGGTTCTCCTCGGGGATCACAGTCGGGCTGTAGGCCAGGAGCAGCCACTGTTCGTCGCGGCGCACCCAGACCGCTTGGGCGCGGTTGCCGAGCTGTTTGCGGGTCCCGCCGGCGGTGATGTCGGCGTGCATCTGTCCGGCGACCACCGCGGTGTCGCCTGCGATCACGATCCGGTCCACGGGGTGGTCGATGCGGTGATAGACGTAGAAGCCGCTGCGCAGCTTGTCCAGGTAGCTGTCGAGAGTGTCGACCGCCGCGTTGGAGTGGGTGTAGACCAACTCGGGATGGGCCAGGGCGGCGAAGGCGGCGACGTCACCGGCCAGCACGGCCGCGTAGCGGGCGTCCTCGAGGGCGCGGATGGTCGCTTCGGTCTCGATGGCGAGGGTGTCGCCGGTCATGAGCGAACTCCTGTCTATGTTGCGGGAGAGATGGTTTCGGAGAAGGCGGGGGCGTTGCTGCGGCGCAGGGCGGTGAGAACCTGGGCCATGTCGGCCTCGGCCAGCCCGCCCGTCACCGCCTCGTCGAGCACCCCGTACGCCGCTTCGGCGCCGGGCAAGAACAGCTGATGGCGGCGCGCCAGATCCAGTGCCAGGCCGAGGTCCTTGCGGATCAGCGATACCGGCGCCGCGACGGGAGTGGTCTCCGGTGCGAGGTAGGCCTGTTGCTTGTAGCCCACATACGGCGCCCCGGCGGCGCTGTTGGTGAGGATGCCGTAGAAGACGGCGGGGTCCAGTCCGCCGGCTTCGGCAAGCAGAACACCTTCTGCCACAGCCTGACTCAGACCGGCGAGCACCGCGTTGACCGCCAATTTGGCCGTCGAACCGGCACCGGCCGGACCCGCGTGGAACTGCTTGGCCGTCATCGCCGCCAGCACCGGCTGGACCCTGTCGAACTGTGCGGCGGTGGCGCCGACCATCGTGGTGATCGTGGCGGCCTCGGCCATCGACACGCTGCCCGAGACGGGCGCGTCCACGACCTCGATCCACGACAGCGCCGCCAGCTCGCGGACGACCGTGGGACCGACCGTTCCCATGACGATGTGCAGGTGGCCGGGCGCGACACCGGACAACGCCTCGATGACCAGCGCACGGGTCGCCGCACCGTCGGGCAGCATGCTGATCGAGATCTCCGTGGCGGCCAGCGCGTCGGCGGTGTCGGCTGGACGCAGCGACGCGGGCAGTTGCTGGGCGACCGGGTCGTAGGCGAGCACGGTGTGCCCGGCAGCGACCAAATGTGTGGCCATGGGCTTACCCATCCGGCCCAGGCCGGCAAATCCGATCAACATGTCGGGCCCCGCTCCGCGGAACCGGCACGAGCAATGTCGATCGAGGCGGGGAGAGGCCGCGGCCGCCGGATCGCGGGGGTGTGTTCATGCGGGGAAGACACGAGACTCCTTCGTCGTCGATGACGGGAACGGGGCGAGAACCACCACCGGATGTGTTCAGTATCATTAAACATATCTTCAGTGATGTCAACCACGTTCCACTGAGGCGTTCTATGCAGTGAAGTCCCGACACTCAGTAGCGCGCACGATGCGGGCAGCCCTGCCACGACTTTGCGCCCCAAAGGGCTACCCCGGACCGCCGCCGAGCGCCCACTCGCGGCCGAGCGGGTATGTTCATTGTTAGTGAAACGCTAATGTTCACTGATAGTTGATGAATAGACAGACAGGGGTGCGCTGATGCAGGACAGAATCGGGCCGGCACTGAAACAGGCGCGCCTGGATCGCGGAGCGAGCTTGCGAGCCGTCGCCGCGGCGGTCGGGATCTCGGCCAGCCAGCTCTCCCAGATCGAGAACAACAAGTCCCAGCCCTCGGTGAGCACCCTCTACGCCCTGGTCCATCACCTGGAGATCTCCCTCGACGACCTGCTGGGGATCCCGCACCGGCGCACGATGCAACCGGCCGCCGATTCGCCCGGCGGCACCGGCAGGCAGGTTGTTCAGCGTGGCACGGACAATCCCGTGATCGAGATGGCCAACGGCGTCCGCTGGGAAAAGCTCGCGGTCGGGCCGGGCTCCGACGTCGACGCGCTCCTGGTCACCTACGAACCCGGTGCGGCGAGTTCGATCGACCGGATGCCCATGCGCCACTCCGGGACCGAGTACGCCTACTTGTTCTCCGGGGAACTCACGCTGTTGCTCGGGTTCGACAAGTACACGATCAGTGCGGGTGACTCGCTCTGGTTCGACTCCACCCGCCCGCACATCTATGTCAACCAGGCCGACCAGCCCGCACGCGGGGTGTGGTTCGTCTCCGGACGCCACGAGTCCGGCCCGAGCCGGGAATGGGTCGCCGCCCAACTCGGAGAGCCGACCCCGGGGAGGTCACCTCGGGTGAACAGCGCCGTCGATGCACTCGATCTCCTCGGCGCTGCCACCGCGCGGTCCTCGCCGGGCAATCGCGGGGCCTAGCTCATTCGGCGGAAAGCGCGTAGGGGCAGAGTCGAGCACCCACGTACACGGCGTCCAGGAGCGCTGTGCGGCGCCCGCGTCCTGGCCCTGCCGCAGTGGACAGGGCCAGGGCTTTGACCGAAAGGTCAGACCCGTTCGAAGACAGCCGCCAAGCCTTGTCCGCCGCCGATGCACATCGTTTCGAGTCCGTAGCGACCGCCTCGGCGCGTCATTTCGTGCAGCAGGGTCGCCAGGATGCGGGCGCCGGTGGCACCCACCGGATGGCCGAGGGAGATGCCGGACCCGTTCGGATTGAGGCGCGGATCGTCGGGGTCGACCTTCCAGGACCGCAGCACGGCCAGCGTCTGGGCGGCGAAGGCCTCGTTGAGTTCGATGACGTCCATGTCGTCGAGTGTGAGGCCCAATCGCGCGAGCGCCTTGTCGGTCGCTGGGACCGGTCCGATGCCCATCCTGGCGGGCTCTACGCCGGCAACGGCCCAGGATGCGAGGCGCGCCATCGGCTGCAGGCCGAGCTCGGCGGCCCGTTGGGGTGTGGTCACCACGCACACCGCCGCGCCGTCGTTCTGGCCGCTGGAGTTGCCCGCGGTGACCGTCGAGTCCGGATCGGCTGTCGCACGGATCGGGCGCAGGCGGCCCAGGGTGTGGATGTCGGTGTCAGCGCGAGGATGTTCGTCGAGAGTCACCTGTATGGGATCCTTGTGCCGCTGCGTCACTGTCACGGGCACGATTTCGGCGTCGAAGCGTCCCTCACACTGCGCGGCGACCGCGCGCCGGTGCGACTGCACGGCGAGTGCGTCCTGATCGGTGCGGGTGATACGGAACTGCGCGCGCAGATTCTCCGCGGTCTCGATCATGCCGCCCGGGACGGGAAAGTTCTTGCCTCCGGCGGTGACCCGCGCCCGGGCCAGGCGATCGTGCAGGACCGGACCGTCGCCGCGCACGCCCCACCGAATGCTGTCGGTGTAGAACTCGGTGCGGCTCATCGACTCCACTCCCCCGGCCAGCACGAGATCGCTCCCACCGGTCTGCACCTGCATGCACGCTTGCAGGACGGCCTGCAGTCCCGATCCGCACCGCCGGTCGACCTGGAGGCCGGGAACTCCGACGCCCAGTCCCGCGTCGAGTGCGGCGATGCGCCCGATGGCCGGAGCCTCGGCGCTGGGTGATGCCTGCCCCAGGATGACGTCGTCGATGTGTTCGGCGGCCAGTCCGGTGCGTGTCACCAGTTCGGTGATCACGGTCGTGGCGAGATCGTGCGCGGTGAGGTCTTTGAAGACGCCGCCGAAGCGGCCGACCGGGGTCCGCAGGGGGTGGCAGATGACAGCTTCGGGCATGGAGCTTCCTTGGGGATCAGGTGTGGGAACGTATCTGGGTCAGGTCGTGCTCGATCGCGGCGCTGGTCTCGAGCAGGGCGGGGATCAGAACGTCGTGAACCTCGCTCGCGGTGTAGCGGGCGGCGTGGGTGGAGATGTTGACCGCGGCCACGACCGCGCCGTGCCGGTCGCGGATCGGTGCGGCCATCGATCGCAGGCCCTGTTCGAGTTCCTGGTCGACGACGCAGAACCCTTGGGTGCGTACGCGTTCCAGCTCGGCGCGCAGCTGCGCCGCGGACGCGACGGTGCTGGGTGTGATCGGAGTGAGGTCTGCCTCGCCCAGATAGCGGTCCAGCGCCTCGGGATCGAGGGCGGCGAGCAGGACCCGGCCCATCGACGTGGCGAAGGCAGGGAAACGGGTGCCGATGTCGATCGAGACTGTCATGATCCGGCTGACCGGGACACGGGCGACATAGACGATGTCGGTGCCGTCCAGGATCGACACCGACGTGGACTCGTGGACCCTCCCGGCCAGTGCCTCGAGATGCGGGCCCGCGAGTTCGGGCAGACCGAGGCTGGACAGGAAGCTGTAGCCCAACTCGAGAACCTTTGGAGTGAGCCAGAACTGGCCACCGTCGGTGCGCACGTAGCCGAGTTCGACCAAGGTGAGCAGGAATCGGCGGGCGGTCGCGCGGGTCAGCTCGGTCGCGGCCGCGACTTCGCTGAGGGTGCGCCGAGGATGCTCGGCATCGAACGATCGGATGACGGCCAGCCCGCGTCCGAGGGACTGCACGTACTCCAGCGACGGTTCGGCCATGGCTGGCGCACCTCCTTCTCCCAGTGGACCGACGGCATCCGCCCCCGCGGCAGGATCTCCACCGCCGGTCGGGCCTGAGGGTACGGCGCACAAGCTCTGCGCTGCGATCTGGCGCGATGCCGGAGCGACCGCGCACCCTCAACCACACCTCGATGTTCGTTCTGCGAACAAGTGTACTCATTGCGAACGTTTCGTCTAGTATCGGTGCGGTGATGGACAAAGTCATTGCGACGGCAACCGCGGCCGTCGCCGATATCCCCGACGGCGCCTCGCTCGCGGTCGGCGGGTTCGGGCTCGTCGGAGTGCCTCAGGTGCTCATCGACGCCGTGCTCGCCCAGGGCGCCACCGATCTGGAAGTGGTCAGCAACAACTGCGGCACCTCCGGTTCCGGCCTCGGCGTGCTGCTCGACGCGCACCGGATCCGCCGCACGACCAGCTCCTATGTGGGGTCCAACGCCGAGTTCGCCCGCCAGTTCCTGGCCGGCGAACTCGAGGTCGAGCTCACCCCGCAGGGAACGCTGGCCGAGCGCATGCGCGCCGGTGGGGCGGGCATTCCCGCCTTCTACACCCCGGCAGGCGTCGGCACCCAGGTCGCCGAGGGCGGGCTTCCGCTGCGCTACGACGGCGCAGGCGGGATCGCACTCGCCAGCCCCGCCAAGGAGACCCGGGTCTTCGACGGGATGACCTACGTACTCGAGCAGGCGATCGTCACCGACTTCGCGTTGGTCCACGCCTGGAAGGGTGACCGGCACGGCAACCTCGTCTACCGGCGCAGCGCCCGCAACTTCAACCCACCCGCCGCCGCGGCTGGCCGCGTGACCATCGCCCAGGTCGAGGAATTGGTCGAACCGGGCGAACTCGACCCTGACGAGATCCACACCCCGGGCATCCACGTCCAGCGGGTCGTGCACGTCGGCAGAGTCGAGGTAGGCATCGAGAACAGGACGGTCCGGGCATGAGCCGCACCCGCCACGAACTGGCCGCACGTGTCGCCACCGAACTGCGCGACGGTCAATACGTCAACCTCGGCATCGGCATGCCGACCCTCGTCCCGAACCACCTGTCCGAGGGCGTGAGCGTCGTGCTCCATTCGGAGAACGGCGTTTTGGGAGTCGGCCCCTATCCCACCGAGGACGAAGTCGATCCCGAACTGATCAACGCGGGCAAGGAGACGATCACCGTCATGCCCGGCGCCTCCTACTTCGACTCCGCCCACTCGTTCGGCATGATCCGCGGTGGCTGCGTCGATGTCGCTGTGCTCGGCGCGATGCAGGTCAGCGCTCGCGGGGACCTGGCGAACTGGATGATCCCGGGAAAAATGGTCAAGGGCATGGGCGGGGCGATGGACCTGGTCCACGGCGCGAAACGCGTCATCGTGATGATGGAACATCGTTCACGCAACGGCGAACCCAAGATCGTCGAGCGGTGCAGCCTGCCGCTGACCGGAGCGAGCTGTGTGCACCGCATCATCACCGACATGGCCGTCTTCGACGTCGGTTCGACCGGCCTGGCACTTCTCGAAACCGCCCCCGATGTCACCGTCGCCGAGGTACGCGAGGCCACAGGCGCCGACTTCACGGTCGCCCTGGCCCTCAGCTGAGCCCGCCACAGCGCCGTTCACGCCCCCGCCGAAGGGGGGCGGGGAGGTGAACGGTGCTGCCGGCGGGAGACGGCCGAGGGGCCACCGGGGTCAGTTCGGCAGTGAACCGGGGCTGCCGTGTCGGGCGAGTGTGTCCTGAACGCAGCGGGAAAGGAACGCGTCGTCGATGGGCTTGTCGCCGACCAGGAGCCGGAAATACAGCGGCGCGGACAGCGTTTCGAGTACTTCGCGCGGGTCGGTGCCCTCGGGCAGCTCACCTCGGTCGATCGCTTTGATGACCACCTGCGAGCTCTTCTCGAAGCGTTCGTCCCAGAAACGACGGCGTGCGGTGTCGACCTCGGGGTCAGCCGACAGCGCGATCGCCGTACCCACCAGCCGGACGGTGCCGGGCCGCTGGAGAAGATGAGCGACCTGCTCGGCGAGCGTGCGTAAATCCGTGTGCAGAGCACCGGTGTCGGGCACCGGGTTGCCCGAGGCGGCGAGCTCTGTGACGGCTTCGGCGATCAGCGCGGTCCGGGTTCCCCACCGCCGGTAGATGGTGGTTTCGGCGACCCCGGCGCGGGCAGCGATATCGCCGATGGTCAGACCTTCGATTCCGTGCTCGATCACCTGGTCGAGAGTGGCGGTCAACACCGCTTGGCGCACACGTGCTGAACGACCCCCGGTCCGCTTGCGCGGAACCGGGGGTGAGGCGCTGTCCTCGGCGTTCTCGCGTTGAACCATGGTCCAATTTCTACCCGACCAGATCCGGGAGCGCCGAATTCCGCCCCAGCCGTGCTCACGGCACCGGGGGGACGATGGCCGGGCGTCAGCGCAGGTAGGCCGAGATCCAGTTGCCGAATTCGCAGGCCAGGTGCCAGCGGTGTTCGGCGATGTAGAGCTCGGGCAGCGCGGCGGGGAAGGCGACCTTGAGCTGGCTGCGGAAGCCGCCGCCGGGTTCGTCGCGGAACTGGTGGCAGACACCGCCGATGACGAACCCGTCCGCGAGCGATGCCACCCCGGACACGGCCAGCGGAAACGCGGGGTCGGCGGGAACCATGAGCCTGGACGTGTCGGTGTAGTCGACGAAGAACTGGCTGGCCAGCATCGCGCCGCCGGTGACCTCGACGACCTCCTGGCGGCCGTCGGGCAGCGTGGCGATGATGTAGTGGTCCGGGCACGCGTCGGTCCACACCGCTCGATCGTCGATCCTGCGTGCTCGATCGAACCAGTCCAGGAAACCCTGGGCTGTCCCCCGGTCACTGGCGATCTCGGTGATCGAGTACTGCCAGCGCCCGCCCGAGGCGGCGACACCGGTACGGGCCGCGGCCTCGGAAGCGACGAGTTCACCGGCCAGCAACTCACGCAGCCCCTCCGGGCCGATCAGGACCCGCGCCCGCGCCAGGGACGACCGCGCGGCAGGAATGTCGTCGACGGCGACTTCCAGACGCGCCAGCAGTGAGTCGAGTTCACCGACCAGCACCCCGGCGTAGTCGCGGCGCAATCGAGCCGCCGCCACCGACAAACGCCGACGTTCCCACTCGACGACCCGGCCCTGCTCGACGAGATCTCCCTCGATGAAGGTCCGCAGCCCGGCATCAGCCGAAGGTGCCGCGAAGCTCGGGCCGGTGCCGAGATAGGCCGCGGCCACCGTGGCGGCGGCCGTGGACCCGGCCGCTCGGATCATGAAGTCTCTCCTGGTCAGCATTGACCAATTCCTCTCGGGCACCTTGTTGTTCGCATCGCCGTGACACGGCCGCGAACCGAGAATTAAACGCAAGCGAATCTTGCGTTAGATCAGGATGGGTTATCCACGTCACGTTGTCAATCGACTAGGCATGATTAATGACAGCCGCCCTGGCCTTAACGTCACGTTTCAACCCTCCGGGACACCGTCGCCGATCAACACCGCGACGCGCGCTCGTGAGCGAATTCCCTACTTGCACATGATCTCCCGAGGCGTCACGCGCCGTAGGCGACCCGATGGGCGACGAACGTGGCACACCGACGTCCCGGTGGCGTGGCACACATGCCCAGCCGAGGACACACACCCGGCGTCAGCGCTCGCCAGGCGCCGACGAGGGCAAGACTCCGGCCACACATCTGGCGTCGGGCTTGCGTTCGCGGGCGCCGAGGCGCATCCTTAAAGCAAGAATTAGTTGCGTTTGATCGCGAGGCGGCGAACGCATCCACGTCAGGGAGGCGAGGCGAATGCCCGCGAGCGAACCGATCGATGTTCAGGTCACGATCAACGGGCGTGAGATCTCGCGTGAGCAGGTACTCGCCTGGGAGTCTCGCCGCGCCGATGCCGTGCTGGCCAAGTACCGCGCACGCTTGGGCGCCCGGGGAGTGAGCGAGATCCTGCCCGAGGCCACCCTCGTCCAACTGCGCGGCGGCGCATTGCCTCAACGCCGATCAGCACTGGCCACGTTGCGAACCGAACTCGGGCACGCCGGGATCTACGGGATGCTCAAACGCGAATTGGCCATCTCGGAGCGGATCACCCGCATCGGTGTCGCCATGAGCCGCGGTCGGGTCAAATACGCCGCCACCCACGTGCGCGCCCCAGGCCTGTCAGCCGAGCGTTTCGCCGAATGGTTCGACAACCTCGTCGCGATCAACGACGAGAACGCGATGGACGCGGCGTGCCCCGATCACTACTTGCTGCGCGGCCTGCCCGACGGCCGCCAGGAGGTCGTCGAAACGACCGGTGGGTCCCCGGCAGCCTCGCGCTTTCTCGTCGACTATCAGCGCACCGAAGACATCGCCATCGCCCCCGACCCCGCCTACCCCGTACAGGTCGCCGGAACCGCCCTCCTCGATGACGGACTTGCCATCGGCGGTGTCCGCCACCAGTTCCGCGACAACGACGGAACACTGGAAGCACTTCTGACCGTGCAATTTCCGGCGTCGGTACCCTCGCGCAACATCCACCAGCACCAATGGCACCTGGCGTGCGAGTTCAGCAACTGGATGATCGCCTCGGCGCCCTACGCCTCCATCACGCTATGACGCTCGTCGGGCATCACGAGCCCGGCGACCTCACCCGCGGCGAACTGCCAGTTGCCGGCACCGTGCTCGGCATCGCGAACCCGAACAGCACGGCGAACGGAGCGACACACACCAGGCCGATGACGTTTCCGAGCTTGCCGCCGGTTTGATCTGTGCGGGTGAGTAATTCGCTGGCCAGCGCCATTGTCACCACGGTGAGCACCGCCGCGAACGGGACTGCTGCATGAAAAGGTGACCGGATGACCTGCCCCACCGGTTGGGTTCTAACTCGGGTTGCTAAGAGCGTGTCTCACGTCGTAGCTCTTCCGGGCCTTCGCGAGTTTCCTGTAGCTGGTCAGTGCCGCGGCACAACTGCGGCCTTCACGAACCGAGTTCGGCCCGCAACTGTGCGGCCAGCTCCGCAGCTTGCGCAGGCGACCACGGGATGACGCCGTTCTCCGCCATCAACGCATGGAACTGCTGACTTTCATACGGAGTGCCCGGAGGCAGGGGCGAAACATGCCAGTGAAGGTGAGCATTGCCCTGTTGACTACCTAGCGACAGCAGATAGGTTCGCTCCGACGGCACAACGGCTTCGACAGCGCGAGCAACCCTGTAAACGACCGCTTGCAACCGCAGATACCCATCCTGCTCGAAGTCTCGCACCACATGCTCGAGGTGCGGTTTCGGCGCGACCAGAACATGCCCATACATCGTTGGATACCTGCCGAGGAACGCGATGTGCGCTCCGTCGTCGAGCAGGACCTCATGTTCGGACCCCGGCGACCCGGCGACCAGGTCACAGATGAAGCAGGACCCCGATCGCACCCGTTCTTCGTACTCCGCCAGATCGAACGGCACTCGTTTCCCGTGCACGTGATTGATCACTCCCCTCCCGGTCAAGAGCGTGTCTCGTATCGTCGGAACTTATTTGATGTGAGTCGTAAGCGTCTGTGCTGCATTATGTCTGGTCGTGGTCGATGTTCTGTCGCGGCGTTTGGTGCCGGATGGGTTGTGGGTGCTGGTCGAGCCGTTGTTGCCGAGGTTCGAGGCCCGTGCTCAGGGCGGCGGGACCGCGCCGGTCGATGAGCGTGCGGTGTTCACCGCAGTGGTGTTCGTGTTGACCAGCGGTTGCGCGTGGCGGATGCTGCCGCCCTCGTTCGGGTGACCTTCCCGACGGCGCATCGCCGGTTCACTGCCTGGACCGAAGCGGGTCTGTGGCGGCGACTACACCGGGTGGTACTCGACGAGCTGGGTAGCGAAGGCTTGATCGACTGGTCGCGGGCGGTGGTGGACGCGGCATCGATGCGAGCGAAAAAAGGGGGGCGCCATGACCGGCCCGAGTCCGGTCGATCGCGGCAAATCCGGCTCGGAACTGCACGTGCTGACCGATCGAGCCGGAATCCCTCTGGCTGTGGCGATTTCGGCGGCCAACACCAACGACGCCGAAGCGCTGCGGCCGCTGGCGCGAGCGCTCCCGGCGGTGCGGTCGCGACGAGGTCCGCGCCGTCGTCGACCGGTTCCTGGGCTTCCCAACCCTCGCCGCAGCTCTCACCGGCTACAAGAAACTCGCCAAGGCCAAACCCGCGACGTGAGACACGGTCTAAGTTCCTCCACCGACAAGCCGACCGGAGGAAGTCCCATGGTCGCGCCGTTCCCATCTCCGATGCGCTCGTGGGCACATCGGAGATGGGAACACGATAGGATTAACACCGGTGAACCGGGATCGCCAGATCGTATAGGAATCCGCGATGACCAGGTGTTTTCCGGTTGCCCGTGTTTTGCGTGTCCCGCCGGGGGCGCGAACCTGCGACCGCCCCTCGCGACAGGGATCGCCTCGTTCGCCGGTATCCGCCCGGCAGATCCACAGCCTCAACACTTCGCGATGCACCCCGAGTTGCGCTTGCCGGTTGCGGATCATCGGGTCCGACTTTCACTACCGCCGACCGCGCGCACCTTCGACCCGCTGTGGATGGGAGCAGGTCAGACAGCGCGAGGGTGCACGCTGGGTATCGGCGCGGCCCCCGGTGGGCCACCAGTGGTCAATGGGATATGACGGCGACCGCGTAAGCGCCGAGACTGAGGGTGCACGCTTCGACCGATACCTCTCCGTCGACGGTGCTGACTGTGAGTTGGTTGCCTTGCCCGTCGAGATCAGGGGCGTCGACGGTGACCGTGTCGGCTGTCTTGTTGACCACCAAAAGCTTTCGGAGTCCCGAGGCAGAGATGAACGCCTGGGCGTGGACGCGTGGGTCCGGAAAGCCGTGGGCCCCTGTCGTGGTGGTCGCCAGAGCGTCACCGAGATCGAAGTGGTGCAGCAGTAGTGCGAGCGCGTGGTAGCGAGTGTTGGGTGCGCCGGTTTCCCAGTCGATCAGACTGGTGCCGGGAATCATGCCGGGGTAGTCCATGAATTCGGCGATACCGACCAGGTCGATGCCGATCTCGACCAGTTGGGCCCACAAGTAGGTCTGGACCGCGGCGCTCAGTGCCCAGTACGAGTCGGGGATATCGGGCGCGGGGTTCATCAGGTCGGCGGGGTAGGTTCCCAGTTCGTTGATGAAGGTCGCGGTGTCGGGTGCCAAACGCTTGCGGATCGAGTCGATGAAGCGGACCTGGTCGAGGAACGCGTCGGCTTGAGCGAAGAAGATGTCGCGCCAATGCGCGCTCGGGGCATTTCCCTCTCGCCCGAAGGGATTGACGATCTCAGGCTGGGCGTAGAAGTGATAGGAGATCGCGTCGATCGGAACACCGTCGGCGTGGTTGGCCGGATCGAGGAAATGCCAGAAGTATTCCGGCTGATGGTGCACGTGGCTCAGTGACAGCCCGATGAATTTCATGTCCGGGTCCAGCGGGGCCAGCCGTGTGACGATCGCATCGTAGAGCGCGGTGTAGAGCTCGGGTGAGATGCGGTGCCCGATGTCGGGCTCGCACAGTACTTCCCAGTAGGCGAAGCGGTAGCGGTGGCCCGACTCGTGTCGGCGACCGAGCTCGTCGGTGAAGCCACCCGCGATGTACCAGCTCGCGAGCCGGTAGAAATAGTCCGCGACTTCGGCGCAGGTGGGATCGCGCAGCTCACTGCCCTGTTCGTAGTCCCAGTGGTGCTCGTCGAGATCCTCGGAGACGTCCACGGGCTCGGCGGTGACGAACATCCACGTCGGAATGGTGGCGAAGTTCGCCACGATCGGCCGGCCCTCCGCCGCTGCGACGAAGTCCTCGACGAAGGGATCGAGAAGTTCGAAGTTCCAGGATGTTCGGGTGTCGGTCGGCGGGGTGAGCTCGGGCACCGCGACCCGCGGATGGCTGAACCAGGGCAGGAACCGAGCGAGGTCCACGCGCAATGCACGCAGGGCTTCGAATGCTCGGTCGTGAATCGGCGATTCGCGCCGCAGTGGGGGTGCTGTCCACAGGTGGGTGGTGAGCGTGGTGCGTGAGGTGACGGTCGTCTGCTCCCAGTCCACCCGCACGGTGGCGGGAGGTGCCGCGATGGTGGCAGGGGTAGCGCTCATGGGGATGTTCCTTCATCTGGTGGCGCGATACCGAGGGCAGGCAGGATGGCCTGGTCGACGATCGCGGCAAGGGTTTCGGCATCGGGCAGAGTCCCGGTGTCGATCTGGTGCTTGATCACCAACGCTTCGCCGATATCGACGACGACAGGGGTGACCAGCCGGGATTCGATATGGCCGCGCTCTGCGTAGTGGTCGATGACGGTGCGGGTGAACCGAGTGCCGTTGGCGTCGAACACTTGGGCGTACAAGGCCTCGACGAGGTCCGGGCGACGCCGCCGCTCGGCGAGGATCGCTGCCACCGCCGGGGCCGATGGTCCGTCGAGCCAGCGGACGAGCTGGTCGAGGGCCCGCAGCAGATCCGACCGCAAGCCACCACCGTCGAGGGCGACCGTTTCCACGGGATGGGAACGCGCGAGCGCGTCGAGCAGAAGTTCCTCGACCGAAGACCAATGGCGATAGATCGATGTCTTCGCTACACCAGCCCGCCGCGAGACTCCCTCGATCGACAGCCGTCCCAGTCCGGTTTCTGCGACTTCACCGAGGACCGCCCTGCGGCATGCGTCGAGTACGTCATCGAGAGAACGGCGTCCGCGTTTCTCGTCAGTTCGAGCCATATCGCGAATATAAGCTACGGACATGTAGCTACGCAAGCGTATCTATTGTACGGTCGTCGGCATGAGTATCGGAAAGGTAACTGCAAATCTGGCAATCTCACTCGACGGCTTCACTGCCGGCCCCGGGCAGGACGCAGACCACCCGTTCGGGGTCGGCGCGGATGCTCTGACCGCGTGGATCTTCGAGACCGAGCGGCTGGGCCGCGAGAAGGACCGGGCGCTGCTGCGGGATCTACACGCCCGAACCGGCGCACATATCATGGGCCGCAACATGTTCGGACCGGGCAGGGGTGAGTGGGACCTGGACTGGACCGGCTGGTGGGGCCCAGAACCGCCATACCATGCACCGGTTTTCGTCTTGACCCATTACCACCGTGCCTCGTTGACGATGCTGGGCGGCACCACCTTCACTTTTGTCGACGACGGCATCGATTCCGCGCTCGAGCAGGCCAGGGCGGCTGCGGATGGCAAGGATGTCGAGATCGCGGGTGGCGCTGCGACCGTCCGGCAGTATCTCGTTGCCGGGCTACTCGACGAACTTGTTCTGCATCTCGTACCCGTTGTGCTCGGGGCCGGCGAGCGGCTCCTGGACGGTGTGGCAGGCCTCGAACTCGAACCGGTCGAGGTCATCGAATCACCGACCGTGACGCACCTGCGCTATCGCTTTCGCCACTGAACGACTTCCATCGCCGCTCGGCCGGCAGGCTCCGATTCCCTGGGGGCGCAAAGAATCTCCGTGATGCACCGCTCCGGGCCCCGCGCTTCGGCCATGACGATCACCGACGTTCGGCAACGGCGTGGCGAGCTGATATGGCGAAGACCTCCGAGTGACGTGCGAGCCTGTCCAGGAACGCACTCGAGTCTCGGAGGTCTTCGCGCCAGACCGTAGGACCTCACGAAGTCGAGTCGGCTACGTCGAGTCCGGTGGCGTGGAGGTCAGAATTCGACTACCTGTCGTACTTCCACGCGGCCGTACCGTGCGGTGGGGATGCGCTGCGCCCATGAAACGGCCGTGTCCTCATCGGGGACATCGAGGACGTAGAACCCTGCCGCGACTACGCCGGAAACCCCCTTGTCGACGGTGGCGTCACCGTCGCGCACTTCGATCACCTTGGCGTCGGCACCAGGATGGAACCCGGCCTCGTGGACGAAGATCCCGGCTTCCTTGACCTGGTTGTCGAACTCGATCCATTCCTGGACCTCGTCTTCGGTCTGCTGGGAGTTGGCGGGGTCGTGGGCGTAGATCAGCGTGTACTTCATCGGTGTGCGGTTCCTTTCGATCGTTCTCGATCTTGTAGACGGGGCGGGATCACCGAACTCATCGGCGGCTCGCGGTCGAGGCGTCGGTTGTCACGGGCAAGCTGTGCAGCTCGCACCCGTTCCAGTACGACGACCGGGATCGTGCGTCTGCTGCGTGCCGCGTAGGTGTGATACACGGGCGCCATCTCGGTCATCAGGTCCCAGAGGCGTTGCCGCTCCGTACCTTCGGCGGTGCGGGCCACGGCGGTGAACCGTTCGGCGAGGATCTGCACCTCGACCAACGGCTGCGCTATCAGGTTGAGATACCACTGCGGGTGGGTGTGGGTGATGGCCGAACCCGAGGCGACGAGGATGTAGCGGTCGTTGTCCTCGCCGAAGAACAACCCGGTGCGGTGGAGTCTGCCGGTGCTGCGGCCGCGATGGGTGAGGATCAGGTTCGGTGATCCTCCTTCCAGATAGCCACTGGCTCCGTCGGTCGCCAGGTAACGGCGCACATGCTCGGCCACCGACGGATCGGGACTGTCGCGGACAGCATCGCGGGTGAGATCGTCAGCCATTGCGACGTCCTCAGTGCGTGACCGGAAGGCCCTGGGCGAAGCCACCGTCCACCGCGAGCTCGACATTGGTACTGAAAGTGGCGTCGACGGCAAGGAACAATGCCGCGGTCGCCACCTCCTCCACGGTGCCAGTGCGGCGCAGCGGCGTGGATTCGTGCCCCTGTCGCACGAACTCCTCGCGCTCCTGTTCGCTGAGACCGGGCACACCCATCGTCGGTGTCTCGATGAAACCGGGCGCCACCGAGTTCACCCGGATCTTGCGCGGCAAGAATTCGGCGGCGAGCACGTGCGCGAAGGCCCGTACCGCTTCCTTGGAGGCGGAGTACGCGCTCAGTCCCGGGAAGATCAGGTCGTTTCCGACCGTGGTGAACACGATGGAGCCACCGTCGACCAGCAGTGGGGACAGTGCCTGCACGGTGAAGAACGCGCCCTTGGTGTTGATGGTGAAATGGCGGTCCCACTCCGCTTCGGTGACTTCGGCGAGTTCGGCGAAGGCGGCGATACCGTGGTTGACGAACAGGTGGTCGATCTGGCCGAGCCGCTCCCGCGCGGTATCGGCGAGCGCCGCGATATCGGCCATGCTCGCGGCGTCGGAGCGCACCACATGCGCGGCCTGTCCGGCGAGTTCGGTGCGTGCGTCCTCCAGCGTTTGCTCGTTCCGGCCGGTGAGGACCACTTCGGCGCCCGCGGCCAGCAGTGCCTTGACGATCGCCAGACCCATGCCGTGTGTGCCGCCGGTGACTAGTGCCTTCTTGCCGGTGAGGTTGCTGCTCATTGCGAATCTCCTGGTTCGTTGCCGTGTGGACACCAACGACTGTGCGGCCTGGTGCTGTCGGTTCGCTGTCGGTCGGCTCTCGGTCCGCGTGCGGGTGTCCATTACGCTGGTCCGGTGCGTTTCGGGGTTCTTGGTCCGCTGACCGTGTGGGCCGCGGACGGCACGGTGGTGCCGGTTCCGGAGAAGAAGGTCCGTACGCTGCTGGCGATCCTGCTGCTCGATCCAGGGAGGGTGGTCTCGGCCGACCGGCTGATCGACGGGATCTGGGGCACGCAGGTTCCGGCCCACCCGGACGGTGCGCTGCAGACCCTGGTCTCGCGGCTACGCCGGGCGCTGGGTGCGGTGGGATCCGACATGGTGGTCCACCGTGCGACGGGTTACCTGCTCGATATCGCGGTCGATGCGGTGGATTCGGGAAGTTTCCTAACTGCGGTCGAAGCGGCGCGCCGAGCTGATGACCCACGGCAGCGGGTTGCCGGATTCGCCGACGCCCTGGCGCAGTGGCGTGGCGAGGCCTTCGCCGATATCGCCGATGAACCGCTGGCGCTTCCCACGGTGACGCGGCTGAACGACCAGCACCTGCTCGTCCAGGAGGAGATGGCCGAGACTCGGCTACTGCTGGGCGAATACGGTGCACTCGCGGCCGCGCTGCCTGGCCTCGTCGAGCAGCACCCCTTGCGGGAACGGTTGCGCGCGACCCAGATGCGGGCATTGCACGGGGCCGGACGCGTCGCCGAGGCCCTCGCCGTCTTCCGCGACGTGCGTCACCGCCTCGATACCGAACTCGGCCTCGAGCCGGGTCCCGCGCTCGCCGAACTCCACGAGCAGATCCTGCGCGCCGACCCTGCGGCGCTGCCTGCCGCACGTACTCCAGCCGAGGCCGCCCCGCGGACGAATCTGCCCGCGCCGACCACGGACCTCATCGGTCGCCGATCGGATCTGGCGCACGTGCGCGCGTTGCTGAGCACCGAACGGCTGGTGACGTTGACCGGGCCCGGCGGTGTCGGCAAGACTCGGCTCGCACTCGCTGCGGCGGCCGAGACCTCACGCGGGAACACCCACGGCATCTGGCTGGTGGAACTCGGCGGCCATACTGTGGCGAATGAGGAGGTCGACGGACTCGCGGACATCGTGGCGGCGGCACTCGGGCTTCGCGACGATGCGCCGACTCCCTACCGGCCCGCGGCGTCGTCGCGAGACCGGATGGTACGGGCGTTACGCGATCGCGAGCTGCTGATCGTGCTGGACAACTGCGAGCATGTGATCGGTGCCGTGGCCGCGCTGGTGCGACTGCTGCTGGACCGGGCACCCTCGGTGCGCGTGCTGGCCACCAGCCGTGAGCCACTCGGCATCGCCGGCGAAAGCCTCTGGCAGGTGCCGCCGCTCGCTGTGCCCGCGGCAGACGCCCCGCTCGAGGCGGTGCTGCGATCGGACGCGGTTCGGCTCTTCGCCGAGCGGGCAGCCGCGACGGCGCCGGGCTTCGTCCTCGACGCCGGCAACGCCGCCGCCGTGGCGACCGTGTGCCGCCGGATGGACGGGCTTCCGCTCGCCCTGGAACTGGCCTCGACCCGGGTCCGGGTGCTCGGACCAGCGCGCCTCGCCGAACGGCTCGACGACCGATTCGGCCTCCTCACCGGTGGCCGCCGCGACGCGCCCGCGCGCCAACAGACCCTGCGCGCGATGATCGACTGGAGCTGGGAGTTGCTGACCGCGGCCGAGCAGGCGGTACTGCGGCGACTGGCCATCCACGCCGACGGATGCACACTCGACGCCGCCGAACAGCTGTGCGCCGGTGCCGGGGTGAGCTCCGGAGAGGTACTCGATCTGCTCGCGCGGCTGGTGGATCGGTCGCTGGTCGCGGTAACCCATGACGGTGAACCCCGCTATCGCCTGCTCGAATCGGTCGGCGCCTACGGGATAGAACAACTGCGCCGATATCCAGCAGCGCAGCCTTATCAGACCGAATACGAGCGGCTGAGGTATGCGCACGCGGCCCATTACACCGACTTCGCCGAGCAGGCCGCCGCCCACCTGCGCGGGCCACGACAGCGGCACTGGCTGGACCGGCTGGACGCCGAATCCGCCAATCTGCGCCGCGCGCTCGACACCGCCATCGACTCGGGCGATGCCACGCTAGCGCAGCGGCTGGCGTTGGCGCTGACCTGGTACTGGTTCCTGCGCGGGCGGCTGGGCGAAGCCCGGCGGTCGATCACCCGTGCACTCGCGGTCCCCGAGCCGACTGCGGCGCCCGATTCGCCGCGCGCACGGTTGGCAGTCTGGCGAGCCGCGATGGGGTTACTGGCCGGGGAGGGCGCCGGCACGGCCGTGGAGGCGGGAACTGCGGTGCGGTTGTTCGACGAGCTGGCGCCGGATGAACGAGCCGGGCCGGGTTGGTTTCTCGGGTACGCCGTCACGATGTTCGGTGTCATGGACGACGCCGTGCAGATCATCGATCGGGTACTCCACGAAATCCCCGCCGGTGACGACAACTGGACCACGGCGGCGGCCCGCACCGTCCGTGCGATCCAACGTTGTTCGCGTGGTGAACTCGATGCGGCCCGTGCCGACGCCGAGCACGCCCTGACATTGTTCGGCGACGAGTACTGGGGCCGGTTACAGGCCACCGCGGTGCTGGGCCGGTTGCACGAGATACGGGGCGAGTACGGCGAAGCCGAGGCCCGCTATCGTGCCGGTGTCAAGATCGCCGAGGAGTTGCGGTTATGGGCCGAGGCTGCGGAGCACTGGTCGCAGCTGGGCCGAATCGCCCTGCTACGCCAGGATTTCGACTGCGCCGACGAACTACATGAACGGGCCCGCCGCCTGGCCGCGACGCACAGCGACCGGCCGGCGCTGGAAACCGCAGAGGTAGGGCTGGCGATGAGTGCGCGCCGCCGCGGCGACCTCGATACCGCCGAGGAACTGCTGCGCCCCTGGCTGGACTGGAATCTCGGCTTCGACGCGGCCAACGGCGCCGCCCTCATCCTGGCCGAACTGGGTTTCATCGCCGAACTGCGCGGCGACGCCGGTGCCGCACTCGCCCTGCACGAGCGGGGCCGGGCAGCCGCCGAACGCACCGGCGATCCGCGTGCGATCGCCCTGGCGCTGGAAGGCCTCGCCGGCGCCCACGCTGCGGCAGGTTCCCCCGAACTGTCGGCCCGGCTCCTCGACACCGCCACGCGTATGCGCGCGTCGGTCGGCGCCGCCCTGCCTCCCGGTGAACGCGGCGACGTCGATCGCATTGCGGGGCGCCTGCGTTCGATGCCGGACGGTCCCGTCCGAGACGGTGGCGGCACGTACTAGTCCGAGCTCCGGCCGAACGCTCAGGGCCGCGTCACGAGCTATGAGAGGGGCCGGAGTCGGTGCTGATACCGGACACGGCGCCGTGCAGCAGTACCACCTGCGGCTGGTCGGTCGGCTGACCGTGTACCGCGTAGTACATGTGCAGGCCGTTGACACCGGCAGTGCGACCGGGGACGGGCTGCTCAGGTGCGGCAGCGTCGCCACTCCCACAGACGGTGAGGACGGCAGCGGCGGTCGCAAGGGCGATCAGAGTGGTTCGAACATGTCGGTTGCCTTCGATAGGTCGTCGACCGGTGCCTCGTGCTCCAGTCGATCTTGTAGTCGGCGCGGCATGACGACTCATCGCACCCGGGAAATTCGGGCTGTGCCCGACCGGGCACAGCCCCGCTAGGCCACAGGTTGCCAGATCCGGCTGCGCAGGTCCCGTCCGCGGATGACCTGGATACGCCACGGCTCCAGCCGCATGATGTGCAGTTGCGGATCGTCGGGCGCATTCCAGAATTGGCCGAGGTGATAGCCGGCTCCGCGGGGGGAGGCACTTTCGAGACACTCGGTATCTGCGGGGATACCGTCGACTACACGGCCAGACAATGGGACGCTCGACAGGATTGCGACGTGCGGCAGATCCTCGACCGCATCGCCGACAAATGGTCGCTGCTGACGATCGCGCTACTGGCCGGCCGGACCCTGCGCTTCACCGAACTGCGCCGCGAGATCGATGGCATCAGCCAGCGCATGCTCGCCCGCACCCTGCGCCATCTCGAACGCGACGGCCTGGTACGCCGCACCGTGTACCCGGTCGTGCCACCCCGCGTCGACTATGCCCTCACCCCACTCGGCGGCAGCTTGCACGAGACTATCCAAGCCCTGGTCACCTGGACCGAAACCCACCAGAACGAGATCGCGGCAGCCCGCAACGACTACGACACCCGAGTCGAGATCGCCTGAGTCAAGCGGAGAAGTCGCGCAATGCGTCGGTCGCGTGAGCCAGGGCGTCCGTCGACGTGGTGACGAAATCGAGGATGACCGCCAGCGCTTCGGCGTCCCGGCCCGCGAGCTGGTCTTGCATCGCCCGCCCGAGTCCGGCGAACAACGGCGAAACCTGTTGTGCGGCCTTGGCGGTGATCTCGACGAGGACCCTCCGGCGATCGTCTGGATCACGCCGACGAGCGACGTACCCGGACCGCTCGAGGCGATCGATCATGGCGGTCACGGCCCCACCGCGGGTGATACCGACGTGCCGCGCGAGCTCGCCCGGAGTCAGCGGGCCTTCCATGCTGAGCAGGTTCAGACAGCTCAGGTCGGTGACGGTGATACCGGCACGCTGCGCGACGGCCGAATGGAACAGCACGGTCCGCGTCGCCTGCACACGCAACGCGAGCTGAAGCGAGTTCAGGGTCTCACTCCGGGACTTCCCTGATGCCATACGCGACATCCCTTCCTAATATCTCTAAAACAGAGAGACTCTCGAAGAGAGAGTACAGAGGTCGAGGAGATCAGGGCAATGACTGTCAAACGCGCCGTCCCGCTGTGGCTGCTGGTGATATTCGTCGGAATCCAGTTCGGGGCGGGCTGGTACGAGAAGCTCGGCGTGATCCCGCTGTGGGCCGACGCGCCCCCGGACCAGGTACTCGACGCCATGAACGAATCCGGTTTCCATCAGGCCGGCCGTGCGTTCTGGCCGTTCGCCTCTCCGGTCGTCGCGCTGTTGTCGTTGATCAATCTGTATCTGGCGTGGCGCACCCCGGTCGCCTTCCGGCGCTGGTGGCTGGCCTCGGCGGGCATCATGGCCGCCTACTCGTTGTCGTCCTACGGCTATTTCGTCCCCCAGATGCTGATCTTCCAATCCGGAGGCGAGGACTGGACACCTGCTCGGGTGGAGTCGTTCGTCGACACCTGGACCACGCTGAACTATCCACGCATGGTGCTCGGCGGAATCGGCTGGTTGTGCGCGTTGCGGGCGCTTTCACTCTCGGGCGACGTCACGCGAACCGCGTCCACGGTGGTCGAGCCGGATTCCGTGGTGGACAGGTAGCGGGCCAGTATTTCGCGGGTTTCTTGCAGGCAGGTGATGCGGGAATCGAGGGAGTCCAGTTCGGTGCGGAGCAGAGCGAGCATGTCGGGATGGGGTTCGAGGGTGGGGGCGGGGCCGTGCGCGCAGGGCAGGATGTCGCGAATTGCCCGGGTGGGTAGACCGGCGGCCAGCAGAGCGCGGATCTGGCGGACGATATCGGGGGCGGTCGGGGCGTACTCGCGAAAGCCGCCTCCGGTTCGCTGCGCCGTGAGCAGACCCTGCTCCTCGTAGTAACGAAGCAGCCGATGACTCACCCCCGTACGTTGCGCCAGTTCACCGATTCGCATTCCGACTCCGCCGCTCCGAGTTGACTCTCACATCAGTGTGAGATTTTAGCGTGGGTCCATGACAACGCAGAGCACGAGTGAATTCGTGGGATCCGTCTACGGAAGCGGCCCCGGCATCCTGCTCGCCCACGGGGCCAGCAGCGACATCGAGGACAGTTTCGGCCCGATCGTGCCGAGGTTGGCCGAGGCGAACTCCGTCGTGGCGGTGGACTACCCGGGGTCGGGGCGCACGCCGCGCGCGACAACGCCGCTGGCTCTCGACGGGCTGGCCGACGGCCTGGTGAGTGCAGCGCTACAGGCCGGGCAGGAACAGTTCACCGTGGTCGGGTTTTCTACCGGGGCCGCGGTGGCAGTGCGGATCGCGACGCGACACCCTCAACGGGTGACCGGTCTGGTCTTGTCGGCGGGATTCGCTCATCCCAATGCGCGTCTGCGGTTGGTCGTCGCCACGTGGCGCAGACTGGCCGCTTCCGGCGATACCCGGTCGTTGGCGGCGTATCTGACCTTGCTCGGCTGGAGCCCCGGATGGCTCGACACCAGATCCGACGGTGAGATCGGCGCACTGGTCGACACGATCGGGCCTGCACTACCAGCAGGAGCCGACGATCAACTCGATTTGCTGACCCGAGTCGACGTTCGGTCGGAGTTGGCGGATATCAGGGTTCCCACCGTAGTGATTGCAGGCGCGCACGATTTGGTCGTATCAGCTTCGCACGCAATCGAACTCGCGTCCGGCATCCCCAATGCCCTGCTCCTCGAACTGGATTCCGGACACGCACTCGCCAGTGAACGCCCCGCTGAATGGGCAGAGGCCATCAACGTGGCTTCAAGGACGAATCATGAGACTATGTGTCGATAAATCCCGCGGTCACCAGACCGGTATGCGGGCCCCTGTTCCCAGTGCGAAATCAGCTTCGTATACCAGTCGACCTCGGCAGATCCCCGGTCGCCTGTAATCCCTGCCTCGACGTGCCCGCCGTGGGCACGTCGAGGCAGGGAACGCGATAGAGTCGGTACCGACCAACTGGTGTCTGCGTCGGCATTGGCGCCTGGCCGATGGCGCTTCATGATCTCGTACATCGCGGTCCAGCCGTCGCCGCCCTAGCCGGCACCACAGTTTGTGGGACCTTCCCCGGCGGTGGCCTTGGCCCGCAACGACTCCGGCACCTCGAACCGGTCACCGTAGGCGGCGCGCAGCTCGTCGGCCCGCGCGACGAAACCGGCCGAACCACCCTCGTACTGGTTGATGTACTGCACGACGCCGCCGGTCCAGGCCGGGAAGCCGATGCCGAAGATGGACCCGATATTGGCGTCCGGCACGGTCCGCAGCACGCCTTCGTCGAAACAGCGCACGGTGTCGAGGGATTCGGCGAACAGCATCCGCTCCTGCATGTCCACGAACGGGATGCCGTGGTCGTCGCGGGTGTACTTCTCGACCAGTCCGGACCACAGTCCGAGCTTCTTGCCGTCGGCGTCGTAGTCGTAGAAACCGCGGCCCTCGAGCCGACCGGGCCGGTCGAAGTCGTCGACCATGGCGTCCACGAGCGGGTACGCCTTCGACTCGGTCCAGCGCTTGCCCTCGGCGAGCAGGTTCTCGCGCAGGCTGCGCCGGATCTTCTGCGCCAGTTTCATGTTGATCTCGTCGGCCAGCGCCAGCGCGCCGACCGGGTATCCGGCCTGGGTGGCGGCCTGCTCAACCGAGGCCGGATGCACGCCCTCGGCCACCAGCGCGATCGCCTCGTCCATGAACCGGCCGATGACCCGGCTGGTGAAGAAGCCGCGGCTGTCGTTCACCACGATCGGGGTCTTCTTGATCGCGAGGGTGTAGTCGATGGCGCGGGCGATGGCCTCGTCGCTGGTCTGCTCTCCGACGACGATCTCGACCAGCGGCATCTTGTCCACCGGCGAGAAGAAGTGCAGACCGATGAAGTCCCGCTTACGCTGCACGCCGGTGGCGAGGTCACTGATCGGCAGCGTGGAGGTGTTGGAGCCGAGCAGGGCGTCCGGGTTCACCAGTGCCTCGATCTCGCCGAACACCTTCTGCTTCAGGCCGGGATCCTCGAAGACGGCCTCGACGACGAAGTCGCAGCCGGCGGCGTCGGCCGGATCGGCGGTCGGGTGGATGCGGCCCAGGATCTCGTCGCGCTTGTCCTGGGTGATCGCGCCCTTGGCCAGTGCTTTGTCGAGCAGCTTGCGCGAGTAGTCCTTACCGCGCTCGGCGGCCTCGATGCTGACGTCTTTCAAGACGACCCGCATGCCTGCGCGGGCCTGCACATAGGCGATGCCGGCGCCCATCATGCCCGCGCCGAGCACGAGCACCTTCTTCGGCGTTCGCACTGGGAAGCCGTCGGGGCGGCTGCCGCCCTTGTTGATCGTGCCCAGGTCGAAGAACAGGGACTTGATCATGTTGGTCGAGACCTGGCCGCAGATCAGGTGGGTGCAGTAGCGGGTCTCGATCGCGAACGCGGTGTCGATGTCGACCTGCGCGCCCTCCACGGCCGTGGCCAGCACCGCGATCGGTGCGGGCATCGGCGCGCCCTTGAGCTGCTTGCGGACGTTGGCGGGGAACGCGGGCAGGTTGGCCGCCAGCGCCGGACTCGACGGGGTGCCGCCGGGGATCTTGTAGCCCTTCACATCCCACGGCTGCGCCGCTTCGGGATTGGCCGCGATCCAGGCGCGGGCCTTGTCGAACATCTCCTCGCGGGTGGCGGCGACCTCACCGATGATGCCGACCTGCAGCGCCTTCGCCGGTTTCATCCGCTGGCCTTGGCCGACGACGTTGAGCACCGCGTTGGTGATGCCGAGCAGTCGCACCGTCCGGGTGACGCCACCCGCGCCGGGCAGCAGCCCGAAGGTGACCTCGGGCAGGCCGAGCAGGCTGCCCTTGGCGTCGAGCGCGATGCGGTGGTGTGCGGCCAGGGCGAGCTCGAAGCCGCCGCCGAGCGCGGTGCCGTTGATCGCGGCAACCACTGGCTTGCCGAGGGTTTCGAGCCGGCGGAACGCTGCCTTGTAGGTGTCGAGGCCGAGCGCGATGTCGGGCGCGGTCTCCGGGGTGGCGTTCATCAGCAGGTTCAGGTCGCCGCCCGCGAAGAACGTGTTTTTTCCGGAGGTGAGGATGACACCGGCGAAGGTGTCCTTCTCGGCTTCGAGCCGGTCGACCGTGGCGGTGAGGTCACGCGCGAACGCCTCGGTCATGGTGTTGGTCGACTGGTTCGGGTCGTCGATGGTGAGCACGAGCACCCGGTCGGCGCCGAGGTCCCAGGCAATCATGTTCTCTGTCATGGTCTTTCCTCTGTATCCGGGTCCGGCGCTCAGACGCGCTCGATGATGGTGGCGATGCCCATGCCGCCGCCGATGCACAGCGTGATCAGCGCGCGCCGCGCTCCCCGGCGCTCGAGCTCGTCGACCATGGTTCCGGTGATCATGGCGCCGGTGGCGCCCAGCGGATGCCCCATGGCGATGGCGCCGCCGTTGACGTTGAGCTTCTCGTCCGGGATGGCCAGCTTCTTCTGGTAGTTGAGCACCACCGAGGCGAAGGCCTCGTTGAGCTCGAACAGGTCGATGTCGTCGACGGCCAGTCCGGCCAGGGCCAGCACCTTCTCGGTCGCCGGGACCGGGCCGGTGAGCATGATCGTCGAATCACTGCCGCTCACCGCGGACGCGACGACACGGGCACGCGGTGTGAGACCTGCTGCGGTACCGGCGGATTCGCTGCCGATGAGCACCAGCGCCGAGCCGTCGACGATGCCGGAGGAGTTGCCCGCGTGGTGGACGTGGTCGATCTTCTCGACCTGGTGGTAGCGCTGCAGCGCGACCGCGTCGAACCCGCCCATCTCCCCCATCGCCGCGAACGACGGGGTCAGCCCGGCCAGGCTCTCGACCGTGGTGTCCGGACGCATGAACTCGTCGTGATCGAGCAGCACGGCGCCGTTGATGTCCTTCACAGGCACAACAGACTTGGCGAAGTAGCCACCGGACCAGGCCGCGGCCGCCTTCTGCTGCGACCGCACCGCGAAGGTGTCGACATCCTCGCGGGTGAAGCCCTCGATGGTGGCGATCAGATCCGCGCCGACACCTTGCGGCACGAAGTAGGTGTGATAGTTGGTGACCGGGTCCATCGCCCACGCGCCGCCGTCGGAGCCCAGCGGAATCCGCGACATCGACTCGACGCCACCGGCGATCACCAACTGTTCCCAGCCCGAACGCACCTTCTGCGCCGCGGTGTTGACCGCCTCGAGGCCCGAGCCGCAGAACCGGTTGAGCTGCACACCCGCGACCGTGTCAGGCAGCCCTGCCGCGAGCGCGGCCGTCTTGGCGATGTCGGCGCCCTGATCGCCAACCGGGGAGACCACGCCCAAGACGATGTCATCGATCGCCGCGGGGTCGAGCCCGGGATGGCGAGACTTCAGCTCGTCGATGAGTCCGACCACCAGGTCGAGCGGTTTGACGCCGTGCAGGGCGCCGTTCTTCTTGCCGCGACCGCGCGGAGTGCGGATCGCGTCATAGATGAATGCCTCGGTCATGGTTCCTCGATTGTTCGGCAGGTCAGCGATTGTGAGCGGCTCGGGTCGGCCGTCGACGCAGTCGCAGGGGGTCCAATAGTTGGATATCCAATCATCGGTACCTTGGCAGCCCTGTTGGCGGCTTGTCAACAACTTGTGCACGCTATTGACAGAAATCCAACAACTACTTCACTCTGATGCCCAACGGCCGGCACAACGGTGTGGCTGCTCGCTGAGAGCAGCTCGCCATCAGCTGCGATATCACAGCGACTGTCGGCGCAGCTCCTCGTCGAACTCCGCGCCCGCCAGACGAATCCCCAGCACCGTCAACATCCGGATGAACTGTTCATCACCAAGGGCGAGGTCCCCGCGCAGCCACCGGTCGAGGACCTCGGTGGTGCCGGCGACCATCAGCATCGAGGTGGCCGACGCGCGGGGATCGGCGGGATCGCCGAGCAGCACTTCACGCACCAGCAGGGGCGTGAACTCATCGACCATCTGCCGACGGGCCTGCGCCAGCGCGCCGTTGCCGGGCGCCTCGGTGTACAAACGCGCGACCCGCCGATCAGACGTGAAGGTCCGCACGAGCACCCTAGCCGTGCGCTCCACCCGCTCCTCGACACAGCTACATGCCGACAACTCGGCAGCAAGCTCGCGACCCATCGGGCTGAGTGCCTCACCGAAAGCTGCGACCAGAACTGCGTCGCGGTCACGGAAGCTCTCGTAGAAATAGCGTTTCGACAGTCCCGCCCGCGCCGCGATCGCCTCGACCGTGATATCAGCGACGCCGGACTCCGCCACCAGATCCAAGCACGCTTCGAGCACACGCTGGCGCCGCTCCCGCAGCCGCGTCTGCGCAGCAACACCGCGATACGGCCGCACCACACCGGTCACAGATCAACCTTGACACGGCCCCGTTCCTCATCGCAAGGCGCCCCAGATCGCGCCTCATCCGCGGGCCGACAGCCGTTCCAGGCACGGGGACGAAAAGTTGTCGACAAATCTTGACACGGAACCGTTCCTATTTGCACACTGAAAGTAGGAACGGTGCCGTACCTACATTCATCGGTGCGGCGTGATGCGCGGAGGACAACGATGTCGACAACCCCCCTGATGGCCCGCCGGTTGGTATCGGGACGAGCGATCGCCCAGCGGCTCGCAGAACTGGATCCGGTGCTCGACAACGAGGAGGCGACTCACCTCAGCCTCGAAGTCCGCTACGGCGACGCGATCTTCGCGCATGCGGCGTACACCGTCGCCTTCGCACGCCAAGTCGCGATCCCATCCATCGCGCGGATCGTGTATCGCACCGGCAACGGCGACATGATGCACGACGTCCGACGACGCAACGACGACACTCTGCTGTTCTTCGGCGAAATGATGCGACACGGACACTCCAGCGCCCGCGGCCGCGCCGTCATCGATCGCATGGAACAGATCCACTCGCGCTTCGGCATCACAGATGACGACAAGCTCTACACCCTCGCATCGCTGGCATTCGAAGGATGCCGCATCACCGACCAGCTCGGACTCGACGTATTCACCGCCGTCGAACGCGAGGCGCACTACCAGTTCTGGCGCGGCGTCGGCGAATACATGGGCCTCACCGTTCCCGGCACCCGTGCCCAGTTCCTCGCCTGGACTCTGAACTACGAGACCTCCTACTCCTACACAGAAGGCGGGCGAGCACTGGTAGATCAGCTCTTCACCGACTGGCACACCCGCTGGTTCCCCCGCCGAACCCGGGAACTCGCCGACAACATCTTGCTGACGCTGTTCACCGCTGATCTGCGTGCCGTACACCGACTTCCCGATCCCTCACCCACGGTCCGGCGATTGGTACCACCGGCCGCCGGCATGTATCTGCGGCTGCAGGCAACGCGACCCCACCGACCACACAGGTCGTGGTCGGACCACTTCGGCACCCGCCATCCACGCCCACTCGACGTGCCCACACTCGGCCACCGCCCCCGCAACACGAAGAAGGCGGCAGACCGGTGACGACTCACATCGACAGCCTGGACCCGGCTACGGGCCAGGTACTCGGTCGTATCCCGGTGATGAGTGCGGACGAGGTTCGCGCGGTCACCGACCTCGCGCGTGCGGCCGCTCCGTGGTGGCGCGATCAGGGATTCGATGGCCGACGACGACGTCTGATGGCGTGGCGACGCTACATGGCGCGACACGCCGAGGAGATCATTGCGCTGCTGCACGCGGAGAACGGCAAACCGCGTCCCGACGCCGCGCTCGAGCTGCTGCTCACGCTCGAACACATCGCATGGACGGCCGAGCACGCCCGCACGGTACTGCGACCGACCAAGCGGACGCCGGGCATGCTGACCCGAAACTTCTCCGCGCAGGTAGAGCGTCTGCCATTCGGCGTGGTCGGCGTGATCGGGCCGTGGAACTATCCGCTCTACACCCCGAACGGGTCAATCGCCACCGCCCTTGCCGCAGGCAACACGGTGGTGTTCAAGCCGAGTGAGTACACGCCGCTCGTCGCTCGCTGGTACACCGACGCGTTCGCACGCGCTAACCCGGATGCGCCGAAAGGCGTGGTGGCGCTCGTCACCGGCGCTGGAGCCACCGGATCGGCGCTGTGCAACGCCGGAGTCGACAAGATCGCCTTCACCGGATCGACCGCTACCGGCAGAAAGGTGATGGCGTGTTGCGCTGAACACCTGGTGCCGGTCACCCTCGAGTTGGGCGGCAAGGACGCCGCAATCGTCGCCGCCGATGCCGATATCCCGGCCGCCGCCGAGGCTATCGCCTTCGGCGCGATGGGCAACGCCGGCCAGACCTGCGTCGGCATCGAGCGCGTCTACGTCGAACGTCCCGTGCGGGAACAGTTCCTCGCCGAACTCACCACGGCTCTGCGCCGCGTGCACCCCGGCGTCTCGTACGGCCCGATGACCATGCCCGGCCAGATCGAGATCGTCCGCCGACACGTCGAGGACGCGATCACCGCCGGTGCAGACACCGCGTTGGGGGGACTCGACAGCATCGGCTCTCGATACATCAACCCGATCGTCCTGGTCGACCCGCCGCATTCCAGTGCCGCGATCCAGGAGGAAACCTTCGGGCCTACTGTCACAGTCACCACGGTGGACTCCGTCGACGAGGCCGTTCACCTCACCAACGATGTGAGCTACGGCTTGGCCGGTGCAGTGTTCTCGCGTCATCACGCACTCGACATCGCCCGCAGGCTCGACGTCGGACAGATCTCGACCAATTCCGTACTCGGTTTCGCCGCCATCGCCGCACTTCCGTTGGGCGGCCGCGGCGAAAGCGGCTTCGGCAGAATTCATGGGCCCGAAGGCCTACACGAATTCACCCGTACCCGCGCCATCGCCACGCAACGCTTTGCGATCCCCGGAGTACACCTCCTCAGTTTCCGCCGACCGGACTGGCTCAACCAACTCCTGCCCCGACTCATCACCTGGCTGCACGGCCGATAGGAACCACACCAATGAATACCATTTCGCAGAGCATCGACACCGTGTGCGCCGCCTTCCAGCTCACCAAGACCGTCGATCCGGGCGCGGTCGCAATCCGGACACCACAGGACGTGATCAGCGTGACCTGGCACGAGTACGACCGGCGCGTGCGTGCTGTGGCCGAAGGGCTGCACGCTTACGGCGTCCGCCCCGGCGACGTGGTCGCGATGATGATGCGCAACCGGCCAGAATTTGCGTGGATCGACTGCGGCGCAATGCATCTCGGCGCCACCACGCTGTCGGTTTACAACACCTCCGCGCCTGAACAACTTGCCTACGTCCTCGAGCACTCCGGCGCCCAGGTCCTGCTCTGCGAGCAGGCGATGCTCGACACCGTCCAGCACAGTGGGGTGCGTGTCGAGCACCTGGTATCGGTCGAGGGGCCCGACCCCCGTGCCGACCTGACCCTCGAAGACCTCCAAGCGACGACATCTCCAGGATTCGATTTCGACGCCACCTGGCGCAACGTCCGACCCGATGACACCGCCACCCTGATCTACACATCGGGAACCTCGGGCACTCCCAAGGCCGTCCCGATTTCACACTCCAACATCATGGCCGCCGCACAGGCCATCGGCGAGGTCGTGCCGATGCACTTCGGCGACAGCATCACCTCCTTCATGCCCGCCGCCCACATCGCCGACCGAGTATCGACCCTCTACTGGATGGCGATCCACGGCATCCAAGTCACCTACGTAGACGATCCCAAATTCATCCTTCCCGCACTGGTGGACACCCGACCCACCCTATGGTTCGCTGTCCCGAGGATCTGGGAGAAATTCCGCGCAGCACTCGAAACACTCATCGACTCCGAGACGGACGACGAGGTGCGGGAAACCTCCCGCCGAGCAATCGAATTCGGCCGCCAGACCATCCGCGCTCGACAAAACGACAGCCAACCACCCGTGGTGAGCGACGTCGAGCGCCGCCACCTGGAGAATATGCTCTCGCGGCTGCGGGCCACTCTAGGGCTCGACCGCACCCGCGCTGCCGTGTGCGGTTCCGCTCCTATCGCAGCGGACACTCTGGAGTTCTTTTCCGCCCTGGGCATTCCGATCATCGAGGTTTGGGGCATGACCGAGACCACGGGCATCGGAACCATCAATCCGCCGCACAGTAATCGCCTCGGAACAGTCGGCATCGCGATGCCAGGAAACGAAATCCGCCTCGCAGACGATGGAGAATTGCTGATCCGAGGGCCGGTGTGCTTCAGCGGATACCGCGGTGCGCCCGAGCTCACCGGGGACGCTCTCGACGCTGACGGCTGGGTGCACACCGGAGACATCGCCGAGATCGATGACAACGGCTACGTACGAATAGTCGATCGCAAGAAAGAGATACTGATCAACGCGGCCGGCAAGAACATGTCACCAGCCCATATCGAGAACACCATCAAAACGGCCTGTCCGCTCATCGCCTGCATCACTGTCATCGGCGACGGAAGGCCCTTCAACGTCGCACTGATCACCCTCGACCCGGACGCGGCGATCGCAGCCGCGCGACAGCTGGGGATCGCAGACCACTCCCTCGCCACCCTCGCCTCGAACTCACAGATCCACGAGATCGTCGCCGCGGGTGTCGACAAAGGCAACGCATCACTGTCCCGGGTCGAACAAATCAAACGACATATCATCCTCAACGCATCGTGGGACCCGGGCGGCGACGAACTCACCCCCACAATGAAACTACGACGCAAGCAAATCACCGAGAAGTATCGCGACCACATCGAGTTCCTCTACAACGCATGAGCTGCCACCGCAGACACGTGCTGCATGAATCGAACCCTTGACCTTCTCCATTCGGGGTTTCTCTCGGGGATCGTCATCGGGCGCACGGTAGCGAACTCGACACCTCGGTTCTCCGGGGCAGTGCGTCTCGCCTCAGCCGATTGCTCACCGAGGCGAGACCTTCCCCTGCGTTCCTGCACCGCCGCCACGGCGCAGGCGTGATCCAGCGTGTGCATCGCAAGATCGTGCATGTGGAAGCCTCGCCCAGCACGCTCGAATGCGCGAGCCCACATCACACGAGCACGGGCCAGAACTGTTTACACGCACTGCCTGTTCCGAGATGGATGGCCTCGTCCAGGGCACCGCCACCGGGCGCCTACCCGTTCCGTTCACACCCTCCGGTACCGCCGTCGATGCGCACTCCCCTGCGGGCAGTTTTGCCTACCAACTCGACGGCGGACGACCACTCCGAGGAGCGCGGCTTCGAGGCACTGGACACCTGATCAGATTCGAACTGTGAAGTTTGGCCAAACCACGTCAAATCTCCGAGGACGAGAAAACCCCCTCCGACCCAGGTCAGAGGGGGTTTTCACTGTCGGGCTGACAGGATTTGAACCTGCGACCACCTGGCGACGGTTCCGATCAGCTCAAACGTACCTATTGCTACCCAATACTATTGGTAATCAATGCACTTCGCGTCAAGGACGTGCTGGCAGGCACCCATCAGTTCCCGTCGATTCCGGCCAATAGTGTGTGTTTGTTGTGTGTGGGTTGCATGAGCCCAAAGACTCTTCCCCGCTCGCGCGGGGAGCACCCTCAGCGCCTGAATCGCCGCCCCGAACGACTCGGGCTCATCCCTGCTGCCGAGGAGCACCTCGCCGCGATCGGTCGGCCACCTCTATCGCAATCCGGGGCTCATCCCCGCTCGCGCGGGGAGCACCGCTGTGTACCGGTGCTGAGCCATCCCTCTTCGGGCTCATCCCCGCTTGCGCGGGGAGCACGGCAACAACGTCGGCCCTACCCTGGGCCCGCTGGGCTCATCCCCGCTCGCGCGGGGAGCACACGCGGCCACCAAGCATCGCCGTTGGTGGCTGTGGCTCATCCCCGCTCGCGCGGGGAGCACTGCACGTCGCGGCGGTAGTTCACGCCCAGGTAGGGCTCATCCCCGCTCGCGCGGGGAGCACTCTGGCCCGAGAGGCAGGAATCCAAAGTATGGGGGCTCATCCCCGCTCGCGCGGGGAGCACATCGACCACATCGGCGCCAACGCACCCGCCGAGGGCTCATCCCCGCTCGCGCGGGGAGCACCGTGGGCGCCGTCCACCGAGGTGGACGAAGCTGGGCTCATCCCCGCTCGCGCGGGGAGCACCCGGTCATCGCCCACACGCGAGGCCGGCCCGAGGGCTCATCCCCGCTCGCGCGGGGAGCACCGCTTCCCCACCATCGCGATGTGGGTCCGGTGGGGCTCATCCCCGCTCGCGCGGGGAGCACCGGGGCGGTTCCACGCCGAAGACCTCGGCAAGAGGCTCATCCCCGCTCGTGCGGGGAGCACATGCTGTCCACCGTGATCCACGACCGGAGCGAGGGCTCATCCCCGCTCGCGCGGGGAGCACAGCCTTGCGCTTGTCCTGTTCAAGCTGACGTTGGGCTCATCCCCGCTCGCGCGGGGAGCACGACAGCCCCAGCAGCATGTCGCGGGCGAACCCGGGCTCATCCCCGCTCGCGCGGGGAGCACTGTGTGCCTCCTCGGCTGAGCGCGTCGTGTAGGGGCTCATCCCCGCTCGCGCGGGGAGCATACGGTGGCGGATTCGATCCATGACGTATCGACGGGCTCATCCCCGCTCGCGCGGGGAGCACTCAGCGCTACACCGTCGACGGCAAGGCGTACATGGGCTCATCCCCGCTCGCGAGGGGAGCACTCAGGGCGATGCGCGCTTTCGCGGCGGCCTTGGGGCTCATCCCCGCTCGCGCGGGGAGCACACCAGCAGCCCTGTCGGAACCAAGGCGCAAGCGGGCTCATCCCCGCTCGCGCGGGGAGCACATGACCGGCGGCGTGCTGGCGGTCGGCGACACGGGCTCATCCCCGCTCGCGCGGGGAGCACTCGTGTGCGACCTCGACGCCGATCAGGACTCGGGGCTCATCCCCGCTCGCGCGGGGAGCACTCCTCGGCACCACTGCAGGTTGCCGACAATCCGGGCTCATCCCCGCTAGCGCGGGGAGCACCATCCAGTCGCGCACGCCCTTGGACAGTTCGACGGGCTCATCCCCGCTCGCGCGGGGAGCACTCCGTCGACCGATACGAGCCAACAGGCGAAGCGGGCTCATCCCCGCTCGCGCGGGGAGCACGTAACCCAGACCGACTTCGGAAGCTGTTGGCTGGGCTCATCCCCGCTCGCGCGGGGAGCACTCGGTGGCGACGTACCAGCCGATCAGCGATTCGGGCTCATCCCCGCTCGCGCGGGGAGCACAAGACCAGCGACTCCTCAAGCCTGGGAACGTCGGGCTCATCCCCGCTCGCGCGGGGAGCACCGCCACCGCCACAACAGTCAGGGCCTGCCGCTGGGCTCATCCCCGCTCGCGCGGGGAGCACTCTTCCGGAGTGGAGCCCGAGGCTGGCCTGGTGGGGCTCATCCCCGCTCGCGCGGGGAGCACCGCTGCCGCAGCCGCTGCAGGCGATCCTGCTGGGGCTCATCCCCGCTCGCGCGGGGAGCACAGGGCGTTGTCCAGGCCGATGGCAAGCTCTCGGGGCTCATCCCCGCTCGCGCGGGGAGCACGGCGGCAAAGTCGCCGCGAAGCCACACCGGTGGGGCTCATCCCCGCTCGCGCGGGGAGCACGGGCCCTCGGTGAGGGTGTTCTCGGGGTGCGGGGGCTCATCCCCGCTCGCGCGGGGAGCACGCCGACCCCGGCACCGTCCAACGTGTCGTGCAGGGCTCATCCCCGCTCGCGCGGGGAGCACACGAACTGACCTGCGGCGATACAAGCCACACAGCCAATTCTCATTCACTTTCGAACGATCGTCTGGCCACGCACCGAAGATCGCACCGCCAGCACGCCCAGTTGAGTTCAGACACAACCTAACCCTCTCCGTCGCTCCCAGACTGCTGGCGCTTCGCCTGATGCGCACGACGATAACGACTCGCCTTGCTCCATCCCGGCCGTGCCCCGCCACCGCTGCCGTCACCAGCGTGCGGCCGAAGCATCAGGTGAATGCCGTCGATATCGATCGGTTCCCAGTCATGTCTATGGGTCTTGAACGCCAGGCGCTGTTCGCCACGGGTGGTGTGAATCATGATCGCGCGACCGTCTTTACACAGTTCGAGCACCCGTTGCCAGGCGAGATCTCGTACCCGAGCACTGACCACACCCACGAACACACCCGGACTGACCTCGAGGAACCAACGAGTGAGGTGACCGCGGAGCCCTGCCGGGCATGCGGTGAGGACCAGCACTACCACGGTGGGTCCTCATCAACATACGAAATACCCGCCGCCAGGTTGCCTTTGCGGTCCCACAACTCCACGACGTCGCTGTCCCACTCCTCAGCGTCACCGCCATGTGCAGGAAGGAGCAGTGTGTAGATGTCGGAACAGCAGCGCGCCAACAAGTTCCCTTCGTGCACCGCATCACGGACCGCGCGCCGGGTGACTCCCCCGACGTCGTCGCCACCTTCCGCCGCGATCATCGCCGCCGCATCGAATGCCGCGGGGATCGCATAGTCGGCTTTGTAGAGGTCGGCCAGGTCAAACACGAACGACCGCTCGTGACCGGTGTGCACGAATCCCAGTCCAGGCGCGCAACCGAGCGCGACGATCACCGCGTGCGCCACTCCATACAGGCAGGTGGTCGCCGCCGAGAGGGCCTGATTGACCAGATCGGAGGAGCCGAAGTCGTTCGGGTTGTAGTCACGGCGTTGCCATTCGACACCTGTCCGTTGGGCGTGCTCGCGGTAGATGCGGCGCACGCGCGCGCCTTCGCGACCACGCAGTTGCTGCATGGTCAACCCGGCGACGTCCTCACCGGGGAACCGCATCTCATACATCTGGCGGGCGATCCGCAAACGGCTGGTCTGGTTCGACACGGCCGCGGCTTGTGCTTCGAGCAGCCGCGAGCTGCGTGCCAGGGACCGGCCGTGCGCGTAGTAGCGCACGCCTCGCTCCCCCACCCACACGACGGTCGATCCACTTTCGGCGAGCAGCATCATCGCCTGATGGGTGACCCGGGTGCCCGGGCCCAGCAGCAGCGCCCCGATCGCCGCGGCGGGAATGTGTACGACGCCGCGTTCGTCGGTGGAGGTGATCGCGTTCGCGTCTCGATGCACCGTGGCGCGTTCGAGGTAGATGAACGACAGCCGATCCCGCGCCCGGACCAGTTCCCCGATCCGGGGCGGGCGTGTTCCGGGGATGTCTTTCACACCGGTGCCAGGGTGAGAAGCCCGCAGCCGTATCCCTTCGCGCGCCCGATCCCACCGATCAGTGCCGCGCGGAGACGGTGGGGGTCGGTGACTTCGAGGGTGCCTTCGAAGGTCGCGGTGGACAAAGCGACCGTGTGTGTTCGGCGTTGGAAGCTCACCGATCTGCGGTCGGTGATGATCACGTCGGGTTCCTTGCCGTCCCCACTGAGTACTTGGCCGAGCTCGAACCCGTGATCGGCTGCTTTGCGCTGCAACCATTGCAGCTGGCCGGTCGAGTCGAGGCCGACTGTCTTGCCTCGCTCGGTCGGGTCGTTGCGGTCGCGGTCCATTGCGCGGCGCACGGGGTTGGCGGTGAGCCGGAAATGCCAGCGCTGGCCGACAGCGAGATCGTCGAGCAGGTCCCGATAGTCGCGCGTGGCCCAGGCACTGGTGGTCGGCCAGCCCGCCTGCTCGACCACGTGGGTGAAATCCGGTCGGTGGGGCGAGACGACGTACAGGTGAATGTTGTTGTCGGTGCGGTCGATTCGCCACAACACCCGACCTTCTGCGGGATCGCCTGTCGCGTCGCCGGGTTCCGAGGGTGGGAAGGCAGCCATCACTGCGGCGTGGGTGACCTGTGGGGAGGTGAGGAACAGGCGGGTGCCTTGACGGGCGGGGTTGAGCGGTACTCGCGACAAATACATCAGGCACCTCCCAGCGCGGCGAACGGATCATGTCGTGTGGCGCCGTCGGGATTGGCGATCTCGACCGCGGCCGAGACCACACACCGCCACCCGTACTCGCGACGCTGCGGATCGAAATCGACTGGCACGTCGCGGACGCGTTCCTGCAGGGCCTCGTCGGGATCACCCGGCAGCAGGTCCCGGTAGATCGACAGATGCACCGTCGCGGGCTGGCGCTTGCGATACCACGGGGACGCCTGCCACTGTGTGGTCGCCAAAGCATCGGTCAGGGTCTGGTCGGTGACCTCACCGAGCGGCAGCGGTTCGGTGACCGGGCAGGACCGGCGACCCAGGTAGAGCGGGAACGTCGGCGCCCGCAGGGCGTCCCGGATGCCTTCCAGCAGCTGACGTTCACCAGCGATCGCGGCCACGAACACCGCGTCAGCGAGGTAGTAGCGGTAGGACAGTGGGTAGCTGTCGCGGCCGTCGAGGCTGCGTGCGACCTGGAAGTCCCGCACGAGCGAGCCCTGCTGGTCGATGCGGACCCCGAATCCCAGCCCGATCAGTTCTTCTTCGATCGGGTCGGTGCGGCGGCGGCCCTGCGCGGCGCAGATCAAGCCCAGTACGCCGCTTTTGGATGGGTACTGCTGGGTTTCGCGGCGGGTGAACCGACTCGCCACACCCCACGACTGCAGGGGCGCGGCGAGTTTGAGCAGCAGGACACTCACGATGCCCTGCCGAGGGCCTCACGCACCTGCGCGGCGACCTGGTCGACAACGGCGGTCAGGGAGGCGGGGGTGGCCAGTTCGTTCAGTGCTTCCAGGTCGTTGGCCGCGGCCACGACGTAGTTGGTGGCATCGCTGCTGCCGTAGGCAGTTTCCAGCGCGTGGTAGCGGTGCACCAGTTGTTTGGCCGCACCGGCCGAGCGGGCGGTGCCGAGGGCATCGACGGGTGATTCGAACGCGGTGACCAGGTTGATCGGCTGGTCGGTGCGCACGCTGACCACGACCGCGTCGGGCAGGGTGCGGTTGGCGAAGGTGTTCTGCTTGCCGGTGGGCATGCTGCGCACGAACGCGGTCAGGAAGTTGGCGACCGCGACCGCGGTCGCTTCGTTGTCACCGAGGTTTTCGGCGAGCTGGGCCACGTTGACGGTGGCGTAGCGGTACAGGGTGGAGGAGTTGAATTCGACGACGCCGATCATTCCGGCGCCGGCGTTGTCGTCGGGGGCGCGGTCGTCGACGGCGGTGAAGTAGTCGAACTCGTTGTTGACCGAGTGCACGCTCAACGCGTGCGCGACTTGAGCGGCGGCGTCGACGTTGAGGTCGGTGGAGTCGGCGATCATCCGCCCGAACAAGGCGACGTCGATGCTGTCGGCGCCGTTGGCGGCGGCTTTGGCTGCGGCCTTGTCCGAGACTCCGGTGGTGGCGGTCTCGATCGCGAGCTGCGCGAGGCGGTCGATCTGGGTGGCGCTCAGAAACAGCAGGTACTTGGACTGTTCGAGCTGATCACCCGAATCCGTGCTGTCGTCGTCTTTGCCCTTCTTCTTGGGCTTTTCGAGCTTGATGCCGGCGTCTTTGAGCACTTGCGCGGCGGCGGCGGCTGGGTCGTCGACGGCGTTCCCGATGCGTTCGGCGATGAGTTCCACGACACGTTTGGTGCGTACACCCAGCGTTGCCGGATCGACCAGATCCCTGAACATCGTGCGGGTGGCGCGTTTCCATGCCTGGCTCGACACGCGGGCGCGGCGCACACCACCGTAGACGGCGGTCTTGGGGCTGCCGGTGTCGTCGCGGTTGATGTTGGACGGGGGCACGGTCTGCAGGATGTGGACGTCGACGAACATGCGGGTCACTGGTGGTCTCCGGTTTCCGAGGTGGCAGGAGTGGTGGTCGGTGCGGGGTTGCGGTGGTAGTCGCGACCCCACGACAGCAGAACCTGATCGGCGTAGCGCCCGGTGTCGAGCTTGTACAGATCGACTGCGAGGCGGGCGTAGTCCAGCGGGATCTCGTGGGCGCGGAGCTGGCCGATCAGCCCCCGCAGATGTGTCAGGCGCGCGTCGTGGTCGGTGGCGGTGCCGATGACATGGAATCGGGAACGCACCGCGTCCTCGGCCCCGGAGGAGGCACCGAGGCGACGCACCGCGGCGCCCAGACTGGCGTGATCACGCCGATGCATCGGCCTGGCGCGTGACTGCTGATGCAGAGCGTGGATCGTCATCGCGTCATAGGCCGCCGACTCCCACGCCGTCGGTTCCTCCGGCGCCGGCACGGGTCCGTAGGCGGAGTTCTCATACGTTGCTGGCGGAAGGCCTTGCAGGGTCAGCGCCCACAGGTCCGGGAGCCGCCCGGGTGGGGCGTTGAGTCCGCGGCGTAGCTTGGCCATGGCCGCCAATGCGTCGCTCTCGCGCCGGATGTAGGCGGCTTGGCGTCCCGAAATGCGCTGGTGGACATAGTCTTCCAGGGGCCCGTATTTGCTGGTGGTGGCCTGTGGTGTCGCGCTCACGTGAGGTCTCCGTCGTCATCGGTGGGTTCGAAGGCGCCCGGCACGGCTTTGCGGAGCTGGGTCCGGTAGATCAGCTGTGCCGCACCGGAGTCGAGCCAGCGGTTGTCGATCTCGCGCCCGACCCAGGCAGGCTTTCCCGCAGCGCGCAAGGCGTCGGCAGCGTGTTGATCGATGATCGAGCGCACGATCCGATGCCAGGCCCGGTACTGGTCGTCGAAGGTGTCGTTGCGCGGGTCCAGCCCGGCCAGCCAGCGCCGGAACGGCGCTTCCAGCGCGAAGTAGCCTTCTTCGCGGGCTCGGGCACGTGGCCCGTCCGGGTCGCCGCCGGCTGCCCGGACCAGGTTCGCGGTCAGCCCGGCCAGTGCCGACACCGCGCTGTCCGCGCTGGCGACGGCCCTGGCGGCGATCGAACGCAATGTGGGGTTCGACAGAAGCCCGACGCGGAACCCGATGGTGTCGTCGACGACTTCGCCGACGACGGACTGCTGGTTGATGTAATGCATTCCCACCGCGTGCAGGCGCACCGGATGCGCGGGGTCCAAGGCGTCGTCGTCGAGGAGGCGCTGGGCCCAGTGCACGACCCCGGCGGTGATGTCGTTGCCGGCTGCAGGTGCCGCGGCGAGGTCGTCGAGCATCGAGCTCATGCCGCGCCATAGTGACCGTTCCGGGTCGTGGGTGCGCGGGTAGTGGCGTGTGTTGCCGCCGGCTTTCTTGGTCTGGATGTCGCTGTATCGCCAGCCGCTCATCGGTTCGAGCAGGTGCTGATTGAATGGTTCGAGCGGATCCCCGTTACACAGCACCACCCCGGTGACGTGATCATCGGTAGCTACGAGCCGGATTCGTCGGCTCTGCCAGGTCGCCAGATCCGCCGGACCGGTCGGGACCGGGTTCTCGCGCACGCGGGGACCGTCGGGCTCGCGTTCCCACACCGGAAGGTCATCGCCTCGGTAGCGCTGCCCGTTGATGTCGAGCAGCACCAGGTTCAACAGCAGTGTTTCGCGCAAGGTGGCACCTTCGAGGAACACCCCGCCCAAGGCACCCGCGAAGCCGACGCCGATGGGGTAGCCCTTGTTGTTCTTCACCCGCGGATCCCCCACGGCGCCGGTCTTGATACCGGAGGGATCGAACCCGTGCGCGTGGACCAGCCACCGCGCGGCCTCGGCGAAGTCGATCCGCTGCAGATGCCGACCGGCACGGGTGGTGAAGTATTTCGCGCCGTTGGGCACGTCGGCGATCAGCTTGTCCAACGCACCCACCGCGTCACCGGCGGATTGCAGGCCCGCGATCTGGAAGAACGGAGCGACCGGATCGAACAGTTCAAACCGTGGCCGATGGGTGTCGAGGTAGGTGTCGATCTCGCCGGTCGGCAACGTGTCGAAATCCCACAACTGCGACCACACATCCACGGCCGACCCCGCCCGGGTGGCGAGACTGCGTCGCAGGATCGCCAGCAACAACCGCAGGATCGTGAACGACTGTGTGGGTACCTCACCGACGATCCCCGATAGCTCCGAGGCTCGGTGCAGGACCTGGCGAACAGAGAGCACGTCCGCAGTTGCAGTCCGGTCGACCACCTGGATCCACGGGTCGTCGACGAGGTTCAGCCCTGCTGTTGTCGCCGTCATCGCTGGGTGTCTGCTTCCTTGTTCGCTGTCACGACCAGCCCGAGTGCCGGGTCGTAGATCAACCGGTGCTGCGCCAGTTCGGTGGACAGATCCTCGTCGAGTTCGAGGACGAGTTCACCTGCCAGCCAATGTGATTGCTGCCAACCCGGGTAGTACGTGTCTTCCAGTGTCCGTAGCACGATGCCCATCCGGTTGTATCGAGTCAGGAAGACCGGGAGCCGGATGGTGCACTGTGCCAGCACCTTCGCTAGTGCCGGATCCGGACAGGAGTCGGTGGGGACAACGCGGCCGCCCATTTCCGGGATGGTGGGCAGCACCCGGATCTGGTCACCGACGCGGTGCACGACGATGGCTTCGATGCTGTCTTCGGCGTCGCGGACCTGCGCTTGACCGCCGACACCGTCGGCGTCGTCGCGTACACCGGCCACCAGCCAATCCCGAATCGTCGTGTTCTCGGTGTGCGGCGGGCCCAGCAGATAGTCACCAGCACGTTTGCGCTGATCAGCCACATGCAAAGCCCACGCCGACTCTGCCTCGGCGAACGCCTCTGCCCAACCTGCAGCAACACCGAAGCTGTCCGCGTAAGCGTGTGCCACCAGCCCCGGAATGTCGGCGGGAACGTCGACACCCGACTCACGGCGATCGGCCAGGACTGCTGCCGCACGTAGCAAACGCGCCCGGCCATAAACTTTTTCGCAGCCCTTGTCCAGTTTCGGGGGAACCGATCCCCATTCGGCGCCGCGGATCCAGCAGCCCGGATGACTCACCCGCGCGGGACGTCCCGAACGTGGATGGCGGTGCAGTCGGCCGATGCGCTGCAGCACCAGGTCCACCGGCGCCAGATCGGTCACCAACAGATCGACATCGATATCGAGAGACTGCTCGATCACCTGGGTCCCGATGACCACCAACCGCGCAGGTCTGTCCCCGCTACCCGGCGGGCCGAGCAGCCGACGCAACCGGCTCTCGTACCGTGCACGATCCACCGCCACGAACCGCGAATGCAGCAGCAGCACCTCACCCGGATCGAATCGACCGTCGGCGGTCATCACCTCGAACAGGTGCTGAGCACGAACGACGGTGTTACACACCACTCCCGCCGTGCCGCCCTCGGCGAGCGCCTCAGCCAACCTGTCGACCAACAGCTCGGCGTCGTCGTCGATGAAATCGAGTTCGATCCCCTCGATCGATCGGCCCGAGGCAGCAACAGCACACGACAGCTCAGGATTCGGCCACACCGAGATCGCCGGATATCCGGTCACAGTGACGGCAGCCTCGCCTGCCCCTCCGCGGCCACGCCGATAGGCCTCGAGCAGCGAATCACGCTGCGCGGGCGGCAACGTCGCCGACAACAACAGCACCGGAACACGGTAGGCACCGAGCCATTCCAGCACCCGACACAGGTAAGTCGACATGTAGCTGTCCGCGGCATGGACTTCATCGATCACCACGACCTTGTTCGCCAGACCGAGGTGCCGCAACATCACGTGACGAGCCTTGAGCGCACCCCGCAGCACTTGATCGATGGTGCCGACCACGAAATTCGCCAACGGACCTTTCTTCCCGACGAACCAGCCATGTGCCAGGACCGTGCTGTCGCCGCAGTCGGAACCGATATCGATGAAGCTGCGCCGCTTCAGCTTCGCATAATCCTCGTTCAACGCCGCCTTGCCGTGCGCCAGGACCATGCTGCCCGGAATTCCCGACACCGAATCCACCCACTGACGCACCCTGGCGAACATCGCATCCGAGGTCGCCATCGTCGGTAACGCAACGAATACCCCACCCGCACCGAATCTTTCAGCGAGTACTTCGGCAGCGAGCAACGCCGCCTCGGTCTTCCCCTCACCCATAGGCGCTTCGATGATCATCAACCCCGGCTCAGGCAACTCGCAGACGATCCGCAGGCATTCCTGCTGCAGGGGCCGCATCGGATCCTCACGAGCGAACCTCGATCGAAACAACTCCTGGCGGGCGGTTTCCGAGTCCGTCGCCGCGCCTGCCGGTGACCAGGAGTCGGGCAATCCGAGCAACGTCCACGCCTTGACGGCCTCGATGCTCGACACTCGCCGACTGTCGAGAGGGAACAGATCCTGGTTGCTGGCGATCCAGTCGGTCACGATCATCGCCCCGGTCAGCAGCACCTGCTGCACAGTCGACAACCTGACCACAGACCATGCGGCGATCCGATCCGCAGCACCGGTCCGTTCGGTCACCATCGACATCAGCTCACTGCGAGCACCATCCCACTCCGGGCCACCCCACAACGAACTCCCGCCGTTGGCGGCAACCTGAATCTGGCCTGCGGTCGCGGGGACACCGTGGTGGCTCCCGACGACGACCGCATACGTCGATGCCACCCGCTTCGACCAACCATGGCTGACGAGAAACTTCTCCATCGCGATCTGGCCGGCCAGTCCGTGCGGCAACAACTTTCGATCGACAGGCGCTCCTGTTACCGGCAGGCCGTTGCCGTGCATGTGGTCGAACAACTCCGGTACCTGACACGCAAACGCCGGAGTCAGCTTCCCGATGTCATGCAAACCAGACAACCAGCAGAACAAGATTCGCCCATCAGCCAACCCTCCGGGCAGGCTGTCAGCAAGCAGGGACCGAACATGGGCCGGTAACCAGTGGTCCCACACCAGGCCAGCAACCGCCGAGGAGTCGGCCGAATGCCGAAACAACGACAAGCTGGCCCCGGCACGATCGCTCTTCGCCCACGCAGACATCACCGCTGGTGAGACCACCACTTTCCCCCTTTCGCCTGCCACCCCCGCTATCCGCGACTGCCGACCATACCCACTTCCACCGACAATTACACGCGCCCTGCGAAATTCGCCGAGATTCCTGCTTTCCACGAACTGCACTGTGACCGACCACGGCGCAGAAGGTAGAGCATCTACCCGGCTCATCCAGCTCAGGCGGGGAGCGCGATCTGGCCGGATCGCCGATCCGCATCAACACGGGCTGACCCCCGCTCGCGCGGGAAGCACTTGACGCCGATGACTGGTAGGCGTTGGTCTGGGTCTCATCCTCGCTCGCGCGGGGAGCACCGAATCACCTTGCCGTCGACCACCTTCTACATGGACTCATCCCCGCTCGCGCGGGAGCACGTTATCTGCCTACGGTGCTCACCGTGCAGACCGGGCTCATCCCCGCTCGCGCGGGGAGCACCGCACCTCGTCCTCGGTTGGGCCGTCGGTCCAGGGCTCATCCCCGCTCGCGCGGGGAGCACGGCGTCACCCGCCGCGCCCTGCGCGGCTACAAGGGCTCATCCCCGCTCGCGCGGGGAGCACTTGTTGCCGCCGTAGGGCGCCCATCCGGGCGAGGGCTCATCCCCGCTCGCGCGGGGATCACAGGCCGGCGACCCGGTGATTGATTCGCAGCTGGGGCTCATCCCCGCTCGCGCGGGGAGCACTACGCCTCCAAAGCCGGGTTCAGCAATCGCCTGGGCTCATCCCTGCTCGCGCGGGGAGCACGCGATCCTCGACCTGCTGCTCACGCTCGTGCGGGGCTCATCCCCGCTCACGCGGGGAGCACGGTGTGCACGGAACTCGATTCCTGGCCAGCGCGGGCTCATCCCCGCTCGCGCGGGGAGCACATACCTCCAAGCGGGATCGGCTTGTTGCCGTCGGGCTCATCCCCGCTCGCGCGGGGAGCCACCCACGGGTCGCCCCGATAGGTCATGTAGCCGGGCTCATCCCCGCTCGCGCGGGGAGCACATGGTGATCGCTCCTCGGCCGCGGTCGCGGCGGGGCTCATCCCCGCTCGCGCGGGGAGCACGGTATCGGTCATGGGGCTATTCCTCCTCGAGGGGGCTCATCCCCGCTCGCGCGGGGAGCACTCACGGCTTCCCTTCTACGTTCGCCAGCGCCGCGGGCTCATCCCCGCTCGCGCGGGGAGCACGCCTCGATACCGATGGTCACCTGGTTCGCGTTGGGCTCATCCCCGCTCGCGCGGGGAGCACCCTGTGGCCGACGGAGATCACTCAGCTGCAGGAGGGCTCATCCCCGCTCGCGCGGGGAGCACTACAGCAATCCGTTTCTTCCCCCGGAGATCCAGGGCTCATCCCCGCTCGCGCGGGGAGCACTTTTGTTGCTTAACAATAGCGTCCAGACGTTTGGGCTCATCCCCGCTCGCGCGGGGAGCACTGCACCCCCTAGTCGTACGGTTCCCCTCACCTGGGCTCATCCCCGCTCGCGCGGGGAGCACGCGGTCTTGAGGTCCACGCCCACTCGGCGCCCGGGCTCATCCCCGCTCGCGCGGGGAGCACGAGGTCGAACCGCCGAGCTTCTACACCGCCCAGGGCTCATCCCCGCTCGCGCGGGGAGCACTGGAACTTGACAATGCCCCGTTCCAGCCGGGAGGGCTCATCCCCGCTCGCGCGGGGAGCACGTCTATCGGCGCATGGCGCGGCAGGACGCACAGGGGCTCATCCCCGCTCGCGCGGGGAGCACAACGAGGAGTTCGTGAGGCTGCTGCAGGAGGCGGGCTCATCCCCGCTCGCGCGGGGAGCACACTAATTGACCTGCTCGTTTACCGCACAATCACACGATTCTTATTCACTTTCACCCAAACTCCTCCTCAGCCACGGCAGACCACCACTGTCCTCCAAATCAAGTCGCAACCAGCATCGCCATCCGAATCCAACCTGAACCGCCCCGGGATCGATGCGCACCGGGTATCTGTTTCCAGCCGGTTGCCCGGCGTGGACCGCATAGTAGTCGGCTTCGTGTTCAGCCGGCGGTCGACCGAGTCAGCGCATGATCCGGGACTGGTTGAACCAGCCGACCCAGTCCACGGTGAGTAACTCGACAACGGCGAGCCGGGTCAATAGACCGCGCCGGAACGGGGAATCATCCCGGATCGCTTCGGTTTTGTAGAGCCCGATCGCAGTGTCGGCCAGTGCATCCTCGCAGGCGCCACCGACGGAACCGATCGACGGGCGTGGATCCGAAAGTGACAGTGAATCCCCCCGGCGTGTCCGGAGACTTACTGATATGACAGCCCGGCCGAGTGCTGGGCTGGGTGTTGAGCGTAGTAGGCGGTCTCCATCTCCGCCGGTGGCATGTCGCCGCAGTACTGGTAGAGGCGTCGATAATTGAACCAGTCGACCCATTCGGCGGTGGCGAACTCGACCTGGTCTGCGTTGCGCCACGGCCCCTGGGGTTTGATCAGTTCGGTTTTGTAGAGACCGTTGATCGTCTCGGCGAGGGCATTGTCGTAGCTCGATCCCACCGCGCCTACGCTGGGCTGGATTCCCGCCTCGGCGAGCTGCTCAGTGAAGGCGATCGAGGTATATTGAGCGCCCCTATCTGTGTGGTGGACAACATCTTTCACGTCCCAGCCCGCCCTTTCCCGGGTCCACTTCGCATGATCGATCGCGTCGAGCACGAGCGCGGTCGTCATCGTGGTGCCGGTGCGCCAGCCGATGATCCTGCGCGCGTAGGCGTCGATCACGAACGCCACGTAGACCCAACCGGACCAGGTCGACACATAGGTCATGTCGGCCACCCACAGCTGGTTCGGCGCTGCCGGCGCGAACTTGCGTTGCACCAGATCCTGCGGCCGCTGCGCGGCCGGATCGTCGATCGTGGTGCACTTGACCCGGCCGCGGACCGCGCCCCGCAACCCCAGCTGCTGCATCAGCCGCTCCACGGTGCAACGACCCACCTCGATGCCCTCACGGTTGAGTTGCAGCCACACTTTCCGGGCACCGTAGACGCCGTAGTTCTCGCGGTGGACCCGCGCGATCTCCACCGTCTGTTCCTCGTCGCGGCGGTCCCGCTTGCTCGAAACTCCTCGGCGGTGTTCGTAATAGGTTGATGGGGCGATCTTGACACCGAGCTCGGTGAGCGCAGATCGACTCGACACCCAGCAACTCGGCGACCGCCCCGATCTCCGCCCACTCCGACTCGTGCTGGTCGCGGACCTCCGCAACCATCCGCACCGCCCCCCCACGCGCAACTCCTGCGGGTACTTCCTCGAACTCACAGACTTCATCCTTCCTCAAGAGATGAAGTCTCCGGAATCGCCGGGGGGATTCACTGGAAGGCCCGCGTTTACGTCCGAGACGCCTCCGGCCGGCGACGCGACGTCACCCGTTTCTCCCCGAGCAAGCTCGGCGCTCAAGGGCGCGCGCTGCCTGATCGCACCAGCCAGCGCGCGCCCGATGCCGTGCTGGTTGCCGCCGTCGACATCCGCGTCGACGCCTCGCTGCCGAACGGACCGCCTACTGCCAGCTGCTCGACGAGGTCCGCGAGCACTTGGCCGAGGAATTGCTCGTCTCCGCACGACTCCCCGTCGAACGGGTCGCGCTGCACCTCGGCTATCTCGAAGTGACCAGCTTCCTCAAGCCTTCCGGCGTTGGAAAGGCGTCGGACCCTGCTGGTTCCGCGCCAGAACCACCTTGAGGCAATAGTCCTCAGCGCTGCGATCCATCGAGCTCGGACTGTTCATGGAATTGCGGCTGGTGAGGTTGAGGCGAACACGCTCGACCCAGACCTTGCAGCGACTGTGCACCGAAGGCTCGACAGGGACGAGCGCACGCTCGCGGCGACCACGGGCGCGCCACAACACTGTCAGGTCTTCGACAGCAAGGTGATGGCCGTTTTGAAGGTTCCACTTCAGCGCGAAACTCGGAGGTGTTGGCAACCACCGCGCCAGATGTGTCCCGTTGTGCACCAACAGCTTCCACGCATGGCACTCGCAGCACGGCGACGGCCCCTACGCCTATTTCGCCAGTTTCATAAATCCCACGGTTTCAAGCTTTACATTCGCGGGTGGAGGCAAACAAAGCATATCCCCGAACGCTATCTCATCCTCGCTGGCATAGCATCCACAGTCCGGATCTCGAAATGTTGTAATCGTCTTCCCTTGGAGATCGATCAAGAAATAGAGAGGAACGCCAGCCGCAGCATAGAAATGCCTCTTGTAGTTTCGACCGTTGACGAGATCATCCTTGGAGCAGAAGTCTGCAGCAAGCCACACTCCAGACCCCTGGAAGGCATCCCCGAATTCCTCACTGCCTTGACGCGGAGAACCCGGCGGCGAAGCCAGGAGCGCCGAAGTCGCGAACTCCAGTTCACCGTTTGCAATCACACCATCTGCGTGCACGATAATCTGACCGAATTGCGGACATTCTCGCAGCAATGTCGCGAAATGACTTGCAAACTTGCGTATTGCAATGCCTCGTCGTCGACGCAGCGTTGGCCGAATAGTGATCCATCCGTGATGCATACCCTCGACTACCCCCCGATCCTTCAGTTCTCGCCGAAGTGCCACCGCCAAACCTCGCATCTGGTCGTCAATTTCCCGACTTTGATTTCCAATGTGAAGGCGAGAATCATGTGCATCAACAATAATTCCCGGGGGTAGCAGAATATCAGCCAGAAGGTATTTCTCTGCCCTATTTCCCCTTACGTCCAGCTTGCGGCCCATGCGTACGAGAAGACTCCTCCGCACAACGATCTTAGGCGGAGCCACTTTAGCTGCATACCGAAAAAGTTGCCGGACTGCACGGTGGCCCGCATCGTCCAACAGCCCTTGAACAATCGTACGGCGCCGAATACTGTCAGGCGAGTCAAGATCCTTAAGAACTTCATGAATGTGGCGAATTCGCTTCTGGCGCATTTGCTTCGAGCTCTCCGTGTGGCCAGATCGCCTCACCAAATAGCGTTCTGTCCATTCCGCCAAATCCGGCACGCTGATGACTTCTAGTTCAACGATTTTTTCGGACAGCCAAGTCGTCTCCTCCCCCGTGCAGATGTCATCGACCTCGCGCTCTGGTTGCTCCTGAAGCTTTCGTATCGCCCCGAATGGACGCATCCCACCGATATGTTTCCCGAGATTGTTCGGCAGCTTCGCTCGCAGCATGACCGGAGCGGTCAGCCCCCAAACACCTGCAACCACAAAACTCCGGTACGGGCTAGGCGGCCCACCGGCGGGATCCTCAAATATTTGAAATCCTATCTGCGTGAATCCCAAAAGCACAACACTAAAGGCGGCGTCAAAGACCAGGACGAGACACATAGGCCTCCACGCTCGCCACCGCAATGCTCGGTCGGTACCAACAGACTTCTTCATCAATGAGGCAAGGATCGATGCGACGACCGCCACAACTACCGGCAAACCAAAACTTTGCACTCTAACCGCCAGCCACCGTAAATGAGTCACTGATTCGATACCTGGCACCAGTAGCCAAGTTGGAGGGGGACTCGACAGCCCCCAGTTCCGACAGGCGACGGAGCGAGGCAGAGACGCGACTCGGTGCAAGGCGGGACCTACTGCACACTTGACCGAGATCGTAGCTGACGCCAGCGGACATGGCGCCGAGAATTTGACGATCATCGTCGGTGGTCAAATGAACACGATTCCCCGACTCACCTGGGGTGATAGCCTCGCGGGAACGGGCCGACAGATATTCCTCGACGGCACTACGCGCGGATCCATTGTTTCCCAAGTTGAACTCACAGACAGCGAACATCAACAGCGACAGGGCCCAGAGCTGCGACCCCTTCATTCGACTGGCAGCCAAATATCCAGCCCTTGCAGACTCGTACTCACACAAGGCGAAGTACTCGTTGCCAATACCCAAAGCGGGAAGAGCCGGGTCTTCAGAAAATTGAGGATCAACAGTGGTGATCCGCCCAATACTCGATGCCGCGTTCAACCCCAGCATAATCTGCTCGCGAACATCAGCATCACGCTCGGCGAACTCTTTCAGCATTCGAGCAGACCGTGTTACGTCAGGACGGTACGGTCGTTTAACATTTCCGGCCGTCAAATTTCCAAGCGCCAGTTCGAGGTTCTCCACGATACGTCGATGCGAGAATCCTCTCATGACGGCAACATGAGATATTTTCAATTCAGCGGCCAACTGATCCCACGCGCCATCTGCCAGCCTCGACGACACCACTGCCCTGCCGCGATTACCATCGCACCATTGCTTGACTTGCCGCACAAGCGCACCGCGATGGGCCGAATCTACCTCGTCAATCCCATCAAGAAACAGGAATACCAGCCCCAGAGAATGCCATTCACGAGTAATCTCCTGAGGAATCGCGTACAAGTACGATGCCTGATCGGCAGTCCACTCGGCCAGCGGAACATCCGCACTCCAGTCACGCAGTGGCAGCACCAAAGGAATGAACTTGCTACTGCTTTCCAGGTAGTCAGCTGCAAATTCCGCCGCCAGCTTAAGGATGAGAATACTCTTACCCGATCCTCCGGTGCCGACTAACAGATGACAGGGCCGCTCCGCCTCGGACAGCTCCGAGATAAAATCATCATCCGACAGAGGAACGGAATCATCGACCTCCGCGCGAGCATCAACCCGCGCTCGCTGAACACCCCCCAAGGGCGACAGATCGATCCGTGGGCCCATCTCGATAATTTCACCGCAATTGAGATTGATCAGCGAATTATAGTGATCTCGAAGCCTTTTCACAGACTTTCGCGTGGCCGCGCCCGTGGTATCCATCGAGAACCGATAGCTCTTCCCCCTAGCGGGCCACATAACGACAGCAGGTATGAGCGTCGCGAGGACCGTGGCAAGTAGATGGAATCCCAAGTCGGCACTGATCGTAAGAACAAAAGAAGCCCATAGCGCGGCCGATACAGCACCCGCCTGTCCGAGCCACTGCGGCCGTGATCGGGACTTGAGCGCTAGGCCGATCACCTTCGGAGACACCAAACTCGTTAGGCTAACTTCAGAAAAAGCCGGCTTGACTCTCACCCGCAGGCTCCTGGCTCGATAGTGAACTGAGTGGTCGGTTAATTGCCCTGGACAATCAAGGGAATAATAGTGTGCAATCTGACGATTCGCGCGACAACAGCCCCGTCATCTCACCCTGCGGACCTACCCTAACGACCGGTACTTTTTGGGGAGCCTCGCAGAACGACCTCCCATGCCAGTCACCATGCGCCAGGGATCGCTTTCAGGATCCGACACAGAACCAGCCACTCAGAACCCCACCTTTGGCGGGCCGAAGATCGACCGCAGGCAGGGCTCATCCCCGCTCGCGCGGGGAGCACACGTCTTGGGCGAGCTGCGTCAGGTCGAGATTGGGCTCATCCCCGCTCGCGCGGGGAGCACGGTGATGCGACGGACGGCTTCGGCCAGTTGCTGGGCTCATCCCCGCTCGCGCGGGGAGCACTCGTCCTGCGTCCAGACCTGGGCGTACTCGGTGGGCTCATCCCCGCTCGCGCGGGGAGCACGAGGGGTCATTCTCAGCCGAGCTGGGTACTGAGGGCTCATCCCCGCTCGCGCGGGGAGCACTTGTCCAGAAACTCGCGTAGGACCGCGGCCACAGGCTCATCCCCGCTCGCGCGGGGAGCACACCGGGAGGCCGGCGCCGACTGCCGCGTTCTTGGGCTCATCCCCGCTCGCGCGGGGAGCACCTATCAGTTGACACCCACAAGGCACGGTTTCCGGGCTCATCCCCGCTCGCGCGGGGAGCACGGTCAGCTCGACGTCGATGCCGAGCCCGCGCAGGGCTCATCCCCGCTCGCGCGGGGAGCACCGCCACTCGTCGGCGACGCCTGGCGGCGAGTGGGGCTCATCCCCGCTCGCGCGGGGAGCACCGCTGCGTCCCCGTGCTCAGCCAACCTTCCTCGGGCTCATCCCCGCTCGCGCGGGGAGCACCCCTTGGTGTTCACCGTGATCGGGGCGACCCTGGGCTCATCCCCCCTCGCGCGGGGAGCACTTCTCGGAGCTGTACGCGACGCTGCCGTTCCGGGGCTCATCCCCGCTCGCGCGGGGAGCACGTCGTGATCGCGCACCGATTCCGCGACGGTGCGGGCTCATCCCCGCTCGCGCGGGGAGCACATCATCGCGGTGCGCTCGGCCATCAGAATCGGGGGCTCATCCCCGCTCGCGCGGGGAGCACATGCTCTTCCGCGCCCTCGGGCGCGATCTCCGGGGCTCATCCCCGCTCGCGCGGGGAGCACCACAGATTCGGCCAGAAGTGCCCGCACACCGGGGGCTCATCCCCGCTCGCGCGGGGAGCACCAGCCGCCATAGCGCCGGGAGCGGACGTGCGGGGGCTCATCCCCGCTCGCGCGGGGAGCACAGCGGGCGCCAGGCCACGTCCTGCGCGGGGATGGGCTCATCCCCGCTCGCGCGGGGAGCACTCACGGTGTGTGCGTGGTTCTGGGTGTTGGCGGGGCTCATCCCCGCTCGCGCGGGGAGCACGTGGACGGGGTGTGGCACACCCACGACCACCGGGGCTCATCCCCGCTCGCGCGGGGAGCACGTGTCCCGGTACGGGCCGGTGTCGGTGTTCACGGGCTCATCCCCGCTCGCGCGGGGAGCACCCGGTGCTCAACGTGCCCGACGACCAGGACGCGGGCTCATCCCCACTCGCGCGGGGAGCACCTGACCACGTTCGGGTTCGGCGTGTAGGTGTTGGGCTCATCCCCGCTCGCGCGGGGAGCACGCGCCGGTGAACGATGCGCTCGCGGCCGGGTAGGGCTCATCCCCGCTCGCGCGGGGAGCACTTGACGAACCCGGCGTCGGGGGCGGTCGTTTCGGGCTCATCCCCGCTCGCGCGGGGAGCACATGCCGGTCGCGATCTGCTCCAGCTTGGCGAGGGGCTCATCCCCGCTCGCGCGGGGAGCACTCCCACGCCAAGCGCAGCCGCTCGGCGAGGTGCGCGACGGGCTCATCCCCGCTCGCGCGGGGAGCACAACGCCGCGTCCAGACGCCACACCACATCGGCGGGCTCATCCCCGCTCGCGCGGGGAGCACGTCGTCGCGATCGACGCTGCCTCGCTGTCCGCGGGCTCATCCCCGCTCGCGCGGGGAGCACAGCACCGCAAGGACAATCGCGAACTGTGAGGCGGGCTCATCCCCGCTCGCGCGGGGAGCACTCCAGGTACTTGCCGACCTGCTCAAGACCCAGGGGCTCATCCCCGCTCGCGCGGGGAGCACGCCAGCTGCTCACGGATCACCGGCGACTCGGTGGGCTCATCCCCGCTCGCGCGGGGAGCACGCCAACGCCTCGGCGGCATACTCGGCGGGGCTGGGCTCATCCCCGCTCGCGCGGGGAGCACAAGGGCAAGACCGGCAAAGACGCGATCAAGGCGGGCTCATCCCCGCTCGCGCGGGGAGCACCGCGGCGGGCGCGGTGTACGCGGCGCCGGACAGGGCTCATCCCCGCTCGCGCGGGGAGCACGCAGGTGCGAGCGTGCGCTGTCGGCGTCGCCGGGGCTCATCCCCGCTCGCGCGGGGAGCACAGGAACATCACGCCGTTCATCAGCGACCAGAAGGGCTCATCCCCGCTCGCGCGGGGAGCACGCTCAAGCTAATCCGGCTTTGGGTTATCGCGTGGGCTCATCCCCGCTCGCGCGGGGAGCACACTGGTGCGCCCGAAAGCGCGCCGCGCGAAAAGGGCTCATCCCCGCTCGCGCGGGGAGCACAAGACGGCGAGCACCGTGTACTACACGCACGAGGGCTCATCCCCGCTCGCGCGGGGAGCACTCTATCGAGCGGTTCAACGGCGTAGCCGATCAGGGCTCATCCCCGCTCGCGCGGGGAGCACGTCATCGGTTCCCCTTTCGTGGGCCGGGCCCGGGGCTCATCCCCGCTCGCGCGGGGAGCACCCGAGGGCGGCCACCACCGGCCGGTCGGTCATGGGCTCATCCCCGCTCGCGCGGGGAGCACCAAGGCGGGCCGCCAGGCCCGCCGCCCCGCTAGGGCTCATCCCCGCTCGCGCGGGGAGCACCAGCTCGCTGGAATCGCCTCGGTGGCCCACGCGGGCTCATCCCCGCTCGCGCGGGGAGCACGAAAACGTCCCCGAATTCGCCACTTGGCCGCTGGGCTCATCCCCGCTCGCGCGGGGAGCACACTAACTGACCTGCATGTTTACCGCACGATCACGCGATTCTCATTCACTTTCACTCAAGTTCCTCCACCTCACACAGACCACCACTGTCCTCCACCCGAGTAACAGCCAGGATTGACATCCCAGATACCTACTCCACCACCACGTCACAAACTTGTGCTGGCCGTCATGCCAGCCCGCTCATCACCTGCGTCTGCTAACTTAGCCTCCAACGCTTCGGCGTGGGTTGCCTCCGACAGACGACGACATCGCCAGCTCCTCGAAATCCCGAAACCAACGAGCCGACGATCCGCACCTATATGCTCGGTGGACAACCTCCCGAGGCCACCGTGCTGCGACCGACCCGGGTGAGCGTTCTGCCTTGGCGATACTGCTGACAGGGAGTGTTCGGAAGTCACCAAGGCGCCTTGCGACTTAGCCTGCATACTGCTGGCCCAAGCACCCGGTGGCGGTCTGCCGATATACTCGACCACAGGAAGAGCTACTGATCGCAACACATAAGTGAGCGACGCATGCCTTCCATCTCTCCCCCATCGCCGGACTCCGCGAATTCCGGGTCTTCTTTTCCTGACGACGAAACCCGGCTGACGAGCGCAGATCTCGCGGCTCGCTGCCACACACACAAGACCATCGCCTCCTGGGCGTCGGGCCCCGATACAGCCACCTCGGCCGACACCGCCGATACCGGCCTGCAGCCGTTCGCGCCTGGGAAGGACAACGACTTCGCGATACCAAACCGAGCCAGGCCGGCGAACCCGCGTACGCAGCGACCGCCGAGGACGACAGTTGGCTCACCACCACCGATCTCGCCCAGCGGCTGCAGATCCCGGCCAAGACACTGCCCGCCTGGGCCGGCACCGCCGCTGCCGGCTCGCTGATATCCGGGCGTGGGAACGCCAACGCCCCGACTTCGAGCCGATCCGCTTCCGACGCAACCACCTGAGTTTCCACCCGCGGCTTTGGACGCGGCATGTCGCCAGTGCTGCCGCGAGCACCCGTAACCCTGCCATCTGTCCGTCCAAGAAGGGAGACTTGTGCCTGGACGACAAGCGCGTCCCGCAGGAACATTCGGAGCCCGTCCAGACCCCGCAAACAACGCAACGGGAGTATCCCGGTGCGCCTACACAACGGCCCATCAGCACTGTGGGAGCAAGCCATCGCCGCGCGGCGGACGGTAGGGTGAGCGCCGTGCTCTGACGGCGCGAGATGAACCACTGCGTCGGCGGATCTGGATGTCACTTGCGGCTTGCTCGTACCTCGATGGCGTCCATGAACAAGTCGAGCGCGATATCGAACTGGTCTTCCTCGTCCACTTCGGCCAGGTACGGCGCGACCGCCGCGATGTTGGGGTACTGAGCCGAGGGCAGGGCTAGATACTCGCGACTCCAGGCGTCGCGGTCCCCGGCCATGGCGTCCGCGGGTAAGGCGATCAGCGTGGCTTCCATGGAGGCGTAGGCCAGCGCGATTTCGACCAGCGCCCGGTAGCACGATGCGGCCTCGCGGCCTTGCAGGCCCGCCTGCCGCAGGGCGCCGAGGACGATCTCGGCGCCCGCGAACTCTGATGCCCGGCGGGTCGTGCGACCGGAAACAACCACCGCGACCTGCGGATGCGCGTGACAGGCGAGCCTCACACGCTGCGCCAGGCCTTTGAGCGTGGCTCGCCAGTCCTCGCTCACCTCGACACCAGCGAGCGCTTCGGTCATCAGCCGATCCGCCAAGGCCAGCATCAGATCGTCCTTGCCGCGGAAGTGCCGCAAGACCGCGGTGTGGTCGACGCCGAGTTCTGTACCGAGCCGCCGGAACGTGAGGGCATCGGACCCGTCGGCCTCGATGATTCCCATCGCCACCTCGATGATCCGATTCGGGGTGAGACCGCCGCGTGGGGCGCGTTTCCGGATCGGGGCGGCAGGGCTGGTCGGCATCGCGTCAGCATACCCGCCATTTAATCACCACTGTTGACACCAATGGTGACAAATGGTTGCATTCTGGCCACCTCACATGAACGGAGAACACATGTTCAAGCGAAGTCTGGTCGTCGCGATCTCGGCGGCGGCGGTGTTGTCGGCGCCGTGGGCGGCTCCCGCACAGGCCGAGGGTGCGCTGCCGTTGCCCCTGTTGCCGCACGTGCCCTTCTACTTCACCGACACCGCGGAGGCCTCCAGCCGACCGGAGCCACTGACCGCGCAGGGCCTCAAAGCCCTCGATGCGACCTACATCTACAAGGGCAAGACCCACACTGTCGCCGACTACCTCGAGCGGTCTTCGACCAGGGGATTCCTGGTCATGAAGGACAACCAGATCCTCGACGAGCGCTACTTCGGCGGCTATTCGGCGAGCAGCCGCTTCAACTCGTGGTCGGTCGGAAAGTCGATCACCTCTGCCGCGCTGGGAGTCGCGGTGTCGGAGGGGCGGATCACCTCGATCGACGACCCGGTCACCAAGTACGTCCCGGAGCTGGCGAAGAGCGGCTACAACGGGGTGAGCATCCGCAACGTCTTGCAGATGTCGTCGGGCACCGCCTACGACGAAACCGACTACACCAACCCCACCAAGGGCTCGACCGCCACCACGATCCGCATGGTCGCCGGCACCTCGCTGATCGACCAGGCCAAGGAGATCAAGCGCGAGCGACCCGCGGGAACGAAGTTCAACTACGACTCCATGGACACTTTCGTCCTGGGCTGGGTCGTGTCGAAGGCGACCGGCAAGTCGCTCTCGGACTACATCGAGGACCGCATCTGGAAGCCGACCGGGATGGAAACCTCGGCACTGATCGGCAAGGACTACAAGGGCAGCACCATCGGCTACTGCTGCTACCACGCCACTGTCCGCGACTTCGCCCGGTTCGGCCTGCTGTACCTACGCGACGGCCAGGCCGGCGGCAAGCAGGTCCTGCCCGCGCAGTGGGTCAAGGACTCCACCCACGCCTCCGCACCGCATTTGCAGCCGGGCAGCCTGCGCCCCGACAAGCCCGAAAGCTCGGAGAACAACTACGGCTACGGCTACCAGTGGTGGCTCGGCGACGGCGACCGCGGCGACTACTCCGCGATCGGCATCCTCGGCCAATTCATCTACGTCTCGCCCAAGGACGGCATCGTGATCGTCAAGAACAGCGAAGACCTCAACTCCGAGGCCAACATGGGCGAAGCCATCCACGCCTTCCGCGCCATCGCCGACGCTGCCGCCAAGCGATGACCTCGAACCGATGACAACACGTCCGGTCCCGCACCGGAGCCCGGGACCGGACGTGACCCTCAATGGGAGATCTGATGCTGACAATCGATGAAAACCCCTGTGCACCGGTGTACTCCGAGGACAGCACCGCCACCGCTGCTCTCAACGAGTTCGCGATATCGCTGCTGTCCGGCGGCCATGTCAACCTATCGATCGCCCGGCACTTCCAGATCCCGACCACCAACACATTCGTCGTCGTCGCTGTCGAATTCCCCGCCAGCCCGATCGCCACCACAGCCAACCGAGCTGCGGCAATTGTCGAGGCGCGATTGAAGGCCATCCGCCGATGCCTGGGCGCCGAGTGCGGGTTTCCCGTGCCGGCGCTCCTGGGTCCGATCTACGGCACCATCCTGATTCCCGGCTCGTCGGTCCTGGCTCGCCGAACCCATGAGCTTCCTGCGCTGCTGTCAGCGGTCACGCGACAGGCACCCACGGCAGCAGCCGTCGAATCCGCGACGACTGCGATCGCTGAGGCTGCCGCCACCGCCCACGAACTGCTCGACCTCGCGATCGGCCTCCGGAAGGAGCCCCGACTCTACGAACTGGGCGAGCTGGCTCTGGAGTACCAGATCACCCGCCCCGGACCAGGACGTGACCAGCTGGTCTCGCTACTGGAGCCTCTCGAGGAACATCCCGAGCTGATCCACACGCTGGCAGCGATGATCTGCCAAGGCTTCGATCGCAAACGCAGTGCCCGTCGGCTGTGCGTTCATCCCAACACCATCGACTACCGCATGCGTCGAATCTCGGCCTTGACCGGCCTGTCCGTCACCCACGCCTCGCACTGGCGACTGTTCGCCGCCTACACCGCCCGGGCATTCGTCCGAGCCGAACGCGCTCACCACCTCGGCGACGAAGCGCGCTGACCTGCCGGGCTATAGCCCTCGGCACACGTTATGACCTCGCATCGGTTGCTCGCACCCGCGAACGCCGGGCGCTCGAGACGAAAACACTGTTGGAACTGACGCACCCGAAGTCCTCGGGGTTAGGCGTGCAAGCGAACCATGCTGCGCGGGCGTCGATTTGGAGAGTTTGACATGCCCACGCCAGAAGAATCCACCCCGCTGTACGGAGAGCTAATCGCCTCCGCCAAACGGCTCTCGTTCGACCTACGCGGCACCGAATCCGACGCACAGGTCGACCGCGCCAGCCACGGGATGACCCCCGAGTGGTCCCCGCTCTATGGCACCCCGACCTGGACCCGCATGACCGAGGCCGAGCAGAGGCAGCTCACGCGCCGCGAAGTCTCCCACTTCCTCGGCGTGGCGATCTGGCTGGAAGTCGCGCTACAGATCGTGCTGCTTCGGCGCAACCACAGCGTCGACCCGACCCGCGCGGATGTGAAGTTCCTGTTCAACGAATGCGCTGACGAGAGCCTGCACTCGCTGATGTTCGTCGCCGCGATCGAACAGCTCGGCGAACGCCACAGCCCGCTTGATCGGCTGCTCGTCTTCATCGGCTGGCTGTTTCACACCTTCGCCTGGGGCGAGGTCGCCTACGGAATTGTCCTCGCCGGCGAAGAGATCTTCGACGTGATGCAACGTGACTGGTCGATCGACGACAGGGTCGCTCCCGCGGTCCGACGCAGCTCACACGTCCACGTGGTCGAGGAGTCCCGGCACATGAGCTTCGCGCGCCAGAAGATCCGAGATCAGCTGCGCCACGTCTCAGCCGTTCGCCGCCACATCAGCGCAGTCCTGATCGCCGTAGGCGCGCACATCATCGCCAAGGGACTGATCAACAAGGGAATCTACCGCGGCCTCGGACTGCACTGGCCTGCGGCGAAGCGCGATATCGACCGCAACGAGCACCATCGCATGATGTTTCGCAGGGCAACCGCGCCACTGCTCGAGTTCCTCGACCGCGAAGGGCTGTTGAACACCCTCGCGCGCACCATCTACCGCAAGTCGAACCTCCTGTGAAAGGCGCCCGGCCGTGAGTTACGTGATCCTCGGGCACTGTTGCAAGGACGGATCCTGCCTCCAGGTCTGCCCGCAGAACTGCATCCATCCCGCACCCGGCGAACCAAGCTTCGCCACCGTCGAACACCTCTACATCGACCCCGCCACCTGCATCGACTGCTCAGCCTGCGCCGATGCGTGCCCGGCACAAGCCATCAAACCCGAAGCAGCGCTGACCGAAACCGAACAGGTCTACGCCCAAAAGAGCAGCACGTACTTCGACCTGCTCGCGACCACCCGACCGCCGCGTACCAGCACACCAGCGATCCCGATCGCCCTGCGCTCCAGCTCGTTTCGCGTCGCCGTCGTCGGCGCCGGATCCGCCGCGATGTACACGGTGCGCGAACTGCTGCAACGCTCCACCTCGGTCCAGATCACCGTGTACGAGCAGAGCCCGCACCTGGGAGGGCTCCTGCGGACCGCGGTCTCGCCTGACCACCGCGGGATCCGGCAGATGATGCGGTTGTTCGACATCCCCTTTGCCGACCCGAGGGTGCAGACTCGCTTCGATACCCGCGTCGGGGTCGAGGTGACGATGGAATTCCTTCGCAGTCGATACGACGCCGTTGTCCTGGCATACGGCGCCGCTCGGCCGCGAGAGATCACCGCGCCGGCGGCCGCGGACGTCCATCAAGCGATTGATGCGCTCACCAGCGCTCACGCCGCTCACGCCGCTGGCAGCGGCCCGATCAGACTGGTTGCCGGACCGACCGTGATGATCATCGGTGGCGGCAACGTTGCGTTCGATGTCGCGATGAGCATCGCCAAACAACGGATCCTCACCCAGTCCGGAGCGCCGATCACCCGGGTGGTCATCGTCGCGCGCTCGCCGGCATCGCGACCGTCGTTCACGTTCTCGGCTCTGTACGAGCTGAGCCAACACGACGTCGATATCGCCGTCGACACCGGCGGCACGCCGATCAGCGACGTCGCGGCGGATCCGTTGGTCCGGCGGCTGGCCGCTATAGCGCGAGACGGCGGTGCGCTGGCACGTTCCGCGCCGTTGTCGGTCGAACTGGTCTTCGGGCGGGAGGTGATCGCGCTGACCACGGCCGACGGTGGGATCCGCCTCAGAACAGAACAGGTCGCGGCCGGTGGTCGAGTCCGACTGACGACTGTGGCAGCAGAGGACCTGAGCGCCGACTCGGTCATCATGGCCTCGGGATTCGTCTGTGAGCCGATGCCAGGGGTTCCCCTCGGAGCTGACGGCGCCGTTCACAACCACCAGGGCCGCGTTGTCTCGCCCGTGAGCGGCGAGACTGTCGAGGGGCTCTATGTCGTCGGCTGGGCCAAGCGCGGCGGGCGCGGCGGAGTAGGCGAGAACCGGCGCTGTGCAGCCCAAACCGTCAACATGATGGTTGCCGACAGAGGCGCCATCTGACCTGCTACGAACCCACGAACAGCGGATCCACGTCAGCGCGTGCACCTAGTGCAAGGATGCGGTTTGAGGTTCCCCCGCTTTCTCGGAGGGCTCTGACTGTGGTCCGATAGGACCGGAAGGAGTCATTCGTGGCAGCACCGAAGAAGTACCCGGACGAGT
>NZ_QGTL01000004.1 GCF_003182135.1 Nocardia neocaledoniensis | reverse complement strand
ACGCCCACAACCTCACCTCCCTGCGCCTGCTCGGCTCCGTCGGCGAACCCATCAACCCCGAAGCCTGGCGCTGGTACCGAGAAGTCATCGGCGCCGACAAGACTCCGATCGTGGACACCTGGTGGCAGACCGAGACCGGCGCGATCATGATCTCGCCGCTGCCCGGCGTCACCGCCGCCAAGCCCGGCGCGGCGATGGCCCCGCTGCCCGGCATCTCCGCGAAGGTCGTCGACGAGGAAGGCAAGCCGGTCGAGCTCGGCGAGACCGAGGCCAATGGCTACCTGGTCCTGGACAAGCCGTGGCCGTCGATGCTGCGCGGCATCTGGGGCGACATGGAGCGCTACCGCGCCACCTACTGGGAGCGCTACGCCGAGCAGGGCTGGTACTTCGCCGGCGACGGGGCCAAGCTCGACGCCGACGGCGATCTGTGGGTCCTCGGGCGCGTGGACGATGTCATGAACGTCTCCGGACACCGCATCTCCACCGCCGAGGTCGAATCCGCGCTCGTGGGGCATCCGGCCGTGGCCGAGGCGGCGGTCGTGGGCGCCAGCGACGCGACCACCGGGCAGGGCATCGTCGCCTTCGTCATCCTCACCGGCGAGGCGGCAGGGCGGGCCGGGGACGGCCTGGTCGACGAGCTGAAGGCCGAGGTGTCCAAGCAGATCAGCCCGATCGCGAAGCCGCGCGAGATCCACATCGTGCCCGAGCTGCCCAAGACGCGCAGCGGCAAGATCATGCGCAGGCTGCTGCGTGACGTGGCCGAGGGCCGCGAGCTCGGCGACACTTCCACCCTGGTCGATCCCGGCGTCTTCGAGGCGATCCGCGCCGGCGGCAACTGAGGCGGGCGCGCCGCGAAGGCGCAGGATACGGCCGGTGACATGCGATGTCACCGGCCGTATCCGTTAGGATTCCGTACAGGTGTGCCGGGAAGTCTGGTCGGCATGCGGTCGTGAATCTGTGTCACCGCAGGGTGGGATGAGCGCCCGCAGTCCGCCCGTACCAGCCGGAAGGCCCCGATTGTGATCACGCGCGTTCGCTCCGAACTCACCCGCTATCTACGCACCGAGACCGTCGGCGGCTCGCTGCTGCTGATCGCCGCCGCGGTGGCGCTGCTGTGGGTGAACTCGCCGTGGGGCGCGAGCTATCAGACGATGGTCGACACCCGGCTGAGCATCGACGCGCTGCACCTGGACCTGAGCCTGGCCGACTGGACCAAGGACGGGCTGCTGGCGATCTTCTTCTTCGTCGCCGGGCTCGAACTCAAACGCGAACTCGTGGTCGGCGAACTCGCCGATCCCCGGCGCGCGGCGCTGCCGATCATCGCGGCCGTCGGCGGCGTCATCACGCCCGCGCTGATCGCGATGAGCGTCGGCTGGGGCGTGCCCGGCATGAACAACGGCTGGGCGATCCCGGTGGCCACCGACATCGCGTTCGCGCTGGCCGTGCTCGCGATGACCGGCTCCCGGATCCCCGCGAGCGCGCGGGTGTTCCTGTTGAGCCTGGCCGTGGTCGACGACCTGCTCGCGATCGTGCTCATCGCGGTGCTGTTCACCGCCTCGCTGTCGATGCTGTGGCTGGCCGCCGCGCTCGCCTGCTGCGGAGCCTGGGCCCTGGCTCAGCGGTGGCGGCTGCACACGCCGTTCCTCTATATCCCGATCGCGCTGGTCTGCTGGTACGCGCTGCACGAGGCGGGCATCCATCCGACGCTGGCCGGTGTCGCACTCGGTCTGCTCACCCGGGTCCGCAAGGATCCCGGCGAGGACCAGGCGCCTGCGACGCACCTCGAGCACGTCGTGCAGCCGATCTCGGCCGGCTTCTGCGTCCCGCTGTTCGCGCTGTTCGCCTCCGGCGTGCCGCTCAACGGCGACGTGTTCGGTCAGCTCTTCACCGAGCGGCTGTCGCTGGCGATCATCCTCGGGCTGCTCGTCGGCAAGACGGTCGGCATCTTCGGGATCAGCTGGCTGGCGATCCGCTTCGGCTGGGCGAAACGCCCGGTGGGGCTGGAATACCGCGACATGTTCGCCCTGTCGGTCCTCGGCGCGATCGGCTTCACGGTTAGCCTGCTCGTGGCGGAACTCGCGCTGGCCGACGAGGGCGCGGCCGTCATCGATCTGGCGAAGGCGGCGGTCCTGGTGACCTCCATGGCAGCATCGCTGCTCGGATCGGCGCTACTGTTGCGACGAGGGCGTGTGCACCAGGCACGCCGCGACGCGGACGAGCTACAACCGGACAGTGAGGCCTAGTAGTGCCAGGACAGGGAGAAGGGTCGACGAAGTGAGTTACACCCAAGGCGGAAATGACGGTCGCACGGTCACTTCCATCCCGTTGACCGACGCCAACCCGCCCGGATCGGCGAGCATCGGCAGCCTCGTCCGTGACGCGACCGAACAGATGTCGACGCTGGTGCGCGCCGAGGTGGCGCTGGCCAAGGCGGAGGTCACCGCGGAGGTCCGCAAGGGCCTGACCGGCAGCGTGTTCTTCATCCTCGCGCTGACCGTGCTGCTGTTCAGCTCGTTCTTCTTTTTCTTCTTCCTCGCCGAACTGCTCGACGTGTGGCTGTACCGGTGGGCGGCGTTCCTGATCGTGTTCGCGCTGATGGTGCTGACCACCGCGCTGCTCGCCCTGCTCGGCTGGCTCAAGGTACGCAAACTGCGGGCGCCGGAGAAGACCATCGGCTCGCTCAAGCAGACCGCCGAGGTGCTGCCCGCGGCGCTGACCCACCGGGAGAGCACCGCGCCCGCGTTGGAGAAGTCGACCAACCGATGACGCGCCGGGCGGGCCCGGTCGCCACGGCCGGACCCGCCTACTAGGCTCGATCGGCGTGTCGTCCAACTCATTCCCGGATCCGTCCAGCGTCCGTTACGACGGACCGTGGACGCACCGGGACGTGCACGCCAACGGGATCCGCTTCCACGTCGTCGAGGCCGACGGGGCGGATCGTTCCGACACCACCCCGCTGGTGCTGCTGCTCCACGGCTTCGCCGACTTCTGGTGGTCGTGGCGGCACCAGCTGACCGGGCTCGCCGGCCACGGCTACCGCACCGTCGCGGTGGATCTGCGCGGCTACGGCGACACCGACAAGCCGCCCCGCGGCTACGACGGCTGGACCCTCGCCGGTGACATCGCCGGACTCATCCGGGCACTCGGACACACCGAGGCCACCCTCGTGGGACACGCCGAAGGTGGGCTGGTGTGCTGGGCCACCGCGGTGCTGCACCCGCGACTGGTCCGCTCGATCGGCCTGATCAGCTCGCCACACCCGGCCGCGCTGAAGAGCGCGGTGCTGCGCGATTCCGCCCAGCGCGCGACCTGGCTGCCCGATTTCCTGCGCTACCAGCTGCCCCGTTACCCCGAGCATCTGCTCACTCGCGACGGGGGCGCCGAGGTGGAGCGCCTGCTGCGGGCCAGGGTCGGTGAATCCTGGTCACGGACCGCCGAATTCACCGAGACCGCCGCGCGCATGCGCACCGCCATCCGCATCCCCGGTGCCGCGCACAGTGCGCTGGAGTACCAGCGCTGGGCCTTCCGCAGTCAATGGCGGCCCGACGGCAAGCGCTTCATGGCGACCATGCGCACCCCGATCGACATCCCCGTCCTCGGCCTGCGCGGCGAGCACGATCCCTACCTGCTGCCCGCCACGTTCCACCGTGGCTCCCGGCTGGCCACCGACCGGACCCTGGTCTCCATCCCGAACGCCGGCCACTACGCGCACCAGGAGAACCCGAACCGCGTCAACGAGGTGCTGACCACCCGCTGGCGCGAACAGAACGGCGTCAACGGCTCACCCCAGGACGGCCTGGTCTCCCCCTGAGACTCGCAGCCGGAACCCCCGCACCTGAACCGGCCCAATAAGACCCGACCTCGAGCGCGCCAGCGCTCCGATATCTCAGCTCAGGACGCAGGCTCCGGTGGGGACGGGCGCACTGCTCGTCGTCGCGGCGGCCAGTTCCGGGCCGACCTCGTTCAGCGTCAGCACGTAACCGGTGTCGTCGTCGGTGACGGCGGCGCCGAAGACCACTCCGAGCACCTGGCCCTCGGTGTCGACCAGCGGGCCGCCCGAGTTGCCCGCGCGGACCTGGCCGCGGACCGTGTACACCTCGCGTTCGACGGTGCCGTCGCGGTGGATGGTGGGTCCGGTGAGGTCGAGGGTCTCGCGCACGCGCGCGGCACTGGCCGTGTAGGGCCCGCCGCCCGGGTAGCCGAGCACGATGGCGCTCTCCCCGGAGCGTGCCGCCTCGGGCGCCTGCGGGATGACCGGCGAGGTCAGGCCCGGCACCGCGAGCACCGCGATGTCCTTGGACGGGTCGAACAGCACCACGCTGGCCTCCATCGCACCGCGCGCGGTGTCGACGGACACGGAGTTCGTTCCGGCGACGACGTGCGCGTTGGTCATCACGCGTTCCGGCGCGATGACGAAGCCCGAGCCCTCCAGCGCGCGCTGGCAGCTGGGCGCGACGCCACGAATCCGCAGCACGCTCTGCTGTAGCGACGCCGCGACCGGGCTGGCGAGCACGCTGGCGTCCGGCGGTTCGACCGCGGCGATCGGCGCGCGCCCGAATGGCCCGATGACGTCCGGCAGCCCGGAGGTGTTGAGCAGTCTGGAGAATTCGTTGGGCAGCTTGCGCAGCCAGCTCGGCGCGACCTCGTTGACGTCGGCGAGCACCTTCGACCCGTTGATGGCCGCGGCGACGTTCGGCTGGGAGGCCGTGGCCAGCGGCAGCGCGAGCAGCCACGCCGCGACCAGCACGGTCACCGCCTGCAGCACGGCGCCGGTGACGCTGTCCACGCTGCGCGCGATCGGATTGCGGATGCCGCTGCGCGCGGCGCGGCCGAGCACCATGCCCGCCACCTCGCCGACGATCACCAGCAGCACGATCAGCAGGATGCCGCCGAGGACCCGGCTGCGCCCCTCACTGAGATGCTTGAGGATGTGCGGCGCGATCAGGATGCCCGCGACCGCGCCGAGCGCGACGCCGAAGAACGCGAGCGCCGAGGCCACCGCGCCCTGCCGCCACCCGGTCGAGGCCGCGACCAACGCGATCAACACCACCGCGATGTCGAGCCACACCGAGGCGCTCACAGGGTCATTCCGACCGCAGCCAGCGAGCTCTCCAAGTCACGCACGTCGCCCCGATCCCAGTCTCGTTCCCAGCCGGCTGTTTTGATGATGCCGGCGAGGATACCGCCGGTGAGCCCCCAGACCAGCATGCCGTCGACCTGGAAAGCGGGACTCTGGTAGCCGAGACTGCCACGGACCATGAATCTGTGTGCGGGATCGAGCAATTCGGTGAGCGGAACCCGGACCACACGCTCGGTTTCGGCCTGGTCGACCACCCCGACCGGGCTGGGTGCCCGCCAGTAGCCGAGCACGGGGGTGACGTCGAACTTCGACGGCGGCACGAACAGTTTCGGCAGCATGGCGAAGGGTTGTACGCCCGCGGGGTCCAGGCCGGTCTCCTCGGCGGCCTCGCGCAGCGCGGTGCCGACCGGGCCGTCGTCGCCCGGATCCTCCGCACCACCGGGGAAGGCGACCTGCCCGCGATGCTGGCGCATGGTGGACGCGCGCTGGGTGAGCAGGACGTCGGCGTCGGCGGGCAGGCCACCCGGCGCCGCCGGGTCGGGCTCCGCCGAGCCGGCGAACAGGACGAGGACCGCGGCCTGGCGCGGCTTGCCGGTGATCGACATGGCCCGGCGCAGAGCGCGCGAGGCGGCCATGGTGTCGGCGGCGTCGGGCCCCGCGTGCCGGATGGCCGGGTGCAGCCAGGACGGGAGGCCGGAATCGTCCAGCCGCATCACACCGTTCATCACAACGTCCTTCGTCATACCGCGATCCGAACGCCGAGCTTTTCGGCCACCGTGTCGGCGATGTCGGCGACATCGGCGAACGTGCGCACCTCGACACTCGCAATGGTGCCGTCCGCGCGGACGAGCACCGACACCGGGAGTACCGCGGGCGCCCCGGCGGCCGTGCGCACGCTCGCCGCCGGATCCTCGACGCCGGGCAGTGTGATGCCGAGGCCGCTCAGCCTGGCCAGCGCCTTTGACTCGTCGGGATCGCTGTGGACGGTCAGCACGGTGAGTTCCGGACCCGCGCGCCGCGCGAACTCCTGCAGGTGGGGCAGTTCGACGGCGCAGGGGCCGCACCAGTAGGCCCAGAGGTTGAGCAGCGCGGGCTTGCCCGCCAGCGCGGCAGCGAGGTCGACGGGGGCGCCGTCGGCCAGGCAGGTCAGGGTGATACCGGCCAGCGGGCCCGCGCCGGGACCGGTCGACGCCGGGCAGGGCGCGAGCCCGGCGGCCGCGCGTTCCTCGGCCGAGACCGCCGCCGGTTGGCGTGCCGCAGGCGTCCCGGGGTTCGTGGTGCCGGAGTCCGTGCGCGGCCACAGCGCCACGGCGGCGGCGATCACCAGGATCAGCGCCGCGAGCGCCCAGCGCAGCGCCGGCCGCCGGATCGGCGACGGCTCGGTGGGTTCGCTCACGGCAGCACCTCGGCGGCGCCCGGTTCCGTCAGGCGCGACGACGCATTGTGTCGATCGCTCACTCGTCGGCGCTCACTCACAGCCCGACCATATCGAGCAGGTGCTCGCGCTCCGGCCCCTTGATCAGTTCGGCCGCCACGGCGGGATCGGTTGGCCCCGCCCCGAACGACGGGCAGTCGTTGGCGAGCACGCAGGCGCCGCACGCGGGCTTGCGCGCATGACACACCCGACGGCCGTGGAAGATCACCCGGTGCGAGAGCATCGTCCAGTCCTTGCGCTCGATCAGCGCGCCGACCGCGTGCTCGACCTTGACCGGGTCTTCCTCCTCGGTCCACTTCCAGCGGCGCACCAGCCGGCCGAAATGGGTGTCGACGGTGATACCCGGCACATCGAAGGCGTTGCCGAGGATGACGTTGGCGGTTTTACGTCCGATGCCCGGTAATTTCACCAATTCGGCCAGTGTGTGAGGCAATTCACCGTCGAAATCGGCTTCCAGCGCCTCGCCGAGGCCGATGAGGGAGCTGGTCTTGTTGCGGTAGAAGCCGGTCGGCCGGATGTATTCCTCCAGCTCGGCCCGGTTGGCCTGGGCGTAGTCGCGCGCGCTGCGGTACTTCGCGAACAGGGCCGGAGTGGTGAGGTTCACGCGGACGTCGGTGCACTGGGCCGAGAGGATGGTCGCCACCGCCAATTCCAGCGGAGTGGTGAAGTCCAGCTCGCAGTGCGCGTCGGGGAAAGCGGCCGCGAGGGTGCGGTTCATCCGGCGGGCCCGACGGACCAGTCCGGTCCGCGTTTCCGCCGCTAGCGCGCGGTTCTTGCGCTTTCGCGCCGCGGACAGACCGGCGGGCGCCGCGGCGGTTCCGGCATCGCTCGCCGCCGCGGTGGAGGGGGAAACGGGCACCGCTCCACCATACGGAACCGCTACGACAACATTGGGCGCCGAGTTGGCCTCCTGTGTTCCATCTGAGACCTGGAACGTGTTTACTGCCTGTCATGCAAGGACTCGCTGTGGTGCTCTTCCCAGTGCTGTTGATGCTGTTCGCACTGGGGATGGAGCGGGTCGAGAACCGGCTCCGGAAGCTTCTCGAACCCGACGAAGAGGTTCAGCAGTACCTGGACAGTGCCAGCAACGCCGAAGTGAAAGAGCTGACGAAGCTCGGCCTGCCCGCCGCGGTCGGACGGGTGCGCAAGCGCCGTACCCGCACCGCCGATCTCGACGTGGCCCGCGCCAGCTGAACCCCCGTCATGGTGTGCGCGCCTGTGCGCAATCCACTCTTTACGTGGTGTCTGTCACTGTGCTGCCGTGATGCCGCGTAGACTGCGCTGTTGGTCGATTCGCTCGACCAGGTTCGCAAGCCATATCCCATAAGGAGCACATTCGTGGACGAGGCCCTCGCCAGAGCAGGCATCTTCCAAGGCGTCGAGCCCACCGCGGTGGCCGCGCTCGCCAAGCAGCTGCAGCCCGTAGATTTTCCGCGCGGCCACGTCATCTTCAACGAGGGCGAACCCGGCGATCGGCTGTACATCATCACGACGGGCAAGGTGAAGATCGGCCGCCGTTCCCCCGACGGCCGGGAAAACCTGCTGACCATCATGGGTCCGTCCGACATGTTCGGTGAACTGTCGATCTTCGACCCGGGCCCGCGTACCTCGACCGCCACCACGGTCACCGAGGTCCGCGCCGTCACGATGGACCGCGACGCACTCAAGTCGTGGATCGATCAGCGCCCCGAGATCGCTGAGCAGCTGCTGCGCGTGCTGGCCCGACGCCTTCGCCGCACCAACAACAACCTCGCCGACCTCATCTTCACCGACGTGCCCGGCCGCGTCGCCAAGGCGCTGCTGCAGCTCGCACAGCGCTTCGGCACCCAGGAAGCGGGCGCGCTGCGCGTGACCCACGACCTGACCCAGGAGGAGATCGCCCAGCTGGTCGGCGCTTCCCGGGAAACCGTCAACAAGGCGCTGGCCGACTTCGCGCATCGCGGATGGCTGCGGCTCGAGGGCAAGAGCGTGCTGATCTCGGATTCCGAGCGGCTCGCCCGTCGCGCTCGCTGACACCAGAGTTCACCGGCACGCCGGAACCACCGATGCGGCTCCGAAGGAAGAGGGCCTCGTCCGCACCACCGTGGTTCCGGCGTTCCGTGTGCCCGGGCCAGGACTAGCGTTGCGCCCGGAGGTATTCCAGCTGCGCCTTCACCGAACTGCGCGCCGCGGGCCACAATCGCTTGTCCACGTCGGCGTACACCTTGCGGACGACCTCGAAAGCGCCCGCGTCCTGGCCCAATTCGGCCAGCGCCGCGCGGATCTGATCGAGGCGCTCGCGGCGGTGGTCCAGGTAGTACCGCACCACCGGCGCCGCGTCGGGATGATCGGGACCGTGCGCGGGCAGTAACGCCTTGCCCGCGGCCCGCTCGAGCAGCAGTTCCAGCGAGGACAGGAAATCGGCCAGCGCGCCCGAGGTCGACTCGAGCACGGTGGTGCCCTGGCCGAGCACCGTGTCACCGGTGACGACCGCGTCGTCGAGCAGGAAACTCACCGAGTCGGTGGTGTGGCCCGGCGTGGCCAGCACGGTGATCCGCAGACCGGCGGCCTCGATCACCTCGCCGTCGACGAGCGCCGCGTCCGTGCCGCGCAGATACTTCGGCGCCACCGCGCGCACCGGCGTCCCGGTGGCCTTCACCAGGTGATCGATGCCGCCGGTGTGGTCGGGATGGTGGTGGGTGATCAGCGTCAGCGCGATCCGCCCGCCGGTGGCCGCGACGATGTCGGCCGTGTGCTTCTTGTCCTTCGGGCCCGGATCCACGACGACGTAGTCGTCGCTGCCGGGCCCGCGTAGCAGCCAGGTGTTGGTGCCGTCGAGCGTCATCTGCGACGGATTGTCGGCGAGCAGCACCGATGCCGTCGGGGTGACCGCCCGAACCCGGCCGTACGCGGGATGTTCCAGTGCCATGACGGCTGCCTATCCGACCTCGACGATCAATTCCACCTCGACGGGCGTGTTCTTCGGCAGCTCCGAGACGCCCACCGCCGAACGCGCGTGCACGCCCGCGTCGCCGAACACCTCGCCGAGGAATTCCGACGCGCCGTTGATCACGATCGGCTGATCGCTGAATCCCGGTGCGGAGGCGACGAATCCGACGACCTTCACCACCCGCACCACCCGGTCGAGCCCGACCAGGTCGTGCACGGCGGCCAGCGCGTTCAACGCGCACAGCCGCGCGGCATCCTTGGCCTGCTCCACATCGACCTCGGCGCCGACCTTGCCGACCGCCGACAGCTCACCGTCGACGAAGGGCAGCTGGCCGGAGGTGTACACCAGCGAACCGGTCTGCACGGCCGGGATGTAGGCGGCCACGGGGGCGGCGACCGGCGGCAGGGTGACCCCGAGCCGATCGAGCGCGTCCTTCCACGCGGTGGCCACGACTACTTCCGCCGCTTCAGGTAGGCGACGTGCTGTTCGCCGGTCGGGCCGGGCAGCACCGTGACCAGCTCCCAGCCGTCGGCGCCCCACTGATCGAGGATCTGCTTGGTCGCGTGCGTCAACAGCGGCACGGTCGCGTACTCCCACAGGGTGACTTCACTCATGGTGTGAGTTTAGGGCTCACCCCGACCGCCGATGAGAAACGGGTTATAGGCTCGGCCACGTGGGAGCACCAACAGCAGAGCCGGTTTCGTCGGTTCCGGGACCGTCGACCGGATGGCCACAGCGCGCGGCCGAGGCCCGCTTGCACTACGTGACCGGCAAGGGAGGCACCGGCAAGTCGACCGTTTCGGCCGCACTGGCCCTCGCGCTGGCCGCGGGCGGTCGCAAAGTGCTGTTGGTCGAGGTGGAGAGCCGTCAGTCCATCGCGCAGCTGTTCGACCGGCCGCCGCTGCCACCCACCGAGACCAGGATCGCCAGCGCCGACGGCGGCGGTGAGGTGTTCGCCCTCGCCCTCGACATCGAGCACGCGTTCCTCGAGTACCTCGACATGTTCTACAACCTCGGCTTCGCGGGGCGGGCGATGCGCCGGATGGGCGCCATCGAGTTCGTCACCACCATCGCGCCCGGCCTGCGCGATGTGATCCTCACCGGCAAGATCAAGGAATGCGCGGTGCGCGTCGACAAGGACGGCAGGCCCGCCTATGACGACATCGTCGTCGACGCCCCGCCGACCGGCCGGATCGCCAGTTTCCTCGACGTCACCCAGGCGATGGCCGAGATCGCCAAGGGCGGCCCGATCGCCTCGCAGGCCGACGGCGTGTCCAAGCTGCTGCACTCGGATCAGACGATGATCCACCTGGTGACGCTGCTCGAGGCGCTGCCGGTGCAGGAGACCGCCGACGCCGTCGCCGAACTCACCGCCAACGATCTGCGGATCGGCACGGTGATCGTCAACCGGGCGGCCAAGGCCCAGTTCGGTCCCGTCGAACGCGAGCTGGCCGTGCGCGGCGAGCTCGACACCACCGAGATCGCCGCGAACCTGGCCAAGGCCGGGATCACCCTGTCGGACGCGGACTTCGCCGGCTTGCTCACCGAGAGCGTCGACCACGCCGTCATGCTGACCGCGCAGGACGAGAGCGCCGCGGAACTGGCGGGCGTCGACGTGCCCCAGCTGCACCTGCCCGCCCTCGACGAGGGCGTGGACCTGGGCGGACTCTACGAACTGGCCGAACAGCTATCCGCGCAGGGAGTGCGATGAGTGAGCAAGTGACGACGACCCGCCTGGATGTCTCGGGGATCATCGCCGATCCCACGGCCCGCGTGATCGTCTGCTGCGGTTCGGGCGGTGTCGGCAAGACCACCACCGCGGCCGCGATCGCGTTGCGGGCGGCCGAGGCGGGACGCAAGGTCGTGGTGCTGACCATCGATCCGGCGCGCCGGCTGGCCCAGTCGCTCGGTGTCGCAGACCTGGACAACACCCCGCAGCGGGTCGAGCTCGGCCCCGAAGTACCTGGTCAGCTACACGCGATGATGCTCAATATGCGCCGCACCTTCGACGACATGGTGCTCGAGCACACCAGCCCGGAGAAGGCCGAGCAGATCTTCGCCAACCCGATCTATCAGACCGTGGCCTCCTCGTTCGGCGGAACCCAGGAGTACATGGCGATGGAGAAGCTCGGTCAGCTGGCCGGGCGCAAGGAGTGGGACCTGATCGTGGTCGACACTCCCCCTTCGCGCAACGCGCTGGACTTCCTCGACGCGCCCAAGCGCCTCGGCACCTTCCTCAACGGCAAGATGATCCGGCTGATCATGGCGCCGGGGCGCGGCGTCGGCCGGTTCGTCACCGGCGCGATGAGCCTGGCGATGCGCGGCGTGTCGACCATCGTCGGCGGGCAGATGCTCAAGGACGCCTCGACGTTCCTGCAGTCGCTGGAGTCGCTGTTCGGCGGTTTCCAGGAGCGGGCCGAGCGCACCTTCGCGATGCTGTCCAAGCCGGGCACACATTTCCTCGTCGTCGCGGCCGCCGAGCCCGACGCGCTGCGGGAGGCGTCGTTCTTCGTCGACCGGCTCTCCACCGAGCGGATGCCGCTGGCGGGCCTGGTGCTGAACCGGACGCACCCCGCGCTGTCGGGGCTGTCCGGCGATCACGCGCTGACCGCCGCCGATCAGCTGCGTGAGACGGCCCCGCTCACCGCGTCGGTGCTGCGCGTCCACGCTGAGCGGGTGGCGACCGCGAAGCGGGAGCAGCGGTTGCTGCATCGCTTCACCGGCGCCCATCCGCGGGTCCCGATCGTTTCGGTCACCGCGTTGCCGTTCGAGGTCTCCGACCTGGACGCGTTGCGCGCGGTCGGTGACCAGCTGGCGGGCGAGCCCGCCGCGGTCTGATTCAGTCGAATCAGCTATAGCTAACAAACCCGTAACACCGGCCGACGGCGCCGATTCCGCAAACCCCGCGGTCTCGGCGCCGTGTGTGATAACGGCCTGGTCTCGCCCCCTAGATGGCCACCTGATGCTGCCGCTGAGCCTGGAAGAAATCGGCCCACGACGTCACGTCGGGATGCTGCTTGAGCAGCGCGCGCCGCTGCCGCTCGGTCATCCCGCCCCACACTCCGAACTCCACCCGGTTGTCCAGCGCGTCGGCGCCACACTGCATCAGCACCGGGCAATGGCGGCAGATCGTCGCCGCCTTGCGCTGCGCCGCACCACGAACGAACAGCTGATCAGGGTCCACTTCCTTGCATCGCGCCTGGGCAACCCAAGCGATCCTTGCCTCGGCCTGCTCTACATCCAGTCGAGCGATGGGGGTTGTGATGTGCATTTTGATGTGCCCCTTTGCAGTCCGAACACCGTTGTGCGGCGCTCCAGAATCGCGAGCGCGGATCACAGCAACCCAACTACCGCTGCGGTCCGCACCACATTCCACTTTGAGTGTTAGCTCTATCACACTGGGTTCTCAATCTAGGTAAAGGTATGGCGCTTGCGCAAGACCGACCCCCGATTTTTTGGTACGGCCGTCCATTCAAATCGCCGTCGCGCCGGGTAGTCGCGCTGATCACCGGCGTGGCCGGGCACGACACGCCGATGTGATCATTTTGTTGACACGCCCGAGCAACCCCCCTGGCACCGACCGGACATCCCCGGTCGAGCAGCACAGCAGTGAACCCTGACACCCCACCCTTTAGGCTGGGCTGGTGCCGATCACTCAAACGCTCGCGAGGCTGGCCGGCAGCTGCGCGCTGGCCGCCGTGCTAGTCGCCGGGCTGTTGTTCCCCCTGGCCGGTGGTTTCGGGTTCATCTCCAACCGAGCCGCCGATGCCGTCGACAACGTGTCCGCCGAGCTGGTGGAGGGCACGGTCCCGGCTGTCTCGACCATGGTCGACGCGGCGGGCGCCCCCATCGCGTGGCTCTACGAGCAACGTCGCTTCGAGGTGCCGAGCGACAAGATCTCCAACAACATGAAGCTGGCGATCGTGTCCATCGAGGACAAGCGCTTCGCCGACCACAAGGGCGTCGACTGGCAGGGCACGCTGCGCGCGTTCCTCACCAACACCTCCTCCGGTGAGGTGCAGCAGGGCGCCTCGACGCTCGACCAGCAGTACGTGAAGAACTTCAACCTGCTCGTCGTCGCCAAGACCGACGCCGAGCGCCGCGCCGCGATCGAGACGACACCCGCGCGCAAGCTGCGCGAGATCCGGATGGCGCTCACGCTGGACCGCGAGCTCAGCAAGGACGAGATCCTCACCCGCTACCTGAACCTGGTGCCCTTCGGCAACGGTTCCTACGGCATCCAGGACGCGGCGCAGACCTACTTCGGCGTCGACGCCGCCGACCTCACCATCACCCAGTCGGCGATGCTCGCCGGCATGGTGCAGTCCAGCTCCAAGCTGAACCCGTACACCAACGTCCAGGGCGTCACCGATCGGCGCAACACCGTGCTCGACACGCTGATCCAGAACATCCCGCACCGCGCCGAGGAGTTCCGCAAGGCCAAGACCGAACCGCTCGGCGTGCTGCCCGAGCCCAAGGGCCTGCCGCGCGGCTGCATCGCCGCCCAGGACAAGGGCTTCTTCTGCGACTACGCGCTGCAGTACCTCGAGGACGCCGGGATCAGCCGCGAGCAGGTCGACAAGGGCGGCTATCTGATCAAGACCAGCCTCGACCCGGTGCTGCAGGAATCGGTGAAGCGGTCGGTGAACGAGCAGGCCGATCCCAACCTCGACAACATCGCCGAGGTGATGTCGGTGATCGCGCCAGGCCAGGACTCGCATCCGGTCCTCGCGATGGCCTCGAGCCGCACCTACGGCCTCAACCGCGACGCCAACGAGACCCTGCTCGGCCAGCCGTACACGATGGTCGGTGACGGCGCGGGCTCGATCTTCAAGCTGTTCACCACCGCCGCCGCGATGGAGAAGGGCCTCGGCATCGCCGCCCAGGTGGACGTGCCGGGCACCTACGCCGCCAGGGGCATGGGCTACTCGAACTCGCCGGGCTGCCCGGCCGACTCGTGGTGCGTCAAGAACGCGGGCAACTACCCGGGCTCGATGTCGGTGACCGACGCGCTCGCGACCTCGCCGAACACCACGTTCGTGAAGATGATCCAGGACGTCGGCGTCGAGGCCGCGGTGGACATGGCCGTGCGCCTCGGCATGCGCGCCTACACCCAGCCGGGCACCTCCGGCCACGGCAACACCAGCCTGGCCGACCACATCAAGAACAACAACATGGGTTCGTTCACCCTCGGGCCGTTCGCGATCAACCCGCTGGAACTGACGAACGTGGCCGCCACGCTCGGCTCGGGCGGCAAGTGGTGCCCGCCCTCGCCGATCACGGAGGTCATCGACCGCTCCGGCAAGACCGTCCCGCTCACCCAGCAGGCGTGCGAGCAGGTGGTCGAGCCCGGCCTGGCCAACACCCTCGCCAACGCGATGAGCAAGGACGACGTCAGCGGCACCGCCGCCGGTGCCGCGCGGGCCGCCGGCTGGAACGCGCCGATGTCGGGCAAGACGGGTACCACCGAGAGCCACCGGTCCTCGGCGTTCCTCGGCTTCACCAACTCGCTGGCCTCCTCGGTCTACGTCTACGGCGACAGCCCGACCCCCGGCGAGATCTGCTCGTTCCCGCTGCGCAACTGTGGCGCCAGCAATGCCTCCGGCCTGTTCGGTGGTAACGAACCGGCTCGCACCTGGTTCAACGCCATCAAGCCGGTGCTCGACCGCTTCCCACCGGCCGCCCTGCCGCCCGTGGACGACAAGTACGTCCGCGGTGCGAACAACTCCCAGGTCCCGGACGTGGCGGGCAAGTCGCAGGGCGAGGCCACCTCGATCCTGTCCGGCGCCGGCTTCCAGGTCTCCGCGGTGACCAGTCCCGGCTCGCAGGCCAAGGGCACGGTGATGGGCAGTTCGCCGAACGGCTCGGCCATCCCCGGCTCGGTCGTCACCATCTACATCAGTGACGGCTCGGTCCGCGTGCCGACGCCGACCACGCCGCCGCCCGCGGCGCCTGCCCCGGTGATCCCGGGCCTCCCGCAGATTCCGCGTCTGCCACCGATCCCCATACCGGTGCCGCGGTAACAGCGAACGCGAAGGGCCGCCGTCCACTCCGGACGGCGGCCCTTCGTCGTTCGTGCGTCAGAGGCGGGCTTTGACCGCCGCGGACAGCCGCGACCCGTCGGCCTTGCCCTCGGCGAGCGCGGTGGCCGCCTTCATGACCTGACCCATCTGCTTCATGCCGGGCCGCTCGCCGATCTCCTCGGCAACCTGCGCGATCGCCGTGTCGGCGACATTGGCGACCTCGGCCTCGGTCAGCTGCGTCGGCAGGTACTGCTCGATGATCTCTTCCTCGGCGCGCTCGTTCGCGGCCAGTTCACCGCGCCCGTTCTGCTCGTAGATGACGGCCGCCTCGTTGCGCTTCTTGGCTTCCTTCTGCAGCAGCGCGAGCACGTCGGCATCGGCGAGTTCCCGCGCCTGCGCACCGGAGACCTCGGCGTTCTGGATCGCGGCGAGCAGCATCCGCAGGGTCGACAGACGCAGAGTGTCCTTGGCTTTCATCGCGGCGGTCATATCCGCGCGCAGTTGCGCTTTCAGTTCCGACATGCGCCTCACGCTAGCGGTTCGGCCACTCGAGTCTCATCACATTTTCATCGCGGCCGAAATTCGGACCGTTTGTGCGGAAACACACGCGCCGTTCCGGGAGGGGGTCGCCTATGCTGGGCAAATGCCCGTTATCTCGACGTCCGCTGTCCGCCGTACCGCGTTGGGAGCCGCCGGGGCCGCCGTCGCCGGTATCGGATACGCCACGCTGATCGAACGGAACGCGTTCGTCCTGCGTGAGGCGACGATGCCAGTGCTCGCGCCCGGCTCGCCGACGCTGCGCATTCTGCACGTCAGCGACCTGCACATGATGCCGGGGCAACAGCTCAAACAGCAGTGGCTGCGCGAACTCGACCGGCTCGAACCCGACCTGGTCGTGAATACCGGTGACAATCTTTCGCACCCCAAGGCCGTGCCCGCCGTCGTGCAATCGCTCGGCGCGCTGCTGGCCCGCCCCGGTCTGTTCGTGTTCGGTTCGAACGACTATTTCGCGCCGGTGCCGAAGAATCCGCTGAAGTATTTCAAGAAGGATCATCGCCGCGTTTACGGTGACCCGCTGCCCTGGCAGGATCTGCGCGCGGCGTTCACCGAGCGCGGCTGGCTCGACCTCACCCACACCCGTCGCGACCTCGAGGTGGCCGGCATCCGCATCGCCAGCGCCGGCGTGGACGACCCGCATCTGCAGCGCGACCGCTACGACACCGTCGCGGGCGCGCCGAACCAGCTCGCCCAGCTCAGCATCGGCGTCACCCATTCGCCGGAGCCGCGGGTGCTCGACCGCTTCGCCGAAGACGGCTACGACCTCGTCCTCGCGGGCCACACGCACGGCGGGCAGCTTGTCGTGCCCGGCTACGGCGCGCTGGTGACCAACTGCGGCATCGACAAGTCGCGCGTCAAGGGCGCCTCCAAGTGGGGCGAGCACACCCAGCTGCACGTCTCGGCGGGCATCGGCACCTCCCCGTGGGCGCCGTACCGGTTCTGCTGCCGCCCCGAGGCCACCCTGCTGACCCTGGTCGGCGCCCCGCCGAAGCGTCCCGCGGCCGACACCGGCCACGGCATCTCCACCTCGGAGGCCGTCGCCCGCTAGGGTTTCGCCCCGAACGACTTCTGTCAGTAGGGGAATGACGTGAGCAGTGGACCCGACGACCGGCGCGACGACCCGGCCGTTTCCGGCGGACCCGACCGGCCCGGCGCGGGCGAGCAGTCCGACGCGCAATGGCAGCGTCCCGCGCCCGGCGGTTCACCGCAGGCACCCGACCCCACCGCGGTGTGGACCCCGGGCGGCCCCGGCCTCCCGCCCACCCTGCGCTGGGATGGTTCGGGCCCACCCCCTGGCCTCCCCGACCCGACGCAGTGGACGCCGGCGGGCGCCCAGACCGAGCCCACTCAACTGAGCGGTTCGCCCTGGCCCGACCCCAATGCTCCTGCCCCACAGCCCGGCTCACCACAGCCCGGCCAACCCACCTTTGGCTACCAGCCACCGGTGCAGCCTGGTACGCCGTGGCCGTCCGAGGCGACACAGCTGAACCAGCCTGCCGCCGGCGCTCGGCCACCCGCGCCGCAGCCTGGCTCACCGCAGTCGTGGCCGCCCGGCGACCGGCAGCTGGGCGAGCACGGCCAGCATCCGGGAGCGACGCCCCACCCCTGGCAGCAGGACGCGACGCCGCTCGGCGGGTACGGCGCGATTCCCCCGACGCCCCCACCCGGGCCGGGGCAACTCGGTGCGCCGTGGCCCGGTACGAACAACCCTGCGGGGCAACAGGTTCCGCCTCCCGGCTGGGGGCAGGGCGCATCGGGCGGCGGTGCGCAGCAGTGGAATCCGGCGGTGCCGCCGGGTCCGGGGCAGCACTGGGCCCCGGGTGGGCAGCAGTACGGGGAGGTTCCGCCGCTCGACCAGTACGGGCGGCAGCAGTACGGGCAGGCGGTCGGTGGGCCGAAGTCCGGTGGGAAGGCGGCGATGTGGGTCGGCGCCGGGCTCGCGGCGCTGCTGCTCGGTGGTGTCGCGATCACGGCTGTTGTGCTCACGCGCGAGGACAAGACGGCCGAAGCGTCCGATTCCGGCGCGACACCGTCGATGGTCAGCGCGCTCACCACGACCGGCGCGCCGTCGTCGAGCAGGCCCAAGCCGAGTTCGACGACACCCACACCCACCGGGGCCGCGTCCAACCGCAAACCGCTCATCGAGGGCTATCAGGTCGTTGCCTCCCCCGATCGCGGCGCCGCCTACGACGTGCCGCCCAGCTGGACCGTCGCCACCGAGACGACCATCGGCGGCGTGGGTGAACCGCCCGGAGACGCCGTCATCGGCAAGGGCTACGCCACCGACGGCCGGGACTACTGCCCCGGCTCCACCCGAACCATGTCGCTGCTGACCGGCTCCAAGCTCGACGATCACGCCGCCGCGAGCGCGGAGCTCGGCAAGAAGGCGGCGCCCCTCGCCTACTCCGGCTCCACCGGCACCCCCGGCCCCGCCCAGCCGCTGAAATCCATCGACGGCAAGACCGACGGCATGTTCACCGAAACCACGGGCACCGTCCCCAACCCGAAGCCCGGCTGCGGCCCCACCTACTCCATCTACACATACGCCTTCAAGGGCGCGAAAGACGGCAGCTTCGTCATGGTCATGATCGCCGACACCGGCGTCCCCGACGCCGTCGACGCCGCCGCCGCGAAGCGCATATTCAGCAGCATCCGAGCCCTCTGACCTCCCAATTTAACGATTCCGACCACCTCGTTGTAAGCTACTTCAGGTTCGCCTCACGGGGTGTGGCGCAGCTTGGTAGCGCGCTTCGTTCGGGACGAAGAGGTCGCAGGTTCAAATCCTGTCACCCCGACGTGTTGGTTGAGACACAAAAGAACCCCTGACCTGGGATTCCTGGTCAGGGGTTCTTTGCTTTCCCGAGTCAGCGATCCCCTCGGTTGGGCACCGTACGCAGTCACACGCAGCACTCGGATGCACGAAGACTTAGCAGGTCGTCAGTCGATGGTCTGCAGCGCGGCGCAGCGGAGTAGTTCAGCGCGGCGGGAGGACGGCGGGTCGCCACCGACTGACTGGCGTTCGCTCGTCATCGTCTACTCCAGGCCAAAAGCGACGGACAGCGCGCAAGTCGCAGTTGACGGAATGCAATCAATAGCGCGTGAGCTGACCAGGTCCTCTGGTATCAACAGGCATGGGAATCGTGCGCACCTCGACTACCCGCATCCTCGCACCGGCTGACGTGACGCATCGTGCGATCTTCGAAGCGATGCAGGCTGCAGGCTATGACGTCACTCCCGGCAATCCGATCATTGGCAATGCCAAGCGGTCCATGATGAAGAACCGATGGGCCTCGACTGTCACCGCCGGCGTACGCCCGGAGACAGGCACAACGACGCTGGTCGACTGGTCTGTCGACATGATGGGCGACAAGCACAACACAGTCCTCACAGAGATCCTGCAGTCGCTTCGGGGCGTCACTGTCGACGATCTCGGCGTCGCTGCAGCACTCGAACGTCTAGGGAAGATGGGCCGGTTCTTCGGATTCCTGGAGGCATCCGCTCTCACTCAGTATGTGCACACCGGTGAGCGGGTCGTCGAGCTCGCGCAAGGCATCTATAACGGCCGACAGGGGATGCTGGTCCTCACCACCCAGCGGTTGTTCTTCTTCGACAAGTCGATACTTGGCGCCAAGGTGGAAGAGTTCGAGTTCTCGGCTATTGGATCGCTAGGACATTCCAAGAAGATGGGCGGTGAAACCATCAACATCTCGATCTCCGGGCGGTCGGCAGAGATCAAGCAGATTCCACACGGCCGCGCCGAGACATTCATCCAGGCGTTCCGAACGGTCAGGTCTGCACACTCGGCGCCCGCGGTTGCGCAGGCCACAGTGGCCCCCGACCTCGCCGATCAGATCAAGAAGCTCGCAGAGTTACGTGATCTCGGGTTGTTGACCGACGCCGAGTTCGAGTCGAAGAAGGCCGAACTGCTCGCCCGCATGTGACTACCGGACTGATCAGTGCTGGATCAAGCCGCCGACGTTGACGGGATCGACGTGGCCGGTGGTGGGCAGGGTTCGGGCCAGGGTGAGGCCGATGTCCACGAGGGAGGATCTGCGGAGGTCGGCGACCTCTGTGAGTGGGGTCCAGGTGGGCTCGGTGGCGGCGCCGTCGGGCTCCGCGCGGAGTTCGCCGCCCAGGACGGCTACCTGGTAGAAGACGCCCACATTCTGATGTTCCACACCGGCTCGCGCCGCCTCTGCCGGAATCACCCGGGAGTCCACGCCGAGCAGCCGCTCGACAACCCCGCGATGCCCGGTCTCCTCGGCGAATTCCCTGGTCACCGCGTCGAACGGGTCTTCGGCGTGCTCGACGCGGCCGCCGGGCAGGGTCCACAGGACCGCGCCATCAGGCCCCACGTGGCGAACGAGCAACACCGATCCGCCCTCGATACAGACGGCGTAGGCCGCCAATCGGAAACTCATCCACAACCTCCCACCTCACCGGCAACCTACGGCGTGCCGGTCAGGGCCCGTCGCGGCGGGGCGCAGGTGGGAGCGGGGGGCCGTGCAGGACGGGCTCTTCGGGAGCTTCGCGGTCGAGGGGGTTCGGCCACCAGACGGTGACGGCGATGACGGCGCACAGGCCCAGGATGAGGGCCAGGATCGCGGCGGCGGATTCGGTCATGTTCGCCCTTCCGGGTGAGCGGAGTGGGAGGGTCGAAGGCAAGGGTGCGCGCGGACTGTGTCGGCTGGAGTAACCGCGTGTTCGCGAGGGGTTGAGAAGTGCTCTCAGTGGCGATCGGGCCGCGGTGAGGGTGTCGGCTGTGAGCACCCGCTAACCTGACGCTTACTTTCTGTCACTTGATAGAAATTACCGATCGATAGCGTATACACCCATGTCGACAAGGGTGGATGCACCGGATGACGGCCCGGGCAGACCGCTGCGGGAGGTCGTCTACGAGACGCTGCGCGGCGAGCTGATGAACGGCGACATCCGTTTCGGCGCCCGCCTCACCGAGCCCAAACTGTCGGCGCGCTTCGGGATCTCCCGCACGCCCGTGCGCGAGGCATTGACCATGCTCTGCTCGGACGGTCTGCTCGAGCGCGAGGAGTACGGATTCAGCCCGGTCCGGCCGAGCGTGAGCCGCATCCGCGACCTGTACGAGCTGCGCCTCACCCTCGAGCTCGGCGGCATGGACCGCGTGCGCGCCGACCCCGCGCTCACCCATGACGAGTCGCTGCTGCGCGCCGAACAGCGGCGCTGGGAGCTGCTGCGCGCCGATCCGCCCGCGCAAGAGCCCGGGTTCGTCGTCGTCGACGAGGAATTCCACGTCGCGCTGCTCACCGCGGCGGGCAATGCCGAGATGGTGCGCGCGCTGGTCGCGGTGAACTCCCGGATCCGGCATGTCCGCATGTACGACTTCATGATCAACAACCGCATCGAGACCACCATCAGCGAGCACCTCGGCATTCTCGACGCCGTCCTCGCCGGCGATCTCGCGCTGGCGCAGCGGCTCCTGCACACCCACATCGGCGACTCGCTCGATGTCGTGCTCGACCGCATCTCGCGCGCCGTCGCCGCCATGTCCATGAGCGATTAGGAGACCAGCCATGCCAGCACCCGACACCGTGACGCCGACCGCCAGGGTCGCGGCGGCGTACGCGCGCATCGCCGAGGTGGACCGGCCGGAGGTCTGGATCACCCTGCGTCCGCAGGACGAGCTCCACACCGAGGCAGCCGAATTGGAGCGGCGACTCGATGCGGGCGAAGACCTGCCGCTGGCCGGGCTGCTGGTGGCTGTGAAGGACAACGTCGACGTCGCGGGCCTGCCCACCACCGCCGCCTGCCCCGAATTCGGCTATCCGGCAACCGAAACCGCCGCGGCCGTGCAACGACTCGTCTCCGCGGGCGCGCTGGTGCTGGGCAAGACGAACCTGGACCAGTTCGCCACCGGCCTGGTCGGCACCCGCAGCCCGTACGGCGCCGTCCGCAATGCCGCGCATCCCGAATTGATCTCCGGCGGTTCCAGTTCCGGCTCCGCCGTGGCGGTCGCGCTGGGCATCGCCGACCTCGCGATCGGCACCGATACCGCGGGCTCGGGCCGCGTGCCCGCCGCGCTGCACGGCATCGTCGGCATCAAGGCCAGCCTCGGCGTGATCCCCGCGCACGGCGTGGTCCCGGCCTGCGCCGACTACGACGCGGTCACCGTCTTCGCCGGCGACCTCGACCTGGCCGTCACCGCCGCCAGGACCATGGCGGGACCGGAGCCACGTGATCCGCGCAGCCGCGCCTGGCCCGCCGACGTGCGCCTGGCCGCCTCCACCCGGCCGAAGGTGGCGATCCCGCGTCCGGACGATCTCACTCCACTGAGCACCGCCTACCGCGCGGCCTTCACCGAAACCGTTGCCGCCCTGCGCGACCAGGGCGTCGCGGTGCACGAGATCGACATCTCCGCGCTGCTCGACGCCGCCCGGCTGCTCTACGACGGCGCGATCGTCGCCGAACGCTACGCGGCGGTCGGCGAATTCGTCGACAAGGGCGCGCCCGGCCTCGATCCGACCGTCGCCGGAATCATCGGCGCGGCAAAGGAACTCGACGCCCATGCCTTCGCCACCGATCTCGACACCCTCGCACGGGCCCGCGCCGCGGCCACCGCCCTGCTCGCCGGGTACGACGGTCTGCTGCTGCCGACTACCACCGAACATCCGTCGATCGCCGAGGTCGCCGCGGAGCCGCTCGCGATCAACCGCCGCCTCGGCACGTACACCAACTTCTGCAATCTGCTCGATCTCGCCGCCGTCGCCGTCCCCGGCACCCCCACCGCTGACGGCCTTCCGTTCGGTGTGATGGTGGTGGTCCCCGCCTTCGCCGACCAGCTCGCCGTCGACCTGGCCGCCCGCCTGACCGGCGCGGAACCACCGCTATTCGTGGAAAACGCTGTGCCCCTGGCGGTTTTCGGCGCCCACCTGCGTGGCCAGCCCCTGCACTGGCAGCTCGAACAGCTCGGCGCCCGCTTCGCCGGCGAGATCACCACCAGCGACGCCTACCGCCTCACCGCCCTCGACACCACCCCGGCGAAGCCGGGTCTGGTCCGGCACGGCGCGGGCCTCGGCGCCCCGATCAGCGGCGAACTGTTCCTCGTCTCCCCCGGCGGACTCGGCCGCTTCCTCGCCGAACTCCCCCCGCCGATGGCGCTGACCAGCATCGATCTGGCCGACGGCCGCTCCGTGGTCGGCTTCGCGTGCAGTTACGACGCGGCGGTCGCCGCCTCCGACATCACCGAGTACGGGGGCTGGGTGGCGTACCTGCGGGCTCAGTGACCTCGATGCCGAGTTCGGCGAGCAGGCCGAGCACACGCCGGTGGATGTCGTCGCGGATCGGGCGCACCTGGGCCAGTTCCAGGCCCGCCGGGTCCTCGATGATCCACTCGTCGTAGCGCACGCCGGGCACCAGCGGACAGGTGTCGCCGCAGCCCATCGTGACGATCACGTCGGCGGCGCGGATGATCTCGTCGGTCCACGGCTTCGGATACTCGCGCGAGATGTCGACGCCCACCTCGGCCATCGCCGCCACCGCGGCCGGATTGAGCTGACCGCCCGGTTCCGAACCACCCGACCAGGCGACCGCGCGGCCGAGCGCCAGCTCCTCGAAGAACCCCAGCGCCATCTGCGATCTGCCCGCGTTGTGCGTGCACAGGAACAGCACCGTCGGCCGCGGCTTGGCGACCTTGCCCTCCAGCTTGGCCAGCGCCTGCAGCCGCTGCCTGCCGAAGCGTTCCGCCAGCAGCGGCAGGTACAGGGTCACCGTCGCGCGCGCGGCGAAATTCTCGTAGGAGGAGTAGAGGTAGCGGTGGATGGTGTCCGGTTCGAACATCGTCGCGAACTCTTCGCGCAGCCGTGCCTCGGCACGATCAAGGGCGTCTCGGTGCTCGGCAATCTCGACCACTACTCAACCCTTACCGCTGATCGTGACAAACGCAAACGACCGGGCCGGTAACTCTCGTTTCGACCCGGCCCGGTCGGCGTACTCCACGACACCCCCGGTGGAACATCCGCGGCCCAGTCCGTCGGTGTGGTTACCGTCGGCAGTGCGTCTTCAGCGTCTGGAAGAGCCACCTTCTGGTCTGCACCGCCGGGTCCGACTGATCACCCCTCGAGACCGGTCGGACCCGGTAGTTCCGGTGTCTGACAAAAGGATGCGACGCGCGTCTCTAGAGGTTCTTAAGAACAACTTGTCGGCCCGCGGCGATACATCAGCGAGAATGGAAGTACCGACAAGATGGAGAAACGACGATGGAGACCTTGATCGTCTGGGTGCTGGCCAGCCTGCTGTACTGGTTCAGCAACTTCTGACAGATACGACGAGAGGCAGGCACGCCATCGGCGTACCTGCCTCGTTCACTGTCCGGGCGGTCAGCTGCCCCGCACGCCCTCCTCGACCCGCTTGCCGAGCTCGGCGTCGACATTGCGCCAGTACTCGAACACCCGGCTCAGCACCGGTTCGCTCACCCCGGCACTGACATGCCCGACGATGTTGTCGACCAGCCGCTGCCGCGCCGCGTCGTCGAGGACCTCCCGCACCAGCGTGCCCGCCTGGGTGAAGTCACCGTCCTCGGCGTGCTCGATGTAGCCGGCCCGCACCATCGACGGCTCGAACTCCCACAGCCCGCCGTCACCGGCCGCGGCCGGATCCGCGTGCGGGCCGCCGTACGAATTCGGCGCGTACACCGGCACATCCGCGGCGTTGTAGTGGTACCGCATGGCGCCCTCCTTCGAGTAGGAGTTCACCTCGGCGGCCTTGGCCTGGTTCGGCGGGAGCTGCGCGTAGTTGGTGCCGATGCGGTAGCGGTGCGCGTCGGCGTAGGCGAAGACGCGGCCGAGCAGCATCTTGTCCGGCGAGAAGCCGATGCCGGGCACGATGTTGGACGGCTCGAAGGCGGCCTGCTCGATGTCGACGAAAAAGTTGCCCGGGTTCCGGTTCAGCGTCCACTTGCCGACCTCGATCAGCGGGTAGTCGCGCTGCGACCAGACCTTGGTGAGGTCGAACGGGTTGAAGCGGTAGCCCTCGGCCTCGGCGACCGGCATCACCTGGACCTTCAGCGTCCAGCTCGGGAAATCGCCGCGCTCGATCGCGTCCCACAGGTCCTTACGGTGGTAGTCGGGATCCGAACCGGCGAGGGTGTCGGCCTCGGCCTGGGTGAGGAATTCGATGCCCTGGTCGGTCTTGAAGTGGTACTTCACCCAGAATCGTTCGCCCTCGGCGTTGATCCACTGATAGGTGTGCGAGCCGAAGCCGTCCATGTGGCGGTAGGTCCTGGGCAGGCCGCGATCGCCCATCAGCCAGGTCACCTGGTGCGCCGACTCCGGGCGCAGCGTCCAGAAGTCCCACTGCATGTTGTGATCGCGTAGGCCGCTGCCAGGCAGGCGCTTCTGCGAGCGGATGAAGTCGGGAAACTTCATCGCGTCCTTGATGAAGAAGACCGGGGTGTTGTTGCCGACGAGGTCGTAGTTGCCGTCCTCGGTGTAGAACTTCACCGCGAAACCGCGCGGGTCGCGCCAGGTGTCGGGGCTGCCCTGCTCACCGGCGACGGTGGAGAAGCGGGCCAGCGATTCGGTGCGCGCGCCCGGCTGGAACAGCTTGGCCTTGGTGTAGCGGCTGACGTCGCCGGTCACCACCAGCTCGCCGTAGGCGCCCGAACCCTTGGCGTGCACGATCCGCTCCGGCACCCGCTCGCGGTTGAACTGGGCCAGCTTCTCGATCAGGTAGTGGTCGTGCAGCAGCACCGGCCCCTGGGTTCCGGCGGTGAGCGACTCGTCGTCGCTCTCGACGGCGCTTCCGGTGTTGGTGGTGGTCGGCTTGGTCATTTCGCGTCCTCCTGATTTCGGCAGTCGGGGCACAGCCCCCAGAAGACGACCTCGGCCTCATCGATCGCGAAACCGTGATCGTCCGCGGGCTGCAGACAGGGCGCGGCGCCGACGACACAGTCCGTGTCGACGACCGCCCCACAACTTCGGCACACCAGGTGATGGTGATTATCCCCGGTCCGGGTCTCGAACCTGGCAGGCGAACCGGCCGGCTCGATCCGGCGCAGGATCCCCACTCGCACGCAGGCGTTGAGCACGTCGTACACCGCCTGCGTCGACACCGTCCCGAGCGCGGCCCGCGCGGCGGCGGTGATCGCCTCCGCGTCCGCGTGCGGCCGCGCCGCGACCGCGTTCAACACCGCGAGCCTGGGCGCGGTGACCCGCAGCCCGGCCTCGCGCAACAGTCGGCGAGCGTCGATGTCCTCGGTGTGCACGTCATCCACTCTCCTCTTTTTCTGGAATTAGTCAAGAATTGGAGAAGTTCAATCTGCCGTTGCGCGGATCACATCAGGGCACCGGAATAGCTCGCCGGGCGCCGTGGTTGAACCCCACTGTCGGCGTCCGAACAGCCCCGGGCCTCACCCCTTTGTCGCTACGAGCGACCACTCGCCGAGAGGCGCTTGTGGGGCGTCGACACCCTGACGGGCCGCCCACGCGGCGGCCCTTCGACTCGAAAAGCCGCCAGGTCTCCCTCATCGACCTGGCGGCTTTTTTCGTGTCGGGAGGCGGCGAACCTGTTCATGCTCGAGGATGGGGCGCATGGGAGCTGATGCGCCGTTGCGACGTGGTTTGGGTCTGCGGGACTCGGTGGTGATCGGGCTCGGCGCCATGGTCGGGGCCGGGGTGTTCGCGGCGTTGGGGCCCGCGGCGGGGGTGGCCGGGTCGTGGCTGCTGGTGGCGCTCGGGCTGGCGGCGGTGCTGGCGTACTGCAACGCGATGTCGTCGGCGCGGTTGGCGGCGCTGTATCCGGTGTCGGGCGGGACGTATGTATACGGGCGGGAGCGGCTCGGGGAGTTCTGGGGATATCTGGCCGGGTGGGGATTCGTCGTCGGGAAGACGGCCTCGTGCGCGGCGATGGCGTTGACGGTCGGCAGTTACGCCTGGCCGGCGTACGCGCACGCGGTGGCGGTGGTCGCGGTGCTGCTGGTGACCGGGATCAATTACGTCGGCGTGCAGAAGTCGGCGCTGGCGACGCGGGTGATCGTGGGGCTGGTGCTGCTGGTGCTGGCCGCGGTGGTCGTGGTCGGGATCGGCGGGGACCACGCGGAGGCCACAGTGCTCGACAAGGAGATCGGGCCGTACGGGGTGCTGCAGGCGGCGGGGCTGTTGTTCTTCGCGTTCGCGGGATACGCGCGGATCGCGACGCTCGGCGAGGAGGTGCGTGATCCGGAGCGCACGATTCCGCGCGCGATCATGCTCGCCCTGGCGGGCGCGTTGACGGTGTACGCGCTGGTCGCGGTGGCCGCGCTGCTGACACTGGGCTCCGGCGGACTCGCCGCAGCGCACGACCCGCTCGCGCGGGTCGTCACCGCGGCGGGCGCGCCGTGGCTGGCGCCGGTGGTCCGCGCGGGCGCGGTACTCGCCGCCGTCGGTTCGCTGATGGCGCTGATCCTCGGCGTCTCCCGGACGACGCTCGCCATGGCGCGCGACGGCCATCTGCCGCGCGCACTGGCCGCGGTGCATCCGCGCTACGCGGTGCCGCATCGCGCCGAGCTCGCGGTCGGCGCCGTCGTCGCGGTGCTCGCGGCGAGCGTCGACCTGCGGACGGCGATCGGGTTCTCCTCGTTCGCGGTGCTCGGGTATTACCTGGTCGCGAACCTGTCGGCGGCCACCCTCACGGCGGAGGAGGGCAGGCCGGCGCGCTGGGTGCCGGTGGTCGGCGCGCTCGGCTGCGTGGTCGTCGCGTTCGCGCTGCCGCTCGCCTCCGTGCTCGCCGGACTCGCCGTGCTGGCCTGCGGCGCGGCGGTTTACCACCTTCGGGGTTTTACGGGTGTGTGAACATACCGGTGGACAGGGGATCGCGCGGCCCCGCTTTACGGGTTACGGACGACGCGGCGGTCTAGTCTCGGCCGTATGGGGCTGATCAGGGGATTTCTCGCGGGGACGTTCGCGGTCGCACTGGTTTCGGGGTGCCTGCTCGGCGCCCCCGCGCAGGCAGCGCCTGCCACCTCGAAGAGCTGCGAGGTGACCTCCGCGCGGGAACTCGAACGCGCCCGCCCCGAACAGGTCGGCCTCGATCCCGCGAAACTCGAAGCGGCGCTGCAGTTCGCGGCCACCCGCAATCGCAACAACGTGCAGGTCTTCCGGCACAACTGCCTGGTCGGCGAGGGCCTGCGCAACGCCGAGACCGGCAAGGTGGCCTGGAACATCTGGAGCGTCACCAAGTCCGTGGTCTCGATGCTCGCCGGAATTGCCTCCGACCAGGGAAAACTCGCGATCGACGCCCCGATCGACCGCTACCTGCCCGCCGGTCTGGGCGACGCGACGCACCGCGCGATCACAGTCGAGAACCTGCTCACCGAGACCTCCGGCATGAAGACGGGCGTGCTCACCGAGGGCATCACCGCGGTGATCCCGGTGGACCCGAACAGCGCGGTGCAGGCGCTGGCGGTCGAGCTGGCCAACCCGCCCGGCACCGAATTCAGTTACAGCCAGCGCAATGTCGACCTGCTCTCGTACGTGATCGAGCTGGCCGTCGGCGAGCCGCTGCAGCAGTTCGCGCAGCGTGAGCTGTTCGATCCGCTCGGCATCGCGAAGACCGACTACTACTGGGCGCGCGATCGCTCCGGCCACACCTACGGCTACGCCCACCTGATGATGCCGCCCGACAACCTGTCCAAGATCGGCCTGCTCGTCGCCAACGAGGGCGAATGGGCGGGACAGCGCCTGATCTCCGCCGACTACCTGCGCAAAGCGCGCACCCCGTCGCCGCGGAACAGCTGCTACGGCTACCTGTTCTGGATCGGCGAGAACTGCGCCGAGTCACCGGATTTCCTGCCGTCGGACACCTTCTTCATGTCCGGCCTCGGCCTGCAGAACGTGTGGTTCATGCCGAGCCTGGACCTGATGGTGATGTGGACCGGCGCGTTCGGCAACGAGACGAAGTACGGACCGAGCGGGGTGATCGCGCACACCGAGGAGCTGCCGCACGAGTTCTTCCGCAGGCTGTTCGAGGCGTTCACCGACACGAAGGCGCCGACCGCGCAGCCGTACGTGGAGCCGCCGGTGCAGTTCGATCCGGCCACGCTGGTCGACAGCAACATCCTGCTCGCGGTCTTCGGCATCGGGCCGGGCGCCTACCCGGGCTGCACGGTGTTCGACTGCCTGAACCAGCCGCTGGCGGCGCCGTTCGCCAGCATTCCGCCGGGGTGCGCGATCCTGGTCTGCCTCGGCGACGACCCGCGCACCCCCGGCATCCGCTAGCGGTCCAGCGTGGTCGTCCAGCCGTGGTCGGTGTCGCCGCGCAGGGCGTCGGCGTGCCGTTTGCGCAGGGTGGTGGTGACCGGGCCGACGACGCCCGCGCCGACCGTGCGTCCGTCGACCTCGAACACCGGCGCGGCGCCCGCCGAGGTGCCGGTGACGAACACCTCGTCGGCGATGTAGAGCTCGGTCAGATCGACGGTGCGCTCCTGCACCGGGATGCCCTCCTCGCGGGCGAGGGTGAGCACGGTGCGCCGGTTGATGCCGTCGAGGATGTCGCAGGAGACATCGGGGGTGATCAGGGTGCCGCCGCGGACCAGGAAGATGTTGGCCGCGGACAGTTCGCAGACGTGGCCGTTGGCATCGAGGAAGATGCAGTCGTCGTAGCCGCTGTCGATGGCGTCCTGCTTCGCCAGCACCGAGTTCACGTACGCGCCGTTGACTTTCGCGCGCGAGGGGATGGCGTTGTCGGGGATCCGGCGCCACGGGCTCGACTTCAGCCGCATGCCGTCCTGCGGCACGATCGGTACCGCGTCGTAGACGAACATGCTCACCTCGATGGCGCACCCGCGCACCCGCGTGCCCGGAATCGACTCCACCACATGCACACTCACGCGCACGAAGACGTCGTCGGCCGGATCGTTCGCCTCGACGAGGTCGACCACCGCCTCCTGGAAGCGCGCGTAGTCCCACTCCTGGGCGAACCGGTCGATCCCGATGATCTTGCAGGACTCCTCGAGCCGCCGGAAATGGTCGGCCAGCCGGAACGCGCTGCGCGCACCGTCGGCGACCCGCACGGGAAACACCGTGTAGACACTGAGCCCGTAGAGCACCGCCGAGGTGGCGATGCCGACGGTCGCCTGAGCAGCGGGAACGAGCTTGTCACCGAGGAATACGTGCGGATGCGGTTGCGCCATCCGGCAAAACTAACAGCAGCTCCCGCCCCCGGCTAACCGTTTACCGAGCCGTGACCGGCACGGGCCGCGGCGGCGGCCATGGGCGCCGGGTCGAGGTAGTCGCGGAACAGCACGACCTCGCCGTCGCGCACGTGGATCACGTTGACGGCGGACCGGACTCGCGTGCGTTCCTGCCCCGGACGGGTCACCTCCACCTCGTTCTCCACGATCACGACCTCCGGATCGTCGGTGGCGTAGATCCGCGGGTGGATGGCGTGCACCTGCACCGCCGAGGTGGCCGACCAGCCCTGCGCCAGGGCCGCCCGGATGGCCTCCCTGCCCTCGATCCGCACCGGCGCGCCGCCCGGCCCGAAGGGCAGTTCGAAGGCCGCGTCGTCGGCGAAGAAGGCGGTGAAGGCGGCCGCGTCCCGGGTGGGGACGACGGCGAGCAGCTGTTCGACCAGTTGAACCGGAGTCATGAAACCCCATGATCCGCACCGCGCGCACGGCGGTCAAACGCGACGACGGGCCGGAGCCTCGCGGCCCGGCCCGTCGTACGGCGACACTCAGCGGTTGTTCAGCAGAACTTCCGCGATCTGAATGGTGTTGAGCGCGGCGCCCTTTCGCAGGTTGTCACCCGAGATGAACAGGGCCAGACCGCGACCGCTCGGGACGCCGGGATCCTGGCGGATGCGCCCGACCAGCGAGTCGTCCTGGCCGGCGGCGGCCAGCGGGGTGGGCACGTCGACCAGGCGCACGCCGGGCGCCTTGGCCAGCAGCTCGGTGGCCCGCTGCACCGAAAGCGGTTCGGCGAATTCGGCGTTGATCGACAGCGAGTGCCCGGTGAAGACCGGCACGCGCACGCACGTGCCGCTGACCAGCAGGTCGGGCAGGCCGAGGATCTTGCGGCTCTCGTTGCGCAGCTTCTGGTCCTCGTCGGTCTCGCCGGTGCCGTCGTCGACCAGCGAACCCGCGAGCGGGATCACGTCGAACGCGATCGGGGCGACGTACTTGTTCGGCGCGGGGAACTCCACGGCCGAACCGTCGTGCACCAGCTTCTCGGCATCGCCGGCCACCGCGCGGATCTGCGAGGCGAGCTCCTCGACACCGGCCAGGCCCGAGCCGGAGACGGCCTGGTACGAGGACACGATCAGGCGCTGCAGGCCCGCCACGTCGTGCAGCGGCTTGAGCACCGGCATCGCGGCCATGGTGGTGCAGTTCGGGTTCGCGATGATGCCCTTGGGCAGGTTGCGGGTGGCCTCGGGGTTGACCTCCGAGACGACCAGCGGCACATCGGGATCCTTGCGCCAGGCCGAGGAGTTGTCGATGACCGTCACGCCCGCCGCGGCGAAGCGCGGGGCCTGCACACGCGACATGGTGGCACCGGCCGAGAACAGCGCGATGTCCAGACCCGACGGATCGGCGGTCTCGGTGTCCTCGACGACGATCTCGCCGCCGCGCCACGGCAGCGTCTTGCCCGCCGAGCGCGCCGAGGCGAAGAAACGCACCTCGTCGGCCGGGAAGTTGCGCTCTTCCAGCAGCTTCCGCATGACGGCGCCGACCTGACCGGTCGCGCCGACGACTCCTACCCGTACACCCATCGCTTAACGCCCCGTTCCGCCGTGGACGACGGCGGCCTCTTCGCCGCCGAGATCGAAGGCCTGGTGCAGGACCTGCACGGCCTCGTCGAGTTCGGTGTCGCGCACGAGCACCGAGATCCGGATCTCCGAGGTGGAGATCAGATCGATGTTCACGCCCGCGTTGGCCAGCGCCTCACAGAAGGTGGCGGTGACGCCGGGGTGCGACTTCATGCCCGCGCCGACCAGGGAGACCTTGCCGATGTGGTCGTCGTAGAGGACCTGTGCGAAGCCGATCTCGTCCTGGCGCTTGGTGAGCATCTCGACCGCGCGGGCGCCGTCGGTCTTGGGCAGGGTGAAGGTGATGTCGGTCTTGCCCGTGTCGACCTTGGAGATGTTCTGCAGCACCATGTCGATGTTGATCTCGGCGTCGGCCACCGCACGGAACACCTTGGCCGCGTAGCCCGGCTCGTCCGGCAGGGCGACGACGGTCACCTTGGCCTCGCTGCGGTCGTGCGCGACGCCGGTCAGGATTGCCTGCTCCACGGGAATGTCCTCCATCGATCCGAAAACAGTGGTGCCGATCTTGTCGGTGTAGGACGACCGGACATGAACGGGCACGTTGTAGCGGCGCGCGTACTCCACGCAGCGCAGCATCAGCACCTTCGAGCCACAGGCCGCCATCTCGAGCATCTCCTCGTAGGAGATCTTGTCGAGCTTCTGGGCGTCGCCGACGATGCGCGGGTCGGCGCTGAAGATGCCGTCGACGTCGGTGTAGATCTCGCAGACGTCGGCCTTCAGCGCGGCGGCCAGGGCGACGGCGGTGGTGTCGGAACCACCGCGGCCCAGCGTGGTGACGTCCTTGCTGTCCTGGCTGACGCCCTGGAACCCGGCGACGAGCACGATCTGCCCCTCGTCGAGCGCCTCCCGCAGGCGGCCGGGAGTGACGTCGATGATCTTGGCGTTGCCGTGCGCGCCGGTGGTGATCACGCCGGCCTGCGAGCCGGTGAACGAGCGCGCCTCGGCGCCGAGCGAATGAATCGCCATGGCCACCAACGCGTTCGAGATGCGCTCGCCGGAGGTGAGCAGCATGTCCATCTCGCGAGCGGGCGGCGCCGGCGCCACCTGTTCGGCGAGATCGAGCAGTTCGTCGGTGGTGTCACCCATCGCCGAGCAGACCACGACCACGTCGTGGCCCTGCTTCTTGGTCTCCACGATCCGTTCAGCGACGCGCCGGATCCGCTCGGCGGTGGCCACCGAGGATCCTCCGTACTTCTGAACAACGAGAGCCACGGCTAGGTCCTTCACGATCGACAGCAAGGCTTGGTATCAGCGACCAAGAGTACCGGCCCGAGTCCACCGGTTTCCCCGCTACCTCCCCAGCCTGTGGAAAACGACACAGGCTTGTCACCTGTCGATGACCACGGGATTCAGGCCCGTTCGAACCAGGTGACCAGGGCTCCGTTGCCGAATTCCTTGCGCCGCACGGGACGGAAGTTTGTCGGTTTGAAGACACCGGTGAACGCCGCGACGCCGGAGCCCGCGACGACCGGATAGCTCTTGACGACCATCTCGTCGATCTCGTCGAGGAGCTGGCCGGCCAGGTTCCCGCCGCCGCACAACCAGATGTCGGCGCCCTCCGCGGCCTTGAGCTCGCGGACGAGCTCGCCGGGGTCGCCCGCGAAGATCTCGACGCCGGGATGGTCGGCCTGATCCAGCGAGGACGAGACCACGTACTGCTTCAGGTGCGCGAACGGGCTTTCGACGTGTCCCTCCGGCAGGAGGTAGGTGCCGCGCCCCATCAGGACGGTGTCCCACCGCTTGGCCGGCAGCTCGGGGTCCATGCCGAAATGGGCCCGCAGGTGGGTCGGGATGGAGTCGGGGAACTCCTCCATCATCCATTCCATGTACTCCGGCGGCGTCGGATAGAAGTCGACCTCCCCGCCTGGACCAGCGATGTAGCCGTCGAGGGAGACGCCGATGTAGTAGACGAGCTTTCGCATGGGGTACCGCCTCAGTTGTTGTACTCTGTTCGTAGTGATTTGAACCGTAGTACTACAGACGGAGTGGTGTCAAGTGCGAACTAACCCCGAACGACGACAAGCCCTGCTCGACGCGGCCATCGAGGTCCTCGCCGACGACGGCGCCCGCGGCCTCACCTTCCGTGCCGTGGACAAGAAGGCGGGCGTGCCCCTCGGCACCGCCTCCAACTACTTCGCCAACCGCGACGACATGCTCACCCAGGCGGGCACCCGCTTCTACGAGGTGATCGAGCCGACCGCCGAGACCATGGCGCTGGTCGATCAGGGACCCAAGACGGTCGAGAACATCACCGCGCTGATGAAGGAGGTCGTCGGCAGGCTCGAATCACACCGCACCGCCTACCTCGCGCTGCTCGAATTGCGCCTGGAAGCGACCCGTCGCCCGGAACTTCGCAAAGTTCTCACCGAACGGGTACGGGCGGACCTCGACTTCAACATCCGCAACCACCTGGCGTCCGGCCAGCCCGGCGACGAGTCGACGGTCATCCTGCTGTACCTGGCCCTGAACTGGCTCGTCGTCGAACACCTCACGCTGCCAACCCTGTTCACCGAGCAACAGAGCATGGAGCTGATCGAAACCGCCGTCGAAAGGGCCATACGCAGCTGACACGGTCATTTGTCCAGACCATAGACGTGTTGACGATCACTGGTACAGCTGTGCACAATCGGGCGCGAAAGACAGCGGGGGTTTCGGAGGATAGACAAGATGCGCGCGAAGACCGACATCCGATTCACCGTTGATGCCAGCGTGGACCAAGTCATGGAAGCCCTGCTCGCGGTCGATCGGCTAGCGGACTGGTCGCCGTCCTACAGCGATGTCCGCATGGGTCCTCTCGACGCCGACCGCAGGCCGCGCCGGGTCTTCGTCACCGCGCACTTCATGGGCGACTCCGATTCGCAGGTCCTCGAATACTCCTGGGAGCCCAACCGGGTCTCCTGGGAGGTCGTCGACAGCAGCCGCGGTTCCAAGGGCGGCGGCTCGTTCGACCTGTTCGAGACCCCGGAGGGCACCGAGATCGACCTGCACGTCGAGCTCAAGTACCCGCTGCCGGTCCCGGGCATCCTGTTCAACCGCACCCTGCGCAAGCAGTACGACGAGGCCGTCGCGAACTTCATCGACTTCGCCGAGCGGTACCCCGAGGTCGAGGGCTACGCCGTCGGCTGATTTCTTTCCGCGCGTACCCGCCGTCGCAGTGCGACGATGAGCGCATGATCGGTACTCGACGGGTTCGGTTCCAAACGGTGTCAGAGGGCGCCACGGTGACCCAGCTCGAACTGTTCTTCGACCTCGTGATCGTGTTCGCGTTCACCATGGTCACCGCGCTGGCCGCCGACGATCCCACCGCCGCGAACCTGCTGCGGGCCGGGCTGGTCCTGGCGCTGATGTGGTGGCTGTGGATCGCCTATTCCTGGCTCGGCAATGTCGTCAAGGCCGACGAGGGCATCACCAGGGTGGCGATGTTCGTCGCCATGGGCGGCGCGTTCATCGCGGCGCTCACCATCCCCGAGGCCTTCAGCGACATGCCGGGCGGCTGGTTCGGGCCGCTGGTCTTCGCGATCGCGTACCTGGTGGTCCGGCTGGTGCACGTGGGCATCTTCTGGGTGATCAGCGCCGAGGACCCGCAGCTGCGCGGGCAGCTGCTGCGCTGGGCGCTCGGCTCGATCACCTTCGGCACCACGCTGCTGGTGATCGCGGCGATGACCGAGGGCATCGTCCAGATCGCGCTGTGGCTCGCGGCCATCGTCGGCGACATGGTCTGGACCTGGGCGGCGGGCACCGACTGGCGGATCAACTCGGCCAAGCACTTCGCCGAGCGCTACGGCCTGATCGTCATCGTGGCGCTGGGCGAATCCATCGTCTCGATCGGCATCGGCGTCGCCGGACTGCCGGTCTCCTGGCCCATCGTGCTCGGCTCGATGCTCGGCCTCGCCGTCTCGGGTCTGCTGTGGTGGCTCTACTTCGACGTCGCGGCCATCTCGATCGAGCACGCCTTCGCCCACGCCAGGGGCGCGCACCAGATCAAGATCGCCCAGAACAGCTACACCTACGGGCACTTCCCGATGATCGCCGGCGTCATCGCGCTCTCGCTCGGGCTCAAGAAAGTGCTGTACTACGTGGGCGATTCCTCGCACCACACGCTCACCGACGCGCTCTACGGCATCCCGCTCGGCGCGCTGTACGGCGGACCGGCACTCTTCCTGCTCGGCGTGGTCGCGGCGAAGTACTACGCCGTGAAGGAGGTGTCGATCGGGCGGGTGGTCACCGCGGTGCTGCTGGTCGTGCTCGCCCCGCTGGCGTCACAGCTGCCCGCGCTCGCCTCGCTCGCCCTGCTCTGCGCGGTACTCGCGGCGCTGGTGGTCTTCGAGACCGTGCGCTACGCGACGCCGCGCGACGAGATCAGGCACGCTTGATCTGACTGAGGTGGTGGCGCACGCCGTGCTCGGCGGGCGTCGCCCCTCGGTGCGAGGGCGGCACCTTGATGCCGAGGCGGACCGCCTCGTTGATCTGGTCCAGGTTCTCCCTGAGCATGTCCGCGACCAGCTCGTCGGTGCGCGGATCGTCGAGCAGCTCGCGCAGCAGCCGGTACACGGTCGCCGAGATCAGCCTGATGATCTCGTCGTGGAACGGCACGTAGCGCAGCTTGCCGGTCTGCGGATCGTTCTTGATCAGGTCGACGATCATCTGGTCGACCTCGGCGTGGTTCTCCTCCAGCGCCGCGGCGATGTTCTTGGTGTAGTGCCCGGCGCGCAGCACCTTGGAGACCTCGTCGAGGATCGCGACCGTCATCGGCCGCTTGATCACGTCGACGATGGTGCCGACGAACCGGTTCACCAGCGTCGCGGTGACCCGCTCCCCCAGCGCGCGATCGGCCACCCGCCCCAGCCGGATCAGGATGACCACGATCCGGAACAGCCGGAAGCCGCGGAAGATCGGGCTGGTCACCGGGATCATGCCGAGCACTTCGTACCAGTAGACGAACGGGAAGGTCCACGGCCAGCCCGCGCGCCGCCAGCGCCACAGGAACTCGATCAGGAAGATGCCGCAGATCGTCCAGTCGACGATCACGATCGCGTGGTAGGTCTTCCCCGACACCGGGAAGAAGGTGATCCACACGACCAGCACCACCGAGATGATCGCCAGGACCAGCATCAGCAGATCGGTGCGCAGCGACGGCGTCTTGGAGCGCACGTCCGGCAGTGCCTCGACCCGCTCGATGCCCGGTGAGGCCACGTGCATGCTCCCTTCGAACGCCGTCGTCGCACCGAGGGTAACGGCCTGACCGGCGCTCGCCGGGCAGATCGGCGTGATCTTGTTCGGTGTCAGCGACCGGCGGACACGATGGCGGCGATGTTGCGTTCGGCCAGCGCGGCGATGGTCAGCGAGGGGTTCACGGTCGCGGTGCTGCCCGGAATCGCCGCGCCGTCCATCACGTACAGGCCGGGGTGTCCGTGCACGCGGCCGAAGGCGTCGGTGGCCTTGCCGAGCACGGCGCCTCCGAGCGGATGCGCGGTGAACTGGGCGTTCGCGTCGTAACCGAGCGCGCTGTATTCGGCGAGGGCGCCCGCGCGTTCGGCGATCCGGTGGTCGACCGCGCGCGCCGCGTCGACGACGGCGTTCTGCGCGGCCGCCGACCAGCTCAGACCGACCCCGCCCGAGCCCGTGTCGTAGCCGAAGCGCGCCCTGGTCGGGTCGAGCACCATGCCGAGCGAGGCCAGCGCGCCGGTCTCGAACGGGATGCCGGGGATGTACCAGTTCTCCAGGGTGAGCGGCACGCCCGACTCGTCGAAGATGCGGCTGGCGCTCGGCACGCCCTGGCCGTGCCCGGAGACTGCGCTCGCGCCGCGGGCAAGCACCACGTCACCGTTGGTGCCCCAGCCGTCGCCGATGTGCTCGTTGAGGTGGGGCAGCGCGCCGGTGGCCTGGGCGCGGACCAGCAGCTCGGAGGTGCCGACGGATCCGGCGCCGAGGAACAGCTTGTCGCAGGTGAGCGTGCGAGTGCCCAGGACCTGTCCGGTCGGGTCCAGTTTCGTCACCGTGACCACGAACTTGCCGCCCGCGTCCTGGGCGATGCTGTCGACGCGGTGGCCGGGATACACCTGCGACTTGCCGGTGTCCCTGGCGTAGCGCAGGTAGTTCTGGTTCAGGTCGAACTTGGCGCCGTTGGAATTGCCCAGGTTGGAGCGGGCGGCGGTGGCCGAGGCGCGCGAGGTGCCCGCCAGTTCGCTGCGCAGGATGTCCCAGGTGAAGATCGAGTCGTTGGGCAGCGGCTGGTAGCCGGCCGCGCGCACCTGCTCGTCCCATGCGCGCGAGTGCGCGAAGGGCCCGGACTGGTAGATGTCGGCGGGCATGGCGTCCAGGCGCAGCATCTGCCGCACCTTCGGGTAGTAGACGCGTTCCAGCTCGCCGTAGTCGACGACACCGCCGAAGACCTGGTCGAACAGCCTGCGCTCCGGCGCGACCATGGCGCCGGTGAAGATCACCGAGCCGCCGCCGACGGCCGCCGCGCGCCACACGTCGATGCCCGGGTACTCGGTCACGTCGAGCACGCCGCCGAACGCGCCGAAACTCATCGGCACCTTGGTGACGCCGGTGAAGCTGGTGCGATGCCAGAAACCGCGGCCGTCGGGCAGGTCGTCGCCGGTGAAGATCTCCCGCCACGGGTCGTTGGGCCAGCGCGAACCGCGCTCGAGCACGGTGTTGACGATCCCGGCCTCGGCCAGGCGCAGCGCGGTGACCGCGGCGCCGAAACCGGACCCGATGACGATGGCCTGGGTGTGCGCGGGCGGGTCGGGCAGTGGCTCGAAGATCTCCGGTACCCAGGTCCGGAACATCGCCTCGCGCGGGTCGGCCGTGGCCGCCGTGGTCGTCAGCGTCGTTCCCACGGCACCGGCGATCGTCGCCAGTCCCGCCGCCTTGAAGAAGGCACGTCTGTGCACCAGGCCACCTCCCTCATCACGCATGGCCGAGCGCAGGATACCCCGTGTGAAACACCAATGGTGTTCAACGGAGCGGCCTTTGGTGGTCGTCACAACGGCGGGTGTCGCCCGCGGGGATCAGCCGGTGGTGAGCAGCCTGATCACGGCGATGGTGCCGACGATGACGATCACCGCGCGCAGCACGTTCGGCGGCAGCTTGCGGCCCACCCGCGCACCCAGCTGACCACCGATGATGGAGCCGACCGCGATCAGCGCCACGGCCTGCCAGTTCACCTCCGCGATGACGATGAAGATCACCGCCGACACCGCGTTCACGATCAGCGCGAGGACGTTCTTCACGGCGTTGAGCCGCTGGATGTCCTCGTGCACGAACACCCCGAGCAGCCCCAGCAGCAGCACGCCCTGGGCCGCGCCGAAGTAGCCGCCGTAGATGCCGGTGCCGAACACCGCGACCAGCAGGATCGGCCCGCCGTGCGCGGGCGCCGGCGCGTCGCCGTCGGCCCTGCGCCGCTTCACCCAGGCCGCCAGCCGGGGCTGGACCACCACCAGGACCAGCGCGGCGATGATCAGGACCGGCACGATCGCCTTGAAGGCCTCGGCGGGCATGGTGAGCAGCAGGATCGCGCCGGTGATGCCGCCGAGCAGCGAGGCGGTGCCCAGCTGCAGCAGTCGCGACCGCTGGCCTTCCAGTTCGCGCCGATAGCCGATCACCCCGCTCACCGAGCCGGGGACCAGGCCGATCGTGTTGGAGACGTTCGCCGTCACCGGCGGCAGCCCGAACGCGAGCAGCGCCGGGAAGGTGATCAGGGTGCCGGAGCCGACGATCGTGTTGATGCCGCCCGCGGCGACACCGGCCACGAGCACGGCCAATTGCTCATACCAGGTCATTCGAATTCCTTTGTGCCGTCTCGTCGGACGCGGTGGTCCGTACAAGCGCGCGTTTCCGCCCCCGAACCGTACCGGCTGGTAGGAGCGATGGATTCGCCAGGCCGCTTACCAGCGGCGCATCACACACGGTAAGCTCGGGGAATCATGCAGCGGGCACTTCTTCTCGGCCGCCGCGACGGGTTCTGATACGGACCGGCTCCCGTCGCGGGGTTCCAACGCGCCGGTCGACCCGCTCCCACCCGGGAATACACCACACCCCACGGAGAAACTTGCATGTCCTCGGCTGACGCATTCGTATCCGCTTCGCGCACCATCACGGCCCCCGGCAAACCCGCTCCGGCCGACCAGCCCGCCTGGAACCAGCAGAAGAACTCGTCGATGCCCGCGTTCCGGTACCGGCCCTTCGCCGAAGAGGTCGAGCCGATCACGCTGCCCGACCGCACCTGGCCCGACAAGGTCATCGACCGCGCCCCGGCGTGGTGCGCCGTCGACCTGCGCGACGGCAACCAGGCTCTCATCGACCCGATGAGTCCCGCCCGCAAGCGCCGCATGTTCGACCTGCTGGTGCGGATGGGCTACAAGGAGATCGAGGTCGGGTTCCCGGCCGCGAGCCAGACCGACTTCGACTTCGTCCGCGAGATCATCGAAGACGGCGCCATCCCCGCCGACGTCACCATCCAGGTCCTCACCCAGTGCCGCCCCGAGCTGATCGAGCGCACGTTCGAGGCCTGCAACGGCGCGCCGAACGTCATCGTGCACTTCTACAACTCCACCTCGATCCTGCAGCGCAGGGTGGTGTTCCGCGCCGAACGCGACGCCGTGAAGAAGATCGCCACCGACGCCGCGGCGCTGTGCCTGGAGATCGAGCAGCGCTACCCCGACACCGAGTGGCGCTACGAGTACAGCCCGGAGTCCTACACCGGCACCGAGCTGGACTACGCCCGCGAGGTCTGCGACGCCGTCTCGGCGATCATCGCGCCGACCCCGGCGAAGCCGCTGATCATCAACCTGCCCGCCACCGTCGAGATGGCGACGCCGAACGTGTACGCCGACTCGATCGAGTGGATGCACCGCAACCTGGCCCGCCGCGACTCGATCGTGCTGTCGCTGCACCCGCACAACGACCGCGGCACCGCCGTCGCGGCCGCCGAGCTGGGCTACCAGGCCGGCGCCGACCGCATCGAGGGCTGCCTGTTCGGCAACGGCGAGCGCACCGGCAACGTCTGCCTGGTGACGCTGGGCATGAACATGTTCTCCCGCGGCATCGACCCGCAGATCAACTTCTCCGACATCGACGAGATCCGCCGCACGGTCGAATACTGCAACCAGCTGGCCGTGGCCGAGCGGCACCCGTACGGCGGCGACCTGGTCTACACCGCCTTCTCCGGCAGCCACCAGGACGCCATCAACAAGGGCCTGGACGCGATGAAGGCCGCCGCCGACGCGCAGAACGCCGACGTGGCCGACATCGTCTGGGAGGTCCCGTACCTGCCGATCGACCCGAAGGACGTCGGCCGGACCTACGAGGCCGTCATCCGGGTGAACTCGCAGTCCGGCAAGGGCGGCGTCGCCTACATCATGAAGACCGATCACGGCCTGGTGCTGCCGCGCCGCCTGCAGATCGAGTTCTCGCAGGCGATCCAGGCGATCACCGACGGTGAGGGCGGCGAGGTGACGCCCAAGGAGATGTGGGACGTCTTCGCCACCGAGTACCTGAACCCGATCCTGCCGCTCGAGCGGATCAAGCAGATCGTCACCGCGGCCGAGACCGACGGCGGCGTCGACTCGATCGTGGCGACCGTGAAGGTCGACGGCGTCGAGCAGGAGATCACCGGTTCGGGCAACGGCCCGCTCGCCGCGTTCGTCGACGCCATCGCCACCGTCGGCTTCGACGTGCGGGTGCTCGACTACAGCGAGCACGCCATGTCGGCCGGTGACGACGCGCAGGCCGCCGCGTATGTCGAGGTCGCGATCGGCGACAAGGTGGTGTGGGGTGTCGGCATCGCCACCTCGATCACCACGGCGTCGCTGCGCGCGGTCGTCTCCGCGGTGAACCGCGCCGCTGCCGCACGCTAGTTTTCCCCGACGCGGGCCGGGTCTCCCCAGTGGAGATCCGGCCCGCGTCGTCTTGTGGACAACTTCCAGACCTGTGGACAACCCGGCACCCCGCCGGGCCGATCCGCCTTGTGAACTGGGCTCATGCGGCTTCGCGGCGGCCGGTCGCCGCGCCGCCCCCAGCGCGCGAGAATTAGCACCGTGCTAGCGTTTTAGTGCACATTCAGCGCCGAGCTTCCTGCTCGTTCGAGCGAGCAAGTGGGGGAACTGTGACCAACAACGACCATAATCCGACCTCTCCGCCCTGGCTGCAGAGTCCGTCGGCTGAAACGGCCGACGCTGCGTCCGGTCCCGCCGGCGTGCAAACGGTGGGCGACGAGGACATCGAGCCCGCCGAGGCCGCTCCCGAACCGAAGCCCACCCCGGCCGACCAGGCGCCCCCCGAGCCCGACGGGCAGCCCGGCCTGGCGGAGCAGACGGTGTTCCACCCCGGCGGCTTCGTGCCCGGTCCCTTCGCGCCGAGTTCGGTGCCCGATCCGTATCAGAGCGGTGGGGCGCATCCGCTGGCGCACGCGCCGGAGCAGCAGCCCTACCCGGGTCCGCCGGTCACCGGTGAGCAGCCCTACCCCGGTCCGCAGGCCACCGGCGAGCAGCCGTATCCCGGCCCGCAGGGCACCGGCGAGCAGCCGTACCCCGGTCCGCCGCAGTACCCCGGCGCCGAGCCGCAGCCGCAGTACCCGGGTGCCGAACAGGCGCCGCAGTACCCGCAGGAACAGCAGCCGCAGGGCCCGCAGTCCGAGGCCATCTACAGCTGGGCGCCTCCGCCGCCGCCGATGTACCAGCCGCCGATGGGTGGGATGCCCGGCCAGGTCCCGGGCCAGCCGGGTCAGCCGCCGCAGGCCGGTCCCGGCCCGCAGCCGATGGCACCGCAGCCCGGCCAGTGGCAGGGTGGGCCGGCCCAGCAGCCGTTCCAGCCGCAGCACGTGCCTGCGCCGGGTCAGCCGGGCCACTCGGTCAACGATCTGAACCTGCTCAAGCGGGCCCGCAAGGCGCCGCGCAGCGGGTGGCGCCGCGCCGTGCACAAGGCGTCCGGCGGCATGATCAACCCGGGCGAGTCGGCGGCCGACGTGGTGCACCGCGACCTGGCCGAGCGGGTCAACCAGCCGGTCCGCGGTGATTACCGGATCGCGATCCTCTCGCTCAAGGGCGGCGTCGGCAAGACCACCACCACGGTCGGCCTCGGCTCCACCTTCGCCTCGCAGCGCGGTGACCGCGTCATCGCGATCGATGCCAACCCCGACCTGGGCACCCTGGCCCACCGGGTGCCGCGCCAGACCCGGTCGACGGTGCGCAACCTGCTCGAGGACCAGAACATCACGCGCTACTCCGATGTCCGCGCGCACACCTCGCAGGCGCCGAGTCGGCTGGAAGTCCTTGCCTCCGAGCAGGATCCGGCCGTGTCGGAGGCCTTCAGCGAGGCCGATTACCGCAAGGCCATCGGCATCCTGCAGTCGTTCTACAACATCATCCTCACCGACTGCGGTACCGGTCTGATGCACTCGGCCATGTCGGGCGTGCTCGACATGGCGAGCTCGCTGGTGCTGGTCACCTCCCCCGCGATCGACGGCGCGCGCAGTGCGTCGGCGACGCTGGACTGGCTCGACCACCACGGCTACTCCAAGCTGGTCGAGCGCACCGTCGTGGTCGTCAACGCCTCGCGGCGCGGCGCCTCGACGGTCGACCTGGACCAGCTGCGCAAGCTGTTCCTCGACCGCACCCGCGCCGTGCAGATCGTCCCGTTCGACGATCATCTGGCCGAGGGCGCCGAGATCGACCTCGAGCTGGTCAGCAAGCCCACCCGCCGGGCGCTGCTCGAGCTGGCCGCCATGGTCGCCGACGACTTCGGCTACCACGGTCAGCCGCAGGGTCAGCAGTTCGCGCCGCAGGGCCAGCCGTACCCGGGGCAGCAGCCCTACCAGCCGGGCCAGTTCTGAGTCAGCTGCCGACGGCGCGCGCCGCGGCCTCGAACGCCTCGAGGACCGCGGCGATCGCCGGGCGCCGATGGGCCTGCGGCCGGGTGACGATCTCGTACACCCGCGCCGCGCGCACGCCGGCCAGCGGCAGCACCGACAGCGCCGGGTGCGCAACCGCGTACCTCGGCATCAGCGCGACGCCGTAGCCCGAGGCCACCAGCGTCTCGATGACGCGGAACTCGTTGAGCCGCTGCGCGATCCGCGGCCGCACGCCGGTGATCGTGGCGATGGAGTTCAGCACGTCGTCCACCGGGAAGCCGCCGCGCACACTCACCCAGGTCTCGTCGGCGAGTTCCTCCGGTCGCACCGAGTCCCGGCCCGCCAGCGGGTGGGTCGGCGCGACGACGACGTCGATCGGTTCGCGCATCAACACCCGCGCCGAGAGCCGCGGCCCGGCGACCGAGGGCGCGCGCTCGTCGCGGTGGGTGAGCACGATGTCGTAGTCGGCCAGCAGCCTGCCCGCTTCCGCGGGCGGCAGGTCCTCGTCGCCCGCCACGATCTCCACGCCGCTGTCGGCGAGCGCGGTCAGGACCGACGGCAGCAGCAGCGCGGCGCCGGAGGGAAACGACGCCACCCTGACCTGCCCGCGCGGCAGGCCGCGATAGTGCGCCATCTCGGCGACGGCGCGGTCCATGGCCGCCAGCACGTCGTCGGCGCGCAGGACCAGCGCCTGGCCGGCATCGGTGAGCCGGACCCGGCGCCCGTCGGGTTCGAGCAGCGCGACGCCGGCTTCCCTGGCGAGCACCTTGAGTTGCTGGGAGACCGCCGACGGCGTCATGGACAGCACCTCGGCCACAGCGGCGACCGTTCCGCGGTCGGCAAGTTCCCGCAGGATGCGCAGCCGCTCGATCGAGAACATGAAGCAAATCTACTTCATTCATCCACTTTTATTCGATTGTCCTGATGCTTCGCTCGGCTCACGATGAGTGCGTGACCACCCGTGACCGCCTGCTCGGACTGACCGTCGTCGTGCTCTGGGGCCTGAACTTCCTCGCCATCCGCATCGGCCTCGATCACTTTCCGCCCTTCTTCTTCGCCGCGCTCCGGTTCGCCGTCATCGCGGTTCCGGTGCTCGTCTTCATTCCGCGCCCGGCTGTGCGCACGCGCTGGCTGCTGCTCTACGGCACCGGGTTCGGCATCCTGCAGTTCGCGTTCCTGTTCACCGCCATGCGGGTGGGCATGCCGACCGGCTTGGCCTCGCTGGTGCTGCAGTCCTCGGCGCCGTTCACGGTGGTGCTGGGCGCGGTACTGCTGCGCGAACGGTTGCGGCCGGTGCAGGTCGCCGGGCTCGCGGTGGCCGTGCTCGGCATGGTCGTGATCGGCGCCGACCGGCTGGCGAACGCGACGCTGCTACCGGTGCTGCTGACGCTGGCGGGCGGGCTGGGCTGGGCCTTCGGCAATATCGGCGCGCGTCAGGCGGGCGCCGACTCGCCCGGCTTCGATCCGCTGCACCTGACCCTGTGGATGTCGGTGGTGCCCGTGCTGCCGCTGCTCGCGCTGTCGATGGCTGTCGAGGGGCCTGGCACCGGATTCCGCGCGCTCGGCGCCGCGGTCACCTCCAGCGACGGGCTGCCCGCGCTGGCCGCGCTCGCCTACATCGCGGTGCTCGCCACGGTGTGCGGGTCCGGCCTGTGGACGTACCTGATGAGCCGCTATCCGGCGGGCACCGTCGCGCCGTTGTCGCTGCTCGTGCCGGTGGTCGGCATCGCCGCCGCGTGGGCGGTATTCGGCGAGGAGCCGTCGGCGGCGGCGCTGATCGGCGGGGTGATCGTGATCGCGGGCGCCTTCGCCGCGACGACCACCCGCGGGATCGGCCGCGCGCCGGAGCGGGCGCCCGAACCGAGCCTCGTGCAGGTCTGACGTCCAATTCCGCCTCTGACCGCGGGGGCGCTGGCTAGCATGTGACCGATCGCGCGAGCCGTTATCCGCGCGACCGGTCGGTTTCGGGCGCGGGTGAACGACGCGACAGGTCGTCACAGCCAGGTCTTCGCCGCGCTCTAGAGTGTGAGCAAACAGCAGGCAAAACACGAGCAAGGCAGCTGAACAGCGTATGGCGGAACAGCGGTCGGCCGTCTCGCGGAGAACCTTTCTTCGCGGCACGGTCGCAGCGGGGGTGGTATCGGCGGGGACCGTCGCGGGCGCGTCCGGGATCGCGCTCGGCGCACCACCCGGACGCCGGGTCGCCGTGCTCGGCGGCGGTGTCGCCGGCCTGACCGCCGCCCATGAGCTGGCCGAACGCGGTTTCGAGGTGACCGTCTACGAGGCGAGGGCGCTCGGCGGCAAGGCGCGCAGCGTCGCCGTGGCGGGCACCGGCCGCGACGGCCGCCCCGATCTGCCCGGCGAGCACGGGTTCCGGTTCTTCCCCGGCTTCTATCAGAACCTGCCCGACACCATGCGCCGGATCCCCGTCGCGGGCAACCCCGACGGCGTCTGGAACAACCTGCTCAGCGTGCCGGAGGCCAGGTTCTCCCGCCGCGACGGCGACGACATCTCCCTCGCCCTGCCCGGCAGCCTCACCGGAGCGAACTTCCATCCCGACGCGATCAGGGAGACACTCGCCGGGACCATCGCCACGGGCACGAAGATGCCGCCCGCCGAGGCCGCCTACTTCGCCAACCGGCTGCTGGTCTTCAACAGCAGCTGCGACGCCCGCCGATTCGGGCAGTGGGAACACACCTCCTGGCAGGACTTCGTGCACGGGCACCAGCGCTCGCACGAGTTCCGCGCGATCGTGTCGCGCTCGCTCACCAGCATCATGGTCGCGGCCAAGGAGAATCTGGCCAGCACGCGCACCATCGGCAGCATGGGCGAGCAGTTCCTCGGCAATCCGCTCGGCCTCGGCAACGACGGCGGCCTGGACCGGGTGCTGAACAACGCGACCAATATCGCCTGGATCGATCCCTGGGTCGAGCATCTGCGCGGGCTCGGCGTGCGGTTCGAACTCGGCGCGCGCGTCGAGGAACTCGTGGTGCGGGACAAGCGGATCGGCGCGGCCAGGATCGCCGGGACGGGCACCGTCGAAGCGGACTATTTCGTGCTCGCCCTCCCCGTGGAACAGGCCAGGAAGCTGTGGTCGCCGCGGGTGCTCGAACTGGCGCCGGAACTGGCGGCCACCGAGCGCCTTTTCGTCGACTGGATGAACGGCATCCAGATCTATTTCCGTACACCGCTGAACATCTCGCGCGGGCACACGGCCTTCGTCGATTCGCCGTGGTCGCTCACCTCGATCAGCCAGAACCAGCTGTGGACGCGCAAGCTGTCGTCCTTCGGCGACGGCACGGTGGCCGATTGCCTCTCGGTGGACATCTCCGACTGGCACACGCCCGGCGTGCTGTTCGGCAAGCCCGCCGAGGTCTGCACGCACGAGGAGATCTTCCGCGAGGTGTGGGCCCAGCTCAGCGCCCATCTCAACGATCGCGAACAGCTGCTGCGCCCCGCCGACGTGCATTCGTGGTTCCTCGACCCCGGCATCACCTGGCAGGGCGCGCGCAATGCCAACGCCGACCCGCTGCTGATCAACACCGCCGGCTCGTGGGACGCGCGGCCGGAACCGCACGGCTCGATCGAAAACCTGTTCCTCGCCGGTGATTACGTGCGCACGGATGTCGACCTGGCGACCATGGAGGGCGCCAACGAATCCGCGCGCGCGGCGGTGAACGCGCTGCTCGACGTCGCCGGATCGGGGGCCGAGCGCTGCCGCACCTTCCGGCTGCGCCGCACGCCCGAACTGGAGCCGCTGCGCCGCGTCGACGCCGACCGTTACGCCGCCGGCCTGCCGAACATGTTCGACGAGCCGGTCTGACCTGCGCCGACGTACCTCACACCGCTCCCCTACCCGGCCCGTAACAACACGCACATAGACTCGCGGCGTGGCAGACATCTCGGTGCGTGGGCGCCTGGCCTTGCGAGCGGCGGCGGCAGCGTCGTGGGCTTCGCAGAAGGCGGGCCGCGGCAAGGGTTCGATGATCGGCGGCCTGATCGCGTTGAAGATCGATCCGACGATCATGACGCAGCTCGGGCGCGGCAGGCGGACGGTGCTGATCACCGGCACCAACGGCAAGTCGACGACCACCAGGATGACCACCGCGGCCCTGGGCACCCTGGGCCGGGTCGCGACCCAGGCCGACGGCGCCAACATGGACGCGGGCATCGTCGCGGCGCTGAGCCTGCACCCGGGGGTGCCGCTGGCCGCGATCGAGGTCGACGAGCTGCACCTGCCGCACGTCAGCGACGCGCTCGACCCGGCGGCCGTGGTGCTGCTGAACCTGAGCCGCGATCAGCTCGACCGGGTCGGCGAGATCAACATGATCGAGCGCAAGCTGCGCGCCGGCCTGGCCAGGCATCCCGACACCGTGGTCGTCGCCAACTGCGACGACGTGCTTGTCGCCTCCATCGCCTACGACCATCCCAAGGTGATCTGGGTGGCGGCGGGCAGCGGCTGGGCCGTCGACGCGACCAGCTGCCCGCGCAGTGGCGAGCCGATCGTCTGGGAGGGCGAGAACTGGCGCTCCACCGGCGCCGATTTCCATCGCCCGCAACCGGATTGGTGGCTCGAGGGCGAAGACCTCTGCGGCCCCGACGGTTTCCGGGCGCCTCTACACCTGGCGCTGCCCGGGCGCGCGAACCGCGGCAACGCGGCGCAGGCCGTGGCCGCGGCGGTGGCCATGGGCGCCGAGCCGGTCAAGGCCACCGACGCCACCGGCACCGTGCGCGAGATCGCGGGCCGGTACCGCACGGTCACCGTCGGCGAGCACGACGCCCGGCTGCTGCTGGCGAAGAACCCGGCGGGCTGGCAGGAAGCGCTGTCGATGATCGATCCGAACTCGGCCGGTCTGGTGATCGCGGTGAACGGGCAGGTACCCGACGGCGAGGATCTGTCCTGGCTGTGGGACGTGCGGTTCGAGCACTTCGAGGGCGTGCAGGTGGTGGCGTCCGGCGAGCGCGCCACCGACCTCGCCGTCCGCCTCACCTACGCCGGGGTGGAGCACACCCTGGTGCCCGATCCGCTGCGCGCGATCGAGTCCTGCCCGGCCGGGCACGTCGAGGTGCTGGCCAATTACACCGCGTTCCGCGATCTCAACCGTGACCTGGAGGCCCGCGCATGAGTGACACCCTCCGCATCGGTCTCGTTCTGCCCGACGTGATGGGCACCTACGGCGACGGCGGCAACGCGCTCGTGCTGCGGCAGCGGCTGCGCATGCGCGGCTACGACGCCGAGATCATCGACATCACCCTCGCCGATCCGGTCCCGGACTCCTTCGACATCTACACCCTCGGCGGCGCCGAGGACTCAGCGCAGCGCCTGGCGACCCGCCACCTGCAGAAGTACCCCGGCCTGCAGCAGGCCGCCGCCAAGGGCGCGCCCGTGCTCGCGATCTGCGCGGCGATCCAGGTGCTCGGCAACTGGTACGAGACCTCCTCGGGCGAAAAGGTCGACGGTGTGGGCCTTTTCGACGTCACCACCTCGCCCCAGGCCACCCGCGCCATCGGCGAGGTCACCACCTCGCCCGTCATGGACGGCCTGAAGGCCCCGCTGACCGGCTTCGAGAACCATCGCGGCGGCACCCTGCTCGGCGCCGACGCGGCCCCGCTGGCCAAGGTGACCCGCGGTGTCGGCAACGGCGTCGGCGACGGCACCGAGGGCGTCGTCCAGGGCTCGGTCATCGGCACCTACCTGCACGGCCCCGCCCTGGCCCGCAACCCCGAACTCGCCGACCTCCTCATCGCCCGAGCCCTCGGCATCCCCGCCACCGACCTCGCCCCCCTCGACCTCCCGGTCGTCGACCGCCTCCGCCGCGAACGCCTGCGCGCCTAGCTCAGCACGGCAGCGTGCCGACCTCGTAGCGCAGGCAATACGGATCGCGGGTGACCAGAGTCAGGTCCTCGCACCGCGCCTGGGCTACGAGGATCCGGTCGAAGGGATCGCGGTGGATCGGCGGCAGCCGGGCCGCCTCGATCGAGTGCCGCGCCTCGATCGGCAGCGGCAGGAACCCGCTGCCGACCACGCGTTCGGGGAGGTCGGCCGGACCGGCCAGTTTTCCCGACGCCTGCTTCATCGCGATCTCCCACACCGACGCCGAACTGACGTGGATGTCCGGGTCGTGGTCGAGCCGTTCCCGCAGGCCGGCATCAAGGGTGGGATCGTCGATGAGCCACCACAGGATGACGTGGGTGTCCAGGAGCAGGCTCATGCTTCGAAGTCGCGGGCGATCTCGGCGTTCGTCTCGGGTGAGTCCCAGCCCGGCGACAGGTTCAGCCGCCCGCGTAACGAGCCGCGAGCGGTCCGGTTCACCCGCCTGGTGAGCGGCACGACCTTGGCCACCGGAGTTCCCGCACGACTGATCACGATTTCCTCCCCCTGCTCCACCCGCTCGATGATGCGCGACAGATTCGTCTTCGCGTCGTGAATGTTGAACCGTTCCGCCGCGTCCCCTGCCATCACGCCTCCTTAGCTAAGAGGTTAGTCCGCCGTCGAGCGCCTGTCGAGGGACTTCGGCTCACGGCGACTTTTACCCTCGCGGAGGCGCTACCTGCGCCGATAGCGTCGGGCTCGTTGTGTCGGGCGTGTCGGCCGGGGCACCGAGGCTGAGGAGTGCGGGCGTGACCGGAGTGCTGACCGAGACCGTGGGCACGCGGCGTCCCGGGGCGAAGGTCGTGCGGACGGGCCGGGCGCGGCGGGGTCGGCGGGTGCTGGCTTCGGTGGTCGCCGGCGGGCTGGTGCTGGTCGTGTGGACGGTCGTGTCGGCGGTCGGCCTGGTGAATCCGCTGTATCTGCCATCGCCGGGCGCCGTGTGGGAGGCGTTCGTGCGGGCCAACACGCTGCACCGGATCGCGGACGGAGTGGACCGGTACGTCATCGGGGAGCAGGGCTACTACCTCTGGGAACATCTGCTGGCGAGCCTGCAGCGGATCGCGGTCGGGGTGGGGGCGGCGATTCTGCTCGGTCCGCTGGTGGGGTTCGTGATGGGCATGGCCGCGCCGGTGCGCTGGGTGGCCGAGCCCGTACTGAACTTCCTGCGCGCGCTGCCCCCGCTCGGTTACATCGGCCTGTTGATCGTGTGGTTCGGCATCGGTGACACCTCCAAGATCTGGCTGCTGTTCCTGGCCGCGTTCCCGCCGATCGCCATCGCCACCCTGGACGGGGTGCTCGGCGTGAAGCAGGACTACCTCCATGCCGCTCGCTCGCTGGGAGCCCGTCGCGCCCAGGTGGTTTCGCTCGTCGTGCTGCCCGCGACGCTGCCGAACGTGCTCAGCGGTATCCGCATCGCGACCGCGTTCGCCTGGACAACGGTCGTCGCGGCCGAACTCAACAACGGCATCCCCGGCATCGGCGGGCTCGCGTATATCGCGGGCACGCAATTGAATACGCCGCTCACCATCGCCTGCATCATCGTGATCGGCGTGGCGGCGCTGCTGCTGGACGCGGTGATCGCGTTCATCGGCACCAGAGTCGTTCCGTGGAAAGGCAAAGCATGACAACCACCGTGCGCAAGGTCGTGGCGACCGCGGCCGCGCTCTCCGCAGTTCTCGCGGTCACCGCGGGCTGTGTGGAATCCGGCCGCGCTGACACCGGCCAGGGCGCGGCGAGCTGCCCGTTCGCCGCCGATCCGAGCGTCACCAGCACGGTCCGGCTCGGATTCCAGGCCATCCCCAACGGTGACCTGCTGGTGAAGGACCGCAACCTGCTCCAGGCCTGCCTGCCCAACGCGAAGATCACCTGGAGTCAGTTCGCCTCCGGCGCCGACATGGTGCAGGCGTTCGGCGCGGGCAGCCTGGACATCGGCACGCTCGGCTCGAGTCCGGCGACCAAGGCACTCTCGTCCCCGCTGAACCTGCCGGTGCAGGTCGTGTGGATCCACGACGTGATCGGCGCCTCGGAATCGCTGGTCGCCAAGCAGAAGTCGGATCTGGCCGGGCTCAGGGGCAAGCGCGTCGCCACGCCGTTCGGCAGCACCTCGCACTACAGCCTGCTCGCGGCGTTGGACAAGGCCGGGCTCACCGGCCAGGTGGAGCTGATCAATCTGCAACCGGAGGCGATTCCCGGTGCGTGGCAGGGCGATCAGATCGACGCGGCCTGGGTGTGGGACCCGACCCTGTCCAAGCTCACCGCCGCGGGCGGCACGGTGATCACCAGCAGTGCCGAGACCGCCGCCGCGGGCGCGCCGACCTTCGACGTGGCCATCGCCGACAAGAAGTTCCTCGCCGACAACGCCGCCTTCGCCATCGCATGGGCGAAGCTGCAGAGCTACGCCGTCGAGCAGATCAACACGGCGAAGGAGGAGGCGGCGGTCTCGATCGGCGCCCAGCTCGGCATCGCGCCGGACAAGGTGACGCCGCAGCTGGCCGGCTACCGCTATCTGACCGCCGCCGAGCAGGCGGGCCCGCGCTACCTGGGCGGCGGATTCGCCGCCGACCTCGCGGGCACCGCGGGATTCCTGCTGAGCCAGGGCGGAATCGCCGCCGTCGGCAGCGAGCAGCAGTACCGCGACGGCATCGCGGTGGCCCCCGCGGCGGGCGCGGCGGGGTGAGCGCCGAGCGGGTGACGCTGGCCGGGGTGAGCAAGAGCTACCCCGGCCCCGAGGGCGGCGTCGAAGTGCTCGCACCCACCGACCTCACCATCGAGCCCGGCGAATTCGTCTGCGTCGTAGGTCCTTCCGGCTGCGGCAAGTCGACGCTGCTGAACATCCTGGCCGGATTCCTCGCCCCGTCCACGGGCGAGGTACGGGTGGGCGATCGCGTCGTCGACGGTCCCGATCCCGATCGCGGCGTGGTGTTCCAGCAGGCGAACCTCTACCCGTGGCTGTCGGTGCGCGGCAATGTGGAGTTCGGGCCGAAAGTCCGCGGTGTGGACAGGAATACACGCCGGGCCGAGGCCGAGCGGTTGCTGGCGCTGGTCGGGCTGGACGAACTCGGCGACCGCAGGCCCTATGAACTGTCCGGCGGACAGCAGCAGCGCGCGCAGATCGCCCGGGTGCTGGTGAACGATCCCGGCATCGTGCTCATGGACGAGCCGTTCGGCGCGCTCGACGCCCTCACCAGGGAGCGCCTGCAGCGCGAACTGCGCGCACTGTGGCGCGGCGGCGACAAGACGATCCTGTTCGTCACCCACGGCATCGAGGAGGCGGTGCTGCTCGGCACGAGGATCCTGGTGATGGCGCCGGGCCGGGTCGTCTACGACACCTCGCCCGCCTTCAAAGCCGCCGACGACGACTTCGAGACGATCCGCGCCCACCCCGAATTCGCCGGGCTGCGGGACGAATTGGCGCGCCACATCTACGCGGCCTGACTCACTCGGCGGCGACCACCGCCCGTGCCCGCCCCCGGGTGATCAGGTAGCCGAACGCGGCGGCGATCGGGAACATCAGCACGCCGTACACGGCGGCGGGCACGGCCAGCTCCGTGCTGTCCAGGACACTGATCGCGATGGTGATGGCGATCGTGCTGTTGTGGATGCCGACCTCCATCGAGCAGGCGATGGCCTGCCGGTCCGGCACTCCGAGCAGGCGCGGGACGAGGTAGCCGAGGGCGAGGCTGATCAGGCAGAACAGCACGGTGATCGCGCCGACCTGGCCGAGCGAATCGGCGAGGGTGTCGGATTCGGCGATGATCGTACCGACGATCACCAGCAGCAGGGTGAGCGCGGAACCGATGCGGACCGGGCGGTCCATCCGGTCGGCGAACGCGGCCGACCAGCGGCGCACCAGCATGCCGACCGCGACCGGGACGAGCACGATCGCGAACACCTGCACGACCTTGCCGAACTGCAGGCCCACCGACCCGCCGCCGTCGGCCGGTTCGAAGTAGCCGATCGCGAAGTTGGTGACCAGCGGCAGGGTGACCACCGCGATGATCGAATTGACCGCCGTCAGCGACACGTTCAGCGCGACGTCGCCGCGGAACAGGTGGCTGAACAGGTTCGCCGTCGTCCCGCCCGGCGAGGCGGCCAGCAGCATCATGCCCACCGCGAGGACGGCGGGCAGGTCGAACAGCAACACCAGCCCGAAGGCCACGGCCGGGAGCGCGATCAGCTGGCAGAGCAGGGCGATGGCGACGATGCGCGGGCTCTTCGCGATCCGGGTGAAGTCGGCGGGGGTGAGCGAGAGCCCGAGCCCGAACATGATCACGACCAGGGCCAGGGGCAGTCCGACGGAAACCAGGGGTGAGTTCATAGCCATCCTCATCGAGCAGTCCGGGCCCGCGGCCCAGCTTGAGACGCGCTCGTCTCAATAGTGAGAGTAGCCAGCTGTGACCCACGTCGCAGTCGAACGGCGAAATCGCTAGGCGGGCACCGAACTCCGCTCACACAGCTCGTGCACGAAGCGCATCTTCTCCAGCACCCGCTCCGGGAGGACGAAGGGGTACAGGTCGTCGTGGCCCATCGAGCGGTTCACCATGTTCAGCGACCAGGCCAGCGGCAGCCACAGTTCGATGATCTTGTCGAAACCGGCGCGGCCCACCTGCGGGCGATCCAGGGTGGCGCCCGCGGGCGCGAAGCCGAAGGCGGCGGCGGTGTCGAGGGTGTCGCGGATGTGCAGGTAGTGGGCGAAGGTCTCGGCCCAGTCCTCGGCGGCGTGCATGGTGGCGTAGGAGGAGACGTAGTCGTCCTCCCAGCCGGGCGGGGCGCCCTTGGCGTAGTGGGCGTCCAGCGCGGCCTGGTAGTCGGCGTACGGGTCGCCGAACAGGTCGCGGAACCGTTGCAGCTCTTCGTCACCGGTGACCAGGACGGTGAAGTAGTAGTGGCCGATCTCGTGCCGGAAATGGCCGAGCAGGGTGCGGTACGGCTCGGCCATCTCGATCCGCAGTTGCTCGCGATGCGGGTCGTCGGCCTCGGCCAGATCGAGGGTGACGACGCCGTCGAGGTGGCCGGTGAGCACCCCGTCGGTCCGGCTGGAGAGCAGGTCGAAGGCCAAACCGTGGGCGGGGTCGGCGTCGCGCCCGACGATCGGCAGGTCGAGTTCGGCCAGCTCGAAGATCAGCCGGCGCTTGGCCGCCTCGGCCTCGGCGAAGGCGGCCAGGCCCTCGACGTCGTTGTCGTTTGGCCTGGTACGGGTGAGCGCGCAGGATTCGCACAGCGTCGGTCCGTCGGTGCCGCCGTCGGTCGGCACCAGCCAATTGCACTGCGCCACATGCAGGTTGTCGCAGAGGCGGAAGCGGTCGCCGTCGACGACGCCGCCCGCGTGGTCGATCGCCGCGTCACCGGGCGGGTCGCCGATCACCACCAGCGCCCGCTCCCGCAGGCTGAACCCGAGCGGGCTCGAGCAGGACAGGCACACCGAATTCTCGAAGGCCAGCTGCTGGCCACAGTTCGGGCAGACGAAATCACGCAAGGGACTACACCTCCACCGGGGCTACATCGACCGAGACCGTGATCGTGGACTGTTTGGCGTCGGTGTAGATGATGCCACGCAGCGGCGGCACATCCTGGTAGTCGCGGCCCCACGCCACGGTGACGTAGCGCTCGTCGGCGAACTGGTCGTTGGTCGGGTCGAAGGCGATCCAGCCGCCGGTGCGGTCGCCGGCGTCGGTGCCGGGCAGCCAGACCGCGGCCCAGGCGTGGGTGGCGTCGACGCCGACCATGCGCTCCTTGCCCGGCGGCGGGTCGGTGGCGAGATACCCCGAGACGTAGCGGGCGGCCAGGCCGTGCGAACGCAGGCACGCGGCGCCGATGCGGGCGAAGTCCTGGCAGACGCCCTCGCGGGCGGCGAACACATCGGCGACGCTGGTGCTCACCGTGGTCGAGCCGGAGCGGTAGCGGAAGTCGCGGTGGATACGGGTGTTCAGCTCGGTGACCGCCGCGAGCAACGGACGTCCCGGCGTGAAGGTCTCCGCCGCGTACGCGGTGACCTCGTCGGTGATCTCGGGCGGCAGCAGGTCGAGGGTGAACTCGACCGCGAGCGGACCGGTCGCGGTGGTCGGACGCGCCGCCTCCCAGGGGATGTCGGCGCCGTCGACGGTCGACTGCCGATCGACCTCGACGAGCGATTCGCCGGTGACCTCGAGTGTCCGGTGCTCCGCGGTGACGTGGAAGTACGTCGTCGTGTTGCCGTAGACGTCGGTGCCGACGGAGCGGTCCGAGGGCACCGGGTCGATGTGGATGTCGTGCTCGTGCAGCCGCTGGCCCGCGAATTCGCGCGGCGTGAGATAGGCGCGGCCGTAGGAGCTGGTGACCTCGTCGGAATAGCTGTAGGTGGTGCGGTGGGTCACCAGGTAGCGCCTGCTCATCCGACCATCCTGGTGTTGCCCCACAGCGGCTGGATGCTGACGGGCACAGCGAGTTTCGTCGCCTCGAACGATTCCGACAGCTTGCGCAGCCGCAAGTGCACCCCTTCCAGCAGTTCCACCAGTTCGGTGCGGACGCCGTCGGCGTCGGTGTGGGCGAGGTCGTCCGGGTCGACGCGACGCAGCATGCGCTGGGCGTCGGCGAGCAGCCGTTGCGAGCGGGAGGCGCCGGAACCGCCGGGCAACGCCTGGAAGTCGGCCTCGAGCCGGTCGAGCTGATAGACCAGCGAACGCGGATTGCCCGCGTCGAACAGCAACAGCGCGGCCAGTGCGCCGACATGGGCCGACCCGCGGTGCCTGCGCCGATAGATCACCGCCGACTCGGTGGCGGTGAGGACGGCCTCCGCCACGACCCGCTCCACATCCGGCGGATTCACCTGCGCCAGTGCGGCATTGACCAGGGAGGTGACGGCGAGGCCGCGCTCGATCCGCTTGCCGATGTCCATGACGTACCAACCGGTGTCGCGCACCAGCGACTCCGCGCCGATTCCGGACAGCGACAGCAGCGCGCCCAGCGTCAGCGAGTGCACCGCCGACATCGCGTTCTCCTGTTCGCTGCTGGCCGAACGGAATTCGGCCAGCGCGCGATCCACCGCGCCGATGATCATCCAGGTGTCGCCGGAGAGCTGGTCGCGCACCGCCCTGGCGGCCGACCCGTAGTGATCCACCGCGTACGAGAGCGAGCCGGGCAGATTCCGGTCCCCGGTGAGCGAGGCCAGGTAGTGGTACCCCTCCGCCGAGGCCCCCGCCACGGCCTGCGCTTGCACCCGCGGGGAGCGCGCGCGTGCCTTTCCGCGCGGCTGGCGAGGGTGTTCGTCCTGCGCCGGCTCGTCGCTTCCGGCCGATTCCGCGCCGCGCTCGGCGGTGGTTCCGGTGGTGCGCAGAGCCCGCGCGAGCGCACTGGTCCCCCGCTCCCACGCCGCGCCTTCGGAGGCCGGGGCTTCGTCAACGGCTGCGTCGTCGTCAGGCGCCGAGTTGGAGCCCGCCGCCGAGTTGTCATCGGACGTGGAGTCGGCCACTCCGCCCGGCGGCCGCGTGTTCTCCTCGGTCGCTTCGACCGGCGCGACGCTGCTGAGCTGACTGGTTCCGTTGGGCAGCACGGAATCCGGCGCGTTGGTGCCCGTGGTCACCGAGAGGGCGTGCATCAGGATGGGCAGGGCTTCGGCGCCGTCGAGCCAGGGGCGGTAGCGGTAGTCCTGGTAGACGTCGTGGGTGGCGGCGAGGAGGCGGACGACCGACTCGGCGCGCTCGCTGTAGCGGCCCATCCAGAACAGGTCGTTGAGCACGCGCGGGGAGCTGATCGCCTCGACCACCGGCATCGCCCGGCGCAACCGGTCCTCGTGCGGCGCCTCGCTGCCGACGGCGGGCGCGGTGGCGGGAGCGGCGCGGACCCAGACGTCCTTGGCGGCCACCTTGATCACGCTGCGGGTGGGTTCCAGCCGCATCCGCTGCTGGCCGAGTCCGCCCGACATGGCCGTGTACCCACCGCGCCGCGCCATCGAGAACAGCCGCATGCCCACCGGCGCGGGCGCCAGCCCCGAACCGTCCTCGATCGCGGGCGCCACCGAGAACTCGGCCGGTTCCTGCCCGACCCACTTCCACCGCTCGACCTCGATCCGGGCCGCCAGCTCGGCGCGTTCGGCGGCCGACAGGCTCGGCCCGAAGATGGTCGACCCGTCGACAGCGGATCGGATCACCAGATCACCGAGGTGGGCCACGAGATGGGAGCGCTCGCTGTCGTCGCCACCCCAGTACGCGGGCGTGCCGTCGAGCAGCAGATCGGCGCCGAGGACCGAGCGGGCGATCCGCGGCAGGAACGCGCTCAGCGCGGGCGATTCCAGCAACCCGCTGCCGAGCGTGTTGACCACGGTCACCGCACCGCGCCGCAACACCTCCACCAGTCCCACCACGCCCAGGCGCGAATCCGGGCGCAGATCCAGCGGATCGGAGAATTCGGCGTCGACGCGGCGCAACACCACGTCGACCCGCTCCAGGCTGCCGAGCGACCGCATCCACAGGGCGCCGTCGCGGACCACCAGATCGGCGCTCTCGACGAGCGGAAAGCCCAGCACCTGCGCGAGATACGCCTGATCGAACGCGGTTTCGGAGTACGAGCCCGGGCTCAGCACCACGACCACCGGCTCCTCGCCGTCGGCCAGTTCGGGCGCCGCCTCCGCGAGCATCAACCGCATCGCGCGGGCGAACGGCGTGAGCGGACGCGGTCCGGCGTGCTCGAACGCCTCCGGAATGGCCGAGGCGACCACGCGGCGATCGGCCAGCGCGTACCCCGCCCCCGACGGCGCCTGCGCCCAGTCGGCCAGCACCCGGAACTGCCCGTCGCCCCATCGGCTGATGTCGCAGGCGTGCAGGAACAGCTGATGGGTGCCGGGAATGGTGATGCCGTGCGCCGCCCGCACGTAGCCGGTGTTGCCGAACACGATCTCCGGCGGCAGCAGACCCGAACTCAGCAGCCTGCGTGGGCCGTACACATCGGTGAGCACCTCGTCGAGCACGAGCGAGCGCTGCACCAGGCCGGTTTCCAGGCGGGTCCAGTCGTCGGCGGAGACCAGCAGCGGGATCGGGTCGAGGCGCCAGGGGGCGGCGGTCGTGGTGTCGTCGGCGCCGACCTCGGTGTAGGTGACGCCGTCGTCCTCGATCTGCCTGCGCACTCGCTGGTCGATCTTGCCGAGCCCGCCGACACCCTGGTCGACGAAATCGGCCGACAGCTCCGACCACATCGACCGCACCCGGCCGCGCCCGTCGACCAGCTCGTCGTAATAGCCCTGGGTCGGCCTGCCGCACTCGTCGAACCGCGCGCCCGCCCTGCTCTCGGACCGGTACCGCGCGAACTGTTCGGCGGCGGCCGCGGCGGCGCGCCCGCCGCCGGTCTCGCGGCCCACTGTGTCCCGTCGGTCAGGCACCGTTGCTTGCTCCTACGCGGCGAGTGGTCGGGCGGTTGACTTTGCTAGCGGCTGTCGGGCACGCCCCACACCGTGCGCGCGCGACGTAGATCCAGGATGCCCGGTGCGCCGACATCGGTCGACTGTGCCGCGATCTTCGCACGGAGTTCGGCCGGGTCGAGCGGATTCACCGTATGCCCCGCTGCCTCGAAGCGGCGATTGCGCCGCGACTGGGCCGCGACCGCGTTGACCGGGGCGTCGTCGAAGGCGCGGCCGCCGGGGTGCACGACGTGATAGGTGCAGCCGCCGCGCGACAGGCCGGTCGCCGGGTCGATCAGGTCGAACACCAGCGGCGCGTCGACGGTGATCGAGGGGTGCAGCGAATTCGGCGGCTGCCAGGCCCGATACCGCACTCCGGCGACCTGGACGTCGGACTTGTCGGTGGCGAGCAGCGGCACCGGCATGCCGTTGCAGGTGAGCACGTAGCGGTCGCGGTCGGCGCCGACCACCCGCACCTGCAGCCGCTCCACCGAGGAATCCACGTAGCGGGCCGTGCCCTGTCCGGTGGTCTGCTCGCCGAGGGTCAACCAGGGTTCGATCGCGCCGCGCAGTTCCACTTCCACGTCGCCGATCACGGCGGTGCCGATGCGCGGGAACCGGAACTCGGTGAACGGATCGAGCCAGCTGGTGTCGAAGTCGATGCCGTGCGCGCGCAGGTCGGCGGCGACCTCGGCGATATCGCGCGTCAGGAAGTGCGGCAGCAGGTAGCGGCCGTGCAGGTTGCCGCCGTGGCGCAGCAGCGGCGCGCGGTAGGGCCGATCCCAGAACATCGCGACCAGCCCGCGGACCAGCAGCGACTGGACCATCGCCATCTGGAAGTGCGGCGGCATCTCGAAGCCGCGCAGCTCCAGCAGTCCGAGCCTGCCGCGCGCGGAATCGGGGCTGTAGAGCTTGTCGATGCAGAATTCCGCGCGGTGGGTGTTGCCGGTGAGGTCGGTGAGCAGGTGCCGCAGGGCGCGGTCGATATGCCAAGGCGCCGACTGGATCTCCGCCGGTGTGCCGTCCGCGCTCGATTCGGCGGTGAGCCGGGCGATCTCGGCGAAGGCGATCTCGAGTTCGTAGAGCGCGCCCTCGCGTCCCTCGTCGGCGCGCGGCGCCTGCGAGGTCGGGCCGATGAAACGCCCGGCGAACAGGTACGACAGCGCCGGGTGCCGCTGCCAGTAGGTGAGCATCGAGACCAGCAGATCGGGACGCCGCAACAGCGGTGACCGCGCCGGGCTCACGCCGCCCAGCGTGATGTGGTTGCCGCCGCCGGTACCGCCGTGCGTGCCGTCCACGTCGAAGGACTCGGTGCTCAGCCGTGCCAGCCTGGCCTGCTCGTACAGCGTCCCGAGCACCTCGGACTGCTCGGCGAACGAGCTGGTCGGCATGATGTTGACCTCGATGACGCCGGGATCGGGGGTCACCGAGAAGGTGTGCAGCCGTGCGTCGTTCGGCGGCGCGTAGCCTTCCAGCACCACCGGCTGCCCGATCGCGACGGCGGCCGCTTCGACCTTGGCGATCAGATCGAGGAAGTCGTCGAGTTCGGCGACCGGCGGCAGGAACACGTGCAGCCTGCCTGCCCGCACCTCGGCGACGAGGGCGGTGGTGGGGGTGAAGTCGGCCGGCTCGACGACGGCGGGCGGCTCCTCGCGCGGCAGCAGCGGACCCTGGAACAGCGGGTCGGCGTCCGGCAGCGGGGGCGGGGTGTGCCAGGACACCGAGTTCAGTGGAAGCCGCAGTCCCGCGGGGGAATCGCCGTCGGCCAGGACGATGCGGCCGGGTCCGGCGTCCGCGTCCCGCCCGCGCCGCAGTTGCCAATCGGCGCTGGCCCAGCCCGCGCCGTCGGCCCGGCGATGCAGTGGCAGCACGTAAGCCGCCGGTTCGTTGACGGGTTCGTCGAGTCGCTCGAGGAGAGCGTGCCGGGCCGCCGGGGAATCCTCGGCCGGATCGAGATCCAGCTCCGGTGGCTCGCCGTGTGGCGCGCTCACCGTGGCAGCCAGCCGGGCCAGCGGATCCTCGAACGCGGGACGCACCTGCGTGTCCGGCAGACCGAGCGCATCCGCGATCCTGGCGACCAGCGCCTCGGCCGCGTCGACCGCCGCCCACGCGTGCGGCCGATCCGCGACGAGCGCCGCGGTCCGGTCCACACCCACCACCGCCGCACCCTGCTGCTGCGCCGCGGCGGCTTGTCGGCTGTCGGCCGCCGACCCCGCATCCATGCCGGCCGGCGTCGCGTGGCCTGTCCCTCGCGAGGTCACCTCTTCGGCACGCGCCGGCACCGCGCTCGAGTCAGTTGGCGGCGCGTCGTCCGCCGAGGCCGAGACCACCTGCGGCGCCTCGTCTCCCGCGAACTCGGGCGACACGGGATCAGCCGGAATGCCCGAACCCGGCCGAGCTCGATCGCCGTCCGACCCGGTAGTGGGAACCGGAGGGGCCGGGGCAGCGAGCGGGGTCCACGGGTTGGTGAGCAGGTCCTGTCTGGTCCAGACGGGTTCGCCGTCGGCGCGCCAGGCGATGGCGATCTCCCAGCGGGGCAACGGTTCTCCGGGGTACCACTTGCCCTGGCGGTACTGGACGATGCCGGTGGGGGCGTAGATCGCGCGCAACCGGTCGGCCAGGTCGACGGCGCGTTCGCGTTTGTGCGAGCCGTCGGCGTCGGTGGTCCACTGGGCGCTCATCTGGTCGTCGACGGAGACGAAGGTGGGTTCGCCGCCCATTGTCAGGCCGACGTCGGCGGCCGCCATCCGCTTGTCGACGGCGGCGCCGGAGGCCGTGATGCGCTCCCACTGGGATTCGGTGTAGGGCAGGGTGACTCGCGGGTCCTCGTGCACCCGGCGCACCACATTGCTGAATTCGAGGGTCGCCTCGGTGATCCCGGTGGCACCGGTGATGGGGGCGGCCGCGCCGGGATGCGGGGTCGCGGCCAGCGGAATGTGCCCCTCGCCCGCGAACAGTCCCGAGGTGGGGTCCATGCCGATCCAGCCGGCGCCGGGAATGTACACCTCGGTCCAGGCGTGCAGGTCGGTGAAGTCGGCGCTCGGCCCGGACGGTCCGTCCAGCGCGGGGGTGTCCGAGGTGAGCTGCACCAGGTATCCCGAGACGAACCGCGCGGCCAGTCCGAGTTCGCGCAGGACGGCGACGAGCAGCCAGGCCGAATCACGGCAGGACCCGAGCCGGGTCCGCAGGGTGTGGTCGGGCGTCTGCACCCCCGGCTCCATCCGCACCGTGTAGTCCACGGTGCTCCGCAGCGCGTAGTTGAGTTCGACCAGGTAGTCGATGACGCGCAGGCGCCCGTGCGGACCGTGCACCCGCACCCAGTCCCGCAGCAGCTCCCCCGGGCCGGAGCCCGGCTCGCCCTCGTCGACCGGTCGCAGATACGGCTCCAGATCGGTGGCCAGCGCGCCGGGGTAGGCGAACGGGAAGTACTCGGCGTAGTCCTCGACGAAGAAGTCGAACGGGTTGACCACCTCGAGATCGGCGATCAACCCCACGGTGATCGACAGCTCCTCGGTCGGCTCCGGGAACACCAGGCGCGCAACGAAATTGCCGAACGCGTCCTGCTGCCAGTTCACGAAGTGCGCGGCCGGGGTGACCTGGAGCGAGTAGGCCTCGATCGGGGTCCGCGAGTGCGGGGCCGGCCGTAGCCGCACCTCGTGCGGATGCACCTCGACGAGACGATCGAAGGAGTACGCGGTCCGGTGTTCGAGCGACACCTTGATGCCCATGCGACAAGTTGACCACAGGCCACCCGCCCTCGGCGTGCCGATGAAACGGGCGTTTCCCGACGGGCATCATGTCGAAACCCGCAGGCAACACACCGTAGGCTGGGCTGGGTGAGCTACGACCACATCCTCCTACCGTCCTGCGTCGCCAACTCCGTCAACGAGGTGGACGAGTACCTGGCGACCCAGGAAGGTCGGCCCGCGTCCCCTGAGATCGCTGAGATCGCGGCGGCGCTGAACGCTCGCAATGCCGAACTGCCGGTCGACGACTCGTTTCTCAGCGTCGAATCCGTCGGTGGCGAGAACGGGACCACGCTCTACGTCCCGTCGCCGTACGACGCCGTCGGCTTCGTCCGCAACCTGCTCTTCGACCTCGCCACCCCGCGCGGCTATGCCCTCTACGATCCGCAGCTGAGCTGGCTGATCGACCCCCAGGGCCACATCCCGATCCGCGTCACCCACGGCGGTGCGGGCGAATTCCCCTATCTCACCGAGGAATTGGCGCACCGCTGGGTCGCCGGACTGGCCGCCCCGAATCCGTACCTGATCGTCGAACGCGGCGAGCAGCGCTACATCCAGACCTATCACGACCCCGACGGCGGCTACATCCTCGAGTACCGCGACGGTTCACCCGAGAAGCACTTCGGAACCAGCAGCGACGACCCGGCCCAGGTCGCCCGAATCATCTGGGCCTGGGCGACCGAGCAGCCCGACGCGGGCGCCGAGCTAAGCTGGGACCGGGTCAAGCTCTAGAGCGCGCGGCGGCCCGACAGCGCGCGACCGAGCGTCAGCTCGTCGGCGAACTCCAGGTCACCGCCCATCGGCAGGCCGGACGCCAGCCGGGTGACGGTGAGACCGGGGAAGTCGCGCAGCATGCGCACCAGGTAGGTGGCCGTCGCCTCGCCCTCGGTGTTCGGGTCGGTCGCGATGATCACCTCGCTCACGTCGACGCCGTCGTCCTGGTTGCCGATGCGGGTCAGCAGTTCCCTGATCCGCAGCTGATCGGGACCGACGCCGCTGAGCGGATCGAGCGCACCGCCGAGCACGTGGTAGCGACCACGGAACTCGCGGGTGCGCTCGATCGCCTGCACGTCCTTGGGTTCCTCGACCACACAGATCATGGTGCGGTCGCGGCGCGGGTCGGCACAGATCCGGCACAGTTCGCCGTCGGCGACGGTGCCGCACGAGACACAGAACTGCACGCCGTCACGCACCTTCTGCAGGGCCGCCTGCAACCGGTCGATCTCCGGCGGCTCCACCTGCAGCAGGTGGAAGGCGATGCGCTGCGCGCTCTTCGGACCGACGCCGGGCAGCTTGCCCAGCTCGTCGATCAGATCCTGAACCGGCCCCTCATACATCAGAAATCAGGCAGACCGGGCATCGAGCCGCCGCCGAGGCCCTGCGAGAGCGGGCCGAGCCGCTCGGCCGCCAGCTTCTGCGCGTTGGCCATGGCGTCGTTGATCGCGCCGATCACCAGGTCCTGCAGGCCGTCGACATCGGACGGGTCGACGATCTTCGGATCGATCGTCAGCGACTGCACCTCGCCGCTCACCTTGATGGTGGCCTGGACCAGGCCACCGCCGGCCTGACCCTGCACTTCGGACTCGGCGAGCTCGGCCTGGGCCTGCATCACCGCTTGCTGCATCTGCTGAGCCTGGGCCAGCAGGGCCTGCATATCGAACTGACCGCCATCGGGTTGCACCAGCACGTCCTCTCAGAAGTTTCGTCCGCGTCAAGCGTAGTCCTCACGCGCCGCCGGGATACTCCCACACCCGGTGCCGCGACGGCGCGTACCGACCGCGCCGTTATCCGTGATCCGCCTGGTAACAGCTTGATTGCTGACTCTCCGGCCTGGATCGCGTCGGGCAGGACCCACTTAGGATCGGACGGGGTCGGAACCGGGTACAGCAATCGTAGGGAGAACAGATGAAGGCCCACCGCACTTCGCTCGCCACTGCCTCGATAGCCGCGTCAGTCCTTGTCGTTCTGGCACCAGCGGCGTCGGCCGAGCCGGTCGCCGACTACGGCGGCGGCTGCGTGGTCGACCCGGGCAATTCGGCGGCGACTCTGGATTCGCTGCGGTTTCGCTGTGACGTCGCCCAGCAGGATCAGATCTATCGCGACGCGCAGGCGGGCGCGGTGCCGTCGGGGATCACCAACGGCTGGGTGACCCGTCCGCCGCAGTTCGCGCCGACGGCCTCGGCCCTGTGGATCGGCAATGTGTTCCGCACCGGCGCCGACGGCGGCAGCCTGACCAATCGCGTCACCGGCGCCGGCATCGAGGCGTTCCCCGCCGACGTGTACCGCGCGCCCTCGATCCTCGACGGCGGGCCCGCCTGGGCGCTGAACTACGCGCCCTCGCCGACTCCGCAGGTCTACGACGAGATCCGCGAGATCGCGCCGGGCGTCTGGTTCGGCTATTCGTGGTGGCGCGAGAACGACTGGCCGCTGCTCGCGGCGTTCGTGTTGGCCCCGGCCTGAGTCAGAGCATCCCGAGGACGCCGTCGAAGGCGGCCTCGGCGGCGCCGAGCAGCTTCGAGTCCGCGCCGAGGCGTGACTTCTCGATCCGCACGCCGCCGATCGCGCGACTCACCATGCTGCGCCGCCGGACCTCCTCGGCGACTCCGGCGACGGCGGCGTCGGGCAGGGCGGTGAACAGGTCACCGAGGACCAGCAGTTCCGGGCCGAGGATATTGACGACATTGACCAGGCCGAGCGTCAGCCAGTCCAGATACTCGGCGAGCGCGGGCCCGCCGTCGCCCGGCAGGGCACGCAACTCCGCGACGATGGCGCCGCGCGGACCGTGCTCGGACCGGCCGAGCGCCCGGCACAGCGCGGCCTCGCCGACCTCGGTCTCCCAGCAGCCGGTGTTGCCGCAGTGACAGGGCCTGCCGTCGGGCCGCACCGTCATGTGCCCGATCTCGCCGAGGTATCCGGCGGCGCCGCGCAGCAGTGTGCCCTGGGAGATGAGGCCGCCGCCGACGCCGACGTCGGCGGAGACGAAGACGGTGTCGCCCGCCCCGCGTCCGGCGCCGCGCGCGTGTTCGGCGAGCGCGCCGAGCTCGGCGTCGTTGCCGACCACCACCGGTATGCCGAGCACGGCGGTCAGCCGCGCGCCGAGCGCCACGTCGGTCCAGTCGAGGTTCGCGGCGTCGTGCACCAGGCCGTCGGCACGGCGCACGACACCGGGTACCGACACTCCGGCGGCCACCGGGCGCAAGCCGAGATCCGCGGCCAGCAGGGTGGCCGACTCGGCGATGTGGGTGATGACCTCGGCCGGTTGCCGTTGCCGCCCGTGCAGATTCCAGCTGTTACGGCCGAGGATCTGCCCCCCGAAGCCGACCAGCGCGATGCCCGCGTGCTCGACCTGCACGTCGACCGCCAGCACCACGGCGGCCTGCGGTTGCGGCAGGACGAGCAGCGACGGGCGGCCCGCCCCGCGCGCCAGCCGGGGCACCCGCTCCTCCACCAGTCCGCTCTCGGCCAGCGCGTCGACGAGCATCTTGATGGTGGAGCGGTTGAGCCCGAGCTCGGTGGCCAGCGCCGCGCGGGTGGCGGGGCCGCCGAGGTGCAGCAGGCGCAGGAGGCTCGACCGGTTGAAGCGGCGCACCTCGTCCGGTCGGGCGACGGTCATGGCCTCTTGAATACCACTGCGGCACTCACCGTTGCGCCACCGCCGCGCGTCGCCGGGACAATGCGTCGACCGTGGCGGCGAGCAACAGCACCAGCCCGGTGACGATGGAGACCACCGCCGCGGGCTGTTCCAGCAGGCCAAGACCGTTGGAGACGACCGCCAGCACCGCGCCGCCGATCACCGCGTCGGCCACCCGGCCACGGCCACCGAACAGCGAGGTACCGCCGATCACCGCCGCGCCCACCGCGAACAGCAGCGTGTTGAGCCCGCCCGCCTGCGGGTCGACCGAACCGACCTTCGACGAGTAGACGATCGCCCCGACCGCCGCGCACGCCGAGCAGATGACGAACACGCTCGCCCGCAACTGAGTCACGTTGATGCCGGCCCGCCGGGCCGCCTCCGCGTTGCCACCGACCGCGTAGATGTGACGGCCGTAGGTCGTCCGGTTGAGGACGTAGGTACCCACCACCAGCAAGGCCAGCACGATCGGCACCACATACGGCACCCCGGAGATCTCGACGAGATCGTTCGGCGAGCGGTTCACCGTGAGAGCGGCGGTCACCACTGCGGCGAAGACGGTGAGCGCCACCACCTTCGCCAGCACCAGCGGCGTCGGCCCGGTTACCAGCCCGCGCCGGCGACGCAGGAAGTGCCCGCCGAGGGTGACCGCCGCGTAGCCACCGGCCGCCACCACGAACAGCACCCAGCTGCCCACCGTCGACAGGTTGCCGTTGGCGACCTTGTCGAGCACCGGCGAGGAACTGATGCCCAGCACCCCGCCCTCGCCGATGAGCTGCAGGATCACCCCCTGCCAGGCCAGGAACAGCGCCAGCGTCACCACGAACGAGGGCATCCCGATCTTCGCGATGAGAAAGCCGGTGATGCAGCCGATGGCCGCGCCGACGCACACCGCGAGCAGCATCTCCACCCACGGATTCGCCTTGAACCCGATGACCGTGATCGCCACCCCGAGCAGCGACATGGCCACGCCGGGCCAGATCCGCAGCAGCGCCGCCAGCACCGCGCCCAACACGAGCAGCGCGTTGAAGACGACGAAGACCGTGGATCCCATGCCCGCCATGAGGTTTCCGTCCTCGACGTAGTGCATGGCCAGCACCGCGCCCGCCACGCCCGACGCCGTTCCCGCCGACAGATCGATCTCGCCGATCAGCAGCACGTAGACGATGCCGATCGCGATGATCGTCTGGCCCGCGCCCTGCGCGAGCAGATTGGCGATGTTGTTCAGCGAGAAGAACACGTCCGACAGCACCGAGAACAACACGATCAGCGCGACCAGCCCCAACAGCGCGGGCAGCGAACCGATCTCGCCGGCGCGCAGCCGCGCCACGTAGTCGCCGAGCGCCTCCCTGGTCGAGCGGGTCGTGGTGTCGATCCCGAAATCGGCGACGGCCGTTTCCCGCTTCTCCACCACCTCGCTCACAGGACCACCGCCTCGGGCCGTGCCAACCCGAGGTCACCCGAGCGACCCGCCGTGATCAACTCGACGACCTGCCCGTGCGTCACGTCGGCGGTGCGCACCTGGGCGGCCATCCGGCCCAGGTACAGCACCGCGATCCGATCCGCGGCCTCGAACACGTCGGCCAGGTTGTGGCTGATCAGCACGACGCCGAGGCCCTGCTCGGCCAGCCGCCGGACCAGGTCGAGCACCTGCCTGGTCTGGGCGACGCCCAGTGCCGCGGTCGGCTCGTCGAGCAGCACCAAGTTGCTGTTCCACAGCACCGCCTTGGCGATGGCGACGGTCTGCCGCTGCCCGCCCGAGAGCGCCGACACCGGCGTGCGCACCGATTTCACGGTCCGCACACCCAGCGAGGCCAGGGTGCGCCGCGCCGCCTCCTCCATGCTCGCCTCGTCCAGCAACCACGGCTTGCCGCGTTCCCGGCCGAGGAACATGTTGCCGACGATGTCGAGATTGTCGGCCAGCGCCAGGTCCTGGTAGACCACCTCGATGCCGAGTTCGGCGGCGTCCTTCGGCCCGCGCAGATGCACGGGCTCACCGCGGAAACGCACCTCCCCCGAGTCCGAACCATGGATCCCGGCAACACATTTCACCAGCGTGCTCTTTCCGGCGCCGTTGTCGCCGACCAGCGCGGTGACCTCACCGGCGGGCACGGTGAGATCCACGTCGTGCAGCACGTGGACCGCGCCGAAGCTCTTGTTCAGCCCGGTGATCCGGAGTAGCGGCTCACTCATGTCCTCGGCCCTCAGCTGATCCCGAGCTCGGTGCAGGCCGCCGCCAGATCGCCGCCACAGATGTCGACCGCCTCGACGAAGCCGGCGTCCACAACCACCTTGACGTCGGCGCGGGTCACGGTCTGCGGTTGCAGGAGCACCGATTTCACCTCGCGCTTGCCCTTCGGGTCCTGGCTCACGTCCACCGCCAGCGCGTCCGCGGCCGCCTTGTCGCCCTTGGCCAGCGCGGCCGCGAGTTTCGCCGCGGTCTGCGCCTCGCCCAGGATGGGCTTGAACACGGTCATGTACTGGTCGCCGCGCAGTACCGCCTTGAGGCCCTCGGCGGTGGCGTCCTGGCCGGTGACCGGGACCTTGCCGTTGAGCCCGTTCTTCTTCAGCACGGTGATCACCGCGCCGGCCAGCCCGTCGTTGGCCGCGACCACGCCGTCGACCTTGCCGCCGTTGCCGGTGAGGATCTGCTCGAAGGTGGTGCCGCCCTTCTGGTTGTCCCAGCCGTCGATGGCCTGGGAGCGCACCAGTTTCAGCGTGCCGTTGTCGTAGAGCGGCTTCAGGACGTTCTGCTGGCCCTGATGGAACAGGGTGGCGTTGTTGTCGGTGGGCGCGCCCTCGATCTCGACGACCTCGGCGCCCGGCTTGGTCTTCAGCGCGTCCGCGATGGCCCGCCCCTGCAGCTCGCCGACCTTCACGTTGTCGAAGGACACGTAGTAGTCGGAGGATCCGCCCAGGTTGAGCCGGTCGTAGTCGATGGTCGGGATGCCTGCCTTCTTCGCCTTGGCCGCGACCGCGCCGCCGACCTCGCTGTTGATCGCGGCGATGATGAGGACCTTCACGCCCTTGGCGATCATGCCGTCGGCCAGGGTGGTGAACTTCTGCACGTCGCCCTGGGCGTTCTGCACGTCGGCGTCGAAGCCCTCGGCGCGCAGGGCCTGCTGCAGCATGGGCTTGTCGAAGGATTCCCAGCGGGCCGAGGTGGCGGTCTCGGGCAGGATCACGCCCACGGTGGGCCCGCCGCTGCCGCCCGAGGCCGCGTCGGGTTCGTCGCCGCCGCTGCTGTTGGATCCGCAGGCGGTGAGCGTCAGTGCGCCGGACAGTGCCAGCGCCACGGCGGCGTGCCCCAGGCGGAACTTCCGGTTGTTCGTCCTCATCACGGTGACCTTCCCGAACCGCGGTCGTGCCACCTCGACATCTGTGACGTAGACCACTCTCGATATGTTGTGGGCAACAACATATGCGAATCAGGCCCGGCGGAACGGCGAAATCGGACAAACCGTTCGCCCCGACCTGCGCCGAGTGCCGTCCGGTCTCCTTGACAGCGTCGCGGTGTTGACCCTCCCGCCACTGGAGGGTGTTGTCTTGTGCACATGACAGCGACCGTGGCGATCGGCGAGTTCGCCCGCCTCACCCATCTCAGCGTCAAGACCCTGCGCTACTACCACGAGATCGAGCTGCTCGAGCCGGTCGCGGTGGACGCGGGCACCGGCTACCGGCGCTACTCCACCGATCAGGTGGATCGCGCCCACCTGATCCGGCGCCTGCGCGACCTCGACATGCCACTCCCCGACATCCGCACGGTCCTCGCCGCCGCCGACCCGGCCCACCGCGACGCCGCCCTGCGCGCGCATCTGACCAGGATGGAAGCCGAATTGCAGCGCACCCGCGACGTGGTCGCCTCGCTGCGCGCCCTGCTCACCACGCCGGCGCCCGCACTGCGGGTCGACTACCGGGTCGAGCCCGCGTGCACGGCGCTCACGGTGACCGAGCGGGTGGCGCACAGCGCGATCTCCGCCTGGTGCGATCAGGCGTTCGAGCGCCTCTACACCGGCCTGCTCGCGGCCGGGGTGACACCGGGAGGCGTTGCGGGCGCGACCTATTCGACCGAGTTCTTCACCGAGGACGCGGGCGAGGTCACCGCGTACGTGCCGCTGCCGCCGGGCGCCACGCTCACCCCGCCCGCCGGGCTCGCGATCACCGAATTCGGCGCCCAGCGCTATGCCATCGCGGTGCACACCGGCGCGTTCGAGGACTTCGACCGCACCTACGGCGCCCTCGGCAGCCACGTCGCCGAGCACGACACCGTCGCGCCCGGCCGACCGATCCGCGAGCGCTATCTCGTCGGACCCGACATCACCAGCGATCCCACCCAGTACCGCACCGAAGTGTGCTGGCCCCTCACCGAAGGAGAAAACTCATGAGTCTCACCATCGACAACGTCACCTACGACTGCGCGAACGCGGGCGCGCTCGCGCAGTTCTACGCCCAGCTGCTGGAACGCACCGTCGACCCGGAGGCCTCGGAGTTCTTCGCCACCGTCGGCCAGACCGAGGGCGCCTCGCCGGTGCTGATGTTCATCCAGGTCCCGGACAAGACGCCGGGCAAGAACGTCATCCACCTCGACCTGCACGCACCCGACTGGCGCGAGCACGTCGACCGCGCGATCGGCCTTGGCGCCAAGCACATCGGCGACTTCGACGAGTACGGCCAGCAGTGGGCCACCCTCGCCGATCCCGAAGGAAATCTCTTCGACATCGGCAAGGAGTGAGCTCAGGCGAGCTCGCTCGCCAGGTTGCCCAGCACCTCGGCCTGGATCTTCTTCAGGCCGAGCGGGGCGAAGATGCCCTCGAAGATGCCCGACACGCCGCCGGCGCCCTGCCAGGTGGTGCGCAGGGTGACCTGCGAACCGGCGCCGTCCGGGGTGACGGTCCAGGTGTTGACCATCGAGGAGTTCGCGTCGCGCTCGGTGAGGATCGAGTCCGACACGGTGACGTTGGCGCGCACGTTGCGCTGGCGCTTCTCGGTGGCCTGCAGGGTCCACTCCACGACGGTGCCCGCACCCTTGCCACCCTCGACGACCTTGTAGTCGCGGTAGTGCGAGGAGAGGATGCGCGGGCGGACCGTCTCGTAGTCACCGATCGCCTCGAGCGTGCGCTGCGGATCCGCGGCGACGGTGATCGAACTGCTTGCGCTGACCTGTCCCACTGTTGACTCCTTGTCGGGGGTGCGAAATCGACCGGGTTACATCCTGCCCTGCCCGGCTACGAGTCGCCCGACCAGGTTGGACGAGTGGGAAACAGCTGCGTGACATTTCCTCGCCGCGCGGGCATATCCGGTGGCCGGACAGGCACGGTCGTACTAGCGTCGAACGTGTGGCACTGAGTCTTTTGGGTAGGGCTGGTCACGAACCGGCCGCACGCGAGTCCGGATATGCCGCGCACCGAGCGGGTGTGGAGCGATTGCTTGCCAGCTATCGCGCCATTCCACCCGGCGCCGTCGTCCGGCTGGCGAAGAAGACGTCGAATCTGTTCCGGGCCAGGGCGGCGACCACCGCGCCCGGCCTCGACGTGTCCGGCCTGGGGCAGGTGATCGCGGTGGACCCGGCCACGCGTACCGCCGACGTGGCGGGCATGACCACCTACGAGGACCTGGTCGCGGCGACCCTGCCCTACGGGCTCGCGCCACTGGTGGTGCCCCAGCTCAAGACCATCACCCTGGGCGGCGCGGTCACCGGCCTCGGCATCGAGTCGACCTCGTTCCGCAACGGCCTGCCGCACGAATCGGTGCTGGAGATGGACGTGCTGACCGGTTCCGGCGAGATCGTCACCGTCCGCCCGGACGACGACACCGCTGACCTGTTCCGCGGCTTCCCCAACTCCTACGGCACGCTCGGCTACACCGTCCGCCTGAAGATCGAACTCGAGCCCGTGCAGCCCTACGTCGCGCTGCGGCACGTGCGCTTCCACGACCTGCGCGAACTGGAAGCCGAGCTGGAGCGCATCGTCACCGAGCGCAGCTACCAGGGCGAGCGGGTCGACTACCTCGACGGCGTGGTCTTCACCGCCGGCGAGAGCTACCTCACCCTCGGGCGGCAGACCGACGAACCCGGCCCGGTCAGCGACTACACCGGCATGGACATCTACTACCGGTCCATCCAGCACGCCGAGGGCGTCAAGAGCGACCGGCTGACGATCCACGACTACCTGTGGCGCTGGGACACCGACTGGTTCTGGTGCTCACGGGCCTTCGGCACCCAGAACCCGAAGATCCGCCGCTTCTGGCCGAAGGCGTACCGGCGCAGCAGTTTCTACTGGAAGCTGGTGGCCCTCGACCGCAAGTACCACATCGGTGACCGCCTGGAGGCCCGCAAGGGCAATCCACCGCAGGAGCGCGTGGTCCAGGACATCGAGGTGCCGGTGCACCGCACCGCCGACTTCGTCGAGTGGTTCCTGCGGGAAATACCGATCGAGCCGATCTGGTTGTGCCCGTTGCGGTTGCGCGACACCGCGGACACTCCCGCGGGCGACCGCCCGTGGCCGCTGTACCCGCTCGAGCCGCGGCGCACCTACGTCAACGTCGGATTCTGGTCCGCCGTCCCCACGAAGCCGGGTGAACCGGAGGGGGCGGCCAATCGCGCGATCGAGAAGATCGTGTCCGAATTCGACGGACACAAGTCGCTGTACTCGGACTCGTACTACGCCGAGGACGAGTTCGCCGTGCTCTACGGCGGCGAGACCTACACCGAACTGAAGAAACGTTACGACCCGGACCAACGACTGCTGAATCTGTATTCGAAGGCGGTGCAACGCAAGTGACGACATTCAAGGACCGATCCGAGGTCTTCGCCGAGCTGGGGAACAGGCTCAGCATTGCCGAGGTGTTCGAGACGCTCATCGACGGTGAGATCCCGATCCGCTTGCGGGCCTACGACGGCAGCGCGACGGGGCCGGAGAACTCGCCCTACACCCTCGACATCAAGAACCCTCGCGGCATCAACTATCTGGCGTCGGCGCCGGGCGATCTCGGCATGGCCCGCGCCTACATCTCCGGCGACATGACGGCCGAGGGGGTGCACCCCGGCGATCCGTACGACATCTTGAAGGCCATGCAGGCCATGAAGTTCCATCGGCCGTCGGCGCTGTCGCTGGTCACCATCGCGCGTTCGCTGGGCTGGGAACGGCTCAAGCCGATCGCGCCGCCGCCGCAGGAGACACTGCCGCGCTGGCGCCGGATCGCGCTGGAAGGCCTGCGCCACTCCAAGACTCGCGACGCCGAGGCCATCCACCACCACTACGACGTCTCCAACAAGTTCTACGAGTACGTCCTCGGCCCGTCGATGACCTACACCTGCGCGGTCTACGGCGATCCCGACTGGACCCTGGAACAGGCGCAGGAGAACAAATACCGGCTGATCTTCGACAAGCTGCGGCTGAAGGAGGGCGACCGGCTGCTCGACATCGGCTGCGGCTGGGGCGGCATGGTCCGCTACGCGGCCCGGCGCGGGGTCACGGTGATCGGCGCGACGCTCTCGGCCGAACAGGCCGCCTGGGCCCAGCAGAAGATCGCCGAAGAGGGGCTCGGCGAGCTCGCCGAGGTCAGGCACAGTGACTACCGCGACATCGTCGAGGGCGAATTCGACGCCGTGTCCTCGATCGGGCTCACCGAGCACATCGGTGTGCACAACTACCCGTTCTACTTCGGCTTCATCAAGGACAAGCTGCGTGACGGCGGCCTGTTCCTCAACCACTGCATCACCCGGCCGGACAACACCCGCACCACCAAGGCGGGCGATTTCATCGACCGCTACGTCTTCCCCGACGGCGAGCTGATCGGTTCGGGCCGCATCATCTCCGAGATCCAGAACATCGGGCTCGAGGTGCTGCACGAGGAGAATCTGCGCGAGCACTACGCGCTGACCCTGCACGAATGGTGCAAGAACCTCGTGGCGAACTGGGACGCCTGCGTTGAGGAGGTCGGCGAGGGCACCGCCAAGGTGTGGGGCCTGTACATGGCCGGTTGTCGACTCGGCTTCCAGCGCAACGTTGTTCAGCTGCATCACGTGCTCGGCGTGAAGCTGGGGTCCGACGGCGCCTGGCAGGTGCCGCTGCGCCCCTGGTGGCAGCCGTAGGCCGCGGCTGAGCTCGGGTCGGCCCGAGCTCAGCCCAGCAGTTCGTCGAGGAAGTGGGCGGGCACCTCGTTGAGGATCGGGTGCGGCTGTCCGTCGTGGGCCTGCGTGCGCAGCACGTGTAGCAGGCCGACCACACCGGGCCCGGCGTCGAGCAGCGGCCTGGTCCAGCCGAGGTCGGCGCAGGTACGCAGCACCGGCAGGACGAGCCCGGTCGCCTCGCCGATCCAGCCCGCCGCGGCCAGGCACTCGGCGAGCAGCAGGGTCGCGTCCATCTCCACGCGGGGTCGTGACTGTTCGAGCAGCCGGGAGTACAGCACCCTGGCGTAGCGCGCCGCCCGGTCGTCGGCGCGCAGGCGCTGTTCGGCGAGCAGTGCCCTGATCTGGGCGAACTCGCGCGCCTCCGCGATGAGCGCCGCCGCGCCGGAGCGACGGCGTTTGCCGTTGCCGGACACGTCGGCGACGATGCGATCGCCGCTGTCGCCGTTGCTCAGGCCGAGCCGGGATCGTTCGGCGCGCACGTGCGCGTCGAGCCTGGCCAAGCCGTTCTCCGACGCCACCCTGGCGCCCTCGTCGAGCCGCGCGGCCGCGGTGTACTGGTCGCCGAGCGCGGCCTTCACCCGCGCGCCGATCACGAAGGTCGCGATCTGGAAGTCGACCGGTCCGACCCTGGTGAGCAGTTCGTGGCTCTCGTCGAGCAGCCGGTCGGCCACCGCGAGATCGCCACGCCGATAGGCCAGTTCGCCCAGCAGCGCCGCGGCCACCCGCGCCGCGTCCGAGCGCGGGCCCGAGCGCGCCCGCGCCGTTTCGTAGGCCAGCTCGAAACACTCGGTGGCGGTGGCGATGTCGAGTTGTTCGTAGGCGGCGTCACCGCGCGCGCAGAGCCCGAAGACCGGTCCGAGCGGGTCCTTGGAGCGCACGTGGTAGTCGGCGGCCCAGTCCTGCATCTCGGTCACGCCGTCGAAATCGAAGTCGCAGAGCCGGACGAAGGAGACCAGGTTGGCGGCGGTGGAGACGATCCAGGCGGGCAGCTCGTCGGGCGCGTCCAGGCAGGGCGTGAGGCGTTCGACGACCTCGGCGGTGTCGTCGTGGGCCACCCGGTCGGCGGCGTCGAGAACCGTGGCCGCACAGCGCTGTTCGATCATTTCCGGCTCGCCGCCGCCGCGGGCGAGCAGGTTGGACAGCCTGCCCAGCGCGGAGCGCGCGGTGCCGGTCTGCTGCAGGTTCATGTTCGCCCGCGCGACCGCCATCAACAGCTTGGAGCGTGAGGTCACCTGCTGCACCGGCAGTTTCGACACGCTGCCGAGCAGGGTGGCCAGCCTCGAGCCGTCGATCAGGTCCATGCCGCCGCTCTCCAGCAGGTCGGCGGCCAGCTTGAGGTCGGTGGCGGCCAGCGCGTGGTCGACGGACTTGCGCAGCAGCTGATGCTCGGCGTACCAGCGCGAGGCCTTGCGGTGCAGCACCTTCGCCCGGCCGGGATGCACACGCTCGAGCCGGGCGCGCAGATGCTCGGCGAACAGCGGCTGCATCCGGTACCACTCCGGATCGTGCTCGATCCGGTGCAGGAACAGCTCGCGCTGCTCGGCCTGCTCCAGCAGGGTCGCGCCGTCGGGCACGTCGGCGAGCACCGCCGCGAGCGAGCCGCTCACCCGCTCGACCACCGAGATCGCCATCAGGAATTCGAGCAGGTCCGGTTCGATGCTGTCGAGCACGTTCTCGGCCAGGTACTCGCGCATGCCGTGCCCGCCCTCGGCGAGCTGACCCAGCAGCGCGGCCGGATCGGCCTTGCCCCGCAGCGTCAGGCTGACCAGCTGGATGGCGGCCGGCCACCCCTCGGTCGCCAGATGGATCTGCTCGACCTGTTCGTCGGTGAGCGCGAAACCGTTGCGCTCCACCAGGATCTGGCGCGTCTCGGCCTCGGTGAGGCGCAGCTCCGCCGCGCCGAGCTCCACCAGCTCGTCGCGCACCCGCAGCCTGCTGATCGGCAGACCGGACTGGTCGCGGCTGGTGACCACGAAACGCACGTGGTGGCAGCCGTTGTCGAGCAGCGTCGCCATGGCGCGGTGCACGCCGGGATCGCGCACCCGGTGCCAGTCGTCGACGATCACCACCACGCTGCGGTCGCTGGCGTGGATCTCGTCGATCAAGGTCGCGATCACGAAGGCGACGGCATCGGCGGGGCGCTCCTCGAGCACCTGCTCCAGGCCGTCGCCCACCTCGGGACGCACCCGCCGGATGGCCTGGATGAGGTGGGCGAGGAACCAGATCTCGCTGTCGTCGTCCTGGTCGACGCCGAGCCAGGCGACCGGGACGTCGCGGGAGACCAGATCCGCGCGCCACTGGGCCGCGATCGTGCTCTTGCCGAAGCCGGCGGGCGCGTGGATGAGGGCGAGCCTGCGGTTACCACCCGCGCGCAGCACGTCGAGCAGACGCTGGCGGGGGAACGGCTCGCGGGCCGGGGTCGGCGGCCGGAACTTGGTGGCCGCGGTGGGCGGCAGGGTGCAGGAGTTGCCGCCGCCGCGCGGGCCCGAGGTCTCGGCGGGGCGCAGCGTCAGCGGCCAGCTGTGCCGGGCGGTCACCGCCTTCAGGGACTCGGGGGTGTCCTCCTGGTCCAGCTCGGTGTCGAGCAGGGCCATCTCGTCGGGCATCTGGCCGTGCGCGCGCTGCACCTCGCGCAGGAGTTCACCGAACTCGTAGGCCGAGGCGGGCCGGTCGGCCGGATCGGGTGCCATGGCCTTCTCGATCGCGGCGGCCAGATCGGCGGGGATGTCCTGCGTGCGCAGGTCGGGCACCGGCTGGGTGGTGATGCGCAGGAACTGCGCGACCACCTTCTCTCCCGCCTGCCGTTCGAACGCGGCATGGCCGGTGAGCAGGGCGAACAGGGTCGCGCCGAGGCCATAGATATCGGACCGAACAGTCGGTTCGTGTCCTTTGAGCACCTCGGGGGCGGTGAACGCGGGCGAGCCGGTGATCATGCTGCTCGAGGTCTGGAATCCGCCGGGGATGCGGGCGATGCCGAAATCGGTGAGCTGCGGTTCGCCGTACCCGCTGATCAGCACGTTCGCTGGCTTCACGTCACGATGCAGGATGCCCGCCCGGTGCGCGGATTCGATCGCCGCGGCCAGCTTCACGCCGGCACGCAGGGTGTCTGCCCAGGTCAGCGGGCCGCGGTCATGGATGAGCCGCTCCAGCGAGCCGCGTGAGCAGTACGGCATGACGATCAGCGGCAGGCCCGTCGCGGTGACGTCGACCTGCAGGATGTCGACGATGTTCGGGTGCCCGGACAGCCGGCCCATCGCCTGTTCCTCGCGCAGGAACCGCTCCCGGCTCTCCTGATCGATCTCCGAGGACAGCACCTTCACCGCCACCACCCGGTCCAGCGCCGGCTGTAGACATCGGTACACCACGCCGAAGCCGCCGCGCCCGATCTCCTTGGCCGCAGTGAGACCCATCGCGTCGAGCTCGGCGACCACTGCCTCGTCGATTTCGCCGGGAGCGAGCGCGCGCTGCGTGTGTGTACCTGCCGGTGACGACTCGGCCGGCCCGCGTTGCATGCGGGTCTCTTCCGGATCCATGTGACCACCCCTCGAAGCGAATCGGCGTCACCGGCGCAGGTGTACAACTCCAAGCTAGCGCGATCCGGCATCCATCGGGTGGAGATTCGGTGCTGTGGCGGCCACGGCCGGGTGACCGCGCTGGTCAGCGCAGCGCGAGGGTGATCAGCTGGGTGCGCTGTTCGGCGGCGAAGTTGTTGTCGGCGACCAGCACCAGGGTCTTCTCGCCGCTGCTCAGGCGCGGTCCCCAGGTCATGCCCTCGACATTGTCGACGGCCTCGACGCCGAGGTCGGTGAGGTCGGCGACCAGGCGCTTGCTCACCGGACGCGCGCCGGACAGCGGCGCGTCGAGCACGTTGCTCGCCTGGGTCACGTCGACCTCGAACAGCCGCACCCGATTGCCGACCCCCTTGGCGAAAGCCCTTTCCAGCACCAGGAATCGGGTGGGGTCGAACGGATCGACGGAGAGGATCGCGGTGACGCCGTTGCTCGCCTGACCGGGTTCGGGCCGCGAGTCGGCGAAGACCGGTTCCAGCGGGTACGCGTATTGCGCGAGCAGCGGCCCGAATCGGGTCTGCACGGTGATTCGGGTGGTCGCCCCGGTGGTCGGTGTGGCCGTCGGGCCGTCGGTGAGCAACGGGCCCTCCAGCGCGGTGACGACCAGCGTGCCGCCCGCGGCGAAGGTCGCCGCCTCCAGCGCCTGGTTCTGCCGTGGGCCCGAATCCGCCCGCATCCGTTCGTTTTCCGGGATCGGGAGCTCGGCGCCGAACCCGCCGTCGGGGTGCGCGAGCCGGACCGACGGATCGGCGAGGACGGTGCCTGCCCGCTCGCCCTCCTGGGTCCACAGGTAGTCGCCGGTCAGCGGGTCGACCCGGATGTCCTCGGGGTCAACGGACTTCGGTGGGTAGGCCGAACCGTCCTGGCGGCGCAGCGGCGTCGTGCCGGTGAATTCCACCGGCCCCATGCCATCGTCCGTCACCGGAATGCGAGCGGTGTAGAAGCGGGCGGGATTCTTCTCGGACCTGTCGTCGCTGAGCAGCACGAATTCGCCGGTGGCGGGCCGATAGTCGATGCCCGACAGGCCACCGACGACGGTGCCGCCGAAGTCCAGGTCGTGGGCGACGACCTGCTCACCCAGCACGCGCACCGCGCCCGGCTCCGCCGCGCCTGCGGGCGCGCACGCCCCGGCCAGCACCGTTCCCAACACCACCGCGGTCACCCGACGTCCCATGACCGGTCACGGTAGCCAGCCCGGAGTGCCCGCGGGTGAACAGCGTTGGAACAGCGCAGTAAGGTCGATGGCAAGAACTCGGGGGAGGTCGGAGTCCCCCGCGCCGACAGGGGGGCTTCGCGATGACCTATCCGTCCGGAAATCAGGATCCGCAGCAGTGGGGCACGCCGATGGGCTACGGCCAACCGCAGGAGATCCCACCCCTCGGTCCGCCGCCGAAGTCGAACGCGGGCTGGATAGTCCTGGCATCGATGCTGGTCCTCGCCCTGCTCGGCGGCGCGGGACTGCTGGTCGTCGGTGCGAAGGACACGGTCGCCGGATCGGCGGTGGCGGCCTCGGGCGCGGCGCCGGTCTCCGACACCGTGCGCACGTCCACCGCCAAACCCACCACCACCAGCAAGAAACCGCCGAAGGCGGACGCGAAGCTGAGCTACACCGAATACGAAGGCCCCTGGGACTTCAAGATGGGCGATGTGTCCCTGCGCGCCGACTGGATCGAAGGCCGCGACCACGACACCTGCGCCCCGATCGAGAAGGACGGCAAACTCACCGCCCTCGGCTGCCGGTACGCCGCCGAACTCGTCCTCTCCGCCGAGGGCGGCGCCCTGCGTTTCGCCCAGTTCATCCTGGTCATGCCCGACGCCGCCACCGCGAAGACCGCCGCCGCCGAGATCGATCAAAAGGCACTGAAACCCCGCGCGGGCACCACCATCGACGACTTCGCCACCGGCAAATGGAAGGCCGGCGCCCAGGAACAATTCGTCGTCGTCACCCTCGCCACCGCCACCTCAGCCGTCGACGAGCCCACCGTCCAGAAATACCTCGGCTACCGCCACGCCGACATCCTCGCCGCCCTCCTCTTCCGCTGAGGACGACTTTCTGGCAGTTCCCGCAGCGTCAGTCGGTGGCCTTGGGGTGGCGAGGTCCCGCCACGACGATCCACACGATCCGCGCATCATGATCCGGGCAGTACCACACCCGACCACCTCCGGTGACTTCGTACTGCCACTGATCGAGCGTCGACCCGCCGATGACATGGGTGGACAACGCACCTTTGAGCTTGCTCTGACGGGAAGGGTTCTCCGGCGTAGTCGGTCGCTCGGTCAGGATGATCCAGGCTTCCCAGGTGCTGGCACGCGCTGATCGGCACAGGTCTTCCCAACCCTTGGCTGCCGCGGTGGTCGCGAATCGAGCCTCCCACATGCCAGGTCGGCCGGGAGGCGCGACTCGGTCACCTCGTTTCGGCGACATGCCTAGTCCACCTCGGGTTCCGGCACGGGGCCGAAGTCGGTGTCGATCGGTTCTGTGAGCTGCTCGACCAGGCCGGGGTCGGTATAGATATAGGCCGTGTTGCGCCAATCGTGCACAGTGCGGTGAAGCGAGGACCACTCGCCCACTTCGGCTGATGCCTGGAACGCGCGCGCGAAGTCCTTGACGAACAGGGTGCGCTCAGACTCCGGCAGCAGGTCCACCCAGGGGAACTCGTCGATCAACGCAGCGGCGGCGGCTTCAGCAGGCAAGTGCACCAGTACATTACGCAGCGCACGCGCGGCCAGCACCGCGCCTTCGGCCTGTCCCTGCGCCCGATCTTCGCGAATCAGCAACAGCGCGGCGCCATCGCGGCGTCGCACGCGCACGTCACCTTCGTCGGCCAGCCTCGCGACCTGCTTGGGGTCGCGCTGCAGTTCGCTCCACTGCACCTCGGTGATCACGGCTACCTCAGCATCTCGAACAGATTTCTGAATTTTTTCAGAACTTCCTCGTTCAGTATGGCACGCCGGAGCCCCGCCACGCGATCCGCGCGCGACGGGGCTCTCGGTGTCGATCAGCCCGCCGCGGCGGGTTTGTGGAGGTTGAGGGCGTACATGACCAGGGCGCCGAGGGTGGCGCCTACCGGCCAGGAGAGGGCGGTGATGTTGCCGGAGTCGGGGGCGAGGGCGACGATGACCGCGACCGGGCCCGCGATGGCCAGGGCGATCAGGGCCTTGGGGTTGAAGCCGCGGGTGTACCAGTAGCTGCCGGTGGGCTCGTCGCTGTAGAGGTCGGCCAGGACGGTGCGCTGTTTGCGGACCAGGTAGTAGTCGACGACGAGGATGCCGAAGACCGGGCCCATCAGGGCGCCGACGCCGCCGAGGAAGTAGATGATGAAGTTCTGGTTCTCCCACAGCTTCCACGGCAGGACCACGATCGATAGCAGCGCGGTGATTACGCCGCCGGTGCGGAACGAGATGTACTTCGGCGCCGCGTTGGAGATGTCGTAGGCCGGCGAGACGAAGTTCAGCACCACGTTGATGCCCACGGTCGCGGTGGCGAACAGCACCGCGGCGATCACCACGATCACATCGCTGTCGATGTCGGCGACCAGCGCCACCGGATCGGCGAGCACCTTGCCGTACACCTTCAGCGTGGCCAGCGCGATGATGATCGAGAGCACCACGAACGCGGTCTCGTTGAACGGGATGCCCCAGGCGTTGCCGCGCAGCACCGCCTTACGGCTGGGCGAGAAGCGCGCGAAGTCGGCGTAGTTCACCAGCGGACCCGCCATGAACGCCACCATCAGGAACGCCACGCCGACGAAGGTCGCGACGGTCGCGCCCCCGCTGAGCGGTTCCCCGGCCCGCGCGTTGAAGTCGATGCTCCAGTCGGCCTTGCCGAGAATCCAGATCGCCAGCGCGATCATCCCGATCCAGACCGCGGGCCCGGCGAAGTCGGAGGCCTTGCGCACCACCTCCATGCCGTAGTTGATGATCGCCAGCTGCACCGTCCACAGCACCAGGAACGCGATCCAGCCCAGCGTGGACAGGCCGAGGATGTCGTTGCCGGTGAGCGATTCGAGTCCGGGCGCCACCCGCAACAGCAGGATCATCAGCGCGGTGGAGGCCAGGTAGGTCTGGATGCCGTACCAGAACACCGCGACCAGGGCCCGCAGCAGCGCGGGGATGTTGGCGCCGAACACCCCGAACGCGCCGCGGGCGAAGACCGGGAACGGCACCCCGACCTTCTGCCCCGCGACGCCGATCAGATTGCTGCCCAGCCACAGCAGCAGCACGCCGGCGAACAGCGCGAGCATCGTCTGCCAACCGGTCATGCCGAGCGCGAGCATGCCGACGGCGAAGCCGTAGCTGGCGATGCTGTGTGCCGAGGTCATCCAGAGGCAGAAGATGTCCCAGGTACGCCAGGTCGCCGTCTCCTTGGTAGTCGGTGCCAAGTCGTCGTTGACCAGCGTGGAACTGCTCGGCGCGTCATCGGACGGCCGTACCCGAGTTTCTGTCATCGGATGTCCTTAGTGCTTCGATCGTGCTAACTGTTCCGCGGAAAACCGAGGTCGATGCCGCCGTGGCTCGGATCGAGCCAGCGGGAAGTGATCGCCTTCTCCTGGGTGAAGAAGGCGAAACCGTTGGGGCCGTAGGCTTTCGCGTCGCCGAACAGCGACGCCTTCCAACCGCCGAAACTGTGGTAGGCCACCGGGACCGGGATCGGCACGTTCACGCCGATCATGCCCACGTTCACCTGCCGCTGGAAGCGCCGCGCCGCGCCGCCGTCGTTGGTGAAGATGGCGGTGCCGTTGCCGTAGGGCGAGGCGTTGATCAGCTCGACGGCCTGCTCGAATCCCTCGACCCGCACCACCGACAGCACCGGGCCGAAGATCTCGTCGCGGTAGACCGCCGAGCTCACCGGCACCCGGTCGATCAGGGTCGGGCCGAGCCAGAAGCCGTTCGGGTCTCCGTCGAAGGTGGACGCACGCCCGTCGACCACCAGTTCCGCGGCGTCGGCGACGGCGGTGTCGAGGTAACCGGCCACCTTGTCGCGGTGCTCGCGGGTGATCAGCGGGCCCATGTCGCAGCCGCGGCGGCCGTCGCCGGTGCGCAGGTCCTTCATCCGCTCGGCGATCCGCGCGACCAGCTCGTCGGCGACCGATTCGGTGGCCAGGACCACGCTCACCGCCATGCACCGCTCGCCCGCCGAGCCGAAACCGGCGTTGACGGCGGCATCGGCGGCCAGGTCGAGGTCGGCGTCGGGCAGCACCAGCATGTGGTTCTTCGCTCCGCCGAGCGCCTGCACGCGCTTGCCGTTGGCGCTCGCGGTCCGGTACACGTACTCGGCGATCGGAGTGGAGCCGACGAACGAGATGGCCCCGACCTCGGGATGAGTGAGCAGCGCGTCCACGGCTTCCTTGTCGCCGTGCACCACATTGAGCACGCCGGCGGGCAGCCCGGCGTCGGCGGCCACCTCGGCCAGCCAGTTCGCCGCCGACGGATCCTTCTCGCTCGGCTTGAGCACCACGGTGTTGCCCGCCGCGATGGCGATCGGGAAGAACCACAGCGGCACCATCGCCGGGAAGTTGAACGGGCTGATGATGCCGACCACGCCGACGGGCTCGCGCACCGAGTAGACGTCGACCCCGGTCGAGGCGTTCTGGCTGAACTCGCCCTTGAGCAGGTGCGGCATCGAGAGCGTGAACTCCACCACCTCGAGCCCGCGCGCGATCTCGCCCGCCGCGTCCGAGAGCACCTTGCCGTGTTCGGCGGTGAGGATCTCGGCCAGCGCGTCCTTGCGGGCGTTGAGCAGTTCGCGGAAATTCAGCAGGAAGCGGTGCCGCGTGGCGATCGACGAATCCCGCCAGGCGGGCAGCGCGGCGGCCGCGGCCTTGACCGCGGCGTCGACATCGGTGGCCGTGGCCATCCGGACCGTGCGGCGCGGTACCCCGAGGGCGGGGTCGAACACCGGTGCGGTGCGGGTGGATTCACCGGTCCACGGCTTGCCGTCGACCCAGTGCTCGAGCGTGTCGGTGGGGTGCGTCATCGGATCTCCAAAGTGTCGGCCAATACATCACTGAGCGCGGCGACGGCCTCGGCGACCTCGGCCTCGGTGACCACGCAGGGTGGAACGAAATGAATCCGGTTGTCGGCGCCGAACACCAGCACGCCCCTGGCGGCCAGTCCGGCTTTGACGCGCGCGATGGTCGCGGCGTCGACGGGTTCGCGGGTGGTGCGGTCGGCGACCAGCTCGATCGCCCAGAACACGCCCTCGCCACGGACCTCGCCGACGATCGGGTGCTCGGCGGCAAGCTTGTCCAGCGCCGGACCGATCACCGTGCGCCCGATGCGCTCGGCGTTGTCGACGATGCCCTCCTCGGCCATCACGTCCAGCGCCGCCACGATGGAGGCGGCCGCCAGCGGATGGCCGCTGTAGGTCAGGCCACCGGGGAAGACGCGGTCGTCGAAGGTCGCGGCGATCTCGTCCGAGATGACGATGCCGCCGACCGGCACGTAGCCGGAGTTCACGCCCTTGGCGAAGGTGATCAGGTCCGGGGTCACGTCGTAGCCGTCGAAGGCGAACCACCGTCCGGTGCGGCCGAATCCGCACATCACCTCGTCGAGGATCAGCACGATGCCGTAGCGGTCGGCGATGGCGCGCACTCCGGCCAGATAGCCCGGCGGCGGCACCAGGATGCCCGCGGTGCCCGGCACGCTCTCCACCAGGATCGCCGCGATGGTCTGCGGCCCCTCCGCCTGCACCACCCGTTCCAGGTGGCGCAGCGCGCGCTCGCTCTCCTGTTCCGGTGTCTCCGCCCAGAATTCGCTGCGATACAGGTACGGACCGAAATAGTGGACGTGGCCGCGCGCGTACTCGTTCGGCATCCGGCGCCAGTCGCCGGTCGCGACCACAGCCGCGCCGGTGTTGCCGTGATAGGACCGGTAGGCCGAGAGCACCTTGTCGCGTCCGGTGTGCAGGCGCGCCATCCGCATCGCGTTCTCGTTGGCGTCGGCGCCGCCGTTGGTGAAGAACACCTTGTTCATGCCCTCGGGCGCGTGCGCGGTGATCCGCTGCGCCGCCTCGCCGCGCTGCAGGTTCGCCACGGCCGGACCGATCGTGGTCAGCCGCGCGGCCTGCTCGGCGATCGCGGCCGTGACCACCGGATGCTGGTGTCCGATATTGACATTCACCATCTGGCTGGCGAAATCGAGGTACTCGCGGCCCGCGTGGTCCCAGACCCGGCAGCCGCGTCCGCCCGACAACACCATCGGATCCAGGCTGCCCTGCGCCGACCACGAATGGAACACGTGGGCGCGGTCGAGTTCGTAGGCGCGCGCGTCCAGGTCGACGCCGACCGTCGCCCCGGTCATGCCGACACCTTCGTCGCGGTGACGGCCTGGCGCAGCCGCGGGATCACCGTTTCGCCGTAGACACGCAAGGTCTCCTCCTTGTTGTCGTGTTGCAGATAGCCCGCGAACTGGTCGACGCCGAGATCGGCGAGCGCGCGCAGCTTCGCGATGTGTTCCTCCGAAGTGCCGAGCAGGCAGAATCGCTCCACGATCTCGTCGGAGACGAAGTCGGCGTGGGTGTTTCCGGCCCGGCCGTGCTGGTTGTAGTCGTAGCCCTTGCGGCCCTCGATGTAGTCGGTGAGCGCCTGCGGCACACCGCCGCCGGTGCCGTAGCGCTCGACGATGTCGGCCACGTGGTTGCCGACCATGCCGCCGAACCAGCGGCACTGGTCGCGCATGTGCGCGCGATCGGTGCCGATGTACATGGGCGCGGCCACGCAGATCTTGATCGAATCCGGGTCGCGGCCGGCCGCTTTCGCCGCCGCGCGCACGGTGCCGATCATCCATTCGGCGATGTCGAGGTCGGCCAGCTGCAGGATGTATCCGTCGGCCACCTCGCCGGTCAGCGCCAGTGCCTTCGGCCCGTAGGCCGCCACCCAGACGTCGAGCGTCGAGCCGGTGCTCCACGGGAATTGCAGTGTGCTGCCGTTGTATTCGACCGGACGCGAGTTGGCCAGCTCCCGGATCACGTGGATCGATTCGCGCAGAGTGGCCAGTGTGGTCGGCTTTCCGCCGCCCACCCGGACCGCCGAGTCACCGCGCCCGATCCCGCAGATGGTGCGGTTGCCGTACATCTCGTTGAGCGTGGCGTACAGCGAGGCGGTGACCGTCCAGTCGCGGGTGGCCGGGTTGGTCACCATCGGCCCGACTGTGATCCGCCTGGTCTCGTGCAGGATCTGGCTGTAGAGGACGTACGGCTCCTGCCACAGCAGGTGCGAGTCGAAGGTCCACAGGTGGCTGAAGCCGTGCGCCTCGGCCAGTTTCGCCAGCTGCACGGTGCGCGCTGCCGGCGGGTCGCACTGAAGTACCGCTCCGAATTCCATGGCGTCTCCTCAGATCAGGTACTGGCACTGGTCGCGGCGCACGAACTTGCCGTCGCCCTTGCGCCCCCGGTATTCGCCGTCGGCGACCACGACCTTGCCGCGCGAGAGCACCACGTCGACGTGACCGTCGATCTCGTAGCCCTCCCAGGCGGAGTGGTCCATGTTCATGTGATGCGTCTTGCCCAGCCCGATGGAGGTGTGCCCGTTCGGGTCGTAGACCACGATGTCGGCGTCGGCGCCCGGTGCGAGCACGCCCTTGCGGCCGTAGAGGCCGAACATCCTGGCGGGGGTGGTCGAGGTGATCTCGACCCAGCGCTCCAGGGTGATCCGGCCGTCCACCACGCCCTGGTACATCAGGTCCATCCGGTGCTCGACCGAGCCGATCCCGTTGGGAATCTTGGAGAAATCGCCGATCCCCATGTCCTTCTGCCCCTTCATGCAGAACGGGCAGTGATCGGTGGACACCATCTGCAGATCGTTGGTGCGCAGTGCCTGCCACACCTGGTTCTGGTGTTCCTCCTCACGCGAGCGCAGCGGCGTCGAGCACACCCATTTCGCGCCCTCGAAACCCGGTGCGCCCAGGTTGTCCTCGAGCGAGAGGTACAAGTACTGCGGACAGGTCTCGCCGAACACATTGCGGCCGCGATCGCGGGCCGCGGCCAGCTGCGCCACCGCCTGTTTGGCCGACACGTGCACCACGTACAGCGGCGCGCCGGTGAGGTCGGCGAGCATGATCGCGCGGTGGGTGGCCTCCTCCTCGAGCTGCCAGGCCCTGGCGACGCCGTGGTAGTACGGGTCGGTCTTGCCCTGGGCCAGCAGCTGTTCGACGAGCACGTCGATGGCGGGGCCGTTCTCGGCGTGCATCATCGTGAGCAGGCCGGTGTCGGCGCCGGTCTGCATGGCGCGCAGGATCTGCGCGTCGTCGCTGTAGAACACGCCGGGGTAGGCCATGAACAGCTTGTAGCTGGTGATGCCCTCGTCGGGCAGCCTGCGCAGCTCGGCCAGCGACTCCTTGTTCACCTCGCCGATGATCTGGTGGAACGAGTAGTCGACGGCGCACTGCCCGGCCGCCATGTCGTGCCAGGTCTGCAGGCTCTCCGGCACCCGCTCACCGAACTTCTGCACCGCGAAGTCGATGATCATGGTGGTGCCGCCCCAGGCGGCGGCCCTGGTGCCGGTCTCGAAGTCGTCGGCGGCGGTGGTGCCGCCGAACGGCATCGACATGTGCGTGTGCGCGTCGATGCCGCCCGGGATGACGTACTTGCCGCTCGCGTCGATGACGGTGTCGACCGTCTCGGCGAGGTTCGCGCCGAGCACCGTGCTGCCCGGTTCGAGCAGCGCGACAATGCGTTCACCGTCGACGAGCACGTCGGCCGCGCCCCGTCCCGTCGCCGAGACGACGGTGCCGCCTGTGATCAAAGTGGTTGCCATACAGGTCCTCCCGCACTCAGGGCGCCACGATGGCGTCGTAGGAGTCCGGGCGGCGATCGCGATAGAACTGCCAGTCGCTGCGCACCTCGCGCACCAGATCCAGATCGATCTCGCGGATCACCAGTTCGTCGGTGTCGGTGGAGGCGACGTCGCCGACGTAGTTGCCGCGCGGATCGACGAAATACGAGCTGCCGTAGAAGGTCACCGCGTCGTCGCCGAATTCGGCCGTCTCCGTGCCGATCCGGTTGTTCGCGGCGATGTAGTACTGGTTCGCCGCGGCGGCCGCGGGCTGCTCGAGTTCCCAGAGCCGGTTGGACAGACCGGGTTTGGTGGCCGAGGGGTTGAACACCAGCTCGGCGCCGCCGAGGCCGTAGGCGCGCCAGCCCTCGGGGAAGTGCCGGTCGTAGCAGATGTAGACGCCGATCTTGCCGACCGCGGTGTCGAACACCGGATAGCCGAGATTGCCGGGGCGGAAGTAGAACTTCTCCCAGAAGCTCGGCAGGTGGGGGATGTGGTGCTTACGGTATTTGCCCAGGTAGGTGCCGTCGGCGTCGATCACCGCCGCGGTGTTGTACAGCACGCCGGGCTGGTCTTCCTCGTACACCGGCAGCACGATCACCATCTGATGCGCCCGCGCCAGTTCGGCGAACCGCTCGGTGGTCGGGCCGGGGACCGATTCGGCGTACTCGTAGTACTTCTTGTCCTGCACATTGCCGAAATACGGGCCGTAGAACAGTTCCTGGAAGCAGATGACCTGCACTCCAGCGGCCGCGGCTTCCTCGACGAATCCCTCATGCTTGGTGAGCATCGATTTCTTGTCGCCGGTCCACGTTGCCTGGGTGATGGCTGCCTTGATTGTCGTCACCTGTCGATCTCCTACCGAAGTTGGTTATGTTATCTTCGACGGTAAACATTTCCTGAATATTTCAGTCAATGCCGGAAGTGTAAATCTCGCGACGCGATCGAGAAGTGGAAATGAACGACCGGATTCAGATCGATGACCCGACCCCCGCCGGGATCGCCGGGGCCATCGCCCGCCTGATCACCAGCGGAGAGCTACGTCCGGGCGATCGGCTGCCGACCGTGCGGGAACTGTCAAGCCGCCTGGGCGTGAGCCCGGCGACCGTCAGCCACGGCTGGCGGGCGCTGGCGCAGGCCGGGCTCGTGGTCTCGCGGGGGCGCAGCGGGACCTTCGTCGCCGAGGGCGGCACCCGCCCCCGGCCCGTCTCCCGCACCGACGGCATGACCAAGGGCGCCACCTCGGCGCGGCTCGACCTCTCGCTGGGCACCCCCGACCCGCTGCTGCTGCCCGAGGTCGGCACGATCCTGTCGCGGCTGGCCCTCGGCACCGAGACCACCGACTACCACCAGGCGCCGGTCGTGCCCGAGCTCGGCCGCCTGCTCCAGGCCGACTGGCCGACGAAGTCGGGGGCGCTCACCGTCGTTGACGGGGCCATGGACGCCGTCGCCCGCAGCCTGCAGGCGGTCGTCCGCTTCGGCGACCGGGTGATCGTGGAAGACCCCACCTTCCCCTACATCCTCGACTACCTCGACTCCATCGGCGCCGAGACCGTCCCCGTCGGCATGGACGAAGAGGGCTTGCTACCAGGCGAATTCGCGCGCGCACTGGCCACCGGCGCCACCGCAGCCGTGCTGCAACCCCGCGCGCAGAACCCCACCGGGGCGTCGATGAGCGCCGAGCGCGCCGCGGAACTGGCCGACATCCTGCGCCGCGGCGACCATCGGTGCGTGGTCATCGAGGACGACCACTCCGGGCCGGTGGTGCCCGCCGCCGACGTGAGCCTCGGGCGCTGGCTGCCCGACCAGGTGCTGCACGTGCGCAGCTACTCCAAATCGCACGGACCCGACCTGCGGATCGCGGCGCTGTCGGGCCCGGAGGAGATCATCGACCGGATCGTGGCCACCCGGGTGCTCGGCCCCGGCTGGACGCCACGCATCCTGCAGCGGCTGCTGTACGAGATGCTGCGCGACGAGACCGTCACCCGCACGGTGGAATTCGCGCGCGACCAATACCAGGCCCGGCGCCGCGCGCTGGTCACCGCGCTCGGCGCGCGCGGCGTCCGCGTCGCCGACGGGCAGGGCCTCAACGCGTGGCTGCCCGTCGCCGACGAGCGCACCGCGCTGGTTCACCTGGCCGCCAACGGCATCCGGGTCGCGCCCGGCGGGCCGTTCTTCGCCGCCGACCGCGGGCATCCCGAGGCGGTGCGCGTCACCATCGCCCCGCTGACCGACGGCGTCGACGAGGTGGCCGCCGTGCTCGCCATGGCCGCACGCCCCCGCCAGGCCGAATACTTCTCTCTCGGCGACGCCCCCGCCTGACCACACAATGACGGAAGCCCGCCACCGAGACGGTGACGGGCTTCCGACCGGCCGGAGCCGGGTACCGCTTACTTGCGCAGGGAGGCCGGAACCTCGAAGCGCGGGCCGAACTTCTTCGCCAGCTCGTCGGCGCGGGCCACGAAGGCCTCCTGGCCGCCCGGGTAACCGACGATGAACTGGTGCACGCCACCGGTCCAGGCCGGGAAGCCGATGCCGAAGATCGAGCCGATGTTCGCGTCGGCGGTGCTGGTGAGCACGCCTTCGTCGAAGCACTTCTGGGTCTCGATGGCCTCGGCGAACATCATCCGGTCCTTGAGATCCTGGAAGGTCACGCCCTCCGGGAGCTCACGCTGCGAGTTGTAGAGCGAGCGCAGCTCGTCCCACAGGCCGGTGGCCTTGCCGTCGACGTAGTCGTAGAAGCCGGCGCCGCCCGCCTTGCCCTTGCGGTCGTACTTGCCGACCAGGGTGTCGAGCACCTCGGCAGTCTTCGCGGAGGCGGCGTTGAGCTCGCCACCGGCCGCGATGATGGCTTCGGCGGTCTCCTTGTAGATCTTCTGCATGGTGGTGAAGTTCAGCTCGTCGCTGAGCTTCAGCGGCGCGGCCGGGTAGCCCGCCTGCAGACCGGCCTGCTCGACCGTCGACGGGTCGACGCCCTCGGCGACCATCGAGATGGCCTCGTTGATGAAGGTGCCGATCACGCGCGAGGTGAAGAAGCCGCGGCTGTCGTTGACGACGATCGGGGTCTTCTTGATGGCGAGGGTGTAGTCGTACACCCGGGCCAGCGCCTCGTCGGAGGTCTTCTCGCCCTTGATGATCTCCACCAGCGGCATCTTGTCCACGGGGGAGAAGAAGTGGATACCGATGAAGTCCTCGGAGCGCTTCACACCGTCGGCCAGCAGGGTGATCGGCAGGGTCGAGGTGTTCGAGCCGAGCAGCGCGTCGGCGTCGACGATGTCCTCGATCTCCTGGAAGACCTTGTTCTTGAGGTCGGGGTTCTCGAACACGGCCTCGATCACGAAGTCGACGCCCTTGAAGTCGGCGGCGTCCGCGGTCGGGGTGATGCGAGCCAGCAGCGCGTCGGACTTCTCCTGGGTGGTCTTGCCACGGGAGAGCGCCTTCTTCTCGATGGCCTCCGAGTACGCCTTGCCCTTCTCGGCGGCCGCGAGCTCGACGTCCTTGAGGACGACCTCGTAGCCGGCCTTGGCGGAGACGTAGGCGATGCCCGCGCCCATCATGCCCGCGCCGATGACGCCGATCTTCTTGATCTCACGCTTGGGCACGTCCTTCGGCCGCGAACCGCCACCGTTGATGTGGTTCAGGTCGAAGAAGAACGCCTGGATCATGTTCTTCGCGACCGGGCCGGTCAGCAGGCTCGTGAAGTAACGACCCTCGATGGTCAGCGCGTTGTCGATGTCGACCTGCGCGCCCTCGACCGCCGCGGCCATGATGGCGCGCGGGGCGGGCATGTTGGTGCCCTTGATCTGCTTGCGCAGGTTGGCCGGGAACGCGGGCAGGTTCGCCGCGAAGGCCGGGGTGGACGGGGTGCCGCCGGGGATCTTGAAGCCCTTCTTGTCCCACGGCTGAGCAGCCTCGGGGTTGGCCGCGATCCACGCCTTGGCGGCGGGCAGCAGCTCCTCGACCGAGGACACGACCTCGTCGATCAGGCCGATTTCCTTGGCCTTGGTGACGCGGTGCCGCTGACCCTGCAGCAGCACCTGCATCAGCGCGCCCTGCAGGCCGAGCATGCGCACGGTGCGGGTCACGCCGCCGCCACCGGGCAGCAGGCCCAGGGAGACCTCGGGCAGGCCGATGGCCGAACCCTTGACGTCGGCCGCGACGCGGTAGTGGGTCGCCAGCGCGATCTCCAGGCCACCGCCGAGGGCGGCGCCGTTGATGGCGGCCACGACCGGCTTGCCCAGCTGCTCCAGGCGACGCAGCGGCGCCTTGACGCCCTCGAGCATCTTGACGACCTCGGCCGCGTCGTTCGGGCCGACCTTGAGCATGTTCTTCAGGTCGCCGCCGGCGAAGAAGGTCTTCTTGCCGGAGGTGATGACGACACCGGTGATGTCGTCCTTCTCGGCCTCCAGGCGGTCCACGGTCGCGGCCATCGAGGAGATGTACGCGTCGTTCATGGTGTTGGCGCCCTGGCTGGGGTCGTCGATCGTGAGGACGACCACGCCGTCGGCGTCCTTCTCCCAGCCGATGATGTTGTCAGTCATAGTTTTTCGTTCTCTCCTATGAGAAGTGTCGGCCGGGGATCAGACGCGCTCGATGATGGTGGCGACACCCATGCCGCCGCCGATGCACAGGGTGACCAGGCCGTAGCGCGCGTTGCGGCGCTCCAGCTCGTCGACCACGGTGCCGGTGATCATCGCGCCGGTGGCGCCCAGCGGGTGGCCCATGGCGATCGCGCCGCCGTTGACGTTCAGCTTCTCGTCCGGGACGTTCAGGTCCTTCTGGAACTTCAGCACCACGGAGGCGAACGCCTCGTTGATCTCCACGAGGTCCATGTCCTCGATGGTCAGACCGGCGCGGTCCAGGGCCTTCTTCGCGGCCGGGGTCGGGCCGGTCAGCATGATGGTGGAGTCGGCGCCGGAGGTCGCGGTGGCGACGATGCGGGCCTTCGGGGTCAGACCCGAGTTCTTGCCCGCCTCCTCGGAGCCGATCAGCACCAGGGCAGCGCCGTCGACGATGCCCGAGCTGTTGCCACCGTGGTGGACGTGGTTGATCTTCTCGATGTAGGTGTACTTCTGCAGCGCGACGGCGTCGAAGCCACCCATCTCACCGATGCCGGCGAAGGAGGGGTTCAGCTTGCCCAGGTCGGCGGCGGTGGTGCCGGGGCGCATGTGCTCGTCGTTGTCCAGCACGACCAGGCCGTTGATGTCCTTGACCGGGACGATCGACTTGGCGAAGTAGCCGCCGGTGGTGGCCTTGGCGGCCAGCTCCTGCGAACGCACCGCGTAGGCGTCGACGTCATCACGGGAGAAGCCCTCGATGGTGGCGATCAGGTCGGCCGAGATGCCCTGCGGCACGAAGTAGCCGTCGTAGTTGGTGGCCGGGTCGAGCGCCCAGGCGCCGCCGTCGGAGCCCATCGGCACGCGCGACATGGACTCGACGCCACCGGCGATGACGAGGTCGTCGAAGCCGGAGCGCACCTTCTGCGCGGCCAGGTTCACGGCCTCGAGGCCGGAGGCGCAGAAGCGGTTGAGCTGGAAGCCACCGACGGTGTCGGGCAGGCCAGCGGTGGTCACCGCGACGCGGGCGATGTCCATGCCCTGGTCACCGACCGGGGTGACGACGCCCAGGATCAGGTCCGAGATCTGGTCCTCGTCGAGGTTGGGGAAGCGGCCACGCAGCTCCTGGATCAGACCAACAGTCAGATCGATCGGCTTGACCGAGTGCAGCGAGCCGTTCTTCTTGCCGCGGCCGCGCGGAGTGCGGATGGCCTCGTAGATGTAGGCCTCTGTGGTCATATCGGAGTGTTTCCTTCCTTGGGGTGCGGTGGCCGCACGAACGCCACGACCTATCGTCTTCGACGCCGTACAAATCCGGCAGCACCAGCGGAGCATAGAGCCATGCCCCATCCGGCGATTCCGGCCACCCGTTCATACTACCGTGGTGTGCGAACTCCGGTTAACTTAACGTGGTCCGGCCGGTGGCTGTCAACCATCCAGACTCTTCGCTCCGAGCTCCGCCCGCAGCAACGCCAGAGCGACCTCATCAGGGTCCTGCCGGTCACCGGGAGCCACCGGCTCCGCGGCGGCGGCCAGCATCTCTTGCTCCTCCTCCGGCGTCGGCGGTGCCAATGCGGCATCACCACGCGCGGATTCCCCACCCGACCGGCCCGGATCCGACGGGTACCCCTCCTCGGGGCCCGGGTCGTCCGGCAGGTCGGGAAAATCGGGCGGCGGGATGTCGTCCTCACCGGCCTGCCTGGCCTGGCCCGCCGGATTGCCCTTCGCCTGGCTCGGGCGCGAGAACTTCGGCCGTCCCGCGGGCTTGGCCTCCCCCGGCCCCGCCCCGCGCGCCGCACCGCCCGCCGCCTTCGCGGCCGGAGCGGGCCTGGGCGCGGGCGTCCCCGTCTCCCAGCGCACATCCAGTTCCCGCCCGAGCACCGCCCGCACGGCTGAGCGCACGGCGTCGATATTGCGCGGATCCGACAATCGCTGCGCCAACGGCGGGCTCTGATGCGCGAAAACGATGGTGCTGCCCTCGGCCCGCGACACCGCCGCCCCCGACAACAACGCCTGGAGCGTAGGCCCGAACTCCCGCACCTTCCCCTTGATCTCGGCCCAGGCCCCCTCGACCACAGCGATGAGGTCTTCGGCAGGCTGCTGCGCGGGAGCGGGATCCTGCTGCGGTGCCGCGGGTTCCCGATGCGGTGCTGCCTCGTCCCGCGAACCAGGCGCCTGAGTCGCCGCGGACGACTGAGCGGCCCGGCCCGCCTGCTGCGAGGAATCGGCCTGCGGCGACGAATCAGCTCGACGCGTCGGCGCTTCCGGTTCGCTCGGCGCCGGTTCGGGGCGCTGCGACTCATGGGCCGCCGACGGCGCCACGGCAGCGGCACCGACACCCGCGTCGGGTTCGGCAGCCTGATCAGCCGGATGCGGGTCCGACGAAGAGTGTTGAGCGGGAACGTCTTCCGCGACGCCGTGGCGAGTGGACACCTCGGCGGCCGACCGGTCCGCCGACGCGCTCCGGGCAGCGATTCGCGGATCCGGCTGAGCAGTCGCGCTCGGCGCACCGACCTGCGAGTTCGGCTGTACGACCGGCGCTCCGGACTGGACAGGTGGCGCACCCGCGGCGCGCACCTGCGGGCCCGGCTGGGTGCTCGGTGCACTCGCGGCGGCCTGCTGGTTCAGCTGCGCGTCCGGCACGCCCGCCTGGTCAGACGGCCCACTCGACCCACCGACCTGCTGGTCCGGCTGGGTGCCTGGCGCACTCGACGGGGCAGACGAAGCACTCGACGCACCGACCTGCCGATTCGGCTGGGCGACAGGCGCGCCCGCCTGGTCAGACGGCTGACTCGTCCCACCGACCTGCGGATTCGGCTGGAAGACTACGCCGTCCGACCCAGCAGGCGGTGCGCTTGGAGCGCCGCCCTGCGGATTCGGCTGGACACTCGGCCCGCCCGGACCGGCGGAAGTCGCGCTCGCATCGGCAACTTGCGGGTGCGGCTGGGCGGCCGGCCCACCCGGCCCAGCGGAAGGTGCGCTCGCAGCGCCGCCCTGCGGGTGCGACTGGGCGGGCACTCCACCCGGTCCAGCGGGCGGTGCGCTCGCGGCGCCGGACTGCCGGTTCGACGCGGACATTGCCGGGTTCGCGGATGCGGCCGACCCCGTGGGCGCTGCCGATCCGCTTGCGGCTGCTTCTTTTTCGGCGCGGGCGGCGGCCAGGAGTTCCGCGCCGCGGCGGCGGTTGCCGGAGCCGGCGGGCGGGGCCGGGCGTTCGGCGGGCGGGGCGACGTCGTCGGAGGGGGTGGGCGCGCGGTCGGCCGAGGGGGCGGCTGCGGGGCGGGCGCCCGAGGCGAAGCCGCGTTCCAGGCGTTCGAGGCGTTGCAGGGTGGCGGACTCGGCGTCGGAGACCGAGGGCAGGAGCATGCGGGCGCAGATGACCTCGAGGAGCAGGCGGGGGGCGGTGGCGCCGCGCATCTCGCCCAGGCCCTCGTGCAGGAGTTCGGCGTAGCGGGTGAGGGTGGCCGGGCCGAGGCGTTCGGCCTGGTCGCGCATGCGTTCCAGGACATCGCCGGGGCCGGAGACCAGGCCGCGGTCGGCGGCGTCGGGGACCGCGCGCAGCAGGATCAGGTCGCGCAGGCGCTCGAGCAGGTCGACGGCGAAGCGGCGCGGATCGTGGCCCGCCTCCATCACGCTGTCGATCGTGCCGAACAGGGCGGCGCCGTCGTCGGCGGCCAGCGCGTCGACGGCGTCGTCGATCAACGCCACGTCGGTGACACCGAGCAGCGAGACCGCGCGCTGGTAGGTGACGCCGTCGGGCCCGGCACCGGCCAGCAGCTGGTCGAGCACGCTCAGACTGTCGCGCGGCGAACCCCCACCGGCCCGGATGACCAGCGGATACACCGCCTCCTCCACCGGCACGTGCTCCTGCTCGCAGATCTTGCCGAGCAGGCCACGCATGGTGGCCGGGGGCAGCAGCCGGAACGGGTAGTGGTGCGTGCGCGAGCGGATCGTCGGCAGCACCTTGTCCGGCTCGGTGGTGGCGAAGATGAAGATCAGGTGGGCGGGCGGCTCCTCGACGATCTTGAGCAGCGCGTTGAAGCCGGCCGTGGTGACCATGTGCGCCTCGTCGACGATGAACACGCGGTAGCGCGACTCGGCGGGCGCGTAGAACGCGCGGTCGCGCAGTTCGCGGGTGTCGTCGACACCGCCGTGGCTGGCCGCGTCGAGTTCGATGACGTCCAGGTTGCCCGCGCCGCCCGGCCCGAGCGCCACACAGGAGGCGCAGACGCCGCATGGCGTCGAGGTCGGGCCCTCCACGCAGTTGAGCGAGCGCGCGAGAATGCGTGCGGAGGAGGTCTTTCCGCAGCCGCGGGGCCCGGAGAACAGATACGCATGGCTGATCCGCCCGGTGTCCAGCGCCGTACTCAGCGGGTCGGTGACATGCTCCTGACCCACTACCTCAGCGAACGTCGCCGGTCGATACTTCCGGTACAGAGCCACGGCCCACAGGCTACCGGCGACGTGTGACAGGTGGGTGCGCGGCTGACGCATCGCCACCCGCCCCGAAGCCCTTCGGCAAACGTGACATGAATCACAGTTCTGTTCGAGGTCGGAACAATTCCGACAAATCTGGGTGACCAGGTGCAACGGCCGAGTTATCGACTGCTCCCCGAGGGGTGAATTCGCCTGTCAGCCGCCATCAATCCTGGTTGTGCCGAGAATGCATACTCACTCCCGGATATCGCCCGACATTCTGGAAGTAACGAAACCATCAACCGTGGTGACAGCGTCGCAAGCCCCTGGCTACCGTGGATCTCGGCAACTTCGGTGGCCAAACCTTCATCAGGTTGGTGACCCCGGCCGGTCCCTCATCCCGACCGGGGCACAACCTTCACGCACCGTATCGCTCCCCCACCGCCGACCGGAGGAACGTTTCACCGTGCTGTCGTGTGATGACATCGCAGCCGCTTGGCTCGCCCACACCGATTTCGCCGGCGACCACGCCGCGGTCGGCCTGCTGAGCCGGGCGATCAGCCCCCAGGACTTCGACATCAAGCGCGATTCGCTGCCCGTCGCCGCTGCGGCGGACCCGGCGACCGCCGCCGCCATCCTGCAACTGCTCGAACGCGGACAGGTGCCGACCATGGCCGCGATCCGCACCCTCACCGCGCAGAACGAGATGCGCCGCGAGGCCGAGCGGATCGAGCGCCTCGGCAGGCGCGCGCAGCGCAGCATCGACGAGTTCGGCCGCATCCTGGCCAGGCTCGCCGCCGCGCACTGGACCGAACACGGCATCGGTCCCACCCGCCGCGACATCCTCGCCGACGCCGAGATCACCGAACTCATCGCCGAGCGGGTCGGCGAGATCGCGCCGTCGGCCGTGAAGCATCTGTGGCTGATCGAACGGGCGCAGCGCGCGGGCTGGATCGCCTCGAACGCGAACCCGGGTTCGCTGTGCCCGGCCCGGCGCTGGCACACCACCAAGTACGGCAACCGGGTGTCGCAGAAGCCGGTCAACACGGTCGGCAAGCTGGTCGCCGGGTTCGTCGTCGACCACGCGGCCGAGCGCGGCAGGCCGCCGAGCTGGGCGGCCCTGGCCCGCGACGTGCGCGACGACCGCGGCCGCCGCGTCTTCTTCGACGTCGCCGACGCGCACGCCCAGCGCCGCTGGCTGGTCACCGCCGAGTGGCTCGCCGACAGCGACGACGACCTCCCCACCCCCGGCAAGCGCGGCCGCCGGGCGCTGGCGAAGGAAAACCGCAGCTAGTACCCGCCGCTACCACGCGACCGGGGAGGTCGTCGGGTAATTTCCTTCCACGCACTCACGCGGAGAAGAAGGAGTTACCGTGCCCGCAACGATCGACCCTGCGGCCACCGCCTGGCTGTTAGCGGCTACCGCCATGGTGCTGTTGATGACGCCGGCGCTGGCCGTCTTCTACGGCGGGATGGTGCGCTCGACCGGCGTGCTGAACATGCTGATGATGAGCTTCATCGCGATCCCGCTGGTCACCGTGGTCTGGCTGGTTGCCGGGTACAGCCTCGCCTTCGGCGACGACGCGGGCGGCGGCCTGATCGGCAACCTGGAACACGCGGGCCTGGCCGGGATCAATCCCGATTCCGTGCGCGGGACGATCCCGGAACTGCTGTTCGTCACCTTCCAGCTGACCTTCGCGATCCTCACCGCCGCGCTGGTCTCCGGCGCGATCGCCGACCGCGCGAAGTTCACCGGCTGGATGGTCTTCGTCCCGCTGTGGACGCTCGCGGTGTACGCGCCGATCGCGCACTGGGTATGGGGTCCCGACGGCTGGCTGCTCGGCTTCGGCGCGCTCGACTACGCGGGCGGCCTGGTGGTCGAGATCGCTTCCGGCGCTTCGGCACTGGCCCTGGCGCTGGTACTCGGTCCGCGCATCGGCTTCAACATCGACGCGATGCGCCCGCACAACCTGCCGTTCGTGCTGCTCGGCGCGGGGCTGCTGTGGTTCGGCTGGTTCGGTTTCAACGCCGGATCGGCGCTGGGCGCGAGCGGTACCGCGGCGGCGGTCTTCCTCAACACCCTGGTGGCGGGCAGTCTGGGCATGCTCGGCTGGCTGCTCGTCGAGCAGATCCGCGACGGCAGGCCGACGACGTTCGGCGCGGCCTCGGGCGCGGTGGCGGGCCTGGTGGCGATCACCCCGTCCTGCGGCGTGATCAACACCCTCGGCGCGGTGATCGTCGGCCTGGCGGCGGGCGTCGTGTGTTCGTTCGCCGTCGGCTGGAAGCACAGGGCGGGCTATGACGATTCGCTCGACGTGGTGGGCGTGCACTTCGTCGGCGGCATCGTCGGCACGATCCTGATCGGCCTGCTCGCCACCGAGGTGATGACCGGCGGCGTGAACGGGCTGTTCTACGGCGGCGGACTCGCGCAGCTCGGCAAGCAGCTGGTGGCGGTGCTCGTGGTGGCCGCGTACGCGTTCGCGGTGTCGTTCGTGCTCGGCAAGGGCATCGACAAGATCATCGGCTTCCGCGTGAGCAAGGAGGACGAGACCGCCGGCATCGACTTCGCCCTGCACGCCGAGACCGCGTATGCCGAAGGGGTGCACGGTAGTTCGCCGCGCCGCTTCGGCGAGGGGCACTACGGCGGGCACTGACCGCTAGCTGACCTCGTCCGCGGGGGCGAGCCAGGTGTTGCACTCGAAATTGCGGTTCTTGGTGTAGCCGTGGTTGTACCAGTTGCCGTTGTGTTCGGGAGTGCCGTGATCGCGGTGGCGGCCGTCGCCGTCACCGCGGTTGTAGTTGTGCTTCACCGCGGCGTAGCCCTCCTGCGAGGTCCACGAGCCGCCCGCTTCGGAGGAACCGATGTACATCCCGCCGAAGCAGCTGGCCTGCAGTTCCATTCGGCGTGAGGTCTCCAGACCGCCCGCCGACATGGTGCCCTGTTCGCGGCGCTGATTCGACGAGGCCTGCAGCAGCCCCGTGAGACCTTGCACGTGGTGGCCGTATTCGTGCGCGTACACCGACAGCGCCTCCATCGGCGGGTACGGGGTGTTGTGGAGCACCAGTCCCGCCGTGGACATGTAGATGGTGGTCGACGCGCTGCAGTAGAAGGCGTCGCTGCTCGCCCCGCCGCACGGCGAGGACAACTCCGACGGATTCACCGCGACGACCAGGCCCGGACTGCGGAACGGCAGGTTCGCCGCCGCCAGGTTTGCCTTCCACATCTCGTCGAGGCAGACCTGCGCCGCGGCGAAGAACGCCTTGGCGACGGCGGCGTCGGTCGACCAGCGGGGCAGATCGCAGTCCAGATTGCCGAGCCCCGCGTCGTCGTCGCGGAACAGCGGATGCTGACCGAGGGCGATCACCGGTTGCGGCCCAGCGGGTTTCGTCGTGGTCGGCGCGGTGGTGCGGGCCGAGGTGCGCGGCGAGGTGGTGCTGGTAGGCGCCGAACTCGTCGTCGGCACCGGCGAATTCGAGCTGTAGGTGTGGCTCGGCGGAGTGGTGGTCGCGGCCCGCTTGTCCGCGCTCTGCTCCGACAGGCCGACGGCGGCCACCACGAGCGCGGCGACGATCCCGCACACCGTCAACGCGGTGAGCAGCGATCCGAACCAACCGCTCTTGCGCGGTGGTGGCGGCCGATACCCGTGCGGCGCATAGCCATACGGCGGCGGCAGGGGCCGACCATAGGGCGGGGGCATCGGCTGCTGATACCCGTAGGGCCGCGGCGGGTATCCGTAGGGCTGCGGCGGGTAGCCATGGGGCGGCCCAGGGCGCGGCGGCATACTCACAACGGGCTAGCTGACTTCGCTCGCCGACGCGGTGAAGGTGTTGCACTGAGCGGTGAGATTGTGCTCGAGCCCGGCCTCGAACCACTGGCCGCCGTGCTCGGAGGTGCCGTGGTCGCGCATGTCGCCGGGGCCGTCGCCGCGGCCGTAGGAATCCTTGGTGGCCAGGTTGACCTGGCCGGAGGACAGCGAGCCGCCGCCCTTCGAGGAGGCGATGAACATGCCGTCGAAGCAGTTGGCCTGCAACTCGACTCGGCGCGAGAGCTCGAGACCCTTGTCCGAGCGGACGCCAGCGTCGACCCGTTCGCTGTTGGCCTTGCGCAGGATGCCGGACTGGGCCTGCACGTGGTGGCCGTACTCGTGCGCGAACACCGACAGGTAGATGACCCAGTTGTCGCGGAACTGCTCGGTCTGCAACTGGCTGATCGGCATGTAGATGGTCTTGTTGGCCGCGCAGTAGAAGGCGGCGAAATTGCTCGTCGATCCGGTGCACGGGGTCGTGATGCCCGCCGTGGTCGCGGTGACGCTCAGCGTCGGCGACTCGAACGGCAGATTGTTCGCCGCCATCACCGGCTTCCACGCGGCTTCAAGGCAGGTCGCGGCGGATTCGAAGAACGCGCGCGCCTTCTCCACCTGGGTACCCCACGGCGCGTAGTCGCAGGCGGCGGGGACCAGGGTGCCGTCGGCATCGGTGAGCAGCGGATTGTCGGCGGTCGCCGCGGGCGCGGTGCCGGGTTCGGGTTCGTAGGTGGTGCTCGGCTTCGGGCCGATCGCGCCGATCCCGACGTCGATTCCGGTGTTGACGGCGAACTTCACCAGGCCGCCGACGACGAGGAAGACGATCACGAGCAACAGCGAGGTCAGCCCGCCGCGGCCCTTGCGCGGCGGCGGAGTCGGCCTGCCGGGCGGCCCATAGGGCATCGGCGGCGGCCGGTAGCCGGGCGGCGGGCCGTAGCCCTGCCGCGGCGCATAACCCTGTGGATAACCCTGCGGCTGTGGATAACCCTGCGGACCGTAGCCCGGCTGCGGACGATATCCCGGTGGCGGCCCATACCCAGGGGGCGGCGGAACCGGTCGTCCACCTGGACCGACCGGGCCATAACCGTACGGTGGTTGGGTCACGTCCCCCGTACCCCCTCGTCTCGTGAGTCGCCGACAGCCGCTGACGCAGAATAGCAAGCTGTCTAGAGTAAGCAGCCATGCTGACTTTTCGGGGGGGCGCCGCAGGCGCGCTGCTGCTCGCTTCGGCGGGTCTGCTCGCGGCCGCGCCGGTAGCCCACACGGAGCCCGCGCCGACCGGTGTCACGATCACCGCCGACCTCACGCTGACCGACGCCGGCGTGCTCGAGGTCACCGAGACGATCGGGGTGCCGGCCGACGGCAACTTCACGATGTCGCTGCCGTTGCGCCTGAAGGTCGGTGACGATGTCGAACGCCGGTTCAAGGTCACCGATGTCAGCGCGACCGGTGCGGGCACCGCGACGACCGTCAACGATCAGTTCGTCGTCGAGGCGAAGCCCGGCGAATCCAAGTTCACCTATTCGGTGCACAACACGGTCTCGGATTCGCCTGGCACACAGGTGTTCCACTGGCTCGGCGTGGTGAGCGCCGACATCGCCGCGCTGGACGTGTCGGTGATCAGCCCGAGCTTCCAGATGGGCGTGGTGGACTGCAAACTCGGCCCGGCGGGCAACACCAAGCCCTGCGCCGATGTGCACGTCGAACCCGACGGCGTGCTGTACCTGAGCCAGCGCGACCTGCGCAAGGGCGACGCCATCGACCTCACCATGCAGATGCCGCCGGGCACCGTCGAGGCGAATGCCGATGTGCGCGGCGGTGATACGAGCCCCTTCGCCCTGACCACGCCCGTGTTCGCCGCGTTCGGCGCGCTGCTGCTCGCGCTGGCCGGGATGGTCGCCTACGTTCTACTCGCCCGCAAGCGCGCGGCGGCGGCGATCGCGAGCAGCGACACCTTCGATCCGCTCGTCCAGCGCAACGGCCGGGTGGAGTTCACCACCCCCGACGGCGTACTGCCCGGCGAGGCCGGCCTACTGCTCGACGAACACGCCGACCCGGTCGACATCGCCGCGACCGTCGTGGATCTCGCCGTCCGGCGCTACCTGTGGATCACGCCGGTGAACGCGCGCGGTGAGGACGACTGGCGGATCAGCCGCGTCAACGCCCCCGACGATCAGCTGCGCGACTACGAACGCGTCGTCTACGACATGTTGCTCCCCGAGGGCACCGACACCGTGGCCGTTCGCGAACTCCGCGCGCCCGGCCGGGTCGAGCTGGAGCCGATCCGCGCCGCCATGCGCGACGACGCGGTCGCCACCGGTGCCTTCGCCGACCCGAAGCAGCGCGCCCTCCCCCGCTGGATCGGCATCGCGCTGATCGTCCTCGGCGCGGGCGCCACGGTCGCGCTGGCGCTGACGGCGGGCCACGCCCTGGTGGGCGTCGCGATCGCGCTGGCAGGCGTGGCCGCCGTGCTGCTGCCCACCTACCTGCCGACCCGCACCACCCTCGGCGACACGGTCGTCGGCCGGATCAGGGCGATGCAGCGCGGCCTGGACGCCGTGACGCGCCGGCAGATCCCGCCGATCGATCAGGAGACGGTCTTCTCCCGCGCCCTGCCGTACACGGTGATCAGCGGTCGCGCCGACAACTGGGTCCGCGTCTTCCGCGACATGGACCCCTCGGCCGATTCCCAGCCCGGCCTGTACTGGTTCGCCGGCTACGACCGCGACCGCGATCTGCACCGCTTCGCCGCCCAATTCCCGTTCTTCATCACGGCATTGGAGGGGGCGTTCAACCCGCGGTAGCCGACCTCAGGGCTGCCTGGCCGAAGTCGCGCAGCGCCACATCGCCGTACCCGCCGACGATCAGCAGGTCGACGATGATCCCGCCCAGCTGCAACAGCGCGTGCAGGTCGACATCGGGCTCGGTGACGACGGCCTCGGCCAAGCGCCGCCGGGAACCCCGACATCTCGAGCCACCGCCGCCGCCAGGCACGCACGTCGTCGGCGGGCGCCGAACCGCTCCTCCGGGTCGATTCACCGATCATGCACTGTTGGTGTCGCCCGGCGGCGGATTCTTACCCGCCGATGCGCCGGACCGCCGCGAGCGGGTCGGCGTAGAGGGCGCTGAGCGAGGTGACGACGGCGGCGAACTCCTGGACCTTGCCGCCGAACCCGCTGATCCGGATATCGGTGGGCGGCAACTGGGTGCTCTGCTGGAATGCCCTGGCCACGTGCGGCAGGGCGGGCCGGTAGCCGGTGAAGGCCTGGCCGCCGAGGACGACGCGGTCGGGGTTGAGCATGTCGCGGACCAGGGCGACGGTCTGGCCGAGCATGGTCGCCCGCTCGGCGAGCAGCTCCCGCGCACCGGCCGAGCCGGACTCGGCGGCCCGGTACAGGTCGGCGATGGTGGTGCCGCCGGTGCCGTTGTGGGCCGGGATGATCCCGCGACCCACCGCGCGGGCCTGCAGAGCCCGGTCGCCGACGGTCACTTCCAAGCAACCGCGCCTGCCGCAGCCGCACTGCACGTCCGAGCCGGTGGGCAGGTGCGCGATGGAACCGGGGCCGTTGCTCGGCGTGTGCACGCGACCGTCCAGGGTCACGGCGATACCCGCGGTCTCGCGGACGTAGAAGTAGAGGCTGCTGCCGGGCTGGTCGCTCGGCAGGTCAGCGGCGGGTTCGGGCCTGCGCGCGTCGAAGGTCGGCAGCAGCAGCTCCGAGGCAGCCATGGCCTCGACGTGCGGCGCGACCGAGACCGGCAGCTCGAGCACATCACCGAGCACCTGCCCGATCGGCGCGCCCTGCCACTCCAGTTTGGGATGGTCGACGACGCCGGTGTGCGGGTCGACCCGCCCGCCGATGGCAACGCCCGCCCACAGCGGCGTGCGCCGATGCCAGCGCTGCAGGAACGCCTTGGCGCTGCGGGCGACGGTGGTGACCGCGAATTCCTGGCCGGTCTGCGGGGTGGCGATGGCGAGCCCGCCGAGGATGCGGCCGCGCAGATCGGCGGCGACGATCTTGGTCGCGGCGGCGCCGACGTGGATGCCCAGCGTCAGATAGGCCTCGTGGTCGATCTCGAACGGCACCCGCGGCCTGCCGACCGCGCCGGCGGCGGTGAGGTCGGGGCGCTCGCGCAGCAGCCCGGCCGAAAGCAGCGCGGCCACTTGGCGATTCACGGTGGCAATGCTCAATCCCGTTGCCCGGGCGGCATTGTCGCGCGACACCGGACCGGAGACCGCGGTGCGCAGCACGGCGGCCGCGGGGTTGTCGCTGCGCCGCAGTTCAGGGGCGACGACGGGGCGGGAAACGCGCGGACGACCGGTAACCGTCCGCGTGCCGGGACGTTCGATGATGGGAGTAGACATATGCAGTTCCTTGCTGAAATCCCGTTGTCCCAACGAGATTGCCGACACGTGTGGCGTGGCAGCTCCGCGAGCCGGAACGGCTCAGCTGCGGCATCAGGAACGACACAGTTCGCGCGTCAACGGCAGACGCAAGCCCAGAGCGGCGGTCACATAAGTGACTCGCTTCGCGCTGAGATGGTTGCCGGACATAACAATCAAGTTAACACCGAATCCACTCCCCCAACAAGCCGAACCGGCGGATTGTGCCGAGCGGCACATCATTTCCGCAGGTCAGCGCAGCCGTCCAGGGGGCGCGAAAGCGCCCCACCCGGGTTGACCCGGCTGGGGCGCTCGCGATCCCGCGGTTGTTACTTGGCGGGCGGGGTGAAGGGCTGGTTGATCGTGGTGAAGTACTGCACCGCGGCAGCGATCGCGACCGGAGCGGTCACGAAGATCTGGCCCAGGATCACGCCCAGTGCGCCGATCGTGGTGGCACCGACGACGCAACCGGCGATCGGGCCGGCACCGAACAGGGCCAGCAGGACACCCGTCGCGACCAGACCGGCGGCGGCACCGGCGATGCAGCCGATGGCCGCGCCACCGAGGCCGCCCGCGAGGGTGCCGATCGAGGCGCCGAGCGAGATGGTCGAGGTCAGACGCGACCACGCCGCCTGCTCACGCTCGTACTCCGTCTTCCAGGGAGCCTTGTCCTCGTACGGCAGGGCGACGGGCTTGTAAACAGCCTTGGCGGGGTCGAGCTGCGGGGTCAGCACGGCCTTGTTGCCGGAGATCTCCGCGGCGATCGGGAGCTCGTAGTCGTCGAGACGGAACGACAGCGGGGTGCCGGCGACGGTGGCGCCGTTGGCGGCCTTGATCTTGAACACACCGTCTTCGACGACCAGGGAGCCGGCATCGGTGGTGATGACCGACTTCGAACCGTCGACGACCTCGGCCTTGTAATTGATCGGGGCGACCTCTTCCGGCGCCTGGGCGTGCACGGTACCGGCAGTCACGCCGGTAGCCACGGTCAACAGCGCCGCGACCACGGCGAACTTTCGCATCTTCATAAAACTGCCAATCCCTCATCTCGGTGAAGCTGATCCGAGACGAAAGCTTCGGGCAGATCAGCGCCGATGACGAGGGAAAAAAGCAGCCAGATCGTAACTAGGAATTCATCCGGCGGCCTTCGCCGCGGCCTTGGCCTGTTTCTTGAATTCCCTTACTTCGGACAGCGTTTCGGCGTCGACGACATCGGCGACCGACCGCCGCGACCCTTCGTCGCCGTAGGAACCGGCCGCCTTGCGCCACCCGTCGGGCTGCACGCCGCGCTGTTTTCCGAGCAGCGCGAGGAAGATCTTCGCCTTCTGCGCGCCGAATCCGGGCAGGTCCTGCAACCGGCGCAGCACCTCTTTCCCGTCGGGATCGCCCCTGGTCCAGATCTCGGCCGGGACGCCGTCGTAGTGCTCGATGACGTACTGAGCCAGCGCCTGGGCTCGGCGCGCCATCGAGCGCCCGTACCGGTGGATGGCCGGTGGCGTGGCGGCGAGTTCTTCGAATTCGGCCGGGTCGGCCTCGGCGATGCGGCGCAGATCGAAACCGCCCATACGCTCGGCGAGTTTGCGCGGTCCGCGAAACGCGTGCTCCATCGGATACTGCTGATCGAGCAGCATGCCGAGCAGCAACGCGAAATCATCGGTGCTGAGGAGTTCGTCGGCCTCGGCGTCCTGTGCCAGACACAGCGTACGAGTCATACATTCATCGTGACACATTTCACCACTAGCCTCTGATTTCATGCCAAGCACAGAGGCCCCCACGATGGCGGTAAGTATGACCGACTACACCCCTCGCCCTGACCGCTTCGATCAAGCGGGCAAGGACCAACTGATCGACGCCCACGACCTGGAGGTCACCCAACCGGGAATGCGCAGGCTACGGGCCTGGAGCCACGACGCGCTCGGGCTGCGGCCCGGTGAGCGCGCGCTCGACGTCGGCTCGGGAACCGGATCGGAGGTGTTCGTCTTCGCCGACGCGGTCGGCCCGACCGGCACCGCCGTCGGCGTCGAACCCGACATGAACCTGCTCGCCTCGGCGCAGCGCAGGGCGAAGGAGCGCGGCTCGACCGCGACCTTCGCCACCGGCGACGCCTACGGCCTGCCCTTCGGCGCCGATTCCTTCGACGCGGTGCTGTGCGAACGGGTGTTCCAGCACCTGACCGCGCCCGCGCGCGCCGCCGCCGAGATCGCCAGGGTGTTGCGTCCCGGCGGCCGCGTGGTCGTCGTCGACAGCGACTGGGCGACCGCGATCGTGCACCCGGGCGATCCCCGGGTGGCCGGCGCCGTCGTCGACACGCTGATCTCCTCGACCACCAATCCGCTCGCCGGCCGCAAGCTGGCCGGTCAGCTCAGTTCCGCCGGGCTCGTCGTCGACGAGATCGGCTCGCACGCGCTGGTGCAGGACCGCCGGGTGGGGGCCGGTGCGCTGGTCAGCCGGATCGCCGAGCTGGCCGTGCTGCGCGGGGTGATCACCGCCGCCGACCGCGATCAGCTCCTCGCCGACCTGCAGACGGGCGCCGACCGCGGTGACGTCCACATCTCGGTCACCATGTTCGGCGTCCTCGCGCACAAGCCGGAGTGAGCCGAAGCCGGGCGCGCACCCTGAGTACGCGCCCGGCCGGTGTGCTCAGTGACTCTCGAGCATCTTCTCGGTGGCGGCCAGCAGGACGCAGGTGGCCAGGCCGTCCATCGCCTTCTCCAGCTCCGGCAGCTGCGGGAAGGAGGGGGCGATGCGGATGTTCTTGTCCTCGGGGTCCTTGCTGTACGGGAAGGCCGAGCCCGCCGCGGTGAGCGCGATGCCCGCGTCCTTGGCCAGCGCGATCACCCGGGCCGCCGTGCCCTCGAGCACGTCGAGGCTGATGAAGTAGCCGCCCTTGGGCTCGGTCCACGACGCCACCTTCGAGGCGCCGAGACGGTCCTCCAGGATCCGGCGCACCAGCGCGAACTTCGGCTCGAGCAGCCTGCGGTGCTTCTGCATGTGCTCGCGCACGCCTTCGGCGTCGGTGAAGAAGCGCAGGTGCCGCAGCTGGTTGAGCTTGTCGGGGCCGATCGACTTCTTCGACGCGTGCGCGAGGTACCAGTCCAGGTTCGCCTTCGACGCACCGAAGAAGCTCACGCCCGCGCCGGCGAAGGTGATCTTGGAGGTGGAGGCGAAGACCAGCGGGCGGTTCGGGTTGCCCGCCGCGACGGCCATGCCGAGCACATCGAGCACCGGCGCCGCGGTGTCGGTGAGCGGGTGCACCGCGTAGGCGTTGTCCCAGAACAGGCGGAAGTCGGGTGCGGCCGCGGGCATCGAAACCAGCTCGCGGACAACCTCTTCGGAGAACACGGCGCCGGTCGGGTTGGCGTAGTTGGGGACCGCCCACAGACCCTTGATCTGCGGATCGTTCGCCAGCAGCGCCGCGATGGCCCTGGTGTCGGGGCCGTCGTTGTTCATCGGGATGGTGATCATCTCGATGCCGAGCGCCTCGGTGATCGCGAAGTGCCGGTCGTAGCCTGGGGCCGGACACAGCCACTTGATCGTGTCCTCCGCCGCCCAGCGGCGGGGGGAATCCGGGGTGCCGTAGAGCATCGCGAACACGATGTTGTCGTGCATGAGCTCGAGGCTGGCGTTGTTGCCCGCGATCAGGTTCTCGACCGGGATACCGAGCAGCTCACCGAAGATCGCGCGCAGCTCGGGCAGGCCGTTGAGGCCGCCGTAATTGCGGCAGTCGGTGCCCGATCCGTCGCGGAAGTCGCCGTCGCCGGGTAAGGACAGCAGCGCCGCGGACAGATCGAGTTGTTCCGGTGACGGCTTACCTCGGGTGAGATCCAGCGTGAGCTTCTCGGTCTTGAGCGTCGCGTAGTTCGCGGTCTGGGACTCGTGCTCGGACACGAGTTCCGCGTGGCTCATCAAACCGATCTGCGTTTGCCGGGGCATCCTGGGCAGCCTTTCGAAGCAGCTAGGTGGGGGGTACACGCCACGTTACCCGGCGGTTGCTCGGTATCGGTGGGGTATCCGGGGCCGGATGCGGCTCGCACACTGCGAAGGTGCGTAGGCGGAACGATCCGGCGGGGGTCCCCAGAGAATTAAGGGGACCCCGCGCACCCGGCAGAGCCCGTTGACCCTTGCTGCCTTCCGGCCCTGGGGGAGTTCACAGGATGCGCGCCGCGCGGGATCCGTCGGCCAGTGTAGCGGCTACCGGAGCGACTGGCGATCGGGGGGCGCGAACAGCAGGTCGGCGGCCTTGGTGAGAACTTCGAGGCGGGTGCGGCCCTCGTGATCGGCGGCGAGGAAGTGCCCGCCGATCACCGCGCAGAACGCGAGCAGGCTGCGGGCCTCGACCTCGTCGGGATCATCGCAGAATTCGCCGATCGTCTCGCGCAGCAACGCCATTCGACGGTTGTCGACGCGCCGCAGCCGCTCGGCGACCGCCTCGTCGCGGCGCGCCCAGGCCCGGATGGCGAGGTCGATGGGCAGCAGCCGGTTGCTGGAGAAGGTGAGCAGACCGGCCAGCCTGGCCTTGGTCTTGGGGTCCTCGTCGAAGTGCTCGACCTGCGCGAGCACCTGGTCCACGGCTTCGCTCTCCCACGTGTCGAGCAGCGCGAGCAGCAGCGCGTCTCGGTCGGCGAAGTAGCCGTAGAACCCGCCCTTGGTGACACCGATCCGCTTGGCGAGCACCTCCACCCGCACGGCGTCGACACCGTCGGCGGCCAGCACCTGCAGGCCCTCCTCGATCCATCTCGCCCTGGGAGTTCGCGCCGCGCCCACGATGTGTTCCACCCACTCTCGCTCGGCTGAGACCGCGACCGGCGGCCGGGGATCCAGTGTAGGCAGCTGGACGGTCGGTGCCCGGGATCGCGGCGGGCTGGCTACGATCGGTGCGACAAAGACGCCAGGGGGAATCCCCACGACTCGGAAGTAGGGGTTTCCGCGCGTGACCGGTCCGAATACGCAGCCGCCCGGCGATGGTGTCCCGCCGTCCGATCCCACGGTGCAGTGGTGGGAACGCCCGAGTGCCGATGCCACCCCGGCTCAGGCCGATCCGACCGTACTGCGCGGCGACATCGGCGGCGGCTACACCGCCCCGCCCGCCCAGTATCCGTCGACGAGTGTCCCGTACCAGCAGGTCAACCCCTATGCCCAGGCCGGCGGCACGCCGCCGCCGAACTACTACGCGCAGCCGCAACCACAGCCCCAGCCCTACGCGGCGATGCCGCCCCAGCAGCAGTGGGGCGCGCCGCCCCGGCCGCCGTCCTCGGGCAACAAGGTGGTCTGGTGGATCGTCGGCGGCTCGATCGCCGTGGTCGCGGTGCTGATCCTCGGGCTGGTCGTGCTGGTCAACAGCACCGAGGACGACCCCAACCCGTTCGGCCCCGATTCGTCCGAGTGGGCGGGCGACTACGCCTTCAAGGACGGCATCAACGCCTGCGACCTGGTGGACCTGACCGTGCTCAACCAGTGGTCGACCACCCGCGAGACCACCACGCACACCGAGCGCGGCCCGTCGGAGTACATCGGCGGCGGCTCCTACGACTGCGATGCCAAGAACAAGGAGTCGGGCCGCTCCGGCAACGAGGCGAGCCTGTCGCTCGAGGTCGAGTTCAAGTCCAGCGGCACCGGCGAATCCGACTACGCCCGCTGGAAGGGCTACGACACCAAGACCACCGGCAAGGGCTACGAGAACGGCCCGGTGACCGGACTCGGTTCCGAGGCCTACTACGCGATCGAGCAGCAGACCTACAGCTCGCTGCCGAACGACTACTCCTACATCGTGGCCGCCCACGACAGCAACATCTCGGTGAAGGTGGAGCTGGACGTCTCCAAGATGGGCAGCTTCGAGCGGGCCGCCATGCAGACCGTCTGCGAGAACCAGGTCCGCAAGGTCCTGGCCGCGCTGAAGAAGTAGCTGGTAGGGCGCCTGCCCGGGGGCCGGTTTGGCATCGGCCCCCTGCCACCCGCTATGCTGCTCCACGGAGGATTCGCCTAGTGGCCTATGGCGCTCGCCTGGAACGCGGGTTGGGTTAACGCCCTCAGGGGTTCAAATCCCCTATCCTCCGCCACAGCAGGGCCCTGATCGGTTCGCCGGTCGGGGCCCTGTTTGTTTGATCGGTGGATCTGTCGGTGGGCGTCCGTAGAGTGACCCACGACAGTGCGGGAGACCCCCACCGCTTCCACTCACCTGATGTCGCCGCTCGAGTGTGCGTGCCGACACAGTCGAGTGGGTACCCAGACCCAGTGCCCGTCCGTAAACGGACGGCGTGCGCCGGTCGATGTCTCGTCGACCGCGCCCCCGGAATTCAGAAAGAACACCGACACAGTGAATACATCACCTGACACGAGCATCGGCCGCGACGCGGCCGGGCCGATCCGGCTGATGCTGCGTGATCGCACGGCCACCACCGGCCCGATCGACGGCGCCTGGTGGCCGCGCACCGACCAGCCGATGACCGAACTGCACCAGCTGGTGCAGGCCGTCGCGCCGCGGATCGGCAAGCTCGCCCGGCTCGGATTCGATTGGAACGCCCTCGAATCCGGCGCCACCGACCAGGTCTCGCAGATCATGCACCTGGTCGGCAGCAACGACGCCGCCCTGGCGCTGCTGGTGATCCCCGCGGCGACCGAGGCCGCCGCTGCCCGCAGCCAGATGCGCTGGGCCGCGGGCAAGCCACGCATCCAGGACCCCGCGCCCGCCGACACCGCCGCCGACGGGCCACGCACCCTCGTCCAGACCTAGTTCACCGGTCGCTCGTGTAGGTCGGGTCGAAGTCGCGGGGCGTACCGCGACGGGCGATCAGACGGTCGAACCACTCACCGAGGACGACACCGGCGGCGAGCGCGCAGCCCACACCGAAGGCGCCGAGGATCTGCCCGAAGCCGAGCAGCGTCTCGTCCTCGAGCAGCGCGTACAGACCGCGGTACACCTTCAGACCCGGTAGCAGCGGCGTGATACCGGCGACCGCGACGACCAGCGGTGGCGTGAGCGCGCGGCGCGCCATCAGACCACCGGCCAGGCCGACCAGCGTCGCCGCCATGCCGGAGGCGACGACCGGCCCGAACCCGATGTCCTGGGCGACGAGGAAGGCCACGGTGCCCGCCGCGCCGCTGAGCCCGGCGGCGAACAACGCCCTGCGCTCGGCGTAACACGCCATCGCGAAGGCGATCGCGGCGACGGCACCGGCGGCGACCTTGATCGCCAGATACTCGGTGTCGCGTCCGGCGCTGGCCGCGATCTCGGGCACCTTGATCCCGACCATCGTCGAAACCCGCAGGGCCAGGCCGATACCCGCGACGATGCCGCCGGTCATCATCACCACTTCGAGCATGCGGGCCGCGGCGGTGATCGGCGCGCCGGTGATGGCGTCCTGAACGGAACCGACGAGCTGCTGCCCACTGAGCAACACGGTGATCCCGGCCGCGACTATCAGGGCCGCGTCGGCCTGCCAGTGTTCGTCGAACGCCGACAGCGCGATCGCGGGCGCGGCCGCGATCACCCCGCCGACCATGTGCTGGAAGAAGATGGGCAGACCGAGCTGATGCAGCGCCCGGTTGACCACGTCGATCAGCGCGGTCGTGGCGAAGCTGATGATCGCCAGGACCGCGCCGCCGCCGAGCAGCACCGCGATCGCCGCCGCCAGCAGTGACCAACCCGCCGTCGACACCCAGCGCGGATACGGGTGGCGGGTGGAGACGATCTCGTCGAGCGCCGCGTGCGCCTGATCGACCGGGACGACGAAGGCGCGGATCAGGCGGGTGAGCCGGTCGACGGCGGCCAGCCGGGTGAAGTCGAGGGACCGGTACTTCACGATCCGCATGTCGCTGGCCGGCGGCAGCAGCGTGCCGCGGTCGGCCGTGATACGAATCGCGTCGAAGGTGACGTCGATATCGCACTTGTCCAGGCCGTAGGTGGAGGCGATGAAGCGCACCTGCGCCTCGGTGTCGGTGACACCCGTGCCCGCGGCCAGCACCACCTCGCCGACCCGCACCGCCAGGTCGAGCACCTGCGACACCTCGGCGTCGTCGCTGAGGTCGATCGGCCGCAGCGGCGCGGGCGCCGCCGTGATGTTGTCGGCCGTGGCGCGCTGGGCGGGCAGAATGAAGAAGGGTCGGCGCAATCGCAACCGGTGCCACAGGCTGGGGCGCTCCTCGCCGTCCACCATCGCGTCCGTACTCATATGTCGACCGTAACGGCGTGCGGTGCGGATCATCCTTCTGCAACAAGTTCGTCAACGTGTCGTCGTGTCACGGCGCGTCGGTGAGTCAGATGTCCTCGATCAAACCGGTGCTGTAGGCCGTGGCCGCGAGGTGCTGCAGACAGCGCGGACCGCACCCGTCGTGCGCAGTCAGCACGAAACGGGCCTGCTGGAGCGAAGAGATGGGAGAATCGGCGACGCAGTCGGCATGTGCGCGGCGCCAGTACTCTTCGCGAGCCAGGATCGCGGCGCGCGATGACGGCGGGTCCGGGGTTGACGTGTCGAACAGGGTGTGACGGTAGGGGCCGGCGATGGAGGCGATAGCTGTATGAACACCGGGACGGGGAAGGTGATCCAGGAGCGGCGGCGGTTGCTCGGGCTGTCGCAGCCCGCGCTGGCCACCGCGATCGGGGTCAGTTCGCGCCAGATCACCAGGTACGAGTCGGAGGAACAGTCGCCGACGCTGCCGGTGGCGATCCGGTTGGCCGAGGCGCTGCAGATCTCGCTCGCGGAGCTGGCGGGCATCGTCGACAACCGCATCGACCTGGCGGGCCGGTGGTGGGCAGCCTGGCAGAAAGCGGCGCAACACGGTGAGCAGGTCGAGGTGACGCCGGTGACGATCCGGCACGAGGGCGACCACCTGCTCATCGACGCGGACGCCGAACCCACTGCCGCGCACGACGATCCGGCCGCGAAGATGCGCGGCGAGATGCGGGTGTGGGACGGCGACGCGCTCACCGGGTGGGTCCGCGGCATGGACGTCTCCTGGCCGATCGGCAGCATCTACTACTCGCTGCACCCCCAGGGCGCTCATGCGGTCGGCTCGTGGACGACGAAATCCGGCGAGGACGGCGTCGTGCGCGGCTGGAGCGCGCTGGCGCGCGAGCGCTCCGACGCCGAGGACCTGCTCTCCGAGCTGGTCCGCACCGACGGCGCGGTCGAGTCCTGGCCGCGCAGCCCGCGTTCGGCCTGAAGCCGCCGGTAGATCTCGCCCACCGTGGGACGGTCGTCGTCGGTGGGCGGGAGGAGTAGCAGGAAGCGGATCAACGCGCCGAATACGAACAGTCCCACACCAATCCACAGGTAGATATCCATCTGTTCCCCTCCGAACCAGTCGATGCCTGCACGGGTGGCGCGTATGGTGGTGTCGAAGCCGCCGGAGAAAAGTATGGTCGCCGTCAAGACCTTTTGGACAGCAAAAAGCGTCTACAAACGTCTACAGTTCTCTACGATGGGTCCATGTCCAGTCGGGGCGAGCAGGGGAACGGCGCGACGACCGTCGTCGGTGCGCGATTGCGGCAACTGCGTGAAGAGGCCGGACTATCGCTGACCGCGCTGGCCACCCGCGTCCCGTACAGCAGGGCCGCACTCGGTCACTACGAAACCGGCACGCGCGCAGCGCCTTCCGAGGTCATCGCCTGGTACGAGCGGATCCACGCGCAGACCGTGCCCGTGCTGCCCGCCACCCGGCGCCGCGATCCGCGCGCCGCCGACTCCGCGCTGGTGGCGGCGATCGCGAACGGGCTCGGCGCCGCCCGGCCACTCATCGAGATCGGCCACCCCCACCGCGGCGACACCGGCTACTTCTGCCCGTTCCGCATCGACGGCGTCGTGGAAGGCGAGGCGGCGGGCACCGATCCGGCGACGGCGCTGCACTCGGCGCTGCGCGCCATCGGCCGCGAACTCGGCCGGGCCCGCGACTAGCGCGCCGCGACGACCTCGTCCAGCGCCGCGGCGAGCAGGGCCAGGTAGCGGTCCGGATCGGCCAGCACCGCGGCGTCGAAATGCACTGACAGCGTGATGGTCTCGCCGATGCCGTGTAGCCCATGGGTCAGGTGCATGACCGTACCGAGGGCGGGGAAGCCGCCGGTGAACAGCACGGGCGCGCCGGCGAAGGCGAGGTCGGCGGGGCCGCGGTAGACGCTGGAGAGCACGGTGTTGCCGTCGATGGTCTCGGGCACCACGTCGAGGTCGGCGCGCGCGACATCGCGGGCGGTCAGCAGCGCCGGGACCGCTTCGGTGACCCAGCCCTGCACGGCCAGCAGCGGATTCAGCGCACGCGCACGGCGGGTGGCGAGGTCGGCGGCGATCAGGGCGGCGCGACGGGCGAGATCGGGTTCGTCGACGTGCAGGTCGATCGAGAGGCCGCGGTAGCTGTTGCGGGCCTGTCCATCGGCCGGGACGGCCATCGGGAGCGCGGCCCCGAGGCGGTCCGCCGGCTCGCCGCGCTCGGCCAGGTAGGTGGCCATCGCCCGCGAAACAGCGGTCAGCGCAACGACAGTCACGGTGCGCCCGGGGACGCGCAGCGCTGACCGGTCGAGGACGAGCAGGCGAACCCGATGCGCGAGCACGCCGACCGGCGCCGCGGGATTGAGCGGTGTGGGCGCGAAGCCCGGCGTCGGTGCGGGAACCTCCCCCGCCGCAGTGCGTTCGGCCAGTTCCCGCTGCGCCAGATAGGCGGCTCGGCCGCGTCGCGCCGTCCGCAGCACCTGCCCGGGAAGGCGAAGTGCGCCAAGCAATCCACAGATCTGTCCCCAGTAATCCACAGGCACCAGCCGAGTTTTCACAGGTCCGACCGGGCGATCTGTCGAGTTGTCCACAGGCATCCCGGGAAGGCTGTGGACAACTTCGGTGTCCGCGGCGAACAGTGACCGCGCGATCGCCGCGGCCCGCGTGCCGTCGGCGAGGGCGTGCGAGAGCTGGAGCACCACGACGAGAGCGGGCCCCGTGGCGTTCGGCACATCGCGCACGCCGCGGAAAACATGGATACGCCAAGGGGATTCGGTGGCATCGACGCCGGTGCCCAGAAGTTCGCCCACCCGGTCGAGCAAGGTGGGCCATGCCGCGTCGTCGGGGCGATGCACGACGAATTGCTGGGGCGTGAATTCGGCGGACTCCCACCGTGGATAGCCGAGGTTGCCGGGAATCTCGCGCAGCCGGATCCGCAGATCCGGAATGGTCGCCGCCCGCGCTGCCACGAAGGCGCGGAGTTCGGCTGTGGTCGAGCCGGTTTCGGCGAAGCAGTAAAGCAGGAACATGTCGTTGGCGGTGCGGCGGGACAGCCAGAACATGGTCGCGTCGCGCGGCGCCATCGAGGTCATCCGGCCACGATAGGTCACCACAGAGAAGGCCCCGAGTCCTACCGACCCGGGGCCCGTGCTGCCTTCATGAGGCGCATCGTGCGGTTCAGCCGCGCGCGAACTCTCCCGCGGCCACATCCGCTAAGAAGGCCCGCCACTCCCCCGAACCGAAGGCGAGGATGGGGCCGCGGCCGCGGTCCTTGGTGTCGCGGACCGCGACATCGCCACCGGCGAGAAACGCGACTTCGACACAGTTCCCGTCGGGTCCGCTGTAGCTGCTCTTCCGCCACACAGCGTCCGTCACATCAACCTCCACGGCACTTACTCCTTTGCATGATCGAGAACGGGATTACTCCAGGAATCGTTGCCACATTCCGAAATCCGGCGCGATCGACGAGTTACTTCGTGACAGACACAGCACTGTCACACGGTGCGCGCAACCGACCGGCACGAACCAGCGCATCGAGGCTTTCCGCCTCCGGGGGCTGCCCCCGCGGAAGAAACACTAGCAGGTCTTCCGCAAGTTTGCGGATGAGAATTTGCTTTCTCATACAGGTTTGCCAACCTTGCGAAGCTTCACGTTTGCGGGGGCATTGCCGGAGCCCTATACCCATTCCATATCCGGCTGACACATCAACAATTACTTCCATGTGATTAGTCCGTGATACGTCAAACTCTCACCCGTCCCAAGCGCCCCGTGCGCACCACGGGCATGCCGTGTGGATCATGGAGGAATGATCTCCCGTGACCGCGATGCCGCAGGTCGTGCCCGCAACGACCGCCCTCGAGACCGACTCGGTCGGCCCCTGCCACCCGGCAGTGCCGGAGTCGCCCGAATTCCGGACGATCTCGAGCTCGGCCCCCAGCAAACTCTCACCTTCGCTCAGCAACTGCTGGACGACGGATTGGCATTCAACGCCCACGAGGTATTGGAGGCGGCATGGAAGAACGGGCCGGTAGCCGAGCGGATGCTCTGGCAGGGCCTGGCCCAGTACGCCGTCGGCATCACGCACATCCAGCGTGGCAACACCAAGGGCGCGGGTACGCTCCTGCGCCGCGCCGGCGAGCGACTCGGCGCCTATCCGGCGAATGCGCAGCAGCACGATGTCGACCGTGCGGGCCTGATCGCCCACGCGCAGGACCTGCTCGCCGCGCTGGACGCGGGCGCCCCCATCCCCGACGACCGGCTGCGGCCCCGGCTGCGCCGGGAGCCCACCTAGGATGGTGCGGTGCCAACCAGCCCATCCACCGGCGCGGGCCGGTACGCCCCGAGCCCCTCGGGTGACCTGCACATCGGCAATCTGCGCACCGCGATCCTGGCCTGGCTCTTCGCCCGTACCACCGGGCGCGCGTTCGTGCTCCGCGTCGACGACCTCGACCGCGTCCGCCCCGGTGCCGCCGAACGCCAGCTCGACGACCTCGCCGCCGTCGGCATCGACTGGGACGGCCCCGTCGTGTATCAGTCCACCCGGCTGCCGAGCTACGACGCCTCCGTCGCCCGGCTCACGGCCGCCGGGCGCACCTACGAGTGTTACTGCACCAGGCGCGAGATCCAGCAGGCCGCCACGGCACCACACGGCCCGATGGGCGCCTACCCCGGGACCTGCCGCGACCTGACCGAGGCAGAGCGTGCCGAAAGGCGCGCACAGGGCCGGCCCGCCGCGATCCGGCTGCGCGCCGATGTCGACGAGTACGTGATCACCGATCTGCTGCACGGCGAATATCGCGGAGCGGTCGACGATCTGGTGCTGCGCCGCGGCGACGGCGTCCCCGCCTACAACCTGACCGTCGTCGTCGACGACGCGGCGCAGGGCATCGATCAGGTGGTCCGCGGCGACGACCTGCTCGCCTCGACGCCCCGCCAGGCCTATCTCGCCGAACTCCTCGGCCTGCCGGCGCCCGTGTACGCGCACGTGCCGCTCGTGCTCAATCGCGAGGGCAAGCGTCTGGCCAAGCGCGACGGCGCGGTGAGCCTCGCCGACCAGCGCGCCCTGGGCAACACGCCCGGGGATGTGGTTGCGGCGATCGCGAATTCGCTCGGCTACACCGCGCGCACAACAGCCGAGCTCCGGGAAGTGTTCGAGCCCCAGCGCATCCCGGTGAAACCGTGGATACTCGAGCCCATCGGGTTGTTCCGACCAGAGGGATGTCCGTAACGTACGCAGCGACCGATCTACTGATCACGACGAGGACGAATTATGACCAGCGGTGGTTACGACCCCAATCAGTACCCGCAGGGCGGTCAGCCCGGCGGCTACGGCCAGGACCCCTACGGCCAGCAGCCCGGCTACGGGCAGCAGCCGGGTTACGGCCAGCAGCCGGGGTACGGGCAGCAGCAGCCGTACGGCCAGCCCCAGCCCGGCTACAACCAGGATCCCTACGGCCAGCAGCAGCAGCCGGTGTACGGGCAGGACCAGTACGGCCAGCCCTCCTACCCGCAGGACCCGTACGGCCAGCAGAACTACGGTGGCGTGCAGCCCGCCGATCTCGGCATCCGGATCGGCGCGCGCATCATCGACAACCTGATCGTCGGTATTCCGGTGGCGATCGTGGTGTACCTGATCTTCACGGGCACCACCGCCCAGATCGTCCAGGGCCTCGTCGGCTCGCTGGCGCTCTACGGCTACTTCATCGCGATGGAAGTCACCCAGGGCACCTCGCTGGGCAAGAAGATGCTCGGCCTGCGCGTCGTCGCGCCCGGCGGTGCGCCGAACCTGACCCCGGAGCAGTCGGCCAAGCGCAACCTGTTCCAGATCGTCGGCCTGATCCCGTGCGTCGGCAGCCTGGTGAGCCTCGGCCTGGCCATCTACATCATGGTGACCATCTCCCAGGACCCGAACAAGCAGGGCTGGCACGACAAGTTCGCCGGCGGCACGCAGGTCGTCAAGGGCTGATCATCAGCTGACGAAAACGTCAGGGGCGCTTCCGGATCCGGAAGCGCCCCTGATCTCGTTTCACGGTCAGTACGTCGACGTGGACGAATCCAGTCCGCCCGCTACGCCGAGCACGATGACGAACACCACGTACAGCAGGCCCAGGACGAGGGTGATCGCGCCGATCCAGATGCCGGCCAGCGCCATGCCGCGGCCCTCACCGCCGCGCTCCTTGATCTGGTTGAGCGCCATCACGCCGAGGATGATGCCCACGATCGAGCCGATGCAGGTGCACAGCCCCACCAGCGAGGACACCAGCGCGCCGATGGCGAGCCCGTTGGTTCCCTGCGGCTGCGGGTACGCGCCGTAGGGCTGGTAGCCCGGCGCCGGGGTGGCGCCGTAGACCGGCGGCTGCTGCGGATACTGCGGCGCGGACGGCTGCTGGTAGTTCGGGTACTGCGGCTGCGACGGCGGCGGGACCGGCTGCTGCGGGTACTGGGGCGCTGAGGGCTGCGACGGCTGTTGCTGGGGGTACTGCGGCACCGAACCCGGCGCGCCGGACTCCGGCGACACGCCGGAGCCGCCGTACTGCTTCCACCACTCGTCGGAATCGCCGGGATTCGTCATTGGTACAGCCTATTCCACAACCGCCGCCCGTGAGGTACCCCGACCTTGGTTGGATAGAGGCCGTGACTGACGCAAACTCGCTCGACAAACCCGCCGAATCTGGACACCCCGCGCCCGAACACGCGGCATTCGCCCAGGTCGCGCGGGGGTTCTATCCGGTTATCGTCGCCGTTTTCACCGCGACACTGATCATCTCGAACATCTGCGCCACCAAGGGTGTCGAGTTCTTCGCCGACTCCTCGGTGATGCTCGGGCCACTGCAGATCCTGCCGATCGCCACCGACGGCGCCTTCTTCCTCTTCCCGCTCGCCTACATCCTCGGTGACGTGCTCAGCGAGGTGTACGGCTTCCGCGCCACCCGCCACGCCATCTACACCGGCTTCGCCGCGCTGCTGCTGACCGTCGGCGCGTTCGCGATCGCCATCCGCCTGCCCGCCGCCGGCTTCTACGAGAACCAGGAGGCGTTCCGCACGGTCCTCGGGACCACGCCGCAGCTGGTACTCGCCGGGCTGGCCGGGTATTTCGTCGGTCAGCTGCTGAACTCGGCCACCCTGGTGCTGATCAAGGAGCGCACCAAGGAGAAGCACCTGTGGGCCAGGTTGCTCGGCTCCACCGTCGTCGGCGAGTTCGCCGACACCCTCATCTTCTGCTCGATCGCGGCGACCGCCATCGGCATCGACAGCTGGCAGTCGTTCGTCAACTACGTGATCGTCGGCTTCCTGTGGAAGACACTGGTCGAGATCATCGTCATGCCGATCACCTACCGGGTGATCGCGGTACTCAAGAAGACCGAACCGACCTACGCGCCGGCGAAGGCCGACGCCCTGCACGACTGAGTGCGGGTTCGAGCGGCGGGCCGGATTCCGGTCCGCCGCTTCGCGTCTCTAGGCGCCGGGCGCCTTGATCCGGCCCTGCCACCGGCCGAGGAACTCCGACTTGAACTCGTCGAAGTAGCCGCCCTCGATACTGGCCCTGATCCGGTCGACGAGCCGGACGGTGAACCGCTCGTTGTGGATGGTGCAGAGCGTGGCCGAGAGCATCTCCTTGGCCTTGAACAGGTGGTGCAGGTAGGCGCGGGTGTAGTGCGCGCAGGTGTAGCAGTCGCAGTTCTCGTCGATCGGGGTGAAGTCGCGCCGGAAGCGGCTGGTGTTGATGTTGAACCGGCCCTCGTCGACGTAGATCGCCGCGTTGCGCGCCACCCGTGAGGGATTCACGCAGTCGAAGGTGTCGGCGCCGTTCTCGATGGCGACGAACATGTCCTCGGGCTCGCTGATGCCGAGCATGTGCCGCGGCTTGTGTTCGGGCAGCTCGTCGCAGCACCAGCCGACGATGGTGCCGAGGTTGTGCTTCTCCAGCGCGCCGCCGATGCCGTAGCCGTCGAATTCCGTTCCGCCCGAACCGCGGATCGTCTCGAGGTCGCGGCAGGCCTTGCGGCGCAGGTCTTCGTACTGCGCGCCCTGGATCACCGCGAACAGCGCCTGGTAGGGGCGGTGGCCGCGTTCGCCGGTGAGTTTCTCGTGCTCATCGATGCAGCGCTGCGCCCACTCGTGCGTGCGCTGCAGCGACTTCTCCTGGTAGCCACGGGTGTTCAGCAGGGTGGTCAGCTCGTCGAAGGCGAACATGATGTCGGCGCCGAGCTGGTGCTGGATGCCCATCGACACCTCGGGGGTGAAGCGGTGCTTCGAACCGTCGAGGTGGGAGCGGAAGGTGACGCCGTCGTCGTCGACGGTGGCCAGGCGTTCCTTGCCCTCGGCGATCACCTCGTCGGAGCGGATGTCGACGGCCTCCATGGCCAGCACCTTCTTGAACCCGACGCCCAGCGACATCACCTGGAAGCCGCCGCTGTCGGTGAAGGTGGGCCCGGCCCAGTTCATGAACCGGCCGAGGCCACCCGCCTCGTCGACGATGTCGGCGCCCGGCTGCAGGTACAGGTGGTAGGCGTTGGCCAGCAGCGCCTGGGCGCCGAGGTCCTTCATGGTCTCGGGCAGCACCGCCTTCACCGAGGCCTTGGTGCCGACCGGGATGAAGGCGGGCGTGGCGATCTCGCCGTGCGGGGTACCGATGACGCCGGTACGTCCGTGCCGCCCGCCGTCGAGACGGGTGCCTACGGTGAAGGAGAACTCGCTGGGATCGGCCACCAGCCCATCGTGCCAGGGCCGGTGACCGCGGTATCCGGGGGCTCCGCGGTATCCGGGGCTACAGTTCCGCCGCGGCGAATTGGGCGTTGTAGAGGCGGTAGTACGCCCCGCGCTCCTCGAGCAGCCGCTCGTGGTCGCCGTGTTCGACGATGCGGCCCTTCTCCATCACCACGATCAGGTCGGCGTCGCGGATGGTGGAGAGACGATGCGCGATCACGAAGCTGGTGCGGTCGCGGCGCAAAGCCGCGGTGGCCTGCTGGACCAGCAGTTCGGTGCGGGTGTCGACCGAGCTGGTCGCCTCGTCCAGGATCAGGATCGACGGCTTGGCCAGGAACGCGCGGGCGATCGTGATCAGCTGCTTCTCGCCGGCGCTGACGCCGCCGCCCTCCTCGTCGATCACCGTGTCGTAGCCGTTGGGCAGCGAGTGCACGAACCGGTCGACGTAGGCGGCGCGGGCCGCGGCCTGGATGTCGTGCTCGGAGGCGTTCGGATTGCCGTAGGCGATGTTCTCCCGGATCGTGCCCTTGAACAGCCAGGTGTCCTGCAGCACCATGCCGATCCGCGAGCGCAGGTGATCGCGGCTGATGGTGGTGATGTCGACGTCGTCGATGGTGATGGTGCCCGCGTCGAGTTCGTAGAACCGCATCAGCAGGTTGACCAGGGTGGTCTTGCCCGCACCGGTCGGGCCGACGATGGCGATCACGTGCCCCGGCTCGGCGACCAGCGAGAGCCGCTCGATGATCGGGACGTCCGGCTCGTAGCCGAACGACACCGCCTCGAACTCCACCCGGCCGCGATCGACCGGACGCGAGTTCTCCACCAGCGGGTCCGGACTCTGCTCGTCGGCGTCGAGGATCTCGAAGATCCGCTCCGCGGAGGCGACACCGGACTGCAGCAGGTTGGCCATCGCGCCGATCTGGGTGAGCGGCTGGCTGAACTGGCGCGAGTACTGGATGAAGGCCTGCACCTCGCCGAGCGAGAGATTGCCGGTGGCCACCCGCAGCCCGCCGACCAGCGCGATGAACACGAAGTTCACGTTCCCGAGGAACATGATCGCCGGCATGATCAGGCCGGAGATGAACTGCGCCTTGAAGCTGGCGTCGTAGAGCTTCTGATTGCGCTCGTCGAATTCCTTGCCGACCTCGCGGCTGCGGCCGAAGGCGGTGATGATCTCGTGGCCGGTGTAGGCCTCCTCGACCGAGGCGTTCACCGCGCCGGTGTACCTCCACTGGTCGACGAAGTGCGGCTTGGACCGCTTGGCGATCTGGGCGGTGACCACGATCGCGGCCGGCACGGTGAGCAGGGCGATCAGCGCCAGCAGCGGCGAGATCCAGAACATCATGATCAGGATTCCGACCACGGTGAACAGCGAGACCAGCAGCTGGCTCATCGTCTGCTGCAGGCTCTGCGAGACATTGTCGACGTCGTTGGTGACGCGGCTGAGCACGTCACCGCGCGGGGAGGTGTCGAAGTAGCGCAGCGGCAACCGGTGCAGCTTGTCCTCGACCTCGTCGCGCAGCCGCTTCACGGTCCGGTTGATGACGACGTTGAGCAGATAGCCCTGCAGCCAGCCGAACACCGAGGCCGCGACGTAGAGCGCGAGCACGAGCAGCAGCACCCTGGCCACGGCGTCGAAGTCGATGCCGGTCCCGGGCACGACATCCATCGCCGAGAGCATGTCGGCGCGGGTGTTCTCGCCCCGGTCACGCAGCAGCGCGACGGTCTGTTCCTTGTCGAGGCGCGGATCGAGTTGCTTGCCCACGAACCCGTCGAAGACCAGGTTGGTGGCCTTGCCGAGCAGGTACGGGCCGAGGGTGTTGAGCACCACCGACACGATCACCAGCGCGATGATCACCCCGACGGTGAACCGCTCCGGCACGAGCCTGCCGAGCAGCCGCTTCAGCGAGGGTCCGAACGATTTGGCCTTCGCACCCGGGGCGCCGGGGCCGGGAGCACCTGGCCTCATCGAGCCTCCTCCACACTGAGCTGGGACTCGACGATCTCGCGGTACTCCGGGCACCGCTGCATCAACTGGTCGTGGGTGCCGAGACCCGCCATCGCGCCGTCCTCGAGGACGACGATCTGGTCGGCGTCACGGATGGTCGCGATGCGCTGGGCGACGATGATCACCGACGCGTCGGCCGTCTCCGGCTTCAGCGCGGCGCGCAGCCTGGCGTCGGTGGCGACGTCGAGCGCGGAGAAGGAGTCGTCGAAGAGATAGACGCGCGGTCTGCGCACCAGGGCGCGGGCGATGCACAGCCGCTGGCGCTGGCCGCCGGAGACGGTGGTGCCGCCCTGCGCGACCGGCGTCTCGAGCCCCTGCGGCATCTCGCGCACGAAATCGGCCGCCTGGGCGACCTCGAGCGCGCGCCACAGTTCCTCGTCGGTGGCGTCGGGCTTGCCGTAGCGCAGGTTGCTCGCCACGGTGCCGGAGAACAGGTACGCCTTCTGCGGGACGAGTCCGATGCCGCCGCGCAGGCTTTCGAGATCGAGATGACGCACGTCGGTGCCGCCCACGTACACGGCGCCGTCGGTGACGTCGATCAGCCGCGGGATCAGGTTGATCAGCGTGGTCTTGCCCGAACCGGTGGAGCCGACGATCGCGGTGGTGGTGCCGGGCGCCACTTGGAAGCGGATGCCGCGCAGCACCGGCTTCTCGGCGCCGGGGAAGGCGAATTCGGCGAACTGCATGTCGACCAGGGCCGGGTCGGCGGCGAAGGGCTGCGTCAGCCGGGGCGGGCGGACCGAGGACTCGGTGTCGAGCACCCCGCCGATCCGGTCGGCCGAGACCGCGGCGCGCGGCGCCATCATGGCCAGGAACGAGGCCATCATCACGGCCATCAGGATCTGCATGATGTAGGACAGCATCGCGGTGAGCGAGCCGATCTGCATGGTCCCGTTGTCGACGTGGTGGCCGCCGAACCAGATCACCGCGACGGCGGTGACGTTGCTGATCAGCATCACCGTCGGGAACATCAGCGCCATCAGCCTGCCGACCGCGAGCGCGGTGTCGGTGAGCGCGGTGTTGGCCATCCCGAAGCGCCAGATCTCCTGGCGTTCCCGGACGAAGGCCCGCACCACACGGATGCCGGTGATCTGCTCGCGCAGCACCCGGTTCACGTCGTCGATGCGCGCCTGCATCTCGCGGAACCTCGGCACCATGCGGGCCACGATCGTGCCCATGGCGATGGCGAGCGCCGGGACGGCGATGAGCAGCAGCCACGACAGTCCGAAGTCCTCGCGGACCGCCATGATGATGCCGCCGATACACATGATCGGCGCCATCACCAGAATCGTCACCGACATGACGATCAGCAGCTGCACCTGCTGGATGTCGTTGGTCGAGCGGGTGATCAGCGACGGCGCGCCGAACATGCCGACCTCGCGCGCCGAGAACGTCTCGACCCGGTGCAGCACGCCGCCGCGCATGTCCCGGCCGGCGCCCATCGCCGCCTGCGCGCCGAAGTACACCGAGGACGCCGAGGCCACGATCTGCACGCAGCTGACCGCGAGCATCCACAGGCCGGTGGTCCAGATGTAGCCGATATCGCCCTTGGTGACGCCGTTGTCGATCAGATCGGCATTGAGGCTGGGCAGGTAGAGCATCGCGATGACCGACACCAGCTGGAGGACGATGACCCCGGCCAGCTGGGTGCGGTAAGGGGCCAGATAGGTCCGCAGCAGGGTGATCAACATGATGGTCGAAGGCTACCCCGCACCGGTAGCCCATGCCCTGCTGTTTTGGCTCCTCACGGTGTCGCCGAGGCCCGCGGCTCGCGCCGCGCCCACGCGCCGGGGTCGGCGATCAGCTCGCCGACGAAACCGGGCAGCTGGTCGGCCGCGATATCGGCGATCGACACGTTCTCCAGCACGGCACGGATGTTGACCCGCAGCGCGATCCACACCCGCTGCAACGGTTCGGCCGCGCCCGGGTAGCGCACGTCCTCGGGCCGCTGGCCGCGCACGGAGGCCAGCGGGGATTCGACGGCGCGGATCACATCGGCCACCGAGATCTCCGTCGCCGGTCGCCCGAGCCGGTAGCCGCCGTCGGGCCCGCGCCTGCTGAGGACGAGCTCGGCCCTGCGCAGCTCGGCGAGCACGGACTCGAGCACCTTGGGCGGGATCTGCGCGGCCGCGGCGATCGCCTCGGCCTTGACGACTCCGTCGGCCGCGGCGAGCTCGAGCAGCGTACGCACCGCGAAATCGACCCTGGCGGAGATATGCACGGCCTCGAACTTACGCGGTGCGCCGGGCGGCGGCGGTCGGCGGCCGACCGCTCACGAGGAATGCGCGCAACCGGTCAGCACGCAGATCGCCGCGTCGAGCAGGGTCTTCTCGACGAGCTCGTCGGGCGCGTCCGGGGCGAATTCGCTCGACAACAGCGCCACCCCGAGCACCTCGATGGCCGCCGCGGCCCGCAGCAGCGCGGCCGGGGTCGGGTCGGGGCCCGCCAGCCAGATCCGCATGCCCCGGGTGGGTTCCAGCAGGTCGGGATAGCGGTCGGCGATGGCGTGGACGATCGCGGCGGTGTCGCGGACGCACAGCGCGCCCGCGTCGCGGTAGCGGATCATGCCGCGCAGGTAGCCGCGCAGCACGGCGCGGATGCCCTCGTCGTCGTAGGGAACCGCGTCGATGTCCTCGGTGACCCCGCGCAGGTGATCGATGATCGGATCGATGATCGCGAGCAGCAGATCCAGCTTCGACGGGTAGTGGTAATAGAGCGAGGCCTTTGTGATTCCCACCATATCGGCGACCTCACGCAGGCTCGATTGCTCGAACCCCTTGGCGGTGAAGAGCTGCACCGCGGCGTCACGAATCGCCTTTTTAGTGCCTCCACCTGCGGTAACGGTGTCGGCGATCTCTCGCGCTGCCATGCGGCAATCCTTCCATGACTCCGGGTAGCCTCTCGTGCAGCCCCGAAAACTGAGGTTGCCTCTCCACTTATTACCTCGGTAGTCTACCTACCGCACGGTAGGCAGAAAACGACGATGTGGAGGCGGGTCGTCAGGGGTGACCCGCGAGTGCTGTCTACGAGCCTGATCCCACCCGAGTTCTTCGCGCTAGGAGCACCCTCGTGTCCGTATACCTCTACCGATGGGGAAAGTTCGCTTTCCGCCGTAAATGGATCGTGCTACCGGTCTGGCTCTTGCTGTTCCTGCTGCTCGGAGGCGTCGGCGCCTCGCTCAGCAAGCCGATGACCAACGACTTCTCGATGCCGTCGCTCCCCTCGGAGCGCGCGAACCAGATCCTCGACAAGCACTTCCCCGGCATGTCCGAGCAGTTCAAGTTCGACGCCGTGTCCGGTACCTACGTCATCGCCGCGCCGCAGGGCCAGCAGCTCACCGACCCGGCCAACCGCGCCGCGATCGACGCCCTGATCACCAAGCTCAACGGCCTCGACATCGTCGATCACGAGAAGCCGCTGATGAACCCGGTCGACCTGACCGAGAAGATGGGCTGCCTCGCCACCCCCGATCCGTCGGTGTGCTCGGGTGCTCCGCTCAACGTGCTGAACGCGACCGAACCCAAGACCGTCGCGACCCTGAGCGTGCCGTTCACCATCTCCGGCGTCACCGAGGTGACCGACGAGGAGCGCGCGAAGGCCTACGACGTCGCCGGCGAGGCCCGCAACGCCGGGCTCACCGTGGAGATGAGCGGCTCGATCGCCGCCAAGCAGGAGCAGCCCAGCGGTAAGTCCGAGATGATCGGCATGGGTGTCGCGCTGATCGTGATGGTGGTGGCCTTCGGCGCCATCGTCGCCGCGGTCGTGCCGATCGTCACCGCCATCGTCGGCCTCGGCGCCGCGACCTCGCTGATCATGCTCGGTACCTCGGTGATCGAGGTGCCCAGCTTCACCACCTTCCTGGCCTCGATGATCGGCATCGCGCTCTCGATCGACTACGCGCTGTTCATCGTCTCGCGCTACAAACACGAACTGGCCGTGCGGGAATCGGCCGAGGAGGCCGCGGGCACCGCACTCGGCACCGCCGGTTCGGCCGTGGTGTTCGCCGGTCTGACCGTCATCATCGCGCTCGGCGCGCTCAGCATCGTCGGCGTGCAGTTCCTGACCTTCATGGGTCTCGGCGGCGCGATCGCGGCCGCGTTCGCGGTGCTCACCGCCATCACGCTGATGCCGGCGCTGATGGGCGCCTTCGGCAAGGCGCTGTTCAAGCCGAAGCTGCCGCTGGTCGCGCAGAACGATCCCGAGGACGAGAACTCGGTCACCCTCGGCCAGCGTTTCGGCCGCCTCATCGGCAAGGCGCCGTGGGTCGCGCTGATCCTGTCGGTGGTCGTGCTCGGCGCGCTCGCCGCACCGGCGGCCGGGCTGAACCTCGGTCTGCCCGGCGAGGATTCGATGCCCAAGACCTCCACCGTGCGCAAGGCCTACGAGCTGCGCACCGAGGGCTTCGGTGAGGGCAGCAACGGTGTGCTCATGGTCGTCACCGATCTGAGCGCGGTGCCCGAGGGCCAGCGCGAGGCCGCGGTCGGCGCGCTGCGCGAGCGGCTCGCCTCCTACGAGGGCATGGACTACGTCACCGAGCCGCAGTGGAGCGAGAACAAGCAGGGCGCCATGCTCAACGGCGTCCCGAAGTCCGGGCCGAACAACCAGGCCACCAAGGACCTGGTCGCCGAGGCGCGCGGCGCCGAGCAGGACCTGAAGGCCCAGTACGGCATGGAGTACGGCATCACCGGCACCACCGCCATCTACGCCGATGTCGACCACGTGCTGCTCAGCAAGATCGTGCCGTACCTGGCCATCGTGGCAGGCGCCGCGTTCGTCCTGCTGATCCTGGTGTTCCGCTCGATCCTGGTCCCGCTCACCGCGGCGCTCGGCTTCCTGCTCTCGATGGCGGCCACCTTCGGCGCGACCGTGCTGATCTTCCAGGAGGGCTGGCTCGGCCTGATCGAGGATCCGCAACCGCTGGTCAGCTTCCTGCCGATCATGTTGATCGGCTTGGTGTTCGGCCTCGCGATGGACTACCAGGTGTTCCTGGTGACCCGCATGCGTGAGGAATTCGTGCACGGCAAGTCGCCCAAGGACGCCATGGTCGCCGGTTACCACCACGGCGCCCGCGTGGTGACCTCGGCGGCGATCATCATGATCTCGGTGTTCGGCTCGTTCATCCTGGAGACCGATGTCACCGCGAAGTCGTTCGGCTTCGCGCTGGCCGCCGGTGTCGCGATCGACGCCTTCATCGTCCGCATGGTCGTGGTGCCCGCGCTGCTGGTCATCATGGGCAAGTGGTCCTGGTGGATGCCGAAGTGGCTCGACCGCGTGATCCCCGATATCGACGTCGAGGGCTCCAAGCTCGAGCAGCTGCGCGCCCAGAGCGCCGAGACGGTGAAGCAGCCGGTCGCCGTCGGCTGATCGGTCCGCCTCGCCCGACCCCGCGATCCCTGGTGGATCGCGGGGTCGTCGTTTTTTCCGAGAGTGACTGGCAGACTCGGAACCAGCAAGACCGGCTGTACTCCCGATCCGCGCTTCGCATCGATCACCGAGGAGAGAACCGTGTCCGTCTATCTGTACCGGTGGGGCAAGCTGGCCTTCCGCCGCAAGTGGATCGTGCTCCCCGTCTGGTTACTGTGCTTCTTCGTGCTCGGCGGCCTCGGCGCCCAGCTGCAGAAACCGATGACCGACGACTTCAGCATGCCCAACCTGCCGTCGGAGCGGGCCACCGAGATCCTCGACAAACACTTCCCCGGCATGTCGGAGGCCTTCGCTTTCGACGCCGTGACCGGCACCTACGTTGTCGGCGCGCCCGCCGGGCAGAAGCTCACCGACCCGGCCAACCGCGAGGCGATCGACGCGCTCATCGGCCGGCTCGAGCAGCTCGACATCGTCGACCACAGCAAGCCGATACCGAACCCGATCACCATGGCCGAGGAGATGGGTTGCCTCGGCGCCGAACGGGACCCGTCGACGTGCAGCGGCGCACCGGTGAACGTGCTGAACAAGACCGCGCCCGACACCGTCGCCTACTTCAGCGTCCCGTTCACCATCAAGGAATTCGCCGACATCACCGCCGAGAACCGCGATGCCGCGTACGCCGTCGGTGACGCTGCCCGGCAGGCCGGACTCACCGTCGAGATCAGCGGCACCATCGCGATGGAGCAGGAGATGCCGAGCGGCAAGTCCGAGATGATCGGCATGGCCGTGGCCCTGGTCGTCATGGTCGTGGCGTTCGGCGCGATCGTCGCCGCGTTCGTGCCGATCATCACCGCGATCGTCGGCCTCGGCGCGGCGACCTCGCTGATCTTCCTGTCCACCTCGGTGCTCTCGATCCCCAGCTTCACCACCTTCCTGGCCTCGATGATCGGCATCGCGCTCTCGATCGATTACGCGCTGTTCATCGTGTCCAGGTACAAACACGAACTGGCGGTGCAGGATTCGCCGGAGGAAGCCGCGGGTACCGCGCTCGGCACCGCGGGCTCGGCGGTCGTGTTCGCCGGTCTCACCGTGATCATCGCGCTGGCCGGGCTGAGCATCGTCGGCGTGCGATTCCTGACCTTCATGGGTCTGGGCGGCGCGATCGCGGCGGCCTTCGCCGTGCTCACCGCGATCACCCTGATGCCCGCTCTGCTCGGCGCGTTCGGCAAGGCCCTGTTCAAACCGAAACTGCCCGGCATCGCCCAGCACGATCCCGAGGACGACACGGTCGTCACCAACGGTATGCGCGTCGCGCGGGTGATCGCGAAGGCGCCCGCGGTGACGATGATCCTGGCCATCGTGGTGCTCGGCCTGCTGGCCGCGCCCGCGCTGAACCTGAATCTCGGCCTGCCGGGCGAGGATTCACTGCCCGAGTCGACCACCGTGCGCAAGGCCTACGACCTGCGCACCGAGGGCTTCGGCGAAGGCAGCAACGGCGTGCTGCAGATCGCGGTCGACCTCAGCGAGACGCCCGCCGACCAGCGCCCTGCCGCGCTCGCCGCGCTGCGCGAGCAGCTGGCCGCCAACCCGGACATGGAGCTGGTCACCGAGCCGCAGATGAGCGAGGACGGCGCGGGCGCGCTGATCAACGGCATTCCGAACGCCGGACCGAACGCCCAGTCGACCAAGGATCTGGTGCAGTCGGCCCGCGACGCCGAACCCGCGCTGCACGATCAGTACAAGATGTCGTACGGCATCACCGGCACCACGGCCATCTACGCCGACATCGACCACGTGCTGCTCAGCAAGATCGTGCCCTACATGGCGATCGTGGCGGGCGCGGCGTTCGTCCTGCTGATCCTGGTGTTCCGCTCGATCCTGGTCCCGCTCACGGCCGCGCTGGGCTTCCTGCTGTCCATGGCGGCCACCTTCGGCGCGACCGTGCTGATCTTCCAGGAGGGCAAGCTCGGGCTCATCCAGGACCCGCATCCACTGGTCAGCTTCCTGCCGATCATGTTGATCGGCTTGGTGTTCGGCCTGGCCATGGACTACCAGGTGTTCCTGGTGACCCGCATGCGCGAGGAGTACGTGCACGGCGCCTCCCCCACCGACGCGGTGGTCAAGGGCTATCACCACGGCGCGCGCGTGGTGACCTCCGCGGCGATCATCATGATCTCGGTGTTCGGCTCGTTCCTGCTCGAGACCGACGTGACGGCCAAGTCCATGGGCTTCGCGCTGGCGGCGGGCGTCGCGTTGGACGCCTTCGTCGTCCGCATGGTGCTCATCCCCGCGCTGCTGGTGCTGCTCGGGAAATGGGCATGGTGGATGCCGGCCTGGCTCGACAAGATCGTCCCCGACATCGACGTCGAGGGCGCCCGGCTGCGCGAGCTCCAGGATCAGCGCAAGACCCCGGAACCCGCGCTGCCCTGAGCTACTGGCTCGGTTGCGGTACTTCGCACTCGCTGACCCGCGGGTTCAGGCCGATGTAGTTGGCCGGACCCGCGGCGGCGGTGACCGCGATCGTCGCCCAGGCCGAGCATTCCTTGGGCAGTGACGCGAAGTAGTGTCGCTGGCCCGCGGCGAGCAGCCCGACGGCCACCCAGCCGAGGACGACGAGAACCATGAGCTTCCCCCCGAGCCCGATCCCGGACTTCGCGGGTGGCGGCTGTCGCCCGCGCATATGACATCGTTCCTTCCCGGATTTCGGTACTACCAGTCTATTACTCCCGCCCCGGTGGGAAGGGCCGTACCGAGTGAACAGCCGACGAAAAAGAGCCCCTCACCTGGCATATCAGGTGAGGGGCTCCGTGGCGGTGGCGGAGGGATTTGAACCCTCGGACGGGGGTTACCCGTCACACGCTTTCGAGGCGTGCTCCTTAGGCCGCTCGGACACGCCACCGCCGCCTACGATACCGGAGTGGGTCCCCGATCGTTAAATCGGCTGGTCAGCGCTGGGTTCGGAAGAATTCGTCCAGGAGGGCGGCGCACTCGGCTTCGAGGATTCCACCCCGCACCTCGGGCCGGTGATTGAGGCGACGGTCGCGCACCACGTCCCAGAGGGAGCCGACGGCGCCCGTCTTGGGCTCCCACGCGCCGAACACCACCTTGCCGACCCTGGCCAGCACCAGAGCCCCCGCGCACATGGTGCACGGCTCGAGCGTGACAGCCAGCGTCGCGCCCTCCAGCCGCCAGCCGTCACCGTGCACGGCCGCCGCCGCGCGCAGCGCCAGCACCTCGGCGTGCGCGGTCGGATCGCCCAGTGCTTCCCTGGCATTCGTCGCGCGCGCCAGCTCACGACCTTCGGCGTCGAAGACGACGGCGCCGACCGGCACATCGCGCGGGTCGGCGTCGGCGGCGGCCGCGATCGCGGCGCGCAGCATGTCCTCGTCGGTCACCGAGGCAGTTTGTCCAGGACCGCCGCGAATTCGGAGGCGAACCCGAGCCGCTGGGCGATCATGCCGAGCTGCTCGTCCGGGTAGAGGTCGGTCTCGGCGAGGATGACGCTGAGCACCGGTTCGGGCAGGCCGAGATCGGCGAGCACGCCGAGGTCGCCCTCTTCCCACGGTTCGATGTCGTCGAGCTCGTCGGGGTCGATGTCGGGGATCTCGACGTTGAGCGCGTCGAGGGCGTCGGCGGCGATGTCGTAGTCGATCGCGGCGGTCGCGTCCGAGATGAGCAGGCGGGTGCCGCTCGGCGCGGGGCGCACCACGATGAAGAATTCGTCATCGACGTCGAGCAGCCCGAATACCGCCCCGGAGCTGCGCAATGCCTTCAATTCGGTCTCGGCGACGGACAGGTCGACGAGGGCGTCGTGGCTCAGTGGACTGCATTGCCACGTGCCTTCTTCGCGGACCACCGCGACGGCGAACCCCTCGACGTCGTAGTCGTCGTCCGACGTCGCCCTGTTCGAGCCCGAGCGCTGTGCTGCCATGGACCAAACGGTAGTCTGTCCCGCCCGCAATGATGAACTCGTGTGCCAATCTGTTCCGATGACCCTCGCCCAGCGTGCGCCTGTCTGCGTCCTCGGAACCGGTTTGATCGGCGGCTCACTGCTGCGCGCCGCCGTCGCGGCGGGGTATCCGGCGTTCGGGTACAACCGGTCGGCCGCGGGCGCTGAAGCGGCGCGCCGCGACGGTTTCGACGTGTCGACCGAGCTCGGCGCGGTGCTGCGCCGGGCCGCGGCCGAGGACGCGCTGCTGGTGCTCGCGGTGCCGATGCCCGCGGTCGCGCCGATCCTGGCCGAGATCGCCACGCTGGCGCCGGACTGCGCGCTCACCGACGTGGTGAGCATCAAGCGACCGGTCTTGGACGCCGTGCGCGAGCGCGGGCTCGGCGCCCGCTTCGTCGGTGGGCATCCGATGACGGGAACCTCCGAATCAGGATGGTCGGCAACCGATTCCGAGTTGTTCCGCGACGCGGTGTGGGCTGTGGGCGTCGACGAGGGCACGGGCGTGGAGCCGTGGGAACGAGTAGTGCGCCTGGCGCTGGACTGCGGTTCGGTCGTGGTCCCGGTGGTCGCCGACGAGCACGACCAGGCCGTCGCGCGCATCTCGCACCTGCCACATGTGCTGGCCGAGGCATTGGCCGCGGCCGGTGCGGCGGGCGGAGATCTGGCGCTCGGGTTGGCCGCCGGTTCGTTCCGCGACGGCACCCGTGTCGCCGGCACCGCGCCGGACCTGGTGCGGGCGATCTGCGAACCGAACGCCACCGCTCTCGGGCGGGTGCTCGACGAGACGATCACCGCCCTGGTCACCGCGCGCGACGCGCTGGCGGCGAACGGCACGCTCGGCGACGTTGTCGAGGCGGGTTACCGAGGGCGGACCGCGTACGAGGCGCGGGCGCGGTGGGACATCACCGGCATCGTGCCCGGCGAGGACGGCTGGCTGAGCGAACTGCGCCGGGCCGGTCAGCGCGGCGGTGTCCTGCGCGTGTTGTGAGTGGGCGTTCGGCCGAGCGGTGGGCCCACCGCGACCGGCCGACCGCGTGCCGTGACGTCCGGGTTCGCCGCTCCTCGGCGCGCCCACTGCCGGTCACGGTGTCACGGCGGGCGTCCGCCACGGCCGGGTGCGCACCGCGGCCGGTAGGCGAGGGAACATGTTCCGCGCCAGTGGTTTCGGCGTCAGACCCGTTCGGCGAGACCCGGGTAGTCGAGCACGAAACCCTCGGGATCGACGGTCAGGGTGGCACTGGAGACCGGGGAGAGCACGTTGATGCCGTCGGCCGCGCTCGAGTAGGTGAGCTCGGCTTCCTGCACCAGCAGATCCGGTAGTCGCACGTACACGACCGGCACCTGCATGTCGCCGACCGCGTTCTGCAGGCCGAACCGCCGGATCGGCAGCGTGTTGAAGAACGGGCTCAACACCACGTCGACGTCGAGCGCGCCGGCGAAGGTGGAGCGCACGTGACTGCCGCCCGCGTCGACGAGCCAGTAGTTCTCCTCGTCGCGGGAGATGGAGGCGTGCCGCTCGCCCGCGGCGGTGGTGGTGCGCAGCGAGAGCCGGCGGGTGGCGCCCGCCTCGTCGGTGACCAGGTCGTACGACGCGCTGAACGGCGGGTGCTCATCGCATCCGCTGCCGATCATCCGGCCCGCCGCCCTGATCCGATTGCCGTTGAGCGTCACCCGGACCGATTCCATCCGGGTCTCGTCGTGGGCCCGCCAGGTGAGCACCGCGGGCCACCGGGAGGCCGGTTTGATCTCGGTGGGGCCGTCGGCTGGGCCCGGGGCTGGGGTCGTCACCTCTCTACGGTAAGCGACACCAGCCCCGCTGCTGTACAACACGGTGGCATCAGACCAGCGAATCCCGCCATGCGGCGTGCAAGCCGGCGAAGCGGCCCTGCCCGGCGATCAATTCCGCGGGTGCGCCGTCCTCGACGACCCGGCCCGCGTCGAGCACCAGCACCCGGTCGGCGATGGCGACCGTCGAGAGCCGGTGCGCGATGATCACCGCGGTCCGGCCGCGCAGCAACGTCTCCAGCGCGTGCTGGACCAGCCGCTCGCCCGGGATGTCCAGACTGGAGGTGGCCTCGTCGAGGACGATCACCGCCGGGTCGGCGAGGAACACCCTGGCGAAGGCCACCAGCTGACGCTGCCCGGCCGAGAGCCTGCCGCCGCGCGTGCGGACGTCGGTGGCGTACCCGTCGGGCAAGGAGCGCACGAACGCGTCCAGCCCCACGGCCCGCGCCGCCGCCGTCACCTCGGCATCGGTGGCGTCGGGCCTGCCGAGGCGGATGTTGTCGGCGATGGTGCCCGAGAACAGGTACGCCTCCTGGGTCACCATCACGATGTGCCTGCGTAGCTCCGGGTCGGCCAGCTCGCGCAGGTCGACGCCGTCCAGGGTGATCGTGCCGCCGCTCGGGTCGTAGAACCGGGTGAGCAGCTTGGCCAGCGTCGACTTGCCTGCGCCGGTCGCGCCGACCAGCGCGACCACCTGCCCGGCCGGGATCTCCAGGTCGAACTCCGGCAGCACCGGCGCGTCGGCGTGGTAGCCGAACCAGACCCGGTCCATCCGCACCGCGCCGCTCGCCCGGTCCAGCGCGACCGGCTGCGCGGGCTCGGCGACCTCGGGCTCCTCCTCGAGCACGCCCGAGATCTTCTCCAGCGCCGCCGCGGCGGACTGATAGGAGTTGAAGACCTGCGCCAGCTCGTCGAGCGGGCCGTAGAACTGGTCGAGGTAGAGCAGGTAGGCGGCGAGCACACCGATCGCGAGATGGCCCTCCATCACCTGCCAGGCGCCGACCAGCAGCACGATCACCGTGGTCACCTTGCCGATGAAGTTGGACAGGCCGACGTAGTCGCCCATGCCGCGGATCGCGGTGGTGGTCGCCCGCTGGTACTCGCTGTCCTCGGCGCCGAGCACCTCCAGATTGCGGTTCTCGCGCCGGAACGCCTGCACCGCGCGCATGCCGCTCATCGACTCGACGAACTGCACGACCACGCGCGCGATCGCCCCGCGTGTGCGCCGGTATCCCGCTCGCTGGCGCCGCTGCGCCCACCGGGTGACCAGCACCAGCGGCACGAACCCGAGCAGCACGATCGAGGCGAGCATCGGGTCGAGCCAGACCAGCAGCACCGCGATGGTGAGCACCGAGAGCACCGCGCTGAACGCCTGGTTGAGCGCGCCTTCCAGCAGTTCCTGGAGCGTCTCGATATCGCTGGTGAGCCGGGTGACGACCTTGCCCGAGGTGTACTTCTCGTGGAACGACACGCTCAGCCGCTGCGTGTGCTGGAACGCGCGCACCCGCAGGTCGAACAGGACCTTCTGGCTCAGCGAGCCGGAGGCCCGCAGGAACAGGAAGGTGGTCAGGCCCGAGAGCAGCGTCACCGCGACGAACCCGGCCACCGTCGCGATCATCGGCGTCCAATTGCCCTGGCGGCCTTGACTGATGCCATGGTCGAGGCCGTAGGCGATGAACAGCGGCAGCGAGACCTTGGCCGCGTTGTCGAGCAAGATCAGGACGAAGGTGAGGATCGCCTGCTTGCGATAGGGCTGCACCAGGTCGAGCAGCAGCCGCCGGGAACGTCCGGCCAGCACCAGGTTTCCGGTGCCGGTGACGGCGTCGTCCTCCTTGGCGATGCCGCGCCAGTCGGCCTCCTGTTCAGGCGCGGGCTGTATCGCGGTATCGGTGGTCATGATTCACCTCCCATCAGTTCGCGGTAGCGGCTGTTGGAGCGCAGCAGCTTCTCGTGGGTGCCCTCGGCGACGATGCGGCCGTCGGCGAGCAGGGCGACCCGGTCGGCCAGCGCGGCGGTCGATGGCCGGTGCGCGACCAGCAGGGTGGTCGCGCCGGAGAGCACGGAGCGCAGCCGATCCTGCACGCGCTCTTCGGTTTCCACGTCCAACGCGGAGAGCGGATCGTCGAGGACCATGATCCGGCCGTGCTCGGCCGCCGCCTCGCCGGTCAGCACCGCCCTGGCCAGGGCAAGGCGCTGCCGCTGGCCGCCCGACAGGCTCATGCCCTGCTCGCCGATCCTGGTGTCCAGACCCCACGGCAGCGCGTCGACGAACTCGCTCGCCTGCGCGATGTCGAGCGCCTGCCGCACATCGGCGTCGGAGGCGCGCGGGTCGCCGAGTGCCACGTTCTCGCGGACGCTGGCCGAGAACAGCACCGGCTCCTCGAAGGCCACCGTCACGATCCGGCGCAGGTCGGCCAGGCGCAGCGTGGCGATGTCGATGCCGTCGATGGTGATGCGGCCGGAGTCCACGTCGTAGAGCCGGGGCACGAGTTCGAGCAGCGCGGTCTTGCCGCTGCCGGTCGCGCCGACGAGTGCCACCGTCTCGCCCGGCCGGATTCGCAGCGAGACGTCCTCCAGCACCGCCTTGTCCGCGCCGTCGTCGCCGGTCGGGTAGGCGAAGCGGACATGGTCGATGACCAGCTCACCGCGCGGGGCGGCGGGCAACTCCACCGGCTGGGGCGGATCGGTGATGTCGAGCGGGGTGTCGATGATCTCCCAGTACCGGTCGGCCGCGGTGCGCGCCTCGAACAGTTCCGAGAGCAGGAAGCCCATCCAGATGATCGGCCACTGCAGGAAGGTCGCCAGCGTGATGCTCGCGACGAGTGTGCCCATCGTCATCGTGCCCCGCGCGACCGCGTGGCCGCCGACGCCGAGCGACAGCGCGATCGCGACCGTCGGCAGCGCGACCAGCGACGCCCACAGCGTGGCGTCCAAGCGCACCTTCTCCAGTTCGGTCCGCTGCAGTTCCCGCGAGACCGCGGTGAAGCGCGCGCCGAAGAACGCGCCGCGCCCGAGCGCCTTGAGCACCCGCACGCCCTGCGCCGATTCCTGGGCGATGGTCGCGAGGTCGCCCGCCTGGTCCTGCGAGCGCCGCGAGGCCACTTCGAAGCGCCGCACGAACCGCGCGCACACCACCGTGAGCGGCAGCGAGACCACCGTGAAGATCAGGCCCACTTGCCAATTCATCACGAACAGCGCGGTGAGGCCGATCGGTAGCAGCACACCGTTGACGATCAGGAACGGTCCGGCGAAGGCGACGAACCGGCGCAGCACCGACAGGTCGTCGATGGCGCGCGAGAGCAGCTGGCCCGACTGCCAGCCGTCGTGTCGCCCGATCGCCAGCGCTTGCAGCTGGGCGAAAAGCTTGGCGCGCATCCGGATCTCGAACAGCGTCGAGGGTTTCGACACCAGCCACCGCCGCCCCCACATGCCGAACGATTCCATCGCGCCGAGCACGAAGATCAGCGCGACCGGCGCCAGCAGCCCGACGAAATCCCGCCGCGCGATCGGCCCGTCGACCACCCGCGCGATCACCAGCGGGATCACGATGGCGGTGCTCGCGGTGACGATCGCCAGCACGTTGGCCGCGATCAACGGCACCCGGTAGGGCCGCAGGAAGGGCAGGAATCGCCGCAGCGATCGCAATCCCGCGCTGGGCCGCGGCGCGGGCCGCCCCGATCTGTCGGCCTCCGATTCGGTGGCCGCCAGCTCCAAAGTGACAGACAAGACTCTCCCCCTTGGTGTCCGGTGGATGGTTGGTTTCCGGAACGGACGCCAGGTGATGTTCGCACCGGGGTCCGACAAGTCGGCCCTTCCAGAGTCCCACCGGAGTACCGTCGCGAGCCACTGATTTTCCGGCGGACCCGGCGTCCTCGATCGGCGGCGGGGAGCGCTGATCAGCGGCCGATAGAATGCGCCGCAGGCGCGAGTAGCCGGACAGCAAGTCCCCACGACACAGGAGGGCCGTTGACGCGGATGGTCGGGCTGTTCGCCGGAATCGGCGGCCTCGAACTCGGCCTCGGCGCCCACGGCTGGTCGACCGAGCTGCTGTGTGAGATCGATCCCGGCGCCCAGGGTGTGCTCGCCGCGCGCTTCCCCGACACCGAGTTGCACGGTGACATCACCAAGTTGCGCTCGCTCCCCGGCGGCACCGAGCTGGTCGCCGCCGGTTTTCCCTGTCAGGACCTGTCCCAGGCGGGCCGCACCGCCGGCATCACCGGCCGCCGTTCCGGACTGGTCGAAGAGGTGTTCCGGCTGGTGAAACGGCAGCGCGGGCCGCGCTGGCTGCTGATCGAGAACGTCCCGTTCATGCTGCAGCTCGGTCGCGGCGAGGCCATGCGGCACATCACCGGCGCGCTGGAGGAGCTCGGGTACCAGTGGGCCTATCGCGTGGTCGACGGGCGCGCGTTCGGCTTACCGCAGCGGCGTCAGCGGGTGCTGATGCTGGCCTCGCGCACCGAGGACCCGCGCGAGGTGCTGTTCGGTGACGACGCGGGCCCGCGCGAGTACGGCGATCCCGACCGCGATCCGTGCGGCTTCTACTGGACCGAGGGCGTGCGCGGCCTCGGCTGGGCGGTGAACGCGGTGCCGACCTTGAAGGGTGGTTCGGGCCTCGGGATCGCGAGTCCGCCCGCGGTCCGGCTGCCCGCGGGCGAGATCGTCACCCCCGGCATCGTCGACGGTGAGCGATTACAGGGCTTCGCCGCCGACTGGACCGCGCCCGCGCTGGACGTGCCGGGAGTCCGGCAGGGTCATCGCTGGAAGCTGGTCGGCAACGCGGTCAGCGTGCGGATGGCGGGTTGGGTAGGCGAACGGCTGGCCGCGCCGTCGACGCCGCTCACCCTGGGCGAACCGCTGCGGGCCGGATCGCCGTGGCCGAGCGCGGCGTGGGGCAGGGCGGGCGTGGTGCATCGGGTGCCGCTGTCGACCTGGCCGGTGCACGAGCCGTACGAGGATCTGAAGAACTTCCTGACCGAGCCGCGCCTGCTCTCGCCGCGGGCCACGGCCGGTTTCCTGCGCCGCACATCGATGGGCAATCTGCGCTTCCCGCCGGGCTTCCTCGACGATGTGCGCGATCACCTCGACCGCATGGGCGGCTGGGCGGCATGACCGCGCGGCGCGCCGACGACCAGGATCCGCCACCGGCGCTGCCCGCCGACCCGCTGCCGCCCGCCGCGAAACGCGTCGCGAAGGCGCTCGTGACCGATGCCGCGACCAGTGCGCGGATGTCGCGGCAACGCCGGGCGCACACCGATCCCGAAATGGCCCTGCGCCGCGAACTGCACCGTGCCGGCCTGCGCTATTTCGTCGACCGCCCGCCGATCAAGGGCCAGCGCCGACGCGCCGATGTGGTGTTTCCCAGGTTGCGGCTCGCCGTCTACGTGGACGGCTGCTTCTGGCATCGCTGCCCGGTCCACGCGACCGCGCCGAAGAACAACGCCGAGTGGTGGGCTGACAAGCTGGCGGGCAATGTGGCCAGGGACCGGGCGACGGACACCGCGCTGCGCGAGGCGGGCTGGCAGGTCGTGCGGGTGTGGGAACACGAGGACCCGCGGATCGCCGCCGAGCGGATCGGCGCGCTGGTCGAAGAACTCGTACGCCACTCAGGGCGTGGCAAGCGGAAGTAGACGAACTCAGCGGCGCCGGTCGGCGCGCACGCGGACGCGCACCAGCGACTTCGGCGCGTTGGCTGCGGCGAATCCGGAGACCGCCATCGCCAGGACCATGGCGAAACCCGCCAGTGCTATCACGTAGCTCATCCAGACCTCCTGCTCGGTGACGACCACCAGCCTGCCCGGTGAACCTGACAGCAACCTGTGCGCGCTGTGATGAAACCACGGACGACGGCGCGACGCGCCCGATCCCGGCGATGGACCGGACGCCGTGCTCCACGCAGCACAATGGTCGATGTGCCAGCTCCCGCCAGGAGAACCCGCGGCTACGCCCTGCTGATCGCCGTCGCGATCGCGGTGGCGGGCCTGTGCTACTCGTCGTGGGTCCTGGAGTTCGTGCTGCCGGTCGACACCGATCCGGTCGACTCCTTCCTGAGCGAACTCACCGAGGGCGGCAAGCCGTACCACGCGGTGTTCGCCACGGCGGACAAGCTGGTGGGCCTGCTGCTGATCCCGGCAGCCCTCGGCGGGCTGCTGTTGTTCCGGCGCAGGCGCCTCACCACCGTCGGCTGGATCGCCCTCGCCTGCTTCGGCGCCGCCACGATCGCCGACGCGATGTTCCCCCTGCGCGACTGCGGCGCGGCCGACAGCGGCTGCGGCACCGGCCTGATCCCGCAGCTGCGCCAGCCGCACGCGCTGACCAGCACGCTCGCCGTCACCGCGATCGCGGTGGCGGCGTTCGCCTTCAGCGCCGCCGCCTACCGCTATCACCGCTGGCGGATCCTGCGCGAGTTCGGAGTCGTCGTGCTCGTCACCGGGTCGGCGGCGACCATCTGGATGCTGGTCGCCGACAACCTGTCCGGGTCGTACGCGCTGGGCATCGCCCAGCGCGTGCAGGTCGGCTCGATGTCGCTGTGGTTGCTCGCGCTGGCCGCCGCCGTACTCCTGGAAACCCGCGAGTGGACTAGTTGACCGAGATCCGCACGGTGTAGCCGTCGACCGTGGCGGGCAGCTTGGTGGTGTCGACCGCGAGGATCTCCCCGGTGTCCTGCATGCCGTTGGCCAGCGTCTTGGGCTTCAACCCGAAAGGCGGCTGCTCGCCTTGGCTCGCGGCCAGGCCGAAGTCGCTGTCGTTGGCGATGTAGACGGTCTTGCCGCCATCGGTGGTCGCGATGCCCTCGATCTTGTCGTGGCCGAAGAACCGGCCCTTCGCGTCGAGCGCGACGAGCAGCGCGGACAGGTCGAGGTTGCCGTTCTTGGCGACCGGGGTGATGCCCGCCTTGGTGAGCACGGCCACGGCGTCGGCCGTCGGGGTGACGCCGACGAAGGTCTCCAGCGGCTTACCCTCGATCTGCAGGCCGCCCTTCTCCGCGTCGTAGGTCGCGCCGGGCACGCTCGACTGGGGGCCGACGTCGGTGGCGCCCGCGATGTCGATGGTCCAGATCTTCTTGTTCGACTCGGGCGCGAGGTTGCCGTCGCGCTCGTCGACCAGGAAGGTCGTGGCGCTCAGCGCGGTGATCTCCGAGACGGCGACCTTGTTCTGTTTCGGGTTCTCCAGTGGGTACAGGAATTCCTTCTGCGCCTTGGTCTTCAGATCGACAGTGACGATCCGCGCGAACGGCACCTCCTTCGCCGAGCCGCTCAGGCCCGGGGTGTTGAGCGCGCTCTGCACCATGCCGACCAGCGTGCTGCCGTCGGGCGTGATCGTCAGTCCCTCCATGCCCTGGTTCGGCGTGCGCAGCGCGATCTCCTTCGGCAGTCCGCTGCCCGGCGCGAGCCGCTCCAGCTCGGTGCCGTCGGCAGCGAAATGCACCAGGAACGGGCCGTATTCGTCGGACACCCAGAAGGTGCCGTCGGCCAGCGCGACCAGACCCTCCGGGTCGAGCCCGTGATCCGTCGGCGGCAGGACATTGCCCTGCAGGTCCTTGATGGTCTCGCCGGTGGTGGCCGAGGTGTCGACCTGGCCGTTGAACGGCACGCCCGCCTTGGTGCGCAGCTCGACGCTGGACTGCAGCACCGCCCGGTTGTCGACCAGCTTGAAGCGGCCGATCTTGGGCACGAATGCCGGAGTGGGCGCGAGCTTTTCGTTCTTGGCCGGACCGTCGACATTGGGGCCGCGGTCGGTGAGACCGTAGAACTCGTCCGCGCTGCCGGGCACGGGCGTCCAGGCCGACCCGAAGCCGCTGCCCTGGACCGTGGTGCCGCCGTACTCGCCCAGCGCCGGGATGTCGGTGGTGTACAGGCGAACCGCGTCGGTGGTGGTGACCTTGAACTGGTCGAGCCCGCGGAAGCCGGCGACCGGCGTGTACTCGTAGGAGCCGTCGAGGCGCCGGGTCAGGTTCCCGTGCTCGGGTTCCAGATCCACGCCGAGCACCGCGCTCTTACCCGTCTTGGCGACCAGCTCGTCGAGCGAGATCACCAGCGTCTGGTCCTTGTCGACGGTGAAGTCGGCGTCGGAGCCGGGCGTGGAGCAGCCCGCGGCGACGGCGGCCGCGCAGAGCACGGCGGTGAGCGGGAGCAGACGGATACCTGGACGTGCGTTCATCTGGCATGCGTACCGCGCCCAGCCGACCAGCAGCCGACCGGAATATGAATTGTCATCCACCGCACGGTGGATCATTCTGGCTGCCATGACCACAACTCGGGTGAACATTTCCTCAGCCTCCGATTTCGAAGATGTCGTCGGGTATTCGCGGGCGGTGCGGGTCGGCGATCACGTCGTGGTCAGCGGGACGACGGCCGCCGTCCCCGGTGGCGGCGCTGTCGGCGGGGACGACATCGGCGCGCAGACCACCGAGGTCCTGGCCCGCATCGCCACCGCGCTCGAGCAGGCGGGCGCGAGCCTGCGGGATGTGGTGCGCACCCGCATCTTCGTCACCGATATCGCCCGCTGGCCCGAGGTCGCCGCCGCGCATTCCGCGGTATTCGACAAGATCCGCCCCGCCGCCTCGATGTACGAGGTGACCGCTCTGATCGCGCCCGAGCTCCTGATCGAGATCGAAGCCGACGCGATCGTCGTGCGCTGAATCGTCACACACCGCCGGTCGCCCACCGGGGCGTCCGGCCCGAAATCTCCCCAGTTGTCCACAGGCTCGGGGTTATCCACAGGCGGACGGCGACACCGTCCTGATCGCCCGTGCCGAACCGGCTCGGCAACTACCCTCGGTCCTGTGACCAGCGCAACGGCAACACCCACCGACCTGCTCGCCCAGGTCGCCGAGTCCACCGCCCGCTTCGACGCCGCCATCGGCGCGCTCACCGCGGCGGAACTGGCCGCGCCGTCGCGGTTGCCCGGCTGGACCCGCGGACACGTCATCGCGCACATGGCGCGCAATGCCGACAGCCTGCTGAACCTGCTGCTGTGGGCGCGCACCGGCATCGAGATCCCGCAGTACGCCAGCGTCGAACTGCGCGACGCCGACATCGAGGCCGGCGCGGGCAGGCCCCTCGCCGTCCAGCACGCCGACTTCACGGGCTCGGCCCACCGCTGGCAGGCCGTGGCCGCCACGATGCCCGCCGCGGACTGGCAGGCCGTGGTCCGCAACCGGCAGGGCGGCTCCCTCACCGCCGATCTGATCCCGTGGATGCGCTTGCGCGAGACCGAGATCCACCACGTCGACCTCGGCGTCGCCTACACCCCCGCCGACTGGCCCACCCCCTTCGTCGCCCGGCTGCTCCCCGAGGCCATCGCCGACCTGTCGGCCAAGCTCGTCCCCGACGCGACCCCCACCTTCGACATCCAGGCCACCGACACCGACTTCATCGCCACCGTCGGCCCCGGCCGCCCGCACCACACGGTCCTCGGCCCCGCCTCGGCCCTCCTGGCCTGGCTCCTCGGCCGCTCCCCCGGCGCCGACCTCACCGGCCCCCTCCCACCCCTACCCGCCTGGAAGTAGCCACAACGAAAGAACCCCCGACCTGAACAGGTCGGAGGTTCTTTTCTTGTGCGCCCGAAGGGATTCGAACCCCTAACCTCTTGATCCGTAGTCAAGTGCTCTATCCGTTGAGCTACGGGCGCATGGTTCTTCAGTTGTTACCCGGCGAACCGGGTGTGGCGGAGGCGAGAGGATTTGAACCTCCGGTCCCCGTGAAGGGACAACTCATTAGCAGTGAGTCCCATTCGGCCGCTCTGGCACGCCTCCTGGAGCCTTCTCTTCGAGGGCACCGGTCCTTGTCGAACCGCCGGGAATGAAGATTACACGAGCAGTTCATGTAGTCCAAAACGCCTGGTCAATCAGCGTAAGTTGCTGTCGAACCAGTCGTAGATACGGGTCTGGGAGTCGATCCGGATGGCGTTGGCCGCGTCGTCGTCCGGATCGGGTCGGTCGGCGCGGTGGCTGAGGCCGGGATAGGTGATGGTGAGACTGGCCACATTCGCCCGCGCGGTCGCGTCGCGGAGGCGGTCGACGGCCTCGGGCGGGGTCGCCGGGTCGTCGGCGCCGAAGAGGCCGAGCCAGGGCGCTTGCAGGTCGGCCGCGACGTCGACCAGGGCGACGTCCTGGTCCGGCAGCGGCTCGGTGATGCCGGGCGCGGCCACGCTCACCGCGGCGCCGATGGGCCGATTGGTGGCGACCAGGAACGCGGCGGTGCCCGCGCTGTCGAAACCGAGCACCCCGATGGTGTCGGGGAAGACCCCGCGCTGGGTGAGCCAGTCGAAGCCGGCGTCGAAGTCGTCGAAGAGCTCGTCGCCGAACACCTCGCGGACCTGCTCGTCACCGATCCGGTCGAACAGGTGCGGCGCGACCACGATCCAGCCCTCCACGGACAGCGACCGCATGAGGTCGAGCAGCTGGGGAGAGAACTCGCGTGACTCGTGCAGGAGCACGATGCCCCCGCGGGCGACGCGCTCGGGCTCGACCACGGTGATCGGCACCGAGGTCCGCGTCGCGGTGGCTGCCGTCTCGGTGTCGCGCGCTTCGGTGAGCCGAAGCAGGGCGACGTCGTCGTAAGTGCCCGCCATAAACCCAGCGTAGGCGGCAGAACTGCGGTTGGGTAGGCCTTGGCCGCCGCGCCGCGCGTCGGCCGCGCGGTTCGCCGTAGGGTGGAGGCGTGACCGCGCGCATCCGTCCCGACCTCGCCACCATTCCGGCCTACGTTCCCGGCCGCAATCACCCCGACGCGGTGAAGCTCGCCTCGAACGAGACCACCTTCGGCCCGCTGCCGAGCGCGGCCAAGGCGATCGCGGAGTCGGCCGAGCTGGCCAACCGGTATCCGGACAACCAGGTCGCCGAGCTGCGGGCGGCGCTGGCGGACTTCCTCGGCGTGACCGTGGCCAATGTCGCCGTCGGCTGCGGCAGCGTGGCGCTGTGCCAGGAACTCGTGCAGATCACCTGCGACGCGCCCACCGACGAGGTGGTCTTCGCGTGGCGTTCGTTCGAGGCTTATCCGATCGTCACCCAGGTCGGCAACGCGACCGCCGTGCCGGTGCCGCTGGCCGAGGGCCACCTGCACGATCTGGACGCGATGGCCGAGGCCGTCACCGAGCGCACCAAGCTGATCTTCGTCTGCAACCCGAACAACCCCACCGGCACCGCGCACGGCCGCGCCGAGCTGGAGCGCTTCCTGGATCGGGTGCCGCCGCACGTGCTCGTCGTGCTGGACGAGGCCTATTACGAGTACCTGCGCCTGACGCCGGACACGCGTCCCGACGGCGTGGAGATCGGCCGCACCCGGCCGAATGTGGTTGTGCTGCGCACCTTCTCGAAGGCGTACGGCCTGGCCGGTCTGCGCGTGGGGTATGCCGTCGGCGATCCCGAGGTGATCACCGCACTGCTGAAGGTGCACATCCCGTTCAGCGTGAACCGGATCGCACAGGCGGCGGCCATCGCCTCGCTGGAGGCGCGCGGCGAGCTGCTCGACCGCACCGATGTGCTTGTCGCGCAACGACGCCAGGTCCGTGACGCGCTGCTGGCCGCCGGGTACGAGGTGCCGCCGAGCGAGGCGAACTTCGTCTGGCTGCCGCTGGGCGAGCACAGCCTGGCCTTCGCCGAGGCGAGTGCCGCGGCGGGCGTGCTGGTTCGGCCGTTCGCCGGTGACGGCGTGCGGGTGACCATCGGCGACCCGCACGAGAACGACCAGTTTCTCGCGTTCGCGACGGCGCCGGAGAATGCCGCGCGATTCCGTTAGCCCGGCGCAGGGTCAGTACGGCTTGACATCGGTCACCGTGCGATTACGTCCGTTCGGAGCACACTGCCAGCACACCCGCCGTAGGCTGGCTCCCAACGAGTTTCGGCGTTCGAACACCGACGGCATGCGCGCGGCGAACACTGGCCGCTGACCAGGTAGCCGCGCGGCGTCGCGGTGTTCTCCCGCGGGTGATGGTCCGTGCCCCGGGTACGCCGCGCACGGCCAAGCACCCCTGCCCGACCGGAGATGTCCCGTGAACCAGCTCTCGCGCCCCACCGTCTGCGAAAAGGCCACTGTCACAGCATCTTCGACCGAAGAACTCACCACCGATCTCGACCGCAGGCTCCGAGAGTGCGACGAGTTCTTCCGCCAGCCCGAGCTGGGTCATCTGCCCGCCCAGCGTCGCCTGGAGGCCCTCGCCGAACTGCGCGGAACCGGCACCTATCGGCACAGTGGCGAGGAGATCCTGATCGGCGCGAAACTGGCCTGGCGCAATCACGCGCGCTGCGTCGGCCGCAAGCACTGGCGGTCGCTGAAATTGCTGGACGCCCGGCTGGTTACTTCCGCGCGAGAGCTTTCCGAGGCGTGCTGGCAGCATTTGCGGCTGGCCACCAACGGCGGGGCGATCCAGTCGATGATCACGGTCGGACCGCAGCGCGAACCGGGCCGCGAGTACCGGATCGTGAGCTCGCAGCTGATCCGCTACGCCGGCTATCCCAACGGCGACGGCACCGTCACCGGCGACCCGGCCAACATCGCCGCGACCGAGCAGGCGACAGCGCTGGGCTGGCGCGGCGCGCGTACCCCGTTCGACGTGCTGCCCGTGCTGATCAGCACGCCCGACGAGGGCCTGCGGTACTTCGATGTGCCACGCGAGCTGGTCCGCGAGGTGGACCTGAGCCATCCCGACTATCCATGGTTCGCGACCCTGGGCCTGAAATGGCATGCGCTTCCGGCTGTTTCGAACATGGATCTGGATATCGGCGGCATCACCTATCCGTTCGCGCCGTTCAACGGCTGGTATGTGGGCACCGAGATCGGCGCGCGCAATCTGGCCGACACCGACCGCTACAACATGCTGCCGCTGATCGCCGACATGATGGGTCTGGACACCTCGTCGGTGCGCACCCTGTGGCGCGACAAGGCGCTGATCGAGCTGAATCACGCTGTCCTGCACAGCTTCCGTAACTCGGGTGTGCACATGGTCGACCATCACACGGTCGCCAAGCAGTTCTGCGATCACGTCCAGCGCGAGGAGGCGGCAGGCCGCCGGTGCCCGACCGACTGGAGCTGGGTCAACCCGCCGATCTCCGCCGCACTGACCCCCACCTTTCACCGCTACTACGACGAGCCGGATCTGGACATCCGCCCGAACTTCGTCAAGCGCGCCGACGTCTGATCCGCCGGCGCGCCGGGATCCGGGCGACGGCGAGCACGCGCGATCAGGAGGCGCCGCCTGATGCGCGATCTGCGCGGCGGCACCCGGTGTACGGCGAGATCGCTGACTCATTGCCGTGCTGACCGGGCGTTGTTTGTGTGCCGAAGGCTCGGGTATTTGCCTCGAGGTAGCTGATCCGGCCGAACCCGGACAACTGCACTGACCGATCACCACAACCCAGCGGAGCCGCCATCCCGGACCCGATGTGGCCGGGATCGGGCGACCTCCGCACCAGGTAGGAGGATCATCATGGGCAGAGCGACACTGGACTCGCTGATCGGAGCCACCGCGTACGACGAGCGGGGCGAGAAGATCGGCAAGGTCAAGCAGATCTACATCGACAATTCCACCGGCTCGCCGACCTGGGCGGCCGTCTCGACCGGGCTGTTCAGCAGCGATTCGCTGGTGCCGCTGGCGGGCGCCGAACACCGGGCCGAGGACGACACCCTGAGCCTGCACGTCGAGAAGGAACAGGTGAAGTCGGCACCGCATCTCGACGACGGCGGGCGGATCAGCCCGCAGTCCGAACAGGAGCTGTTCCAGCACTACCACGTCGACCCACGATCGGCGGGCTGGAACACCTACGGCCGCCAGCAGATCCGCCCCGGCGGCGACGAACCGATGACCCACGGCAACCCGACGACCACGGACAATTCGATGATCCGCTCGGAGGAACAGCTCCGGGTCGGCACCGAGAGCGAGGAGGTCGGCACCGCCCGGCTGCGCAAGTACGTGGTCACCGAGGAACAGAACGTGCGCGTCCCGGTGACGCACGAGGAGGTCCGCGTCGAACGCGAGCCGATCACCGATCGGGAGACCGGTCGCAGGACCGAGATCGGCGAGGAGGAACGCGAGGTGACGTTGCACGCCGACCAGGTGCACGTCGACAAGGAGGCCGTTCCGGTGGAACGCGTCCGGTTGGAGGTCGACGAGGTCGCCGATGAGCGGACCATCTCCGACACCGTGCGCAAGGAGCGTGTCGACACCGAAGGCATCGACGACGATCGGCGCCGCAACCAGCCGTAACCGGCACGGTCGACGGCAGCCGCCCACCTTGCGTGGACGGCTGCCGTTACCGGCTCATCGCGCGTAAAGTCCTGCGTACGGGCCGAATCGCCCTGGTCCGGCTCGCTGACGACGAGCGAGGGAGACCCCGATGAGCACCGCATCCGGATCTGGATTCGATGCCGAGGCACTGCGCCGCGGTATCGAGGGGCGAGACGCCCGGACCCTGCTGGATCTGTACGGCGAGGACGCCGAGATCCGCATGGTCGACCACCACGATCAACCCAGTCATCCCCGTGTGCTGCACGGCCGTTCGGCCATCGGCGAGATGTTCACCGATGTCTGCGCCCGCGAGATGACCCACAAACTCGAGAGCATCCTGATGGACGGCGACCACGTCGCCTTCGTCGAATCCTGCCGCTACCCCGACGGCACCAGAGTCCTGGTCCACTCGATGGCCGACATCCGCGACGGCCGCATCGTCGACCAGACCTCGATCCAGGCCTGGGACGAGCAGTAGCCGCCCGCGGTTTGGCGGAGACGGAGGGATTTGAACCCCCGGTGGGTTTTACGCCACGCTCGCTTTCAAGGCGAGTGCATTCGGCCGCTCTGCCACGTCTCCTTCGCCTGGAATGGTAGCGGACGCGGCGGCGGGCGGGCGTGGTGCTGGGCGGCCGCGGGCCCGGGCGGGGCAGGATGAGGGCATGCGCGCTGTCGAATTGAACGGGTTCGGTGGGCCCGAGGTGATGGAGTGGACCGAGACGGTCGATCCGGAGGTCCGGCCGGGGGAAGTGTTGATCGAGGTCATCGCGGCGGGGGTGAATCGCGCCGATGTGATGCAGCGGCGCGGGTTCTATCCGCCGCCCGCGGACGCCAGTTCGGTGCCGGGGCTGGAGTGCTCGGGGACGATCGTCGCGCTCGGTGACGGAGTACGGGACTGGCGGGTCGGCGATCGGGTGTGCGCGCTGCTCGCGGGCGGTGGGTACGCCGAGCGGGTCGCGGTGCCCGCGACGCAGGTGCTGCCGATTCCGGAGGGACTCGATCCCGTGGCGGCGGCAGGGCTGCCCGAGGTGGCGGTGACCGTGTGGTCGAACCTGGTCATGACAGCCGGGCTGCGGTCGGGTGAGCTGGTGTTGATCCACGGTGGCGGCGGCGGGATCGGGACCTGCGCGATCCAGGTGGCCAAGCGGCTCGGGGCGCGCGTCGCGGTGACGGCCGGTTCGGACGAGAAGCTGGCCAAGTGCGCCGAACTGGGCGCCGACCTGCTGATCAACTACAAGACCCAGGACTTCGTCGCCGAGGTCGCCGCGTTCGACGGCGCCGACGTCATCCTCGACAACATGGGCGCCAAGTACCTCGAGCGCAATGTGGAGGCGCTGGCCGCGCACGGCAGGCTGGTGGTGATCGGCATGCAGGGCGGCGTGTCCGGCACGCTGAATCTGGCCGCGCTGCTCGGCAAATGGGGCACGGTGCACGCGACCAATGTGCGCAACCGGCCGCGCGCCGGGGCCGGGAGCAAGGCCGAGCTCGTCGCCGCGGTGCGCGAGCAGCTGTGGCCGATGGTGGCCGCGGGCGAGGTGGTGCCGGTGATCTCCGCCGAACTGCCGGTCACCGAGGCCGGGCGCGCGCACGAACTGCTCGACTCGCCGGAGACCTTCGGCAAGGTCGTACTGCGGATCCGCGACTGAGCGGCTATTCGAGCGCGCTCAGGGCGCGGCCGAGCTGGTCGATCTCGTAGCGCGTGGTGTAGGGCGCCAAGCCGATGGTGACGGCGCCGCCCTCGTCGTTGACGCCGAGCGCGTCGAGCAGCCTGCTGCCGCCGTGCACCCCGCTGACCGTGCCGATCCGGTTGTCGGCCAGTTTGGCGGCCACCTTCTCCGCCTGCATCCCCGCCATCGTGAAGCTGACGGTGGGGATGCGGGTGGAGGCTCGGCCGATCACGGTGAGGTTCTCGACCTTGTCCAGCACCTGCATCAGGTGATCGAACAGCTGGTCGTGATAGTCCTGCAGCGAGGTGATCGACATCTCGAGCCGCTCGCGCCGGGTGCCCCTGGCCCGCTCGTCGAGGCCGGCGAGGAAGTCGATCGACTCGGTGAGCCCGGCCAGCAACGCGTACTGGTGGCCGCCGACCTCGAGCCGTTCAGCACCCTTGGCATAGGGATTGAGCGACATGGACGGGATGCGATCGAGGAACGCCGGATCGCGGAAGACCAGAGCGCCCACCTGCGGGCCGCCCCACGACGGGGCACTCAGCGCGACCACGTCGGCGTTGAGTTCGTCGATGTCGATCAGCGCGTAGGGCGCGGCGCCGAACGCGTCGGCCACCAGCAGTCCGCCCACGTCGTGCACGCGGTCGGCGGCCACCCGGACCGCGGGCGCCGAGCCGACGATCGGGGACGCGGCGGTGAGCGCGACCAGGCGGGCGGTCGGGCCGATGAGCTCCTCGAACTGCCAGGACGGCATCTCGCAGGTCTCGATCTCGACCTCGGCCCAGCGCACGTGCGCCCCGTACCGGTTGGCGATGCGCAGCCACGGCGCGACATTGGCCTCGTCGTCGAGCCGCGACAGCACGATCCCGGTGCCGAGACCGAGCCGGGAACTCAGCGATTCCGCCAGCCAGGCCAGCAGTACCGCGCGATCGGGTCCGAGCACGACGCCGGCCGGATCTCCACCGACCAGGTCGGCGACCGCCGAGCGCGCGGCCTCGAGAATCGCGCCGCTGCGGGTCGCCGCACCGTGGCGGCCGATGTGGGAAAACGAGGAGGTGCGGAAACCCGTTGACACGGCACGCGATACCGAATCGGGAACGAGCATCCCCGCCTGCGGATCCAGATGAATCCAGCCGTCGCCCAGGGACGGTATCAGGCCCCGAACCCTCGCGACGTCATAAGTCATGCCCGCCACTTTAAGGGCAGCGGGCGTCCCGGTGTAACCGCGTCGGGGTTTTAGCGCGAACCCGACACACACGCAATGATGGGGATATGACGCACTCGGAGGATGTACCGGAATCCATCGTCGTGATCGGTCCAGACGGCCGTCCGCTCACCGTGCCCGCCGACCAGAACGGCGCCGCGGCGTTCACCGCGCAGGTCGTGCCCGACGACGAGAAGACCGACGCCGACGACAAGGACAACGGCGAATCCCTGGCCGACATGGTCGAGCAGCCCGCCAAGGTGATGCGCATCGGGACCATGATCAAGCAGCTGCTCGAGGAGGTGCGGGCGGCTCCGCTCGACGACGCCAGCCGGTCCAGGCTCAAGGAGATCCACAAGTCCTCGGTGCGCGAGCTCGAGCAGGGTCTCGCGCCGGAACTGCGCGAGGAACTCGAACGCCTCACCCTGCCCTTCACCGACGAGTCGGTGCCGTCGGACGCGGAGCTGCGGATCGCCCAGGCTCAGCTGGTCGGCTGGCTGGAGGGTCTGTTCCACGGCATCCAGACGGCGCTGTTCGCCCAGCAGATGGCGGCGCGCGCGCAGCTCGAGCAGATGCGTCAGGGGGCGTTGCCGCCCGGGATGCACGCGGGTGAGCCGAAGCAGGGCGGACACGTCGGCGGCGGGCAGTATCTGTAGCCCGCCCGCACCACGTACCAGCCACCGGTCCACCCTGTAAGGTCGGGGACCGTGCCCGCAGCTGCCGCTCGTCCCGATTCGGTCTCCGACCGGAGCGACGCGCGTACCGAAGAGAGCCCCGTGCATTCTGACGACAACTCCACGGTGACCGAGGCCGAGCAGGCCGAAGCCGCCGAAGCAGAGCACACCACCGACTCCCCCCTGCTCGTCGCGGAGCCGATGGTGTCGGATTCGCAGACCTTCCGGCGCGCGTTCAAGGACATGCGCGACGGCTTCCACCAGCGCGAGCTCTGGCTGTCGCTGGGCTGGCAGGACATCAAACAGCGCTACCGCCGCTCGGTGCTCGGCCCGTTCTGGATCACCATCGCGACCGGCCTGCAGGCACTGGCGATGGGTCTGCTGTATTCGACCCTGCTGGATCAGCCGATCAGTGAGTACCTGCCGTATGTGACGGTCGGCCTGATCATCTGGAACGTGATCAGCGCCTCGATCCTCGAGGGCTCGGACGTCTTCATCGCGAACGAGGGCCTGATCAAACAGCTGCCCTCGGCGCTGAGCGTGCACGTGTACCGGCTGGTGTGGCGGCAGTTCCTGTTCTTCATCCACAACGTGGCGATCTACGCGGTGCTGCTCGTGGCGTTCTCGCTCTGGCGCAACCTCGACGCCTCTGTGCTGCTGGCGATCCCGGCGATCGTGCTGCTGTTCCTCAACGCCATGTGGGTGTCGATCGTGTTCGGCATCTTCAGCACCCGCTACCGCGACATCGCGCCGATCCTCGGCTCGATGACGCTGATGCTGTTCGTGCTCACCCCGGTCATGTGGTCGACGAAGGCGCTGGAGAACTCGGTCGGCGGGATGAGCGACCGGGCCAAGCTGATCGAGATCGTGCCCACCTTCCACTACCTCGAGATCGTGCGCGCACCGCTGCTCGGCGAGCCGTCGGAATGGCATCACTGGGCGATCGTCGGCGCGATCACGGTGGTCGGCTGGGTCGTCGCGATCCTGGCGCTCAAGCAGTACCGTGCCCGCGTCCCGTACTGGGTTTAGGAGCAGTGGACCGATGAGCCGTGTGAGTATCGAAACCCATCAGGCGTGGGTCGAGTTCCCCATCTTCGACGCCAAGTCGCGGTCGCTGAAGAAGGCCTTCCTCGGCAAGGCGGGCGGCGCGATCGGGCGCAACAGCTCCGATGTGGTCGTCGTCGAGGCGCTGCGTGACATCAACCTCTCGCTCAAGGAGGGCGACCGGGTCGGCCTGGTCGGGCACAACGGCGCGGGCAAGTCGACCCTGCTGCGGCTGCTCTCCGGCATCTACGAACCCTCGCGCGGCAGCGCGCGCATCCGCGGCCGGGTGGCGCCGGTGTTCGACCTCGGCGTCGGCATGGATCCGGAGATCTCCGGCTACGAGAACATCATCATCCGCGGGCTGTTCCTCGGGCAGACGCGCAAGCAGATGATGGCCAAGATCGACGAGATCGCCGATTTCACCGAGCTGGGCGAGTACCTGTCGATGCCGCTGCGCACCTACTCCACCGGTATGCGGGTGCGCCTGGCGATGGGTGTGGTCACCTCGATCGACCCCGAGATCCTGCTGCTCGACGAGGGCATCGGCGCCGTCGACGCGGAGTTCATGAAGAAGGCGCGCACGCGGCTGCAGTCGCTGGTCGCGCGCTCGGGCATCCTCGTCTTCGCCAGCCACTCCAACGAATTCCTCGCCCAGCTGTGCGACACCGCGATGTGGGTCGACCACGGGCAGATCCGTCAGCACGGCGGCATCGAAGAAGTCGTACGCGCGTATGAGGGTCCCGACGCGGGTAATCACGTGGCACAGGTGCTGCGCGAGCTGGAGTCCGAGAAAGAACTGGAGCAGAACAAGGCATGAGCGGTCAGCGGCCGGAGGAGGAAGCGGAGCGTGACCCGAGCATGCCGAACGGACACAGTATGAGCGGTGGACGTGACGAGGCTGCCCCGGCTGCCGTGCCGGGTGGGTTCAGCATGACCGACCGCCTCGAGGCGACTCCGGCGCCGATCGAGCCCGCGGCGCCCTCCGTCGTCGTCGACGACGACGTCGAACTGCCCGCCGGCGCCGAACCGGCCGACCTCACCACCGAGACCGGGCCGCAGGCACGGATCATCGGCGTCGTCGTCACGCACAAGCGCCGCGAGCTGCTCGCCGAATCGCTGAAAGTCCTGGCCTCGCAGACGCGGCCGATCGACCACCTGATCGTCGTCGACAACGCCAACGAGGACGAGGTGGCCGAACTGGTCGCCCAGCAGCCGATCGAGGCCACCTACCTGGGCTCGCGCCACAACCTCGGCGGCGCGGGGGGTTTCGCGCTCGGCATGCTGCACGCGCTCACCATGGGCGCCGACTGGGTGTGGCTGGCCGACGACGACGGCCGCCCCGACGGTCCCGAAGTGCTTGCGACGCTGCTGGATTGCGCGCGCCGCCACAACCTCGTCGAGGTGTCGCCGGTGGTGTGCGACATCGACGAACCCGACCGGCTCGCCTTCCCGCTGCGCCGCGGCGTGGTGTGGCGGCGGCTGCGCTCGGAGCTCGGCGACGAGGACTTCCTGCCCGGCATCGCGTCGCTGTTCAACGGCGCGCTGATCTCGGCCAAGGCCGTCGACCTGATCGGCGTGCCCGATCTGCGGCTGTTCGTGCGCGGTGACGAGGTGGAGGTGCACCGCCGCCTCGTGCGCTCGGGGCTGCCCTTCGGCACCTGTCTGCAGACCGCCTACCTGCACCCGAACGGCGCCGAGGAGTTCAAGCCGATCCTCGGCGGGCGGATGCACACCCAGTACCCGGACGATCCGGTGAAGCGCTACTTCACCTACCGCAACCGCGGCTACCTGATGTCGCAGCCGGGTATGCGCAAGCTGCTGCCGCAGGAATGGATCCGGTTCTCCTGGTTCTTCCTGGTGACCCGGCGCGATCCGGCCGGCCTGCGGGAGTGGTTCCGCTTGCGCTCACTCGGCCGCAACGAGCAGTTCGGCAAGCCGGACTGACGTCCGTCGCGCGCCGTGCGCGGTCGTGCGGAAAATCGGTTGCCCGGCTCAGGGAAGTGGGGCAGAGTTCGGGGTGACGTTGGAGAGGAGGTGGATGTCCGTGAGTACACAGATGCGGATTGCTGTGCCCGGGGCCCGCGAGTACGCGGCCGCCCTGGCTGTTCCGGACATCACCTCTCCTCGCTGAGCCCTGGTCGGGTTCGGCGCCCGACGAAGGATCTCACCCATGGTCGACTACGACCGTCTCGTCCCTTACGGCTGGACCGAAGCCGTAGCTTCTGAATATCTCTCCGTGCTCGCCGATGGTCTGACTCCGGCCCGCATCGTCCGGATGGATCGCAGCGAATGCGATGTGGTGACTCCCACCGGACCGGCCCGCGCCGGTTGTCCACGGGAGATCACCGGGCTGTGCACCGGCGACTGGGTCGGCATCGATGCCGACGGCATGGTGCGGCAGCTGTTGCCGCGGCGCTCGGCGATCATGCGCTCATCGGTGTCGGGGCGTTCGGTCGCCCAGGTGCTGGCCACCAATGTGGATACCGTGCTGATCTGTACCGCCGCCGACGGTGACGTCGACCTGGGGCGGATCGAGCGGATGCTCGCCCTGGCCTGGGAGAGCAACGCGCAGCCGATCGTCGTGCTCACCAAAGCCGATGCCGCGGTGGATCTTCCGCTGGATGCCGTGCGCGCTGTCGCGCCGGGGGCGAGCGTGCTCGCGGTGAGCGCCTCGGCCGAGATCGGGCTCGACGTGCTCACGGCGATGCTCTCCGGAACGGTCGCGTTGATCGGGCCATCCGGCGCGGGCAAGTCGACCCTGGCCAACGCGCTGCTCGGCGCGGAGGTGTTCGCCACCAACGCGGTGCGCGCGGTGGACGGCAAAGGCAGGCACACGACGGTGCACCGAGAGCTGCGGCCGCTCCCCGGCGGCGGCACCCTCATCGACACCCCCGGCCTGCGCGGGATCGGTCTCTACGACGCGGCCGACGGCATCGGCAAGACGTTCAGCGACATCGAGTCACTGGCCGCCGAGTGCCGCTTCGCCGACTGCGTGCATCAGACCGAACCTGGTTGCGCGGTCCTGGCCGCGCTGACCGACGGCACCCTCCCCGAACGCCGGCTCGCGAGCTACCGCAAGCTGGCCAAGGAGAACGAGTGGATGGCCGCCCGCACCGACAAGCGCCTGGCCGCCGAACGCGCCCAGGCCTGGCGATCCATCACCAAACAGCAGCGCCGCCTGAACCGCGAACGCGGTCGGCGCTGAGGTTTCAGCCTCGGCTGCCGCGCGGGGGCGCGCGAACCGCACCCCCGCGCGGCAGTCGGCCGTCGATCACTCGCCACCCCGACCAGGAGGGAGCAATCCGCTACTACCAGCTGACGGTCTCGGCCGCCGGGGTATCGCGGGCCCGGCCCTCGACTGCTCGTGCGTCGACGCCGGGCCGGTGATCTTGTTTCGGGGTGGGGTGATCCGGGTATTTCGGGCGGAGCCGAACTCGGCGGGAGGCGAGGCCGATCGCGCGGTAGGGTTCGGGCGCACGGTTCGCTATCCGGAGGCTTGATGAGTAACCCCGGCGACTTTCCCCCGCCACCGCCCCAGCCCGCAGTCCCCGCTCCCGGCGAATCAGGAAGTACACCAACACCTTCCGGCCCTGGCGCCCCCTCATCTCCCAGCCTCCCCACCCGCGGCTCGCTGGGCACACCCCCACCCGGCCTCGCCGGCACGCCCGCGGTCCCGAGCCCGCCCCCACGCCTCGACCAACCTTTCACCCCCGAGTTCGGACAGCCGTCGGCGCCATCGAGCAACCCCGGCCTCGACGTCACAGCCACGACACCACCACCGAACCTCGACCAACCGCAGACCAACGCCACACTGCGGTTCGGCGACGCGCCACCGGCAGCCACCAACTTCGGTACACCGCCGAGCGACCCGGCACGCGACCACGCGGAAGCAGCCGCACCGACCGTCGGACAGCCGCCCGTAGCGCCGGGGAGTCCGGCAGCAGGCTTCGGCCGACCCCCGGAACCAGGAGCGCCCGCACTCGGATTCGCACCGCCGCCCACGCCGGGCACCCCGCCTCCGGGTTTCGGCATGCCGCCCGCTCCAGGCACCCCGCCTCCTGGTTTCGGGCCGCCACCCGAAGCAAGCTCTCCCCCTTCGGGATTCGGCTACTCTCCGGCCGTCCCAGGTCAACCGGCGCCGACTGGGACGGGCGGACCGATCCCCGGATTCGGCCAGCCGCCCGCGGCGCCTGGCTTTCCAGCGCCCGGCTTCGGGCATGCGCCGGCGAGGCACGGAAGTCATCCAGCCGGATTCGGTCAAGGGGCGTTGTCGGGTGGGCCGATTCCCGGGTTCGGGCCGACGCCGGGCGGGCCGGCACCCAGCTTCGGCCAAGCGCCACCGACACCAGGCGCGCCGGTTCCCAGCTTCGGGCAAGCGCCGTCGGGACCCGGCGGGGGTTCTTCCGCCATGAGCAGCCCGGGTATGGGGATCGCGCAGCCAGGAGCGGCCGGTGCGGCCCATGCGTCCCCGTCTTCTCCGGGTGTCGGTCTCGCGCAACCGCATTCAAGGTCGCAAGCGGAAGCGGCGCAGCTGTCGTCGCCCGGGATCGGGCAGGCTGGGCTGAATCTGCCGCCGCATGGGGGCGGGTTCGGGCCGCCGGGTAATCCGCTGGTCGGGCAGGCGCCTACGCCGCCGCCGGGGTACGGGCAGCCGCTGCGGAGTGCGCCGGGGTTTCCGCCGCGTCCGCCCGAGGTGGGGACGCGGTCGTTCGACGGGTTCGCCGCGGCGCGCGGTGGGCCGCAGGTGAGTCAGCCGGCCACGGGACAGCAGGAGGTGAATCCGCCTGGGATCACGGTGGATTCGTCGTATCCGTGGATCTCGTTCATGCTGTCGCTGGTCAAGCCGAAGATCTTCGTCAACGGTCAGCCGGTTCCGCATGCGCAGTGGGGGCAGACCCATGTGCCGGTCGGGCCTGGGCAGTATCACGTGCGCGTGGTGACGCCGTGGCTTTCGGAGATGGGGCCCGCGGAGATGCAGGTTCCGGTCGGGCAAGGGCCGGGGAGCAAGATCTACTACAAGCCGCCCGCGGTCATCTTCCTGAAGGGCGCGATCGGGGCGGAGCCGCAGAAGACGCCGGGCATGCTCTTCATGGTGCTGCCGTTCGCGGCGCTCGCCCTGCTCTTCCTGTTGATGTTCGTCCTGGTCCTGGTCGGTTGACCCGACGAAAACGCCGCGCCGGAACGCATTCCGGCGCGGCGTACGGTCTCGGACTCAGTTGGCGTCGATGCCGTACAACCTGGCCCAGTTCTCCCGGCTGGTGAGCTCCGGGACGGCGGCGCGGTACTCGGCCTGCAGCGCGGGCAGTTCCTTGCGGAGCTTGCGCAGCGTGCGGTAGGTGCGGATGAGCAGGGCGCGGGCGCGCGCCTTGTCGCGGCGGCGCACGCGCACACCCGACTGCGAGGCGTCGGTGACGACCACGTGGTCGAACAGGCCGACGTGCCACCAGTGCGCGTCCTCGCGGGTGACGCCGATCAGCCCGTGCTGGGTGCGCCCGGTCCACTGCGTGATCGCGCGCTTGATCAGCACCAGGGTGATGCGGCTCGGCTCACCACTGGCCCGGCGGACCTGGATGTCGGCGGAGTTCACCGGCGGGGTCGCGGCGGGATGCTTGATGGTCTCCGGGTAGTCGCCGCGGGTGCCGCGGGCGGCGGCGAGGGCGTCGATACCGCCGTCGCGCAGCACCTTCGGGCCCTTCATGAAGTCCTCGATGCCCTGCAGGGTGGTGTGCACCAGGCCGTACTGCATGCCGACGAGGTGCTCGGCGATGTAGCGGAAGAAGTCCCTGGTGATCGCCTTGCCGTCGAGATCGGTGTGCAGGGCGCCGACGATGAGCGAATTACGGGTGGAGAAGTAGCGCGCCCAGTCGTCGTAGTCCTTCCAGTAGAAGTCGGCGTGCCAGACGGCCGCGTTGGGCAGCGTGACGGTGACGAACCCGTGCTCACGCGCGCGGATGCCGTACTCGACGTCGTCCCACTGGAAGAAGATCGGCACCGGCAGGCCGATCTTGGCGACCACCTCGGCCGGGATCAGGCAGGTCCACCAGGCGTTGTAACCGGCGTCGACGCGGCGCTCCTGGTTCTTCTTGAGCATGGAGGTGTTGCGCAGCGCCTTGGGCACCTTCTGGCCGTGCTTGAGCTCGTGCAGCTTCACCTCCTCCGCGCCGACGTTGAGGTAGTCGGGGTTGAGCAGGAACAGCATCTGCGCGCCGACCAGGGTGGGCTCCACGGTCAGGTTGGCGAAGGCCTGCAACCGCAGCACGGTCTCGGGCTCGCAGAGGATGTCGTCGTCCATCAGGATGACGTCGGCGTGCTCGTTGGCCGCCGACACCTCGTACAGGCCACGCGTGAAGCCGCCCGCGCCGCCCAGGTTGGGCTGGCGGATGTAGCGCAGCTTGTCGCCGAAGTCGGGACGAACCTGCTGGAACAGCGGCCGGTTCTCGACCAGGTCGGTGCCCTGGTCGACGACGTAGACGGCGTCGATCGCGCCGAGCACGGTCGGATCGGAGGCCAGCGCCGCGACGGTGTGCGCGCAGTCCTCGGCGCGGTTGAAGGTGCAGATCGCGATCGCGACCGGGCGCACCTTCTCCGGCGCCTGCGCGGTCCACGCGAGCTCGGCGATGTCGAGGTCGCCGCCGATCGCGTCGAACTCGAGCCACAGCGCGCCGCCGTCGACGTACTGGTCCAGCGGGGCGGTCAGGCTCACGTAGCCGCTGCTGGTGGCCACGAGCGAGGCGATGATGCGGCGGTGGCCCGCGATATCGGAGGCGACCAGGCGCACGTTCGCCTTCGCGCCGACCCGCAGGTTCGCGGTGGCGGTCACCTCGGTGACGGTGGTCCAGCGCTGCCAGTAGCTGGCGGCGAAGCGACCGAAGTAGGTGTTGGTGTGCGCGGTGGCGCCCTTGGGCAGGTGCAGCGACAGGCGCTCACGCACCGCGGCGCCGCCCTTGACGACGGCGTACAGCTCGTCGCTCACCCGGGCCGACGGGCCCGTGAAGATGCCCCTCGCCAGTACCAATCGTTCCGGCGCAGCGTGTTCACCTCGCAGCGAGGCGGGCGCGGCGTCGTTCGATTCGGTCACGGCTTGGGTAGCCGACTGCTCCATGAAGTCCTCGAAATTCTCGGTATCGACTGCGCCGGCGCAAGCAGTCACGTGAAGAAGGCGGCGCGGCGGGCGGGGGTGAGAATATCAATCGCCCGGACACGTCGCGCTGTCAGTGAGGTGTCGCCGCACCCCGCGCGTGTTGCTCCTCGGTTGCGGAGGAGCCGGTGAAGACGAATTTGTCGTAGGCCCAATAGCGGAACACGACGGCGACGATCTGGCCGATCAACGTGCCGGAAATGTTGTCCGAGAGCGGGCTGGACAGGTCGAGCACATAGCGGGAAAAGCCGAGGCAGCCCAGTTGCAGGCCGATCGCGACGACGTTGAACACCGCGTACAAAAGGTATTCACGTCCCGGGTTGTCGGTCTTCTTGTGGGCGAAGGTCCACCACTTGTTCCCGAAGTAGGTGACCACCGTCGCGACCGCGATCGCGATGATCTTGGCGGGCAGCGGCGCGTGATAGAGCACACCTTCGGAGAAGGAGAATCCGCCGCCCCAGAACACCAGCAGGTTGTAGGTGCCCGCGTCGACGAGGAACCCGATCGCGCCGACGACGAGGAACGCGGCGCCCTGCCGCAAGGCGGTCACCACCTTCGACATCAAGGACGCGGGGACCGGCTCGGACAACTCGGGGTGGGACACGGGCCGACCGTACACCGATGGCCTTTCCGCTCCCGCGTTAAGCTCGCTGAACCGGGTGAGCGAATCCGACGCGCGCTGTGTACCCTCCCGGTGTCCCACTGCTGCCTACATCGAGGATTGACCCGGGTGGACTCCACCGAGCTTCGCATTGCCGCCGTGGTCCCCTGCCACAACGAAGAGGCCGCGGTCGCCAAGGTCGTCGCCGACCTGAAGGCCGCCGTGCCGGGGATCGTCGTCTACGTCTACGACAACCTGAGCACCGACCGCACCGCCGAACGCGCCCGCGAGGCCGGGGCGATCGTGCGCTACGAGAACACCAAGGGCAAGGGCAATGTGGTCCGCCGCGCCTTCGCCGACATCGAGGCCGACGTCTACCTGATGATCGACGGCGACGACACCTACGAGGCCTCGGCCGCCCCGCTGATGATCAAGACGCTGCTCGAGGGCCCCTACGACCACGTGCTCGGCGTGCGCAAGCAGGACGACAGCGACACCAGCGCCTACCGCTCCGGCCACGAGACCGGCAACAAGGTGCTCAACGGTGTGGTCGGCAAGGTGTTCGGCGAGAACGTCGAGGACATGCTGAGCGGCTTCCGGGTGTTCTCGCGCCGGTTCGTGAAGAGCTTCCCCGCGGTCTCGCGCGAATTCGAGATCGAGACAGAGCTGACCGTCCATTCGCTGCATCTGCGGGTGCCGCAGACCGCCGTGCAGGTGGGCTTCCGCGACCGTCCGGCGGGCAGCGAGTCCAAGCTGCGCACCTACCGCGACGGCACCAAGATCCTGGCCCTGATCCTCGGCCTGGCCCGGCACGAGCGCCCGGTCGCGTTCTACGGCCTGTTCGGCACGATCACCTGGCTGATCGCGATCATCCTGACCGTGCCGATCGTGATCGACTTCTACAACACCCACGAGGTGGCGCGGTTCCCGACGCTGTTCCTCGGGTTCACCCTGGTGCTGCTCGGCAGCCTGGCCTGGACCGCCGGACTCATCCTCGACGGCATCCGCCGCTCCCGCCACGAGGCGGCGCGGCTGATCTACCTGCGCTATTCGGCGGCCGGCGTCACCGAGGACATCGCCGCCGGAGACCGTAGGTGACGACTTCGACCGAGCCCGACACCGTGGTCGAGCCGAGCAAGACCGTTCCACCCGCGCCTGGTGCCAAGGATCGCGTGCTCGCCCCGGTGCGCGCGCTGAACCGCAGGCTCGGCGCGGCCACCGTCGCCTTCGCGGTGCTGGCCACCGTGTTCGGCGCCCTGTTCGCCGTGCTCACGCCGCCGTTCTGGGGCCACGACGAGCTGACCCAGTTCGGCCGCGCCTACCAGGTGGCGCACGGCGGGGTGTTCCCGCAGCGCATCGCCGACGACCGCGGCGTGGCCTACGGCGGCGACATCCCGGTCAGTGTGGACGCGCTGATGGGCTACGCCTTCCGCGACTACAACGACAACCCCGACGAGCCCGACGCGATGGTCGCCGACCCCGGCGCCTACGACCGGCTCGGCGCCGCCGAGATCAGCTCGGCCACCAAACCGATGTGGTTCACCAACACCGCCGCCTACTCGCCGGTGCCGTACGTGCCCGCCGCCGTCGGCATCCGGCTCGGTGAGGCGCTGGGCCTGAATGTCGGCGGGATGTACCTGCTGACCAGGCTGGCCGGCCTGGTGGCCTACCTCGGCGTGGTCGGCTTCGGGCTGTACGCGCTGCGGGAGCGGCGCAGCCAGTGGCTGGTGTTCACCGTGGCCGTGCTGCCGATCGCACTGTTCCAGGCGGGCACCGTCACCGCGGACACGCTCACCAACGCGCTGGCGATCATGGTGTCGGCGCTGCTGCTGAAGGCGCTGTTCGTCGGCGATCGGCTGCGCCCGGTGGAGACCGGCGCGCTGCTGGCCGCGACGATCGCGCTGCCGCTGAGCAAGCCGACCTATGTGCTGCTGGCGATGCTCGTGGTCGTCGTGCCCGCCGACCGGCTCGGTTTCAGCGGAAAACTGAAACTGATTCCGTGGGTTTTCGCCGCGGTGGGCGGCACGCTTTTCCTGGCCTGGACGAAGATCGCCTCGGCGACCGGCGAGGGCATGGGCCTGATGCGGCCGCAGCACCAGTGGTACGAGGTGCGCCCGGGCGATCAGCTGAAGGGAATCCTCAGCGACCCCGTGCAATTCGTGCACACCTTCGGCGAGAGCATCGCGCTGCGCGACCACCGCTGGTTCAACCAGTTCTTCGGCGAACTCGGTTTCGCCTATGTGGACGTGCCCGCCATTTCGATGCTGGCGTGCCTGATCGCGTTCGCGGTGAGTTTCGGTATCGCCGACCGGATGAACAGCGCCACCGCGACGTTCAAGCGCACGCTGATCGTGGCGTTGACGGTGCTGGCGAGCGTGGCGATGGTCTATGTGACGCTGTACATGTCGTTCACGCCCGTCGATTTCTACATCATCGACGGTGTGCAGGGCCGCTATTTCGTGCCGCTGGCGATCATGGGATTGGCCGTGATCGCACGCTGGGTCCCGTTGCGGCTCACCGATTCCGACGGCGTGATTCCCACCCGCGGTACGGCGATCACCGTCACCTGCGCCTCGCTTTTCGCGCTGATCGCCGCGGCCGCGACGTATTACACCGTCGTCTGGGGCTGAGTCCCCGGACGACGGTGCGGGGGCTACAACGTCCGCTCGCCCGCCTCGGCGTAGGCGCGTTCGGTGGCGGCCTTCTTGGGCCGCCACCAGTCCTCGTTCTCGCGGTACCAGGTGATGGTGTCGGCCAGCCCGGCCCGGAAGTTCGCGTAGCGCGGTGACCAGCCGAGTTCCGCGCGCAGCAGGCTCGCGTCGATGGCGTAGCGCTGGTCGTGGCCGGGACGATCGGTGACGTGGTCGAAGTCGGCGGGGTCGCGGTCGAAGGCCTCGAGGATCATCCGCACGACGCTGAGATTGTCGAGTTCGCCGTTCGCGCCGATGAGATAGGTCTGCCCGATCCGGCCGCGGTCGAGCACGTCCCACACGGCGCGATTGTGATCGTCGACGTGGATCCAGTCGCGCACCTGATGACCCGCGCCGTAGAGCCGGGGCCGCACACCGTCGATCAGATTGGTGATCTGGCGCGGGATGAATTTCTCGACGTGCTGATACGGGCCGTAATTGTTGGAGCAGTTCGACAGCGTCGCGCGGACGCCGAACGAGCGCGTCCAGGCGCGCACGAGCAGGTCGCTGCCCGCCTTGGTCGCCGAATACGGGCTCGACGGGTTGTAGGCGGTCTGCTCGGTGAAAGCCGGGTCGTCCGGGGTGAGATCGCCGTACACCTCGTCGGTGGAGACGTGGTGATAGCGCACATCGTGGCGGCGCACGGCCTGCAGCAGCGAGTAGGTGCCGACGATATTGGTCTGCACGAACGGCCACGGCTCGGCGAGGGAGTTGTCGTTGTGCGATTCGGCGGCGAAATGCACCACCGCGTCGACACCGCTGACCAGATTGTCGACCAGGTCGAGATCGGCGATGTCACCGTGCACGAATTCGATCCGGTCGGCGACCGGATCCAGCGACGCCCGGTTTCCGGCGTAGGTGAGCGCGTCGAGGACGGTCACCTGAACGTCCGGGCGCGTGGCCACGGTCTGCTGGACGAAATTCGCACCGATGAACCCGGCCCCGCCGGTTACGAGCACTCGCACCCGGCCAACGATACGTGCTCATCGGCTCCTTCCGTGTCGGCAGGCCGCCGAGTTCCGTTGCCGCAGCGCGCCACAACTGTGACGATCCCGCGATCTACACTGTGACGTCCGTCACTCGATACCACGCCAGGTTAAGACTAAGAGTTTGGTTTCCTGAGAAAAAGCCCGGTCAACGCTCAGGTTTCAGACTCCGCACTGGGATCGGGGTATCTATGGTGAACGGAATTTGAATGAGCGGTCACAGGCGGTTCACCGGGCGTTAGCTGCGGGGGATTTTGATCTACGGGTCCCCTCCGAAAGCTCCAACATCGAGGTCTACCTAAAATGCTGATGAGGAAATTCGCCGCCACCTCGGCGCTGCTGATCGCTGCCATGGGCGTCACCGCCGGCACCGTGCACGCCCAGGCGCCGGAAGAGGCCGCCCCGATCAACTACAAGGCCGAGGTCGTCGACGGCGCCAAGTCCGTCATCACCACCGACGCCGGCTCCCTGGTCGTCGAAGAAGGCGTCTTCAAGATCAAGGCCGCCAACGGCGCCACCGTCGCCGGCACCCCGCTGTCGTTCCGCCTGGACGACTACGAGCTCCCGATCGCCGCGGAGATCTCCGGCAACACCGCCGTGCTGACCCCGCAGCTCGACCCCGCCAAGGCCGTCTACAAGCCGGTCGCCCTCCCCTACGAGGACAAGGCCCCCTGGAAGACCGAGTACGAGCGTGAGCAGGCCGCCTGGTCGCGTCTGACCTCCACCATCTCCATGGGCGCCACCATCGGCACCCTCGCCGGCGGCCTCGGTGGCGCGGCCATCGGCTGCATCGCCGGTGCCGCCGCCGGTCTGGTCGCGACCGGTGTCCTGCTGGCCCTGTTCGGTGCCGGCCCGATCGCGGGTTGCGTCGTCGGCGCCACCACCATCGGCGCCCTCGGTGTCATCCTGGGTCAGATCTTCGTGACCGCCCCGGTCGCGATCGCTGCCGCCGTGCAGTACTTCACCACGATCAACCAGCCCTTCACCCCGCCCGCCAAGTAATTTCGCGGTCGCACGAAGGAAAGCGCCCCCGCGCCGGAGCAATCCGGGCGGGGGCGCTTCGTCGTATCAGGCCGTGCGGGCCCGCTGTGCCGTGTCGAGCGCGCCGCGCACGAACTTGGCGACCCGGCCGAGCACCGCCCGGCTCTCCGGCATGCTCGGCAGGATGCTCATGAACGCGTGCACCTGACCGCGCCACAGCTCGAGCGTCACCGGAACGCCCGCCGCCGCGAGCCGATGCGCCATCAGCTCGCAGTCGTAGCGCAGGACCTCGTCCTCGGCGGCGATGAGCAGGACCGGCGGCAGCCCGGCGAGATCGGCGTTGACCGGCGACATCGCCGGATCGAGCGCACCGAGACCGCCCAGCCGCACGACCGCCGACAGACCCTTGAGCGGGATGTAGGCGTCGCGGCCCGCGTTGACGTAGGCCTCCTTGGCCACGTGGTCCAGATCGAGCAGCGGACTCAGCCCGACGAGCGCGGCCGGCAGCGGCAGGCCGATCTCGCGCGCGCGCAACGCGGTCGCGAAGGTGAGATAGCCGCCCGCGGAGTCACCGGCGAAGGTGATCCTGGCCGGATCGGCGCCGTGCCGCAGCAACCAGCGGTAGGCGAGGACGCAATCGTCGATCGCCGCGCTGATCGAACCTGGCAGCTGCCGGTACTCGACATTGAGCACCGCCAATCCCGTCCGCCTCGCGATGCCGGCGGCGATCGCGCGGTGCGAATGCAGCCCGCCGACGGCGAACCCGCCGCCGTGCATGTACAGCACCGCGCCGTGCCGCAGCGCCCGCGAGCCGCCGGCGGGACGCACCATCTCCATCTTGAAGCCGTCCATGGTGATGCCCTCGCGCTCGATACCGTGCGGTTCGGGCCGCAGGCGCGAGAGCAGGTTCACGGCCATGGCGCCGACGGGAATGGTGGCGTGGTTGATCGGCACGGTCCGCAACAGCGGTCCGACGAAACCGACGCACGCGCCCATCAGCACCCGCGAGGAGGTACTCGTTCGCCCGGAGTTGACGATGATGCCCTGATCGGGTCTGCTGACTGCCTTCTTCGCCGTGACAGCGGGGGTGATCGAGCCCACCACACCGGGTCCGGGGATCTTCGTCGCTCCCATCGCGCACCTACCTCACACTGGTGCGTCGACCGCGGACCGGCGCAGATCTCCGGGTCCGATGTCGGCGCTGACATCTAACACAGTGATGTTTCACACATCGACGTTCACCTAATCAGAAGAACGCCGTGCCTGTAGCTGTTATCGCCCGACACACCAGAACACGAAACCTTCGTGATCAATTCGTCGACGTGTCGGAACCTCCCCGACTCCGCGACGGCGGGAACTGGCAGACTTCCCCCCATGCGCGGAATCATCCTGGCGGGCGGCACCGGTTCGCGGCTGCACCCCATCACGCGCGGGGTGAGCAAGCAGCTCGTCCCGGTCTACGACAAGCCCATGGTCTACTACCCGTTGTCCACCCTCATGTTGGCAGGGATCGACGACATTCTCGTGATCACCACGCCGGAGGATGCCGCTGCGTTCGGCAGGTTGCTCGGGGACGGCGGCCAGTTCGGCGTCTCGATCAGCTATGTGGTGCAGCCCGAGCCCGACGGGCTCGCGCGCGCGTTCGTCCTCGGCGCCGACCACATCGGCAGCGAGCCCGCGGCGCTGGTGCTCGGCGACAACATCTTCCACGGCCCCGGCCTCGGCGCCAGCCTGGAGCGCTTCCACGACATCGACGGCGGCGCGGTCTTCGCGTACTGGGTCGGCGACCCGACCGCCTACGGCGTGGTGGAGTTCGAGCAGGGCCGCGCGGTCTCCATCGAGGAGAAGCCGAAGGTCCCGCGCTCGAACTACGCCATCCCCGGCCTCTACTTCTACGACAACGACGTGGTGGAGATCGCCCGCGAGCTGAAACCCTCGGCGCGCGGCGAGTACGAGATCACCGACATCAATCGGGCCTACCTCGAACAGGGCAGGCTCAGCGTCGACGTGCTCGCCCGCGGCACCGCCTGGCTCGACACCGGCACCTTCGACTCCCTGCTCGACGCCGCCAACTACGTGCGCACGATCGAGGAACGCCAGGGACTCAAGATCGGCGTGCCGGAAGAAGTGGCCTGGCGCAGGGGGCTGATCACCGACGATCAGCTGTGCGAGCTGGCCGAACCCATGGTGCGCTCCGGCTACGGCCGCTACCTGCTGGATCTGATCGCGCGCGGGAAAGACTGGTAGGCATGCAGATCCGTGAACTGGCCATCCCCGGCGCGTGGGAGGTGACGCCGCGGCTGCTCGGTGACGACCGCGGCATGTTCTGCGAATCGTTCAAGGCCTCGGAATTCGAGAAGGCCACCGGGCGCCCGTTCGAACTGCACCAGGTGAACACCTCCGTCTCGGCGGCGGGCGTGCTGCGCGGCATCCATTACACCGAGGACCCGCCCGGCCAGGCCAAGTACGTCACCTGCGTGCGCGGGGCGTTCCTCGATGTCGTCGTCGACCTGCGGCCCGGCTCACCGACCTACGGGCGCTGGGACAGCGTGCTGCTCGACGACGTGCACCGGCGTTCGGTGTTCCTGTCCGAGGGGCTCGGCCACGCCATCCTCTCCCTGGAGGACCGCTCCACGGTCACGTACCTGTGCTCGCTCGAGTACACCCCCGAATTCGACCGTGACCTGGACGCTTTCGATCCCCGGCTGGCCATCGAGTGGCCGACCGTCGGCCGCGACGGCAGCCCGCTCACCTACATCCGCTCCGCCAAAGACGAAGCGGCGCCCGGTTTTTCCTGATCCACGTGAAACGGCGCCCCCGAGCTCGATGCTCGGGGGCGCCGTCGGTTCCACCGGCGACTACACGGTTTCGAGGACCTTCGCCTCGGCCACCGGAGCCACCTCGTCGACCCGCGGACGGGTCAGGCGGGGCAGGAAGACCGTCAGGGCGACCAGCGCGCCGACGATGGTGACACCCGCCGCGAACACCAGACCGGGCCGGTAGGTGTCGAGCATCTGCTGCGGAGTGGCGCCGGCGCCGTGCCCGCCGGAGGTGACGATCGCGGTGGTCACCGCGAGCACGATGGCCGCGCCGACCTGCATCGAGGTCTGCAGCACGCCGGCGGCCAGGCCCTGCTCGTCGTCATCGATGCCGCTGGTGGCCTGCACGTTGATGGCCGGGAAGCCGACCCAGCCGATGCCGATCAGCAGGATGGCGGGCAGCAGCACGGTCAGGTAGTCCGGCGCGGTGTCGACCCGCAGGAACAGCAGGTAGCCGACGGCCATCACGACCATGGTGACGGCGATGACCGGCCCGGTGCCGAAGCGGTCGATCAGCTTGTCGGAGAAGAACGCCGACCCGACGACCAGCACACCCACCGGCAGCAGCGCCATGGCCAGCTTCAGCGGCGACCAGCCCAGCGAGTCCTGCATGTACAGGGTGACGATGAACTGCCAGCTGAAGTACGAACCGGCGACCGCGATGATGGCCAGGCTGGCCCGCACCAGCGACACCTTGCGCAGGATGCCCAGGCGCACCAGCGGGTGCTTGACCCGCTGCTCGGTGAGGACGAACGCGGCGAACAGCGCGACCACGGCGACGAACGAGCCGATCGTGCGAGCCGAGGCCCAGCCCACTTCGGGCGCGGTGACCACGGTGTAGACCAGCAGCAGCATGCCCGCCGTGGACAGCAGCGCGCCGAGCAGATCGTGTCCGCCCTCCTCGGCCTTGCCGTCCTTGGGCACCAGCACGAAGGCGGCGGCCAGCGCGGCCAGCGCGATCGGGACCGGCAGCAGGAAGGTCCAGCGCCAGCCGACGCCGGTCATCAGGCCGCCGAAGAGCAGACCCATGGAGTAGCCGCCCGCACCGAACACGGTGTAGATGGACAGCGCCTTGTTGCGCGCCTTCCCCTCGGCGAAGGTCGTGGTGATGATCGACAGGCCGGTCGGCGCGGTGAACGCGGCCGCCAGGCCCTTGATGAAGCGGGTGACGATCAGCAGCGTCGGGTCACTGACCAGACCGCCGACCAGCGAGGCGAGCGCGAAGACCGCCAGCGCGATGAGGAAGACCTTGCGGCGCCCGAGCAGGTCCGCGGTGCGGCCGCCGAGCAGCAGCAGACCGCCGTAACCGAGGACGTAACCACTGACGAGCCACTGCAGGGTGGAGGTGGACAGATCGAGTTCGGCGCCGATGGACGGCAGCGCGACACCGATCATCGAGACGTCGAGACCGTCGAGGAACAGAACGATGCACAGGGTGATCAGCATGCCCCAGAGGCGGAGCGGCCACCTGGTGGGATCGGTCGCCTGATCTGCGGCCGAGAGCGTTGCTGGCGAAGTCATGCGGAGGACATTACATGCACACGCATTAAATGCCAACACATAAATTGCAGTTGCATGGACATGCGGAGACCACTAAGATGGGGCCATGTCGAACCCGGCCACCACAGCTCGGCGCAACGAAGCGCCCACCGAGCTGGTCGGCCAGTGGCGCGAACTGCTCGATCGGCACGCCGCCGTGAGCTGCGCACTGGAGAAGGCGCTTCAGCACGAACACCGCATCGGCCTCAGCGAGTTCGAGACCCTCGATCGCCTGGTCGACGCGGACTGTGAGAAGTACCGGATGACCGAACTGGCCGGCGACATCTACCTGAGCCAGAGCGCGCTCTCCCGCGCGGTGGCCCGGCTGGAACGCGACGGCCTGGTCGAACGCACCATGTGCACGGCCGACCGCCGCGCCATCTTCGTCCGGCTGACAGAAAAGGGCAGGGCGGTCTATGACAACGCCCTGCCCACGCACCGCTCGGTGCTCGCCGATTCCTGGTAGTTACAGCACCCCGGCGGCGGCCGCGCAGATATCGGTGAACGCGCTGCGGTAGCGCTCGTGCTCGGCCGGCTTGTCCAGGTACGCCGAGCCGGCGAAGGTCTCCACGTAGACGACCGGCGGTTCCGGCCGGTCGAGTGAGCCGTCGACGCCGAAGTCCAGGATCACGAAGCGGCCCGACTCGAGCCCGGCGTGATAGCCGGTGTCGGCCGGCGCCACCTGGATGCGCACGGAGTCGAGATCGGCGAGTTCGCGCAGGTGCGCCCGCTGGCCGGCCAGCACCCGATCGTCACCGATGCGCCTGGTCAGCACCGCCTCGGCGAGCACAACATGCAGGCGCAGCGGCGACTCCGCGCGCGTCAGCAGGGCCTGCCTGGCCGTGCGGACCGCGAGCCTGCGCTCGAGCTCCGCCTCGGTCAGCCCCGGTACGGTCTGCTCGAGCAGCGCCCTGGTGTAGTCCTCGGTCTGCAGCAGCGCGGGGACGAGGCCGTCCTCGTAGATCGAGAGCGCCGTAGCCGCCTCCTCGAGGCCGATGTAGACCTCGAAGCCCTCCGGGATCACGTCGCCGTAGCTCGTCCACCAGCCTCTGGCCTTGGTCTCGCGCGCGAGCGCGGCCAGCGGCTCGACCAGGTCGGCCGGTGCGCCGTACACCTTGCACATCGCTTCGACGTCGAGGCTGCGCAGCGACGTCTGCCCCGTCTCGATCCGCCAGATCTTCGCTTCCGACCACTCCAGTTGCGCCGCCGCGGTCCGCGTCGTCATCCGCGCCTGATTGCGCAGGTCACGTAAGTGCCTGCCCAACTGCCTGCGCGGCATCGTCGATCCGGTGACGCCCTGTGGTGAAGCCATACTTCCCCCCTGTATCCAACTCCGGTCTCCCCCATACCTTTTCGGAAGACCGCCCTACGCAGCCGACCCAACCGTCGGATCTGCGTACGGATTGTTTCACAATGAATCGGACATTGCGCACCACATAGATACTTCCGGCACACCACGAGCTACGGCGCTACTTCTTCCGCCTGAACCGCCAGAACTGCACAGCACGAACATCTTCGGAGAGCTGGTTCACCGGTTCCGCAACATCGGACAGCGCCTGGAACAGGCCGTCGGCCAGCTCGCTGATGTGCTCGACCCGGCCCGCCAGCCTGGCCGCGTTGTCGGCGAACTCGAGCATCAGCCGCACCGAGGCGGCGATGGTGAGGCCGAGCGGAACGGCGACCAGCGCGGCCAGGACGCCGAGCAGCGCGGAGGCCTTCCACATCAGCACCGTGAGCGCGACCGGGACCCCGATCCCGAAGGAGACGACGCCGAGGATGTAGGCCAGCGGCAGCAGCGTCCTGGTCGCGGGCCTGCGGAATTGCACGTCGAGCAGCGAACGCAGGACCTCGGCGGCCCACTGCTTGGCCGAACCGCTGCTGCGGAAGGGGTCGTCGAATCCGGCGTCGCGTGGAATGTCCGAATAGTCCGCGTTGTTGTCTCCATCGGCGTGCTGGTCCCCTCGCGGGGCCGGACGCTTGGCATCGGTCTCTTTCCAAGAGAGCCAGCGCGATTCGGCTTCGAACTCCTCGGGTTCCCCGTCCGGAGACGGGGTGGATCCCGGTGCTTCGCTCATGGCCCGAATCCTGCCCGGTTTCGGGCCGCACGCCAACCCCGACCACATCACAGCCTGCGATAGCGAAGGTTGCGTAAATGAGACGTAGCAAACAGTCCCGATTATTTTTGGGCGACGGCGTAACGAGTCGGCCACCCCGGGGCGATACGACCCATGAACGCAGGAACGAAGCTCTTCGGGGAATGGAGAACACAGTGCGCACGACGTTTCCGACCACAACCACGGCCGCCGAGAAGGGTGCCGCCGCGCAGGAGTACACCGCGCGGGGTTGGACGGTCGCCGAAACGGCCAACGGCCTGTGCCTGATCACCGACGATGCCGTCTCGGCCATCGAGGTCACCGGTGAGATGGCGGGCGAGGTGCGCCGCTTCCTGCGCGCCAACAACCTCTCCGGTCCCGTGATCGAGATCCCGGGCCAGGAGCGTCGCGAGATCCACCTGGTCACCGGCGTCCGCAAGGCCGCCATGGCGATCGAGGCCATGCGCGAGGCCGGCGTCATCGTGCACACCGACGGTGCCAGCATCCCGCTGCCGCCGACCCAGCTCGCCGCGGGCAGCGCCTCCTGGGGCGTCGCGCCCTCCGAGGCCCGCTGGGTCCCGCCGGTCGTCGCCCTCGGTGCCGCCGTGCGCGCCGCCGCGAGCCGCAAGCGCGCCGCGCTGACCCTGGCCAGCTAGGCACCAACAGCCCCGACACCCGCGAGCGCGACGCCCCCCGACGTCGCTCTCGCGGGTTTTCGGCGTTTCCGCGCCTACTTCAGGCCGAGCGCCGCGCTGCCCGCGTCCAGCAGTTCCTGGATCGGGTTGCCCGCCGCGGCGCCGACGGTGACGGTCGTGTCCAGCAGTTCGACGGCCGGGGTGTTCACGGTGCAACTCTCCCCCTCGCCGACGTAGAGGTGGACCCGCACGCGGTGATCGCCCGCCTCGATGTTCTCGAAGACCGCCGAAGGCTTGTCCTTGGACAGGATCGCGCCCTGCAGCATCTCGTCCACCATCACCGTGCCCGACCAGCACGCGTCGTCGGTGTTGGTGATCGTGACGGTGATGTCGTCGGCGCCGCCCGCCGCGTCGGCGGTGCGCGCGGCGGACGCGGTCCCCGCGAAGAACGTGAGTGCGACGGTGGCGAGCGCGGTGGCACCGGTGGCAAGTCTGAGGTTCATTCCCCGATCCTATTTAGCGCGGCGAAGCTTTCGGCGGTTTTCGCCCCGCGCGACCGCGTCGGCGCGAGGATGGGGACATGGCTCCGCGATCGCTGCTGCGCACCTGCCCGCTGTGTGAGGCCGTCTGCGGCCTCTCGCTCACCCTCGACGACGACAACCGGGTGCTCAGCGTCCGCGGCGATCGCGACGACCCGTTCAGCAAGGGCTTCCTGTGCCCGAAGGGCGCCAGCTTCGGCAAGCTCGACGACGATCCCGACCTGGTCACCACCCCGCTGATCCGCGAGGGCGCCGAGTTCCGGGCCGCGAGCTGGGACGAGGCCTTCGACCTGATCGCGACGAGGTTCGCCGAGGTCGCCGCCACGCACGGCAATGGCGCCACCGCGATCTACCTGGGCAATCCCAACGCGCACACGGTCGCGGGCGCGCTCTACCTGCCCGCGCTGATCCGCGCCTTGAGCACCAAGCACATCTACTCGGCGAGCACCGCCGACCAGATGCCCAAGCAGGTCGCGGCCGGGCTCATGTTCGGTGACCCGCTGACCGTGCCGGTCCCCGACCTGGACCGCACCGACTTCCTGCTGATGCTCGGCGCCAATCCGCTCGAATCCAACGGCTCGCTGTGCACCGCGCCGGACTTCCCCGGCCGGTTGAAGGCGCTGCGCGCCAGGGGCGGCAAGCTGGTCGTCGTCGACCCGCGCGCGACCAGGACCGCCGCGCTGGCCGACGAGCACCTGTTCATCCGGCCCGGCACCGACGCCTACCTGCTGTTCGCCATCGTCCACACGCTCTTCGCCGAGGAACTGACCGACGTGCGGGTCGAGGTCGACGGGCTCGACGAGCTGCGCGCCGCCGCCCAGGAGTTCAGCCCGGAGGCCGTGGGCGAGCGCACCGGCATCCCCGCCGATACCGTCCGCGCCCTCGCGCGCGAACTGGCCGCGGCCCCCACGGCAGCCGTCTACGCCCGCATCGGCACCTGCACCGCCGAGTTCGGCACGCTCACGCAGTGGCTCGTCGACGCGATCAACGCGCTGACCGGCAACCTCGACCGGCCCGGCGGCGCCATGTTCGCCACTGCCGCGGCCGGCGGCATCCCGCGCACGCGCCCCTTCCGGCCCGGCCGCTGGACCAGCCGGGTGCGTGAGCTGCCCGAGGTGATGGGCGAGCTGCCCGTCGCCACGCTCGCCGACGAGATCGAGACGCCCGGCCCCGGCCAGATCAAGGCGCTGGTCACCGTCGCGGGCAATCCGGTGCTCTCCGCGCCCAGCGGCGCCCGCCTCGACGGCGGTCTGGCCGGGCTCGACTTCATGGTGAGCGTCGACCGCTATGTGAACGAGACGACGCGGCACGCGTCGGTGATCCTGCCGCCGCCGCGCTCGGTGCAGTCGCCGCACTTCGACTTCGCGCTGCTGCAGTTCGCGGTGCGCAACTACGCGCGGTACTCGCCGCCGCTGGTGCCGCTCGACGGGCGCCCGTCCGAGTCGGCGGTCATCGCGCGGCTCGCGGCCGCCGTCAGCGGGCAGCCGCACGCGGGCACCGGCGCGCAGAGCCCGATCGCGATGGTGGACGAGCTCGTCATCGCCGGGATGCTGCACAAGGCGGAGATGAGCGATCGGCGCGACGAGCTGGAGGGCGCCGACACCACCGAACAGCGCATCGACCTGATGCTCAAGCTCGGGCCCTACGGCGCGTGGAACGGCGGCGAACTGAGCCTGCGCACCCTGCTCGACAACCCGCACGGCATCGACCTCGGCCCACTTCAGCCGCGTCTGCCCGGCAATCTGCGCACCGCCTCGAAGCATGTCGACCTCGCGCCCGCGCAGCTGCTCGCCGATGTTCCGAGGCTGCGGGCCGGACTCGGGACGACCGCACCGGAGCTGGTGTTGATCGGGCGCAGGCAGCTGCGGTCCAACAACAGCTGGATGCACAACATCGCCGGCCTCGTCGGGGGCTCCAACCGCTGCACCTTGCAGATCCACCCCGACGACGCGAGCAGGCTCGGGCTCGGCGAGCTGGCGAAGATCAGCTCGGCGGCCGGATCGTTGACGGTGCCGATCGAACAGACGCCGACGATCATGCCCGGCGTGGTGAGCCTGCCGCACGGCTGGGGGCATGCCGCGAGCACCACCCAGACGGTTGCCAGCGCGCACGCTGGAGTGAACGCCAATGCGCTGACCGATGATTCGGTGGTCGACGCGATCTCGGGCACCGCGGTGTTCAACGGGGTGCCGGTGACGGTGGTTCCCGCCTGATCGGTCCACCCCTGGAAACCGCTGCGCAAACCGGGTTTTCATACCATTCGCAACAATGGACACGCCCCACGACTCGTTGTTCTCCCCTAGACTGGGCGAGATCGCGGTCACAAGCGGGGGTTTCGAGCGACTGATCCGCATCACCCGGTTCGGCTAGCAGAGGGAGCCCCGATGCCCGGAAGACACGTCGGCAGCGACGGAGAACACGAACTCCAAGAGACGTTGGGCACCGAGGAAAGGGCCGAACGCTTCTACGACGACCAGGTGATCGACTACCTGAACCCATCGATGATCGAATTCGTCGCGCGGATGGACATGGCCTTCATCTCCACCGCCGACGCGCACGGCGAGTGCGACGCCAGCTTCCGCGCCGGCACCCCGGGGTTCCTGCACGTGATCGACGAACGCACGATTGCGTACCCCGAATATCGAGGTAACGGAGTAATGGCCAGCCTCGGCAACATCCTCGAGAACCCGCACGTCGGCATCCTGATGATCGACTTCGTGCGCGACCTGATCGGGCTGCACGTCAACGGCAAGGCTCGCATGGTTGCCGACAGTGAGCTACGCGAGACCGTCGACGATCTGCCCGCCGCCGAACGCGGCAGGAGCTCGCAGGTGTGGGTGGTCGTCGAGGTGGAAGAGGCCTACATCCACTGCCGCAAGCACATTCCGCAGCTCGTCCCGGTCGCGCGGGATCGGCGCGAGTGGGGCACCGACAACGTCAGGGCCAAGGGCGGCGACTACTTCGGCGTCAAGGCGGGCAAGCAACCCGCGCCCGCCGCCGCCAAGGCCAGCTGACTACTTGATCTTGAAGATCACCGCACGCTGAACGACGAAGTTGATGACGGTGGCGGTGCCCTGCGCGACGACGAACGCCAGCGGCTGCCGCCACCACTCTTCGGGCAGCGCGAAGTACAGCGCCGCGTTGATGCCGATCTGCACGGCGAAGGTCACCGCGTAGAGCAGGACGACGGCGACGAACCTGGCCCGGCTCGGCTCGGCCTTGAACGTCCAGCGCCGGTTGATCAGGTACGCGGTGGTGGTCCCGCAGACGAACCCGACCGCCTTGGCCAGGCTCACCGGCAGGCCGATCAGGTTCAGCAGCAGGCTGTAGATGCCGTAGTCGACGATCGCCGAGAGACCGCCGGTCAGCGTGAACCGCACGATCTGCGTCTTCAGGTCGACGTCGGTTCCACCGGGCTCGTCGACCAGGGGAATCTCGGCGGGAAGCGGCAGATGCGGTTGGGCTGACACGTGAGGAAGACTACGAGACCGGCCGCGTGTCCCGCCATGCATGTAGCCTCTTAGCCGATGTCCGAGAACATTACGACCCCCGCTGAGCAGGGCGCGTTCGCCACGCGGACCCGCACGCTCACCGGATGGGGTCGCACCGCACCCACCTCCGCCGAAGTGCTCTCGACCAGCGATCCCGAGTTGATCGTCCAGGCCGTGCGCATGGTCGCCGAGGACAACGACAGCAAGCCGGCGCACCTGCGACGCGGCGTGATCCCGCGTGGGCTCGGCCGCTCCTACGGTGACAACTCGCAGAACGCGGGCGGCCTCGTCATCGACATGCCCGCGCTGAACAAGATCCACCGGATCGACTCCGCGAGCAGGCTCGTCGACGTCGACGGCGGTGTGAACCTCGACCAGCTGATGAAGGCCGCGCTGCCGTTCGGCCTGTGGGTTCCGGTCCTGCCCGGCACCCGCCAGGTGACCATCGGCGGCGCCATCGGCTCCGATATCCACGGCAAGAACCACCACAGCGCGGGCAGCTTCGGCAACCACGTGCGCTCGATGGACCTGCTCACCGCCGACGGCGAGGTCCGCCACATCACCGCCGAGTCCGACCCCGAGCTGTTCTGGGCGACCATCGGCGGCTGCGGCCTGACCGGCATCATCCTGCGCGCCACCATCGAGATGACGCCCACCGAGACGGCGTACTTCATCGCCGACGGCGACGTCACCACGACGCTGGACGAGACCATCGCCTTCCACAGCGACGGCTCCGAGGACAAGTACGAGTACAGCTCGGCCTGGTTCGACGCCATCGCCCCGCTGCCGAAGCTGGGCCGCGCCGCCATCTCGCGCGGCAACCTGGCCAAGCTCGACCAGCTGCCCAAGAAGCTGCAGAAGGACCCGCTGCGGTTCAACGGCAAGACCTTCTTCACGCTGCCGGACGTGTTCCCCAACGGCCTGGCCAACAAGTACACCTTCGGCCCGATCGGCGAGGTCTGGTACCGCAAGTCGGGCACCTACCGGGGCAAGGTCCAGAATCTGACGCAGTTCTACCACCCGCTCGACATGCTCGGCGAGTGGAACCGCGGCTACGGCTCCAACGGCTTCCTGCAGTACCAGTTCGTGGTGCCGCCGGAGTCGGTCGAGGAGTTCAAGCGGATCATCATCGACATCCAGGGCTCTGGGTTCTACTCGTTCCTGAATGTGTTCAAGCTGTTCGGTCCGGGTAATCAGGCTCCGTTGAGCTTCCCGATGGAGGGCTGGAACATCTGCGTCGACTTCCCGATCTCGCGCGGGCTCAACGAGTTCGTCACCGATCTGGACCGGCGCGTGCTCGAGTTCGGCGGGCGGCTCTACACCGCGAAGGACTCGCGCACCTCGGCCGAGACCTTCCACAAGATGTACCCGCGGATCGACGAGTGGATCAAGGTCCGCCGCAGCGTCGATCCCACCGGCGTGTTCATGTCCGATATGGCCAGGAGGCTGGAGCTCCAGTGATCAACGCAGTTGGCAACCCGCAGACCATTCTGCTGTTCGGCGGCACGTCCGAGATCGGGCTCGCGATCTGCGCGGAGTACCTGGCCAAGAGCCCGGCCCGGGTCGTGCTGGCGAACCTGCCCGGCGATCCGCTGCTCGAGGGCGCCGTCACGAAGCTGAAGGCCGCCGGCGCGACCCAGGTCGACGTCATCGACTTCGACGCGCTCGACACCGAGTCCCACCCGAAGGTGGTCGACGCGGCGTTCGCCGCCGGTGACATCGACGTCGCGATCGTGGCGTTCGGCGTGCTCGGCGATGCCGAGGAGCTGTGGCAGAACCAGCGCAAGGCGGTCGCGACCGTCGGGATCAACTACACCGCCGGTGTGTCGGTGGGCGTGCTGGTGGGCGAGAAGTTCAAGGCGCAGGGGCACGGCCGGTTCATCGTCATGTCCTCGGTGGCGGGCGAGCGGGTGCGCCGCTCCAACTTCGTCTACGGCTCCACCAAGGCCGGGCTCGACGGGTTCTACCTGGGCCTGGGCGAGGCGCTGCGGCCGTACGGTCCGCGCGTCACCGTGGTGCGGCCGATGCAGGTGCGCACCTCGGCGACCAAGGCGCACTGGGAGGCCACCGGGTCCAAGGAGGCCCCGCTCACGGTCGATCCCGAGGACGTCGCCCGGCTGGCCGTGGCCGCGTCGGAGAAGGGCACCGAGATCGTGTGGGCGCCCGGTGAGGCCCGCTTCCTGATGTCGGCGCTGCGCCACGTGCCGCGCCCGATCTTCCGCAAGCTGCCGATCTGATCGCCTGCCTGTCCTGAACTGCCGCATCATCCACGGATGGTGCGGCAGTTCTCGTTCGCCGACCACGCTGTGCCCGCCGGGGTCCGAGCGCACCGACGCCGCCGAACCGCCGACTCGAGCGTGCGGATCCGGCATCGGCGACACCGACCGGGCGGGCCGACTCCACTAGGCTGGCCCGGACCGTGGAGCTGAGTGGAGCCGGAGGATTGCGCGCCGATGACGACCAACGATGAGGTGCGGGCGGGGCGCAGGATCTGGTCGGGGGTCGCCGAGGGTGTGGCGGCGGCGCTGGTGGCGCTCGTCGTGGCCGTGGTCGGCCTGTATGCCTTTTCAGCGGTGCAGTGGCCCGCGTTCAACTCCTCCAACGTGACTCGCGCGCTGACGACGGTCGGCCAGGTGGTCGCGGTTGCCCTGCTCGTGGTCTCGGTGTTGCTGATCCGGCTGCGCAAGTGGCCGGTGGTCGCGAAACTCGCCTCCTGGGTGGGTCTCTCGAGCTTCGTCACCGTCACGCTCGGAATGCCGCTGGCGGCGACCAAGCTGTATCTGTTCGGCGTCTCGGTGGACCAGGAGTTCCGCACCGAGTACCTGACCCGGCTCACCGACAGCCCCGCGCTGCGCGACATGACCTATGTGGATCTGCCGCCGTTCTATCCGGCCGGGTGGTTCTGGATCGGTGGCCGCGTCGGGAGTCTGCTCGGCATGGACGGCTGGGAAGTGTTCAAGCCGTACGCGATCGGGATGCTCGCGATCGCCGCGGTGGTGGCGCTGGTGCTGTGGGCGAAGCTGGTGCGCGCGGATCTGGCCGTCGGCGCCGCGGCCGCGGTGACGGCGATGACGCTGGCCTACGCCTCCCCCGAGGCGTACGGCGCGGTGCTCGTCGTGTTCATCCCGCCGGTGCTGGTGCTGGCCTGGGGCGCGCTGCACCGGTCCAGCGGCGGCTGGGGCGCGGTGCTGGGCACCGGTCTCTTCCTCGGCGTGGCCGCCTGCTTCTACACGCTGTATCTGGCGATCGCGGCGTTCACCGTGGTGCTGATGGCGCTGGTGGCGGCCGGTGCTGCCGTGTACCAGCGGCGTGCCGAGCAGCGGCCCCGCGTGGGCGGGGCCAGGGCGGTGGGCGGTCCCGCGCCGTGGCGGGCGGCGATCGGGCCGCTGGTGAAGCTGGTCGTGATCGGCGCGATCTCGGGTGTCCTCGCGCTGGTGGTGTGGGCGCCGTACGTGCTCGAGCAGCTGTCGGGTCCGAAGCTGCCCTCCGGCAACGCTTTCCACTACCTGCCGCAGTCGGGCGCCGAGCTGGCGTTCCCCATGCTGGAGTTCTCGCTGCGCGGCGCCCTGTGCCTGCTCGGCCTGATCTGGCTGGTGGTGCGGGCCGGGTCGTCGCGGCGGGCGCAGGCGCTGGGGATCGGCGTGGTCGCCCTCTACCTGTGGACGCTGCTGTCGATGGCGGCGACGGCGGCGGGCACCACCCTGCTCTCGTTCCGGCTCGAGCCGGTGCTGCTCGCGGTGCTCGCGGCCGCCGGTGTCTTCGGGTTCGTCGAGGGCGCCGGGATGATCTATCGCGTGCTCGACGAGTCGGCACCGGTGCGCACGGTGTCGATGGTGCTGGCCGTGCTCGGCGCGCTGGCCTTCACCCAGCACATCCCGACGGTGCTCACCCACGAGATCGACACCGCCTACACCGACACCGTGCCGACCGAAACACCCAACGCCGACGGCACTTTCGGCGAGCGGGCCGACAAGCGCAAGCCCTCGGCGGTGGCCTACTACCACGAGGTCGACCGGGCGATCCTGGACCAAACCGGCCGTCCCCGAGACGAATCCGTCGTCCTGACCGCCGACACGAGCTTCCTGTCCTTCTACCCGTACTTCGGGTTCCAGGCGCTGACCTCGCACTACGCGAACCCGCTCTCGGACTTCAAGGCCCGCGCCGACACCATCGCCGCCTGGAGCAAGCTCGATTCGCCGAGCGCCCTGCTCGCCGCCATGGACGAGGCCCCCTGGCGCGCCCCCGACGCCTTCCTGTTCCGCCGCGACACCGACACCTACACCCTGCGCCTGGCCGAGGACGTCTACCCCAACGACCCCAACGTCAAGCGCTACACCGTCGCCTTCCCCCAGTCCCTCTTCGCCGACCCCGCCTTCACCACCACCGACATCGGCCCCTTCACCCTGGTGACGGTTCGCCGCTGAGTCCTGGCTCGATTCGCCGTACGGTACCGACCTTGCTGATGCCCTTGTCGAACGACGCGATCGACGACCCCGAGTCGGCCTCAGCAAGGGCGACCAGGTAGGCATCGGCGAACGAAAGCCGATGATGCTCATAGACGTCGGCGGCTCGGATCAAGACGGCCGGATCATCCGTCACGACATTCCGTGAACCGATGATGGCGCGAGTCAGGGCGGCCACCTCGTGGCGCGGCACCTGATACACGCTCTGCAACACGTAGACCGTCTCCGCCACGATGAGATCGGGCAGGTAGAGATCCTCGGATTCCGCGAGCAGCTTTGTCGCGCTCCTGCCCATGTCGGGTGGGTCCTGAGTGAAGTGGCGTACCAGAACGTTCGTATCGAGATATACCGTCACTCCCCCTCCCGCCACTGCCGCGCCCATGCGGCGTCACGGATCTCGTCCCAGGACCGGCCGCGAACATGCGGCGGAACCGGCACGCTGCCCGCGAGGTCGAGCAGATCCGGTGTCTTCGCCAGCACGACGACTTCGCCCTCCACCCGGAAGTGCACGTTGTCCCCGGTGTGCAGTTCGAGTGCGTCGCGCACCGCCTTCGGGACGGTGATCTGCCCCTTCGATGTCAGCCGAGCCAATGCGTCCATACCATGCTCCTTACTCTTGCAGTGAAGTAAGGATAGCGCGCGCGAAGCCGCTGTGAGCGCCTGCGGATCGTTTTCGATCCGTGGCTGATCGGGGTGTTGTGGGCGGGCGACGGCACTACACTGACGGGTGCGACATGGTCGGCGCCGGCGGGTGCGAGCTCGCGGGCGGATGGCGTTGGAAACTTCGATCCCGCATGTCACGGGTCCCGGCGGCCCGCTGTCGGAGGAGGACTCATGTCCGATCCGTTGCACACGAGGGTGTGTCTCACCGGCCTGCACTGCAGCTGCCCGAGCATCAGCTTCTTCGTGGTTCCCGAGCCGCTGGTGCGCGGCGGGCAAGTGCTGCATCTGCTGGAGCAGGCGCCGGTCGCCGGCCGAAAACCCGAACCCGCTCCCGACGACGACCTGATCGACCTGATCGAAGCCGTCCGCACGCCGCTGAGCACCCGCGGCCTCGCCCACCTCGAGCGCGTCCCGTTCGCGGGCCCGCGCCACGATCCGACGGCCGCGCGCACGATCCTGCACGACCACCTGATCGAGGAACCGGCGCCGATGGGCCTTGACGTGGACGATCCGGCCGAACTGCGCAGGCTCGAGACATTGCCGGAGCATCCCATCGGCCCGCGCCGCATCGACGACTTCCAGGCGCATTCGGTGCGGATGGCGATGCTGGCGGTGTATCGGCATTTCGGGATCGATCAGCGCATTCCGCTCGTTTATCACGGTTTCGCCGACCCGATCGACGGATGGTTCGCACTGCGCGCCTCGGCGGCCTGAACACCCACGTCAGCGGGTGTTGTGTTGATCGACACCCGTTAGCTACTGGTGTGCGGAAGTGCGATGGACAACAATATGACCCGTCAGTGTCAACAAACCGCACGGTTCGTGTCGCGGGGCGAGTACGCTGCGAAATGTTGCAAGTTCGGCCGACCGAAAGCAGTTTTGGTAAGCGCTGATCGGTACGGATGCAGAGGTATAGCTATGACGCTCAGCAGACCGGAGCGGATCGATCTCCTGCTGACACGACCACATCGTCAGGATCGTGAACCAGCCCCCCGGGAACAACTGAACTCGATCGGTCAGATCGAGCAGACAGTCGTCGACGCCGCCATCGCGATGCTGGCCCCCGGCCAGAAGTTCGCCCTCCTCTGGTCGCTCCAGGTCGGCGGCAACACCGTGGCCGGGGTGCAGGTGAAGGAGCGCGACGGGACCGTCACGAATCTGGAGCCGCCGACCGAGGTGCTCGAGTACCTGACCGACCACAAGCGGCTGTCCTACGATCCCGCCGTCGGCGCCTGGCTGAGCGCGGAGATCTTCATCGCCGGGCCCACCCGCTACAAGGCGACCTTCTCCACCACCACCGTGGCGGATTGGATGCCGGAGGTCTCGGTCGACGAGCTGCGCGCCGAGTTCGTCGCCTACCCGCGGCCCGCCGCCGAGATCCCCGACTGGGCCAAGACCCAGCTCGACTGGACGACCAGGATGACCGGCTAGCGGCCTGCCACCGTCAACGTACAACGATCACCCTCGCAGGAGCGCTGGAGCCGCCCCCGCGAGATGGTCTGCATCAGCCCGATCGCCCAGCATGTCGGGCAGCCGCGCAGGGCCACCAGCCCGACCGGCAACAGCGCCAGGCTGACCGGCCCGACGACCGGGATCAGCGCGAGCGCCCCGATCAGGGCGCTGAAGCCCACCGCGCCGCGCAGCAGATGCGCGGGCAGCGACCTGCTCGCGAATTCGTCAGTTCCGCTCATCGTGTTCCTTTCGCAGACTCTGCTGCACCGCGGCACGGGCCCGGTGCAGGCGGGATTTCATCGCCGCGGTGCTGAGGCCGAGCGCGTCGGCGACCATCGGTCCGCTGTAGCCCTGCAGGTCGCGCATGATCAGCACCTGCCGCTGATCCAGCGGCAGCGCCGCCACCGCGGCCGCCACCCGGCCCGCCTCGAGGCGCCGCAACACCTCGTCCTCGGCCGAGGCGACCACGGCCGCCTCGTGGGCGGGCTGGTCGCGCCACCGCAGCCGCGCGCGGCGCAGGCACTCGTTGCGCACGATGCGGAACATCCACGAGGCCAGCGCGCCGGAAGCCCGCAGCATCCCGATCTTGCGGTACAGGATGATCATGGCCTCCTGCGCGGCGTCCTCGGCGTCCTCCGGGGTGGCGCACAGGGAATGGGCGAACCGCTTGATGTTCGGGTGTGAGCCCGAGACCAGCGCGGCGATGGAGTCGAGGTCGCCGCGCTGGGCGGCGACGATCAACCGCTCGTCCGGCCAGCGCGACTCAGTCACGCCCGGCTCGTTTGCGTTTCAGCACGACCACGCAGGTACACAGGAGCATCAGGGCGACGACGATACCGATTCCGATGAGCACGACAACCTCCATATCCCGTCCCGACGTGCGCCGGGACATGTATGAGAGGCGCGGGTCGCCGGAAAGGATTCAGCCCACGTCGGCGAATCTGCTTTAGCATCAACCCCCGTGCTGCGATCCGACCGAGCGTTCACCCGATACCGCCTGATCGCCCTCGTCTGTGGGCTGCTCGGGTTCGTGCTTGCCCTGCTGACGCCGCTGCTGCCGGTGCGCCAGGACCGCGCGAGCCTGGACTGGCCGCAGACAGGCGCGACCAGCGTCGAGGCGCCGCTCGTGTCGTATGTGCCGCAGCAGCTCGACGCCAGGCTGCCCTGCGCGATGCTGCGCGGACTGCCGGAGACCGGGACGACCACGGTGGTCAGCACCATCCCGGTCGCCTCCGGGCAGAGCGCGAAGGGGCTCACCGTCACCGTGCGTGACGGGGTGCTCGGCGTGCAGGCCCGTGACGTGCCGATGCTGTCGGCACCGCTGGCCGAGATCGGGAGCTGCGAGGCGATCACGATCACCTCCACCATCGGGGCGACGACCGTCGAGTTCCTCGGCGTCACCCGGCAGGACGGCAGCCCGTTCCGCAACACCGTCACCGTGGACAAGCGGCCGCAGATCGTCGGCGTCTTCACCGACCTCGACGAGGCGGCGCTGGCCGGCGCGCGGCTGCACGCCGACATCGATTCGCGATTCACCTCGACCCCGACGACGCTGAAACTGGTCGCGATGATCGTCGCCGCGGTCGCCACCGTCATCGCGCTGATCGCGCTGCACCTGCTCGACCTCAGCGACGGCCGCCGGGCCCGGCGCTTCCTGCCCAGGCACTGGTGGCGGATCACCCCGACCGACGTGGTGGTGGTCGTGACGCTGCTCGGCTGGCACATCATCGGCGCCAACACCTCCGACGACGGCTACATCCTGAACATGGCCCGCGCGTCGGGTCCCTCGGGCTACATGGCCAACTACTACCGCTGGTTCGGTGTCCCGGAGGCGCCGTTCGGCTGGTCCTACGAGCTGCTCGCCTGGATGACGAAGATCTCCGACGCCAGCCCGTGGATGCGCCTGCCCGCCCTGCTCGCCGGTCTGGTCTGCTGGGCGCTGATCAGCCGCGAGGTGCTCCCCCGCCTCGGCGCGCGGGTGCGGCGCGACAAGGTGGCGCTGTGGACCGGCGGCCTGGTGTTCCTGGCCTTCTGGCTCCCCTACGACAACGGCCTGCGCCCGGAACCGCTGATCGCGGCGGGCGCGCTGCTCACCTGGTGCCTGATCGAGCGGGCCGTCGCCACCGCCCGGCTGCTGCCCGCGGCGCTGGCGATCCTCGTCGCCGCGTTCTCGCTGGCCGCCGGTCCGACCGGCCTGATCTGCATCGCCGCGCTGATCGCGGGCGCGCGGCCGGTGCTGGTGCTCATCATCAAGCGAGCCCAGGGCCTGCTGCCGCGCCGGGGCGCCGCCGACGAGTCGGACGCTCCCGCCGAAGCCTCGACCAGCGTCGCCGACGCGGCCGATCGGCGGATCTCCCTCGGCGCCAAGATCTTCCGCTACGCCGCGCTGCTCGCCCCCGGCCTCGCCGCCGGCACGATCGTGCTGATCGTGGTCTTCGCCGACCAGACACTGGCCACCGTCATGGAGGCCACCCGCGTGCGCACCCTGGTCGGTCCGAACGTGGCCTGGTTCGACGAGCGCACCCGCTGGGATTCACTGTTCATGCTCTCCCCCGACGGCTCGCTGGCCCGGCGTTTCGGCGTGCTGGTGATGCTGCTGTGCCTGCTCGTGTGCATCCTGCAGGTGCTGCGCAAGGGCCGCATCCCCGGCACCTCCCGCGGCCCCTCGGTGCGCATCCTGGGCATCGTCTTCGGCGCGCTGCTGCTGATGATGTGGACGCCGACCAAGTGGACCCACCACTTCGGCGTCTACGCCGGACTGGCCGGCTCGCTGGCCGCCCTGGCCGCGGTCGCGGTGGGCGCCAACAGCATCCGCGCGCCACGCAATCGCGCGCTGTTCGCCGCGGCGGTGTTGTTCCTGCTCGCGCTCACCTTCACCGGTTCCAACGGCTGGTGGTACGTCTCCAGCTTCGGCGTGCCGTTCTGGGACAAGGCACCGCTGGTGGCGGGCAAGGGCATCTCGACGATGTTCCTCGGCCTGGCCGTGCTCGCACTGCTGGTCGCGCTGTACTTCCACCTGCGTTCGCCGTTCCGCGCGCAGCCGAAGCCCTCGCGGTTCGATCGCTTCGCCACCATGCCGCTGACGATCGCCGCGGCACTGCTGGTGCTGTTCGAGGTGGCGTCGATGGCCAAGGGCGCGATCACCCAGTACCCCGCGTACTCCATCGCGAAGTCGAACGTCGAGTCGCTGCGCGGCGACACCTGCGGCCTCGCCAATGACGTACTGGTGGAGACGAACACCGCCGACTCACTGCTCACCCCCTACGCCGGCGCCCCCGCCGACGGGCTGAGCGCCGAGTCCACCGGCTTCACCCCCAACGGGGTGGCCGCCGACCTCACCGCCGACGCCGACGAGACCGTGGTCGGCGGGGCGAACTCGGTGGACAAGGACTCCGCGAACAAGACGACCAACACCACCGGCGCCGGCACCGGCGGCGGCACCAGCGCGGAGGCCGGGCTCAACGGCAGCACCGTCGCCCTGCCCTTCGGCCTCGATCCGGCCCGCACGCCGGTGCTGGGGTCCTTCCAGGACGACGTGCAGCAGCAGGCGAAGCTCACCTCGCAGTGGTACCGCCTCGACCGCGTCGACGATCCCGCCTACCCGGCCCTGGTGGTCACCGCGGCGGGCCGCATCCGCTACGTCGACAACGACGGCGTGGTCCACTACGGCCAGGAACTGCGCGTGGAGTACGGCAAGCGGGCCGCCGACGGCTCGATCGAGGTGACCGGGTCGGTGGCCCCGCTCGACATCGGCCCCTCGCCGTCCTGGCGCAATCTGCGCGTGCCGATGGATCAGCTCCCGGCCGACGTGAACGCGGTGCGCCTGGTCGCCACCGACAACGACATCACCCAGAAGCAGTGGCTCGCGGTGACGCCGCCGCGCCTGCCGAAGCTGGCCTCCCTGCAGTCGGTGGTCGGCGAGACCGATCCGGTGCTGCTGGACTGGCACGTCGGCCTGGCCTTCCCGTGCCAGCGTCCGTTCGACCACCACGACGGCGTCGCCGAGGCGCCGAAGTGGCGCATCCTGCCCGACCGGGTCGGCTCCGACGCCTCCAACGCCTGGCAGGACGACATCGGCGGCGGCCCGCTCGGGTGGACAGGACCGCTGTTGAAGGCCGAGACTATGCCCACCTACCTCGAGCACGATCTCGGCCGGGACTGGGGCGCGCTGGAGCGGTTCACGCCGTACCAGGCGGCGCCGCCCGCGGAGATCTCGGTGCGGGTTGTGACCCAGTCCGGCCGGGCGAAGGAACCGTCGATCCGGGCACAGTAGTGACTCGGGCAGCGTAAGGGCAGCGAGCGGGCAGTTGCGCCTGCGCAACCCGAAAATCCTAGCGGCCCTTGGCGTTTCGCGCGCGTGAATCGCCTGTAAATGTCGGCCCAATGGCCGGACGGGGGCGGGTTTGAGCACGTACGCTGGTGGGTATGACAGGAGCCTTCGATGACATGGATCTGGGAGATCTCGTCGAGCTGCTCAGCGAAGACGAGAAAAAGGAACTACGACCGGCCGTGATGCGGGTGCTGGACAGATTGCCCTCACAAGAGGTGTTACGCCGCGACCTCAACCGTCGCATGCTCAGCGTCTGACTCCTACCCCCATCAACGACCGAAGGCGCGGACCACCGAAGTGGTCCGCGCCTTCATATCTTCGAATGCCCGGTCAGAACACCCGCAGCGGACCGGGGGTCCACAGGCCGGTGCGGGTCGCCGTCCCCGTCTCCAGCTGCGCGGGCTCGGCGCGCAGGTGCTGGTCGTAGCGTTCCAGCGAACCCCAGTCGCGCGCCCAGTCGTCCTTCAGGTAGGTCGGGATGGTGACCCGGTTCGCCAGCATCTGGGTGAAGCCGAGCGGGCCGCCGAACTCCTGCGCCTGCCAGGTGTCGGTCGAGGAGATCGCCAGCGGGCGGTCCGGCAGGATGCGGTAGTTCGCGACCTCGGCGACGCCGTTCTTGTGCGCGAACGGACGCTGGCACGGGAACTGCAGGCCCACGGCCCAGTCGAGCAGCACCGGCTGATCACGGCCGATGTAGCTGTCGAGGGTGCGCAGCTTCGGCACCCGCGGCGGAGTGAACGCCAGCCACTGATCACCGATCAGGATCGGGTCGTTGGCGACGATGCGGACCGCGTTCGCCTCGGCGGGCAGGTCGGCCACCGGCACGCGCAGGTTGCGCCAGGACGGGAACGGGCCGATGTCGCGGGGCAGGTAGGTGCCGAGCGGGGTGACGCTGCCGTCCGGCGCCCTGGTGCCGTACTCCACGAGCAGCGACTGGCCGTACTTGTCGGCGCCGGTGTCGTCCTTGGAGGCGATGCGGCCCGCCGCGGAGATCACGACCAGCGGCGAGTCGTCGGAGCGGGCGGGCAGCCCGTACCAGGCCGACTCCAGGTGCGCGGGCTGCTGCACGCCCTCCTGGTAGGAGCCCAGGATCGGGGTCTGCGCGGGATCGAGGCCGAACGGCAGCGCGACGGTCGAGCCGTTCACCCCGCGCGCGCCCTCGCCGCCGCCGGTGCCTGCGCTCTCGCCCTCGGCGAAGGCGGCGCCCACCGACTGGTTGCTGGTGTTGCCGGTGCCCGGCTTCACCTCGACCGCGTCGGCGGAGAGGTCACTCGGCACGCCGTTGGGCGTGAAGCCGACCGCGCCGGTGCCCGCGAGCGGGTCGTTCGGATCGGTGAACGGGCGGGCCGGGTCGACGATCGGTTCGAGCCTGCCGCCGTTCGGGTCGGACTCCACGAGCACGTCGTTGGCCAGGCCGCACGCGTTGCCGCCGATGGCGTCGGTGTTGGAGCGGGCCAGCGAGTACGCCGGGTACTGCTGGGTGGCGCCCTTGACCAGCGAGAGCACTTCGAACGCCACCATCAGCCCGACCACGACGGTCAGCGGGATGGCCGCGAACTTGCGGATCCGCCTGCCCCGCTTGGTCTTCACCGAGGGCACCGGTTTCACGTAGTCCTCGCGCAGCGCGTACCAGCCGACCAGCGCCAGCGCCAGGCCGAACAGGATCAGCATCACGGTGTTGGAGTTGATGCCGCGCAGCGAGATGGTTTTGTCGAACCACGGCACGCCGTAGCTGGAGACGTACCAGTACCCGTTGATGCCGGAGAACGAAAGCGCGAGTACGAACAACAGTCCGGCCAGGAAGATGGCCCGGTTCTTGCGCGAGCGCAGCGCGCTCTGCGAGACGACCACCGCCGTCACCGCGGCCAGCGAACCGGCGATGCCCGCGTACGCGCCGAAGTGGTGCGTCCACTTCGTCGGGTTGAACATCATGAAGAAGATCGTCCCGAAGACGATGCCCATCAGCCGCCAGGTCGGGCCGGAGGCGACGCCCGGCACCTGACGGCGGCGCAGCAGCACCAGCAGCGTGGTGAACAGGCACAGCAGCATCACCAGGAAGGCGAAGCGGCGGGCCAGCGAGCCGTCGACAGTCTCGACGAACATGTAGTAGTAGCGCAGGTAGTCCTCGTACCAGGCCAGGTTCGGCCCGGTCGCCTGCCGCACCCGGTTGGCCTCCTGGATCCCGGCGAAGGTCTGGTCGCCGTAGACCACCACGAGCACGAGCAGACCCGCCGAGGCGATCGGCGCCAGCAGCGGGATGGTGCTGAACTGGCGATGCCTGCGCACGACGATCCGCACGAGCGGCCGGATACCGGCCAGCAGCGCGGCCACACACATCAGCCCGGTCGGCGCCGCGGCCAGCGTGAACGCCGCGATCAGCACCGCCATCCCGGCGGGCAGCAGCCGGCCGGTGGCGATGGCGCGCTCGATGGAGACCCAGGTGAGCAGCGCGCCGAGCGCGACGATCGGCTCCGAGCGCAGACCGTTGTCGAACGGCAGCCAGAAGGCCAGGAACACCAGACCGCCGGTCCACAGGGCCACCTGCGAGCGCTTGACCGCGTTGCCGAGGCGGGGCACCACCTCGCGGCTGATGACCATCCAGCACAGGATCGCGCAGATCAGCGCGGGCACGCGCACCCACGGGCTGGCCGTGGAGACCTCGGCGAACACCTGGATGACGTAGTAGTACCAGCCGAACGGCGCCTCGGGGACGCCGTACCAGCGGAAGTAGTTGGCCATGTAGCCGGCGTCGGGGGCGACGCGCACCATCGACAGGATGTAGCCGTCGTCGGAGGTGTTGGCGCCGACGAAATGCCAGACCAGCAGGGTGCCGATGACCGCGCCGTCGGCCCAGGTGGGCTTCAGCCAGTTCCTCGGCAGGAAGCGGCGATGCCCGCGGCCGTCGCTGCCGTCGAGCTTGGCCAGCGCGCCGAGCGCGATGAGCGTGCACAGCACGGCCGCGACGATCGCGATCAGCTTGATCAGCGACGGGCTGGAGGAGAAGCGCGAGTCGATCGTCGAGGTGAGCGAAAGCCCCTGCGGGACCGAGCCCTTCAGATCGGAGAAGACGCCGACGATCTGCGGCCGCAGGTCACCGGCCAGCTGTCCCTGCACCGGGACCCGCACCGTCTCCACCGCGCCGGGCTGACCGGGGATCGGCCGCTCGATCTCCTTGGTCATGCCCTCGAACGAGGCCGTGGTGCGGTCGCGGTCGGAGCTGATGACGATCGAGGAGCACTGGTCCATCGCGGCCCGCTCGGCCGAGGCCACCACCGCGTTGCGATCGACCACGTCGACCGAGGTGTCGGAGACCCGGACGAACAGCGCCTCCAGCGCGGCCCGGTCGCCCTGCGGCGGCGCGGTGGCCAGCAGCATGCCGCCCTGCTCCGGCAGCGTCGCGACGGCCGAGCACGGGATGGTGGCGTTCAGGTCGATCGGCACCTGCGACATCAGCGGCGCCTGGATGTTGCCGAGCTTGCCGTTCTGCGGCCAGTTCAGCTGCGCGGTCGTCTGGGTGACCGGCAGGAAGGGCGTCGCCACCGCGAACAGGGCGCCGAGAAGGCCGGCGACGAGCGCGATCCATCGCGCGATCCGGAAGTCCTTCTCGGATACCACCGGTTCGGCGGGTGGCTTGGTGAGAACAGCAGTTGCGGCGTCTGGCACGGTTCGCCATGGTATCCGCACCCAGGTCGTTGTGACGGGTCGCACGCCCTGCTGCGTGACGCGCCGCCGCCGCTGGTGTGAAGTTCAAGCATTTCATTAAGGATGCCTCGCGGGTGCGGACGTTCCGTCATCATCGCCATCGGCTATCGATCCAGGTCCGGCGGGAGCCGCGCGCAGGGCACAGGCGTTTGTCGATGTTAACAGTGTGCACGATGCATATAGCTAAAAAGCGGAGTAACTGTTACACACGGTTACAGTCCGGCATTGTAAATGCGGATCGCCGTCGCGGCGGCCGAAACGCGAAGGTTCCCAAATGAAATGGTAGGCGCGAATTGCGCAATGCCGAAAAATGCCTTTCGTACTCTTGAACACGACATCTTCACATCTCGGAGGTGTCGTTTTCACCCAAGGAGTACGCATGTTCAACAGCAACTTCTTCGCCCGCACAGCACTGGCGACCGCCGGATGTGCGGTCGCCGCGGCGTCGTTCGGTATCGGCCCCGCCGCGGCCCAGGCCTCGACCACGGTCAGCCCGGCAGGCGCCGCGGTACAGGCCACCAACCAGGGCGTGGTCAAAGCCGTGGCGGGCGGTGTCACCATCACCTGCTCGACCTCGAGCGCGACCGGAACCGTGCCCGCCGCACCGGGCAACACCAACCCGAGTGGGCCGGTCACGGTACCGATCAGCGCACCCACCTTCACCGGCTGCACCACCAGCATGTGGGGCGTGAGCGCCACGGTGACCACCAGTGGCAGCTGGTCCATCACGGGCCAGAACGGGTCGCCGATCTCCGGCTCGATCAACGTGCCGACCGGCGGCATGGTCATCCAGACCAGCGGTCTGGCGTCCTGCAAGGTGGTCGTCGCCCCGACCGCGCCCGCTTCGCTGGCGGGCACCTGGACCAACGGCAACCCGTCGACGGTTCAGGCGACGAATTCCCCCGCGCCCATCAAGGTGACCGGTGGATTCGGCTGCCCGACCAGCGCCACCACCGGTTCGGTGACCGGCGTCTACAAGGTCACCAACACCACCACCCCGTCGGTGCCGATCACGGTCGGCCCCTGACAATTCCCGGGGTGAATTCGAATGACCGGTAACGCGACGACGTCATCTCGAATTGTGTGCACTGTGCGATGAAAAAGAACCCGCGTGCGTCTCGCACTCGCACGCGGGTTCCCTCACATCCTAGGCAATATTCGCGCCGGCCGCCGACCGGCGGCGCCCGGCCGCGGACCCCCGTCTCTTCCAGGGCGCGCGCATCCCTAGACTCGACCTCATGACCAAGGTGAATCTCGTGACCAATTACGGACCGATCGTGCTGGAGTTGGACGACCAGGCCGCGCCGAACACGGTCGCCAACTTCGTCAACTACGTGAACGCGGGTCACTACAACGGGACCGTGTTCCACCGCGTCATCCCCAACTTCATGATCCAGGGCGGCGGCTTCGAGCCCGGCCTGAAGCAGAAGCCGACCCAGGCCCCCATCCAGAACGAGGCCGCCAACGGCCTGAAGAACGACAAGTACACCGTCGCGATGGCCCGCACCAACGACCCGCACTCGGCCACCGCCCAGTTCTTCATCAACGTCTCCGACAACGCCTTCCTCAACCACACCGCCCCCCAGAGCCAGGGCTGGGGCTACGCCGTCTTCGGCAAGGTCTCCGAGGGCACCGAGGTCGTCGACAAGATCGCCGCCGTCTCCACCGGCAACGCGGGCCCCCACCAGGACGTCCCGACCGACGACGTCATCATCGAATCCGCCTCGATCGCCTGACCTTTCGACGCCACCGCCGAGCCGCCACCCGACCCGGTGGCGGCTCGTCGCGTGTACGCGTCTCGCCGGCCTTCAGGCCGACAGCCCCCGAGTACACTGAATCGGCGGGATCGGACCCGCTCAGAGGCGTCCGAGAGGAGCGTGCGTGACTGCCGAGACAGCGCCCCCTGCGTGGATGCATGAGCAGATCACGGCGGAGGTCTACGACTCCTGGTCCGAGGAGCAGTGCGCGGGTATCGAAATCGTCGACGGGATGGTGGTAGTGAGCCCGAGCGCCTCCAAGCGCCACAACCGGCTGGCCCGAGTTCTGGCGAACGCACTGGACAGCGCCGGGGGCGCCGACTGGAACGCCGATACCGACTTCGACATCCGGCTCCAGGACGTACCGCTGACGAACCGCCGCCCCGATGTCGTGGTATACCGGGCCGACACCATCGATCTCTCGCCGACCAGGCCCGAGCATGTGCTGATGGTCGTCGAGGTCGTCTCCCCCGGCTCGGAGACCACCGACCGCATCGTGAAGCTGGACCAATATGCCAAGGCGGGTATCGCCTTCTTCTGGCGGGTCGAGCAGGCGGCGACCGGTGTCCCGCTCGTCTACACCTACATCCTCGACCCCGTCACCAGGACCTACCGCACCGGCGACATGTTCACCGGCATCGTCAAGGCGTCGGCCCCGTTCTCGGTCGAAGTGGACCTCGGCGAGGTCTAGCCGCCGCGACATGCGAAACGGGCCGCCTCGGTGATCGAGGCGGCCCGTTCTTCGTTTTCTTACAGCGGCAGGACGTGGTGCTTGCGGGGGTTGCGCTGGATCTTCTTGTCCTGGAGCAGTTTCAGGGCTCGGCGGATTTCCAGGCGGGTGGTCGCCGGTTCGATGACCGCGTCGATGAAGCCGCGTTCGGCGGCGACCCAGGGGGTGGCCACGTTGGCGTTGTAGAAATCGATGAGGTTCTGGCGGACGGCGGCGCGCTGGTCCTCGGGGGCCGCGGCGATCTGGGCGGCACCGAGCAGGCCGATGGCGCTCTCGGCGCCCATGACCGCGATGCGGGCGGTGGGCCAGGCCAGGTTGATGTCGGCGCCGAGCTGCTTGGAGCCCATCACCGCGTAACCGCCGCCGTAGGACTTGCGGACCACCAGGGTGATCTTCGGGACCGAGGCCTCCACGTAGGAGAACAGGAAGCGGCCGCCGCGCTTGATCACGCCGACCTTCTCCTGCTCCACGCCGGGCAGGAAGCCGGGGGTGTCGACGACGAAGATCAGCGGGATCTCGAACGCGTCGCACAGGCGCACGAAATGCGAGGCCTTGTCCGAGGCACGGGCATCGAGGGCGCCCGCCGAGGCCATCGGCTGGTTCGCGACCACGCCGACGCTCTGCCCGTCGACGCGGGCGAAACCGGTGATGATGTTCGGCCCGGTGTCGCCGCTGATCTCCTTGAACTCGCCGTCGTCGAAGATGCGCAACAGGATGTCGTACATGTCGTAGCCGGCGTTGTCCGAATCCGGCATGAACGTGTTGAGTTCCCGGTCGGAGTCGGTGATCTCGGGCTCGAGGCCCGGGTTCACCACCGGGGGCAGCTCCTGGCAGCTGGTGGGCATGTAGCCGAGGTATTCGCGCACCCACTGGAACGCGGACTCCTCGTCCTTGGCGACATGGTGGATGTTGCCGTAGTCGGCCTGGGTGCGCGCGCCGCCGAGCTCCTCGAGGCTCACGTCCTCGCCGGTGACCTCCTTGATCACCTTCGGCCCGGTGACGAACATGTGCGCGGACTCGGTGGCCACCACGATGTCGGTGCAGATCGGCTGGTACACCGCGCCGCCGGCGCAGTTGCCCAGGATCACCGACACCAGCGGCACCATGCCCGACAGCGGCTCCATGTTGGTCGCCATCCAGGCGTACCAGGCCAGCGAGCTGACCGCCTCCTGCACGCGCGCGCCGCCGGAATCGTTGATGCCGACCAGCGGAATGCCGACCTTGGCGGCGTACTGCATGATGCCGCACAGCTTGCGCCCGAACGCCTCGCCGACCGAACCGCCGTAAACGGTCTGATCGTGGGAGAACACCGCGACCGGGCGGCCCTCGACGAGACCGTGGCCGACCACGACGCCGTCGCCGTACAGCGCGTTCGCGTCGCCGGACTTGCGGACCAGCGCGCCGATCTCGACGAACGTGCCCGGGTCCATCAGCATGTTGATCCGGTCGCGGGCACTCGGAATGCCCTTACGCGCCCGCTTCTCGATCCCCTTGGCGCCAGTCGGCTCTTTGGCGAGCTCGAGCCGCTCGTTCAGATCGGCAAGCTTTTCGGCGGTCGTGCTCACTTACGTACTTCTCCCTTTGCGGAAATCGCGGCCAGTTTGGCGGCGAGGTCGGCACCGATCTGGCCGATCCGCGGTTCGTCGACGATCTGCAAGTGGTCGCCCGGGATGTGGACGACCTCCAGGTTCTTCACGTATTCGTCCCAGCCACCGTTGGGCTTGCGATGGGCGAATCGAGGTTCGAGCTCGATCGCACCATCGTGGTAGCGATCGGCCAGGTACAGCACGACATCACCGTCGTACTCGCGCGGCCGCACCTGCTGGAGCGCCCGGTTCTCGATCCACGAGGTCCGCTGGTGTTCCAGCACACCGCCGGGGATCTTCGCTCCGGACAGCTTGATCAGGTCGCTGATCATCGAGAACTGCTCGGCGTCGGACGCCGCGGCCAGTTCCTCGATCTGTGAACGATCGAGCTCGGCGGGGACGTTGTAGGTCTTCTTGGCGAAGGCCTGGTAGCGCTCGAGGCGGCGGACACGCTCCTCGGGGCTGTTGTCCTCGTCTTCGACGGTCATCGCGAGGTCGATCAGGCCGACGTAGCGCACATCGGCCCCTTCCTCGCGCAGCAGCTGGCCGACCTGCATGGCCAGCACCGCGCCCAGGGACCAGCCGTACAGCACGTACGGGCCGTCGCCCTGGATCTTGCGCAGTTCCGGCAGGTACTCCCTGGCCCGTTCCTCGATGGAACCGTCGACCCGCTCGATGCCGTACATCGGAGTGTCGGCGGGGAGTCGCTTGAGCAGCGGCTCGTAGACGAGAGTGTTGCCACCGGCCGGGTGGAACACGAAAACCGGCGTGGCGGTGGAGCCTTCGGCACGAGCACGCAGCGGGCGGACGAAGCCGTCCACGTCGGCCCCGCTGTCCTGCAAGGTGCGCACGACCTCGGACAGCTGCTCGATGGTCTCGCAGTCGAGCACGTCGTCGACGGTGACCTCGGCCTTGACCCGTTCGGTGAGGCGCGCCGCCATCTTCTCGGCGACGTCCTCTTCCAGGATCGGCAGCGTGTTGAAGATGCCGCCGGGCGACGTGCCCGTGACGACCGCCCAGGTGGCGTAGGCCAGGCGCTCGGCCGCGTCACGTGGCGGAACGTTGTCCTCGTCGCCGGCCGGTGCCGAGTAGTCCACGTCCGGGGTCACCTGCGCGGCATCCACCGGCGCAGCGGCAGCCGGGGACGCGGCTGCCGGCGCCGATTCGGCAGCGGCTTCCGAAACCGGTTCGGCCACAACCTCCTCCGACGGCAGTTCCGCACCGGCGGCCTTCGCCGCGGCCAGCGGATCATCGCCCGCCGCGATCGCCGCGCGCGCCGCCTCGACGAAGTTCGCGTCGACGCCGATCTCGACGTCCTCGCCCGCCGCCTTGGCCGCGGCCTGCTTCTCCGCCATCGCCGCGATCTCGTCGCGGTGCTCGATGGCGTAGCGCAGCACCTTCGACACCTCGTTGAGGCTGGCGTCGCGGACCGCGGAGATCTGCAGCTGCGGGATGTCGAATTCGTATTCGACGCGGTTCTTGATGCGCATGGCCATCAGCGAGTCGAGGCCGAGCTCCATCAGCGGGATTTCCATCGGGAGGTCCTCGACGGCGTAGCCCATGGACTCGGCGACGATCACGCACAGCCGCTGCTCGACGGTCTCGCTGCCGTTCGGGTCCCAGCGATCGCTGGTGGCCACCGCCACCTCGGCGGCGGTCGGCTCGACGGCGGCCGGTTCGGCCACGGCGACAACGGGTTCGGGCAGCGCGGCACCGGAGGTGACCACCGCGTCGAACAGCAGCGTGAAGCCGCCGGCGTCCTTGGCGTGCACCTGCACCGACGCGCCACCGAGGTGCGGGGTGAGGGTGGTGGTCAGGGTGCCGGTGCTCGGCAGCGCGGCGTGCGGATGCGTGACCGACACGGCCACATCCGAGAGCACCTGCGCGGCAGCGGCTTGCACCAGCGCGGTGAGGTCGCTGACCGAAGCGGCCTGCACCTCCCAGGCGTGGCGGCCGTCGGGCATCGCGACGTGCGCGCCGGGCACCTTGGCGTTGCCGCCGCCGGCCGACATCGTGACCTTGGGCCAGTATTCCTTGCGCAGGAACGCGGTCCGCGGCACGTCGGCGTAATCGCCTTCGGGCAGCAGCGAACTCAGGTTCACGGTGTGGCCGTGCACGTAGAGCTGGGCGAGCGCGCCGATGACGCCGGCGGACTCGTCCTCCTTGCGCTTGAGCGTCGGGATGAGCTGGGCGTCGTGCACGCCCGCCGCGAACGTGGTGCCGAGCACCTGCATCAGCGCGACGGAGTTGGGCGCCAGCTCGAGGAACGTGGTGTGCCCGGAGTCGACGGCGGCCTTGACCGCGTTGGTGAAGTACACGCTGCCGCGCATGTTCTTCACCCAGTAGGGCTCGTCGTGCACCGGATCGGAGCCGGGCTTGAAGTACAGGCCCTCGTGCACGGTCGAGTACAGACCGGTGGTGAGCGAGGTGGGCTCGATGCCGGCCAGTTCCGCGGCCAGCTCGCCGAGCAGCGGGTCCATCTGCGAGGTGTGGCCGGCGCCGCGGGTGGGCAGGATGCGGGCGAACTTGCCCATGCCCTCCACCTCGGCGACGATCTGCTCGACCTGCTCGCGCGGTCCGCCGATGACGGTGTTGGTCGGCGCGGCGTACACCGCGCACTCCACGTCGGGGAAACGCTCCAGCAGCTGGGCGACATCGTGGGCACTGAGCTCGACGAGCGCCATGTTGCGCACGTCGTCCTCGGTGATCATCTGCTCGCCCTCGCCCATCAGGCGCGAACGGGCGCAGATCACGCGCACCGCGTCCTCGATCGTCAGGCCGCCCGCGATGTACGCGCCGGCGACCTCACCCATCGAATGACCCACCACGGCAGCGGGTTCCGCGCCGTGCGCGCGCAGCAGCGCGGCCAGGCCGAGCTGGATGGTGAAGATGCCGACCTGGCAGGTGCCGACGTCGTAGTCCTGCTCGTCGTCGAGGAACATCTCGCGGATCGAGTAGCCTGCCTCGTCCTGCACCAGCTCGTCGACCGCGTCGACGGTCTCGCGGAAGATCCGGTTCTCGCCGTAGAGCTGCTTGCCCATCTTGCGGTGCTGCGAACCGAAACCGGACAGCACCCAGACCGGCGCGTTGGACGCGGGCGAGTCGGCGGTGAACACACCGGCGCCCGGCTTGCCCTCGGCGATGGCGCGCAGACCGGCGACGGCCTCCTCGTGCGTCTTGGCCAGCACCACACCGCGCGAACGCTGGTGGCTGCGCTTGGCCAGCGCCCGGGCCACATCGGCCAGCGGCACGTCCTTGCCCGGGCCTTCCAGCCAGTCGGCCAGGTCGGCGGCGGCACGCTTGCGCCGCGAGGGCAGGTAGGCGGACACGGCCAGGATCACCGGCAGCGGCTCGGCGCGCTCGCCGTCCCACTCCGGCAGCGGCTCGGCGGCGGCCTCGGTGATCGCGGTCGCCTCGGCGACCACATCGGTGGTCTCCTCGTCCTCGATCTCCTCGGCGGCGACCTGCTCCGGCGTCACGTCCACGACGGCGGCGGCGCCCGGCACGTACTCCTGCAGCACGACGTGCGCGTTGGTGCCACCGAAGCCGAAGCCGGAGATACCGACGGTCGCCACGCCGCTGTAGCGGGGGAACTCGGTCGGCTCGTCGACGACCTTGAGGTTGGCCTGCTCGAACGGGATGTACGGGCTCGGGCCCGCGTAGTTGATGTTCGGCGGAATCACGTTGTGCTGGAACGACATCAGCACCTTCGCGAGGCTCGGCACACCGGCGCCGGACTCCAGGTGACCGAAGTTGGTCTTCACCGAGCCGAGCAGGGCGGGCTTGTCGGCCTCGCGACCGCGACCGACGACGCGGGCCAGCGCCTCGGCCTCGATCGGATCGCCGATCGGGGTGCCGGTGCCGTGCGCCTCGATGTAGTCGACCGAGGAGGGGGCGATGCCCGCGTCACGGTAGGCCCGGCGCAGCACGTCGGCCTGGGCCTCCGGGTTCGGCGCGAGCAAGCCGTTGGAGCGGCCGTCGCTGTTGACCGCGGTGCCCTTGATGACGCCGTAGATGTGGTCGCCGTCGCGCTCGGCGTCGACGAGCCGCTTGAGCACGACCAGGCCGGCGCCCTCGGAGCGGACCATGCCGTCGGCGTCCTTGGAGAAGGCCTTGATGCGGCCGTCCTCGGAGGTGCCGGGGGCGAAACCGAGCGTCGTCATCGGCATCAGCAGCATGTTCACGCCACCGGCCAGGGCCACGTCGGCCTCGCCGTCACGCAGCGCGCGCACCGCCTGATGCACCGCGACCAGCGTGGACGAGCACGCGGTGTCGACGGTGACCGACGGGCCGCGGAAGTCGTAGAAGTAGGACACCCGGTTGGCGATGATGCCGTTGGAGCTGCCCATGATCGCGTAGCCCTCGGCCGAGGCGGGCACGTTCGGGTCGGCGTTGCCGAGCGCGAGCGCGGCGAGCATCTGGAAATCGCTGGTCGAGGAGCCGATGAACATGCCGACCGGCGAACCCTTGAGGTCGCTCGCCGGGATCCGCGCGTGCTCGAGCGCCTCCCAGGTGAGCTCCATCATCAGGCGCTGCTGCGGGTCGATGCGCTCGGCCTCGAGCGGCGAGGTGGCGAAGAAGTCGGCGTCGAAGCCCTTGACGACGTCCTGGTCCAGGTAGCCGCCCCTGGTCTTGCCCGCGGCCACGGCGGCGGCGATGGTGGGATCGCCGAGGAACTCGTCCCAGCGGCCCTCCGGCAGCTCACGGATCGCGTCACCGCGGCCGATGATGAACTCCCAGGTCGACTCGGGCGTGGTGCCCGCGCCGGGCAGCCGGGTCGACAGGCCGACCACGGCGATGTCGTGCGCCTCGCCGGGCTGATAGGCGGCGGCGTAGTCCTCGATCGCCTCGGTGGGCAGCTCCGGCTCGCCGTTGACGATGATCTCGGCCAGCGACGCGATGGTCGGATGCTGGTAGATCACCGTGGGGGCGAGGGTGACGCCGGTGAAGTCCTCGATGTCGCCACCGAGGGCGAGGGCGTCGCGCGAGGCCAGCCCGAACTCCTCCATCGGCCGGTCGACGGTGATCGCGTCGATGGATTGGCCGGTCGCGTCGGCGACCCAGCGGCGCAGCCATTCGCGCAGCTCGGCGACCGAGAGATCACCGTCGGGGGTGGTCGTCGCGGGGGTTTCGGGGTTCGGGGTGGGCGTGCCCTCGTTGTCACCGACAGGGGTCGACTGTTGGGGGTCGTCGCCTGCCTGGGAGCGGTCGTTGTTAACCATTAATTCCTCAAGCTACCTGTCTGCGTACAGGGCGCGCCGTGGAATGACGCCCGACGTGTATCACGCCGGGCGTCGCTCACCGGTCGGCCGATTACTCTTCCGGTGCATCGGGGAAAGCCTGCTGGGTGTAACCACCGCGCAGCGTTCCCTCGAGGTAGGCGGCCTTGCAAGCCCGCCGGGCGATCTTGCCGCTGGAAGTGCGCGGGATCGAGCCAGCGGGGACCAGCAGGATGTCACGGGCGGTCACGCCGTGGCGCTGCGAGACCGCGGCGCGCACCGCGTCGGCGATCGGAGCCGGATCGGCCTTGCCCGCGCCTGGACCACGCTCGGCCACGATGACCAGCTGCTCGGACGCGTCGTCGGCGTCGAACTTCAGGCCGGAATGGCTGTCGGCGGTGAACACCTCGGCGGGCAGCTGGTTGGCCGGGACCGCGAAGGCCGCGACGAAACCGGGCCGCAGCGCCTTGGACGCCTCCTGCGCGGAGAACTCCAGATCCTGCGGGTAGTGGTTGCGGCCGTCGACGATCACCAGGTCCTTGACGCGGCCGGTGATGTAGAGCTCGCCGTCGTAGAACACGCCGTAGTCACCGGTGCGCAGCCAGTCGGCGTCGGGCGCGGTGCCCTCGGCATGGCTGCCCTCGGCCAGCCGCTCGGTGACCTTGTTGCGGAACGCCTTGGTCGACTCGTCGGGGCGACCCCAGTAGCCGATGCCCATGTTGTTGCCGTGCAGCCAGATCTCGCCGACCCGGCCGTCGGGCAGCTCACGGCCGCCCTCGGGGCTCTCCACCGACTCCGGATCGATGATGGTCGCCCACTGCGACAGTGCGACGTAACCACACGCGACCTGCGCGATGGCGTTCTCGTCGGACTGCTCCACGCGCACCATGCGGCCCGCGTTCAGCTCGTGCCGGTCGACGTAGACGACCTTGGCCTCGTCCTCGGCCTTGGTCGCCGAGACGAACAGCGTGGCCTCGGCCATGCCGTAGCAGGGCTTGATCGCGGTCTTGGGCAGGCCGTACGGGGCGAACGCGTCGTTGAACTTCTTCATCGACGAGACGGTCACCGGCTCGGAGCCGTTGATCAGGCCGATCACGTTCGACAGGTCCAGCGACTCGCCCGCCTTCGGCAGACCACGCGCCGCGGCGTGCTCGAACGCGAAGTTCGGCGCGGCCGCGAAGGTGCCGGCACCGTCGGAGACGGCGGCCAGCTCGTTGATCCAGCGCGAGGGGCGGCGCACGAACGCGCTCGGCGACATGATGGTGATGTAGCGGCCGCCGACGGCGGGCAGGATCACCGTGAGCAGACCCATGTCGTGGAACAGCGGCAGCCAGGTGACGCCGCGCGAGTTCCAGTCCAGGTTGATGGCCTTGACCATCTGCAGCAGGTTGGTGCCGACCGCGCGGTGGGTGATCTCCACGCCGGCGGGCACCCGGGTGGAGCCCGAGGTGTACTGCAGGTAGGCGATGTCGTCGATCGCGGTGTCGGGGCGGACCCAGGAATCACCGAGGGTGTCCGGGATCGCGTCGACGGCGATGATGCGCGGACGCTGCGCGGCCGGCAGCGAACGGAAGAACTGCCGGACACCGGCGGCCGAGGAGGTCGCGGTGAGGATCGCCGACGGCTCGCAGTCACCGAGGACGGCGTGCAGGCGGTCGGTGTGACCCGGCTCGTCGGGATCGAACAGCGGCACGGCGATGGTGCCCGCGTAGATCGCGGCGAAGAAGGAGATCACGTAGTCCAGGCCCTGCGGGGCGAGGATCGCGACCCGGTCGCCCGGATTGGTCACCTGCTGCAGGCGAGCGGCTACCGCGCGCAGCCGAACTCCGAACTCCTGCCAGGTCAGCTCGTGCACCTCGCCGTCGCGCTCGCGCGAGTAGTCGATGTAGCGGTACGCGAGCGTATTCGCATCGTTACGGGTGTGCTTCTCGACGTGATCGACCAGGGTCCGACCCTCGGGAATCACAATGTTCCCGGTCTCGTCCAGGTAGTCGTCGAAAGTCTCTTCCATTCCTTCTTCTCCTCCGAGGCCCGGACACCGGTGAATTCTCCCAACGCGCTGTGGCGTTGACACCTGTGAGGCCCCGACTCGCTATCGCCACCGGTCGCCGGAACACGCACCACGTGCGTCATGACAACCTGCGGATTTTCGAGCGGTCTGCGCGGTGACCGCTATCGGCTAGATGTTCTCAAACCAGAGTCATGTTACAGAGAACCCCCGCTCAGTCCTCCCGCAGCAGCGGAATGACAGGCGCGAAAGCGTCCATCTGGGTGGGGAAGATGCCCACATACGACATCGACGTGAGTTCGCGCACACGCTTGATCTGTTCGGCGATCTCCTCGAAGGTGCCGATCGCGACGTACGGCGAATTCAAGATCTCCTCGACGGAGAGTTCCACGTCGACCTCGAGATTCGGATGCAGGCCGCGGGCGATCGCGTTCAACGCCATCTCCGCGGTCTTCTCCCGGTCGTCGGTGATGACGATCGCGGTGATCGCCCAGTTCAGTTCGATGTCGGCGAAACGGTCGCCGGCAGCGGCCTTGACGATCTCGACCTTCTCGATCGTCTTCTCGAGCGTGATGCCCGACAGCAGGCCCTTACCGTTCTTGGTGGTCTGCGGGACGATCGAGACGATGTCGGCGTGCTTGGCCGCCAGCGCGAGCATCTTCGGGCCGCCGCCACCGGTGCACAGCGGCGGACGCGGGCCCTGCCGCGGGCGCGGGGTGCCCTTGATCCCCCGCACCTGGTAGTGCTTGCCCTCGAAGTTGCACTCCTGGCCGCGCAGCAGCGTGTCCAGGATGGTCAGCGACTCGTCGAGCTTCTCCAGCCGGACGCCGGGACGCTCGAACGGGATGCCCGCGTTGTCGAACTCCTCCTTGATCCAGCCGGCGCCGACGCCGACCTCGAGGCGGCCCTTCGACAGCACGTCGATGGTGGCCAGGTCCTTGGCCAGCACGACGGGGTGGCGGAAACCGTTGGCCAGCACGGAGGTGCCGAGCCGGATCTTGTCCGTGGCCTGGGTGAGCGCGCCCAGCGCGGCGATCGGGCCGATCTGGTCGCCCAGATGATCGGGCACGAAGAAGGTGTCGTACCCGTATTCCTCGGCCTGCTGCGCGGTCTGGACGAACTTGCGCGCCCCGCCCTCCTGCTTGTTGCCCTCTCCGGCCGCTCCGAAGCGGAACGGACGCAGCGGCGTACCCAGCGCGGTCGTCTCACCGACGGGTGCGGCAGCTTCGGTCATGAACTCATCGCTCCTGGCTGTTGCACGCAGCGCGTGCTTGGCGGTGTACACGGGCCCGCCGCTACTCCGCGGTAGCGGAGGAAGACGGCGCGATCATCAGCGCACTTTACAGCGTGCGGGCGAATGGGAGTGCGGATGTCACAGCGAGGCATGAACCATGGCAATCACACACCCGCTGTGACTGTGAATACTCCGACTCCTGGCCGCTCAGGAATGTGGTGGATGAGGAGCGTTCTCGATCAGCCCGGCCGCCCAGTTCACCGTCCACTGGGTGGCGGTGGTGCCCTGCCCGTCGACGGTGTTGGAGGCGTAGAGGGCGTGCACCGGGTTGCCCGCCGAGCGGATCAGCGCGCCGAGGCTGCTCAGCGCGTTGGCCGGATTCAGGGCCTGGCGCGGCGCGTCACAGATCATGTCGCCGGGGGCGCAGATCGAGTTCACCTTCGGCGCCAGCGAGCCGAACCCGCCGGGCCGCGCGCCGGTCATGCTGATGCCAGGGACATTGACACCGCGCAGCGCCACCTCGGCGCCCTGTCCTGGCGGCGGCGGATCGCCGATCTCGACCGGCTGGCCGGGCCCGGTGTCGCCGGTGCGGCGGCCGTCGGCGATCACGGTGACGCCGAGCACCTTGTCGGCGGGGACAGGGCCGTTGCCCGCGCCGATCTGCGCGGCGACGTCACCGGCGATGACCGCGCCCTGCGAGAAGCCTGCGATGACGTAGGTGGTCAGCGGGCACTGCTTGTGCCGCTGGGCCAGGATGTCGGTGGCGCGGGCCGTGCCCTCGGTGCGGCTGTTGTTGTAAGAGGCCTGGCCGTCCGGCGGGATCGCGATCGGGTTCGAGAACTGGGCCACATAGGGCACCGTGTAGACCTCGAGCCGGTCGTCGGGGAACTGCTCGCGCAACGGCCCGCTCACGCTGAGCATGAGCGAGATCGGATTGGCGTGCGGGTTGTACGGATCATCGGTGCTCGACGACTCCCAGGTGCCCGGAATCGAGAGCAGCATCACATCGGGACAATCGGCCGACTGCGACGTCGGTGGCGGCGGGCCGGGCGGGGTGGGGCCCGGCGGGGTCAACCGTCCTGCCAACAGGTACCAGAGCAGCACGATGACGATGATCGCGAGCACGATCAGCGCCAGCACGGTCAGGCACCCCGCAGGCCAGAGCTTGCGGGAACGTCGCGTCGGCCGGTTCATCAGCAGTAGGTCGAGTTCGCGGCCGCCATGTAGACCTGCGCTGCCCGGTTGACGTCCATGTTGGCATCGCCGAAGGCGGGGTCGGTACCGGCCATCGCGCCGACGAAGGTGGCGATGTCGGCGTCGCTGGCCCCGGTGGACTTCGCGGAGCAGATGTAGCTGGCCGTGGTCAGCGCGATCGTCGGATCGGCGGGCTTGATGCCGTTCTTGGCCAGCTCGGCGAGGAAGGCGTCGTCCTTGGCGGAGGTGGGCCCGACCGGCTCGGTGACCTCCGGCGCGGGCTCAGGCAGCTCGGCGGACGTGGTCGGGTCGGCCTCCGAGGGCGGGGTGACGACGGTGGTGCTCGGCTTCGCCGAGGACGTGGCCGCCGCGGCGCTCGACGAGAGCGTCGGCGTCTGCGACGCGGTGGAGTCGTTGTCACCACATGCCGACAACAGGGCGACGGCAGCCAGGGCCGCGACCGATCCGGCAACCTTGCCAGGGATCCGATGCAATGTCTTTCCTCGATCATTCGTCAGGGAAGCGGTCGCAGCCCAGGTTAGCCGGACAAACGGCGCCACCGGGTACCGCAGGGCGATGCTCAGAGAGTTCTCAGCCCGGGCTCACACCCCGTGAACTTCGGATTTGCCGCCCTTCACCACGATGAACCCGGTCTGAAAATTCTGCTGAACGCCACCGGGGACCGGGAACTCGTCGCTCACCGGATAACCGAGCCTGCCGTTCTCGAACCCCTGCGCGGCCCAGGCGTCGGCGACGGGGCCGTTGCGCACCGCCCAGGTGCCCGACAGCGGGCTCCAGTAGATGTTGCCGCCCTCGAACCGGCTGTACCGGCCGAGATCCTTCAGCGGCGCCTCCTCGGCGACCGGGAAGCCGAGCGGACTGTTCTCGAAGCCGAGCGCGGCGTACTTGTCCAGAATGAAGCCCTGCACCCGGTGCGCGCCGGTGGCGGGGCTGTAGAACATCGGGCCGTGCTCGAAGGACTGCACGGACCCGTCCCGGCTCGGCGTCTTCGCCTCGGCGGCGACGGGATACCCGGCCGGACCGCCCTCGAAGCCCTGCTTGCCCCACGCCTCCAGGAACGCGCCGCGCACCACCTGCGCGCCGGTCTGCGGCGTCCAGTAGATCGCGCCGCCCTCGAAGGACTGCATGCGGCCGCGCCCGTCGGGCAGCGCCCGCTCGCCCTCGGTGGGCATGCCCAGCGGCGAAAGCGGCCCGCCCACACCGGCATACGTGCCACCGATGCGCCCGGCGACCACCTGCGCGCCGGTCGCCGCGGAATGGAACACCCGGCCGTTGAGGAAGTCCTGCACCACGCCGGAGCCCACCGGGTACTCGCCGGTCACACAGTTGCCCAGCCAGTTGGCCGCCTGCGCCACCCCGGCGATGGCCCCGCCGAGTCCGCATGCGGGCGCACCGGGTTCGGTGCCGAGCGCCGCGGCCGCCTGCGGCCACGACTGCCGCATCTCGAAATCCCAGTAGGGCCAGGTGTGGATGCCGGAGGGGCGGTAGTTCGCCTGCACGGGGATGGCCAGCTTCTCCAGCTTGCCGACGAAGTTCTCCGTCGACATGCGCGCCAGGATCTCCAGCCCGGTCCCCGCCCAGTTGCCGCTCACCAGCGGCACCGGACCGGCCGGATCGTTGGCGCCGGCCAGGCCGCTGCCGCTGGAGACGTACATGCTGATGCCCTTCAGATGCTCGGCCAGCAGGTACGGATCGTGCGCGGCCCATTCCGGACCCCCGGGCGGGCCCCACATCGCCGCGGAATCGAAGCCGCCCGCGTCGCGGACCGCGAACTCGATCGCCTGCGGCATCCCGAGCGTGGTGGTGGTGAGCAGGCCCGAATACGACGCCGCGTACTTCACCAGGCCCGGATTGCGGCCGGCCAGATTCATCGCGGCGGTGCCGCCCATCGAAAGGCCCTGGACGCCACGCACATCCGTGGTCCGCCAGTCGCGTTCGAGCACGGCGGGCAGTTCCTTGGTCAGGAACGTCTCCCATTTGTAGAGGTGCCCGTTCGACGGCTCGAGCCAGTCGGCGTAGAAGCTGGACTGGCCGCCGACCGGGAGCACCACGTTCACGTTCTTGTCGCCGTAGAAGACCTCGGCGTCGGCGTCCTTGGTCCAGCCGTTCTCGTCGTCCTGGGCGCGCAGGCCGTCGAGCATCAGCAACATCGGGAACTTGGCGTCGGGCTTGGCGTTCCAGTCGCGCGCCAGCAGCATCTGCACCTGGATCGGGGTGTTCATCGCGGGCGAGAACACCCACAGCGCCACCCGGCGGTCGGAGAGCCATTCCACCCGCTGCACGCCCGCCACCCCGGCCTGGGCCTGCGCCTGGGCGGGCACGGCGACGGCCGGCGCCAACAGGGCCGCGGTCATGGCCGCGATGCCGAGGATCCGCCGCATCGGCGCTCGGACACGATGTTTCAACACGCGCGACCCTCCTCATCCCCCACCCACGGCCTGCCTCATCGTTGGTTGTACCGCAGTACCGGCCGATAACCGGGGAAGACACGCGAGAGCCGCGCACAGCAAAAAGACCGGCTCACCCTGCGGGTGAACCGGTCTTGTCAGCGTTGCTGAGCGGAAACTATCAGGCGCCCAGCGCACCGAGGATGTGCGGACGGGCCTTCCACAGCTCGTCTTCCCAGTACTTCCACGAGTGCGTGCCGCTGGCCGGGAAGTCGTAGACGGCGTTGATGCCGAGCGAGTTCAGGCGGTTGCGGAACGAGAAGGTGCTCACCATCGAGATGGCCTCGATGCCCATGGCGTTGGCGGTGTTGTAGAGGCCGCCGAGGCCGGCCGGACGGTCGTGCTGACCGGGCAGGCCGTTGGCCGTGGAGATGAACATCGGCAGGCCGCGCAGCTCGGGCGCGAACACCATCGGGTCCATCCGCAGCCACGCCGGGCTCCACGGAGCGGCCATGGAGTCGACGTTGAAGCGGCCCGCGTCGAGCATCATCACGCGGATGGCCTCACGCATGCCCGGGGCGCCCCAGTTGAGCGGGCCCGAGAGCGAGGAGGCGTGCTTGAACTGGTCGCGGTGCAGCGCGGCCAGGCGCAGCGCGGCCGGGCCGCTCATCGAGAGGCCGAGCACCGCGTTGTTGGTGCGGGAGACGCCGTAGCCCTCGAGGAAGGCGGGCAGCTCCTCGGTCAGGAAGGTCTCCCACTTGTAGGTGGTCTTCTGGCCGTTGGTGTTGGAGGCGGCGGTCCAGTCGGCGTACCAGCTGGACTGGCCACCGACCGGCATCACCAGGGTGACGTTGTCGTTGGCGAACTGCTGCATCGCGTTGGTCTCGAAGGACCAGGCGTTGCGGTCGTCGCGGGCGCGCAGGCCGTCGAGCAGGTAGAGCGCGGCGTTGCCACCGTTGCGCGCCCACTGCACCTGGACCTTGACCGGGCCCATCTTCGACGGAACCATCAGCTCTTCGTAGCCACCGGCCGGGGCCCGCAGCGCCGGCGCCGACACCGGGGCGGCGAACGCCGTCGGGGCCGCCCCCGCCGCGATCGGCAGCACGAGTGCCGCGGCGCCGACAGCCAGAATTCGATGACGCCAACCTCGAGGTGCAATGCCCCGGGACGTGCCCGGCTGGTCACCCTTCGGCGCGGCGGCCTTGCCGAAACGCATGTGAATTCCGCTCTCTTTCTGCTGTTGTGGCGTGCCAGACCCGCCCAGGGACATCGCCCGGATCCCGACAGTCCGGCCGATCAGACAGGTGAAACAACGATCTGGTCACACTTTCGCTCGCTGGAGGATATTCGACCCGCGAATTACTTGCAAGGGCAACAGAACTCGCCTCGGAAAACAAACGTCCGGCGCACGAATGCGCCGGACGATCGTTGTGGCGTGGCCTAGCCGATGTTGTTCGACAAATCCGGGATCATCCGCAGCGCCTCGTCATTCCAGTTGTTCCAGGCGTGGATGCCGTAGGCCGGGTAGGAGTAGGTGACGTTGCGCGCGCCGAGGGTCGCCATGCGCACCTCGAAGGCCCGCGTATTGGCCAGCGCCAGCGCCTCCAGCGCCATGCCGTTGACGGTGCCCATGCTCGGCCCGTCGGTGTTGGTCGGCAGGCCCGACGCGGCCGCGATCCAGAGCCTGGTGTTGTTGCCGACCAGGTTCGGGGCGAACACGAACGGGTCCATCCGCAGCCACTGCGGGCCCCACGGCGGGGCCATGGAGTCCACGTTGTAGCCGCCCGCGTCGAGCATCGCGATGCGGATGGCCTCGCGCATGCCGGGCGCGGAGATGTTCAGGTAGCCCGAGAACGCGCCGGCGAAGGAGAACTGGTCAGGGTGGTAGGCCGACAGCGTGAGCGCCGCGGAACCACCCATCGAGAGGCCGAACACGCCGTTGCGGTAGCGGTTGAACCCGAGGCGGTCGGCCAGCGCGTTGCGCAGGTCGTTGGTGAGGAAGGATTCCCACTGATAGCGGTAGCTCTTGCCGGGCCCGCCGGAGAGGGCATTGCCTGCGCCGGAGCCGGAGGCGGGCGCGCCGCTGCCGGGAATGCCGAAGAATTCACTCGGCGAGTTCCAGTCGGCGTAGAAGCTCGACATACCGCCGACCGGCATCACCACGTTGATATTCGCCCTGGCGAGCGCGTTCGGGATATCCGTTTCGATCTCCCAGCCGTTGAGATGCTCCGGCGCGCGCATGCCGTCGAGGACATAGACGACTCGATTGGTGTTGCCGTCGGCCGCGCGCAGAATGCGCGACTTGATCGGGCCCATGCCCGAGTCGACCCAGAAGTCGAACGCGGCGGGGTTGAAACCGGCGGTGGCGGGGGCGACGCCGCCCGCCACGGCGGTTCCGATCGGAACCAGCAGGGCCATCGAGATCCCGGCTGCCAGACGACGCGCCCAGGAACGCGGGGCTGCGGTCTTCACGCGCTTCGGGCGCAGTGTTCGCATTTCGACTAGACCTTTCTCGGCAGACCGACTGCGCAAACCCCGAGCTACACGGTCGGATCCCTCATCGGACGTCGATCACCTCGACGCATGCTCACTCTGTATCAATCGCGGCGAATGCCTACATGTTGCTGGAAAGTGACCCGGAGCACAACTCACGGTGACCTGCCATCGGTGATTCGTCACCGGCCGGCTCTCGGATCGTGACGGAAACGAGAAAACCGCCCCGGCGCGCAGGGCGCCGGGGCGGTTTTCGGAAGTGCGGGTCGAGCTAGCCGATATTGGCCGACAGATCCGGAATCATCCGGTTGACCTCGGTCTCCCAGTTGCGCCAGTTGTGCACGCCGGTGATCGGGAAATCGAAGTGCGCGTTGCCGCCGCCGAGGGTGGCCATACGGACCTGGAAGGCCCGGCTGTTGACCATCGCGAGCAGCTCCAGCGGCACGCCCTGGACGATCTCCATCGGGTTGGACACGTCACCGGCGCCCGGGATGCCGCTGGCGGCCGAGACCCACACGCGGGTGCCGTTGCCGACCAGGCGCGGCGCGAACACGAACGGGTCCATCCGCAGCCACTGCGGGCCCCACGGCGGCGCCATCGCGTCGATGTTGAAGCCACCGGCCGACACCATCGCGACGCGCATCGCCTCACGCATGCCCGGCGCCGAGATGTTCAGGTAGCCCGAGAACGACCCGGCGAAGCTGAACTGGTCCGGGTGGTAGGCGGCCAGCGTCAGCGCGGCGGAGCCGCCCATCGACAGGCCGAACACGCCGTTGTTGTTGGGGTTGAAGCCGAGGCGGCTCGACAGCGCGTTGCGCAAATGCTGGGTGAGGAAGGTTTCCCACTTGTAGGTGTTCTTCTTGCCCGCCACCTGAGCAGGCGCGATCGACGAACCGGTCATCGCCGAACCCGTGGCCGCCGAACCGGTGGAGCTGCCGCCCGAACCGGCGTCGAGGCCGAAGAAGTTGCTCGGCGCGTTCCAGTCGGCGTAGAAGCTGGACTGGCCGCCGACCGGCATCACGACGTTGATGTTGGCGGCGGTGAGCGCGCGGGCGACGTTGGTGTCGATCTCCCAGCCGCTCAGGTCGTCGCGGGCCCGCATGCCGTCGAGCGCGTACACCACGCGGCCGGTGTTGCCGTCCGCGGCGCGGAAGATCCGCGACTTGATCGGGCCCATCTCGGAGTCGACCCAGAAGTCGAAGCCACTGGGATCGAAGGCCGCCGACGCGGTGCCGGTGGGACCAGCCACCGCCGCACCGATCGGGAGCACTACAGCCAGGGAGAGCAGCACCGATCGCTTGAGCCAGCCGGCTCCCCGGGCTCTGAGACGTCCGCCACGCATTCTGTTTTGGGCCTTTCCTCGTGCGGCTCGCGCGAACCGCGGTTGCAAATGACCGCCGACTTACTACCGGCACACCAGTGCGCCGACGGGCCGTTCCTCTCGATGACCATATCGTGACATCGATAGCCTGGCGTTACCGAAAAGTGATTTAGCGGCGAACGCCACTGAGAAAATCCTGGCCAGAGGTGTAATCACTGGGCCCACGGGGTACTCGTGGGCCCAGTGTGACACAGGGTGCGATCAGCGCGGCGGCTCGGGGAACGGATCGACGAGTCCGCACCGCTGGATCTCGTACTTCGGCACCCGGTCGATCCGGTACTTCGCGAAGTTCAGCGCGTTGCGCAGGTTGTGCTTGAACCGGTCGAAGGTGAGCGGGTCGCGCACCGAGATCATCAGCGCCTGGGTCTGCGGGCACGACATCGCCGTGCGCGCCTGGGTGACCCACTCCTCGTCCATGTACCAGGGCATCCACGGGTGGATGTCGACCATGCCCGAGTCGACGACCACCCAGTCCGGGTACAGCGCCTTGTCGTGGCCGATGCGGCCGTCGGCGAGCCGGTCCGAGTGCGCGGCCAGCGGGTAGGCCAGGCCCATCGGATCGATCACGCGCACGTCCAGCGGGACGTTCATGCTGGTCATGCCCAGGTTCAGGAAGTACACCGTGTGCCCGGAGCCGCCCTCGGGGATCGGCTGCGGCGGCGGATCGAGGTACCACATCGTGAACGACGGCGAGTTCAGCAGCAGGCCGCCGTTGGGGTTGTTCGCGATGTCGCGGACCATCGCCCGCATGCGCGGGTAGTCGAGGTAGTCCTCGGCCAGGATCGGGTGGTCCTTGCCGGTGTTGAGCACGTAGTAGACGCGCTCGTCGACGATGCCCGACGAACTGATCTTGGTGCCGGTCTTGATCGCGGTGGTGCCCGCCGCGTACACCGACCAGCCCGCGGTGCCGAGCAGTGCGACCAGCACGACCGCGGTCGACCAGTCACGGGGGCTGAACGCCCGCAGCCCGCCGACCGGCAGCCGGATCGGCACCACGGCGACGGGCAGCAGCAGCAGGAACAGCTGGGTCAGCAGCATCCGGCCGTGCATGAAGTCGCCGCCGACGCGAATCGCGTAGACGGTCAGCAGCAGGCCGCTGCCGAGCACCATGACCACGACCGCACTCGGCGAGCGCAGCCACGCCCTGATCCCGGCCACCGACCAGGTCGGCCGCACCGCGACCCCGCGCGCCACCGCGGTGACCACGCCGGCGATCAGCAGCACGAGCAGCGGAATCCACAGGTAGTACGGGCCGACCAGGTCCCAGAAGTACTTCATGCCCTGGCCCCACTTGGCGCCGCCCGCGTCCTTGGCGACCGCGGTGTTCGGGTAGGGCAGGCCGTAGTAGCCCATCCGCCAGATCTGATACGCGACCGGCACGATCCCGGCCACGGCGACGATCAGCGCGCGCAGCGCGATCGGGCCGAACCGGAACGCGGGCATCGGCGCCAGGAAGATCATGCCGAGCGCGAGCACGCCGATCAGCGTGGCCTCGGGCCGGATCAGCGGTGCGAGACCGGCGAGGAAGACGAGCCCGAGCAGGCCGGGCACCCGGACGACGGCGGCCTGGCTCCACCGGATCATCAGCCACCACAGCAGCCCGACCCAGCAGATCACCAGCCCGCTCTCCAGCCCGGAGGTCGCGTAGTCGCGGGCGGGCGGCAGCGCGATGTAGACCAGCGCGCCCGCCGGGATCAGCAGCTGCCCGGTCGTCCCGCCCCACAGCCGGGCGGTGCCGAGCATGGCGAACACCATCGCCAGCAGCGAGACCGTGAGCGCCACGCCGAGCACCACGTACTCGAGCCTGGCCTGGGTGAGCCAGCTGAAGAACCAGACGAGGTAGGTCCACGCCGTGCTGGTGTTGGTCTCCACCCGCTCGTCCACATTGAAGACGGGGCCGTTGCCCGCGAGCAGGTTGCGCACCGTGCGCAGCACGATGAGGCCGTCATCGGCGATCCACCGCCGCTGCCACGCGCCCACCGCGAACAACACGACGGTGAGCACGATCCCACCGACGAAGGTGGCGCGGGACAGAACAGCCAGACGCGCAGGCACACGCGTCGTCCGCTCGCGTAGCCGCTCGTCTTCGGTTGTCTCCTGCTCCGCTACCACGATCTCGTCAGGTGAGATAGACAGCGACACCTACCGCTCCGATCCAGGCAATAGCGAGGAACTGCAGGATGCGGTCCCCCAGCGCGATCTCTTCGGGTTCACCGGCCTCGCCACCGTCGACGTCGACCGCGTAACGCAGGATTGCGATGGTAAACGGGATCATGGAGATCGAGTACCACTGGGTGTCGCGCAGCTCGTCCTGCTGGAATGCCCAGAGGCCGTAGAAGATGACGACCGCGGTAGCCGCGAGCGTCCAGATGAAGCGCAGGTAGGTGGGCGTGTAGTACTGCAGCGACTTGCGGATCTTGGCGCCGGTCTCCAGCGCGATCTGCAGTTCCGCGTAGCGCTTGCCCGCCGCCATGAACAGCGAACCGAACGCCATGATCAGCAGGAACCACTGCGACAGCGCGATGTCGGCGGCCGCGCCACCGGCGACGGCGCGCAGCAGGAAGCCCGACGACACGATGCAGATGTCGAGCACGGCCTGGTGCTTGAGGCCGAGGCAGTAGGCCAGCTGGATGCCGATGTAGATCGCCATCACCACGGCCAGGTGCCAGGACGCCAGGAACGAACCGGCGATCGAGCCGACGAGCAGCAGACCGGCCAGCGCGTAGGCCAGGTTGACCGGGACCACACCGGCCGCGATCGGCCGGAACCGCTTGGTCGGGTGCGCCCGGTCGGCCTCGACATCGAGCGAGTCGTTGACCAGGTAGATACCGGAGGCCGCCATGCAGAACACGACGAACGCGATCGCGACGTGCGCGAGCACGCCCGCGTCGCCGACCGCTTCGGGGCCGACGGCCAGCGGCGCGGCGAGCACCAGGACGTTCTTCACCCACTGACGCGGGCGCATGGCCTTGATGACGCCACCGACCAGTGTCTTCGGCGGGCCCTTCACAACACCTTCGTCGAGGACGGCGGCGGACGGTTCTTCGCTCATCTCAGCCAGGGATCTTTCGGTAGCGGTCACTGTCGGAGTCTCTTCTCGGCGGCTAGCACGGCGGCAGCCGACGCGGCCCCCAATGCGGAACCGGCGAGCACGTCGGAAGGGTAATGCACCCCGAGCACGACCCGGGACAGGAGCATCGGCGGTACGAGCACCGCAGGCAAGGGTAGCCCGGTCAACCTTCCGAGCAACACCGCAGCCGCCGTGGTCGACGTGGCGTGCGAGGACGGGAAGCTCAACTTGCTCGGCGTCGACACGTTGACCTGCACCGCGGGGCTGTTCGGGCGCGGGCGCCGCACGATCCGCTTGATCACGATCGAGGCGGCGTGCGCGCCGACGGCGCCGACCGCGACGCCGGCCCACTGCCTGCGGCGCGGCTTGTCGACCAGCCAGCCCGCGGCCGCGATGCCGACCCAGCCCAGCGCGTGCTCACCGAAGTGCGACATGCCGCGCGCGGCCGAGACGACGGCCGGGTTGGTGCCGATGGTCGTCTGCACGGTGTTGATGATGCCGACCTCGAGCGGGACGTCGATGTACTCGGCCTCGCCGCACGCGCACGCGCACTCGCCGCCGCAGCCTTCCTCGGCCAGCTCCAGCTCGGGCAGTTCCGGGTTGATCGCGTTCACTTCTTGGTTCCGTTCAGGCCGAAGGTCTTCTCCCACGCGGCCGTGCTGGTCAGCTCGGCATGCGCGGCCCGGTAGCGCTGCTGCATCTCCGGGAAGCGGGCGGTGAGTTCCTTGCGCAGGCGCATCGCTTCCTTGAGCAGCGCGGCCGCCTTGCGCGGGTCGCGCTTGCGGTAGACCACGCCGCGCCCGTCGGCGGTCGTCACCGTGACGCCGTCGACCTGGGAGAGCAGGAACCAGCGCGCGTCCAGCGTCGGCACGTTGAGCTGCGGTGTCTCGTGCGCGGCCGGGTCGGCCTTGCGGAAGTTGTGCACCACGCCCTTGGCCAGGCGCGCGACCTTCGCGATCGGATTGCCGGGTTCGCCTGTCGCGCCGACACCGTGGCGGTTGGCCAGCGGCAGCTCCGTCGAGGACGGCAGCACCACGGCGTCCGGGTACTCCTTGCGCATCGCGTGGATCTTGCCCAGCGCGCTCGGCAGCAGGTCGAACAGGCCCTCCGGCCCGGCAAGGAAGTCGCGGATCGCCTCGTTCTGGATGGCGACCGTCGAGTACTCCAGGCACAGCAGGTGCTTGAGGGTGGCCTTGACCGTGTTCACGATCATCGGCTTGCCGTCACCGGGCAGGTGCAGGGAGGCGACGACCAGGCGGTTGCGCAGGTGGAAGTAGGCCTGCCAGTCGATGGCGTCGTCCTTGTCGGACCAGGCCATGTGCCACACGGCCGCACCCGGCAGGGTGACGGTCGGGTAGCCGGCGTCGCGGGCGCGCAGCCCGTATTCGACGTCGTCCCACTTGAGGAACAGCGGCAGCGGCTGCCCGATCTGCTCGGCCACCTGACGGGGGATCACGCAGGTCCACCAGCCGTTGAAGTCGACGTCGATGCGCCGGTGCAGCAGCTTGGAGTTGTCGCGATCCTTGAGCGGGTACTTCGAGAAGTCGTGGTCGTACTCGACGTTCGGCGCCGAGGACCACATGAAGATCCCGCGGTCGACGACCTCGCCCATGCTGTGCAGGTGCGAGCGCTCCTGCAGGTTCAGCATCTGCCCGCCGACCAGCAGCGGCGACTTGGCGAAACGGGAGAAGGCCAGGGCGCGCAGGATCGAGTCGGGCTCGATCTCGATGTCGTCGTCCATGTAGACGATGAACTCGGCGTCGGTCTCGAGTGCCTCGTACATGACCCGGCTGTAGCCGCCGGAACCGCCGAGGTTGGGCTGGTCGTGGATGGCGAGCCGGTTGCCCAGCGTCGCGGCGGCCTCGGTGAAGCCGGGCTCGTCGACGACCTTGCGGTTGCCCTGATCGGCCACGATGACGGCGGCGATGTTGTCCAGGACCAGCGGGTCGGAGCCGAGCGCGGCCAACGTCTTGACCAGATCGGTCGGGCGGTTGAACGTCGGCATGCCGACCGCGATGCTGCCCGCGCCCGGCGCCTCCCGCGGCGCGTACCAGCCACCGGCCAGCAGGGTGACCGCCGTGTCGGTGGTGATGTCGAACCAGATCCAGCCGCCGTCCTCGAACGGACCGAGATCGGTCTCGAACTCGACGGTGACCGACTCCGCGCCCTGCGCGACGGCGAATTCCTTGCCCTGCACGTGGATTCGCGAACCGTCGGCCTTGGAGCGGTACACGTCGACGCGGCCGTGGCCCGCCAGTTCCAGGCGCAGCACCACCGAGTCCAGCACGCTCCAGCGCCGCCAGTAGCTGGCGGGCAGCGCGTTGAAGTAGGTGCAGAACGACACCTCCGACTCCGCGCCGATGGAGAGCGCGGTGCGGCTGGTGGCGTGCGCACGCCGGGCGTTGGTGGTGGATTCCTCCAGGTAGAGGGTCCGCACATCCAGCGGCTCGCCCGGGCGCGGCAGGATCACGCGCTGCAGCAGGGAGATGGCGCGGGTCTCGGTCGTCACGTTCTCCAGCACCGACTGCTCGCTCATGCCTCGTCCACCAGCGGTGCGTCCGATTCCAGGTGCGGGCGCAGCACGTTCTCGAACATGCTCAGCGCCGAACCGATCGCCATGTGCATGTCCAGGTACTGGTAGGTGCCGAGGCGGCCACCGAACAGGACCTTCGACTCCGCGGTCTCCTTCTTGGCGAGCTCGCGGTAGGCCAGCAGCTTGGACCGGTCCTCGGGGGTGTTGATCGGGTAGTACGGCTCGTCGCCGGTCTGCGCGAAGCGGGAGAACTCGCGCATGATGACCGTCTTGTCGGTCGGGTAGTCGCGCTCGGGGTGGAAGTGGCGCGGCTCGATGATGCGGGTGAACGGCGCGTCGGCGTCGTTGTAGTTCATCACGCTGGTGCCCTGGAAGTCACCGGTCTCGAGCACCTCGGTCTCGAAATCGATGGTGCGCCAGCCGAGTTCGCCCTCGGCGTAGTCGAAATAGCGGTCCAGCGGGCCGGTGTAGACGACCGGTGCGTCCGGACTGGCGGCGCGGATCTCGTCACGCACGTCGAACCAGTCGGTGTTCAGGCGCACGTCGATGAGCTCGGAGGCGGCCATGTTCTCCAGCCACTTCGTGTACCCCTCCTTGGGCAAGCCCTCGTAGGTGTCGTTGAAGTAGCGGTTGTCGAAGGTGTAGCGCACCGGCAGGCGGGTGATGTTGCCCGCGGGCAGTTCCTTCGGGTCGGTCTGCCACTGCTTGGCGGTGTAGTCGCGCACGAACGCCTCGTAGAGCGGACGGCCGATCAGCGAGATCGCCTTCTCCTCGAGGTTCTGCGCGTCGGCGGTCTGCACCTCGGCGGCCTGCTCGGCGATCAGCGCCTTGGCCTCGTCGGGGGTGAAGTACCGGCCGAAGAACTGCGAGATCAGGCCCAGACCCATCGGGAACTGGTAGGCCTGCCCCTTGTGCAGCGCGAACACCCGGTGCTGGTAGCCGGTGAACTCGGTGAACTGGGTGACGTAGTCCCACACCTTCTTGTTCGAGGTGTGGAACAGGTGCGCGCCGTATTTGTGGATCTCGATACCGGTTTCCGGTTCCGGCTCCGAGTAGGCGTTGCCACCGAGGTGGTAGCGGCGGTCGAGCACCAGCACCCGCTTACCCAGCAGGTTCGCGGCGCGCTCGGCGACGGTCAGGCCGAAGAAGCCGGAGCCGACCACGATCAGGTCGTACGGAGAATTGTCGGAGTTACCCGGGGACGATGCGACGGTCACGGGTGCCCAGCGTATCGGAAGACTGTCGATTGTCCCGGCGGAGTCACCGACCCGGCTATGACCTGCGACGATTCCGCTGGGTCAGCGATAGGGGTGGTGAGGCGGTGTCGCGGGGCCGGGTCGGCTGTCGACGTGACCGTGGTGCCCGTAGCCGACAGGCGGGTGGTTCTGCCCGCGGGCGATGAGCAGTGAGATCAGCACGAGAACGAGCATGAGCGCGGCCAGCACGGCCCCGATCGCGGCGATCCGGGTTCCCGGGAAGAGCAGACTGTCACCCCATCCATCCCGCACTGATGATGACGCTGTTGAGCATGATCGTGAACAGCGAATCCCACCCGAGCACGTTCAACGCGAGATAGCCGGCCGCGAGGACTCCGGACACCACCCGTCCCGCCTTCACCCGCATCACGAGCAGCAACGCGGTGACCGACCAGAACAGCCCGGCGACCAGGTGCGCCAGCGTCATGGCCAGGACCCGGCGGGAATCGTCCGGGTATCCGGGACCGATGATCTCGATCGCCTCGAACCCACCGGCCGTCGCGCCGACCGCGAACCCGGCGAGCATCACAGCGAGCGCTATCGCAGCCCGATGTGCGAGTGCGGGCAGCCCAGCGGACCTCGTCACCTGTGGTCGGGCTCCCGGGTGACCCGGCCCTGCCGCCGCACCCTGCCGCACGAAGCCGGGCACCTGACGAGCGGGCATCTGAGTCTCCCCCGCCATCGGCACCTGCCACCATTCACCACCGGCATGCCCGGGTGCGATGCCATGTGGGCCCGGCACGTACTCCGCCGGCGCCGGGCCGACTGGACCGCCGGTTGTCGGCACCGGCTGAGCCTGCTGATTCGCTCCCGCCCCAGCGAACCTCGCATCGACGTGACCGTCGAACACAGTCGGCGGCGCCGGTTCACCACCAGGCGAGACAGTCACACTCGGATCAGGCCCAGACGGACGACTCATGAATCCCCCCGTATCGCGCGCTAGTACGGATAGGGAGCGTACGCGGGCTGGCGTGCGGCGCGGATCCAGCGACCGGTGGCGGGGGCGGCGGCGCAGATCAGGATGATCAGCGGGATGGTGCCGACGACCACCGCGCCGAGGGTGGTGGCGGCTGGGTCCTCTCCGCCGAACCCAGCGATGGCGACGACGACCGCCGTGCCCATGAAGGCGAGGGCCAGTGTCGACATGATGATCAGGATGACGCGACCGGAGGTCTTGCGACGGAACAGCAGGATCGAGCCGAGGAACCACAGCAGGGCGGGCACCGCGGCGATCGCGGAGGCGACGATCGCGACATTGCGGCTGTCGTCGTCGATGGAGCCGGAACTCAGCGCGATGATCGCCCCGACCGCGACGCCGATCATGGCGAACAGCGCCACGAACAGGGCCAACAGGGCGGCGATGATGCCGGTGGCGCCGCTGACTCGCGGCTGCGCGTAACCCGGCCCGCCGTAACCATATTCGTAGCCAGGCGCCGGATAGGGCTGGACACCGTAGGCCGGAGCGCCGTAACCCTGCTGCGCGTACGGGTCGCCGTAGGCGGGCTGAGCATGACCGTAGGGGTCGTTGCCCGGCTGGCCGTATGGATAACCCATTCGAATCCCCCTTGTGGAAGCGGTCTGACGATCAGTACGGGTACCTGGGCTGGCGGCCTGCGCGAATCCACCGCCCCGTGGCGGGCGCGGCAGCCATGACCAGGATCAAGAACGGAATAGACAGGGCGACAACGCCGCCGATCAACCCGGCCGCCGGTTCGCCGGAACCCGAGGCGCCGATCGCGGTCGTGATCCCGCCGCCGATCAGAGCGATGCTGGACAGGAGGATGAGGATCACCCTACCGGCGGTCTTGCGCCGGAACAGCAGGATCGAACCCAGCAGCCAGAGCAACCCGATCGCCATCCCACCGGCCGCCGGGGCGAAATTCACGGCTGTCGGATTCCGCAGGCTGGTGACCGCGACCATGGCGATCGCCATGCCGCCACAGGTGACCAGCGATATCAGCAACGAGATCACCGCGGCCGTGATTGCCGTACCGCCACCAGGTCTGGGCTGTCCGTATACCGGCGCGCCATACCCGTAAGGCTGTGCGCCGTAGGGATAGGGCTGCGCTCCGTACGCCTGTGCGGCATATGGATCGGGCGCGTAGCCCGGTTGGGCGTACCCACCCGCGTAGGGATCGGGCGCATAACCCGGCTGGGCGTACCCACCCGCGTACGGGTCGGCGCCCTGCTGCGGTCCATACGGATAACCCATCGGATCCCCCCTTGTGAAACGTGTCGTGAGCGCAGGCTCGCCGTCGCGGAAACTATACGGTCGACGGCGCCTGGCGGTCGTTCGTGTACGCCGCTGTCCAGGGCAACGCGGCGGGAAGCAGCACGAGCGCGCCGAGGGCGAGCGCGGCGAGGGCGGCTGCCCAGCTGTGGTTCACGATCGCCGTCACCGCACCGGGTACCCCGCCGAGGCCGACCGGAATCGAGCGGAGCACCGATTCCGCCGGGAACCAGTGGATGCCGTATTCGGGGTCGTAGTTCACCAGGGTGGCCAGCAAGCCGAGCACGCCGAGGCCGACCTGGACGCCCGCGGCGACGATCAGCATCCAGCGGCCGGACTCGTCACGCCGCCACAGCAGCACGCCGCCGTAGCCGAACGCGAAGGCCGCGACCAAGGCGCCGAGTGTGGCGAACAACGTCAGCGAGTCGTCGAGCCGGCCGGGGTCGTGCAGGAACGAGCGCACCAGGACGAAGGCCCCCACCAGATTCGCGGCAGCGACCAGCCCGGCACAGCACACGGCGGTGATCGCCGTCGCCTCACCGATTGTCGACTTCGTTTCCTGCACGACCATCCTCAGAACTTATCCCGTGCCCCGCGAGCGCGTCGTGGTCCAGCGGCGCGTCGGCTCGCTCAGGCTCAGCGCCAGGATCGCCCCGTTGAGGACCAGCCAGAAGTCCAACGGACCAAGTCGCCACCCGTGACTGGCCCCGTTGAGCACGATGACCAGCAGCGTCGCCCCCGCCATCACCGCCGTCATGGTGATCAGCACCCGCCGCCCGAGCATCCGCCGTCGCAACAGCAGCGCCGCCCCGAGCAGATACACCACCCCGAGCCCGCCGACGATCCCCGCGCCCACATAGTCGAGGTCGATCTCGCGCCCGACGGCCCGCAGCACCGCCGTCGCGAACCCCACAACGATCCCGGCCACCCCGACCAGCACCCCGAGCCACCCCGCGATCACCGCGGTCACCGCGCGCGAAGGCCCCTCCGGCCGCACCTGCTCCACCACTGTCCCCGCTACTTGTCGACGTCGCCGTCAGTTATACGGCGGAACCGGCGAACGCGGGGTGTGCACGGGCATGAGCTGGGCGTTCTTCCTTGATTCGATCCAGTGGTCCGTCGCCGGGAGCAGCGCCGTGACCAGGATCAGCACGCAGCCCACAGCGAGGCCGGCGTGGACGCCCTTCAGCAACAGGTCGTCTTCGACGATCAGCGGGCCCACACAGGCGAAGAAGCCCAGGCCGCTGCCGACGGTCACCATCGTCAGCCCGGCCGCGCGCCGAGCGAGCAACAGCACGCCACCCAGCCCGAGCAGCACCACGAAGACCGCGCCGATGCCGAGTTCGAGCTGGTTCTCCAGCTGCCTCCCGTCCCAGTCGATATCGACCTTCGGATCTCGTATTTCCTCGACGACCCACAGCCCGGAGAGACCCATCTGCACCCAGACGAATCCGACCAGGCCGCCGAGGAGCGCACAGATCCCCGCGACCAAGGCCGATGCGGGCGGCGACGAGTCGATACGGCGACGCGGCGGTGGAAAGCCTTGCGGCCCATGCTGAATGTTCATTGCTCCCCCGAATTCGACAGCGGCCCCGCACCCGGGCACCGCAAGGAGCCTATGCGGACGCGACGAGAACCGCGCTCGGACGCGAAAGGTCCGAGCGCGGTTTCCGCTCATCGAACGCCCGCACGACCGTCGGCCCCTCAGGCCGACTTGCCCGCGACGTAGGCGCGGAAGGCTTCGAGGATGTACTCGGCGGTGCCGTCGCCGTGGACGTCGTAGTTCTTCCGGAAGCGCGGGTCGGCGACGTACATTTCGCCGAGGCCCACCAGGTACTCGTCGGTGACGGGTCTGCCCTGGGTGCCGTCGCCGAGCCAGGCGCGGTGCCGTTCGACGATGGCCTGGACGGTTTCGCCGTCGACGGGAAGACCTGCGGCGTGGGCCTTTCCGAAGTCGGCGGCGATGTCGAGCTGGGTCTGCAGGAAGGTCTGCTTGTCGGCCTCGGTGAGCGAGCGCCACCAGCGGTCGCCGCTCTCGTAGGCCTCCTTGCCCCAGCGTTCGGTCACCTCGTCCTTGTACTGGGTGTGGTCGAAGCCGTCGAAAACCTCTGCGGCCATGAGTGGTTCACCTCTTTCGGTCTTGTGCAACGTGGTCGACACCGACTCGATCTGGCGCGCGATCCGATCCTGTTGCTGCCGAAGCAGTTCCAGGTGCGTTCGCAGTGCGCCCGCGGTGTCCTGTTCACCGGCGAGAACCTCGGCGATCACCGGAAGGCCGAGGCCGAGTTCGCGCAACAGCAGGATGCGCTGCAGGCGGATCAGGGAGTTCTGGTCGTAGTAGCGGTAGCCGTTGGCGCCGATCCGGCTCGGCTCCAGCAGGCCGAGCTGCCCGTAGTGGCGCAGGGTCCGGCTGGTGGTGCCCGCGGCCTTCGCGAGGTCCTGGATGGACCATTCACCCGCCATGACCAGCTCCTTTCTCGTCGATGAGACCAGTCTGCAAGTTGACGCTACGTCAATGTCAACACCGAAATCAGAACCCGATCTCGACCTCCACGGTGTCGCGTTCGGTGTACATCCGCCAGTACGCGGCGCCGAGCTCGGCATTGCCGATGCGCGGCAGCACCATCCCGTCCGGAATCAGCTCCGGGTGCGCGTCGACCTGCTCCTGCACCGCGCTGTGCTCGATGAGCGACCCGATCGCGAGCAGCCCCGCGTAGACGCCCGTGCCGTCCAGCTCCGCGGCCAACTGGCGGACATAGGCCCGCTGCGCACCGAGCGCGACGCCCATATTGGCCAGGTAGGGCTGCAGATTCGCCTCGGACGCGCCGGAGGAGAACAGCAGCGCTCCACGACCGCGCGCGACCATGCCGGGCAACAGCTCGCGCCCGAGCTGGATCGACGAGTACACCTTGAGCGCGAACGGCACCTCGAGCGCGGCTCGGTCGACGTCGCGGGTCGACGCGCTCCGCACCGAGATCCCGGCGGCGGCCGCGTGCACCGCCACCTCGATGGGCCCGAGCTTCTCCTCGACCCGCGCGATCACCTCGGTGAGCTGGGCGGGATCGGTGATGTCGGCCGTGAACGGCTCGGCATCGAACCCGCCCGCCCGCAGCGCCGCCACCCGTTCGGCGGCCGCGGCGGCGTCGCGGCCGATCGCTGCTGTCCGAAAGCCGTGGCGCCCGAACGTCCGCGCGATGCCGGCGCCGAGCCCTGGTCCATATCCGAAGATCGCGAGCGTACTCATGCGGCTACCCCATTAAGTTGAGTGCTGGTTCAAGTTATCGGCAACCTAGCACTAACTTGAACCATGGCTCAAGATATTCCGGCGGGCCGATTTGTAGGATCGGCGAATGCCCGAGGACAAGCCGTTGCGCAGCGACGCCAAGCGCAATCGCGACGCGCTGGTCACCGCGGCCCGCGAACTCTTCGAGGAACGCGGCCTCGACGCGCCGCTCAAGGACATCGCCGCACGCGCGGGCGTCGCGATCGGCACCCTGTACAACCGCTTCCCCACCCGCGACGAACTCATCGCCGCCGCGGTCGACGACCGGGTCGGCGCGGGCACCCGCATCGCCGAAGAGGCCCTCGAGATCGACGACCCGTGGGAGTCGTTCGTCCACCTGGTCGAGGGCATCTGCGCGCTACAGGCGAACGACCGCATCCTCGGCGACCTGGCCCTGCGCGCCCCGCCCAGCCCGGCACTGGAACGCGCCCGCGCGCACGGGCACGAACTGATGCGCCGGATCATCGCCCGCGCCCAACAGGCCGGCGCGCTGCGCGCGGACTGGACCCTCGAGGACATCGCCTTCATCACCTGGTCGCACACCAGCGTGCTGACCGCGACCGCGAGCGTCGCCCCCGACCTGTGGCGGCGTAATCTCGCCCTCATCCTCGACGGCCTGCGCGCGAAAGCCGCGCACCCCCTGCCCGTTCCAGCCCTCACCGAGGACCAGTTGATGCAGGTGATGCGCGGCTGAGAGTCGGGTCAGCGCGCCGCGACGAGCGGCCGCGGCCCGTCAGGTGCGGGAGCCGCCGAATCGAGCTGCACCGCAACGGTTTCCCCCGCCACCTTCGACGGGATCTGGCCGAGCACCGTCCCGGCGAGGGCGACGGCGAGGCCGAGGACCTGCAGCGGGGTGAGCGCCTGGCCCAGCGCGATCCAGCCGATCACCGCCGCCGACATCGGGCTCAGCAGACCGAGGAACGCCACCGAAGTGGCTGGTACGCGCGAGATTCCGCGGAACCACAGCCAGTAGGCGAGCGCGGTGCCGATGACGCCGAGGTACAGGTAGCCGCCGACGGCCTGCGCATCGAGGGCGGGCGGGGCGCCTTCGATCAGCACGGCGAGCGGCAGGATGAACAGGCCGCCCGCGGTGAGCTGCCACCCGGTCATGGCCAGCGGACCGACGCCCTCGGGCCGCCCCCACTTCTTGGTCAGCACCGTGCCCGCCGCCATCGAGGCCGCGCCTGCGAGCCCGGCGGCGACCCCGATCAGGTCGAGCTCGACCGTGCCGCGCAGCACCACCAGCGACACCCCGAAGACACCGATCACGCCCGCGATCAGCTTGCGCCGGGTGGGCACCTCGGCCAGCAGCACGGCCGCGAGACCGAGCGCGAACATCGGGGCCACCGCACCGAGCACCCCGGCCACGCCGCCGGGCAGCCGGTACGCCGCGACGAACAGCAGCGGGAAGAAGGCGCCGATGTTCAGCACGCCGAGCACCGCCGCCCGGCCGATCCAGGCGCCGCGCGGCAGCGTCCTGGTGAACGCGAGCAGCACCAGACCGGCGGGCAGGGCGCGCACCAGCGCGGTGAACAGCGGCCGGTCCGGCGGCAGGAACTCGGTGGTGACCGCGTAGGTGGAGCCCCACACGATGGGGGTGATGGCCGTGAGTGCGAGGGTGCCCGCGTAGCCGGTCGGGCGGGTCGCGATCGTCATGTTCGCTCCTGATTGATAATCTCAACGTTGAAATATCTACTCGCCCGACCGGCTCAACGTCAAGTAGATGAACATTAAGAGTTTCAATCGAGAGGAAATCGCATGCGGGACGCGATCGACCTGATCACCGACCACTGGGCGCAAAAGCGCCCGGACGTCGACGCCTCACCGATGGCGATCGTCGGGCGCATCACCCGGCTCTCCCGCCTGCTCGACCAGGAGCTCAAACGCTTCTTCGCGGCTCACGGGCTGGAATTCTGGGAGTTCGACGTGCTCGCCACCCTGCGCCGCTCCGGGGGCGACGCCGGCCTCACCGCCGGCGCGCTCAACCGTGCCGCCATGGTCACCTCGGGCGCGATCACCAATCGCATCGACCGCCTGGCCGCGAAGAACCTCGTGCGCCGCGCCCCCTGCGCCGACGATCGGCGCTCGGTCTTCGTCCAGCTCACCGACGAAGGACGCGCACTGGTCGACGAGCTGCTGCCGCTCCACATGGCGAACGAGCAGCGCCTGCTCGCCTCCCTCGGCACCGAGGATCGCGCACAGCTCGAAGGTCTGCTCCGGACGCTCGCCGTCGGACTGGGCGACACAACCCTCGACTGATCGCTTCCGACCTGATCAGCAGCGGTTCACCTCGGTTCCGGCCTATGCGGCGGGTGCCGGTACCGCCGGAACCTGCTCGGGCGGAACACTTTCCGTCGGCGCCTGTTCGACCGGGACTTGCTCGGCTGGAATCTGCTCCGTCGGCGCCTGCCCGCCCGGCGTGCCGGGAGTTTGCTCGGCGGGCGCCTGGCCGCCCGGCGTAACCCCCTGCGGCACATCGCTTTCGGAGGTGTCCGGATCCGCCGACGCCGACGGTGGCAACTGATCGGCTACGTCCGGAACCAACTGCAGCAGCGTCGAGAAATCGACCACCTGCGCGCCGAGGGTCTTCGTCGCGATGATGACGCCATTCGTGTACATCCGGTAGGTGCCCGCCCGTTGCGGCAGCAGCATTTCCGGGCCGATGGGCGCGCCGATCGAGCTCTCGGGACCGCCGATGCGGCGGTACTCGGTGTCGATCGCACTCTCGCCCGCGAGTGCCTCGATGGTCGGATCGGGGCGGGTCGGCGCGGCGGGAGCCGTTGGCGCCGGCGCGGTTTCGACGAGCTCGTCCGGCGCCGGGCCGACGGCGAAGGTCTCGATGTCGGCGGGGCGGCCGCCGTCGGGCGCGGCCGAGTACTCGGTGCGCAGGATGAGCCCGTCGCGCAGGAGCACGGTGCCCACCGTGGCCGCGACCGCCTCGGTGGTCCGCGCGTCCTCCTTCACCGTGCCGGGATACACCTGGCAGTCGGTGGTGTCGCAGGTCTGCGCGTAGGGGTAGCGGTTCTCGGCGAGCGCGTAGGAACGGGCGGCGATGGCCTGCGCGCGCAGGGCCTCGAAGGCGCCCTGGTCGGCCCAGTTCGCCTGCATCTCGGCGGGGAGGAGGCCGGCGAGGTAGTCGTCCAGGTCGACCTGATTGACGGTGCGGTACGCGCCGTTCTCCAGCGCGACGCCGAGCGCGCCGCGATAGGCGGTGCCGCCGCACAGCGTCAGGTGTTCGTCGGCGGGCCTGCCCGGCCCGGCGTCGACGGGATAGACGAACGGGTCGTCGGTCGCGGCCTGCCAGAGCACCTCGCCGTCGCAGCCCGCGGTCACCACGACGCTGGCGCCGCCGTCGGGCAGCGGGGTCAGATGCGCGGCCTCGTTGGGGCCGATCATCCGGCCCGCGACCTGCGCGCCCGCGGCGGCGAAGGTGTCGAGGGTGGCGTCGTCCTGCGCCTGTAATCGGACGCCGATCGTCGTCGGCCCGATCTGGCCGAATTCAGCACCGGGGTAGTAGTGCCCGAGGATCTCCTCGGCGCTCCAGCCCGCACGCGCGTTGTCGAACGCGCCGACCTGACTCATCCCGCGTCCGTGACCGGCCCCGACTGTCGGCGCGATCTGCCCGGGCAGCACCTGCCACAGCCCGATCGCGCCGGTCAGCGCCAGCGCGGAACCGCCGACGAGCACCGGCAGCGGCACCGTCCGCAGCATCGGCACCGCGCGGCGCCTGGTGCCGCGGCGGGTCCTGCGGTTGATCTTGAAGTCGGCTCTCATCTTGCGCTCCCACGGTTTCGGTGTTCGACCGGCGGCGCTCGCGTCGGCATGTCGTCGCGGCCGAGCGGGTTCCGAAGGCTACATTCGAGCAATCACATAATCCTCAAGTAGAGGTTGAGATGTGTGACGTATGTTAACTAGTGTGGTGTGTGAGGCGATAGGAAGCAAGCATCACTTGCCGGGAATGGTCCGGATGCCACCAAGGTCTACGAGCTCGACCGTGATTGGAGAAGGCACGTGCGATACCGAAAGCCGAAACGTTCCTACGTGCTCCCGGTGGTCACCACGCTCGCGGTCGCAGCGCCCATCGGCGCGTTCGCACTGAGCGATTCGACCGATTACCGCAGCACCAACGATTCCCAGCTCGCCGCCGTCCCGACCCAGCTGGCGGAGGTCGCGCTGAACTCGGCTCCCGACATCACGATTCCGCTGCGTGAGCTGACCGGCCTCGACCTGCCCGATCTGCACCTGTCCGACCTGCAGATGTTGCCGCTGCCGACCTCGATCCCGGTGCCGCCGGGAATCCCGGTGCCGCCGGGCGTGGCGCTGCCCACCGAGATCCCGCTGCCGCCGATTCCGAACAAGTCCCAGCCGACGACCACCGCCACACCGACGCCGCAGAACGGCGCACCCGCGCAGCAGAACGGCGCGCCGGGTCGTCCGCCCGCCCCGAGCACGTCGGTCCAGACCGCCCCGCCGACCCAGCCGCCCGCACCGGCCCCGGCCGCACCCGGACCAGCCGCGCAAGCCCCGGCGCCCGCAGCACCGGCTGAAGCCGCACCCGCCCCTGCCGCACCCGCGGCTCCGGCGCCCGCCGCTCCGGCCGCGCCCAGCACCACCGCACCCACGACCACCGCGCCCGCCGGCGGCCCGGTCGCCCAGAACCGCCCCGCGGGCACCAAATTCATCGCCGACCCGGCCAACCTCGAGCCCGGCACCACCCCCGACACCCCCGCGCTCTCCCCCGGCGCGGTCGGCCCCGACCTCATCGATCAGGTCGGCGCGCAGGTCAAGGAACTCTCCCAGGAGACCCCGTTCAGCATGGTCGCGCTCACCGCGCGCGACATGGTGAACACCACCACCAAGCTGCGCGCCAAGCAGCCCGACGGCAACTGGGGTCCCTGGTACAACGCCGATCCGATCGACACCAGGGCCACCGACCAGACTCCGGCCGGTGCCCCGACGGGTACCGAACCGATCTATGTCGGCGAGACCACCGCCGTGCAGATGCTGGTGACCCGCAAGCCGACCGCGGCCCCCGACCACGATCCGGCGCACGTCACCGAGGCCGCGCTCAAGGCCGTGCTGATCAACCCGGGCCGCGCCGCCATCGACGCCGCGCTCAACGATGTCGCCGCGGCGCTGCCCGGCGGCGGCCCGAAGGTGATCACCCGCGCGCAGTGGGGCGCCGACGAGTCGATCCGCTGCCAGGAACCCACCTACGACGACGGCCTCGGCGGCATCACCGTGCACCACACGGCGGGTCGCAACGACTACAGCCGCGCCGAGTCGGCGGGCATCGTGCGCGCGATCTACGCCTATCACGCCGAGACCCTCGGCTGGTGCGATGTCGGCTACAACGCCCTGGTCGACCAGTACGGCCAGATCTTCGAGGGCCGCTACGGCGGTCTCGACCGCGCCGTGCAGGGCGCCCACGCGGGTGGCTTCAACGAGAACACCGCGGGCGTCGCGCTGATGGGCAACTACGAGTCGGAGACGCCGAGCGAGGAAGCGATCAACGCGATCGGCAAGTTCATCGGCTGGCGCTCGAAGGTGGCCGGGCTCGATCCCAAGGGCCACACCACGATGTACTCCGAGGGCACCGAGTTCACGCCCTACGCCCAGGACGAGGCTGTCGACCTGCCGGTGGTGTTCGCGCACCGCGATGTCGGCAACACCGACTGCCCCGGCGACGCGGCCTACTCGCTGATGGACCGCATCCGCAGCATCGCCGCGAGCAACACGGGCACCTACTCCTCCCCGGCGACACCCGCCCGGCCGCCGAGCCAGCAGGCCCGCGCGCCGCAGGGCAACATGGCGGAGCTGGGCGCGCTGGTCGACAAGCTGCTCGGCCTCTCCGGTGAGAACGAGATCGCCAGGCACTGGGTGAGTCGCGGCGGTGTCGACGGCCCGCTCGGCGCGCCGCAGTCGGACCTGATCTCCGGCGCCGAGGGCCGCCAGTACGCGAAGTTCGCCAACGGCTATGTGTTCTCCAGCGAGAACGGCCAGGTCTTCGAGGTGGTCGGCGCGATCCTGGATCGCTACCTGAGTCTCGGTGGCGACGCGGGCGTGCTCGGCCTGCCGACGGGCAGCGCCTACCTCGTGCCGGACGGACTGCGCACCGATTTCCAGAACGGTTCGCTGGTGCTGAACGAGCTCACCGGCATCGTCACCACGTTCTGGAAGACCTACAACGAGACGTACAAGGCCGAGATGGAGGGCATGAACGGCAAGCCGGAGCAGGCGCCGGCCACCACGGCCCCCAAGTCGACGGTGCCCGCGACTCCGGCCGCACCGGCGCCGACCGAACCGCAGGCCCCGGCGACGCCGCAGGCCACCCCCGTCGAGCCGGCGCCGGCCCAGCCGCCCGCCGCCACGGAACCCGCCCCGGCCGGCTGACACCCGGTCAGGCGAAGAACGGCCGGTGCCCCTCCGAGCGAGGGCACCGGCCGTTGTTCGTCGTCGCTAGCCCCACCAGCGCTCGAGCACCATGGCCACCCCGTCGTCGACATTGCGCCCGGTGACCTCGTCGGCCGCGGCCCGCGCCTCCGGATGCGCGTTCCCCATCGCCACCCCGATCCCGGCCATGGTCAGCATCGGCACATCGTTGGGCATGTCGCCGAACGCGACGATCGAGGAGTCCGCCACGCCCACCCGGCGCGCCACCTCGGCCAGGCCAGACGCCTTGGTGATGCCGGGGACCGCGAGCTCGATCAGCCCGTTCTCGGTGGAGTAGGTGATCTCGGCGCGGTCGCCGATCAGCGGGGCCAGCGCGGCGCGCATCTCGGAGCTACGGGCGGAACTGAGCCGGATCAGCATCTTGATCGCCGGCGCGTCGATGACCTCGGCGTGCGAGACGACGGTGTCGTCGGGATTGAGCCAGGCGTGCTCGTAGGTGGGCGAGCTGACGAACTGCGGGGTGGCCGCGTCGTGCGCGCTCGCGCCGACGCGCTCGGTCGCCAGCCCGCACCCGGGTAGCGCGCGCTCGGCGAGTTCGGCCAGCCAGGCCAGGGTGTCGACGTCGAGGGTGTGGCTGGACAGCACGCGATCACTGGCGCTGTCGTAGATGACCGCGCCGTTGCCGCACACCGCCAGCGGCGCGTACCCGAGTTCGCTGACGACCGGCTCGATCCAGCGGGGCGGCCTGCCGGTCGCGAGCACGAACGTGGCCCCGTCGGCGACGAGCGCGGCGACGGCGGCTTTGGTACGGGCCGATACCTTGTCGACGTCGTCGATCAGGGTGCCGTCGACATCGGTGGCGACCAGCTGCGGTTTCGGGTGCACGGGCGTCATCCGTTCCATCCTGCCGCACGTCGCCACACGCCGACGCCGGACTGTCCTTATGATCAGGGCCTGAACACCCGATCCAGAGGGGACTGATGACCGGCTTCTTGTTGCGGCGCGCGCTCAACTACGTCGTGCTCCTGCTGCTGGCTTCGTTCCTCACGTTCAGCCTGGCTTCGCTCACGTTCCGTCCGCTCGACAGTCTCGAGCAGCGCAATCCACGTCCGCCGCAGTCCGTGATCGACGCGAAGGCCGAGGAACTGCATCTGGACGAGCCGGTCCCACAGCGCTATCTCACCTGGCTCGGCGGCGTCGTGCAAGGGGATTTCGGGACCACGCTGGCCGGGCAGCCGGTGAGTGAGGAATTGGGCCGTCGCGTCTCGGTGAGCCTGCGGCTGCTGATCCTCGGTTCGGTGCTCGGCACCGTGCTCGGTGTGTTGATCGGCGCGGCGGGGGCGATCCGGCAGTACAAGTTCAGTGACTATTTCACGACGATACTTTCGCTGCTGATCATCTCGACGCCGGTGTTCCTGCTGGCCACCCTGCTGAAATACGGTGCGCTGCAGGTCAATACCGCCACCGGCACGCAGATCTTCCTCTATACCGGCGAGACCTCGGCGAATCAGGTCGTCGGCTTCTGGAATCAGATGGTCGACCGCGCACAGCATCTCGTGCTGCCGACGCTGGTGCTGGTGCTCGGCGCCGCGGCCGGTTACAGCCGGTATCAGCGCAACGCCATGCTCGATGTGCTGCAGAGCGATTTCATCCGCACCGCCAGGTCGAAGGGCCTCAGTCATCGCCGCGCCCTGTACAAACACGGCCTGCGCACGGCGCTGATCCCGATGGCGACCATGTTCGCCTACAGCCTCGGCGGCCTGATCACCGGCGCGACCTTCGTCGAGAAGATCTTCGGCTGGCACGGCGTCGGCGAATGGTTCGTCGACGCGATCAACGCCCAGGACCTCTACATCGTCGTCACGGTGGCGACGTTCTCCGGTCTGGTGGTGCTGGTCTCGGGTCTGCTCTCCGACATCGTCCTGGCATTTCTCGACCCGAGGGTGCGTGTCTCATGACCGAAACCGAACTGATCGCCGTCGGCGCGCCGGAGAACGCGGCGGCCGGGCGCGGCAAACTGGTCTGGCGGCGCTTCCTGCGCAACAAGCCCGCCGTGGTCGGCGCGGTGGTCCTGCTCCTGCTGCTGATCGCCAGCTTCGCGGTGCCGCCGCTGCTGCCGTGGGACTACCAGCAGATGGACTACAAGGCCCTGCTGAAGCCGCCCAGCGCCGAGCATCCGTTCGGCACCACCCAGATCGGCCAGGACGTGCTCGCGCAGACCATGCGCGGGCTGCAGAAATCGCTGATCATCGGCTTCTGCGTGGCGATCTTCGCCAGCATCATCGCCTCCACCGCCGGTGCGCTGGCCGGGCTGCTCGGCGGCTGGACCGACCGCGCCATCATGTGGATCGTCGACCTGCTGCTGGTCGTGCCCGCCTTCATCATCATCGCGCTGTTCGCGCCGCGCACCAAGGGCTCCGGGTCGATCGTGATCCTGATCGTGCTGCTCAGCGTGTTCGGCTGGATGATCGCCGCCCGCATCATCCGCGGCCTGACCTTGAGTCTGCGTGATCGCGAATTCGTCCGTGCCGCACGGTATATGGGCGCGCCGACGCACAAGGTGATCATCAGCCACATCCTCCCGAACATCGCCTCGATCCTGATCATCGACACCACCCTCGCCGTCGGCGCCGCCATCAGCGCCGAAACCGGCTTGAGCTTCCTCGGTTTCGGCGTGCAGCCGCCCGACGTATCGCTGGGTTCGCTGATCGCCGCGGGCACCAAGTCGGCCCTCACCTACCCCTGGTTGTTCCTGTTCGCCGGTGGCCTGCTGATCACGATCGTGTTGTGCGCCAACCTCGTCGGCGACGGCCTCCGCGATGCCTTCGACCCCGGCGCGCGGGGCGCCCGCAAGGCGCGCAAGGAGGTCGCCGAGCAGAAGGACGCGGCGAAGGTGGAGCTGAAGAAAGCCGAGAAGCGATGACAACCTCGACCGCGCCGCTGCTCGAAGTCACCGACCTGCGCGTCTCCTTCCCCGGTGAGGAAGGCCGTGTCGAAGCGGTGCGCGGGGTGAACTACACCGTCGCCGACGGCGAGGTGCTCGCCATCGTCGGCGAATCCGGCTCCGGCAAGTCGGTGTCTTCGCTCGCCGTGATCGGCCTGCTGCCCGAACAGGCACGCGTGCAGGGCTCGATCCGGCTGCGCGGTCGCGAGCTGCTCGGCCTGGGCGACAAGCAGATGTCCAAGCTGCGCGGCTCCTCGATCAGCATGGTCTTCCAGGACCCGCTCTCGGCGCTGACGCCGGTGTACCGGGTGGGCGACCAGGTGGCCGAGGCTCTGCTCGCGCACGGTTCGATGACCCGCAAGGAGGCGGGCGAGCGCGCGATCGACCTGCTGGAACTCGTGGGTATCCCCGACGCGCGGCTGCGCGCGCGGAACTTCCCGCACGAGTTCTCCGGCGGCATGCGCCAGCGCGTGGTGATCGCGATGGCCATCGCCAACGACCCGGCGCTGATCATCTGCGACGAGCCGACCACCGCCCTCGACGTCACGGTGCAACGCCAGATCCTCGACCTGCTGCGCAAGGCGCGCGACATCACCGGTGCGGGCGTCATCATGATCACCCACGACATGGGCATCGCGGCCACCATCGCCGACCGGGTGGCGGTGATGTACGCGGGCAAGGTCGTCGAAACCGCCCCGGTCGCGGAGCTTTTCACCGCGCCGCGGATGCCGTACACGGTCGGCCTGCTCGGGTCCATCCCGCGCATGGACGGTCCGGCACGCAGTCCGCTCATCCCGATCGTCGGCGCTCCGCCTGCCATGCACGCGCTGCCGCGCGGCTGCTCGTTCGCACCGCGCTGCCCGATCTCGATCGACGACTGCACCGCCGCCGAACCGCCGCTGGAGAAGGTGGCGCCCCGGCACGCGGTGGCCTGCATCCGCACCGCCGAGGTCGGTACCGCGCAGTTGTTCGAGGCCTACCGCAAGGAGATCCCGGAGCCGCCGAAGCCGGAGGCCGTCGACTCCGATGTGGTGCTGCGGGTCACCGACCTGGTGAAGACCTTCCCGCTCACCTCCGGCGTGGTGCTGCGCCGCAAGACCGGCGAGGTGCGCGCGGTCGACGGCATCAGCTTCAGCGTCCGCGCCGGGCGCACGCTGGCGCTGGTCGGCGAATCGGGGTCGGGCAAGTCGACCACGCTGAGCCAGATCATGGACCTGGTGCGCCCGCAGGCGGGCACCATCGAGGTGCTCGGCACCGACGTCGCCACCCTCACCAAGGCTCGCACCCGCGAGATCCGCCGCAAGATGCAGATCGTCTTCCAGGATCCCAGCGCCTCCCTCGACCCGCGCCTGCCGATCTTCGACGCGCTCGCCGAACCGCTGCGCATCGACGGCCGCTCGCACGAGGAGGTCAACCGGCGGGTGCCCGAACTGCTGCGCCAGGTCGGCCTGCGCCCCGAGCACGCCGAGCGCTACCCCGCCGATTTCTCCGGCGGCCAGAAACAGCGCATCAGCATCGCCCGCGCCCTGGCCCTCGACCCCGAACTGCTCGTCCTGGACGAACCCGTCTCCTCGCTAGACGTGTCCATCCAGGCCGGCGTGCTGAACCTGCTGCGCGACCTGCAAGCCGAACGCGGCCTGTCCTACCTGTTCGTCTCCCACGACCTGTCGGTGGTCCGCAACCTCGCCCACGACATCGCGGTCATGCTGCGCGGCAAGATCGTCGAATCCGGCCCAGCGGAGCAGATCTTCGCCAATCCTCAGCACGAATACACCCGCTCGCTGATCGCGGCCGTACCGGAACCCGTCGTCAGCGGTTGAGCCAGGAGGCGCCATGAGAACCAACGGATTGCGACGGCACCCCCGGTTCGACAACGTTCGACCCCGTGAAGATCGGAACGAAATGACCCATACCTCTTACGCTTCCCGGCTTCGTCGAGCCGGGTTCCGAGTCGCCGTTCCGGTCGTCGCGTTGGCGCTGATTCTCGGTGGGTGCACCTCCGACACCAGTGTCGAGTCGGGATCGAGCTCGATCGGCGCCGTCAACGACATCAACCCAGTCGAGCGCGACGGGCTCCGCGACGGCGGCAACCTGCGGCTGGCGCTGACCGGCTTTCCGCCGACCTTCAACAGCATGCATGTCGATGCCGACGGCGAAGTCAGCGACCTCACCGGCTGGGCGCTGCCCGGCACGATCAACTCCGACGCCGCGGGCAACCTGACGATCGACCACAACTACTACATCGACGTCCAGCTCACCAACACCAATCCGCAGCAGATCGTCTACACGATCAACCCGAAGGCCGTCTGGTCCGATGGTTCGCCGATCACCTGGGAAGACCTCCGCGCCCAGGCGAACGCGCTGAGCGGGCGCGACCCTGGTTTCAAGATCTCGGCCAGCCAGGGGTACAGCAGTGTCGAGAAGGTGGAGCGAGGCGTCGACGACCGCCAGGCGATCGTCACGTTCGCCGAGCACTACGCGGAATGGAAGGGCCTGTTCAACCCGCTGTACCCGCGGCAGATGACCGAGACGCCGCAGGCCTTCGAGGACATGTACCGCACCGAGATGCCGCTCTCGTCGGGTCCGTTCCTCATCTCCTCGATCGACCGCGCCCAGCAGCGGATCGTGCTGAGCCGCAATCCGAAGTGGTGGGGCGACACGCCCAAGCTGGACACCGTCACCTACAGCGTCCTCGCCAACGAGGCGCGCTTGAACGCGCTGCAGAACAACGAGCTCGACGTGACCGGACTCAGCGGCATCGACGAGGTCACCACCGCGACGGGCACCCCCGGTATCAAGGTGCGCCGGGCGCCGGCCAACCGGTTCTCGCACTTCACCTTCAACGGTGCGCCGGGCTCGATCCTCGAGGATCCGAAACTGCGGATCGCGATCTCCAAGGGCATCGACCGTCAGGCCATCGCCACCGCCACTCAGCAGGGCATCGTGAGCGATCCGAAGCCACTGAACAACCACCTGTTCCTCGTCGGGCAGAAGGGCTATCAGGACAACGCGCAGTCGGTGGCCTACGACCCGGCCGAGGCCGCGCGCATGCTCGACGAGCTGGGCTGGAAGCTGAACGGTGACGTCCGGGAGAAGAACGGCCGCAAGCTCGAGATCCGCGATGTGATGTACCAGGCCGACACCTGGACGCAGATCGCGCAGATCGCGCAGCAGAACCTCGCGGCGATCGGCGTGAAGCTGATCATCGAAACCTATCCGGGCAGTGGACTTTTCACCGACGTGATCGATCCCGGCAATTTCGATATCGCCCAGTTCGTCTGGTCGAAGAGCATTTTCCCGCTCGGCGCGCTCCCGCAGATCTACGCATACGACCCGGCGAACCCGCTGAGCAACAAGGGCCGGATCGGTTCACCCGAACTCAATGCCCTGATCAAGGAGATCATCGCCGAACTCGACCCCGAGAAGGCGATCGAACTCGCGAACAAGGCCGATCGAATGATCTTCGAGGAAGGCTTCTCCCTGCCCATCGTGCAATCCGCGGGTACGGTCGCGGCGCGGGAAACCCTCGCGAACTACGGTGCGCCTGGACTGGCGTCCTACGACTACACCAAGGTCGGATTCGTCAAGTAGCCAGACGTCCTGCTCGTGCAGCGAAGACTCGGAAAGGAGCGAACCATGCGGATTCGTTCAATGACCACCCGGCTGGCGATTCCACTGGTCATCGTCGGTTTGATCGCCACCGGGTGCGGCTCGGGCGATACCCCTTCGCCGACGGGCGAGGCAGCGCTCGGCACCACCAATGACATCAATCCCAAGGATGTCAGTGAGCTGCGTGACGGCGGAAATCTGCGGTTGGCGACCAGCGCGCTGCCGCAGAACTGGAACGCGCAACATATCGACAGCGACGCTGAGGGCGCCGCGATCCTGCGGCCGACGATGCCACGGGCCTTCACGACCGACGCCAGCGCCGAACTCTCGATCAATACCGACTACTTCACCGATATCTCGCTGACCGCGACGGAACCGCAACAGGTGGTGACGTACACGATCAACCCGAAAGCCGTGTGGTCGGACGGCACGCCGATCACCTGGGAGGACATCGCCTCCCAGGCGAATGCGCAGAGCGGTAGGGACAAGTCCTATCTGGTCGGCAACATCAGTGGTTTCGACCGGATCGAGAAGGTCGAGCGCGGTGTCGACGACCGACAGGCCGTCGTAACATTCAACAAGCACTACGCCGAGTGGCGCGGCCAGTTCGCGGGGAACTCGTTCCTCTACCCGAAGTCGGTGACCAGCAGCCCCGAGGCATTCAACAAGAGCCTGGTGAACGGGCCGGGGCCGTCGGCCGGGCCGTTCATCGTGCAGTCCGTCGACCGCGGGCAGGGACGCGTCGTCCTCGGCCGGAATCCGAACTGGTGGGGTGCCACGCCCAAGCTCGACACGATCACCTTCAGTGTGCTCGACAGCGCCGCTCGCCTGCCCGCCCTGCAGAACAACGAGATCGACGCGGTCGGGCTGGCCGACATCAACGAGGTACAGACCGCGCGCGGCACCGCGGGCATCGCCATTCGCCGCGCGCCGAGCAACCAGTGGTCGCATCTGACCTTCAACGGCGCGCCGGGTTCCATTCTGGAAGAACCCGGTGTCCGCGTGGCGATTTCGAAGGCGATCGACCGCCAGGGCATTGTGAACGCCATTCAGAACGGCCTGGTCCAGGATCCGAAACCGCTCAACAACCATGTCTTCGTGGCGGGCCAGAAGGGTTATCAAGACAACAGTCTCGGCTTCGACCCCACGGCGGCGGCCAAGGAACTCGACGCCCTCGGCTGGAAACTCAACGGTGATGTGCGCGAGAAGAACGGGCGTCGGCTCGAGATCCGCGACGTGATGTACCAATCCGATACCTGGGTCAACATCGCGCAGATCATCCAGCAGAATCTCGCCCAGATCGGCGTGAAGCTGAACATCGAGACCAAGCCCGGTGCCGGCTTCTTCAGCGAGAACATCATCCCGGGCAATTTCGACGTGGGTCAGTGGAGCTGGGTCGGCGATCCCTTCCCGCTCAGCAGCATCTCCCAGGTGTTCGGCCTGTACCCGGATGACGTGCAGGGCAATTACGGCCGGATCGGTTCCCCGGAGCTCAACGCGCTGATCGAGCAGACGGTTTCCGAGCTCGACCCAGCCAAGGCGATCGAACTGGCGAATCAGGTCGATCGGAAGGTGTTCGAAGAAGGCCATTCCATTCCGCTGATGCAGGTCGCCGGGAATATCGCCGTGCGCGACACCCTCGCCAATTACGGCGCGGCGGGCCTGGCCTCCCTCGACTACACCAAGATCGGTTTCGTGAAGTAGTAGTGCCGAGTTCCGGCCCGGCGCGCGCGCTCACCTATCCGCTGCTCGTCACGTGCGGCACCCTCGCGGTCATCGCCGCGTGGGTGCCGTTCGCGGATCTGGATCAGGTGAGCGCGCTGGCCGTGGTCGCGGTCGGGGTGGTGGGGTTCACGGCGTATCAGCTGGGGCTGGCGTTCGGGGTGGTGCCGAGTGGGCTGGTCGCGCGGGGGCGGGTCGGTGGGCGGCGGGTACGGCAGCAGCATCGGCTGGTGAGCCGGTCGTGGTTGGAGATCACCAGTGGTGATCGGATGGTGTGGCAGCCGGTGTTCTACGACCCGGAGCTGTCCACACTCACCCCCACCCAGCTGGAACTGTCCGACCGCGCCATCCGCACGGGCGAGCTGCGCTTCTATCCCAGCGGCCGCGTCCGCACCACCGAACCCACCGGCAAGCTCATCGACAACCCGACCCGCCCCGCCCCCGTCCCCACCTTCACCCCACTGCGCCGCCTCCTCCTCGACAGCCAACCCGCCGTCGCCGCCCCCTTCTTCGCCCTCCTCTGGATCTACGTCATGAACGGCGGCCTCACCACCTTCCTCGGCACCACCACCGTCGCCGCCACCACCTTCACCTGGCTCTCCGCCATCCGAGGTTCAGACCCGTCCTGACCGGTGCCATCCACGCTGCGCGGAAAACCAGTACCGGTCATCGCCATGATCCGGCGATCATCTTCTGTATGACCGACTGGCAGTTGCGGATACCTCTGAGTGAGTTACGCAAATCCATGGAATTGCTCATGGACTATGTCGAGGCCGCTACCTGCGGGGAGACCCTCCACCTGGACAACGAATACTTCTGGTCGATCCCGTAGGACGAGCTGTACGACCTCAACCGCACGCCTCCCAACCTGACGGTGGGCCATGAGTCCCCTTGGTATGCGACGCCGAGGGACTCGACCGACCGATCTGACGACGGTTCAACTACGTAGTCGAGCAGCTCCTGAGCGAGCCGCGGCTTTGAGTCCTCATGGCGGAGCACAGGTCACCTCTCGTGGTCGCGCCGCTATCCCGACCGGATATCGCGTTGCTGGACCTCCGGCAGCACCCGGCTCACCGTCGCGAAATCCGCGTCGGCGTGCAGCACAGACAGGCCGTGGTGGATCGCGGTGGCACAGACGATCAAGTCGACCACTCCCGCCGAGCGGTGCTGACCACGCTGGGTGAGTTTGTACTGCGCGGTATCGACCCATCGCCAGGCCGATTTGGGAGCTGGGGCGAGCGCGCACAGGTCATCGATGTCGGTAGCCAGCTCGTCGCGGTCGGCCGGGCTTGTCGCCGAGTACAAGAACTCCGTGCGGGTCGCCTCACAGATCCGGAACGCACCCGCCTCGATTTCCGGTTGCCAGGCCGCGAATACGTCCGGATCACGGAACAGCCGCCAAAGTCCCGAAGCGTCCAGTAGGTAGCGGATCACTCGCCGACCTGTTTGCGGGCAGCCTTCTCCTTGTCGCGGGTCGCCGCCGCGCTGTCGAAATCGCCGCGTTGACCGCGCTCGAACAGTCGCTGGGCCGCTTCGACTCGACGTACCCGCTGTACGTAATCGCGCAATGCCGCATTGACGGTGTCCTTCTTGGTCGAGGAACCCATCAACCGCATGGCCTCCCTGAGGGCGTCGTCGTCCAGATCGATCTGCGTGACAGTCATCGCACACCTCCTGTATTCAATGTATCTAACTTGCCCATAGTGTCAACATTGAGAACTGGTCTGACCACTTGACCTCTTGACCTGTTGGAGGGATTATCGGGGTATGGCATGGACTCCTGTGGTGAAGCGCTCGGTTTCCGGGGATGTGTTCGAGCAGATCGCGGGGGAAGTGCTGGGTGGGGAGTTGGTGGCGGGGAGTACCTTGCCGAGTGAGCGGCAGTTGGCTGAGGCGTTGGGGGTTTCCCGGCCTGCGGTGCGGGAGGCTTTGCAGCGGTTGGCGGCGGCGGGGCTGGTGTCGGTGCGGCAGGGAGAAGCGACCACCGTGCTCGACTATCGGCGCAGCGCTGGGCTGGAAGTGTTGCCTCGCTTGCTGCTCCGGGGGGACACGATCGATCCGGCGGTGGCGCGGAGCATTCTCGAGGCGCGCGGGCACAATGGGCCCAAGATCGCCGAGCTGGCTGCCGCGCGGGTCCGGTCGAGCCGGGCCGACTCCCAGGTCGCGGAGGGACTGACCGCGCTCCACGCATCCGTGGAAACCCTTGTCGCCGAGCACGATCCCATCGCGCAGCAACGCATCGCCCTCGAATTCTGGGACCACGTCCTGGATCTCGCGGATTCGATCGCGTTCCGGCTGATGTATTCCATGCTGCGCGCCGCCTACGAACCCGCGTTGGCCGCGCTCGCGCCGATCATGGCCGCCGAGGTCGGCAATGGTGACGCGTATCGAGACCTGGCCGCCGCGATCGACGCGGGCGAGCCGGAACGGGCCGCCGAATCCGCGCGCGCACTGCTCGCGCCGGCGACCACCGCTCTCATCCACGCCCTCGACGGGGCGTGATCCACCCGAGGAATCGCTATGAATGACCGTCCGACAACGACGTCGCACGACAACGACCCCATCGAGAAGACCGCGCAGGGCACGTCACCGGCCGACGGCGGACGAGCCCGGAAGCCCGATGCCGGCGGACGGACAGGCGCGTCGGGATCGAACCCACCTCGCGTCGTCCGCCGCGGCGCCTCACTGGGCGAGATGGCGCGCGAGTTCGTCCGCCACCCCTCGCCCTGGATGATCGCCGCCGTCCTCGTCGCCGCGCTGGCCGCGCGAATCGTGGTGGGCGACTGGCAAATCACCGACGCGCTGGTCCCCCTGATCATCGTCGGCACCTTCCCGGTGACGGAGTGGATCATCCACGTCACCGTCCTGCACTGGCGACCGCGACACGTCGGCCCGCTCACCATCGACAGCGAACTGGCGAGCAAACACCGTGCGCACCACACGGATCCGCGCGACATCCCCTTGGTCTTCATCCCGACCAGATCGCTGATCTACACGATCATCGCCCTGGTCGCCGTCGCCCTACTGGCCTTCCCCCGCCTCGGCCTCGGCCTGACCTTCCTGCTGACGATCACCACCCTGGGCCTGCTCTACGAGTGGACCCACTACCTGATCCACACCGACTACAAGCCAGAACACGCTCTCTACCGGGCGATCTGGCGCAACCACCGCCACCACCACTACAAGAACGAGCACTACTGGTTCACCGTCACCACCTCGGGCACCGCCGACCGCCTCCTCGGCACCGCCCCCGACCCGGCCACGGTCCCCACCTCCCCCACCGCCCGCCACCTTCACGGGCAGTAGTTCTCGCCGCTTCCCGTGCCCGCCGATGGGGCGTAGCATATAAGCTACGCCCCATCCGTAGCGACAGAATGAGGAGGTCAACGAGCAATGAGTGACCAGAGCGTGTTCTGGGCAGACCTGGCCGAAGACCTCAACGACCCCGAGTTCCTGCGCGAGTTCGTTTTGGAGGCGGTTCGCATCAAAACCGTCGACTCGATCATCAACGCGCTGGACCAGGCGCGGACCGAGTCGGCCCTGACCAAGGCAGAGCTGGCGCGCGCGATGTCGACCGAACCGTCGACTATCCGCCGTCTACTCAGTTCACCGAAGAACCCAACGCTGCGGACCGTGACCGAAGCCGCTGCGGCGCTGGGCTTTCGACTCACACTCGAACGACTCGACGAACCGGGGCGCGACCTCCTGACCGCAGCGCTGACCTCGGGCCGGGCGCGCGATCTCGCAGGACTCGAGGCCGCGGTCGGGCAATTCGACCGCGCACACTGCTAACCGACCGACCGGGGGTTAATCGCTGCGTACTCAGCTCCCAGTTCACGTATCGCCTGGTAATCAGCCGCCGAAAGAGTTGTGCCGTAGGCCTTCGTCAGCCCGCCGATGACCACCAACAGCGGCTTGTCTCGCCCGATCGCCTCATAGTCGAGTCGGCAGAACACCCGGTGGTGCGGGGGAGTTCTCGCGGACGGCGGTGACGATGGCGCCGTCGATGAGGAGGGCGAGTTCGGGGGCGAGGGTGGTGGGGTCGGGTTGGCCTGCCGCGGTGAGGAGTTCGGTGAGGTAGGCGATGACGCGGCGTTTGTGCCGGTCGGCCACCTGGTGCGCGGGGGCCGTCGGGTCGGCGACCTCGATCATCGTGTTGATGAAGGCGCCGCCGCGGAAGTCGTTGCGGGCGAAGCGCTCCGCGAGGGCGGTGAAGACGGCCAGCGGGCGCGCGGCCGGGTCGTCGACGGATTAGACCGAGATGCGCAGCCAGTCGAGCCACCGTATGCCGCGATGGCGAACAGCCCGGCGACCCTACGGGGTATCTGGGGCTGCGGGCGCTGAGCTCGGGCGCGCTCGACGCAAGGACCCTGGAGCAACTCGCCCTGCTGATCGCCGCCGACAACGGCTGCGAGTACCGCGTCTCGGCGCACACGATGCGCGCGAAGAAGATGGGCTTCACGCCCGCGGCGATCGCGGCGACACGGGCGGCCACCGCCGACGACCCACATACCGAAGCGGTCCTGCGATTCGCTCGCGCGGTACTCCGCACCGGCGGCCGGGTCACCGATGAGCAGCTGGCCGCGGCCAGGGTGAACGGCGTCGGCGACGGCGAGCTGGCCGAAGCGGTCGGCCATGTGGCACTCAACGTGCTGTCGAACTACTCCAACCATGTCGCCCGCTCTGAGCTGGACTTTCCCCGCGTTGCCACGACGCCGGCGATGCCATCGACCTGGCGGTCCACCGATACCGTCCCTGGTCGACGGCTACACGCTGCGGACCGCCGACGGTGACACCGCCGACACGGTCCACGACGCGCGGATCGCCATCGAGGGCGGCTTCGCGCACATCAAGGTCGCCGGCTACGAGCCGGTGCAGGTGGTCTCCGCACCCGCCGTCGCACTGATCACCTATCGCCCCGAATCCTGATCCCGCGCAGCACGAAATGCCCGATCCACCCTGTCGCGGGTCGGGCATTTCGCTGTGGGAATCCTTTCCGCTGGAGTCTTGACAGATTAATACCCTAGGGGGGTATGGTACCGGGCACGAGACGCTCTCCGCTCGAAAGGACGAAAGTCGTGACCACACAATCGGTATCCACCAGGAAGTGGTGGGCGCTGGCGGTGATCGCCGCCGCGCAGTTCATGGTCATCATGGACACCTCGATCATCGGGATCGCGCTGCCCAAGATGCAGGCCGAACTCGGCTTCACGCCGGGCAATCTGACCTGGGTCTTCAATGCCTACGTAGTCGCCTTCGGCGGCCTGCTGCTGCTCGGCGGCAGGCTCTCCGACCTGCTCGGCGCGCGCCGGGTGTTCGGGGCGGGCTGGCTCGTGCTCGCGGTCGGCTCCGTGCTGGCGGGCGCCGCCGGGACGGTCGGGCTCGAATTGGCGGGCCGGGCGATCCAGGGCGCGGGCGCCGCGCTGATCGCGCCCTCGGCACTGACGCTGTTGATGATGCTGTTCGGCGGGTCGCCGGGTGAACTCACCAAGGCGCTCGCCGTGTACGGCGCGGCCGCGCCCGCGGGCGGTACGGCCGGGGTGTTCCTCGGTGGCGTGATCACCGAATACATCAGCTGGCCTTGGGTTTTCTACATCAACATCCCGATCGCCGCGCTCGCGCTGATCGCAATTCCGCTGCTGATGCCCGCCGCCCCGGCGCGCAAGGGCTCCATCGACATCGCCGGATCCGTCACCGTGACGGCCGGTTTGGCCGCCGCCGTCTACGCCATCGTGCAGGCGCCGGAAGTGGGCTGGGCTTCGGGTCAGACCTGGGGCGTGCTGGCGCTGGCCGCCGCGCTGCTCGCCGGATTCGTCGTCATCCAGTCGCGCCGCAGCGAACCGCTGATGCGGTTGAGCATCTTCCGCGCGCCGAACCTCGCCGCCGCCAACTTCGCCCAGTTCGCCCTGGCCGCCGCGTGGGTGCCGATGTGGTTCTTCCTCAACCTGTACCTGCAGCAGGTGCTCGGCTATAGCGCGTTCCCGTCCGGCGCGGCGCTGCTGCCGATGACCACGCTGATCATGCTCGGCATGGTGGTGCTCGCCCCGAAGGCGATGCAGCGCTTCGGCGCCAAGCCGATGATCGTCACCGGCCTGATCGTGCTCGGGATCGGCCTGGGGATCATGTCGCTGGTGCGGCCCACCGGCAACTTCTGGGTCGACGTGCTGCCCGCCTCCCTGGTGGCCGCAGGCGGTATGTCGCTGGCCTTCATCCCCTCGCTCGGCACCGCCATCTCGGCGGCGCGACCGGAGGAGGGCGGGCTCGCCTCGGGCATCGTCAACGTGAGCTACCAGGTGGGCTCGGCCCTCGGCCTGGCCGCGATGACCGCGGTGGCGGCCGCCTTCGGCGCCGACCAGCTCGGCGACACCACGGCACTGACCGACGGCTACTCGGCCGCCTTCCTCGGCGCGGGCATCCTCGCCCTGGCGGGCGCCGCGATCACGGCGGCGGTCATGCGCGCCCCGGCCGCCGACAAGGCAGGCGCGACCGTTTGACAACGTACCCTAGGGGGGTATGGTAATGATTGAGATCGACGACGAGGAGAACACCACCATGAGCACGACCACCGTCACCGTCACCGGCATGACCTGCGGTTGCTGCACCAACAAGGTGCGCGACAAGGTCGGCGCCCTGCCCGGCGTCACCGGCGTCGATGTCGACCTGGCCGACGGCAAGGTGACCATCGAAGGCACCGAGCCCGACCGCACCGCCCTCGCCGACGCCGTCACCGCGGCCGGCTTCCAACTCGCCGACTGAACTCGAAACGGAGCATCCCGATGAACGCAACTACCAAGTTCGCCGGTTTCGCCCTCGGCCTCGCGGCGGTCTTCGGGATCGCTCTGGCCGCCGGCGCCCTGGTCGGTCCGGAACCCTCCGCACCGGCCGGGCACGGCGAGCACGAGACCGCGGCGGCCCCCGCCGACGACCTGCCCGGCGGGCTGCTGGTCACCGACAAGGGCTACACGCTGGCCCTGGACAAGACGATCACCAGCACCGCGGCGCAGGCCCCCGTCAGCTTCCGCATCCTCGACGCGACCGGTGCGCCGGTCACCGAGTATCAGACCAGCCACGACAAGGACCTGCACCTGATCGTGGTCCGGCGCGACATGGCCGGCTTCCAGCACGTGCATCCTGTGCTCGATCCGGCCGGGACCTGGACGGTTCCGCTGAACCTGAGCCGGGCCGGTGACTACCGGGTCTTCGCCGACTTCACCCCGGCCGGCGGGCCGAGCCTGACCCTCGGCGCGGATCTGCGGGTCGCGGGCAACTATGACGTACAGGCCCTGCCCGCCCCGGCCGCGACCGCGAAGGTCGGGGAGTACGAGGTCGCGCTGAACGGCACGATCACCCCCGGCGCCGGTTCGCCGGTCACCCTGTCGGTGAGCCGCAACGGCGTCCCGGTCACCGATCTGCAGCCCTACCTGGGCGCCTACGGACACCTGGTCGCCCTGCGCGCCGCCGACCTGGCCTACCTGCACGTGCACCCCGAGGGCGCTCCCGGCGACGGGGTCACCCCGGCCGGCCCCGGGATCGACTTCGTGGTGAACGCGCCGAGCGCGGGCGACTACCGCCTGTTCCTCGACTTCCAGCACCAGGGCGTCGTGCGCACCGCCGAGTTCACCGTGCGGGTCGCCCAGCCCGACGCCACGGGCGTGAGCGCCCCGGCGCCGACGAGCGCACCGGCCGAACCCGGCCACGGGCACTGACGTAGCCCGGCAGCAACCCCTCAGCAAGAATCGACATCAGGAAACGATCGGAGCATCCCATGACCGCCGTGACACACCCACCGGGCACCGGCCAGGTAGAACTGGTGATCGGTGGCATGACCTGCGCTTCCTGCGCGAACCGGATCGAGAAGAAGCTCAACAAGCTCGACGGGGTCACCGCCACGGTCAACTACGCGACCGAGAAGGCGCGCGTCGACTTCTCCGGTGACATCTCCCCCGAGGAGCTGATCGCCACCGTCGAGCAGGCCGGCTACACCGCGGCACTCCCCGCCCCGAAGCAGCCGGAGCGCACCGAGGAGACCGCCGCCGAGCCCGATCCGACCGCCTCGCTGCGGACTCGCCTGCTGGTCTCGCTGGTGCTCACCGTCCCGGTGATCGCGATGGCGATGATCCCGGCGCTGCAGTTCACCAACTGGCAGTGGCTCTCGCTGACGCTGGCCGCGCCGGTCGTGGTGTGGGGCGCGCTCCCCTTCCACAAGGCGGCCTGGACCAACCTGAAGCACGGCACCGCCACCATGGACACGCTGGTGTCGATGGGCACGCTGGCCGCGTTCGGCTGGTCGCTGTACGCCCTGTTCTGGGGCACCGCGGGCACGCCCGGCATGAAGCACCCGTTCGAATTCACCATCGCGCGGATGGACGGCACCGGCAGCATCTACCTGGAGGCCGCGGCGGGCGTCACCACGTTCATCCTGGCCGGGCGCTACTTCGAGGCCAGGTCCAAGCGCCGGGCCGGCGCGGCGCTGAAGGCGCTGCTCGAGCTCGGGGCCAAGGACGTGGCGGTGCTGCGCGACGGTGTCGAGACGCGAATCCCGGTGGAGCAGTTGGCCGTCGGTGACGAATTCGTGGTGCGGCCCGGCGAGAAGATCGCCACCGACGGCGTCGTGAGCGAGGGCAGCTCGGCGGTCGACGCGTCCATGCTGACCGGTGAGTCGGTGCCGGTGGAGGTCGGCGCGGGTGACGCCGTCACCGGCGCGACCGTCAATGTCGGCGGGCGACTCCTGGTGCGCGCCACCAGGATCGGCTCCGACACCCAGCTCGCCCAGATGGCGCAGCTGGTCGAGGACGCGCAGACCGGCAAGGCCCAGGCCCAGCGCCTGGCCGACAAGATCTCCGGCATCTTCGTGCCGATCGTCATCGCGCTGGCCGTGGCCACCCTCGGCTTCTGGCTCGGCACCGGCGGCGCGATCGCGGCGGCCTTCACCGCCGGTGTCGCGGTGCTGATCATCGCCTGCCCGTGCGCCCTCGGCCTGGCCACCCCGACCGCGCTGATGGTCGGCACGGGGCGCGGAGCCCAGCTCGGCATCCTGATCAAGGGCCCCGAGGTGCTGGAATCGACTCGCAAGGTCGACACCATCGTGCTGGACAAGACCGGCACCGTCACCACCGGCAAGATGACCCTGCTCGACGTGCTGCCCGCCGAAGGCGAGGAGCGCGGCCGGGTGCTGGAACTGGCCGGCGCGCTGGAACATTCGTCGGAGCACCCGATCGCGCAGGCGATCGCCAAGGGCGCGCAGGACGAGTTCGGCACGCTGCTGCCAGTGGAGGGCTTCGCCAATGTCGAGGGTCTCGGCGTGCAGGGCGTGGTGAACGGGTCCGCGGTGATCGTGGGCCGGGCTCGACTGCTGGCCGACTGGTCGCAGCCGCTGCCGGAGCACCTGGAAACCGCGATGGCGGAGGCGGAGTCGGCGGGCAAGACCGCGGTCGCCGTCGGCTGGGACGGTAAGGCGCGCGGCGTCCTCGTGGTCGCCGACGCGGTGAAGCCGACCTCGGCGCAGGCCATCGCGCAGTTCCGCGAACTCGGCCTCACCCCGATCCTGCTGACCGGCGACAACGCGCGCGCGGCCCGCACCATCGGCGACGAGGTGGACATCGACGAGGTGATCGCGGAGGTGCTGCCGCAGGACAAGGTCGACACCGTCAAGCGGCTGCAGGCCGAGGGCAAGGTCGTCGCGATGGTCGGTGACGGCGTCAACGACGCGGCCGCCCTGGCGCAGGCCGATCTCGGGCTGTCGATGGGCACCGGCACCGATGTCGCCATCGAGGCCAGCGACCTGACCCTGGTCCGCGGCGACCTGCGCGCCGCCGCCGACGCGATCCGGCTGTCCCGGCGCACCCTGGCCACGATCAAGGGCAACCTGTTCTGGGCCTTCGCCTACAACGTGGCCGCGATCCCGCTGGCCATGGCCGGCCTGCTCAACCCGATGCTGGCGGGCGCCGCGATGGCGTTCAGCTCGGTCTTCGTGGTGAGCAACAGCCTGCGCCTGCGCCGCTTCAAGTCGACGGCACAGTAGTCCCTCCACGAAACGGGCGGGGCGGCAGATCGATTGCCGCCCCGCCCGTTCGCGTCTTGTGACTCGGATCACTCTTGTGGTTGACCTCGGGTCAGGGTGGAGCCTCGTTTCAGCGGCACAGAGCCGGAGCAGCTGAATCGAGGAGAGACATCATGGGTACCAAAGACATTGCGCGACAGGATCTGCAGCGGATCATCGACGAGACCGTCGAGGCCGGGTTCCTCGCGGTGTCGCTGCGGGTGAGCGACGAGCAGGGTGAATGGGTCGGCAGCGCCGGCCGTGCCGAGCTCGACGGGACGGCGCTGCCGCCGGTCGACGGGCACGTGCGGATCGGCAGCAATACCAAGACCTTCACCGCCACCGTGGTCCTGCAGCTGGTCGCCGAGGGCAAGATCGAGCTGGACGCGCCGGTGCTGCGGTACCTGCCCGAATTCGCGTTCGACGAGCGGATCACCGTGCGCATGGTGTTGCAGCACACCAGCGGAGTGTTCAACTTCACCGGCGAGTTCTACGAGGACGGCACCGTCGTCCCGGGCATCCCCTCGACCATCGCCGGGAAGGAGTGGGCCGACCTCCGGTTCGAGACCTACCTGCCGGAAGACCTTGTCACGCTGGCCCTGTCGAAGCCGGCGCGGTTCGCGCCGGGGACCGGGTGGAGCTACTCCAACACCAATTACGTCATCGCCAGGCTGCTGGTGGAGAAGGTGACCGGCAATTCCCTTGCCGCCGAGATGGATCGGTTGATCATCGGCCCGCTCGGGCTCACCGGCACCGTCGTCCCGGGCACCTCGACGGAACTGCCCGAGCCGCACCCGCACGCCTACTACCGCTACGCCGACGGCGACGAGCAGCGCACGATCGACGTCACCGAGCACAATCCCTCCTGGGTGGCCACCGGCGGCGACATGATCTCGACGACCGAGGACCTGCGCACCTTCATCACCGCGCTGGTGGGCGGCAAGCTCGTGCCCGAGGCGCTGCTGGCCGAGATGTACACCACCCACGACACCGGCATCCCGAACATGGGATACGGACTCGGGGTCTTCGTGCAGCGGACCGCCGGTGGAACCACCCTCATCACCCACAACGGCGGCATCGCGGGGTACGCGGCCCTGATGTTCAGCACGCCCGACGGGAGCCGGACCATGACCGCGTACCTGACCTGCGTCGACAATGCCGAGATGACGATCGCGCCCGCGTTCCAGGTCGCGCAGAAGGCGCTGATCGAGGCGGTGTTCGACGGAAACCCGGTGGCGGACAAGGCAAGCTGAACCCATGCGGAACGGGGTCACGATCGGGCAGGCGGCGGCGTTCGTCGGTGTCACGGTGAAGACGGTGCGGCACTATCACAAGCTCGGCCTGGTCGCCGAGCCCGACCGGGACAGCTCGGGCTACCGGCGCTACGGGTCCGCGGAGCTGTTGCGGCTGGTCAAGGTCAGGACACTGGCCGAGGCCGGGGTGCCGCTCGCCGAGATCGAGCCGCTGCTCGATGCCGACGCCGACCGGTTCGCCGCCGCGCTCACCGAGGTCGGGCGTCAGCTCAGCGCGCGCATCGACGAGCTGACCGCCCGGCGCGAGACCCTGCACCGGCTGGCCGACGGCAACCGCGCACTGCTGCCCGATCGCGCGGTGGCGCTGCTCGAACGGATGCCCGAGCTGGGGTTTCCCGCCGAGGAGGTGGCCGCGACCAGGGAAGGGTGGGTGCTGGCCAGGGCGCTGGTGCCGGAGGGTTTCGACGACTACCTGGCCGATGTCGAGAACGCGGTCGAGGACCCGGAGTACGTCGCCCTGTTCCGTCGGGGCGTCGAGGCCAGGGAATGGGACCCCGACGATCCCCGGATCGAGGAGCTCGCCACCGCCCTGGTCGCGCAACTGCTCGCCAATCCCGCGCAGCTGCGGATCGTGACCGGCCTGCAGGCGCGCACCGAAGCCGCCACCCGGTACCAGATGATCGCGCACCACGACCAGGACCAGGACACCGCGCCCGGCAGGCTCGCCGCGCTCATCGAGGCGAAGCTGCGGGCGGCCGGTGTCTACATCCCGCGACCGGGCTAGAAGAGGGTCTGGGCGTCGGCGGAGATGGTGAAGCCGTGGCCCGCCGCGTCGCACCGGATGCCCTGTTCGGTGGAGGTGCAGGCGACGCCGCGCACGACGAGCGTGTCGCCGTAGTTCAGGGTCGCGCCGCCGCCCTTGGTGGTGCCGTCGACCGGCTCGCCGACGAAGATGCCCTGGCTGGTGCACAGGAACTCCGACTTGCCGCCGACGGTGTGTACGGCGACCTTGCGGTCGGGTGCGTCGGAGCAGTTCGGCAGTTGTGGCGGAATGACATTCGCGTGCGCGAGCTGACAGCCCACCCCGAAGGGGGCGTCGGCGAGGATGCCGCACATGATGTTTCCGGTGGGTGATTGGAAGTAGAAGCTCTCGCGCTGCTGGTAGTCGCGGGCGTCGACGGTGGCGTCGTCGCGGGAGGGCAGGCCGGGGTCGGGGGCGGCCGGTGCCGGTGCGGTGGCTGAGCCGGGTACCCGGACGCCCGGTATGACGATGACCGGCGGGTCGCCGCCGGGCAGTACGGAGGTCGGGGACGCGACAGTGGTCGACGGCTGCGCGACAGTCGTCGGTGCCTGCTCCCGGTCACCGGCACAGGCGGCGAGTCCCCCGGCCATCACCGCCAGGGCGGCCACCACAACGGCTGATCTCATAAATCTCTCCCCTTCGAGGTCCCTCCCGACCCGTTCGAAGGAGAATCGGGTGAAAGCGCGCGTCCGTTTCCGAGGCGCGACGAATCGTGACCAACCCGAGGTGAGCCGGTGTCGACAGCTCAGCACGTCTGGTACGCCGCGTACGGCTCCAACATGCACGCTGAGCGGTTCGCCTACTACCGCGCCGGCGGCACCCCACCCGGCACCGATCACACCTATCCGGGGTTCCGCGACTCCACCGAGCCACTGGATACGGCAGCGCTCATTCTGCCGGGCAGCCTGTATTTCGCCTGGCAGAGCCCCGTTTGGACCGGTGGGGTCGGTTTCTACGCCCCGCGTCCCGCGGCGGGCTGGCCGATCGGCGCCGCGGCACGCGGCTATCTGCTGACCGTCGGCCAGTTCGGCGATCTCGTGGCCCAGGAGATGTATCGGGCGCCTGCGGACGACTTCGACCCCGCGCCCGTGCTGGCCGACGGATCGGTCCGCCTCGGGCCGGGCCGGTACGAGACGGTGGTGCACGCGGGTGCGCGTGACGGCATCCCCGTGCTCACCTTCACCTCGCCGTGGGACCCGGAGACGGTGCCGCTGCGCCGCCCCTCGGCGCGGTACCTCACGATGATCGGCGCCGGGCTGCGCGAAGCGCACGGCTGGGACACCGACCGCGTCGTCGAGTACCTGCGCGTGCGACCGGGTGTGGCCGAGCACTGGGACGAGGCCGACCTGCGCGGCGCCCTCCTCGGCGGGACCGGTCTCGAGCCCTAGATTTCGCCTGGGCGATCAGGGGTATCCCTCCGATGCGTGGACGTCGACCACCGGGAGCACACACGCATGGAGTGGTTCACGGCACCGGAATACTGGCAGGGCAGGCTGATCTTCCAGCGCGGCCTGGCGGTCGTCTACGCCCTGGCCTTCCTCGCGGCGGCCCTGCAGTTCCGCGCGCTGCTCGGCGAGCGGGGGATGTTGCCCATTCCACGCTACCTGGCCAGGACCCCGTTCCGCCGGGCGCCGAGCCTGTTCCATCTGCGCTACTCGGATCGGTGGTTCGCCGCCGTCGCCTGGCTCGGAGCGGCGCTCGCGGTGGCGGTCGCGCTGGGGCTGGCCGATCTGGTGCCGCTGTGGGCGGCCATGGGGCTGTGGTTCGCGCTGTGGGCGTTGTATCTGTCGATCGTCAATGTCGGGCAGGCGTGGTACGCGTTCGGCTGGGAATCGTTGCTGCTCGAGGCCGGTTTTCTGGCGATCTTCCTCGGCAACGACACGGTCGCGCCGCCGCTGCTGGTGCTGCTGGCGGCGCGCTGGCTGCTGTTCCGGGTGGAGTTCGGGGCCGGGCTGATCAAGATGCGCGGCGACCGCTGCTGGCGGGACCTGACCTGCCTGTACTACCACCACGAGACCCAGCCGATGCCGGGCCCGCTGAGCTGGTTCTTCCACCACCTGCCCAAACCGCTGCACCGGGTGGAGGTGGCGGCGAATCACTTCGCCCAGCTGATCGTGCCGTTCGGGCTGTTCGCGCCGCAGCCGGTGGCGAGCGTCGCGGCGATCATCGTCATCGTCACGCAGTTGTGGCTGGTGATCTCGGGCAATTTCGCCTGGCTGAACTGGGTGACGCTGCTGCTGGCGACCACCGCGGTCAGCGCGTATCCGTTCCTGCCCGACGCGCCGCCGGTCGCCGCACCGCCGGGATGGTTCCTCGGCGCGGTGATCGCGTTCTTCGCGATGGTGGTCGTGCTGAGCTTCTGGCCGGTGCGCAACATGCTCTCCGCCGGGCAGGCGATGAATGCCTCGTTCGACCCGTTGCACCTGGTCAACACCTATGGCGCGTTCGGCAGCATCACCCGCGTCCGGCAGGAGATCGTGCTGGAGGGCACCGACGCCGAGCACCTGGACGACGACACCGAGTGGCGCGAGTACGAGTTCAAGGGCAAACCGGGGGCCGTCGGGTTCCGTCCGCGCCAGTGGGCGCCCTATCACCTGCGGCTGGACTGGCTGATGTGGTTCGCCGCGCTCTCGCCGGCCTATGCCCGATCCTGGGCGATTCCGCTGGTCGTGCGGCTGCTCGACAACGACCGCGACACCCTGCGCCTGCTGCGGCACTGCCCCTTCCCCGACGCGCCGCCACGCTACCTGCGCGCCCGGCTCTACGAGTACCACTTCAGCACGCCCACCCAGCTGTTCCGCGAGGGGATCTGGTGGCGTCGCCGCCTGATCGGGGAGTTCCTGCCGCCGCTGAGTCACGAGCGCCTGGAACGGCGCCGACAATGAGAAAAGCCCGGCACGGCGGCCGGGCTTCTCGTTGAGCGGATGACGAGATTCGAACTCGCGACCCTCACCTTGGCAAGGTGATGCGCTACCAGCTGCGCTACATCCGCGTGCCGTACGAGCCCCGCGGGGCTTCGTCGTGCGAGAAGGAACATTAGCGCCTCACCCCCGAAAAAGTGAAATCCGTGCGCACAGCCCTCCCGAAGCCGCGGTGAGCTCGGCGCAGGACCTGGCCGCCGCGACTTCCGCGTTAAGTCCGCGACAAGGTATCGGAAGTCCTTGCCCGGAAAGCTCTTTCACGGTCCGGCGGCTACCGCCGGAACGACAGGAGGGAACGGGATGAAGACACTGGGGCTGATCGCGGCGGGTATCGCTGTGACCACCGTGACCATCATGGGAGCCGGTCCGGCACACGCCGACTTCACCGATCCGGTGGAGCTCACCGACAGCGGCGAGAACACCGAGGAGGGTGAATTCGGCGAGTACGCGATCGACGTGAACCACCCCGGCTCGTGCCTGGTGGTCCAGAACCACACCGGCGGCCGGGTGACGCTGCGATTGAACTACCCGACCAGCGGCGGGAAATGGCAGTTCGCGCACGACGAGGTGGGCGTGCTGTCGCGCAAGGGCAAGGTGGTGACCTCACCGTCGGGCCGCTGGAACGTCCGCACCAATCCGCCGATCAGGTTCAACTGGGTCTACGACGACGACCTGAACGACCGTAAGGGTTGCAACGGCTCGTGGGTGCTGACGATGAACTGAACCCAGACCCGGGTCTCAGGCGAAGGCGTCGCGATGGTCGGCGGCCCAGTCGGCGTAGCTTCGCGGTTCCCTGCCGAGTACCTCCGCGACATCGCCGCTGACCAGCTCGTTGTGGCCGTCCCTGATGAAGGCCTGGCCGATCAGTGAACCCTCGACGAAGGCGGGCGGCAGACCGGCCGCGGTCATGAACTCGCGGGCGTCGGCGGCGGCGATGTCGGCGACCTCGATCGGGCGGCCGATGATCTCGGCGAGCACGGCGGCCTGCTCGCGGCCGGTGTGCAGGAGGGGGCCGGTGAGGGTCAGGACGCGGCCGTCGTATCGGCCGGTGCGCAGCGCCGTGGCGGCGACCTCGGCGACGTCGCGCGGGTCGACGACCGCCTGCTTGCCGTCACCGGTGAGGTTGGGCACCGGGTGTCCGTCGCGCAGCGGTGCGATCCAGCTGAGGGTGTTCGACGCGAAGGTGTTGGGGCGCAGGATCGTCCACTCCAGGCCCGACTCGCGGACCGCCTGCTCACCGGGGACGTGCCAGGTGCCGGGGAGGCCCAGGCGCGGATCGCCGGTACCGATCGCGGACAGTTTCACCACCCGGCGCACGCCCGCGGCCCGGGCGGCGGCGACGAGGGCGCCGTCGACGCCGGTGTCTTCGGGGCCGGGCAGCCCGTTGAGGAAGGCCGCCTCGACCCCCGCCATGGCCGGGGCGAAGGTGGCCGGGTCGCGGTAGTCGACGCGGACGACGTCGACGGCGGCGGGGAAGCTCGCGGCGGCGGGGTCGCGGGTGGCGGCACGAACGGCCACGCCGTCCGCGAGCAGCCGGCTGACGAGGGCACTGCCGATGGTGCCCGTGGCACCGGTGATCAGGATCATGCCTCGAGCATGCCGACCCGCCTGCCTGCGCGGATAGGAGAAATCGGCACGGACAGACCGCGCCGCGCCGCTTACTGTTGACCTGGTGAGCACGCAGTATCTGACCCCGGCCGAGATCGAGACCCCGGTGCAGGCGCCGCCCTCGCTGCGGTCGTGGCTCACCGAGCTCACCAGCACGCGGATCGACGAGGACGTGGACCGCCCCTTCGCGCAGCCGCCCGTCGCGACCACGACGATCGTGCTGCGCACCGACGGGTCCGGTCGGCGCGAGGCGCTGGTCGTCGGCGCGCAGACGAAGGCCGTGTACTCGCGGGCCGAGCAGCCCGCGGGCTGCGTGCGGTTGCGGCTGGCGCCCGGGGTGACGCGTCAGCTGCTCGGTGTGGCGGCGAGCGACCTCACCGATCGCGCCGTACGGCTCGCCGAATTGCCCGGCCCGCTGGCCACTCTCGCGGACGACCTGACCGACCTACCCACCGGCGAGGCCCTGGCCTATCTGGAAGAGGTCCTGCCGCAACGGATCTCCGAGTCAGAGACCGAGCGCGCGCATCGTGTCGTACTCCGCGAGGCGATCTCGGTGCTCACCGCCGACTCCGCGCCCGCCATCCCGGACCTCGCGGCACGGCTCGCCGTCAGCGAACGGCACCTGCGCACGCTGTTCAGCACCGGCGTCGGCGACTCACCCAAACACTTCGCCCGCATCGACCGCGTCCGCCGCGTCCTCGCCTACGCGGGCGACACCCCGTGGTCCCACCTGGCGGCCCACACCGGCTACTACGACCAGTCCCACCTCACCGCCGACTTCCGCACCCTCATGGGCGTCCCCCCAGCCGCCTACCTACGCGGCAGCCTGCCCGCGCCGACCCGCTGCCGGATACCGCGCTGAGCCGCCGCGGTGGTCGTCCCGGAGACGGGCGACCACGCGACGGCGCCGGTCAGGACTCGGGGTGCTGTTTCGCGGACTTGCGGGCGAGGCGTTCGGCGGCTTCGGCATCGTCGAGGGCGGTGGCTTCCTCGAGGGAGGGGGCGCTGCCGCCGAGGCGCTTCGGGACCCAGTAGGCGCCCGGCTCGTGCTCGTAGGTTTCCTGCAGGTCGGCGAGCATCTGCTGCATGGTGGTGCGGAGCTGGGCGGTCAGGTCGGCGGCGGGCTCGTAAGGCTTGATGGGGGCGCCGACGGCGATCGAGATGGGGGTGTTGGTGCGGCCGAGGCGCTTGGGGAAGCCCTTGGTCCACACGCGCTGGGCGCCCCAGATGACGATCGGGATGATCGGCACCTCGGCCTCGATCGCCATCCGCGCCGCGCCGGACTTGAATTCCTTGATCTCGAAGCTGCGGCTGATGGTGGCCTCGGGATACACGCCGACGAGTTCGCCCGCGCGCAGGTACTCGACCGCGGCCTTGTAGGAGTCGGCGCCCGCGGTGCGGTCGACGGGAATGTGCTTGAGGGCGCGCATGATCGGTCCGGAGATCTTGCTCTCGAAGACGTCGTGTTTGGCCATGAAGCGGATGTAGCGCTTCGGCGTGCGCGCGGGCAGTCCGGCGTAGGTGAAGTCCATGTAGCCGGTGTGGTTGATCGCCACCACGGCACCGCCGGACGCCGGGATGTTCTCGGCCCCCTTGACGGTGAACTTCAGACCTTCGAGGAAGAAGACGGTTCGGGCCAGGCCGATGATCGACCGGTAGACGGGTTCCACAATTCAGCTAGCGTAGTCGCAGATCGCCGGTTCCGGCAGGCCCGGCGCCGCCGCGCGCCGCCCCGCCGGACCGCGGCGATCAGCCGCGCGCCGAATTCGCTTCGCGCGCACCGGTCTATCCCCGGCGAGCCCGCTCGCCCCGACAGTCGACGGCCGCGACGCCCGCGCGGACGCCAGGACCTAGGAATTGAGGAAGTCGTAGTGGAACGCGCGAAGCCGACCCCGATCGCTCCGACCCGCCACCACCGTGCCGCCGCCCTGGCCGCCGGATTGACCGCCACCGCGGCGTTGATCGCGGGCTGCGATTCGGTCTCCGGCATCCCCGGCGACGATCCCGCCCCTGCGGCCACCGCGAGCCCGACGACCAGCGCGACCACCGCGACCCAGGCGATCGCACCCGGCGAGCCGGCGCCGACCGGCGCGAGCACCACCACCCTCCCGCCGCTGCCCGCCGACGCGCCGCAGGTGGGCGCCGTCGCCGGTGACGACGAGGCGGTGACCGCCGTCCGCCGCTGGGCCGCCGACCTGCGCACCGACAGCGTCACCGAACTCCAGGACAAGTGCTGGACCATCCCGCCACGCACGGTCGCCGACATGTACGCCGATCCGCAGTCGATCCTGGCCGCGCTGAGCCAGCCGGGGACCGCGACCTCCGACGCCGTCACCTGGCGCACACGCACCACCACGGTCACCGTCGACCGCGAGTCGATCGCGACGGGCTACGCCTGCGGCCGGGTGTTCGCCGCCGGCGTCGAGCCGGGTTACGACGAGGCCGACGCCCGCCACACCGTGCGCCGCTACCTCGCCAGGGCAACCGGCAAACCACTCAACGCGGCCGACATCGAACCAGACCATCCGCTGACCTGCAAGGCCTCCCCCGCGACCTGGGACCCCGAAGGCACCGGCAACCCGACAGCAGCGCCCTTGGCGCGCGACTCGGGCAAAGTAGGCAATGTCACCTCCTTCACCGCCGAGGAGCTACGATCCGAGCAGATTCGTGGCGACTACCTGGAGGTACAGGTGCCGGTGACCACCTCCCCCGGGGGCACTCGGAACCGCACTTTCACGGTTGTCGCGACCGCTGAGGGCTATTGCATCGGTGACGTAACGATCTAGCCACTATCCTGGTTGGCTGGTACGCCGAGGTGGTCAGGGGAACCTGCGGCGGCGGTAGCTCGCCCTTGATCCGGCGAATCAGATCCTGGTAGGAGGAATCAGCTCGTGCAGATCACCAGCGTCGGACACGCAGGCTTCCACATCCGAACCGAGGCCGGAACCATCCTCTGCGATCCCTGGGTGAACCCCGCCTACTTCGCGTCGTGGTTCCCGTTCCCGGACAACTCCCAGCTCGACTGGGCGGCGCTCGGCGATGTGGACTACCTCTACGTCTCGCATCTGCACCGCGACCACTTCGACGCCGAGCACCTGCGCCGGTACGTCAACAAGGACGCGACCGTGCTGCTGCCCGACTACCCGGTGCCGGATCTGCGCCGCGAGCTCGAGGCGCTGGGCTTCACGAAGTTCTTCGAGACCCAGGACTCGGTCAAGCACACCGTCACCGGACCCAAGGGCTCGCTCGACATCATGATCGTGGCGCTGCGCGCGCCCGCCGACGGCCCGATCGGCGACTCCGGCATCCTCGTCTCCGACGGCGAGACCACCTGCTTCAACATGAACGACGCCAGGCCCGTCGACATGGACGTGATCCACGAGGCGTTCGGCGAGATCGACATCCACCTGCTGCAGTACTCCGGCGCGATCTGGTACCCGGCGGTGTACGACATCCCGGCCCGCACCAAGGCCAACTTCGGCAAGCAGAAGCGGCAGCGCGGCATGGACCGCGCCCGCTCCTACATCGAGCAGGTCGGCGCCACCTGGGTGGTGCCCTCGGCCGGTCCGCCGGTGTTCCTCGACTCCGAGCTGCGCTACCTCAACGACGATCGCGGCGACGAGGGCAACATCTTCCCCGACCAGATCGTGTTCCTGGAGCAGATGGAGCTCCACGGCAACGCCGGCGGCATCCTGATGATCCCGGGCTCGGTCGCCGACGTGCGCGGCAAGGAACTCGACCTCGAGCACCCGTTCGATCCGGACCGGATCTACGGCGACAAGGCCGCCTACATCGAGGAGATGGCGCAGCGGTTCGCGCCGGTGCTGGCCGCCGAGAAGGCGACCTGGGAGACCGGCGAGGGCTCGCTGCTGGAGCCGCTGCGCGAGCTGTTCGAGCCGATCATGAAGCAGTCGGCGCTGATCAGCGACGGCATCGGCTACCCGGTGGGCCTGGTCATCGGCGAGGAGACGGTGGTGCTGGACTTCCCGCACCGCACCGTGCGTGCGCCGATCGAGGGCGAGGGCCGCTACCGCTACGGTTTCCGGATCGCGCCCGAGCTGGTCCGCACCGTGCTGCGCGACAACGAGCCGGACTGGGTGAACACGATCTTCCTGTCCACCCGCTTCCAGGCGTGGCGCATCGGCGGCTACAACGAGTTCCTCTACACCTTCTTCAAGTGCCTCACCGACGAGCGCATCGCCTACGCAGACGGCTGGTTCGCCGAGGCGCACGACGATTCCGCCGTCACCGAACTCGACGGCTGGGAAGTCCAGCGCCGCTGCCCCCACCTCAAGGCCGACCTCTCGAAATTCGGTGTGGTGGAAGGCAACAACCTCACCTGCAACCTGCACGGCTGGCAGTGGGACCTGGAGTCGGGCCGCTGCAAGACCTCCAAAGGCCACGAACTGCGCTCGCGCAAGCTCTGATTCACTCCTCGGCGGCGCTCGCCACGTGGTGGGCGTATTCGAGGATGCGCAGCGTTTCGACGGCGTCGCGCGGGTCGACCGGGACCGGGGCGCCGTCGAGGAGCGTGGCGGCCATTGCGCGGTAGAAGGCCGGGTAGTCGCCGGGGAGGGTGGGGACGGTGCGCAGGTCGTCGCCGGCGCCCAGGGTGCCCCACTGTTCGGGAGGGACTGTGCCCCAGAGGGTTTCGTCGTCGGGGCGACGGCCTGCGCGCAGGTCGTCCTCCTGGGGGTCCAGGCCGTGGACGGTGTAGCCCGCGGTCGAACCGAGGACGCGCATGCGCGGGCCGAGCTGGGCTGCGACGGCGCTCATCCACAGGTGTGACCTGGTGCCGGAGGCGTGCGTGAGGGCGATGAAGGCGTCGTCGTCGGCCGCGGCGCCGGGGCGGCGGCGGTCGAGTTCGGCGTAGACCTCGGTGACGGGGCCGAACAGCGTCAGCGCCTGGTCGACGAGGTGACTCCCCAGGTCGAACATGATGCCGGCGCCGGGCTCGTCCAGCTCGCGCCAGCCGCCTTTGAGGTCGGGGCGCCACCGCTCGAACCGGGACTCGAACCGGCGCACCTCGCCCAGCTTCCCCTCCTCGAGCAGGCCGCGCAGGGTCAGGAAGTCGTTGTCCCAGCGGCGATTCTGGAACACGGTCAGCGGCAGGTCGGCGCGCTCGGCCGCCTCGACGACCTCCTCGGCGTCGGCCGCGCGGACCGCGAACGGCTTGTCGATCACGACCGGCAGACCCGCGGCCAGCGCCTGCAGGGCAAGCGGCGCGTGGGTGCTGTTCGGCGTGGCGATCACCGCGAGATCCACGTCCTCGTCCTCGGCGAACAGCTCCGCCGCGGTCCCCCACACCCGCACCCCCGGATGCTCGGCCCGCGCCCGCTCGGCCCGCTCCGCCGACGAGGTGACCACCGAGGCCACCCGCATCCGCGATTCGGCCGCCACGAGCGGCGCGTGGAACACCGACCCGGCCAGGCCGTATCCGATAATCGCTACCCCGAGCTGGTCCATCGATGTCCCTCCGTCTGGTGTGTGCGCCGCCGGGATCGAGTATCCACCCCGCACGGCCACCGGCCGGGGAGATCAGCGCGCGGGCAGGTTCTCGACCACCTCGCGCAGGACCGACGCGGCGAGGGCGCAGTAGTCGTCGCGGCGGCCCTCGCCACCGTGCACTTCGACCTCGATCGTTTCCGTGTCGGCGTCGGGCACCAGGTAGGCGCGGACGCAGATCGCCGTCGACCCGCCGCGATCGGCGTACATCGAGACGCCGTCGATCGTGGTCGCGAGCACATCGGCGCCGGAGGTGTAGGAGCTGGTGCGCACCAGGTCGATCGCGAGCCTGACCCGGCCGTCCCACTGGCAGGTGTGGGCGTCCGCGACGGTCGGCGCCTTCGGCAGCGGGCCGATCCGGCTCGCCACCTTCTCCCTGCTGATGAGGTCACACGGGGCGAGTCCGGCCAGCGAGCCGGCGCGATACTCCGCCTTCGGCGCATCCGACAGTGATCGCGCGATATTGGCGATCACGTAATCGGCGGCGCCGCAATCCTTCACGTCCGAGGGCCGCGACATGTCCAGGACGATGCCGGAGTCCGCCTCCGCGCCGGGACTGGCTATCGCCCGCGTGCAGCCGTGCTGGGTGCCGTGGATGATCGGCACCCCGTCGACCTCGGTGACCAGCGGCGTCAGGTAGTCCTCTTCCTTGCCGAGGTTCAGGTCGATGGAGTACTTCGGGGCCGACGCGCGGCAGCCCCAGTCGGCGGTGGGTGTGAGCTTCCACGAGTCTCTGGGCAGCGGCGTCGGGACGACCGGGACCGCGGCGCCCAGCGCCCGGTCCAGCCAACCGCAGGGGTCGACGCGCCGGAGCTCGGCGAGTGTCAGCCCGGTGGTCGATGCGGGTCTGTCCGGTTCGGCACCGGTGAAGAAGACGATGCCGGCGACGGCGAGCACGAGCGCGACCACACCGGCGGCCACACCGCGCCGAGCCCGCGCCCCCGTCGACTGCCAGCGGCGAACCGTCCACCCACGCGCGTTCGCCCACATCGCGGCGGCGATCTCGGGGAACGGGCGCGTCGGCGCCTGCGGCAGCTCCGGCGGCAGCGCGGCGAGAAGGGCCGCCGCCTGGTGCTCTGTGCGGGCGATGTCGTCGGCGACCCCGGCGGGCCAGTCCGCCGGAACGGGCGGCGGGCCACCGAGGTAGTCCAGGATCTGCGCCGGGGTCGGGCGCGCCGCCGGGTCCTTGCGCAGGCAGGCGGCGATCATCTCGCGCAGTGGTTCCGGGACCCGGCTGAGGTCGGGTTCCCGCTGGGTGATGTTGAACAGGATGTAGGGCACCGAGGGCGCGGTGAAAGGGGCGACGCCGCCCGCCGCGAAGGCGAGCACCGCACCGAGCGCGAACACGTCAGCGGCCGGGGTGATGTCGACGCCGAGAGCCTGCTCGGGAGCGAGGAATTCGGGAGTGCCGAGGACTGTGGCGGTGCCGCGCGTCGGCGCGGCGATGCCGATCTCGCCGAGTCGGCCGCTGTCCCTGGTCAACATCACCGTGTCGGTGCGCACCCGCTGGTGCACGAGCCCGGCGTCGTGCACGGCGCGCAGGGCGCTCGCCAGCGATCCGGCGAGCGCGCGGACAGCAGGCACCGGCAGCGGGCCGTGCGTCTCGACGGCCCGGTCGAGGCGGATGCCCGGCACGAACGCCGCTGCCAGCCAAGGCTTCTCCGCGTCGGCGTCGACGTCGAGCACGGTCGTGCTCGACGGCCCGGACACACGCATGGCGGCGACGGCACTGTGCCGCAGCCGGATACGGAAATCCGGTTCGGTGACCGATTCGGCCCGCGCCTGCTGCACCACCACGAGTGCGCCGTCCGGTGCGGCCGCCAGCAGGGGGTAGAAGCCCGCTGTCGGCTCCAGTGCGCCGAGGAGCCGGTATCGGCCGATGCGCCGCGGTGCGTCGGGATCGAGGGACTGAATCGTCATGACGTCGGCAACTTCGCGAGAACGGGGGCGAGCAGCGTGGCGGACGCGTCGCAAGGATCGCCCGGGACGGACTCGGCGAGCACGATCATGGTGCTGACCGCCTCCGCCTGATCATCCCGGCTCGGCCGGATCATGATCCGGAGATCGCATGATCGCGGACTCCGGCTGACGATGTGCGCGGTACGTCCGGCGACCGTGATCGTCGGCTTCGGGTTCACGACGCCCGTCTCGCTGTCGGGACGGATGCGGTCTTCGAACGACAGCGAGAACCACGCGTCACGCCCGGCCACCGCGCAGCCGTGCGGGCCGTAGGACGTTTCGCGGGCGGGGTCTCCGATCACCGGCAGCGCGGCAGGCGCGTCGATGAGCGCGCAGGGATCCAACAGCAGGATCGAGTCGGGATCATGTTCGCGCAGCGGCGGATTCACCGAGAGGCGATGCACCACGGCGGCCAGGGCCCGTTCCGACAGCGGGCATCCGTCACCGCTGGGCGCCTGCACCTGCATGGTGATGCTGAACGGCAGCCCGCTCTGGGTGATGACCGCCCGGTCGCAGATCCGGGCCTCCTTGTGGTGGCCGAAGACCGGCATCCAGCTGATCGCGCTGCCGATCGGGTCGAGGGTCGTCTCGGTCTCGCTCGCCGAGATGGCGACATTGAGGGAGAAGTAGACCTGCTCGCCTGCCTGATTCGCGTACATGGTGCTGCATCCGTTCACCCCCTGCTGGGTGAGTTCGGCGATCGGCGTGCCGAGGTCGGTCAGCACCGCGGGCGTCAGCAACGCGCAGATGTCCAAGCGACGGCCCTCGTCGACGGTGAGCGCCAGCGGCGGATCGCTCATCGCCTCGGCCTTGCCCTCGACGCCGACACCCCACCAGGCGCAGACCGCGAGGACGAGCACCGACACCGCGGCCGCCAGGGGAACCGGACCGGGCTTACACCACTTCCGTCGGCGTGGTGCGGGTTCCGTCTCGGGGGCGACACCGGCGGCCCACCGGGCGGCCTCGGCCTGGTGGTCGGCGACGCGCCTGCGCACCCGGACGGGCCACACCGGCTCCGCCTCCAGCGCGCCCGCCACCTCGAGGATCTGCTCGGGAGTCGGGCGGTCCGCCGGATCCTTCGCCAGGCACGCGTCGACCAGCGTGCGCAGAGCGCCGGGAATCGCGCTGGTGTCCGGCGTGCGGTACAGCACGTTGTAGAGCACCTGCGGCGTGGACGCCGCCTCGAACGGGCTCGCGCCGGTGGCGGCCATCGCGAGCAGCGCGCCGACCGCGAACACGTCGGACGCGGCGGTGAGCGGACGGCATTCGGCCTGTTCCGGGGACATGTACGCGGGCGAGCCGATCACCGCCCCGGTCGCGGTGAGGGTGATGTCGTCGGTCATCGCGCGGGCGATGCCGAAGTCGATCACCCTTGGTCCCTCGTTGGTGAGCAGCACGTTGCTCGGCTTGAGGTCGCGGTGCACCAAGCCGGTGCGGTGGATCTCGATCAGTGCCATGGCCAGGCCGGTGGCGAGCAGCTTCAGTCCGCTCACCGTGAGCCTGCCGAACTCGCCGACCGCTTCCTGCAGCGACGGTCCCGCGATGAATTCCGAGGCCAGCCAGGGCGTCTCGGCGTCGGCGTCGTGGTCGACCACGCCGGCGGTGTACGCGCCGGTCACCTGCCGCGAGGCCTCGACCTCGCGCCGGAACCTGGCGCGGAACTCTGGGTTTCCGGTGAGATGCGGGTGGATCCGCTTGACCGCGACCAGGCGGCCGTCCGGCCCGCGTCCGAGCAGCACCTGCCCCATCCCGCCGCGCCCGATCACGGCGAGCAGGCGATAGCGGCCCAGGGCGGGCGGATCCTGGGGTCCAAGTGATTTCACCGGCTACGACCCCTGACTGTCGGCGAGCAAGGTGTACTGCGCCGCGGCGAGTTGCCGGGCATCGAGCTCCTGGTTGCTGTACACCCTGACCACGAATTCGTCGTGCCGGATCAGGCAGGTGAAGCGGCGGGCCTGCACCAGACGGAGGTCGGGCCGCAGCGCGCGGAAGCAGGAGACCTCCGCCGCCGCGGACACGCCCCGCATGGGGACGTACTCCTCGGCTTGGCCGGCCTGGATCGCCGCGTCGAACGATTCCGCCGCCGTGGGCGACTCGGTGCGATACAGGATCTTGTTGTGCGACACCGCGATCGCGGACACGCGATGTTCGGCGAACATCCGCGACCGCGTCATCGGGCGATCGAGCAGCAGCGCGTAGGCGCGCGGGCCGTAGACGGCGAACTCCTTGCGGTCCGGGGTGGTGTCGCCCGTCGACACCAGGCGCGTGAGCAGCCCGTCCCTGTCGATCCGGGCGGTGGCCAGCTCGGCGGCCGGGGTGGGTGTGAACGTCCCCAGTTCGGCGAGCTGGGCGCGATAGGTGCGGGTCAGCAGGTCGACCAGCACCTCCGGGCGCGGCTCGGCCACCTTCGCGAAGACCCGGATCACCAGGTTCTTCCACACCAGCCAGCTGCCGACCGTGGGGACGCCCGGACGCCAATGCGTGAGCGCCGCAGGGAATTCCGGGACGGGCAGCGGCGCGTTCTCGGCATTGGCGCCGAAGTCCGCCGCCGCCATCGCCGCGGCCGCCGCTGCCGCGTTCTCCTCGCTCGGCAACGCGACGAGCGAGATGGTCAGCGCCTTGTCGACGGCCTCGTTGTGCAACTGGTCGTTGCCCGCGATCGCGCCGAAGGCCCCGAGTACGTCGAACGGGCGCAAGGCCGCCAGCTGCACGGCCGAGAGCAGGCCGTCGACGCCGTCGTGATCGGCGATCACACCCCCGCCCCTGCTGATCGACAGGTCGGGGTCGACCTCCTCGGCGATCAGCAGGTGCTCGCCGAGGCGCAGCGACTCGACCAGGATGCCGCGGCTGCGGCTGGCGGTGTCGTCGTAGACGGCGGCGATCGGGCGCACCGAGTACGCACCGTGGTCGGGGACCGCGGACTGATCACCACACGCGGCGGCGAAACCGACGACCGTCACCGCGAGCGCCGCGAGCCGACGCGACCTGTACCGCACGAACATTCCCCTCCGATCGGACACCGCAGGCGCCCGACTCCTCCCGATCCGGCTGAAACTATCACCCGCCCACCGGTGCCGCTACTGCGGCAAGCGCCCGACCACCGATTTCAGGACCGATTCGGCGGCAGGGCATTTGGCGTCGACGACGCGTTCACCGTCGCCGTTCACCTGGAGGGTGGCGACCTCCAGGTACTGCTCACCGATCTCGCGGTACCGGTACATGCGCCGGCATTCGTCCACCGGGTCGGTGGCGACGAGGATGTCGGCGGTGACGCCGTCGCCGAGGTCGACGGTCCTTCTGGCCGCGGTGGGCAGATCGAGCCGCAGCGGATACGACATGGTCAACCGGAGGGTGGTCGCGCCGCGCCATTCGCAGGAGTGCGCCGCGACCGGTATTCCCGGCGCGGTCGCGCCCACCGCGACGGCTTCGGCGTCGGCGACCAGCGAACAGGGATCGACCGCCGACAACGACCCCGCGGCCACGGTGGCCCGCGGCGCCGAGGCCACGGTCGCGAGCACCCGCTCGACAGCGTGTTCGGCCAGCGCGCAGGAGGTGCGTTCCTTGGTGGCGAGGGCGATGCCCCACCCGCCCGCCTCCTCGCCGACGCCGACACCCAGCGCGCACTCGGTACCTCGTCGCCGCAGCGGGAGTCCGTGGACAGTATCGCCGGTGGCAGTGAAACCGCCCATGGCGGCACCGATTTCGAGGGTGAGTTCGGCGGCGCCCGAGAAACCTCGGCATCCCCAGGTCGAGGTCTGTTGCCACAGCCAGTCGGCGACCTTCGGCTTACCGCCCGCGCCGACGTCGGCGGGCAGAGTGGGGCCGAGAGCTTGCGGCAACCAGTCGCAAGCCGAGACTTCGCGCAGTTGCGCGAGACCGGGCAGCGACACGGCAGGCGCTTCGGCGGGCTCGTCACGCACGATGACGACAGCGGTCGTCGCCGCCACGACGACGGCCGCGATGGCCGCGACACCGAGCGCGAGCTTCGCCTTACCCTTCGTCCGCGGCGGTGGCAACACGGCCGCGTCGGGCCGGATCGATGACGAAATGATCTGGGTTGCTTCGGGATCCGAGGTGAGCGAGACCAGATTCCGCGACAGCTCGGCGATCCCGGCATGCACCGGCGCGGGCCACGGCATGCTCTGCACCGGAAGAACACCGAGGTAGTCGAGGATCTGAGCCGGTGTCGGCCGGGCCGCCGGGTCCTTGCGCAGGCACGCGCCGATCAACTCGCGCAGCTCGGGCGGGACCGCGTCGAGCCGGGGTTCGCTGTGGACGATGTTGAACAGGGTGTACGCCGCCGAGTTCGCCGCGAACGGGCTGTCCCCGGTGGCGGCCATACACAGCAGCGAGCCGAGCGAGAACACGTCGCTCGCCGAGGTCACCTGCTCGCTCATCGCCTGCTCCGGCGACATGTACGCGGGCGAGCCGACGACGGCGCCGACCTCGGTGAGCTGCGCGCCGGCGCCGACCGCCTGGGCGATACCGAAGTCGATCACGCGCGGCCCGTCGTCGGCCAGGATCACGTTGGCGGGCTTGAGGTCTCGATGCACCAGGCCGGTGCTGTGGATCGAGTGCAGGGCGGAGGCCAGGCCGGAGGCGAGGGTGCGCAGAGCGGGCACGGGCAGTGGACCGTGCTCACGGATCGCGCGGTCGAGCGGCACTCCGGCGATGAAACGTGATGCCAGCCAAGGTGTTTCGCTGCTCGTGTCGAAATCGACGACGGCGGCGGTGAACGCGCCGGACACCCGGGCGGAAACGGCGACCTCGCGTTCGAAACGGGCACGGAACTCGCGATCGTCGAGAAGATGGGCGTGGATCTGCTTGATGGCGACGAAACGTCCATCGGGACCGGTGGCGAGCAGTACCCGGCCCATGCCGCCCGCGCCGAGGACACCGCGAATCCGGTAGCGGCCGATCATCGACGATTCGGCAGGCGACAGCGGCTCGATCACGTCGTACTCCCCCACTTCGATCCCGCCGCGGCGGGTGCGCGCGCCACGATCTCCGGCGCGGGCGTCCGCGAGCAACCTAGCACCCCACGCACCGGCCCCCAGGACACCGCGACCATGCCACCGAGCCGCCGCCCGCGCGCCGACGGGCCCAGGCGGTCGAATACCAGCGGCCGGCCGCCAACGACTTCCGGCGAACCGAGGCGTGGACTAGTGGTCCGCCGTTGTCGTCGCTCTGCTCCCGATGACCACCGCGGTGAGGACGATCGCGCAGCTGCCGACGGCGGTGAGCGAGAGCCGGCCGGCCGCCGCGTCGAGCAGCATCGCCGCGATGAGCTGGCCCGCCACCGAGGTGAGACCGAGAAGCAGGACACCGATCATGCCCACGGTGATCGCGGCCAGTGCGATGAAGGCGACGCCGATGAGGCCGCCGAGGTAGAGCCAGGGGGCCGTGGGGAATCGGGTGGGCAGGCCGGTGCTGAGCAGGGTGAAGATGTTGAACAGGCACAGCGCGATCAGGCCGACGGTGAAGTTGATCAGGGTGGCGGGGAAGGGCCCGCCGACAGCGCCGACGCGGCCGTTCACCGCCTGCTGCCAGGCCAGGCCGATACCGGCCAGCGCGGGGAGAACGATGAGCAGATATCCGGGGACACCGGTGCCGGAGCCGGTCGGTGTGGCGGCACTACCCGCCGAGAGGACGACGCCGGCGATGCCGAGGACGGCAGCGACGACGCGCCAGGTGGTGACCGGCGTGCGACCGTTGGGGGCGAGACCCAGCCGGTCGACGACCAGACTGCTGAGCAGCTGACCCGCCACCACGGCGACGGTGAACGCGGTGACCCCGATGGCGGCGATGGTCAGGCCCTGACTCGCGACGAAGAACGCGCCGCACAGCCCGCCCAGCAGTTGCCACGGGCGCACCCTGCCGTCGGCCACGGCGGTGCGCACCGTGCCGAGGCCAGCGCGCAGCGACGGGCTCGCCGCGAAAGCGACAAGCAGGACGAGCAGGCCGGTGCCGAAACTGATGGTGGCCGCGGCGACACCGTCGCCCAGTTCGGCGCCGAGTGCGCCGTTGATGCGACCCTGCACGGCGACACCAGCGCCGATGCAGAATCCGAAGATCGCTCCGAGACCGTTGCGTCCGACCACCGCGTCCTTTCGTCAGCTGGGGTGCCGTGGCTACCGACACTAGACTGACGGGCGAGTCCGGCGGCGGCCCGGACGCTCGGCAGGGGGCGAAAGACGATGTCGACAACCGATTCTCCGATGCTGTCCCACCCGGTGATCGACGACGTGCTCGCACGGCACCGCGACGCGCTCGGCGCCGACGAACGCGCCTATCGCCACCACGTGTACCGCTGCGCCAACTACCAGCGCGCGCTGCTCGGCGGGGAACTGCCCGATGCCGCCGCACTGGCCTGGGCCGTGCACGATCTCGGCATCTGGACCGCGGGCAGCTTCGACTACCTCGCGCCCTCGGCGGCGCTGGGTGAGACGCACGCGGCCGAACTCGGACTTGCCGACACCGCGCTGGTGCGTGCGCTGGTGCTGGACCACCACGGGCTGCGGACGCGGACCGACCCGCTGGTCGAGACCTTCCGCGTGGCAGACCGCGTCGATGTGAGCCGTGGAATGCTGCGCGGCGGGCTCGACGCGCAGTTCGTCCGGCAGGTGGTCGAGCGGTTCCCGTATGCCGGGTTCCATCAATTCCTGGTGAAATCCGGTCTGCGGCACGCGGTTCGGCATCCACTCAAACCACTGCCCATGTTCCGCTGGTGATCACTTGCGCGGCGGCAGCCAGCTCGGAATGAGCAGGGCGGCCACCAGGAGCACGATCCCGAACAGCGCGATCGTGGTCGACATCGACAACCACTGGGTCGCCACGGCGACGAAGCCGAAGACCGCCAGTGCCACGATCTCCGACAGCAACCCGGAGAACGAGGTGACCGTCGCCCGGGCCGGGCCCTCGATGGCGTCCTGCAGGCGGGCGCCCGCGACCACCTCGACGGTGAAGTCGACGCCGTAGGCGACGCCGATGCCGACGAAACCGGCCCACAGGAAGACCGGGCTCATCGCGCCCACCGCGAGCGCGCCCGCGATGAACAGGACACCGGCCGCGAACAACGCGGCGGCCAGCCCGCGGGCCGGGACGGCTTCGGCGCGTCCGGCCAGCAGCGAACCCAGCAGCGAACCGGCGACGGTGACGCCCACCAGCAGCGCCGAGACACTGGTCGAGGCGCCACCGGAGACGGCGAGCAGACCGAAGTACTCGTCGAACGAGGTGAGGCCGTAGAGCAAGGCGCCCAACAGGACTCCCCTGCGCACCCGCCGCACGCCCAGCGCCTCGGAGGTCCCGGTGCGCAACATCGTCAGGTACCGCGTGAGCCCTCGCGCGGACTCGGGGTCGGCGGCGTGGACCGGCGCCGCGCCGGGCACCGCGTGTGGGCCCGGCATCGCCGGCTCGTCGTCGAGGTCGTCGACGGCGGTCGCGGAGATGGCGACGGGCGCGGACGGCAGCGCGAACGCGGTGAGGGTGTGCAGGACGGCGACGCCGAAGCTCACCCAGCCGACCAGCGCGTAGCCGCCGAGTGCGAACAGCGGCGCCGCGACGAGGATGGCGAGCAGCACGGTCGATTCCTGCGCGCCGCGCGTCCAGCCCATGATTCGCGCGTACGACGAGGTTTCGCCGCGGGCCACGAGATCGTCGTAGATCAGCGCCTCGAACGTGCCCGATTCCAGGGAAGAAGCGACACCCCAGACGACGAAGCCCAGCGCGAAACCGAGGAACGACGGCGCCACCATCCACAGCACGAAGCAGACCGCTTGCAGCACGCAGCTCAGGATCAGCAGGCCACGCCGCGAGACTGTGTCGGCCCAGGCGCCCGAGGGCACCTCGAGCACGAACGCCGTCACCGACCAGAGGGCGAGCAGCAGGGAGATCTGCGCGGTGCTCAGGCCGTGGTCGGCGAAAAGCACGCCATAGAGGGCATAGATGGGCAGCAGATCGCGGGTGCCCTTGAACAGGACGGCGCGAATTGCCAAGCCGCGGACGCCGACCGGTTCAGCGGTCAACCGTGCCACCGCGGTACGCAGGAACTGTGCGGATCAACAGCCGTAGATGAGCATGCGCATGCTGCTCATGGTTCGCCACCCGCCGCCGGGCGTCAAGCGATTATCCGAGCGGGATCCAGCCGTTGGCCGCGACGGAGTCGTCGGTACCGGTGGGCCGGGGCCGCGCGTCGTTCAGGTCGTTGATCAGCTCCGAGACCGGATGCGAGTCGCTGTAGTGGTACCCCTGGGCGAGCGCGAAGCCGAGCTCGGTGAGCACCGCGGCCTGGTATTCGGTCTCCACGCCCTCGGCGATGACCTGCAGATCCAGCGACTTGCTGAGCGCGGCGATCACCCCGAGCAGCGGCGGCGCCGGCGAATCCGAGCGGATCGCGGCGACGAAGGACTGGTCGACCTTGAGGATGTCGCTGGGGATGGTCGCCAGCCTGCTCAGCGAGGAGTAGCCGGTGCCGAAGTCGTCGATGGCGATGCGCACGCCACGGTCGCGCAGGGTGTGCAGGTTGGTGATCGCGGTCTGCGACTCGGCGGCCAGCTCGCTCTCGGTGACCTCGAGGACCAGCTGATCGGCGGGCCAGCCGGTGTCGGACAGGATGGTCGCGACCCGCTCGGCGTAATCGGGTTCGGCCAGTTCCAGGCCGGAGACGTTCACATTGAGGGTGAGATCCAGTGAGGCGAAGCTCTCCTGCAGCCGGGCGGCGTCGGCGCAGGCGCGGCGCAGGACCAGCTCGTCCAGATCGGAGATGAGGTCGTATTCCTCGGCCACCCGGATCAGGCCCTCGGTGGTGACCTCGGGCTGGGCGTTCGACGACCAGCGCAGCAGCGCCTCGACGCCGACCGCCTGCCCGCCGTCCTCGGTGAGGCTGACGATCGGCTGGTAGTGCACGTCTAGGGCGCCGCGGTCGATCGCCTCGCGCAGCTCCACCGCCAGCGGCAGCTGCCGCGACGACTCGAGCACCGTGCGGTTGCGGCCCGCCTGCTTGGCGCGGTACAGGCCCACGTCGGCGCGGCTGATCAGCAGCGAACCGGACTCCCCCGGCTGCCACGAGGTGACACCGGCCGAGCAGCCCATCGTCACCGCGGCGCGCAGCTTCTCGGTGAGCAGGATCGCGGCCTGCTCGGTGGTGCCGGGCAGCAGCAGCGCGAAGACGTCACCGCCGAAGCGGGCGAGCACCTGGTCGGGGGCGAGCAGGTCGAGCCAGCTGTCGGCGACCCGCTGCAACACCGCGTCGCCCGCGCGGTGGCCGAGGTGGTCATTGATCTTCTGGAAGCGGTCGAGGTCGACGAGGACCAGCGACAGGCCCTGGCCGCTGCGGCCCGCCGCGTCGATCGCCGGGTTGAGCTGCTTCTCGAAGCCGCGGCGGTTCAGCAAACCGGTGAGCACGTCGATGTCGGCGTCCGAGGCCATTCTGGTGAGGATGCCGACGACGACGCCCGCGCCGAAAGTGACACCGGCCGGGATCAGACCCGACCACCACGGCAGATCACGCGCGGGCAGCACCCACAGGCACAGCGCCATCGCGAAGCCGATGTGCGCGACGGCCTGCGGCCAGGCGAAGAACAGCGCGGCATCGCACGCGACGAAGACGTAGAACGAGGCCAGCGTGATGCCGCCGACCAGGTTGGGGAAGTCGTGCACGGCGATCGTCACCAGGACGGCGGCGGTGGCCAGGTAGAGATGGTGCAGGGCGTGTGGCATCCGCGGGCCCCACACCAGCAGGGTCAGACCGAGTACCAAGGCGACCGCGGCCGCCGTTCCGACCAGCAGCCGATTACCGTCGTCCCCCGGTGCGACCGCAGTGATCGTCAGGCCGAGGACACCGCCGAGAACGTAGAACGCCCCCGTTGTCCTGGCCATGACCTTTGCCGTCGCCAACGCCGATGCCGCCCGCACCCGGGTTCGGGTATCGCCGCGCGCCCCGATTCCTCGCACGAGCACCAGCCTAGATGTTGTTCGGTCAGGACGTTTGCCACATCAACAAATGTGATCGCAGCAAACAGTGAAGAGCTCTACGGTGTCAATACCTCGGTGCCGACGAAGGGCACCAGCGCCGCGGGCACCCGAACCGAACCGTCGGCCTGCTGATGGTTCTCCAGGATCGCCACGATCCAGCGGGTCGTCGCCAGCGTGCCGTTCAGGGTGGCCGCGATCTGCGCCTTGCCGTTCTCGTCCCGGTAGCGGACCGCCAGGCGACGGGCCTGGAAGGTGGTGCAGTTCGAGGTGGAGGTGAGCTCGCGGTAGGTCTGCTGGGTCGGCACCCAGGCCTCGCAGTCGAACTTGCGCGCGGCCGAGCTGCCGAGATCGCCCGCGGCCACATCGATCACCCGGTAGGGCACGTCGATCGCGGCCAGCATCTCGCGCTCCCAGGCCAGCAGCCGCTGGTGCTCGGCATCGGCCTGCTCGGGGGTGGTGTAGACGAACATCTCCACCTTGTCGAACTGGTGCACGCGGATGATGCCGCGGGTGTCCTTGCCGTAGCTGCCCGCCTCGCGCCGGAAACACGACGACCAGCCCGCGTACCGCTTCGGGCCCGCGCTCAGGTCGAGGATCTCCTCCGAGTGGTAGCCGGCCAGCGGCACCTCCGAGGTGCCGACGAGGTACAGGTCGTCGTCCTCGAGGTGGTACACCTCCGCCGAGTGCTGCCCGAGGAACCCGGTCCCGGCCATGATCTCCGGCCGGACGAGCACCGGCGGGATCATCATCGTGAAACCGTTGGCGACGGCCTTCTGCGCGGCCAGCTGCAGCAGACCCAGCTGCAACAGCGCGCCGTGGCCGGTGAGGAAGTAGAACCGCGAGCCCGACACCTTCGCGCCGCGCTCCATGTCGATCAGGCCGAGCGATTCGCCGAGCTCGAGGTGATCCTTCGGCTCGAAGTCGAATTCCGGTGGGGTGCCGACGGTTTCGAGCACGATGTAATCGTCCTCGCCGCCCGCGGGCGCGCCGTCCTGCACCACGTTGGAGATGGCGCGGTGCGCGGCGTCGAGATCGGCGTCGGCCGCGTTCTGCGCGGTCTCGGCCTCCTTGACCTTGGCGGACATGTCGGTGGCCGCGGCGAGCAGCGCGGGGCGCTCCTCCTTGCTCGCCTTGCCGATCACCTTGCCCATCGCCTTGTGCTCGGCACGCAGGGTGTCGGCGGTGGCGACGGCGGCGCGGCGCGCGGCGTCGGCTTCGAGCAGCGCGTCGACGAGCGCGGGGTCCTCACCGCGGGCCCGCTGCGAGGCTCGGACGGCTTCCGGGTTCTCGCGCAGGAATCGGAGGTCGATCATGAGAAAACAGCCTAGTAGTTTACGCAACTCTTAATCACGCGGCCTATCCCTCGACGCCGCGGCAGGAGCATAGTTGCGGTGTGAGTACTACTTTCGACGCCGCCGTCATCGACAACGCACTTGCCGATCTCACACAGGGGGAGAAGACCTGGGCCGCGACGGGCCTGCGCCGCCGCCGCGAACTGCTCGAGGAACTGCACGCGCTGACCGCCCGCGACGCCGAGGCCTGGGTCTCCGCGGCGCGCACCATCAAGCAGCTCGACGCCGACAGCCCGCTGGTGGGCGAGGAGTGGATGTCGGGCCCGATGACGATGCTGGCAGGCGCGCAGGCGCTGGCCGAATCGCTCGGCGCGCTCGAACGCGGCGCCAGCCCGCTCGACGGGGTCGAGCTCGGCACCGCGCCCGGTGGCCGGGTGTCGGTCCCCGCGCTGCCGCACGGCTTCTACGACAAGCTGCTGCTCAGCGGATTCAGCGCCGAGGTGTGGCTGCGTCCCGGCGTCGACGCGGCGACCGCCCGCCGCAAGGCCGGGCTCGCCCAGCTCGATCCGGCCGCGACCGGCGGCGTCGGCGCGGTGCTCGGCGCGGGCAACATCATGTCGATCGCCCCGCTGGACACCCTCTACGAGCTCTACGCCAACAACCGGGTGGTCGCGCTCAAGCTCAACCCGATCACCGACCCGCTGCTGCCGGTGTTCCGGGCGATCTTCGCGCCGTTCATCGAGCTCGGCGTGGTCCGCATCCTTACCGGCGGCGCGCCGGAGGGCGGCTACCTGGTGAATCACCCGCAGGTCGCGCACGTGCACATGACCGGCGGCGCGCCAACCCACGACGCGATCGTGTGGGGCGCGGGCGCCGAGGGCGCCGAGCGGAAGAAGACCGGAACGCCCGCCCTGGCCAAGCCGATCACCAGCGAGCTCGGCGGCGTCGCGCCGTGCATCGTGGTGCCGGGTGACTGGTCGGCGGCCGACCTGAAGTTCCAGGCCGAGCACGTGGCGACCCAGCGCCTGCACAACGGCGGCTACAACTGCGTCGCCGCGCAGACCGTCGTCGTCAGTGCCGACTGGCCGCTGCGCGAGCAGTTCCTCACCGAGCTGCGCGCCGCGATCGACCGCGCGCCCGCGCGTCCGGCCTATTACCCCGGCAGCGACGGCCGCGTCGCCGGTGCGCTCGAGTCCTACCCCGGTTCGGCCCGCGCCAACGGCCGCGTTTTGGTGGAAGACCTGCCCGCGGGCGACACCCCGCTGCTGCGCACCGAGTACTTCTCCCCCGTGCTCGGCGTCGTCTCGCTGCCCGGCACCGGCGCCGATTTCCTGCGCAACGCCGTCGACTTCGCCAACGACGAATTGATGGGCACGCTCGGCGCGAACATCATCGTCGACCCGGCGACCGTCAAGGAGCTCGGCGCGCAGCTCGACACCGCTGTCGAAAACCTGCGCTACGGCACCGTCGCGGTCAACGCGTGGACCGGCCTCGCCTTCCTCACCCCGCGCGCGAGCTGGGGCGCCTTCCCCGGCCACACCCTCGACGACATCCAGAGCGGAATCGGCGTGGTGCACAACGCCTTCCTGCTCGACGACGTCGAGCGCACCGTGGTCCGCGGCCCGTTCCGGCCCGCCCCGCGCGCGCTGCTGCGCGGCGAGTTCACGCTGAGCCCGAAGCCGCCGTGGTTCGTCACCAACAAGACGGGCACGGGCACCGGCCGCAAGCTCACCGGGTTCTACGGCGACGGCAAGCCGACCCGTCTGCCCGGCATCTTCGCCTCGGCGCTGCGCGGCTGAGTCCGGGAAGGTCGTGGCACAGCCGCGACCACGCTGCCATGATGGACCGCGATGTCTGAACAGCAGAGTGACCAAGCACCGGGATCCGCGGCGCCCAGCGGCGGCGCCAGTTCGCTCCATCTTTCCGCGCGCAAGCTGCGGTGGGGGCTGCTGATCGGCGCGCTCGGCGCCGTGATCGCGGCGCTGGTCACGATGACGGTCACCGGCTTCGACACCGACAAGGTCGAGGCGCACCAGCCCGGTGCGGAGCCGGTGGTCCGCGACAAGGAGTTCAGCAGCGCGAACGAGGGCGACTGCCTGAGCTGGACCAAGGCCGACCGCAGCGACCTGGTGAAGGTCAACTGCGGGGACAAGCACCTGTTCGAGGTGGCCGGGGTGGTCGACCTCAGCGCCTACCCCGGCCGCGAGTTCAGCGGCGGGACCCGGCATCCGGATTCGCTGCGGATGACCGAGCTCAGGGACGAGCACTGCGTGCCCGCGGTGCAGCGCTACCTGGGCGGCCGGTTCGACCCGCGCGGCAAGTACATGGTCAACGTGATGTCGCCGAGCCCGGCGGGCTGGCAGCACGGCGACCGGACGCTGCGCTGCGGCCTGCAGGTGGCGGCCACCTCGTCGAGTCCGGCGGCGACCGGCAGCATCGTCGAGCAGGACCAGTCGAAGATCCACGCCGTCGGCACCTGCCTCGGTATCAACCAGAACCTGCCGACCGACCCGGTCGACTGCGCGCAGCCGCACGCGGTCGAGATCGTCGGCACGGTCGATCTGGGGGCGCACTTCACCGGCGGCCCGCCCTCGGAGCCCGATCAGGACAAGTTCGTCGAGGGCGAGTGCAACCGGCTCTCGACCGAGTACCTCGGCAGTCCCGACGCCATCAGGAACAAGACGCTGACGCTGTTCTTCGATTATCTGGAACCGACCAGTTGGCTCGCGGGCAGCAAGAAACTGGACTGCTGGCTCGGAAAGGGCGCCGACCGTGAGGGTTTCGCGCCGATCGTCGGTTCGGCGCGCGGCGAGATCCTGATCGACGGTCAAGCCCCGGTGCCGCCGCCGAACACCGGCCGCTCCACCCCGGCGCCGCTGCCCGGCGCCGCGCCGCTGCCCCCGCAGCCCCAGCCGCGGTGACCGCGCCGGAGCGGATGTCGCCGGAGCGGTTCGAGGAGCTGGTCGGCGACGCGCTCGACCTGATCCCGCCCGAGCTCAGCGGGGCGATCGACAACGTGGTGGTGCTGGTCGAGGCCAGAAACGAGGAGGAGCCCTCGCTGCTCGGGCTCTACCACGGGATCGCCCTCACCGAGCGCGACAGCTACTACGCGGGATCGCTGCCGGATACCGTGACCATCTATCGAGAGGCTATTCTCGACATCTGCAGCTCGGACGACGAGGTGGTCGAGGAGGTAGCGATCACCGTGATCCATGAAATCGCACACTATTTCGGGATTGACGACGACCGGTTGCATGAGCTGGGATGGGGCTAGCGAAATTGGGTGGGGAATCGATGGAACCGAACGACCCGCTCTCGCGTCCTATCACTCGTAGGGGGAATTCTCGTGGTTCCCGATAGTCGCCACCAGAAGGAGTCGGGTAATGGTCGGACACGTCCTCATCACGCCTGAAATCGTCCTCGCCGCATCCGCGGAGCTGGATCTGCTCGCCGAGCGACTCGCGGTCGCCGCGGGCCTGGCCGGGCCGACCACCCACGTGCTGCCCTCCGGCGCCGAAGAGGTCTCCCTGCTCGCGGCCGGGCACTTCAACCGGGCCGCCGCCACGCACGACAGCGCGGTCGCCCAGGCCATCCTCGAACTGCATCACGCGGCGGCGACATTGCGGTCGCAGCTCGCCACGAACATCGGCGAAGACATCGCTCGCGCGGCGGGCATCTCCGCCATCCAGGTGTAGCTGTACCCGATCCGTCGACGATCACTCATTCAGGGGAGAAACAAGCATGACCGCAGGGATCACCGGCGTCTTCTGGCTGCCGCGCATGGCGGAGGTCAACTCCACCACGCTCAACGCAGGCGCGCACGCGATTCCGATCAGTGCCGCCGCCACCTCGTGGGGCACGCTCGCGGCGGCGTGGGGCGACGCCGCGTTCACCATCACCCGTGTCATCGCCGAGGTGGGGGTCGGCCTGCAGGGTGTCAACGGTCTCGCCGTGCTGGCCAAGCTCGCGCCGTTCGGCGCGTGGGCCGGACAGCAGGGCATCATGGCCGGTGTCATGAGCGCCAAGGCCACCGCCAACGCGACCGCCTACACCGTGGCCTCGCTCGCGATGCCGAGCCTGCCCGAGATCGCCGCGACCAACACCGCCGTCGCCGCGTCGGCCAACCCGCCCGGCGTCGTGTCCGGCGCGTTCGAGGCGGCCGAGGTCGCCCGGCACGCGATGGACATCCGCGCCGCGCTGGTGATGGAGACCTACGAGGCGGCCACCACCGCCACCGTCACCACGCCCGGCGAGTTCTCCATGCCGCCGACCATCGCCAGCGGCGCGGGCACGGCCACGGCAGCGGAGGGCGACTTCGGTGGCGACCCGCTGACGACGGCGGTCGCCGCGGCGCAGGCGCTGGTCTCCAACCCGGGTGTCGTCAGCGCGGCCACCCAGGCCGCCAACGTCGCCGGCGGCGTCCTCACCAGCGGTGTGAGCACCGTGGGCAACATCGGCGCCTCGGCGATCTCGGCGGCCACCGCCTCGACCGTCCCCGCGACCACGGCGGCGGTGCCCGCCATGGCCACCATGGGCGCGGTCGGCGCCGCGGGCGTGGCGACCACGTCGGCCGGCCTCGGCAGCGTCTCGCTCAACGCGGGTCAGCTGAAGCTGCCCGAGGGCTGGGGCGCGCCCGCCGCGAACGCGGGCGCCTCGGCGCCGGTCGTCGAGTCGGTGGTCCGCACCGACGCCGCGCCGGTCCGCAACACCAGCGCGGGCGCCAACCCGTTGCTCGGCAACCGGGCCAAGGGCGAGGAAGACGACGAGCACGACGCCGTCGACTACGGCCGCTCGGACGAGGCGTTCACCGACGGCCGCTACACGGCAGAAGGTGTGATCGGCGCCGACCTCGCCGGAAACGCCAGGTGACGGTGCTCGGCGGGGGCAGTGGGGGGTCGTTGCTGGATGCCGTCGTGCTTTCGCTCGACGACATGCAATTCCTCCTCGAAACGCTGCAATTCGACGAGATGCCCGTGGTGCTCGACGCCATGGGCCGCTACGACAACGTCGCGGAACACGACGCCGCGATGAAGGTGGCCGAAGCCGCGCTCACCGAACGCGAACTGCTGTTCGGTGACGTGGTGCAGCCGGAGCTGGCCGAGCGCCTGCGGGTGCTCTACCGGCCGCAATGGATCATCGCGCTGCGGTGGGTGGTCCAGGGCCACGTGAATCGGTTCTGTCTGGCGCAGGGTGACGACCGCGCGGTCGTCGCCCTGCGCGGGCCGGAGTCCTACGTCATCGACGACGCCGGGCTCGACCTGCCCGGCGCGGTCCTGCACGCCCTCGGCCAGTCCGAGGCGCTCGAGCTCTACGGGATGAACGCGCCCACCGAGGAGCTGGCGCCGATCTTCGGCGACACCGGCGACGTCGCGGCCACCGCCGAGCGGCTGGCCAAGATCGGCAAGCCGGCCACCGACGCGCAGACGCTCGCCTCGGCCCTGGTGGAGATCCACTCCTACGCCGAGATCGTGGGCGTGGCCTACGGTGACGGCACCCGCGACATCCAGGACAACCACATCGCCGTATTCAACACGCGCGCGGGCAGATTCATCATCACCGCCAGCGTGGCCGACGACGGCGTGAAGTGGTCGTCCATCGCCACCGGCACCAACGCGCGGCTGCGCACCGCGGTCGCCGATCTCATCGAGTCGCTGCCGGTGCGCGAGGAGTTCCCGATCGGGAACGCCGAGACCCGGGGCTAGCCGGCTCAGCCCATCGGGTCGTCGGGGGTCGGCTCGGCGTCGACCGAGAACGGTGGCGTGAACCTGCCCCAGCGCAGGCATTCCCAGCCGCCGTTCTCGGTGGGCAGCAGTTCGATGGTCTCGGTGTTGTCGAGATGGTTGTTCGTCGTGAACGGCGGGGCCACCCCGGCCAGCGTCATCGCGACCAGACGCATGGCGGCGCCGTGGTTCACGACGAGCACGTCGCCGTCGGCGTCGTCGGTCAGGAACTCGGTGCGCAGTCCTTCGAGCACGGGCACGATCCGGTCGAGCACCTCGCTGCCCGACTCACCGCCGGGGGCGCGCAGGTGCAGTTCACCGTGGTGCCAGCCGCGATAGATCTGCTGGAAGAACTCGTGGGCGGCCGGGTCGAAGCGGCCGTGCAGGTCGCCGACCTGCACCTCGAACAGGCCGTCGAGCACGTGTACGGGCGAACCGGTGGCGGCCTCGATGTAGCCCGCGGTCTGCTTGGCGCGCAGCGCTTCCGAGGAGACCAGCACCTGCGGCGGGCGCACGAGTCCGGCGCCGAACGCTTTCGCCTGTGCCACGCCACGTTCGGTCAGCGGGAGCCCGGGCACCCTGGTGTCGAGCAGTTTCGCGACGTTGCCCTCGGTCTCGCCGTGCCGCACCAACACCAGCTTCGCGCGTGTATTCATAGGTCAGCGACCCCCTTTCGCAATTGCGTCAACCATTCTGCGGCAGGTTCGTCCGACGGGGGCGGCGTTCCGACTGCCGAATACGCGGGCCAGGAACCGAGGAACCGGATCCGGGCCGTGCGGTGCAGAGCCTTCAGTGTTTCCGCGACCGCCGGATCGTCGATGTGGCCGACGCAGTCCAGGTAGAAGCGGTAGGTGCCCATCGAGGTCCGGGTCGGCCGCGATTCGATGCGGGTGAGATCGACACCGCGCGTGGCGAATTCGGCGAACGCGCGCATCAGCGAGCCGGGTTCGTTGGGCAGTTCGAGCACGACCGAGGTGCGGTCGGCCCCGGTGGCGTGCGGCGCGACGCCGGGCTTGGTCACCAGCACGAATCGGGTGACGGCCTGGTCGTGGTCGGCGACCCCGGCGGCCAGTGTGGCCAGGCCGAGCCGCTCACCGGCCAGCGCGGTGGACACGGCCGCGTCGGCCAGACCGGCGGCGACGTCCTCGGCGGCGGCCGCGTTGGACGCCGACGTATACGGCCGCGCGTCCGGCATGGTCCGCGCCACCCACTGCCTGACCTGGGCGGCGGCGACCGGATAGGCCGCCAGCGTGCGCACGTCGTCCAGCGTGACGCCGGGCCGCGCGACGATCGTGAAGCTCACCTCGAGCTCGGTCTCGGCGACGATCTGCAGTCGGGGTCCGATGGCGAGGGAATCCAGCGTGGCCGGGATCGAACCCTCGACGGAACTCTCGATCGGCACCACCGCGCCGTCGACCTCGCCGGCGCGGATCAGTTCCAGCGCGGCGCCCTGACTCGGCGCGGCGACGCGCTCGACCGGGCCCTCGAAGGCCCCCGAGTTCTCGAACTTCGCCAGAGCCATTTCGGTGAAGGTCCCCGATGGCCCGAAATACGCTATACGCGGCACACCGAAAGATTAGCTGGATCGTTGACGGCGGGCCGCCCAGCTCACGGTTCGAGCACCCGCAGCGCCGCCGTGATCGCCTGCTCATCGGCGGTTTCGACGGCGAGCAGAACGGTTCTGGTCGCCTCGATCGCGGGCGGCTTCAGCGCCGTGAGGAAGCCGAGGTCGGGCGCGGTGAGCGCGGTGGGGATGTCCTCGCCGCAGAGCGCGGCGACCGTGCCCGCGACGACGGCGACCGCGCGGGCGCCGCTGCCGGTGCGCGCGACGAACCCGTGCCCGGCGTGCGCGATGTGGACCAGATAGGCGGCCAGCTCGGCGTCGGGAATGTCGATGTCGACGACCTCGGCGGTCTCCGGCGCGGAGCCCACCGGCCGGACCAGGCCCGCCACCAGGCTGCGCCGGGCGGGGGCGGACAGGCTGACCAGGACGGGTTCGGCGTGGTCGTCGTGGCTCATCGGTCCACCGTAAGAAGCGGATTCGCGCATGGATTCGCCGGGGTGTACCTCTTGCGCGAAGCGGCTCCGTAACTTAGCTTAGGTTTACCTAATCACCAGTTCGCGGAGGTTGTCATGTCGAGCCCAACCACGATCCTCGCGCCGACGACCGCCGAGCGCGTGCGCAGCGCCTGCGCGCACGCGGAGACGGCGGTGCTCGCGCTCCCCGGCATCGATCCGGTGCCGACCACGCTGCATCACCTGCGGCGGTGTGGCGACGCGGTGATCGCGGTGCCCGCGGGCTCCCTCGCGGCGGCGCTGGCGGCGACGGCCAACGAGACCTCGGCGGTGCTCGAACTCACCGACCACGCCCCGCTGCCGCTGCGCGAGCCGGTCCGGGCCCTGGTGTGGCTGCGCGGCTGGGTGCGCCAGGTCCCGGCGCAGGCCCAGCGCGCGCTCGCGGTGGAGATCGCCAAGGACTTCCCGCACCCCGGCCTGCTCGACGTGGGCCACGGGGTCACTCTGCTGCGCCTGGTCGTGAACTCGGCCGTACTGGCCGACACCTCCGGCGCCGAGTCGGTGGACCACGCCGACCTGCGCGCGGCCACCGCCGACCCGTTCTGCGAGCTGGAGAGCGCCTGGCTGCAGCACATGGCCGAGGACCACGCCGACATCGTCGCCCAGCTCTCGCGGCACCTGCCGACCCGGCTGCGCGGCGGGCTGGTGCACCCGCTGGCCATCGACCGCTACGGCCTGACGCTGCGCGTCGAGGGCCCCGAGGGCGACCACGACGTGCGCCTGCCCTTCGCCAACCCCGCCGACGACATCGAGTCACTGAGCAAGGCGGTGCGCATCCTCGCCGGATGCCCGTTTCTGAACGGCCTGCGCCGCATCTGAGCCGAGCCCTCGCCACGCGCACTGCCTACACTGCGCGACATGCGCCTGGACCCTCCCACGACCGAGCTGAGCGAGCGGGAACGGTTCGGTCTCCGGGTGGAGATCGCCGTCGTCCTGCTGGTGACCTTCGGGTTGAGCGGCCTCAGTGCCGGCCTGTCGCTGCTCGACTCCGCGCTCTCACCGGGCGGGGTCGGCGGACGAACCGTGGCGCTGAACGCCTCGCGGTCCGACAACTCCTTCCTGGATCTGCTGTTCCAGCTCGTCGGCATCACCCGGCTGCTGGCCTGGGCCGCGCTCGGGCTGTATCTGTTGTGGCGCAGCGGGATCGGGCCGCGGCTGATCGGGCTGGCCCGGATCGGCCGCGCCGATGTGGTGCCGGGGTTGGCGCTGGCCGCGGTGATCGGGTTGCCGGGGCTCGGGCTGTATCTGATCGCGCACGCGCTCGGCGTGAGCGTCACCATCGTGCCGAGTTCGCTGTCGGAGTGGTGGCGCCTGCCGGTGCTGATCCTGGCCGCCTGCGCGAACTCGGTCGCCGAGGAGATCCTCGTGGTGGCCTACCTGATCACCCGGCTGCGCAAGCTGGGCTGGTCGGAGAACCGGTCGCTGGTGGCGTCGGCGCTGCTGCGCGGCAGCTATCACCTGTACCAGGGGCTCGGCGGCGGGCTCGGCAACATCGTGATGGGCCTGATCTTCGGGCGGTACTGGCAGCGCACCAACCGGCTGTGGCCGCTGATCCTGGCGCACGCGACGATCGACGCGGTCGCTTATCTCGGCTACAACGTGCTGCGCGGACGCGTCGGTTGGCTGCCGTGAGCGGCGTGTCACCGCGTTTCGCGCTAACAGGTCACCGCGCGCGGGGTATCCAGTAGTGACCGAGCGCGCACAACCGAGCCCGCGCACCCGACGATCAGTAGAGTTCGACAGTGATGAACGGCGATGATCCACGCAGGCGCCGGGTGCCGCCGACGGGCCGCCCCGGTGGCCCTCCGCTGCCGCCGCCCCAGGGGCGCCCGCGTCCGGGCGGCCGACCGGTGCCGCCCGGCAACGACCCGACGGTCCGGCACGGCGGTCCGCACGACCCGACGGTCCGGCACAATCCCGCCCCCGGCCGTCCCGCATCGCACATCGAACCCACCCAGGTGCTGCACCGCGACGGCCGCGACCAGCCGCTCGCCTACTCGCAGATGCCGCCCGAGCAGCCGAAACCGCGCCCGCACGCGCCGACCCAGCGCCCGGTCCCGTATCGCGAACCGGTCCGGCACGCCCCCACCCAGCGCCCGGTGCCGCACCACGATCGCGTGCCGCCGCGACGCACGCCACCACCGGTCGACGCGGGCAGGCAGGAGCGGCCGCCGCGCCGGCGGCGCAGGCGTCATCCGTTCCGGTGGTTCACGCTGATCGTCGTGCTCCTGATCGTCGGGCTGATCGCCGCGATCGTGCACCTGGACAACTCGCTCACCCGCATCCCCGCGCTCACCTCCTACAGCGACCGGATCGGCGATACGCCGGGCACGAACTGGCTGCTCGTCGGCTCCGACGGCCGTGGCGACCTGTCCACCGAGCAGGAAGCGGAACTGGCCACCGGCGGCGACACCGGGCCGGAACGCACCGACACGATCATGCTGGTGCACATCCCGGAGTCGGGGCCGACCACGATGGTGAGCCTGCCCCGCGACTCGTATGTCAGCGTTCCGGGCCACGGCAAGGACAAGCTGAACGCCTCGTTCGCGCTCGGCGGCGCGCCGCTGCTGGTGCAGACGGTGGAGGTGGCGACCGGCGTGCGGATCGACCATTACGCGCAGATCGGTTTCGGCGGGTTCGCCGGCGTCGTCGACGCGCTCGACGGCATCGAGATGTGCCTCGACGAACCGATCGTCGACCCGCTGGCCGGGCTCGATCTGCCCGCCGGCTGTCAGAAGCTGAGTGGTCCGCAGGCGCTCGGTTTCGTGCGCACCAGGGCCACCCCGAACGCCGATGTCGACCGGATGAACCATCAGCGGATGTTCATGTCGGCGCTGCTGAAGAAGGCGACGAGCGCGGGCACGCTGGCCAATCCGTTCGCACTGTGGCCGATGGCCACCGGTGTGGCCGGTTCGCTGAAGGTCGACGACGGCGACCATATCTGGAATCTGGCCGCGCTCGGCTGGGCGATGCGCGGCGACACCGTGACCACGAGCGTGCCGATCGGCGGCTTCGACGACACCGATGTGGGCAATGTGCTGCTCTGGGACAAGTCCAAGGCGCCCGGCTTCTTCGATGCGCTCGCCAAGGATCAGCAGATTCCCGAGGACCTGCTCACGCGGTAACGTCGAAGCATGGCCGAGGACCGTTCGTTCACCGAGCTGCTGCGCGACCAGATCCGGCACGGTCTGACCACGGCGCAGCAATACCTGTCCGCCGCAGTCTATTTCGACACGCAGCGGCTACCCGAGCTGGCCGCGCAGACCTATACCCGCGCGGCCGAGAACCGCGGCCACGCGATGCGGATGGTCCAGTATCTGCTCGACCGCGATATCGCCGTGACGATCGGCGGACTCGACGAGGTGCGCGAGGAATACGATTCGCCGCGCGCCGCCATCGCCTTCCTGCTCGAACGTGAGCAAACGGCCACCGGACAGATCAGCGCCTTGGCCGCGGCCGCCCGGGACGCCGGCGATTATCTCGGCGAACAATTCGTGCAGTGGTTCCTGCGTAACCAGGTGGACGACGTTGCGACGATGACCACACTGCTGACCGTGCTCGACCGCCAGGACAATTTGTTCCAGGTGGAGGAATTCATCCGCCGGGAACTCAACGGTGCTGTTCCAGCCGACAAGACGGCGCCGAGAATGGCCGGTCAGGGCAGGCTCAGTTAGGGAGCGCTACCTTAGGAAATACTTCCCTCAATAAGGTTGCACTTGGATGACAACCCCCTTTGACCAGGTCTAATGTGGCGGCCATGTCGATTCATCCGGAACCCCCGCGCAGCAAATTCCACAGCCTGCTCCAAGATCAGATCCGGCATGAGTTCAATGCCGAGCATCAGTACATCGCCATTGCGGTGTGGTTCGACAACAACGACCTGCCGCAGCTGGCCAAGCGGTTCTACGCGCAGTCGGTCGAAGAGCGCAATCACGCGTTGATGATCGTGCAGTATTTCCTCGACCGCGACATCAGCGTCGAGATCGCCGGCGTCGACGCGGCGAAGTCGAACTTCGAGTCGGCGCGCGAGCCGATCGAGCTGGCGCTGGCCCAGGAGAAGACGGTCACCGACCAGATCATCCGGCTGGCCAGCACCGCCCGCGAGGAAGGCGATTACCTCGGCGAGCAGTTCATGCAGTGGTTCCTGAAGGAACAGGTCGAGGAAGTGGCCAACATGACCACGCTGCTCAACATCGCCGATCGTGCCGGGTCGAACCTGTTCGATCTGGAGGCGTTCATGTGGCGCGAGTTGAGCGCGCCGAAGGAAGCTTCGGGCGCCCCGAGCGTCGCGGGCGGCAGCGTCTAGTTCGCCGCTGACGGATTCGGCTCGCGGGCAGCGAGCCGAATCCGTCGTGCGTTCACCAGCCGGAGCCGGAGCCACCCGAGCCGGTGTTGGCGAGGATGGTGCCGATCACCATCTGCGCGAGACCGGCGACAGATCCCAGAAATTCCATGATGTCCTCTTTTCACTTCGCCGGTTGGTCGGCGTAGGCGTGAACCTAGCCGACCCGACATGTGAAAGGAGCTTATTTCATTTTGTTCAGCGCAGCGTGACCTGACGCCCACGCAGACCGTCGCGCGAGCGGCGCTCCTCGCCGGTCATCGGGGCATCCGAGGCCAGCGCCTCGGCCAGGCGCGCACCGAATTCGCGGGCGGGCGCCTCCCACTCGGTGGGGTGCAGTTCGGGATCGAGGTCGAACACCGGCACCAGCACGCCGTGCGTGCGGAAGGAACCGGCGAAGCGCGAACCCTCGCCCATGTGCAGGCCGCCCTGCGCGTGCACGCGAGCCAGGGCCAGCATCAGCTTGTCCTCGTCCTCGGGTCGCACCCAGCGCACGTGCGCCTTCTCGCCCGCGTCGACCCACCAGGCCGCGCCGACGCCGTCGGCACCCAGATCCAGGCGGGCCGAGGGCATGATCGCCTGCTTGGCCTGCTCGATCGTGGCCGCCACCTGCGGATCGGGGGTGACGCCCTCGGGCACCCACCAGTCGAAGTCCTGGTGCACGGTGAGCTCGAGGTCGGCGCCCGGATCGATGACGTCGGCCAGTCGCGGGCCACCGTCGACCGCACCGGCCGATTCCAGCGACTCGCCGGCCTCCGCGGACTGGGTCCACAGGATCGCCGCCGCGATATCGGCCGAGGGGTCGACGCCCTGATGCTGCACCTGGGTGCCGACGAAACCGACGGGCTCGTCACCGGCGCGCACCAGCGCGGCCACGGCGCCGGGCAGCACCGTCGCCAGGGTGACCTCGCGCTGCGCCGCCACACCGGGCGCCAGCTTCAAGGTCGCGGTCGCCGACGGCACGAACTCCCGCAGCGCCACCAGATCACATTCGGCAGCAAGACCTTCGAACGGCCGCGTCGGGGCCGCCGATGCCTGCTCCTGCGCCGCACGCCGCTCGGCGAGACGCTGAGCCCGATTACTGTCGGGCTTCGGACTGTTCCGCTTGCTTTTACCCACGCACGGAGTTTATGGGCGGGTACCTCAGACGCCTGCGAGCAGGGCCTTCGTGCGGCCGGGATGATTGGTTGCGACCCAGCTCACGCCCAGGTCGGCGCACAATTTCACGTCGTCGGGCTCGTCGACGGTCCAGCAGTAGGTGGCCCGGCCCGCCGCGGCGGCCTTGTCGACCAGTTCCGGATGCTCGCGCAGCGTCTTGACCGAGGGTCCCACCGCGGTCGCGCCGACCGTGGTCGCGGCGCCGCCGCCGAGGAAGCGCGAGGACTCACCGAGCAGCACCGTCGGCAGCAGCGGCGCGGCGCGGCGGATCCGCCAGACCGCGGTCGCCGCGAACGACATCACCACGGCCCGGGAATGATCGGCCGAGGCGGGCGTGGCGATGCCGAAGCGCTGCAGTTCGGCGAGCACCTTGTTCTCCACCAGGGCGCCGTAGCGCACCGGGTGCTTGGTCTCGATGAACAGCTTGGTCGGCCTGCTGCGCCAGTCGAGCACGAGGCCGATCAGGTCGCTGAGGGCGAGCACGCCCTCCGGCCGCTCGGCGGTGCCGAAGTTCATGTCGCGTAGCTCGTCCAGGGTCAGTTCGCTGACCAGGCCGGTGGCATCGGAGGTGCGGTCGACGGTGCGGTCGTGCACGCAGACCAGGTGCCCGTCGCGGGTCAGCCGGACGTCGCACTCGACCCCGTCGGCGCCTTCCTCCAGCGCCAGCTCGTAGGCGGCGAGGGTGTGCTCGGGGCGCGCCGCGGACGCGCCACGATGCGCCACCACGAACGGCGCGCGATTGCCCTGGCTCACTTGGCCACAACCTCCTCTTGCGAATTCTCGATCTCGTCCCGCTCGCCCGGGGTGACCGGGGCGATGACGACCTCGGCCGGGTCGGCGGCCATCACCCAGCGGTGCGCCGAGCGCGGCGCGCCGCGCAGGTCACGGCCTTCGAGCAGGCGGACCGTCCACAGCGTGAGCACCGCGAAGGCGGCCGCGCACAGGTCGCTGAATGCGGTGAAGGAAACGCCGTCGGCCTCGGCCTGCAGACTCGACGCGTCACGCCAGAGCGTGGCGGCGACCAGGATCAGCCCGCTGGCCACCCAGGCCGCCCACCAGATCCGCACGGCCCGTTCGGCCCGCGGATCCGGCTTCGCGCCGACCAATTCGGTGAGGAAGACGCCGGGCCAGATCAGATTCACGCCGGGGACGAGACAGCCGGCGAGCACGGTCCAGCGGCGCCGCGGATCGCGTCTGCCCTGCGCGGCGAAGGCGGCCTTGCGCGCCTCGATCAGCCACCCGACCAGCGCGAGCGCGGTGGCCAGCGCGCACAGCGGCGCGATGACGCCGAACACCCAGACCGACATGTCGGAGATCCACAGCAGCCAGCTGGGGATCAGCGTCGTGCGGTTGCGCAGCAGGATCAGGTATCGGCCGTATTCGGCGGCCGCGGCGACCAGGAAGGCCAGCGCGGTGAGCACGAGCAGGACGTCGCGCGATTCGGCGATCCCGCGCAGCGGACGCGCCGGCGTGCGGGCGGGCGCGGGCGGCGGGTCGAGCAGGCCCCAGCGCGGGACCTCGGTGTAGCGCGGGGTGGGGCCGGGCGGGGCGGCCACGGTCGAATTCGCGGCCTTGCGCAGCCGGTGGTCCGGCCTGCGGGCGACCCAGCGGTAGTTGCGCTGGGACGCGGGCGCGTCGACCCGGCCCGGCGAGAGCAGCACGCCACGGCAGCGCGGGCACCAGTGCATCGGTGCGCCCTGCACAGCCCAGCGCGCGCCACAGCGCGCACATGGTTGCACCACCGAACTCACCCGCGCACCCCGTTCCGGACTAGTAGATCTTGGCTTCGTGCTCGCCGTCGGCGACCACCGGACGGCCGGTCTGCTGCCAGGCCACCATCCCGCCGGCGACGTTCACCGCCTCGTACCCGATGTGCGCCAGGTACCGGACGACCTCGATCGAGCGCCCGCCCTGCCTGCACACCACGTACAGCTCGGCGTCGATGTCGAGCTCGTCCAGGCGCGCGGGCACGTCGACCATCGGGATGTGGATGGCGCCCGGCGCGTGGCCGAGCTCCCACTCGTCGGGTTCGCGCACGTCGAGCAGCTGGATACCGGGGACCGGTTCCGCGCTGTCGAACGCGGCGGGTACCGCACCCACCGGCACCGTGGGGACCTCGGAGCTCGTCACGCCTCGATCCTGCCATGCCGCGACCGCGCTCGGGCTGCCGTGGGCGCGGTCTGTGGATGGATCGCGGTTATCCACAGAATCCACAAGATGATCCACAGGTCTCAGCTATCGGTCAGCACACCATTTCGAGGTATGGGCTATCAACCGAGGTCGAATCGGGGAGAACAGCGGGCGGGGCAACCGATCCGGGACTCCCCTCCATGTCATCCCGGAGCGGCTGCCCGCCGCTGACGTCGGGATCCAGGGTTGTACCTGACCCGACATCTACTTGGACGCGAGCCGAGGCCGATCGGTTCCATAAAAAACGACAACACTAGAGAAAATCCTAAATCCTGGGATCTGGGCGGCCGGATCGGTAGCCTGGGCGCATGAACACGAGCAGGGGGCTACTCGACAGTTTCGACATCAACGGCCTGAATACCGCTTTGTCCGAATCAACCTGTCTCGGAGTAGAGGTGGACGCCGCGGCGGGGCGCCTGCAGCTCGCTCTCGAGGTGCTGACGCTACCCGCCGACAGCTCGGCACCGACCGAGTCGAAAGTCCTGCTCACCTTCACCGGAGTCACCCGGGTCGCCGCGTCCCTGCGCATCCAGCGCTGGGACGATATCGACGCCCGCGTCCTCCCCCTCACCCTCGACCAGCTCGACGAAGCCATCGAGAGCTTCGGCGGCGGCGGGCTGCACGGCTGGGAATTCATCGACCTCGACGACAGCGGCTGGACGCTGTGGAGCGAGCTGCTCAGCTTCGACACGGTGCTCGAGCACCGGATCGCGGCGCATGTCATCGAGTTCTCCCAGGAAGAGGGCATCGATCCGCGCGAACTCGACGTCCGCGTCTGGTTCGACAGGATCACCGTCTCCGACCCGAGCGGTCGTGAGATTCCGATGGCCGAGTTCATCGAGGGCGGCAGGCGCTGGTGGGCCGCTCACGATGCCGGTGACGCCAGGGCCTCGAAGGCCGAGGTCGCCCCACCGCTGTAAGCCCGACCGCGTCGACATCCGCTCCGCGCGGGAATGCGGGGCCGCACGCCTGCGGTTGCAGCGAGCGGGTGTACGAATGATGGTTGGTGTGCTCGACCGAATGGGCGCACACAGCCCGACACACGGAAAGGGACATCGTGGCCGTCTACACACTGCCCGAACTCGATTGGGACTTCAGCGCGCTGGAGCCGCACATCTCCGGACAGATCAACGAGATCCACTTCACCAAGCACCACGCCGCCTACGTCGCCGGCGCGAACGCCGCGCTGGAGAAGCTGGAAGCCGCCCGTGAGGCCGGCGACCATGCCGCCATCTTCCTCAACGAGAAGAACCTGGCGTTCCACCTGGGTGGTCACACCAACCACTCCATCTGGTGGAAGAACCTCTCCCCCAACGGTGGCGACAAGCCGGTCGGCGACCTGGCCGCCGCGATCGACGACCAGTTCGGTTCGTTCGACAAGTTCCGCGCGCAGTTCACCGCGGCCGCCAACGGCCTGCAGGGCTCCGGCTGGGCCGTCCTGGGTTACGACACCCTGGGTCAGAAGCTGCTGACCTTCCAGCTGTACGACCAGCAGGCCAACGTGCCGCTCGGCATCATCCCGCTGCTGCAGGTCGACATGTGGGAGCACGCCTTCTACCTGCAGTACAAGAACGTCAAGGCCGACTACGTGACCGCGTTCTGGAACGTCGTCAACTGGGCCGACGTGCAGGATCGCTTCGCCCGCGCGGTGACGCAGGGCAAGGGCCTCATCTTCGGCTGAGTCTCCTCCCGCGAAAGACCTCCCACCACACGGTGGGGGGTCTTTTGTGTGTTTTGCCCGCTCTGGCACTCACTGGTACTTGTGTGCCAGATGAGTTTCGGGTTATTCCTGAACTACAAGGGCACCGTCGCCCCCGGAGTTCGGGAGGCCATCATGACGACGCATGGTCCGATCGGGATCACGCCGTTCCAGGCGCGCGGTCATCTACAGGGTTTCGTGGTCTCGGGCCGCTGGCCGGACACCACCAAGGAATGGGCGCAGGTGCTGGTCCTCGCGGTGCGGGTGGCCTCGATGCCCGGCCTGCTGACCACCTCCACGGTGTTCGGCGTGCGCGAGGACCTGCCCGACGATCCGGAGCCCGGCACGGTCGGGCTGGTGCTGGCCGAGGGGCCGGTCCTCGGTGACGAGGCGGTCGAGCCGGGCCGCTTCGCCGGGCACGTCCCGCCCGCCCTGCTGATGCTGCATCCACCCTCGGAGACCCGGCCCTCGCTGCCGGAGTGCGCCGGCGCGGCCTCGGGCTGCGTGCTGTTGCCCGGCGTGCCGCATCTGGGTCTCGAGCATCGCGCGGCCTGGGCTGAGGCCGAACTCGACGGGACGGTCACCTCGCTGGTGAGCCGGGTCGGGATGGATCTGATCAGCGATCCCGACACCGCGGTGCTCGCGATGTTGCTGGCCGCCTGAGGCTTTCGCACCCACGGCCCGGCGAACGCCGGGCAACGGGGTCGCCTGCCCGGTGAATTCAGGGAAACCGAACTATCCGGGCCGCACAGCCAAACTTCTTGTGCCCATAGCGATTTCGATTACACAGAGTTGGCACACCGGCAGCAATCGGGCTAGGGTGGACAGCAGCGAAGGGGAGTAGCCCGCAATCGCCCAGTCGACATACTGATCGGCGCCGCACTCGGCGCGGTCCGGCTGCGCGAACCGGTGACCACCGGTGGACGAGACCTTCGGCCACGAACCGATCCGTAGACCGGTGTGGCTGAGGGCGCACCCGTTTTCAGCCGCAGGCCGGAGTATCCACCTGGGAGCTGACTCATGATCGCCACGATCCTGCTGAGCTTCGGCGTGATCTTCCTCGCCGAGCTCGGCGACAAATCGCAGCTGATGGCGCTGACCTTCGCGCTGCGTTATCGCTGGTGGGTGGTGCTCATCGGCATCAGCGTCGCCAGTGTGGCCGTGAATCTCATCGCCGCCGGAGTCGGCCATTTCCTCGGGACCGCGCTGCCCGCGAACGCCATCGCCGTCGTCACGGCGCTCACCCTGCTCGCCGTCGGCCTGTGGACGCTGCGCGACGCGCTCGGCCCGGCCGAGGACGCCGAGGACACGCCGCCGCCGAGCACGCGCAACGCCTTCCTCGTCGTCATCTCCGCCTTCATGCTCGCCGAGCTCGGCGACCGCACCATGTTCGCCGCGGCCGCGCTGGCCTCGAACAACGGCTGGCTGGCCGTCTGGATCGGCTCGGCGGCGGGCATGGTCGCCGCCGGGGGGCTGGCGATCCTGGTCGGCAAGCTCGCCGGCAAGCACCTGCCCGAACGCGGTATCGCGTTCACCTCGGGCCTGCTGTTCCTGTTCTTCGCCGCCAAGACCACGCTCGACGCCTTCGTGCCGAGCCTGGGCGGCTGGGGTTCGACCGGCCTCGCCCTGCTCGCCCCGGCCGTCGTCGGCCTGGGGATCGGTGCCTGGCGGTTCTTCCGGCCGCGCGCTGCGACGGTCGAGGCGGACGCCGCCGATCAGTCGGTGAAGGCGTTGCCGTAGACCGATCCGGAGCGGCGGGCCAGGTCGATGAGCGGTTCCTTCAGCTCGCGGAGCCCGTCCAGATCCTCGGCCGCGATCTTGCCGGTGACCATGGCGCCGATCGCGGCGGCCAGGGTCGCGCAGGCGAACTGCTGCTCGGCCGTCTGCGCGCCCAGCATGGCCGCCACCACCGCGACGAAGCGGCTCTGCAGCTCCATCCTGGCCTTGACCGCCGACGGACCGACCGCGTACACCTCCATCAGGAACAGCCGCGCCGACGCCGGATCGTCGATCATGTGATCGAAGTAGGCGGTGAGGATGCGATCCATCCTGGTGAACGCGTCGGCCTCGGCGGTCTCGGCGATCACCTCCTGTAGTCGGGCGGCGAGCAGGCCGGAGACCCGGTCGAAGGCGGCCGCGAAGCAGTCCTCCTTGGAGCGGAACAGCTCGTAGAACGTCTCGCGCGAGACCCCGGCCCGCTTGAGCACCGCGGCCACCGGGGTGCCGACGTAGCCGCCTTCGGTCATCGCCTCGCCCATCGCGACGAGAATGCGTTCCCGCTGCGAGGCCACCACTTCCTCGCGGGAGAGGTGGTGCCGTCCGCGCGGGAGCTGGCGCAGGGTGGATGCCGAATCGCTCATCGTCGAACTCCGTGCTCGAGGTGCGGGCTTGCCGTTCCATTCTGCGCGGTCAGCACCGCGCGTGGTGGGCCACGCTACCCATGGGTCGGTGAGGAGGTGATGTGCGCCTCAACTCCGACCGGCTAAGGTGCCATTGACGAAGTGCCAACTGGCTGTCACGAACGAGAGGACCATCGTGGAGATTTCGGGTTCCGCCGCCATCGTCACCGGGGGCGCGTCCGGCCTCGGTGCCGCCACCGCCAAGCGACTGGCCGAGGCCGGCGCCACCGTCTTCGGGCTCGACGTTCCGGCGTCCATCGAGCGCGCGGGCGACAACGTGCCCGCCGGTGTCACCCTGATCGCGGCCGATGTCACCAGCAACGACGAGGTCGCCGCCGCGATCGCCAAGATCACCGAGGGCCCGGCGCCGCTGCGCATCGTGGTCAACTGTGCCGGCGTCGGCTGGGCCGGCCGCATCCTGTCCAAGAACGGCCCGCACGACCTGGAGCTGTTCCGCACCGTCATCACCGTGAACCTGCTCGGCACGTTCAACGTGATGCGCCTGGCCGCCGACGCCATCGCCAAGACCGAACCGGTCGACGAGTACGGCCAGCGCGGCGTGGTGATCAACACCGCGTCGGTCGCCGCGTTCGAGGGCCAGATCGGCCAGATCGCCTACTCCGCGTCCAAGGGCGGCGTGCACGGCATGACCGTCCCGGCCGCGCGCGACCTGGCGCAGTTCGGCATCCGCGTGAACACCATCGCCCCCGGCATCATCGACACCCCGATGCTGGCCGGCGTCACCGAGGAGTACCGCAAGGGCCTCGAGGCCGGCGTTCCGTTCCCGTCGCGCCTGGGCCGCCCGGACGAGTACGCCCAGCTGGTCGAGTACATCGCCGCCCACGACTACCTCAACGGCGAGACCATCCGCATGGACGGCGCGCTGCGCATGGCGCCGCGCTGACGAGTGAACGACGAACGGCGCCTTCCCTTTCGGAAGGCGCCGTTTCTCATACCGCGCGTTCGAAGGTGATCAGCGCGCGACCGGGCCCGTTGTAGTCGGGCACCGGGCCGGTGACGGTGAAGCCGAGACTGCGGTGGAAATCGATCGAGGTGTAGTTCGACGGCGAGGTGATCGCGGTGACCACGCGGCGGCCATCGGCTCGGACGATCTCGAAGAACCTGTCGTAGAGGGTGCGGCCGAGGCCGAACTTACGCGCGTCGGGCCGCACGGCGACGAAGTGGATGTAGGCGACCTCGGGCTCGGACGGCGAGCCGAAACCCACCAGGAAACCGGAGATCCCGTCCTCGTCGGTGGCGATCAGGCTGGTGCGATGGAAGTGGTCGAGGAACAGCCGCGGCAGGTTCTGGACCACTGTCCTGCCCCACCAGGTGTCGACAACGCCGATCAGTTCGTCGTAGTCGCCGGGCCGTGCCCGCCGGATCTCGTGCCCCGCCATCACTCCATGGTGACGCGAATCCGACCGGTCAGCACCGGAATTCGGCGTGAACGATACGGAACCGCCGACCGGTGTGGCGCCCGGCGGCCCGGGCGCCACAGCCGATCTCAGACCGTGCGGGTCAGCCGTTCGGTGAGCAGCTGGGCGAACCGTGCCGGGTCCTTCAGTTCGCCGCCCTCGGCGAGAACCGCGGTGCCGTAGAGCAGTTCGGCGGTCTCGGCGAGCTCGGGGACCTTGCCCTCGTCGGCGTCGGACTTGCGGGCGTCGTAGGCGTCGCGCAGGCCGGTGACCAGCGGGTGGGTCGGGTTGAGCTCGAGGATGCGCTTGGATTCCGGCAGCGCCTGGCCCGAGGCGCGGTACATGCGCTCCAGCATCGGGGTGAAGTCGAAGACATCACCGACCAGGCAGGCGGGCGAGGTGGTGAGCCGGTTGGTCAGGCGCACCTCCTTGGCGACATCGTCGAGGGTCTTGCCGAGCCAGGTGAGCAGATCGGCGAAGTCCTTGTCCTGCTGTTCGCGCAGGGCCTCGGTCTCCTTCTTCTCCTCCTCGGTCTCCAGGTCGACCTCGCCCTTGGCGATGGACTGGAACTTCTTGCCGTCGAACTCCGGCACCGAGCCGACCCACATCTCGTCGACCGGGTCGGTCAGGATCAGCACCTCGCGGCCCTTGGCCTTGAATGCCTCCAGGTGCGGCGAATTCTCCACCTGCGCACGGCTTTCGCCGGTCATGTAGTAGATCGCGTCCTGGCCCTCCGGCATCCGCTCCACGTACTGCTTCAGCGTGGTGAGCTCGGACTCCGAGGCGGTCGAGGCGAACGAGGAGACGGTGAGCAGGGTTTCGCGGTTGTCGGTGTCGGAGAGCAGACCCTCCTTGAGGACCCGGCCGAACTGCGCCCAGAAGGTCTGGTACTTGCTCTGGTCCTCGGCGCCCTGCAGGTCCTTGACCGTCGAGAGCACCTTCTTGACCAGGCGCTTGCGGATCATCTGGATCTGGCGGTCCTGCTGCAGGATCTCGCGGGAGACATTGAGCGAGAGATCCTGCGCGTCGACCACACCCTTGACGAAGCGCAGGTACTCCGGCATCAGCTCTTCGCAGTTGTCCATGATGAACACGCGGCGCACGTAGAGCTGCACACCGCGCTTGTGCTCACGGGTGAAAAGGTCGAACGGCGCGGTCGACGGGATGAACAGCAGCGCCTGGTACTCGAAGGTGCCCTCGGCCTTCATCGGGATGATCTCGAGCGGCTCGTCCCAGGCGTGCGAGACGTGGTGGTAGAACTCCTTGTACTCCTCGTCGGAGACCTCGCTGCGCGGGCGCGTCCACAGCGCCTTCTGCGAGTTCAGCGTCTGGTCCTCGACGACGGTCTTCTCGACCTTGTCCTCGCCCTCGCCTTCCATCACGGTGCGCTCGACCCGCATGCGGATCGGCCAGGCGATGAAGTCGGAGTACTTGCGGACGATCTCGCGCAGTTTCCATTCCTGCGTGTAGTCGAAGAGGTGATCGTCCTCGTCGGCGGGCTTGAGCTCGAGGGTCACCGCGGTGCCCTGCGGGGCGTCGGCGACGGTGTCGATCGTGTAGGTGGAGCTGCCCGCGGCGGCTTCCCAGCGGGTGCCCTCGGTCTCGCCCGCCTTGCGGGTGGTCAGCGTGACCTTGTCGGCGACCATGAAGGTGGAGTAGAAGCCGATGCCGAACTGGCCGATCAGCTCCTCGGCGGCGGCGTCGGACTTGGCCTCGGTGAGCTTGCGGCGCAGCTCGGCGGTGCCCGACTTGGCGAGGGTGCCGATCAGGTCGACGACCTCGGCGCGGGACATGCCGATGCCGTTGTCGCGCACGGTCAGGACCCGCTTGTCGGCCTCGACCTCCAGCTCGATGTGCAGGTCGGAGGTGTCGGCGACGAGGTCCTTGTCCTGGAACGTGGCCAGCTTCAGCTTGTCCAGTGCGTCGGAAGCGTTCGAGATCAGCTCCCGCAGGAACGTGTCTTTGTTGGAGTAGACCGAGTGGATCATCAGCTCCAGGAGCTGATGGGTCTCGGCCTGGAACTCGAGGGTTTCGACGTGCTCTGTCACGGCACCGATGTTATTACTGCGCACACGGCGGCGCTTCCGAGGACCCTGTGTGGTTACGCGGCGCTGCCGCCTCCGGGCCCGCCGGTCGCACCGCGCCCGAAGTCGGCCAGCGAGGGAACCTCGGTGACAGCGCGCTGCGTCATCCATTCCCGCAGCACCTGGGTGGCGCGCACGTCGTCCTCGTTGTATTCGAACAGGCGGGTGCGCTGCGACATGTCGACGGCGTCGTCGTAGCCGACGGCCCGGCGATACCAGCCCATGGAGGCCTCGCCGCCCGCTTCCGGGTCGCGCCAGCCGAAGCCGGCGACGGGGGCGATCTTCTTGAGGCCCTTGCCGTTCGGGCAGATGAACTGGTCGGTCACGGCCTGGAACATGTCGACCCATTCGGGTGAGTCGACGAAGGCGCGGACCTCCTCGTGGGTGGGCACGCCCGGCTTGCCCGCGAAGCGGCGCGCCGACTCATAGAGCCACTTGTCCTCGGCGGTGCGCGAGTAGCAGTAGGCGGCGAAGGTCTTGCCCGCGGCGTGCGCCTCGGCACGTATGCCCATGAGCCAGGTCCAGAATTCGCCGAAGGAGCGGCCCTCGTCTTCGGTGGGCAGCGGGTCCCAGGTGACGAACGGGCGGTACACGCCGTCGAGCAGCGTGCCCCACAGGTAGGCGCCGTCCTCCTGGTAGCTCTCCAGGTCGACGTCGACCTCCACGTCGGCGCGGCGCACGCTCACCGTGTCGAAGCGGCGCACCAGCGGCGCGCCCGCGATCCAGGCCCTGGCGGTGACCACGGTCTCGGAGAACGGGCCGTGCTGCCAGTCGTCGGGGTCGTCGCCCTCCCAGGCGGCCAGTTCGTCGACGGTCTGCACGCCGTGCACGCGCAACACGTCGGCCCGCGAGCCGGGCGCGACCAGGCTGACGTCGCGCATGACCGCGAGCTGACCCTCGCAGCTGGGCTCGCCGCCGGGGCCGCGCACCCACCACGGGCACTGCCTGCACTCGGGCACCTTCGACGGCTGGGTCGGCAGTTCGCCGCGGACCACAGCGATGCGATCGCCGTAGCGCAGGTCGTAGTCGGCGAGCACGGTGGTGAGGTCGTGCACGAGGATGCGGTCGAAGGCGAGGCCGATCGCGCCGCCGACCAGGGCGGGGCTGGCCATGCCGTGCCGCTGCAACATCCGGTACAGGTGCGCGAGGCGCTGCTGGTCGCGCGGCTGCGGGCGCAGCTTCACGTGCTTGTCGCGGCGCGGCTCCCAGCGGTGCAGATCGGAGGTGAGCGGGTGGAAATCGGCCGGGTCGGGGCGGCGCGGATCGGTGATCTTGTGGTTGACCACGATGATCGGGATGTAGCCGCCGCGATCGAGATCGCGCAGCAGGAACTCGGCGCCGCCGCGCCGACCGGTATCGGGTTCCTGCGGCAGCAGCCCACCCCAGATGCGCGGGGCGCCCGCCTCCATCGCGGCCATCGTCGCCGCCGCCTTCTCCCGCGCGCGCAACGCCGGGTCGATCACCACCCAGTCGGCGGGGGCGGCCGAGACCAGTTCATCGCGCACCCTGGCGCGATGCGTGCTCGCCGCCTCCCTGCGCTGCTGAACCCCCGGATCCTCCCTGACCTCGGAGATCACTTCGGGATACTCGGCGTCCAGGCGCAGGCGATGCCTGCAGCCGATCAGCGAGCGCGCGTCCAGGAAGGCGATCCGGGCCTCGGCGACCCCGGTTTCGGCACCTCGATCGAGCGCAGCGGAAGCGGGGGCCGGGCGATGCACCGGCCCGCCGTCGAAGTCGTCCTCGGCTGCACGCACGCAAGCAGTATGGTCCCTCCCCCCGACACAATGCCCAATCGCTACCCTCATCCCACTACGCTACGAAGTACGGCAGGTCGCTCTCGGCGGCACTGCCTCATGACTTGGCGAGCATGACGGAGGGCCTGATCTCATGGGGTTGTTCAGCAAGCGCAAGCGGCGGCCGAGCCGACGCGCGGAGGCGAAGGCACTCAAGCACAAAGCCGCCGTCGAGGCGAAGCTCAGCGCCAAGAACGAGCGCAAGGCGGCCAAGGCGAGCGAACGCACCACCCGCAAGGCGGCCAAGGCGCAGGCCAAGACCGAGGCCAAGGTGGCCAAGGCCCAGATCGCGACGCTGCAGGCCGAGGAGAAGGCCGCCGAGAAGCTCGCCGCCAAGGCCGACCGTGAGCTGTTCAGCGCGAGCCAGATCCGCAAGTACATCGGGGTGGCCCGGGTGCTCGTCCCGGTGCTCACGCCGCTGGCCTATCGCGCGGCCACCCTGGTGCGCGGGCAGCTCGACGCGCGCAAGGCGCAGCAGCTCGGGATCGGGCTCGACCAGCTCGGTGAGTTCAGCGGCCACGGCGCGCGCCTGCAGGCCCGCATCACCAACACCGAGAGCGCGCTCGACAAGGTCGCCGCCGACGCGCCCGATGACGCCGACACCAAGAAGTTCGTCGCGGCCGCCCGGTCCCGGCTGGCCGATCTGACCGTCGCGGTGAACACCGCCGAGCAGATGCCCGCCGCGCGCCGCAAGGCCGTGCACGCCTCCATCTCCACCGAGCTCTCGGTGCTCGAGAACGACGCGCTCGCCCGCCTCGGCGTGCGCTGACCCGTCCCGTGCCGACGCCGCAGCTCACCGCCCGCCTACGCGGTGGTGGCTGCGGCGTTCTCGTCGGCGGACTCGCCGTCGCCGCGCACGGCATGGCCGGTGGTGCCGTGCCGCGCTCGGCGGATATCGCGCTGCTGCTGCTGGTTTCACTCGCGGCGGGGATGTTCGCGGCGGGCACCGCCGCCCAGCCGCCGCGCTCGTCCCGGCTGCCGCTGGGCGGTCAGCGGGCAGCCCACCCGCCGGCCACGGCCCTACCCTCAGTGCTGGGCGGTCAGCGAGCGGCTCGCACCGGGAACCGGCCGGCGCCGGCAATGGCGCGACCCGCGCTGCTGGGCGGCCCGCGGGCGGCCCGCGTCGGGAACTCGCGCATGCCGGCCGCGGCTCGATCCGCGCTTGCCCTGCTCGGCGGGCAGTGGGCCGGGCACTACGCGCTCAGCTGGTCGCCCGGGCACCACGAGAGTGTCGACGGATTCGCGCACCTGCCCGGTGCGCCGATGATCGCCGCCCACGTGCTGGCCGCCTTCGCCTGTGCCGCACTAATTCTCGTCGCCGAACGGCTGTATCTGACCGCGTCGAGCGTGGTCCGCGCGCTGCTGCGGCGGCCCGCCGCGCTGCTCGCCCCTCGGGACACCCGCTGGGCGGACGCACGAGCCACTGTTCTTGTCATCCGTCCGAAGGGTGCGCGCAGCCCGCGCGCGCCGCCGCTGTTCGCCTGATTTCCAGACGACATCAGAACTCTTCGGACAGAAGGCTTTCCATGCACAACTCCATCACCCGCGGCACCGCCGCGGCCGCCCTCGCGGCCGGCCTGGTGCTCGCCGCGAGCGGCACGGCGGCGGCGCACGTCACCGTCGACGCGCCCGGCGCGGCGCAGGGCGGCTACACGGTCGCCACCTTCAAGGTGCCCAACGAATCCGACACCGCCTCGACCACCGGGGTGCGCGTCACCGTCCCCAACCTGAAGGGCGTGCGCACCGAACCGCTGCCGGGCTGGACGGCCAAGACCGACCGCAACGACAAGGGTGAAGTGGTCGCCGTCAGCTGGACCGCGGAACCGGGCAACCCGGGTGTCGGACCCGGCCAGTTCCAGCGGTTCGTGCTCTCGCTCGGCCCGCTGCCGAGCCAGGACACGGTGCTGTTCCCCGCGCAGCAGACCTACAGCGACGGCAAGGTCGTCGCCTGGGATCAGCCGAGCACCGACGGCGCCGAGCCCGAACATCCCGCACCCACCCTCACCCTCGCCGAGAAGGGCGCCGCCGAGGGTGGCGACCACCACGTCGCCTCCGCCGATACCGCTGAGGCCGAGCCGGATTCGGTGGCGCGGTGGCTCGGCGGCCTCGGGCTCGCGCTCGGGCTGTTCGCCGCCGCGCTCGGCCTCGGGCTCGTCTTCCGGTCGCGGAGGTCGTGATGCGCGGATCCCACCGTCTCCTGATCGTCCTGCTCGCGGTGCTGTTCGCCGGCGCCTTCGCCGCGGCGGGCACCGCGGGCGCGCACTCCGGCGCTGTGAGCAGCGTCCCCGAGGACGGGTCGACCGTCGAGGTGGGCCCGGCGCGCGCCAGCATCACCTTCAACGAGGAACTGCAGCCGAACTTCCCGTCGCTGACCGTGGTCGGCCCGGACGGCAGGCTGTGGTCCAAGGGCGAGGCCAGCGTCGAAGGCCGTTCCGTGAGTGTGGAACTGGGTGAGCTGGGCCCGGTCGGCCAGTACACGCTGGCGTACCGGGTGACCTCGGCCGACGGCCATCCCGTGAGCGGGACCCGGCAGTTCACGCTGAGCAAGGAGGGCTCGGGCACCCCGGGCGCCAAGCCCGGCGAGGACAAGGCCGACGGCGGCGGCGATTCCGGAGGTGTGCCCGTGTGGGTGTTCATCGCCGGCGGCGTCGTGCTGTTCGGCGCCGGCCTCGCGGTCGCGCTGCTCGGCGGCCGCGCCGGACGGAACAAGTAGCCACCGATGACGACCGGTCGCCAGCCGCCGGGCACCGCGCCGCGAAGGTGGCGGATCCTGGCACCGGTCGCGGTCGCGGCTTTGGCCGGGGTCGCGCTGGCCTGGCTGGTGCGCGCCGACGGCGGCTTCCCGGCGGCGGCCTGCGCGCGGGTCGTCGCGGATGTCGCGGGCGCGACCGTCATCGGGCTCGCCGCGCTTCCCCGGCTCGACCCGCGACTGCGGGTCGACTGGCGACCGCTCGCGGTGCTCGCGGGCGTCTGGTTCGCCGCCGAGTTCGCGGTGCTGGCCGGGGAAGCGGCCGACATCGTCGGGGTGCCGGTTCGCGAACTCGGTGCCGCTGACTTCGGCACCTTCCTCACCGAGCTCAGTGGCGGCCAGATCGGCATCGCGATTCTGTTCTGCACCGGCGCGCTCGCCTGCTACGCCGCGGTGGCGTTCCGCAGGCCCGACGCGGCCTCGGCCGATCTGGTGCTGGTGTTCGCCGCGGTCGCGCTGGCGCTGCGCCCGATCACCGGGCACATGTCCCAGCAGATGTTCGGTTCGGTGCTGGCCGCGGTGCACGCGCTGGCCGCCGCGGCGTGGCTCGGCCTGCTGCTGGCCATGGCGCTGGTGCTGCGCACCAGGGGCGGCTGGGCATCGACGCTGCCGGCCTATTCGCGGGCGGCCGCCCCGCTCGTCCTGGCGATCGCGCTCACCGGCCTGATCGACGGGCTCGTGCGCATCGGCGGCATCGAACCGCTGTGGACCAGCGGATACGGCCGGATCCTTGTGGCCAAGTTCGCGGTCCTGTGCGCGCTGACCGGGCTGGGCTGGTGGTGGCGGCGCACCTGGGTGACGCAGGCCGCGAACCACCGGGTGACGATCGAGATCTCGCTGCGCAACGCCGTGCTCGAGGTCGCGCTGATGGCCGTGGGGTTCGGCCTCGCCGCCACGCTGGCGATCACCGCCTGAGCACGCCGCCGCTAAAGTTGCCGCCATGACCGAAGTGAGGATCGCCGAAGACTGCGCGGCTCCGGCCAAGACCGCGTTCGATTTCATGAACGACTATCACAACCTGCCGAAGTTCTGGTACGGCATCGAATCGTTCACCCCGGTCACCGAGCAGACCACCGGTGTGGGCGCGACCTTCGACGGGAAGATGAAGCTGGGCCCCGCCTCGCTCACCTCCCGCATCGAGGTCGTGCGCTGGGAAGAGGGCAGGCTCATCGCCACCAAGGCGATCAAGGGCTTCGAGATCGTCACCACCTTCCAGTTCCTGCCCAAGGGCGAGGAGGTGTGCACGGTCGACGCCGTCATCGAGTACTTCGTGCCCGGCGGCATCGCGGGCAAGATGCTCGGCAAGACCATCGAGCCGTTCATCAAGGTCGCCGTGAAGCACACCACAGAAAGCCTGATCAGGGAGATCAACAAAGCCCATCAGCAGAGCGCCTGACACAATCGGGCCATGACCGAATCAGCGAATGTTGTGGCCACCGCCGATCTGGCCGATGAGATCGGCCCCGAGATCCGCAGCTGCGACACCCAGTTCATCCAGTTCGGTGGCCGGGCCGCGTTCGCCGGACGGATCACCACGATCCGCTGCTTCCAGGACAACCTGCTGGTCAAGCAGACCCTGAGCGAGCCGGGCGAGGGCAAGGTCCTTGTGGTCGACGGCGGCGCGAGCGTGCACACCGCCCTGGTCGGTGACATCATCGCGGGCCGCGGCGTGGACAACGGGTGGGCGGGCGTGATCGTCAACGGCGCCGTGCGCGACTCGGCGATTCTGCGCACCCTCGACATCGGGGTGAAGGCGCTGGGCACCAACCCGCGCAAGAGCACCCAGACCGGCAGCGGCGAGAAGGACGTCACCGTCGAGTTCGGTGGGGTGAGCTTCGTCCCCGGCGAGATGCTCTACAGCGACCACGACGGCATCGTGGTCCGCGCCGAGGACTGAGACCGGCAGCGGGTGTCCGGGGCCTAGTTCCCCGACACCCGCACCCGGTGTCCGGCCAGCACGACGACGTCGCCGACCTGCAGTTGCCTGCCGCGGCGTAATTCGACCTCGTCGTTGACCCGGACCAGGCCCTGGGCGATCACCGTCTTGGCCTCGGAACCCGAATCGATCAGGTTCGCCAGTTTCAGGAATTGCCCGAGCTTGATGACCTCGTCATCGATCGGCACATCAACTGGTTCCGACATGGGCCAATCCTTGCATACCGATCCGGTCCCGATGGACGCACACTGGATCGGTGACCGCAACGCAGGCTGAGCAACCCACCGTCCAGGCTCCGCCCGACCGCGCCGCCGCCGTTCCCCATCGCGGCCGCGGCAGGCTCGCGGAGGTACCGCACGTCACCGGGCTGGTGCTCGGCGTCTTCGCGGTGCTGTGTCTGCTGTGGAGCGTCTCCCCCGCGCTGCGGCATCTGACGCAGGCGCCGCGGCACTACATCGACGCCTACTACTTCGACGCACCGGACACCAGCCTGGTCTGGGCACTGGTCGTCGGGCTGATGGCCGGCGCGCTGGCCGGCCGCAAACGCGTGGCGTGGTGGCTGCTGGTGGTGTACCTGCTGCTCTACACGGTGACGAATGTGCTGGATTTCGTCACTGAGAACGACGTCGACGCGCTGGTGGCCGGCGTCGTGCATGTCGTGGTCCTGGCGATCCTGATCGCGGCGCGCACGGAGTTCTACACGAAGGTCAGACCGGGCGCGCTGTGGAAGGCGCTCGGGGTGCTGGTCGCCGGGCTCACGCTCGGCTGCCTGGTCGGCTGGGGTTTGGTGGAGCTGGCGCCGGGTTCGCTGCCCGCGGGCGCGCAGCGACCGCTGTGGGCGATCTACCGCGTCACCGCCGCGGTGCTGGTGGACAACGAGCACTTCGACGGCCACCCGCGGCCGTGGGTGAACTTCCTGCTCGGCCTGTTCGGCGCGATCGCGCTGCTGACCGCGGTGATGGTGCTGCTGCGTTCGCAGCGCGCGGTGAACGCGATGACCGGACTGGACGAGTCGGCGTTGCGCGGGCTGCTCGCCGACAGCGATGTCGAGGACTCGCTCGGCTACTTCGCCACCCGGCGCGACAAGGCGGTGGTGTTCGCGCCGAACGGCAAGTCCGCCATCACCTATCGCGTGGAACTGGGCGTCTGCCTGGCCAGCGGTGACCCGATCGGGCCGAAACAGGGCTGGCCGCAGGCCATTCGGGCCTGGCTCGAGCAGGCCGACCGGTTCGGCTGGGCGCCCGCGGTGATGGGCGCGAGCGAACTCGGCGCAACGGCCTATCGCCAGGCCGGGCTCTCGGCGCTGCGCCTCGGCGACGAGGCGATCCTCGACACCCGCGAATTCTCGCTCGCCGGACCGGAGATGAAGCAGGTCCGCCAGGCCGCGAACCGGCTGCGCAAGAACGGGATGAGCGTGCGGGTGCGCAGGCACCACGACATTCCCGCCGCCGAGTTCGCCGAGGTCGTCGCCCGCGCCGACGCCTGGCGCGACACCGAGACCGAGCGCGGCTTCTCGATGGCGCTCGGCCGCCTCGGCGACCCGCTCGACGGCGACTGCCTGCTGGTCGAGGCCGTCGACCACGACGACCGGGTGCACGCGATGCTCTCGTTCGTCCCGTGGGGCCGCAGCGGCGTCTCGCTGGAGCTCATGCGCCGCGACCCGCACAGCCCCAACGGCGTGATGGAGCTGATGATCTCGCAGCTCGCGCTGAACTCCGACCAGTACGGCATCACGCGGATCTCGTTGAACTTCGCGGTGTTCCGCTCGGTGTTCGAGGAGGGCGGCCGGATCGGGGCCGGGCCGATCCTGCGGGCGTGGCGCGGGGTGCTGCTGTTCTTCTCGCGCTGGTGGCAGCTCGAGGCGCTGTACCGGTCGAACGTGAAGTACCACCCGCGCTGGGTGCCCCGGTTCTTCCTGTTCGAGGAGCGCAGGCAGCTGCCCCGGGTGGCCGCGGCGAGCGGACTGGCCGAGGGCTTCCTGCCCCGGCTCGGCCCGGAACCCGACGCCGCGGTGCACACCGGCGTGCACCCGGCCGTGCCCGCGGGCGTCGTCGGCCTGCACGCCGACGGCGCCCCGCCCGACGCGCCGGAGGGCGCCGAGGAGCAGGGTCCGCGCAGGCCCGAACAGGTCCGCGTGCGCATGGCCAAACTGGACCGGCTCGCCGGCGCCGGCGTCGACCCCTACCCGATCGCCTACCCGCCGACGCACACGATCGCCGACGCGCGGCGCTGCCCGAAGGGCACCACCGTGCGGGTGGCCGGCCGGATCCTGCGCATCCGCGACTACGGCGGGGTGATCTTCGCGGTGGTGCGCGACTGGTCCGACGAGATCCAGCTGGTGATCGATCGCGAGCGGGTGGGCGCCGAGCGCAGCGCCGAGTTCACCGAATTCTTCGACCTCGGCGACCTCGTCGAGGTGAGCGGCCAGCTCGGCACCAGCCGCAGCGGCGAGCTCTCGCTGCTGGCCCAGGACTGGCGGATGAACGGCAAGTGCCTGCACCCCCTGCCCGACAAGTGGCGCGGCCTCGCCGATTCCGAGGCCAAGGTGCGGCAGCGCTACGTCGACATGGCGATCAACCCGGAGGCCCGCCAGGTGCTGGCCAAGCGCAGCGCGGTGGTGCACTCCCTGCGCGACTCGCTGTTCAACTGGGGCTTCCTCGAGGTGGAGACCCCGATCCTGCAGCAGGTGCACGGCGGCGCCAACGCGACCCCGTTCCGCACCCACATCAATGCCTACGACCTGGACCTCTACCTGCGGATCGCGCCCGAGCTGTATCTCAAGCGGCTGTGCGTCGGCGGGATGGAGAAGGTGTTCGAGATCGGCCGGACCTTCCGCAACGAGGGCGTCGACTTCAGCCACAATCCGGAGTTCACGATCCTGGAAGCCTATGAGGCGCACAGCGATTACCTGCGGATGATGCACCTGTGCCGGCAGCTGATCCAGAGCGCCGCGATGGCGGCCAACGGCGCCGAGGTCGCCATGCGGCCCAACGACGAGGGCGGTTTCGACGCCGTCGACATCTCCGGCGAGTGGCGCGTGCGCACCGTGCACGGCGCGGTGTCGGAGGCCATCGGCACCGAGATCACCGCGCGCACCGAGGTGCCGCGGCTGCGCGAGCTGTGCGACGAGGTCGGCGTCAACTACCAGCACGGCTGGGACGCCGGCCAGATCGTGCTGGAAATGTACGAGCACCTGGTGGAATCGCAGACCACCGACCCCACCTTCTACCTCGACTTCCCCACCTCCGTCTCCCCGCTGACCCGCTCGCACCGCAGCATCGAAGGCGTCACCGAGCGGTGGGATCTGGTGGCCTGGGGTGTCGAATTGGGCACCGCCTACAGCGAACTCACCGATCCGGTGGAGCAGCGGCGCAGGCTCACCGAGCAGTCGATGCTGGCCGCGGGCGGCGACCCGGAGGCGATGGAACTCGACGAGGACTTCCTGCAGGCGCTCGAGCACGCCATGCCGCCCACCGGCGGTCTCGGCATGGGCGTCGACCGGGTGGTCATGTTGATCACCGGCCGCAGCATCCGCGAGACGCTGCCGTTCCCGTTGGTGAAACCGCGCTGAAAGTGGGTACGGATGTAAACGGTGCCGTGCACGGCGGCGATCAATCAATGTTCCGAGTGTTTTCGAGGCTTTCGATCCGGAAGCCACGGCGATAGGCTCGAACGTCCGGCATCGGGAGGATGTCGGGGACCACAACGGGATGGGAATTCATGTATCTGGACCTGCTGACCACGGCCGCCTCGGTCGATACTCACACGCTCACCAGCACTTTCGACACCTTGGCGAGCGCGGACGCGGTCAACACGGCGACGGACCTGCTGGCGAAGAAGAAAAAGAAGGGTGGCAGCGGGCTGCTGATCTTCGGCGGCATCTGCCTGCTCGTCGTGGTGGTCATCGTGGTGGCCGTCCTGCTGCTCAAGAAGAACAAGAACGACGGCGGCAACGGTCAGCCGCCCCAGCAGCCGCCCTACGGTGGCCCGCAGGGTGGGCAGCCGTACGGCCAGCAGCCCGGTGGTCAGCTGCCCTACGGCCAGCAGGGTGGCCAGCCGCCGTACGGCCAGCAGGGTCAGCCGCCCTACGGTCAGCAGGGCGGGCAGCCGCCCTACGGTCAGCAGCCACCGTACGGCCAGTCCTGACCTGATCGAGGGACTCGCGGCGATATCCTCGCCCGATGACGAGGCATCCCCGCGAGTCCTCGACCGACCACCATCTCGTCGCCAAGGGGCTGTCCGCGACCGGCGTGGCCGGACTGTTCCTGCTGCTGCGGCTCTTCGCGGTCACCGATTACGACTGGAACGCCGCGTTCTCCGTGGTCGGCACGCTCGGCCTGGACGACGTGGCCCCGATGGTGCTCGGCACCCTGATGGCCAGCCCGCTGCTCGGCGGTATCGCGCTGTCGATCCTGTTGCCGGAGGCGGTGCTCCGCCAGCTCCGGCTCGGCCGCCCCACCTGGGAGAACGCGGGCAACCTCGCCTGGCTCCTCGTGGTCGCGCTGTTCACCGTCGCGCTGCTATGGACCTACCGGGTGTGGTGGGTGCTTGTGGCCGCCTGCGTGCTCGGGATCGTGCTGTTCCTGCTGCTGCGCACCAGTCATCGCAACGCGCGATTCGCGAAGTGGTTCGTCGGTAGTTCGGCGCTCATCGTCACCCTGGCCGCGCTGATCCTGGCCGCGACCGTGCAGGTTCCGTGGGTCTCGCGCGAACACATCGACACCAGGTCCGGCGTCGTCGACGGCTATGTGCTGGAGAATCCGCCGGGCTTCCTGAAGGTGCTGCTCGAGGACGGTCGCGAGATCGTCATCCTCGATACCGCCGATGTCACCGGCCGCGAGGAGATCGACCCGGAACCCTGAGACCGCGCGTCGCGCTCGTAGAGTGAGGGCGTGCAGCTCATTCTCGTGCGTCACGCCCAGCCCGATCGCGTCGTCGGGACCACCACGGCCGCCGACCCCGGACTCACCGACATCGGTCGGCGCCAGGCCGAGCGGGTGCCCGCGGCGCTGGCCGCGCACGAGATCAGCCGGATCGTCAGCAGCCCGCAGCGCCGCGCCCGCGACACCGCGGGTCCCACCGCGGCAGCCCGCGAGCTGCCGGTCGAGGTCTTCGACGATCTCGCCGAATACGATCGCGATCTGCCCGCCTACATCCCGATCGAAGACGCCAAGACCGAGTTCGCCGAGGTGTACACGCGGATCAAGGCCGGGCTGTTCCCCGACCAGATCGACGGGCCCGCCTTCACCGATCGGGTGCTGCGCACGGTCGGTTCCCTCGTCGCCGACGCCGCGCCGACCGACACGGTGGTCGCGTTCGCGCACGGCGGGGTGATCAACGTGCTGCTGGCCGACATCCTCGGCCTGGCCCGCCCGCTCACCTTCCCGATCGACTACTGCTCGGTGACGCGGATCCTCTACTCCCGCACCGGCTCCCGCACCGCGGCCACCATCAACGAGAACGGCCACGTCTGGGACCTGCTGCCGCGCAACCTCGCCCGCGCCTGAGCACAGGAAAGGCCCGGTGTCGTCGACACCGGGCCTTTTCCGTGAACTGTCTCAGGCCTGCTGAGCGATCCAGTTGTGCATCCAGGAGATGGCCGTCTGACCACCACCGACGGAGTAGCTGCCGTAGAGGGTGTGGGCCTGCGAACGGTAGAACCGCTCCAGGTCCTTGGCCCGCTGCTGATTCGCCGAGTCCGAGAGCTGCGCCTGCAGCACCGGGACGCCGCCGTGCGCCATCAGGTCGTTGATGATGGCGCCCGCCTCGATCTGGTAGCGCCACATGTTCGCCGGGTTGGCATCCGAGCTCTGCGCCAGGAAGCCGGCGAACCGGGTGACGAAGTCGTCGGTGGCCGTCGCGCAGTAGAGATCGTCGACCGCGCAGATGGTGCGCACCCGGTCGCTGAGCCAGCCGAACCCGCCCGGCCGCGCGCCACCGGCGCCCGCGCCCGCGGCGATCGGCCCGACCTGGATGTCGGTGGGCGAGCGGCGCGGATCGGAGATCAGGCCGACGGCCTTGACCTTGCCCGGCGGGACGGCACTGACGCCGGTGCCGATCTCGGCGGCGAGGTCGCCCGCTGCGTCGGCGCCCTGGCTGTAGCCGACCAGCGCGATGTCGGTGTCACCACAGGCGGCGAGCTTGGCGGTGATCAACCCGCGCGCGGCGTCGACGGCCTGCTTCTTGGACTGGCCGTAGACATCGCCCTCCCACGGGAAGGCGGTGGCGGCGTAGGTGACGTAGTCGACGTCGGTGTTACGGGGTAGGCCGTTGGTCACCCCGGCGAGCATGCCGGGCCCAGGTTCCTTGTCGTGGCCGGTTTCCCAGGTGCCCGGGATCGCCACGACGTACAAACTCGGGCAGCCCGGCGCCGCGCTCGCGCTCGTGCCGGCTGCCATGATGCCGGTAGTCATCGCCGCGGCAACGCCCAGTGCCGCGACAACCTTCTTCAACTGCATACCGCTCCAGTTCAACCTTGCTCGCACAGTCGAGCAAACCCCGTCAAGTCGGCCCAGACCTCGCCGCAGAACAGAATAGGCGTACGGGTGCGCCGGTGCCACATGACGGCCGGAATTCTTCCTCACACCTCGAGGTCTTCTTCGATGCCCCGGAGGCGGTGGCGGGCCAGTGCGAGATTGGCGCGCCCGCGATCGAGGGCGAGGTAGAGGAAAAGGCCCTTGGATTTGCGTCCGGTCATCGGACGGATCAGGTGGTACTGGGTACCCAGACTGATCAGGATGTCCTCGATGTCCTCGTTGAGGCCGAGCTGCTCCATCGTGCGCAGCTTCGCCCGGACGACCTCGGTGTTGCCCGCCGCCGCCACCTGCAGATCCAAAGCCTTGGTGCTGCTGAGCATTCCGAGGGCCATGCCACTGTTGTAATCGACGACGGCGGCGCCGATCGCGCCGTCGATCACCATCATGTCCTTCAGCGCCAGATCCATGTTCGACATATCGAGCCTTTCACTCCAGTTCTTTCTCGGGGTGCGTCATCGCCAGATGTTCGGCGATGGCGCGAGCCACCGGCCGCGACTCCAGGTGGAGCCGGCCGACGTTCACTTCCGGGCCGGCGAGCACGGTCAGCGAGGTGTAGCCGGCGGCGTAGATCACCACCTGCCCCTCGGAGCCGAGCACGACGACCTCGTTGAACCCGCCGCCGTGCGCGGTGGTCGCCAGCCGGTACGACAGGGCCAGCTGCGCGGCTGCCATCGCGGCCATGCCCGCGGGTTCGATGTGCGCGGGTAGGTCGTGTTCGATGAGCATCCCGTCGCTGGAGGCCACCAGCGATCCGGTCAGCCGCGGCACCCGCTCGCGCAGCGACTGCAGTTCGGCGAGCACGGCGGTATTGCGTTCGGGCACCGTCACTTTCGACAACCTTCCCCTCCATTCACCGAGCAGCTTCTTCCGCACGGTCACGCAAGCTCCTCCAACGCCGCCCTGAGCCGGATGAGTACATCGCGGTCGACCTGCTGCCAGCGTTCGGGTTCGTAGGGCGCCGCGCCGGTGAGGTTTCCGCGTCGCCGGACGGTCGCGGTCGCTTCCTCGTCGACCGCGTGCCGTCCGGATCTTTCGTTCGTCCCCTGGCCACCGAGCGCGGGGACGCGTCTGGGCAGTGTGGGCACGGTGGGGTTCGGCGGTTCCGGCGCCGAATGTCGTTGGGGCGCCGAGTCGTCGACGGGGTCCGGCGCGAGGGCGAGATGCCTGCCTGCCGGCTTCGCCTCGACGGGTTCCTGGATCAGGCCCGCGCTGGTGAGCGCGCGGACGTCGACGAGGCAGCCGTAGGTGGTGCGACCGAGGTCGCGGGCGATCTCGGCGATGCTGCGGCGCGCGTCGGCGGCGGCGAGGATCTCGGCCTGACCGCCGGTGAGCACCAGGCGATTTCGGCGGATCCGGCCCACCGGGACCACCGGGACCGCGGCGACGAGGTCGGCGGGCCACGGCCCGCGCTCGAGCTGGCTGCGGCGCGCGAATTCGTGCACGAGGGCGCGCGGCGCGATACGGCAGACCGGCGCGAGCCAATGCTCGGGCGCGGGCCGGAATTCCGGTTCGTCGGCGGAGGCGAGCAGCAGATAGGCGGCGTCGAAGACCGACAGCAGTGCCAGCGTCTCCAGCCGGGGACGGTGCAGCAGCGGGCCGGGATCGCCCGCCCCGGCGCGACGCCAGTCCTCGGCCGTGGCCACCCCGGCCTCGACGACGAGGCGGTCCAGCCCGATGGTGCGCCGGCAGCCCGCCGAGGCGATCGCGCCGCGGGCCAGATGGAATTCACCGTCGCCGACGCGCAGGACGCCGGTCGAGCCCTGTTCCTCGAGCCGGTGCAGCTCCTGCGCCAGTGCCGCGCTCACCGTTCGGCGCCCGTCAGTTCGGCGAGCGCGCCGCGCAGCTGGTAGCGCGCCATGCCGAGATTGCCGCTGTCGCCGTCGAAGACGACGTGCACGAACAGGCGGCCGTCGAAATCGCCGTCGACCAGGTACAGCAGGTGGAATCCCCCGGTCCGGCACACGATGAGTTCGGTGATGTCGTCACCGTCGCGGCCGGTGGCCAACGCCGTACAGCCGAGCACCGCACGAAGCACGTCGGTCGTCGCCGCCGCATCCTCGTGTTCGTCGACGATGTCGTGCACTCCAGCCGCGGCGATCGCCAACCCGCTGGCCCCATCCACCAGTGTCACGCTGCGCGCACCCGGAATATCCATGATGCGTTTCAGGCAGCCGTCGAGAGAATTCACACGCCCCGCGCCCTGTCATCGATCGGTTATCGAACCGAGACGTTATACCCACCCGCAAACATCCGCACCTCGAACGCCGGAAAATTGCTGTGCCCCAATTTGTTTGCTGAGGTTTGCTGGAAAACCGCCCGGTATCAATACTTTTCAGTAACCTCGCGGGAATTCGCCAGCAAACTCCGGAACCTCAAGCTCAGCCCACATTTCGGGTCCGGCGATCAGCGCGCGAACATTACGGAACAATCACGGCGGACGTAGCCGAGGGTCAGCCCGCGGCCCTGCGATACCAGGATTCGGCTTCGCGATGGGCCCCTTGCGCTTCGAGCAGCGCGGCCAGATTCGCCATGGCACGGGGGTGGCCGTAGTCGGCGGCGCGACGGAAGCAGCGGCGAGCCTCGGTGAGCGCGCCGAGGCGCCGCAGCAGCATACCGAGATTGTTGATGGCGTCGATGTCGCCGTGGTCGGCCGCGTCGCGGTACCAGGACTCGGCCTCGTCGAGCCGGTTCTGCTCCTCGTAGAGCCGGGCCAGGTTGTACATGGCGTCCACGTTGCCCGCGTAAGCGGCATGGTGGTACCAGGTTTCGGCGTCGCGTCGGTCGCCGCACTGGTACAGCAGGGTCGCCAGGTTGTACATGGCGTTGGCGTTGCCGCCCGCCGCGGCACGGCGATACCAGGACTCGGCCTCGTCGAAATCGCCGAGCTTGTCCAGCAGCACGGCCAGGTTGTTCATCGCCCTGGTGTGGCCTGCGGCCGCCGCGCGGCGGAACCAGTACTCGGCTGCCTCGAAATCGCTGTGGTCGTAGTAGATGTTGGCGAGGTTGTGCATGGCGGTGCCATCACCGCGCTCCGCGGCGCGATGCAGGCCGGCCATCGTTCCCGGCGGTAACGGCACAGCTCCCCCTCGGATCACCGGTTACACATCGATAACGGAAAGTCTATGTGCTGCACCGAAGATCAGCCACGTCGTTTGCCGACGCATCGAATCCGTTGCGCCCCTACCCAGTTCAGCCCCCTAGGCACACCTGTGGCTACCGGCGCCGAGACGCGAAAGCGCCCGTGGACTCGAAAGTCCACGGGCGCCGGGGGTATTCGCTGCTCAGCGCGCGATCAGCGCTGGGCGACCGCCGTCGGGGGGATCGGCGCGGGCAGCGCGGTCTCGCCCCGCGAGGAATTCATCGACGGCCGACGTGTCACTGGTCAGTAGTGGAACCTGGCTTGCTGCACGATCACCATGTTGTCAATGACTACGTATACGAGGCGGTGCTCCTGATCAATGCGGCGCGACCAGGCGTTGTCCGCGAGGTGCTTCAGCCGTTCGGGTTTACCGATACCGGCGTACGGATCGCGGGTGATGTCGCGGATCAACTCGTTGATCCGCTTCACCATTCGCCGATCGGTCATAGTCCAATGGGTGTAGTCATCCCATCCGTCTTCGGTGAAGGTAACCTTCACTCGACCAGCGCCCGCTCGGTGTACTCACCACGGCGGGTAGCCTCCAGGCTGCGTAATAGCCGAGCAGCGTTGGCCGGGCTCGACAAGAGGTAGGCGGTCTCCACCATGGCGTCGTAGTCCTCCTTGGACAACAGCACGGCATTGCCCTTCTTGGAGACGATTTCGATAGCGGTGTGGTCCTGGTTGACCTGCTCGATCAACGGGAACAGGCCCTTGCGAGCGTCAGTGGCGGTGATCGCGGTAGTCATATTGACATGGTACCAGACTGGTACGCAATTAGGTACCATTGAGCCATTTGCTTGTCGCGGGGACCATCGCCAAGATCAGGGTGATGATCGGGAACACCAGGCCGTAACTCGGTGGCTGTACTTCGATCCCGGCCACGGCCACATCGCCGATGACGACCACCACGCAACTGCCGACCACCATCCAGCGACCCACCATGCTGCGTTGGCACAGCATGATCGCGCCGACAAACAGCACGGCGCCGACGAGCACGGATATGCACCCGACGACGACCGCCAGTGACGGCGTTATATGGCTGCCGCCCAGCTCGATAAGGTTTCGCTGAAATGTCTTGTCGTCACCATGTGCCGCGAAGACAACGATGGCGAGCACACCGGCGACGACGCTGGCGATTCCCCCGAACAGTGCGAGCACCCCCGCCGTGATGGCGGTCCCGCCGCTGGGTGCGGGCGCGACTACCTCCGGATTGCTCGGCATTGGCAACGGCTCGTGCACACACAGCCCTTCCTATCCGACTGATCGAACAGAAAGTGCCCGTGGAGCTGAGTCCACGGGCACTTCTAGTTCAGCGATCAGCGCTGGGCGACCGCCGTCGGGGGGATCGGCGCGGGCAGCGCGGTCTCGCCCTCGAGGAACTTGTCGACCGCCGAGGCCGCGGCGCGGCCCTCGGCGATGGCCCACACGATCAGGGACTGACCGCGGCCCATGTCACCGGCGACGAAGACGCCGGGGATGTTGGTGGCCCAGTTCTTGTCGCGCTGCACGTTGCCGCGGCCGTCGTAGCCGACGCCGAGGTCGGTCAGCAGGCCCGGCTTCTGCGGGCCGACGAAGCCCATCGCCAGCAGCACCAGGTCGGCCTCGAGGGTGAAGTCGGTGCCCTCGACCTTCTCGAAGCGACCGTTGGCCATCTTGACCTCGTGCGCCTCGAGCCCGGTGACCTTGCCGTCCTTGCCGACGAAACGCTCGGTGTTCACGGAGAACACCCGCTCGCCGCCCTCCTCGTGCGCCGAGGAGACCCGGTACATGAGGGGGTAGGTCGGCCACGGGGTGGAACCGGCGCGCTCCTCCGGCGGACGCGGCATGATCTCGAACTGGTGGACGCTCTCGGCACCGTGGCGGTGCGAGGTGCCCAGGCAGTCGGCGCCGGTGTCGCCACCACCGATGATGACGACCTTCTTGCCCTTCGCGTGGATGGGCGGCAGGCCGTTCTCGTCGGTGATGTCGTCACCGAGCTGGACGCGGTTGGCCAGCGGCAGGAACTCCATCGCCTGGTGGATGCCGTCGAGCTCGCGGCCCGGGATCGGCAGGTCACGGGCGATGGTGGCGCCACCGGCGAGCACGATCGCGTCGAACTGCTCGCGCAGCTGCTCGGCGGTGATGTCGACGCCGACGTTCACGCCGGGCTTGAAGATGGTGCCCTCGGCCTCCATCTGCGCCAGGCGGCGGTCGATGAAGCGCTTCTCCATCTTGAATTCCGGGATGCCGTAGCGCATCAGGCCGCCGATGCGGTCGTCGCGCTCGAACACGGTGACGGTGTGGCCGGCACGCGTGAGCTGCTGCGCGGCGGCCAGACCGGCCGGGCCGGAACCGACGATCGCGATCTTCTTGCCGGTGAGGCGGGTCGGGTACACCGGGGTGACCCAGCCCTCGTCGAAGGCGTTCTCGATGAGCTCGACCTCGACCTGCTTGATCGTGACCGGGTCCTGGTTGATGCCGAGCACGCACGACGCCTCACACGGAGCCGGGCACAGGCGGCCGGTGAACTCCGGGAAGTTGTTGGTGGCGTGCAGCCGGTCGATGCCCTCGCGCCAGCCGCCCTTGTACACCAGGTCGTTCCACTCGGGGATCAGGTTCCCGAGCGGACAACCGTTGTGACAGAACGGGATACCGCAGTCCATGCAGCGGCTGGCCTGACGCTGGAGGGTGTCGTGCGAGAACTTGTCCTCGTACACCTCTTTCCAGTCGAGCAGGCGCAGCGGCACCGGACGGCGGGTCGGGAGCTCCCGAGAGGTGTGCTTCAAAAATCCCTGGGGATCAGCCACGAGCGGCCTCCATAATCGCCTCGTCAACGTCCTTGCCGCTCTTCTCGGCTTCGGAGATGGCGAGCAGAACCTTCTTGTATTCGCGGGGCATGACCTTCACGAAGTGGTTCACCTGCTGGGACCAATCGCTCAGGATGCGCTCGGCCACAGCCGAACCCGTTTCGTCGCGGTGGACGGTGATGATGTCGCGCAGCCAGGTGAAGTCGTCACCGGAGAGCTGCTCGATCGCCTCGGCCTGATCCGGGTTGACCCGCTCGGCGAGCGTGCCCTCCGGGTCGTAGACGAACGCGACACCACCGGACATACCGGCGCCGAGGTTGCGGCCGGTGCCGCCGAGGATGACCACCCGGCCACCGGTCATGTACTCGAGCGCGTGGTCGCCCACGCCCTCGACGACGGCCGTGGCACCGGAGTTGCGGACGGCGAACCGCTCGCCCGCGACACCGTTGATCAGGATCCGGCCGCTGGTGGCGCCGAACATGATCACGTTGCCCGCGATGATGTTGTCCTCGGCGACGAAGCTCTCCGGCGCGGTGAGCGCGGGGCGGACCACGATGTGGCCACCCGAGAGACCCTTGCCGACATAGTCGTTGGCGTCACCCTGCACGCGCAGCGTGATGCCGGCCGGGACGAACGCGCCGAAGCTGTTGCCCGCCGAACCGTTGAAGGTGATGTCGATGGTGTCGTCGGGCAGGCCCGCGCCACCGTAGAGCTTGGTCACCTCGTGGCCGAGCATGGTGCCGACCGTGCGGTTCACGTTGGTGATCTTGGTTTCGATCTTGACCGCCTGGCCACGCTCGAGCGCGGGCGCCGCCTGGGCGATCAGCTCGTTGTCGAGCGCCTTGTCCAGGCCGTGGTCCTGGGTGCCGGTGCAGCGGGTGTCCTGGTTCATGAACGCCGTCTCCGGCATGTCCAGGATCGGCGACAGGTCCAGCTTGGCGGCCTTGAAGTGCTCCTTGGCCTTGGCGGTGTCGAGCAGGTCGACCCGGCCGACGGCCTCGTCGAGCGTGCGGAAGCCCAGCTCGGCGAGCAGCTCACGCACCTCCTCGGCGACGAACAGCATGAAGTTCTCGACGAACTCCGGCTTGCCCGAGAAGCGCTCGCGCAGCACCGGGTTCTGGGTGGCGATACCCACCGGACAGGTGTCGAGGTGGCACACGCGCATCATGATGCAGCCCGAGACGACCAGCGGAGCGGTCGCGAAACCGAACTCCTCGGCGCCGAGCAGGGCGGCGATCATCACGTCGCGGCCGGTCTTCATCTGACCGTCGACCTGGACCACGATGCGATCGCGCAGGCCGTTGAGCAGCAGCGTCTGCTGGGTCTCGGCCAGGCCGAGCTCCCAGGGACCGCCCGCGTGCTTGAGCGAGGTCAGCGGCGAGGCGCCGGTGCCGCCGTCGTGGCCCGAGATGAGCACGACGTCGGCGTGCGCCTTGGACACACCGGTGGCGACGGTGCCGACACCCGGCTCCGCGACAAGTTTCACGTGAATCCGAGCCTGCGGGTTCGCGTTCTTCAGGTCGTGGATCAGCTGCGCCAGATCCTCGATCGAGTAGATGTCGTGGTGCGGCGGCGGGGAGATCAGGCCGACGCCCGGCGTGGAGTGCCGCACCTCGGCGACCCACGGGTACACCTTGTGCGCGGGCAGCTGGCCGCCCTCGCCCGGCTTGGCGCCCTGGGCCATCTTGATCTGGATGTCGGTGGCGTTGGTCAGGTAGTGCGCGGTGACGCCGAAGCGACCCGAGGCGACCTGCTTGATCGCCGACCGGCGCCAGTCGCCGTTCTCCTCGACCTCGAAGCGGGCCGGGCTCTCGCCGCCCTCACCCGAGTTCGAGCGGGCGCCGAGGCGGTTCATCGCGACGGCGAGGGTCTCGTGCGCCTCGGCCGAGATGGAGCCGTAGCTCATCGCGCCGGTCGAGAAGCGCTTGACGATCTCGCTCGCGGGCTCGACCTCGTCGATCGAGATGGGCGCGCGCTGACCCTTCTTGAACTTGAACAGGCCACGCAGCGCGGCCAGACGCTCGGACTGGTCGTCGACCAGCTTGGTGTACTCCTTGAAGATCGAGTACTGGCCCGAACGGGTCGCGTGCTGCAGCTTGAACACCGTGTCCGGGTTGAACAGGTGGTACTCGCCCTCGCGACGCCACTGGTACTCGCCGCCGACCTCGAGCTCGCGGTGCGCGCGCTCGTTGCGGTTCTCCAGGAACGCGACACGGTGGCGGGTGGCGACCTCTTCGGCGATCTCGTCGAGACCGATGCCGTCCAGGTGCGAGCGCAGGCCGGTGAAGTACTCGTCGACCAGATCCTGCGCCAGGCCGATGACCTGGTACAGCTGGGCGCCGTTGTAGGAGGCCAGGGTGGAGATGCCCATCTTCGACATCACCTTGAGCACGCCGTTGCTGGCCGCGGTGCAGTAGTTCGCGACGGCCTTGCGGTAGTCGGCCGCCAGGTCGCCGGTGGAACCGGGAACCTGCAGCGAACCGCGCTCGAGCATGTCCTCGATCGACTCGAAGGCCATGTACGGGTTGATGGCGGCCGCGCCGAAGCCGACCAGCATCGCCATGTGGTGCACCTCGCGGGCGTCACCGGCCTCGACGACCAGGCCGACCATGGTGCGCGTGCGCTCGCGCACCAGGTGGTGGTGCACCGAGGAGGTGAGCAGCAGCGACGGGATCGGCGCCAGCTTCTCGTTGGACTCGCGGTCGGACAGCACGATGATGCGCGCGCCGCCGTCGATGGCCGCCGAGACCTGGGTGTTGATGGCCGCCAGCGCACGGCGCATACCCGCGCCGCCCTCGGCGACCGGGTACAGGCCACGCACGACCACCGAGCGCAGCCCGGGGTGGCTGCCGTCGTCGTTGATGTGGACCAGCTTGGCCAGCTCGTCGTTGTCGAGGATCGGCTGCTCGAGCGCGATCTGCTTACACGACTCGGGGCCGGGGTGCAGCAGGTCGGCCTCGGGGCCGATGTTGCGCTTGAGGCTGGTGACGACCTTCTCGCGGATGGCGTCCAGCGGCGGGTTGGTGACCTGCGCGAACAGCTGCGAGAAGTAGTCGAACAGCAGGCGCGACCGGTTCGACAGCACCGCGATCGGCGTATCGGTGCCCATCGAGCCCAGCGCCTCGCCGCCGGTCTTGGCCATCGGCGTGATCAGCAGGTTCAGGTCCTCGGTGGTGTATCCGAAGATCTGCTGACGGATCAGCACGCGGTCGTGCGACATGTGCACGTGCGGGCGGTCGGGCAGGTCGGCCAGGCGGCTGACGCCCTCGTCGAGCCACTGCTGGTACGGCTGCGCCGCGGCCAGCTCCGACTTGATCTCGGTGTCGGTGAGGATGCGGCCCTGCTCGGTGTCGACCAGGAACATCTTGCCCGGCTGCAGGCGGATCTTGCGGACCACGGTGGCCGGGTCGATGTCGAGCACGCCGACCTCGGAGGCCAGCACGACGAGGCCGTCCTCGGTGACCCAGATGCGGCCGGGGCGCAGACCGTTGCGGTCGAGCACGGCGCCGATCTTGGTGCCATCGGTGAAGCACACCGCGGCCGGGCCGTCCCACGGCTCCATCAGCATCGAGTGGTACTCGTAGAACGCCCGCAGCTGCGGGTCCATGTTCTCGTTGCGTTCCCAGGCCTCGGGAATCATCATCATGACCGCGTGGTGCAGGTCGCGACCGCCCAGGTGCAGCAGCTCGAGCACCTCGTCGAAACGCGCGGTGTCGGAGGCGCCGGGGGTACAGACGGGGAAGATCTTCTCCAGGCGGTTCTTGCCCGCCTCGTCCTTGCCGAACACGTCCGAACGCAGCAGCGCCTCACGCGCGCGCATCCAGTTCTCGTTACCGGTGACGGTGTTGATCTCACCGTTGTGGGCGACCCGGCGGAACGGGTGCGCCAGCGGCCACGAGGGGAAGGTGTTGGTGGAGAAGCGCGAGTGCACGATGCCGATGGCCGACTCGACGCGCTCGTCCTGCAGGTCCAGGTAGAAGGCACGCAGCTGGGGCGTGGTGAACATGCCCTTGTAGATGAAGGTCTCGCCGGACAGGCTCGGGAAGTACACCGACTCCTTGCCGACGGCGCCCTCGCCCGGACCCGACTTGCCGAGCTCGTGCTCGATCCGCTTGCGGATGACGTAGGCGCGGCGCTCCAGCTCCATGCCGGACAGCTGCTCGGCGGAGTTCTTGGGCGAGCCGATGAAGATCTGCCGGAAGGTCGGCATGGCGTCGCGGGCCAGGGCGCCGAGCGAGGACTCGTCGATCGGCACCTCGCGCCAGCCGAGCACGGCCAGGCCCTCTTCGGTGACGATCTTGTCGACGCCGTAGGCGGCGCGGGCGGCCTCGCGGCGGGCCTGCGGCAGGAAGGCGATACCGGTGGCGTAGGAACCGACCGGCGGCAACTCGAAGTCGACGACGGCACGGAAGAACTTGTCCGGCAGCTGGATCAGGATGCCCGCGCCGTCGCCGGAGTTCGGCTCCGCGCCGGCGGCACCACGGTGCTCCAGGTTCAACAGGGCCGTGATGGCCTTGTCGACGATGTCTCGACTGCGTCGACCGTGCATGTCGGCGACGAACGCGACGCCGCAGGCGTCGTGCTCGTATGCCGGATCGTAGAGCCCGGTGGCACCGGGTGACCTGTGGCCAGGAAGTTGCGTCATGCCTCTGCCTTCAAGAAAGTCGGCTGTCGATGAGTCGGCCGCTCAGCTCGCTGAGCGTGTGCCCTTCGTCGTCTCGCCTCCGTCAAGACTGCGTCCGTACGGTCCGAAACCAGCGGCAATGGTGGTTTGCGGCGTGCAGTCACGTCTCCAGTTGTCCACCCGCTTCGTTGACGTAGTGGGTGCTCAGAGGTAACGGAACGCTTACACGTCCCTTACCTCCGCGCGGGGTTTCACCCGCTAGTCTTGGCCCGGTTTCACCGGACCCCGAAACAGGTGGTTGTGCCGAACAGGGGTGCGTTCGGCGTAAGAGCAAACGATAAGTCAGACCGCAGACCCAACCAACTAAGGTTGTGCTAATAAACCTGTCTAGCTGGGGTTTGTAACGGCGGCATGCTTCGTCGCGCGCGTCGTCCAGTGTAAAGCAGAGCAGGCAGCGGATCGATCCCGAATAACCGCCGCCGACCTGCGAGAACACCATGGCCGAGCAGACCCGTCCGAGCCTTCGGCGCGCGGCCGAAAGCTGAACTCACCTGCACCGCAGCAGATTTCCCCGGCAACGCGCTGGTCAAACCTGGGCGCTCCGCTAACCGGGCCCAGGTAGGTGAGATATTTATGACAGCGGCCCCGACGTGCTTTGGTAGTGAGCCAACCGTACGGTCTGTACATCGAATGTGGGTCACAGCACACAGCTGGCAAATGCGATGACAGTGTCTTTCGCCACACAATGGCACCCACGTACCAGTAGGTACGGATCGCCGAGTGCGACACGCCGTGGTCGTGCCGCGCGTCGCCCCGACGGGACAGTGGGCGCCGATGCTCGGCGCCGATCACTGTGAGGCTGACCACAAGGGAGCCCGCGAAGCTCGGTGTGTCGGGTCGGGGCCTGTCACGCTGGCACAACGAATCCATGTCAGTTTCGCCATGCCCAGTGGAGCGCAAGACCCGGGGAGAACAGATGACCGGCACACTCACCTGGCTCGGCGGAGGTCTCGCCGCGCCGCAGCGCCGCGACTCCGACACGGGCGCCGACCTGGCCTTCCAGCACGAGCGCGGCGGTTATGCCGTCACCGGCGCTGCCGTCCTGGCCTTCGCCGTCGTGGCCGGGATCCTCACCGCGGCCGCGCTCGCCGCCGCGGACACCGGCGTGTTCGGGACGCTCACGCTGTCACTCCTCGTCGCGGTGGGCGCGGGCGCGCTCGGGCGGGCGCTGGCCACCACCAGGCCCGGCGCCGACGATCGGCGCGGCACCGCGGCCAAGATCGGCGTCGGCGTGCTGGCCGGCGTCTTCGTCGCCGAGCTGGCCTCGACGGTGTTGCTCGGCGGGACCGTCGACCGCGAACTGGACGTGCGGGCGCAGGCAGACGCCGAGAACGCGCCTGCCGTGGTCGCCGCGCGCACCGAACACGAGCTGGCCGTCGCCGACCGGACCGCGCTCGACGCGACGATCGCCACGGCGCAGACCGACATCGACCGCGCGCTGGTCATCGCCCGCTGCGAATACAACCCCACGCCGGAATGCCCGCAGACCCGGATCACCGGCGTGCCAGGCCGCGGTCCGGAGACCCAGACCGCCAACGACATGCTCGACGACGCGCGCAAGCAGCTCGCCGCCGCGCAGGCCCGGATCGAACCGCTCGACCAGCGGGTTCGCACCGAGAGCGCCGAACTCGCGGCCGCGAGGGCCACCGCCTTCACCGAGGGCGACCGTGGGCTCGGCGCCCGCTGGCTGGCCATGAACAGCTACACGGCGGGTCATCTCGGGGGCGCCGCCCTGCGCGTACTCGCGCTGCTCGCCGGTGTACTGCTCGCCCTGCTGCCGCTGCTGTTGCGCTGGTGGCGCGGGGAGACCTCGCTCGACCGCACCGTCGACGCCCAGGAGGTCGCCGACCGGGCGCAGCGCGAGGCCGACGCCGCGATCGCGGTGAAGCGCGCCGAGGTGCGCACCGAGGCGGCCGCGCTGCGCGCCGACCACGAACTCACCTCGGCCAAGCTGGCGATCGAGGCCGACACGGTCATCGATCGCGAACGTCAGCGCACCAGGATCATCGCCGCGATCGGCGGTTTCGAGCTCGGAATCGCCGAACCACACCGAAAGGACGACGCCGTGGCCTTGGAGCCGAACGTCACCTCGCAGCAGCTGCCCGCCGGATACGCGCCGCAGGCCCTGCCCACCGGAGCTCCGCAAGCGGGCGCCCTCGTGCCCGCACAGCAGGCGCCCACGCAGGCCCCGAGCGGTGGGCTCGAACTGCCGATCATCGGCACCGTGCCCTTCACCGATACGGCCGCGCGCTGGATCCGGCCGCTGGTGCCCTCCTTCGTCGCCAACGCGATCGACTCGGCGACGCATCCGCTGCGGACCGCGCGGCAGGCGTTCGAGGAGGTCGAGGAGGTGACCTTCACGCTGCGCCGCAGCCGCAAGGTCACCGTGGACAGCCAGGACTCGGCCGCGCCGCAGCAGATGGTGCCCGCGGGCTATCAGCTCCAGGGCGGCCAGCCCGGATATCTCCCGGCGGGCCAGCAGCCGCAGTACAACCCGTACGCCCAGCAGATCGCCTCGACCGTCGTCGACGCCCCACAGACCAGGTACCACCCGGACCCGCGCCAGTACCAGGCCGCGCCCGGCTACACCGCCCTGCCCGCGGGCGCGGGCAACGACCTGCCCGCCGCGCCCGGCTACGGCGAGATCGCGGGCAACGACACCACCGAGCTGCCCGGCGGCGGTCGACGTCAGCTGCCGCCCGGCCGCTGAGTCAGTGGGCCACTGAGGCAGCCCTCGGACCGCGCGAGTGCCGGGCCGTCCGGCGGCACCGCCGGCACCAGACCGAACGCCCCGCCGCGCGTGGCAACGTGCTGGGCGACGCCTGGTGCCGGGATCTCCTGCGGTGTCGCGTCCGCTGACGGTGGCGCACCCGGTCTGGTGGCTCAGGCGCACCCTGGTCGGGTGGTCCCACCCTGTGTTCGCGGCGGCCGGCGCTATGACCCTGCTCACCGGTGTCAGCCGCGGGCCGACCGGGCGCGCAGGGCGGCGAAGGCGGCGAGCAGCAGGATCGCGACGATGCCGACCACCGTCAGGTGGATGCCGCTGACGAAGGACTCGTTCACCGAGGTCAGGAACTCCGCGCCGACGGACCCGGGGAGTTCGCTCGCCGCGGCGACCGCGCCGCTGAGTGAACCCGACGCGGTGGCGACCAAGTCGTCCGGGAGCAGCGAGAGGTCGAGGCCGCCGCGGAACACGGCCATCACCGTGCTGCCGAGCAGGGCGACGCCGAGCGCGAGCCCCGTCTCGTAGGCCGTCTCCGAGATGGCCGCGGCGGCACCGGCCCGTTCCTCGGGCGCGGAGCCGACGACCAGGTCGGCCGACACCGTCATCGCCACGCCGGCGCCGACGCCGATCCCGACGAAGCCGAGGACGAACGCCTCGACGCCGCTGGCCGCGTCGATCGCCAGGAACGCCGCCGTGCCGAGCGCGGTGACGACCAGCGCGCCTGCCAGCACGACCGCCGCCCGCCAGCGCCGCACCAGCCAGGCCGCGGCGAGCGAGCCGAACACGCTGGCCGCCAGCCCCGGCAGCATCACCATGCCCGCCTCGAGCGGCGAGCGCCCGAGCACCAGCTGCAGATACTGCGAGCCGAAGAACAGCACACCGGCCAGCGCGAACACCGCGAGCAGGTTGGTGAACACCGCGATCCGGAACCGCGGCAACGCGAACAGCCGCAGGTCCAGCATCGGATCGGCGAGGCGGCGCTGCCTGCGCACGAACAGCACGCCGGCGAGCAGGCCGAGTACGCCGACCACGAGCACGACCGGGCTCGGCCCGTGCGCCGCCGTCTCCTTCACCGCGTAGACCACGGGCACCAGCGCCAGCATCGAGAGCACGGCGCTGAGCAGATCGAACCGGCCCGGATGCGGGTCACGTGATTCCGGGATGAGGACCGGCGCCAGCATCAGCAGCACGACCATAACGGGCAGGTTCACCAGGAACACCGAGCCCCACCAGAAGTGCTCGAGCAGCCAGCCGCCCACGATCGGCCCGGCCGCCGCGCCACCACCGGCCATGGCGCTCCACACGCCGATGGCGAGGGTGCGCTGCCGCGCGTCCTGGAACATCGAGCGGATCAGCCCGAGCGTGGCCGGCATCAGCGTGGCACCGGCGACGCCCTGCAGCACGCGCGCCGCGATCAGCATCTCCGGCGAGACCGACCAGGCCGCGAGCGCCGAGGCGACACCGAAGCCCACGGCGCCGAGCAGCAGCAGCCTGCGCCTGCCGATCCGGTCGCCGAGATTGCCCATCACCACGAGCAGTCCGGCGAGCACGAACGAGTAGACGTCGATGATCCACAGCAGCTGCGGCGTGCTCGGCGCGAGGTCGGCGCTGATGGCGGGCACGGCGAGGTCGAGCACGGTGGCGTCGACCGCGAGCAGCAGCAGGGCGAGAGCGAGTACGGCGAGGCCGGCCCAGTCGCGCGTGCTGGCACGCGCCGGGGCGACCTGGGTGACAGGGGCGTTCATCGGCTTTCTCGACTTCCGTCGTCTTTCGTTGGTAAACCGTCCAGACGGTACAGTAGCAGATATACCGTCCAGACGGTACAGTCATTCCGTGGCTTCCGACACCCGCGATCGCATCCTCGACGCACTCGAGACCCTGCTGCTCGAACGCGGCGCCGCGCAGGTGACCCTCGAGGCCGTCGCGGCCACCGCCCAGGTGTCCAAGGGTGGGCTGCTCTATCACTTCAAGAGCAAGGACGCCCTGCTCGCCGGCCTGGTACGCCGCCTCGGCGAGCGGGCGCGCACCCAGCGCGAGGACGCGAAGGCAGCGGGGACCCCGACCGCCGAGTGGTATCTGCAGACCCCGGACATCAGCGAGCAGGCCGAGGCCGTCGAACTCGCGCTGTACCGCTCACTGCTGGCGACGATGCGCAGCGTGGAGGCGTCGAACACCGCCGCGCCCGACGAGATCCAGCAGGCCCTCGACGAGGTGCTGTCGTCCTGGTCCGACGACCTCGATGCCGAGATCGACGACCCCGTGCGCGCCGACACCATCCGCCTGGTCGGCGACGGTGTCTACCTGCGAGCCCTGCTCGGCCTGCCGCCGATCGACCCCGAGCGCTACCGTCAGGTCGTCGCCCGCCTACTCGATCACTAGTTCAGTGGACAGGTGTGCACCGAAATGAATTCGCCGACACACCCGCAGCCGAGACCTTGGCACCGCTCACAAAATGGCGGACTACCTGCCTGGATAGTGGCCTCTACGGTGATGTGACCTACGCGATAATCCGGCAGATCGCCCCGATTCCGGTTTACAGTGCGTAAGTGATTCACCGCGACGCAGCGACGAGCACGGCGCCGTGGGGCTCGCCGCTCCTCGGACCGGTCGAAGAGAAATCGGCCATCCGGCGCGTCCGGGTGCAGCTGCTGCTCACCCTGCCCCTGCTCATCGCCAACCTGATCGGCATCGCGATGACCGTGGTGCTCGCCGGTTTCGTGCTGCCGGGTCCGACCGTGTTCACCCGCGATCTGTTGCTGATCAACGCTGTCTTCACGCCCCTGTGCGCGATGGCCGCGCTGGCCGTCGGCACGATCTGGGGAACGGTCGCCGGGCTGCGCACCATGCGGTGGGCCACCGATCCGGACCATGTGCCGAACGCGGCCGAACAGCGGGTCACCGCGTCGGCGCCGCGCTGGATGGTGCTGCAGCAGGCCATGCTGTGGACGGTGGCGCTGGTCGTGCTCACCATCGTCTACGGCGTGGCGCAGGCCGCCCTGATTCCCAAGATCATGCTCGCCATCGGCGCCGCCGCGATCGTGGTGTGCGCCAACAGTTATCTGATCGTGGAATTCGCGCTGCGGCCGGTGACGGCGCGCGTGCTGCGCGCCGACCCGCAGCGCAGGCGCGGCATCGGCGTCTTCGGGCGCACCATGCTGTCGTGGCTGGTCGGGGTCGGCGTCCCGGTGGCGCTGTCGATGACGGTCGCGGTGTGGGCGCTGGCCGATCCCGCGGTGAGCAAGGCCAGGCTGGCGGTGTGCATGCTCAGCCTCGGCGGGTCGGCGCTGCTGTTCGGCATGGTGCTGATGGCCCAGGTCGTCGCTGCCACGGTCGCGCCGATCAAGGGCGTGCGCCAGGCGCTGCGCCGGGTGGAGAACGGCGACCTCACCGCCGAGATCCCGCTCTACGACGGCACCGAACTCGGCGAACTGCAGAGCGGGTTCAACACGATGGTGCACGGCCTGCGCGAGCGCGCCATGATCGAGGACCTGTTCGGCAAGCACGTCGGCCACGATGTGGCGATGGCGGCGATCGCCTCCAAGCCGGTGCTCGGCGGCACCGAGACCGAGGCGGCGGCCCTGTTCATCGACATCATCGGCTCCACCACGATGGCCGCGACGCTGCCCGCGCCCGAGATCGTCGGCATCCTCAACCGGTTCTTCGACATCGTCGTCGACGAGGTGGAGCGCCACGGCGGCCTGCTCAACAAGTTCGAGGGCGACGCCGCGCTGGCCGTCTTCGGCACGCCGGCACCCCTGCCCGACGCGGCGGGTTCGGCGCTGTCCTGCGCGCGGGCCATCCAGCGCAGGCTGCGCGACGCCTCCGACCTCGACGCGGGCATCGGCGTCGCCGCCGGACGTGTGGTCGCGGGCAATGTCGGCACGCACAACCGCTACGAGTTCACTGTCATCGGTGACGCCGTCAACGAGGCCGCGCGCCTGTGCGAGCTCTCGAAGTCCTACGACGAGCGCCTGCTCAGCTCCGCAACCACCCTCACCGCCGCCGCCGACGCCGAGACCGCGCACTGGAAGCTCGCCGACACGGTCACCCTGCGCGGCAGACTCGTCCCGACCCACCTGGCACTTCCCGTGCCGTCCGACTCGGACACCGACCCCACCCTGTCCGAGGCCTCCGACGCGCACTGACAGCACCGCCGCATGATCCGGCCCGTGGCACCGCGACGATCCACGCCGCCGAGCCCGCCAACTACACTCACCCACGTGCGTCCCGTCGAAGCGGTCGGCGCCGTCGGGGCGGGAAACGATCCGGCACGAGCGCCTGCGCCGGTGCCGTCCTCTCCGCCGACGGTACCGATCCGGCCCAAGCGTTTCCGCGAACTGCTCGACGAGCCGTTCGCCCTGATCCAGGCCCATATCACGGCTTTCGCCGCGCTCGGCGGCGGCGCGCTGGTGCTGGCGGTGCTCGGGGTGCTCGGCGTGACCGGGCTGGTCTCGCATCTCACCGACGGCTCCGACGACGGCACGGCGTGGGCGGTGGTGCTCGCGACCGGGGTGTTCCTCTGGTTGCTGCGGCTGGTGCTGCGCGGCGCGACCGTCGCCATCGCGCTCGCCGATTTCGGCGGGGTGCGCTACGGCGCGGTCGCCGGACTGCGGGCCGCGGGCCGACGGGCCGGACCGCTGGTCCTCGCGCAGGTGATGTTCTCGCTGCTCGGCATCGGCGTGCTGGTGGTGGGCAGCTTGCTGATCATCACCTATCCCCTGGCGCTGCTCTGGCTCTCCTACGTGCGCGCCCGGCGGTTCGTGATCGAGCCCGCCATCCTCGGTGAGCACGCCGGTTACGGTGTCGCCGTGGCTCGTTCGAAGGAACTCGTGCAGGGCGCCGACTGGACGGTCGCCGGCCTGTGGCTCACCCAGCGGGTGATCTTCGCGGTCCTCGCGGTGCCCGCCTTCGGCATCCCGTTCTTCCTGTCCGACTTCTCCGGTACGCACCGCTGGGCCTTCATCACCCTGGTCGTCGGCGGGCTGCTGCTCGTGGTGACGGTCAGCGAGATCGTCGAGGCGAGCAGCCGTGCCGTCACCTACATCGACCGGCGCTGCGCCCGCGAGGGCCTCGACATCCACATCCCGGGCGGACACCGGTGACCGACGACAGCTTGCCCGGCCCCGGCATCGGACCCCGCGACGCCGAGCCGCGGCACACCCCGCTACCGCTCGGCGCGCCACCGCCACCGCGACTCGGCGCCGCCGCCGAGCATCGCGCGGCCGCCGAACACGCAGCGCGGCACCGCGATTACGACAGCGCGCTGCGAGAACGGTTCCGCGCGGTGCTGCGTGCCCTCGAACAGGGCGGCGCACTGCCGGTCCGGCGCTCGCGCACCGCGCAGGAGACCGCCGACGACGCCACCACCGCGCTCCCCCTCGAGCAGTCGACCGAATTGCACCCGGCGGCGCGCAGTTTCGACGAGGTGGTCTACGGCGGCCGCACCGCCACCGAGGACGAGTACCGCAGACTCGAATACGCCGACCGCTACTCGCAATCGGCGCCGCCACCGGTCGACGAGCCGCTGGAGCTCGAGGTCGTCGAGCGGGAACCCAAGCGGCGCAGACAACTTCCACCGCTGCCCGACCTGCTCCGCAACCCGCGGTTCTGGGCCGCGCTCGCCGCCGGGCTGGCGCTGGCGCTACTGCTCTACGCCACCCTGCAGTCCTGCGGCGCGCCCAACGCGCCGGAGGTGCCGGACGCCCCCACTCCGCCCGACGTACCGGACGACCCCGACTACGACCCGGATTTCGGCCCCGGCAAGGATTCGATCTTCTCCAGCCAGCCCGCGTGGCTGGCCTTCGGTGGACTGCAGTTCCTCATCGCCTTCGCCGTCCTCGTCTGGTGGCGGGCCCGCAGGCGCGGCGCGCTCGTCGGCGAACCGCGACCGGTCGAGGTGGCCGCCAACGAGCTGCTCGCCGGGCAGGCCGGGCTGTACCGCCGCTCCGGCGACGTCGCCCACGTGGCGCGGGCGCTGCGTACCGCCACCCTGCGCCGCATCCGCCCCCGGCTCGGCCTCCGCGACCTGACCGACGACCAGCTCGTCACCACGGCCGCCACCCGCCTCGGCTTACCACCGCAACGGATCGGCACGATCCTGTTCGGCCCGGTCGAGGACGAGAACACCCTCTATGACGTTGCCGCACACCTCGAATGGATCGAGACGGAGCTGGGATGACCGACAACACTGTTCTGCAGAAGACGCCGAGCGCGGCGGAGGCCGGGGCGGCGCTGGCCGCGCTGCGCACCGAGATCGGCAAGGCGGTGGTCGGCAACGACCAGGCCGTGCTGTATCTCGTGCTCGCGTTGCTGTGCCGCGGCCATGTGCTGCTCGAAGGCGTTCCCGGCGTGGCGAAGACACTGCTGGTGCGCGCGCTGGCCACCTCGCTGGCGCTCGACCACGCGCGGGTGCAGTTCACCCCCGACCTGATGCCGGGCGATGTCACCGGTTCGCAGGTCTACGACCCGCATTCGGCCGAGTTCACCTTCCGCCAGGGCCCGGTGTTCACCAACCTGCTGCTGGCCGACGAGATCAACCGCACCCCGCCGAAGACCCAGTCCTCGCTGCTGGAGTCGATGGAGGAGCGCCAGGTCTCGGTGGACGGCAGGCCGCGCCCGCTGCCCGACCCGTTCGTGGTGGTCGCCACCCAGAACCCGATCGAGCAGGAGGGCACCTACCCGCTGCCGGAGGCCCAGCTCGACCGGTTCCTGTTCAAGGTCGACATCCGGCTGCCCGACCGCGACGACGAGTTCCGCATCCTGCAGCGCCACGCGGGCGGCTTCGATCCGCGCGATCTCGGCGCCGCCGGTCTGCGTCCGGTGGCCGGGCCGGAGCACATCGCCGCGGCCCGCGCCGCGGTCGCGCAGGTGACGGTGAGCCCGGAGGTGCTGGCCTACATCGTCGACCTGTGCCGCGCCACGCGCAGTTCCCCCGCCGTCGCGCACGGCGCGTCCACCCGTGGCGCGACCGCTCTGCTGGCCGCGGCGCGCGCCTTCGCCTGGCTGAACGGGCGCGGGTACGTCACCCCCGACGACGTGAAGTCGGTCGCCGTGGCGGTGCTGCGGCACCGGTTGCAGTTGCGGCCCGAAGCCGAGCTCGACGGGGTGAGCGCCGAGGGCGTGCTCTCGTCGTTGCTGGTCTCGGTGCCGGTTCCGGTGTAGCGGTGGTCGTCACAGGCCGGTTCGCGCTGGTCGCCACGGTGCTGGCGGCGGCGGTGATGTTCGCGGTGCCGTCGTGGCTCGGGGTGCTCGGCGCGACCGCGCTGCTGCTCGCGCTCGGTGTGTTCGACGTGGCGCTCACCGCGCGCGCCGACTCGCTCACCCTCACCCGCGATCCGCTGACCATCGTGCGGCTCGGCCGCACCACCGAGGTCGAACTCGTGGTGACCAACACCGGCGCCGCGACGGTGCGCGGTGTGCTGTGGGATTCCTGGCCCGACAGCGCTCGCGCCACGTTCAGGGCGCACGATCTCGCGCTGGCCCCGCACACGCGAATCCGGCTGCGCACCAGGTTGGTTCCCACCTACCGCGGCGATCGCGTCGCCGGACCGGTGACGCTGCGACTGCTCGGCCCGCTCGGGTTGGCCGGGCGACAGAGCCGTGTGGAGGTGCCCGCGCGGGTCCGCGCGCTGCCACCGTTCCGCAGTGAGCGGCTGCTGCGCTCGAAGGTGAAGCGGCTGCACCACCTCGAAGGCCGCAATGTCGCCAACACCAAGGGGCAGGGCACCGAGTTCGATTCGTTCCGCGAGTATGTGGCCGGCGACGATGTCCGCAGCATCGACTGGCGGGCCACCGCGCGTGCCGCCGACGTCCTGGTGCGCACCTGGCGGCCGGAGCGCAACCGGCACGTGCTGATGGTCCTCGACACGGGGCGGGCGAGCGCGGGCCGGGTCGGCGAGGGCACCCGGCTGGACTCCTCGGTCGAGGCCGCCCTGCTGCTCGGCAGTCTCGCCGCGGCCGCGGGCGACACCGTCGACCTGCTGGCCTACGACAAGCGGGTGCGCGCCGAGGTGAGCGGGGTGAGCGGAAATCAGTTGCCGCTCAGACTTATGCACAGCCTGGCCGGGGTGACTCCGCAGCTTGTGGATACCGACACGACCGGGCTCGTCCGCACGGTGATCTCGCGGGTGCGCAGGCGCGCGCTGATCGTCTGGTTCACCAGCCTCGACGGACCGACGGTCACCGAGCATCTGCTCCCCGCGCTGCCGACGCTGACGAAGCGGCACCGGGTGCTGATCGTGTCGGTCACCGATCCCGATATCGCCGCGGCGGCGCGGGACCGGTCGACGGCCGACGCCGTCTACCTGGCCGCCGCGGCCGAAACCGTGCTGGCCGAGCGGGCTCTCACGCAGGAATCACTGCGTCGGCGCGGAGTGGCGGTGGTCGCGGCGGCTCCCGATCAGCTGCCCGAGGCGCTGGCCGACGAGTACCTGGAACTGAAGCAATCAGGTTCGCTGTGACTGGGGACAACTGAAGTTGTCCACCGCCGTTCACAGTTCATCCACGGGTCGACCAACAGCTTGTGCACAGGCGAATTCATCCACAGGTCAGCGTCATCCACACCTAGACGCGTGAAACCTGCTGGCGCCGAGCGAGAACCGCGCCGAGCACGTGATAGGGCGGATAGCCCTGCGGCGCCGGAGTGCGCGCCGCCCGGCAGACGGCGTCGACCAGCTGCGTCCCCAGGTGGTGCTGCGCCGCGGGGGTGAGGGTGCGCATCCTGGTCAGGTACTGCCGCACCGCGCCGGCCAGCTCGTCGGAGAGCCCGCTCAGCTCGAGCTGGGCGGCCCACCCGGCCAGCCACGGCGGCGCGACGGCGAGCGCCGGCCTCGGCAGCGTCTGCCGGGTGTGGACGACCACCGTGCCCGCGAGCACGTCACCCACCCGTCTGGCATCGCGCGAACACAGCGAGCTGACCACCGCGACCGCGCCGAACGCCCCGAGCATCCAGAAATCCACAATGGCCCCCGCCAGCCCGCGGGTGAGGGCGTGACGGAAGTCGATCGGTCCCGCGTCGGCGCGCACCACCCGCAGCCCGAAGGCCAGCTTGCCCACCGAGCGGCCGCGCGAGACCGTCTCGCTGCACACCGGGTACACCACCAGCACGGTCACCAGGGTCACCACGGCGGTCACGTTCCACCACGCCTCGTCGGCGTCGGCGGCGAGCAGCAGCAGCATCGCGCCGTAGACCAGGCTCGCCGCCAGCCCGAGCTGGATGAGCAGATCGAGCAGGAAGGCGCCCGCGCGACTGGGGATGCGCGCGATCGGTAGTTCCAGCGCCACCGCTTCGCCGGTGGTGAATTCGGCCATGTGGCTAGCATTCCCGATATGGACACCGATGCCTACAGCTGGGCGCATCAACGGTCGTGGCATCGGTTGGATCAGCTGGTCCGTCAGCGCGCGCTCTCCGGCGCCGAGGCCGACGAGCTGGTCCGCCGGTACCGTGCGGCGTCCCAGCAGCTGGCCAAGCTGCAGGACCACCATCCCGATCCGGAGGTGGTCGCCGCGCTGAGCGCGCTGCTCGCCAGGGCGCGTGGCCGGGTGCTCGCGGCGCGCTCGCAGCCGTGGCGCGAGGTCGGCCGATTCTTCACCAGGCACTTTCCCGCGGCTGTGTATCGCGCGTGGCCGTGGTGGGTGGGCGTGACCGCGGTGTTCCTCACCGTCGCCGCCGGGCTCGCCGCCCTTGTGGACAACTCCGCGGCGGCCCGCGAGGCACTGGGGATTCCCGAGGGCGACACCTCGATCATCACCGGACCTGGGGGTTCGTTCGAGTCGTACTACTCAGAACACCCCAACGACGCCTTCGCCGCCCAGGTGTGGACACACAATTCCTGGGTCGCCGCCATCGCGTTGTTCACCGGCGTGCTGATCCTGCCCGCTGTGTATGCCCTGTTCATGAACGCGCTGAATCTGGGGATAACCGGTGGATTGATGGCGGACGCCGGCCGGCTGGATTCGTTCTTCGGCTTCATCCTCCCGCACGGCACCCTGGAGCTGACGGCGTTGTTCGTCGCGGGCGGGGTGGGTCTGAAGCTGGGCTGGACGCTGGTCGACCCCGGTCGGCACAGCCGGGCCGCGGCGGTGGCCAGGCAGGGCAGGGTCACCGCGACCGTCGCGCTCGGCCTGGTGGTGGTGCTGCTGGTGTGCGGCCTGCTGGAGGGGTTCGTCACGCCGAGTCCACTGCCCGCGCCCGTGCGGATCGCCTTCGGGTTCGCCGCGGAAGCGGCGTTCCTGTTCTACGTCTTCGGGCTCGGCCGCCGCGTCGCCGACGAGCAGGATGCCGCGGCGGCCGCGCCGACGGCCCTGCCCGACCCCACCGAACGCTGGCTGGCAACCTCCGCAAAACCGCTTGACCGGGCGTGATCTCGCAAATGCACGTGCATTTGTGAGGCAGGCAACTCTGAGCACACCCGGCTGGAACGCCGCCGGACAATCGGCAGCTACGCGAGGTTACGAGAAGGTGTCGAACTCCCCCATTTGAGTTCCGCTGGCCGCAGCGAGTCGGGCTCGAGCTGCGGCCAGCGTTGCCGTTAACTGTACACAATCGTTATGCCCATGCAACCCCCAACGCGCAGGTCGGGCGTACCGTTTGCGAACCCGCGAACCCCGTCGGGCACCCCGGTTCCGAGCGCCGCAGCTAACTTCCGGCGCCACCAGCAAACCGGAACGCCGCGCACCGAGAATTCACCTCCGGCAAACCTTCGAAAACGTGTCACTCGGTCTCTCGATGTCTCGTACGCGAATGTTCCACACGGTTGCTCGTGAACGAGTCGGTTCTTCCGCATAGCCCATCACCTGGTGATTCGGCAATGGAATTTCGGTTTGCCGGACTCGATCCGCTTTAAAAGAGACCTCAAGTTTGTTTACAGGGCTGCAAACAAGATCAACGCCTAGCAATCCATGCGAAGCGTCTGTCACCAGGGCTTGATTTGGTCAAACGACCTGTTGCCTGTGGAGCGCCGAACCGTACGAAACGGACATCCAAAACGCCCGGATCCGCCGCGAATCCGGATGGTGTGATCTTCGCCTCACCAGCGGGTATCAGCCGATTCTGACGACCCCGGTGACGGTCCCCTGCAGGAGGGCGCCGCCGCGCGTGATCAGCGCCGCCATCTGCAGCGGGTCCTCCGCGACGGTGCCCGGCAGCGGTCGCGCGCTGCGGATCGCCCCGGTCGCCGGATCGATGACGACGTAGTCGAAACCGTCCAGCGGTGTGGTCGCGTCGGGGCCGACGCGGCGCAGGGTGTGGATGCCGCCGTCGGCCAGCGAGAGGCGCGGCACCGCGGCGCTGCGCACCCCGCTGTCCCATACCGGCGCGCAGCCGTCGGCGGTGAGATCGACCCGGGTCAGCCCGCCGTGGAAGGGCGCGCTCGCGGGCACCGCCGGACCGGCGCCCTCGGGCACGGCGGGATAGGGATAGCCGTACGTGCTCGCGACGAAGATCGACCGGCCGACCGCGATCGGCGAGTTCTCGCTGCCCGCGCCCCGCTCGGTGAGCACCGGCAGCGAGCAGACCTGCTCGCCGGTCCCCGAGCGCAGCACGAGCAGCCGCACCCGGTCGTCGGCGTTGTCGACGATGGTGAGGAACTCGTCGCCGATGTCCGGGCCGAAGTACGTCGGGGTCGATCCGGTGCCCCAGCTGAGCTGGCCGGGCTTGCGCGCCGAGCCACGGTCGTACGGAGCGCGCCAGAGCAATTCGGGCCGAGCGTCTTTCGCGCGCAGCTCGTAGAGAGCGTGCGTACTGGCCACCGCCACACCGCCGTTCGGGGCGGCGGAGATGCTGTTGGCGACCTGTTCGTCCGCGGGCAGTGTCGTCGTGGCGACGGCGCCCGCCGGGTCGACGAGTCCGATCACGCCGTGGCCCGTCGCGAACCACACATTGCCCGCCCAGTCGGGAACGAGCCCGGTCACGTTGTCGCCCTGGGGAATCGCGCCGGCCAGGTCGCCCTGTTCGACGGCCGTCAGCCGCCATCGGCCAGCGTCGTCGCGCTGATGGCCGACGCGCAACAGCTTGCGCTCCCCGTCGACGACCACCAGCCGGTCGGCGTTGTCGAGGTAGGCGTACACACCGCCGAGCAGACTGCCCTTGGCCAGCGGCAGCGCGGCCAGTGCGCCCGTGAGCGGCCCTGGTGCGGCTGGATCGAGCAGGTAGACGGTGGGCGTCTGCCCGGCGATGGCTGTGCACAACCCGACGACCAGCCCGTCGGCGCCCTCGAGCAACGTCGGGCAGGCGGCGCCGAGCGGATACACGGTGACGGGCGCGTCCGGCCGGGGCCCGGCGAGCGGGGTGACGTCGGAGGATCCCGCGTCGCCGTGCATGGTCGCGGTGCCGAGCGGTCCGAGATGGGGATTGGCGGGCAGCGGGCCGGTGACCGCCGGTGTCGCTTCCGCCTGCCCCGCGCAGACCGCCGCGAGGACGAGGGCGAGGAGCGGGGCGGCGAAGCGACGGGTCGAGAACACGTTCAGTATCGAACACCCGATCGGCGCCCGAGTGGAAGTATTCGGCTCAGCCGACCGCGAAACGCCTACGATGAGCGCATGTCCGGGGTCAAGGATCGCCTGCTCACGACCATCGCCGACCAGCTCGGCAATCCGCACGGTGTGCTCGGCAGGGGCGTGGCGTTCGTGCTCAATCGCGGGAACCGGCGCGCCATCGCGGCGGCGGTCGAGGCTGCGGAGCCGGGTGACGGGACGACGGTGGCCGACATCGGCTTCGGCGGCGGCGTCGGACTGACGCTGCTGCTCGACCGGATCGCCCCCGGCGGTGTGGTGCACGGCGTGGAACCCTCGCCCGACATGCGCTCGCGCGCCCGGTCGGTGTTCGCCCACGAACTGGCCTCGGGCCGGCTCGTCCTCGACGACGGCTCGCTGACGGCCCTGCCGTTCGAGGACGCCGCCCTCGATGCCGCGATCACCGTCAACACCATCTACTTCCTCGACGATCTGCCCGCCGCCTGCGCCGAACTCGCCCGCGTGCTGAAGCCGGGCGGCGCCGTGGTCGTCGGCATCGGCGACCCCGAGGCGATGGCCAAGATGCCGTTCACCCCTTATGGATTCACGCTGCGCCCGGTCGACGAGGTCGTCGCCGCGCTCACCGCGGCCGGGCTGACCGTCACCCAGCGCTCGCTACCGAACCCACCGATCCCCCACCACCTGCTGATCGCTCGCAAATCCTGACCCGAGCGCTGGCGGTCGACACACCAGTCGGCATTGACCGACCGGTCGGTCATACGTACCATCGGTACATGGAGCTGCCCGAAGTCCTCACCGTCCCCACGCCCTACGGCGAGGTCGCGGTCCACCTGCGCGGCCAATCCCCGACCTCGGCGCCGGGGCTCCTGCTGCTGCACGCCAATCCGGGAAGCCACCGCGATTTCGACGAGATCCTGCCCACGTTCGCGTCCGACTGGGCCGTGGCCGCGGTCGACTGGCCCGGTTACGGCGCGTCCACGGTCGTCGATCCCGAGTCGGTCACCATCGACGCGCTGGCCGAGGTCGTGGTGCTCGTAGCCGAGGCACTGGCGCGCCACGGGTTCGGCGCGCTCACCGTCATCGGCAACAGCGCGGGCGGGTACGCCGCCGTACGGCTGGCCCAGCGGGCGCCGGACCTGGTGCACGGGTTGGTGCTCGTCCAGTCCGCTGGTTTCGCGCCGCGAAACCTCGTGACCAGGGCGCTCTTCCGGGCCGTCGCGAGTCCGATGGTCGCCGCGCGATTCGTCGGGCCGCACGCGCGGCTGTATCTGGGTCCGCTCGACCGTGGCGGGGTCCGCGCGATCTACGACCGGGCGCGGGCGGTACCCGGCCGGCCCGCCCGCTTGGGCGTCTATCGCAGCCTGTGGCGCAGTTTCGACAGCCCCCGATTCGATCTGGCCGCCGAGGGCCGGTTGCTTCCCGGCGTGCCGGTCCGTGTGGTGTGGGGACGCCTGGATCCAACGAATCCGTGGTTCGTCAACCGCAGGGCCGTCGCCCGCGCGCTGCCGCAGGCCGAGGTAACAGTCCTGCCCACCCGGCACGAACCGTTCGCGGAGGCGCCGGAGCTGTTCCTCGCCACAGTGCGTGAGTTCCTTTCCACCTGTGCTGAAATGCGTCCATGAGATCCGCCGAGCCAGGACGGCGAGCCCTGCTGGAGGCGGGCCGTTCCCTGCTCTCCACCGAAGACCTCGCCAAACTGTCGGTGAACGCGATCGCCGCGGCCGCGAAGATGGCGAAGGGCAGCTTCTATCAGCACTGGCCGAGCCGCGAGGCGTACTTCGTCGCGTTGCACCGCGCCTTCCACGACCAGCTCGACGAACGGGTGCGCGGCGCCATCGCCGACCACGCCCCCGGCGCGGCCCGGCTCGCCGCGGGCATCACCGCGTATCTGGACGGCTGCCTGGCCGATCCGGCCACCAAGGCCTTACTGGTCCAGGCGCGCACCGACGCGGGCCTCGGTGGTGAGGTGGCGGCGCGCAATGCCGACGCCGCCGCGTTGCTGACCGCCGACCTCGTCGCGATGGGCTGGCGAGAGCCGGAACCGATCGCGGTGCTACTGGTCGCCGCCATCGCCGAAACCGCGCTGCAGGAACTCGACGGTCCCCGCCCCCGCGCGGATCTTCGCGACGCGCTGCTCCGCCTGGTCCGCCGCGACACGGGCCCGGAAAACGACTAGAGGCTCGATCCGAAGTGGATCGAGCCTCTAGTCTTTGTGGGCGAAGGGGGACTTGAACCCCCACGTCCTTACGGACACTGGCACCTGAAGCCAGCGCGTCTGCCATTCCGCCACTCGCCCGAGCGACTCGAAAAATCTAACATGCCCCGCGGCCGAAAATAAAATCGAGTCGCTGACCTGCGGCGATGCTCGGGGATTCGGCTCGGGAACCGGGGCGGTTCGCCGGGAGTTACAGGGTTGGAGGATCGTGGATATCATGCAAGGAACGTGGTCGGGTCCGGACACGCCGTAACCAGCGTGTCCACCGGCTGGGCACGCGCACCGAAGGGAGGGCTGTGATGGGCATCGTGTCGAGATTCGAACGTCGTCTGCAGGGCGCCGTCGGTGACGTGTTCGCGCGGGTGTTCGGCGGCAGTGTCGTCCCCCAGGAGGTCGAGGCGGCGCTGCAACGCGAAGCCGCTGATCAGGTGCAGGATCTGGTCAGTGGGCACAAGCTCGCGCCCAACAGTTACGTGATCACGATCAACGAATCCGATCACGGAAAGCTGGATGCCGATCACGACCTCACGACCAAGGCGTTCGCCAAACATCTGCAGGATTACATCCGCGAGCAGGGCTGGCAGACCTACGGCGAAGTACACGTGGCGTTCGAGGCATCACCTACGCTGCACACCGGAATGTTCAGAGCGAGCGGCCGCGTCGACCCCGACGCCGGTCGCGGGACCGCCCCACCTCGCCCCGAACCGCCACAACGACCCGCACACCCGCAACCAGGAGCTGGCCCCATGACGCACAACTCAGGCTACGAGCCAAGCCGAGAGCCCGCGGAGTCCGATCCACGCAACCGCGGGTACGCTCCGCCGCCCGCGCGCGGTGCCGCTCCGGGCGGGGCCTACCCCGACGAGTACGGCCAGCAGGGCGGCTACGGCGCCCAGCCCGGCTACGGTGACGCCGCGTACGGCCAGCAGGGTGGCGATTACCAGAACGGTTACGACCAGCAGGGCGGCTACGGCCAGCAGGGTGGCTACGGCGCGCAGCCCGGTTACGACCAGCAGGGCGGCTACGGCCAGGGCGGGTACGACCAGCAGGCCTACAGCCAGCAAGGCGGGTACGGCCAGCAGGGCTACGCCGAGCCGGGCTACGACCAGCAGGGCGGGTACGGCCAGGGCGGGTACGACCAGCAGGGCTACGGCCAGCAAGGCGGTGGCTACGGCCAGCAGGGCTACGCCGAACCCGGGTACGACCAGCAGGGCGGGTACGGCCAGAACGGCTACGCCGATCCCCAGCAGGGCTACGGCCAGCAAGGCGGTGGCTACGGCCAGCAGGGCTACGCCGAGCCGGGCTACGACCAGCCCGACCAGGGCGGATACGGCCAGCCGAGCGGCTACGGCGCCCAGCAGCAGGGCTACGGCCAGCAGGGTGGCTACGCCGCGCCCGCGCAGTCGAGCTACTCGGCCACGCTGCAGCTCGACGACGGCAGCGGTCGCACGTACCAGCTCCGCGAGGGCAGCAACATCATCGGCCGCGGCCAGGACGCGCACTTCCGGCTACCGGACACCGGTGTGTCGCGGCGCCACATCGAGGTGCGCTGGGACGGCCAGACCGCGATGCTGTCCGACCTCGGTTCCACCAACGGAACCCTGGTCAACGGCTCGCCCGTGCAGGATTGGCAGCTCGCCGACGGCGACGTCATCCGGGCCGGACATTCCGAGATCCTGATCCGGATCGTCTGATCCCGTAAGCTGCGCGGTGCACGTCACGAGTCGACGCTGTCGGCCCTATGATGCTGCCATCACACGCACGGCCCCGACCTCGGGGCCCGCAAGCCAGCACGCTGGCGGGGGTGGTTCGTTCCGCACCCGCCGTACCGACGTACCCGGGCGAACAGGAGGTGGAACGCCGTGCAGGGATTGATCCTGCAATTGACCCGCGCGGGGTTCCTGCTGCTGCTCTGGTTGTTCGTCTGGGCCGTCCTGCGGACCTTGCGCAGCGATATCTACGCGGCATCCGGCATCCGGATACAGCCCAGGGCCGCCCGCGGTTCCACGGTGCTGCCTTCCTTCAGCCGAGGCCAGAAGGGCGCCAAGTATCTAGTGGTGACTCATGGTTCACTCGCCGGCACGCGAATCACCCTCGGCACACAGCCGGTCCTCATCGGCCGCGCCGACGATTCGACGCTGGTACTCACCGACGACTACGCCTCGACCAGGCACGCGCGACTCTCTCAGCGTGGTGACGACTGGTACGTGGAAGACCTCGGTTCCACCAACGGCACTTATCTCGACCGCGCGAAAGTCACCACCGCTGTCCGTGTTCCGCTCGGTACTCCGGTCCGGGTCGGCAAAACTGTGATCGAGCTGCGATCGTGACACTTGTTCTGCGCTACACCGCGCGAAGCGACCGGGGCCTCGTCCGAGGCAACAACGAGGATTCGGTCTACGCGGGCGCACGCCTGCTGGCCCTCGCCGACGGCATGGGTGGCCACGCCGCCGGCGAAGTCGCCTCCCAACTGATGATCGCCGCGCTGGCGCATCTCGACGACGACGAGCCCGGCGAGGACATCCTCACCAAGCTCGACCGCGCCACCCGCTCCGGCAACGCCGCCATCGCCGACCACGTCGAGGCCGAGCCCGAACTCGACGGCATGGGCACCACGCTCACCGCCATCCTGTTCGCCGGCCGCAAGCTCGGCATGGTGCACATCGGCGATTCGCGCGCGTACCTGCTGCGCGACGGTGAGCTCGCCCAGATCACCCGCGACGACACCTTCGTGCAGTCGCTGGTCGACGAGGGCCGGATCACCCCCGAGCAGGCGCACACCCACCCGCAGCGCTCGCTGATCATGCGCGCCCTCACCGGTAACGAGATCGAGCCGACGCTGATCATGCGCGAGGCGCGCGCCGGTGACCGGTATCTGCTGTGCTCCGACGGCCTTTCGGACGTGGTCAGCGACGAGACCATCGGCAACACCATGCGCGAGGGCAACACCGACGAGTGCGCCGACCGGCTCATCGAGCTGGCGCTGCGCAGCGGCGGGCCCGACAACGTCACGGTCGTCGTCGCCGACGTGATCGACCTCGACTACGGCCAGAGTCATCCGATCGTGGCAGGCGCCGCCTCCACCGAGGAGGAGGAAGACTCCCCGCCGCCGAACACCGCGGCCGGTCGCGCCGCCGCCATGCGCCCACCGCGCGCCCAGCCCCGCAGGGCCGCCGCCGCGCCACCGCCGCCGGAGCCGAAGTCGCACAAGCTGCGCTGGCTGCTGCTGTCGGTGGCGTTGATCGCCGCGGTCGCCGTCGGACTCGTGGTCGGCTACAAGATGATTCGCAGCAACTACTACGTGGGCGCCGACAACGATCAGGTGGTCGTGATGCGCGGCCTGCCCGGTTCGATCCTCGGCTACTCGATCCACGACGTGGAGCTCACCGGCTGCGTCAACGGCAAAGGCGAGCTGACCCTCGTCTCGGCGGGCGAGTCGGCGCCGAACGGCTGCAAGAAGCTCATGGTCAGCGATCTCAAGCAGACCGGCCGCGACCAGGTCCAGAAGGGCCTGCCGCCGGACTCGCTGGACAAGGCGCGCGACAGCATGAAGGTGCTGGCGCAGAAGGAACTGCTGCCGCCGTGCCCGAAGAAGGAAGCGGTGCCGCAGCCCGGCGTCCTGCCGACCGAGCAGCCGCCCGTCGTCCCCGGCGGCGCGCCGACGCCCGGCCCTGATCAGCCGGCGACCCCCACCACGACGCCCGCTCCGCCGACCACCACCCCCTCCCCCACGACAACTCCGCAGATCTCAGGGGAGAACTGCCGGGTGACGGACTGATGTCCGCACCGGCACCGCCGTCGGCTGGGGCTTTCCCCAGCCCCCCTGGCGGATTCGCGCCAGCACCACCCCCGTCGACGCGCCGCAACCAGGAGTTGCTGCTGCTGGCGGGGGCGGCGGGGATCACGACGGTGTCGTTGTTCATCGTCGAGGCGAGCCAGGAACAGTCGATCACCTGGGACATCGCCAAGTACGGACTGGCCTTCCTCGCGCTGTTCGGCATCGCGCACCTGGCCGTGCGACGGTTCGCGCCGTTCGCCGACCCGCTGCTGCTACCGATCATCGCGCTGCTCAACGGCTTGGGCCTGGTGCTGATCCATCGCCTCGATCTCGCGGACGCGCAGAAAGCGGCGTACGACTCGAGCCCGATCCCCTCCCCCGACGCCAACCAGCAGATCATGTGGACCGGCCTGGGCATCGTGGTGTTCATCACCCTGCTCATCGTCTTGCGTGACTACCGCACGCTCGCCCGCTACACCTACACCCTAGGTCTGGTCGGCCTGGTCGCGCTGGCGATTCCGGCACTGTTGCCGAGCCGGTTCTCCGAAGTCAACGGCGCCAAGATCTGGATCAAGCTGCCCGGATTCAGTGTGCAGCCGGGCGAATTCGCCAAGATCCTGCTGATCGTGTTCTTCGCGGGCGTGCTCGTGGCCAAGCGCGATCTGTTCACCGCGGCGGGCAAGCACTTCCTCGGCATGGAGTTCCCGCGCCCGCGCGACATGGGCCCGGTGCTCATCGTGTGGGTCGTCTGCATCGGCGTGCTGGTCCTGGAGAAGGACCTCGGCACCTCGCTGCTGATCTTCGGCACGGTGCTGGTGATGATCTACATCGCCACCGAGCGGGTGGGCTGGCTGATCATCGGCGGCAGCCTGCTCGCGCTCGGCTTCGTCTTCGCCTACCAGCTGTTCGGGCACGTGCGGGTGCGCGTCGACACCTGGCTGCACCCGTTCGACGACTACCACAACACCGGCTACCAGATCTCGCAGTCGCTGTTCGGCTTCGCGACCGGTGGGCTGGCGGGTACCGGTCTCGGCAGCGGGCGGCCCAACCAGGTGCCCTTCGCCAAGACCGACTTCATCGTCACCACCATCGGCGAGGAGCTGGGCCTGATCGGGCTCACCGCCGTGCTGATGCTGTTCCTGATCTTCATCGTGCGTGGCCTGCGGACCGCGCTGGCCGTGCGCGACAGCTTCGGCAAGCTGCTCGCGGCCGGGCTCTCGTTCACCATCGCGATCCAGATCTTCGTCGTCGTCGGCGGCGTCACCAAGCTGATCCCGCTCACCGGCCTGACCACGCCGTTCATCTCCTACGGCGGTTCCTCACTGCTGGCGAACTACGCGCTGCTCGGGCTGTTGATCAAGATCTCCGACGCCGCCCGCGCGCCCGCACCGGCGCGCAAGCGCGGCCCGGCGCCGATCGCGGAGGCGCCGACCGAGATGTTCCGCAGGTCGGAAGGCAGGGCGAGCGAATGAACACTCCGCTACGTCGCGTCGCAGTCGCGGTGATGGTGATGGTGGTCGCGCTGCTGGTCAACGCGACCTATCTGCAGGTGGTCAAGGCCGACGACCTGCGCAGCGATCCGCGCAACTCGCGCGTGCTGCTCGACGAGTACTCGCGCCAGCGCGGCCAGATCTCCGCGGGCGGCACCGTGCTCGCCAGCTCGGTCGCCACCGACGACCGCTACAAGTACCTGCGCCAGTACCCGAGCACCCCACCCGCCTACGCGCCGGTCACGGGGTTCTACTCGATGCAGTACGGCAAGACCGGCCTCGAGCTGGCCGAGGACCCGCTGCTGTCGGGCAACGACTCCAGCCTGTTCGGCCGCCGCCTGATCGACATGTTCTCCGGTCGCGACCCGCGCGGCGCCAACGTGCTCACCACGCTCAACCCGGTGATGCAGCAGGTCGCCTACGACCAGATGACCTCCAAGGGCTACACCGGCGCGGTCGTCGCGATCGAGCCGAGCACCGGCAAGATCCTGACGATGGTGTCGACGCCGAGCTACGACCCCAACGAGCTGTCGGGTCACGACGGCGCGGCCGGCCGAGCGGCGTGGGAGCGGCTGAGCACCGATCAGTCTCAGCCGATGCTCAATCGTGCCGTCTCGCAGACCTACCCGCCCGGGTCGACGTTCAAGACCATCGTCACCGCGGCAGCGCTGTCCAACGGCGTGGCCGGTCCCGACGACCAGTTCACCGCCGCGCCCAACATCACGCTGCCCGGCACCAGCACCACGCTGGAGAACTACGGCGGCAGCACCTGCGGCGACGGCCCGACCGCGAGCCTGTACGAGGCGTTCCGGCGCTCGTGCAACACCGCGTTCGTCGAGCTCGGCATGAAGGTCGGCGCGAGCGCGCTCAAGGACGAGGCCGCGGCCTTCGGCATCGGCCCGCACCGCGGGGTGCCGATCCCGGTCGCCGAGTCGACCGTCGGCCCGATCCCGGACAACCCGGCGCTGGGTCAGTCCAGCATCGGTCAGCGTGATGTCGCGGTCACCCCGCTCGACATCGCGGTGGTCGCGGCGACCATCGCCAACGGCGGCACCAGGATGCAGCCGTACCTGGTCGACCAGACCCAGGCGCCCGATCTGTCCGAGCTGAGCAAGACCAAGGCCGTCTCGGTCGGACAAGCGGTGAGCCCCCAGGTAGCGTCGACCCTGACGAATCTGATGGTCGCCTCGGAGGCCAATACCGCGGGCGGTGGCCGGTCGCCGTACCAGATCGCGTCCAAGACCGGAACGGCCGAACACGGCAGCAATCCCCGCAACACCCCGCCACACGCCTGGTATATGGCCTTCGCGCCCGCGCAGAACCCGAAGATCGCCATCGCGGTGATCGTCGAGAACGGCGGCGACCGGAGTCTGTCCGCCACGGGTGGCTCGGTGGCGGCACCGATCGCCAGGTCGGTGCTGGACGCGGGCCTGGCAGGGGGCTGAACGAAATGAGTGTGCGAGTGACAACACGGGGGCCCCGATGCTGAACAACGGTGCCATGATCGCCGACCGCTATCGCCTGCAACGGCTCATCGCCACGGGCGGCATGGGTCAGGTGTGGGAAGCGATGGACACCCGGCTCGACCGCCGGGTGGCGGTCAAGGTCCTCAAGACCGAGTTCTCCGCCGACCCGACGTTCCGTCAGCGATTCCGGACCGAGGCGCGCACCACCGCGCAGCTCAACCACCCCGGAATCGCGGGCATCTACGACTACGGCGAGACCACCGACCCCTCCGGCGGCGAGACCGCCTACCTGGTGATGGAGCTCGTGCAGGGCGAGCCGCTCAACGCGGTGCTGAACCGGATGGGCAGGCTCTCGGTCGTCCAGGGTCTGGACATGCTCGAGCAGACCGGTCGCGCACTCGAGGTCGCGCACGCCGCCGGCGTGGTGCACCGCGACGTGAAACCGGGCAACATCCTGGTCACGCCCACCGGCCAGGTGAAGATCACCGACTTCGGCATCGCCAAGGCGGTCGACGCCTCGCCGGTCACCAAGACCGGCATGGTGATGGGCACCGCGCAGTACATCGCGCCCGAGCAGGCCGTCGGCGAGGACGCCACCGCCGCGAGTGACGTGTACTCCCTCGGCATCGTCGGCTACGAGGCGCTGGCCGGTATGCGCCCGTTCACCGGTGAGGGCGCCATCACCGTCGCGATGAAGCACGTCCGCGACGCCCCGCCGCCGATGCCCGCCGACCTGCCCGCCAACGTGCACGAGCTGATCGCGATCACGATGGCCAAGGATCCGACCCAGCGCTACAGCAGCGGCGGCGAGTTCGCCGACGCCGTGGCCGCGGTCCGGGCCGGGCACATGCCGCCGCCGCCCGCCGGTGTCGGCTCGTCGATGACCGGGGCGACCCGCGTCCTGCCGCCCGGCCCGACCGTGGCGATCCCGGCCGCCGCCGACTACGACGGCGCCACCATGCGCTTCGGCAACCAGACCCCGCCCGCGGTCCCCGCCGCCGGTTACACCGGTCCCGCGACCCAGGCCGCCGCCCCGGCGGCCGTCGCCGCGGCCGAGACCAAGAACAACAACCAGAAGTGGCTGATCGCCCTCGGCATCGGCGCGCTGCTGCTCGGCGGCGGTGTGCTCTGGCTGCTGTTCGGCGGCGAACCGAACCGCAGCACCGGTCCGTCGACGACCACCGTGCAGACCACGACGCCGCCGCCACGCCCGACCACCACCGTGGTCGTGCCGCCGCCGCTGCCGCCGACCGAGGAACCGACGACGACCCCGCCGCCGCGCCCGACCACCACCACCGAGGCGCCGACGACGACCACGCCACCGCCGACCACCACCACGGAACCGCCGACGACGACCTCGGAAAAGCCGACGACCACGCCCAAGACCACCAAGCCCACCACCACCAAGCCGGCGGCGGGCACGACGACGGTCAACGGACGTCCCCGGCTGCCCACGATCGATCTGCCGTTCCCGGACGCTCCGGACGCGCTGGGCCCGAACCTCTCCGTCGACAACACTCCGCCACAAGGACAACCATGACGACCCCGAAGAATCTCTCCTCGCGGTACGAGCTGGGCGAGATCATCGGGTTCGGTGGCATGTCGGAGGTGCACAAGGCACGCGACGTGCGCCTCTCGCGTGACGTGGCGATCAAGGTGCTGCGGGCCGACCTGGCCCGCGATCCCACGTTCTACCTGCGGTTCAAGCGCGAGGCGCAGAACGCGGCCGCGCTGAACCATCCGGCCATCGTCGCGGTGTACGACACCGGCGAGGCCACCGTCGACGGCGGTCCGCTGCCCTACATCGTGATGGAGTACGTCGAGGGCGACACCCTGCGCGACATCGTGCGCGGCAAGGGCCCGCTCGCGCCGCGCAAGGCGATGGAAGTCGTCGCCGACGTGTGCGCCGCGCTCGATTTCAGCCACAAGGCCGGGATCGTGCATCGCGACATGAAGCCGGCCAACATCATGATCAACCGCGCGGGCGCGGTGAAGGTGATGGACTTCGGCATCGCGCGCGCGATCGCCGATGCCTCCAACCCGATGACCCAGACCGCCGCCGTCATCGGCACCGCCCAGTATCTGTCCCCGGAGCAGGCGCGCGGCGAGACCGTCGACGCGCGCTCCGACGTGTACTCGGTCGGCTGCGTACTGTTCGAGATCCTCACCGGTCAGCCGCCGTTCACCGGTGACTCGCCGGTCGCGGTCGCGTACCAGCACGTCAAAGAGGACCCGCCGCTGCCGTCGTCGATCAATCCCGGCGTGCCGCGCGAACTCGACTCGGTGATCCTCAAGGCGATGGCCAAGAACCCGGCCAACCGCTACCAGACGGCCGCGGAGATGCGCGCCGACCTGATCCGGGTGCTCGGCGGCCAGAAGCCGAGCGCGCCGATGGTGATGAGCGACGAAGACCGCACCACCATCATGGATTACGACGAGCCTGCGCCGCGCACGTTCCACGACCGCGGCGACGACACCTCCGAACAGGCCGCGATCGCGCCGCCCGCCGAGGGCCGCAACCGCACCGGCCTGATCGCGCTCGGGGTGGCCGCCGCGCTCGCCGTCGCGTTCGGGCTGTACTGGGTGCTGCTCGGGCCCGGCGCCAATCCCGACCAGGTCGCCGTGCCCGACGTGTCGGGTCAACCCTCGCAGCAGGCGCAGTCCGCGCTGCAGGCGGCCGGTTTCCAGGTCGCGGTGCAGCAGAAGCCGGACGGCAAGGTGACCCCGGGCAATGTCATCGCGACCCAGCCGCTCGGCGGTTCACGTATCGACGAGGGCGCCACCGTCACCGTGCAGGTCTCGACCGGGCCGTCGCAGGTGCAGGTGCCGCGGCTGGCCGGGCTCACCCAGGCCGAGGCCGAGCAGAAGCTGAACTCGATCGGCCTGCAGATGGATCCGAACGTGGCGCGCAAGGCGTCGAGTACCGCCGAGATCGACAAGGTGACCGGCCAGGAGCCGAGTGCGGGCGTGCGGGTCGACATCGACCAGCTGATCGTGATCACCATCGGTTCGGGCCCCGAGCAGGTACGGGTGCCGACCGTGGTCGGCCAGGACATCTCCGTCGCCCAGCCGAACCTGGCCGACACCGCGGGCTTCAAGGTCGAGATCCAGGAGGTGAAGTCGACAGCGCCGAAGGGCCAGGTCCTCTCCACCAACCCGGCCGGCGGCAGCACCGCGGAGAAGGGTTCGACGATCACCGTCCAGGTGTCGGCCGGTGACCGCATCACCGTGCCCGACCTGAGCGGGCTCACCCCGACCCAGGCCCAGGAGCAGCTGCGGGCGCAGGGCTGGACCGGTCAGCTGAGCCAGACCACGGTGATCACCCTCGACAGCAGCGCGTCGGGCAAGATCGTCGGCCAGAGTCCGGCGGCCGGTTCGACGGTGACCATCAACGGCAATGTCGTACTGCAGGTCGGTGCATCGCCGATTCCTCGTTGAGACCTGGCGCGAGAAGAATAGGGCTGCTTCATCCCACTACGAGGAGGTTGCTCTATGACAACGGCCAGGGACATCATGAAGCCCGGTGCGCAGTGGATCAGCCGCGGTGACACCGTGGCGACCGCGGCGACGGCGATGGCCGACCTCGGGGTCGGCTCGCTCGTCGTCGCCGACGACAACGAGCGCATGTGCGGCATCATCACCGATCGCGACATCGTGGTGAAGTGCATCGCGCTCGGCCTCTCGCCCGAGACGACGACGGCGGCCGAACTGTGTGAATCCACCCCGCGCTGGGTCAGCGCGGACGCCGACGTGGAAGACGTGCTCGACCAGATGGAGGGTCATCGGGTCAAGCGGATGCCGGTGATCGAGGACAAGCGGCTGGTCGGCATGATCAGCGAGGCCGATCTGGCCAGGCACCTCGACGACAACCAGCTCGGCGAATTCGTCACCGCCATCTACGGGCGGCCCTGAGCCTCAGCCCAGGTCGAGATGGGTGTTCATCGACATGGCCTCCTCGGCCAGGTCGGTGAGTTCGACGACCCGCACGCCGTGCCTGCGGAGTTTGTCCACACCCTCACAGGCGGCGACGAACAGGCTCGGCTCGCGCCACGCGATGACGACGGTCGGGATGCCGGCGGCCAGGATGCGGTCGGCACAGGGCGGTCGATTCGCCGTGGCGCGGGTCGAGCACGGCTCGAGCGTGCTGTAGATCGTCGCCCTGGTCAGGCGCGGGTCGTCGGGGTCGAGCTTGTTCAGCGCCGATTCCTCGGCGTGCACCTTCTCGTCGGTCTCACGGGACCAGCCGGTGGCGATCTCCACACCGTCGGCCACGATCACCGCGCCCACCGAGTAGGCCGTCGAGCTGGGCGGACAGTTCCTGGCCAGCTCGATAGCCCTGTGCATGAAGCGGTGGTCGGTGCTCTCGGCGCTGTCTGCGCTCATCGAATTCCCCTGCCGGTCGGGAGTTATCCACAACTCTCGCATGATGTGGATCCAGTCGTGTTCAGGTGTGCAGCGATTTCTTCGACACACTGTGGAGAGTTGCATTTCCCCAGGTCGGATTCATGATTTCAACCACAGGGCCGGTTAGCGAGTGGACCGGTCCAGCGGGTCGACCAGGTACTTCAGCACAGCGACATCCCCAAGTTGTTCCACACCCGCCAGCCGCAGCCGACGTTGTGCACCACCCGGGAACAGTGCCGGGCCGACGAAGCGCGGCGCGGCCGGATCGCCGACCAGGATCGGCGCGATCGCGAGGTGCAGCTCGTCCACCAGGTCCGCCGCGAGGAATCCGGTGTGCATGCCGGTCCCGCCCTCGACCATCAGCCTGTGGATACCGCGTGCGCCGAGGTCGTCGAGCAGCGCCGACAGCGCGAGGTCGGCGCCGAGGGAGACCACCTCGGCGGTGCCGGCGAGCCGGTCGCCCAGCCGGTCCGCGCCCGCGTCGGTGGTGTAGACGAGTTTGTCCCCACCCGTGTGCCAGAACCGCAAGGCGGGATCGAGCTCACCCGACGCGGTGACGGTGACCTTCACCGGATACTCCGGTTTGCCCGCCGCCACCCGCGCCGCCCGGCGCTCGGCGCTGTTCACCAGCAGCCGCGGATTGTCGACACGTAGAGTGCGCGCCCCGATCAGGATGGCGTCGCACTCGGCGCGCACCCGGTCGACCCGATCGAAGTCCGCGCTGTTGGACAGCAGCAGCCGGTGCTCGCTCGCGTCGTCGATGTAGCCGTCCAGGCTGGCCGCCACCGAGAGCAGGACGTGCGGCCTCACTGGGTCACCAGCGCGGCGACCTCCGCTTCGAGCGCCGACACCAGTGCCTCGGCGGGGCGCTGCCCGCACACCTCGAGCCAGTTGGCCAGCATCCGGTGCCCGCCCTGGGTGAGCACCGACTCGGGATGGAACTGCACGCCGTGGATCGGCAGGGTGCGGTGCCGCATCGCCATCACGATGCCGCTCTCGGTGTGCCCGACGACGTCGAGTTCCGCGGGCATGCTCTCCGGCAGGACGGTCAGCGAGTGGTAGCGGGTGGCGGTGAACGGGTCGGGCAGACCGGCGAGCACGCCGGAACCGACGTGATACACCTGGCTGGTCTTGCCGTGCAGCAGCTCCGGCGCCCGGTCGACGGTGCCGCCGAAGGCCTCGCCGATCGCCTGGTGCCCGAGGCACACGCCGAGCAGCGGGGTGTTGTGCTTCGCGGCCGCGTGCACCATCGGAATGCTCGCGCCGGCGCGATCGGGGCTGCCCGGCCCCGGGCTGACGAGGACGCCGTCGAAGGTGCCGCCCTCGTCGCCACGGGTCAGCAGCGTGTCCAGATCGGCGAGTCGCGGGTCGTCGTTGCGCCAGACCACGGCTTCGGCACCAAGCTGGCCGAGGTACTGCACCAGGTTGAACACGAAGCTGTCGTAGTTGTCGACGACCAATACACGCATGCGTAGAGGGTACGTGCCGACCCCGTAGGTCGTCGCATCCATTACCTGGTGGGATAGCCTAGGGGTTACCTGTATTCCGAATTCGAGGACGTCATGCCCAAGTCCAAGGTCCGTAAGAAGGCCGACTACACCCCGAGCCCTGCCAGCCGCACTCCGGTGAAGGTGAAGGCGGGCCCGTCGCCGGCTTGGTACGTCGCGATCATGCTTGGCTTCATGCTGGCCGGACTCGTGTGGCTGCTGGTGTACTACCTGGCCGCCGAGCAGATCAGCTGGATGAACGATCTCAACGCCTGGAACTTCCTGATCGGCTTCGGCCTGATGGTCATCGGCCTGATCATGACCATGCGATGGCGCTGAGCGGTCGCCGCGCACCGGATTACACCGGTGTTATTCATGCACACCTGTGGATGAAGCTGTGGACAACTCGAGGAGCAATGGGGGACGAAGCCGCGTGAACGCTGTGGATTCCACCGGCGGCACCTCGTGGACAACGCCGACAGCCGGTCTCGTCGCGGTCTCCGGCGGCGGCGTGATCCTCGCGGTCGCCGCGCTGCTGGCCAACGACGGTCCGAGCAGGTTGCTCGTCGGTCTGGCCGCGTTCGCCGTGCTGGCCATGGCGGTGATCGCCTTCCGTCAACGTCCGCGGTTGACCATGGTGCCCGGCCCCCGGCCGCGCCTGATCGTCGGCACGTTCAGCGGCCCCAAGGAGTATCCGCTGGACCGGATCGACCGGATCCGGATGGTGTCCTACCGGCGCCTCGGCCGGAAGTCGGCCATGCTCGAGATCGACGTCCAGCACGAGGGCTCGGAGCGCCTGCTGATCTTCGGGCGCTGGGATCTCGGCACCAATCCCCACGATGTGTACGACGCGCTCGTCGTCAACGGCTTCGCGTCGGTGGCCGACTGAGCGCAACGTTTCACGTGAAGCAATGAACTCCCCGTCGCGACGATCGCGGCGGGGAGTTCTGCTGTCGGACGCGGTTCAGTCGAGGGTGATCGAGGAGATCACGACCGGCTCGGTCGGACGATCGTTGCGATCGGTCGGCACTGCGGCGATCGCGTCGACCACCTTGCGCGAATCGGGATCGACCACCTCGCCGAAGATGGTGTGCTTGCGATTCAGGTGCTTCTGCGGGGAGACGGTGATGAAGAACTGCGAGCCGTTCGTGCCGGGTCCCGCGTTGGCCATGGCCAGCAGGTAGCCGCGGTCGAACCGCAGGTCGGGATGGAACTCGTCGCCGAACTCGAAGCCGGGCCCGCCGCGGCCGGTGCCGGTCGGGTCGCCGCCCTGGATCATGAATCCCGCCATCACCCGGTGGAACGTGGCCCCGTCGTAGAACGGCCCGCTCTCGGAGCCCGCGGCGTTCAGCGTGGTGTACGGCGCGCTGCCGTCGACGAGGGCCACGAAGTTACGCACCGTCTTCGGAGCGTGGTTGCCGAAGAGCGCGATCTTGATGTCGCCGTGGTTGGTGTGCAGCGTCGCCACGGCGGTCTGGTGGGGTGAGGTCACGCAGATATTTATGCCACAGTGGTCGCATGAAGCTTCGCAACCCGCTCATCGCGTCCGCCGCCGTCGTCGGGGCCGGGGCCCTGGCCTGGCTCGCCCGCAGCAAGCGTCCGCAACTCCCCGAGCCGGCGGCCGAACCGCCGCGCCTGGGCTACTCCCGCAACGGTGCCGCGCCGGCCCCCGGATCGGAGGCCGGCGCGCACTGACCCGTCAGCGGCTCACGGACTTCTTGTACTGCACCTGAGCCAACGGCACGAACACCACCAGGATCACCACGATCCACACGACCGAGGTCAGCACCGGGTGCTGCATCGGCCACGCCTCCGAGACCGGCGCCACCGGGCTGGTATTGCCGAACAGATCGCGTACCGCCTGGGTGAGCGCCGACATCGGGTTCCACTCCGCGAACACCCGCAGCGGCGTCGGCATGTCGTCGATCGGCACGAACGCGTTCGACAGGAACGTCAGCGGGAAGATCACCATGAAGCTGGCGTTGTTGAACACCTCCGGCGCCCGGACGAGCAGGCCGACGACGGCCATCATCCAGGACAGCGCGTACGCGAACAGCAGCATCAGTACGTAGGCGAGCACCGCGTCGAGGAACGATCCGCGAATCCGCCAGCCGACCACCAGGCCCGTCAGCGACATGACGACGAGGCTGACCACGTTGATCACCACATCGCTGATGGTGCGTCCGAACAGCACCGCCGAGGGCGCCATCGGCAGCGAACGGAACCGGTCGATGATGCCCTTCTGCATGTCCTCGGCCAGGCCCGCGCCGGTGAAGGTGGCGCCGAAGACCACGGTCTGCACGAAGATGCCAGCGATGAGGAACTCGCGGTAGCCGCCCTCGAGCCCGGGAATCTTGATCGCCGAGCCGAACACGTACGCGAACAGCAGCACGAACATGATCGGCGACAACGTGGTGAAGATCAGCACGTCGGGCACGCGCTTGATCTTGATGACATTGCGCTTGGCGATGGTCATGCTGTCGCTGACGACCATCGAGAGCCGCTCGCTGAGGCTCGGCCCCTGCACGTCGGACTTGTCGAGGGTGAGGCTCATCGGTTCTGTCCTTCCTCGGCGCCGACCTTCTCCGCCTCGCCGTTGACGAGTTCCTCGGCCTCGTGGCCGGTGAGCGTGAGGAAGACGTCGTCGAGCGAGGGCCGCCGCAGGGCGACGTCGTTGATCTGCACCTTGTGTTCGGTGAGTCTGCCGATCGCGGCGACCAGGTCCTGGGAGCCATCGGCCACCGGCACCGTGATCCGCCGCAGACCGGGCTCCACGTGGATCTCGCCGTCGGCCAGCGCGGAGAGCACCTGCTGGGCGGGGGCGAGCTGATCGGGCGAGCCGACGGTGAGCTCGATGCGGTCGCCACCGACGAGGGCCTTGAGCTCGTCTGCCGTACCGCGGGCGATCACCTTGCCGTGGTCGATGACGGCGATCGAGTCGGCCAGGCGGTCGGCCTCGTCCATGTACTGGGTGGTGAGCAGCAGCGTGGTGCCGCCCGCGACGAGTTCCTCGATCACGTCCCACAGATCCAGCCGGGCCCTCGGGTCGAGGCCGGTGGTCGGTTCGTCGAGGAACAGCACGGGCGGGTTGGCCACCAGGGCACCGGCGAGGTCGAGGCGCCTGCGCATACCGCCCGAGTAGCCGCGCACCGGCCGGTCGGCCGCGTCGCTGAGCCGGAAGCGGTCGAGCAGTTCGCGCGCGCGGTCCTTGCTGCGCTGCACGCCGAGGTGATAGAGCCGCCCCACCATCTCGAGATTCTCGAAGCCGGTGAGGTATTCGTCGACGGCCGCGTACTGGCCGGACGCGCCGATCCGGGAACGCAGGGCCTGTGGATTGTTCAGGACATCGATCCCCGCGACGGTGGCACGGCCCTCGTCCGGGATCAGCAGGGTGGTGAGTACGCGAACAGTCGTGGTCTTTCCCGCGCCGTTGGGGCCGAGAAGTGCGGTAACAGTACCTTCGGGGACGGTGAGATCGAGGCCGTCCAGGGCGATGAGCTGCCCATACCGTTTGACCAGACCCTCGGCGACGATTGCGTCGGGCATGATTCTCCTGATGTCGTGGGTCAACGCTTTGCCCCAGTATTGCGCCACCCACCGACAAGTCGCATCCCCATTTGTAGGGGCTTTCAAACGTTATGTACACATTTGTTCGACATGCCGAGATTCGGCGACACGCGGCGAATCGGACCGATTTCGCTCGGCCCCGCCGTGCAAGCCCCCGATCTCGAGGGCACGCCGTCGCAGCGGCCCACCGAAACAGGTTCATTGTTACTTCCGGGTAAAAGCTTGTGTACCAGCGCTTTCCGCGCACCGTAAGACAATCGTCGGGTGCGTGCGCACCGGATCACCCCGCCTTGCCACCGGACGACGACCCCGCTCCCGCCCGTCGGCACCGAAAAATCTCGGAAACTGCTTCGTTGCGCGTACACCAATTCCGCTGACATCGCGTAGGATCGTTCACGTCGGCCCCTCCCCCCCGGGCCGACCCTACGCGGGCCTCGGCTAACTCCCCCCCTTCGCCGAGGCCCGCTCCCCATTTTCCGGGACGGTTCGCTCCCGCGTCACAGTCCAGCCACGTTCCCGCGATCACCCCGCAACCGGGACTATCGTCGGCGCATGGTGCCCGGCAGAGGCGCGATCGCGGCGCTGGTGCTCTCGATGATCGTCGTGGTCGGCTGTAGCGGATCGACCGACGACGAGAGCGCGCCCGCGACCACGACGGACCCACTCCCACCGAATCAGGTCGCGGCGGTCGAGCTGCCCGCCGACGCGGTCGACAAGGCCGTCGGCAGACTCGACGAGCTGGCGGGTTCGCTCATGGACAGCAGCCGCATCCCCGGCATGGCCGTGGCGGTGGTGCACGGCGGGAAAACCGTGTACGCCAAGGGTTTCGGTGTCCGCGAAGCCGGTCGCGACGACAAGGTCGACGCCGATACGGTCTTCCAGCTGGCCTCGGTATCGAAGTCGGTCGCTGCGACGGTGGTCGCGCACGAGGTCGGCGCGGGCACCGTGGAATGGGAGACGCCGGTGGTCTCGAAGCTGCCGTCGTTCGCCCTGGCCGACCCGGCCATCACCGCGCAGCTCACCATCGGTGACCTGTTCGCGCACCGCAGCGGCCTGCCCGACCACGCGGGCGACCGCCTGGAGGATCTCGGCTACGACCGGGCGGCCATCCTGGCGAAGCTCCGCCTCGAACCGCTCGACCCGTTCCGGATCACCTACCACTACACCAACTTCGGCCTCACCGCGGGCGCCGAGGCCGTCGCCGCCGCGGCGGGCGTCCCGTGGGACCGGCTCAGCGCCGACGCGCTGTACGAGCCGCTCGGCATGACCTCGACGAGTTCGCGTTTCGACGATTACCAGGCCCGCCCCAACCGGGCCGTCGGCCACATGGAGATCGACGGTTCCTGGGTCGCGAAGCAGGTGCGTGACCCCGACGCGCAGTCGCCGGCGGGCGGGGTCAGCTCCTCGGTGAACGACATGGCCCGCTGGCTGGCGATGCTGCTCGGCAACGGCACGGCGAACGGCACGACCATCGCACCGGCCGAGGCGCTGCTGCCCGCGATCACGCCACAGGTGATCTCCGCCCCCGCTTCGGCGGCGCAGTCGCGAGCCGGTAACTACGGGTTCGGTTTCAACGCCTCGGTGACCTCGGCCGGGCGCACGAGTTACGGCCATTCCGGCGCGTTCGCGCTCGGCGCGGCCACCACTTTCCTGGTGATCCCCTCGGCCGATGTCGCGATCGTCGCGCTCACCAACGCGGCCCCGATCGGCCTGCCGGAGGCGCTCACCGCCGAATTCGGCGACCTCGTGCAATTCGGGGAGATCCGCGAGGACTGGCGTGCCCTCTACCGCTCTGTCCTCGCCCCGATCAACGATCCGGAGGGCGACCTTTCCGGGAAATCCGCGCCGCCGAATCCCGCCCCCGCCACGCCCTTGCCCGATTACGTCGGCACCTACGCCAACGAGTACTGGGGTCCGGCCACGATCAGCGAGGCCGGCGGCGAGCTCGTCCTCACCCTCGGCCCCGACCAGCGCCGGTACCCGCTGCGGCACTGGGACGGTGACACCTTCGCGTTCGACCTTTTCGGGGAGAACGCGCCGCCCGGCAGCGTCTCCTCGGCCCGCTTCGACGGCGATCGCCTGGTCCTGAACTACTTCGACGAGGACGGCCTGGGCACCTTCATACGCTGACCGTGCGCCAGGCCGCCGCCAAGCGCAGTGCGCGCACCTTGCCCGCCACGCCGAGCAGCGGCTCGTCCCGCTCCCACCGCGCCCTGGTGTCCTCGTCGACCAGTGCCCACAGCGGGGCGAGTTCAGCGCGCAGGCGTGTCAGCCGCTCGAAGACCCCGCCGAGCGCGATGTGGGCGCCCGCCGAGGCCGGATCCTCGGTGCTCACGCCACGCACCGCCGCAAACAGGCCCAGCAGCTGTTCTACGGGCTCGGCGGGCCAGTTCGCCTGTCGGGCCACCCGCACCAGATATCCGAGCACAGCGGCCACCACGTGGAGGTCCTCGACGGTGCGGAACGGTTTGAGGTAGTCGGCGTAGCCGTCGCCGGGCAGTAGTTCGCCCGGCGCGGCCTCGAAGGTGACGGTGGCGTGCGGGATCTCCGGCGCGAAGGCCAGCGCCGGCAGCGGCGTCACCACGGCGCCCTGGCCCGCCGGAACCAGGACCGCGCGCAGGTCGGGCCTGCCGTCCGCCTGGTCGCCGAACCGGGCGATCACCAGGAAGCGGGAGGCGAACTGGCCGAGCGTGGCGAAGGATTTCGTGCCGGTGACGAGGCCGTCGGCGGTCACCGTGGTCGTCAGCTGCGCGGGCTTGGCGCCGCCGGACTCGGTGGCGCACATGGCGGACAGTTCCTCGGCGGCCAGCGCCGGGACCAGCGCGTGCAGCGCCTCCTGGTAGCCACCGAGGAACGCCGTACCCGTTGTCGCACTGTCGAATCCGGCGACCGCGGCACGATCCACCGAACGCACGAACCCGGCGGCCCGCTCGCGATGACGAGCGGCGGCGAGGGAGATGTCACCCGAGGCGGACTCGTCCGGCGTCGCGGTGAGCAGGAAATCGAAAACCGAGGAATTCACAGAAGTGGAGCCTAGGGGAATCGAACCCCTAACCCCTGCCTTGCAAAGGCAGTGCTCTGCCAATTGAGCTAAGGCCCCGTGCGGGTTGGCAACCCCGAATCAGCGAGTGGTGACCTCGCGCCAGACATCAGCGTCGTCGCGCTTGCGGAATTTGGTGATACCGATGAGAACCGCGATCACAATGCCGACCGTGAGGACAATCTTCATGATTCCCACCCTACTGTGATGTTCGGGGAGTGGGCCTAGGAGGACTTGAACCTCCGACCTCTTCGTTATCAGCGAAGCGCTCTAACCGCCTGAGCTATAGGCCCGTACTCGTTCCGGGCCCCGCCTGAGCAGTGCACCGCAACGAAAAAAGAGGTTACCCTACCCGCCTGCCGATAACCAAAACGGCCGGTCAGGCCCCTTTTCATGGGGCTGACCGGCCGTCGTGGCAGAAGCGATTCCTAGTCCGGATCGGCCAGGGTCACCTGGATGCCACCGACCAGATCGCAGCACTGGTTGTAGATGAACACACCGACCGTGGCCAGCGCGGTGAACAGCACCACGTTGATCAGACCGATGACGCCGGCATAACCGAACACGGTGCCCGCGTCGATCAGGCTCGACGAGCTGCCCTCCTGGTTCAGCATCTCGCCGAGCGAGTTGTCCAGGTTGTCCCACACGCCCATGCCGGCGAGCACGATGTAGAGCAGGCCGACCGCCACCATCCACACGAAGAACAGCGCCACGCTGATCACCAGGGTGATCTTCAGCGTCGACCACGGATCGATCCGGCGGATCTGCACCGTCGCGCGTAGGGGCTCACCCGACGCGGCGGCCGCGATGGCCACCGGAACCGCGGGCGAGACCGACCCGGCCGCCGCCGCCCTGGCACTCGGCCCAGGCTGCGAGGGCACCTGGGCCATGGGCAGACCGGGAGCCGCGGGCGGCGCGTCCGGCGTCGGATGGCGCACCTCGGACAGGTCCGGCATGTCCTTGACCAGCTCCGGACGGGCGATGCTGCGCGTCGGGCCGTCGATGCCGACCGACTTCACCATCGCCGCTTCCTTGCGCGCCGCCTTGGCCGCCAGGTCGGCGGTCGTGCGGGCGTTGGAGGCGCCGCTGCCCTTCAGCCCGCCGCCCGAGGCGCCCGTGGCCCCCGAGGTCGGACGTCCCTGGCTCGGCGCCTCACCGGGCCGGTACAGATTCGACTGCGGTTCACGCTGCGGCAGCTGCGCCCACCCGTCCTGGTAGGGCGACTTGCCCTTGCCGTTGCCGGTCGGCGCGGATTCGTTGCCCATCCGCACGGTCGACTGGTCGAACGATTCGCCGCCACCGGCGCCGGACTCCGGCGCCGCGCCCTCGGCCGCACCCTGACGAGGGATCGGCCGCGGCTGGATCGGAGACGACGCGATCCGCTCGGTGACGCCGTTGGTCTGGTTCCGATCGTCGTTCGACTGATTCGGTGTGGTCAATGGAATCCTCAGATCCGTTCGTTGCCGCCGCTGGTTGGGTTATTGCTCCGAGGCCGCGTCGCCGATGAGCTGATCGGGATCGGGCTCGTCGGCGTTGCGCGCGATCGCTAGCAAGGTATCGCCATCCGCGAGGTTCATCAATCGCACGCCCTTGGTCTGGCGTCCAGCTTTCCGAACTTGCTTGGCTGCGGTGCGGATGACGCCACCACTGGAAGTGATCGCGTACAACTCGTCTTCGTCGTCGACGATGAGCGCACCGACCAGGCTGCCACGTTTCGGGTCGTACTGAATTGTCAATACGCCTTTTCCGCCACGACCCTGCGCGGTGTACTCCTCGATCGCCGTACGCTTGGCGTACCCACCGGCGGTCGCCACCAAAAGGTAGGTCTCGTCGCGAACCACGTTGAGCGAGAGCAATTCGTCGTCGGCGTTGAACCGCATGCCCTGCACACCGGAGGTGGCGCGACCCATCGGGCGCAGCGCCTCGTCGGTGGCGGAGAAGCGGATCGACTGACCGTGTGCCGAGACCAGCAGCAGGTCGTCGTCGGCCGAGCAGAGCACCGCGCCGACCAGCTCGTCGTCGTCGCGCAGGTTCACCGCGACGATGCCGCCGGAGCGGTTGGAGTCGAAATCGGTGAGCTTGGACTTCTTCACCAGGCCCGCGCGGGTCGCCAGCACCAGATACGGCGCGTCCTCGTAGGTCTTGAGCTGGATGATCTGGGCGATCTTCTCGTCCGGCTGGAACGCCAGCAGGTTCGCCACATGCTGGCCGCGAGCGGTCCGGTTGGCCTCGGGCAGCTCGTAGGCCTTGGCCCGGTAGACGCGGCCCTTGTTGGTGAAGAACAGCAGCCAGTCGTGCGTCGAGGACACGAAGAAGTGCTTGACGATGTCGTCCTGCTTGAGGCCGGCACCCTGCACGCCCTTGCCGCCGCGCTTCTGCGAGCGGTACAGGTCGGTCTTGGTGCGCTTGGCGTAGCCGGTCTCGGTGATCGTGACGACCACGTCCTCGCGGGCGATCAGATCCTCGTCGGCGACGTCACCGTCGTTGGCGATGATCCTGGTCCTGCGGTCGTCGCCGTACTTCTCGACGATCTCGGCCAGCTCGTCGCGCACGATCGCGCGCTGCCGCTCCGGCTTCTCCAGGATGTCCTTGTAGTCGGCGATCTCGAGCTCGATCTTGGCCAGATCGTCGATGATGCGCTGGCGCTCCAGGGCGGAGAGGCGGCGCAGCTGCATGTCGAGGATCGCGGTCGACTGGATCTCGTCGATGTCGAGCAGCTGCATCAGGCCGGTGCGCGCGGTGTCGGTGTTGGCCGAGCGGCGGATCAGCGCGATGACCTCGTCGAGCATGTCCAGCGCCTTGACCAGACCGCGCAGGATGTGGGCCCGCTCCTCGGCCTTGCGCAGCAGGTAGCGGGTGCGCCGGACGATGACTTCCAACTGATGGTCGACGTAGAGCCGGATCATCTGATCCAGGCGCAGCGTGCGCGGCACGCCGTCGACGATCGAGAGCATGTTGGCGCCGAAGCTGGTCTGCAGCTGGGTGTGCTTGTACAGGTTGTTCAGCACGACCTTGGCGACCGCGTCGCGCTTGACCGTCACCACGATGCGCATGCCGACACGGTCGGAGGACTCGTCGTGGATATCGGAGATACCCGCGATCTTGCCGTCCTTGACCTGCTCGGCGATCGAGTTGATGAAGTTGTCGGTGTTGACCTGGTACGGCAGCTCGGTGATGACGATCTGCGTCTGACCGCGGTTGCCCTCTTCGATCTCCACCACACCGCGCATGCGGATCGAACCGCGGCCGGTGGTGTAGGCGTCCTGGATGCCCTGGCCGCCGACGATCAGGCCGGAGGTCGGGAAGTCGGGGCCCTTGACGCGCTCCATGCAGGCGGCGAGGGTGGCTTCCTCGTCGGCGTCGTAGTTGTCCAGCGCCCAGTAGATGGCCTCGGCCAGCTCGCGCAGGTTGTGCGGCGGGATGTTGGTGGCCATGCCGACGGCGATACCGTTGCTGCCGTTCATCAGCAGCGCGGGCACGCGCGCGGGCAGCACGGTCGGCTCCTGCGAGCGGCCGTCGTAGTTGGGGACGAAATCGACGGTCTCGCTGTCGATGTCGCGCAGCATCTCCATCGCCAGCGGCGTGAGACGGCACTCGGTGTATCGCATGGCGGCCGCGCCGTCGTTGCCGCGCGAGCCGAAGTTGCCCTGGCCGTCGACCAGCGGGTAGCGCAGCGACCAGGGCTGCGCCATGCGCACGAGGGTGTCGTAGATCGACGCGTCACCGTGCGGGTGGTAGTTACCCATGGTCTCGGCGACCGGGCGCGCCGACTTCACGTAACCGCGGTCGGGCCGGTAGCCGTTGTCGTACATCGCGTAGAGCACGCGCCGGTGCACCGGCTTGAGGCCGTCGCGCACATCGGGCAGCGCGCGGCCCACGATCACGCTCATCGCGTAATCGATGTAGCTGCTCTGCATCTCGTTCTGGATGTCGACCGGTTCGATCCGGTCGCCCGCACCGCCGGAGGGCGGCAGCGTGGTCTCAGTCATCAAATCTCCTTGTCAGGGCTGACATGCGTCGCGGGCGCGCTCGACGGCGCAGCACCGGTTACACGTCGAGGAAGCGGACGTCCTTGGCATTGCGGGTGATGAAGCTGCGACGTGCCTCCACGTCCTCGCCCATGAGCACCGAGAACAGCTCGTCGGCCGCGGCCGCGTCGTCGAGCGTCACCTGACGAAGCACCCGCACCGACGGGTCCATGGTGGTCTCCCACAGCTCCTTGGCGTTCATCTCGCCCAGACCCTTGTAGCGCTGGACGCCGTCGTCCTTGTTGATCTTCTTGCCCGCGGCCAGACCGGCCTCGAGCAGCGCGTCGCGCTCGCGGTCGGAGTAGGCGAACTCCGGATCGGCGCGCATCCACTTCAGCTTGTACAGCGGCGGCTGGGCCAGGAACACGTGACCGTGCTCGACCAGCGGGCGCATGAACCGGAACAGCAGCGTGAGCAGCAGCGTCGCGATGTGCTGGCCGTCGACGTCGGCGTCGGCCATCAGGATGATCTTGTTGTAGCGCAGCTTCGCGATGTCGAACTCGTCGTGGATACCGGTGCCGAACGCGGTGATGATCGACTGGACCTCGTTGTTCTTGAGGACGCGGTCGATGCGGGCCTTCTCGACGTTGATGATCTTGCCGCGCAGCGGCAGGATCGCCTGGTACATCGAGTCGCGGCCGGACTTGGCCGAGCCGCCGGCGGAGTCACCCTCGACGATGTAGATCTCGCACTTGCTCGGATCCTTGGAGCGGCAGTCGGCCAGCTTGCCGGGCAGACCGCCCAGGTCGGTGGCGGACTTGCGGCGCACCAGCTCACGCGCCTTGCGGGCGGCGACACGGGCCTGCGCGGAGGAGACCGCCTTCTGCACGATGGTCTTCGCGTCGGCCGGGTTGGCCTCGAACCAGTGCGTCAGGTGCTCGTTGCAGGCACGCTGCACGAACGACTTGACCTCGGTGTTGCCCAGCTTGGTCTTGGTCTGGCCCTCGAACTGCGGCTCGCCGACCTTGACGCTCACGATGGCCGCCAGGCCCTCGCGGATGTCGTCACCGGTGAGGTTGCCGTCCTTCTCCTTGAGGAGCTTCTTCTCCTTGGCGTACTTGTTGACCACCGTGGTCAGCGCCGCGCGGAAGCCCTCTTCGTGGGTGCCGCCCTCGTGGGTGTTGATCGTGTTGGCGAAGGTGTGGACCGACTCGGAGTAGCCCGAGTTCCACTGCATCGCGACCTCGAGCTCGTGGCCGGTGCCCTTGCCGGTGAAGCCGACGACCGAGTTGTGGATCGCCTGCTTGGTGCGGTTGATGTGGCGGACGAAGTCCACCAGGCCGCCCGGGTAGCGATAGGTGCGGGTCTTGACCTTGTGCTCGACCGGCTTGTCCGCGCCTTCCTCGGCGTGCTTGGGCGCCTCGGCGGTATCGCTGACGACCTCGTCGATCACGTCGGACTCGGTGACGCGCTGGTCGGTCAGGGTGATGGTCAGGCCCTTGTTGAGGAAGGCCATCTCCTGCAGGCGGCGCGAGACCGTCTCGAAGTTGTAGGTGGTGGTCTCGAAGATCTCCGGGTCGGCCCAGAAGCGGATCGTCGTACCGGTGCGCTTGGTGGGCTCGCCCTGGATCAGCTTGCCCGGCTTGGCGTCCTTGTAGGTCTGGGCCCAGTGGTAGCCGTCGGTATCGATCTCGGCTTCCAGCTTGCTCGACAGCGCGTTGACCACCGAGATACCGACACCGTGCAGACCACCGGAGACGGCGTAGGAGTCGGAGTCGAACTTGCCGCCCGCGTGCAGCTGGGTCATGACGACCTCGACGGTCGGAATGCCCTGCGCGTGCATGGCGGTGGGAATGCCGCGGCCGTCGTCGATGACCTCGACACCGCCGTCCTCCAGCAGCGTGACGTCGACTCGCGTCGCGTAGCCGGCCATCGCCTCGTCGACCGAGTTGTCCACAACCTCCCAGATGAGGTGGTGGAGGCCGCGCTCACCGGTGGAACCGATGTACATGCCAGGGCGCTTGCGCACCGCTTCGAGGCCTTCGAGGACTGTGATGGAGGAGGCACCGTAGCCCTGTTTGTTGCCCGATGCGTTGGAGTCGTTGGCAGCCACTTGTCGGTAGCTCTCCTTACTTGCTGATCCCTGTCGCAGCGATCGGGCAGCACGCGGACTGCACAGCACGCGTCGAGGGTTCGCCGCTGGTTACGTCACCATCCTACTGGTAAGCCCAACTTACAGTGCACCTACGACACCCCTGACGCCGCCGTGAATGCGAGAAATCGACTTACGCCGACAAGCTTCCGCCTCGCGGAGATTTCCGCCCGCCAGAACTGGCGTGAGGCTCGCGTTCGGTGGTTCCACGTGAAACCCCGTCGACCAGCTTCAGGGTCCACCCGAGTTATCCACAGGCTTTGTCCACATGTCCACAGCGGGTGGGGGTGAGACCGGCCCCGCCGCAACGCAACTCGCCCTGGTCACCGCTCGGCTACCCGTAGGTGTCGCGCGGTCCCCGGCCCTTGATGTGCCGCTCACCCTTGCGCCAGCTCGGTGCGGCGGGGCCGGTGATCCGCAGCTGGGTCACCACGCCCTGGCCGACCGCGGCATTGATCTTGGCCAGGATCTGGCTCTGCAGCATGCGCAGCTGGGTGGCCCACGCGGTCGACTCGGCCGCGATCTTGAGCACCCCGCCCTCGAGGGTCACCGGGGTCGCGTGCGCGGCGATGTCCTCACCGACGACGCTGGACCAGCGGCCGAACACCATCCCCTCGGCGACCTTGCCCGACCAGCCACGACTCTTGGCGATCGAGCCCGCCAGCGACGACAACAGCTGGGGATCGCGGGGATCGGGTCCGGCGCCGGACCAGCCCGTGCGACGACGCCCGCCCGCGCGCAGCTTGCGCACCGGCGACGCCCTGCCCTGGCCGACGGACTTGCCGCTGGCCTTGGCCGCCGCTCGCGCCTCCTCCAGCGCACGCCGGGCCAGGTCGATCCCGCGCAGCTCCGGTTCGGGCTCGTTCGTCACGGGTTCCCGCCTTCCGGTGTCGATGCTGGCCGAGTGCGGACCGAGTCTACGCCGCGACGCCGACAACGCCCGCCCCGTCGGGCCGGCATATCTCCAGCATGTCGCCGGTTTTCCACAGGAGCTGTGGATAACCATGGCTATCTGTGCATATCCTCGGATTCCGCGACGGGCTCGGTGACGATCCGTGAGGTGCGCTGGTCGGCCTCCCCCGTCGTCTGCACCCGCAGTGGTTCGGCGGCGAGCTCGGCGGGCACGTCCTCGGCCACCGCTGCCGTGATCAACACCTGTTCGGCGCCCGCGGCGACCTCGGCCAGCGCGGTGCGCCTGCGCCGGTCCAGCTCGGCGAACACGTCGTCGAGCAGCAGCACCGGCTCGGTCCCGCCGCTGCGCAGCAGCTCGAAGGAAGCGAGACGCAGGGCCAACGCGAACGACCATGATTCCCCGTGACTGGCGAATCCCTTGGCGGGCGCGCTGCCGAGCAGCAGATCCAGATCGTCGCGGTGCGGGCCGACCAGGCAGACCCCGCGTTCCAATTCCCTTGTCCTGGCTGTGGACAACTCGCGCAGCACGACCTCGCGCAGCTGCTCCACATCGTCGGCCTCGGGCGCCCGCGCCGGATCGAGCAGTTCCGGCGGCAGGTACCCGGACCGGTAACCGATTGCCGCGGGACGTGATTCGGGCGCGATCGACCGATAGGCCTGTGCCAGATACGGATACAGGTCGTTGACCAGCCGCAACCGCTGTGCCAGCAGCACCGAGGCGTGCTCGGCCAGATGCCCGTCCCATACGTCGAGGGTGCTCAGGTCGGCCCGGGAACGAACATGCCGCCCAGCGGTTTTCAACAGGGCCGAGCGCTGGCGCAGCACCTTGTCGTAATCGGCGCGGACGCCGGCCAACCGGGGCAACCTGGCTGTGCACAACTCGTCGAGGAACCGTCTGCGCTCGCCAGGATCGCCGCGGACCAGCGCCAGATCCTCCGGGGCGAACAACACGGTCTGCAGGATGCCGAGGATCTCACGCGAGCGGCGCACCGGCGAGCGGTTGATCTGGGCCCGATTGGCGCTGCCCTGCTTGAGCTCCACGTCGACGCGCAGCTCCCGGCCCTGATTGACCACGGTCGCGCCGATCCTGGCGTGCGTCGCGCCCATCCGGATCAGCGGAGCGTCGGCGGACACCCGGTGCGAACCGAGCGTCGCCAGATAGCCGACCGCCTCGAGCAGGTTGGTCTTGCCGTTGCCGTTCGCCCCCAACAGCACCGTGCGCCCTGGGGACAACTCGAGCTCGGCGTGTTCCCACGACCGGAAATCACGGACCGACAGCGCACGAATGAACATGCCGGGTTACGCGGGCGGGGCTCAGCCGGGCAGCCGGACCGGCATCAACAGGTAGATGTACTGGCTCTCCAACGCCGCGAACGCGCCGGACTCCAGCACCTTGGGCTCCTCGTCGGAGGCGGGCAGCAGCACGGCGGGCCTGCTCGGGGTGGTGAAGCCGAAGGTGACCCGGTCCGCGTGCAGCGCCGACAGGCCCTCGGTGAGGTAGCCGGGGTTGAACGCGATGGTCAGCGGCTCGCCGCGGAAATCGGCCTCCAGCCATTCCTCCGCGCGGCCCGCGTCGTCCCCACCCGCCGACAGCAGGACACCGTCTGTGGAGAACTCCAGCCGCACCTGGGCGCCGCGCTCGGCCACGAGGGCGACGCGCTTGATCGCCTCGGACAGCGCGGCGACGGGCAGGGTGGCGATGGAGGTGTGCTCCTTGGGGAGCAACTGCCGGAACTTGGGGAATTCCGCGTCGAGCAGGCGCGTGGTGGTGCGGCGGCCCGCGTTGACGATGCCGAGCAGCCCGTCGGCCCCGCCGCCACTGCCCAGCGAGAGCTGCACGGGCGCGTCGGTGGCGCCGAGGGTCTTGGCGGCCTCGGACAGCGTGCGCGCGGGGATGAGCACCGCGGTCTCGATGTCGGGGCGGGTGGGCTGCCACTGCAGGTGCCGCACGGCCAGCCGGAAGCGGTCGGTGGCGGCGAGCACCACGTCGTTGCCCTCGATCTCGACCCGGATGCCGGTGAGCATCGGGAGCGTGTCGTCGCGGCCCGCGGCCACGGCGACCTGGCCGACCGCCTCACCGAAGACATCCACACCGAGCTCACCGGTCTGCTGCGGCACCTCGGGCAGCTGGGGATAGTCCTCGACCGGCATGGTGGGCAGGGAGAACTTGGCGCTGCCGCAGGAGATCAGCACGCGGGTGCCGTCGACGGACACATCGACCGGCTTGTTCGACAGCGCCTTGGTGATGTCGGCGAGCAGCCGGCCCGAGACCAGCACCTGGCCGGGACCGGCGACCTCGGCCGCGACGCGCATCTGCGCGGAGACCTCGTAGTCGAACCCGGAGACCGTCAGGCCGTTCTCGTCGGCGACCAGCAGTACGCCACCGAGAACAGGCACAGGAGGACGGGACGGCAGGCTGCGCGCCACCCAGGCCACCGACTCGGCGAAATCCTCTCGGGCGACCCGAAACTTCATGCTCGCAAGCTCCATCGCCCGATTTGTCCTCTCCGAGTTTCGAATCCGTGTGCGGGTGTGTTCAGCGGAGTTGAGGTGCTGCGTCGGCCGCGCACTGAGTCTCGCACAACAGGCCGACAACCAAACGGTACCCGGGCAACACGGGAAGTCCGCATCGACCCTCCCTGCCGATCCCGCGCTCTCGACCCACCCCCTCTCCTCCTTGCCGCTTGTGAGTGGAGCCCCGACCGAGCCGAGCCTGTCCGACCGACTTTCCACACACCCTGTTTTGAAGAGATCTCTTCAAGAAAGAGAACTGAAGTAGTAGTAGGCACTGTGGAATCTGTGGACTTCGACCGAATCCGCAGGTCAGACCGCACGGCGGCATGGGGATGGCCGTGGGGTGTCTCGAGGATGAATCGTCGGCGTCTGTGGACGCGCGAAGTTGTCCCATTTTCATCCTCGAGTAGTCCTCGAGTTGTTCCACCGGATTCACCCTGTTGTTCACACGCGGGGGCAGGGTGGTGGCAACCAGGTGGATTCCTCGAGGAGTCCACACGGATTCCTCGAGGAATCCACAGGCCCGATCCGGCGCCGTCGCAGGTGAGGACGACCGCGCGGCTGTGAGTGGATCAACCTGTGGACGATGTGGACAACTGCCTGTGAGCGAACACTCCCAGATCGGTCCCCAGGACCTGTGCGTCAACCGGTGCACAACCGGTGGATTCCTCGAGGACTCCACAGGGACTCCTCGAGGAATCCACAGGGCAAAAAAGAACACCGCCCCAGGTCAGGGCGGTGTTCGAGGGTGTGGATGAAATCAGCGCGAGCGCTGTTTGATGCGGGCTGTGAGTTCTTGCACCTGGTCGTAGACGCGGCGCCGCTCGGTCATCTCCTTGCGCACCTTCTTCTCCGCGTACATCACCGTCGTGTGGTCGCGACCGAAGGCCTGGCCGATCTTGGGCAGGGACAGATCGGTGAGTTCACGGCACAGGTACATCGCGATCTGGCGGGCCTGGGCGAGCGGACGCGCCTTGCCGGGCCCGGTGAGCTCTTCCAGCGTGGTGTTGAAGTACTCCGCGGTGACGGCCATGATCGTGGCCGCGTTGATCTCCAGCGCCGCCGTGTCGGGCATCAGGTCCCGCAGCACCACCTCGGCCAGGGAGAGATCCAGCGGCTGACCGTTCAGCGAGGCGAAGGCCGTCACCCGGATCAGCGCGCCCTCGAGTTCGCGGATGTTGCGCTCGACCCGGCTGGCGATGAGCTCGAGCACGTCGTGCGGCACGTCGAGCCGGTCCATCCGCGCCTTCTTGCGCAGGATCGCGATGCGGGTCTCCAGCTCCGGTGGCTGCACATCGGTGATCAGGCCCCACTCGAAGCGGGTACGCAGCCGCTCCTCCAGGGTCGCCAGCTGCTTGGGCGGGCGGTCCGAGGAGACCACGATCTGCTTGTTCGCGTTGTGCAGGGTGTTGAAGGTGTGGAAGAACTCCTCCTGGATGCCTTCCTTGCCCTCGATGAACTGGATGTCGTCGACCAGCAGGATGTCGGTCTCGCGGTAGCGCCGCTTGAACGCGACCTTGCGGTCGTCGCGCAGGCTGTTGATGAAGTCGTTGGTGAATTCCTCGGTCGACACGTACTTCACCCGCATGCCGGGGAACAGTCGCTGGGCGTAGTGGCCCGCGGCGTGCAGCAGGTGCGTCTTGCCCAATCCCGAAGCGCCCCAGACGAACAGTGGGTTGTAGGCCCGCGCCGGCGCCTCCGCGATCGCGACCGCCGCGGCGTGCGCGAACCGGTTGGACGCGCCGATGACGAAGGTCTCGAAGGTGTACTTCGCGTTCAGGCTCGCCGAGGACGAGGCCTGCGGCGGCGCCTCGGGCGACTTGTTGAAGTAGGTCGGCCAGTTGTTGCGGGCGTCGACGACCGGCTCGTCGTCGACGGAGTCGGCGCCCGGCGTGCCGGGGCGCATCGGCTCCTGCGCCGGTTCGGCGACGGTGTCCTCGGCGCGCGCGGCGACGGGTTCGTCCTGCTGCGGGCCCCGGCTCCGGCTGGGCGCGCGCTGCTGCGGCGGGTCGGGCGTGAACAGCGACTCCTGGCCGGGCGGGATGTGCTCGCGCCGCGGCGAGCCGGACTGCTCGCGCCGGGCGGGCGGCGCGGCGTCGGGCTGACGCTGGTCGGGCCGGGCGCCACGGAAGTCGCCGCGTCCGCCGAACTCACCGTTGGCGAAGTCGGGCACCGGGTAGACGGCCGTCGGCTCGAAGTCGGTACCGGGGAACTCGGCGCGCTCGGGCTGGAAGTCCGGCGTCTGGGCGTAGTCCGGCGCGGGCGCGTACTCGGGGGCCTGGGCGTACTCGGGCTGCTGCTGATATTCGGGTTCGGGCTGGCGGTACTCCGGCTCGGGTTGGCGGTACTCCGATTCGGGCTGGTACTCCCGGTGGCCGGAGTAGTCAGGGCGATCGCCGTACTCTCCGGAAGGGGCGGGGAACTCGCGGCCGCCGTAGCTGTTGCCGTAGTCGCCGCCGGCCGGATACTCCGAGCCGGACGGATAGTCGTTGCCGTACTCGCCGTTGTACTCGCCGGCGCCGTAGCGCGGCCGGCCGTACTCACCGCGCGCGGCGTAGTCGGGCACGCTGAAATCGGGACCGGGGTAGCCGGACGGCGGGCGCACCGGTTCGCGCGGACGCTCCGGGCGGCTGGTCATCCTGGCATGCCGTGGCGAGGAGCCGGTCCGCTCCCCCGCGGCCGGGCTCGGCGCGGCGATGCGGACGCCGAGTCCCTCCACCTGCGGACCCAGCCTGCGGCCGAGCGAACGCAGGATCGGCTCGCGCAGATCGCGCTCGATCGCCTCCTGCGCCAGCGAGGACGGAACCGACAGCAACGCGAAGCCCTGGGCGACGGTGAGCGGTTTCACCAGCTTCAGCCAGGCCTGCTGCGCGCGGCTGACCGCCGGGATGGCGCCGTCGGCGGAGCCGGTGGTGAGCTCGGCGACCACCTCGGGCCATACGGTGGCCAGCACGTTCTGCTCGTCGTCCATGCAGCGTCCTCCCCGGACCGGTTGTTGGGGCCCACGGCCGGGCGCACGCAAGTAACCACCTGTGACCAGGTGAAATCCAGTGATCCTGCGCACAACCGAAGCCGGTTCGAACGCCGTGCGGTCCCAGAATGCGGACTGCGGCGCGGGCACCGTCGGCCCTACGAATATGCCACTCCGGCCGTCTTTCCACACAATTATCCACAGATGTGGACAAACCTGGGGATAGAGGTGATCTGCCAGCGTGTGGCAGTGAATGGGGCTGGACCTGCGGTTCTTCAGCAATCCCCCGGCTACAGAGGTTAGCGGCCCCCGCCGCGGAAGGCCAGAGGTGTGGAGGAACTCACGAAAAGTTCCCGGGTGCGTGAGTGACGCCCGGGCGTGTCGTCCCAGGTCGGGCCGACTCGTGGCACCGAACCTGGGTCCGGTAGCCTGGACACCGTGCCTGGCGCACCTGCCTGGGGGCCGAGTTTGACCCTGCGTAGCGGTATCAGTACCCTCGTACAGTCACCCCTTGGCGCGGTGGCGGCTCCGTGCTGCACGCCGATCGCCAAGGCTTTCTGCGTGTAGACCGCGGTCGCTGCGCAGACACCGAATCACCGAACAGACTTCGGGTACCGAACGGTGCCCACCAACTCGAGGAGTGTTGACCGTGGCCAAGGGCAAGCGGACGTTCCAGCCGAACAACCGTCGTCGGGCGCGCGTGCACGGCTTCCGCCTCCGGATGCGTACCCGTGCGGGTCGCGCCATCGTTTCGGCGCGTCGCCGCAAGGGCCGTTCCGAACTGACTGCCTGATCGCGTCAGTCGGACGCTCGGGTGTTGCCTGAGCCGTATCGGTTGCACCACCGTGCCGAATTCTCCCGCACGGTGCGCCGCGGTCAGCGAATCGGGAGGCGAGATCTCGTCGTACACGCGCTCACGCACACGTACGACGATGTCGCCGATGTCGATTCCCTGATCCGGGTAGGCGGTCCGCGGTTCGGGTTGATTGTGAGCAAGGCGGTGGGAAACGCGGTGGTTCGCCACCGGGTGGCCCGCCGCCTGCGTCATATGTGCGCCCAGATCGTCGACGAACTGCCCGCCGATACCGATGTCGTGATCCGGGCGCTGCCCGGCGCGGCGACCGCCGACTCCGCCGAGTTGCTGCGCCAGCTGCGCACCGGCCTACGCAAGCTCGGCCTGCGTAGCGCGCCGGAGCCCGCGCTCGGTCGCACCCCGGCCGGTGAGCGGCGATGAGAAGCATCGCCCGGTTACCCGCGAACGCGCTGATCTTCCTGATCGAGCTGTACCGGACCTATGTCTCCCCCACCCGGATGCCGATCTGCCGGTTCACCCCGACCTGTAGCGAGTACGCGGTGACCGCCCTGCGCACCCGCGGGCTGGTCGTCGGATCGGCACTGACGGTGGTGCGCCTCGCCAAGTGCGCGCCCTGGCACCCTGGAGGGTGGGATCCCGTGCCTGAGCGCGGGTCGAAAGCCCGCATGAGAGGTCAGCGGCCGGAGGCGGAAGCGGAGCGTGACCACGCAGGCCGCCCGAGCATGCGTAATGGACACTGCACAAAGTCATCGCCCGCGCTGATCGGCGATACGAACGACGGGAGTACCTAGAGCCGTGCTCGACATCATCTATTGGCCGGTATCCGCGATTCTGTGGTTCTGGCACAAGGCCTTCGGCTTTGTGTTCGGGGCCGACAGTGGGCTCACCTGGGCCCTCGCCATCGTCTTCCTGGTCTTCACGCTGCGGCTCGTGTTGTACAAGCCGTTCGTCAAGCAGGTGCGCACCACCAAGCAGATGCAAGAACTGCAGCCCCAGATCAAGGAGCTGCAGAAGAAGTACAAGAACGACCGCGAGACCATGGCGCGGGAGATGCAGAAGCTGCAGAAGGAACACGGCTTCAACCCGCTGATGGGCTGCCTGCCGGTCCTGGTGCAGGTGCCGGTGTTCCTCGGTCTCTTCCACGTGCTGCGCTCGTTCAACCGCACCGGGCACGGCTTCGGCCAGCTCGGCCTGACGCCGGAGCAGAACGCCAGCCTCGGCAACTACATCTTCTCGGCGACCGACGTCCAGTCGTTCCTGAGCGCCCGGATCTTCGGCGCGCCGATCGCCGCCTTCATCACCGCCCCGCAGAACGAACTCGAGGGCTTCGCCGACTGGGGCGGCACGCCGACCCGGCTGAGCATCGCGCTCGTCGCGATCCCGCTGATGGTGATCGCCGGCGTGGCGACGCACTTCAACGCCCGCGCCTCCGTCCAGCGTCAGACGCCGGAAGCCGCCGCCAACCCGCAGGCCGCGATCATGAACAAGCTGTCGCTGTGGGTCTTCCCGCTCGGCGTCATGGTCGGCGGCCCCTTCCTGATGATCGGCATCCTGCTCTACTGGGTGGCCAACAACATCTGGACCTACGGTCAGCAGCACCTCGTGTTCGGCCGGATGGAGAAGGAAGAGGAAGCGAAGAAGGCGAAGAAGCTGGAGCAGCGCGCACAGAACGCGCCGAAGCCGGGAGCCAAGCCGGTCGACGTTCGCAAGCGTCCGCAGGACGCCGCCGCCGCTGATGCCGATACCCAGACGTCCAACGGCACCGCCGCGACCAACGGCACCAAGCAGACCGCCAAGCAGGGTGGTGGTCAGCGTCGCCCCGGTGGCCAGAAGCGGCCGGGCAACCGTGGTCGGGCGAACCAGAAGCGTAAGCGCTGAGTCGCGAGCAGATAGAGGAATCCAATGACTGTTGAGACCGAGACCGACGGAGGGGACGCCACCGTGTCGACGACTGTTGACGTCGCGAACGACGCCGAAGAGGCGTTGATCGAAGAGGGCGAGATCGCGGGCGACTACCTCGAGCAGCTGCTGGACGTGCTCGACTTCGACGGCGATATCGACCTCGATGTCGAGGGCGACCGCGCCGTCGTGAGCATCGACGGCGGCCGCGATCTGACCAAGCTCGTCGGGCGCAACGGCGAAGTCCTCGACGCGCTCCAGGAGCTCACCCGCCTGGCTGTGCAGCAGGCGACCGGTGTCCGCAGCCGGCTGATGCTCGACGTGGCCGGCTGGCGCGCGCAGCGCCGGACCGATCTGAGCGAGCTGGGAACCGCCGCCGCGAAGCGGGTGCTGGAGTCGGGCAAGCCCGAGGCGCTGTCGGCGATGACTCCGTTCGAGCGCAAGATTGTGCACGACGCCGTCGCCGAGATCGATGGCGTGGCGAGCGAGAGCGAAGGTGTCGAGCCGAATCGCCATGTGGTGGTAGTGCCCGAGTAGGCTGATTCCGCCGCGACCAAGAATCAGGCCTCCGGTCTCGGACCGGGGGCCTTATTCATGCCCTCTTGCGACCGACCACACTCGGAAGGATGTTTCACGTGGAACGAGAACTGGGTGCGCTGTCCGCCGAGCTGGAACCCCCGGCTGCCGCCGCGCGGGTTTTCGGTGAGCGCCTGGACCTCGCCCGCCATTACTGCGCGGCTCTCGCCTCCGCGGGTGTGGAGCGCGGACTCATCGGCCCCCGTGAAGTGCCCCGGCTGTGGGAACGCCACATCCTCAACTGCGCGGTCGTCGGTGAGCTGATCGAAGAGGGCGCGTCGGTCGTCGACGTCGGCAGCGGTGCCGGACTCCCCGGCATCCCGTTGGCCATCGCCCGGCCGGACCTCCGCATCACTCTGGTCGAGCCGCTGCTGCGGCGGACCGTGTTCCTGAGCGAGTTCATCGAAGAGGTCGGGTTGCAGAACGTCACCGTCGTGCGCGGGCGGGCGGAGCAGTCCGGGGTGATCAAGGAAGCCGGCGGCGCGGATGTCGTCACTTCGCGCGCGGTCGCCCCGTTGGCGAAACTCGCGCACTGGTCCCTCCCCCTCCTCCGCGACCACGGGCGGATGCTCGCGCTCAAGGGGACGAGCGCGGCCGAGGAACTCGAGCGCGACGGCGCCGAGCTGATCCGGGACGGCGCGACGGATTTGCGCGTGGTCGGCTGCGGCGCGGGGATCGTCGAGGTGCCGACTCTGGTGATCAATGCCGAGCTGCTCCCCCGGGGCGAGCGCCCGACGCGGCGAAGTGCGCGGAAGGCCGCGGGTGCGGAGAAGAAGGCGCGGAAGCGTCGCGAAGCCGGCTCTGCCTGAACACCGGACCCGGACGACCCGAATTTCCCTTTCGTAACGTGACGAAAATGTCCGAGGGTGGTTGTCTACGGCTCCGCCGGGTCGAATTCGGATGATGGCGCCGGGTTGCCGCAATCGGCTCGCCTGGAGTGTTTCACGTGGAACGTGGACGGCCTAGGCCGTGGACGAGGTCGTCGAATGAAATGTCATCGCCCACGGACGATCCGAACTCCCCCTCGCGCGGTGTCCGCTCCGCGGAATGGAATTCAGTAGTCGCCTCTGTTTCCCGTGAAACATCGATCAGGTAGCCGAATTCCGTGACTTTGGGTGTGTCCTTCCCGGCGTGCCGCGATTCAGCTTTCCTAACTGTCGCGGGGCTGGCAAGCTGTTCAGAGTCGGGCGTGTGCGCGAAGATTCACCGGAGTTGTGGACGGACGCCACGCCGATCTTGTTTGTGATGACACGGCGCCGACGCTCGGTCGGGAGAACGTGATCTGAAGTTTCTCGGGTTAGGAGCTGTCTATGTCGAGCGGTCCGGCGAATGTTTCACGGGAAACAGCGTCGCGGGTTCCGGGGATGCTGGACTCCAGCAACTTCGACGCGGAGACGTTCGGGAACACTCCTTTCGGGAACATCTCCCCGGCCGAGACCCCGATCGCGGCGGAAGCGCAACGCGCCAGCCAGATTCTCCATCCAGGAAAGGTCACTGTGCCGAAACCTCGCGAGCAACGGATCATCACCATCGCGAACCAGAAGGGCGGCGTCGGGAAGACGACGACCACGGTCAATCTCGCTGCGGCACTAGCGCACCAGGGGATGACGGTTCTCGTCGTCGATCTCGACCCGCAGGGCAACGCGAGCACGGCGCTGGGGGTTGCCCACCACTCCGGTGTGCCATCGAGTTATGAGCTGCTGATCGGTGAGGTGTCCGTCAAGGACGCGATCCAGGTGAGTCCGCACGGCGAGCGACTGCTGTGCATCCCGGCCACGATCGACCTCGCCGGCGCCGAGATCGAACTCGTCTCGATGGTCGCGCGCGAGGGTCGTCTGAAGACGGCCATCCACGAGGCCGCCCTCGCCGGCTACGACATCGACTACGTCCTGATCGACTGCCCGCCGTCCCTCGGGCTGCTCACGGTGAACGCGCTCGTCGCCGCGAAGGAGGTGTTGATCCCGATCCAGTGCGAGTACTACGCGCTGGAGGGCGTGGGTCAGCTGCTCCGCAATATCGGGCTGGTGCAGGCGCACCTGAATCCCGAACTGCACGTCTCGACCGTGCTGCTGACGATGTACGACGGTCGCACCAAGCTGGCCGACCAGGTCGCCGAGGAAGTGCGCAACCACTTCGGCGACGTGGTGCTCAAGTCGATGATTCCGCGCAGTGTGAAGGTGTCGGAGGCGCCGGGCTACGGGATGACCGTGCTCGATTATGATCCAGGCTCCCGCGGCGCGATGAGCTACTTGGATGCGGGCCGCGAGCTCGCCGCGCGCGCTCAGGTCCGCCAGGACGCGTCGTAGTGGTTGTGTTGGAACGAAGAAGGGATCGGTAGCCGATGAGTCAGGCGAAAAAGGGCGGTCTCGGGCGCGGGTTGGCCGCACTGATCCCGACGGGTCCGGCGGCGACGGCGCCGGGGCTCAGCAGTGCCGCGGCGAGCGTCATCGGGATCAACCCGATCGGCCCGCAGCCCGCCGAGGCGTTCCTGCATCGGGTACCCGACACCACCGAGGCTGAGGCCGAGCCGGAAGCGGAGCTGGTCTCCCCCGGCGACTCGGTCTACCGCGAGATCCCCGCCGAGCAGATCGAACCGAACCCGAAGCAGCCGCGCCAGGTCTTCGAGGAAGAGGCGCTGGCCGAGCTGGTGCACTCGATCCGCGAGTTCGGTCTGATGCAGCCGATCGTCGTGCGACGTGTCGAGCCAGGGGTCGACAAGTTTCAGTTGGTCATGGGCGAGCGCCGGTGGCGCGCGTGCCAAGAGGCAGGCCTGGCGACGATCCCCGCGATCATTCGCGACACCGCCGACGGCTCGATGCTCCGCGACGCGCTGCTGGAGAACATCCACCGCGTGCAGCTGAACCCCCTCGAAGAGGCGGCCGCCTATCAGCAGCTGCTCGAGGAATTCGATGTCACCCACGAGGAACTGGCCTCGCGAATCGGTCGGTCCCGGCCCGTGGTGACGAATATGATCCGATTGCTGAAGCTGCCGATCCCCGTGCAGCGTCGGGTGGCGGCCGGGGTGCTCTCGGCCGGACATGCCAGGGCGCTGCTCGGTCTGGATGCCGGAGCCGACGCACAGGAAGTGTTGGCGGCGCGGATCGTCGCCGAGGGATTGTCGGTTCGGGCCACCGAGGAAGCGGTGACGCTGGCCAACCGCAATCCGTCGGAGGTCGCTCCCCCGGCGCCGAAGCGCAAGCCGATCCACATGCCGGGACTGCAGGAAGTGGCCGAGCGGCTGTCGGGTTCCTACGACACCAGGGTCACGGTCAGCCTCGGCAAGCGTAAGGGCAAGATCGTTGTCGAGTTCGGTTCCGTCGAAGATCTCGAGCGCATTGTGGCGCTGATGGAGCAATCCGGCCCTGAAACGTCACTGTGACGGGGCACTTCCGGCCTTTCTACACAATTGAAAGAGGCGGCATTACTGTGGATAGTGATGTGGCGTGGCCGACCGCCAACGAGGCGGAGTCGTGAGCGTGGATGAATCGGACAGCTGGAGGCTGAGCAGAGCGGTGTCGACCAGCGTCACAGCCTTGACCCTCGACGGACTCGATCAGCTCCCGGCGCACACCCGGCGGTGTGTGTTCTGGGAGCTCGATCCGGCCGTCGCTGCCGACTCCCAAGCCTTCAGCGATCCGGTCTTCGAAAAGGAAGCCTGGCTGTCGACCGTCATGCTCGAGTGGGGATCGTGCGGACAGGTGGCGCACGTCGACAACAACATCGCCGGGTGCGCGCTCTACTCGCCCCCGAGCGCCGTGCCGCGGTCGACGCTGTTCCCCACCTCCCCCGTGAGCCCGGACGCGGTCCTGCTGACCACGCTGCAGGCCGAATTCCCCTATGAGGAGGCCGATGTAGCGGATCGGCTGATCCAGGCCGTGGTGGCCGATCTGGTCCGGCGTGGCGTGCGGGCGTTGGAGGCGTTCGGGATTCGCAACGGCCCGGCGACCAGCTCGCTGGCCGATCGCGGGCTCGGCTCCTCGATGCGGCTCATGGAACGGATCGCGGCCCCGCTGCGCGATCCCGCCGCGTCGACCCACTGCACGCCCGAAACCTGCATGATCGACGCCGACTTCCTCACCGATGTCGGCTTCGAGGTGATCGCCCCGCATCATCGCTTCCCCCGGCTGCGGCTGGAACTCGACTCCGACCACGGCTGGAAGGAAGACGTCGAGCGCGCGCTCGATCAGTTGCTCGCCGCCGCGTCGATGGCTCCCCCGGCTCGGGTCGGCGCGCAGTAGCACCGACGACAACGGCCCCGCGGAAAACCGCGGGGCCGTTGGTCGTTTCGGGGTTCGGTCAGACGCGCGGCGCGGTGGCGTTGCCCGCGTCGGCGGCGGCCAGTTCTTCGGCGAGCAGCTCGGCGAAGGTGTAGGTGCCGGTGGGCTGGTCGTCCTGGCCGAGCAGGTACAGCCGCTTCACCGAGATGAGGATCGCCTCGGCGATCACGTCGCGCATGCGCGGGTTGGTGAGGACCGAGGCGTCGTACTCGTTGGTGAGATAGCCCAGGTCGACCTGTACGGTCGGCATCTTGGTGAGGCGCAGCAGATCCCAGGTGCGCTGGTGGGTGCGGCAGTCCTGCACGGACGCCCGCGCGACCACCTCGCGCTGGATGAAGCCGGCCAGCACCTGACCGATCATCGACACCGAGCCGTGCGAGTTGCCCCAGTAGAAGCCGGCCACGCCGTTGGCGGACGGGTTGTCACTGGTGGCGCAGCGCAGCGAGATCATCAGGTCGGCGTCGAAGGCGTTGGAGGTCTCGGCGCGTTCCACATCGGAGGGGTTGGCGCCCCACGGCCGGGACAGGAAGGTCTCCATGCCGGTGGCGGCCATGCGGCCCTCGAGCCGGGAAGCCAGATCCCACAGGATCTCCGACTCGTAGACGTCACCGAACTCGGTGGGCACCGCGAAACCCTTGTCGGCGCCGCCGAACCCGGGATCGATGACGATCCGCTTGCCGGTGAGCTGCGGGCCCGCCCGGTGCACCACTTCCTCCTCGGCGATGCGATGCGGGTTGCCACCCGTCACGCGGGCGCCGAGCAGATCGAGCGAGCGCAGGGTGTCGGGACCGCAGATACCGTCGGCGGCCAAACCGATCTCGCGCTGGAACGCGCTGAGGCCGTCGTGGGTGTGCGGGCCGAAATAGCCGTCCACGCGGTGCACGTAGAAGCCGAGGTCCTGCAGCTTGCGCTGCAGGGTGGCCACGTCGTCACCGTAGAGCGGGGCGGACAGTTGATAGATCAGCGTGCGGGCACCCAGGCGGTAGGAGGCTTCCTTCAGCGCGCGGTAGGTCGCCGGACCGACCACACCGTCGACGAGCAGACCGCGCTGCTGCTGGAACGCGCGCACGGCGGAGTCCAGCGGACGGTCGAACTCCGCGTCGGTGTCTTTCCAATAGTCGCCGTGGGGCGGATGCAGGAAGCCAAGGCTTGCGAGGGTGCTCCGAACCTCTGCGACGGCTGGTCCTGAATCGCCGTGACGAAGTCGGTGCATGCGTGAGAGCCCTTTCCTTCGGCCGGAGCGTCGCCTCGATTGTCTCAGACCCGGGCGCTATTGCGGGAATCCCGGGTCCAGGCATCCTACGGCGCGTCGGCCGGTAGGAGGTGGGTTATCAGATCAGACCGTCGAGTTCGCGCAGCAGGGCCGCCTTGCCCTTCGCACCGACGATCTGCTTCACCGGCTTGCCGCCCTGGAACAGGATCATGGTCGGCAGGGACAGGATCTGGTAGTCGCGGGCGGTGGCCGGGTTGGCCTCGGTGTCGAGCTTGGCGATCGTCAGCTTCTCGGCGTGGGTACCGGCGATCTCCTCGAGCACGGGGGCGACCATCTTGCACGGGCCGCACCAGTCCGCCCAGAAGTCGACCAGCACCGGCTTCTCGCTGAGCAGGACGTCATCGGCGAAGGACTTGTCGGTGACGGTGATGGTGTTGGCGCTCTCGGCCATGGGTGTCTCCTAGGTGGAACTCAGTACTCGAAATCAGTTGGCGGACACCGCGGCCGCGCCGTCGGCGTTGGCGAGGGTGTTGGCGGTGATGTCGCCCTGCTCGGCGAGCCAGCGCTCGGCGTCGATCGCGGCGCGGCAGCCGGTACCCGCGGCGGTGATCGCCTGGCGGTAGGTGTGATCGACCAGGTCGCCCGCGGCGAACACGCCGGCCACGTCGGTGGCGGTGCCCGGATCGTTCACCCGCACATAGCCTTCGCCGTCGAGCGCGACCTGGCCCTTCACCAGTTCGCTGCGCGGGTCGTGGCCGATGGCGACGAACAGGCCGGTCGCGGCGAGCTCGGACTCCTCACCGGTGCGGGTGTCGCGCAGGGTCAGGCTGGTGACGCTCGTCTCGCCGTTGACCTTCACCACTTCGGCGTTGAGCGCGAACTTGATCTTCTCGTTGGCCTTGGCGCGCTCCAGCATGATCCGCGAGGCGCGGAACTCCTCGCGACGGTGCACGATGGTGACGCTGGCCGCGAACTTGGTGAGGAAGGTCGCTTCCTCCATGGCCGAGTCGCCGCCGCCGACCACCACGATGTCCTGGCCCTTGAAGAAGAAGCCGTCGCAGGTGGCGCAGGCGCTGACGCCGCGGCCGAGGAGCTCCTGCTCCCCCGGCACGTGCAGGTAGCGGGCCGCCGAGCCCATGGCGAGGATCACGGCGTAGGCCTCGAAGGTCTCGTCGCCGACGGTCACCTTTTTGATGGTGCCGGACAGGTCGATCGCGTCGACGTCCTCGGTGCGCAGGTCGGCGCCGAAACGCTTGGCCTGCTCACGCATCTGCTCCATCAGGTCGGGACCCATGATGCCCTCGCGGAAGCCGGGGAAGTTCTCCACCTCGGTGGTGGTCATCAGGGCGCCACCGAACTGGGTGCCTTCGAAGACGAGCGGCTGCAGCTCGGCGCGGGCGGCGTAGACGGCGGCCGTGTAACCGGCGGGTCCTGAGCCGACGATGATCAGGTCGCGAACTGGCGTGCTCATGGGGCCCTTCCGAAAGACAAGCTGGGGACGTGTCGGTCAACAACAGCCTAAACGGTGTTGTTCCCGGAGTGACGGCACTGCCCGGGAAGCAGCGCGCTCAGCCGATATCGCGCAGCGCCAGCTGTTCGGGCGCGCCGGTGCCGCAGCCGGGCCCGACGACCAGCGCGGTGATGGTCGGCGGCTCCGGCCCGAGGACGAGCACGAGCACCGCGTCGGTACCGCGGAAGGTGATGCTCGACGCACCGAGCACGGCGCGGTCGACACCGTTGGCCATGACGCAGCGGGTGAGCGCGGCCTCGTCGGCCAGCGGGCCACGCACCTCGCGTTTACCGAGGGCGCTGAGCGCGGCCGCGGCGGTGAGTTCGTCGCCGGGGCCGTCGGGTTCGATGAGCGGCGCCGCCGTGGGGGTGCCGTCGGTGGAGTCGAACGTCTGGACGACCGCACCGGCGCCGGCGAGCACTGCGACGGTGGCGGCGGCCGCGGCGAGCAGACCAAGCCGACGGCGGGACCGGCGCTGTGCCAGGGAGATCGGCGGCGGTGGCGCCGCCGCTTCGGCGGCGGGCGGGACCAGCGACATCGGCGTGATGCGGTCGGTCGGGCCGTCGCCCGCGTCGAGTTCGGCGACGAAACGGAACATGCGGTCGGCGACGTCGTCGGGCATGCGATGCGCGACCCGGTCGTCGGCGCCGAGCTTGCGGAGGTGGGCGTTCACCTCGTCGAGCTGATTCAGGTAGTGCAGCGCGTCTGGGTCGGTGCTGACCTGGGGCCACAGTTGCTCACGCAGTTCGGGCGCGAGGTTGTCGGCATGCAGATCGGCCAGCAGTTCCGACGGGAACGGAGGCTGCGGCACGGATCGAGACACCCTCGCACCTCCCCTGTTCTGTCGATATCGGATCGCAGGATTTACATCGCTGACTTGTTCGTCACTGTTAATGACGCATCCGGGCTAGATCCGGTTCCCTGGATCCCGGAAAAATTCCAAACGTTCTTGCAAACGTACTCTCGCTCGGGCGCATCGGCTCTTGATCGTGCCCTCCGCCACGCCGAGCGCGACCGCGGTTTCGGCCACGCTGCGGCCCTCCATCTCGACCATCACCAGGGCCAGCCGCTGCTCCTCCGGCAGCGTGAACAGGGCCTCCTCCACCACGGTCGTGAGCTCGTACTCGGCGAAGACGTCACGGGGCTCCACGGCCTCCGGCATGGTCTCCGGCAGCAGCGAGATCGCGCGGCGCGTCTTGTTCCGCCGGATCCGGTCCAGGCACGCGTTGACGACGATGGCGTGCAGCCAGCTGCGGACCTCGGCCTCGGCGCGGAACGAGCTCGCCGTGCGATGCGCGGACAGCAGCGCGTCCTGCAGCGAGTCGGCGGCGTCCTCGCGGTTGTAGGAGGTGCGCAGGGCGGTCTGCCACAGATGATCCTTGTGCCTGCCGAGCAGTTCGGCGAACGCGTGCGGCACTCCGCGCACGTGGGCGGCCAGCAGTTCCTTGTCGCTGCCGTTCGCCAGCACGAACGAGCGATCGCGGTCTGCGGCGACCTGCCGTGTCCCCCCGCGGACTTGCTCGTTGACTTCCGGCAACACCTGACCCCTTGGACAGCGCTCATTACGGCGACTTCACGTCGGCGAACGAGGCCGATCCATCACCTGACTACAACGCGGCGTCCAGGACCGACGTGGACAGATCCTGGGTAGCTCCCTGCCGAGAGCGCTGCTAGATCATATCGTCGATAACAATTGCGCACCAACCGGACCGCAGTTCGATCAACGTCGGCGTCCGCGGCGGAATCACGCGGCCACCTGCGCTGATAGCGGTGGGAAATGAGTTGGCTACGGTGCGGCGTCGAGGCGGACGTCGGCGATCGCGGTCTGGAACTGACCGCCGGAATTCGCCAGCCCGGTGATCCACACGAGCACGAAACGAGCTGCCTGATCGGTCTGCACGGCGATGTCGGTGACGCCCTCACCGAGCTTGGCGGAGCCGATCAGCTGGGTCTGGTCGAGCGTGGGCGCCTCGGTCGGCGAGGTGCGGATCTCGACCGTGCTGCCCGCGCTGGGCGAGGTGATCGAGACGTTGGTCAGTTTCGCCGGGGTGGGCAGCGTGGCCAGCAGGCCCACGCCCTTCTTGAGGGCGGGGAACTGCTGGAAGTACTGATCGGTGCGCCACACCGTGGCGGGGTTCTGATCGAGCACGGCCCCCGCCGTCGCCGCGCCGTCCGGGGTGCCCTCCGGCGAGAACACCGCGGCCCCGGTGACGGGCACCGGGACACTGGTCGGCGGGGCGACGGAGGTCTCCTCGGCGGGCACCGCGGCCGCGCTCGGCGGCGCGACGCTCGACGTGAGGCCGATGTTGATCTGCTCGTCCAGCGGCTTGTCCGAGGCGCCGGGCGCGAAGATGCTGACCATCCACCAGATCAGGATGCCGACGACCAGCGCGGCGAGCACACCGAGGCCGACCATGATCCACATCATCCGCTTGGAGCGTTCCCGCTCGGCGGCGAGCAGCTCCGGATCGGCCAGCGAATCGGGTCCGCCGGCGACCGCCCGCTGACCCAGCCGCAGCACCGGGATGAAATCGGTCTTCTGGTCGACGACCGAGGCCTGCTCCAGCACGTGCTGCACGGTGGCCGCGGTCCGCACGCCCTTGTTCGACTCGAGCGAGCGCACCGCGACGGCCGAGATCTCGAACGGCACCTCCGGCCGGATCTGGCGCGGCTCCACCGGCGTGCCGTCGGGCCCGAAATCGGCCAGGCGCAGGCCGCCGATGGTGGCGGCCGTGCCGGTGACACCGCCGACGCGGATCGGCCAGCGCGCGGTGATCAGCGCGTAGAGCATCGCGCCGAGGCCGCGCACGTCGGACTGGGCGTCGGAATCGCCGAGCGTGCCAGGGAACGCGAGCACCGCGTCGCCGGAGGCGCTGATCCTGATGCGATCGGGGTGATCGATCGAGAGCGAGCCGCCGCCGCGATGGGCCAGTTCGGCCGCCGAGGCCAGTGCCCTGATCGCCCTGGCCGCGCCGATCGGCGAGGGGACCGTCTCGGCCATCTCGCGCAGCGAACGACCCGGCGTCCACTCGGCCACCACGATGCCGCCCGAACTGCCGCGCACCACGTCGAGCACCCTTGCCAGGCCGGGCGAGTTGATCCGGCCGAGCCGCAGCGTGCGCGACAGGATGGCCTGCGGGCCGTCGTGCCCGGAGTTCTCACCCGACTTCTGATCGGCGTCGACGAACGTCAGCGCGACCTCGCGGTCGAGCTTGATGTCGAGCGCCTGCCAGAACTTCAGCCCACGCGCGCCGCCGTGACTCGCCAGCAGCCGGTAACGACCGCCCGCGACCGACGCGCCCGGAATCAGCTTCGGACCACGCTGCGCGCGGTTGGCCGACTGCGGCACCTGCGGCGGGATCGGCAGCATGCCGGTGTCGTGCGTCGGATCGTGCGGCGGCATGGCCGCGTGCGCGTCATCGGGCTCTCGGTCATCGTCAGCGGGTCCTTCGACCTGCGGATTCTCGCTGTCCTCGGGCACGTCGTCGGGCGCGGATCCTGCCTTGTCCGCCGCAGCGGGCTGGACGTCGGTGGACATACCTCCTGCTGCGCGCGCCGCAGAATCGGCGGCCGGGACTCCGCCCACCGCGTCATCGCTCACCCTCGGTCCTCCTTCGGCCTGATAATCGCCATCGGTCTGCCGAACAGCGTACGGGAACTGTGCCTGACCGGTGATGTCAACAGCGCCGGGTCGGATCACGGGCAGGACCATCGTCTGGGTGTCCATGGAGTGCCCGTACGCGGGGAAGGCGTAGGTATCGGGGCGCCGCAGGACCGTGGTCGCGTAGATGTCGTCGGACGGTGTGTCGTCGAGGCCGAGATCCGGCGCGGGCGGCGTGATGCCGAGCTTGCGCGAGATCGCCACCGTGATCGCGACGACCTCGGGGATGCCGGCCAGGCGCATCAGACCGAACGCCACCGAGAACATCACCAGCGCCCCGACGGTGACCCGCAGCAGCGAGGCGGGACCGCCCGAGAGGTGGTCCATCCGGGTGATGGTGTCCACGATCAGCATCACCGCGCCACCGGCCACCGAGGCGAGCAGTACGCGGGTGACAGTGCGGCCGACGTTGGACATGCGGAGATCGCCGAGGCTGCGGTGCAGCAGCATGCCGCCGATCACCGCCCCCGCTGTGAAGCCGAGTCCGGTGGCGACGCCGAGGATGATCACGACGTCGTCGCTGTCGCGTGCAAGGACCGGGGCCAATGCAGAGAACAGGATCTTGATCGTCGTGATGCCGAGGATGATCCAGGTGGGGGTCCACGCTTGTTCGCGGGCGTAAAACACGCGCAGATGGATCAGCACGAGTGAGTACGGGATCAGCGTGAACGCCGACCAGCTCACCGCTGTGCCGAGCCGCTCGGCATCGCCGGAGAATCGGGCGTAGCCGTAGAGCGCCTCACCGATCGTCGGGCCGGCCAGGGTCAGGAAGGTGACTACCGGGATCAGAGCGATCATCGTCAGGCGGGTCGCCACCGACAGGTCGTCGACCACCGCGGGTGTGTCGTCGTTGGCGGCGTTGCGGCTGAGCCGCGGCATGATCGCCGTCAGCAGGGTGACGCCGAGGACGCCGTACGGCAGTTGGAGCAGCAGCCACGCGTTCGTGTAGATGGCCGGGCCTGCCTCGTCGGCGGTCGAGGCGATGTGGTTCGCGACGATCGCGCCGATCTGGCTGATCAGCACGTAGAGAATGATCGCCGCGCCCATCTTGCCGAACTGCTTGAGCCGCGCATCGATGCCCCACAGCGGCCGCAGGTTGATGCCGTGGCGGCGGATCGCCGGAAGCAGGCACAACGCCTGCGTGGCGACGCCTGCCGTGACGCCGATGCCGAGCACAAGCAGCTTGATATCGCCCATTCGCACGGGATCGAGGCTGATCTCACCGGGCGTCAACGCGTAGACACCGAGCACGATCAGCACCACCATGTTGTTCAGCACGGGGGCCCACGCGCCCGGTTTGAACGCCTGCCTGGTGTTCAGGATCGCGGTGAACAGCGCCGATACGCCGTAGAAGAAGATCGCGGGCACCAACAGATACGTGAGTGCCGTGGTGAGCTGGGTGTTCACCTTGCCGTCGGCAGCGATGAACACCTGGCTGGCCAGGACCGGTGTGGCGGCGGCGGTCAGCAGCGTCGCGGTGAACAGCACGGTGACCGCCGCGGTGACGAGTCTTCGCACGAACGCGGCACCGCCGTCGGCGTCCTCCTGTTCGGCGCGCACCAGGGTCGGCACCACGATCGCCGTCAGCACCGCGCCGAGCACGAGCTCGGCGATCATGTTCGGGATCAGGTTGGCCGAGATGAACGCCGACGCCACCGCCGGGCCGAGCACCGTCAGCAGCAACAACTGCTTGGCGAAGCCGGTGATGCGGCTGATCAGCGTCGCGATCGCGATCGAGCCGGAATCTTTGAGCAGTTTCGCGTTGGCGCTCTGCGGAGCGGCGGCCTTCTCGGTCTGTACCCGCTGCGGCCGGGCGATCTTCTGCGTCTTCGCCGCGGCCGACTCGTCGACGGGCGGACGCCGCCGTCCGGCCTCGGGTTCCCGCCGATCAACCGGAGTCCCTGGCATGCCCGGATACGAGGCCCGCGCGGGAGCGCCGCGAAGCCCTGGCTCGCCAGGACCGGCGGCCTGTGCCGCGCCGTAGCCCGCCGCACCGGACCGATTCGCCGCTTCCGGCCGCGCGGGCCGCTGCGGCCTGCCGTCGTCGAACTCGTTCCGCGCCTGTCGCGGAATCGCACCGGACTGCCCGCCACGCGGCGGCACGGGCTCCCCCGGCCGCAGTGCCCGACCTGCCCGGCCTTCCTGCGCGAATTCACCGGACTGCGCCCCGCCCGCAGGCCGCGGCGGCTGTCCGGGCCTGCGCTGCGGCCGGTCACCGAAGTCACCCGAACCACCCGGCCTACCAAGCGCCTGGTTCGGCGTATCGCGCGGATGGTCGGCGGGACCCGCCGGCCGCGAAGGCGACACGAGCCCAGCGTTGGGCGACTGGTCCGGATACTCGCCGGATCCGTCATGGAAGGCGGAACGCGACGGCTGCGCGGGCCGCTGCCGCGGGAATTCCCCCGACTGCCCGGCCGAACCCGACGCCGGCCGTGGCGCCTGACCAGGCCGCTGCTGTGGAAATTCGCCCGATTGCCCAGCTGAACCCGGTGCGGGCCGTGGCGGTTGACCGGGCCGCTGCTGCGGGAACTCGCCCGATTGCCCAGCTGAACCCGGTGCGGGCCGTGGCGGTTGACCGGGCCGCTGCTGCGGGAACTCGCCCGACTGTCCGGCCGAACCGGGCGCATGCCGTGGTGGCTGTGCGGGGCGGTGCTGCGCGGACTCGCCACTCTGTCCGGCCGAGCCCGGTGCCGGCCGCGCGGGCTGGCCGGGGCGCTGCGGGAAGTCGCCCGCCGGTTCTCCGGATTGGCGCTGTTGGCCGTTGGCACCCGGCATCGGACGCGGGCCGTCGCGCAGATCATCGCCGCCGACCCCCGGCCGTGGGAGGTGGCGCTGATCGTCAGCGCCCACCACCGGGCGTGAGGTTTGCCCTGGATACTGTCCCTCGGCGCCTGGTGCCGGGCGAGGTGTCTGCGCCGGAGTCTGACCGTCGTACGGCGACATGTACCGGGTGGTCTCGCTGTCGGCGTGGGACTGTCGAGCCCCAGCGGCTGGCAGTGAACGGTCCGGCAGTCCATCGGCGCCCGGCATGTGACCGGGCCGTTGTGCGTCGAATCCCTGCACCCGTCGGGTGGTCTCGTCGTCGGCGCCGGGCAGTGCGTGGCCGAATCGGCTGTCGGCGCCGGGCCCGGGGCTGGGCTGGCCCTCGCCGGCCTGGGTGTACCCGGGCTGAGCACGGGGCCTCGGCGAGAGTGGTTCCTCCCAGTCCGGGCGCGCCGGTCGGCCCGGGCGTTGCTGGGGAAATTCACCGGACTGCCCCGCACCGGACGCGGGGCGGGGCGGTTGTGCGGGACGCCCGCCCTCGAAGGAAGGCGCGTAGCGGGTGGTCTCGCCGTCGGCGCCGGACACGGGGCGGCCCGGGTGGGGCTCGGCTCCGAGCCTCGGATAGACCGGCTGGCCGTCTCCGCCAGGGGGCAGCGGGCGCTGGCGGGGGAACTCACCGGACTGGCCCGCTGACCCGGGCGCCGGGCGCGGGGGCTGGCCCGGGCGTTGCTGGTACGGCGGCTCGCCGGAACGGCCGGCAGTGCCGGGGCGGTTCGGTCTCGGCAACTCCTCTGGCTGACCGGGCAGCTGTACGCGCGGAAGTTCACCCGATCGGCCTGGCTGCGGCGCGGGACCCGGTCGGCTCTTCGAGGGTTCGCCGGAACGGAACATATCGCCTGGTCGCCCGGTGTCGCCGGGAGGAAAGTTATGGCCGGAACTTCCGCTCTGTCGGTTCGCGCCGGGCGAAAACGAGTCGCCGGGCCGGCCGGAGCGGGACGCATCGCCCGGGCGGCCCGGCGCGGGCTGTGCGTGTTCTCCGGGGCGGCCGGAAGCGGGACGTGGGTCCTCGCCGAAAGCACCGGCGTCACCGAGACCGGGCCGACTCTGCCCGGGCCGATCACCATAGGGGTCCGGCTCATCAGGCCGACCGGGCATGGGCAGACGAGCGCCGGGCTCCCCCGGCTGACGTGGCCGCTCGAACGGCTCACCCGGCCGCGACCCGGCGACGTCGCGTTCCCCGGCCGTCATCCCGCGCTCCCACGGCGCGACGGGCGCGTGGCGCTGCGCCGGTCCGTCGCGATCATCGTCGTGGTCGTGCCGATGAGCGGAATCATCGTCGCCCATCATGCCTCCTGTACCCGGCGTAACCCGCGATGCCCGCCGGTCCGGTGAGCGTTTCGCTCACCCGTGCCACTCTCGTCCTTGTCTGTCATGGTCCCCCGCCCGCGTGTCAGGCGGTGGCGTTCACTGTCGTTCGAACCCCTCGTCGGCGGGGTCGGGTTGGCCGCGGAACCGGCGCAGGAGCCGACGCCCGGCCAACAGCAACAGCAGTATCGCGGCACATGCCGTAATTATGGCCAAGGCCTGCCCGTAGGCGTTCGAACGCACCGAGACCGAGGTCGGCTCTCCTAGCGCTACCCCTTCGGGCGTGGTAAGGGAAATCGGAATCACCAGCTTACGGCTGTCGCTCACCTCGGTCGGGATCTGGAACGACCTGGTCCCCGACGGTGGAAGCAGCTGTTCGCCGATATCGGTGATGTTCGTCTCGGCGGGCGCCTCGATCTTGAAATGGACCCTGATCGCGACCGGCAGATTGTTGCGGGCCACCAGCAGCAGCGGGCTCTGTTCCGAGGCCAGCGTGTACACCCCGCCCGGCGGCAGCACCGAGACCGCGCCGAACATCGTGTCCAGTTCGCGGGTGGCCTGATCGATCCGGCGCTGGGCGTGCAGATCGGCCTGGGTGTCGTCGTCGGCCCTGCGGTCGGACAGGCTCAGCGCCCGCAGCAGATCCTCCCGGACCGGAGTCATGTACGCGTGCGGGGTGAGCTCGGATTCCGGCAGTTCGACGAGCGCCCGCATGAGTTCGGTGATCCGCGCGCCCTGCGCCTGAATCGGCGGGACGAAACGCTCGGGTGCCGCGTCCTGCGCCGCTCGCGGCAGGTATTCGAGGGCGAACGGCCGCGGGTCGGGCCCCTGGGCGACGAGCTCGGCGAAGCTGCGCGGCCCGGCCAGGTTGTTCTTGGTGAGCAGCTCGATGTGCTTGAGCAGCGCGACGCCCTCCTCCCGGCTGGCGCCCCACTGCTGCGGCGGCATGAGCAGCTGCGAGCGCGGCCGATCCGGCGAGGGGTTGAGCGCCGTCCACGCCATCGCGCCCAGCGCGTCCTGCAGCCGGGCCGCGCGCGAATCGTTGGTCACGTCGAAACGCACCTTGGACGGCGTGAACGAGGGTGTCGGCGGGTTCGAGCCGACGGCGGCCAGCGCCGTCGCCGACCAGATGTCGAAGGTGGTCACGCGCAGCGCCGGATCGGTCCCGGCCGGCGCGTTCGCGGGCGGGTCGACGCTGACGCCGGGCACCCGCACGACGTCCGGCGCCGCCTCCTCCCCACCGACGACGACGCCCGGTTCCAGCGTCGTCGGCGCCGAGGTGAGCGCGTTGTCGGTGTCGGTGGGCTCCCCGTCGGCCGAGACCGCCGTGCTGGCCAGCACCGCCGTGCCGTACCCGTGCCCGCGCAGCAGCAGCCCGGCCGGATCGTCGATGGAACCCGAATCGGGCAGGCTCACCCCGCGCAGCGACCGGGTGTTGAGAATGGTGTCCACCACGTCGGCGGGCGCCTGCAAGGCTCTGGCCGAGAGGCCGGGATCGTTCACCGCGGCCAACGCCGACACGTCGACCTGCGCGAACGGCAGTGCCACCGTGCACATCGTGCTCGCCAGCGCGCGCAGCCGGTCGAGCCATTCCTGGGCGGCGACGGCCCCGGTGCCCTCCCTGGTCGCGCCCTCCGGGTCGGACGGGCTGGCCAGCACGCGATAGCCGTAGGTCATGGTCTGCACGGTCGACACCAGGTCGGGGTCGATCGCGATACACACCGAGTTCGCCACCCCGCGTTCCCGGCCGGGCGCTGGCGCGACGGTCTCCAGCGCGGCGACCAGCTGTTCCAGGCGCCCGCCCTTCCCGACCGAGACCGCCAGCTCGTCGTCGAGCAGCTCCGCCTGCGCGTTCACCGAGCCGGGCCTGCCCGCGACCATCCGCGGCCGATCGGCCAGCGGCCAGATCATCGTCGTGGCCACCGGCGAGGCCTCCGGCGGCGCGGCGACCGGTTCGCTGGTGGCGTCGCCGCCCACCGGCGGCAGCCCGAGCACGGGGAGCAGGAAGCGCGCGTCGTCGAGGCGGGCCTGCGTCCCGTAGGCGGGCTCGCCGTTGACATTGAGCAGCAGCGGATACACCCCGGGATCGGTGAGGCCGAGCGAGGGGCCGTCGCCGCCCGCCCGCAATGCGATCCGCACCGAGAACTGTTTGCGCTGACCGGGACTCAACCGCTCGGCGACATCCTGGAACGGCCCGGTGACCTCGTAGTTCACCTGATCGAGCCGCAGTGAGCTGCGCAGCCCGCTCGGCGAGTCCACCGCGGCGGCGCGCTGCACGCGCACGCTCACGTCGTCGACCACCCGGTCACCGATATTGGTGACGGTGCCCGACACCGTGAGCATCGAATCGCTGCTCGTCGTGACCGTCCCCGGCGCCACCGCGTCCAGCGTCAGCTTGAGGAACTTCGGCGCGGTGGTACCCGACCCGTTCGGTTGCGCGTGCCCGACCGCTCCGAGCAGCGTCACCGAACCCAAGATGGTCAGGACCGCCGTGATCAGCCGGAACAGTCCACCCGTCATCGCTTGCCGGTCTCCATCCGGTCGATCATCCGATTCGCCACCTCGGCCAGCCGCCGCTCGTCGGCGTAGGCCAAACGGGAATCCAACTCGCTCAACGGAACCCACGCAACCTGGGTGACCTCCACGTCGGCATCGGAGAGTTCACCGCCGAGCGAGCGCAGCAGGAAATGGTGCACGGTCTTGTGTACCCGTCTGCCCTCGGTCACGAACCAGTAATCGATACTGCCCAGTTCGGCGACCACCTCGCCGTTGATCCCGGTCTCCTCGGCGACCTCGCGGATCGCGGTCTGCTCGGAGGTCTCGCCCTCCTCGATATGGCCCTTGGGCAGCGACCACAGCAGGCGCCCCCGGCGATCGGTGCGTCCGATCAGCGCGGCGGAGCGTTGCTCACGCGGCCCGTCCAAGCCGTCGACGACCAGCCCGCCCGCGGAGGTTTCGCGCACGGTACGCATGCGCGGCTTACCGGCATTGCCCGCCGACCCGCGGCGCCGCGGCTGGCGGCGTCGACTGTTCGCGCGATCGGCCGGAGGAGACACCAAGTCAGCTTAGCGGTGTTGCTGGAGCGCGGGCGCGCTCGAGGTCGCGGCCCTCCGGGTCCCGCCGCGGATTACTGATTCGACGTGGTCAGTAAGCTCCTAGGCGTGGTTTCTCCTGACGTCGCCCCAGATGCTGTCGCGGATCGTCGTGCTCGACTGCTGGCCGGTGCGGCGGTGACGTTGGGGCAGCTGTCCGATGTGTTGACGCCGCTGGGGAAGATGTTCGCCGAGCGTGGCCATTCCCTCTATCTGGTGGGCGGCAGTGTGCGCGACGCGATTCTCGGGCGGCTCGGCAACGATCTCGACTTCACCACCGATGCCAGGCCCGAGGTGGTGCAGGAGCTGATGCGCGGGTGGGCCGATCAGCTGTGGGACACCGGCGGGCTGGCCTTCGGCACCGTCAGCGCGGCCAAGGACGACCAGCAGCTGGAGATCACCACGTTCCGGGCCGACACCTACGACCGGGTCTCACGCAATCCCGAGGTCACCTTCGGCGACACCCTCGACGGCGACCTGGTCCGCCGCGATTTCACGGTGAACGCGATGGCGGTGAAGATCGCCGCCGACGGCTCGCAGGAATTCGTCGACCCGCTCAACGGACTCGACGCGCTGCTCGCCGGCGTGCTCGATACCCCTGCCGCGCCCCAGGATTCGTTCGACGACGACCCGCTGCGCATGCTGCGCGCCGCCCGCTTCGTCGCCCAGCTCGGTTTCGACGTCGCGCCGCGCGTGCGTGCCGCGATCGTGGAGATGGCCGAGCAGATCGACCGGATCACCGCCGAACGGGTGCGCACCGAACTCGACAAGCTGATCGGCGCCGCCCATCCGATCGACGGCATCAACCTCATGTGCGACACCGGCCTGGCGCAGCGGGTGCTGCCCGAGGTGCCCGCGATGAAGCTCGAGATCGACGAGCACCACCAGCACAAGGACGTCTACCAGCACTCGCTGACCGTGCTGTCGCAGGCGATCGACCAGGAGGAGGGCGACCCCGACCTGGTGCTGCGCTGGGCGGCGCTGCTGCACGACATCGGCAAGCCCGACACCAAGCGCAACGAGCCGGGCGGTGGCGTGAGCTTCCACCACCACGAGGTGGTCGGCGCGAAGATGGTGCGCAAGCGCATGCGCGCGCTGAAGTATCCGAAGGCGTTCACCGAGGACGTGGCCCGCCTGGTGTTCCTGCACCTGCGTTTCCATGGCTACGGCAAGGGCCAGTGGACCGATTCGGCGGTGCGCCGCTACGTCACCGACGCCGACGACCTGCTCGATCGTCTGCACAAGCTGGTCCGCGCCGACTGCACCACCCGCAACAAGCGCAGGGCCGCCGCGTTGCGCGCCACCTACGACGAGCTCGAGGTGCGCATCGCCAAACTGCGCGAGCAGGAGGACCTCGCGCGGGTGCGGCCCGACCTGGACGGCAACGCGATCATGGAACTGCTCGGGCTGCCGCCGGGCCCGCAGGTCGGCAAGGCGTGGAAGTACCTCAAGGACCTGCGCCTGGACCGCGGCCCGATGACGCGCGAGGAAGCCGAGGCCGCCCTGCTCGAGTGGTGGGCCGGGTCCTGATCAGAAGACGATCAGCGTCGTCCCCGCGACGATCGCGGATCTGATCTGGGCCAGGTCGAACGAGCCGGTCGTCTCGGGTAGTTCGATCCGGAAGCGGACCTTGTCGCCGCGCCGGTGCGCGTAGGTGATGCTCGCCCGGTTCGGCAGGTCGTCCAGCAGCAGCGCGGGCGCCTGGACCGCGCGGCGCGGCAGCGGGATGCCGAGCCAGCTGGCCTTGCGGATGTCGATGGTGAGCAGGTTGTCGTAGACCTGCGCGTCGACGATGGCGCGCATCTTGCGCGTCCGGTGCGAGGCGACGATCCGGCCGCGTTCGTCCAGACTCACCCGCCAGTCGAGATTCTGCTCGTCCACCCAGGCGACCAGCGCGTCGATCCCGATGACGCCCTCGACATCGAGTTGCTGCGCGCGGATCTTCGTCGGCACGCCGGGGATGAGTCGCACACCGTGGGCGATCACGGTGACGTTGTCGAACGGATGCGAGTCCCAGACCAGGTCGGAGAGCACGGTCTTGCTCTGGAAGTGGGCGCCGCGGCGGCGCACCTTGAAGACGTCGAGGGTGGCGGTGAGTTCGTGCCCGAGCAGGGTGGCGTCGACCCGCTGGCCACCGAACCGGCTGAGGATGCCCTCACTGAGCACGGTCATCAGCACGTCGGGCATGAGCGCGGTGACGGTGCCGGAGCCCAGGTCGGCGACGGGATCGGCCCAGGACGTGGTGAAGCCGAGCCACTGGTCGATCCATGACGGGTCGAGCAGGCGCTTGCCCAGATCGACAGCGCCCGACAGTGACCAGGACTTCGGATCGAAATACGTGGCCATGATGCTCCGAGCGTACTTGGCCGCGGGTCCGGCGGCCACGCTCCGCGGCGTGTTGTGCGCGCATCACGGCCGGAGAGTTCCGAATGTGCGGAGTTGTTCTCTTGTTCTCTCCGAATCTGCGGAACTATCCTGGACCGGTGGCGACACTGCGTATCAAGGAAGCGGCCGATCTGCTCGGCGTCAGCGACGACACCGTGCGGCGCTGGATCGACGCGGGCACCCTGGCCGCGACCAAGGACTCCGCCGGCCGGCTGGTGATCGAGGGGCGCGAGCTCGCGGCGCTGGCGGTGGAGCAGGCGCGGCCGCCGCACGCGTCGGTCGGCAGTGCCAGTTCGGCACGCAATCGGTTTCCCGGGCTGGTCACCCGGGTGGTGGCCGACACGGTGATGGCACAGGTGGAGATGCAATGCGGTCCGTTCACGGTGGTCTCGCTGATGAGCAGCGAATCGGTGCGCGATTTGGGGCTGGAACCGGGCAGCGTCGCGCTGGCCAGCGTCAAGGCGACGACGGTCGTGGTCGAGAAGGCCGCCGGATGATCGGCCGGGTCGCGCTCGGTGCCACGCTCGTCCTGCTCACGGTCAGTGCTTGCGGGAGTACTGATTCCGCGTCCGAGGACACCCTCACCGTCTTCGCTGCCGCCTCGCTGAAGAATGTCTTCACCGGTCTGGAGCCGGAGTTCGAGGCCGCGAATCCCGGTGTGGACGTGCGGTTCTCGTTCGCGGGCTCCTCGGATCTGGCGGCTCAGCTGCTAGCCGGCGCGCCCGCCGATGTGTTCGCGGCCGCCGACCAGCCGACCATGGACAAGGTCGTGCAGGGCGGGCGGATCACCGCCGCGCCCGCCACTTTCGCCACGAACGTGCTCACGCTGATCACAGCGCCGGGAAACCCCAAGGGCATCACCGGAATCGAAGACCTCGCCGATGCGACCGTTGTGGTCTGCGCTCCGCAGGTGCCGTGCGGCCGCGCGACCCAGAAGGTCGTCCAGGCCGCGGGAACCGAATTGCGCCCGGCGAGTGAGGAATCCTCCGTCGCCGACGTGCTCACCAAGGTCACCTCCGGTCAAGCCGACGCGGGCCTGGTCTATGTCACCGACGCGACAGGCGCCGGATCAAAGGTGAGCACCGTCCCCATCCCCCAGGCCTCGGCCGCCGTCAACACGTATCCGATCGCGGTCGTGGCGGATTCGGAACACCCGGCAGCGGCGAAGTTCACCGAGTTCATCACCGGACCCGCTGGCCGAAAGGCATTGGTGGCGGCAGGATTCGGCGCTCCATGAGCGGCAGCCCCGTCCGGATCGCCCGTGCGTCCGCCGCGCTGGTCACGACCGCGGTGTCGGCTGGGCGCCCAGCGCCTGGTTCGCGGCCCCGGCTGGAAGTCGAGGTGTCCTGGGGAGAGGTCCAGCCGGGGATGAGGCCCGAACCCCAGCTAGAGCCGGTGGTCGTCCGCGACTACCCGACATGCGTGCAGTGGATGTTCGCGTCGGCGGTGGGGGCGTTCCCGCTGGGGGCGTTGGCTGCCAGGCCGTCGGTGCCGTGCGCCAGCAGTGGGTTCAGGGCGCAGCATGTGGGCCGGGGGGTCGCGGATGACGGCCGGGGCGCCGTGGTGGGGGCTGGTGATGCCGCGGCTGGTGGCGCGCACAGCCGTGCCGTCGTTGCCATGCTCCAGCTGTGGGCTCGGGGCGGAGGTCTTCCTGTCCCCGCGTGTGGGTCGGGTGGTCGCGGATGACGGCCGGGGTGCCGCGGTGGGTGCTCGGGCCCGCGGTGGTGGGGTTCGCGCTGGTGGTATTGCCGCTGGTGGCATTGGCGGCGGGGGTGGAGTGGGGGCGGTTCGTCGAGCTGGTCGGTAGTGCGGAGTCCAGGGACGCCTTGTGGTTGAGTCTGCGGACCGCGACTGTGAGCACGGTGCTGTGCCTGGTGTTCGGTGTGCCGATGGCGGCGGTGCTGGCACGGGCGCGGTGGCGTGGGCTGCCCGTGTTGCGCGCATTGGTGTTGCTGCCCTTGGTGTTGCCGCCGGTCGTCGGCGGTATCGCGTTGCTGTACACCTTCGGTCGGCAGGGGCTGCTCGGTGCGCATCTGGAGGCGGCGGGGATTCGGATCGCGTTCAGCACCACCGCTGTCGTACTCGCGCAAACCTTCGTCGCCCTGCCGTTTCTGGTGCTCACCCTCGAAGGTGCGCTCCGGACGGCGGGTAGTCGCTACGAACAGATCGCCGCGACCCTCGGCGCGGGCCCGAGCACCGTCTGGTGGCGGATCACCCTGCCGCTGCTGCGCCCGGCGCTGATCTCCGGCGCCGTCCTCGCTTTCGCCCGCGCCCTGGGCGAATTCGGCGCCACCCTCACCTTCGCGGGCAGCCTCCAAGGCCGAACACGCACTCTCCCCCTCGAGATCTACCTCCAACGCGAAGCCGACGCCGACGCGGCCATCGCCCTCTCCGTCGTCCTGATCGTCATCGCGATCGCCATCGTCCTGCTCGCCTACCGCCGAACCAGCCCCATCCCCGGCACCCAACTCCGCAGCCCCACCCCGTCGCGACCAGCGGAGGTGGCATCACCTCGATGACCGATGACCACCCGTCCCACGATGGCGCGTCCGGCGGTGTCACGTCCGGCGGTGTCACGTCCGGCGGTGTCACGTCCGGCGGTGCCGCGTCCGGCGGTGCCGCGTCCGGCGATGCCGCGTCCGGCGGCGGCGCGCCCGGCGGCGGCGCGTCGGGCGATGCCGCGTTCGGCGATGCCGCGTCCGGCAGTGCCACGTCGGGCGATGCCACGTTCGGCGGTGCCGCGTTCGGCGGTGGCGCGTCGGGCGATGCCGCGTTCGGCGATGCCGCGTCCGGCGGTGGCGCGTTCGGCGGTGGCGCATCCCCTGCCCGCATGTCCTGCGACGATGTCCCTCTCCCGGCATCCGATGCCGGTGCGGCCCAGAGTGATACGGCCACTGACGCGTTGATCGACGATCCAACGCGGCGGGCTGGGTTGTCCGTCTCCGCGCGGATCGCTGGGCGTGGACTCGATGTGCGGGTCGATGTGCGGCCGGGGGAAGTGCTGGCGGTGCTGGGTCCCAATGGGGCTGGAAAGTCCAGCCTGTTGCAGGTGATCGCCGGTTTGGTCGCGCCCGAGGAGGGGCGGGTGTGGCTCGGGGAGCGCGTGCTCACCGATGTGGCGAAAGGGATTGCGGTACCGGCACATCGGCGCGGGATCTCGCTGCTCGCACAGGATCCGCTGCTGTTTCCGCACCTCACTGTGCGCGACAACGTCGCCTTCGGTCCGCGCAGTCGCGGCGCGAGAAAGCTTGCGGCACAGGCGATCGCCGACGAATGGCTCGCGGCGGTCGACGCCACCGATCTCGCCGATCGGCACCCCGGCGCGCTCTCCGGCGGTCAGGCGCAGCGGGTCGCCCTGGCCCGCGCCCTCGCCGTCGACCCCGACCTGCTCCTCCTCGACGAACCCATGTCGGCCCTCGATGTCGATGTCGCCCCAGCCATGCGCTCCCTGCTGCGCCGCGTCCTGCGCGACGAGCCGGCCCGCGCCCGTCCGCGCTGCGCGGTGCTGGTCACCCACGACATCATCGACGCCATCACCCTCGCCGACCGCCTCGTCATCCTCGAAGCGGGCCGCATCGTCGACGCGGGCCCGGTCGCCGATGTCATGTCCCACCCACGCAGCCCCTTCGCGGCCCGCGTCGCCGGCCTGAACCTCCTTCGCGGCACCGCGATCGAGTATCGACAGGTCGAGTCGGCCGATGTCGAGCCACAATCCACAGCGCGCGGTCACGAAGCCGGTCCTTCGGCGCCCGGGCATGCCCACGGCCAGGTGAATGCGACTACACAAACTGCCGGGCCGAGTGCGGCCGAGCGAGGCGAGCGTGCGACTCGGTCGCCCGGGCACAGTCCGGCCGACACGGGAGACGCCGTCGACCAGCCGATTTCGGCGAAGCCATGCGAGCACTCGGGTCCGCCACCAGGGCACGATCCAGGCTACTCCGAGGTCGCCGGTCAGCAGCCGAGTGCGCCGGCGCAGGACGAGCATTCAGCTCAGCAACCCGAGAACGCCTACTCCGAGCTCGCCGGTGAGCAGCCGAGTGTGCCGTCGCAGGAAGAGTATTCGGCTCAGCAACCCGAGAACGCCTGTTCGGAGGAGTCCGGTGAGCAGCCGAGTGTGCCGGGGCGAGGCGAGTATTCGGGTCAGTCGATAGGGCGAGGGCCCGCCCACGCGGACGGCGTCGCCGACCACCCGCACCGAGCCGCGGCGTCGGCGTTCGGCACGGTCGACGCCGCCCGGCTCCGCGTCGACGGGCGCACCGTCGGCGAGTTCCGCCCAGGCGACAGCGCCGCCGCCGTCTTCGCCCCCGCGTCGGTGGCCGTGTTCACCTCCCCGCCCGACGGCAGTCCTCGCAATGTCTTCGCGGGCCGGATCGCCGACATCGCCGACCACGGCGGCATCGTCCGCGTTCGCGGTGAGCTGGGAGCGGCCGGAGCATTGCACGCCGACCTCACCCCGGCCGCTGTCGCCCAGCTCGATCTCACCGTGGGAACCACGGTGTATTTCGTGGTCAAAGCCACCGAGGTGCGGGTATACGCCTGTTGAACGCGCCCCGGTGGTGACGACACGAACGGAATCGTTCATGCTCGAAGCACCGGGGCACATCCACCTGGAACGACGGAGGGCATCGGATGCCGCTGGACCTGAACAGTGATCTGGGCGAGGGCTTCGGCCCGTGGCGGATGGGCGATGACGCCGCCATGCTCGACATCGTCACCAGCGCCAACATCGCCTGCGGCTTCCACGCGGGCGACCCGTCCATCATGCGCAGGACCTGTGAACTCGCCGTCGCCAAGGGCGTGCGGATCGGCGCGCACGTCGGCTACCGGGATCTGGTCGGCTTCGGCCGCCGCGACATCGCGATCGCCCCGGCCGACCTGCGCGACGAGGTGCTGTACCAGATCGGCGCCCTGGCGGCCTTCGCCCGCGCGGCGGGCGACCGCGTGCGCTACGTCAAGCCCCATGGCGCGCTCTACCACGCGGCGGCCCGCGATCGACTGCTCGCCGACGCGGTGCTGGCCGCGGTGGCCGAGGCGGAACCGGGGCTGGCTCTGCTCGGCCCGGCCGGAACCGAACTGGAACGGGCCGCGGGCCGGGTGGGTGTGCGCTTCGTCGGCGAGGGTTTCGCCGACCGCGCCTACACCGCCACCGGCGCGTTGGCCCCGCGCGGAGTAGCCGGTGCGGTGCTGGCGCCCGACGACGCCGTGGCGCAGGCCGTAGCCCTTGCGGTGTCGGGGTCCGCGCGTACCGTAGACGGTCCCGGTACGGTCGCCGTGTCCGTGGCCAGTGTGTGCGTCCACGGCGATTCCCCTGCTGCCGTGGAGATGGCCCGTCGCATCCGGCGGGCGCTCGACGAGGCGGGGATACCGGTGGAGCCGTTCGGCTGAGGGTGGGAGGCCAGATGACCGACTGGAGCGCGCGGATCCGTCCCGCGGGTGACCGTGCCGTGCTCATCACCCTCGACGATCCGAGCCCCGTCCAGCGGCTGGCCTCCGCGCTGCGGGTGCACGCCATCGCGGGCGTGCAGGATGTGCTGCCCGCGGCGGAAACGGTGCTGGTCACCATGCATTCGGTCAGCTACGGAACCCAGGTGCGACGCGAGCTGGTCGCCCTGCTGGATCGGCTGGATCTGGAACAGCCACAGGCGGATTCGCCGGATGTTTCCCGTGGAACAGTGCCCGCGGACGACGACGTGGTGGAGATCCCGGTCCGCTACGACGGCGCCGACCTGCCCGAGGTCGCCCGCCTGCTCGACCTGACGACCGCGGAGGTGATCGCCCAGCACACGGGCACCCTCTGGCGGTGCGCCTTCGTCGGCTTCGCGCCCGGCTTCGGCTACCTCACCTCGCCCGACGGCAGGCTCACCGTCCCGCGCCGCGCGCAGGCACGCACCGCCATCCCGCCGGGCGCCGTCGCCCTGGCCGGCGGCTATTCGGCGGTGTATCCGCGGGGCACGCCGGGCGGCTGGCAGCTGATCGGCAGCACGGATCTGCGGATGTGGGCGGTGGACCGCGATCCACCCGCGCTGGTGCGGGCGGGCACGGCGGTACGGTTCGTCGACACGGCGACAGCGGAATAACACCAGGGCTGCTCAACGATGCGCCGCCTCGACAGCGAATCGGGGAGTGATCGCATGCTGATCTTCATCGAGCGGGTGGGGCCGCTCGCGACGGTCCAGGACCTGGGCAGACCGGGCTGGTTCGATTCCGGCGTCGGACAGGCGGGCGCCGCCGATCGCGCCTCGCTGCGGCTGGCCAATCGACTGGTCGGCAACCCGGAGGAGCTGGCCGCGATCGAGGTGCTGCTCGGCGGACTCACCCTGCGCGCCGACGGTCATCTCACGGTCGCTGTCACCGGCGCCGCCACTCCCGCCACCGTCGACGGCACCCCGGTCGGCCATGCGAGCGTCCTCGAACTGGCCGAGGGTCAGGTCCTTCGCCTCGGTTACGCCACCTCCGGCCTGCGCAGCTATGTGGCCGTACGCGGCGGCATCGACGTGCCGATGGTGCTCGGCTCGCGCAGCCGCGACACCATGTCCGGCATCGGTCCCGAACCGCTGCGGGCGGGCAGTCAACTCCCCGTCGGCCCGTCCCCGCGCACCCTGCCGACGGTGGAGTTCGCGCCGGTGCCCGTGCCGCCCGAGCAGCTCACGGTGCGGGCGATGCCGGGTCCGCGCGCCGAATGGTTCGCCGATCCCGCCGAATTGTTCCGTGGTTCCTGGTCGGTCTCCCCCGACACCGACCGGATCGGCGCCCGCCTCGATCGTGCCGAGGGCGCTCCCCTGGTCCGGTCGATCACCCGGGAACTGCCCGCGGAGGGTGTCGCGCTCGGGTCGGTGCAGGTGCCGCCGAGCGGTCAGCCGGTCGTCTTCCTCGCCGATCACCCGATCACCGGCGGCTATCCGGTGATCGCCGTCGTCGTCGACGCGGATGTCGACCGGGTGGCGCAGGCCAGGCCGGGCGAGCGGCTGCGGTTCGTGTCGGTGGAGTGATTCAGCGCAGTCGCGCGTGCATGAGATACACGTTGTAGCTGTCCCACGCTGACATCGTGAAGTACAGGTCGCGCGCGGTCGACCAGGGGTGGATGAATCCGCCGTAGGCGCGCGGATAGTCGGCGGTGGAGACCAGCGGCGCCGCCTCGGTCCAGCGGCCCTGCGGGTGCCCCGCGGTGCGCAGCACGATCTGCCCGGCGGCCGAGTCGAGGTAGACCATCTGCCACTGCTCGCTCTCGGCGTCGAAGCGCACCGACAGTTCGCTGGCCATGCCGAGGACGAGCGGCGTCGCCGAATTCTCCGCCGCGGGCGCCCAGTTGCCGTCGACCCAGTACTGATAGGCCGTCTTGTTGAGCACGTCGTCCTTGCGCACCCTGGCCAGGCCGATCACGCCGATCCGCCCGTTGGGCGTGCCGAACATGTAGACGTAGTCGCCGTGCGGCACCATCGCCGCCACCTGGAACCGGCCGACGCCGAACATGTTCTCCCAGCGGGCGTGCTGATCCTTGGTCCAGGTCTGGCCGCCGTCGTCGGAATAGGCCAGCCCGCCGTAGTTCGTCAGCCACATGCCGGGCACCTTTGACCAGTGGTTCACCGACATGTAGCTCAGGAACTGCCTGCGCCCCAGCGCGAATCCCGAGGTGGGGATGGTGGTGGTCTCCCAGTTCCTGATCTTGCGGCTGCCCAGCAGTTCGGCGGCGTGACACGGGCTGTCCTGCACCATCGAGTCGATGACGATGCCGTCGGCGAGGTTCTTGTCGGTGCTGTAGGCGAGCACGTTGGAGCGCCAGTCGGCCGTGTCGCCGCCCGCGCCGCCGTAGACCCAGCCCGCACCGAAGGTGTCGCCGAAGACCATGGCGACCTTGCCGGGTTCGGTCTCCCAGAACAGGCCGAGGTCGGTGCCGTCGACCTGCCAGCGCATGTCGGTCCGGTTGTTCGACCCGTGCCCGGTGACCTGCTCGACGAGCCGCACCGATTCCACCACCGGCCGCGCCACCGCGGGCCGCAGCGGCCCCGGCTCGACAGGCCGCACCACGGGTTCGGGCGCCTCCTGCGGCGGATCGCCCTCGCCGCCGGGCACCGGGATCGGGATGGGCTCGAATTCGGGCCGGATCTGGATCCGCGGCAGCGCGATCGCCGAACCGGTCGACGTGCCTTCGGGTTCGGTGGATTCCGGTTCCGGCTCCGGCGTGTCCCGCACGTCGGGGCACGGGTTGCGGCACGGGTCCGACGGCAGCGGCGCCTGCGCGACGCGCGTGTTGTCGTGCGGGGGATCCGGAAGCGGCACCGGCGTGAGCTGCGGCACCGGGATCGGGATGTCGATGGTCGGTGGCAGCGCGGGGACCGGCGGCGGGTCCGGCGCGGCCGGGTCGGGTTCCCGCGCGAGCGGGTCGAATCCTGTTTCGCCGCAGATGTTCACGGGCGGCGGCGCCCACGGGAACGGGGTCGCCTGCGCCGGAACGGCGAGCAGCACCGCGAGGAACGCACCGAGTGCTGTCGAGTGCGGTACCAGCGTGGGGCGCATGCTGTGAGAACTTACCGGAATCGGGCGCCGTCACAGTGCATTCGACCAGTCAGAAGGTCCTGATCCGGCGGGCGTTGAGCGCGATGGCGACGATGCCGAGCGCGTACACGCCCGCGCCCGCGAGCACCACGCCCAGCGAGCGGCCGTCGGCGGGAACCACCAGCGCGGCGGCGGCGATCGCCAGCACGAAGGTCATGTTGAACACGGTGTCCTGCAGGGCGAACACCTGGCCGCGCTGGTCGTCGTCGATGTCGATCTGCATGCTGGCGTCGCCGGTGAGCTTGATCGTCTGGCCTGCGAGGCCGAGCCCGAACGCGCCCGCCAGCAGCAGCCGGTGCGCGTTGTCCACGGCCGCGCCGGTGGCCAGCGCGATCGGGGTCACCAGCGTCAGCTGGACGACGACCGCGGTGACGAGCCCGAGCAGGACGGTGCGCGGCCTGCCGAGGCGTGGGATCAGCACCGGCGCGAGAATCGCGGCGAGCAGCATGCCCGCCGCGGCGAACCCGATCGCGACGCCGAATCCCACCAGGCCACCGCTCATGTCGACGCTGGGCTGGCGCAGCACCAGCACCATGATCAGCGTGTTCATCCCGAACACGACGCGGTGCGCGCCGATGCCGATCATCGCCGTGGTCACCTGCGCCGACCGCCACACCGCGACGGCGCCGGTGCGCAGACCGGTGGCGATGGCGTGCACGGTGCTCTCCGAAGTCGCCGAACCACTTTCGGGCCCGAGCACCCCGCGCCGGAATCCGAGGGCGAGCAGCGCGCCGACGATCGATCCGATGCCGCTGAGCGCCACGGCCACAGCCGAGGCCGAGTCCCCCGCACCGAGCAGCGCGATCACCGCGACCGAGGCGGTGGCGCCGACACCCGCACAGACCGAGGCCACGGTCGCGAGGACCGAGTTCATCGGCACCAGCCACCGCTGTTCGAGCACCCGCGGCAGCGCCGCCGACACCCCCGCGAGCACGAACCGGCTGATGCCGACGGTGGCCAGCGCCAGAATCAGCAGCGGTGTCTCGCTGATGCCGGAGAACAGCCCGATCGCGGCAAGCCCGATCAGCACGGCGCGCGCCACACTGGCGGTCAGCAGGACATTGCGCCGATCCCAGCGATCGAGCAGCGCGCCCGCGTAGGGGCCGAGAATCGAATACGGCAGCAGAAGTACCGCGAACCCGGCCGCGATGGCCAGTGGATCGGTCTCTCGCTCGGGATTGAACAGGATGGCGCCCGACAGCGCGGCCTGGAACATTCCGTCACCGAACTGGGCGGCCAGCCGCAGCAGCGCCAGCCTCGGCATCTGCGGATTGCGGCGCACCACGCCGCGGCTCTCGCGGATCAGATGACGCAGCGAGACCGGTGACTCATCCGCCGGTGTGGAGCCGTCTGGGCGATGAGTCGACACCACGCGAGAATAGTGGTGCCAGAATTGGGGCGGCGGTACGGGTGCGAGCAGGAGGAACGTCATGACCATCGAACTCCATCGCGGCGGTGACCGGATGAAGACCCGGATCTCGTGGCTCGATTCCAAACATTCGTTCTCGTTCGGGGAGCACTACGACCCCGACAACACCCATCACGGCCTGCTGCTGGTGAACAACGAGGACGTGGTGCTGCCCGGCGAGGGCTTCGACACCCATCCGCACCGCGACATGGAGATCGTCACCTGGGTGCTCGGCGGCAGCCTGGTGCACCAGGATTCGCTCGGCCACAGCGGTGTCATCTATCCGGGCCTGGCGCAGCGGATGAGCGCGGGCACCGGCATCCTGCACTCGGAGAAGAACGACTCCTGGCGCCTGGACGGCAAGCTGCCCGAGCACGACGAGCCGGTGCACTTCGTCCAGATGTGGGTGGTGCCCGACGAGCCGGGGGTCGATCCGGGCTATCAGCAGCTCGAGATCGACGACGAACTCGCGCGCGGTGACCTGGTGACAGTCGCCTCCGGCCTGCCCCGCTATCGCGATCGCACCGCCATCGCCATCAATTCTTCGCACGCGGCCATGCACGTCGCCCGGATGCCGGCCGACAGCCCCGGCGTCACCCTGCCCGATGCCCCCTACCTGCACGTCTTCGTGGCGCGCGGGGAGATCGACATGGAAGGTCTCGGCACGCTGTCGCAGGGCGATGCCGTGCGCCTGACCCGCTCGGGTGGCCAGCGGCTGCGCCCGCACGGCGATGCCGAGGTGCTGGTGTGGGAGATGCACGCCCGCCTCGGCGGGCAGTAGTCAGGCCGAGCCGTCGCGCTGCAGCAGCGCCGTGCGCGCGTTGGTGCGGGTGGCGGCGACGATCTGGGCGAAATCCGGGCGGTAGTCGCCCTCGGGTTCCTGCATCCAGGTGCGGTAGCCGGTGCGTTCGTCGGCCGGGGAGGGCAGCACGATCTCGCTGCCGGGCAGGGCCACCGAGGCGCACACGCGGAACAGGTCGGCGAACAGCACGGTGTCGAGGTAGGAGTTGTCGGTGGGGCCGGTGAGGAAGGTCCAGCGTCCGGAGCGAGGATGGGCGATGATCGGGCCGCAGCGCAGGCCGCGCCCGGTGAGCAGGCCGCGGACCCGTTCACCGAGGGTCGAGGGCATGACCACGGCACCGACCGCGCCGATTTCGAGCATGATCCTGCCCATCGAGGCGTCGACGATGCCGTAGAGCCCGTTGTGCTTGCGGTAGTGACGACAGCGCGAGAGCGCATCCTGAGTGGCCGAGTATTCCTCGGCCGCGGTATACCCGCCCTTGTCTTCCGTGCGCGACGTGCTCATCACGACCTCGTCTCTGTCGACGCTGACTCGATGTAGCTGTGTGTTCGCTAGATCTACAGCCTAATGCCGCACAACCGCACTGACAATAGTCAATGGCGGGTGTGTCGACGGCGTACCATATTCGCCCATGGCCCCCCTTTCGCCGACCGCGGCGCGCTGGGAACTCGTGCTACGACTGCGTGAACTTCGCGAGCAGCGTGGCTTCGACTCGGCCGGTTTCGCCCGGCGGGTCGGCTTCACCCCCGCCAACTGGTCGCACGTGGAGAAGGGTCGACGGGTGCTCACCCGCACCACCATCGAACCGGTGCTCGATGTGCTCGACGTGAACGCCGAGGAGCGCGCCGAACTGCTCGCGCTGCTGGAGGCGAGCAAGCAGCGCGGCTGGTGGTCCACCGCGGGGACGCTGATCGGTCCGGAGCTGCAACGCCTGTACGGCATGGAGGCGGGTGCCCAGAGCATCCGCAGCTACGACAGCCTGATCGTGCCGGGCCTGCTGCAGACCGAGGCCTACGCGCGTGCCCTGATCAGCGCCGATGTGATGATCCGGCCGGTGCAGGTCGATCAGCTGGTCTCGATCAGGATGCGCAGGCAGCAGCGGCTGCGCGGCCCCGATCCGCTCGAGCTCACCGCGGTGCTCGGCGAGGCGACGCTGCGTCAGCAGACCGGTGGTCCCGAGGTCCTGCGCGGGCAGTTACGTCACCTCGTCGAGCTGATGAGCGAGCTCGACACCGTCGACGTCCGGGTGATCCCGTTCAGTGCGCCCGAGGGTGCTGTTCTCGGTGGTTCCAGCTTCCATCTACTCGACTTCGCAAGCGATCAGCTACCTACCTTCGCGTGGGCGGAGAGCGCGGTGTTCGGCGGTCCGGTCGACGATGCCGAGCAGGTCCGCGATCTGGGCTTCGCGTACGTGCGGGCCAGGGACCGATCGCTGTCCCGTGCTGATTCTCTTGCCCTGATCAGGGAGTATGCGAGCGTGTAGGATTCAAGGTATGTCCACCACCGCTCGTCGCCGCCCGGCCGATCACGGCTGGTTCACCTCGTCGCGTTCGAACAACGGCAATCAATGTGTCGAGGTTCGATTCGACGGCGACATCGTTCAGATACGTGACAGCAAATTCCGTCGCAATCCGATGAACATCGGTTCCGAGGAGCCGATCATCACCGTCGACGCCGAGGTGTGGACCGCCTTCTTACACTGCCTGCTGAGCTCCCGCCGCCACCCCGAACTGGTCGCCCACGTCGCCGTCGACGGGTCGGCGACGCTGCGCCACGAGGACGTGCTGCTCCGCTTCACCGCCGGCGAGTGGGAGGCCTTCGTCGCGGGCGTCCGCGACGACGAATTCGTCTGCGCCTAGTCGGCGAGCCGGCTGAAACGGGGTTGCCGACGGATCGCCGCCTGCACCGATTCACCTGGAAGCGCACCGCTTTCGGGTGAATTGTCCGGGTGTATCCCAGGGTTGTGCCGGATGTGGGCCGGGCCGTTCCGGAAATAGTGTTCGGTGATGACTTCGACATCGTGGCGGTGGCGCGTGGCCGCTCTCGGGGCGGCTGTGCTCGCCGTCGCCGGATGTGCTGGGCCGGAGGGGAATTCCGTCGAGCAGCGGCTGCGCGCAGATGTCGCGGCCATCCACGCGCTCGGGATCAGCGGGGTCCAGGCGCGCGTGATCACACCGGACGGCGAGGCGGTGGCCACGGCGGGCACCGCCGATCGCACCACCGGCGCCCCGGTCTCCGCCGACGGCTACTTCCGGATGGCGAGCACGGTCAAGACCATGGTCGCCACGGTCGTGCTGCAACTCGCCGCCGAGGGCACGCTGTCCATCGACGACCCGGTGGGCCGTTGGCTGCCGGAAACTCTGCGGGACAGCGGGAGCGCCATCACGATCCGCCACCTGCTCCAGCACACCAGCGGCCTGCGCGACGACCTCCCCGGCTACACCACCCCGGCGGAATACCTCGAGCAGCGCTACGACCAGCACGGCACCGAGCAGCTGGTGGCCCGCACCCTGACGAACGCGCCCGCCTCCGCACCCGGTGCGGCCTGGGCGTATTCGAACACCGGCTACCTGCTGCTCGACCTGATCATCGAACGAGCCACCGGCAGGCCCGGTCATCAGGCGATCGACGAGCGCGTCGTCGGCCCGCTCGGCCTCGACGACACCCGCTGGACGGGCACCTCGCCGACACTGCCGGCGCCGCACGCGCGGTCCTACGAGTTCTTCGGCCCCGACGCCGAGATCGATGTCACCGAGCAGGTCCCGTTGGGCCACGCGCTGTCGTGGGTGACGACCACCAGGGACCAGAACGACTTCTTCCGCGCGCTGCTCGACGGCCGTCTGCTCGCACCGGCGGAACTGGCCGAGATGAAGCGGGGCGTCCCGGTGAGCCCGGACCTCGAGCCCATGTGGCCGGGCGGCCGCTACGGGCTCGGTCTGCTCGAACGTCCGCTGAGCTGCGGCGGAGGTTACTGGAGCCATGAGGGCGGGGACGGTGGGTACATCACCCTCAACGGCGTCACCAGCGACGGCGCCCGCAGCGCGGTGGTGTCGATGTCCGAGGCGCTCGGCGACACCCCGGAGCACATTCTCGAACAGGAGCGAACGGCGGCGGCCCTGATCGACCATGCGCTGTGCCCCGGCGGCTCGTGACGGCTCACCGGCCCCACCGGCTGGCGCGAATTCTGCATACTGGAGCGCGTGACTTCCGATCTGAGCGCTCCCTCCGGTATCGACCTGTCCTTCCGTGATCAGGATGTGCGGGTGCAGGACGATCTGTTCGCGCACGTCAACGGTCAGTGGCTGGCCGAGTACGAGATCCCGGCCGACCGCGCGGTCGACGGCGCCTTCCGCACGCTCTACGACCAGGCCGAGCTCGACGTGCAGGCGATCATCACCGAGAGCGCGGCGGGCACCTCCGACGACGCCGACGCCCGCAAGATCGGCGATCTGTATTCCAGCTTCATGGACACCGACGCGGTGGCCGCGGCCGGGTTCACGCCGATCGCCGGCGAGCTGCGCGAGATCGCCGAGGTGGCCGATCAGAGCGCGTTCGCCGCCCTGCTCGGCCGCCTGCAGCGCACCGGTGTGCGCGGCGCGCTCGGCTACTACGTCGACACCGACGACAAAGACTCCACCCGCTATCTGGTGCACGCCACCCAGTCCGGCATCGGTCTGCCCGACGAGTCGTACTACCGGTCCGACGAGTTCGCCGAGATCCGCACCGCCTACCAGGCGCACATCGCGAAGATGTTCACCATCGCCGCCGCCGACCCGGCCCTGGCCGGCTTGCTCCCCGCCGACCCCGAGGACGCCGCCCGCCGGGTGTTCGAGCTGGAGCGCACCCTCGCCGCTGGCCACTGGGACGTGGTGCGTCGCCGCGACGCCGAGAAGAGCTACAACCTCGTCACCCTCGCCGATCTCGCCGCGCGCAACCCCGAATTCGACTGGGCCGCCTGGGTCGAGGCCGTCTCCGCCGGTGTCGACCGGGCGGGCGCCGAGCTGTTCGCCGAGCTGGTGGTCCGCCAGCCCGACTACGTGCGCGCCTTCGCGCAGGCGTGGGCCGCTGTGCCGTACACGGATTGGCAGGACTGGGCCCGCTGGCAGGTGCTGCACGCCAGGGCCGCCTTCCTCACCGACGAGATCGTCGAGGAGAACTTCGACTTCTACGGGCGCACTCTCACCGGCGCGCAGGAGAACCGGGAACGGTGGAAGCGCGGCGTCTCGCTGGTGCAGGACCTGCTCGGCGAGGCCGTCGGCAAACTGTATGTGGCCAAGCACTTCCCGCCGCAGGCCAAGGCGCGGATGGTGGAGCTGGTCGCGAATCTGCAGGAGGCCTACCGGCGCAACATCGCCGAGCTCGAGTGGATGGGCCAGGACACCAGGGCGGCCGCGCTGACCAAGCTGGCGAAGTTCACCCCCAAGATCGGCTACCCCGACACCTGGCGCGACTACTCCGCGGTCGAGATCGACCGGGCCGACCTGGTGGGCAACTACCGCCGCGGCTACGCCGCCGATCACGACCGCGACCTGGGCAAGCTGGGTGGCGAGGTGGACCGGGGCGAATGGTTCATGACTCCGCAGACCGTGAACGCCTACTACAACCCGGGCATGAACGAGATCGTCTTCCCCGCCGCGATCCTGCAGCCGCCGTTCTTCGACATGAACGCCGACGACGCCGCCAACTACGGCGGCATCGGCGCCGTGATCGGCCACGAGATCGGCCACGGTTTCGACGACCAGGGCGCCAAGTACGACGGCGACGGCAACATGAAGGACTGGTGGACCGACGACGACCGCGCCGAGTTCGCCAAGCGCACCAAGGCGCTGATCGATCAGTACAGCGTGCTCTCCCCCGCCGACCTGGCCGACGAGCACAAGGTCAACGGCGAGTTCACCATCGGCGAGAACATCGGCGACCTGGGCGGTCTCTCGATCGCCCTGGCCGCGTACAAGATCTCCCTCGACGGCGCCGAACCACCGGTGATCGACGGCCTCACCGGCCTGCAGCGCGTGTTCTACGGCTGGGCCCAGGTGTGGCGCACCAAGGCGCGCCCCGAGGAGGCGATCCGCCGCCTCGCCGTCGACCCGCACTCCCCGCCGGAGTTCCGCTGCAACGCCGTCGTTCGCAACATCGACAGCTTCTACGAAGCCTTCGACGTGACCTCCGACGACAAGCTCTACCTGGCCCCCGAGGAGCGCGTGACGATCTGGTAGACGCCGCGGGTGCGATGATGGAAACCGAATTGATCGGTGCTCGCAAGGCCTGACCGGTACGGTTGCTCGAGCGGCCGGACGCGATGGAGTTGTGATGTCTTGTGAGCTGGTGGCCGATGATGTCTTCGTCATCGGTGGCACCCACGTCAACATGTACCTCTTGCGCGACGGCCGGGATCTCACCTTGATCGATGCGGGTTGGTACGGCGACGCGGCGACGATCGAGAAGGCGATCCGCGGCATCGGCCATCGGCCCGAGGACATCGCCGCGATCCTGCTGACTCACGCGCATCTCGACCACGTCGGTGCCATGAACCACCTGCACAGCCACTACGGCATTCCCGCCTACACCAGCGCAATCGAGGTGGCCCACGCCCGCGGCGAGTGCCACGAGTCCGCGACTCCACTCGACGTGATCAAGCGTCTCACCGACCGCGACACCATCGCCTGGGCCGCCCGCATCACCGCCGCGGGCGGCCTCCGCAAGAACATCGTTCCCCACATCCAGCCCTTCCCCACCGAAGGCCCCCTGGACCTCCCCGGCCACCCCGTCCCGCTCCCCTGCCCCGGCCACACCTCAGGCCACTCGGCCTTCCATCTCCCGGAGGCAGGAGCCATTGCCACCGGCGATGCCCTGGTCACCGCCCACCCCACCTCGAAAATCCAAGGTCCCCAACCCCTTCCGAACTTCTTCAACCACGACACCCCGGCCACCCTCGCCGGCTACACCACCCTCGAGTCCGTCCCCGCCGACAACGTCCTGCCCGGCCACGGTCCGGTCTGGCGCGACGGCATCGCCGCGGCGGTGGCACTTGCCAGGGAAAACGCCCGGCACCAACGCGATTGAGCTGGGTTTCTGTCAACACCCGGCGCGACTTGCCAAAGCTGCCGACAGCCCGGGTCGCGGGCGGTTCGCATTCCGGTGCTGGGTGACACCGTCCCGCTTATATTGATTGACCCGCTCGGGTTCCGAGAACGGCGAAGGAGGTGGCCCGTATGGCGATGCCCGTGATGTCATGGTCGCCGCCGGTGCGGTCGACCTCGATGCCCGCGGCGTTCCGGTCGACCAGGTGGACTTGGTCGTGGAGGTCGTCTCGCGGTCGACGACGATGACAGACCGTGTCGTCAAGCCGATCATGTACAGCGCTGCCGGTATCGCCTCTTACTGGCGATTCGAGATCAATCCGTTCACAGGCCAATTTCCCGGTGAGACGTTGCCGGTCCTGTTCGCCTACCGGCTCGGCCCCGACGGCGGATACGAGCAAACTCACCGGGTAGCCGCCGACGATGCCGCCGACCTCCGTACCCCCTTCGCCGTTACCATCACCCCGGCCACCCTGCTGCCTCGATCCTGATGCGAGACCAGCCCGGGACAGTGGGCGCGACTCAGCGCAGGCGCTCGTCGGACGTGGCGTCGAAGTAGAAGATCTCGTCGGGCTTGGGGCGCAGGTGGAGGGTTTCGCCGAGGGTGGTGTGGAAGCGGCGGTCGACGCGGATGACGATCTTGCCGGAGCGGGTTGACCAGTCGGTGCCCGCGCCGTGGGTGTAGACGAAGGACTCGGCGCCGAGTTCCTCGAGGAGTTCGGCGACGACGGTGATGCCCTGGGGGTCGGTGGTGACCTCCCAGGATTCGGGGCGGATGCCGAGGACGACGCGCTTGCCGGTCACGCTGCGCGGCACCGGGATTCGCAGGCCGTCGAGCACGGCCGCGCCGTCGGAGACGGGCGCTTCGAGCAGGTTCATGCCGGGTGAGCCGATGAAACCGGCGACGAAGGTGTTCACCGGGTTGTCGTAGAGCTCGCGCGGTGAGGCGATCTGCTGGAGCGTGCCGTCGCGCAGGACGGCGACGCGGTGACCCATCGTCATCGCCTCGACCTGGTCGTGGGTGACGTAGACCGTGGTGGTGCCGAGCCGCTGCTGCAGCGCGGCGATCTGGGAGCGGGTGCTCACCCGCAGTTTGGCGTCGAGGTTCGACAGCGGTTCGTCCATGCAGAACACCTGCGGGCGGCGCACGATCGCCCGGCCCATCGCGACGCGCTGGCGCTGACCACCGGAGAGCTTGGCCGGCTTGCGATCGAGCAGCGGTTCGAGCTCCAGCATCGCCGCCGCCTCGCGCACGCGAACGAGAGTGTCGGACTTGCTCATTCCCGCGTTGCGCAGGGCGAAGCCCATGTTCTCGGCGACGGTCATGTTCGGATACAGCGCGTAGCTCTGGAACACCATGGCCACGTCGCGGGCGCGCGGCGGCAGCCCGGTGACGTCGCGATCGCCGATCCAGATCGTCCCCTCCTCCACCGACTCCAGACCCGCGAGCATGCGCAAACTGGTCGACTTGCCGCAGCCCGACGGCCCGACCAGCACGAGGAACTCGCCGTCGGCGATATCGAGATCGAGTGCGTCGACAGCGGGGGTGTCGGCGCCGGGATAGCGGTGCGTGACACCGTCGAACTGCACTGTCGCCATGGGGGTTTCTCCTGGGAACGAGGCGGGCCGGTGGTCACCACGACCACCGGCCCACGGGGTGACTACTTCGGCAGCTTGGGCGTGATCTGCCGGTCGATGATCGCCTGCACGTCGGCGGCGACCTTCGCCAGCACGGTCGCGGGATCGGCGTTCTGGAGGCCGATCTGCTCGTAGCCGGTGCCGATGATCTGATCGGCGCCGGGCACGAACACCCGCGCGTAGTCCTGCGACTTGGTCACCGCCAGCTGGTCGATGGCGACCTTCGAATTGGGGTTCTTCGCCAGGAAGTCCACCTCGGACGGGTCGTTGACCGCCGACTTGCGCACCGGCATGTACCCGGTGTTCTGCGAGAAGTACGCGGTGTTGGCCGCGTTGGTGACGAACTCGATGAACTTGAGCGCGTTGGCCTTTCGCTCATCGGAGATGCGCGAGGGGATGGCCAGGCCGGCGCCGCCGGTGGTGACGCCGGGGCCGTTCGGGTGCGGCAGGAACGCGGTGCCCAGCTCGAACTTGCCGTCGGCGTTCTTCTTGATGCCCTTGAGGTCACCGGTGGAGGCGATCGTCGAGGCCGCGACGCCGGTGCCGAAGTCGACCGCGATCTGCGGGCGGATCGCCGCGTACTTCTTCACATTGATCGAGTCGCGCAGGTAGGTGGCCGCGGCGATCGAACCCGGGTCGGTGAATTTCAGCTGCCATTTGTCGGAGTAGGCGCCGCCGAAGGTCCAGTTCGGGCCCTGGAAGGTCCAGCCGAGGTAGTTCTTGGCATCGCCCCAGGCGTGCGCGAACTTGTCGGCGCCGACCACCGACTGCAGCTTCGGGCCCCACTCGTCGAATTCCTGCCAGGAGTTCGGGCCGCGGTCGGGCAGACCGGCTTTCGCCCACACGTCCTTGTTGTAATAGAACAGCGGGGTCGAGCGGGCGTAGGGCAGGGCGTAGTGCTTGCCGTCGAAGAGGTAGTCGGCCGCGAGCGAGTCGACGTAGTCGTCGAGCTGCACGCCGGCCGCGCCGAAGAGCCCGTCGAGCGGCTCGATCGCCTTGGTCAGCGCGTAGTTGAACCACCAGACATCCGAGAGCACGACGACATCGGGCAGGTCGCCGCCGGTGAGCGCGGCGTTGAACTTCTGCGCCACCTCCTCGTAGTTCTTGCCCGCGTCGACCAGGTTGACCGTGAGGTCGGGGTACTTCGCGGTGAAGCGGTTGATCAGCTCCAGCTCGAGTTCCTTGGACGTGCCGGGGTGGTTGGACCAGAAGGTGATGGTCTTGGCGTCGCCGCCGGACCCGGACCCGCCGCCGGTGCCCGCGCAGGCGGTCAGCGCCAGACCCGCGGCGGCGGCGCCGGTGAGACCGAGGAAGCCGCGACGGCTCAGCGCCGGGAATCGTGTTGTGGACACGTGGATCTCCGTTCGAGAATCAACCCTTGACCGCACCGGAGGTGAGGCCTTTGATCATGTGACGTTGCAGGGCCAGGAACACGATGAGGATCGGCAGCATCGTGAGCACGGTGCCCGCCATCACCGGACCCCAGTTGGTGACCGAGGGGTTCTCGGTGTTCTGCAGCAGCGTGAGGCCCACCGGCAAAGTGGCGACCTCGGCCGAGTCGGCCATCAGGAACGGCCACAGGTATTCGTTCCACTCGTTCACGAGCGTGACGACCGCGAACGCGACCATGGTCGGACCCGACATCGGCAGCACCACCCTGGTCAGCAGCCGCCACCAGTTCGCGCCGTCCATCCGGGCCGCCTCGATGACCTCACCGGGCAGCGACAGGAAGTGGTTGCGCATCAGGAAGGTGCCGAAGGCGACCCCGCACAGCGGAATGATGATGCCCTGGAAGGTGTTGCGCCAGCCCAGCTGCGCGATGAGCGCGTAGTTGGAGATGACGGTGATCTGGTTGGGCACCATCAGCGCCGCGATGATCACCAGGAACACGATGTTCTTGCCGGGGAACCGCAGGAACACCAGCCCGTACGCGCTGAACACGCCGAGCACGAACTTCACCGCCGACACGACGCCCGTGACGATCAGCGAATTGCGCAGGAAGGTCCAGAACGGCACCGTGGTGGTGGCCTCGCCGTAGTTCTCCGGGTGCCAGGTGCGCGGCCAGTACACCGCGGGCTGGGTGTAGATGTCGGGCCGGTCCTTGACCGAGGTGATCAGGATCCAGAACAGCGGCACGCCGATTAGGATCAGCACGCACACCATCGCGGCATAGCCGAGCGCGGTGATCGCGCGTTCGCGCCTGCGGTACGAGAGGGTTTGTGGGCCGATGTGTTTCATCGCTCGTTCCGATCCATGACGCGCACCTGGATCAGCGTCACCACCAGCAGCACCAGGAACATGATGGTGGCGACGGTGGCGCCGTAGCCGGCCCGGAAATTGCGGAACGACTCCTCGTAGACCTGGAACACCATCGTGGTGGTGCCGTTGCCCAGCGGTCCGCCGCGCGTCATCACATTGATGATGTCGAAGACCTGCAGCGAATTCAGCAACACGGTGATCGACAGGAAGAATGTCGTCGGACGCAATTGTGGGAGAAGCACTTTCGTGAAAGTCGTCCACCGGCTCGCGCCGTCCATTTCGGCCGCCTCCATCAACTCCGCGCGCACGCCCTGAAGGGCGGCGAGATAGATGACGAAGGTGTAGCCGAGGTTCTTCCAGATGTAAGTGATCGTCACCATGAACAGGGCCCAGTGCGGGTCCTGATAGAAGTCCGGCACCCGCTCGACGCCGAGCCGGTGCAACACGTCCTGCACCAGTCCGAAACTCGGGTCGAAGATGAATTGGAAGGCCACGCCGATGGCCGCGCCGGAGATGACGAACGGCGCGAAAATCGCGGAGCGAACGACATTGCGCCCGAAGAGCTTTCGATCGAGCAGCAGGGCCAGCGCGAGACCGAGCGCCATGCTCACCGCGACCGCGGCCACGGTGAAGATCACCGTGTTGGAGACGACCTTCCAGGAGTCGTCGCGCTGCCACCACTCGAGGTAGTTGTCGAAACCCACCGGGGTCGCGACGGGATCGGCGATGTTCCAGTCGGTGAACGACAGCCGGATGTTGTCGGCCAGCGGCCGGTAAACGAACAGCGTCAGCAGCACCAGATTCGGCACGACCAGGACCAGGAACAGCGCATAGTCCTGCCACGGGCGGCTTTTCAGCCCGCGGCCTCGTGGTGCGGGGAGGACCCGCTCTGGACTGCTTCGCACCGCGGCAGTTTTACGGCGCATGGCGAACTGTTGGTTAACCCTGGCCGCCGATCTTCTGAACATCGGGCGCACAGGGCTGAGTACAGCAAAAAGCCGAACAACACGATCGCGATTGATCGTATTGTTCGGCTTTTGTTCAGTGAATCAGTTCCAGTCGCCCAGTCCGTCACCGGAACTCAGGGTCGGGCCCTGGGTGTTGGAGACGATCACGGCGTCGCCGCGCTTGGCGTTCTCGAGGAACCACTTGGCGTTCTCGGTGCTCACGTTCAGGCAGCCGTGGCTGGCGTTGGAGTAGCCCTGCTGACCGACCGACCACGGCGCGGCGTGCACGAAGATGCCGCTGTTGGACAGGCGGGTGGCGTACTCGACCTCGAGCTTGTAACCCTCGGGATCGGTGACCGGGACGCCGTAGGTGGAGGAGTCCATGGTCATCTTCTCGAGCCGCTCACCCACGATGTAGGTGCCGTTGGGGGTCTCGTAGCCGGGCTTGCCGAGCGAGGTCGGCATCTCGCGCACCGTCTCGCCGTTGACCGTCACGGTGATCGTCTTGGTGTTGTCGTCCACGTAGGCGACGAACGCGTCACCGATGTGGAACGAGCTGGTGGTGCCGCCCGCCACGACGGTGACGTCGGTGTTGGCCGGCCAGAACTCGTTCGGCTTCCAGCGCACCTGCTTCTCGCCGGTCCAGTAGAAGTGGCCGGGCGCGGGGTTGCTGGAGGTGACCTTGATGGCCTTCTCCGCGGCCGCGCGGTCGGTGACCGGCTCCTTGAAGGTGATGGCGATCGGCTGCGCGACGCCGACGGTCTCGCCGTCGGCGATGTTGATGTTCGGCGGCGCGAACGGCGCCTGGGCGGCGGGCGCGTCCACCGCGGGCTGGCTGGAACCGGAGCCCGGGAGGGTCGGCTCGGCCTGCGCGGGAATCACCAGCAGTGCGCCGGTCGTCGCGATGGCCGCCGACAGCAGCAGGCCCCGGCGAAGCCGACGCGATCGCTGCGTATGTGCCTCGTAGTGCATAGGTTTCTCGTCCATTCCATCTCCCGTGCCGCACGAGGCGCCACGAGATCTTCGTGATTGACGCGTTACTACTCCCCGACCCTGACCGTCCATTCCTACCTGGCCGGGGTGACAACGTGCCAGCGGCGTTGCGTCGCGATAACGACCTGGCAACTCTGTGCCCTGGATCACATAACAGGCTGTGATCCACCGGCTTTCGTCAAACGCCACGCTCACGGCGGCGAGTCGACGGGAGTGATCTCGGGGCCGCTGGAAGCACATCCGTGTGAGCTTCAAACGTCAAGTGATCGAAATCACTCCGGATTTGTGAAGTGGCTCGCTATGGTCGCGGAGCGGGCGAACTCGATCTGCTCGGCGACGACGCGCTCGCGCAGCGATTGATCGGTGTAGAAGCTGAAGTGGGTGCCCGGATAGACCCGCAGTTCGCCGTCGGGCGCGCGCTCGGCCAGCTCCCGGCTGGTCGCCACCGGCGTCTCGTGGTCGTCGGCGGCGGCGCAGACCAGCAGCGGGCAACGCAGCCGGGCGGCGGACTCGGCCGGGCGATACCGCGTCATCATCGTCAGTAGCGCGCGCGGGGCGACGGTGTTGCGCCAGCTGGTCTCCCCGTCCCCGGTGAGGGTGCGGATGTGCTGCTCGGCCTCATGGGTGGTGGTCACGGCTGTCGTGCCGGGCGCGCCGACCATCGGGATATAGCGCGGTCGCAGTCCGAGCGCGCCGCGCGCGGCATCGTCCACGATCGCCGCCAGCAGCCGCAGGGTGTCGGCGGTCGACCGGCCCGCCACCTTCTTCGGGAAGCCGTTGAACGGGATCTGCGCCACCACGGCGGAGATCCGGGGATCATCGGCGGCGACCGTCACCGCGTGCGCGCCGCCGAGCGAATTGCCCCACAGGACAACGCGTTCCGAGTCGACTTGTGGGTGCGCGCGGGCGAAGGCGATGGCGCCGCGCAGATCGTCGAGCTGGCCGGCGATCGTCGGCACCTGGCGCGGCTCGCCCGCGCTCGCGCCGAAGCCGCGATAGTCGAAGACGAGGGCCGCGAACCCGGCCGCCGCGAAGCGTTCGGCGTAGTCGAACAGCCGGTCCATGGTCCCGCTGAAGCCGTGGCAGAGCACCACGCAGGGCACCGGACCCGCGCCGGCGGGCACCCAGAGGCGCCCGGCGCACCGGGTGCCCGCGACATCGAATGTGACCGTGCTTCCCATGGCGACCAACTCCGCGGCAATAGACTGACCCTTGGTCGGCAGACTACCCCATCGACTGACCCGAGGTAAGTGGATTGTGACGACATCCGAGCGGATCCTGTCCGCCGCGGGCGAGCTGTTCTCGGCGCGCGGCTACCGCGCCACGGCCATGCAGGCCATCGCCGACGAGGTCGGCATCACCAAGGCGGCGCTCTACTACCACTTCGATTCGAAGGAAGCGATCCTCCAACGGCTCACCGTCCCGCTGCTCGACGAGCTGGAGGCGGTGCTGGCCGCGGCCGAGGCGGGCGGCGACCCCGAGGCGGTGCGGTGGCGGGCGATCGAGGGCTATGTCGATGTGCATCTGCGTCACCGGCACACCCTCACCATGCTGGTCAAGGACATGACACTGCTGGTCCAGGCGCCGATCGCGGATCGGTTCCGTGCCGCGATCGCGCTCGCCAACACGCTGGTCGCGGGCCCGGCGGCGGGCCTCGAAGCGCGGGTCAGGGCTTCGCAGGTGGTGGCGGGGCTGGCGGATCCGGTGGTCCTGTTCCGGGACGTGCCCGCCGCGACGCTGCGCGAGCTGATCCTCGACGGGGCGCGGGTACTGCTGGGCGCGCCGGTCGGCACGGTGACGCGGGGCCGGGCCCGTGGACGGGCCGGTGGGCGGCCGGCGAAGCTCGGCGCCGACCGCGTCGACGAGATGAGGGCGCTGCACGCCGAGGGTGTCGGCGCCGCGGAGATCGGCGCCAGGTTCGGGGTGTCGCGGGCCACGGTCTACCGCTGTCTCAAAACGTGAAGCATTGAGACTTTGATTATGAGACGTCAGGCGACCCGGACGAACCGAATCGGACGACCTGGTGCCGTCGCGAGATTGCGAGGCACGGCCCGTGGTCGCCTGCCGAGAGCGAGGGCGGGCTCCAACCTCAGCTCGGTCTCGGTCACCAGCATGGCCAGGACGCTGCGCAGCTCGTGTTCGGCCAGCGTGGCGCCGATGCACCGACGGTGGCCCCCGCCGAACGGCGCGTAGTCGGACGGCGCGATCTTGCGGTCGAGGAAGCGGTCGGGATGGAACAGGCGGGGCGCGGGCCACGTCGACGGCTGGCTGTGCAGCACGCCGACCGCGAGGCCGATGGTCTGGCCGGCGGCGAGGTCGACCCCGCGCCAGCGCCGCGGTTCGGTGAGGGTGCGCAGCACCATCGGCACCGGCGGGTGCAGGCGCAGGGTCTCCTGGCAGAGTGCGCCGAGCAGGGGCGAGGCGGCCTGTTCCTCGGGATCGGTTGGGGCGTCGGCGAGTTCGGCGGTGAGCCGGGAGCGCAGCCCTGGCTCACGGTGCAGGTGGTAGAGCGCCCAGGTCAGGGTCGTCGCCGTCGTCTCGTGGCCCGCGACGAGCAGGGTGCGGAGCTGTTCGCGCAGTTCGGTGTCGGTGAGGGTGCTGCCGTCGTCGTAGCGGGTGGTCAGGAGCAGATCGAGCAGGCCGCCGTCGCCGGGGCCGACGGCGCGGCGTCGATCGATGTCGCCCTGGATCAGACGATCGAGCCGGGCGCGGGCGGCGACGAATCTGCCCCACGGCCCGAATCCCGCTGGGCCACGGCGCAATACCGGCGCGGCGAGCAGCGGTGTGGTGAACGAGGCGAGGAAATCGGCGATGGCTCCGGCGTATTCGACCGCGCGGTCGGCGCGGCGGGCCGAGCCGGGCGCGTCACCGGCGGCCGGGCCGAACGCGGTGGCCAGGATGACGCGCTGGGTGATCGACCGTGCTGCGGACAAGGCATCGAATGTGGTCCCGACCCGCCACGGACCCGTTGCGCCGGAACCGCTTTCGATCTCGGCCAGGGTCGCCTCGCGGATCACCCCCGCCAGTTCCTTCGTGCGCGCCCCGTGCAGCGCCGGTGCGAGCAAGGTGCGGTCGGTGCGGTGCCGTGCGCCGGAACTGAGGATCAGCGACGCGGCGCCCACCATCGGCTCGATCGGATTCGGGCCGGGCGGCCGCACCGCCGCCGCGGGAATACGGAACAGTTCCCGCGCGCCGTCAGCCGTGCCGGTGAACAGCACCGGCGGAAAGCCGGGGAAGCCCACCGCGAACGGATCGCCGCGGCGGGCGCGCCGGCGCAGGTAACCGTCCAGGTCCCAGGCCGCGGCCAGGCCGTGCGGCAGCGACAGGCGCGGTGGTGTCGGCGCGTTCATGTCCTTACCTACGCGGGGGTGGCCGCGACCGGTTCGAAACACTCAGTGCTCGCTCGCGCGCAGCCTGCGCACCGTGCCCTGCGCGATCGCCGACAGTTTCGCCAGCCGCGCGTCGCCCAGCGCGGTGACCGCGTTGCCGAGCCGATTGGTGACGAACGCGATCGACATCCGCAGATCCGGATCGGCGTAGGCACCCGACCCGCCGATCCCATAGTGCCCGAACGCGTGTCGCGGCTGCTGCTTGGTCATCAGGACGGGGCGGTGATAGCCGAGGGTGAAGCGCAGCGGCAGACCGAGGACGTAGTCGCGGCTGTCGGTCTGCTGGGTCCGGTTGACCGCCGCGATCGTCTCCGGGCGCAGGAACCGCACCGGCTCGTCGGCGCCGGTGTACACCACACCGTCGTTGGCGAGGGCGCCGTACATCCTGGCCAGCGCCCGCGCCGAGAACACCCCGTTCCAGCCGGGCATCACCGCGTCGTGCACGCGTGGGTCGCGCACCAGTTCGTCGAAACTCTCCGGCATCCCGGCCTCGGCCAGCCCGCGCACCGGCCGCACCCAGGACAGCACCGACGACGCGGTGTTCCAGCGGATCCCCGGCGGCGCGAGATGCGGGAAGATCTTGGCGATCCGGTACCGCTGCGCCGGCGGGACCTGGAACCAGAATTCCTCGGTTCCCAAGGGCTCGGCCACTTCCCGGCGCAAGACCTCGGTGAACGGCTCGCCCGTGACGCGCCGCACGATCTCGGCGACCAGCCAGCCGAAGGTGATCGCGTGATAGCCCGACGACCTGATCCGGCGAGGGTCGGCCGGGCTCTCGGCCAGCGCGGTGATCACCGCGTCGTAGTCGAGGATGCCCTCGCGGCCGGGCACCAGCCCGCGCACGCGGTGCAGTCCGGCCCGGTGCGAGAGCACGTCGCGCACGGTGATGTCGTGCTTGCCGTGCGCGGCGAATTCGGGCCAGTACCCCGCGACCGGCGCCTCGTAGTCGATGAGCCCGCGCTCGGCCAGCCGGTGCACCACCGTGGCCGCGACGCCCTTTCCGGTGGAGAAGGTGAGCGCGACGTGTTCGCCGTTCCAGCGCTGATCCTTGGCCGCCCAGCCGGCCCAGATGTCCACCACCGGCCTGCCGTCCAGGTAGACGGCCAGCGCGCCACCGCCGCGGTGGGGCTGCGGGAAGAGGCCGAAGAAGTGATCGGCCAGCCGGATGAACCGCGGATCCACCAGCATCTGCCGAGGTGCCGCGAGTGGCTCGCCACCGCGCTTGGTCCTCGGCCCGAAATCTCCCGCCGTTGCCGCCACCATCGGGTTCACCTCCTGATGCAGGTTCGGCCGGGAGGCCGAAGACCAAGGGTAACCGGCGACCGGCCCGCGCGATCGAGTCGACGCGGGTGGCTCCGGTGGTGTATTCACAGTAGGTGTTTGCAGACCTGCCCATCGGCCGTATCGTCGGCGCCGTCGCCATCGCGGTGACCGCGTTCGTCGCGACCGGGTGCGGTGGCACCATCGACGGCCACGCACAACCCGCTATCGATGTGGTCCCCGCGACCAGCACCGGCAGCCCGACGACGAAACCGGGCAAGCCGACGACCAGCAAACCGGCGCCGACCTCGAGCAAGGGCGGCGACACCGACTTCCAGGCCAACGTCGGCGACTGCGTCTCGCTCGGCGGCACCGTCACCGACGCGACGATCGAGAAGGCGTCCTGCGGCAGCCGTTCGTCGAACTACAAGGTCATCGGCAAGGCCAAGACCAGCAGCGGCTGCATCAGCGACCGCGACAACTACTACGCCGAGACCCTCAACGGCATCGAGACCGGCGCGCTGTGTCTCGACATCGACTGGGTGGTCGGCGGCTGCATGGACGTCGGCGGCGACGAGCCCAAGCGCATCGAGTGCAGTGAGGGGGGTTCGGAGCCGGTCAAGGTCATCACCATCAAGAACGACACCGACAGCGTCGACTCCTGCCCCGACGCCGCCGACTCGGGCTTCAAGTACGAAGAGCGACGCGTCGTCGTCTGCGTGGAGAGCCTGTAACCCGGTGCCGGGCCTGCCGAACGGCTAGTTTGGACGGGTGCCCCCGATCAGGACGGTTCGGCTGAAGTCAGCCTCCGGGCGGTGGATTCTGCTCGCCACCATCCTCGGCTCCTCGATGGCGTCGCTGGACGCCACCGTCGTCTCGGTCGCGCTGCCTCGCATCGGTGAGTCGCTGCACACCGACGTCGCCGGCCTGCAGTGGACCGTCAACGGGTACACGCTCACGCTCGCTTCGTTCATCCTGCTCGGCGGCTCGCTCGGCGACCGGCTCGGGCGGCGGCGCGTGTTCGTCTGGGGGATCGTCGGATTCGCGCTCACCTCGCTGTTGTGCGCGGTGTCGGTGAACATCGAGATGCTGGTCGGCGCGCGATTGCTGCAGGGCGTCGCGGGCGCGCTGCTCACCCCGGGCAGTCTGGCGCTGATCTCGGCCTCGCTCGACGAGCGCGATCAGGGCAGCGCGATCGGGCTGTGGTCCGGGCTCGGCGGCGTGGCGGGCGCGCTGGGTCCGCTGCTGGGCGGCGGCCTGATCGACCTGGTCGGCTGGCGCGCGATCTTCCTGTTGAACGTGCCGTTGGCGCTGGTCGTCGCGGTGATCGCGGTGCGGTGGGTGCCGGAGAGCCGCGATCCCGAGGCGCCGACCCGGATCGACGTGCCGGGCGCGGTGATCGTCGCCTGCGCGCTCGGCGCGCTCACCCTCGGCTTGATCGACGGGTATCCGGTGCTGATCGGCGTCGGTGTGCTCGGCCTGGCCGGGTTCGTGCTCGTCGAGTTGCGCAGCCCGAATCCGCTGGTGCCGCCGTCGCTGTTCGGCTCGCGCGTGTTCACCGTGGCGAACCTGGTGACCCTGTTCGTCTACGCCGCGCTGGGGGGCGTCTTCTTCCTGCTCGTGTTGCAGTTGCAGCTGGTCTCCGGGTACTCGCCGATGGCTTCGGGCGCGGCCAGCCTGCCGGTGACGCTGCTGATGCTGGTGCTCTCGGCGCCCGCCGGACGCTGGGCGCAGCGGCACGGCCCGCGCCTGCCGATGACCGCGGGCCCGCTGCTGGCCGCGGTGGGCGTGTTCGCGTTGCAGCGGGTCGGGGCCGAGGCGAACTACCTCACCGATGTGCTGCCCGGCGTGCTGATCTTCGGGCTCGGCCTCGCGGTGATGGTCGCCCCGCTCACCGGCGCGGTGCTGGCGGCGGTGCCCGTCGCCGACGCGGGCATCGCCTCGGGAGTGAACAACGCGGTGGCCAGGACGGCCCAATTGCTCGCCGTCGCGGCGCTTCCCGGCCTGGCCGGCTTGTCCGGCGACTTCGACGACCCGGTCGGCTTCGCCGCGGGCTTCGACACCGCGATGCGCTGGTGCGCGGTGTTGCTGCTGATCGGCGCCGTCGTCGCCGGTGTGCTGTTGCGGGTCCCGCGCCGGGCCCCCGCGCCGGAGCGGGTCGACTGCCTGCCGCACTGCGCGGGCGCGGACGGACCGGCGCTGGCACCGAAATGAACGGGCCGCGTGGACGAATCCACGCGGCCCGCTCGGTCTCTTGTCGCGGCTAGATCGGGCGGTAGCCCGCTCCGACGCCGCCGCGGCCGTTGATGTCGTCCATGATCGAGTTCATGTTGGTGCCGACCTCGGGGCCGAAACAGGCCACGGCCAGGTAGGCGTTCACCATGCCGACCAGGGTCGAGCCGACGACGACCGGTGCGCCGGAATCACCTTCGACCACGCACATCTGCGACCAGGTCTCGGTGTTGGTCTGGAACACATCGCCCCAGGTGATCCCGCAGGTGTTGCCGGTGGTGCGGCCTTCCTTGCAGACGATCGTCGGGAACTGGGCCGGCCCGCCGACGCCGGTGATGCTGACATTGCCGATCCGGTTGACCGGGATGATCCGGCCCGGGGTGAACTCGATGACCGCGTAATCGAGTTCGTGGTTGCTGTAGGCGAACCGGCCGATCTCGCCGAAACCACGGTCGACCTCGGCGGAGACGGACGCGCCCGCGTCGCCGCAGTGGCCGGCGGTCAGGCCGACGAGGCGTCCGGCACCGTCGTGGCCGACGGTGGTGACGGTGCATTCGAAGGTGTTGTCGATGACGATCCCGGAGCCGCCGCCGATCACCGGCGGGCCGGGCTGTGCCTGCGAAGTGCCCGCGCCGGTGCCGAGGAGCGCGGCACCGAGGGCGACGGCGAAGGCAGCGTTGGCCACCTTGGCGAGTGTGGTGAACATGTCCCTCCAGACGTCGGAAGTCCGCACGATATCAATTCGGTCTGCCTATCGTGCCTGTATCCCGTCCCGGGCGCGCCTCGCCACGAGCGGCGTTTGGTGATAGCGATTCTCTATGAATTCAAGTGATCAATTGTCCAGTTTTATGCGAACCTGTGACATGTCGGGGTATTCGCCCGGGGGTCTCGTTATGAATGACAGTTTTCCGCAATATTTATTCGGCACCGCCGCCAATGCTGGAAACGGCCCGGAAAACGACATCTGACGTAACTGCCATACCTGCACAATTGTGGGCTGTATGGTCCGACATGGCAGGACGCATTGCTGTTTCCGGACAGTGACCTCTCTCTATGACAGCGCTCACATGTCGGTGGTGTGTTCTGCGCTACTCCGTAGTAAGGTGCGTCAAGCAAACAAGTCGTCGGGGTGTTGATGACCTGGCGTCGAGAGGGGTAAAAGCAGTGCAGTCGACCAAGAGTCCGCCCGCCCGTTCACGCGTCAGTGAAGCTGTCGACTGGACCAAGGGCCTTTGGGACGACCATCCGAAGAAGTCACTCGAGACCTTCGGTCGACAGATCACGATGGGTATCGAAGCGGTCACGGAGTTGATCGTCGCGATCTTCCGCCGCCGCTTTCCCTTCGACGAGTTCGTCCGCCAGTGCGCCTTCATGGCCAGCGTGGCCGCGGCCCCGACCCTGCTCGTCGCCATTCCGATCGCGGTCATCGTCTCGATTCAGGTCGGCGCCGTCGCCGGTCAGGTCGGCGCGACCTCGTTCATCGGCGCGGCCAACGGCCTCGGCATCATCCAGCAGGGCGCCCCACTGGTCACCTCGATCATGATCGCGGGCGCGGTCGGCTCGGCCGTCTGCGCCGACCTCGGCTCCCGCACCATCCGCGAAGAGATCGACGCGATGAAGGTGATGGGCGTCGACCCGTTGCGCAGGCTGGTCGCCCCCCGGCTCGGCGCGGCGATGCTCGTCAGCTTCCTGCTCTGCGGCTTCGTGGTCTTCGTCGGCTTCATCACCGGCTACATGTTCAACATCTTCGCCCAGGCGGGCACGCCCGGTTCCTACATGAGCACCTTCGCCTCGTTCGCGGTCACCCGTGATCTCGCGGTGGCCCTGCTCAAGTCGGTGATCTTCGGTCTCATCGCCTCGATCATCGCCTGCGACTCCGGCCTGAACGCGCGCGGCGGCCCCGGTGGCGTCGCCAACGCGGTGAACTCGGCGGTCGTCAGCTCGATGGTCATGCTGCTCGGTGTCAACGTGGCGATCACGCAGATCTACGCCGCCGTCTTCCCCCCTCAGGTGGTCTGAGCCATGTCATCAACGTACGTACCTCCCCTGCTGCGCCCGCTACGGCAACTCCAGGCCGCGGGCAAGGCGCCCATCGACATGCTGGCCCGCCTCGGCCATCAGGTCTTCTTCTTCCTGCGCTCCGTCGGCTCGATTCCGTTGGCGTTCAAGCAGTATCCGAAGGAGATCTGGCGTCTGCTCTCCGACGTCACCTGGGGCAACGGCAACATCGTCGTCGGTGGCGGCACCATCGGCGTCATCCTGATCATCAGCGCCTTCGGCGGCATGACGGTGGCCATCCAGGGCCACACCTCGCTGAACCTGCTCGGCCTGAGCCCGATCACCGGCGCCATCTCGGCCTTCGCCACCACCCGTGAACTCGGCCCGCTGCTGGCGGCACTCGCGTTCGCGGCACAGGCGGGGTGTCGATTCACCGCCCAGCTCGGCGCCATGCGCATCTCCGAGGAGATCGACGCGCTCGACTCCATCGCCATCCGCCCGCTGCCGTACCTGGTGAGCACCCGGATGATGGCCGCGGTCATGGCGATCGTGCCGCTGTACTGCATCGGCCTGGTGATGGCCTACGTGTCCTGCTCGATCACCGTCCAGTTGATCGGCGGCACGGCGGCGGGTACCTACTCGCACTACTTCTACCAATTCCTGGTACCGACCGACGTGCTGTACTCGCTGCTCAAGGCGGTCGTGTTCGTCATGATCACGACGTTCATCCAGTGCTACTACGGCTTCTTCGCCTCGGGTGGTCCCGAAGGCGTCGGCGTCGCGGCGGGCCGCGCGATCAAGATGTGCATCATCCTGGTCGTCTTCGCCGACCTGTTCATGACATTGGCGATCTGGGGCGTCAACCCCGGAATCAGGATCTCGGGGTAGGCGCGCGATGATCATCGATCCCAGTGGGCGCGGACCCACGATGAAACAGCTGTACGTGGCGGGAGCCTGCGGCCTCGCGGTCTTCGCCGTGATCCTCGCCTTCCTGATGGCCAGGTACCAGGGCTATTTCGTGCCCAAGGTGAACGTCGCCGCCAACCTGTCGACCACCGGTGACGGCCTCCCGTCCGACGCCGACGTGAAGTTCCGCGGCGTGCTCGTCGGCGCGGTCAAGGACGTCGAGATCGTCGACAAGGGCGCGACCCAGAAGGTGAACATCGAGCTCAAGCCCGAGTTCGCCGGCGACATCCCGAGCAACGTCACCGCGCGCGTGGTGCCGAGCAACCTGTTCGCCGTCACCTCGGTCGAACTGGTCTTCAACGGCGCCTCCGACCAGTACCTGCACGAGGGTTCGCAGATCCCCGAGGACCGCAGCCAGGGCACGATCGCGCTGCAGGACACGCTCACCACGGTGCGCGACATCCTCAACGAGGTCGACCCGGTGCAGCTGGGCCGGGTGCTCGGCACCCTCACCCAGGCACTCGACGGCAGCGGCCGCGTCCCCGGTTCGACCATCCAGCGCCTTGACCACTGGCTGACCACGGTCGCCGATGCGGGCCCGAACCTGGGCGGCATGCTCGACAATTTCTCGGCCTCGGCGCACGCGCTCAACCAGTCGGCGCCGGAACTGCTCAACGTGCTCGGCAGCTCGGTGCAGACCGCGAACACCATCGCGACCAAGCGTGATCAGCTGATCGCGTTGCTCGCCGGTGCCAGCGCCACCACCGACCGGGTCAACGACCTGTTCGCGGCCAACCCGGATGTCGGCAAGGAAGTCACCACCGGCATGAACGCCACCCTCGGCGCCCTCGCCTCCGATCCGGCCTCGATCACGACGCTCTTCGACGTGTTCGGTCCCTCGCTGGCACAGCTGAACACGACCTTCCATGGCGGCCCGAGCGGCAAGCAGATGGTGTGGAACGCGGGTCTGACGTTCACCCCGTACAAGCCGAACACCGTGGCCGAGTGCCCGCGCTATGGCGACCTGCTGGGCCCGAGCTGCTTCACCGCGCCCGCCGAGGTGAGCCTGCCGCCGATGCCGGAGAGCGTGCGTCCGCGCGCGCTGGACTCGGCCGCCGGACTGCCGCCGCTGGTGGCGATCCCGGGCATGCCCGCGATCCCCGGCCTCACCACGCCGGGCATCGCGCCGATGCAGACCGCGAACGGCACCGAGGTCAAGCCGTTCGCGGGCACCCCGCTCGAGGGCCTCGTCCCGTCGATCCAGATCCCGGGTCTGCCCGGCATCCTCGGCGGCTCGCCCGCCCCGGCCGCGGCTCCGGCCCCGGCGCCCGCGCCGGTGGAGCCCGCCTCGGCTCCGTCCGGCAAGCCGATCTCCTACCAGGGCGAAGCGGCGATGACGCAACTGCTGGGGCGTAAGCCGACGGCATCCGAATTCCTGCTGCTCGGTCCGATTTTGAAGGGCGGAACCCTGCAAGTGTCCGAAAACGGGGGTGGCGCATGAGCATCCGTAAGCCACTGATCGGGTTCAGTATCTTCGCGCTCGTCTCGATGCTGGTCATCGTGGTCGTGTGGAACACGCTCGCCCGCACGGTCGACGGAGACACCCGCAAGTACACCGCGATCTTCACCGATGTCCTGGGCCTGCGGCCCGGCGACGACGTCCGCATGGCGGGCGTGCGGGTCGGCAAGGTCGAGAAGATCGAGCTCGACGGCAAGAACGACGCCAAGGTCTCGTTCATCGTGCAGAGCGACCAGACGGTCTTCGACGACACCAAAGCCCTTGTCCGCTACCAGAACCTGATCGGCCAGCGCTACGTCGCGCTGACCCCGGGCGACGCGGCCAGCCCGCAGGCGCTCAAGAGCGGGTCGACGATTCCGCTCGAGCGCACCGAACCGTCGTTCGACATCTCGGCGCTGCTCAACGGATTCCAGCCGCTGTTCCAGGCGCTCGAGCCCGCGCAGGTCAACGCGATGTCGGAGACGCTGATCCAGGCACTGCAGGGTGACGGCGTATCACTGTCGTCGTTCATCGTGCAGGCGGCCCAGCTGGCCACCGATTTCCAGCGTCGGGACGCGATTCTGTCCGACGTGATCACCAACCTGTCCGGTGTGATGGCCGGGTTGGCCAAACGAGGGGATGAATTGGAGACCCTGGTTACCCAGACCCGGGCGCTGATCGGCGGGCTCTACGAACAGGGCCAGTCGCTGCAGAACTCGACGGTGATCCTGGCCGACGCCACCACCTCGCTGGTCAGCATGGTCGGCAAGATCCAGCCCCAGCTCGCGGCCGCGCAGAACTCGTCCACCGCGGCGCTGAACCTGCTGCTCGCCAACGGCGCCAAGCTCGACCAGGCCGCGATCGACCTGCCCTCGATGCTCGCCGACCTCGGCCGGATGACCTCCGAGGGCACGCACGCCAACGCCTACCTGTGTGGGCTGGACGTCTCGCTCTACGGCGTGCTGTTCCCGCGCGGCCTGTTCAGCCAGATCGGTGGCAACTCGCACTCGGCGGTGTGCCGATGAGCAAGCTGAAGAGGTCGTTCCTCGGCAACCGCAACTTCTGGCTCGGTGTCATCGGCTCGCTGGTGATCGTGGTGCTGCTGGTCGGTTCGACGATCTACCAGTTCATCGGCATCGGCAGGCAGTCCATCGAGGCGGAGTTCGTGCAGGCCGCCGGCATCAAGACCGGCGACAAGGTGGCGGTCTCGGGTGTCCAGGTCGGCACCGTCACCGGCGCGAAGATCGAGGGCGATCACGTGGTGGTCACCCTCGACGTGGACAACTCGCTGAAGTTCGGGCCCGACGCGCACGCCTCGATCAAGATGGCCACCCTGCTCGGCGCTCGCTACGTCGACCTGAAGCCGGGCGACGGATCGGGCCTGAAGGACGACACGATCCCGCGCACCAACACCGACGTGCCCTACGACATCGCCGATGTCGTGCAGGTCGGCACCCCGAAGTTCGAGGAACTCGACACCAAGAAGCTGGCCGCCTCGCTCAACACCATCAACGGTGAGCTCGGCGATTCCCCGCAGCTGGTCGCGCAGGCGCTCGACAGCGTCGGCGCGCTGGCCAAGGTCGTCGACCGGCGCAAGGGTGAGGTCGACAGCCTGCTCAAGGACCTGAACCGGGTCACCCAGCTGCTGGCCGACAACCGCAACTCCATCCTGCTGGTCATCACCCAGGGCGAGGCCATCGCCAACCGGGTGATGGAGCGGCAGAACCTGCTGCGTCAGCTGCTCGACAACATCGCCACGCTGACCCGTCAGCTGGAGGAGATCGGCGCCGAGAACGGCGGCCAGTTCGCCGGCACCATCGGCCAGCTCAACACGATGGCCGAGGGTCTGCAGAAGAACAAGGACAACCTGGACAAGCTGCTGCAGATCGGTCAGCCCACCGCGCGCTACTTCAACAACGCGCTCGGCAACGGCAACTACGGCGACGTCTCGCTGCCGTGGATCTTCCCCGACAACTGGCTGTGCTTCGTTCAGGTGATTCAGGGGTGCGCAGGATGAAACCGACTTCGACATTCAAGACGCTGGGCCGGTACCTGATGATCGGCGCCACGGCGCTGGCGCTGGGCAGCTGCTCGCTGATGCCCGGCTCGGTGAACGACGCGCTCGGCCGCACGACCAAGATCACCGCGGACTTCGAGAACATCGCGGGTATGTACGAGGGCAACGAGGTCATGGTCCTCGGCCTCGCGGTGGGCAAGGTCGACAAGATCGTCCCCAAGGGCACTTTCGTCGAGGTCCACATGACCATCGACGCGGGCGTGAAGATCCCGAAGGAGGCGATCGCCGCGATCGTCTCGCCCTCGATCGTCACCGACCGGCACATCGAGATCACCCCGCCCTACACCGGTGGTGAGGAGATGGAGTCGGGCCAGCACCTGACCAAGGCCAGCACCAGGACCCCGGTCGAGCTGGACACGATGATCAAGACCATCGACCAGTTCTCCGCTTCGCTCAAGCCCGAGGAGGGTCAGGAAGGTCTCGGTCCGCTCTCTGGCCGGGTGCTCTACCCGGTGCTCAACGGCAACGGGCAGAAGATCCGCGAGACCCTCGACGCGTTGTCGGCGGCACTGAAGGTCGGTGTCGACAACAAGGACGCGATCTCCAACATCATCATCAAGCTCAACGAGCTGACGACGATGCTGGCCGACAACGACCAGTCGGTGCGCGACTTCAGCAACCGGGTGACCGCGATGTCGGGTCTGCTCGCCGAGCAGGCGCCCGGCCTGCAGGCCACCCTGGACCAGCTCAACCAGTTCCTGGCCAACACCTCGACCACCTTCGGCGAGCACGCCGACGAGCTGTCCTCCTCGCTCACGGGGTTGACCACCGTCACCAACCAGTTGCGCGCCAACTCGGGCGCGATGGTCGAGATCGTCGACATCGTGCCGCTGCTGATGCAGAACATCGACGGCGCCATCGACAAGGAGGGCAGGTTCGTCCGGCTGCACGGCCTCATCGGCACCGCGCTCTCCGGCGAAATCGTGAGCGTGTTCTGTGAGCGGGTGCAGATGAAGTCCGATGGCTGCCGCTCCGGGAACATGCAGGACTTCGGCCCCGATTACGGTCTGACCGCCGCACTCCTTGGACTGACGAAATGACGCGACGAATGACGATGAAAGCCCGCCGCGCGGTCGTTGCCGCGGCCGCGGTGGCCACGGTGGCGATCACCTCCGGCTGTGGATTCACCGTGGAGGACCTGCCGCTGCCCAAGCCGGGCGCCGAGGGCGACACCTACACGCTCAACGCGGAGTTCGACAACGCGCTGAACCTGCCCGATCAGGCGAAGGTGAAGATCGGTGGTTCCGATGTCGGGGTGGTCTCCGGCATCTCGACCAAGAACTTCCAGGCCAACATCGTCATGCAGATCAGCAAGGACATCGTGTTGCCCAAGGGCAGCACCGCCGAGCTGCGTCAGGCGACGCCGCTGGGTGACGTGTTCATCGCGCTGTCGAAGCCGAAGAACGATACGAGCGGCGGTGCCTCGCTGCAGGACGGCGACACCCTCACCCGCGAGTTCACCTCGGCCGGCGCGACGGTGGAAGAGCTGCTGATCTCGGTCTCGATGCTGTTCAACGGCGGCGGCGTGGCGAGCCTGAGCCGCCTCGGCACCGAACTCGGTTCGATTCTCAACGGCCAGGGCGGCAACCTGTCGCACCTGATCATGGAGATGACCGGCGTCATCGGCGAACTGAACAACAACAGCGACCGCATCGACACGGTGCTCGGCGAGTTCAACTCGCTGGCCAACACGGTCGAGAACAACAAGGCTCAGCTCGGCCAGGTCGCCGACACCCTGCCGCAGGCCATCGGCGCGATCGCCGAGAACAACAGGGCCATCGGCGATCTGCTCACCAAGGTGTCCACGGCCAGTGCCGCACTCGGTGACTACTCCAACACCACCGGTGATCAGCTCTCCGAGCTGCTCACCAATCTCGACAACCTGATGAACGCGCTCGCCGCGACCGGCGACGATTTCGGTTACGTCCTGGATCAGCTGCACGCGATCCGTCCCGGCGCCAACCAGACCTTCCAGGGAAAGTCGCTCGCTCCGTACGCGACGCTGACCAACCTCGACATCGGGCTGCTGACGGCTCCGGAGAACAGCAAGTTCCCGGACCTCAAGGATGTGAACGATTTCGTCGGCACCTTCATCCAGGTGCTGCAGATCGTTCAGGGCCGGGTGGGAGGCCACCGATGAGCAAGGCGAAGAAGTTCTTCAGCAGCAAGATCGTGCTGGCCAACACCGCGCTGGTGCTGGTGCTGATCGTCGGCGCCACCTACTTGCTGGTGAACGTGATGCGGGTGAATCCGCTGCGCTCCGAGTACGCCGTGACGGTGAACCTGGACCGCTCCGGCGGTCTGCAGCCGGGCAACGACGTGACCCTGCGCGGGCACCGGATCGGCAAGGTCACCTCGGTCGAGCTGATCAACCAGGGGCAGGCGATCGCGGCCAAGGCCCAGATCGACAAGAGCTACAAGATCCCGGTCGACACCATGATCCAGGTGGCGGCGCTCTCGGCCGCGGGCGAGCAGTACATCGACTTCCGCCCGAAGTCCGATGTCGGCCCGTTCCTCGGTGACGGCGCCGTGATCGAGTACAACCCCGATCAGATCAAGACGCCGGTCCCGGTGTGGGCGGTGCTCGACGACACCAGCGCGCTGATCTCGCAGGTGAATCCGCAGCAGTTCAAGACCATCCTGACCGAGCTCGACACCGCGCTCGGCGGCGGTCCCGACCAGCTGCGCGGTCTCATCAACGGCGTCAGCCTGGTCGTCGCCGGTCTGGACAACCTGCTGCCGCAGACGGTGAACCTCATCGCGAACCTGCGGGTGATCGCCGAGACCACCTCGCACGCGCAGCCGGATCTGCAGACCCTGACCAGCAATTCGGGCACATTGTTCACCCAGTTCAACAACGCCAACGCCGAGTTGCAGGGCGTGCTGGACAACTCGCCCGCGCAGTTCGAGGCGCTGGGCGCGGTGCTGGACAAGACCGCCGACCCGATCAGCAGCCTGGCGGCGAACTTCGTCGCCATCACCAAGGCGGCGCAGCTGCGCACGCCCGCGCTGCGGTTGTTGTTCCCGTCGCTGGCGCTGGGTCTCGGGTCGATCAGCGCCCCGGCCCACGACGGCGAGTTCCACACCATCATCGATATCTGGCCCCGCCCGACCTGCTACTACGCGACGGAGTACCGCCGCAACGAAGAGGTCCAGGACGGCACCATTCCGAAGTGGAACTACTGCGTGAACCCGCCCGCCGACCAGCAGATCCGTGGTTCGGCCAACGCGCCGCGGCCGAATGTGCCGAACAACGGCGCGCAGATGCCGCCGGGTGTCGATCCGAACGAACGGACGCCGCTGCCGGTGAAGTGAGTTCTTGCCCCGGTCCGGTCGCTCGCGCACCGGACCGGGCATACTCGCACGAGAAGAGCGTGTGGCCCGGCTCACGGGTCCGCGAAGGAAATCGGTGCGATACGTGTGCCGGGAAAGAGCAGGATTGATTCGATGACCAGCGACGACGCCGAGAGCAAGAAGGACGATGCCACGGCGGACAAGCCCGACCTTGCCAAGTCCGCCCCGACCGTCAAGGGCGCGGCGGCGACTCCGGAGGACGACGCGGCGACCGTGAAAGCGGCCACCGTGTCCGAGGCGCCGGCGGCCACTGCGGCCGCGCCGACCGGGAAATCGAGCTCGACGGGCTGGATCGCCGCTGGTGTCGCCGGTGTGGTCGCGCTCGGCGCGGCCACCGCGGCCGTGGTGTTCTTCCTGCAGAGCAACGACAAGGCCGACAAGCTCGACGCCATCGCGGAGTCGACCAAGGCGGCCTGCGACTACGGCAACATCCTCGCCAACTACGACTACTCGCAGAACCTCGACGGCTACATCGAGCAGATGAAGGCGGGCGCCACCGGCGACTACCTCAAGGAGTTCAGCGACGCCAGCGAGGCGCTCAAGGGCGCGATGGTGCAGGCGCAGGTGAAGTCCCGCGGTGAGGACGTGCAGTGCGCTTACGTCTCGGGCAGCACCGAGGACGTGAAGTCGATGGTCACCATGACCCAGTACCGGACCAACTTCACCCAGACCGAACCCGACCGGATGATGTTCGCCATCGAGATGACCCTCGAGAAGTCCGGCGACAAGTGGCTGGTCAGCAAGCTGGATTCGCCGCTGCTCAAGAACGGTAGCGGGGGCCAGGCCGGCGCCGGCGCCGGCGCGGTGCCGGGCGGTCAGCCCGCCCCCACGCAGGAGGCCCCGGCGCCCGCTCCGGCGCCCGGCAACTGATCGATCCGAAACGCCTCCGGCGGTAGCTGCGCGCTGCCCGCCGGAGGCGTTTTTCGTGCGGACCGTCCCGGTCGTGCCTGCCCGTCAGAACAGGGTGAGTGTTGCCGACGGTGCGGCCGGCTCGACCGGCTTCCCTGAGGTCCGCGGTCTGGGGGTTTCCGGCACCGCGGGCGGGCGGGCGGCGGCTTCGCGCGCGGCCGCGCCGGCCAGGGTGTCGGCCTGTTCGTTGAAGTAGTTGCCCACGTGTCCGCGCACCCAGCGGAAGCGCACCGGGCCCTCGCGGGTGGTGATGGCGCGGTCGATCTGCTTGATGATCTCGACGTTCTTCACGGCGCCGCCGGTGGAGGTGCGCCAGCCGTTGCGTCGCCAGCTGGTGATCCACTCGGACGCGCACTTGATGGCGTAGAGCGAATCGCTCTCGATGAGCATCGGCTCGGCGCCGGGATGGGCGAGGATGGCTTCCAGTACCGCGCGTAGCTCGGCGATCTGGTTCGTTCCGGTGACCGCTCCCCCGCTGGCGGCCGGTCCCTGGTGGTTCACCCAGGCCCAGCCGATGGCACCACCGGGATTACGCAGGCAGGACCCGTCGGTGCTCACGATGATCATGACCGCCACCCTAGGCGATGCGGCCGACAAGATCGGTACCGTGGAATGCCTCTATCTCCCTTCGCAACCGCGACTCCGTCCGGCGCAGTGCCGATCTCGCGACCGCGTCGACGAGGCCGTGGCACAGGCGGCCGAACACACCGCGTGGTGGTGGATAGTCGGCTTCGGAGGTCAGCACCGACCGTTCGTAGCCGAGCGGATCGAACCGCAGGGTCACGGTTCCGTATACCCGCCCACGCAGGGTATACCCGATCACCGCGTTACGCCGGTATTCGGTGATCTCACAGCTGGATCGGACCGGAATCGCCCCGAGGAGACGGACTTTCATCGCGAACGCGGCACCGAGGCCGCGATCGGGATCACCGACGGGTTCGATGGCGCTGACGCCGGTCATCCAATGCGGAACGAACCGGAAGTTCTCGGCGTAGGCGAAGGCGACGTCGACGGGTGCGCCGACGTCGCACGCATACCTGATGTGGTCCATCGGCCCTCCCTGATCACGGATGGGCACAAAAGTACTACAACTATCCTCTTTATTTCCCGCTTTCCGGATCAGAGCTGGTCGACGAGGTATTCCGCGATGGGCATGGCCGAGGTGGCCGCCGGTGACGGCGCGTTGAGCACGTGGATCGACCGCGGGGTGCGCTCGATCAGGAAATCGTGCACCAGACTCCCGTCGCGCAGCACCGCCTGGGCGCGGATCCCGGCCCGATGCGGCAGCAGGTCGGCGACGGTGAGCTCCGGGCAGTACTTGCGGCATTCGGCCAGGTAACCGCGCTTGAACAGCGAATTGCGCAGCTCGCGCGCCCCGGTGCGAACATGGGCGCGCGCGACCCGGTGGAAGCCGGGGAAACCCAGCACGTCGACGGCGTCGCGGGCGCTGACGCTGCCCTTGGCGTAGCCCTCGCGCGCGAGGCCGAGCACCGCGTTCGGCCCGACGGTCAGCTCACCGTCGATGGTCGGGCTCAGGTGCACGCCGAGGAACGGCAGCGCCGGATCGGGTACCGGGTAGATCAGCGTGCGGACCAGGTCGGCCCGCGCGGCGGGCAGTCGGTAGTACTCGCCGCGGAACGGGACGATGCGGAAGTCGGTGCGGATTCCCGCTTTCCGCGCCATCCGGTCGGCCTGTAGGCCCGCGCAGACCACGAGCGTGCGCGTCGTGATCGAGGTCGCCGGGCCGGAAATCGTGACGGTGGCGTCGGTTTCGCCGATCGCCTCGATCGGGGTGTCGAGCAGGACCCGCCCGCCCATGGCCACGACCTGATCGGCCAGCGCTGTCGCGACCTTCGGGTAGTCGATGATGCCGGTGCTGGGCACGAACAGCGCGCCGACACCGGTGATCCTCGGTTCGCGCCGCGCCAGCTCGGCGGCGTCGATGGCCTCGACATCGACGCCGTTGGTGATCGAGCGCTCGTAGAGGTCGCGCATCCGCGCCAGCTCGGCGGAGTCTGTGGCCACCAGCAGTTTTCCGCATTCGCGGAACGGAATGTCGTTGGCGGCGGCGAATTCCTTATTCCAGGCCGCGCCCGCCCGGCACAATCGCGCCTTGAGGCTGTCGGGCGGGTAGTAGATGCCCGAGTGGATGACGCCGCTGTTGTGTCCGGTCTGATGGGCGGCGAGGGCCGATTCCTTCTCGACCAGCGCCAAACTCGCGCCGGGGAACTTCGTCAGCATACGGTGTGCGGTCGCCACGCCGACGATGCCGCCGCCGAGCACGCAGAAGTCGTACACACCGTCGCCGGTGCCGCCAGAACTCACACGCCGACGGTAGTCGGCGCCTCGTCGGCCGGTGCCTCGGCCTGCTCGTCGGCCGGTTCCGCCGCGGCCGTCGTCTGGTCGGCGGGCGCGGTGCCCGGCTTCTGGATCCGTTCGACGCGCAGCGTGTGGCTGCCCAGCGCCGGGTCGGACAGCACGAACATCAATTCGCCGCGTCGCGTGTCGAGTTCGGTGCGCAGCGCGGTGACCCCCGCCGGATCGGCCGTCACGCCAAGGTATTTCGAGGCGATGGTCACCACGTTGGTGTCGACGGTGAACGAGATCGTGTCGGTGCGCGCGGGCGCGACCTGCGCGCCGACGTAGGTGGTGCCGATGCGCAGCCGCCCGGCCAGGGTCGAATCATTCGGCGCCGCGGCGGTGGTGGAGCGCTGGGTCGTCACCGGGGTCGGGACCGGCGCGGAGGGCGCTCGCTCGGTGAACACGGCCAGCTGGACGAAATCGCTGGTGAACCGCGGCGATCCGCCCTCGGCGAGGGTGGGCTGATGCCCTCCCGGCGCGGGCGCCGATCCGGGTTCCGCGTGTTCGCGGGTGGGCGCGGGGGCGAGCTCGGGCATGTTGTTGACGATGTAGGCGCCCGCGGCGACGGTCAGGCAGAGACTGGCCGCGCCGGCGACGACGGTGGCGGACAGACGCGCGATCTGCGCAGGTCGATGTGCGGTCATGATGCGGGTCCTTCCTGTGCCTGTGGGTGTACCCGAGGGACGGGGCCCGCATCGTTGAAAGCCACGCGTTGATTTCCACGGTACGGGGTGCTAGCTAGAGTTAGCACTCTCCATGGATGTGATCAGGCACACACCTGGACGGGCGACCTATAGGGCCTGGTCAGCACGGTCCCGCGCGGCCGCCGTTGTTTCTCACATCACTCGATGGGTAACCCATCAGAGCAGGCGAGCGTCATTCGCGACTGCCACGGAGGTCAGCCCCCGGCCAACGAAGTCCGGGGCAGTCGGCACGAATGGCGCTCAGAGACTGGCGCTCGCCTGTACCTTCCGCCGATCAGGCGAACTGGCCCGCCGCCCGGCCCTCGCCGGGCGGGCCCGCGAAGGCCTGGGCGATGGTGAGCCAGTGCTCGGCGTCGGGGCCCTCGGTGGCCAGTGCGGTGTCGTCGCGATGGCGGCGCTGGGTGGTGACCAGGCAGAAGTCGAGAGCCGGGCCGGTGACGCGCTGCTTCGCGTCCTCGGGGCCCCAGGTCCACAGGCTGCCGTCGGGTGCGGTCAGCTCCACCCGGAATTCCTCGCTCGGCCCGGACTCCCCGTGCACGGTGTAGGCGAAGTTCCTGGTGCGGACGCTGATGTGGGCGACGGTGCGCAACCGTGCGGTGGGCGTGCGGTCGACGCCGAGCGCGTCGGCCACGTCCTGACCGTGCGCCCACGTCTCCATGATGCGCGCCGAGATCATCGACGCCGGGCTCATCGGCGGGCCGAACCACGGCAGTTTGGTGCCCGCGGGCACGGCGGCCAGCGCGGCGATCAGCGCGGCGCGGCCGGTCCGCCAGCGCTCGAGCAGCTCGGCGGGCGGGGTCTTGGCCACTTCCTCGGCGGCCTCGTCGACGAAGGTGAACATCTTCGGCGCCGCCTCGGTGAGCAGCTTCGTGAAGGTCTCCCCGTCGGTGGCGGCGATCACCGACACCTCGTCGGTCCAGGTCAGGTGGGCGATCTGGGTGGTGATGTCCCAGCCGGGCGCCGGGGTGGCGGTGCGCCACTGCTCGGCGGTCAGCGGCGCGACGAGGTGTTCCAGGTCCGCGCATTCGGCGGCGAAGTCGTCGAGCAACGGTGCGAGGTCAGCCATCTGTTCCCTTGCCGATCATGGCGCGGTCAGGTCCGGCGCGCCTCGCCACCAAGAATCTCAGCGGGCCGAGAAAAATGCAAGCACGCGTGCTTGTTATTCGTGGGCTACCAACCGAAGGTGATCAGGTGGATCGCGCCGACGCCGAGGCCGAGCACGCCGCCGTGCAGGTAGAGCAGCCACGCGTCCTGTTCCACCGAGGCGTAGAACATCTCCATGAACTCGCCCGGCGTCAGTTTCTGCAGCTTGCGGCCGGCGAAGGCGTCGATCTTCTTCGCCTGCTCGAGCACGAACTTCTCGTCGTCGACCATGCCGGGCGCCAGGCTCAGGCCCGCGCCCGCGCCCGCGAGGGCCAGGTTGTCGTAGCCCTTGCGCCCGATCGCGGCGCGGACCATGAAGGCCGTCGGCCCGAGCTGCTCGCGGATCTCCTCGGCCACCACCCGCTCGATGAGCTGCTTGGTCTTGTCCCCGTTCGGGCCCGCGAGCAGCTCGTTCGACAGGTTCTCCACGGTCAGCACCTGGTAGGCCAGGATGTGGGCGAGGTCGGTCGCCGCCTGCGGCTGCCGCTTGGCCAGCAGCGCCTGGCGCCACAGGTACTTGTAGCGCGGCTGCGGATCGCCCGGCTCGAACACCATCTTGATCGCGATCACGTTCACGATCACGCCGATCGCCGCCGAGGCCAGCAGCACGATCACCCACGCGGGCACCAGGCCCCAGTACGGGATCTGCGGGTGAACGTGCAGGTACAGCGCCAGCGCGAGACCGAACGGCGCGCCGAGCAGGCCGATCCGGACCATGAACTTCAGTTCCGGCGCCGCGATGGTCGTGGTCAGGTCCTTGAGGATCGACGGATTCTTCTCCAGGTACCGGATGACGAAGTTCTTCACGTCGAGCAGCTGGTCGATGTTGTCGCCGAGGCTGGTGAACGCGCGCCTGCACAGCGCGGGTAGCTGTCGGTCGACGCGCTGGTACACGGCCTGCTTCACCGGCCGGGGCAGCGACCGCCACAGGTCGGGGTTCTCCCGGTACATGATCTCGTCGACGATCGGTTGCACCTGGTCGCGGGCGCGTTCGGCGAGATAGTCGCCGATCCCGTCCAGGTCGAGTTCGTGGATGAAGTCGCGGGGACTGCCGATGCGCATCAGCGCCTTGTCCACGCAGATGCTGGCCATCTTCTCGGAGCGGGCCGGGATGAAGCCCTGGAAGCCGAGCCTGCGCCCGTCACCGGAGAAGGTGGGCAGCACCTGAACCCGACGCGGCAGGTACGGGTAGAGCACGTGCAGCCCCGGCACGCGGAAGCCCTTGAACTGGATCGGCCAGAACAGCATGAGCACGCCGGTCCAGTTGGTGAGCCAGCCGGCCAATGCGGCGAAGATCGGAAAACTGATCAGCTCGACGACGAACTTCGACTGCCCCGTCAGCTCTTCCCAGTCGATGAAGAGTCCGGAGGCCAGTGTGGTCATCGAGGAGCCCCCTAGTGCTGACGCGCGAAAACGTGAAGAACGTGAGGATAAGGCAATCACATTCTGACCGGTCGCGACGGGGTGTCAACGGATCGAGCGTCTGTCGCGGGCGGTCGCGCGCCCGCCGCGGCGATAGGCTGGGGGTGCTGATCGAACCGAAAATCCGCGTCACCCGTTCTTGCCGCCGTCGCACGCAGAGGGAGTCGTCGTGAGCAGTGTTCCGCGCAATCATCTCGATCGTCCGGTCGCCGTCGTCGGGGCGGGCACCCTGGGCAGACGTATCGCGCTGATGTTCGCCACCAGGGGCGGGCTCGTGCGCATCACCGATCCGGGGGCGGAACAGGGCGCCGCCGCGGTCGCCTTCGTCGAGGAGCAGCTCTCCGACGTGGCCGCGAAGGTGCCGGGCGGCTCGCCGGGCACGGTCGAGTACGTACCGGAGCAGGCCGCCGCGGTGGCAGGCGCCTGGCTGGTGGTCGAGGCCGTGCCGGAGGTGCTGGAGCTGAAGAAGAAGATCTTCGCCCAGCTCGAGGGCGACGCCGACGCCGACGCGATTCTGGCGTCGAATTCCTCGTCGTACGCCAGCCGGTTGTTCACCGAGGGATTGGCGACGGCCGACCGGATGCTCAACACGCATTTCTACATGCCGCCCGGTTCGACCGTGCTCGATGTGATGTCCGACGGCGTGACCTCGCCCGAGATACTGGAATTCGTGCTGAAGACGTTCCCGGACTACGGATTACATCCGTTCCTGGTCCGCAAGGAGAGCACCGGCTTCATCTTCAATCGCATCTGGGCGGCGATCAAACGCGAGGCGCTCGAGGTCGTCTACGAAGGCGTTTCGGTCCCGAAAGACGTCGACGAGATGTTCGCGCGCAATTTCGGCACGCAGGCCGGGCCGTTCCGGATGATGGACCAGGTCGGCCTCGACGTCGTCCTCGATATCGAGGACCACTACGCGAAGGAGAACCCGAATCTGCCCGCGGGCCCGCGCGAACTCCTGCACCGCTATGTGGACGCGGGCAAGCTCGGCGTGAAGACGGGCGTCGGCTTCTACGACGACTACCCGAAGCCGAACCGATGACCGAGCTGCTGGCGCTGGACCTGAAAGCCCGTGCGATGCACGCGGTCTCGCTCGGCACGGGCGCGCTGCGCACCGTCGTCGAGGACCTGGACGAGTTCCCCGACGGCGTGGTGGTCGACCAGCTGCGCGGCCACATCTACTGGACCAACATGGGCAGGCCCGATCCCGGCGCCGCGCCTGGCACCGAACCGGAGTTCTTCACCCGCAACGGTTCGATCGAGCGGGTCGACCTCGACGGCGGCAATCGCACCAGGATCGTGCCGGTCGGCGCGTTCACCACCGGCAAGCAGCTCACCGCCGACTTCGAATCGGGCAGGCTGTACTGGTGCGACCGCGAGGGCATGGCGGTGCTCAGCTGCGATCTCGACGGCGGGGACCTGCGCCCGATCGTGGTCACCGGCCGGAGCGAGGCGGACGCGCGGGTGCCGCGGAACTGGTGCGTCGGGATCTGCCTGGACATGGATCGCCGCCTGGTCTATTGGACGCAGAAGGGCGCGGCCAAGGCGGGCGACGGCCGGATCTTCCGCGCCCCGATCGACCTCCCGGACGGTGCGGGCGCCGCCGACCGCACCGATCTCGAGCTGCTGTGGCAGGACCTGCCGGAACCGATCGACCTGGAATTGCACGGCGCGAGCCACCTGGTCTGGACCGACCGCGGCGCCGGCCCGCACGGCAACGCGCTCTACGCCGCCACGGTGCAGCCCGAGGTCGGCACGCCGAAGGTGCTCTCGACCGGCTATCGCGAGGCCATCGGGCTGGCCGGCCTCGGCAGTGCCTTCTATGTGAGCGATCTCGGTGGCTCGATCCGGTTCGTCGACGTCGGGCGCGGCACCGATACCGAACTGGTCCGGATCGGCAATCCGCTGACCGGCCTCGCGCTGGCCGACCTCTAGGGCGTCTGCGCGCGCAGCACCACGTGCAGCGCGATCGTCACGCAGCGCCCGATCAGGAACTCCGGCGCCCGCAGCCCGAGCAGGCGGCGGTCGAGCACGGCCTCAGCGCTCACCGTCACGGTGTCGGTGCCGAGGGCGAACTTGGTGACGGTGAAGACCAACGGCACGTCGCGCCCCCGCACGGTGGCGACCCCGGCGACCCGCCATTCGCCGTCGGTGCCGGTGATGTCGTCGGCGACGAAGCTCATCACCGGGTGCCGGTCGAGGTCGAGCAGGCGTGGTTTGCGCAGGTCACGGTCGCGCCGGGCGTTGCCGGTGTCGATCGCGGCGAGGTCGACGGCGCCGCTGACGGTCGCGGGTTGCCCGTCCGGGCCGAGCGTGAGCCTGCCGTCGAGCACCGGGATCGAGCCGCCCACGGTGTGCCCGAAGTGCCCGACCCGGAAGTGCGCGGTGCTGTCCTGCGGTGCGGCCGCCCAGCGCACGCAGCGGCGCTCGCCCAGCATGATCCAGTTCATGACCGTGTCCCTTCGGCGTAGATGTCGGCGGTGTCGCGGTGGCGCAGCACCGGATAGATCTCGACCCGGTCCGGGCCGGGCAGCAGCTCCGGGTCCTCGCCCGGCAGCAGCTCGGTGGCGAGGATCGCGTCGCGCACCGCGTGCAGCGCCGCCTCGGTCTCGCCGAAACCGATCACCACGCCGGACCCGTCGTCGCGGCGCAGTTCGTAGTAGTCGACCAGTCCCGGCACGGTGGCCAGCGCGGGAGCGATGCGGTGGGTCGCCGCGAAGTCGGCGGCGGCCAGCTCGGCCTCGGTGCGTGGCCGGTCGAACCAGACAAGGTGTGCGTACATGATTTTCAGCTCCTGACCTCGGGAATTCGGTGCTTCCAGCCTCGCCGCAGCGACGCCGCGCCGGATCAGTGCCAGTACGCATTCGCGGTACTGAACTTCGCGCGATACTTGGCAGGTGCAGACTCCGGCGGTCGGGCGGCATCAGGAGATCGCGCTGCTGCGCGCGGCCGTGCTGTCCGCCGCGGGCGGCGCGAGCCGCTTCGTGCTGATCAGTGGTCCCGCCGGGATCGGTAAGTCGTGGCTGGCCGAACGCGCGGTAGAACTCGCCGCGGAGGCGGGCCTGCGGGTCGCGCGGGGCAACGCGCTCGACGACGCGGGGATGCCGCCGCTGTGGCCGTGGCGCCGCGCCGCCCGCGAGCTGCCGGAGCTGGCCGCCGCGCTCGACACCGTCACCGAGCCGGGCGGTGGCGCGGCCGCGCAGCGTTTCCGGATGTTCACCGAGGTCGCCGACGTGCTGGCGGCCGAGCCAGGGCTGCTGCTCGTCCTCGAGGATCTGCACTGGGCCGACCCCACCTCGCTCGCGCTGCTCACCCACGTGGTCACCCAGACGCCGCGGGCCGCACTGCTCATCGTCGGTACCGCACGGGAGCCGGCGGAGGAGCCGCTGCTCGATCAGCAGGCCGAGTGGTTGCGCGTGCCTCATGCGCGAGCACTGTCGGTGCCGGGGCTCACCGCGCCCGAGGTTCGATACTGGCTCGAACAGCTCGGTCTGCCCATCGATCTCGCCGCCGGTCTGCGCGAACGTACCGAGGGGAACCCGCTGCTGGTCCGGCTGATCGTGGAATCCGGTGTGGCCGAACGCGGTTGCGATGCCGAGGCCGTACTCGCCGTGCCCGGTGTGCGCAGATTGGTGCTGGCTCGGCTCGATCGGCTCGCCCCGGCGGTGGTCGAGGTGCTCGGCGCCGCGAGCGTGCTCGGCGAACGCATAGATCTCGCGTTGCTGGTCGGCGTAGCAGAGCAGGTCTCCAGCGAAAAACGCGAGGCCGCAAGTGCTTTGCCCGAACCGGGGCCGCTTGCCTTTACGGTCGACGGCCTGAGCCGCAGTGCCGACGACGAGCGTCGGCCTGCGCGTGATCCGGTACCCGGCGGTGCGGCCTCGAACGCCGCGGACGAGCGTCGGTCGGCGCGTGATCCGGCGCCCGGCGGCGCGGCTTCGGACGCTGCCGACTCGCGTCGCATCGGGCGCCGACACGGCGAGGATGGTCGGCGCGCGGGCGATCGGGCCGGCGAGGGTGTCGTGTCCGCAGCCATCGACGCCGCTGAATCCGCGGGGATCGTGCGCCGATTCACCGACGGGACAACAGCGTTCACGCACGCACTGGTGCGCGACGCGGTGTACGCCGACCTCGGACCCGCACGCCGCCGCGCCCTGCACCTCGCGGCCGCGCGGGTCTTGGACGAACGCGGCGGCCCTGATTCCGCGATCGCGGGCGCCATCGCGACACACTGGCGAAACGCCGACTTGTCCGCGCCCGACGCCGCGCACTGGGCCAGGAGGGCGGCCCGTGCCGCGCGCACCGCAGCCGCCTATCCCGAGGCGATCCGCTTCGGGCAGTGGGCGCTCGAGTCGGTGGGTGACTCCGCGCCCGAACCGGAGCAGGGCGAACTCCTCATCGAGCTCGCCGGCGACGAGTTCGCCGCCGGCCACATCGCCGACAGTCTCGACCACTGTGAGCGGGCCGCGGCACTCGCCGAACAGTCAGGCAGACCCGATCTGCTCGCCAGGGCCGCGCTGGTGGTGCACGGCGTCACCACGCCCACGGTCATGACGCGGCTCGATCAACTCTGCGCAGCCGCGCTGCGGCGACTCGAACCGGGGCAGCACGATGATCTCATCGCGCGCATCCTGGCCAGGGTGGCGCTGTCGGCGGCCGATCGCGGCGCGGGCGCCGAGGCGCGGGCCCTGTCGGAGCGGGCCATGCGCGCCGCGGGCCGGTCCACCGACCCCGACGTGGTGCTCGACGCCATCCACGCCAGACACCTCTCGCTGGCCTCGACCGAGTTCCTCGAGGAGCGAACCGCTCTGGCGGCCAGGGCGATCGAGATCGCGGTCGACGCCGAGCAGCCGCTGGCCCAACTCTGGGGACACGTGTGGACAGCCGACGCGAGCCTGCAACGCGGCGACCTCACCGCCTTCGACGACGCGCTCGACCGCATCGCGCTGCTCGCCGAACGCCGCCGCCTGCCGATCGCGCGCTGGCACCTGCTCCGGCTGCGCGCCACCAGGTCGGTGCTGGTCGGCGAGTTCGCCGCGGGGCTCGAATTCGACGGCGCCGCCCATGAATTGGCGCTGGGCATCGGCGATTTCTCCCTGGCCGGGCTACACCATGCCTTTCGTGGGATGTACGCGGCGATCCTCGGCGAGGTCGACCGGAGCGAGATGACCGCCGCCGTCGAGGCACTGGCCTTCGCCCCGAAAATCCCCATCGCTCAACTCTTCACGCCGATGATGCTCGCCCTGGCCGGTGACCTCGACGAGGCCCGCGCCCGATTCGAGCCCTTCCGCGATCTGCCCGACACCCTCGAGCGCGGTCCGCGCTGGTCCGGCACCGTGTTCTCGGTCGGCCTGATCGCGCAGCTGCTCGACGATGCCGAGACCGCCGACCGCGTCTACCGCGCTCAAGCGGGTCAGGAGCCGTATTACTCGGCCGACGGCACCGGCGCCCTCATCTGTGTGAGCTCGCTGGCCCGCGTGCGTGCCGACAACGCCCGGGTCGCGGGCCACCTCGACGCCGCGGTCGAGCTGTACCGGCAGGGCCTGGTCATGGACACCAGGATCGGCGCGCTGCCCTTCGTCGCCCTCGGCCACCTCGGCCTGGGCCGCACCCTGCTGGCCCGCACCGAGCTGCCCGCCGCGCGCGAGCACGCCGAGCGGGCCGCCGCCGGTTTCCGCCGCCTCGGCATGACCCACCGCCTGGCCACTGCCGACGCCCTGCTGACCGAGATCGCCGCGGCCGCCCGCACCACCGATCCCCTCACCCGCAGGGAGCGCGAGATCGCCGACCTCGTCGCCACCGGCCTGACCAACCGCGAAATCGCCACCCGCCTCGTCCTTTCCGAGCGCACGGTCGAGACCCACGTCCGCAACATCCTCGCCAAGCTCGGCATCACCAATCGCCTGGAGATTGTCCGGGGAGCGCGCTAGCTCGCGGCCCCGGCCGTGGTCGGGCATCGGGGTTACAGTGACCGGGCGAACCCCGGGCCGCCGCGCTCGGCTGATCGAAGGATTCACAGGCAATGCAACCGCTCGGCACGGACGATCCACGGCAGATCGGGGCGTACCGACTGCTCGGCGTGCTCGGCGCGGGCGGCATGGGAAAGGTGTATCTGGGCCGGACCGGCGGCGGCCGCACCGTCGCGGTGAAGGTGATCCGCCCCGATCTCCTCGGCGATCCCGAGCTGCGGGCCAGGTTCCGGCGTGAGGTCGCGGCCGCGCGCCGGGTCGGTGGGGCGTTCACGGCACCGGTGCTGGATGCCGATGTCGACGCCGATCCGCCGTGGCTGGCCACCGGTTTCGTAGCCGGGCTTCCGCTCTCGGACGCGGTGAGCCGGTTCGGCCCCTTCGGCGAACCCGCCCTGCTCGCGCTCGGTCACGGCCTGGCCGAGGCGCTGGTCGCGATTCACGGCGCCGGCGTGGTGCATCGCGATCTGAAGCCGTCGAATGTGCTGCTCGCGGTCGACGGGCCCAAGGTGATCGATTTCGGCATCGCCCGCGCCACCGAGGACACCGCCCTCACCACCACCGGAAAGGTCATCGGTTCACCGGGTTTCATGTGTCCGGAGCAGGTGAGCGGCGAACCGCTCGGCCCCGCCTGCGATGTCTTCGCCCTCGGCGGCGTGCTCGCCTTCGCCGCCACCGGCCACGGCCCGTTCGGCACCGCGGAACTCGTGCAGATGCTCTGGCGGATCATGTACGAGGAGCCCCGCATCGATGCGCTCCCCGAGCGCCTGCGCCCGCTCGTCGCGTCCTGTCTCGTCAAGGACCCTGCCGCCCGCCCAGCCCCCGCGCAGGTCCTCACCGAACTCACCCGCCTGGGCGATACCGGGCGAACCGGATGGTTGCCACCGGCCCTCGTCGAGGAGATCGGCACCCGCGCGGTCCGCCTCCTCGATCTCGATACCGCACCGGACGGCCACCCCGTTGACGGCGGCCCGGCGCCGGCGTCGACCGGACCCGCATCGCATGCGCCGCCGCCGGGACCCACACCTGACTCGACCGGCCCCGCGTGGGCGTCGACCGGCGGACACCCGACGGCCGCGACAGGTCCGGGCTCGGTGCCCAGCGGCAGCGGACCTGTTCGCGCCGGGACGCAGACCGGGCCTGGCCCAACCGGACCCGCCTGGTCGCCGAGAGGCGGATCCCCCTCGACCGGCGGTGGCCCCGCCACCTCCGCGACCGGACCAGCGCCGAACTCGACCGGGCCCGCGTGGGCGTCGACCGGCACGGGCATCAGTGGGTCGGGTCCGAGCTGGGCCGTGGTCGACCCCACTGTTCATCGGCGCCCCGAAGGCACTGCCCCCGGCCCCCACCAGCCCGGCCGTAAACCGCGCGGAGCCCGGCGCACCCGCGGCCTGCTGGTAGCGGCCGTGCTGGTCGTGGTGGTCGCGGTGGCGGCGGGGGCCTATCTGATCGGCACCCAGCTGCGCGATCCCCGCGCGGGCGTCAGTCTGACGATCGCCCCGTCGAACACCGAGGTGCGGTCACCGGGGACCCCGCCGTCCACCGACTCCCCCGGGTCACCGCCCACCGGCGACGCGGCGGGCACAGTCCCCGCCGCATTCGTCGGCACCTGGAAGGGCCGGGCGTCGGACGGCCTCGCCAGTTTCACCATCGAGCTGACCATCGGCGCCGGATCGGTCGGCGAGGAGGTCGCGAACTCGGCCAATACCGGCACGATCTCGGGCGCCCGCTGCGCACGGGCGGAGACGCTGACCGAGGCCACCGCCGGGCGGCTGACCTTCCGCGCGCGCCTCACCGGCGAGAGCGGGGCGGGCGGCTGTGTCGACGACGGCAAGTCGTCCACGGTCACCCTGCGGCCGGACGGCACCGTCGACTACAGCACCCCGGGACTGCTCGGCGGCGCCATCGCCGGCGTGCTCAGCAAGGGCTGAACGGCGGGATTGCCGATGAATTGCCGAGCCGAGGGACGGGTCGCGAAAGTCCGAACCGCCTCCCGTGCGCGGCCCGGGGTGGTTCACTACGAGCGCGAGCAGTTTGGACCCCTGACCAATCCATCACCCCAGGTGACGGCGATCGCACGGTTTCTGCCGTTGCGATCTGGGTCACTACTATGCCAGACTCTCCCCCACTGTGAAGCCGTCCGGTCTCACAATGTCCGGAAAGGGAGTGGGTTGAGCAAGCGGCAAGTGCGTGAAGTTGCCACCCGCCCATCGATCGTCCGGAAATCAGTCCCGATCGACGAGCGCGAGCGCGGCAGCGGCCAGCAGGTCCACCAGCTCGCCGACCGGCGGTCGCGATTCGCGCAGCAACCACTCGTGCGCCACGCCGTTGACCGCGCCGGTGATGAGCCCCGTCGTGAGTTCGGCGTCCCCGCGCAACCGCACGCCCTTCGCGCCCAGCGCGGCCGAGATCAGCGCCGACCAGGCGTGCCGCCGCGAGCGGCGATGGTCCTCCATCCGATCGCTCACGCCGACGACCTCGATCAGCGCGACCTGCGCGCGCCACGGGTCGGAGCCGAGCGATTCCAGGTACGCGGCCAGGCCGGCCCGGAACGCGTCCTCCGGATCGGAGTGCAAGACGACCGCGGCCCCGACCGCCGAGGCGGCGTCGTCCTGGATGCGGTCGTAGGCCGCGATGAGCACGTCCTCGCGGGTCTCGAACTCCTCGTAGAACTGCCGCTTGGAGAGGCCTGCCGCCGCGCACACCTCGGCGAGCGAGCATGTGGCGTACCCGCGTTCGGCGAAGATCCGCGTCGCTGCTTCCAGGAACCGCTGGCGCCGTTCGGCTTTACGCGCGACGACCGTACGACCCCCATACCGTCTGTCCGCTGTAGTCACCTTTCCAATGTATCTGAAACCCCGGATCACACTTACCGTTCCGGACTGCTCCACCCCATCCCCACAAAGAAGGACGGCTGACCAGTGCTGCGCACCCGAGGCTCGCGGACCGCTTTGTCCGCTCTCGTACTAGCGGTGAGTGCCTCACTCGCCGCACCGGCATCGACCATGGCTGCCCCGCGACCAGCGGCGCAGCCGAGCGTTCCGGCGATCGCGGAGAACGTTCCCTCCGAGACGCTGGCCGCGCTGGCACCGTCGATCGTAAGCGCCATCTCCGCCCCCGGCCCCATCGCCGACGGCGCGCAGGCCGGAATCCTGGCCCAGGCGCGCGTCCTGCTGGCCACCCCCGGCATTCCCGCGCAGGTCAAGGCGACGCTGGAGAAGGTCATCACCTTCCTCGACGGCAGTGGCGGCGGCGGCCCCGAGCTCCCGCCGTCGGACGGCCCGCGCATCGCGCAGTTCCTCTACCCGACCATCGGCAAGGGCTGCATCGGCCCGACCTCCGATTCCGTCGGCACCGCGCTGGCCGTACCCGGCCCGGCCGAGCTGCCGCCGCCCGGCCCGGCCAGTGGCCAGACCGGTTTCGTGTTCACCGCGCTCGGCACCAAAACCCCCACCGCCGAGCAGAACCCGCCGATGACCGTGCAGTGGGTCAACCTGGACAACCGGCGCTCGGGCACCCAGGCGCTCACCACCGAGGCCGCGATCAACCCCGACGGTCCGGCCACCCTCTCGGCCATCGCCGACACCGGCACCGGCCGGGTCGCCGCGGTGATCACCGGTGGGCTCACCACCAAGACCGCCGACGGTGACGTCCGCACCTGCTCGTTCGCCCCGACCGTCGGGTTCTTCTCCGTCGGTTGATCCGACGCCACGCATTGGAGTTTCGAGTTATGAAGTTTGCCGTTCCCGGCCTGATCAGTGGGCTGGCCGGCGCGATCATCGGGGTGATTGCCGTTCTCGGCATCACCGCTGGCGCGCAACAGAATTCGATCCCGGACCCCGAGACCACGGCTGATCCGGGTTCCTCGGTGCTCGGCAACGTCACGTACGGCAGCCGATGAGCAACATGCGCAGGACCATCGCCTGCATCCTCGTCGGACTCGGCGCGCTGCTGCTCGCCGCCGCTGTCATGATCCCCACCTACACCGTCGACAAGGTCGCCAAGACCCCGCTCGACCTGCGTATCACCACCGTCGCCAAGAGCGTGCCCGGCGAGGAGAGCATGGTGCTCGACTCGAAGTCGCTGGTCTCGCCCGAGGGCTCGGCCAAGGTGGACAAGGTCGCCGTCTCCTCGCAGCGCTTCCTCACGGTCGAGGAGCCCTCGGACGCCGACCAGATGACCGTCCAGGCCGGCCAGACCCTGCGCCGCGACGATCGCGACGGCGACGCCGGCGTGCTCGACGCCAAGGTCGACCGGGTGACCATCGACCGGTTCACCGGCGCGCCGGTGGCGACCTCGCCCAACGGCTCCATCGCCATCAACGTCGACAAGTCCGGCGCCTCGGTGGCCGACGCGACGAGCCGTGAGGGCCTGCAGTACCGGTTCCCGATCGGCACGGAGAAGAAGTCGTACCCGTACTTCGACCTGAACGCCCGCGCCACCCACCCGATCGACTTCGTCGAGGAGACCCAGATCGACGGGATGCCGGTGTACTACTTCAAGCAGAGCATCCCGGTCACCAACCTCAACGACGTCGCGCCCACCGCGACCAGCAAGCTGACCCTGCCCGCGGCCAAGTGGGGCCTCGAGGGTGACGGCGAGGTGACCATGTACCGCTTCTACACCAACGTCCGTGAGCTGTGGGTGGAGCCGCGGACCGGCGCGGTCATCAAGGGTGGCGAGCAGCTGCACCTGTACTACGGCCGCAGCGCCGAGCAGGTCGACGTCTCCGCGCTCAAGGCGCACCTGGTCTTCGACCAGGAGACCATCGACGCCCAGATGGCGGTCACCCAGGAGAGCCTCGACAAGCTCGACCTCTTCGGCAAGACCCTGCCCATCATCCTGGGCATCCTCGCCGCGATCCTGCTGATCGCCGGCGCGGTCCTCGGTGTGATGAGCAGCGGCGGTCGCGTCATCGACCCGCCGACCCAGCGGATTCGCCCCTCGAACCTGTAGGTTGTCCCCCTGCACGACCAGGCCTCCCCGGACTCGTTCCGGGGAGGCCTGGCTCGTTTCAGCCGCAGCAGCTCGCGCCCGCGGCGACGGCCTTCTGCTTGGCTTCGCTACCGCAGCAGGCGTTCTCGGCCGCGGCCTCGGCGGCCGTGCCGCAGCAGGCGTCCACGGCTTCGGCGTCGCTCTGTGCGAGTTCTGGTGCGGTACCGAAGGTTTCGCTGTCGGCGAGGACGGTGTAGACCTCCCACCGCTCCTCGCCCGGGCCGGTGACCCAGACCTTGTCCTGGGTGGCGAAGCAACAGGTGGTGGCGATCTGCTCCTCGGTGAACAGTCCCGCCTCGGAGAGCCGGGCGATCTCGGCGTGGACCTGTTCGGAGGTCTCGACCTCGACGCCGAGGTGGTTCAGGCTGCCGCCCTTGCCCGCGTTCTCGATGAGGACGAGCTTGAGCGGCGGTTCGGCGATGGCGAAGTTGGCGTAGCCGGGCTTGCGCTTGGCCGGCTCGGTGGCGAACAGGGTGGAGTAGAAGCGCACGGCGGTGTCGAGGTCGTCGACGTTGAGGGCGAGTTGCAGGCGAGACATGAGATGACCTCCACTTGTGAGACATATATCGAAGAACTTCTGCCGCTGAGTCTGCTGACCTTTTCGACATATGTCAATACTCTCGGTAGAGTCGATCGCATGCCCAAGGCGCTGCCCGTGATCGACATGTCCGCCCCCGTCTGCTGCGCACCGGTGGCCGCGGCCCCGGTCGACGACGCCGCCGCGCTCGAAGTCGCCCTGCGGCTCAAGGCGATCGCCGACCCCGCCAGGGTGAAGCTGCTGTCCCTGCTGCTGACCAGCCCGCTCGGCGAGGAGAACGGCGGCGACCTCGCCGCCGCGGTGGGCCTGAGCGAATCCACCGTCTCCCACCACCTCGGCCAGCTCCGCAAGGCAGGCCTCGTCGACTCCGAACGCCGCGGCATGAACACCATCCACCGCGCCCGCCGCGACGCCCTCTCCGCCCTGTGCACCGTCCTCGATCCCAATTGCTGCTCCTGAGGTCCGTTCGCCGTCAGTGAACGGGGGCACACGGTCGGAACAAACGGGTGGGGTGCTGGGTTGAGTCAGCAAAGCTCAACTTTGGAAGGGTCGTTATGACTACAGCTCAGAACCTGCCGGTGCTGTTCCTGACCGATCCGATCGTGCTGCCGGGCATGGTCGTGCCCATCGAATTGGACGAATCCGCGCAGGCCGCCATCGACGCCGCGCAGGCCGGGAAGACCGGTGCTGTGCTGGTCGCGCCCCGGCTCGACGAGGGCTATGCCTCCTACGGCGTCGTGGCCACGATCGAGCAGGTCGGGCGGATGCGCGGCGGTGCGCCCGCCGCCGTCCTGAAGGCCGAGCGCAGGGCGCGGATCGGCCATGGAGTCACCGGACCGGGTGCCGCGCTGTGGGTCGAGGCCGAACCCGTCGAGGACGCCGCGCCCGACGAACGCACCACCGAACTGGCCGCCGAATACAAGAAGCTGGTCGTCGCGGTCCTGCAGCGGCGCGAGGCCTGGCAGATCATCGACATCGTCAACCAGCTGGACAAGCCCGAAGCGATCGCCGACACGGCGGGTTACGCGCCGTACCTGTCCAACGATCAGAAGCGGGAACTGCTCGAGACCCCGGACGTCACCGCCCGGCTGACCAAGCAGATCGAGTGGATCAAGGACCACATCGCCGAGGTCGAGGTCACCGACAAGATCTCCGAAGACGTCCGCGAGGGCATGGAGAAGAGTCAGCGCGAGTTCCTGCTGCGCCAGCAGCTCAACGCCATCCGCAAGGAACTCGGCGAGGACGAGCCCGACGGCGCCGACGACTACCGCACCCGCGTGGAGAACGCCGACCTGCCCGAGCACGTGCGCGCCGAGGCGCTGCGCGAGGTCGGCAGGCTGGAGCGGGCCAGCGATCAGAGCCCGGAATCGGGCTGGATCCGCACCTGGCTCGACACCGTGCTCGACCTGCCGTGGACGGTGACAACCGAAGACAGCAGCGATGTCTCGGCCGCCCGCGCCGTCCTCGACGCCGACCACCACGGTCTGGACGAGGTCAAGGACCGCATGGTCGAGTACCTGGCGGTGCGCGCCCGGCGTGCCTCGCGTGGACTCGAGGTTGTCGGCGGACGTGGCTCCGGTGCCGTGATGGTGCTCGTCGGCCCGCCCGGTGTCGGTAAGACCTCGCTGGGTGAGTCGGTCGCGAAGGCGTTGGGCCGCAAGTTCGTTCGCGTCGCGCTCGGCGGCGTGCGGGACGAGGCCGAGATCCGTGGCCACCGTCGCACCTACGTGGGCGCGCTGCCTGGTCGGATCGTGCGCGCGGTCAAGGAGGCGGGATCGATGAATCCCGTTGTGCTGCTGGACGAAATCGACAAGGTCGGTTCCGATTTCCGGGGCGACCCTGCCGCGGCGCTGCTCGAGGTCCTCGACCCGGCGCAGAACCACACCTTCCGCGATCACTACCTGGATCTGGACCTCGACCTGTCGAACGTCCTGTTCATCGCGACCGCCAACGTCATGGACACCATCCCCGGTCCGCTGCTGGACCGCATGGAGCTCATCACCGTCGACGGGTACACCGAGGCCGACAAGGTGGCCATCGCCCGCGACTTCCTGGTGCCGCGGCAGCTGGAACGCAACGCGCTGACCACCGAGGAGGTGTCGATCACCGACGCGGCCCTGCGCGAGATCGCGGCGAACTACACCCGCGAGGCGGGCGTGCGCCAGATGGAGCGACTCGTCGCGAAGGCCCTGCGCAAGGCGGCGACCCGGTTGGTGACCGGTGACTCCGGCGAGTCGAGCACGCTCGGCTACGAGCCGGAACTGGGCTACGACAACGTCATCGACATCGAGTCGGGCCCGCAGCCGGCGGGCCAGCTCGCGAGCCTGGTCGTCGACGTCGACAACCTGACCGACTACCTGGGTCGTCCCCGCTTCACCCCGGACTCGGTGGAACGCACCGCGGTCCCCGGTGTGGCCACGGGCCTCGCGGTCACCGGCGCGGGCGGCGATGTGCTCTACATCGAGGCCAACGCCGCCGAGGGCGAGCGGTCGCTGACCCTGACCGGTCAGCTGGGCGACGTCATGAAGGAATCCGCGCAGATCGCGCTGACCTACGTGCGCTCGCACCTGGAGGAGATCGGCATCGAGCCGAAGGTCCTCGACCGCAACATCCACATCCACTTCCCGGCGGGTGCGGTGCCCAAGGACGGGCCGTCGGCGGGTGTCACCATGGTGACCGCCCTGGTCTCCTTGGCGCTGGGCAGGCAGGTGCGCGGTGATGTCGGCATGACCGGCGAGGTCACGCTGAACGGCCGGGTGCTGCCGATCGGTGGCGTGAAGCAGAAGCTGCTCGCCGCCCAGCGCGCCGGTTTGAAGACGGTGTTCATCCCGGCACGCAACGAGGCTGACCTCGACGAGGTGCCCGCCGAGGTGCTGGCCGCGCTGGACGTGCGACCGGTCGCCGACGTGGCCGACATCCTGGCCTACGCCATCGAACCGATCGCCGAACCGGCGGCCGACGGCTCCTTCGCCGTCAGCGCCTGAGTGGAACGAGAACGGCCCGTGCGCGAACCTCGCGCACGGGCCGTTCGCCTTACCTGCTGACGGTCGGCGGCAGCGCCTCCTCGCGCGCGGGTGTGACGATCGCGAGCTGGTCGGTGACGAAATCGTCCTGGTCGTCCTGCTCGTCGTCGAACTCGGTGTCGTCGGTGTCGGCCTCGGCGGCCGCCCGCTCGAGGTCCTTCTCGACGCGGCGAGTCGTGCCCTGCGCGACCGCGCACAGGACCGGCTCCTCGCCGTCGATCTCGGCGTAGACGTCGCAGTGCGTCACGGCCTGGCGGCGGGTGGCGCCGAGCACGGTGGCGTGGATGCGCAGCCGCTCGCCCTGGGCGGGGCGCAGGTAGGTGATGGTGAAGCCGCCGGTGAGGACGTTGGGCCCGAGGACGGTACCCGCGGCGAAGGTGAGCGCGTTGTCGGCCGCGTAGGCGAGCACGCCACCGTGGACGAAACCGAACTGCTGGCCGTGTTCGGGCTGGATCTCGATGACCAGGGTCGCCCCGCCCTCGCCGAACTCGGTGAGTTCGGTGCCGACGAGGCGCGCGAACGGCTGGGCGGCGAGAACCTGGCGGGCCAGGTCGAGGTCCAGGGTGGTGGCTTCGGTCGGCATCGGGTGTTCCGTTCTTCGAGCTCTGTCGTGACATCGGTTGGCGCGCTACGGATATTGCCATCCGGGGGTTACGCCCAGCACCCCAGTGCCGACCACCGCCGCCGTGGCGACCGCGCGTTGTCGGTGCCGTGGGTGATACTGCAACCGTGCCCCAGTGGCTCCTGCATGTCGATCTCGACCAGTTCCAGGCGGCGGTGGAATTCCGGCGCCGCCCCGAGCTGCGCGGTCAGCCGGTGATCGTCGGCGGCGAGGGCGACCCTGATCAGCCGCGCAAGGTCGTGACCTGCGCGTCCTATCCGGCCAGGGCGTTCGGCGTGCGGGCCGGGATGCCGTTGAAGATGGCGCGGCGCAAATGCCCCGACGGCGTGTTCCTGCCCGTCGACATGGCGGCCTACGAACAGGCGTCCGAGGAGATCATGGCGACGCTGGGCCGAGTCGCCGGCGACGTGGAGGTGTGGGGCATGGACGAGGCCTTCGTCGCCACCGACGATGACCCGTGGCTGCTCGCCGCCGAGGTCCGCCGCGCCGTCGTCGACCTCGGCCTGACCTGCTCGGTCGGCATCGGCGACAACAAACTCACCGCCAAGCTTGCCACCGGCTTCGCCAAGAGCACCGGGAAAACCTCCGCCGAACCCGAGCACGATCCGGGCGCGGCGGCGGGAATCTTCGAACTCACGGCCGCCAATTGGGCCGAGCTCATGGGCCACCGCCCCACCGACGCGCTCTGGGGCGTCGGTGCCCGCATCGCCAAGCGCATGGCCGAGCTCGGTATCACCACCGTCGCCGAACTCATGGCCGCCGACCGGCAGCGACTCGCCGCCGAGTTCGGCCCGAACACAGGCCCCTATCTCTGGGTCCTCGGCCACGGCAAAGGCGACACCGAGCTCACGACGGTCCAGCGAATCCCGATAGGCCGGAGCAAGTCCGAGACGTTTCCTCGCGACCTCACCGATCCCGCCGAGATCCGCCACGAGGTCGCGAGAATAGCGACCGAGGTCGCCGAGGAGATGCGCGAGCACGGCCGGACGAGTACGAGGGTGTCGGTCACGGTCCGCACGAAGACGTTCTACACGCGCAGCAAACAGAAGAAACTCCCCCAGCCCACCGACGATGTCCCCACCATCGTCGACACCGCCCTGACCATCATCGACCGCTTCGACCTCGACCGCCCCGTCCGCCTCCTCGGCGTCCGCCTCGAACTCCTCCCCCTGGACACTTGATCACCACGCCCTGGTGGCGGCATTGCCCGAGAGCGCCCCGCCACCAGCGCGTGGTGATCACTTGTCCAGCGTGGAAGGGTCTGTCTGCGGGGGTGCGCGGCTCGTATGCTCGGGGCCATGGATTACTCCGCGATGGTGGCCCGTGAGTCCGATGGTGGGATCGTGCTCGCTCGTGAGCAGGTCGGAGAGGACTTCCTCGGCGCTGGGGAGGTGACGATCAAGGTTCATTACTCGAGCGCCAACTACAAGGATCTGCTCGCGATCACTCCGCGCGGCGGTGTCGTGCGCGAATATCCGATCGTGCCCGGCATCGACATCACCGGCGAGGTCGTCGCCTCGGAGACCGAGGATTTCGCGCCCGGCGACCAGGTCGTGGCGCACGGCTACGAGCTCGGCGTCTCGCGCAACGGCGGCTTCGCAGAATACGCCAAAGTGCCCGCCGAATGGGTCGTGCGCTTGGACGGTCTCGACACGCGCGACGCGGCGACCATCGGCACCGCCGGCTTCACCGCGGCGATGAGCGTGCGCGCCCTGCTCGACAACGGCCTGACCCCGGACGACGGCGCGGTGCTCGTCACCGGCGCGACCGGCGGCGTCGGCACCATCGCGATCGACATCCTCTCCGGCCTCGGCTTCGAGGTCATCGCCTCGACCGGCAAGACCGACGCGGGCGACCTGCTCGCCGAGATCGGCGCGAACGAGGTCATCGGCCGCCTCCCGCTCGACCCGGACGCCAAGCCGCGCCCGCTGAACAAGGCGCTGTGGGCCTCGGCTGTCGACAGTGTCGGCGGCGCCTCGCTCGCCCACGTGTTGAGCTCCATCGGCTACGGCGGCGCCGTCGCGGCCAGCGGCCTCACCGGCGGCGCCGAACTCCCCGCCACCGTCCTGCCGTTCATCCTGCGCGGGGTGAGCCTGCTCGGCATCGACTCCGTCTTCCTGCCGATCGAGAAGCGCCGCGAGATCTGGTCCTCGCTCGGGAAAGAGCTTCGCCCCCAGCATCTCTCGACGATCGAGTCGTTCGCCCCGATCACCGAGGTCGAGCAGGTCCTGCGCTCGATCAAGGACGGCACGCATTCGGGCCGCACGGTGATCGGCGTCGCCGGCGAGTTCTGAGCGCGCCTACCGCGCCGGGAACGACGGGGGGAACAGTTCCTCGGCGGGCCTGCGCAGGTAGTCGCGCTCGGAATAGGCCGCGCGCATCCGGTCGAACAGCGCCTGCGCGCGCCGGGTCATCGCGGGCAGGTCGACACCGGGAATCACCCCGTCCCGCACCGTGATCCGCCCGGCGACCATGACGAAGTCGGCCGCGCGGGCGGTGCTGTTCATGCACAGGGTGCGGACCGGGTCGTCGAGAACCCCGTCGCGGGGATCGTCGAGACGGAAGGCGACCAGGTCCGCGGTCGCCCCGGCCGCGAGCCTGCCCAGGTCGGAACGGCCGAGCGCGTCCGCGCCGCCGAGGGTGGCCGCCGTCAGGTAGTCGGCGTAGGTCGCCGCGTCGAGCCGGTGGGTGAGGACCTTGGCGATGGTCACCCCGATGTCGATGCCGCGCAGCAGATCCGGGGGGAAGGAATCGGTGCCGAGCGCGATCCGCACACCTGCCCGCCGGTAGCGGTCGAAGGTGTTCAGCGCCGAGGCGTGCCGGCCGGAGGTGAGCGGGCAGTGCACGATCGCGGCGCCCGAGGCGGCCAGCGTGCCGAGGTCGTCGTCGGTGTCCGCGTCGACCAGGGGATGGGCGTCGAGGTAGATGCCGTGCGGAATCAGGAGGTTCGGTCCGAGCAGCCCGGTGCGCGCCAGGACCGCGAGCGGCGACGCGCCGAAGCGTTCCAGGATGAACCGGCGTTCGAGCAACCCTTGGAGGGCGTGCAGCCGGACCAGCACACCGGTCTCCGAGGCCAGCTCGGCAGTGCGCCGCATCAGGTCCTCGGAGAGTGTCTCGATCCGGCAGGGCAGCAGCGCGCCGTGCACGAGGTCGCTATCCTGCCCGGCGGCCCAGTCGAGAAACTCTGCCGCACCGTCGAATCCGGCCTCGCCCAGTTCCTCGTTCCAGTAGATGGATCGTGTGCCGTCCGCGTCGACCACGTTCACGCCCGACCGATAGGCGGGGCCGACGTACACCCGCAGCCCGAGCCGCCGCGCCGCCTCGGCCATCGCGACGGCGTCGTCGAAGGTCTCGGCCCAGTCGCTGTGCACCTCCGACGCGATCGGCATCGCTGTCGTCACTCCGTGCAGCAGCAACTGGACGAAGCTGTACTCGCGAATGAACGCGCGTTCCCCGGCGTCGAAGACCGCCCGGCGTCGATGCGTGGCGTAGTCACGCGACCACTGCAGGCCGAGGCCCAGTTCGCGCGACTGCCACGAGTCCAGGATCGTGTGGTCGATGTCGGACAGCGCGTCGAGGTCGACGAGCCCGGGCAGCAGCAGGACGTTCCCGAGCTCGATCACGTCGTCGACCGGTTCCGCGCCCCGTGGGCCGACGGCCACGATGCGCGAATCCTCCACCACCACTTCGGCATCCGTGAGCATGACGTGTCCGCCGGCCGGGCGAGCGGCCCCGGGTTCCCCCGCGGTGAGTTCGGACGAATACGCGAGCACATGCCGTGCGCGAAGACCGCGTCGCACCGTCAGCTCCCTTCCCTGCCGAAGCGTCCGGGGATCTCGAAACCCTCGATGGCGGTGTCGACCGAAACCACGGCGCCCCGATGGATGACGGTGCGCGCGGCGGGCCGATCCATCACGGCGGCGGCCGGGCTCACCGCGTCGACGAGGAAGAACTCCGCCGGATCACCGACGGCGAACCCGGGATGTGTATCGCTGAGGTCGAGCGGGCGCAGGCTCCGGTCCAGCACGCTCGCCCCACCCCAGGTCGCCACGGCCAGTGCGTGTTCCACGTGCTGATCCGAGCCGAATCCGTTGACGAACGCGAGTTGCCAGGCGCGGTCGAGCATGTCGCCGTTACCGTACGGCGACCAGTAGTCCCGCTGACCATCCATGCCGACACCGACCCGCACGCCCGCGGCCGCCAGGTCGAGCAGGGGCAGCGCCCAGCCCTGCGCTCCCGCGGCGTGCGTCAGCGCGATGTCGTACTCCGCGAGTCGCTCGATCGCCCCCGGCACCCCGGGCAGGCCGCTGGCCAGGCACCGCGCGTGCGAGACGGTGGCCTGCCCGGCCATCCCCAGGGCCCGCACCCGTTCGACGATCAGCGACAATGTGAACAGCCCGAGCTCGCCCGCCTCGTGCAGATGGATGTCGACGCCGGCCTGGTGCTTCTCGGCCAGGCCGAAGACCGCGTCGAGGTGCCGGACCGGATCGCGGTCGAGTTCACACGGGTCCATCCCGCCGACCAGGTCGGCCCCGGCCGCGAGCGCCGCGTCCATGAGGTCGACGACGCCGGGCTCGAGCAGGATACCCACCTGCGGGAACGCCACGATCTCCACATCGCAGACGTCGGCGTAGCGCTCCCGCGCCGCGAGTTCGCCCTCGAGCTTGGCCAATCCGGTGTCGGCGTCCACCTGCGCGTGGCTGCGAATCCTGGTGGCGCCGTTGGCCACCGCGACGGCGAGCGTGAACGACGCGCGTTCGGTCACCGAGCGTTCGGCGCCGCGCCAGTGCTCCCGGTCGTTCATGATCCGGCCCCACCGGCCCGGCTCCCCGGTCTGCGCCCGGAACGGCAGCCCGAGCCGACTGGAATCCAGATGCAGGTGCACGTCGGACAGCGCGGGCAGGATCAGCCTGCCCGCACCGTCGACCCGCTCCGCCGCCGTCGTCGATGCGCCGGTCGCGGCCACCGCGGCGACCGCCCCGTCCTCGACGAGCACGTCCACCGGATCGCCGCCCCATGGCCGCACCTCGGTGATCAGCAGCGAATCTCCCATGGACTCAGTCCGTTCCGAAGGTGGCCGCGTCGACGGTGATCATGCCGTCCGCGCGCGGCTGCCAGCGCAGCGCCGGATCGACGGCATAGCTCGCGTCGGGCGTGTAGAGGCCGATCAGCAGCGCCTTGGTGTCGTTGAGGGTGAACAGTTCGCGGTACACATCGATCCTGGCCTGCCCGGCGACGGTCCTGGTCTCGGCGACCAGCGCTTGGGTCTCCGGCAGCATGGCGTAGTCGTTCCACTGCCCGCCGAACATCGAGGCGATCGGCGCGTCACCGTCCATGGTCGAGGGCGCGTAGGTGTTGAGGTAGATGCCCGCGGCCGACTTCTTGGTGTAGATCATCTGCGACAGGCTGTTCTGATCGGTGCCCTGCAGGGTGACGGTGATGCCGACCTCGGCAAGGTTGGCCTGGATCGACTGGGCGATCTCCGAACTCAGCGGAATGCGCCCATTCGTCGCGTACTGGAACGGAATCGGCGCGCCGCGGTAGCCCGCGGCGGCCAGCAACTGCTTGGCCTTGGTGGTGTCACGCACCGGTGCGGGGTATTTCGGGTCGAAGCCGCCGACGTTCTGGGCGACCAGCTGATTGGCGACGGTCGCGCGGCCGGCCAGCAGCGTCTTCACGATGCCCTCGCGATCGATCGAGAGCGCGATCGCCTCCCGGACCCGCTGGTCGGCCAGTGGGCCCGCGGTGGCATTCATGCCGAGGAAGGTGACACCGTTGGAGACCCTCGACTCGATGTGCACGCTCTTGGACCCCTCGACTGCCGCGACCTGGTTGGGCGCGACCAGCGCGATGTCGAGGCTGCCCGACTGCACACCGTTGAGCCTGGCGTCGGCGTCGGCCACCGTCTTGAAGGTCACGGCTTCGACCGCCGCCTTCGTACCCCAGTAGTCCGGATTGCGCTTGACGGCGTATTCGACGCCGCGTGTGTAGTGGTCGAAGACGAACGGCCCGGAGCCGACGGGCGCGGCGGCGAAGCCCGCCGACCCGAGTGCGGTGTACACCGATTCCGGCACGATGGAGACGCCGGTGGTGATCGTCGGCCACGCGGAGAACGGGGCGTTGAGGCTGAACACCACGGTGTTGCCCGGCCCGACCGCGGCGGACTCGAACATCTCCATGTATGTGGCCGGATCGCCGGTCGGCGTGGCCTTGATCTTGTTGTAGGTGAAGGCGACGTCGGCGGGCTTCAGCGGTTGGCCGTTGTGGAACTTCACGTCGTCGCGGATCGTGAAGGTCCACTGGGTGAAGTCGGCGTTGTGCTCCCACTTCGTCGCCAGTTTCGGCCCGATCACCCCTTCGCTGTCGAACCGGGCGAGCTGGTCGAAGGTCGCGAAGTAGTAGTTGTAGCCGGCCAGCGAGCCGTCGCTGATCGGGTCGGGCACATCGGTCGGCTCGGTGACAGCGCCGACCACCAGCGTCGTCTGCGACGCGGTGTCGGAGCCTGCGGGCGCACAGGCGGTCAGGGTGAGGGTGGCGCAGGCGAGGGCGGCGAGTCCGGTCGCCAGGCCGCGGGTGATCGGTTTCATCGGTTTCCTTTCGGCGGGCCCGCGAGCGGACGCAGGCAGGCCACGACATGGTCGGTGCGACCCTGTTGTTCGAGTTCCGGTACGCGCGTGGCGCATTCGGCGGTGGCGAGGGGGCATCTGGTGCGGAAGGTGCAGCCGGTCGGCGGGTTCGCGGCGTCGGGAAGCTCGCCGCGCACCAGCGTGGCGCTGTCACGGCGGCGCTGATGCGGGTCCGGCACCGGGGCCGAGGCGATCAGGGCCCGGGTGTACGGGTGTCCCGGTGCGGTGAACACGTCCTCGGTCGCGCCGATCTCGACGAGCTTGCCCAGATGCATCACCGCGATCCGGTCGGACAGGTGCCGCACCACCGAGAGATCGTGGGCGATGAACAGGTACGACAGGCCGAGCTCCGCCTGCAGGTCCTGCAGCAGATTGATGACCTGGGCCTGCACCGAGGCGTCCAGCGCCGAGACCGGTTCGTCGAGGACGAGCACCTCGGGTCGCGGTGCGAGCGCCCTGGCGATGCCGAGTCGTTGCCGCTGCCCACCGGAGAACTCGGCGGGCTTGCGCGCCAACGCGTCCCGGCCCAGTCCCACCTGCTCGAGCAGCTCAACCACCCGTTCGTGCCGGTACCCGCCCGCGATGCGCAGCGGTTCGGCCACGATGTCGTGCGCGGTCATGCGCGGATCGAGGGAGGAGTACGGGTCCTGGAACACCAGCTGGACCCGGTTGCGCAGCGCGCGCCGGGCCCCGGGACGCAGGGTCGCCAGGTCGTGGCCGAGGATGCGCACCGAGCCGGCGCTCGGGGTGTTGATGCCGAACAGAGCGCGCACCAGCGTCGACTTGCCACCGCCCGACTCGCCGACCAGGCCGAACGTCTCGCCCCGGCGAACCGCGAAACTCACGCCGTCGAGCGCGCGGAGCCTGCGGGTGCCGAAGAGTCCGCGCCTGCTGGTGAAGCTCACCGCCAGCCCTTCGACCCGGATGACTTCGTCCACGGGCGCATCGATCGTCGTCATGCGGAACGGTCCTGTTCGATCGGCGCGGCCTCGACCGCGGGCGGACACGCCACGGCGCGCCCGGTCTCTAGCCGCACGAGAATTGGTGCGGCGGTCGCGCATTCGTCGCGCTTCCCGGCGAATTCGCACCGCGGCGCGAAGCCGCACCCCGGGGGCCGTTGCCGCGGCGACGGCGGCGATCCGGGAATGGCGTAGGCGCGGGCGGACCCCGACTGCCCGAGCAGGCTGCGTTGCAGGCCACGGGTGTACGGGTGGGTGGCGTCGTCGAAGATCTGCCACACGGTGCCGGACTCGACGACTCGGCCCGCGTACATGATCGCCACCCGATCCGCGTACTGGGCGACCAGTCCCAGATCGTGGGTGATCAGCACCATCGCGGCGCCGCTGCGGGCGCGTGCCCGCGCCAGCACCTCCATGAGCTGGGCTTGAACGGTCACGTCGAGGGCGGTGGTCGGCTCGTCGGCGACGAGGACGGCCGGGTCGTTCGCCATGGCCATGGCGATCACCGCGCGCTGACGCATCCCGCCCGACCACTGGTGCGGGTAGGCGCGCGCCCGCTCGGCGGGCTGGGGAATCCCCACGGCGGCAAGGAGTTCGACGACCCGTTCGCGCCGTGTCCTGGCGTCCAGCCGCTGGTGGACGGCCAGCGCGCGCCCGATCTGCACGCCCACCCTGCGGACGGGATTGAGGGTGGTCATCGGGTCCTGGAAGACCATGCCGAGTTCGGCGCCACGCAGGCGGCGCAGGGTCTCGTCGTCGGCGCCGACGAGTTCGGCGCCGCGGAAACGCACACTGCCCGAGAAGATCTCCAGCGGTGCGGGCAGCAGGCCGAGCACAGCGAGCATCGTCACCGACTTGCCCGATCCGGACTCGCCGACGAGACAGAGCACTTCGCCCTCGGCCAGGCTCAGGCTCACCGAATCGACGAGCACGACCCGCTCCCCCGCCGCGGTCTCGTAGCCGACGGTGAGATCGGTGATTTCCAGCAGCGCGCTCATGCCGTGACCTCCTTCGCGAGCGCGCCCCGACCGGTCCGCGACGCCCGGCGGGCACGGCGCAGACCCTGGCCCTCATCGGTGAATCTCCTGCTGGCCAACAGGGTTCCGCCGATCACGAGCAGCAGGGCGACGGCGGGGACGATGGTCAGATACGGGGCTTGGCGCAGATACTTCTGGCCGTCGGTGATCATCAGGCCCCAGCTCGGCGTCGGTGGTTGCACCCCGAGGCCGAGATAGTCGAACGACGAGATCATGATCAGCACGTTGCCGAGATCAGCGGTCGCCAGGATCAGCACCGGCGCGGTGACATGGCCGAGGACGTGCTTGCGCATCACCCAGCCCGAGCGCGCGCCGAGCAGCTTGGGCGCGATCACGAAATCCCGGCCCGACAGACCGAGCGCCACCGAGCGGGCCACCCGGGCGTAGCCGACCCAGAAGGTGACGCCGAGGATCGTGGCCATGAGCGCGGTGCTCGGGCCGCGAATGGCCGAGACGGCCATGATCACCAGAGTCATCGGTACCGCGAGCTGGATATCGGCGACGCCCATCAGCACGTTGTCGGTGACGCCACGGAAGTACCCCGACACCGTGCCGATGGCCATCCCGATCACCGCGTTGACCAGCACGATCACCAGCACCAGCCCGAGCGTGATCCGCCCGGCCAGCGCCAGCCTGCTGGCCAGATCCCGCCCGAGCGAATCGGTGCCGAGCGGGTAGCGCCCGTCGGTGAACGGCCGCACGAACGCGGCCGCGAGCTGCTGCGCGTACGGGTCGTAGCCGGGCAGCAGCGGGTAGAGCAGGGAGAACAGGACGACGGCCAGGATCATCGTGATACCCATGACGGTGGCCGCAGTGCCGGGCCGGGTCATCGGACCCTCGCCCTCGGATCGATGACGCCGTAGAGGACGTCGATGCCGAAGTTGACGACCACGAAGATCGTCGCGATCACCACCAGCCCGGACTGGACCACCGGGAAGTCGCGATTGAACACCGCGTCGAGCATGAGCTGACCCAATCCCGGCCAGGCGAAGACGTTCTCGACGATGACGAGGCCACCGAGCAAAGTACCCAGCGTGATGCCGGAGATCGTGAGCACCGGCAGCAAGGCGTTGGGCAGCACCTCACGCATCAGCACCGACGACCGGCGCTCACCCCGCGCGTACGCGGTGCGCACGTAGTCCTGCGCGCTCTCGGCGATCAGGGAGTTGTCGAGCAGGCGGGAATAGACGACGAACTGCGCGGTCGCGATGGTCACCGCCGGCATCACGATCGCGAGCGGATCGGCGCCGGCCAGCGACGGGAGCCAGCCCAGCGTCACCGAGAACACCAGCACCAGCAGCAGCCCGAACAGGAAGTCCGGCACCGCGAGGCGGGCCGCGCCGACGCCGAGCGCCACGCCGCGCAACGACCAGCGGCCGCTGAGGTGGATGGCGAGCACCACGGCGAAGGCCAGCGCGAGCCCGATCGCGAAGCCTGCGACGCCGAGCTGCAGCGAAGCCGGCAGTCGCCGCAGTACCAGCGACATCGATGACGTTCCGGTCTGCTGGTACGAGTCCCCGAAATCGCCGGACAGGATGCCGAGCAGATAGTCGAGATATTGCGTCAACGGCGGCTTGTCGAAGCCGAGTTCGTGGTCGAGCGCCGCGATATCGGCCGCGCTGGCGGTCTCGGGCAGCATCGACGCGGCCGGGCTGCCGGTCAGCCGACCGAGTAGAAACGCCAGCGAGATGACGGCGAAGACGGTGATCACCGCCTGCGCGAAGCGGCGGAGCAGATAGCGGGCCAACTCGCATCCTCTCTGTGACCGATGGAGAATCGGTATACAGAATTGGAGTCGGGTGTATCCCTATTGTGTTCCGTACGTTTCGGTCCGGTGAATGATCACGAAGACCGAAAAGATATATCTTTCATGGTCAACCGGCATTTCGTCAGCCGCTTCGATGCTCCGTCGCGGTCGTCGACAGGCGTGAACGAAGAGCTGCTGTGCGAGACAACGGTCGACCGAAGTGATATTCGTAGACTAGCTCCGTGGCCCGAGACCAAGGTCGCCCGGCGGACGCCGTGGACGACACCTCCCAGACCCGGCGCATCTACGACGAACTGCGGCGCAACATCATCACCGGGGTGTACCGGGAGGGCGAGAAATTACCGGAGGCTCGGGTCGCCGCCATGCTCGGCAGTTCGCGGCTGCCGGTGCGGGAGGCGTTGGCGCTGCTCGAATTCGACGGGATCGTGAGCGCGCTGCCGCGGCGCAGCGCGGTGGTGCGGTCGTGGGACCGCACCGCGGTCGAGGAACTGTTCGACGTGCGCATCGGCCTCGAACCGCTGGCCGCGCGCCTGGCCGCCGCCCGGATCGGGCAGGGGCACGACAGCGCACCGCTGCGGGCCGCGCTGCGAGAAGCGCAGGCGGCCACCGATTCCCGTGACCCGCTGCGGATCGCCGAGACGAACGCGCGGCTGCACGGCGCGATCGTCGAACTGTCGGGCAACAGCCTGCTCAGCCAGTTGATGCGCACCATTCTGGCGCGCATGGCCTGGCTGTTCTTCCTCACCGCCGATCGCGACACGGAGGAACAGCGCGACGAACACCGCCACCTCATCGAGGCGATCTCCTCCGGCGACGAACGGCTGGCCGAGTACGCGATGCTCAGCCACACCGAGGCGGGCCGGGCGCCGACCCTGGCGATCGTCACCGCGCTGCGGCACGCCGACCCGGCGCGGTAGCCGGGCCGGCGTCGCCGGGCTCAGGCGGCGGTGGGGACCGGGTCGTCGGCGAACTGGGTGCGGTACAACTCGGCGTAGCGGCCGTCGGCGTTGAGCAGGTCGGCGTGCGTGCCGCGCTCCACGATGCGGCCCTGTTCGAGGACGATGATCTGATCGGCCGCGCGGATGGTGGAGAGCCGGTGCGCGATCACCAGCGCGGTGCGACCGTGCAGCGCCTCGGTGAGGGCCTCCTGGACGGCGGCCTCGGAGGTCGAGTCCAAGGAGGCGGTGGCCTCGTCGAGGATCACCACGCGCGGCTGCTTGAGCAGCAGGCGCGCGATGGTCAGCCGCTGCCGTTCGCCACCGGAGAGCCGGTAGCCGCGTTCGCCGACCACGGTGTCGAGGCCGTCGGAGAGCGAGGCGACCAGCTCGCGCAGGCGCGCCCGTTCCAGCGCGTCCCACAGTTCGTCCTCGGTCGCCTCGGGCCTGGCGAGCAGCAGGTTCGCACGGATCGTGTCGTGGAACAGGTGCCCGTCCTGGGTGACCAGGCCGACGGTGCGCTGGATCGACTCGGTGGTCAGCTCGCGCACATCGGCGCCGTTGAGCCGGACCGCGCCCGAGTCCACGTCGTAGAGCCGCGAAACCAATTGGGCGATGGTCGATTTACCCGCACCCGAGGAGCCGACCAGGGCGACGAGCTGACCGGGCTCGGCCCGCAGCGACACCTCGTGCAGCACCTCCACGCCGCCGCGGCTGTCCAGCGTCGCGACGTCTTCCAGCGAGGCGAGGGAGACCTTGTCGGCGGAGGGGTAGCCGAAGTTCACCGCGTCGAGCTCCACCGCCACCGGGCCGTCGGGGACCGCCGTCGCGTCGGGCGCGTCCTCGATCAGCGGCTTCAGGTCGAGCACCTCGAACACCCGCTCGAAGCTCACCAGCGCCGACATGATCTCCAGCCGCGCGCTGGCCAGCGCGGTGAGCGGGGTGTAGAGCCTGGTCAGCAGCAGCGACAGGGCGACGACCGAACCGGCGTCGAGCGTGCCGCGCAGCGCGTACCACCCGCCGAGGCCGTAGACGAGCGCCAGCGCCAGCGCGGAGACCAGGGTGAGCGAGGTGACGAAGGTGGTTTGCAGCATGGCCGTGCGCACGCCGATGTCGCGAACCCGGGTGGCGCGCACCGCGAACTCCGCGGACTCCTGCTTCGGCCTGCCGAACAGCTTCACCAAGGTGGCGCCCGGCGCGGAGAAGCGCTCGGTCATCTGGGTGCTCATGGCGGCGTTGAGTTGCGCGGCCTCGCGCTGCATGGCGGCCAGGCGGTTGCCCGCGCGACGTGCGGGGATCACGAAGACCGGGAGCAGGACCAGCGCGAGCAGGGTGATCTGCCAGGAGATGCTGAGCATCACCGCCAAGGTCAGCGCCAAGGTGACGATATTGGTCACCACGCCGGAGAGGGTGTCACTGAAGGCGCGCTGCGCGCCGATCACATCACTGTTCAGCCTGCTCACCAGGGCGCCGGTCCTGGTGCGGGTGAAGAACGCGACCGGCATCTTCTGCACGTGGTCGAACACGGCGGTGCGCAGGTCGAGGATGAGGCCCTCGCCGATCCGGGCGGACAGCCACCGGATCACGATGCCGAGGCCCGCGTCGAGCACCGCCAGGCCCGCGATCGCCAGGGCGAGCAGTACGACCGTGCGCGGCGCCGACCCCGCCACGATGTCGTTGACGACCCGGCCCGCGAGCACCGGCGTCGCCACGCCGAGCACCGCGGCCACGACGCTGAGCAGCAGGAATGCAGAGATCCGGCGCCAGTGGGCCTCGGCGAAGCGCAGGATGCGACGCGCGGTGGACAGGCTGAAGGGCCGCTCCTCCTCCGGCGCGTTCGCCCGCCGGTACATCTGGCTGTAGGCCACCGATTCGATACTCACTGCCGCACTCCTCTTCGCTCCCCACCCATCGAACTCCTGGCCACCGACACTAAAACCTCAACAAAGGTTGATCGCAAATACTTTCCGGCGACCGCCCGTTCAGCGGACAGCGAAACCACGTCGGGAATTTCGGCCACCGGGGCCGAATAGGCTGGTCCGGTGGACGACAACCGGAGTGCGGAGCTGGTGGCCGATGCCCTGCGGGCCCAGGTCTCCTGCGTGGTCGACGCGTCGGTGCGGCGCCGCGCGGAGTACTCCTCCGACGCCTCCAACTATCGCGTCCGGCCCACCGTCGTCGCGTTCCCCCGCGAGGATTCCGAGGTCGCGGCGACGGTGACCTTCGCCAGGCAGAACGGCCTGACGGTGACCGCCCGCGGTGGCGGCACCTCGGTGGCCGGCAATGCGGTCGGCCCGGGGATCGTGCTCGATTTCAGCAGGCACATGCGAGCCGTCCGGGCGGTCGACGCGCAGGCGCGCACGGCGGTGGTCCAGCCCGGTGTCGTGCTGTCGGACCTGCAACGACAGCTGCGGCCCTCGGGGCTGCGCTTCGGGCCCGACCCGTCCACCCAGGACCGCTGCACGCTGGGCGGGATGATCGGCAACAACGCCTGCGGTCCGCACGCGCTGGCCTGGGGACGGACCTCCGATACGGTGCGGTCGCTGCGTGTCGTCGACGGGACCGGGACCGAGCGCCTGCTCGGCGCCGATCTCGCCGCGGTGCCCGGGCTGGCCGGGTTCACCACGGCCAACCTCGCCGTTCTGCGCACCGAACTCGGCAGATTCGATCGGCAGGCCTCTGGATACGGACTGGAACATCTGCTGCCGGAACGTGGTTCGTCTATCGCGCGCGCCTTCGTCGGGACGGAGGGAACCTGCGGTCTGCTGCTCGAGGCCGAGGTCGAGCTCACGCCCCTGCCGGGCGCGACGGTTCTCACCGTGCTCGGCTATCCCGATATCGCCACGGCGGCAGACGATGTCGCCGCGGTGACGCGGTGCGCGCCGATCGCCGTCGAGGGTATCGACGCCGGACTGGTCGACCGGGTGCGCGCGCATCGGGGGACCGTGCCGGAGCTTCCGCGTGGGCGCGGTTGGCTTTTCGTCGAGACCGCGGGCGACAGTGCCGCCGAGGCCTTGGCGTCCGCCGAGCGCCTGTGCCGGGAAGCCGGCGCCGACGACTACCTGATCGTCACCGATCCCGTTGCCACCGCGGCACTCTGGCGGATCCGCGCCGACGGAGCCGGCCTGGCGGGACGGACACCGGAAGGTCAACCGGCGTGGCCCGGCTGGGAGGACGCGGCGGTGCCGCCCGAGCGCCTCGGCGCCTATCTGCGTGAATTCGACGCGCTCACCGACGAATACGGTGTCGACGGTCTCCTCTACGGCCACATCGGCGACGGCTGCATCCATGTGCGCCTGGATCTCCCGATCGCCGACGCACCGCGCCGATTCCGTTCGTTCCTCTTCGACGCCGCTGAACTCGTTGTGCGCCACGGTGGCTCGCTGTCCGGCGAACACGGCGACGGCAGGGCGCGCTCCGAACTGCTGGAGGTGATGTACTCCCCCGCCGCTCGGGCCGCCTTCGCCGGCTTCAAGTCCCTGTTCGATCCCGACGACATCCTCAATCCCGGTGTGCTGGTCGCGCCGAATCCGGTGGACGCCGATCTGCGAGTGGCGGGACTGCGGCCGCTGCCCGCCGCCCACGGCTTCGCGCTCGCGGACGACTCCGGCGATCTGTCCACAGCTGTGCACAGATGTGTAGGAATCGGCAAGTGCCGCGCGGACACTCGCGCGGCGGGCGGCTTCATGTGCCCCTCGTACCTGGCCACGGCCGACGAGAAGGACACCACGCGCGGTCGCGCCCGCGTGCTGCAAGAAGTGGTGCGCGGCGAACTCGATTGGCGCGCACCGGCGGTCGAGGAATCCCTCGACCTGTGCCTGTCCTGCAAGGCCTGCGCCTCGGACTGCCCGGCCGGCGTCGACATGGCGACCTACAAATCCGAGGCACTTCACCGCCGCTACCGAGGCCGTCTTCGCCCGCTGGACCACTACGTCCTCGGTCAGCTCCCCCGCTGGCTCACAGTGGCCCAACGGTTTCCACGCCTGGCCAACGCGCTCGCCGCACGCCCCACACTCCGCAAACCGGCCATGCGCGCGGCGGACATCGACCCCCGCCGCGACGCGCCCGTCCTCGCCCCGACCCCTTTCCGCCGCCTCTGGCGGGACCTCGGCGGCAACGACCGCACCGAACCCGCCGCCAAGGCGCTCGACAGGTCACGCCACCGTGACAACGCACCGGCGGCGTGGCCGGCGGCCGAAACCAGTGGTTGCGCGGCAACTTCCGGACTGCCCCACGCCGGCGATGCCGCACTCGGGACCGCTCCCGTGGCGAGCGCGGCGGCCACTCCACCCTCCGCACCGGTAAGGGCCGATCGTCGACGGCCCCCCACTCCCGCGTCGGCGAGCGCGGCTGTGGAGGCCGCGGTTGGATCCGTCGCGCCGACGGTTGAGTCCGGAGTTCGGCGGCTCGACCCATCGGTCCCGGGCCGCGAGCCCGGCCCGGCCGCGGGCCGCGATGTGGCCAGGCCGACTCCGACAGCCGCCGCCTTACCTGCCGGCAGCGCGTCCACCGCCGGTGACGTGATGTTGTGGGTCGACTCGTTCACCGACACGTTCGATCCGGAGAACGCGCTGGCGGCGGTGATCCTGATCGAACAGCTCGGGTATCGGGTCCGGATCCCCGAACGCCGCGTCTGCTGCGGTCTGACCTGGATCACCACCGGCCAGCTCGACGGCGCGCGCAAGCGGCTGCGCGCGACGCTGGACGCCGTCGCCGACCATGCCGCGGCGGGTGGGGTGATCGTCGGCCTCGAACCGTCCTGCACCGCGGCGCTGCGGGCCGACCTGCCCGAACTGCTCCCGGACGATCCGCGATCCGCCGACGTCGCGGCGTCGATGCGCACGCTCGCCGAATTCCTGCTCGACCAGCCCGGGTGGCGGCCACCTCGCCGAGACGGGGAGACCGTCGTCGTGCAGCCGCACTGTCATCAACACGCCGTCGGGGGCTTCGCGGCCGAACGTGAACTGCTGGCGGCCATGGGCGTCACAGTGGCGGAACTGGCCGGGTGCTGCGGGCTGGCCGGGAACTTCGGCATGCAGCGCGGCCACTACGAAGTCTCGGTCGCGGTCGCGGAGAACGCCCTGCTCCCGGCCCTGCGCGCGGCACCGGAAGGCGCGGTCTTCCTCGCCGACGGCTTCTCCTGCCGAACACAAGCCGCCCAGCTCGCGGGCACCCAGGGCATCGCCTTGGCCACGTACCTGCTCGGTGCGCACCAACCCCCGATGCTGGGCGGCTAGACAATCCGGGCCGCGAGTGCGGCACAGCTGGCCGGCGCGAGCAGGCCCGCCGTCCGGGCGCGCAGCGAGGTATGGACTCAGCTCCCCAGCGCTCTGGCGCGGCCGGCGTCTTGGCTGCTCGGCACAGCTGGCCGGCGCGAAGCAGGCCCGCCGTCCGGGTGCGCAGTGCGGGCATGGACTCAGTCCCCTGCGCTATGCCGCGGCCGGTGTCTTTGGCTCCCTCGCACAGCTCCCGGCAGTGTGAGGCTGCCGATCCTCAGCTGCCGTGCGGCAAGGTCCCCGGCGCGAGCTGGTACCCCGAGCTGCCCGCGGACCCGCTGCCCCACGCCGCCAGCAGCCAGTTGATTGCGTTCGTGATCATCGGTTACCTCCCGCGTCGAGCCCGGATGCCGACGGTTTGCCGACACCACCGATATCGCCGCCGACGTGGCGAATATTACGAATGCGCATCGGCGGCCCGGCGGTGGCGCAGAATGAGCGGGTGCGCGAACAGACCCTGGATGCCCACCCGGCCACGGCCGGGCTGTCCAGGACGGTTCGTTCGAGCAGGCCGTTCGATGTCGGGCTGACGATCATTCCGCTGCGGCGCGGGGGCGGCGACCCGTGCCACCACATCGACCGCGACGGCGCCCACTGGCGCGGCTCGCGGATGCCCAGCGGCGTGGTCACCTACCGGCTCGTCCAGGACGGCCGCGACGGCGCCCGTGCCGACGCGTGGGGCCCCGGCGCCGCGGAATTCCTCGACGGCCTCGACCGGATGCTGTGCCTCGAGGAAAACCTCGACGACTTCACGCCCGAGCATCCCAAGCTGGTCGAAGCCCATCGCGTGGTGCCGGGGCTGCGGATGCTGCGGACCGGGCTGGTGTTCGAATCGCTGGTACCCGCCATCCTCGAGCAGAAGGTGCACACCAAGTCCTCGTTCGCCGCGTACCGCACGCTGGTCCGCGAGTTCGGGACGAGGGCGCCGGGGCCCGCCCCGGCCGGGCTGATGGTCGCACCGGACGCCGAGACCTGGCGCCGCATCCCGTCCTGGAAGTACCACCGGGCCAATGTCGGGCCGCAGCGCGCGCAGACGATCGTGCGCGCCGCGCGGGTGGCCGACGCGATCGAGCGCACCGCGTCGGTCGCACCGGAGGAGGCCGCGCGCCGGTTGCGCAGCCTGCCCGGCATCGGTGTCTGGACGGTTGCCGAGACCGCGCAGCGCGCCTTCGGCGACGCCGACGCGCTCTCGGTGGGCGACTATCACCTCGCCGCGACGGTGGGCTGGAGCCTGCTCGGCCATCCGATCGACGACGACGCGATGGTCGAGTACCTGGAACCGCTACGCCCGCACCGCTATCGGGCCGTGCGGCTGCTGGCGCTCAGCGGCCAGGCGCACAAGCCGAAGTTCGGCCCGCGCACCCCGATCACCGACCACCGCCACCGCTAACGCAGAGCCCTTTGCTCGAGGACGCAGTGACCGGCGTCGACGAGGGTGGTGCGGGCCCGCCTGCGCACCCGGCACTCGTCCACCGTGCAGTCGAGGTGCAATTGCATTGCGGCGTGGGCCTGTTCGGCGTCCATGGGTCCCGGATCGGTACCGCAACCGAGTAGTGCAGCGGCAATATGCATGTTCACATCGCTCAATTGCATACGTCAAGAAGAGCACGCAACCACGCGGCTAACGGGGAGTACACGCCGATTCCGAGGTTTGGCGCCGAATTCCCAGCACAACATCCAACGGGGAGTGCAGGATTCCCCAGAGTGGACGAAACCGACCGCCGGACCGGGGCTGAGGACGCCGGCGGGTCGCGAATACGGGAGGAGTGGGGCTGTGGCAGCGAACGCATCGATCGGAGCCGGCGGACAGACGGGGGTCTCCTCGACCCTGCCGCGTCGTCAACTGGGCCGCTACCTACGGGATTGGCGTACCCAGGCCGGGATGACCATCGCCGAAGCGGCCAAGCTCATGGAGTGGGGAGCCAGCACCCTCCAGCGCCTGGAGAAGGGTCAGGCCGACCGCATCCGCACCATCGACATCCAGGAACTGTGCCGGATCTACGGCATCCCGGAGGCGATGTCGGAGGGCCTCACCGGCCTCGCCCAGCAAGCGGCGGTCAAGAGCTGGTGGCACGCGTACGGCGATCTGATTCCCGAAAACTTCGACATATACCTGGGATTGGAGGTCTCGGCGCAGCGACTCCGGCCCTATCAGTCCGAACTGGTCCTCGGTCTGCTGCAAACCGCCGAATACACGCGCGCATTGAATCAGCTGGCGTATCCCCGGGATTCGGACGACGAAATCGATCGTCGGGTCGCGCTGCGGCTGCAACGTCAGGCGCTGATCACCCGCAAGCAATCGCCCGCCGAAATCGATGTCGTTCTGCACGAATCGGTATTGCATCGGCTCGTCGGTAATGCGAAGGTGATGGCTGCGCAGTTGCGACACCTTGCCGACACGAGTACCCGAAGCAATGTGACACTGCGTATCCTGCCGTTTGCCGCCGGTGTTCCACTCGGAGTCTCCACCGGACCTTTCACGGTTCTCGAGTTCGGCGCCGACAGCAAAGGGCAACCGGTCGAACCGCCGGTGGTGTACGCCGAAGGCTTCACCGGCGACCTCTACCTGGAACGACGCGCTGATGTCAGCAGGTACGACCGGGCTCACGAGTGCCTCCAGCGTCATGCGCTGGATATTCAACCGAGCAGAGACCTGCTGCGGCGGGTCGCGAAGGAGTATGTGGCATGAGTTTCGATCTCGTCGACGCGCACTGGTTCAAGAGCACCCGCAGCGGTGCCGACAAGGACTGCGTCGAAGTCGCGTTCCTCTACGGCGGGCGCGTCGGGGTGCGCGACAGCAAGAACCCGGCCGGACCAGCGCTGGTCTTCGACGGCCCGAGTTGGGACGCGTTCACCGCCGGTATCGACAGCGGCGCGTTCGCCTGCGCGCTGGGCTCCCGGTGAACAGCAAGCGCGCCATCGACACCACCGGCGCCACCTGGGTGCGCGCCGGTACCGCGGGGGAGGGCAGCAGCGTCGAAGTGGCCATGCTCGACGACGGCTATGTGGCCCTGCGCGACGGCAAGAATCCCGATGGACCGGTGTTGATCTTCACCCCGAGTGAATGGTCGGCCTTCACCGCGGGCGTGCACGACGGCGAGTTCGATCGCCCTTGATCACGTTTGGATCAAGGTCCCACCGGGTAGCCCAGGTACATGGACCGAGGGTTGAAGAAGATGCCACCCCGGTACCGGAGGCTGGCGCCTGAGGACGGTGTGGAGCGCCTGATCGTGATACTGCTTTTCGCGGTGTCCGCGACGGGTATCTACGTGCTCACCGGCTCGTTTCTCGGCGCGCTGTTCATCGGATTACTGGTCGGATTAGTCGCGGTAGGGACTGTAGCTGTGTTGTAGTGGCGGTCGCTGCGGGGCCTCGCGCCCCGCAGCGTTTCCGTCTCACCGCCGGAACAGTTTGTTACCGAGCCACACAATGGGATCGTATTTACGGTCGACGACCCGTTCCTTCAACGGAATGAGCGCGTTGTCGGTGATCTTGATGTGTTCCGGGCAGACCTCGGTGCAGCATTTGGTGATATTGCAGTAACTCAGGCCCGCTTCCTCCTGGGCCATTTCGCGCCGATCCGCGGTGTCGAGCGGGTGCATCTCCAGCTCGGCGACGCGCATCAGGTAGCGCGGCCCGGCGAAGGCCTGCTTGTTGTCCTCGTGATCGCGGACCACGTGGCAGGTGTTCTGACACAGGAAGCACTCGATGCACTTGCGGAACTCCTGGGAGCGTTCCACATCGACCTGCTTCATCCGGTACGCGCCCGGTTCGAGCCCGGCCGGTGGGGTGAAAGACGGGATCTCCCTGGCCTTCTCGTAGTTGAACGAGACGTCGGTGACGAGATCCTTGATGATCGGGAAGGTGCGCATCGGCGTCACCGTGATCACCTCGTCGGCCGTGAAGGTCGACATCCGCGTCATGCACAGCAGCCGCGGTCTGCCGTTCACCTCGGCCGAGCACGAACCACATTTGCCCGCTTTGCAATTCCAGCGCACCGCGAGATCGGGCGCCTGGGTGGCCTGCAGGCGGTGGATGATGTCGAGCACCACTTCGCCCTCGTTCACCAGCACCGTGAAGTCCTCGAGACCACCGCCGTCGATGTCGCCGCGCCAGACCCGGAACCGGGCGTCGTATCCCATCGCTACGCCTCTCCTTCGACCGAGCCGGCGGCCGGATGATCGGCCAATTCCCGTTCGGTGTAGTACTTCTCGAGTTCGCTCAGTTCGAACAGGGCGAGCAGGTCCTCGCGCATCGGCGTCTGATCGGCCGGGGTGACGGTGATGCCGGGCACCCGCCGATCCGCGGTCGCCGGATCGAGCGCGCAGACCAGCAGCTTGTTGCGCCAGTCGGGGTTCATGCCGGGATGGTCGTCGCGGGTGTGCCCGCCGCGGCTCTCGGTGCGCAGCAGCGCGGCCTCGGCCACGCACTCGCTCACCAGCAGCATGTTCGCCAGGTCGAGGGCGAGATGCCAGCCCGGGTTGAACTGCCGCGAGCCGTCCACGGTCACGTCGGCGTACCTGGCGCGCAGCTGCGCCAGCTTCTCGATCGCCTCGCGCACCTCGTGTTCCTTGCGGATGATGCCGACCAGGTCGTTCATCGTCTGCTGCAGCTCGCTGTGCAGGGTGTAAGGGTTCTCGCCGGCTCCGGACGCGGGCGGATCGAACGGCGCCAGCGCGGTTTTCGTCGCCGCCTCGATGTCGGCGGGGGCGGGGGCCGGGCGCTCGGTGAGCTGCTGGACATAGGCCGACGCGCCGAGCCCGGCCCGCCTGCCGAACACCAGCAGGTCCGACAGCGAGTTGCCGCCGAGCCGGTTGGAGCCGTGCATGCCGCCGGAACATTCACCGGCGGCGAACAATCCGGGCACCACGGCCGCGCCGGTGTCGGGGTCGACCTCGATGCCGCCCATCACGTAGTGGCAGGTCGGCCCGACCTCCATCGGCTCGGCGGTGATGTCGACATCGGCCAGCTCCTTGAACTGGTGATGCATCGACGGCAGCCTGCGCACGATCTCCTCGGCGGGCATCCTGGAGGCGATGTCGAGGTACACGCCGCCGTGTTCGGTACCGCGCCCCGCCTTCACCTCCTCGTTGATGGCCCTGGCGACCTCGTCGCGGGGGAGCAGATCGGGCGTGCGGCGCGCGGAATCGTTGTCGCGCAACCACTGATCGGCCTCGGCCTCGGTCTCGGCGTACTGGCCCTTGAAGACCGGCGGGATGTAGTCGAACATGAACCGCTTGCCGTCGGAGTTCTTCAGCACGCCGCCGTCGCCGCGCACGCCCTCGGTGACCAGAATGCCCTTCACGCTGGGCGGCCAGACCATGCCGGTGGGATGGAACTGCAGGAATTCCATGTTGATCAGGGTCGCGCCCGATCGCAGGGCGAGCGCGTGGCCGTCGCCGGTGTACTCCCAGGAGTTCGACGTCACCTTGTAGGACTTGCCGATGCCGCCGGTGGCCAGCACTACCGCGGGCGTCTTGAACAACACGAGCCCGCCCGACTCGCGCCAATACCCGAAAGCGCCCGCGATGCGGCCGTTCTCGGTGAGCAGCTCGGTGATGGTGCACTCGGCGAAGACCTTGATCCTGGTCTCGTAGTCACCGGTGGCGGCGAAGTCCTCCTGCTGCAGCGACACGATCTTCTGCTGCATGGTGCGGATGAGCTCGAGGCCCGTGCGGTCGCCGACGTGCGCGAGGCGCGGGTAGGTGTGGCCGCCGAAGTTGCGCTGGCTGATCCGCCCGTCGGGCGTGCGATCGAACAGCGCGCCATAGGTTTCCAGCTCCCACACCCGATCGGGGGCCTCGCGGGCGTGCAGTTCGGCCATCCGCCAGTTGTTGAGGAACTTGCCACCACGCATGGTGTCCTTGAAATGGGTCTGCCAGTTGTCCTTCTCGTTGGCATTGCCCATCGACGCCGCGCAGCCGCCCTCGGCCATCACGGTGTGCGCCTTGCCGAACAAGGACTTACACACCACCGCGACCGAAAGCCCTTGCTCGCGTGCCTCGATCACGGCGCGCAGGCCCGCGCCGCCCGCCCCGATCACCACGACGTCGTAGTCGTGCTGTTCCAGCTCTGACATGGGTGAACAAGCTCCTCGAGTAGACGCGATTCAGTCGATGAACCGCAGGTCCGAAATGGTCTGGCTGGCAACCAACATCACGTAGAAGTCGGTGAGCACGAGGGTGCCGAGGGTGGTCCAGGCCAGCGCCATGTGGCGGGTGTTGAGCTTGGAGACCTGGGTCCAGAACCAGTACCGCACCGGATGCGCGGAGAAGTGCTTGAGCCTGCCGCCCGCGATGTGCCTGCACGAATGGCACGACAACGTGTACGCCCACAGCAGGATGACGTTGACCAGCAGCACGATGTTGCCGAGCCCGAAGCCGAAACCGCCGCTCTCGCCGTGGAACGCGGTGATCGCGTCCCAGGTGTTGATCAGCGAGACCACCACCGCCACATAGAAGAAGTACCGATGCGAGTTCTGGATGATCAGCGGCAGCCGTGATTCCCCGGTGTAGCGCGCGTGCGGCTCGGCGACCGCGCAGGCGGGCGGGGAGAACCACACCGACCGGTAGTAGGCCTTGCGGTAGTAGTAGCAGGTGAGGCGGAAGCCCAGCAGGAACGGCAATACCACGAACCCGAGCGGGATCCACATCGGCAGCTCGCCGAACGGAGTGCCGAAATGACTCGATCCCGGCACGCACGAATCGCTGAGGCAGGGGGAGTAGAACGGCGTCAGATAGTGGTACTGCGGCACCCAATAGGCCGTGCGCACAAACGATCTGACCGTCGCGTAGGCGACGAAGGCGCCGAGTCCGAGCGCGGTGAGCAGGGGTGGGAGCCACCAGCGGTCGGTGCGCAGCGTGCGCGCGGCGATGCGGGCGCGCGTCTTGCTGAAGACGCCCGTCCCGGTCGACGGGGTGGTTGTCGGTGCGGCACTCACGTGGATGCCTCGCTGATCGTCAGGTGGCGGCGGTTGATCATTCCCCACCGCGATGGATTGTGATGTGGAGCACCATACGCCTGTGTTCGCGCCGCTCGAGTCGGGTCCCGCGCAACCGCTCGCGACGCATGGCGGTGATCTCGGTCACAGCCGTCACGGCCGTGACGGGCGGTCACGCCGGTGCAACAAACGTGTGGTGCCCTGTGACCATGAGAAGAGCGGCGATCGTGGCGCCCGTTCGCACGCCGAGCGGGATCGAGGGCGGGGCACTGTCCGGGATGCCCGCGGAGTGGCTGGCCACGACCGTGGTGTCGGCGGTGCTCGAGCGGTCCGGCATCGACCCGCTACGGGTCGAGGATGTCGCGATGGCGTGCGTCGACGGCGGGCTCGCGGGGGTTCCCGCGCTCGGTGCGTTGGCCGCCCGTGGCGCCGGACTGCCGTTGTCGGTGCCGGGCTTCCTCACCGATCGGCACAGTGGCAGTGGGCTACAGGCCGTGATCACCGCGGCGATGATGGTGCAGACCGGCGCGGCCGACGTGGTCGTCGCCGGGGGCGTCGAATGCGCGGCGACCACCGCGGCACCGCCGGGCGGCGTCGCGGGACTGCACAACGCCGAGTGGCTGGCCAGGTACTACGGCATCGACCGCACCGCCGCCGACGAGTTCGCCGCCGCGAGCCACCGCAAGGCGTCGCGGGCGTGGCGACAGGGCGCGTTCGGGGCCGAGGTGGTGCCGGTCGCGGTCGCCGCCGGTTCGTTCGAACATCAGATCCGTCGCGACGAGGGCGTGCGCGAAGACCTGTCGACCCACACGCTTGCCGCCCTGCGGCCGCTGCTCGCCGACGGTGTGGTCACCGTCGGCAACATGAGCGCGCACCGGCTCGGCGCGTCGGCCTGCCTGGTGGTCGCCGAGGACCGGTTGATCGAATTGGGTCTCACGCCGATGGCGTTCCTCGCGGGCTGGGCCGCGGCGGGCTGCGACAGCGACGGCCCCACCCTCGGCGCCGCGCCTGCGGTGGCGAAACTGCTCGGCCGCACCGGGTGCGCGCTGGACGAGATCGACCTGCTCGAGATCAACGAGGGCTACGCGGTCGAGGTGCTGGCGCTGGCTACGGAGTGGGACCTGGACCCGCACGACCGGCTGAATGTGAACGGTTCCGACATCGCCCTCGGGCATCCGATCGGCGCGACCGGCCTGCGGATCATGACGACGATGCTGCACGAACTGGGCCGCACCGGCGGCCGCTACGGCTTGGAGGCCATCGCGCTCGGCCACGACCACGGCATCGCGGCACTGTTCGAGTCCGCCGAATTCGCGGAGCCGAGCGAAACCCCGCGCGGCGCGCGCTTCCACGGGGTTCGTGCCAAACGGCCCGGCAGGCATCGCGCCTGACAGGGGTCGGCGCGACGGCCCTGGGTGGCAGGACCGCCGCGCCGGTGAACAGGTCTGCTATTTGGTCCGCGGCCGCGAGTGGAAGCCGAGGCCCTCGTCCTGCGCGCCCATCCAGGCCGCCTCGTCGGACTTGCTGTCGGGGACGTAGATCGGTTCGGACCGCCGTGGCGTGGCGAGCTCCGGCGGTGGCGCCTGCTCGAACTCCTCGGCGTCGATGACCAGTCGCTCGAGGTCGTTCTCCAACCTGCGCACGGTGGCCGCGTCGCCGTAGTTGGTGCGCAGTGCGCCGATCGATTGCCGGAGTTGACCGACCGCGTAGCGCAGTTCCGCGATGTCGCTGCGTGTCATCGTTACCTCCTGTGTATACGGCGGGCGGACCGACTCATCGGATCACCTGGCACGCCCGTGAAACCCCGGGCCGCACTGCACCGAGTCGTGTGACTCACCACACAACGTGATCTCCACCACAATAACCGAGCTTTTCGGTTTGTGCCCGAAGTTGGCCAGGATTCCGCGGTTGCCGTCCGGTAACCATCGGGCCTCAGCCCGCGACCGCGTACTGCGTGCGCGCGCCCGCCCTCGCTCGCTCGACGAGGGCCGCGATCGAGGTCGCGACCTCCTCGGCCCGCTCGAGAATGACGCTGTGCCCGGCCCCTTCGATCCGCACCAGTTCGGCGCTCGCCAGTTGCGAGGCCAGGACGACGGAATGCGTGAACGGCACCATCAGATCGGCGGAACCGGCCAGCACCAGGGCCGGCAGCGTGCCGAGGCGCGGCAGCGTGCGCGCTTCGTCGAAGGTGAGCAGCGAGCTGAGGAAGCCCGCCATCGTGAGCAGCGGGGTCTCGCTGAGGATGGCGGTCGCGACCGCGGCGACGCGCCGGTTCACCCGGCCGGTGCCCGCGCTCGCCTCGCGCAGCAGCGGCCCGAAGACCCAGCGCGAGAAGCTCTTCGACGCCTGCATCACTCGAGGTGCGCGCACCACAGCCCGCTGCAGCGACGCGACGGTGTGCCGGTTCAGCAGTCGGCCGAGTCCCACCTCGGTGATGCCGCCCGCCGCGCCCGCGATCAGCCCGATCCCCGCGACGCGCTCGCCGATCGCGGCCGGGAACAGCCGGGCGTAGGCGAGCAGCACCATCGCGCCCATGGAATGCCCGACCAGCACGACCGGTCCGGTCGGTGCGACGGCGCGCAGGACAGCGTCGAGGTCGCCGGCGAGCTGGTCGATGGTGTAGGTCGCGTGGTCGGCGTGGCCGGATTCACCGTGGCCGCGGTGGTCGTAGAAGACCATCCGCACCTCGGCGCCCCAGTGCGGCAGCAGGTGCTCGCGCAGGATCGACCAGGATTCGGTGTGCAGGCAGTGGCCGTGCACGAAGACGACGGTCAGCGCGGCGGTGTCGGCGCCGTGCACGCGGACGGCGATGGGTGTGCCGTCGTCGGCGGTCACGGTGGCGCGGCGGCCCTCATGGTTCGACATCCCGCCTCCCTGCTGATCGTGTACCCGTGTTTCGGGACAGATTTCCGAGGCGTTAGCCCGTCAATCCTCGCGTTACGCAGCTGATGCGCAACCGAATCCGGAGGCGGCTCGACCGTTATGCAGGAAAGTATTCGGTTCTCTAGTGGAAAGGATAGAGAGCTGTAGATCATCATGAGGAAGGCGGTCGTCAGCTCTTTCTTCCTCTGTCTAGGGCGGACACTAGAACATTGCAGAGAGCTATACGCTCCGGAGATAGCGACCGAAATGGGGGACCGTGAACCCGATCGTGCCGCGCTCGGCCGAGTAGATCAGCCCCTTCTTGATCAGCCCGTCCCTGGCCGGTGAGACCGAGGCGGGCTTGCGGCCCAGCTCGGCGGCGACCGCCGCGGTGGCCACCGGACCGTCGTCGCCGGACAGGTCGGCCATCGCCCGCATGTACTCGCGCTCGGCGGGGGTGGCGCGCTCGTACCTGGACCCGAAGAAGCCCACCGCGAGTTCCTCCTCGGCGGTGGGCGAGGCCACCTCGACGTCCTCGGCGCTGATCGGGCTGTCGGGCGCCTGGTCCCAGGCCGCCTTGCCGTACGCCTGCACGAAATACGGGTAGCCGTCGGCCTTCTGGTACAGCGAGTCGAGCGCGTCCTCGGTGAACTTCACCTCCTCGCGTTCGGCAGGGACGATCAGCGCGAGATCGGCCGACTCCCGGTCCAGCCGATCGATGCGGTGATAACTGAACAGTCGCTCCGAGTAGCTCTTGGAGGCCGAGAGCACAGCGGGCAGATGCGGCAACCCGGCGCCGACGACGATCAGCGGCGCGCCGTCCTGGCTCAGCTCGTGGCAGGCGCCGCAGATCGCGGACACGTCGGCGGGGCCGAGATCCTGCATCTCGTCGATGAAGACGCCGATGCCGACGCCGATGTCGGCGGCCAGCGCCGCGGCCTCCTTGAACAGCTCGATCAGGTCGATCTCGATGTCACCGGAATCCGCGCGGCCGGTCACCGCGGGCACATCGATGCCGGGCTGCCAGCGTTCGCGCATGCCCTTGTCCGCGGTGGCGCGCAGGGCGAAGGCCTTGAGGATGCCGAGGAAGTCGTCGACGCGCTCGGGGTTGCGGTGCGCCATCGCGATCGCGCGCACCGCCATGTGCAGCGCCGAGGACATCGGGCGGCGCAGATCCTGGTCGGGCCGCGCCTCGATCTTGCCGGTGCCCCAGCCGCGCGAGATGGCGGCCGAGCGAAGCTGGTTGAGCAGCACGGTCTTTCCGACGCCGCGCAGACCGGTGAGCATCACGCTGCGTTCCGGGCGGCCGCGCGCGATCCGTTCCAGCACGATGTCGAAGGCGGCGAGTTGCTTGTCGCGCCCGGCCAGTTCGGGCGGACGTTGGCCGGCGCCGGGAGCGTATGGATTGCGCACGGGGTCCATGCCGGACAACCGTAGCGCGTTCGCACGGCAGAATCTCGGTAAGTCTGCGCTGTGTCCTAGATACTGCTAGCGAATCCCAGACGAGCGAATGGAACGAGAACGGAGCGGCATGTTCGACGAATCCCGCAACGGCGGTCACGACGCGACGCCTCCCTCCTTCGCGCAGATCGTGGCGGGCTGGGCGCTGCCGGAGAACGCGTATCTGGCCGACACGATCCGCCGGGACGTGCTGGCTCTCATCGCCTCCGGCTACGACGATCCGGAGGCGATCGCCGCCGTCGCGCTCGGGCCGCTGGTCATGGCGCTCGGCAGGCTCGAGGTCGACCTGGCCGACGCGCGCACCCGCATCGCCGAGCTGGAGCAGGCCGCCCAGCCGCGCAACAACCGCCATTGATAACGCACGGGGCGGCTCGGGAGATGTAGTCGTTACGCGCGCCGACACGCCGGGCGCGCGCCCGTGTTCAGGGCTTTCGCCGACGCGGGAAAAAGACTTGCGCGGTTGGCTGGACACCATGCATCACAGGCCGTAATCTTCTCGTGACTTAGTGGAGTCTGTCGCTTCGTCAGAGGAGCGGCGCCATTGAGTCACCGCCGAATCGTCGTAGTCGCCAAGCGATCCCGACACCGGTGGTGGAGTAGCAAGATCGGAGACTCGTCTCGGTGGGTAAACACAGCTTGCAGCGGGATTCTCGACTGCCGAATTCCGTCAAGGGTGCACTCGTCATGGGTGCGGTGGCCGCCACGACCGGTGCGATGCCCGCGATTTCGCAGGCTGCCACGATCAACATTCCCGGCCTCGGTAACTTCGATCTGCCGCCCGAGCTCGAGCAGCCGGCGCAGCAGGTGGAGAAGCAGCTCCAGGCCATGGTCGCTCCGCAGGGCCAGGCTGCTCCGCAGCTGCCCAGCGTGAACTTCGACAACCCGTTCCAGCAGCAGCAGTCCGCGGGCAACATCGCCCTGGACGCCGCGCGGACCAAGCTCGGCGCCGTCTACAGCTGGGGTGCCGCTGGCCCCTCGAGCTTCGACTGCTCCGGCCTCGTGCAGTGGGCCTACCGTCAGGCCGGCATCGAACTGCCGCGCACCAGCTTCGAGCAGTCGCACGTCGGCGCGCCGGTCTCGTTCGACAACCTGCAGGCCGGTGACATCGTCATCACCAACGGCGGCGGCCACGTCGGCATCTACGCCGGCAACGGTCAGCTGCTCAACGCTGTGCAGTCGGGCACCCCGGTGTCCTACACCCAGCTCAGCGCCGACGACGTCGTGACGGCTCGCCGTATCGTCTAAGGGGTGAGCCCCGCCGAACAACGCTCGGTCACCCAGGCCCGTGTCGATTCCTGGACCTGGGCGGTGCGGTTGTTCAAAACGCGCTCGGCCGCGGCGGAAGCCTGTCGCGGCGGGCATGTGCGTGTCAACGGTGTGACCGTGAAACCGGCCCACCAGGTGAAACTCGGCGACGAGGTCAGGATCCGGCACGCGGGGATCGAACGCATCGTCGTCGTCGAGCGGATCATCCACAAGCGCGTCGGACCACCGATCGCCGCGCAGTGCCTGATCGACCGCAGCCCGCCCCCGCCGCCGAAGGAAGTCCTGGCCTCCATTCCGCAGCGTGATCGCGGTGCGGGCAGGCCGACCAAACGTGAACGGCGCGAAACGGATCGGCTGATGGGTCGCGCGGACTAGGTCGTCGGCCGCGCCGCGAGCCTGCTCGCCGCCGCCGTCGCGACAGCGATCGTGCACAGCGTGGCCAGCATGATCGCCGAGCCCTCGCCGGGCACCAGGACGCCCAGCTGACTGCCCACCGTCACCGCCGCGACCGGCACCCCGATCTGTGCCGCCGCCAGTGCGCCGTACGCCACCGGCTGCCCGAGCACCCGCGCCGCGCAGTGCACCGCGACGGCGCCGAATCCGAGTACGAGCCCGAGCAGGATCAGCCGCGGATGCTCGCCGAGTTCGCGCAGATCCAGCCGGGCGCCGAGCCAGACGAAGAACAGCGGCGCCAGTAACCCGTCACTGATCGCGAACACCTGCTTGGCCACCCGCCGCGGCTCGCCCACCCCGGCCACCGCGAGTCCGGCCGCGAATCCGCCGAGCATGATCGACACGTGCAGCGCGCTCGCCACCCCGCACAGCGCGAACACCAGCACCAGGCTCACCCGCAGCTCGAGCGTGAACTTCCGTTCCTCCGAAACCTCGTGCACCTGACGCTGCGCACCGGTCTGCCGCAGATACCGCAGGATCAGGAACATCACCCCGGCACAGGCCGCGATCACCAGCGCGCCGACCGCGGCCCGCGCGGCGTTGCCCGGGTCGATCACCAGTGGCAGCGCCACGATGCAAGCGGTGTCGGCGATGGCGACCTGGGCGGTCAGCGCGAGCACGGGCGGGCCACTCAGGCCCAGCGAGTCGATGATCGGCAAGGCCATCGCCGCCGAGGACGACGCCAGCAGCACCGCGTAGATCGCCGCGTGTCCGGTGCCGAACGCCTGCGCCACCGCCCAGCCCGCGCCCGCGGCGACAACGCCGACGAGGGCGGCCCGTACGATCCCGGCGCCGAGCGCGCCGCGCACCGCCGGATCGCGAACCGGCACATGGGTGCCCGCCGCGAACATCACCAGCGCGAAACCCATGTCGGCCAGGAAGACGAAGACGGGGTCCTCGGCGTCGAGTATCCCGAAACCCGTGGTGCCGAAGACGATTCCGGCCAGCAGTTCGCCGAGGATGACGGGCAGATGCCACCGTTTCGGCAGGGCGAGCAGCGGACCGAGCAGCCCGAGCGCCACCACCAGCGCCAGGGTCGTGAAGGTCACGGCATCGAGGCGATCTTGGCCGGGATCTCGGCGTTCTCGTCGGCGAAGTACAGCGCGCACACGCGGTGGTAGCCGTCGGCGATCAGCATCGGCACGTTCCGGCGGCAGTCGCCGCGCACGAGCAGGATCGGCGACAGCTTCTTGCCCTCGTTGATCTTGAGCAGGTCCTTGCGCACGTGCGGGTTGTCGGGGGTGAGTGCGTCGAGCCGGGAGGCGCGCAGGATGTCCTTCGCCTTCTTCACGACCACCGGCGCACGGCGGAGTTGGGCCACGATCGCGTCGACGACCTGCGCGTCGCCGAGCAGATCGAGGTAGTCGGCGGCGGCCGGATAGTCGTGTTCCTCCGGCGCGTCCTTCCACTGCACCTGGATGATTTGCTCTGCCATCGGATCATCATCCGCCGCCCACGCGGCGTTAGCGGGTCGGTCGCTGGATGTTGTCGATTGTTTGCGCGATCGGTATGCGCGGGCAGGCCGGGAGAACTGCGGTGGTCGCCCCGGGCGCGGATCGCCTACGGTGGCAGATATGGGTGAGTGCGGGCCGATGTTATCGACGCTTCTCGCCTGCTGTGTCGCCACCGCCGCGACGGTCCCGCGCATGCTGCGCCCGCGCCCGGTCGATACCGCGTTCCTGGCCGGGCTCGAGTCCGCGCCCGCGCCGGCGGCCGGCGCGACCGTCGAACTGGTCGCGCTCATGCAGGCCGAGCTGTCCGCGCCGACGGCGTTGGTCGCCGAGGGCGTGCGGACGCTGCGCAGCACGCCGTTGACCATGTCGAGCTTCCTGGTGCGTCACCCATCGGCCACCTTCCTCGTCGACGCCGCGGTCTGCGCGGGCGTGCACGATCGGGTGCTGCCCGAGCTGCCGTTCCCGGTGCCGGTGTTCGTCGCGCCGGACGGGCCGGTGCACGGGCTGAGCGAGCTGCTCGCCGCGCACGAGCTGACCGGCGCCGACATCGACTTCGTTCTGCCTACCCACCTGCACTGGGACCACGTGTCCGGCCTGTACGAACTGCCGGGCTGGGTGCCGATCCGCGTGCCCGAGGTCGAATACCGCTGGGCGATGGGCGGATCGCACGCGCCGATCGGCGTCGCCCGCGGCCCGCTGCGCGGCCGGGTCTTCGACCTGTACGAGCTCGACGGTCCGCCGGTGCTCACCTTCGCCCGCAGCCACGACCTGTTCGGCGACGGCTCGGTCGTGCTGGTCGACCTGGCCGGGCACACGCCGGGCAGCGTCGGCATCCTGCTCGCCGTCGACGACGGGACCCGTGTGCTGCTGGCGGGCGACGCGGTGTGGAGCAAGCTCCAGGTGGAGCTGCTGCGGGAGAAGGCGCCGATGCCCGGCCAGCTCGTCGACACCGACCGCGAAACCGCCTTTGAGACGGTGCACCGCCTGCATGCCCTGCCCGCTGACATCGAGCTCATCCCCGGGCATGACCGCGCCGCTGTAGCTGCTCGCGCTCCACACTGAGCGCCCACCGATGGCGGTGCTGTCGTGTCGTGCGCGCGGTTCGGCCCGCCGCGCCGGATCTGCCTCGTCGGCGGCTGCCCCGGTCCCCTCGGGGTCGCGACAAACCCGCGACCGGGGTGGTGGTCACCTTCGGCGGGCTCGCTCAGTGCGCCGCCAGCCCCGACGCCACGCTCGCGTAGCGCGGCCGCCAGCCCAGCTCCTCGTGCGCCAGCTCGCTCGAGATCCGCATCGAGGTATCGGACATGAGCGCCCCGATATAGGGCACGGCGAGCCGGATCATCCACGCGGGCAGCTTGATCGGACGGGGCGTGTCGAGGTGGCGGTGCACCTCGGCGAAGAATTCGCGCCAGGTGATCGGGTTGTCGTCGGCGATGTTGTAGGCGCGCCCGGCGACTCCGCGTTCGAGCGCGGCGACCGTCGCGGCGGCCGCGTCCTCGACATGGATCCAGGTGTTCACCCCGCCGGAGCCGAGCGGGCCGACCGGGGCGTGCTTGCGCATCATGTCGGCGAACAGGTCGCTGAACGCGCTGGGACCGTAGAACAGCCCGTACCGCAACGCGATTCCGTCGACGCCCGGCGCGTCGAACACCTGCTGCTCCCCGGCGACGCAGGCGCGCACCACCTCGTCGGCCACGCCACCGTCGTAGACGCCGAACTCGTCGCGTTCGGTCACCGGCCGCGCGCCGTGGTCGTGGTAGCCGTAACCGAGGACGAGCGATTGGGCGATGAAGCGTCGGGCGCCGACCAGGTCGGTCGCGGCGAGCAGGTTGGCCGTGCCGACGGTGCGCAGCAGCCCCGTCGGATCGTCGGCGGGGATCCGGCGCTGCACCTTCGCGTCGCGCAGGGCGGTCGCCTCGTGGATGACCGCGTCGGCCGCCACACCGTCGAGCGCGCGCAGCAGGCTGTCGCGGTCGAGCACGTCGGCGGTGATCGGCTCGGCGCCGAGTTCGCGGACCAGGGGATGCGAGTCCGGCTTGCGGACGAGGGCCGACACGTCGTGACCGTTGGCGGTCAGCGCGCGGATCAGGGGGCGACCGATGGCGCCGGTGGCGCCTGCGAGCAGAACCTGCATGAGAGTTCCCTTCGGCGAGATGAGTGTTTCCCTGCTCCCTGGACGTGCGCGGCCGCGCCGATGTGACGGGCTGTGACGGGCTTCACCAGGCTCGACACGACCGTGTCATTGTCCGATGTCACGGCGGTTCGGCGGCGTGTCGGTGTGTATCGTGCGGCTCATGCGAGTCGACGGTCGGGAGATTCCGGTCACGGGAAGCCTCCTGCAGCCGCGGATCCGGCGTACCAGCGACATCGTCCGGGTGGTGCTGGCGGCGATCGGTGTCGGGGTGGTGATCGCGGGTTCGCTGATCACCCGGCCGGAGTGGCTGGCGCTGGAGGAGTCGGTGTCCGGGATCATCGGCTTCCTCAGCCCGGACCAGTCGAATCTGGTGTACCTGGTCTACGGAATGCTGATCCTGGCACTGCCGTTCGCGATCCTGATCGAGCTGGTGCTGCGCAGGCAGTGGAAGCTGCTCGCCGGGTACGCGGCCGCCGGGCTGCTCGCGGTGCTGGCGCTCTCGATCACCGGCTCCGGCATCTCGACACCGAAATGGCACATGCCGGTGCCGGACCGCTTCGACTCCTTCCTGTCGCAGTTCCTCGACGACCCGCGCTGGATCGCGATGCTGGCGGCCATGCTCACGGTGTCGAGCCCGTGGCTGCCGGTGCGGCCGCGGCGCTGGATGTGGTTCCTGCTGTTGATGTTCGCGCCGATCCACCTGGTGGTGAGTTCGGTGGTCCCGGCGCGGGCCATGCTCGGGTTGGTGGTCGGCTGGCTGGTCGGCGCGGTGATCGTCTGGCTCGTCGGCACGCCGGCGCTCGAGGTGCCGCTGGACGCGGCGGTGCGGGTGCTGGCCCGGCGCGGCTACACCGTGAAGAACTTCCGGGTCGACCGGCCTGCGGGCCGCGGCCCGCTGGTGCTGGCGACCGAGGTCGACGGGCCCGAATCCGAACTGATCGTCGAGATGTACGGCAAGAACCAGCGCAGCTTCGGCGCGATCAAGCAGGTGTGGCGCTGGATCACCTTCCGCTCCAGCGAAACCGCGCCGTTGCACGGCTCGATGCACCGGGCCGTGGAACACCGCGCGCTGCTCGGCATCGCGATCGGCGACCTCGGCATGGCCGATTCGCACCAGATCGCGGTCGCGAGCCTGGACCGCGGCTGGACGCTCTACGCGCACACCCTGCCCCGTGGCACCCCGATCAAGACGCTCTCGGCGCAGGTGCTGCCGGGAGTGTGGCGGTCGCTGCTGCGGCTGCACGAGAACCAGATCAGCATGGGCGACCTGCAGCCCGGCTATCTGCGAGTCTGCCAGGGCGACACCCTGTTCGGCGGTTTCGCGGCCGCCGAGTTCGGCGCCACCGACGCGCAGCGTCAGACCGACATCGCCCAGCTGCTGGTCACCACGACCTCGCTCTACGGCAAGCACGAGGCCGTCTCGGCCGCGATCGAGGCGCTCGGCGAGACCGCGGTCGTCACCGCGGCCCGGCGCCTCACCAAATCGGCCATGCCGAACGGCATCCGCAAGACCGTGCCGCAGTGGACCAAGGTGGTGGCCACCGCGCGCGAGGAGATCCGCGAGCAGACCGGGCACGACCGCATCCAGGCCGCCCAGCTCACCCGGTTCACGCGCAACCAGATCATCCAGCTGGTGCTGCTGTTCGCGCTGGTCTACGTGGCGTACCCGTTCTTCAGCCAGGTGCCGACCTTCTTCAGCCAGCTGCGCACACTGAACTGGTGGTGGGCCCTGCTCGGGCTGGTGATCTCGGCGATCACCTATGTCGGCGCGGCCGCCGCGCTCGGCGCGTGCGCGGGCTGGGTGGTGCGGTTCCGCGATCTGTTCCTGGAACAGCTGGCCAACACCTTCGTCGCCACCACCACACCCGCCGGCGTGGGTGGTTTGGCGCTGAGCGTGCGTTTCCTGACCCAGGCCGGGGGCATGACGGCGATCAGCGCGACCGCGGCGGTGGCGCTGCAGCAGTCCTCGCAGGTGATCACCCACCTGGTGCTGCTGGTGATCTTCAGCGTGGTGGCGGGCACGTCCACCAATCTCGCGCACATCGTGCCCGACGCGACCGTGCTCTATCTGGCGGCCGGCGTCGGTGTCGGGCTGATCGGCGCGTTCATGTTCGTGCCGAAACTGCGCAAGTGGGTCAATCATTCGGTGCGGCCGCAGTTGCGCGAGGTGCTCGGCGAACTGGCGGGCCTGGTGCGCGATCCGGTCCGGTTCTCGATGATCATCGGCGGCTGCGGCGCCATCACCCTAGGCCAGGCGCTGACGCTGTGGGTGAGCGTCGAAGCCTTCGGCGGCGGAACCGATTTCGTCGCCGTCACCATCGTCACCATGATCGGCGGCACGCTGGCCTCGGCCGCGCCGACACCCGGTGGCGTCGGCGCGGTCGAGGCGGCGCTGATCGGTGGTCTGGCCGCCTTCGGTGTCCCGGCCGAGATCGCGGTGCCCGCCGTCCTGCTCTATCGCGTGCTGACCTGCTGGATCCCGGTCCTGCTCGGCTGGCCGGTGATGCGCTGGATGGGCGAGAAGAACATGATCTGAGGCAGGAATCAGCTGGCGCGCAAGGCGATCAACAGCCCGTCCTTCTCGCACACCGACGGCGTCTCGGCCGACTGCTGCGCGTGGCACTGCCACCCGTCGACGGTCATCGCGTCCGAGGGGCTGATCGTGGTGACATAGGTGGTCGCCACCGTGATCGCCTCGGTACAGCCCGGCCGTCCTGCCGCATTGCCCACCGCGATGACGGTGCGCGAACCGCCGCCCGCGTCGGTGACCGGCCCACAGTTGACGTCCTCCGGATACGGCGGCGGCACGGGTGGCACGTCGCTGGTGGGCGTGACCGGCGGCGCTTCGCTGGTGGTGGTGACCGGGGACGGTTCGGGGGCGGGCGGATGGGTCGGGCTCGGCGAGGGCAGGGGAGCGGTGCCGGTGAGGTTCGCCCTTGTCGTCGTGGCGGCCTTCGTGGTGCTGGACGCGTGCGCGGAGTGGTCGTCCTTGGTGTCGTTGCCGCAACCGGACACGCCGGCGAGTACCGCGAGCGCGGCTACGGAGCCGGCAGCGAGCCGAATGGTCTGCACAGAACCTCCAGGAGTTGTAAATGCTGTCCAGTTGCCGTTCGCATTCAATCACGGTGGCGCACAAGGCTGTCTGATCCACGCGGCGGCGAAGTCCGGGAAGTTTCCCGCCGCTCACGGCGCGCAGTGAATGTTGCCTCTCGGTTGCCTAGCGGGCCGGTCGGTCGGTTCCACGGGGTGATCGGCGGCTCGACGTGAACCATCCCACAGCGCGGTCAGGCGCGTGCGGGGTGCCGTTCCAGCGCATAAACTGTCTGGGACGTGACCGGATGATGACCGAGAGGTGTTGTTTCGATGGGATCCCGGACGGTGGTCGCCGACGTCGCCGACGAGTTGGCGCGCCGGGTCGCCACCGGCGAATACCGGCCCGGCGAACTCATGCCATCGGTCCGCCAGGTCGCCGATGAATTCGGGATGAACCGGGCCACCGCGCAACTCACCCTCGGCAGGCTCGAGTCCTACGGATTCGTCGAGGCGCGCCGCGGCAAGGGCTTCACCATCCGGGACGTCAGGGAAGAGGGCGGCATGGACGCCTACCGGCATCTGTTCCGGTTCTCCGTCACCGCGCCCGCCGTCGCCGCCGAGATGTTCACCGACATCGTCGAGGTGGAGCGTGGCATCGTGCTCGAGGCACTGCTCGGCTACACCGAGGCGGAGAAGGTACTCGACCCGGCCGGGCTGGCCGCCGCCGTCGACGAGCTGGAGGCGCTGGCGCGCCAGAGCGTGCCCGATCACGTGCGCATCATCGAGGCCGAGATCGCCCTCGTGCGCAGACTGCTCGGCGTGCTCGGGATGAGCATGCAACGCGCCGTGCTGAATTCGGTTGCCGACATGGTCGTCGAGGTGCCGGAGGCGGTCGCCGCCTACTTCGCCGTCGCCCCCGATCTGCACGTGCTCGTCTGGCGCGCGCTGCTCGCGGTGTGGGACGCGGGCTCGGCGCCGACGGAGGCGCAGCTCGCCCTGTTCGAGGATCTGTTCGCGCTGTACCACGAGAAGGTCATCGCCCGGTTCGACGAACTCGTCGGCGTCGAGCCCGCCGAAACCACGGCCGCGACCGCCTGACCTGCGCTCAGCTGTCTGGGTCGGGCCGGTGGTGATGTCCGTGCGGCAGCATCGAGCCGATGAGCGTGCTCACCGGTAGCGGCCGGGTGGAGGTGAGCCCGGAGCCGACCATCACGCCCAGCGCGATCGACATCACCGAAAGCAGCGCCGACACCACCACTTCCAGCCCACTCGCGGCCGTGGTCCCGGTGGTGTGCAGGACCATTTCGGAGACCCCGGTGAGGCTGATGCCGCCGGGCACGAGCATCCAGAACGCGGGCAGGAACGCGACCTGCCGGGGCGGGGCGTTGGTCCGGCTCTGGATCAGATAGGCGGCGGGCACCGCGACGAGTCCACCGAGGAACGTGCCGGTCAGCGGGCCGGAGATCGTCTTGCCGAGGAATTGCGCCGCGTAGGTGACGTAGAGGACCAGCAGCAGCCAGCCCACCGAATTCTGCGGCGCGCTCGAGCGCCAGGAATGGCCGTACCCGATCAGCAGCACGCCGGCCAGCGGCGCCCACCAGCCCAGCTGCGCGGTGCTCACCGGCGCGTCGCTGAGCGGGCCGAGCAGGCTGATCCCCACGTAGAGGCCGAACGCGAGCAGGAACAGCATGTTGATCCCGTAGACCACCCGGCTGGCCCCGGCGACCAGCGAGCCGTTCGCCAGCTCGATGGTGCCGTTGGTGAGCATCGCCCCCGGCAGCAGGGTGGCGATGGCCGGAATCAGCAACTGGTTGGGCTGTCCGCCCGCGAGCGTGCCGGGAAAACCGAAGGCCAGCACCGCGACCACCGCCGCGGCCACCACCGGCAGGGCCAGCGAGACCAGCCGGATCTTGGCAGCGAGCTGGGTGAGCGTGCCGACGACGAGGCCGAGCACCACGTACCCGACCAGGGCCCGCGCTCCTGGATTCAGCATCATCCCGAGGCCGACGGTCAGCACCACCTGTCCGAGCAGGATCAGCCACGGCGGGCTGCCCGGCTTCGCCGACAGGATCGCGTCGAGCTCCTTCGACGCCTGCGCGGGCGGCGGGGCGTCCCTGTCGATCTTGTCGATGAGGCGGTAGAGCCCGGCGATCTGGTCCAGCGGCAGCGTGTCGACGGTGGTGTCGAGCATGTCGACGGTCGGGCCATCCTCGGTGCGGGTGCGGACGAACACCGCGGTGGGCAGCACCATGAAGTGGATGTTGTCGGTGCCGTAGCGCCGGGACAGCCGATCCAGGATCTCCTGCACCCGCGCCGAGGTCTCGCTGGCGCCAACCAGCGCGACGCCGATGCGGCACAGCAGGTTCAGCAGATCGGCGGGCACCGGCGGGTCCACCGGGCGCGGCGGCGGTGCGGCCGCGTACTCGGCGCGGGCCTTGGCGATGGCCGCGGCCACCCGGCGACTCGTCGCCGCCCAGGCGCTGTTCCTGCGCTCCGAAGCCATGTCACCGCCGTCCGCAACCGTGGGGCAATGATGCTCCACCCGGCACCCGGGTGAGATACCGCGAGTGTAGGGCAGGTACGGCGAGATTGCGCTCGATGACGGGTGCGGCCGGGGTTACCGGCCGGCACCCGATCCGCTCAGCTGTTGAGCTTGCTCAGCCGATCACAGGCGGTGACGTATTCCTCGACCAGCCGGTTGACGACGTCGGCGCTGCGCTCGATCTTGTTCATCATGCCGACCACCTGGCCGACCGGATTGAAGTTCACGTCCTTGGCGGCCTCGGGGTAGCGGTGGCCGCGCTTGACGCCGTCGAGGGCGACCATCATCTGCAGCGGCATCGGCAGCGGGTCGGGGGTGTCGGCCGACTCCCAGGCGTCGGTCCAGTCGTTCTTCAGCATGCGGCACGGCTTGCCGGTCCAGGACCGCGAGCGGACGGTGTCGTGGCTGGTGGCGTCGAGGTAGGTGTCCATCTGCGCGGGCGGCACATTGGCCTCCTCGACGGTCAGCCACAGCGAACCGGTCCACGCGCCCTGGGCGCCCATGGCCAGCGCGGAGGCCACCTGCGCGCCGTTGCCGATGCCGCCCGCCGCGAGCACCGGGGTGTCGCCGATCGCCTCGATGACCTGCGGCCACAGCACCAGCGAGGACACCTCACCGCAGTGCCCGCCACCCTCGGTGCCCTGACACACCACGAAGTCCAGCCCGGCCGCCTTGTGGTTCATCGCGTGCTTGACCGAACCGCAGAGCGCGCCGATGACCCGGCCGGAGTCCTGGATCTTCTTGACGACGTCCTCGGGCGGGGTGCCGAGCGCGTTGGCGACCAGCTTGGCCTTCGGGTGGTTCAGGATCACGTCGACCTGCGGGCCGGCGGTGGTCGCGGTCCAGCCGAGCAGCTCGTTGTGGTGCTCGCCGTCGGGCAGCGCGGGCACGTTGTGATCGGTGAGGATCTGCTGGGCGAAGTCGCGATGGCCCTGGGGAACCATCTGCGCCAGCTGCTTTTCCAGCTGTTCGGGGCTCAGGCCCTCGACGCCCTTGCCCTCGTACTTCGACGGGATCACCAGGTCGACGCCGTAGATGCCGTTCACGTGCTCGTCGAGCCAGGCCAGCTCCACTTCGAGCTGTTCGGCGGTGAAGCCGACGGCGCCGAGCACGCCGAGTCCGCCCGCGTTGCTCACCGCTGCGACGACATCGCGGCAGTGGGTGAAGGCGAAGATGGGGAACTCGATGCCGAGTTGTTCGCAGAAATCGGTACGCATACCGAACTGTAACACGTTCTAGTTTCCGCGAAAGGGGCAATTTCAGGCGGCAGCGTCCTCCATCGCCGCGAGCGAATCCTCCAGGTGGTCGAGCAGTCGATGCAGGTCCGGCAGGGTGCGGCGGCAGCCGACCAGGCCGAAATCGAGGTTGTCGCCGTTGGAGGTGAGGGTGATGTTCACGGCCTGGCCGTCCAGGGGGATCGACAGCGGGTAGCTCGCGTCCAGGCGCGAGCCGTTCCAGTACAGCGATTCCCGCGCGCCGGGCACATTCGAGATGACGATGTTGAACGGCGGCGTGCCCATCGACGCGAACCCGGGCAGCAACATCGCCGCCATCGGGCTCAGCATCAGCCCGGCCACGGCCAGGGTCTGCGCGGGCGTCAGCGAGCGGTAGACCTCCTTGTTGCGCCGCGTCGACTCGCTGACCGTCTGCAACCGCGCCAGCGGATCGGCGATGTCGGTGCCCAGATTGCACAGCAGCGCGGCGATCTTCACGCCCTGGGTGTCGGTGTCGTCGGCGTCCCGCAGCGACATCGGGACCAGCGCGATCATCGGCTTGTCCGGCAGGGCGTCGCGCTCGAGCAGGTAGCCGCGCAGCGCGCCCGCCGACATCGCGAGGACCACATCGTTGACCGTGGTGCCCGTCGCCTTCTTCACCTGCTTGATCCGGTCCATCGACCAGCTGCGCACCGCGCAGGTCCGCGCGCCGCCGATCGGCACGTTGAACAGCGTGCGCGGCGCCTCGAACGGCAGCGTCAACTGCTGCTGCAGCAGGCCGGTGCGGGTGGCCTTCATCAGCGCCGCCGTCGACGAGCTCGCCGCGGCCAGCCCGCCGAGCAGACCGCCGCGGTCCTTGCGCGGCGCCCGCGCGCGTTCCTTGCGGGGCAGGTTCCACGGTGGCATCGGCGCGTTCGACGGTTCGGTCGTGAGGGTGCGACGCAGCAACCGCTGCGCGGAGACGCCGTCGATCAACGCGTGGTGCATCTTCGAATACAGCGCGAACCGGCCGTCGGCCAGGCCCTCGACGAAGTGCAGCTCCCACAGCGGGCGGTGCCGGTCGAGCAGGGCGCTGTGCAGCGTGGAGGCGTGATCGAGCAGCTGCCCCATCCGGCCCGGCGCCGGTAGGGCGCTGCGCTTGACGTGGTAGTCGAGGTCGACCTCGGCGTCCTGGGTCCAGGCCAGCTGCGGTGCGCCGAGCCAGGTGGCCGGACGCTTGCGGAAGGTAGGCCTGCAGGTCTGGTCGGCGAGCAAGGTGTCGCGGAACTCGCGCAGATAGTTCGGCCCCGCGTCCTCGGGCGGCTCGAACAGCTGCAACGAGCCGACGTGCATCGGGTGCTCACGGGATTCCGCGAGCAGGAACAGCGCATCCAACGGTGCGATGAACTCCATGACAGATCGCCCCCTGACGAGAGTGGTTCGTGCATGTCTTCAGACGATCGACCACGCTGTCGGGTCGGCATGGTGACGCATCACATGCCGAGTTCCAAGTTACCCGGATCACCCGCTTCGCGTCAGGTGAACAGGGGCAACCGCGCGGCGCTCACACCTTGGCGGGTTCGGCCTGACGCGGGTCGGCGGGGTCCTCGGCCGCGTCGGCGAGGCGCAGCTGCGCGGTCTGCTCGGCCGCGGGTACCTCGGGCTGTTCGACCTGCTCGGGCTGTTCGGGCTCGTCGACGGCGGGCTCCGCCGCCGCGGCCTCGGCCGGCGGTTCGGCGACCGGCGGCGCGGGGGCCGGGACCGGCTGCACCGCAGTGCCTTTCGTGGGGATATCGATACCGAGCTCGCCGCGGGTCGTCTCCACCAGTGCCCGCTCCTGCTCGGCCGCGTGCCGCATCGCCTTCTGCCACAGCGAGGCCATCTCCTCGAGCTCCTCGACCGTGGCCTCGGGGTCGATGTGCAGCTTGAGCCGCTGCATCGTGATGTGCTGGGCGGCGGTGAGGGTGCGCAGCAGGTCTTCGCATTTGTTCGGGATGCGGCGGTGCGCGACGACCCGCAGCCTGGTGAGCATGGCGGTCGGGCGGTCCCAGATGACCTTGTGGATCTGCGCGCCGACCCCGTCGATCTCCTCCACGGTGACCAGGTCCCACTCGCCGCAGCTGGTCAGATCGGCGCGCACCGACGCCGAGGTCTCCAGGATCGAGGCGACCGCGGCCAGCACCGCTTCGCGGCGCCACGCCTCGTGATCACGTTGGTCGCCAACCATGTTCGACAGCTCGACGTGGCGCTGCGCGGCGTCCAGCGCCTGCCTGCCGCGCTCGTCGGCGGCCGCGATGCCCTCGCGGTGCGTGCGGTTGTTGACGATGACGCCGGCGAGAACTGCGGCGGCGACGGGGAGCGAGCCGAGGAGGGGGAGCCACTGAGTCACCCGCCGATCATTGCATCGAGGCACCGCGCAGTCACCATGATCGGCGCGTTGCCCGGGGATGTCACACGGAGTGTCGTGCTCAGCGCGGCGCGGGAACGCGGTGCAGAAAGTCCACGAGCGGGGCCAGTTCGGGGATCTCCTCGGCGTCGGCGAGCGCCTGCTCGAGGGTTCGGTCGTGCGTCGGGCGCGCCTTTTCGTAAGCGGCCCTTCCGGTTTCGGTGAGCTCGGTGTAGATGCCGCGGCGATCGTCGGCGCACAGCACCCGGACGAGGAAGCCGCGGTCCTCGAGCCGGTTCACCAATCGTGTTGTCGCGCTCGCCGACAGCGCGGCGGCGCGGGCGAGCTGGGAGATCCGCATGTGCCAGCCGTCCTGGCGGGCCAGCGCGTCGAGCACGGTGTATTCGACGACCGAGAGTTCGTGCTCGCGCACCAGCTCGCGCTCGAGCGCGGTCTCGATGTGTCCGTGCAGTGCGGCCAGGGTGCGCCAGCCGGTCGCCCGCACCTCGACGGCGTCATCAGCAATACCCATGTGCCGAGTATAGCTGGCGGTTGCAATAGAGCGCGTGTGCAACTATCGTCGCCTGCAGTTAGTTGCACACGCGGGTTATCGGCTTTTGATGAAAGGAAGCGTTCACATGCCACTCGGCCTCATCGCTCTCGCGCTCGGGGGCTTCGGCATCGGACTCACCGAGTTCGTGATCGCCGGGCTGCTGTCGCCGGTCGCCGCCGACCTCGGCGTCTCGGTGCCGACCGCGGGCTATCTCATCTCCGGCTACGCGCTCGCCGTCGTCGTCGGCGCGCTCGCGCTCACCCCGGTGGTCAACCGCTGGCAGCCCAAGCGGGCCTTGCAGCTGCTCATGGTGCTGTTCACGGTCGGCAACGCGGCCTCGGCGCTCGCGCCCGGCTATGCCGCCCTGCTCGGCGGCCGTGTGCTCGCGGCGCTCGCGCACGGTGCCTTCTTCGGTATCGGCGCCGTGCTCGCCGCGACACTGGTGGCACCGGAGAAGAAGGCGGGCGCCATCTCGATCATGTTCGGCGGGCTCACGATCGCCAATGTGCTCGGGGTTCCGCTCGGCACGTTCATCGGCCAGCAGTGGGGCTGGCGCGCGACCTTCGCCGTGATCACCGTCGTCGGCCTGCTCGCCCTGGCCGGTATCACCGCGCTGGTCCCCGACGCGCCCGCGAGCGCCACGCGCCCGGACCTGCGTGCCGAGCTGTCGGTCTTCCGCAACACCCAGGTCTGGTATTCGCTGGTCATGACCGTGCTGGTGTTCGGTGGCATGTTCGGCGCGTTCATGTACATCGAACCCCTGCTCACGCGCGTCACCGGCTTCTCCGATGAACTGGTGCCGTGGTTGCTCGTGCTGTTCGGGCTCGGCCTGTTCCTCGGCAACCTGTTCGGTGGCCGCTGGGCCGACCGCGCGCTGACGCGCACACTGATCGGACTCGCCCTCGCGCTCGCGGTCGCCCTGGCCGCCTTCGCGCTGCTGGCCGACAGCAAGATCGCGGCGCTGCTGTTGCTGCCGGCCATGGGCTTCTTCGGCTTCGGCGCAACGCCCGGCTTGCAGATGCGGGTGCTCGATCACGCGGGCGCCGCGCCGACACTCGCGTCCTCGGCCAATATCGCCGCCTTCAATGTCGGCAACTTCCTCGGCGTGTGGCTCTCGGGCCTGGCGATCAGCGCGGGGTTCGGCTGGGTCTCGCCGCTGTGGGTCGGTGTGGGCTTCGCGGTGACCGGGCTGGCGGTGTTGCTCGTGGCCACCAGGTCGCGGGCGGAATCGCCGACGGTCGCGGAACCCATTGCGGTCCAGGGGTAGTGGCGGGATATTGACGAAAGTTGTCATATCAGCCACTAGCGTGTGAGCCTCCTCGCCGAAATCATAGGATGAAATGGGTGAGTGCCGTGCTCCCCACGGGATTCGGAAATGGTGGGTGAGCCGGGTGAGTAGGCGCGGGTGGGTCCTGTTCCTCGCCCTCGGAGTGATCTGGGGTGTGCCGTACGCGATGATCCGCATCGCGGTCGAGAGCATCGACCCGGTGGTCGTCGCGTTCGGTCGCACCGCGATCGGCGGCCTGCTCCTCTTACCGATCGCCCTGTACACCAACGCCTTCCGCGGCGTCCTCGCGCGCTGGCGGATGCTGCTGGCCTACACCGCCGTCGAGATCATCGGCCCGTGGGTGCTGCTCGGCTACGCCGAACAGACCCTGCACAGCTCCACCGTCGGCATCCTGCTCGCCGCGGTGCCGCTGATCGCCGTCGTCCTGGTGACGACGCTCGGCCACGACCGCTTCGACGGCCGCCGCACGCTCGGCCTCGCCGTCGGCTTCGCCGGCGTCGCGGCCCTGGTCGGCCTCGACATCGACCTCACCGCGCCGGCTGCGCTGGGCGCGGTGGCCGTGGTGACCATCGGCTACGCCATCGGCCCGATCATCTACGACCGCACCCTCGCCGATCTGCCCGCGCTCGGCGTGGTCACGGCGTCGCTGCTGCTCGCGGCGCTGGTCTACACCCCGTTCACCGCGGCGTCCTGGCCAGAGCGCATCCCCGCCGACGCGGCCTGGTCGGTGCTCGGGCTCGCCGTGATCTGCACGGCCGCCGCGTTTCTCGTGTTCTTCGCGCTCATCGCCGAGGTCGGCCCGGCGCGGGCCACCGTGGTCACCTACATCAATCCCGCCGTGGCGATCGTCCTCGGCATCGCGGCGCTCGGCGAACCGTTGACCATCGGCATGGCGATCGGCTTCCCGCTCGTCATCATCGGGTCGATCATCGGCACCCGCAGCGCCACCGCTCCCGTGCGCGACGCGGTGCCCGTTCGTACCTGAACACACGAAAACCCCGGCGGGCAGTGCGCCCGCCGGGGTTTCGCGTCGGTGCCTAGTTCGTCGGGGCCGGCGTGGTGGTCGTCGGCGCGACGGTGGTGGTCGGCGCCACCGTGGTGGTGGGCGCCGGGGTGGTCGTCGTCGGGACGGGCGCTCCGGCCTGGTTGGTCGCGGGCTCCTGCACCACCGGCGCCTGCGTCGTGGTCGACGGGGTGGTCGTCGACGGGGCGACCGTGGTCGACGGAGCGGTCGTGCTCGTGCCCGTCTGCGAGGTCGACGACGGGGCCGTGGTCTTGGCCGTCGTCGTGCTCGACTTCGCGGTCGTGGTGCTCGGCGCGGCCGAGGTGGTGGTCGTCGCGGGCTTGGTCGGCGCCGCCAGCGCGGCGGTCACGTCGGCGTCCTCCGGCGCGGACTTGGTGTTCACCTGCTCGCCCGCCTGCGCCTGCTTGGCGAGGTGGGTCAGCCACGCCGCGGCGTACTCGGCCGAGGTGAGCGGCTTGCCGTTGGCGGCGTCGGAATCACGCCAGTAGTCGAAGTGGTGGCCGGTGCCGTTCGGGCCGAGGGTGAGCTGGTACGGATCGCTCAGCGCCACCGGGATCGTGTTCTGGTTCGTCACGATCAGCCCGACGATCTCGTTGAACACCTTCTGCGGCAGGTACGCCAGCGGCGAGATCTGCTCGGCCGCGATGGTGTCGGCCTTGGCGGGCGCCTTGGTCTCGCCCGGCTTGTAGTCCGGATCCGAGACCTTCAGCAGCACCTCGAGGAAGGTCTCGTCGCTGGCCATCCAGTTCGGGTTGGCGGCGATGTCGGCGAAGGCCGCCATCGCGATCCGGCCGAGCGTGAACGCCATGTCCTGGCCGGTGGCCGGGGTGAGGCCGTCGCGCTGCAGGTCGTCGACGTTGATCTGCCTGCCCACGTTCGCGGCCAGCTGCAGCAGGGAGATGTTCTCCGGCGCGGCGCAGGTGAGGTCGCCCTCGGAGCAGAACGAGGCGATCTTGCCGTTGAGCGCGCCGAAGCCGCCGCCGGTGGTCGCGCCCTGACCGGAGATCGGCTTGGTGCCGTTCTGGTACTTCTGGTCGAAGCCGTCGGGGTTGGCGAACGGGTCCTCGGCGCCGATGAACGGGCCGTCTCCGGCCTTACGGCCCGGGTCGGCGAACATCACGACGCCGAGCACGTCATCGGGGTCGACGGTGGCGTAGCCGTCGGCCGGGTCGTCGTTGCCGATGCCCTCGGCGACGCGGCGCACCACATCGGCGCCCTCGCTGTAGCCGACGATGGAGAACTTGGTGTCCGGGCAGGCCGCCGAGATCTCCCGCATCACCCGCTGGGTGTTGGCGACGCCGGCGTTCACCGCGTCCTCGTAGGTCGACATGTCGGCCGGGTAGGCGATGTACACGGCCGCGTACTCGCCCTCGGCGAGGTCGTCACGCGGCGCGTTCACCACCGGATCGACCCACACGCTGGAGTGATCGCCCGAGAGCGCGGCGGGCAGCGGATTGCCGTTGGCGTCGAGCAGCATCGCGGTGGTGCCCTCGACCGGGGTGTCGTTGCGGCCGGCGACGGAGATGGTCACCATCTCGCGGCACTCGGTGACCGAGGTGGTGAGCTCGTAAGTCGGAGACTCGGGTCCCGATGTCACCGCGAACGACGCGGCGACGATGGCCGCGACGCCCAGCGCGGCGGGCGCGGCGACAGCCGAGGCGATGCGATGTTTCGCAAGGAACTCGCGCAGATTCATAGTCTGATCCCGTTCGGAAAACCTACAGGTGGGCAGGCCCCCCGACGGGCCGTTTGTCACGGGGATTGTCGCGGCACCCCGCGAGATCGTTACTGGGGCGAACAGGAGTCGTCGTCGGGTCGCCCGCGCGATCGCGAGCGCGCCGGGAGCGACCGGCCCCGGGTCGCCCCGAGGTTGCTCGCTCGTCGGGTATCGACTGATCGACCGGCGGCACCATAGAATTGTCTATCGCTGTGCCGCGTTTTCCGGGTCCTCGGGACGATCGAATCTCCGCCTGTTCGAATTGGTATCCAAGAAGGTGACCGATGTCCGTTTCCCGGAATGTTCTGGCATTGATCTGCACGCTGGGAGTGCTTGCCGCGGCGTGCTCCTCGGACGAGAGTGCCCAGACACACGAAGACCCCGCACGGGCCGAGGCGATCATGCAGATCGTCGACGACTACATGCGCGAAGCGCACCTGAAATCGGTGATCGTGCGCGTGACGATCGACGGCGAGGAGATCGTCACCGAGGCGCGTGGCGAATCCATGACCGGTGTCCCCGCCACCACCGACATGCATTTCCGCAACGGCGCCGTCGCCATCTCCTATGTCTCGACGCTGTTGCTGATCCTGGCCGACGAGAAGAAATTGAGCCTCGACGACAAACTCTCGAAATACCTGCCCGACATTCCCAACGCCGACCGCGTGAACCTGCGTCAACTCGCCCAGATGACCTCGGGCTACCACGATTTCGTGCTGGGTAACGAGAAGTTCGCCGAGATCGCCTATGCCGACCCGTACAAGGCGTGGACCACCCGCGACCAGCTGGCACTGGCGATCGACGATCCGCTGTGGTTCGAGCCGGGCACCAACTGGGCCTACGCGCACACCAATTACGTACTCCTCGGGCTGGCGCTCGAGCGGGTCACCGGCAAGTCGCTCGCCGACGCCCTCCAGGAGAAGGTCCTCGACCCGCTCGACCTGAAGAACACCACCCCGAACCTCACCCCCTACATTCCCGAGCCGGTGCTGCATTCGTTCACCTCCGAACGCCGCGAATATTTCGGCATCGCGGCCGACGTCCCGTTCTACGAGGAGGCGACGTACTGGAATCCGTCGTGGACCCTCAGCCACGGCGCCATCCAGACCAGCGATATCCGGGATCTGGAGCGCAGCGCCGTCGCCATCGGCAGCGGCGAATTGCTCTCCGAGGAGTCGTATCGGGCGATGACGACCACCGATCTGCGCGGCAAGACGACGGCGGTCCCCGGCTGCGTGAATTGCCGACCGCTCGACGATTTCCAGACCTATGGCCTCGGCCTGTGGCTCACCGGTGACTGGTCGTATCAGAACCCGCTGTTCTACGGTTGCGCCGCGGTGAACGCCTATCTGCCGTCGAAGAAGATCGCGATCGCGGTCGCCGTCACCTATCTGCCCGAGGCGTTCAGTGCCTCGGGCGGCTACTCCAACGGCGGCGACGCGCTGTTCCGCAAGATCGGCGCGTACCTCGCCCCCGACGACGCGCCACCGGTCAAGCGCGAGGCCCCACCGCAGGGCGGGTCGTAGCCGATGGCCGATTGGGACGGCGCCGGCTATGCCCACATCAGCGGGCTCCAGCGCGCGATGGCCACCGCCGCGATGGAGTCGGTCTCGGTGACGGGTTCCGAGCGGGTGCTCGACATCGGGTGTGGCGACGGCTATGTGACGCGCCTGATCGCGGCGCGAACACCAGGCGGTTCCGTGCTCGGCCTCGACCCGTCACCGCGGATGATCGAGGTCGCGCGCTCCGCCGACGACCAGCTCACCAACGTCGACTTCCAGGTCGGCGATGTCACGACCATGACCTTCCCGCCCGAATTCGACCTCGTCGTCTCCTTCAACGCCCTGCACTGGGTCGCCGACCAGGAGACCGCGTACCGCGATATCGCGGCGGCGCTCGCGCCGGGCGGCCGGGTGCTCGTGCAGTACGTCTGCGACGGCGCGCGGCCCAGCGTCGAGGACGTCGCGACGGCGGTCACCGGCGAACCCCGCTGGTCGGCGGCGTTTGCCGGCTTCCCCCGTCCGTACGTCCACATCGACCCCGCTGCCCTGCCCGCGATCGTGACGCCCGCCGGCCTCGCGGTCACCGAACAGTCCGTCACCGACCGGGAATGGGACTTCGGTTCCCGCGCCGCCTTCGTCGGCTGGTGCACGGTCGGCTTCACGGACTGGACCGCCCGCCTGCCCGCCGCCGAGGTGCCCGCCTTCGTGGACGAGGTGGTCGACCGCTACGAAGCGGTGGTCGGCCGTCCGGGGCTGTTCCGGTTCCTGCAGTTGCGGGCCGAACTGGCGCGGGCATAGGGGTGCTCGCGGACCCGCTTCGCCTACCCGGCGTCCAGCCCGGCGACTTCCCGGACCGAATCGGCGATGGCACGAAAGTCCTTGCGCAGGATGGCGCCGTGGTTGCTCGGAACCTTCGCGCCGATCCGGATGTTCGGATTGCGCGTGGTCGCCGCGTCCAGGCCGCTCCGAATCTTCTCCTGCTCGTCCTTCTTGCTGCCGAACGAGGTGCCCGAGGCCACCACGTACCGCACCGGGACGGTGATCGCGTCGAGCACGGGACCGAGCGCGCTCTCCCGCGAGAGCTCGCCGAGCTCGATATTGCTCTCGGCCTGCTGCGCGGCGTTCATGCGCGGGACGAGCCCGGTCGGGCGCAGCAGCGGCATGAGCGGGCTCAGCCGCTTGAACAGCGTGCGGATCCGCTGCTCCATCGCGTCGTCGAGCCAGTCGTAGGGGAACGCGCCGTCGACGAGGACCGCGCCGATCGCGCGCTCCGGATTCCTGCGCGCCCAGTGCGCCCCGACGACAGCCCCGTAGGACCAGCCGACGACCAGCGCCCGATCGACGCCGCGGGCGGCGAGCACCGCGTCGACATCCCGCACGGCGGCCTCGAACGAATAATCGGCCGAGGTCCCGGACTTGCGGCCGCGCGCCCGCTCGTCGAAGGTGATGTGCCGGAACCCGGGACCGAGTTCGGCGATGGTCTTGCGCCAGTACCCCTGCGTCGCGAACTGGCCGTTGAGGTAGACCACCGGGATCCCGTCGCCGCCGGTGTCGGTGACGGCCAGCGCGGTGTCGTCCACGGCGACCGTGCCGGTCCAGGTGGTGTGGTCGGAAGCGGTGTGCAGTGCGGACATTCGCGATCAGCTCCTCGGTTCGTACTCGGTGAATGCGAGTACTCTCACGCCCCGCGCTGACACGGACCTGACACGTCCCTGACGCCCGCGCTGACACCGCGCCCGCTCACCAGATGTCGGCCCATCGCGGCCGTTCCGGCACGTCGTACCCGGCCGCGCGGCCGCGCACGAGCAGCGGCAGCTCCGCACCCACCGGCGAGCGCTCCACCAGGCGTTCGGCCGTTCGCCGGCGGAACTGGTTGAACGCGAACTCCTTGCTCATCGAGCGCGTGACTCCCGTTGCGGGATGGACGAATTCCACCGCGATCTTCACGTGGTGGAAGGAGATGACGTTGTTGGTCGGGTGGACGACGCGGTGCCGGAGCTCGGTCACCCGCGCGGTCACCGGGGTCGCGTACCGGCGCAGATACGCCCGCCGTGCCCACCAACCGAGCGCGAGCACGAAGGGCCACGTGATCAGCCCGAACAGCAGGCTGCCCAGCAGGGCGAACACCACGGCGGCATCGTTGCCGGACCACCGCGCCAGCCGGAACGCGATGTCCATCGTCACGGTGAAATAGGCGACCACCGCGGCCGTCGAGACCAGCCAGTACAGCGGCACCATCGAACTGAACAACGGCCTGCTACTCATCCCCACCCTCTTCCGATCTCACCGGCGATGGTAGCGAGGGCGCCTACGCGAGTTGCGATTCGTCGAACCTGGCCCTGGCCAGCTCGACCTCCGGAAGCGTGTCGGCGGTCCACAGCAGCAGCGCGTCGATGAGCCCCTGCAGGGTCCGGCCGACAGGCGAGATCCGGTATTCGACGGCGACCGGGCGGGTCTGGATCACCACCCGCTCGACCATCCCGTTGCGCTCGAGCCGCCGCAGCGCCGTGGTGAGCGACTTCTGCGTCACCACCGGGACAGCCCGGCGCAGCTCGTTGAACCGCAGCGGCTGATCGCACAGCGCCTCCATGATCTGCAGCGACCACTTGTCGAGCATCTGATCCAGCAGCTCACGGTGCCGTGCGGTGAGCTGCGGGGTGTCCTCGGTTTCCTGCATGACACCTAGTCTCGTTGAAGTGCCCTTCGAATACCACGTATACATCGGATACCTAGTCCGACAGTGAAGGGAACCCCCTTGTCCGTGCAGCTCATGACCCCGCCGAACATGTTCGGTCCCGTTCCGTACCACCATGTCTCGATCAGCACCGGTGCCCGGCACGTGCACGTCGCCGGGCAGATCGCGCGCGACGCGGAAGGCAACCCCGTCGCACCGGGCGACCTCGCCGGTCAGCTGGCATGCGCCCTCCGCAACACCGCCCGCGGCCTGGCCGGCGCCGGCGCGTCCTTCGCCGACGTCGTCCGGCTCCGCTTCTTCGTCACGAACTGGACCCCCGACAAGTACCCCGAGTTCCTCGACGGCATCAACCAGGTGGCCGAGGAACTCGCGCTGCCCGATCCGCTCCCACCCCTGTCCGCCATCGGCGTCGACTACCTCTTCGAGCCCGACGTCCTCGTGGAAGTGGAGGCCTACGCGGTTCTCGACTGACCGGCGCGGCACACGGACTCAGCGGCCAGCGCGGGGTTCTACCCGGACAGCAGGTCCAACGTGCCGAACCGGTGGGCGCTCCAGATTCTCCTGGAACGTTCCTCCGGGTAGGGGCTGACGGTGGCGGTCGCGTCGTAGATCTGCGTGCTGCGACCCTGTGGCGTGTAGGGATCCCAGCCGGGTTCGCCCGTCGTGGCGAATTCCACCCAGTCGGCGCGCAGAGCCCGGGACACGCCGCTGACCTCGTCGGCGGCGCCCGGGTGCGCGGCGCGGTGGCGGCGGATCTCTTCGGCGCCGAGGGTGCCGAAGAGGAGCAGGAAATCGAGGCAGTGGGAGGCGCCCTGCTCGGAGCTGAAACTCCAGCGCAGTTCATACATCCACGCGCGTCCGCCGCCCGCCCGCGCGGACTCGGCCAGATGCACGCTCGGCATGCGGAAGAGCCAGTCCGCGTTGAGGATTTCCCGCCGCTGTGCGGTGGAGGCGTCGGGATAGGCCGCCGCGTAGGCATCGCGAAGATCCGCGCCGGGCGAGAGATGGTCGAAGGGGTCGACTGTTTCGGTGCCCGGCCGCGAGGTGTAGAGCCGGAACTCGTCACGGGTGTGCCCGACGAGCAGGTCGATACCGCGGGCCGCCCCGCCCGCCAGCGCGCGCCACGGTGCGTCCGGGAGCACGAGTCCGTCGACGACCGGCGAGAATGGTGTCGGCGTCAACGCCATCGGTCCCCAGGACTCGGCGAATCGCGGCATCTTCGCCAGGACGGCCGCGGTCGCCGCGGTCAGCGCGCGGGGCGAGTGCCGCGCGAGGTCATCGAGATCGGCTCGCGCGCCGACCTCGCCGGCGATCGCCGCGGTGACGGCGGCGGCGAGCCGCTGGGAGAAGTAGGTGCCCGGCATGCTCTGGCAGATCGCCCGCCCGAACAGTCCGCGCGCGCTCGGCATCGTGAGCAGCGCGGCCACGCAGGCTCCGCCGGCTGACTGACCGAAGACGGTCACCCTGGCGGGATCGCCGCCGAACGCGGCGATGTTGTCCCTGACCCATCGCAGGGCGGCGATCTGGTCCAGAATCCCTCGGTTGTCCGGCGCGCCGGCGATATGTCCGAACCCATCGAGGCCGACCCGGTAGTTCATGCTCACCACCACGACGCCGGACCGAGCGAGCAGCGCGCCGTCGTAATGCGGGTTCGAGGTGTGGTTTTCGAGATAGGTCCCGCCCTGAATCCACACCATCACCGGCAGTGCGGCGGAGCCGAGGTCGGGCGTCCAGACATTGAGTGTCAGACACTCCGCCGACCCGTCTGTCGGTACCCGGGTGGTCGACGTCATCACCGAACCCGTCTGTCCCGCTTGCGGAACCGACGGCCCGAACGCCAGCGCGTCGCGGGTGCCCGACCACGGAAGAACTGCCACGGGAGCCCGGAAGCGGAGCGACCCGACCGGTGGTTGCGCGAACGGAATGCCGCGAAAGACGGCGACGCCGCCTTCCCAGCTGCCCCGCACCGTTCCGGGGACAGTGCGTATCTCGGTGAACTGGCTCATCGAAACAGCTTGCCCCCGAAAGGTTCGCGGCGTGCGCCGATCAGGTGGCGGCCGCCGTGATCACGCGGCCGCCCGTCAGCGTCGTTACGCCGAGGGTGATGGCGGCACCCGCGACGATGACGAGTACGTACGGCAGCGGTGCCAGGGCAGCCAGGGGATCGCCGGTCTTGGTGACCGCGAACGGCACGGTGCTCGCGAAGGCGCCGAGACTGCCGACGACGGCGCTCACGGCCACCGCCGCGGCGGTTTCACCGATGAGCATGCGCCGCGACTGCCCGGCCGTGGACCCGATGAGGTGCAAAGCGGCGAATTCGGCGTGGCGACGCGTGATAGAGGCGATCAGGTTGTTGGACAGGGCGATTGCCATGAACGCCGCGATGAGAGCGACCACCAGATAGTTGATCGCGGCCATGAGCTGCCCTTCGCCACCCGCGGCACCGTACTGATTCTCGATGCCCTGCATGGACAGGGTCCCCGCGGCGACGCCGATGAACAGCGTCAGGAAGGTGACCGCGGGCCGCACCCGCTCCGGGGCCGCGGCGAGATTCAGTGCGGCGAGGTGTCCCGCGGCGCCCGCACGCAAGGCCGGCACCTTCCCGAAAACCCACTCCGCCACCGAGATCAGCTCGGGAGCCAGCAGACTCAGCCCGACGGCCACGAGCACGCACCCGGGCCCGGTGAGCGCGGTCGTCAAGATATCGGCCGGATCGATGGCGAGGACGGTGAACGACGACGCGAGCCCGGCGACGAGGAGCGCCGCCGCCGCGATCGGTCGGGCGCGGCCCGGGCGAGCACGCGTCCGCGATGGTTCCCCGACCGGGCTGCGCGAGGCGACGGCGCGACTGCCGATCCAGGCCGCGGCGATGCCGGCGACGAGCATCAGCGCGGCCCCGACCAGCGGCAAGGTCACTCCGGGCGAATACCCCGTCGAATCCTCGACGAGGCCGCCCGCGCGGATACCCGCCAGCAGTCCCGCGCCGAGCAGTTGCCCGCCGCCGAGGCCGGGCAGCGCCGCGACGAGCCCCACCACGGCGGTCTCGGCGACAACCATCCGCCGCACCTGCGACGGCGTCGCGCCGACGAGCCGCAGTCCCGCGATCTCCCCGGCGCGCCCCTGCATGGCTACCCCGATCGTCGAGACCATGGCGAACAGGACGATCGCCAGCACCCACCCGCCGAGGATGAGCGGGAACAGCACGAGAAAGTCCCGATCGGCCGGGGTGTCCGCGGCGAGACCGGTGCCGAGCAGTCCCGCCATGGCGGTGACCAGTGCCGTCCCGGCCGCCGCGACGACCCCGGTGGTGATCACGGAAGCGCGATGATGCGCGAACGAGCGCAGAACCAGGCCGATCATCGCGTCCGCACCTCCGCGGCCCGCTCGGCCGATTCGACCAGCACGGCCATCCGATTCGCGACCTCCCGCGCCGAGGGCCGCGCGACCCGGTCGACCAGGGCGCCGTCGGCGAGGAACAGGACCTCGTCGGAATAGGAGGCCGCGACCGGGTCGTGGGTGACCATGATGATAGTCTGCCCCTGATCGGCGAGGCTCCGCAGCAGCGTGAGAACCTCACGGGCACTGCGGATATCGAGCGCTCCGGTCGGCTCGTCCGCGAACACCACCTCGGGGTCCGTGATCAGTGCCCGCGCGATGGCGACGCGCTGGCGCTGACCACCGGAGAGCTGATCGGGGCGGTGTCCGGCCCGCTCGCGGAGGCCGACCCCCGCGAGCAGCGCCAAGGTGCGGTCGCGGTCGGGTCGTCGCCCGTCCAGGCGCACCGGCAGTTCGACATTGTCGACCGTCGACAGTGCGGGCAGCAGATTGAACGACTGGAAGACGAAGCCGATCCGGCGCCTGCGCAGCTTCGCCAGCTCGGTCTGGTCCATCGCCTCCAGCGGCTGCCCGTCGAAGGCGATGTGGCCGGAGGTCGGCGTCTGGAGCCCGGCGGCGCAGTGCAGCAACGTGGTCTTGCCGGAGCCCGACGGGCCCATGATCGCGGTGAACGATCCCGCGGCCACGTCCAGGTCGACGCCACGCAGCGCGTGCACCGATCCGCTCTCGCCGGGATATTCGCAACGCAGCCCGCGCAGCCGCAGGACCGGCGGGCTCGAAGTGGTGGTGTGCATGGGCTTCCCCTTCGGTTGGGTAAACGATCGTTGTAAACGAACGTTTATCTATACTATAGCCGCATGAGCAACCGGGACAAGCTGCTGCAAGCGGCGCGCGACTGCCTCCTCACGCTGGGGTACGCCAAGACGACCGTGCGCGAGCTGGTCAAGGCCTCCGGGGCCAACCAGGCGTCGATCAACTACCACTTCGGATCGAAGGAACGGCTGCTCACCGACACGCTGCACGAGCTCAACCGCGAATGGGGCGACGTGCTCTTCGCCGCCATCGGCGACGACCCGCCGGGCCCCGCCGGCAACGAGGCTCGCTGGGAACGGATCGTCGCCTCGATCCGCGAGCACCGCGCCCTCTGGTACGTGAACTTCGAATCGGTCTCCGCCGCACGCGACGACGAGGAGATCCAGGCGATGCTCGCCGAAGGCCAGCGCGCCGCGCGCCGCTCCCTGGCCCACGCCTTCGGCGGCCTCGACCCCGACGCCGACGACCCCGACACCGTCGACGCCGTCGGCTCCCACTACTTCGCGCTGCTCGTCGGCGTCGCGAGCCAATGGCTGGCCGACCCCGACCACGCCCCCACCGCCGCCCGCATCGTCACGGCCGACTCGGGCGGCGCCGCTCGATGACGTCGCCGGGGCGCGGCGGTCGGTAGGTCAGGCCGGATGCCGGGGCTCGAGGTCCAGCTCTGCCCATACGGTCTTGCGGTCGCGCCCGGCGGTGCATGCCCACGCGGTGGCGAGCCGGTCGACCAGGATCAGTCCGCGCCCTCCGGTGCCCTGCGGCGCACGCGGCCGCGGCCTCCCGGGATCGGTGTCGTCGACTTCGACCCGGACCCGCTGCGGGCGGAGCCGGACGCGGCATCGCCGGGGTGCGGCTCCGTGCAGTCGGGCGTTGCTGGTGAGCTCGTCCATCACCTGGACCACATCGGCCACCACGGTCGGGGGCAGATCCTCCAGCAGCTCGCGTACCCGTGCCCGCGCCGATCCCGCCGCGACCGCATCCAGATCCAGGTCCAGCCCGGCGGAGCCGACCGGATACCAGTACCCGTTGGTCAGCGACCCGCCGAAGCGCTCACACAGCACCTTCAACGCGTATCCATAGGCCCATCCCTCGGTGCCACTGTCGGCTCCCCAAAGAACAACTCCCGCAACGCGGTGCGCGTCTCCGGGGAATCCAGCGCGGACGCATGCACCTCGAGCATCCACGCGAAGAAGTCCGCAGGGTCCGCCGTGAACGTCGAGGGCGCCCGCACAGCTCCTTGAGTTGCGCGCGGTGGAACCTGACTGCGACGAGTGAGCCTCGTCGGCCACGACTGCACATCGCCTCCCCCGAAGTTCCTTGATGGGCTTTATAACCTCGGGGAACGTCTGCAGTGTGCTGGTGACGATGTGGTCGCCCTCAAGAAGCGCCTTCTGCAGCTGCGGTGACTTTGCCCCGGACCTCTTGAGAGCGCACGAGACACGCTGACAGGCCTTGGAAGCGCGGATCGCGCCGCCGCGCGTAGCTCAGAACAGCACGACGGAGGTTGGCCGGGAGCTGAGGTATCCACATCGACAAATGCGCATTTGTCGAGGTGTGGCTGCGTCGTCAGCGAGGGCGAAGCGGTGAGCACCAGCAACTCAATCCGGACAAGATTGGACCGGCGGGTGCAGTGCGTGGGATGGGCGGGCTGTACCCTCAAGCCCTGCATGATCCTCCCGCTTCGGACGGCAGTACTGAGGCTGGGTCGTCGTTAACGTCTGCCGCTACTTCGAGTGTTACATGGCTTGCGGGTAGTCTCTGATTGAGTTTGGTCTAGGAAGGCGGTGGGGAGAAGATGGCTCGTTCTGACCTTCTGCTGGACTTGGTAGAGGCTGAACGTCGCGGTGATCGTGACCGGTTTCGGCTGCTGGTTGAGGCGTTGATCGCCGAGGAACGAGCCAATCAGCACCATCTGCTTGCTGACCGGTTGTCTGAGCTGATTACCACCACGGGGCACAGCAAGCCCCGCGACGATCACGCGGCCTCGGTCCGTGATCTTGTGCAGGAGATCGTTCCACAGCGACGCTTAACCGAACTTGAGCTCGAACCCACCACGCGACGTGTGTTAGGTGAGTTGGTAGAGGAACAGAAGCGGTCGGACCTGCTACGAAGTTTCGGAATCGAGCCCCGCAATCGCCTACTGCTAGCTGGACCGCCGGGTAACGGCAAGACCAGCGTCGCGGAAGCCATAGCCGCCGAACTGATGCTGCCGTTCTACGTCATTCGGTATGAGGGAGTAGTCTCAAGCTTCCTCGGTGAGACAGCTGCGCGGCTCGACAACGCCTTCGAGTTCGTACGCACCCGTCGATGCGTATTGTTCTTCGACGAACTCGATACGATTGCCAAAGAACGAGCCGACGAACACGAAACCGGTGAGATCAAACGCGTGGTCTCCACACTGTTGCTACAGGTCGATCGCTTGCCGCCGCACGTCATCCTGATCGGTGCGACCAACCATGGGGAATTGCTGGACCGAGCGGCGTGGCGGCGATTCCAGGTTCGCGCCGAACTGCGTTCTCCGAGCCGAGCACAAGCAACGAAGTATCTTGAGGTACTAGCTGGGAGGCTCGGTGGAGACCTCGGATATACACCCCGGACCATCGCCGACAAGCTCGCCGGATCGAGTTTCGCCGAGCTGGAAGAGTTCGCACTCGACGTCCGTCGCCGCGCCATCTTGGAGCTTCCGGACGCCGACCTCCGCCGGATCGTGCAAGAGCGACTTGAATACCGCCGCACACAGGCAACAGAGTGAGCACTGACTCGCGCCCGTTGCTGGCCTTACCGGTTCCAGAGGTCGGTCCTCGGGCGAAAGGATCACCAAGCGCAGGCCCACGGCTGAAGAAGCCCGGCGCCGAGCGCCAGGGCAACAAATTGACGCCCCAGTTCAACGCGCTCGTCCAAGCCTTCGAGAATCGGCGTGCTCAATTGTCTGACGGGCCTGTTGAGGAACTGGATCCTGAGCTCGTCGTCGTTTTTGATCTCGCGGGCAGCGTCAAAGACTTCCGCAATGCGGTGGCGAAAATCGACGGACTTGAGTTCCTTTCGGAGTATCTGGACGAAGACACTGACCCGGATGAAGATTTCTTCCTAGAAGATCGCGACGGACCCACTGATGGTGCTGTAGCCCACTCGTTATATCTGGTCATGTCCAACGCAGCCGCGGTGGCGCAGCTGCTCAACTTGTTCGAGCGTTGGAAGCTTGACCCGGGCGCCGCATTTGACCGTGGCTTGGCGAAGTTCAAATCCGTTTTCGCGCAGTTGCATTCGATACGCCGATGGGATGTGTCGGACCGTATTCGTGATACCGGCCTTATCGACGACTGGACACAGCGGCTGGCGCTGGTTGGCCAGTCTTACAGCCCTGCTGCGGTGGAGATCGAACTGTGGTTCCGACGTGACCGCGACCAGCGGGCAAGCTCGCAAGGACACGTCGAGGCGCTCATATCCTCAGCGGGCGGCACAGTAGTCTCCACTGCACAGATCACCGAGATTGGCTACCACGCCATACTCGCCGAAATACCGATACAACAAGTTCAAGCGGTCGTAGACACCGGCGCCGAAGCGATTCAGTTGCTCACCGCCGAAGAGATCATGTTCGTCAGCCCGTACACTCCGATGAGTGTGTCCGAACCCACTGTCGAATCCGTGCCGACACCGGACCTTCCCCGGCTCCCCGTCGGCGAGCGGATCGATGGTAAGCCGCGGATCGCTTTGCTGGACGGACTGCCTTTTGTAAATCACGATGCATTGGTCGGCCGTCTCAGTGTGGACGATCCGGACGATATCGGTTCGGGATACTCGGTAATGAGCCGCCGCCATGGCACCCATATGGCATCACTTATAGCTCATGGCGACCTGTCCAGCCCTGGCCCGGCTCTGGACCGACCACTCTACGTTCGTCCTATCATGGAGCCCAACGACTTCGGTGGCGAACAGGTTATCGCGACGGTACTTTTCCCCGACCTGCTTCACCGGGTGATACGGCGGATGTATGACGGAGAGGGTGGACAAGCCCCCACCGCGCCCAGCGTACGCATAGTCAACCTGTCTATCGGCTCAACCTCCCGAGCGCTCGTTCGCCATATGAGTCCAATTGGGCGACTGCTCGATTGGCTCGCAGTTGAGTACAATCTGCTGTTCATTGTCAGCGCGGGCAACCACGTAAAGAGCCCGGTCACGGTCCCGTCGGCGGCCATCGGCGACGTTCAACAAGTGCGCGAAGAGGCGCTCCGCGCCGCACGACAGACCGTGCGCAGCCGTGGGATTCTGCCTCCTGGCGACGCGCTCAATTGCTTGACCGTCGGCGCAACGCATGCCGATGCCGCAGGTGACGTTCAAATACCCGACACTGTTTTGGACATTGTCGAGCCTGGGATGCCGGCGTTGTACGGCGGGGTAGGACCCGGTGTCGGGAGATCGATCAAGCCGGAGATCTACCACACCGGAGGCCGCGCCCTTTATCTGCGACCGCCCAGCTCGTGTGACGGCGAGGGCGACATCCGCATGCAACTAGCCCCCACGGAGCAAACTGGACCCGGGAACCGCGTCGCCGCGCCGGCTCCGTTCGGTGCGTCCAACACAACCATATTCACCCACGGAACTAGTAACGCAACGGCGCTGGTCACCAGGGAAGCCAGCAAACTGTTCGATCTACTTGAAGCCGGGCCAGCAGACATCGACGACTTGCCGTTCCCGGATCCGCTCTATCACCCCGTGCTCGTAAAAGCGTTGCTTGTCCACAGTGGAAGCTGGGACCATCTTGAGCCGCGCCTACGCAGCGTCCTAGGCCTCGCCCCGCAAAGCGCGCGAAAGGCTCTGACGACATTGCTCGGGTACGGTCCAATCAACCCTGACCGGTTGGGTGTCGCTGCGGGGAATCGCGCGATGCTCGTTGCGGCCGGTTCTATCAGTCGCGACGAGCGCCATACTCACCAAATCCCGCTGCCCTCGTCGCTTCATGCACAAGCTCAGTGGCGCCGGCTAACCGTCACGCTCGCCTACACGACACCTACTCAGGTTCAGATCAGCCGTTACCGCGGCGCGAAGGTGTACGCCGAAGTTGAGCTCAACGCAGCAGTGGGCGCACGTGCCCAAGCCGATTACTGGGCTGTACGGCGCGGCAGCTGCCAACACGAGATAATTGACGGGAAGAAGCCGATGGCGATCGGCGCAGACAGCAGCCTGCCCATCCATGTCGAGTGCATGAACGACGCGCAGCGCCTGCATAGGTCTGACCGCATACGTTACGGGTTGGTGGTATCCGTAGAAACTGCGGCTTCCACGTCAACAACCATCCATGACGAGGTCAGGGCAAGGCTCCAGGCGCAATCCACGGTGCACGTCCCCGCCCGTTTGCGTTCCTGATCGACTGCGTATTTCATGTCAGATCTGGCCAGATGGGCGATGCCCCGCGCGATACGAGTCGCACTCGCCTCAATGATCTGACCGACTACACATCATCGCACTGCCTAATCACACCGGACGGACCTGTTGGCCTTTCAGCATGACCTGTCATCGTCGATGCCGCCTGCCTGGTCTAGAAGTAGTAGGCGGTAAGGCAGGTGTTGGGTTGGTCGGATCGCGTGGCCATACACGCTTGCTGGTTGGTTTCGTGCATGTTGGCGTGTCGGAACGGCCCGGCACGCTGCCCGTTCGTCCCAACAAATGCAAAACCGCAGGTCGCTGTCCCAAGATCCCAACGTGTTGCGCGTCTGTCCCAACATTTGCCGCGAGCGGCAAGCGGTCAGCCCCTGGCCATGTCCACGAAGCGGCTCAGGTGCAGCTGGTGGGCAACGGTGATGGTCGCGGTGGGGCCGTTACGGTGCTTGCCGACGATGAGGTCGGCCTCGCCGCCGCGGGGGTCGTCGCGTTCGAAAGCGTCGGGACGGTGCAACAGGATGACCATGTCGGCGTCCTGCTCGAGGCTGTTGTGAGCTGAAATGCCCTGCGCCACGAAGTTGTGCGTGCCGGGAACGGTTCCGTCGTAGACGTCCTGTTCGCCGAGGCTGGTGATTTCGACGATCTTGTCCCAGAACACATCGTTCGTGGCAAGCATGTCGATGTCGGCGTCGTCGAGGACGGCCGCGACACGGGCCAGCCGGGACCGACTGGGCGAGCGCTTCCACATCGTGCTGCCGCAGAAGCGAGAGCCCATTGCCGCGGAGAACTCGCGGTGCGTCATCTCCTTGTCGGCGAGCAGCGTTCGGACACGGTTCCACACCTCGCTCGGGACGGTGTCGACGTTCGTATTCCGGGTCATCGGTGCCAATTCGGCGAGCGCGGCCTCTGCGGACGAGCCCCGGGCGCCGTGTACGCCGACATCGCGCAGGAATTTCGTCTGGTTCTCGCCACCGTCGATCGTCAGGTGGAAGCACGGGCGGTAATCGCCCTTCCGAACGGTCTTGATGCGACCATGAACACCGAGGCGTAGCAGCAATTGGTTCACGTCGTCGACGAGACGACGGCTTGTCGACGCGTAGTACACGCGGGCCTGCCCGGCTTTGGCGTCCCAGCGCACCGACCCATCTGTCGCCCACAGATGTCGCAGAAACAGCGCGACTTGGTCGTTCGGCAGCGCGAATACCGGTTCGGGGATGAACTTCTCGTAGCTGCGAAGACCGAACAGACCGAGCGAGTCGAGCCACGCCGCGATCGGGTTCCGTTTGCCGTGGGTGAGCCGATAGGGCGCCGGCAGTCGCAGCGTGGTGACTCGGGCAGCCGCGTACTCGTCACGGACCGCCGTGACGCCGAAGTGCTCAGCAGCGCTGCTGACGGCGGCGAGGTTCTCCTCGTCGACACTGGCATAACGGACCGGCTGTCGCTTGACGCAGGAGCCGTCCCCGATCATGTGCGCGAGCATCACGATTTCCGCTTCGGGAAGGCGGGTCGTGTGTACGGGCTCGGGGACCAGCCGTGGCGTCGCGAGCCGATCACCAGGTTTCAGCTGATCGAGCGCGATCCAGCCGTCCACGGTGAGGAATGGGTGGTTGCCGGTGGCTTCGACCTCACGACCGGATGCCAGGCGGAGCCGGAACACCTCTTTGCGCCCGCTGGGGAAAACCTTCACCATCGGGCGGGCGACCATCCGCATGCGTTCGTCGAGCGACCACACGAGCGGCTGTTCTCCGCTGGACAACAACTCACCCAGGGTTACTTCCGCTCCGGTGTCGGCGCGCAAGATACGGGTCGACGCTGGCATGCAGCCTGATTCGCGAAGGTCGGAGACCATCGGCCGCTTATCGGTTCGTTGCTCGGGACCACGGTTCAGCTGGGAGATCGCGATCACCGGAACTTCGAGTTCCTTGGCGAGCAGCTTCAGATTTCGCGAGAAATCCGAGACTTCCTGCTGACGCGATTCGACCTTCTTGCCGGAGGTCATCAGCTGGAGGTAGTCGACAACCACGAGTTTCAGATCGTGACGCTGCTTGAGCCGCCGCGCCTTCGCCCTGATCTCCATCATGGTCAGGTTCGGCGAATCGTCGACGAACAGCGGCGCCTCGCTGATCTCACTCATGCGGCGTGCCAGCTTGGTCCAGTCGTCGTCACTCATCCGACCGGAACGCATATCGCCGAGTTTGATCTTCGCCTCAGCGGAGAGCAGGCGCATGACGATCTCGGTGCGGCTCATCTCGAGCGAGAAGATGACGCTGGCCAGTCCGTGCTTGATCGAGCAGCTGCGCATGAAGTCCATGCCCAGCGTCGAATTGTGTGTCGGCACCAGCGAGCGGCCGGCGAGGTACATGTGGTCGGCATTGTCGACCTCGACGCAGCGAACCGGCAGCGGGTCGATCTTGCGGACGTCGACGATCTGGCGGGCCCTGGAACGGGCGGTGCTCGGCACCGCATGGGTGTAGTTGTCCCGAGGCGTGCGCAGGCTGTGCGCGATCTCGCCGGTCGTTCGAACTGCGGGGTGGGGGGCCAGCGTGGGGGCCAGTGTCGTCCACTGGTGCTCCTCGTCGGCGACGATCACGGTGCCGTCCGAGAATTCGACCTCGTAGCAGGGGCGGTCGGACATCACTTCGGTGGTGGCGACGATGCGGGTGGGGCGCCCGTCGGGGCCGAGCAGTTCGTCCCCGACCCGAACCTCACCCATCGTGGTCCAGCCGGTCGGCGTCGGTAGTGGAGTGTCCAGCGCGAGCGCCTTACCCACACCGGGTCGCGCCGCCACGATGATCATCTGGCCCGGATGGAGGCCGTTGGTGAGTTCGTCGAGTTCGGTGAAGCCGGTGGGGACGCCGAGGGAGATGCCGCCGCGGGAGGCGATGGAGTCGATCTCGTCCATGGTGGGCTGGAGGAGTTCTTCCAGCGGCATGAAGTCTTCGGTGGTGCGGCGTTCGGTGACCTCGTATACCTCGGCTTGGGCGCGGTCGACGACCTCGGCGATGTCCTGGCCGTCGGCGCCCGCGTAGCCGAACTGGACGATGCGGGTGCCCGCTTCGACGAGGCGGCGCAGGATGGCCTTCTCGGCGACGATCTCGGCGTAGAACCCGGCATTGGCGGCCGTGGGGACGGTCTGGGTGAGGGTCACCAGGTAGGGGGCGCCGCCGATGCGCTTGAGCTCGCCGCGGCGGTCGAGACCGGCGGCGACGGTGACGGGGTCGGCGGGTTCGCCGCGGCCGTACAGGTCGAGGATCGTGTCGTAGACGGCCTGGTGGGCGGGGCGGTAGAAATCGCCGGGGCGCAGCACCTCGACCACGTCGGCGATGGCGTCCTTGCTGAGCAGCATGCCGCCCAGGACCGACTGTTCGGCGGCCATGTCGTGCGGGGGCTGACGCCCGAAGTCCTCGCCGGGCGGCTCGGGCGGAAAGTCGGTATGCGCGCGGTCACCGGTGGTAGTCACCAGAATCGACCGTCCTCTCTGCCCGCAGAACCGGGGGTTTCACATCGATGAACTCGTTGTACTCCCGGGCACCGACACGAATGTCAGCTATCGGTTGCCTGCGCGCTTCCCGGGGCCGTGCGCAGGGCGATGCGACGAACCTAGGCGACGATTTCGGGCGGCGCCAACCCGATATGTGCACACAACTGTGGATAACTTGGGGGTAGTTCACCCGGTGTTGTGCAGCTTCTGTGGAAAACGTGGGGAAAACCCAGGTCAGTGCGATGGAACGCCCTGCTAGCGCCCGTTTTACCCAACTTGTCGCCTGTGGATGAAAGAAGTTTCGGCGTGTCGGTCAAGGTGAACAGCCGGGCGTGTTGGGTAAACAGCGGAGGTGCACGCTATGACCGGAGTCACAAATCTGCCGGTTGGTTTCGGCAATCATCCACAGGCTGAATAACGGGAGGTCAGCGAGTTGCCGACCATCGGCCGCTACCGCCGACCTGCACGGGAAAGATCGCCGGTTACCGAGCAGCTATCGCCATTCGTCCCTGAAAAAGGCAATGAGAAACCACCCCCATGCGGAACAAGGGGGTGGTTCTCAGCGAACTCAGTTCGCGGCAACCTCGAGGTTGAACTTGGCAGCCACGTCGGGGTGCAGGTGCACCACGATGCCGTGCTTGCCGGTCGCCTTGATGTGCGACTTCGGCAGCTCGATGCTGCGCTTGTCCACCACGGGGCCACCGGCGGCCTTGATGGCGCCGGCCACGTCGGCGGTGGTGACCGAACCGAACAGCTTGCCGCTGTCGGCGGTCTTCACGGCCAGCGAGACCGACTCCAGGCCCTCGATGGCCTGCTTCAGCTCGTTGGCGTGATCGAGGTCGCGCACCTTGCGGGCGTCCTGCGCCCGGCGGATGCCCTCGACCTGCTTCTGGGCGCCACGGGTGGCCACGATGGCCAGGCCGCGGGGCAGCAGGTAGTTGCGGCCGTAGCCGTCCTTGACCTCGACGAGATCGCCCGGGGCACCGAGGTTGTCGACATCAGCGGTGAGGATGAGCTTCATCTGTCTGACTCCCTTTCTCAGCGAGCGGTCGACACGTAAGGCAGCAGGGCCACCTCACGCGAGTTCTTGACGGCCACAGCGATGTCACGCTGGTGCTGCACGCAGTTGCCGGTGACGCGGCGAGCGCGGATCTTGCCGCGGTCGCTGACGTACTTACGCAGGAGCGTGGTGTCCTTGTAATCGATATTGACGATGCCGGACTTGCTCTCCTTGCAGAAAGTGCAAGCCTTCTTCTTCAGCACCTTTTCGCGCGCGGGCGCTTTAGGCATGGTGTTCTCTCCGTACTATGAGTGCCGTTCCTCAGAACGGCGGTTCGTCATCCATGCGGCCGCCGCCCCCGAAGGAGCCGGCCGCGGGCGCGCTACCCCACGGATCGTCGTTGCCGGCGTTGCCGCCGCCCGACTGTCCGCCGCCACTGTTGGCGTTGTAGCCGCCTGCGCTACCACCACCGGCGTTACCGGAACCACCACCGAAGCCGCCGCCTCCGCCGCCGCGACCGGCCTTGGAGACCTTCGCCGTCGCATAGCGCAGCGAGGGGCCGACCTCGTCGACCTCGAGTTCGACGACCGTGCGCTTCTCGCCCTCGCGGGTTTCGTAGGAGCGCTGCTTGAGCCGTCCGCTCACGATGACGCGAGCGCCTCGGGTCAGGCTCTCGGCGACGTTCTCCGCTGCTTCACGCCAGATGTTGCAGCGCAGGAACAGGGCCTCGCCGTCTTTCCATTCGTTCGTGTTGCGATCGAATACGCGGGGAGTCGAAGCGACGGTGAAATTCGCCACCGCTGCGCCCGCGGGCGTGAAACGAAGCTCCGGGTCTGCCGTCAAGTTTCCGATGACGGTGATGACCGTGTCGCCTGCCATGTGGGGTTCCTCCTGCTCGGGGGTGCAGTCCGCGTCTCGGGATTTCGTGCTCGAGCCTAAAGCTAGGCTCTGACACGGAATTCGAGAAGAGGGTGCGGACTACTTGTCGTTGCGCAGAACCTTGGTGCGCAGCACCGTCTCGTTCAGGCCCAGCTGGCGGTCGAGCTCGCTCACGGTGGCCGGGGTCGCGGTCAGTTCGACGACCGCGTAGATGCCTTCGGCCTGCTTGCGGATCTCGTAGGCGAGCCGGCGGCGGCCCCAGATGTCGACCTTGTCGACTTTGCCGCCCTCGGTCTTGACGACGTTGAGCAGGGTATCCAGGGACTGCCCGACGATGCGCTCGTCCAGGCTCGGGTCGAGGATGACCATCACTTCATAATGACGCACGGACCAATCACCTCCTGTGGACTAGGAAACGGCCACGGACTTTCCGTGGCAGGAGGGTTCGTTGCGTCAGCAACCCGACAAGGCTACATGAGCGGGTCGTGAGCAGCGAAATCGATCGAATACTGTGGTCGCCATGACCAAGGCCGACACGTCGCAGCGGGCAACCCGCGGCGTGGCCACGGCCTCGGCGCTGACCTTCCTGATCGTGCTGCTGTGCGGGCTCACCTTGGCCCTGGCCTACGCCAACAAGGCGCGCTGCGCGGGCGGCGCGATCGACGAGATCGGCCGCAGCCTGGTGTTCGACGTCCGCAAGGACGCCGATGTCTGCTACTCGGACATCCAGTTCCTCTGGAGCGGCCGCGAGATCGACAATCACGTATTCCCGTACGTGCACGGCGGGATCACCGAGGAGGGCGCGCTCGTCGGCGGCGCCGTGGAGTACCCGGTGCTCAGCGGCCTGCTGATGTGGGCGGCGGCGATCGGCGTCGACAACGACGCCGACTTCCTGTGGCGCTCGGCCCTGCTGCTCACCCCGTTCGCGCTGCTCACGGCCTGGATGCTGGCGCGGATGGCGGGTCCGGCGGCGCTGCTGTGGGCGATCGGCCCGCCGCTGGTGCTCTACGCCTTCCACAACTGGGAACTGCCGGTGGTGTGCGCGGCGGTGGGCGCGGTCTACGTGATGACCGCGCTGACCGGCCTGACGGTGCGCACCCGCGGCATCATCGCCGCGGTGCTGCTCGCGGTGGGTTTCTGCTTCAAGATCTATCCGGGCATCTTCGTGCTCCCGCTGGCGCTGTACGTGCTCACCGAGGGCCGTCCGCGCGACGGGCGGCGGCTCGGCGAGCTCGACCTCGCGGGCGCCGCCCAGACCGTGCTCGCGGCGATGGGCACGGTCGCGGCGGTGAATCTGCCGTTCGTGCTGGCCGGGGTGGAGGGGTGGCGGGCCTCGATCGTCTTCCAGCGGCTGCGCCAGGCCGACATCACCACCAATTCGATCTGGTACTGGGGTCATCAGCTGATCTTCGGCCGCGCCGCCGAGACCTCGAACGACTGGCACGACATGGTCGCCGCCGCGTCCCCCACCCTGATCCTGGCCTCGTTCGCGCTGGCGATGTGGCTCGGATACCGCCGCTGGACGCCCACGTCGGCCTTCCCGTGGGTGGGTGTGAGCGGCGCGATGCTGTGCGGATTCATGCTGTTCCACAAGGTGCACTCACCCCAGTACACCCTGTGGATAATTCCGTTCCTGGTGCTGCTGGAGGTGCCGTGGTCGCTGGTCGCGGCCTATCTGGTGGCCGACGCGGCGGTGGGGATCGGCGTGTTCCGGTACTTCGCCGCCATGGGCGCGGGCGAGGACTACGACCTGCTGGAGGGGGTCGTCCAGTTCGGCGTGTGGACGCGTTCGGTGCTGCTCTGCATCCTGTTCTTCCTGTTCATCCGGGGCCGACGACGGGGCGCGACCGAACAGCTGGAACCGGTCCGGCTGCCGCAACCGGTGGTGTAGCGAGAAACGACAGCGGCGGCGAATCCCGAGGGACTCGCCGCCGCTGTGGCATTTCCGGCTTACTCCAACGCCTGTCAGCCGACCGGCGCGGTTTCCTTCGACTCGTCGACCGCGTCGGGCTCGCCCTTGCGGTTGCGCAGGATGGACGAGATCAGCGCGGCGCCGATGAACGCGACACCGACCAGACCGGTGATCAGCTCGTTGACGTGCACACCGATCGAGACCAGCAGGATCGTCGCCAGCGCGCCGATCGCCCAGTGGGCGCCGTGCTCGAGGTACACGTACTCCGAGAGGGTGCCCTGGCGGACCAGGTACACCGTGATCGAGCGGACGAACATCGCGCCGATGAGGCCGAGGCCGAGGGCGATGATGATCGGGTCCGAGGTGATCGCGAACGCGCCGATGACACCGTCGAACGAGAACGACGCGTCGAGCACCTCGAGGTACAGGAACAGGAAGAACGCGGCCTTACCGGTCGCCTTGACCAGCCCGGACGGACCGTGCGGGCCTTCTTCGAGCTCCTCGGTGTGGAACATCGAACCGAGGCCGTCGACCAGGATGTAGACGATCATGCCGAGCAGGCCGGCGACCAGCACGGTCGAGCGATCGTCGTCCTTGGCCAGGAACTCCGCGGTCAGCACCAGACCGGTGCCTGCGATGACGACCGAGAGCATGTCGAGCTTGCCCGCCTTGGCCAACGGCTTCTCCAGCCAGCTCAGCCAGGTGATCTCACGGTCCTCGAAGATGAAGTTCAGGAACAGCAGCGCGAGGAACATGCCGCCGAACGCCGCGATCTGCGGGTGCGCGTCGGTCAGCAGGGTTTCGTAGCTGGGGCTGCCGTCGGGGAAGTACGGCGCGTCGTTCTCCGGCGGGTTGAGGGCCAGATCGAAGGCCTGCACCGGATTCAGTCCGGCGGTGACCCACACGATGGCCAGCGGGAACACCAGTCGCATACCGAACACGGCGATGACGACACCGATGGTCAGGAAGATCCGCTGCCAGAACTCGCTCATCCGTTCCAGGACGGTGGCGTTGATGACGGCGTTGTCGAACGACAGCGACACCTCGAGGATGCCGAGGATCGCGCACAGCGCGAGGGCGGTCAGACCACCGTAGAGGTAGGCGACGACCAGCGACAGCACCGTGATGACGATGGACAGGCCGAAAATGCGCGTTATCACGCGGAGGGACCTTTCTGTGTCACGCGGACAGGGGGCCCGAGTCGACGAACCCCCCGTCCGAGATGGTGACTAGACGTTGACGCCGTAGTCGCGGGCGATACCGGCCAGGCCGGAGGCGTAGCCCTGCCCGATGGCGCGGAACTTCCATTCGGCACCGTTGCGGTACAGCTCGCCGAAGACCATAGCGGTCTCGGTCGAGGCGTCCTCGGACAGGTCGTAGCGCGCGAGCTCGGTGCCGTTGGCCCGGTCGACGACGCGGATGTAGGCGTTGCGCACCTGGCCGAACGACTGCGAGCGGGTCTCCGCGTCGTAGATCGAGACCGGGAAGAAGATGCTCTCGATGGTCGGCGGGGTGTTGGCCAGGTCGACGTTGATGACCTCGTCGTCGCCCTCGCCCTCACCGGTGGTGTTGTCGCCGGCGTGCTCGATGGCACCCTCGGGGGACTTCAGGTTGTTGAAGAACACGAAGTGCTTGTCCGAGACGACCTTCTTGTCCGCGCCGGTGGCGATCGCGCTGGCATCGAGGTCGAAGTCGGTGCCGGTGGTGGTGCGCACGTCCCAGCCGAGGCCGACCGCGACCGCGGTCAGGTTCGGGGCCTCTTTGGTCAGCGAGACATTGCCGCCCTTGGACAGACTGACACCCATGCGGGAATCCCTTCGGTTAGTCCGTTGTGTCGTTTCCCAGCATGTCCGAATCGCCGGGTACGGCTACGACAGTAATAGGTTTCGCGAAACTTGCGTAGGAACAAGCTGCAGCCCTGGTGAAGGCTGCGAATCTCCTACCATCGGGACTGTGCGTGGTCGGGTCGCCGCGCGGTTCGGAAAGGGGACGTGACGGTGACACCTCGCAGACGCGGATGGTTCAGGTCGGGGGCGGATCATGACTGGATCAGCGGAGCGCGGGCCGCGACATCGGCCGCTTTCCTCGACATGGATCAGCGGCAGACGGCGGCGGAGGCGGGTGTGCTTGCCAGCGAACAGGTTTTCCCCGACCGCGCGATCGGCGCGGTGTGGGAGCCGGTGCGTGCGCGCTGCTACGCGGCGGCGGGCGCGTACCTGGGTTTCACCGATGAGCTCGATGCCGCCGAGGCCGCGGGCACGTCGGTCGCCGACGGTCCGGCCAGGGCCGACGCGCTGGTGCGCCAGCTGACCGACGCGGCCCGCGGGGTCGACGAGTTCTATCACGCGCACAGCGCCGGACTGGCCGAGGCGGCCCGGGTACGCGGGGCCGTACCGCAGCTACTGGCGCAGGTGCGGACGGAGGCGGAGCGGGCGCTGGCCGCGGCGGAGTCGTCGGGGTACGGCTCGTATCCGTCGGTGGCCGCCGGCGTAAGGCGGCTGAATGACGATCTGATCACAGCGTCCGCGGTGGATCCGAGCACCTCCGTCGCCGCCGCGCGCACCGCCGCGGCGGCGGTGCAACAGGCCACCAAGGAATTGTCGGATGCGTTGGCGCAGGCCCCTTCTCGGGCCGGCGCGGCCACCAACGCGATCTCCTCCGTGACCACCAGACTGGCCGCGGTGCGCAACCGCGCGGACGCGCTCGGTCCCGCCTACTCGGCGCTGTTGCGCGAGTTCAACGCTGCGAGTTCGGCGGACTTGACCAACAATGAGCGAGAAAGCCGCCGCGATATCGACGCCGCGGACGCCGCGCTGGTCCGCGCGCGTGTCGCGGCGGCCGAGCACGACCCGGAGACCGCCCTTGATTTGACCGCGACCGCGCGCCAGCACCTCGCCGAGGCCGAGCAGTTGGTCGACGCCGTGACCCGGCGCCTCGAACTGTTGCGTGGCGTGCGGGCCGACCCCGATGCGCAGGCGCGCACCGTACGATTCCGGCTACGGGACGCGCAGATGCTCGCGGTCGATCGAGGACTGGTCGACGAGTGGGGCTCGGTCCTCGATGCGCAGGCCGAGCGGCTGGAGCGCATAACATCTGGACTGACGGGTCGTCATCCAGACTATTGGGCGTATGTTTCCGAACTGGATACCGTCGCGACATTCATCGCCGGCGTAGTCGAACGCATGAGAAAGCACGAGAAGAAGTGAGATGGCCCGACAGATGAGGTGGGGGGTATGACCGCGGGATACGCCGTCGCTACAGAGATCTGCCTGCGCAAACAGGTCCCGCTCCGTCACTTCCGGCAGCTGCACGGGCCGCGCGCCCGTGAGCTGTTCCTCGTCGAACCCGAGCCGATCGTCGACGATCGGGAACTGCTCGCGACCGCGCTCGGGGCCACCCTCTACGTGCCGGCGACCCGTCCCGATCTGGCCGCCACCATTCAGCGCCGGGCCGCGCGCGGGGTGTGCTCGATGGTGATCGACCTCGAGGACGCCGTCGCCGATCACCAGGTGGAGGCCGCCAAGGAACACGCGGTCGACACCCTCGACCTGCTCGCCCGCAGCGAGGATCCGAACCCGATGCTGTTCATCCGGGTGCGCGACCCGCAGACGGTCACCGAGGTCGTGGACCGGCTCGGGCGCGGCGCCGAGGTGCTCACCGGGTTCGTCTTCCCCAAGTTCGACACCGTCACCGGCCCCGCCTACCTGGCCGCGCTGGCCGACGCGCGGCGCAGGCTGGATCGGCCGATCTACGGCATGCCGGTGCTCGAGTCGGCGAACCTGGTGCACCGGCAGACCCGCGACGAACAGCTGTCCCGGATCGCCGAGCTGCTCGACGAATACCGCGATCACCTGCTCGCGGTGCGCATCGGCGCGACCGACATGTGCGCCACCTTCGGCATCCGTCGCGACCGCGACCTGACGATCTACGACGTGCGCGTGGTCGCCGACGTGATCGCCGACATCGTCAACTACCTCGGCCGCGCCGACGGCACCGGCTTCATCATCACCGGGCCGGTGTGGGAGTACTTCGCCGATCACGAGCGGATGTTCCGTCCGCTGCTGCGGACCGCGCCGTTCGAGGAATCCGACGCCGTCCCGTTCCGGCAGTACCTGGTGAGCCGCGACCTCGACGGGCTGCTGCGCGAGATCACCCTGGACCGGGCCAACGGGATACAGGGCAAGACCGTCATCCACCCCTCGCACGTGGCCGCCGTGCACGCGCTGTCGGTGGTGACGCACGAGGAGTACGCCGACGCACTGCACATCATGGAGGCCGATGTCGGCGGGGTCGCGGCCTCGGAGTACCGCAACAAGATGAACGAGATGCGCCCGCATCGCAGTTGGGCCCGCCAGACCCTGGTCCGGGCCCGCGCGTTCGGGGTCGCGAACAAGGGAGTGTCCTTCGTGGATCTGCTGACAGCGATGATCGCCGAATGAACGTGATCGAGAAGCCCTGGGCGACAGAGCATCTGGGGATCGAGCTGCATCACGGGGAGTCGTTCGCCGAGTTCACCATCGACGAGCTGGTCCAGCCCGGCCTGCGCCGCAACCCCCGCCGCGCGCACCTGCTGGTGTCGACGGTGCTCGGCAAACATCTGCCCACCGATCCGCGCGTGGTGATCGGCGCGGGCGATCAGCTGGGCGATCTCGTCCGCGACAAACTCGGTGACCGCGATGCCGTCGTGCTCGGATTCGCCGAGACGGCAACGGGTCTGGGTCACTGTGTGGCCGCGCGCCTCGACGCGGCGTGCTATCTGCACTCCACCCGCAGGCACGAACCGCGCGCCAGCACGCTGGCCGGTTTCGAGGAGGGGCATTCGCATGCCACCTCGCACCTGCTGCAACCGGCGCCGGCAGGCATCTTCGCCAACGACCTGCCCCTGGTGCTGGTCGACGACGAGATCTCCACCGGCGACACCGCGATCGACGCCGTGCGCGCCCTGCACGAGTTCGCGCCGCGCTCGCACTATGTGCTGGCCTCGCTGGTCGACATGCGGACCGCCGCCGATCGCGCCAAGTTCGAGGCGTTCGCCGCCGAGCTCGGGGCGCGGATCGACACCGTCTGCCTGGCCACGGGGCGTGTCGATCTGCCGGCCGGGTTGATCGAGAAGGTCACCGCGTTGCCCGACCCCGAGCTCAATCCGGTCGCAGCGCAGCGAGGTTCGTTCCGCAAGCTCGAATTGTCGTGGCCGAGCGATGTTCCCGAAGGCGGCAGGCACGGCATCCTCGGCGCGGACGCGGCGAACTTCGACATCGCGTTGAAAGTGGCCACCGGCGAGGTGCAGTCGGTGCTCGACGCGGAATTCGCGGGCCGTCCCGTCATCGTTCTCGGCCACGAGGAACTGATGTACCTGCCGGTGCGGATGGCTGCCGCACTCGCGGATTCGGGGACTCCCGCCCGCTTCCAGACCACAACGCGTTCACCGGCCTACGTCCTGGACGAACCCGGCTACCCCCTGCGCAGGGGCTTCCGCTTCACCGCGCCCGAGCCGGACCCGACCGCCGACCGCTACCTCTACAACGCCCAGTGGACCGACGGCGAGGCCGCCCCGGTCCTGCTGATCGTCCTCGACCCACCCGCCGACACAACGGAACTCGTCGCCACGGGTGGACTGGTGGATGTGCTGACGGCGGCAGGCGCCGATGTCCTGGCCGCGGTCGTACCAGGTGCCGACCCCCGCGCGCTGCACGCGGCCCGCTCCACGAGCACGGCGCTGTCGGCCGACGGTGGGCCGGCGGATGGGCGCACGGCCGTGGGCGCGGATGTGCCCGCCGCTGTCGTGCCGGGCGCCGACCCCCGTGCGCTGCGCACCGATCGCGCCGCGAGCCCGGTTCAGGCTGCCGGGACGACCGCAGGCTCCGGATCGAGCCCCGTTGGCGCGCCGAGTTGTTCGGCTGCTGTCGCCGAGCGGACAGGCCACGTCTCGGCGCCGACCACTGTGATCAGCTCCCCGCCGCCCACCGATGCGGAATCGGCCGCAGAGCGTGCCACGTCAACCATGGCGCCCGACGACAGCGGTGCTCCGGACTCGGCCGGGCGGTCGCGGCCGTCAGGTGCTCAGACGAACGGGGCGACGAGCGTGTCGGCGCCGAGCGGTGTCGACGCGGCGGCATTGCCCGACCCGCTGCACGGCCCCGAATTCGGTTCCTATGCGGCCGAAGATGTCTCGTGGTTGCTGAAGGATCTCTCCCACGCCGATCTCGAGGCCGATGTGGCCGAACGCGAGCGGCGGATCCAGGCCGGGGTCGCGCACTACGCCGAGTCGCTGCCGGTGGAGTACCAGCCCGACGCGCATTACCGCGAGTTGTTCGATCGGGTGCTCGCCGAGAGCGCCGAGCGGCTGGCGCTCGCGGTGGCGACCGTGGCCGAGCTGGTGGTGGCCGAGCGCGGCGAGGACGTGGTGCTGGTGTCGCTGGCCAGGGCGGGAACGCCGGTCGGCGTGCTGATGCGGCGCTGGTTGGCCAGTGGTGTCGGCAGGCCGCCGCTGACCGTGCCGCACTACGCGGTGTCGATCGTGCGCGACCGGGGGATCGACGCGGTGGCGCTGGATTATCTGGCGCACCACCATGATCCGGCGAAGATCGTGTTCGTGGACGGGTGGACCGGCAAGGGCGCGATCACCCACGAACTCACCGCCGCGCTCGACGCCTACCACGCGGCGGGTGGGGCGCGTTTCAACGACGAGCTCGTCGTCCTCGCCGATCCCGCCAACTGCGTGCGCACCTACGGCACTCGTGACGACTTCCTCATCGCCTCGGCCTGCCTGAATTCCACGGTGTCCGGGCTGGTTTCGCGCACCGTGCTCAACGACACCCTGATCGGGCCCGGCGACTTCCACGGCGCGAAGTTCTATCGCGAACTGGCCGGCGAGGACGTCTCGAACCAGCTGCTCGACACGGTCACCGCCGCCTTCGAGAAGGTGCGTGACCGGGTCCCCGCCGCGGTCGCCGAGATCCAGGCCTCCGATCGCACGCCGAACTGGTCCGGCTGGGCTTCGGTCGAACGGGTGAAGGCCGAATACGGCGTCACCACAGTCAATTTCGTCAAGCCCGGCGTGGGTGAGACGACGCGTGTGCTGCTGCGCCGCGTACCGTGGCGGGTGCTGGTGCGTGAAGCCGACGCCCCCGAACACGCACACATCCGGCTGCTCGCCGCCGCCAGGAATGTGCCAGTGGAGGTGGTACCCGATCTCGCGTACTCCTGCATGGGGCTGATCAAGGAGCTGGACCAGTGACCCCGACGGCGCTCGTCGCGACCGACCTCGACCGCACGATGATCTACTCCCGCAATGCCTTCGGCGGCGCGGAGGCGGTGGCGAAGGTGTGCGTCGAACACTACGAGGGCGAGCCGCTGTCGTACATGACCGTGACCGCCGTCGAACGCCTGCGGGCGCTCACGGAGGCCGCGGCGGTGGTCCCGACGACCACCCGCACGATCGAGCAGTTCCAGCGGATCGCGCTGCCCGGCGCGCCCTGGCGCTACGCGATCACCAGCAACGGCGGCAACATCCTGGTCGACGGTGTCGCCGATCCGCTGTGGCGGGCGGGGATCGACGCGCAGGTGCGCGCGAGCGGCGCGACGCTCGCCGAGGTCGGCGCCGAATTGCGCGCGCGGATCGACGAGTCCTGGGTGACGAAGTACCGCGAGGCCGACGAGCTGTTCTGCTACCTGGTGGTGCGCCCCGAGGCGGTGCCCACCGGTTTCCTGGCCGAGTGGGACGCGTGGTGCCGGGCCAACGGTTGGTCGGCTTCCCAGCAGGGCCGCAAGATCTACGCGATGCCCGACGCGGTGTGCAAGAGCATCGCCGTCGCCGAGGTCCGTGCCCGTCTGCTCGAAGCGGGTGAATTGGCCACGGGTGCGGGCACTTTCGCGGCCGGTGACGGGGCGCTGGACGCCGAGATGCTGCGCGCCGCCGACACCGCCGTCCGCCCGCGCCACGGTGAACTCGAAGAACTCGCCTTCACCGCGCCGAACCTCACCGTCACCACGGCCGCGGGCATCCTGGCGGGCGAGGAGATCCTCGAGTGGTTCCATGCCGCGGCGGCGCGGCCCGTCACCGCGTCGGCGTAGTCCGACAGGGGCCGGCCCCGCGAAGGGTGCGGCCCCTGTCGGCTCAGTAATGCTGCTGCTGGCCCGCCAGCTGCTGGGCCACCACACCTTGGATGCGCTGCAGCCCGCCCACGGTGATCCCGCTCTGGAGCTGGCCCTCGATGGTGCGGACCAGGGCGTTGTCGCTCATGACCTTTTCCGAGGACTGGATGAGCACGGTGCCCGCGCCGGTGAAGTCGAACTGGCGCTCCTCACCCGAGTTCGCGCCCATCCTGGCCGCGCCCGCCGCCAGGAAGCTGCCGATCCAGCCCTGGTCGTAGTGATGGCTGGGGGAGGGGCAGTCGGCCCAGCCGACCAGTGCCTCGGGATCGACGCGCAGCGGCGGCTCGGCGAACATCACCGGCCCGTTGGACGAGGCGAGGAACTTGCCGGTGCCGATCAGGGTGAGGAAGCCGGGCACGATCGACTGCTTGAGCGCCAGGCCCGGCTCGAAGGCGAGCAGGTTGGCGCCGCGGATGGTGAGGTTGCCGTCCTCGAGATCATAGGAATTGATGTCGTAGCCACGGTCGCCGATGATCAGCTTGCCGTGGCCCTCGGCCACCACGTAGTCGCCGGCGAACAGCGGCGCGGAGAACTGGCTGCTCACCATGTGCATGAGGTTGCCCTGCAGGCCGTGGGTGAGCATCTGGAACTGGATCTGCCCGTAGTAGGCGATCATCGCGCCCTTGCGCATGAACCACGGTGCGGTCAGGTCGATGCAGTAGGCGTAGCTGTTGCCCGGGATGTTGTCGCTGGCACCGAGAGTCATCGGCGAATGGATCTGGGTCATCGGCTCACAACTTCTCTTCGGAGGCCTGCACGTACACGACACCCTGTCCGTGGCAATGCAGCTGCATCGCCTCGCCCGCACCGCGGCCGACGGCGTCGCGCCAGCCCATGGCCGACTTGAGCTCGGTCTGCACATTGCCGTACGCGGCGACGAACGCCTGCGGGTCGACCACCACCGGATTCGGTCCGCCCACTTGCAGTTCCAGGAATCCGCCGTGCGCGAGCAGCACCGCGGCGCCCTGGCCGCTGAGCTGCGTGGTGAACATGCCCTGCCCGGTCACGACACCGGCGGCCGCGCCGCGCAGCGCGCCCATCAGACCGCCGCCGCCGCCACCGCCGCCGCCACCGGAACTCGCCACCGAGACCACCGAGGCCTGCAGGCCCGCGGTGTTGGCGAGCAGCCGAGACGCCTCGACGCGCAACACCGCGCCCGGCTGCATCTGCACCACGTGCACCTCGAGCCCGGCGAATCCGTAATGGACGGTGCCGTTTCCGCGCGCCAGCATGGTGCGCTCGTGCTCGCCCGCCATCATCGCGCCCGCCATGCGCATCAGTCCGCCGCCGCCCATGCCGGGCCCGGCGCCGGGGATCTGGTGCGGCGCGAAACCGACCTGACCCTGATAGAAGAGCATCGCGCCGGTCCTGGCGACGACGCCGCCCGCCTGGCCGACGTCGACCTTGACGACCTTGCTGTTGACCTTCTCGAACATCGCCGTCCCCTACCGTTCCGCCGGCTGGATCAGCACGACACCCTGGCCGTCCCACCGCAGTGAGAACGCCTCGCCCGCGTCCTGGCCGACCATCGTGCGCCAGGAGACATCGGTGACGAAGGACTGGTTGAGGTTGCCACGGGCCGCGACGAACGCGTCCGGGTCCACGATCAGCGGGAACTGCGGCGAGACCTCGAGATGGATCAGCGGACCGCCGGCCGACAGCAGCGCCACCTGGCCCTGCCCGGACACCGTGGTGGTGAACAGGCCGTTGCCCGCCGACATGCCGCCGACCCCGGCGAACCGCACATCGGTGCGCAGATTCCCGGCGAAGGCGAGCAGTTGCTGCGACTCGACCTGCAACGTCTCGTTGTTCAGGTCGACCACGGTGACGTTCTGGCCGTTCACGGCGAAGAACACCCGCCCGTTGCCGGTGCACTCCATCAGCGAGAGCTTCTCGCCGGTGGCGCGGCGCTTGAGCCCGGACAGCACGCCCTCGCCGCCACCGAAGCCGGCCGACTTGAACTGCACATTGCCTTCGTAGGCGACCATCGAGCCGGAGATCGCGCGGATGCTTGTCCCCGCGAGATGGGCCTCGATCACCTTCTTCGATTGTTCGAACAGCTGCGCCATGATCGGCCCTGGTGTCCCCTCTGCACAGGCGGGTGAAATGCCCGATACCTAACTGCGCGTCACCCTAGCGGATCGATCGGGTACACGCGCCGCCCGCGGAGCGCGGACGCTCGTCGCCGCTTTCTCGTAGAGTGGCAGACGACCGCACCGACAAGCGAAGGGTCGAACTTGTCTGCAACACTCGCCAAGGGCCAGAACGGTCCACTGGCCGTCAGTGACGTGGTGATCTCGCTCCAGCTCACCGCCCCTGCCGATCTGTCCGCACTATTGGTGACCGAGCAGGGCAAGGTCCGCACGGATGCCGACTTCGTCTTCTACAACCAGCCGAGTGGGCCCGGCGTCGATCTGCGCCCCGGCCCGGCGGGTCAAGCGGCCTCCCTTGCCGTTTCGCTGCCCGCGGTGCCCGCCGAGATCGACCAGATCCGCGCGGTGATCACCCTCGACGACGCGAACAGCAACTTCGGCCGCTTCGCCCCGCCCACCGCGATCGTCTCCGACGCGGCGGGCAATCAGCTGTTCGAGTACCGCATCGAGGGCCTCAACAGCGAGTCGATCGTGATCGCGCTCGAGCTCTACCGCCGCCAGGGCGGCTGGAAGGTGCGCGCCGTCGGTCAGGGCTACGCGGGCGGCTTCGCCGCGCTGGTCACCGATCACGGTGTGCAGGTGGATGATTCGCCGGCCCCGGCCGCCGCGCCGCAGCAGGCCGCGCCGCAGCAGGCTCCGCCCCCGCCGCCGCCCGCCTACCCCGCGCAGGCCGCGCCGAGCTACCCGCAGCAGGCCGCGCCCGCCTACGCGCCGCCCGGTGGCGGCTACCCGCCGCCGCCCGCGCCCGCGCAGCAGCCGCCCGCCGGTGGCTACCCGCCGCCGCCCGGTCAGGGCTACCCGCCGCCCGGCCAGCCGCAGCAGGCGCCGCCGCAGCCGACCGGAGAGGTGAGCCTGAGCAAGGATCGCCCGGTCAGCCTGCAGAAGGGGCAGCGCGTCACGCTCCGCAAGGAGGGTGGTGTCGCGCTGACCTTCGTGAAGATGGGTCTCGGCTGGGACCCGGTGCGCACGCGCGGCATGTTCGGCAACCGCACGGTCGACATCGACCTGGACGCGTCGGTCTGCCTGTTCGCCGACAACAACCTGGTCGATGTGGCCTATTACGGCCAGCTGTCCTCCAAGGACGGCTCGGTGCGGCACCAGGGTGACAACCTCACCGGTGAGGGCGACGGCGATGACGAGATGATCCTGGTCGACCTCACCAGGATCCCCGCGCACATCAACTCGCTGCTGTTCATCGTCACCTCCTACAAGGGGCACACGTTCGAGCAGGTGCAGAACGCCTTCTGCCGCCTGATCGACGGCAGCAACAACGGCGAACTCGCCCGCTACACCCTCGCCGGCGGCATGCCGTTCACCGCGATGGCCATGGCCAAGGTGTACCGGGTCGGCGCGGACTGGAAGATGCAGGCGCTGGGCGAGGGTTTCCAGGCCAAGCATCCCGGTGAGGCCGTGCCCCAGCTGGGCCGGTTCCTCGGCGGGAACTAGACCGCACCAACAGAGCAGGGCATACGACGTGATTCACCTGAAGGCGGGCCAGAACACCGCGCTGACCGCCGACACCGTGCGGTTCACCGCACAGACCACCGGCGCGATCGACCTCGGCGCGCTGGTGGTCGGCGAGGATCTGCGGGTCCGCGACGAGCATGATCACGTGTGCGCGTCGCGGCCCGGCGCACCCGGCGTGCGGCTGGCAGGCGGGGCGATCGAGCTCTCGCTCTCGCAGGTCAGGTCGGACGCGAACGCCGTGCTGCTGTTCGTCGCCGCGAGTCACGTGCTCGGTACCGTCACGGCGATGCTGGCCGAGAACGGCACGCCCGCCGCGGAATTCGTGATCGCCCCGAGCTCGGGGGAGAGCGCGCTGATCTGTCTCGAGGTGTACCGCCGCGGCGGCGCCTGGAAGCTGCGCGCGCTGGGGCAGGGCTACGACGGCGGCGCGGCGCGGCTGCTCACCGCGCACGGCGTCCCCGCGGCCGCCGCGCTGGCGGACGCGCCGACCGCGCACGGCGTTCCGGCCGCGTCGTCGCAGCCGACGGAGACGCTCGCGCAGCAGCCCGTCGGCGCGCCGGGCATCCCGCTCGAGGTCGACCACGGCCTGCAGCGGATGTGGATGATCTTCGAGGACGCCGCCCGCTCGGCCGCCGCGATGATCTCCGCGCGCGAGTACGCCACCAAGCGGCTCGATCAGGAGATGTCGGAAGCGGTCTCGAACCCGGCGACCCGCAACACCCCGGCCGCCGACGCGGCCAGGGCCGCGGCGCAGCGCCGTCACGACGAATTGGTCGCCGTCGCCGATGCCGACCACCGGCGCGACAGCGACCAGCTCGCGCGCGAGATCGCCGAGGCCGACGCCGTGATGCCCGCCGCGCTCGCGTCCTGGCTCGCCCCGGCGTGGACGACCAAAGCCGTACGCAGCGACGGCATCCGGCTCGGCGAGCTGTACGCGCTCGACCGGGGAACGCTGCGCGTGCCGTATTGCGTTCCGGTGCCGTTGAACCGGCCGCTGTGGGTCGACACCGAGTCCAGCGCCGCCGCCTCGCGGGTGGTCGGCGCGCTGGTGGCCCGGCTCGTCGCCGCGCTACCGGACAAGCCGACCAAGGTCGATCTCATCGACCTCACCGGCGGCCTGCGCGGACTCGCCGCTCCGCTGGCGCCGCTGCTCGCCGGTCCCGTGGTCAGCGACCACACCGAGATCGCGGCCCGTGTCGGCGAACTGGCGCACGCGGCCGAACTCGCCGAAATCGCTTACAACAGTGGGCAGGCCGTGCCGCCGTCGGAGCACCGCATCCTGGTGGCCGCCGATTTCCCGCACGGCTACCAGCCCGCCGACATCGTGCGGCTCGGTCAGCTCATGGTGCGCGGTGATCTCATCGGGCTGTCGCTGGTGATCGTCGGCAGCGGTGGCGTCGACTTCGGTGACGGGCCGCTGTCGCTGCTGGCCCAGTCGTGCCGTCATCTGCCGACGGTGCCGGGCACCCCGCTGTTCGATCCGTGGACCGGCAACGCCTGGGAGCTCGATCTCGACATGCTGCCCGCCGAGCCGGAACTCCAGGCCCGCTACCTGCGGATGTAGTCAGTCCGCGACGGTGGCTGGTCGCGCGGCCGCGTGCGCTTGGCGCGGTCGCAGGAATTCCGGCAGCCACGGCAGCAGCGGGTCGGGCGCCCGGTCGAGGATGCCGCCCGCCGGATCGTCGACGTAGTCGCGGCGCACCAGGTCGTCCTGCGGACGCAGGATCTGGTGGATGATCAGCGCGCACAGGCCGACGACGGCGAGATCGCGCAGCACGACGGTGCCGGTGAACCACTGCTCCGGCAGGCCCTTGGCGTCCTCGCCGAGGTAGTAGAACATCCGCGGCACCCAGACCAGGGCGTCGATCGTCATCCACGCCAACAGGATTCGGCGATGGGGCAGGGCGAGCACGGCCAGCGGCACCAGCCACAGCGAGTACTGCGGGCTCCAGACCTTGTTCGTCAGCAGGAACGCGGCCACCACGAGGAAGCACAGCTGGGCGAGGCGGGGGCGCCGCGCAGCGGTCAACGCCACGTAGGCGATGCCCGCGCAGGCGAGCACGAACAGCAGCAGCGAGACCGTGTTCAGGATGGTCGGCGGTTCGCCGTGCGCGAGTTCGCCGTCGAATCCGCTCCAGCCGGTGAACGAGGTGATCACGTTGTAGATCGAGTCCGGGTCGGCGTGCCTGGTGGTGTTGAGCCGGAAGAATTCGCGCCAGCCGTCCGGGTACAGCGCCGCGATCGGCAGGTTCACCGCGATCCAGGTACCCGCGGCGGCGACGATGGCGAGGGTGGCGGCGCCGAGCGGGCGCAGCGCGAAGAACTGTGTCCTGGCAGGGGTTTCGCGCAGCCAGGTGCGCGCGGAGGCGATGCTGTCGACATCGCGTAGTCGCAGGCCCGCACGGGCCGCGGGTAGTCGCTGCATCGGGTCCGCGCGTAGGCACAACACCAGGATCGGGCCGAGCAGCAGCAGCGGATACAGCTTCGCCGCACCGCCGAGGCCGAGCAGCACGCCGGCGAGCACCGGCTTGCGGCGGGCCCAGGCCAGCAGGCCGGTGGCCGCGAAAGCCGTTGCCAGCGCGTCGAAATTGGTGAACGCGTGCACGATCACCAGCGGCGAGACCGCGATGAGCGCCGCGTCCCACACCCGGCGCCCGGCCAGTCGCGAGGACGCCCAGATGGTGATCAGCCAGCCCACCGCCAGCCCGAGCGCGACGACGTTGAAGTAGACCACCACCGACAGCGCGCCGGGCAGCGGCAGGTGGTCCCAGACATTGCCGATCTGCATGGCCGCGTACTGATAGAGACCCGAAAGGACCGGATACTCCATGTATCTGACCTCGGTGCCGCCGTCGGGCGTGTCCTCGATCCACGACTTCTTGTACGGGAACGCGCCCTCGTTGAGCCGTTCCGCGCCGTAGAGCGGGACCGTGTCGGAGTAGCACATGGCCACGTACTGACGGCCGTCGGTCCAGTCCAGCATCAGGCCGCCCGCACCGTCGCTGGTCTGCTGGATGCAGGGCGCCTTCGCGAACCAGCCCAGCGCCAGGAAGATCACCGTGAAGGCGAACATCACCCGCAGCGGCGTCCAGAACCGCACCCGGCCGATCAGCGCGTGATCGCCGACCGGCCCGCCGATCACCGTCGACAGCTGTGCGGTCAGCGAGTCGTTGCGGCTGGGCCGATCGCGCGCGTCGACCGACCGCAGGTCGGGGGCCAGTTGGGCGGGCGCGACGTAGTGCACCGCGCGACCCTGCCGGGTATCACTCGACGCAGGCAGGTCCGCGAGTTGCTGATCGGTCACGACTTCCGAGGCTACCGGTGGTTACCGGGATCTCGTCGGCGTGGTTCCGGCGCCGCCCTCGTCGTCGTCGTTCCCGGCGCGTCCGCCGGGGCGCGAGCCCCCGCCGTTGCCGGTACCCGGCGTGGTGCCTTCCGGGCTCGCCGTCGGCTGACCCGGCAGCGGGCCGGTGGTGGTCTCCGGGGTCTGCTGCGAGGGCTGCTGCCCGGCGGGCTGCTGCACGCCGGGCACGGGGATCCGGATGCCGGGCAGGATCTCGACCTGCGACGGCACGATCGTCGGGACCTCGATCGTGGGTGCGGTGGTGGACGGGGGCGTGTAAGGCGCCGACCACTCCGGCACACCCGCCTGGCCCTTGATCGGAGCGGGCTTGGGGAACGACTCGTTCGGCGTGCCGGACAGCGCGCCGTCCATCGTCGCCTTCCAGATGTCGGACGGCAGTCCCGAACCGTAGATGCTGCCGCCGCCGTAGTTGCGCAGCGGCTCGCCCTGCTCGGTGCCGACCCACACCGCGGTCGACAGCGACGGCGTGTAGCCGACCATCCAGGCGTCGCGGTTGTTGCCGGTGTCGCCCAGCTGGTGGGTACCGGTCTTGGCGGCCGACTCGCGGCCACCGGCCAGGTTGTGGTTGCGCGAGTACGCCGCGATCGGCTTCATCGCCGCGGTGGCGTTGTCGGCCACGGCCGCGCTGACCCGCTGCTCACCGGCGGGCTCGCCACGATCGAGCAGCACCTGGCCGTCGGCGGTGACGACCCGCTGCACGAAGTGCGGCGCGTGGTACATGCCGGAGGCGGCCAGCGTCGCGTACGCCGACGCCATGTCGAGCGGACGGGTCTGGTACTGGCCCAGCACGATGCCGTTGTTGGGGCCGGCGCCGTTCGGCTCCGTCAGCGTCTCGCCGATGCCGGGCAACTCCTCGGGGATGCCGAGCTTGTAGGCCATCTCCCTGATCTTCTGCGGGCCGTTCTGCATGTCCAGCTGCATGCGGTAGAAGCTGGTGTTCAGCGACCGCTTGAGCGCCTCGGCGATGGTGCACATGCCGCAGGACTCGCCCTCGACATTGCCGATCTGGATGCCGTTGACGGTGATCGGCGAGCTGTCGTACAGCTGCGAGAGCGGAACGCCCTGCTCGAGGTTGGCGGCCAGACCGATCACCTTGAACGAGGACCCCGTCGGCAGGCCGGCGTTGGCGAAGTCGTAGCCCTGGCCGTCGTTGCCGCCGTAGTAGGCGCGCACGGCGCCGGTGCGCGGGTCGATCGAGACGACCGCGGTCCGCAGGTTCTCCGGCTCGCCCTCCAGCTTGGACTGCGCGGCGTTGACCGCGGCCGCCTGCGCCTTCGGGTCGATCGTCGTGGTGATCTGCAGGCCCTCGGTGTTGAGCTGCTGCTCGCTGATGCCCGCCGCGGACAGCTCCTTGAGCACCTGGTTCTTGATCAGGCCCTCCGGACCCGAGTTCTGGGTCTCGTCATCGTTGTCGGCCAGCGAGACCACCTGCGGGTACTGCATCGAGGCGCGTTCGGCCGCGGGCAGGTTGTTGCCCGCGACCATGCCGTCGAGCACGTAGTTCCAGCGCGACTTCGCGCCATCGGGGTTCTTCTCCGGGTCGAGCAGCGAGGGCAGCTGGATGGTCGCGGCGAGGACGGCGCCCTCGGCCACGGTCAGCTCCTGCACGGGCTTGCCGAAGTAGGCCTTGGCGGCGGCGTCGATGCCGTACGCGCCGCGGCCGAAGTAGATGGTGTTCAGATACGCGGCGAGGATGTCCTCCTTGCTCCACTGGCGGGCCATCTTGGCCGAGATCACCAGCTCGTGCATCTTGCGCTGCATCGAGCGCTCGTCACCGACCAGCGCGTTCTTCACGTACTGCTGGGTGATCGTGGAGCCACCACCGGCGCTTTCCTTGCCGAGGATGTTGTCGCGGGCCGCGCGGGCGAAGCCCGAGACCGAGAAGCCGGGGTTGGTGTAGAAGTCACGGTCCTCGGCGGCGATCACGGCATTGCGCACGTGCGGCGGGATCTGGTCGATCGAGACCTCGGTGCGGTTGCCCTGCGGCGGGACCACCCTGCTGATCTCGGTGGTGCCGTCGCTGGCCAGGATCGTCGCCACCTGGTTGGTCTCCAGGTCGCCCGGCTTGGGCACCGAGACCGCCGTGTAGGCGACGAGGAACACCGCGCTCGGCACGACGATGGCGAGCGCCATCAGCACATACATGGTCCGGCGAATGGCCCGCCACGGCATCTTCCTCACCGAACCACCATTACCGGAGCCGTCGTCGCCCCCGCCACCGTCGCGGCGGTTGCGCGGTCCGGTCGGCGGTGGGGTGCCGCCCGCGCCGGTGGCGCGTCGCTCACCGGTCGTCGGCCCGCCGGGACGACGACCCGCGCCGGGCCGGGCGGCCGCGCCTGCCCCGGCCGCGACGCGCGCGTTGCGGCCGGAATCGGGTCCGCCGGCGCGCACGGTCGACTCGTCGGGGCCGCCGGGACGCGGCAGCTTCTGGGTGGCGTTCGCGGCGGGCGCAGGACGACCCGGCTGACCCGGCCTGCCCTGCGGCGGCCTGCCCGCGCCGGGCGGGTTCTGCGCGGGCCCGCTCTGCGGCCCGCCGGGACGCTGCGGCGGCTGACCCGGCCTGCGCGGCGGCATGCCACCCGGCGGCGGACCCTGCCGGTTCGGCGGTGGACCGCCCTGCGGACCGCGTCCACCGGGGGCCGGACCGCGACCCTGCGCGGGCCCGCCCGGCTGACGCGGCCCGGGACCACCCGGCTGACGCGGACCGTCCTGCGGACCTGGCCTGCGCGGCGGCTGACCGCCGGAACGGGGAGGGAGACCTGGTTGCGCACCCCTGGCCGGACGGCCTTGCGGATCGTCACCGTAGGGGGAGGGCTCGTAGGGCGAACTCACTGACCAGATCTCCATAACTTGTAAGGTTCAACCGACACACGACATCCGCGCCGGACAACCGGCGCGGATACCTTGCACCTCGAACAGTGGCGCATCACACGCGGCCCGTTCGGCAGCGCGTCATTCGGCGGCGCGTCATTCGGCGGCAGAGCGCCGCCCCGCTCGCGGGCTCGACCGACGGCGGGCTGGTGCGGGTGCCTTCCCGAGCACATACGACTGCACCAGGTGGTTCCAGCTGCACGAGCGGCATACCTCCACCACGTGCACCGAGAACTCCTCGTTCGACTCTGCCATCCTGACCAGTTCCTCCGGCGTCCGCGCCGAACCGGCCGCTTGGCCGAGCCCGTCGCCGTACACCCAGGAAACCAACGTCAGCTGCTCTTTTCGGCAGATCGGGCAGGTCACCTCGCTGCCCCGGCCATGGAACTTGGCGGCCCGGAGCAGGTAGGGATTCGCGTCGCACACTTCGGCGACGCCGACCCGGCCCGCGTAGACGTCAGCCAGCAGCGACCTGCGCCGGAGCGCATAGTCGACCACCTGCCGCTGAATTCGCACGATCACCAGAGTAGCCGGGATTGATTTGCGGTGCCGGTGGCACCGCGTCTTCGGTGCTCTCGCCGTAAACTCCCGATACCGGGGTCGGCCCGGGTGTTTCCGCAGGTGAGGCGAGCCGTAACGATGGCTGATTCCGGGCAGGCTCGCAGAGCCGCCGATTCCGTGACGAGGGCGCGTGATATCGATCGCGCGCAGGTGTCGACCGTGCTTGACGCGGCCTACGCAGAGGGCCAGCTCGGCGCCGACGAGTACCACGACAGGTCAGCGCGAGCAGGGACCGCGCGGACGCTCGGCGAACTGGCGGCGCTCACCGCGGACCTGCAATCACCTGCGGTTTTCGGTGAACAAGCGTCGACCGAACGGAAACGCTTCGGCCGCAGGCACTCCGGCGAATACCCGGCGCGGACCCGCGCCCGCGACGCGGATCGCGCCCGCACCGTGGCGGCTCTCGACGCCGCCCGCGCCGACGGTCAGCTCGACGCCGAGGAGCATTCGGCGTCCACCGAGCTGGCCGAGCAGGCCCGCACCCTCGGCGATCTGTCCACTCTGGTCGCGGAGTTGCAGCAGCGACCGGTGGCGCCGACGAAACCGAAGGCCCGCAACACCTTCCGCATCGCCACCGTGGCGGCGGCGGTCGTCTTCGCGATCGGTGGCTTCGTGTGGACGGTCCGCGACGACAAACCGTCACCGGCGGCCAGGGAGGCCGCCGCCGTCAACTACAACGCGGCGGCGCCCCTGGTGATCCAGACGCCGAAGCTGACCACCCAGGCCGGCTTCGTCCAGTTCCGCGACGACTACCGCACCAAGTTCGGCGACACCCGCGTCGACGAGGCGGTCCTGCACGAGGAACACGCCTCGGCGGTGCGCCGCGCGGCGCCCGACGCCGACTGGACCGCCGACTGGACCTACCGTGGCGGCTTCGACCGCTCGAACGGGCAGGTCAGCACCCGTCAACGCGAGACCGTCGAGATCGACCTCGCCCAGATCGACGCCGACGCGCTCGGCGCGGCGCTGACCACCGCGGCGGCCACCCTGCTGGTGCGCGACGGGGTGGTCACCCACTTCCGGATCGCGAACGACAGCTGGGTCGGCAGACCCGCCATCACGATCTTCGTGCGCAACGAGGTCGCCCAGTCGGGGCACATGACCCTCGCGCTCACGGGCGAAGTGCTGCAGACCTACCCGTACAAAGGATGACCCGGCGATGAAGACCCCGTCCCCCGCGAAGAACCTGCGGGCCCGCGACGCCGACCGCGCCGACGTGTGCGCCCTGCTCGACGCGGCCCTGGCCGACGGCCAGCTGACCGAACGCGAGCACGAGAAGCGCACCGCGACCGCCATGCAGGCCGAGACCTTCGGCGCGCTCGACCGCCTCGTCGACGACCTGCAGATCCCCGGCAGCCTCGCCGCCACCCCGGTCGCGCGCGGCGTCCCCCGGATGCCCCGGCGCTGGTGGATCCCGGCGGGCGCGATCGTGCTCGCCGGTCTGCTCGGCGCGGGCGCCGGGCTGCTCGGCCGCACGGTGGGCGACGCGGTGCTCGACGACCCGCTGCCCGACCTCACCACCGGCAACGGTTTCGCGTACTTCCTGGCCGACTACCGCGCGAAGTACGGTTCTACCGAGGTCGACGAGGTGACTCTCTACCCCGACTACGTCGTCGTCGAACGCAAGTCCGACAAGCCAGGCAAGCAGGACGACCAGATCTATCGGGGTTCGTTCAAGGCGTGGGGTTCGCAGGGTTCGCGCACGCCCGACACGAAGTCCTTCGACCTAGCGGCCGTCGACATCGCCCGCTACGCCCGGCTCATGTCCGGCGCCCCGGTGACCACGAAGGTGCCCGGCGGCTGGGTCTCGCACGTGATCCTGCGCTTCGAGCCCGGCGGCGGCAAGGACGCCGAGCCCGAGATCAACATCTACGTCAAGAACGAGGCCGAGGTGAGCGGATACCTGAAGATCCGCCTCGACGGCGAACCGATCGCGGTGCACCCCGCCTAGCCCAGGCCCATCCGCACCCGTCCACACTCGGCCGCGCCCCGGTGCCAGTTCTTATCCCGCGCATTTGGACTACCTTCAGTCGGGCTCAACCGTCCGTATTCGCCCACTCGAGCACCACATCGCGGACGGGCAGCTTCCCCATGTCCCGGAGCCTTTTGAAGCGCTCCTCGAAACTGAGGTGTAACCACACTTCATTGTTGCCCGATTCCCACGATAATTCATCGAGTTGATCACCCGATTGAGTCACCGGAACATTTCGCAGTACGATAGTTTCACGAATCCCGACGGCATCATAAATTCGCCGGAGCGTTCCGGCGGCAAGCCACCTGATTTCGCCGTACCGATACGGAATCTGTGTCTTGCACGGTGTCCTGTTGTCGAGTAGGGCCTTGACGTATGGAATCAAGCGTGCATCTGGATTCGTTGATTTCTTTAGCGTTCGCAGCGTTATGGAGACATCGTCTGTGAAGCCATCGAAAGTTTCGGCAAGATACTTGAAATCCTCATCTCGTTGCGCTTTTGAATCATTCGTTGCCATTTCCTCTACTTCCATATCCATTGGTGATTTATTCCTATCTCCAGCTATCAACTCGAAGGAATTTGACACGCTGCAAGAGCTCGCTCTGGTGTGAGTGCGCCGTAGTGTACGCTCCATTGAAATTCGTTTGGTCGGACATTCCATCCCATCGTCTGCCCATGAAGTCGAACCCAGTTTGTCGCTCGAATGCCTTTAATGCTTTCACCTCAGATGCCTCGTGCACTAGGTAGCGAACGTCACCAATAGTGGCGTTTCCATTTCCGAGACGTGTCCACGCATTGTAGTTCTCGGGGCTGAACTGCAGGCCGCGACTGTTGAAGTTGTACTCCTTGATCTCCTGCAGCGTTCTGGTGTCAATATCGACACCACCCGCGCGCATCGACCGTCGGATTCGATCGATGTCATTCCGATTGATCACTTCTTGTCGCAGCCGCTCCACCGTATGATCGAGCCGTGGACCCGGGCCGACCGCGCCGACGTGTGCGCCCTGCTCGACGCCGCCCTGGCCGACGGCCAGCTGACCGAACGCGCGTTGTGGACACACATCGTCCGTGGAGCCATCGCCTGCCTGAGCCCGCCCGAAGAGGTCTACTCGCCCAAAGGCTCCCCGTCATCTCCCGGTGGATACAGCCTGTCGATGAGCAGATCCAACTTCATCAACTCATCGCCCTTGCCCTCATTTATCGGACCTTGGGCATACTGTCGAACCAATCGCCGTGTACGGCACTAGTGCAGGCACATCCGCACCCGTCTAAACTGGTTCGACCGCTGCAAGCTCCTATCTTGCGAACCTCGGAGGAAGTCGTCGGCTGATCCACCCCAAATCGTACGGCCGGGCGTCGGATCGGCGACCTCCTCGACTGCCGACGTCCGGTCGTCTGCAGTCGGACTCAACCGTCCACATTCGCCCACTCGAGCACCATATCGTGGACGGGCAGCTTACCCATGTCCCGAAGTCTTACATAGAGTTCCTCGGAGTCAAGATGAATCCATTCATCATGCATGCCAAGTTCCCACACGAGCTCACCGAGTTGATCGCTCGATTGTGTCATCGGAACATCTCGCAGCACAATAGTTTCACGAATTTCTAGAGCATCATATACTCGTCGGAGTGCTCCGGCGGCTAGCCACCTGACCTCACCGTATCGGTACGGGATGCCCGTTACGCACGGTGACCTGTCGTCGAGCGCAGCTTCGATATATGGGATTATCCGGACTTCGGGATATGGCGACTTCTTGAGTGTTCGCAGGGCAATGACTGTATCATGTTTCGACCCATTGAATGCATCGACAAAGTAGTTAAACTCCTCGTCTCGTTGCTCTTGCGAATTGCTTACGTTCATTTCTGATTACTTCCACTCCAAGGATGATATTTCTATCTCCAGCTGCCAACCCGGAGGAACTTGACGCGCTGTAGAAGTTCGCTCTGGCTGAGTTGAGTACCGCGCGGCAGGCCGAGCCTGCTTGCTCCGGAGCCTGTCAGCGTCACCAACTGGCTCCCCGCCATCTTCCACGCTGCGAACTGCGCGCTCTGCCCCAGCGGCACTTCGCCGACAAACATACGCTCTCGAGCCTCAGGGCGCCTGTCAATTGAAGCAGCGACTTCTGGTCTCATGCGAATGTTTCCGTTGGTCACATCGTTGATGGTATCGGTGAGGAACCGATACTCTTCGGCCAGTGCTTGTGAGTGTGCGGCGGTGTATGCCTCGTCAAAAGTGGCTTCCCAGCCTTTTCGCTGCGCGGGGGACATGCGATCCCATTCAGCACCCATGTAGTCGAATCCGGTTTGCTGTTGGTGCTTCTGCAGCGCTTTGACCTCCGATGCCTCGTGCACGATGTAGCGAACATCGCCGACGGTGGCCGATCCGTTTCCCAATCTGGTCCATGCATTGTAGTTCTCGGTGCTGAACTGTAACCCTCGGCTGTTGAAGTTATAATGCTTGATTTCCCGCAATACACTGGCATCGATATCGAAGCCAGCTGACCGAGCCGACTGGCGGATACGATCGATATCATTCCGATTCATAACCTCGAGTCGGAGCCGCTCCACGGCGTGATCGAGTCGCGGACCTGACAGGCTCGGAAACACGCTCTGCCAACCATTCTCGTCGATGCCCGATAGACCGCCTCGGTGCAGGCCCGTTCCGGGAGTTCTCACCTCCGCACGGGTTGAGATATCGGCGTGTGGCGCATCCGAGGGAATATCAGTGCTGGTGCGTTCGGCCTGAGGTCCAGGATCAGTGGGGCGTTCAGTCCTTCCGCTAACCGGTGACGGAACTTCCGATGGCCACCCTGCTGTTTCTGCGTGTGCGTCAGGCGAATGCGAACCTTCGGGCCGTGATGCCGGGGACGTGCTTGGTGTTCCAGGCAGCCCATCCTCGTGGACGGTTCGCTGCCGATAGTTGTCGACAGCGTCGGTGAGTTCGCGTTGCTGTGTGGTTCTGCCGATTCGTACCGCGTCGACAGCGTTGTCGGCCGCAGCAAGGGCTTCCCAGGTCTTGGGGGCTATTCTGCGGAGGCCGGCTTTTGCCGCTGCCCCGGTCAGGGTGACCAGACCGGGGATGATCGAGGCGGTGTTGATGCCGAGTTCGGCCGCTGCCCACGCGATTTCCGCGCCGCTGTAGTCGCCACGGTCGTGGGCGGCGTCCCACAGGATGAGCGCCGGTCCCACGGTCGCACCGACCAGGAAGCCATTGAGCCCTTGTTTCAGGTCGCCGGCGGTGAGTTCGGTGCGGCTTGCTTCGAGCGCTTGCCTGCGGAGCTCGGCCGGGCTGTACATCGACGGGCGGGTGTTGTCGACGGTGCTGTATGGGTCCTCGGCAACGGTGATCTGCTGCTGGTCGGTGACCCATGCGGCGATGGCCGGATCCAGCCACGGGATCCCGGCCTGGTTGAGGCGGGTGACTGCGGCGAATCGTTCTTCTATCTCCGCCTGGTTGCGGGGGACATGATTGGCCCAGACCAGATCGTTGAACTGTTCGCCCGGTGTGTACATGGCCGCGGTCAGCCGTGCTCGGGCTACGTCGTAGGCGGTCGGACCGTTCGGGCCTACCCACACGAGTTGCCCCGCTTCGAAGGCCTTCAGGTCGGCCTCGAGTTGCTCGCGGGAGTAGTTCGAGCCTGTTTGGAAGATTGTTTGTGGGTTGGTGATCGATGGTGGCAGGACCCCGGGCTGCGCGAGCGGGACCGGCACGGTGCATTCCACGGTGGCAGCGACCACCGGTTCTTCGGTGATCTTGGTCGTCGTGACTGGCGCCAGCCCGGGCGTCGTCACGGTTGTTTCCGTGACGCGGACACCGTTCGCTGCAGTGGATGTCTGCTGTATCGAGCTGCCTTCCGGCAGTGCTGTTGCCACCACAACGGGAAGCTCTGAATCCGGGGCGACGGCCGGGTAGTTCGGCACCGTCACCGGTTCTGTCCCACCTGGGAGAACGCCGAGCTGCTGCAGGACCATCGGTGCACCGGTCGTGGGTTCGCTGGTTGCCGGGGGCGGAGCGTCGGGGGTGGAGGCCGGTGTCGATGGCACAGTCGCCGGAGGCGGTGGCGTGTCGGCGCCTTTGGGGACGGCGACCTTCGGCGTCGCGGCCTTGTTCGCGCCCTTCTCTCCGCCGGTGGGGGTATCGAGTGGGGCGTCGATGGGATCGGCCTGCACGGGTGATTGCCGGGCATTGTCGAAGAGCCTGCGGCTGTTGTAGATCCGGTTCATTTGCCTGGCTGCATCAGCTGGGGATGACACCGAGATGTTGAATACGCGCGGCTCCCGATCGCTGGGTGTGGGGCTGTCCGCTGTTGCCGGTGTCAGCGAGTCGCGCCACTCGATGCCCCGGGTTGCCCAGTCCGGTGTCGTCACCGCGCGGCCTGTGCGGTGAGACGGCATCGGTAGTGCTGCGCAGCGGTGGCGTGGTGGTCGAGATGGGGGCTGAGGTGGTCCGTTTCGGACACGGGATCCTCCTGGATGCAGGCACGAAAAAGCCCCGGCCGATCGGCCGGGGCTTAGTGCTGTGAACGTTGCGATTGCCAGGGGCTCAGGATCGAAGCAGCAGCGCTGCGAGTTCGCGGTCGGCGATGGATCCGATTCCCTGGTGTCGGCGCAGGGCTACTTCCGTCGACTGCACCGGCTCGATAGCCGGTTCAAGAGGAGGCCTCTGCAAGGGCCGAACCGCGCATGCCACCAGCTGCACCACTGCAACCGGAGGAAGACAAATCCCCGACCGTCGAGAAAAGTTGAGGGGCAGGAGAATTGGGCACAGCGCAGCCCGACTGGTCAATTTAAGATCAAGTTGCGGCGTTGGTCAATGGTTGGGCATGTTTCCCCTGCTCAGGGATGAATGCGTCCGGATACCGGACCTGAAACCTCCGAATATTGCTGCGGCGTAAGCACACCCGCTCCTGCCTTCGCGGAGAATCAACATTTCGCGCGGGCGGAGCTCGTTTCACTACTGCATTGGGCCGCCGGGCGATTCCTCACCTCCCGCCGGGGTCCCGTGAGTGCTTGCTCGACGTCGACGGTAGTAGCGCCGCTGTCGCGGGCGATGCGCCCCGACCTCTAGAAGACGTTGTAGTGCAGGCGAATACAGTGGATCAACGTCGATGACCACGGGCTCACCGAGTGTGCCGAGTGCGGCAGCGGCGTCTGTGAGTACGTCGCCGTCGTTCTGGCCCTCGTCGACCGGGCCGACGGCGAACACAGGCCCGACCTTGCCGCGGTCATCGACTGGCGCCCACGATCCGTCCTCGCGGTGCAGCCAGCCCGCCACCTGGCGTGTGTGGGCGCCGACGATGCGCGAGGCGGCGTGTGCTTCGCGCATCGCCTCGGTGACGGCGTGGCGGGCGCGGTCGAGTTCAGTACCCGGCACGACGGTCCAACCGCATCACGCCCGCACCGACGAGCACGTTGACGGCGGCCATCTTGCGCGGGCAGATGGTGCGGTCGCATTCCCGGTGTACCTGCATCATCCGGTGCGCCTGGTCTAGCGTGAATCGCTTCTCCGGTGCAGAGTGCACTATCACCGTGGTCCGGCCGGTCTGCTCGTCGTCGCGAGCGATGGCTTCGCGGGTGTCCTCGCCGGCGATCCGCGCAACGATGGCGTCAACCGTCAGCTCGCTACGTTTGGGCTTCTTTCTCCACATCGTGAACTCCCCTCGTCGGTGGCTGCCCCGCCGCCGGGGATTCATGGTCGACCCGGCGGCGCGGCCGACACACAGATTCGCGCCGAAGACCGGGACGGTGGAACAGTCGCGAGGACGTTTCTGTGGACATCCGGGAACGTCTGATATGTCCCGTAAACGTCCCGTATCGTTCGGACATGGCGCAGCGGTTGGAATCGGCGATGCTGCGAGCTGGGCTCGACTCAGCTGGTCTCGCCGCTACGGTCGGCGTTGACGCGAAAACGGTCTCTCGGTGGTTGTCGGGCCGGGTTCCGCACCGGCGGAGCCGGATCGCGGTCGCGGAAGCGCTCGGCGAGACCGAGGACAGCCTGTGGCCGCAAGCCAGGCCCGACATGGCCGCAGGTAGTCCGGCAACATCGGAAGTGCTCGCCGCCTACGCACACCGTGCGGACATCCCCAACGACGTGTGGACCGGGCTGTTGCTCAACGCTTCCCAGCAGATCGACCTCGTGGGCTACGCCTACCCGTTCGTGTTCGAACTCCTGCCCAACGCCGCCGAGATCATTGCCAAGAAATGCACTGCCGGCGCAACAGCCCGGCTGGCGTTCGCCGACCCTGAATGCGCCCATGCCGCCGAACGCGACCAACTCGAACAGATGCAAGGCACCCTCCCAGGTCGCATCCGCAACGCGCTCTCGATGCTCGGGCCGCTGGCCTCGACGCCCGGATGTACGGTCGGGCTGCACCGCACACATCTCTACAACTCGGTGTTCCGGTTCGACGACATGATGCTGGTTACTCCGTACTTGGTGCGCGCGCGTGGATACCAGCATCCCGCGCTGCTGCTGCGCCGCCTATCGGCGCACGGCATATTCGAGTCCTACGCCGACCAGTTCGAACAGATTTGGGGGACGGTGAGTCGCTATGGGCCGCAGGACTGACTACTACCGCGATCCGGCCGCACCACAACCGAACTCGCTGGTGCCCGGCGGTTCCGCGCTTGTGGTTGACGATGCCGGGCGAATTCTGCTGCAACGTCGGGCCGACTCGGGCAACTGGTCATTCCCCGGCGGGACCATGAATCTCGGTGAAACCCTGGAACAGTGCGTGGTCCGCGAGACCCGCGAGGAAACCGGTCTGGAGGTGACGATCACCGGACTGCTCGGCATCTACACCGACCCGGCCCACGTCATCGCCTACGCCGATGGCGAGGTCCGCCAGGAGTTCAACATCACCTTCTACGCCGCGGTGACCGGCGGCCGCCTCGCTGTCTCGAATGAGTCCACCGCAGTGGAATGGATTGATCCCAACGACCTCGATGCGATGCCGATGCACGACACGATGCGGCTGCGAATCGCGCACCACTTAGCGGGCCGGACTTGGTTGGGGTAGTCGGTCGACTGCCCACAATGCCCCTCCTAGCGCACAGACCCGCCCGCGCCCTACCTCGGCTGACGTAGAGAGCGTGAAGCAAGCCGTCCGGCGTGTTCCGGGCGGCCTGTTGTGTGTTCGGCCGCCGAGATCGCCGTCGGCTAGCGGATGAGCGTCACGCCCCATCGCAGGGAAAATGCCCGCGCCTAGCCACCTGATGTATCGCTCCGATATAGTGGGAAGTCGCATCCATCGGTTAGGTCCATTCGGTCTGTCGGGCCGACACAGTCAGGGAGTGAGGTCGCGGTGCTCGAATTGGCGATTCTCGGCCTGCTCCTCGACGCGCCCATGCACGGTTACGAGCTGCGCAAGCGGCTGACGGGCCTGCTCGGTGCGTTCCGGGCCTTCTCCTACGGTTCGCTCTACCCGACGCTGCGCAGGATGCAGACCGACGGGTTGATCGCGGAGGAGATTCCGGAGGGCGCGACCGCGCGCCGTGCGCGCCGCGTCTACCGGCTCACGCCGGTCGGGCGGGAACGGTTCAACGAACTCCTCGCCGACACCGGTCCGCAGAACTACACCGATGACGGCTTCGGCGTTCACCTCGCCTTCTTCAGCCGCACCCCCGCCGAGGCGAGGATGCGGATCCTGGAGGGCAGGCGGCGCCAGGTCGAGGAGCGCCGAGAAGGGCTGCGCGAAGCGATCAAGAAGGCCAGCGGCTCGCTGGATCGCTACACCCGCCAGCTCCACCAGCTCGGATTGGAATCAAGCGAGCGCGAAGTGCGCTGGCTCAACGAGTTGATTGCGGCGGAGCAATCGACGAAGGCGGCACCACAGAAAGAGGGAAAGAGCGGCCATGAGTGATGTCAACAAGGTTGGGTCCGGCGAGGTTCGCGTCGCGATCGTCGGTGTGGGCAACTGCGCATCGTCGCTGGTGCAGGGCGTGCAGTACTACAAGGATGCCGATGAGAACTCCACGGTTCCCGGCCTCATGCACGTCAAGTTCGGTCCCTATCACGTCAAGGACGTGAAGTTCGTCGCCGCGTTCGATGTCGACGCCAAGAAGGTCGGCTTCGACCTGGCCGAGGCGATCTTCGCCAGCGAGAACAACACGATCAAGATCTCCGACGTGCCGCCCACCGACGTGACGGTCCTGCGTGGCCCGACCCTCGACGGCATCGGCAAGTACTACGCCCAGACCATCGAGCAGTCCGAGGCGCCCGCGGTCGACGTGGTCAAGGCGCTCAAGGACGCCCAGGTCGACGTCCTGGTCTCCTACCTGCCGGTCGGCTCCGAAGAGGCCGACAAGTTCTACGCCCAGTGCGCCATCGACGCGAACGTCGCCTTCGTCAACGCGCTGCCGGTGTTCATCGCCTCCGACCCGGAGTGGGCCAAGAAGTTCACCGACGCCGGTGTTCCGATCGTCGGTGACGACATCAAGTCCCAGGTCGGCGCGACCATCACCCACCGCGTGATGGCCAAGCTGTTCGAGGACCGCGGCGTGGTGCTCGACCGCACCTACCAGCTCAACGTCGGCGGCAACATGGACTTCAAGAATATGCTCGAGCGCGACCGGCTGGAGTCGAAGAAGGTCTCCAAGACCCAGGCCGTCACCTCGAACCTCACCGGTTCGCTGGCGGGCAAGGTGCACGACCGCAACGTCCACATCGGCCCCTCGGACTACGTGGAGTGGCTCGACGACCGCAAGTGGGCCTACGTGCGCCTCGAGGGCCGTGCCTTCGGTGACGCCCCGCTGAACCTGGAGTACAAGCTCGAGGTGTGGGACTCGCCGAACTCGGCGGGCATCATCATCGACGCCGTCCGCGCGGCCAAGATCGCCAAGGACCGCGGCATCGGCGGCCCCGTCATCCCGGCCTCGGCCTACCTGATGAAGTCCCCGCCGGAGCAGATCGCCGACGACGTCGCGCGCACCCAGCTCGAGGCGTTCATCATCGGCGCGGAGTAAGAGCAGCGAAAAGAGCCGGTGCGCACGAACTTTCGTGCGCACCGGCTCTTTCGGGTGGTACGTCCGTTCAGCGGGGACGGACCAGAAGCTGGTCCGCGATCCAAGCCACCTCGGTTCGTTCCGTAGCGATCGTGTCGATCAGTGTGACGACTGCGGCGGGTTCGATGGTGGGGACCAGACCGTAGCAATTGAGGAGGAGCCGGACGGCAACCCACGCCGTCATCTTGTTGCCCTCGGTGAACGGCTGGTCACGGATGACCGACTGAAAGACCGCTGCCGCCTTCAGTTCCGGTGTCGGGTAGGCCTCGCGACCGAGCGCGATCTGATCGGGTCGGGTGGCGGCCGCGGCTGCCAGACCCAGATCCCTGATCGCGCCCTTGCCCTCGGTGACTCGCTGATTGCACTTGATGAGGGCTTCGGGCCGCACTACTCGGACTCTCGGATCAGGGCGAGGAGTGCGGCGTCCTCCTGCATCACCTGATCGAGAATCGCATCTTCTCTGCGGCTCAGTGCGCGCACGGCCACCCACTCCCGCAGGGCATCACAAATCACACTGTTGAGCGACGTGTGCGCTGCCTCGGCCTCGGCGGTGGCAGCGCCGTGAAGGTCGTCGGGCAACCGCAGATTCAGATTCGGCATAGCACCAATCTAGCACCACTTGGTGGGTCCGACTTTTTTCGTGGATCTCAGTCGAGCGAGACATAGACCTCGACGCTGGTCGGGCCGGTGTAGCGCTCCAGTTCGGCGGTGTGCGAGCGGGTGATGGTGCCGGCGTTCTCGGCCTTGATCACCTGGGCCCACGCGGTGCGCAGCAGGTCGTAGGGCTTGTCGGAGACGACGAACTTGGCGTAGCGGCCCGCGGGGATGCGGGTGAGCACGTCGCCGGAGTCGATGTCGTCCAGGCCGGATACCTCGTAGCCGAGCACCGCGACCGCGTGGTCGTTCTGCCCGATGTAGGCCGCGGCGCGCGGCACCGTCTTCTCCCTGGCCAGGTAGCGGTCCCAGGTGAAGTTCACCAGGTCGAGGTCGTGCGCTGTCACCTCGCGACCGGCCAACGGGACGGTGAGTCCCGCGATCAGCCCGTCGTCGAGAGTCACGATCTCGAAATCGACAGTCATGGCTACTCGCCCCCCTTCTCGTCGATCAGCGAAACGAAGATCTCCACCGTGCGGTCGTCCGGGTACTGCTCGTAGTCGCCCGCGTAGGCGCGTTCGAACTCCCCGGCGGCCTCGGCGTCCCAGATCTGGCGCCACAGGCCGACGATGGTGTCGCCACGGTTCTCGCCGGTGGCGGTGAATCGGGCGTAGCGGCCCGCCGGGATGCGCGCGAGGACGTCACCGACCGCGAGATCGGCGAGGGTCTTGCACTCGTATCCGACGATGTGGGTCAGGTAGGAGTTGATCTCCGTCGCGAAATCGACGTATCCCGTCGCGATCGGTCCCGGTAACGAGGGTCTCGCCAGCAGGTGCTGCCACGCCTCCACCACCTTGGCACGGCGTGGCCCCTCCACGGCGAGCGCCGGACTGCGGAGCACTGTGCCCGCGATCAGCGTCTCGGGACGGTCAACGACATTGAAATCCACCTGCGTAGCCCCTATGTCTAGTCTCGTCGTCGCTCGAGCGCATATCTTCCCGCATCGATATGACAGGTTTCGCGCCGGGACTCCTCGACGCCGGTCGGGCGGCTCGCGCTCTGGCCAACGATGTTGCCATGAACGCGGGGGTGCCGGGTCGGGGTGGCCAATCCGTGATCTATCCACCGCCGAGACCGGGGAACAATTCGCCCGGCGAGCTGGACGGTCGCGGCGCAGGCGGCGGGATGATGATCAGCGGCGCGGGATTGCGTGAGGTCGCGGTCGGCGGGGTGAAGATGTCCGGCGGCGGCGTGCGCGGTGAGTTCCGCGGCGGGTTCAGAATGTCGTACGGACCGCCCGGCGCGGCGGGCGCGGGCGCAGGTCCCGGGATCGGCGAGCCGCCCCCGGGCAGCGCCGGGGTGGGGAACTGCTCGATCGGTGTGCCGGCCAGCGCGGTGTCCATCACCTGCTTCCAGATGTCGGACGGCAGCCCGGAGCCCCAGATCGCGCCACCGCCGCCGCCACGCAACGGCTGCGGTTGCTCGGTGCCGATCCACACCGCCGTCGACAGCGAGGGCGTGTAGCCGATCATCCAGGCGTCCTTGTTGTCGTTGCTCTCGCCGAGCTGGGTGGTGCCGGTCTTGGCGGCCGATGGCCTGCCGTCGGCCAGGCCGTGCCCGTTGGAGTAGTTGGCGATCGGGGCCATGGCCTGGGTGGTCGCATCGGCGATGGCGGCGGTGATCCGCTGTTCGGGCTCGGCGGGCTGCGCGCCGACCCGGTGCTCCGGGGCGCCGCGGTCGAGCAGCACGTGGCCGTCCCCGGTCGTGACGCGCTGCACGAAGTACGGCTCGTGGTACACGCCGGAGGCGGCCAGCGTCGCGTAGGCCGAGGCCATGTCGAGCGGCCGTACCAGGTACTGGCCGAGCACGATGCCGTTGAGCGGCGGTTCGCCCGCCTCGGTGAGGGTTTCGACGTCGAGGCCCGGGATCCGCTCGGGAATGCCTGCCAGGTGCGCGGCCTCGGCGATCGAGCGCGGCCCGTCGGCCATGGTCATGGTGAGCCGGTAGAAGCTGGTGTTGAGCGAGCGCTTGAGCGCTTCGGTGAGCGGGCAGCGTCCGCAGGAATCACCGTCGACGTTGGTGATCGTGGTGCCGCGGTCCTGCACCGGCGAGCTGTCGATGGCCCGCGTCGTCGGAATACCTTGGCGCTGCGCGGCGACGAGGGCGAACGGTTTGAACGAGGACCCGGTCTGCAGCGGCGCCTGCGCGAAATCGAAACCGGTGCCGTCCTCGCCGCCGTAATAGGCGCGCACCGCCCCACTGCGCGGATCGACGGACACGACCGCGGCCCGCAGCTCCGGCGGCTGCCAGCGCAGCCGCTGGCGCACCGTGTCGACGGCGCCCGCCTGCGCCACGGGGTCGATGGTCGTGGTGATCTGCAGTGCGCCGGTGTTGATGTCGGCGTCGGTCAGCCCGGCGTCGCGCAGCTCGCGCATCACCTGCGTTCGGATGTGGCCCTCCGGGCCGAGCGCGACGGGCTCGGTCGGGATGTCGGCGAGCGGGATGATCTCCGGGAACACCGTCGCGTCCCGCTCGCCAGGGGCGAGCACCCCCATCTCGATCATGCCGTCGAGCACGTACCGCCAGCGCGCCTTCAGCTGGTCGAGGTGCTTCTCCGGATCCAGCACCGAGGGTGAGCGGATCACCGCGGCGAGCACGGCGCCCTCGGCCAGGGTCAGCTCCGGCACCGGCTTGTTGAAGTACGCCTTGGCGCCCGCCGCGATCCCGTACGCGCCGCGCCCGTAGTAGATGGTGTTGAGGTAGGCGGCCAGGATCTCGTCCTTGCTCCACTGCCGCGCCATCTTCGCCGCGATGATCAGCTCGCGCATCTTGCGGGTGACGGTGCGTTCGGAGCTCAGGAAGGCGTTCTTCACGTACTGCTGGGTGATCGTCGAGCCGCCGCCCGCGTTCTCGTGGCCGAGCAGGTTGTCGCGGGCGGCGCGCAGGAACCCGCTCGTCGAATAGCCGGGGTTGGTGTAGAAGTTGCGGTCCTCGGCGGCCAGCACGGCGTCACGGACCGGCAGCGGCACGTCGGTGAGCGGGATCGGGATCCGATTGCCCTGTGGCGGGATGAATTTCGTCAGCACCGTGGTGCCGTCGGCGGCCAGCACCGTGGCAGGCTGTTCGACGGCGACCTCGGCGGGCTCGGGGATCTCCGAGCTCCAGTAGATCGCCACGAACAGCAGCACGGGCACGCAGACGAAGATCACGAACAGCGCGAGCAGCAGCCGCCGGATCTTCTGGCCCCTGGTGCGCGGCGGTCGCGGATCCTCGCCGTCGGCCGCCAGCCGGGCGGCCTGGGCTCGCCGGGCCGCCCCCTTGCGCGGCTCGTCCCGGCCGAGTGGGTCCTTGAAGCCGGCGATCGAGGAGTACGGCGCGTCCGCATCGGACCGCCGACGCCTACCCTCGGAGGCCACGACCATCTCCTTCCGGACCGACGGAAGAACACCTGCGCCGACGCGCGCATCGACGCAGGCGACTCTACCCGCGGTTGGTCACGGAATCGGGGAGGAGCGGCTGGGGGCGGCGGACGCGCCGTCCGTCAGCTCTTCACGCCGCCCGCGGTCAGACCCGAGATGATCCTGCGCTGGAAGATCAGCACCATGATCACCAGCGGCACCGTGACGATCACGCCGGCCGCCATGATCGCCGCGTACGGCTGCACCAGCGGATCGTTGCCGGAGAACTGGGCGATCGCCACCGTCACCGGCCTGGTCTGCTCACCGGAGAGCAGGCGGGCCAGCAGGTATTCGTTGATCGAGGCGATGAACGCCAGGATCGCGGTGGTGAACACCGCGGGCGCCGCCAGCGGCAGCATGATCAGCCGGAACGCCTGCCCCTTGGTGGCGCCGTCGATCCGCGCGGCCTCTTCCAGCTCCCACGGCAGTTCGGCGAAGAACGAGGCCAGGATGTAGACCGTCATCGGCAGCACGAACGAGATGTTCGGGATGATCATCGCCTGGTATTCGCCGATCCAGCCGAGATCGGTGAACAGCTGGAACAGCGGCGTCACCAGCACCACGGCGGGGAACATCGAGGCCGCCAGGATCAGCCCGGACACCAGGTACTTGCCCGCGAACGTCATCCGCGCCAGCGCGTACGCGGCGAGCACGCCGAGCACCAGCGCGATCGCGGTCGTCACCGACCCGATGATCACGCTGTTGAGCAGGGCCTGCCCGAAGTTGTTGCCGCGACTGGTGTCGAAGGCGTTGCGGAAGTTGTCCAGCGTCACGTGGGTGGGCCACGGGGTGCTGTCGAAGGTGTAGGCCTGGTCGCGGAACGCGACGACCGTCATCCAGTAGAACGGGCCGAGGCCCCACACCAGCACGATCAGCACGCCGAGGTACATCCGCACGGTGCCGAGGCGCTTGCGCCACGAGATCGGCTGCACCGGAGCGGCTTCGCGGGTCGCGGGCGACTCTTTCGTCGTCGAGATGCTCATCAGTTCGCCTTCCGCTGTTCTTCCTGCGTGCGAACGGCGTTGGCGCCCAGCACCTTCACCAGCACGAACGCGATCGCGAAGACGAGCAGGAAGGTGATCGTCGAGAGCGCGGCGGCGCTGTTGGGGCCCTGGCGCACCTGCTCGACCACCAGGATCGACAGGGTGTTCGTCGACGGGTTGCCCAGCGTCATGATCGCGGGCAGGTCGTAGATGCGCAGCGTGTCCATGGTGCGGAACAGCACGGCCACCAGCAGCGCGGGCTTGAGCAGCGGCAGCGTGATGTGCACGAACCGCTGCCACGCCGACGCGCCGTCGACCTTGGCCGCCTCGTACACGTCGGCCGGAATCACCTGCAGCCCGGCCAGGATCAGCAGCGCCATGAACGGGGTGGTCTTCCACACGTCGGCCACGACCACCGCGAACCGCGAGGCCCACATGTCCGAGGTCCACAGGATGTGGGTGCCGAGCACGCGGTTCACGACGCCGTCGTACTGGAACATGAACTCCCACAGCCGCGCGGTGACGGCGGTGGGGATCGCCCACGGAATCAGCACCGCGGCGCGCAGCAGCGCGCGGCCGCGGAAGGTCTTGCCCATCACGATGGCCATGCCGAGGCCGAGCACGGCCTCGATCGACACCATCACCACCGTGAAGAACAGGGTGACCCCGACCGCGGACCAGAACTGGGAACCGAGCGTGCCGGTGGGGCAGTCGATGACCCCGCCGAGCGAATTGCACTGCTGCAGCAGCCAGTGCGTGTAGTTGCTCAGCCCGGCGTTGCCGCCCTCGATGAACATCCCGGTGGCCGGGTCGATCCCCGAGTCCTTCTGGAAGGACATGACGACCGCCTCGACCACCGGATATCCGATGACCACGGCCAGCGCGACGAGCACGGGCGTGACGAAGAGCCACGCCTTGCCGGATCGTCGCAGTTCCAGCGCTAGCCCGCGCTGCTTGGCTCCCGAAGGATCCGACACCGTTTCTACTCTCCTACGGTCTGGTCGGGTCCGCTGCGCGCTCCGCTACGAACCGGCGGTCTCGATGCCCTTTTGCATGCCGGCGACGGCGTCGTCGACGGACTTCGTGCCGTTCAGGGCAGCATAGGCGTTGTCCTGGATGGCCTTCGACACCGCGGGATAGAACGGGGTCACCGGGCGCGGCACGGCGCTGGCGATGGACTCCTTCAGCGCGGGCAGGTACGGCATCTTCGCGATCAGGGCCGGGTCGTCGTAGAGCGAGGCGCGCACCGAGGGCAGGGCGCCCGAGGCGATGATCTGCTGGGCCTCCTCGCTGATCAGGAAGCGCACGAAGTCGGCAGCGGTGGCCTTGTTCTTGGAGAACGCGCTGATGGCGGCGTTGTAGCCACCCAGGGTCGAGGCGCCGACGCCGGTGTTGCCGGGCAGCGGGGCCACGCCGAACTTGTCCTTCACCGAGGAGGTGTCGGCGTTGGCCTGGGCGTAGAGGTAGGGCCAGTTGCGCAGGAACAGCAGCTTGCCGGACTCGAACGCGCTGGCGCTCTCGCCTTCCTTGAAGGTGATGGCTTCCTTGGGGATGTCACCGTTCTTGTAGGCGTCGACGAGGACCTTCAGGCCCGCCTTCGACTCCGGGCTGTTCACGGTGGGGGTCTTGCCGTCGGCGCCGACGAAGCTGCCGCCGAAGGCGTTGATGACCTCGGAGGTGTTCACGGTCAGGCCCTCGTAGGGGGCGAGCTGACCGGCGTAGCAGCCGATGTTGTTGTCGCGGGCCACCTGGCACTGGCCGATCATCTCCGACCAGGTGCGCGGCGGGTTGGGCACCAGATCCTTGCGGTAGTACAGCAGGCCGCCGTTGGTGTTGCGCGGGGCCGCGTACAGGGTGCCGTTGTAGGTGGCGCTGGCGACGGTGGGCGCGAGCAGCGGCGCCGTGTCGATGGCGAAGGTGTCCTTGAGCGGCTGGATCCAGCCCTTCGCGGCGAATTCCGCGGTCCACGGCACGTCGAGGGCGACGACGTCGTAGCCGTCCTGCTTGGCGCGGAAGTGCTCGGCGAGGTCGTCGTGCTGCTGGTTCGCGTCGGCCGACTGCTCCTTGAACGTCACCTGCTCGTTCGGGTGGGCGGCATTCCAGCGGTCGATGAGCTGCTTGACGACACCGGTCTCGGTGGTGTCCTTGCCTTCGACGTAGGTGATCGGGCCGCGGCCCGACAGGTTCTGGTCGAGTGCGTTGCCTCCGTTGTCACTGGAGCAGGCACTGGCGAACGATGCGGTAAGCAACGCAATCGAGGCAGCAGCCATCGTCGCTCTCGGGACAAACTTCAAGGCCATCGCAGACACTCCAGGGTCGAGACGTGAGCAGCAGCACACCCGTGCGGTGCACGGGTCAACATACATGGTGGCCGGTCCGCGCGCCCGATCGTCCTGCCACATCGCCTACTTTCGGGTCAGTTCCGCGCGGGCCCGTTGTCGGTGCGGTGTCCTACGCTCGAGTCCGTGACCAGTCCCTCGCCGCAGACGCCCGACCGGATGCTCACCCGCATCGGCGGTTTGCTGCGCAAGGCCGAGGCCACCGACAACGAGCACGAGGCCGAGGCGTTTCTCGCCGCGGCGCAGCGCCTGGCCACGAAGTCCTCGATCGATCTGGCGGTCGCGCGGTCCCATGTCGCCGACCGCGAGCGCAGGTCGACGCCGGTGCAGCGGATCATCCCGATCGGTGAACCGGGACGAAAAGGACTGCGCACCTACGTCCAGCTGTTCGTCGCGATCGCCTCGGCCAACGACGTGCGCTGTGATGTCGCCCGCAGTTCCGCCCAGGTCTACGCCTACGGCTTCGCCGCCGACATCGACACCTGCGAGGCGCTGTACGCGAGCCTGCTGATCCAGATGGTGCGCGCCTCCGACCACTACATCAAGTCCGGCGCCTACCGCGAGGCCACCGTGGTCAAGACCGTCGCCGAGAAGCGTTTCGGGCGCACGGTGCGCCGCAAAGTGGAGGCTCCCGTCGCGGGCGTCACAGCCCGCCTGAACTTCCAGATGGCCTTCGCCGCCCGCGTCGGCGCCCGCCTCGCGGAGGTGAAGGCGGAGGTCGTCGCCGAGGAGACGCCGTCGGAGTCCACCGGGACCGCGCTGGCCCTGCGCGACAAGGAAGTGGCGCTCACCGACTTTTACACGGCCACCTCCGAGGCTCGCGGCACCTGGCGTGGTCCCCAGACTTCCACCGGCCACTCCGCGGCGGCCCGGCGCGCGGGGGACCGGGCCGGTCGCGCCGCCCGCCTCGGCACGTCACCCGAATTGCCCGCGGCGCGAGGCAAGCTCACGGGCCGATGAGCGGCCCGGACAGTGGGACCCTGTCGGTCGGGGGCGGTGGCCGTGGCGTCCGATGAGACGGGGCGGCGCCGGGACGGGCAGCGCGCCAAGGTCTATGACGCCGAGCACCTGGTGCGTGGGGTGTTCGATCGCGCGGAGGAGTTCGGGCATCGGACCGTCGATGTGTACGGGTCGCAACTCACGCTGCCGGTCGAGCGGCGGTTCGGCTCGGTGGAGTCGGTGCAGTCCTATGTGGACAAGGTCCTGGCACTGAATTGGGTACGCGCGCAGTGGGAAAGGGCCGCGTTGCCGGTGCGTGTGCGCGCGCGGGCCGGTGGATCGGCCGCCCACTACGAACCGGCGGCGGGAGTGCTGGCGGTGCCGTTGCACACCGGGGCGACCGCGTGGGCGCTGCGCGAGCTGGTGGTGCTGCACGAGCTCGCCCATCATCTCGCCGACGATGCCGAGGCGGCACACGGACCCGAATTCTGTTCGCGCTACATCGAACTCGTCGACGGCGTGATCGGGCCCGAGGCGGCGCTGCTGATCAGGGCCACGTTCGCGGGGTGCGGTGTCGTAGTCGGCTGAGGCGGTGTGGGCCGCGCCAATCGTGATGCGGGTGCGACGGCAGTTTCGCCGTGTGGGTCGGCGGCGGTTCTGTGTCGCGCCCTGCCGGGCCGGTCCTGAACGCGCCGAATCCCGCCGGTGCGCGACCGGCGGGATTCGGGCGATCGGCGCTCAGTCCTCGGCGACCTGCACGTCGACGGCGATATTGCCGCGGGTCGCGTTGGAGTACGGGCACACCTGGTGGGCCTGATCGGCCAGGGCCTGCGCGTCCTCGCGGGACAGGTGCGGCAGGGTCACCTCGAGGGTGACGGCGAGCTCGAAGCCGCCGTTGTCGTTCGGGCCGATCGAAACCCGCGCGCCCACAGCGGAATCGGCGATGTTCGCGCCGGCCTTCTTGCCGACCAGGCGCAGCGCCGAGTGGAAGCAGGCCGCGTAGCCTGCCGCGAACAGCTGCTCGGGGTTGGTGCCCGCGCCGTCGCCGCCCATCTCCTTCGGCGGGGCGAGCACGACCTCGAGCTTGCCGTCGGTGGTGCGCGCGGTGCCGGTGCGGCCTTCGCCGCTGGCCAGGGCTTCGGCGGTGTAGAGGACCTGCATGGGAGCTCTCATTTCTCTGTGAGGGTGTCGGTGAGTTTGCGCAGCATCGAGCGCAGCGCGACGAATTCATCGGTGGACAGGCCGACGAGCTCGGCCATCTCGGCCGGGATCGCGCAGGCGTGGGCCCGCATCGCCCTGCCGTGTTCGGTGAGCACGATGTCGACGCGGCGTTCGTCGTCGGCGGCTCGCCTGCGCTCGAGGTATCCGGTCGCCTCCAGCCGCTTGAGCAGCGGTGACAGTGTTCCGGAGTCCAGATCGAGTGCCTTGCCGAGCTCGCCGACGCTGCGTTCGTCGCGTTCCCACAGTGCCAGCATCACCAGGTATTGCGGATAGGTGAGCCCGAGCCGTTCCAGCTTCGGGCGATAGACCGCCGTCATCGCCCGCGAAGCCGAGTAGATCGAGAAGCACAGCTGCTCGTCGAGGGTGAGTCCGTCGGTCATGCCATGAACTGTAGCGCACAATTAAGTTGTGCACAACCTATCCGAGTCGCGGGGTGCGCATCGGCTGCGGGTGGCCGCTCCGGCGTCGCCACCGGAGATCTGCTTAGGCAGCGAAATCATCGGTGACACAACGATGTCAGGGGCGCACAATCGATGTGTTGATCATCGGTCCCCGCAATTGGACGAAGGTGGCCGCTGCCGAGTGGTACGGGCGACGGCAGGGAAAAGCTGTGTCGACGATCGAAGGTGTGGCGGATGGAAATCAACTATGGCGACAACGTGCCGGACGACGTGCGCGGCGTCATCGAGAAATCGGTCGAGACTCTCGTCGGGCGCGCGGCGGAGCGAATGGAGAAGCAGCGCGGGCTGAGATCTCGGCACGCGGAATTCCGGGCGGCGGAAAAGGAGCACTACCGCCGTCAGATCGAGGCCGATCCGGAGTCCGCGCGCGCGTTCGACGCGGCACGCAAGCGGCTGAGCTCGGTCGAGCTGAACAATGGTCTCGCCGACGCGGAGCCGATGGACGCGCAGCTGGTGCGCACGGCGGGCATGTTCAAGTTCGGCAATGCCACGAAGATCTTCTGGGCGCCGTTCCATTACACGTGGCACTGGTCGAATCATGAAGGGACGTATTCGCTGTCGGACGGGATGGCCGTCGGCAGTCCCGGCAACAACGGATACGCCGGTATCAGCGGGGCGGTCAGCACGGATGTCGCCTGGCTCGACGCGCACGCGGGAGTGGGTGTCGCTTTCACTGTGGCCGATGTCAATTCGACGACACCGGTGTTCGTGATGGGGCGCTCGCTGCGCTGGGTGCGGAAGGAATACTCCGTGCTGGCGGCGCCGGGAAACGGCGATGCCACGACCGAGGGTGGTGTCGAGCTGACCGTCTTGGAGAACGGAAACCTCGTGACCGTCGCCTCGAACAAGATGTGGCGGCAGCGGCGCAGCAACGGAGAGGTCGCCCAGGGCGGCGGACTGGCGGAGGGCTTCCAGCTGGATCCGACGCTCGAGGTGCTGTGGACGATGCAACCCGGCCGCGTCTACACGATGAACCTGGGTGTCTGGACGACCGTCGATTGTGACGACGGCACGTTCGGCGACAGCGGCGCCTACGGATACATCGACTCCAATATCGGCGCGCTCAGCCTGTTCAAGTAGCGGTTTCGAGCAGCGCGCTGACCCGCTCGTACCGCCGCAACCACCACTCGGTCCGCGCGGGGTCGGGATGCCGGTAGCGGTCGAGCAGCGCGGGATCCGGTTCGGGTGCGCTGGTGGGGACCCTCAGCCACCCGTTCTCGGGCAGCAGCGAATCACGGACGAGATCACCCTCGAAGAGAGCGAGAGTGCCCAACCCACAGGCGAAGTCGAGCCGAGGCAGTGCCCCCGCGAGGGCGATCTGCGCGGCCAGCCCGACGCTGGTCTCCAGCGCCGACGACACCACCGCGGGCAGTCCGGCCGCGTCCGCGACCGCCAGCGCCCGCCGGACCCCGCCCAGCGGCGTGCATTTGAGCACCGCCACGTCGGCGGCCCCCGCGACCGCGACGCGCAGCGGGTCGTCGGCGCGCCGAATCGATTCGTCCGCCGCGATCGGCACATCGATCAGCTGACGCACCTCGGCCAATTCCTCGACCGTCCGGCACGGCTGTTCCACGTATTCGAGACCGCCGGCGGCGCGGTCGATTTCCTCGATGTGCCGGACGGCGGTCGCCACATCCCACACCGCATTGGCATCCACCCGGATCGCACCCGGCCCGATCGCCTCGCGCACGGCCGCCACCCTGGCCAGGTCCTCCGGCAGCGACTCCGGGTGATCGGCCACCTTCACCTTCGCCGTCGCACACCCGGATTCCCGGACGATCCGCCGGGCTCGCTCCGGATCAACGGCAGGCACAATGCAATTCACCGGAACCCGATCCCGCACCGGCGCAGGCCATCCCACCGTCGCCTGCTCGACCGCGGTACCGAGCCACCCAGCCGCCTCCCGATCGTCGTACTCGGGAAACGCGCAGAACTCCCCCCACCCCGCGGCCCCCCGGATCAACATCCCCTCACGCACAGTGATCCCCCGAAACCGCGTCCGCAGCGGAATCGCATACACGAAAGTCTCGAAGTCCACCCCCCGATCGTAGGGGGCGTCGTCTCGAACGAAGGTCAGTCGATCCCCTCGTCCAACTGTTGCCAGGTGAGGATGATCGGGAACGGTGTCAGCGTATCGATCGCCGCCGCATAGTCGTCGGTCCGATTGCGGAAGCCGTTGGAGACGTACCGGCCTTCGGAATTGAGCGTCAGCATTTCGATCGACACCGCGGGCCCGTCGTCGTTGGCCATCCTGACGATCCAGTAGTGCTGAATGCCGTAGCGCGCGTACTCGGAGCGTTTGTCGATCGTGTCCGCGGTGACGGTGGTCGGCGACACCACCTCCACCACGAGGATCGTGTCCCCGACGGTCGGCTTGGTCTTCCACCGACTGCGCGGAGTTTCGATGCACCGATAGACGATCGCGTCCGGTCGCTTGTAGTGGAATGGGACCTCGGAAACGAGCATGTCGATATCGCGATTGACACGCAGGCACGGCTCCCGTTGAACGCGTTTCGCCTCGCCGTCGGCCAGTGCGCGCTCGATCGCCCGCGACACCGCGTTGTGGTTGGGCGAAGGCGATTCGCAGAAGACGATCATTCCGTCTTTGACCTCGACGGAGCGCGCGACATCCTCCGGCATGGCCAGATAGTTGTCCATGTCGACGGGCTGGCTGTAGGTCTTCGGAACGGACCAGTCGAACGCTTCGGACACGATGCGACCCTTCGGCTCGGGGCAAGCATCGCCATCGTACGACGCCGCGGCCGGGAACCATCCGTGGCGGCGCCCTGGTGGACGCCGCCGGCGGGAGTTACAGCCTTTCGATGATGGTGGCGTTGGCGAGGCCGCCCGCTTCGCACATGGTCTGCAGGCCGTAGCGGGCGCCGCGCTGGTGCAGGGCGTGGACGAGGGTGGTCGTCAGGCGGGCGCCGGAGGCGCCGAGGGGGTGGCCGAGGGCGATGGCGCCGCCGTTGACGTTCACCTTGCTCAGGTCGGCGCCGGTCTCCTGGGCCCAGGCCAGGACGACGGGGGAGAAAGCCTCGTTGATCTCGATCAGGTCGATGTCGGACAGGTCGAGGCCCGCTCGGCGCAGCACCTTCTCGGTCGCGGGGATCACCGCGGTGAGCATGAGCAGCGGGTCGTCGCCCGCGACGGCGAAGCTGTGCAGCCGGGCCAGCGGGCGCAGGCCGAGCTGGGCGGCCCGCTCGCCCGACATGATGAGCACGGCCGAACTGCCGTCGCTGACCTGGCTGGCGGAGGCGGCGGTGATCTCCCAGCCGATCTGTGGGAAGCGGGCCGCCATGGCGGGGTCGTAGTAGGCGGGCTTCAGCTTCGCCAGCGTCTCGAGCGTGGAGCCGACGCGAATTCCCTCGTCGGCGGCCAGTCCGTTGAGTGGGGCGAGTTCGTCCGCGAAGAGCCCGTCCTTGGTTGCGCGAGCGGCTTTTTCGTGGCTGCCCAGCGCGAATTCGTCGAGCTGGGTGCGGGTCAGCCCCCATTTCGCGGCGATCAGTTCGGCGCTGATGCCCTGCGGAACGAGCTCGTCCGGATACCGTTCGGCGAAGGCGACGCCGGACAGGTCGGTGGCGCCGATCAGGTTGGCGCCCATCGGAACTCGGCCCATGGATTCGACGCCCGCCGCGACGACGATGTCGTACGCGCCCGCGATCACGCCCTGTGCGGCGAAGTGGATGGCCTGCTGGCTGCTGCCACACTGCCGGTCGACGGTCGTCGCGGGCACCGACTCGGGGTAGCCGGCGGCCAGTGCCGCCCGCCGGGTCATGTTCGAGCCCTGCTCGCCGACCTGGGTGACGATGCCGCCGATCACGTCGTCGACCAGGGCCGGGTCGATGCCGCTGCGCTCGATCACCGCGCGCAGGCTGTGCGCGAGCAGGTCGACGGGGTGGACGTCGTGGAGTGCGCCGTTCGGCTTGCCCCGCCCGATGGGGGTGCGTACCGCTTCGACGATGACCGCGTCTCGCATGGGAGTCCTCTTTCGGTCTGGCTATATCAGGCAATAGCCAGAGTAGGCGCTAACTATCATCTACTCAAGTCAGGGACGGGTATGATGTCGGTCATGGCAGCCGTGATGGAAGGACCCTTGGCCGATCTGAGCAGGTGGGAGACCGAGGGCTGTTCGATCGCCAGAGCCATGGATCTCATCGGCACCCGCTCGGCGGTCCTCATCCTGCGCGAGGCCTACTACGGCACCACCCGCTTCGACGGCTTCGCCCGTCGCGTCGGCATCACCGACGCCGCCGCCGCGAGCCAGCTCCGCAAACTCACTGCGGCGGGCCTCCTGGAAAAGCGCCCCTACCGGGAAGAAGGCAAGCGCACCCGCAACGAGTACGTCCTCACCCAGATGGGCCGCGACCTGCTCCCCGCCGTCGTGGCCCTCTGGCAATGGGGCGACACCTACCTCCAGCCCGGCCCGGCCCCCCTGCTCCGCGTCGACACCGACACCGGCGAACCGGTCCGCGCCCAGCTCACCACCCCCACCGGCACCCCGGTCGAACTCGAACAACTCACCGTCCGCGTCAACCCCGACTACCTCCGCGCCCGCAAGAAAGCCGACCGCGCCCAGACCTGAGAAGATCCGGAGTGGTCGAGCGGTGAAGAACGCCGAGGGTCACTACGGGGGCAGTTGAATCGGGCCCGCGGCGCTCACCGCGGGCCCGGCCGCGCACTCAGCGCAGGCGGCTGCCGTCCACCGCGCTGAAGAAGTAGATGTGCTCGGGGTCGGCGGTCAGCGTGAGCTGTTCGCCCTTGGCCGGGGGACGGCGCCAATCCACCCGCGCCACCACGGTTTCGCCGGTCTGGCCGCTGGCGTCGTCGGAGAGGGCGCGCCCGTAGACGTAGGCGTCGGAGCCGAGCTCCTCGACCACGTCGACCTCCATGCGCAGCCCGCCGTCGCCCACCTCGAGGTGCTCGGGGCGGATGCCGAGCACGACCGTGCCCTCGCCCGCGTCGACCACCGCGCGCGGCACCCGCACCGGGAACCCGCCGATGGTGACGTTGCCGTCGGCGACGGGCAGCGTGAACAGGTTCATCGCGGGCGAGCCCATGAACCCGGCGACGAACATGTTGGCGGGATCGCGGTAGAGGTCACGCGGGGACGCGCACTGCTGCAGCAGCCCGTCCTTGAGCACCGCGACGCGGTCGCCCATCGTCATCGCCTCGACCTGGTCGTGGGTGACGTACACCGTGGTGGTGCCGAGCCTGCGCTGCAGCTGGGCGATCTGGGTGCGGGTCTGCACGCGCAGTTTGGCGTCGAGGTTCGACAGCGGCTCGTCCATGAGGAACACCTGCGGCTGCCGCACGATCGCGCGGCCCATCGCCACGCGCTGGCGCTGACCGCCGGAGAGCGCCTTGGGCTTGCGGTCCAGGTACTGCTCGAGGTCGAGCAGCTGGGCCGCCTCGCGCACGCGCCGGTCCCGCTCGTCCTTGGACACCTTCGCCAGCTTCAGCGCGAAGCCCATGTTCTCGGCCACCGACATGTGCGGGTAGAGCGCGTAGTTCTGGAACACCATCGCGATGTCGCGATCCTTGGGCTCGGCGTGGGTGACGTCGTTGTCGCCGATCAGGATCCGCCCGCCGTTGACTTCCTCGAGCCCGGCCAGCATGCGCAGCGAGGTCGACTTGCCACAGCCGGAGGGCCCGACCAGGACCAGGAACTCGCCTGCGGCGATCTCCAGATCGAGGGCGTCGACGGCGGGTTTGGTCGCGCCGGGGTAGAGGCGGGTGGCGCGATCGAAGGTCACGGTAGCCATGCGTAAATCAGTCATCCCATCCCGGCAGGAACGTGCCGGACGATCCGAGAACAGGGTCGCCGAGGATCGTAGCGGCCACGCTGAAGCGCCGCCCGATTCCGGGTAGCCTCGCTGACGGTGCCCACCGAGACAGAGGAGCGCGGTATGAGTCGTCCCGTCCGTATCGGAGTCCAGCTTCAGCCCCAGCACGCGCCCGACTACGGGCTCATCCGCGACGCGGTGCTGCGCGCCGAGGACGCCGGGGTCGACATCGTCTTCAACTGGGATCACTTCTATCCACTCACCGGCGATCCGGGCGGGGCGCATTTCGAGTGCTGGACCATGCTCGGCGCCTGGGCCGAGCAGACCGAGCGGGTGGAGATCGGCGCGCTGGTCACCGGCGGCGGCTACCGCAACCCCGATCTGCTCGCCGACATGGCCCGCACGGTCGACCACATCAGCGGCGGCAGGCTCATCCTCGGCATCGGCGGCGGCTGGTTCCAGCGCGACTACGACGAGTACGGCTACGAATTCGGCACGCCAGGCAGCAGGCTGAACCTGTTGAAGGACAACATGGCCCGGATCAGGGCCAGGCTCGGCAAGCTCACCCCGCAGCCGACCCGCCAGATCCCGATCCTGATCGGCGGCGGCGGTGAGCGCAAGACGCTGCGCCTGGTCGCCGAGTACGCCGACATCTGGCACTCCTTCGCCGATCTCGATGCGCTGAACCGCAAGAACGAGATCCTGGCCGAGCACGCGGCCGCTGTCGGCACCGACGCGAACCGGATCGAGCGGTCGGTGCAGTGGCAGGGCCGCGCTTCGGCCGACGCGTTGCGCGCGGCAGGCGTCACCCTGTTCACCGTCGGCGTCTCCGGCCCCGACTACGACTTCTCCACCCTGAAGCAGGCGATCGACTGGCGCGACGAGGTGAACCCCGAGCTGCTGGAGGGGCTTGCCTGAGTGTTGCCGATCACCGCACAGGCGCGGGTAGCCTGCCCGGTGCGAGGTTGCGGCTAGGGTTTATCGCCATGGCTGGTGTGCGTGCTGTGCGAACCCGGGCGCGGATCGCCGCGCTGCTGCTCCTCGTCGGCGTGGTCGCGACCGGGTGCGGCGGCGGCTCCGGTGGTGACCAGACGGCGCGCGATCTGTGTTCCCCGCCGGGGCAGAGCGCGGCCGCGGCGGCGCCGAAGAACCTCGCGTCCTCGGCGACCGCGGGCACCGACCGCTACACCACGGCGACCACGGCCCCGATCGAGTCGATCGACACCGGCAAACTCGGGCTGCTGACCCCGGGCACGCTGAGCGTCGGCACCCTCTCGGACGCGCCGCCGAGCACCTGCGTGAACGGGCAGGGCTCGTTCACCGGCTTCGACAACGAGTTGCTGCGCGCGATCGGCGCGAAACTCGGACTGCGCGTCGAATTCTCCGGCACCGAGTTCGCCGGTCTGCTCGCGCAGGTCTCGGGCAAGCGCTTCGACGTGGGCTCGTCGAACATCACCACCACCGACGCCCGCCGCGAGCTGGTCGGGTTCACCAACGGCTACGACTTCGGCTACTTCTCGCTGGTGGTGCCGCAGGGCAGCGGCATCAAGAGCTTCGCGGACCTGAACACCGGCTCGCGCATCGCGGTCGTGCAGGGCACGGTCCAGGACGAGTTCGTGGTGAACCAGCTGAAGCTGGACCCGGTGAAGTTCCCCGACTACAACACCGCCTACGCGAATCTGAAGTCCGGTCAGGTCGACGCGTGGGTCGCGCCGTCGGCGCAGGCCGAGGGCGCGATCTCACCCGGCGACGGAATCGTCATCTCGGAGAACACCTTCAGCCTCGACAACTTCGTCGGCTACGCGGTGGCCAAGAACAACCAGCCGCTGATCGACGCGCTGAACTCCGGCCTGGACGCGGTGATCGCCGACGGCACCTACGCCCGCCTCTACGCCGACTGGGTGCCGCGCGAACTCCCGCCGGGCTGGAAGCCGGGCTCCAAAGCCGCACCGGCGCCGCAACTCCCGGACTTCGCCGCCATCGCGGCCGAACGCGCGCCGGGCGAAGCCGAGCAGGCGGTGCAGAAGTCGACGCTGGAGCAGCTGAAGGACACGTTCTTCGACTGGTCGTTGTACCGCAAGGCCTTTCCCGACCTGATCAAGACCGGCCTGCCGAACACCCTGATCCTGGCGGTGGTCTCGGGCGTGCTCGGCACCGTCCTCGGCATGATCCTCGCGGTGATGGGCATCTCGCGCACCCGTTGGCTGCGCTGGCCCGCCCGGATCTACACCGACATCTTCCGCGGCCTGCCCGCGGTGGTGATCATCCTGCTGATCGGTCTCGGCATCGGCCCGGTGACCAGAGGAATCACCGGCGGCAACCCGTACTGGCTCGGCGCGGTCGCGCTGGCGCTGCTGGCGGCCGCCTACATCGGGGAGATCTTCCGCTCGGGCATCCAGTCGGTGGAGGCCGGTCAGCTCGAGGCGGCGCGGGCCATCGGCTTCGGCTACCGGCAGGCGATGACGCTGGTGGTGATCCCGCAGGGTGTGCGCCGGGTGCTGCCCGCGCTGATGAACCAGTTCATCGCGCTGATCAAGGACTCCTCGCTGATCTACTTCCTCGGCCTGCTCGCCTCCCAGCGCGAGCTGTTCGCCGTCGGCCGCGACCTCAACGCCCAGACCGGCAACCTGTCGCCGCTGGTCGCGGCGGGCCTGATGTACCTGGTGCTGACCATCCCGCTCACCCACCTGGTGAACTACATCGACGGGCGGATGCGCACCGGCAAGCCGACCCCGGCCGACCCGATCGAGCAGGCCGTCATCACGGAAGGACGTGGCGCATGAGCGAGCGAAGCGAGCGGCAGACCGACACAGCCGCCCCGGCGGTCATGCCGGAACCGAGCGCCAGCGAGGTGCAGGCATGAGCGCATCGCTCACCGGCACCGGGTTGCAGCTGACCCTGGGCAACAACCACATCCTGCGCGGCGTCGACATCCATGTGGAGGCCGGGCACGCGACCACCGTCATCGGCCCGTCCGGTTCGGGCAAGTCGACCCTGTTGCGGGTGCTGAACCGCCTGCACGAACCCGATGCCGGTGACATCCTGCTCGACGGCGAGTCGGTGCTGCGCGAAGACCCCGACAAGTTGCGCCAGCGCATCGGGATGGTGTTCCAGCAGTTCAATCTGTTCCCGCACAAGACCGTCGCCGACAACATCGCGCTCGGTCCGCGCAAGCTGCGCGGCCTGTCCGCCGAGCAGGCGCGGGCGCTGGCGCTGGAACAGCTCGAGATCGTCGGCCTCGCGGGCAAGGCCGACGCCAGGCCGTCCGCGCTCTCGGGCGGTCAGCAGCAGCGCGTCGCGATCGCTCGCGCGCTGGCCATGAAGCCGGAGCTGATGTTCTTCGACGAGGCCACCTCGGCGCTGGATCCCGAGCTGGTCAAGGGCGTGCTGGCGCTGATGGCCGACCTCGCCTCCGGCGGGATGTCGATGATCGTGGTGACCCACGAGATGGGCTTCGCCCGCAGTGTCTCCGACAGCGTCGTGTTCATGGATCAGGGCGTCGTCGTGGAGACCGGCACCCCGGACGAACTGTTCGACGACGCCAAGACCCCGCGCCTCCGCCGCTTCCTCGACCAGGTCCTCTGACCAGGTTTTTCGGCCGGGGCGGGGGTCGCAGCAACGCATGCGCAACTGTTAATGTCGGAGGTGTTCCAGCTGCAATCGACCGGTCCGAGTACAGGGAGATAGGCATGACAACGGCACACGTAGAGCACCCAGAACACACCCACGTCCACGGCCCGACCTGCGGGCATGTCGCCGTCCCGCACGGCGATCACGTCGACTACGTGCACGACGGTCACCTGCATCGCGAGCACGACGGCCACTTCGACGAGTGCGAGCCGTCAGCGCATGTCGAGCACACGACCCACGAGCACGTCCACGGCCCCGACTGCGGCCATGTCGCGGTGCCCCACGGTGACCACACCGACTACATCCACGACGGGCACCGCCACGCCGCGCACGACGGTCACTACGACGAACACTGACCCGGCCTGAGGCGCGTCAGCCGGCCACGGTCGCGAAAGCCGACCAAAGCAGCGGCGCGTTCGCGGGGACGGGATCGTCGCGCCAGGCCGACAGCCGCGCGCGCTGCCACGCCAGCAGCGCCGGGATCGGCTCGGCGACGTCGTGGGCCGCGTCCACCGCGCAGATCGCCGCTTGCAGCGGGTGCGCGGTGGTGGGGGTGAGGGTGTGGAAGGCGTGGTCGGTGGGGAGCGGCCATCGGGTGGCGGTGACCAGTTCGGCGCCCGCGGACAGTGCCGCGGTGGTGAGGCCGAGCGCCTCGGTGAAGCGCAGGTCGCCGCCGCTCTCACAGGCGATCAGGGCGACCCTGCTCGGCATCGGCCACAGGTCACGGCCCGCGACGGGCAGTGGATCGATGGTGTGGGTGCCGAGCAGGAGGTCCTTGGCCGACAGCGGGCGGTGCGAGCGCGTCGGGGCGGCCAGGCCGCGCATGTCGGCGGTGCAGCTCAGATGGAGTTCGGCGTGTTCGCTCTCGCCGGTCTCCGGCGGCGGCGCGGTGACATGGCCGACGTAGACGAGCCTGCTCGCGCCCGCCTGCAGCACGTCGGAGAGCCAGGTGCGGTCGGTGTCGGTGCGGCGGAACAGGTCGACCGGGTCGGCGACCCGCGGCACCAGCCGACCGTTGTACCGGCCGAAATGCTGCGCCACCACTGTTTCCGAGGCGGGACGACCGAGTACCGAGCCGAGTTCGGAGTCCGCGCGATAGCCGGGTACTCGCGGGTCCAGCACGGCGACGACGGGGAGCTCGCTGGTCTCCGTCCAGCGCCGCACGGTCCGCTCCGGCGCGTGCACGACCGAGGCGGGCGCGAGCAGGCTGACATCGGCGATGTCGAGCAGCCGCAGGTCGGGATCCGGCGCGATGATCTCCCACGGCACCTGGGCCAGCCGCGGCGACGGCTGGATCCGCAGGTGCGGGCGGAGGCCGCGCTGGTACAGCTCGTGCAGCTGGACGGCCAGCCCGTAAGGTAGCAGGGTCCGCGAAAGTGCCTGGGCGAGGGCCAGTTCGGCATCCGGTTCGGCGAGTGCGCCCTCGTTCATCACCCGGCGCAGTTCGTCGGGCCGCGCGGGATCAGGTACCGCGTCGCCCAGAAGTTCCAGCACCGCGCGCACCTGGTCACGCGGCAGCACACTCACGCCGCGCGCCGCGAAGTCGTCGACCCAGCGCCACGACACGTACACGTCCCCGGCGTCGGCCATCCGGATCACGGCGGTGGGAGTGTTCGCGTTCATCGCCTGACTCCCGGGACGGCGGGGCCGGTCAGTGCTCGGGACGAGTGGGCGCGGATATGGGCGAGACTCGACCACGCGGCCCGCGAGCGGCGTCGACGGCACGCGTCCACTGGCGCGGCGACGGCACGAGCCTTGGTGCAGCGCGGTCGACGGCGCCACTCAGTGCGGGTGAGGTTGCGTGACATCGGGCCCGGACGGAAGCTCATAGCGAGACCACCCGCTCGTCGCGTACGCGCACCCCGTAGCGCTCCTCGGCGTGGGTGATGAAGTCGGACAGCACTATTCGGCCGTTATCGCGGAGCCTGGGCGGTGCGGACACGGGAATGCCCGCCGCGGCCGCCACCTCGGCCAGGGCGTTGCCGAGCTGTAGCGCCGGTGTGCCCGCGGGCGCCGCGGATGGGGGATCGAGCAGCTGGAAATCGAGGGTGGGCGCCATCGGCTCGGCGAAGGCGGCGGGGTCGAGAGTTGTCCCCGCGCACTGGGTGTCGACGAGATCGCTGACGAGCTGGGCGTTGCCGGACAGGGCCGCGAAGCGGAAGGCCAGGCGCATGGCCGGCTCGGCGATCGCGCGATGCCAGTGTTCGCGCTGGTTGCCGTTGGGCAGCGTGTGGCGAACGGCGTCGATGGCGAGGGCGGAGGGCACCGCGAGGCCGACGGCGCGCGCGAGCAGGGTCGGATCGGGCCGGTCGGCCTGCTCGATCACGGCGTGCAGCAGTTCGGCGTGCCAGTAGTCGAGCTGGGCGCACCGCAGGCCGAGCCCGTGCGCGGAGTACACCGCGAAGGCATCGGCGAGCAGGGTCTCGCTCTCCATCGCTGCGCCGACCGCGAAAGCGACTGTGGCGAGCCGCAATCGGACATCGGCGGCGTCGAGGACGACGCCGGTGCTGTCGAAGCGTTCCAGTGCGCGCAAGTACTGGGCGCGCGCCTCGGCGTAGTCTCCCCGTCCTTCGGTGAGGAATCCCAGTGTCTTGTAACCGATTCCCGACCAGTGCCCCAGTTCCGCGGTCTCGAAGAACTTCTGGCTCGACCGCAGCGGCTCTTCGGCCTCGTCGTAGCGCCCCGCGCGCACCAGCATGATCGCCAGGTTCTGCGCGGCCTCGGCGACGGCGGCCTCGTCACCGGTCGCGGTGAAGGCGGTCATCGCCTGCCTGGCGAAATCGAAGGCGATGTCCTGCCTGCCGGTCTCGAAGGAACTCGTAGCCAGGTTCATCAGCGGATGCCCGGCCAGTTCTGGCGCGAAACGTTCGGTGACGCCGAGGGATTCGCGGGCCAGTTCGGCGGCATGGGCCCACTGCTGACGATGCAGTGCGACGGCGGTGAGCGAGAGCAGGCAGGCCACCCGCACCATGCCCTGCTCGGTGGTGTCGGCCAGGAGCTCGCGCGCCTCCTCCAGCACGCGCTGTGCTTCGTCCAGGTCGCCGAGATGCTGCAACGCCTGCGAGAGGTTCACGAGCGCGGCGGGCCGCTGGTGCTCCCCGTCGGCGGGGAGCACCGCCAGCGCCGTCCGGAACAGCTCGACCGACCGCCGATGCTCGCCGAGTTCGTCGGCCATGCTGGCGGCGTTGATCAGCGCCGCGCTGCGCAGGCGTGGCGCGGCGCCCTCGGCCGCCCGCTCGAAGATCGCCATCGCGCCCGCGATGTCGCCGCGCTGGTAGGCCGCGTATCCCGCCGTGAGCTGGGTGTCGTCCTGATCGGAGGTCTTCCCTACCGCCGCCATGGTGCTGCTCCGTTTCCGAAGGGGTTGGCCGTTCGCATCAGAAGTCCGAATCATCCTCGGCGGCAGCGAGTTCTGCCGCGAGCATGTCGTCCGCCTGTGGTGCGTCCAGCCGGTGTCTGACGAAGTCGCGAATCGACGTGCGCGTCGCGGACTCATCGGGCAGTGGGCCCTCCGGGCCGACGCCCGGCACGAGAACCGCCACCGACGCCACGTTCTCGACGACCTCGGCCGTTCGCAGTTCGCCGAACCACGCGTCGCCGCGTCGCACCAGCGGAACCTCGGCGAGCGTGTCCCCGGCGCGCAACCGCGCCAGGGGGCGGAGATGCGCGGACACGTCACGCGGGCAATCCGGGGCCGCGAGCGCGGTGACCTCCACCGTCGTCACCCCGCCACCCCGTCGCACCTGCCACGACACCGACCGCGCCCCCGCGTCCACGAGCCCCGGTGGGCAGCATCGCCAATCCCAGTCCCCGTCGCCACGAGCCAGCGCCAACCCGGTGCCGCCCGCCTCTCCGCCCGCCGCGAGCGCGTAGTCCTCCGCCCGGCCCCGGCGCGGAACCGTGGACTGCCCGTCAGCCGGGGTGTGATCGCGTCCGAGTCGGGAGTCCGACGGTTCGGTCGTGGGCGCGCTGTCGGTTGTCTGGTCGTCGCTCAGCGACGGCGGACTTCCCTCGGAAAGCGCGTTGTCCCTCGCACGTTCGGTCTGGCGGAGCTCGTCCAGCGCGAGCGCAAGGTCGCCGGCCTCCACGTCGGTCGTGCGGCCGATCGCAAGGGCCGCGGAGTCGGGGTCGTCGGCGCCGGCGACCACGGATTCGCAGACAGCCGACAATTCGGCGATCTCCTTCGCGAGGACGGCGCGGTCCAGCGCGGGAATGCTGTCGATGGTCGACGCGGGCCACCAGCGGGAGGCCCAGTGCGCGTAGGCGAGTCGGCGCAGCGCGGTGACCAGTTCCGGACGGGCCGGGGTGGCGGTGAGCTCGCGGTGGTGGCCTTCGTCGTCGGCGATCGCGAGGGCGATATTCTCGCCGTAGACGGCCCACAGCCAGTCCTGGGCGGCCTCGGTGTCGTCGAGAGTGGCGGCCGGAAGCTGCTGTCCGGCAAGGAGACTCCAGGTCAGGTGGCCGCCGGTCACCTCCAGCACCAAGGTGTCGAGGGCAGCGGCGGCGTCGAGGGCGGTCGGCGCGCCGTCTGGTCGCAGCGTCACGATTCCCGCGGCGGGGTGGTCGAGGCGGATCGTCGTCATCAGCTCGCCCTCGATTCCGGCACGGCCGACGCGGCCGCCACCGTGAGTGCCTGCTTCACCCTGGCCCGATGATCGAGCATCACCGACCGCGCGACCCCGTCGAGCAGATCCCACAGCTCACCGGGCTCGAAGACCGGCATGTCACGCACGTCCCGCCCGTGCAATCGCACCCACAACCGGCGCAGATAGGGTCGCCACGGCGTACGCAACTCATCGGCGACCGCCGCCAGCGGCCCGCTCGCCCCCGCGCCCACCGCGAACCGCCGCGCCTGCAGCACGTAGGCCTCCCGCCGCCAGCGGCCGTTCACCACCTCGTGCGCCCGCGCCTGCTCGACCTCGATGACCGAGCCCAGCGGCGAGAGGCCCAGTGCCAGTTCACAACCCACCGCGGCGGTGAGGCGCAGCGATTCGTCGAGCAGTCCCCACGGCGAACAGCTGCGGGTGATCTCGGTGGTCACCAGCTCCGGGATGGCGGGCAGGTCGCTGCGGTCGATGCTGCCCTGGAGGACGGTGAACACGCGCTCGTACACGGTGCGGTCGAAGGGCAGTGCGAGGGTGGCGGTCGACGCGGTGGCGCCGAGGTCGGGGCGCTGTGGATGGGTGTGCACGGTCAGGCCGAGGTCGTCGGCGCCGTAGGCCGGGTGGTGGCGCCACAGGGCGACCCCGCGGTGGGTGCCCGCCTTGTCGTCGAGCAGTTCGTCCAGCAGGGGGCCCGCGTCTGCCGGGTCGCCCTCGTGGGCGAGGGTGCTCGCCTCGAGCAGTTCGGTCAGCGCCGGGGCGTGATCGCGGGCGCCGAAATCGGCGAGTGGGCGGCGACGCCAGGCGAGGTCGACCAGTGCGGACAGTTCGGCGCGCCGATCCGGTTCGGTCACATGGTCTTTCAACGCGGCCGTGGTGCGGCCGCCGGTACTGTCGTGCACTTCGCGCAGCACCGCCTCGGCGCGCGTGCGCGCATCGGGGCCCGGCGCACCGTGCATCGTCGCCAGCTCGAAGCAGCGCTGGAAGTACAGGTCCTGGGCATTGCCCTCGGTGATCCGCAGCGCGCGGCGCGCCTGTTTGAGCTCGGTGAACCACGCCGCGCACGCGCGCAACGTGTCGGAGCGGGCCAGTACCAGCGAGGTCAGCAGGGCGACGCCGTCGGGCGAGAGCACGGTGCCCGCGCACAGCGGATGCTGCACCGGCCGGATGACCAGCGGATCCAGGATCAGCTTCACCGTGCGCCGCAGTGGCCCGCCCTGCGGTCCGCTCAGCGCCTCGACATCGGTGAGCCCACGCCACACCTCGTCGAGCACCATGGCGCGCGGTCTTCGCATTCGACCAGGTTAACGGCATTTAGGGCGCTCGGCGCCGCGAAAAGTTGGGATCGGTAGGGCCGTCGCGATTTCTACCTTTCTCTCAACGGGTCAACCACCACCGACCCGCACGACCGAGAGAACGGAAACACCATGAACACCAAGCTGATCGCCGCCCTCGCCGCTTCCGCCGCCGCCACCGCCCTGTTCGTCACCGGCTGCAGCGACGACTCCGGCAGCACCGCCACCCCGAGCAGCACCGGCTCGGCCGCGCCGGCACCGGCCGCGGGCAAGTCCGCCGCCAGCGTCGACGGCAAGGCGTTCGACGCCAAGTTCGAGACCACCTGCGCCAAGCAGGGCAACACGCTGGCGCTGGCGCTCACCGACCTGGCCAACGCCACCTACGGCAACCTCTCGGTGAGCGCCTCGATCGAGGGCGACACCGTCCAGGCGGTCGCCATCGCCGGCTCCCAGGGCGGCTCCAACGGCCTGCCCTACGCGGTCGGCTACGGCAACGGCCAGCCCGGCGGCTCGGCGACGCTCACCAAGGACGGCAACACCTTCAAGGTCACCGGCGAGGGCGTGAGCGCCCCCGACATGACCAACCCGCTGGCCGGCCCGGCCACCGCGAAGTTCGACATCACCTTCGCCTGCACCACCATCGCCTGACCCTGTCCGCGACCCGGTCGCACCACTTCCCGAGGAGGAACCATGAAATCCAAGCTGCGTGCGGCCGCGGTCGCGTTCGGAATCCTGGCCATCGGCTACTACCTGTACTACGGCCTCACCTACACCCCCGACGAGTTCACCGGCGGCATGCTCGGCTGGGTCGGCCCGCAGATGGCGCTGCCGATCATCGCCCTCACGATCGTCCCGATGGTGTTCGCCTTCACCGGCGACGGCATCATCGAGGCCTTCACCGGCCGCAACAGTGGTGAGTTCCGCCAGGGCGAGGTGGGCATCGGCACCATCGTCTCCTTCCGCCAGACCGGGGTCTCGGTCAATGACCAGCCGCAGGTCAAGATCGAATTCCGGGTCGAGGGCGCCGACGGCAAGGTCTTCGATTCGCAGGCCAAGATGATCGTGCCGCTCACCGAGCTCGCCCTGCTGCAGCCCGGCGTCGTCCTGCCGGTGCGCTACCTGCCCGGCCGCACCGACAAGGTCGAGGTCGACCGCTCCGGCGACCAGGGTGCCGCGCAGCGGGCGATGAACGAATCGCTCATCCGCAAGGGCATCACCACCCGCGCCAAGCTCGACATCGCCGAACGCGGCATCGCCGCCCAGGCCGTCGTCCGCAGCCTGGACGTGCCCGGCCGCACCCGCGGCGGCTACACCGAGGTGGTGCTCGGCCTGGTGGTCACCCGGCCCGACGGCTCCACCTTCGAGACCAGCGTCGACAAGTACCTGCCGCCGACGGCCATCGGATCGGTGCAGGTCGGGCGCATCGTGCAGGCCCACTACCTGCCCGGCGACGAACGGGAGGTGGTGATCGCGCTGCCGATCAACGCCTGATGACACCCAACTTTCCTGAACTCGGCGAGTACACCACTCGCCGAGTTTTGGTCGTGTGTTCATCTACGCGTTCCCGAGGGCTCGCCTGCGGTGCCTACCGTGCGGCGAAGTCCGACCTACACAGGAGTCACCGTGAGTCTGAAACCGCTCGCACTGTTCGTCAAGCACGACGGTCAGTCGTCACGAGCCGCCCTGACTTGTGAATACAAGTGCGGCAACGCGTGCTTCCACGAGCCGCCGAACACCTCCGCCGGCGCCTACTTCGGTGACATCGTCAGCGGGCTCAACCGCCGCGGCCTGATCAAGGGCGGCGCGGCCGCGGTGCTGGCCTTCGGCGCGGCGGGCGCGCTGGCCGCCTGTGGTGACGACGCGGCCGAGTCCTCCTCGACTCCGGCGCCGACCCCGGCCGGCGCCCCCGGCACCGGCACGAACTTCACCGCCGTGGCGCCCAACAAGGAAGACGCGCTGGTCATCCCCGAGGGCTACGAGCAGCAGATCGTGCTGCGCTGGGGCGATCCGATCTTCGCCGACGCCCCCGCGTTCGACTTCGACAAGCAGAGCGCGGCCGCGCAGCTGAAGCAGTTCGGCTACAACAACGACTTCGCCGCGCTGCTGCCCATCGAGGGCCAGGCCAACAGCTACCTGCTCGTGGTCAACCACGAGTACACGACCGGCCCGATGATGTTCCGCGGCTACAACAAGGACGCCCCGACCGACGAGCAGATCGCCATCACCAAGGCCGCGCACGGGCTCTCGGTCGTCGAGGTCAAGGGCGAGGCCGGCACCGGCAAGCTCACCCCGGTCTTCGGCAAGTACAACCGCCGCATCACCGCCGACACCGAGTTCACCCTCACCGGACCGGCCGCGGGCAGCGCCTTCACCGTCACCGGCGCCGACTCCTCCGGCACCAAGGTGCTCGGCACCTTCGCCAACTGCGCGGGCGGCGTGACCCCCTGGGGCACCGTGCTCTCCGGCGAGGAGAACTTCAACGGCTATTTCGCCAACGGCGACAAGGCTTCCGATCCGCAGGGCCGGGTGAAGCGCTACGGCTTCCCCAAGGGCGGCACGCCGAACCAGTGGGAGCGCGTCGACAAGCGCTTCGACCTGAGTCAGGAGCCCAACGAGGCCAACCGCTTCGGGTACGTCATCGAGGTGAACCCGTGGGATGCCACCTCCACCCCGATCAAGCACTCGGCGATGGGTCGGCTCAAGCACGAGGGCGCCAACATCTACGTCACGAACAACGGTGACGTCGTCTCCTATACCGGCGACGACGAGAAGTTCGACTACATGTACAAGTTCGTGTCCAAGCGCAAGATGCAGTCGGGCACCGGCGCCGCGGCCATGCGGCACAACCTGACCATCCTGGACGCGGGCACCCTCTACGTCGCCAAGCTCACCGGCGACCACGCCGACAAGATCGACGGCAGCGGCGCCGTGCCCTCCGACAAGGGCTTCACCGGTAAGGGCCAGTGGATTCCGCTGCTGGAGACCGGCGAGGACGGCAAGGGCAAGTCGCTGGTCGACGGCATGTCGGCCGCCGAGGTCGCGGTGTTCACCCGGCTGGCCGCCGACAAGGTCGGCGCCACCAAGATGGACCGCCCCGAGGACTTCGAGGCCAACCCGTACACCGGCAAGGTCTACGTGGCGCTGACCAACAACGACAACCGTGCCAAGGACGACAAGCCGGGCGTCGACGAGGCCAACCCGCGCAAGCTGAACAAGAACGGCCAGGTCCTCGAGATCGACGACAACCACACCGGCACCGACTTCACCTGGTCGCTGCTGCTGGTCTGTGGTGATCCGGCCGCCGCCGACACCTACTTCGCCGGCTTCGACAAGACCAAGGTCAGCCCGATCTCCTGCCCGGACAACCTGGCCTTCGACCCCTACGGCAACCTGTGGATCTCCACCGACGGCAACGCCCTCAAGACCAACGACGGCCTGTTCTCGGTGGTCCTCGACGGCCCCAACCGCGGCGAGACCAAGCAGTTCCTGACCGTCCCCAAGGGCGGCGAGACCTGCGGCCCGATCGTCACCGAGCAGCGCGTGATCGTCTCGGTCCAGCACCCGGGCGAGGCCGACGACGCGACACCCGAGAACCCGCAGTCGCACTGGCCCGACGGCGGCACCTCCCAGCCCCGGCCCGCGGTGGCCGTGGTGTGGAAGAAGAACGGCGGACGCATCGGCGTGTAACCCGCCGACGAAACCGGTACTCGACTGGGCGAGTACCGGTTTCGTCGTTTCCGGCTAGCTGCGATAGATATCGCGACGGTGGTTCACATCGACCACGGTCACCACCTTGCGCTTGTCGTCGACGCGATAGATCACTCGATAGGTGCCACGTCGTGCGGAGAAGCGGTCGTCCAAGGGCGGTTGCAGCCGCTTACCGACCCGGTACGGACTGTCCAGTAGCGGTCCGGTCATGAATTCGAACGCAGCCGCGGCCACGGTCTCGGGGAGCCGTTCGGTCAGCATCCGCCGGACGGTCGGCGTCGTCTCGAGCGCATATTCCGTCATGCGCTGCGATGTGACATCGCAGCGCGGACGGCCATCGCCTGAGCGAGCTCATCGGCGGTCACGGTCTCGCCGCGCGCCAGTTCGGCATCGGACGAGATCAGGCGACCGACTGTCTCGGGGTCGGACAGGATCGCGATGGTCTCCTCCATCGACTCCAGGTCCTCGACGGCCACCAGCACCGCGGCGGGCTCGCCGTGCACGGTGATCGTCACCCGTTCGTGCTGGCCGCGGACGCGAGCGACCAGCTCGGAGAGCGTGGCTTTCGCCTCAGCGAGTTTCATAGTCACAAGTATGACCATATTTGGCCGGACGCGCTAGCTGCTGCCGAACAACCCCGACATGTTGGCGAAGCGGGCGAAATCGGTGTGGGTGGCGTTGAAGCGGTTGACGTCGGTGGCGCCGCCGATGCCGGGGACGCTGCCGCGGTCGGTGGTCTGCCAGAAGGTCCAGGTGGGCCAGTTGCCGGGGACGTCGGGTTCGGGGTTGCCGCTGTAGTCGGCGATCCACAGGGGGTGGTGGGTGAACAGGCTGGTGTCGGCCATGGCCGTCTTCCAGAAGTGGGGGTAGGTGTAGATGATCGCGGTGCGCCCGGTCAGGGCCCGCACGGTGGCGAGGTAGCGCTCGGTCCAGTTGATCAGGTCGGCGGGGGCCAGGCCGCCGGAGGTCTCCAGGTCGAGCACAGGCGGCAGGTCGAGCGGGCCGTTCTGGCCGAGGACCGTGGCCGCGTACATCGCCGCCTGCGGTTCGGGCGGCAGCTCCGGCCTGGCGAAATGGTAGGTGCCCCTGGCCACGCCCGCCGTGCGCATCAGGATGCTGTCGGGCACGAAGTACGGATTGACGTAGTGCAGCCCCTCGGTGGCCTTCACCATCGCGAACTGATGACCGGCGGCGCGCACGGCGTGCCAATCGATCATCCGCCCGTCCACGTGCTGCCACGACGACACATCGGGACCACTCGGCTCGGCGTGGGCGAGCGCGGGCGAGAGCCCGGCCAGCGCCATCACCGACAGCGCGGTGCAACCTCGGCGAACCGTCGAACTCCAGCGCTTGGTGTCCATGGCCCTCGACCGTAGTGCCCGCTACGCCCTGTGACCAGTGGTGTTGATGGGGTGTCTGTGAATAGTTACCGAGGACCGGTCGGTGCGGGTCCGTATCTTGGTGCCGACACACAGACGACGGGAGTTGGCATGGCGCGTAAGCGTGAGGTGCGGTTCGAACCCGCGGTGACGGCGCCGCGTGCGCTGCGGCCGGCGGAGTCGCCCGGTGACGACCCGGTCGACGACCGGACCGTCACCGATCGCGAATACTCGGGGGCCGATTTCGCGGAGTCGCGGGTGTACGGCTTCGGCGCCGAGGGCTGCCTGTTCGACAGCGTCCGCTTTCCGAGCACCCTGCACCAGGCCAGGATCACCGAATCCGAGTTGCGCGTGTGCGACCTCGCCAATGTGCAGGCCGACGACTCGTCGATGTTCGAATCCGTGGTCGCGCACGGCAGGCTCACCGGATTGTCCTGGACCGCGGGCGTCCTGCGCGACGTGCTGGTCGAATCCTCCCGCGCGGACATGGCCTCGTTCGCCGAATCCCGGTTGCGCACAGTGGTGTTCCGTGACTGCGATCTGCGTCAGGCCGATTTTCAGCGCACCGAGTTCCGCAATGTCCGCTTCGAACGCTGCAATCTCGCCGGCGCCCGCTTCGCCGACGCCAGGATCCAGCAGAATCTGCGCTTCGAGGAGTGCGATCTCACCGGCGTCTCCGGGCTGACCGCGTTGCGCGGCGCCACCATTCAGGGCGGTGACCTGGAATCGCTGGCCGCGACGTTGGCCCGCGAACTCGGCATCACCGTCGAAATGCCCGTCGCGAGCGACTACTGACTCAGCCGAGCCAGTCCAGCACCGAGGCCGCGGTCCAGGACTGCTGCATACTGCCCAGCGGCGCGCCGGTGAACGGCTCGTAGTACTCGGCGAAACTCCCGTCGGCCGCCTGGCGCAGGCCCTCGGCGCGCAGCATGTGCGCGCGTTCGGCCCAGCCGCGCCGGGCGAAGGCCCAGGAGAACAGCCAGCTCATCACCGGCCAGACCGGTCCGCGCCAGTACTCGCGGGGGCGGAAGTCCTTGGAGACCGGCGAGGTCGAGGGCGGCAGGGCGTAGCGCAGATCGGGGTGCCCGCAGAAACGCGGTCCCTCGAAGGTGTTGAGCAGGGCGCGTTCGGCGTGCCGCGGCAGCCCGCCCGCCAGCAACGGCGCGAACATCGCCAGCGTCTCGGTGTTGATCCAGCGCTGCAGGCGCACGTCGTAATCCCGTGCGGCGCCGGTACGTTCGTCGGCGGTGGCGACCACGCCGTTGCGGAAGCGTTCGGCCCAGCCGTGCAGTTCGCGGACGTCGGCGTGCGGTTGCTTGTACTCCTCGCCGATATCGGCGAGCACCTCGCAGGCCAGCGCGAAGATCGCCGAGACGAACACGTCCTCCACGGCGAAGCTCATCACCGAGGTGAGCTGGTAGTCGTCATAGGCCGCGCGCCGCATCTGCTCGACCAGCCACAGGTAGCGGTCGTATTCGCGGTCGCTCGGGCGCTGGGTGGGGTCGGAGATGATCGCGGTGTCGGCGCGGCGGTAGGGCGGCAGGTCGGCGCCGGGCACCACATTGGCGTAGGCGCGATCCCAGCGGGGCGAGTTGTCCATGCCGGACTCCCAGCCGTGGTACAGCGTCACCCGCCCGGTCTCCTTGGGGTCGCGGGCGTGCGCGAGCCAGCGGTGCCAGCGCACCAGGTCGGGCCAGCGCCGGTTCAGGAATTCCTCGGCGACCGCCCTGGTGGAGCGGCCGTGCCTGCGGGAATGGTCGAGAATGCGCTGCACCGCGATGGCGTGCACCGGCGGCTGGGTGATGCCGGAGGTGTCGGGACCGTCAGGGGCGTTGGCCGCGAGCTTGCGGCATTCCCAGCGCGCGGGGCCGGGGAAGTACCCGTCCACGCCGTTGGCGAAGACGATGTGCGGGATCATCCCGTTCTTCCACTGTGCCGAGAGCAGCGTGTCGAGTTCGACGACCGCGCGCTCCACGCTCAACGGCGCCAGGCCGACCGCGACGAACGCCGCGTCCCAGCTCCACATGTGCGGATAGAGGCGGGGCGCGGCGCTCGTCATCGTGCCCAGGTCGTTGCCGCGCAGGAGATAGGCGGCGCGGGCCGCGAGCTGCGTGGGGGTGAACCCGGGATCGGACATCCCTCTATTCTGCGGCTGCCCTGGCCCGATGGCATCTCGGCGCGGCTGTGACGATCAGTACCCGCCTTGACGCGCCTCGTTCTGCGCGGCGGTGCCGACCGAGTTCAGCATGGTGGTGATCGCCAGGCCGATGACCAGGTTGAGCGAGGCGGTCGCGATCTTGGCGTCCAGGTCGGCGATGAGGGTGAACGGCAGGATCACCGCGACGGCGGTACACAGCAGGCAGATCCAGGTGAAGAAGGTCATCGGACTCGGCATGGCCAGCAGCAGCACCATCAGCAGCGCCGTCGCCAGCAGGGCCGCGCCCGCGGCGGCCACGGCGTAGGACGTGGTCGACACCGAGCCGTAGGTGCCCGCCCCTTCCGGCGCGAGGATCGCGATGCCGAGCACGCCCCGGATCAGCATGATCGCCACCACGACGAGCAGGGCGGCGACGACCGCGGTGCCGATACCACCCGCCCACAACTTGCCCACGTTGACCTTGGGCTGCGGGGGCTGTCCCTGGTTCGGTGGATACTGCGGGTTCGCTGGATCGTAGTTGTACCGGGGATCGGTCATGCCTCGACGGTACAAGCGCGGGCCGCTGATCTGCGGGGAAATGGGCGTGGTGTCGGAACAGGTCCGGCCGTACGCCGGATTTGCCGGAATTCCGCACCGGTGAGCCGCCGTACCCGTTGCCACGGGGCGACTTCACGGTGACGGCCGCGCACGTCGCCGCCGCGCCGCTCGTGTTCCGCAGATTGCTGGTTCGCGGACTCGCAGGTGCCGCCCGGCCCACGGCGGAGCCGACAGCGGCGGCCGTTAGCGTGGGCGCATGACGGTGACCAGTACTCCCGCCCCGACCGCCTTGATCACCGGCGCCAGCCGTGGACTCGGCGCGGCGATCGCCCGTGAGCTCGCGCCGACCCACGACCTACTGCTCGGCGCGCGTTCCGCCGATGCCCTCGCTCCGATCCTGGCCGAACTGCCCGGTGCCACCGGGTGGCCGGTCGCCCTCACCGACTATCCGGCCGTCGCCGCGGCGGCGGAATCGATCGAGCGGCTCGACGTGCTCGTCCACAACGCGGGAGTGGCCGACCTCGGCACCGTCGCGGAGTCCTCGGTGGACCAGTGGCGCACCACGCTCGAGGTCAACCTGATCGCCGTCGCCGAACTCACCAAAATCCTGCTGCCCGCCCTGCGCGCCGCGAACGGTCATGTGGTGCTGATCAATTCGGGAGCGGGCCTGCGCGCCAACGCGGGCTGGGGTTCGTACGCGGCGAGCAAGTTCGGCCTGCGCGCCTTCGCCGACGCGCTGCGCCTCGAGGAACCGGCCCTGCGCGTCACCTCGATCTTCCCCGGCCGCATCGATACCGACATGCAGCGCGCGATCGTCGCCGACGAGGGCCGCGAGTACCGCCCGGAGGAATTCCTGACCGCGGAGACGGTGGCCGGTGCGGTGCGCGCCGCCGTCGACACCCCGCGTGACGGTCACCCGACCGAGATCGTGCTGAGGCCGCGCTGAGGCTCGTCGGAGCCGACGGCGGCGAGGCAGCCGTCGACGTCGGATGCGACCGGCGCGCTCCTGGATTTCGGCCTGAGCCTCGGCCCCTGGGCCGACCGTGTCCCGCGCGCTGAGTAGCCGCTCGAGACCCCGGCGGAGATGCGACCGCGGCAACGCGCAGTGTCGGCGTCACGGTCGTGTGCGCCAGACGCTGTGACTGTCCGCCGAGGCGGGTGCCCGCGGCGATCTGTTCGGTATGGTCGCCGTCGTGCGAACGTCGCGGTGTTCGCGCACGCGTGCCCGCCGGTTCAGCTGGTCGACGGATTCGGTGGGTACGGTCCCGCTGTTTTGATCCGTGCCCTGGTCGGATGGCGCAGGTGCACCCGTCGAAGAGGGGTTCGTCCGTGGACAGACGTCGAATGCTGGCCTTGCTCGCCGCGGGCGGCGCGGTGGCGCTGACCGGGTGCGCGACCGCGGAGGGCGAGACGGCGGGATCGGCCGGCGAGATCCCCACTCCGCCCGCGCCCGCGCCCGCCCCCGCTCCGGCCCCGGTCGCGCCGCTGCTCCCGCCGCCGCCCGGCGGGCCGAAGTCGGTGATCGCGGCCGAGACGATCACCGCGCTGCCCGGTCCAGGCACCAGCATGGCGCTCACCGTCGACGACGGCGCCAGCCCCGAGGTCGTCGGCGCCTACGTGCGGTGGGCGAAGGACACCGGCGCCCGCTTCACCTTCTTCGTCACCGGGTACTACGAGTCGTGGACGATCCACCGCGACGCCCTGCGCCCCCTCGTCGATTCGGGCCAGATCCAGCTCGGCAACCACACCTGGGACCACCCCGCCCTCACCAAGCTCGGCGCGAGTGGCATCGCCGACCAGCTCGGCCGCACGAAAGCCTTCCTGCGCAACACCTTCGGCGTCGACGGCACCCCGTTCTACCGCCCACCCTTCGGCTACCACAACGCCACCGTCGACCGCGTCGCCGCCGACCTCGGCTACACCGTCCCGACCATGTGGGAAGGCTCCCTCTCCGACTCCGGCCTGATCACCGAGGAATACCTGATGGAATGCGCGCGAAAGTATTTCGCCGCCCAGAAGATCATCATCGGCCACGCCAACTTCCCCCCGGTCACCCACTGCTACGGCCAGCTGGTCGACATCATCCGCGACCGCAACCTCTCCCTCGTCACCCTGAACGACGTCCTCGAGGTCCGGGCCTGACCAGCCGACACCCGGGTTTGCCACGCAGGCAATAGCTTTGAGCTATGATCGCTACCGCTGCTCAAGGGGGGCCAGAAAATGGCGTAGCCCCGGCGATGTGACCGAGTCAGTGATCGTTCCGGGGCCTTCGCCAACAAGTGTAGGGGGGTATCGCCGCATGTCAAGCCCGTCCACGTCAGCATGGAGCGAGGACGCGATCGCCGATCTGCTGACACATCAGCGGTTGGCCTCGTATCTGCAGGCGGCGAACAGTCAGCTGACCGATGCCCTCGGCCTCTACGACTGGAACACCGATGCGGCAGGCTCCGCACTCTCGCTGATAGCGATGACCGAGGTCGTCTCCCGCAATGCGATCGACCAGGCTCTCCGCGACTGGTCGAGGCGGCGATATGGCAAGGACACCTGGTTCGACACTGTGCGGCTGGATACGCGCGGGCAAGCCGATCTTCAGGTTGCCCGCGCGAGAGCAGGCACGCGCACCTCCGGTGAGATTCACGGAAAGGTCATTGCCGAGCTCTCCTTCGGCTTCTGGCGCTATCTCACGGCATCCAGGTACTTGACCCTGTTGTGGACGCCCGCACTGCATCGCGCTTTTCCCTTCGGCCCACCCGGACATCACGACGCGGCGTCGGTGCGTGGAGCAACGGATGCAGCGATTGCTGTTCGTGCGCAATCGCGCGGCGCATCACGAACCGCTGCATCAGCGGAACATGGATGAGGTCGTTGCTGATGCCGTCGACCTGGCCGGTTGGATCTCGCCCGATGCCGCCGCGTGGATTCACGCGAGGGAGAGGCTGAGTCAGGTCTATCGGGGCAAACCAGTGGTGCCCCGGCCGCCCGTCAACTGAACAGACGGCGCCGCGCTGTAGGGCGTGAACCTCACAGCGCGGCGGTCGACTGATCCGTTACGGGACGATGTTTACCATCTTGCCCGGGACGACGATGACCTTGCGGGGAGCGGCGCCCTCGAGGAGGGCGACGATCTTCTCGTCGGCCAGGGCGGCGGCCTCGATGGTGGCGGGGTCGGCGTCGGCGGGGACCTGGATGCGGCTGCGGACCTTGCCCTTCACCTGGATCGGGTACTCCACCGAGTCGGCGACCAGCAGGGCGGGGTCGGCGGTGGGGAAGGGGCCGTGGGCCAGGGACGTGGTGTGGCCCAGGCGTTCCCACAGTTCCTCGGCGATGTGCGGGGCGAGCGGGGCCAGCATCAGCACCAGGGGTTCCACGGCGGCACGCGGGGCGCCGTCGGGGTAGTTCTTGGTGAGGTGGTTGGTCAGCTCGATCAGCTTGGCGCCCGCGGTGTTGTCGCGCAGCGCGGCCAGATCCTCGTCGACGCCGGCGATGGTGCGGTGCACCAGGCGCAGGGTCTCGTCGGAGGGCGCGGCGTCGGTGGCCTTCACCGCGCCGGTCTCCTCGTCGATCGCCAGGCGCCACACCCGCTGCAGGAACCGGTGCGCGCCGACGACGTCCTTGGTCGCCCACGGCCGCGAGGTGTCCAGCGGACCCATCGACATCTCGTAGAAGCGGAAGGTGTCGGCGCCGTACAGATCGCACATCTCGTCGGGCGAGATGGCGTTCTTCAGCGACTTGCCGATCTTGCCGTACTCCTGGTTGACCTCGATCTCGACGCCGTCGGCGCCGGTCCAGAAGAACTTGTCGTCGCGCTCGACCACCTCGGCGGCGGGCACATAGGCGCCACGCGCGTCGGTGTAGGCGTAGCCCTGCACGTAGCCCTGGTTGAACAGGCGCCGGTAGGGCTCGCTGCCGGTCACGTCACCCAGGTCGAACAGCACCTTCTGCCAGAAGCGCGCGTACAGCAGGTGCAGCACCGCGTGCTCCACGCCGCCCACGTACAGATCGACGCCGCCCGGATCGTTCGGGCCGTGCTCGGCGGTGCGCGGACCCAGCCAGTACTGCTCGTTCTCCGGGGCGCAGAACGCCTCGGTGTTGGTGGGGTCGGCGTAGCGCAGCTGGTACCAGGAGCTGCCCGCCCAGTTGGGCATGACGTTGGTGTCGCGGCGGTACTTCTTGGGACCGTCGCCCAGATCCAGTTCCACGGTGACCCAGTCGGTGGCCTTGGCCAGCGGCGGGGACGGCTCGGAATTCGCGTCGTCCGGGTCGAAGGTGACCGGCGCGAAGTCCTCCATCTCCGGAAGTTCCACGGGCAGCATGGATTCCGGCAGCGCGTGCGCGACACCCTGCTCGTCGTAGACGATCGGGAACGGCTCGCCCCAGTACCGCTGCCGCGCGAACAGCCAGTCGCGCAGCTTGTACTGGACCTTGCCGGTGCCGTGGCCGTCGGCCTCCAGGTGCCCGATCATCACGGCTTTGGCCTCGTCGACCGAAAGTCCGTTCAGGAAGTCGGAATTCACCAGTTCGCCGTCACCGGACCAGGCGCCCTCGGTGATGTCGCCGCCGGAGATCACCTCGACGATCGGCAGGCCGAGCGCGGTGGCGAAGTCCCAGTCGCGGCCGTCGTGGCCGGGCACGGCCATGATCGCGCCGGTGCCGTACCCGCTCAGCACGTAGTCGGCGATGAAGATCGGCACCTGCTTGCCGTTGGCCGGGTTGGTGGCATAGGAGCCCAGGAAGACGCCGGTCTTCTCCTTGTTCTCCTGCCGCTCCAGATCCGACTTGGCCGCGATCGACTCACGGTACGCCGCGACGGCTTGCGCGGGCGTGGCGGCGCCGCCGTTGGTCCAGCCCGGCTCGGTGCCGTCCGGCCAGACCGTCGCGGTCAGCTTGTCGACCAGCTCGTGCTCCGGTGCCAGCACCACGTAGGTGGCGCCGAACAGGGTGTCGGGACGGGTGGTGAACACCTCGAGCGTCTCGCCGTCGGCCTCGAAGCGCACCTGCGCGCCGCGCGAGCGGCCGATCCAGTTGCGCTGCATGGACTTCACGTTGTCCGGCCAGTCCAGCTCGTCCAGGTCGTCGACCAGGCGATCGGCGTAGGCGGTGATCCGCATCATCCACTGCCACATGCGCTTACGGAACACCGGGAAGTTCCCGCGCTCGCTGCGGCCGTCGGCGGTGACCTCTTCGTTGGACAGCACGGTGCCCAGACCCGGGCACCAGTTGACGATCGAATCCGACTGGTACACCAGGCGATACGAGTCCAGCAGCGCGCCGCGCTCGGCGCCGCTCATGCTGTTCCAGTCCCCCTCGGGGACGGCGCGCGCACCGGTCGCGAACTGCTCCTCCAGCTCGGCGATCGGGCGGGCCCGGCCTGCCTCCTGGTCGTACCAGGCGTTGTAGATGCGCAGGAAGATCCACTGCGTCCAGCGGTAGTACTCGGGATCGGTGGTGGCGAAGGAACGCCGCGAGTCGTGGCCGAGGCCCAGCCGGTCCAGCTGACGCTGCATCGTCGCGATGTTGGACTCGGTGGTCACCCGGGGATGCGCGCCGGTCGCCACGGCATACTGCTCGGCGGGCAGGCCGAACGCGTCGTAGCCCAGCGCGTGCAGCACGTTGCGCCCGCGCATGCGGTGGTAGCGGCCGAAGACATCGGTGGCGATGTAGCCCAGCGGGTGGCCGACGTGCAGGCCTGCGCCCGAGGGGAACGGGAACATGTCCTGGATGAACAGCTTGTCGGCCGGCGTGTCACCGGCGAGCGGCCCGACCGGGTTGGGCGCGTGGAAGGTGCCACGCTCGGCCCAGTTCTGCTGCCAGCGTCGTTCGATCCGCCCAGCCAGCTCGGCGTTGTACCGGTGCTGAGGTACGTCACTCTCGGTTGCACGAGTGTCCTGCACGGTCCTGCCTTCTTGTTCTCGCCGATCCCCGGTAAACATCGTCTAACAGGGTAGAACGTCGGTGCCAGCCGATTTCCACGGGCCGAGACCGGGCGGCGCGCCGCTACGCCGCTGTGTGGGCGGTCACCTTCGCGGGGAGCGCGCGATCGGGGCCCGGCGCGGGTGCGCTAGCCTGCAAGAATGGTCGTCGTCGCTTCCCTGCTGTTCGCGCTGGCCGCGGTCGCCATCGTGACCGGTGTGCTCGGACTGCTCGGCAAACTGCCCCGCAACCGCTTCCTCGGTGTCACCACCGAAGCCGCCCTGCACAGCGACGACAACTTCCGCATCGCCAATCGCATCGCCGCGCCCACCTCGGTCGGCGCGGGCGCGCTGCTGTTCGCCGGTGGTCTGGTGGCCCTGGTCGCTGGCGGTTTCGCCGGTCTCGGTGTCGCGGTCGCGGTGGCCGTGATCGCCGTCTTCACTCTCGGCGCCGGCGCCAATGCCGCGGCCCGCACGGTCGAGCCGCTCCTGCCGCCCGCCCCGGTCGGTGGCTGCGGTTCCTCGTGCGGCGGGTGCTCGCTGCGCGACACCTGCGCGCCCGCCAACTGAGCGGTTCCGTTCCTCCACAATTCGGTGGCCCACGGCCCGTTGCTTCGGTACAACGGAAGTAGGAACTGAGCCGGGGGGATTCATGAAGTATTTCGGTTCGGCGGCGCTGCTCGCGCTCGTCGGAATCATCGTGGCGAACCTGTGGCCCGTGGCCGGGATCGCCGTCCTCGTGGTCGCCATCGGCGTGGCCGTCGCAGGCGCGGTCCGGATCAGGCGCGAAGACAAGTTGGTCACGGCCAGGAAGTCCGATCGCCGCTGGTGGGCGTCCGGCGGCGCGGCCGCAGGCGGCGGCGGATACATCTACGGCGGCGACAGCGGCAGTGACGGTGGCGGCGGATGCGGTGGCGGTGGCTGCGGTGGCGGCTGCGGCGGCGGCAGCTGACCGTCGTTTGACCTGAACCACGCTCGGGTACCCCGAAAGCAGCCGGGTGGGGGCCGCGGGGGCGGAATCCGCCCCGACGGCCGTATCGACAGAGGGGGAAATATGTGGGCTATCGGGTTGGGGCTGTTCGTCACGGTGGTGGGGGTGATCTCGTTCGCGTTCGCGCCCATACTGGGGTTCGTACTGTTGTGCGTCGCCGTCGGGCTCTACGCCACGGGCTTCGCCCTGCTCTCCCAGAACTCGAACTCCGGGCGCACCGGTAGGCGGGGCGGGGGAGGTGGGTGGGGCGCGGGCTCCTCGGGCTCGACCTCCAGCTGGGGTTTCGGTGACGGCGGCGGTTCGAGCGGTGACGGTGGTGGCTCCAGCGGCTGCGGCGGCGGCAGCAGCAGTGGTGGGGGTGGCGGCTGCGGCGGTGGTGGCGGAGGCGGCGGCGGAGGCTGATCGCCTGAGGTAGGACTCGAACAGGGGTGTGACATGAAACTGTTCAGTGGATCCGGCGACCTGATCATGGCCTTCGCGGCGGCGGTGCTCCTGGCCGTCATCGGCGCGACGGTGATCGACAAATCGGCCATGGCGGCCATACCCCTGTTCGTGATCGCGGCGCTGGTCACGGCCGACGCCTTCCGCGATCTCTCCCGCGCGAACCGCCTGCCCTGGCGTTCGTCCGCGCCCGCCACGTCCCGTCAGCCCGGCTGACAGACCGGGGCGACCGGTGCCAGCCGGTCGAAAGGGGTTGTTAAGGGCGCGGGAATACCTTCGGCCGTGAGAGTCGAACCGGCTGGGGAGGTTTCATGGATATCGCCGAAGTGATCGGCACGATCGTCGCCTTCTTCATCGCGGGCGTCGGGGTGGTGATCGTGACCCTGGTCCCGGTCATGATCATCGTCGCGATCGTCCGGGCCACCGATACCCCGGCGGCCCGGACCAGGCGGGCGCATCGCGCGGCCGAGGTACAGCGGGCCAGGGCGCAGATGCGGCACCGCCGCGGGTCGAGTTCGAACAGCTGGTCCTACGCCGACAGTGGCTTCAGCAGTGGATACAGCGGTGGCTGGTTCGGCGGTGACAGCGGCTCGTCGAGCAGCTGCGACAGCGGCAGCTCGAGCAGCAGCAGCTGCGGCGGTGGGAGTTCGAGCAGCTGTGGTGGAGGCAGCAGCTGCTGATCAGGGCGCCGAGACCTGACGCGACAGCGGACTTCCCGCCGGGTTCAGGTAGAGGACCAGGATGCGCACCTCGGTGGCACCGAGATTGCGGGCGACGTGCGCGTTCGCCGGTCCACTCGGTTCACGGAAGACGTGGCCTCGCGGATACACCGCGGGGCCGCGTCGCACGTATGGATGGTCGAGCACACCCCGGGTGACCAGCACGAACAGCGTGCCGTCGTGATAGTGCCACCCACTGCTGCCGCCGGGCGCGATGCGCGTCCGGCGGACCACGATGTCGCGCCGGCCCAGCCGCACGCGCAGCAGCGTCCGGCTGGCGGTGCCGACCGCGGGCGCCGGGTTCGGCTGGAACGAGCTGGTTCGCCACCAGGTCATCCCGCCATCGAACCACGTCCCCTCAGCCGCGTAGACCGGCGAGGGCCGTGTGCACGGCGAGCCCGGCGGTCGGGTCACCGACGGTGATGCGGGCGCTGCCGTCGGGATAGGGCTTGGCCTTGATCCCCGCCCGCCGCAGGGCAGTGGCCACGCCAGGACCTGGGAGGTAGAGGAAGTTGGCCTGGCTGACGGGAGCGTCGATCCAGCAGGCGCGCAGCGACATGCGCAGTTCCTCGCGCTCCCGCCGGATATGGCCCACCCTGGCGCGGAGTTCGTCGTCGGCCGCGTAGCAGGCCCGGACGGCCGCGGCCGCCGCAGCGGGTGTTCCGAAGGGCAGCTGCTGCCCGCGCACCCTGGCGATCAGCTCACCGCGTCCCACGCAATACCCGATACGCAACCCCGCCAGCCCGTACGCCTTCGAAAAGGTGCGCAGCACGAGCAGATTCGCGTGCCGACGCAGCAGTCCGTCGACATCGAGGCGATCGGCCGGGTCGAGGAACTCGGCGTAGGCCTCGTCGAGCAGCACCGGCACCCGCCGCGGAATCGCGGCGAGGAAGCCGCGCACCGCCGCCGCGTCGAGCACCGTTCCGGTCGGGTTGTGCGGACGGCACAGCACGACCAGCGCGGTCCGCCGGTGCACCGCGCGGCGGAGGGCGGCCAGGTCCTGCTGGCCCGCGGGGTCGAGCGGCACCGACACCAGCGGCATTCCCGCCATCTCCGCCATGATCGGATATCCGTCGAACGTCGGTGTGCTGCTGACGATCTCGCCGCCGGCAAGCGCACGCAGGATCTGCATCGCGACGCCGGTGGCCCCGGCGCCGACCACCACCTCGTCGGCGAGCACGCCGAGCCGCTCGGCGATGAGCCGTGGCAGCCGCTCCGGCAGGAATTCCGGATACCTGTTCGCCGAGGCGAGCGTGTCCCGTACGGCCGCGACCACGGAAGGCAAAGGCGGAAAGGGGTTCTCGCTGAGGGACAGGTCGAACAGGGCGGCCGTGCCGTGGAACCGCCGGGAGGGGACCGACGGTTCCGCCAACCGCACGGTCATCGCGCCGCGCCCCAGCGCACGGCGGCGGCGCCGGCGAAATCACCCGCGTGCGCGAACGCCGACAGCAGCACCACCGACCCGTTGCGCAGCCGCCCGGCCCGGTTCTCCACATCCAGGGTGACGGGAATGCCCGCGGCGAACAGGTTTCCGCACCGGTCGAAGGTGTCGGGATGCCGTTCGGCGGGCAGTTCGAGCGCGTCGTGCCAGTTGCGCAGGAACAGCCGGTTGGGCTGGTTGGTGACGAAGGTGTCGATGTCGCGCCCCTTCACCCCGATGTGGTCGCACACCGCCAGCGCCACCTCGGGCACGAGGCGGTTGCCGCGCGCGAACACCTTGGTGATCTTCGATTCGGTGAAGCTCACGCAGCCCTGGCCCTCGCCCGGTTCCCAGTACTTGCGCGGACCGTTGGTGGAGAAGTCCATGTCACCGGCGAATTCGGGGTAGGTGCGGCATTCGATGTCGAGGATCGGCGCCGAGTCGTCCCTGCGCAGCAGGCCGATTCCGCAACCGTCGCCGGGCACCGGCGCCTGCGCGAGCTTGCGGATCTCGGGCTGGGTGAACACCGGGCCCGCGCAGTTCTGGGCGGCGACGATCAGCGCCGTGCGGGCGTCGCTGGTGGCCATGATCATCCGCGCCAGCGACATCATGTGCACGAACGCCGCGCAGCCGCCGTTGTGCACGTCGAGCACGTGCGCGGGCTTCGCGCCGAGCCTGCGCGCCAGCTCCGGCCCGGCGCCGAGCACCGGATTGTCGGGGAGCTGGGTGTGGGTGATGATGATGTCGATCTCGCCGGCGAGGCCGTCGCCGTGCCGTTCCCGCAGCGGCGCGAACGCGCGTTCGGCCATGTCGACGGCCGTTTCGTCGCGGGAGATGTGATGACGGCCGGTGGGGGACCGGAACATCACGTTCTTGGCCATCCGGTCGGAACGGGAGAACTGGGTGAAGTACTCGGTCGGGACGGGATCGCCGGGCAGGTAGCTCGCGACATCGATGAGGCTGACGGTCGGCATGTTCATCGCATCCACTCCGGCTTGATCGGCAGCCCGTTCGCCGCGCGGTATTCACAGATGGCCTTGAGGTTGTCCAGCTCGAGCTGGTGTCCGGCGGAGAACATCTCCCAGAAGTCGCCCACCCACACCGGCCGCTTGGGCGGCGCGGTCTCCGGATACCCGTTCTCGTCGTAGAAGGGGTGCTTGCAGTTCACCCACAGCACCACCGAGCCGGGCTTGTCGAACACCAGCTTCGCGTCGACCACACGCATCAGGTAGATCATCCACAGGTGCTCGGACTGGTCCCAGGCGCAGTGATAGTCCACGGTCATGGCGTCGGCGTTGGCGACGGTTCTGGTGTAGCACTTGGTCGTATCGCCGAGCCGGTCGTAGGACAGCCACAGCCCCGGCTCCTCGGTCTCGGTGAATCCGCGCAGGCTGTAGGTCCACTCCTCGAGCGAGCGGGTGTCGGCGAGGTACTCGAAGACCTCGCGCGGCGGCGCGGCGATGTAGGTCTGCACCGGGCAGTAGTCGCCGTAGATCTGATCGTGCGGGTACACCGACCGCAGCATGTCCATGATGATCGGTGTCGTGGCCTCCCTGTCGGAGTTCTCGATCCGCAGGACGCCGGGAATCACCTCGTCGGGGATGTCGCTGAGGGCGGGCAGGGCACTGGTTGTCACGGTGTACTCCTCGAGGCGTCGATGGTCGACAGAAAGGGCAGGAACGGCGGGATCTCGTCGGGGTCGCACAGGATTTCGAGAAACGCCGGGCCGGTGGCGGCGACGCTGTCGCGCAGGGCTTCGGCGAGTTCGGCGGGTTCGGCGACGGTGCGCGAGGGCAGGCCGGGGAACATGGCGGCGATGCCGGGGCCGAGCCGCGCGGTGCGGAACCTGTTGAAGCTGTATCGGTCTCGGTAGTAGAGCTGTTCTCTGGTGACGCACATGGCGTGCGCGTTGTTGTTGAACACCACGAAGGTGACGGGCAGGTCGTGTTCGACCGCGGTGTGCAGCTCCATCCCGTGCATGTAGAACGAACCGTCGCCGGCGATCACGATCGTGCGATGCGGACCGTCGGCGGCGTGCCTGCGGGCGAACGCGGACCCGATGCCCGCGCCGAAGGCGTATCCCATGCCGCCCATCCCGAGGGCGACGACGAATCGTCCGCCCTCGGGCACCCGTAGGTAATGCACCACGGCCGCTCCGGTGTTACCCGCGTCGGCGAAAATATCCGCGCCGCTGGGAAGTTCGCGTTGAATGGCCTCGACGACCGCGCGGTACCGCAGGCCGGGACCGTCGGCCGGCGGCACCGGCATCGGCGTGAGGTGGGCCGCCGCCTCGCCGCGGGCCGGGGCGGTGTCGATCCGCGTGAGCAGGTCGGCGATGGACGCGGCGAGGTCGGGCCCGTCGACGTGGCGGGCCGCGGGATACGGCGGCAGCACCCCGATACTGAGCACCGGCAGCTCGGTGAGCAGCGCGTCGAGGCCGGCGCGGGCGGTGACCGGCAGCCGGGTGCCGACCAGCAGGCAGGCGCTGGCCGAGCGCAGCGCCTCGATCAGTTCGGCATGGCCCATGCTGCCCGCGACACCGCAGTAGCCGGGCCCGGTGTTCGGGTACACGTCCTTGGCGTCGGGTGCGAGGCCGATCGAGGCGTCGAGCGCGGCGACGAGTTCGGCCAGTTCGGCGCGGGCGTCGTCGCGCGCGACCTGGTCACCGGCGATGATCACGATCTTGCCGGTGCGCCGGGCGGCGGTGAGCTCGTCGCCGAGCGCACCGGTCGACGGAGGTCTGTCGGTGGTGCGGGCCGAGGCTGTCCGCGGGACAAGATCGGCCGGCATGGATCGCTGCTGAACGTCTTTGGGCAGCAGCAGAACGGCCGGTCCGCCTTCCTTCGCGGCGGCCACGGCGGCCGCGAACCGCTCCGGCAGCTCGGCGGGGTCCTCGACCCGCGCGCAGTACCGGCTGACGGTCGCGAACAGCGCTGTCGCGTCGATGGATTCGGCGAGCCCGCTCGAATCCTGAAACGCGCCATGTCCTTCCAGGCCGGTCGGCGGCTGCCCGATCAACGCGAGGACGGGTACCCGTGAGGTGTACGACTCGGCGAGCCCGGCCACCAGGTTCATCGCCCCGCCGCCGGAGGTGGCGACGACGACGCCCACCCCACCGGTGCTGCGGGCGTATCCGTCGGCCATGGTGGCCGCGGAGAACTCGTGTTTGGCGACGATGCCCACCGGCCCGTTCGCGTCGAAGATCGCGTCGTAGACGTCTTCGATATTGGCGCCGTCGACCCCGAAGAGATGGGTGATCCCCAGCTCGGCGATCATGTCCACCAGATAGTCGACCACTCGGCCCGGCATCGGCCCTCCTCCTGACACGTCCGCCGTGTCCAGCGGACACCGACGGACGGATCGTCCGTACACGAGTGATACGGGGACGCGCCGAGGACGGTTCACCGGTCCGGTGAAGATCCCCTCTTGCTTGTACGTATACATCTACGTATAGTGAGTTCATGCCGAACAAGACGATCTACGTTTCCGACGACGACCTGTCGCTGTTCCAGCGCGCACAGGAACTCGTCGGCGGGAATCTGTCCGGCGCGGTCGTCACCGCGCTGCGTCGCTTCATCGACCTGGAGGAAGGCCGCCAGGCGGGGTTCGACGAGATCGTCCTGCAGGTGGGGCGCGACGGTGTGCGGCAGGTGCGCTTCCAGGGCTCCCTGCTGGGCGAGTGGCGCGATGTCGGCGACGAGCGCGTTCTCGACCAGAAGGTCTACCGCAGCCGCAAGGGCAAGCTCGTGCTGCATACGCACACGGCGCTGTGGAAGGACTACCCGACCGGCGAGGCCGCCGGTGACATGAAGGACTGGAAGTACTGGCGCCGGATGTTCGGCATCGGCGACCGGCCCTGGGACTGGGGCGACTACGAGTACGAGATCCTCGACGACGTCGCGGCACTGAAGGGCCGCGTCCCGGACAAGCTGTACCGCAAGGTCGAAGACATCTACTCGCATCCGCAGATCGAGGAGCTCGACATCTAGCTCCTCACGCGACAACCACACACCGACAACCGAGCACCGCGGCCCCGGAGGGGCCGTGTGGGTAACTCATGCACTTATTCGCAGCTATGAATGCAATTCTCTGGAAAGGGACGACCATGGTCAACTCGGCCATCACCGCACGCGGCCTGCGCAAGGCCTACGGCGAACACACGGTCCTCGACGGCATCGACCTCACCGTCGCCGAGGGCACGATCTTCTCCCTCCTCGGCCCCAACGGCGCGGGCAAGACCACCACCGTGCAGATCCTCACCACGCTGATCGGCGCCGATGGCGGGGAGATCACCGTCGGCGGGCACGATGTGGTGACCGCCCGGGACGGGGTGCGCGAGCTGATCGGCGTCACCGGGCAGTTCGCCGCCGTCGACGAACTGCTGACCGGCCGCGAGAACCTGCACCTGATGGGCGATCTCAACCATCTGCCCCGGCGCGAGACCAGCCGCCTGGCAGCCGAACTGCTCGACCGCTTCGACCTGATCGAGGCGGCCGACAAGCCCGCGAGCACCTACTCCGGCGGCATGACCCGACGGCTCGACCTGGCCATGACCCTGGTCGGCGACCCGCGGGTGATCTTCCTCGACGAGCCGACCACCGGCCTCGACCCGCGCAGCCGCCGCGCCATCTGGGACATCATCCGCACCCTGGTCGACGACCGCGGCGTCACCGTCTTCCTCACCACCCAGTACCTCGAGGAGGCCGACCAGCTGGCCGACCGCATCGCGGTGCTCGACCACGGCAGCATCGTCGCCGAGGGCACCGCCGCCGAGCTCAAGCGCCTGATCCCCGGCGGGCACATCCGCATCGACTTCGCCGATCAGCAGGCCATGGCCGCCGCGCAGTACGCATTCGGCTCGGCCGCGCGCGTACTCGACGGCGGCGACGGGCTCACCCTCGCCGTGCCGAGCGACGGCGGCGTGCGCTCGCTGCGCGCGGTGCTCGACCTGCTCGATGCCGAGCACATCGAAGCCGGCGGCATCTCCGTGCACACCCCGAACCTCGACGACGTCTTCCTCACCCTCACCGGCCGCGCCACCACCGAGCAGGAGTCCCTGGCATGAGCACTCTGACCGCTTCCAATCACGCGCTCGCGGACACGATGACGATGTTGCGGCGCAACATCATCCACGCCAAGCGCTACCCCAGCATGGTGTTCGGCATCCTCATCATGCCGACCGTTCTGCTGCTGGTGTTCAACTTCGTTTTCGGTGGGGCACTGGAGAAGTCCTCCGGCGGCGAGTACATCGATTATCTGGCGCCGGGCATGCTGCTGTTGCTGCCCGCGTACATGACGGTCTCGGTGGCGGTCTCCATCGCCACCGACAAGAGCAAGGGCATCGTGAATCGCTTTCGGGTGATGGCGATCTCGCAGTCCTCGATGCTCACCGGGCACGTCATCGGCACGCTCATCCAGGCGCTCGGCGGCATGGCCGTGATGACCGGTGTCGCGCTGCTGATCGGCTTCCGGCCGAGTGCCAACGTGGTCGAGTGGGTGGCCGCGCTCGGCCTGCTCATGCTGGTGACCTTCGCCTTCGCCTGGCTGGCCATCGCGCTCGGCCTGCTCTCGCCGAACCCCGAAAGTGCCAGCAACGCACCGTTTCCGATCGTGATGATGCCGTTCCTCGGCAGCGGCCTCGTCGCCACCGACACCATGCCGATCGGCCTGCGCCAGTTCGCCGAGTACCAGCCCTTCACCCCCATCACCGAGACGCTGCGCGGGCTGCTGATGGGCACCGAGATCGGCGTCAACGGCTGGGTCTCGCTGGCCTGGTGCGCGGTGATCGCGGGCGGCGGCTACCTGTGGTCCAAGTCCATCTTCCGCAAGCAAGCCGACTGATCACCCGGCACAGCGATCCGGTCACCCCGCGCGGGGTGACCGGATCGTCGGCGTTCAGACCTGCGCGACCAGGACGGTGCGCCCGGAATCCACCGACGTGATCTCGACCGCGTCGATCGATTCCGGTGCGGCATCGATCGTGCGGTCGACGGTGAGTTCGGTGCCCGGCCCTGCGGGCCACTGGTCCAACGGCATTCGCTGCCCGTCCACGGTGACGACGAGGCCGTAGTCGTACGCGGCGCCGTAGCCGTAGTCGACGCCGCCGTAGCGGCAGGTCATCACCAGGCGGGTGCGGTCGCCGTCGCGGACCAGTTTCACCTCGGCGGTGATGGGGGTCTGCTCGACCGCGCGCATCTGCTGCTGGGCGACAACCTGTTCGGCGGGGGAATCGGACCTGGCGACCGTCATCGTCACCGGCACGGCGATCGCCACCGTCGCCGCGACCGCGGCCACCGCGCTGCCGATGCCGAGCCAGCGGGTGCGCCGCCTGCGTTTCGCGGCCGCCGCGGCCAGGGACGGAAGCAGATCGGGGGGCGGCCCTTGCTCCGTGGATTCGATCATCGACAGCGCCGTGTCGCGGTCGACCAGCGCGAGCATGCCGGGCAGCCCGGCCAGCTCCGCGACGGCGTTCTGGCAGTGCGGGCAGTCGCGCAGATGGGCTTCGAATTCGCGGCGCTCGGCGGCGCCGAGGGAACCGAGCACGTAGGCGGCGTCCCAGGTGCTGTACTCGTCGGCGAGATCGGTCATCTGTTGGTCACCCCCATCTCCTGTAAGGCCAGGCGCATCGCGCGCATGCCGTAGTGCAGCCGGGATTTCACGGTGCCCGGCGGAATGCCGAGCTCGTCGGCGATCTGCTGCATGCCGAGCCCGCGATAGTAGGCGCGCACGATCACCTCGCGGTGATCCGGGCTCAGCGTGCTGAGCGCGTCGGCGACCAGCCAGCCGTCCAGCGCCCGGTCGGACTGATCGGGACTCACCTGCTCCGGTGGCGTGTCGGTGCCGAACTCGCGGCGGTGGCGGGCGCTGCGGTGTTCGTCGACGGCGAGGTTACGCGCCACGGTGAACAGCCATGCGCGCGGCGAGGTCTCGGTCTGTTCCAGTACCGCGGGCCGCTGCCAGGCCCGCAGCAGCGTCTCCTGGACGATGTCCTCGGCCCGGCCCGGATCGTGGGTGATGCCGAGGGTGAAACGCCACAGGGCGGGCGCGTGCTCGGCGTAGAGTGCGCGCATCAGTTCGTCGCGACCGTCGTCCATCGGCGGCCGTGCTCACTGCTCGTCGATATTCATGGGTGTCACTCCTGCCTGTTCGAAGGAGTAACGGGGTCAGTTGCGCTCGAGTTCAATCGGATGCGTGGCGAGGAGGGCCAGCGGCAGCGGCTGACGGCGCAGCACGGCCGCCCACAGATCGTGCTGGTCGGTGGCGAGCGGGTCCGAGGGCAGCGCCGAGACCACGACCCAGTCGTCGTTGTCGAGTTCGCCGTCGAGCTGACCCATCGACCAGCCCGCGTACCCGGCGAAGATCCGGATGCCCTCCACGAGCGGCCCGATCTCGGCCGGATCGGCGTCCAGGTCGACGAGCACCACCCGGCCGTCGACCCGCCGCAGCCCGCGGACGCCGGAGATGTCGGCCCCGGTGCGCAGCGTGCCGAGGCACAGCGCGGCGTCGCGTTTGACCGGTCCGCCGATGTACAGGTCGGTCGGCGCGGCGGCCAGCGCGCTCCACGCGGGCAGCACATCGTGCACCGGCGTCTCGCTCGGCCGGTTCAGGACCACGCCGAGACTGCCCGCGTCGTTGTGCTCGATGACGTACACCACGGTTCGCCGGAAGGTCGGTTCCACCAGGTCGATCGCCGACACCAGCAGGTTGCCGGCGCGCACGCCCACCGCGGGTTGCCCGCGCCGCCGGTCATCGCCGTGCCCGTCGCGAGTCCGGCGCTCGTCCGGGTCGTCTCCGCGTGGTGCCACCGAGCCATCATCGCACTGGACAGGCGTCGCGCGCTCCCCGGCGAGGGCTCGGAACCGGAAAATTTCTCCTCCGACCGGCCGCGGGCGCGCCCGGTAGGGTCGCGGCATGCACTCGCCCGAGGTTCTGCTCGAAGACAGCGACGCCGTGTACGACTACTACCTGCGACATCAGCAGAATCGCTGGAAGGCGCTGGCGTCCTATGCCGTGCTGGCCCGCCGTTTCCGGCCGCGCGTGAGCTTCGCCGAGGGTGCGAAACAGCAGTTGAAGGCCCTGCTCCGCAGCGGCCGCCCGGTGATCTACGCCATCAACCACCTCTCCACCAGCGACCCGTACACCGTCGCGGCGACGGCATGGCGCTCCCCGCTGCGCACGAAGATCGGGCGGGTGCGGGTGCTGGCCAAGGACGAACTGTTCCTCGACGTGGAGCAGCGCCGCAAGGTCGACATGATGGGCGGGATCCCGGTCTTCCGCGGCAAGGACCACGGCATTCGAGCGGTCAACGCCGCCGGTCAGCGCATGATGGACGTGTGCGCGCAGCGGCTGGCCGCCGGTGACCACCTGGCGATCTTCCCCGAGGGCACCTGCAACGACGCCGATCCGACGAAGGTGCAGGCCGTCGGCAGCGGCATCGGGCACATCGCCTTCCGCGCGGCCAAGCTGGACGCGCCGCCCGCGCTGGTGGCGCTGGCGATGAGCTACGGCCCGCACCTGGAACCCACCGCCGAGCAGGTGCGCTCGGCGCTCTTCCACTTCCGCGCGCCGGTGCTCGAGCTGCCGCAGCGGCCCGGCGACATCGCCCGCCTCGTCAAGGAGGAACTACAGCTCGCCGTCGACGCCGCCGTCGCCGGCTACTGAGGCAATCCGAACAGGGCCCTGGCCCGTTGCGGCACCAGTGCGATGTAATCGGGGTGGGTCGTGATGAAGTGCAGGACCACCGGACACAGCGGCAGCACCTCGAATCCTTCGCCGCGGCTGGCGTCCAAGGCATGCTTGACCAGCACGTTCGCCAGGCCCTTGCCCTCGAATCGGGGAAAGACCTCGGTGTGCACGAGGGCGCGTTCGGCCCCGGTGTCCTGATACTCGATGTAACCGGCGGGCACCCCGTCGGCCGTGAGTTCGAACCGCTCGAGCGCGGCATTTTTCCGGACCTCGGTCGCCATGCGTCGAAACTACTGGAAGGGGACAATGTCGGGATGACCGATGGACCACGTGTGGTGCTCGCCCCGGACAAGTTCAAGGGTTCCCTCACCGCGCCCGAGGTCGCCACGGCCCTGGCGGCCGGGATCCGGCGCGCCGATCCCGCCGCCGACGTGCGCTGCGTGCCGGTCGCCGACGGCGGCGACGGAATGGTCGACGCGTTCGTCGCGGCCGGCTGGCGGCGGGTGGAGGTGGCGGCCCCCGGCCCGGTGGGCGAGCCGTCGCGCGCGGTGTACGCCGTGCACGAGCGGACCGCTGTCGTCGAGCTGGCCGCCGCTGTCGGCGCGGCGAAACTGCGCGGCAGGCTCGACCCGCTGCGCGCGAACACCTACGGCCTCGGCGTCGTCATCGCGCACGCGCTCGACAACGGGGCCGAGGAGATCGTGCTCGGACTCGGCGGCAGCGCCTCCACCGACGGCGGTTCCGGCTTGCTGCGCGCCCTCGGGCTGCGGCTGCTCGATCACGACGGTGCCGAATTGGACGGCGCGACCAGCGATGTCGTGACCCTGCTCGGCAGGGTGGCCTCGGTCGATCGGGCGGGGCTGCATCCGGCGATTGCGCGGACCAGCTTCACCCTCGCCTGCGATGTGGACAATCCGCTGCTCGGGCCCGCGGGCGCCGTCGCGGTGTTCGCGCCGCAGAAGGGTGCGGGGCCCAAGCAGATGCTCGCGCTGGAAGCCGCGCTCACCAACTGGGCGGCCGTGCTCGGCACCGGCTACGCCGAGATCGGCGGCGCTGGCGCGGCGGGCGGCACCGGCTTCGGCGTGCTGGCCGTGCTCGGCGCCCAGGTGCGCAGCGGCATCGACGTGCTGCTCGAGCTGCTGGAATTCCCCGATCTGGTGGGCGGCGCCGCGCTGGTGGTGACCGGGGAGGGCTCGCTGGATCACCAGAGCATGCACGGCAAGGCGCCGGTCGGCGTCGCCGCGGCGGCCAAGGCGGCCGGTGTCCCGGTGGTCGCGGCGGTGGGGCGGACGCTGTTGTCGCCCGGGGAGATCCGGGCCGCGGGGTTCGCCGGGTGCTACGCCCTGAGCGACCTCGAACCCGACCCCGGCCTGTCGATCGCGCACGCGGCCGCGCTGCTCGAGCGCGTCGGTGAGCGCATCGCGGCGGAACGCTGGTAGCGGCTCAGATCGCGATGCTGGTGGCCGGGCGCGGCGGCGCGGGCACCGGGGCCGGGGCGGACAGTTCCGCGCGGTGGGCGTCACCCCACTGTTCGAGCGGGACCAGCGCCTGGCGCAGGGTCTCGCCGAGCGGCGTCAGCGAGTACTCGACGCGCGGCGGGATCTCGGGATAGATCTCGCGGTGCACCACGCCGGTGCTCTCCAGGTGCCGCAGGTTCTCGGCGAGCACCTTCTCGCTGACGCCGTCGAGCATCCGCCGGATCTGCCCGAACCGCTGCGGGCCGTCGCCGAGCACCCACATCAGGTGCAGTCGCCACTTGCCGCCGACGACGTCGATGGCCAAACTCATGCCGCACACATCGTGATCTACGTCACTGCTCATCTTCGGGGCACCCTTCTGACCGCATTTCGAACCTCTGGGTAAGCAACCGCACGTCGACGTTCGGTCTTCCCCGACGATACCGACGCGACCACCATGGATCTCGGCGCCGAACCAGCAAAGCAACGAGAACCGAAGGGACACCCCATGTCCGAGCAGAACACCCCCCGCTCCGTCTCCGTGCTCGGCCTCGGCCCGATGGGCCAGGCCATGGTGCGCGCCTTCCTGGACGCCGGCGTCGAGGTGACGGTGTGGAACCGCAGCACCGCCAAGGTCGACGCCATGGTGGCGCTCGGCGCCAAGCGCGCCGAAACGGTCGCCGAGGCGCTGGCCGCCAACGAGGTGTCGGTGCTGAGCCTGACCCACTACGCCGCCATGTACGACGTCCTCGGCCAGGCGCCGGAAGCGTTGGCGGGCAAGGTGATCGCCAACCTGTCCTCCGATTCGCCGGAGAAGGCGCGGGCGGGCGCGGCCTGGGTCCGCGAGCGCGGCGCCGAGTTCCTCTCCGGCGGCGTGATGTCGGCGGGCGACAACCTCGTGCACCCCGCCTCCTACATCTTCTACAGCGGCCCGAAGGCGGTGTTCGACGCGCACGCCGAGCTGCTGCGCCCGCTGAGCCCACAGGAGTACCTGGGCGAGGACGACGGCCTGGCTCAGATCTACTACCAGGCCCTGCTGACCATCTTCCACCCCTGGCTGCTCGCCTTCGACCAGGCCACGGCGGTCATCGCGAAGTCCGGTCACGACGTCACCGGGTTCGTCCCGTTCGCGATCCGCGCGAGCGAAGCCTTCCCGCACTTCATGACCGAGTTCTCCAAGGCCAACGCGGCGGGCGGCTGGGCCGACCTGGCCAGCCTCAAGATGATGGACGCGGGCGCGCAGCACATCATCGACGCCAGCGAGGAAGTCGGCGTCGACGCGGGTTTCTCGCACCTGGCCCAGTCGTACTGGCGCAAGGCCATCGCCGCCAGCGAGGCCGGCGGCAAGGCGGTCTCCACCTTCGAGCTGATCCGCGACGGGCAGCGCTGACGACACGAACGAAACCGCCCGGCATCGGCTGCCGGGCGGTTCGTCCTCGGGCATCTCGGTGTCATGTTGGCCCGTTGTCGACAACGACCAGGGTGGACGTCAGCGTTGTTTTCCGAGGATGAGGTCGAGTTGCTGGTCAACGAGTTCGAGTGCCTGGTCGGGCGTCCCGTGGCCTTGGATTATGCCCTGGGATATCCCAGCTATGGCGGCCGCGATGAGCTCGGCGACGAGGTCGATCCGGGTCACCGACGGTTCGAGGCGCGGCGCCCGCTCGAGTTGGTCTGCGAGGATGGAGACCAGAAGTCGTGAGGCTGTGAGTGTTTCTTCGGGCGTGATGCCCTGGCCGGTGACCGATGCCGTGCCGAAGACTCCGAGAACGATGGTTTCCTCCTGACGTTGGTCGTCGAGAGGTAGGAGTTCGGTCAGTACTGCGCGGATGGCTTCTCGGGGCGTCAGGTCCTCGCCTATTTCTGCCCGTCGCTGCGCGAATCGGGTGCCGACGTTCTCCATGACCGATCGGTGGGTCGCGAGCAGGAGGTCCTTCTTCGTTCCGCAGTAGTACTGCACCAGGCTCACCGAAAAGCCCGCTTCGGCAGCGACCGATTGGAAGGTGACCACGTCCAGGCCGCCGCGGACGATGAGTCTTCGGACCGCGTCGGTGATCTGCCGCCGCCGCAATTCGTGGTCGACCAATCGTGGCACCGGCTCGCTCCTTGGTGTGGTGGGCAGAACTTCCGGATCCATAGTATGCCTGTACTATCTAAGGTAGTATGCTCATACTATAAAAACTTGGAGGAGCGAGCTCATGCCGAAGATCGGGCGATTCACCAACGACGAGGCGAAAGCCGAGTTCCTACGTCTCTACGACTCGTGGGCGCAGCGGTGGCCGATCCCTTCGACCGTCGTCGACGTAGAGACGTCGTTCGGGACGACACGTGTGCGCAGGTCCGGAAGTGGGAGTGGTGTCCCGGTCCTGCTGCTGCCCGGGATCTCGGGCAACGGCTTGGTGTGGCAGCGGTTCATCCAGGATTTCGCGCGTGAGCGTGTGGTGTACACGCCGGACGTCATTGGATGGCCGGGACGCTGCGTGCAGACCGCTCCCGTGCGCGACGGTGCCGACGTGGCGAAGTGGGTGGTCGAGACCCTCGACGGACTCGGAGAGGACCGAGTCCACTTGGCCGGGAACTCGCTGGGCGCGTGGATGGCCATCATGGTCGGGGTCTATCACTCGGACCGTCTGGCGAGCCTCACCATGTTCGAACCCGGCGGGGCCACCTTCGCCAAACCGAAATGGAGCCTGCTGCTCAAATTCCTCGCCGCCGGCCTGCGTCCGACCCCTGAACGGATGCGCAAGCTCAATGCCTGGTTGACACCCCGCGCCGAGCTCACAGACGAGGAGTTCGCGATGGCGATGGCGGCCTTGAAATTTCGGCCAGGCATGCCATGGGATCGAGTGGTCACCGACGAAGAACTGGCAGCCATCGCCGCACCGACCCTGGTGCTGTTCGGCGCCGAGACTGTCGTCAACGACCCCGAGCTGGGCGCCGTCCGCGCCCGGCAACACATCCCGTCGGCAGACGTGCAGATCTACCCCGGGATCGGACACGACCTGCTGTGGGCGAACCAGGAAGTCGTGATCCCTCGCTTCCTGGACTTCGCCGACAAGCACGATCAAGTTCGGAACTGAGCACGGGATATCCGAGGGCGGCGCTGTCGTCCTGCGTCCGGGGCGCGGAACGTCGGCGTCATCTCCCCCCTCGGATCCGCGCCGCACGATCGAAACGGCTGAGCCGTGAACTGGCCGGCACCTGCCAACGAAAGAACGCCTAGCGGCTCGTCACAGGAGAGAGCACTGAACGTCGTCACCACGGCCGCGGAATTCCACGCGCCATCATTGACCGACTTCTTCCCACCCGCAGTGCTGTTCGAGGGAACCCCGTTCGAACTCGACCGGCTGATACTCATCCGGCTGTTGATGACCGCGCTGCTCGTCGTGTTCTTGCTGGCGGCCTTCCGTGCGCCGCGCATCGTGCCGGGCAAGCTGCAGAACATCGCGGAGATTGCGCTGCTGTTCGTCAAGGAACAGATCGCCGACGAGGTCTTGGGCAAAGAAGCCGGTCGGAAGTTCTTTCCGCTGCTCGCCACGATCTTCTTCACGGTTCTCTTCCTGAACTTCTCCGGCATCGTCCCCGGTCTCAACATCTCATCCAACGCTCGCATCGGCATGCCGATCGTCCTCGCCGTGATCGCCTATATCACCTTCAACTACGTGGGCATCCGCAAATACGGATTTCTGAAGTACATGCGCGGAAATATCGTCAAGCCCGACGTGCCGCCCGTCCTGCACGTCCTGCTTATCCCGATCGAATTCGTTTCGACGTTCATCCTGCGTCCGTTCACCCTGACCGTCCGACTCATGGCCAACATGCTGGCCGGCCATATCATGCTGGTCCTGTTCTTCAGCGCGACCTGGTTCTTTCTTTTCGACGCCACAGCCTGGATGAAGGTGTTCGCACCGTTCTCACTCCTCGCAGGACTGGCCTTCACTCTGTTCGAACTGCTGGTCACCTTCTTGCAGGCCTACGTGTTCGCGCTGCTGACCGCCGTGTACATCAGCGAAGCAAAGCACATCGACTCGCACTGACCGCCAAACCGACACGAACTCCATCGGCCCGTGAACTCACTCATCGGCACTACAGGATATCTATGAGAGGCGATCAGCTACGTGTACGCCATATCCGTTGGTTTTCGTCGGTTACAACCGGTACCCCGATGGCCGACGGTTTGACGAAACACCCGAGCGTTCGGTGAAATTGGCACCTGGCTGGCTGGCCGACCTCCTGCGGAACCGTTGCCCGAATTATGAGTGTCTGTGGCGACTCATTTTTCAGGCAGCATCTCCTTACGGAGAGGCGGTCCCCGTCTGACCCACCGGCTGGTGGTGCGGGGTAGACGCTTCGACGCCTCCTGCCTTCCCCACCGTATCGGTGAGACGGGTCTTACGGCTGGCTCCACGTCCTTGTCCGACCCGATGGTCGGCGGCCGGGCCACTCCCGGTACCGGTCCCCGATCCGCGGCCCTGGTGGGCCGTGGCGCCGAGGCGGGCGAGATTGATCGCGGCATTGAGGTCCCGATCGACCTGCATGCCACACATGTCACACGAGTAGGTGCGCGCAGCGAGTGGCAGGTTTGGCTTTCGCCCACCACAACCCGAACACGTCTTGCTGGAGGGAAACCATCGATCCGCTACCACCAGTTCCGACCCGTACCAGCGAGTCTTGTAGGCCAGTAGACGCCGGATTCTGGCCAACGCGGTATCAGCGATCGCCCGATTCAACCCCCGCTTACGGGCGCCACCGGCACGAGTCAACCCGGCCACATTCAAATCTTCCACCACGATCACCGCGTGCTCACGCGCCAGTCGAGTGGTGATCGCATGCAGGTGCTCGGCCCGCAAGTTCGCCACCCGCGCATGCGTTTTCCCGATCTGTGCCTGAGTTCGCAGCCACCGCTTGGACGGGGTCTGGCGCTGCCGGGTATGCGGCTTCCAGCGGCCCTGCCGCCGTGCAGCACGACGCTGCAACACCGACAAGCGAGTGCTCGCCGCAGTCAACGGTTTCAATGCCCCGACCCTGGCCACCTCCACACCATCGCCAGTCGCTGCCACGATCAGATCCTTGACTCCGACATCGACCCCGACGGTCGAACATCGTGGACTGGCCCGGCGGACATGGGCGGGTCGCTGTTTACCGGCCACGATCACCGCGAACGCGCACCACCAGCGGCGGCCGTCGAACCGGGCAGTCGCCGACAGGACCCGCGCCGTCCCGGCTTCGATACGGCGTGCGAGTTTGCGGGTGGACTCGAGGGTGTGCAGGGTACCGAGCCGGGGCAGGGTGATGTGATGGCGGTCGGGTTCGATCCGGATGGTGCCGGTGGTGAACCGCACCGACAACCCTGTGCGGGCCTTGCGTTTATGCCGGGGGAACCCGACCCGCGCACCCGCCCGAGTCCCGGCCCGCGATGTTGTCCAGGCGTGCAGGGCACGTGCCAGCTCGTCCAGGCCCGTGTTGTAGGCCTCCTTGCTGTTTTCCGGCCACCACGGTGCACACCCACCCTTACGCTGGTTCCACGTTTTCCGCAACGCGGCCAGCGACCACCCTTGCAACGGGGTTAGCTGACCCTCGCCGAGACCGTAGGAACGTTCCGCGATCCGCTGCTCCATGACCGCTCGCACGTGTTCGAGCATGTGATTGAACGTGAACCGTGCGGCCCCGCAGTGCGACCGCAACGCCGTGTCCTGGGACGGGGTCGGGTCCAGCGCAAACCGATATGCCTGCGCTACCCACCCATCAGGAACCTCGAACCGAGCCACGACCCCCCGCTCTGGCGATGTTCGGTGTCGAACGTTCGCGTGCGCTCGGGTCGACACCCTGCCCGACATTCAAACATATATTCGAACGACTGGCTCAGAAATTCGCTTCGCCAATCCCATGGCAATACTTCGGAATGGCCGGTCGTAGCGAACTGAGAGCACTGCTCTTGACAGGCTGACCGCGAGCGCGCATGCTTGTGTCAAATAGAGAGCAGTGCTCACAGTTCGGGAGAGATCAAGATGGACAACGCGACTCGCTACCTCCGCCCCACCGGCTTCGATCCGATCATGAACAAGATCGCCAACCTGCTGCCCAAGCTGGGCGTCAGCGTCGCCGGCTCACGGCTGCTCGCTGTGCGCGGCCGCAAGAGTGGGGAATGGCGCACCACGATGGTCAACGTGCTGACCGGCGCCGACGGCGCGCGCTACCTGGTGGCCCCGCGCGGGCACACCCAGTGGGTGCGCAACCTGCGCGTCGCGGGCGAGGGGGAACTGCGGCTGGGCCGCAAAGCCGAAACCTTCACCGCCACCGAGGTCGCCGACGCGGCGAAGGTCCCGCTGCTGCGCCTCTACCTGGAGAAGTGGGGCTGGGAGGTAGGCAAGTTCTTCGAGGGCGTCGACAAGAACGCGACCGATGACGAGCTCGCGGCCATCGCTCCCGGATTCCCGGTCTTCCGGATCGCCTAGGACTGCGCGCAACGCACACTCTTTCGAGCGATGTGTGAAGGCTCAGCGCAGCACTAGCGGGTGCTGAGGAACTCGATGGCGGCCGCGTAGCCCTGGATGCCGAGGCCCGCGATCACTGCGGTCGCGATGGGGGAGACGAACGAATGGTGCCGGAACTCCTCGCGCGCGTGCACATTGCTGATGTGCACCTCCACGATCGGCACCTCGGGGATGACGAGCGCGTCGCGCAGCGCCACGGACGTGTGCGTGAGCCCGCCGGGATTGATCACGATGGCCGAGACCCGGCCGCGCGCCTCGTGGATCCGATCGATCAGCGCGCCTTCGTGATTGGACTGGAACGCCACCACTTCGCGCCCGAACCGGACGGCCGTCCGCTCGCACAGGGCGACCACGTCGTCGAGGGTGTCGGCGCCGTAGATCTGCGGCTGACGGGTGCCGAGCATGTTCAGGTTCGGCCCGTTGAGCACCAGGATCGGACCGGTGGCCCGCACGTTCTCCATGCGGGCCACCTTAATTCACAGCCCGGTCGGGCCCTCTGAGCGCAGGTCGTCGACCTTGCGCATGGCCTCGCGCAGTTCGGCGAGCCAGCTCTCGGCGTGCTTGCCCGCCAGCTTCACCGTCCAGGCCAGCGCGTCGGCGCGGGATCGGGCGACGCCCGCGTCGATCAGGGTGTCGAGGACCTGCCGTTCGGGCTGGCGCAGCCGCGTCATCACCGGAACCGCGAGGTGGGTGAACAGGATTCGCTCCCCGTCGAGCCGCACGCCCCAGGCGACACTGCGGCGATAACGGCGCTGGGCCTCGTCGGCGATCTGCATCCGGGCGGGCCGGGTCGACTCGCGCCAGCGCGCGAGCGCGCCCTCCTTCGTGGCGGCCGAGGGCGGCGCGCCGTCGGTGCTCTTGGGCGGTGGCAGTTCGCCGACGACCACGATCTCGTCGCGGTCGATCTCGATCTCGGGCGGGCCGGTGAACCAGTCGGCGGGCAATCGCCCGGCGAACCAGTCGGGCGCGTCGGAGGGATCGGGGAGGTCTGCTTGCTGCCAGCCGCCGGGGCGGCCGAATCCGCGTTCGCGATGAGCGTTCCGCATGGCAATCACCTGCTGTCTGTGTAGCGCACGTTGCGTTGATTACAAGATTACGCCGACATATGCGTGCTGATTTATGCTCTGCGAGAACGTGGCTTTCGGGTGGGTTCCGATCGGCGGTCGCCGGGGTTGAGCGGGGACGGGCCTGGGTATCCTCGCGTTGAATCGCCGGGACGATGCGAGATGCGCACAACCGGGCGGGCCTGCCGGTACGGTTAGCGCGCCAGTTGTTGCCACTGGCTGGGCGAGGTTCGAAATCGGCCCCTCGGCAGGGGGAGATATCGGGCACAATCGAGGTGCTGTGGTCGGGTAGTGGTCCCGTGTTACCGGGGCATCGGAGACGGGTCAACTTCCGGTACGGTGGATTTGTTACCGGAGTGGCAAGAGTGAAGAGTGGGCGATATGGATGTGTGGGGATCCCGCCGCTTTCGGGTCCGGGGCGCAATGGCGATCGCGGGGGTCGCGACCCTCGCCATCGCGCTGTGCTCGTGCGGGGTGGGGGACACACCCAGTGAGTCCGAGTCGGTTGTCCAGCGGTTCACCGACCTGCTCGACGAACAGGACTACACCAAGGCCGCCGAGCTGACCTCCTACCCCGCCGCCGCTTCGGCAACCATGAAGCAAATGTTCGAGGGCCTGGCGACCGGCACCGTCGACTACGAGAAGACCCAGGTCATCGATCTCGATCCGCAGTCGGCCATCTTCAGCATGGATGTCGCCTGGAACTTCGGTGAGCGCAAGGACTGGACCTATACCCTGCAGGGCACCGTCCGCAAGCTCGCCATCGGTTGGCGCATCACCTGGGAGCCCCAGGTCGTGATGCCGCAGCTCACCGACAATCGCACCGTCAAGCTCGTGCGCACCACCGCGAAGCCGCCGCCGCGGGTCGTCGACCTCGCTGGTGAGCCGCTGATGACCGAGCAGACGATCAATGTCATCAAGCTCGATCCGAGCCGCACCGGTGACCTCGTCGGCTCGACCAACGCGCTCGCCGAGGCCATCGAACCGGTCGCGCCACTGATCACCGGGCCCTCGTTGATGCAGCAACTGGCCGCCTCGCAGGGGCAGCCGGTGGTCGCGGTGAACCTGCGCGAGGGCGATTTCGCGATCCTGGAACCGCGGATGGCCAAGGTACCCGGCGTGGTGATGGAGAAGCAGCCCAAGCTGATCTCGGCCGACCGGCGCACCTGGTCGCCCATGCTGGACGCGCTGCGCGAGGTGTGGTTCGACAGCCAGGAGGCCACCGCGGGCTGGGGCGTGCAGATCTTCGAGGCCGACGGCCGGTTCGTCAACCAGGTCGCCGGCTACCAGGGCCCGGCGGGGCCGGACATCTCCGCGACGATGGACCAGCGGTTGCAGCGTGCGGCCGAGGACGCGGTGGTCAGCGTCGGCACGCCTGCCTCGGTGGTCGCGATCCAGCCGTCCACCGGCGCGGTCGTCGCGGTCGCGCAGAACAGCTACGCCACCGAGAAGGGGCCGATCGCGTTCACCGGTCTGTACCCGGCGGGCGGCACCATGGAACTGTTCCGCGCCGTCGCCGCCGCGACGAAGAACAAAGCGCCGCAGGATGTCTCGGAGCAGGAGGCGGCCGAGGCGGCCACCGCGCTCGGCGTCGGCGTCGACTTCAAGGTGCAGGGCCTCGACGAGGTGACCGGCCGGATCGCCGCGCCGGGACGCAGTACCGAACAGGTGCGGCAGGGGGCCGGTTCGGACGCTGTCCTGGCCAGTCCGTTCGGCATGGCGATCGCCGCCGCCGCGATCACCCGCGGCTCGGTGGTGCCGCCGATGATCGAGAACGGCAAGCCGAGCACCACCGAGACCCCGGTGCCCGCGCTCCCGCAGGCCGCGGTCGACCGGTTGCGGGCCATGATGCACGAGGGCATCGGCAAGCCGGAGACCGCCGCCCTGCGCGGCTTCCGCGACGTCACCGCCTTCACCGCGATCGGCGGATCCGACGGCTGGCTGCTCGCGGCCATGGGCGACCTGGTCTTCGCGGTGCACATCGCCGACGCCGACAGCGGCGACGCCACCTCGCGACTGGCCTCGGTCCTGCTGAAGTCGTTGGCAACGCCCGAGCCGTAAGCGCGGATGTGCGTGCAGATCGCGCACTGGTCAGGGGCGGTGGGGCCGCGCTCGATGTCGATCTTCACCGGATAGGCTCCAGGCGTGAGGAGATTTGCGCCGTTGCTGGTCGATGCCCTGCTGGTGATCGTTTTCTGTGCGATCGGTAGGCGCAGTCACGACGAGGCGGTGCTGGCCGGTCTCCTGAAAACGGTGTGGCCGTTCGGGATCGGGCTGCTCGTCGGGTGGGCGATAGCGGTGTTCATCGCGCGCGGTGCCCGTTTCGACGGGACCGCGCTGTGGCCGAGCGGCCTGGTCATCTGGGCGTGCACCCTCGTCGGCGGCATGCTCCTGCGCGCCGTCAGCGGCCAGGGTGTGGCCGTGAGCTTCGTCATCGTCGCGGCCAGTGTGCTCGCGCTGTTCCTGCTCGGCTGGCGCGCGGCGATCCGGGCCCTGCGCTAGATCCGGCGCTGCTGCTTGAACTCCTGCTCGTATTCGTCGTCGTCGGCGTGCGGGGTGCGGTACAGGAACGCGAAGACGATCCAGCCGACGATCGCGACGAGGATGAAGCTCACGAACCGGTAGACGAACGCCGCCGCCACCGCCTGCGAGGCGGGCAGACCGGCGCCGGCGGTGAGGCCGTAGATGAGAGTCGCGTCCACGTAGACGATGCCGCCCGGCGCGAACGGGATGGAGCCGACGGCCTTGCCCGCGGTGAACGCGATGAGCAGGCCGGACAGTTTGGGATCGGCGCAGACCGCGTAACAGGCCGCGCCGAGACAGGCCACGTCGGCGAAGCGGTGCACCAGTGCCCACACCCCGACCAGCGCCGCGTCCTTCTTGCCCAGGTCCACCGACTCGAGCTGGGCCCTGATCTCGGCCAGCTTCGCGATGCCGTTGCCCGCGGGCTTCTTCCTGATCCGGTTCACCACGGCGAGGACCCGCTTCAGGATCGCCTCCAGCGTGCCGGGGTGTCTGGCCAGGTAGTTCCCCGCGATCAGCACCACGGCGAGGATCACCACCGAGGCGATGAGCTTGCCGCCGATCTGTGTGCCGACCAGCAGGGCGCCGCCGATGCCGAGCAGCGCCAGCCCGGCCGCGGCCACGACGCCGGAGAACACCAGCTGCCAGGACGCCACGATCGGGCTCGCCCCCCAGCGCCGGGTCTGGCGGTAGGTGAACGCGGTGGAGAACACCTGGCCGGCCGGCAGCGTCACCGACATGGCGGTCGCGCCGTACACCACCGACACCGACTTGCGCTGGCTGACATCCACCCCGCCCGCGTGCAGCAGCTGCTTCTGCACGCGCCCGAACCCGCTCATCGACATCGCCTGCAACACGATGCAGAGGAACAGCCACCCCCAATGGATCTCGGTGAGCGTGCGCCAGGATTCGTGCAGCCGCGGCCACAGGTAGACGCCCTCGCCGACGAGCAGGGCGAGCAGCACCGCACCGAGCACCCACTTGACCCACCGGAACCGGCGGCGGCGCTCGGTCGGTGGCGAGGCGGGTTCGCCTGCTAGGTCGCCGTCGGCCGTCACGGTCTCAGCCTAACGAACGCAGCTGTTCGCCCTGCTCCTCGTCGGGCGTGGCTGCCGCCGGCTTCGGCCAGGCCAGGCGGGTTTTCCTGCGTCTGCCACGCAGTTGGACCTCGTCGCCGGTTTCCCAATGGTCTTGCTCGCTTTCGTCGGCGAAGTAGAGCGCGCTGCCCGAAGCGAGAACGCGGCCGGGTTGATCTTTGGCCAATTCGGTGAGCCGCGACGCCTCGTTGACGGGGTCGCCGATCACGGTGTATTCGAAACGATTTGCGGCGCCGATGTTTCCGGCGACGGCGAGACCCGCCGAGACGCCGATGCCGACGTCGAGGCTGGTCACCTCGCGCAGCGCCTCCCGCAGATCGCGGGCGGCGGCCAGCGCGGCGCTCGGGGCGTCGGGGCGGTCGAGCGGCGCGCCGAAGATGGCGAGCGCGGCATCGCCGACGAACTTGTTGACGAAACCGTGGTGGCGGTCGATCACGTCGACCACCACCCGGAAGAACTCGTTGAGCAGGCTGACGACCTCGGTCGGCGGTCGCTCGGCCGCCGCGGCCGTCGAGCCGACCATGTCGACGAACAGCACCGCGACGAACCTGGTCTCACCGCCGAGCTCGGTGCCGTAGTCCAGCGCGCGCTGGGCCACCTCCTCGCCGACGTGCTGGCCGAACAGCTCCTGCAGCTTGCGTCGTTTGGCGGCCTCTTCCATCATCCGGTTGAAACCGACCTGCAGCAGGCCGATCTCGCTGCCGTCGTACACCTCCACCTGCACGTCGCGCGCGCCCGCCTGCACCCGGTCGATGGCCTGGGACAGCTGGCGCACCGGGTCGGAGATCGACGAACCGGTCAGCATCGACAGCGCCAGCGCCTGCATGATCACCACGCCGCACAGCAGCAGGATCGAGATCGCCAGCGAGTTCGCCGAGAACTTCACGTCGGAGGAGATCTGGGTGACGCACAGCAGCACGATCGCGATGGTCGGCGCGAAGGTGCCCATGCCCCAGGTCATGGCCATGCGCGTGCCGACACCGGGGGTGAGGGTGTGGTCGAAGGTGCCCTCGGTGAGCGCCTCGGCGGCCACGGGGCGCAGGATGCGTTCGCCGAGCATGTAGGTGAAGCCGAACACGATGGTGGCGGCCATGCACTCGGTGATGATCACCGCGCCCGCCAGCTGGGGCGATTCGACGATGATCAGCGCGGCCAGGATGCCGCCGCCGATGATCCAGAGCACCAGGTGCACGATCGACTGGCGCAGCGGCACATGCAGGGCCGCCATCTGCTCACGCCTGCTCGGCGGGCCGCCACGCATCTGCCAGCGCATCACCGGCCGCAGCATCAGGGCCGCGGCGAGGATGCTGAGCACCGCGGCGGCGCCGAAGACCAGCACCGGCGCGAGCAGCCCCGTCTGGCGCACCGCACCGGCCTCCCCCTCGGGGACCGGCAGACCGTACTGGATGAACGCCCACACCAGTACGGCGCCGAAGGCGTTGGCCAGCAGCACCGACGTCAGATACAGCGGCCAGCGCGTTCGCATGGTCTGTTTGACCGCTTCCAGTGGCGCCGACACGACCACCAATCTAGCGTTCGGACCGATAGGCTCTCTCGGGTGACCGACCAGAAGGTAGATTCCGTGCCGCCGTCCACGCCGTGGCGCGCGGACGCGGAGTCCGTCCATCCCCTGGTCCGTAAAGCGGCGGCGTGGAGCTGGCGGCTGCTGATCATCTTCGCCGCCCTCATCGCCGTCGGCATGCTGGTACAGAAATTCGCCACCGTGGTGATCCCGCTGGCGATCGCGCTGCTCGCCGCCGCGCTGCTCGCGCCGCTGGTCGACTGGATGCAGCGGGTGGGGATCCCGCGCTCGCTCGGCGTGTTCGTCGCCCTGGTGGGGTCGATCGGGCTGCTCGCCGGGATCATGACCTTCGTCGTCGAGCAGTTCGTCGACGGTGTGCCCGGCCTGTCCAACGAGGTCACCAACAGCGTGCACAAGGTGCAGGACTGGCTGATCAACGGCCCGGCGCACCTGAGCGATCAGCAGATCCGCAGCGCGGGCGACACCATCGTGCGCACCATCCAGGACAACCGCGAGGCCCTGACCAGCGGCGCGCTCACCACCGCGACCACGATCGGGCACATCCTCACCGGCGCGTTCCTGATCCTGTTCATCCTGATCTTCTTCCTCTACGGCGGCGATCAGATCTGGCACTTCGTCACCAGGATCATTCCCACCGCGCATCGGGAAAAGGTCCGCACGGCCGGTGAACTGGGCTTCGGCACCCTGGTCGGGTTCGTGCGCGCCACCGTCGTGGTGGCCGCGGTCGACGCGATCGGCATCGGCGCGGGCCTGGCGATCCTGCACGTGCCGCTGGCCCTGCCGCTGGCCTCGCTGGTGTTCATCAGCGCGTTCATCCCGATCATCGGCGCGTTCTTCGCCGGATTCGTCGCGGTGTTCATCGCGCTGGTCACCAAGGGCCTGGTGACGGCGCTGATCGTGCTCGGCATCATCATCGCGGTGATGCAACTGGAAGGCCATGTGCTGCAGCCGCTGCTGCTCGGGCGCGCGGTGAGCATCCATCCGCTGGCCGTGGTGCTGGCGATCGCCGCGGGCCTGGTGGTCGGCGGGATCGCGGGCGCGCTGCTGGCCGTGCCGTTGATCGCGGTCGGCAACACCGCGATCCGGTACCTGCTGGCCGACAGTCCCGATGAGGTCTACGGCGAACTCGCGGGCGGCGAGGACCGCAGGCTCTTCTCCGCCGAGCCGGACAAGCCGGAACCCGGCCGATTCGACATCACGCGCACGCTGCGCAAGGCGGAGTCCGGCGATGCGGACCCACACAGCTGAGCTGAGCTCGACCGACGCGGCGACCGCGCCCCTGTGGCGGGCCGCCCAGGCCTTCCGGCTGGTCACCCTGCTGTACGCGATCGGCCAGCAGATCGCCTCGGCGCCCTACTATCAGCATCCGCGCCTGAGCTGGGTGCTGATCGCGGTGATGGCCATCTGGTCCGGCACCTCCGCGCTGTTGCTCTCGCAGTGGTATTTCCCCGCCGCGACCGGGCGGATCCGCGGCTGGGTGGTCTTCGGTGACCAAGTGGTGACGGTGCTGCTGATCGCCTCGACCCGCCTCGTCGCCGATTACGGCTGGTACCACGGGCATCAGACCCTGCCGACCACGCTGTGGATCGCGAATTCGGTGATCTCCATGGCGATCCTGCGCGGTCCGGTGGCGGGGGTGGTCGCGGGGCTGGCGATGTCGGCGGTCGTGGTGACCGTGCGCGACCAGTGGGGGCAGGACGTGTGGGGCGATGCGACCGCGCCGGTGCTCGTCTCCGTCGGCCTCGCGCTCGGTCTGGCCGCCAACACCGCGCGCCGCGCCCAGGTGCAGGTCGAGCGGGCGCTGCGGATCACCGCGGCCGCACAGGAGCGGGAACGGCTCGCGCGCGAGGTGCACGACGGCGTGCTGCAGGTGCTGGCCTTCATCAAGCGGCGCGGTTCCGAGATCGGCGGTCCCGCGACCGAACTCGCCCAGCGCGCCGGGGAACAGGAAGTGGCGTTGCGGGTGCTGCTCTCGGAGCAGGCCGAACTGCCCGATGCCGGCGAGGCGGAGGTGGATCTGCGTCCGCTGCTGACCGCGCAGGCGACACCGAAGGTGACGGTGGCGACGCCCGGCGACCCGGTGCACGTCGGCCGTTCCGCCGCGCACGAGATCGCCGCGGCCGTCGCCACCGCGCTGTCGAACGTCGACCTGCACGCGGGACCGGACGCGAAAGCCTATGTGCTGCTGGAGGACACCGATGACATGCTGGTGGTGAGCGTGCGCGACGACGGCGTCGGTATCCCCGCGGGCCGGCTGGCGGCGGCGGAAGCCGAAGGGCGGATGGGAGTTTCGCGCTCCATCGTCGGCCGGATCACCGAGCTCGGCGGCACGGTCGAACTGCTGAGCGAGGGCGACGACCTCGGCACCGAATGGGAATTCCGGATTCCGCGCCGGCCGGCGCGCTGAGCGAAGGAGCGGCGATGACAGACGACGCGATCTCGGTGATGGTGGTCGACGATCACCCGATGTGGCGCGAGGGCGTCTCCCGCGACCTCACCGAGGCGGGCTTCGCCGTGCCCGCCACCGCCGACGGCGTCGGCACCGCCACCCGGCGCGCCGCGGCCGTCCAGCCCGACGTGGTCCTGATGGACATGCAGCTCACCGACGGCAACGGGGCCACCGCCACCGCCGAGGTGCTGCGGGTGTCCCCGCACAGCCGGGTGCTCGTGCTGTCGGCCTCGGCCGAACGCGACGACGTGCTCGACGCGATCAAGGCCGGGGCCAGCGGTTACCTGGTGAAGAGCGCGTCGGCGGCCGAGCTGATCGAGGCCGTGCGCGCCACCGCCGCCGGGCAGCCGGTGTTCACGCCGGGCCTGGCCGGGCTGGTCCTCGGCGAGTACCGGCGGATGGCGACCGCGCCGGCGGCCGCCGACCAGCCGCACCGCCCGTCGCTGACCGAGCGGGAGACCGAGGTGCTGCGCATGGTGGCCAAGGGCCTGTCGGCCAAGCAGATCGCCTCGCGGCTGAGCCTGTCGCATCGCACAGTGGAGAACCATGTGCAGGCCACGCTGCGGAAACTGCAGCTCGCCAACCGGGTCGAACTCACCAGATACGCCATCGAGCAGGGCCTCGAGTGATCGGAATTGGGGGTTTGCCCTGATGTGGCGACCCTGATCCGCTGGCTACCCTCGATCACATGGGCGGTCCCGAATCTCTCTCCGCACCCGGCGCCACGGCCTACGGGCCGGTCGGCGACCGCGAGCTGCGCGTATCCGACGCCGAACGTGAACACGTCGGCCAGCTGCTGCAACGCGCGGTCGGGCTCGGCATGCTCTCGCTCGGCGAGTTCACCGAACGCATGGACACCGCGCTCGCCGCGAAGACCCGCGGCGAACTCAACGCGGTGCTCGTCGACCTGCCCGGCATGCGCGTCGCCGGCGCGCCGCAACCCGCCGCGATGCCGAGGCCGCGCCCGGTGCCGCCCGGCGGGTCGACCCCCGGTCTCATCCGCAGCCGCCTCTCCGGCGTGCATCGGCGCGGACCGTGGCAGGTGCCGCCGGTGCTGCACCTCAACAATCTCATGTCGGGGGTGACCCTCGACTTCACCGAGGCCGTCATGCAGACGCAGATCGTCGAGATCAAGGTCGACGACTACTGCACCGGCATCACCCTGATCGTGCCCGCCGCCGCCACCGTCGACCTCAACGGCCTCGACCTCGTCGGCTCCAGCGTGAACAACAAGGTGCGCACCGGCCCGCCCATCGGCCCGCTGCACCTGGTGGTGCACGGCCGCGTCCGCTTCGGCTCGGTCACCGCGAAGTACCCGCTGATGGTGCAGTGGCGCCGCTTCCTCGGCGCCTGACCGTTTTCGGGTAGGACCCCCACGCCCCACCGGGTGTTTCTACTCATGCCCTGAGCTGGCGTTTCGCCGACCATGAGGACATGAGTACCGCCATCGATCCCACCCTGGTCGCCCGCCTCGCCGGCGAGTTCACCACCCTCGGCGTCCAGATGGGCCGCCTCGGGGTGGACCTGGACATGCTGCGTGCGCAGTTGGAGAGTGGTTCACCGGGCGCCGCGGACAAGCGGCACGCACAGGCCGCTGTGGATGCTTGGGGACAGCGGGCCCACCCTGGTCCACCGCCGGGTCCGGACACGTCCACGGGCGGCACCGCGAGTTCGGGACACGGGGGCCATGCGGGTGAGTCCGGTGCGTTGCCCGCATCGCAGTCCGCCCAGGACGGCGGCGCCGGTGAACGTCGCCGATCCCTCGGTGCCGGCGACGACACGGCTGTGGAGAACTCGAGCACGGCGGATTCGCATCCGCGCCCCGGCCCGGCAGGGGACCAGGAAGCGTCGGCGTCACACGACCCCGGCTCCGAGGCTCCCCGTGGAACTGCGGGCCGGATCGCCGGTTCGGCCTCGGCCACATCGGCCGGAATGAGCGGCATGGAATCGGAGAGCAGGCCGGCCGTCGTCCCGGCGGATACGACTTCGCGTGCGGGCGTTGATTTTTCGGATCACCGCGACGAAGCGCGCGAAGCGCAGGACACCCGCAGCGGTGCAAGGACAGTCGCTCCAGAAGCGGAACCTGTTGCATCAGAAGGCAATCCGTGGCCCAGTGGCGCTGCTGGCGCTGCTGGCGCTGCTGGTGGTGTGGGTGCTGCTGGTGGTGTGGGTGCTGCTGGTGGTGTGGGTGCTGCTGGCGGTGGTGGTGTTGGCGCTGGTAGCGGTGCTGGCGCTGGTGACGGTGTGGGCGCTGCTGGCGTGCCTGGAACGGCGGCGGGTTCGGCTGGGGCGTGGGGGCAGGGCGTGCCTGTTGGGCCGGGTGGGGTTCCGGGGAACGCCGGGTGGGGGCGAGGGGGATGGCCGGGGTCTGCCGTTCCGCCGCAAGGTGTTGCGGCGCAGGCGCAGTCGCGGCCGTACCCGGGGGTGCCGATGGTGCAGGGTGCGCGGCCGGGGCCGGGATGGCAGGGTGCGCCGGGCTATGCGCGCGGCGGATCGGGCGTTGGGCAGGGCGGCGGTTGGGTCGCGCGGCCGCCGCGGACTCCGTGGTGGCAGCGGGAAGGGGTGATCTCGCGGGCGCTCGCGGTGGCGGGGGTCGGGGTGACGCTCGTCGGTGTGTTGATGCTGCTGGTGTTGGCGGCGCAGGCCGGGTTCTTCGGGCCGGTCGCGAGGGTTGTTGCCGGTGGGGTCTTTTCGGCTGCGCTGGTCGGCGCCGGGTTGCGGGTGTTCGGGCGGCCGGGCGGTCGGGTCGGCGGGATCGCGTTGGTGGCCACCGGGATCGCCGGTGGGTACCTCGACGTTGTCGCGGTGACCGGGTACTACCACTGGGTTCCCGCCGGAGTCGGGTTGGTGGCGGCGCTGGCCGTGGCACTGTTCGGGCTCGGGGTGGCGATGCGGTGGCAGTCGCAGCCCTTGGCGGTGGGTGTCGTGCTCGGCGCCGCGCTGTTGTCGCCCGCGTTGACGGTCGACCTGATGCTGCTCGGCTTCCTGCTGGTGCTCCAGGCGGTCGGCGTCCCGGTGCAGATGCGCAGGAACTGGCCGGTCCTGCACGTGGTGCGGACCCTGCCGATCGTGTTCGCGTCGCTCTGCATGGTCGCGCTGAACGGCCTCGCCGGCGCGACCTCGACCAGTGAGGTGGTGCGCCGCGGTGGGCTCACCGCCGCCGTGATCGCCTGCGCGGCGATCGGTGTGGTCGGGACCGTGCTGGTGACTCGCCGGCGGCCCGCCGATATCACCGCGAGCATCGCCATGGCCGTCACCGCGCTGCCGGTGCTCGCCGTCTCCGTCCTGTTCGACCGCGTACCCGCGTCGGCCATCACGGGCGCGCTGGCGGCCGTCCTGCTTGGACTCGCGGCGGCCACACTGGTCCCCGCGCTCACGAGCACCCTGCGGATTCCCGCGCACACCGCCCTGGTCTCGGCCCTCACCGGTGCCGTCGCCCTGCTCCAGACCTGTGCCAGGGCCACCGGAGCCGAACCGGATCTGCTGCCGACCGCGCTGTTCGCCGTCGCACTGGCCTTCCTCGCCGTCGCCGCGACCACCCGCACCCGCGTCGCTGCAAGCATCGGCCTCGCCTTCGCGGTGCTCAGCGGTCTCATCCTCTTCGCGACAGCGAACCCGGAAACCCTTGCCCTGCAACGCCTCGCCGAACAGCGACTCGATCTCGCGACCGCGGTATCCGCACTGCTCGGACTCGGCGTCGCGGCCATGGTGGTCTGGACGGTGCCCCGGCTCCCGGGGTGGCGTGAGCAGGTGCTCGTCACCGGTATGTGGATCGCGGTGAGCATCGGCGGACTGTACTTCGTGCTGGTCGCCGCGGTTTCGCTCGGTGTGACCCTCGGCGGCGGTGACGGTTTCGTCGTCGGGCACAGTCTCGCGACGATCGTCTGGATGGCCGCCGCGACCGCGTCCCTGTTCTACGGGCTGCGCAGGATCACCCGCTCGCCTTCGGTGGCGAAGGTCTGCCTGGCCTCCGGCCTGCTGGTGGCGGCCGCCGCGCTGGCCAAGCTCTTCCTGTTCGACTTGGCGACACTGTCCGGACTGGTGCGCGTCGCGGCGTTCCTGGTGGTCGGAATCCTGTTGCTGCTCACCGGAACCCGGTATGCCCGCGCCTTCGCCGACTCCGAAAGCTCGCAGACATAGCGTGGTGCGGCCCGCAACGACGAAACCCACGGCGGATGTCACCGTGGGTTTCGTCGTATCAGTTGATCGGCACGGTCAGTCGGCGTCGCCCTCGCGGCGACGCAGGAGCTCGTTCACGCTCACGGTGCGTCCGTCGCCTGCCTGGTGACGGCCCTCGTCCGGGGTCGTGCTGCCACGCCGCGAGGACCGCAACTGGGCCATCCAGTTCTCGATCTCGTTCCGGTTGTTCTGCGGCGCATCGGCTTCCGGCTCCGCCGTGTCGTCGCCGGAACGTTCCTGCTCGGCGCTCGGCGTCGGCACCGCGGTGAATCCGGCGGGAGCCTGCCACTGACCGGCCGACTCTGCGGCGACGTTCCGGGAGTCCGCCGCGCCGCGGCGGTCGTCTTCGTCCCCGGATCGCGGCTGCTCGGCGTCACCGGTGGGCACCGCCGTGAACCCCGGCGGCGCGACCTGCGGCCGAACCTCACCGCGCGCCGAATCCCGCTCCGCCGCAGCCTCACCCGGAGCGAAACCCGACCCATTGTCGACCTGCGGCACCTGGAACCCGCCGGGCGCACCCACGGAACCACGGAGCGACCCGGCCGCACCGTTCTCCCGACCCGGCACCGACTCAGCCGCCCCGAACCCACCGCGCGGCGGTGTCGCGCTGCCTTCGGACCCCGCCGCAGCCTGATCGTCGGCGTATCCAGGCCTGGGCAGAGCAGAACCGGTCGCGTTGTCGCCCCGATCCGGATCGGCCACACCGCCTTCGCGGCCCGTCGCGCGCGGTTCCGCGGCACCGAATCGTCGATCGCTCGATGCCTCCCCGGTTGGGCTGTTGCCACGACCGGGATCGGCGAGGTTTCCGTAACCGGGCGCGCTCGGTTCTGCTGTCCCGAACCCGCGATCGCTGGGCCCTGCGCCGGTGGTGCTGCCACCGCCAGGCGCTGCAGGGTCTTCACGACCCGGAGCGCTCTGTTCTGCGGTGCCATAGCCGCGATCGGCGGGTGCCGTGCCGCCGCTGCCATGACCCGGCGTCGTGGGGTTGGGGGCGCTGTTGCCGTGATCTGGCGTCACCGGGCCGGCGATGCCGTCGGCGCGGCTCGCCGCATCCGGCTGCACGCCTTCGAAGTTCGGCTCGGCGCCGCGACGGGGCAGCGGCGGGTTGGCTGTGCTGCTGTCGCGGCTGCTGAGCGGGGCGGCCCCCGGCGGGTCGGCCGGGTCGTTCCCCGCACCGAATCCGCCATAGGCTGCTCCGGAATCAGGGACGCGGAATTCGTTCGCGGCCGTGGGGGCACCGGCGTCGCGCCACGACGGCGGGGGCGACTGGGGCTCCACCGGGACCGGTGTGCCGAAGACCCCCCGTGCGGCGGGCTGCTCGGCCTCGGGCTCATTGCCCGCAGGTGCGCGGTGGGTACCCGGCGCTGCTTGACCCGGCGGCGGGAAGGAACGCGAATCCTGTTCGGGCGCGGATCCTTCCGTCTCCTGCGCGGCCTCGCGACCGACCGGTGTGAATCCACCGAACGTGCCACCGGCGGGCGGGTCGACCGGCCGCGGCGTCGGCGAGACGATGCTCGGCGGCTGCGGGTTGGCGATCCTCGGCACCGGCGGAACGAGCCCCGGCGGCGGATTCACGATGCTCGGCGCTGGGGGCGGCACGATGCCCGGCGGCGGGCTCACGCTCGGCCGCGACTGGTTGACGATCGGTCGCGCCGAGTCCTCGGCGGGCGCACCGAATCCGGGGGCCTCGTCCGGCGTGGACACGCGCGGAACGGACGGCCGGTCGACCGAGGGCGGAGTGAAACCGGCGGGCGGCTGCACTCGCTCCGCACCACGTGGCGGCGTCGCTTCACGAGAACCACGACTGGGCAGCCCGCCGCCGATCACACCCGGTGTGCCGCCGTCGACGAATCCGCCACCGATGACGCCGCTCTCGTCGAGCGCGGAACCCGAAGCGCCGTCGGCACTCTCAGTCTCACCGGCCGACCCGAAACGTCCTCGACCCGCGACATTACCCGGCATGCTGAGCCGAGGCCCACCCGCCGAGTCGCCGGTCGCATCGGTATCGGCGCCGCCGATGCGTGCTGCACCCGCCGCATCGGTCGGCGCGTCGCCGGAAGATCCGAAGGGCGAGCCCGGACCAGCGTCGCCGCGGATACCGAAGCGTGCCGCACCTGACAGTCCGGCCGGCGAGTCGCCCGCCGTGCGGAAGGGCGAGCCCGGGGCGAAGTCGCTTCGCGCACCGAAGCGTTCACCCTCGATGGTGCTACCGCTGTCGCCGCGGGCATTCGGGGACTCGGGCCCGTTCGCGGAGCCGAGGGATGCGCCCGGCTCGCCCGGCAGATTCAGGCGGGGTTCGCCCGGCGCTGCGGAGTGGGCACCGCCCTGCGGGCCGAAACTCCGCGCGTCCGGAGCTTCCGGAGCCGAGGCATCACGCGGTCCGAAACGGGATTCGTCGGCCGCGCCGAAGCGCGGTCCGGCCGTGTGGTTCGTGCTGCCGGGCAGGTCCGATCGGGATTCACGGGGAACCGGGGCGTGCGCGCCGCTCGTCGAGCCGAGCGCGAATCCGCCAGGGGCGTCGATGTTTTGGCTGCCCGAGTCGTCCGGACTCGACGCATCGCGCGAGCCGAGCCGGGGTTCCGCCGTCGTGCCGGAGCCCGGCTCGTCGGATGCGCCGAAACGGGGCTCGGCGGTGGTGCCGAAGCTCGGGCCGGACGGGGCCCCGAAGCTGGGTCCGCCGGTCGTACCGGAGTCCGCCGTACCGGTGGCCGGGTCGCCGAACGCGTTGAAGCTCGAGCGGCCAGGGCCGGAATCGCCGCCCGTGGTCCCGCGGCCGGTATCGCCGAGGCGCGGCCCGAAGTCGCCGCGCGGGGACTGCGGGTCGGTGCCGTGTTCGGGCGAATCCGCCTGGCCGCGACCGGTTTCGGGCGGGGCGGCGTCGGGCTTGATGATCGGCAGGATCTGGGTGGGGTCGCCGCTGCTCGGCGGATTCGCCTGGCCCTGATCGGGTTTGGGCGTCTCGGTGCCCGGCTTGCGGGTCGGCCCGCCCGAGAGCATGGGCGCGCGTGGACGTGTCGGATCCGGCGACATCGGCGGACGCGGGCGCGCGGGCTCCGCGGGGTCGGTGTGTTCGGTGATCTTGTCCAGGTGCGCCGTCGGCGCCTCGGCCTCGATCTCGGCGACGGTGCGCGGGCGGCGCGGGGTCTTGGCCAGCTTGCTGTCGGGGACCGAGGCCAGCTGCATCGTCGGCGGGTCGGTGATCGGGGTGGTCTTCACCAGGTCGACCACGCTGCCCTTCTGCGGACGCTCGTCGTCGAGAATGGGCTCGCCGAGACCGATCTTCTCCTGAATCCGCTTCATCCACTTGGGCGCCCACCAGCAGTCGTCGCCGAGGAGCTTCATGATCGCGGGGACGAGCAGCATGCGCAGCACGGTGGCGTCGATGAACAGCGCCGCGATCATGCCGTAGGCGATGTACTGCATCATCACCATGTCGGAGAACGCGAACGCGCCGGTCACCACGAGCAGGATCAGGGCCGCGGCGGTGATGATCCGGCCGGTCTGCGCGGTGCCGATCCGTACGGCCTCGGTCGTCGACGCGCCCTGGGCGCGCGCTTCCACCATGCGGGAGAGCAGGAAGACCTCGTAGTCGGTCGACAGGCCGTAGATGATCGCGATGATCAGCATCAGCACCGGCGCGCTGATCGGCTGCGGCGTGAAGTTCAGCAGCCCGGCGCCGTTGCCGTCGATGAAGATCCAGGTCAGGATGCCCAGCGTCGAGCCGAGGCCGAGCGCGCTCATCAACGCGGCCTTGATCGGCAGCACCAGCGAGCCGAAGGTCAGGAACATCAGCACGAAGGTGGAGAACAGGACGATCAGGATCATCCACGGCATCAGTTCGAGCAGCGTGTCGATACTGTCGGCCATGAGGGTGGGCTGACCCGTGACGTACATCGTCACGCCCTCGGGGACCTCGATCTCCCGCAGGTAGTCGATGGTCGGTTCGGCGTTGCCGGTGGGATCGACCAGCGTCGCCGAGGTGCGGTAGACGGTGCGGTCGTCCGGCGGGTTCGACGGCACCGCGAACGGCTCGACCAGCCCGGGCGCCCGATTCGCCTGCTTCCAGACCTGTCCGATGGCGTCGGTGTCGGCCTTGTCGCCGGACTCGACGACGAAGACCAGCTGGATCGGGTCGGTCTTCTTCTGCGGGAAGACCTCGTAGAAGTGCTCGAGCGCGGCCCGGGTCGGGTTGTCCGGCGGCAGGTACTTCTCGTTGATGCCGCCGAAGGCCAGGTTCTTCACCGGGATGATCAGCAGCAGCAGACCGACGGTGACCGGGATCGCGATCTTGAGCGGATGCCGCATCACCCAGCGGGTGAGCCTGCCCCAGAAACCGTTCTCGATCTCCTCGGCGGTCTTGTTCTTGCGGAACCGCTTGAGGCCCAGCATGTCGACCCGCGGGCCGAGCACCGCCAGCATGGCGGGCAGGATCGTCACCGCGGTGAGCGCGGCGAGGGAGACGGTCGCGATGGTGCCGTAGGCGACCGAGCGCAGGAAGCCCTGCGGGAACAGCAGGACGCCGCCGAGGCTGGCGATGATCATGGTCGCGGAGAAGACGACGGTGCGTCCGGCCGTCACGACCGATCTTCGGATGGCCGCCGGGGTGTCGTAGCCCTCGGCCAATTCCTCGCGGAAACGACTGACTATGAAAAGGCCGTAGTCGATCGCGAGACCGAGACCGATCATCGAGACGACGCCGGTGACGAACGAGTTGACCTCGGTGAAGTTGGTCAGCGTCATCACGATGCCGGTGGCGCCGATGATCGTCAGACCGCCGATGATCAGCGGCAGCGCGGCCGCGACGATGCCACCGAAGATGAAGAAGAGCAGGACGGCCACCGCGGGCAGCGCCAGCACTTCCATGCGCTTGGTGTCGTGCGCGATGGTGTCGTTGAGCGTGACGCCGAGCGGCTGCAGGCCCGAGACCTCCACGTCGACACCGGGAATGTAGAAGACATCAGCCACGACCCGGTAGTTGGCCATGATCGTGGTGTCGTTGTCGCCGACGATGGCGATCGAGGCGAACGCGTGCTTCTTGTCCTTCGACCCGAACGCCGACGGCACCGCGGGCGCGTCGCCGACCTTCCAATAGGTGCCGTTGATCTTGTCGATCTGGTCCGGGTGGTCGTTGACCGCCGAGGTCAGGTTGCTGACGATCTTCTGCTGGAACTCCGGGTCATCGATCGTCTTGCCCTCGGGGGCGTTGTACATGACGATGACGTCGGCAGTGTGGTCTCGCCCGAAGGCGACGTCGGCGATCTCCGCACCCTGCACCGACTCCGAGCCGGGATCGAACCACCCACTCTGTGTCAGGCGGTCGCCGAGTCCGGTGCCATAGGCACCCAGCGCCAGCATGGCAGCACCGACAACACCGATGACGGCGAATCGGAACCGATAGACCAGATCGCCCCAGCGGGTGAACACTTAAGCGACTCCTTGACCAGGGCGAGACGTGAGCAGTGCCGACAGCGGCCGGAACGGCTGCAGCCAGGCACCCTCGTCGGGCAGCGAATCGAGGCTCACCCGCGGTAGCGGTTCCCGGAATACGCCGGGGATGTCCTCGAGATCGACGAACTCGAGAGTATCGGAAGTGACAGCCCAACTCGCGTGCTCACGGAATCCCAGAACCTGAGCTGGGATTCCCTTGGCGGCGATCGCTTCCAGCGGTTCACGGAACGCCTGACCGTCGGCCGAGGCGACCATGATGCCCGCCAGTCCGCCGGTGCGCTCGCGCAGCGCGATGTGGGCGAGCATGTCGGCGTCGACGTCGGAGTCCTCGTCGATCTTCGGTTTGGCGAAGACGGCGAAACCCACATTGCGTAAGGCCTCCACCCACGGCCGGACCACATCGGCGGTGCCGGGCGCGATATTGGTGAACACCGTGGCCTCGGGTTCGACGCGGCCCTTCGCGCCGACCGACAGCTCGGCCGTGCGCGCGAGCAGCCAGCGGCCGAGCGCGTCGAAACGGGGACGATAAGCGGCGGTGGGACGTCCACCGAGGATGGCGCCGAGTCCCATGTCGAGGTTCGGCGCGTCCCAGACGAGCAGGACGCGCCGGACGTCGGAGCCGGAACTACCCAGCGCCTCGCTGCCGGCTGCTCCCTGGGCGATATCCGGCATCTCGGTGGCGATCTCACTCACGCTCATCTGTCGATCTTCCCCCATATGAACTCGTTGATGGCGCTACCGGCACGCAGGCCTTTGCCCTCGAACTTGGTGACGGGCCGTTCGAAACCGATCGGCGCGGTGATCCGGTTGGCCGCGCTGTCGCCACCGGTGGTGTCGTTCAGGCCGGTCAACAGTGGTTCCGCCGAGCCTACTTCGAGGATGTGCTCGGCGTAGTCGGCGTGGTCGGTGGCGACGTGCAACACGCCGCCGGGCTTCAGTCTGCTGGCGATCAGCGCGAAGGTGGGCGCCTGCAGCAGCCTGCGCTTGTGGTGGCGAGCCTTGGGCCACGGGTCGGGGAAGAACACGCGGACGCCGGTCAGCGACTCCGGGGCAACCATGTTCTCGAGCACGTCGACGGCGTCGCCGCGCAGCAGCCGGATGTTGCCGATCTCCTCGCGCTCGATCTGCTGCACGAGCTGGGCCAATCCCGGCTGGTAGACCTCGATGCCGATCAGGTTCAGGTGCGGTTCGGCCTGCGCCATGGCGGCCGTCGCGGTGCCGGTGCCGCAGCCGATCTCGATGACCAGCGGCGCGCTGCGGCCGAACCAGGCGTCGGCGTCGAGCGCCTCGTTGGCGACGTCGCGGCCGATCACCGGCCAGGTGCGCTCCCAGGAGACCTGCTGATTCGGCGTCAGCGCGCCGCGACGCGAGCGGAAGCTCGTGACGCGGGGGTACAGGCGCGATCCGGTGGTCGAGCGACGGCCCGCCTCGTGCGGGATCTCGGAAAGCTTCGGGTGGGACGGCTGCCCCGGCACCGACTCGACTGGTTGGTTGGCGGCGTCGTTCACATCGCCCATTGTCCAGCATGCGCCGAGCTACGTCGCAGCCGCGTGCGTCGGGTCGGACGGCGCGGGTGCGGGCCCCGTCGTGTTGCGGCGGTGTTGCCGCAGGTCGGCAGACGGTTCGCGACGGCCGCCGGGCCGCCGATCTGACAGAATGCCCACCGAAAAGGGGGTGTGCAGCATGTCGACAGCCACCGAATCCGCGCAGACACGGGCATCCGACCAGCTCGATCAGCTGATCTCGACTCTCGCGGCCGGGCGGGGCGGTGATCCGGCGATCGCCGACCGGCTGGCCGCCGCGGTCACTCGCCGTCGGCGTCCGTTGCGGATCCAGGTCGCCGGGCGGGCGTCGAGCGGGCGCAGCACGGTGCTGCGCGCGCTGGCCCTGCTGTCGGCGGAGGAGACCGCGCCGGTGGATCAGCCGGGGGAGCCCGATCCGGTGCTCGACGGTGATCTCGTCATCTATGTCCTGGCCGGTGCGCCGCAGGCGGCCGATCAGCGGGTGCTCGCCACGCTGCCGCCTGGTCGCGGCGTCGTCGTGTTGAACAAGGCCGACGCGGTGGGCGCGCGCTGGGGCGAGGCGGTGGCCGCCGCCGACCGGTACGCGCGCGAACTGGGCCTGCCGGTCGTGCCGGTGGTCGCCTCGCTGGCCGCCAGGACCAGGGCGGGCGCGGTGGACCCCGCCGACCGCACCGACCTGCGCAGGCTCGCCGTCGGCCCGGATGTGCCGTCGGTGCTGGCCGCCGACCTGTTCATCGGCAGCGGCTCCGACCAGGACGCGCGCCGACGGCTGCTCGCCAACTGGGATCTCTACGGCGTCGACTGCGCGCTCACCGCGTTGCGCGCCGACGCCGAGCTGAGTTCGGCCGCGCTGATCCAGATCCTGCACTCGGCCAGCGGCGTCGACCCGCTGCACCGGCTGGTGCATCGCCGCTACGAGCAGGTGGAGGCCGTGCGCGGCGGCGAACTGCTCGACGAGCTGATCCGCCTCGCCGCCAGGGCGGTCCCCGGCGACGGCGGCCGCGCCCGCGAACTCATCGAGCACTACCTCACCGGCGACGACGCGCTGTGGGCCGGGCTCTGCGCCGGCCTGGCCTGCCCCCAGGTCTCCCACCTCGCCGCCGGCTACCCCTCCCCGGCGCCCGCCGACGCCGACGAGGCCCTCGCCCGCGCCACCCGCTGGCGCGCCGTCGTCTCCAGCGACATGCCCCCCGCCGCCCGCCGCGCGGCCCTGCGCGTCCACAACGGCTACATCCGAGCCTGGGAACGGATGAGCAGTGCCGGACTCTGACAGACCGGACGGCCACCTGGAGACGCCGCGCGCGCCCGGGCCGTCCAGCCAGGCGGCGGACGATCCCGCCGACCCGGCAGTCGACGCCGAACTGATCGCCGTGATCGAGCGGTGGAATCCGCAGGGTGTCGCCCTGTTGCGGGCGGTCGGGCAGGTCGGCCCAGGCACCGGATCCGGGGTCGCGCTCTACGCCGTCGACGACGCAAACACCACCCTCTTGCGCACCGAACTCGCTCGCTTCGAACCGCGCATCGACCTGGTCGACCCCGCGGCGCCGGACCCGGCGGCCGCACTGGTCCTCTTCGACGCGGGCAGCGTCATCGGCGCCGACATGCTCGCCCTCATCGAGCGCCTACGCGCCGCGAACCGGCCGCTCGTGCTCGCCATGAACGGCTTCCACGCCTACGCCGACTGGCAGGCGATCCGCGAGCGCAGCCTGGCCCTGCTGGCCGACCGCGGGTGCGCCGACCTCGAGATCATCGCGGTCTCGGCGCGCCTGGCCGCCGCGGCCCGCGCCGCCGACGACTCCGCCCTGCTCGACCGCTCCGGCCTCGCCGGCCTGCATGCCACCCTCGCCGCGGCGACCGCACAGCTCCCCGCCGACAGCCCGCAGCGCCGCGCCGCCGTGCTGACCAGGGCGATCGCCGACACCAGGGCCCGCGTCACCGAACAGATCACCGCACTGCGCTCCGGCGCGGAAGCGGCCAGGATCAGGGAGGAACGGGTCGCCCAGCTCGCCGAACGCGACGGCGGCCGCCAGACCGGGCTGGCCTCGGTGCGCAGCCAGGTGCAGCTGGCGCGCGTCGACCTGACCACCGAGGTCGGCGCGATGGTGCGGTCCCTGCACACCCGCTCGCGCGCCGAACTCGACCGCTGCGACCGCGCCGCGCTGCGCGAATATCCGCGCCGCCTGCAGCAGGCGACGACGGAACTGGCCACCGCCGTCGACCTCTCGATCGACGACCGCGTGCTCGAGACGGCCCGCCGGATCGGCACCGCCGCGCCCGCCGCACGCAGGCACGATCCGGCCCCGCGGCTCGGCCCCGACCCCGACCCCCGACACCGTGGTGTCGAAGATCACCTCATGATCGCGGTCGGCGCGTCGGTTGGCGTCGGCCTCGGTCGTCTGGTTGTCGCGCCGCTGTCGCTGGTGCCCGCGCTGGACGTCGCGACGGTCCCCGTGACGCTGCTGCTCGGCGCGGGCGCGGCCTACTGGGTGGTGCGCGCCCGCGGCCAGCTCGCCGAGCGCAATCACATGGCGCAGTGGGTGGCCGAAGCGCTGGTGAATACAAAGGCCCAGCTCGAGCAGCGTGTCGCGGCGGTTCTGGTGGATGTGGAGGCAGAATTGGCCGAGCACGTCGTCCGCGAATCGACGGCGCGGGCGGTCGCCGTCGACCGGCGCGTGGCCGAACTCGACGCGCTCGCCAGGCGGTTAGCCGCCGAGCGCCCGGCACAGCTGGCCGCGTGCGAACGCGACCTCGCCGTCCTCGACCGTGCCGCCGCGGCCACGATTGTTTGATCGACCTGTGGGTAAGTATCAGGGAACCCGATTCCGTATCGATCGTCATATCGCGTTAACCTTTAACCAGGAACCTGGGCGTCCGCTCCGTGCCAGTCGATGCGCGGCCTCCGTCCGTGGACGGCGCTGTACGCCGTCCATTTGGGGTTGTGCGGTGGTTGGTTCGCTGCGGACGCCTTCCCGCCCGGTGGCGATCGATGGACCTCGCATCGAAGAACCGCCCATCTCAGGAGAGTTTTCATGACCTCAGCGACCATTCCTGGTCTTCGTGGATCCGACGGCACCGCGCCGACCGAGCACAGTGAACTGCTCGCCTGGGTACAGGAAGTCGCAGAGCTCACTCAGCCGGACCGTGTGGTCTGGGCCGACGGCTCCGATGCGGAATGGGATCGCCTGACCACCCAGCTGGTCGAGGCGGGCACCTTCAAGAAGCTCGACGAGAAGAAGAAGCCGAACTCGTTCCTGGCGCTGTCGGACCCGTCCGACGTCGCCCGCGTCGAGTCGCGCACCTACATCTGCTCCAAGACCGAGGCCGACGCAGGCCCGACCAACAACTGGGTCGACCCCGCCGAGATGCGCGCCACCATGACCGAGCTGTACCGCGGCTCGATGAAGGGCCGCACCATGTACGTGGTGCCGTTCTGCATGGGCCCGCTCGGCGCCGAGGACCCCAAGCTGGGCGTGGAGATCACCGACTCCGAGTACGTCGTCGTCTCCATGCGCGTGATGACCCGCATGGGCCAGGCCGCGCTGGACAAACTGGGCAGCGACAAGCCGTTCGTGAAGGCGCTGCACTCCGTCGGCGCCCCGCTGGCCGAGGGCCAGGCCGACGTGCCGTGGCCGTGCAGCGACACCAAGTACATCACCCACTTCCCCGAGGACCGCGAGATCTGGTCCTACGGTTCCGGCTACGGCGGCAACGCCCTGCTCGGCAAGAAGTGCTACTCGCTGCGGATCGCCTCGGCGATGGCGCACGACGAGGGCTGGCTGGCCGAGCACATGCTGATCCTCAAGCTGATCTCGCCCGAGGGCAAGAACTACTACGTCGCCGCCGCGTTCCCGAGCGCCTGCGGTAAGACCAACCTCGCGATGATCCAGCCGACCATCCCGGGCTGGCGCGCGGAGACCCTGGGCGACGACATCGCCTGGATGCGTTTCGGCAAGGACGGCCGCCTGTACGCGGTGAACCCGGAGTTCGGCTTCTTCGGCGTCGCGCCGGGCACCAACCACAGCTCCAACCCCAACGCGATGGCCACCATCGACGCGGGCAACACCGTATACACCAACGTCGCCCTGACCGACGACAACGATGTGTGGTGGGAGGGCCTGGAAGGCGAGCCCGAGCACCTGATCGACTGGAAGGGCAACGACTGGGTCCGTCGCGAGACCGAGACCCTGGCCGCGCACCCGAACTCGCGCTACTGCACCCCGATGTCGCAGTGCCCGATCCTGGCCCCCGAGTGGGACGACCCGCAGGGTGTGCCGATCTCGGCGATCCTGTTCGGCGGTCGCCGCAAGACCACCGTCCCGCTGGTCACCGAGTCCTTCGGCTGGGAGCACGGCGTGTTCATGGGCGCCACCATGGGCTCCGAGCAGACCGCCGCCGCCGAGGGCAAGGTGGGCACCGTCCGCCGCGACCCGATGGCGATGCTGCCGTTCCTCGGCTACCACGTGGGCGACTACCTCAACCACTGGATCACCCTCGGCAAGAACGCCGACGCGAACAAGCTGCCGAAGATCTTCTACGTCAACTGGTTCCGTCGCGGCGAGGACGGCCGCTTCCTGTGGCCCGGCTTCGGTGAGAACTCCCGCGTGCTGGAGTGGATCGTCGGCCGCATCGAGGGTCGCTCGGGCGCCGAGGCCACCCCGGTGGGCAACGTGCCCTCGGCCGCCGACCTCGACCTGGAAGGCCTCGACGTGGTCGTCGCCGATGTCGACGAGGCCCTCGCGGTGAACGTCGACGAGTGGCGCAAGGAGATCCCCTCGATCGAGGAGTGGTTCGAGTTCGTCGGCGACAAGCTGCCCTCCGGCGTGCGCGACGAGTTCGAGGCCCTCAAGGAGCGCCTGGGCTGACCGCCCCCGAACAGCGAACCGCCCGTACCGAATTCGGTACGGGCGGTTTCGTCTATTCGGCGAACGGCGCGAGTTTGATCAGCTGCAGGAATCCCGTGCTGTTGAGCCAGTGGATCCGGCCGTCCGGGACCGCGGCCGCCTCGGCGGTGAAGCGCGCGACCAGCTGACGTTTGAAGTCCTGGCGCGGGTGGCGGACGAGCAGGTCCTCGACCCAGTCGGGCGCCAGGTCGGCCAACCGCCGCCCGAGGACGTCCACCGAAGCGCCCGCGGAGACGAAACCGCCGGGGTCGCCCAGGTTTTCGGCGGCATCGGGATTGAGATGCGCGGCGATCGCGGCGCCGATGGCCTCGGCCCGCTTGGCGGGCGCGCCGTGCCGCAGCGCGAAACCGTGCGCGGACTCGCCCCCGACGACAGCGAAACACCTTCCAGGCGTCGGTGTTTCGAGCTTCAGGTCGTGCAGCAAGCTCGCGACGTAGGCGATCTCGTCGTCGTAGGCGACCCCGTCCAGCTCGGCCAGCGCACGCGCGAAGAAGTAGGTACGGAACGAGTGCGCCAGGAGCGTGTCCGAAAGGTGTTCGCGTGCTTCGATTTCGGCTGCCCGGGCCAGCGCCGTGTCGGGCAGGCGTACCTCGTTCAGGTCGAGCCTGCCCGCGCCGCGGCGACCGAGTGCCTGGCGGATGCGGCCCGGCACCAGTGCGGGGACGACGCGCACGAGGCCGACGGTGAGCGCGCGTCGCTCGGCGGCGGTGAGATTGCCGCCGGACCGGGTGGCCCAGTCCCAGTCGAGGGTGGGTGTCGCGATGGGCATGGTCGGTCTCCTCGGGCGCCGCGGTTCACTGTCTCTTCGAGTCTCGCGAGGCGAGCGGCTCCGGTGAAGTGGCGCGAATGCCAGTGATGCGCGGATTCATGCCAAACTGGGAGGCATGATCGAGGTCGCCGCGCTCGCCCTGGACGGGGTGATGACCTTCGACCTGGCCTGCGCGGTCCAGGCGTTCCGGCACGGTCCCGGTGTCACCGGCGAGCCGGTGGGCTTCCGGATGCGCACCTGCGGTGTCCGGCCGGGTCCGGTGTGGACGCCGAACGGTTTCGACCTGCATGTCGAACACGGTCTGGAGCTGCTGGCCGAGGCCGATCTGATCGTCGTCCCCGGCATCGGCCTGCCGACACTGCCCACCCCGGAGCCGGCGCTCGACGCTCTGCGCGCCGCCGCCGAGCGCGGGGCCACCATCGCCTCCATCTGCATCGGCGCGTTCGTCCTCGCCCAGGCGGGCCTGCTCGACGACCGCCCGGCCACCACCCACTGGGGCTACTGCGATCAGTTCGCCGCGCTCTATCCGGCCGTGAAGCTCGACCCGGCCGCCCTGTACATCGATGACGGCGACATCCTCACCTCGGCGGGCCTGTCCGCGGGGTTGGACCTGTGCCTGCACATCGCGCGCCGGGAACTCGGCGCGGCCGCGGCCGCCGACCTGGCCCGCTGGAACGTGGTGCCGCCGCATCGCGAGGGCGGCCAGGCGCAGTACATCCCGCGGCCGATGGGTGGCGCCGATCCGCACGGCGGACTCGCGGCCACGCTCACCTGGGCGGTGGCCAATCCCGAAGCCGCCCACGATGTTCCCGCGCTCGCCGCGCACGCGCTGATGAGCGAGCGGACCTTCATCCGCCGCTTCAAGGCCGAAGTCGGGACGACACCGCGCGCGTGGCTGGACGCGCAACGGCTCGGCCGGGCGCGCGAACTGCTCGAGCGCACGGATCTGGCGGTCGAGACGGTCGCGCAGCGTGCAGGATTCGGCAGCGTGACGGCGCTGCGTGATCATCTGCGCGCCGTGACGGGACTCACACCTTCGGCGTATCGGCGCTCACTCCGGCAGTAAGCCTGCGTGGCACCGCATTTACGGGGCGCGAGCAGCTGTGAAGGGCACCAAGCGAACTCGGGGTTTCCTGTCAGCTTCGCGCTCGGACGATTTCCCCGGCCCGAAACGGGGTATATCTATCCATGTCAGAGAGTCGCTGGCTGGGAAGAGGCGCCGTCACCTATATTCCTGGGCAGGCTCCCCTGTACGTCGCACCATCCGAGCTAACTCCCCTTCGACACCCCGGCCGCACCGTCGCGGCCGGCGATGAGATCGACGCTGAGAGGTGGTTGACGCATGACCGATCTGGTGACCGGATACGAGTCCGACACCTACTCGAGCACGCCCATGCAACGGGTGGCGGGCCGCTTGCAGCGCGCCCTGCCACCGGGATGGCGAGTCGACGTGGTCGACCTGCCACCCCGGGGCCAGGTTGCCGGACAGCCGGTGCTCCGGGTCCAGATGCCGGAGAACTAGCTGGGCGTCCAGCCCATCGGCATCAGTACGGACTTCTGCTCACAGAACGCGTCGAGCCCTTCCGGCCCGTTCTCGCGGCCGATGCCCGAGTTCTTGTACCCACCGAACGGCGCGGTGGGATCGAAGGCGTACCAGTTGATCGCGTAGGTGCCCGTGCGCACCTTCGCGGCGATCTCCGCGCCGTGTTCGATGTCGGTCGTCCACACCGAGCCCGCCAGGCCGTAGTCCGAGTCGTTGGCGATGGCGATGGCCTCGTCCTCGGTCTCGTAGGCGATCACCGAGAGCACCGGGCCGAAGATCTCCTCCTGCGCGATGGTGCTGGAGTTGTCCACGTCGGCGAAGATCGTCGGCTCGACGAACCAGCCACGCTCCACGCCCTCGGGCCGACCGCCGCCGAGGACCAGTCGCGCGCCCTCTTCCTTGCCCTTGGCGATGTAGCCCTCCACCCGCTCGCGCTGCTTCTCGCTGATCAGCGGGCCGAGCTGGGTGGCGGGATCGGTCGGGTCGCCGGTCTGCATGGTCTTCACGTGGGCCACCAGCGCGTCGACGATCTCGTCGTAGCGGCTGCGCGGTGCCAGGATGCGGGTCTGCGCGACACAGCCCTGTCCGCTGTTCATCAGGCCGGAGAACGCGAGGACCGGGATGGCGGTCTCGAGGTCGACGTCGGGCAGGACGATGGCGGCCGACTTGCCACCCAGCTCCAGCGAGACGGTCTTGAGCTGCTCGCCAGCGATCGCGGCCAGCTTGCGGCCGACCGCGGTGCTGCCGGTGAAGGTCACCTTGTCCACGCCGGGGTGGCTCGCGAGGTATTCGCTCTCGGCGGCGTCGGCCGGCAGTACGGACAGCACGCCGTCGGGCAGGCCGGCCTCGGTGAAGATGTCGGCGATCAGGTTGGCGGTGAGCGGGGTCAGCGGCGACGGCTTGAGCACCACCGTGCAGCCGGCCAGCAGGGCCGGGCCGAGCTTGTTGGCCGCGAGGAACAGCGGCACGTTCCACGCCGTGATCGCCGCGACGACGCCGCGCGGTTCCCGTGAGACACGCGATGTTCCGAACAGGCCAGTGCGAGTCTCGTTCCACTGGAACGTCTCAGCCAAGGCTGCCCATGCATCGAGAGCCGCGACGGCCGGAATCTGGTTGAGTGTCAAGGCGGCTAACGAAGGTGCGCCCATCTCCGCGGTGAGCGCGGCGAGCAACTCGGGGGAGCGCTGCTCGATGAGCCGAGCGGCCTTTGTGAGCACCTCGGCTCGTTCCAGTGGAGGCGTCGATGGCCACGGCCCGCTGTCGAAGGCGTCGCGGGCTGCGGCGACCGCGGCGTCGACATCGGCCTTGGTTACCGCTGGCACGCTGCCGACGGTCTCCTCGGTCGCGGGCGAGACCACGGAAATGCGGTCACTACCGGCAGGGGTGGTCCACTTCCCGCCGATGAACAGACTGTCGTAGTGCATAAGAACACGTTACAGTTTTGCCGCCGGATTGTCTGCAACATGTTCTAATCTGCCTGCGCTTCAGCACTGTGAACAGGGTGAATTCCAACCTGTCGGTTCGCTTCCCGGGTAAACGCACTATTGCGTTCTGTTGTTGAAAAGGGGATGCTTTAGCTACTGATCAGCTCGCTCGATTCATCGGACCTTTACAGCGAATTGGGGAGATCGACTCATGGCTGTGCAAGTGATCGGCCGATCGTTGATGACCAGCGACCAGACCGACCATCAAGCGAAGAGTGTGGGCAGCGGGGGATGGGTTGTGTCATTCCTGCCGGGCCGCACGCTCACGATCGAGCAGGCAACTGCCGCCATCCAGGCCGCTGAGGCGGTCGCCATGGTCGGGGCGTTAGCCGATCAGGTCGGGCTGACCACCTTGGAGACCGTCGGGTTGGCGATTCAGGAATCGCCTTGGGCCAGCACGCTACCCGCGCCGGTGCGCAGGTCGCGTCGATTGAGCTGGCTGGCCTGATCAGCCCTTGGTGGCCACGACCACCAGGTTGCTCACCAGTAGCTCGCGGATCACCGGAACTCGAACAAGCCACCAGGCCCACCGCGGGTGATAGCGGGGGAACACCGTCCGTACGTCGGCTGATGTCGTTGCCGCCCAGCGCAGCCCGTCGGCCGCGGTCACGGCGAACAGCGATCGGCCGAACCTGTTCTTCGGTTCGTGACCGTGCTTGCGGCGATACCGGCGCGCGGCGTACTCGCCACCGAGGTAGTGCCACAGGCCGGTCTCGTGCCCGCCGAACGGTCCGTGCCACACCGTGTACGAGAACACGATGAGGCCGCCGGGCTTGGTCACCCGCACCATCTCCTCCGCCATCACCCACGGGTGCGGCACGTGCTCGGCCACGTTCGAGGAGAAGCAGACGTCGAAAGCGTTGTCGCGGAACGGCAATGCCATGCCGGACCCGCGCACCGAACCCGACACCCGCAGGCCCGCCGCGTGCATCTCCGACGGATCGGGCTCGACCGAGACGTAGCGCGCGCCCGCCGTGGTGAACTCGTCGGCGAAGTAGCCGGGACCGCCGCCGACGTCGAGGACCACCGTGCCGGTGAGGTCGGTGCCGGTGATGTCGGCGTAGAAGTCGCCGATCAGGTCGGCGCTGTCGGTCGCGATGCCGCCGTAGAACCTGGCCGGGTCGGACTGCTCGAACCGGAAGCTGGTGAGCAGGCGCAGGGAGCGGCGCAGGGAGGCGCGGCGCGCGAACCTGGGCTGGTCGCGACGCTGGACGGGCCGCTCGGTCGTCGGCGGGGATGCGGTCGGCACGGCGAGGAGTTTATGGGCAGTGCGCTGTGTAGCGCAGACCACACCCGCTAGTGTGGTGCCCGACCTTTGTCCTCGACCGAACCGATTGCGAGCCCGACCGTGCGTGAAGTCCTCCTGCTGTGCTGGCGTGACACAGGGCACCCGCAGGGCGGCGGCAGCGAACGGTATCTGGAGCAGGTCGGCGCCCAGCTGGCCGCGCGCGGCATCAAGGTCACCCTGCGCACGGCCGGTTATCCGGGCGCGCCGCGCCGGGAGCGCATCGATGGGATCGACATCAGCCGCGCGGGCGGGCGCTTCACCGTCTACCCGCGCGCTCTCGCCGCCATCGTCGCAGGTCGGCTCGGTTTCGGGCCGCTGCGCGGGGTACGGCCCGACGTCGTGATCGACACCCAGAACGGCATCCCCTTCTTCGCCGCGGCCACTGGCGTGCCGTCGGTGGTGCTGGTGCACCACGGGCACCGTGAGCAGTGGCCGGTGGCGGGCAAGCTGGTCGGGCGGGTCGGCTGGTGGATCGAGTCGCGCCTGTCGCCGCGGGTGCACCGCGACAACCAGTACCTCACCGTGTCGCTGCCTTCGGCCGAGGAACTGGCCGTGCTCGGGGTGGATCGCGAGCGCATCGCCGTCGTGCGCAACGGCGCCGAGCCGGTACCCGCCGGCGTGGTCCCCGGCGGCGACGACACCCGCGCCACCCACCCCCGCCTCGCCGTGCTGTCGCGGCTGGTTCCGCACAAGCAGATCGAGGACGCGCTGACCGCCGTCGCCGCCCTGCGCACCCGCTTCCCCGACGTGCACCTCGACGTCATCGGCGACGGCTGGTGGGCGCCCAACCTGCGGGCCTGCGCCGACGGGCTCGGCATCGCCGACGCGGTGACCTTCCACGGGCACGTCGACGAGCGTCGCAAGCACGAGATCCTGTCCACCGCGTGGGTGCACGTGATGCCCTCGCGCAAGGAAGGCTGGGGTCTGGCCGTCATCGAGGCGGCCCAGCACGGCGTCCCCACCATCGGCTACCGCAGCTCCCGCGGCCTCACCGACTCCATCGTCGACGGCGTCACCGGACTGCTCGTCGACGACGCCCCCGCCCTGGCCGCCGCCGCGGGCGACCTGCTCGCCGACCCCGAGACCCGCCACATGATGGGCGAGAAGGCCCGCGCCCGCGCCCACGAGTTCTCCTGGGAACAAACAGGTTCCGGCGTCCACGAGGTGTTGGCCGCCGCCGCCACCGGCCGCTTCGTCACCGGCCTGGTAACCCAGACGTCGACACAGCCCTGACCGTCAGTCGGCGAACATCTCCTCGACAGTCCCCACCGTGATCGCCCGATCCAGCCAGTCCGTCAGCTGATCCCTGTCATGGCACGAAATAATCCTGGCCTCGGCAGCCACTGACACGGTGATCCCGCGCCTGGTGAGAATCCGCAGGATGCTGTCGGCAATGCCCCGATCCCGGCCTTCTGCCAGACCCTTCTCGAGCCCCTGCTCGCGACCCTCGGCGCGCAGACGTCGCGAGGTCTCGGAGCGGAAGAACGACAGATCCACAGACATCAGTTTCCTCCAGATCTCGGCGCCTCGCGTGCGATCGAGGCCAAGTTCGACAAGCTCGGCGTAAATCTGGGCATCATCGCGATCACCGACGAGGTGCAGCGCCTCTGCCAGCGCTTCCAGTATCGCACCGATGCTCGGACGGGTGGCATGCGTGATCGCGGACAGAACGGCTAGGGGCAGGTCGTCGACGGCGACTGCGACCTCTGTGACCGCGGGGACGTTGTGCGGGCCGAGAACGAGTGGCCGCAGAGTCAGGCAGGGCCATAGCGGGTGGCCGAGCTGTAGTGGGCCGGCCGCCCATTCGGCGGTGGCGGCGCCCCGGCAGACCACGACCAGGACGACAGGGAGGTCGTACTTCGCCTGCAAGAAGGTCAGGTAGTACGACCATGCTGCCGGTCGGGTGTCGTCGCGTCGGCCCTGTGACTCGACTACGAGCAGAAAGGTGGAATCCGCGGTGACGATACGTAGGACGGCGTCAGCGCGGCGTTCGATCGGTTGGATTTCGGTGAGGTCGACGGAGAGCTGCTCGACTTCTGTCGGTTCGCCGAACGGCAGGCCAAGCGTGCGGAACGCGCGGGCGAAGGTGCCCGCGTCGTGCCGGAAGATCCGGTGCGTCGCCTCGTGCTGTGAGCTGACCATAGCGAGAGAACATAGATCGGTTCTCGCACTGGTGTTCTATTCGGTCGGCGTGTTCGGGGACATGCGGGCGGCGCGCCGGGGGACACTCCGGGGGAGGGCGGCGGTGATGAGGCCGGCGAGGAGGGTGGTGGCCCAGAGGAGGTGGGCGGCGGTGGAGATTCGGCGTTGGGCGGGGGTGGCGGTGTCGCGGAGGGTGGGGGAGGGGATTCGGTAGAGGGCCAGGTCGGGGTCCTCGTAGACGAGTTCTGTTGTGGACAGGGTTTTTTCGGAATCGCCGCGCGGACCGGGGGTGGTGCGTTCAACGAGGATCCAGCCGACGCCCAGGTCGGCGAGGGTGCCGGAGGGGGCGCCTTGGATCAGGGCTTCCTCGACGGTGCGGGCGCGGTTGCCTTCGCCGGTGACGGCGTGGCCACGGACGAGGAGTTCGCCGGTCTGGAGGACGTCGTTGGGGAGAATGCGCGGGGCAGGGTCGAGGACGGGTGCTGTTCCGCTGTAGGGGAATACGCGGAACATTCCCGTGGGAAGGACTGCGACATCGCCGGGAGAATCGATGCGCTCGGCGACCTCTTCCCATCCGCCCGGGTAGTGCACCGGCCGCATCGCGCCGCCGATTCCCCAGGCCAGGTCGGCCAGCGGAAGAATCAGCAGGACGATGAAAAGTGCCGCGACGCCGGACATTCCGGCCGCGGTACGCTGCGTCGGCGCGACGCTCGGCTCGCCGGTGCCGGGACGAGTTTCCTCGTGGCCCTTGCTGTTCTCCATCGCGCTCGTCGTACGCGCGTCGTCGGCTCGGGTGAATTCGCTACCGGCGTTAGTCATACGTTCGATGCCGTTGTGATGTGCTGTGTTGTCGCGGACTTCGGGATCACGAACGGGGACAGCAGGTTCGCTGGAGAATCGGCGGATCCAGGTGAGGACGGTCTGACCGGCTGCGGCCGCGCACAGGGCGTAGGCGGGCATCGCGAGGGCGACGTACTTCTGGGTGTCGCGCAGGAGTCCGGCGCCGGGGACGTGGACCACGAGCCACTTGCCGAGCGCGAGTCCGGGGCCGGTCGCGCCGAGGGCGGGCAGCAGGATCGCCGCGGCCGCGATGATCAGCAGGGTGCGGCCGTCGCGCTCGAGCGCCCACACCGCGCGCACACCCAGGGCCACGATCGCGAGCAGGAGCACGGTGCCGAGGAAGGCCAGCGGCGTCGTGCGCGTGGTCGGGACGGCCTCGCTGTTCCAGATCCCGCCCAGCCCCGCCAGGCTGCCCAGCGTTCCGAGCCACGGCTCCGCCCGCGCCGCGAATGCCGACACCCCCGCCGGATCCGACGGCTCCGCCCCCGACCCCAGCGCCGTAGCGGTGAGCCAGGGCGCGCACGTGACGATCCACAACCCGGCAGCAGGCAGAAACGCCCGCCGCCCGACCAGCGCCAACCCCACCACGGCGGCCAGCAACGACCCGGTCGGCGTCAACCCGGCCGCAGCGAAACCCGCCACGAGCGCCGCCCACCCGCCCACCGCCCCACGGAATCCCTCCCCAGCCGCCCGCGCCGTGGACCGGCGGATGCGGGAGGCGGCGACAGCGGTCCAGGGGAGGGCGGCGTAGCCGGCGAGCAGGCTCCAGTGGCCCTGGAGGAGGCGCTCGGCGACGAAGGGGTTCCAGAGGGCGAGGGTGGCGGCGACCAGTTGGGCGGGGGTGGGGGCGGCGAGGAACTCGCGGGTGAGGACGGCGGCGCCGTAGCCCGCCGCCCAGAGGGCGGTGATCAGGATGGCTTTGACGAGGAGGCCGCCGTCGACCAGGGGCGACAGGGTCGCGAGCAGCGCGTCCTGGGGGACGGCGCGGGGTGCGGCGGCGCCGAGGCCGAGGGCGGAGTCGGTGAGATGGGAGCGGGGGGTGCTCACGGCGTCGCGGAGCAGCAGATATCCCGAGCCGGCCAGCGGACCGACGATCATCAGCGCGAGCACGGCGCAGTACCCGGCCACCCAGGCCCTCGCTCGCCCACTTCTCGTCACGTCACTGCACCTTACGTTCTGGTGTGCACGGGTGGGGGTGGCGCCCGTCGGCGCCAAGGTGAGTCCGGTCGGACTCACATTTTTGGGGTTGTGCTGATGCGCGGCGGAGCGAGGTGCGACGATGAGGCGTGTCCTCGGTCCGTCGCCCCCCTGTCGTTGCTGACCTGACCTGGGTGACGGCTGGCGCGATGACCGCCAACGTCGCCGGGTATCTGCTGCAGCTGCTCGCCAGTCGCTGGCTCGGCGTCGCCGGATTCAGCGAGTTCGCGAGCCTGCTCGCCGTGCAGCTGCTGTGCGCGGTGCCCGCGCTGGCCATGCAGAACGTGGTGGCGCGCGAGGTGGTGCACGGCGCGGACATCCGCGCGGTCCGCGCGATGCAGTGGCGGTGCGCCGCGCTGGTCGCCGCCGTCGCGGTGGTGCTCGTCCCGGTCGTCGCCGGGGTGCTACACGTGGGCGTATGGGCCGCGGCCGCTGCCCTCGGCGCCGCGCCTGCCCTGGTGGTGCTCTCCGGTGAACAGGGAATTCTGCAGGGCGGCAACCATTTCCGAGCGCTGGCCGCCGTCCTGGCGCTCGCGGGGACGGCCCGCGTCGCCCCCGCGCTGATCGCCCTCGTCCTCGGCGGCGGCGCGGCGGGCGCGCTCTGGGCCGCCGCGGCGGGCATCGTCTGCGCCGCGTTCGTCGCTGGTCGCATCGCCCGCACGACTCGCGCGACCTCTTCGCCGGGCCGCACGTCCGGGCCCAATGCGGGGGCGGACTCGACGGGCCGCGGGAGCGAGACGGCCGCGAACTCGAGGGGGGATGGAGCCGATCCAGCCATGGCCTCGAGGCGGCGCGGCGGCGATCCGACCACGAATCCGGCAGGGGAACCGAAGCACAGGATCGGTGTCCTGCCCGTGTTGCGCGCGGTCCAGGTCCAGGCCGCGCTGATGGCGCTGTCCTCGGCGGACCTGATCGTCGTCCGCATCGTCCTCGACGACACCGAGGCGAGCCAGTACTCCCTCGGCACCGTCGCGACCAAGATCGCCTTCTGGCTTCCGCAGGCCGTGGGCGTCGTCCTGTATCCGCGGATGGCGCAGGCCGCGCATTCGGGACGGGCGATCCGGGACGCGCTCTCGGTGCTGTCGCTGATCGGCGTCGTCGCGGTGCTCGGCGCCGCGGTGGCCGCACCGCTCGCGCCGCTGTTCGCGGGCCGGGACTACGCGCCCATCCAGAGCATGCTGTGGGTGTTCGCCCTGCACGGCGCGATTCTCGCGGTCCTCCAGGGCGCGCTGCTGTCCGCGATCGCGGTCGAGCGCACCGCGCTGGCCACCCTGACCTGGCTCGGCTTGGCGGTGGAAGTGGCCCTGATGCTCACCCTCGCCGATTCGATCGGCACTCTCATCACCACCGCGGTCTCGGTGGCCGCCGTGACCACCGTGCTCGTCGCGCTCGTGGTCTTACGAACCGCCGGGCGCGGCACGCCCGCCGCCGACCCCGCGATATCTGACCGATCGTTCTCGTAAACGATTCAGACGAGGACGGACTTCGCCACGCGCGCCGCATCACGAAGTCGCGCCGCGGAATCGGGCGCGCGCTCGAGCACCCACACGCCCTGGAAGAACACCAGCAGGAACCGTGCCATGGCGCGCGGGTCGGCATCGGGTCGCAGTTCTCTCTGTGCCACGGCGCGGGCGAGCGCCGAGGCGAACGCGGATTCGGTTCTGGCCCAGCTGGATTCGACCAGCCGGGCGACGTCGGGGTCGCGGGCGGCCAACTCGACCGCCGCGGTGGTCACCAGGCAGCCGAGAAACCGGTCCGGCGTGCACGAATCCCGCACGAACTCGTCGATCAGCGCGGTGACCGCGGGCAGGGCCGGACCCGGCCTCGACAGCGCCACGGTGATCCGCGCGTCGACGATCTCCAGATGTCGTTGCAGCGCCTTCATGAACAGATCGTGCTTGTTGCCGTAGGTCGCGTAGATGCAGCCCCTGGCGATCCCGAGATGCTCGGTGAGATCCGCGAGCGAGGTGGTCTCGTAGCCACGCTGCCAGAACAGATCGAGAGCGCGGTCGAGCACCACCTCGGGATCGAATTCTTTGGTGCGCGGCATTTTTCGAGGATACCAAGCACTATTTCGACCGATTGGTCACGTATGTGCGACTACTGGCCGACGAGAACGGCCCCGGTCGATGACCGGGGCCGTTCGCTGATCGGCGTCGTCAGGGACGCTTGTTCACGTCGATCTGCTCGGTCGGCGCGTCGTAGTCACCGCGGGTGAACTGCGTGGTCGGCGCGTCGTCGCCCTCGTAGCGCGAGCTGCCCTCGGCGGCGGTGGGCGCCGGCGTCGGACGGCCACCGCGCGGGCCCCCCGCGTGCGCGGGCGCACTCCCGCCGCGCAGGCCGAAGAACAGGCCGGCCAGCAGCGCGATCACACCGAGCACGCCGAGCACGATCGGCACCACGCGGCCGAACAGCGACAGCTTGTCGGTGTTCTCCTTGGCGATCGCGATCTGCGACTCCACGGTGGCCTCGTCGAACACGATGTGCGACTTGAGCGCCGTCACCTCGGGCTTGTCGGCCGCGCGGCCGTAGAACAGGTGGATCGACTCGCCACCCTTGATGACGGTGCCGGTCTGCGGCTCGACCCACAGGTCACGCACGTTGGTGTAGAAGCGGGTCATGGTGACCGGGGTGTCGGCGGGCACGTCGGTGACGCCCCACTTCGCGGCGGGCAGGGTCAGCCGGTTGGTCGGCGACTGCACGACGTCCCAGGTGCTCGTGACCGGCGCGGTCATCTGGAAGTGGTAGACCTTCGTGCTGTTGATCTCGGTCTCTTCGATGAAGTTGGCGTCGAAGGACTTTCGCACGTTGATGTCGAAGTACGGGTAGGTCTTCTTCTCGGTGCCGATCGGGAAGCGGTAGCCGATGCCGGTGTGCTGCACCGGCTCCATGACGCTGCCGTCCTTGTTCACGGTGACCGCGATCGACCCGTTGGGATCGGTGTCGACCGGCATGCCGGTCTTGCGGTCGATGGTGACGCGGTCGATGCTCGCGGTGAGCAGGCCGGTGTCGCCCTGCACGTCGGTGCGGCGCAGCGTCTGGCCCGCCTGCAGCGTCATCTGGTCGGCGTCGGAGGGCTCCTCGACGGTGACGAAGCGCTGCGAGATCAGCGGCACGTCCTTGTTCACGACGGCGGGACCATCACCGGTGGTCAGCGACTTGGAATCGAGCACGAGGCTGTCTTCGCCCGGCTGATTCTGCGCGATGGTGGTGATCTCGAGGTCGAGCGGAGTCTTGGCGACTTTGCTCACCGTGTAGGTGGGGATCATCAGCGCGGCGACGAGTAATGCCGCGCCCAGACCCACGAGCACGCAGGCGACCGTCCTTCTGGTACCGGCACTCAGTGCCATGCAAACTCTCCTCGTCGTTCGAACACGGATCCTCCGGTGGTCTGGTATTGCACCCTAGGCCCTCGTGAGCCCCGACACTAACAGCCCGACCGCGCCGAGTGCCGTGGTGAGCCCCGTAAATCGCCGACAGGGCAGACTGGACCCCGATGACGACCGTGACCGCCCCCGTGACGCCACCGCGCACCTTCATTCCCGCCCTGGAGGGCATGCGCGGAATGGCGGCGCTCGGTGTCGTCGTGACCCACGTCGCCTTCCAGACCGGCACCGGCCGGATCCCGGTGCTCGGACCGATCCTGGAACGCTTCGACATGGCCGTCGCGGTGTTCTTCGCGCTGTCGGGTTTCCTGCTGTGGCGGCCGCACGCCGCGGTGGCGCGTGGGCTCGGGTCCGCGCCGTCGACCGCTCGCTATCTGCTGCATCGCCTGATGCGGATCATGCCCGCGTACTGGGTCGTCGTGGTGTTCGTGCTGGTGCTGCTGCCCAGCGCGGCCCAGCACGCGAACCTGCGCGTGTGGGTGTCGAATCTGCTGTTGCTGCAGGTCTTCGTGCCGCTGACGCTCACCGACGGCCTCACCCAGATGTGGAGCCTGTCGGTGGAGGTTGCCTTCTACCTGGTGCTGCCGCTGCTGGCCTGGCTGGTCGTGCGGCTGCGTGGGCGCGCGGCGCGCCGGCGGGTGCCCGCGCTCGGCGCGCTGATCGCGGTGAGCCTGACCTGGAACCTGTGGCCGGTGCCGACCCCGGACGCGATCCACGCCGACAACTGGCTGCCCGGATATCTGCCGTGGTTCGCGGCGGGCATGGTGCTCGCCGAGTTGATCTATCAGATCCGGCCCGGCGCCTGGTGGGTGCGGCTGTGCTCGTCCCAGCCGCTGATGTGGGCGCTGGCCGCGCTCGCGTTCCTGCTCTCGGCGACCGAGTTCGGCGGTCCCGGCGGACTCGAACGCGCCCAGCCGTGGCAGTACGCGGTGAAGATGCTGCTCGGCATGATCATCGGGTTCGGCCTGCTCGCCCCGCTGGTCCTGCGTCCCGCCGACGCCCCGCCGCACCGCTGGCTGGAATCCGCGACCGCGCTGACCATCGGCCGCTGGTCCTACGGCATCTTCCTGTGGCACCTGGTCGTGCTCACCATGGTCTTCCCGGTGTTCAGCCTGCTCCCGTTCAGCGGCCATTTCGTCTACGTTCTCGTGCTCACCGTCGGCCTGACCATGCCGCTGGCCGCCGCGAGCTTCGCGCTGATCGAGGACCCGGCACGGCGCCTGGCCCGTCGCTGGGACAAGGCCGCGGCCGCCCGCCGCTCCCGCCGGAGCGTGGAGGCGGCGGCACTGGAGGCGTCCGCGCCGTAAGGCTGCCCGGTGGGCCGGGATGGGCCGCTCGGCCCGGCGCCGGTCGAAGGCGTCAGCGTCGACGCGGCAATGCCGCGACCCCCACCGCGACGACCGCGATGACCGCGGGCGCCTGCGCCCACAGCGACCCGCCCATATAGGGCACCCCCGACCGCCACGGCCCCGTCGACAGCGCCGCGGCGGAGATCAACGTCCCGAGCCCGGCAACCCACGGCAGCACCCGCGCCGTGACAACCGGCCGGAAGTGCGCGCAGCCCAGCGTGATCAGCGTGAGCACGGCCCCGATCGGCCCGGAGACGACGGCGATCACGCCGGTGAGACCGACCGCACCGGCCCATCGAACACCCCAGGTCACCGGTGCCGGGCCCAGGTCGTGCTCCTTGCCGCGTCGCGGAATCGCCAGCAGCACCAGCGGGATCAGCAGGAGCAGCCCGCCGAAGATGGCCAGCCGGTACCACCGGTCGGCGGGGAACGACACGGTGACCTCACCCTGCGCGTTCGCGGGCAGGATCCACCCCTGCTGCCATCCGTCGACGACGATCGGCGCCAGTTCCCGTCCGTCGGCGGTGTGCGCCTGCCAGCCGACATTCGTGCTGAGCGGCAGCACCAGCAGCCGCGTGCCGGGATCGGTGACGGCGGGGACAGGCGCGATCGGGTCGGTGCGGATCAGCCGCAGCCGGTCGACCGTGAACAGTTCGGTGGGCGCGACGGTGAGGTCGGGATGCCCGGGCAGCAGTTCGATGTCGGCCGCGTCCTCGGCGCAGGGGCGCGCGGAAACCGGTGCGCCGGAGCGGAGTTCGTCGGCGGTGGCGGTGATGGTGGTGTGGACGGTGCGGCCGCCGATCGCCAGTACCGGACCGGCCTCGCAGCCGATGGTGACCAGCCGGTCGCCCGGCGCGGGCGCCGGGTACCCGGGCCCGAGCACCTCCACCTCGGCGAGCCCGGCGGGCTGGGTGAGCACGAAGCCGAGCGCGGTGCGGTCGAGCACCTCGTTCCAGGTCTGGATGCTGATCTCGACGCGATCGGTGACGGTGGGGTGCAACGAGATCCGCGCCGGCTCACCGTGCTCGCGCTCGGGCAGTTCGCGCACCTGCGGACCGTTGCCCAGGTTCACCGCGACGGAGGTGGCGGTGGCCGGGAGGCCGCCGAGCGCGGTGGTGAGGTCGAGCCCGTTCACCTCGGTGGGCTCCGGAAGCTCCAGCACCAGTGTCGGTTTGGCGCCCGCGAGACCGCGGACGGTCTCCTCCGGCGCGGTCCACGTGGTCTTCGGATCGCCGTCGGTGGCGGCGAACGCGGCGCCGCGCAGGTCGGCGACATCGGCCTTGCCGCGCGCGACGGGGCGGGCGTGGTCGGTGAGCAGCGCCTCCAGCGCGGGGCCCGGCCTGGTGCGGACGGTCAGGTCGGCCGCGGCCGTGAGCGGCTCGGGGACGGCGAGGGTCCGGTTGAAGACGCCGGGCTCCTCGGCGGGCAGTCCCAGCCCCTTGCTGCAGTGCACGCGGATCGGGCCGTCGAAACAGGCGCTGCGACCGGGGAATTCCTGGCCCAGATCCCATCCGGTGATGGTGGTGCCCGCCGGGAGGTCGGGCAGGACCACGCGGTGCCGGATGTCGACCCTGGTCGGCGCGTCGCGCACGGTGTAGTCGTCCAGGGTGAGTTCGCTGATCCCGAATTGCCCACCGGCGGTACCTGTTTCGGTGCGCGCTGCGGTGATCATCACCCAGTCGGTCTTGCCTGCGGGCAGCGCGACGTTCACGGGCGCGCCGGGTTCGGTGATCCGCGCCGACACCGTGCCGCGCGAGGTCCGCACCTCCACCCATTTCACCGGGTCGCCCAGCGCGGCGGCCGTGGTGGTGAACCGCAAGGAGCCGGAGTTGATCGGCTCGTCGAGGTCGAGCCGGATCCATTGCCCGAGCGCGGGTTCGGCGCCGTTGCTGATCCACGCGGTGCTCGGATCGCCGTCGACGGCGGCGGCGGTGGAACTGCCGGGCGCGGCGCCACCGATCTGCGTCGCGTCGGCGGCCGAACTCGACGCGGTGACCTTCGCCCCCGACCACTCGCCGCGCACCAGCGGGGTGCCCTCGACCGGGTAGTCGGGCACCAGGTTGTGCGTGCGGCGCGCGTCGTCGGCGGCGCGCACGGCGGAGTTGTGGTTGTCGACCCGGCCGAAGTCGGACTCGCGGTCCATCGGCGTATCGGTGACGAGAACGGGCTCGGTGGGCAGCCCGGCGCGCGCGGCGTCGGCCGTGAGAAGCACGGGCGCCGTGGGGTTTCCGGCGTCGCGGCGTACCCGCTCCAGCACCTCGGGGCCACCGTGGACGACGGGAACGGTGGCGAGGGGAACGGTGTAGGCGCCGGGGAATCCGGGCGGGGCGCCGGTGCCGGAGCGCACCTGTGTCGGCGTCCCGGGTGACGGCACCTCGACCCGATAGATCTCGATCGCCGGATACGACGGCTGCAGATCGTTGTCGACGACCAGCCCCGTATCGGCCGCGCGCGGCCCGATCAGGTCGCCGAACTCGGCCACCTTGGTCAGCCCCGGCGAGCCCTCGATCGCCCGGTGCGCCAGCATCGGCCGGGTGGAGCGCGAGGTCTCGGGGTCGAGGTCGTTGCGCAGCACCAGCACCCCGATGCCCTGGTCGGCCAGGGTGGCGGCGAGGCCGGTCGACGGCCTGCCGTCGGCGATGAGCCGCTGCACCGAGTCCATCGCGCGGATGGTGCCCGGCGGATTCAGCGGCACCGAGTCGCGCACCGCCCACGGCGTGCTCGCCAGGGCCTGGAGTGGTTCGTCGCGGGTGAGTCCCCAGATCTGGCTGCCGAACGGCGCGCCGGGCACCACGAGCGCGCGGGTGTCGGCGGCGTTGTCGGCGAGCCAGTCGGCGGTGTCGGTCCAGTACGCGGGCACCCGGTCGTAGGCGCCGCGCGGCGCGAGTCGACCGGTCCACGCCAGCGAGGTGGCCAGGGTGAGCGCGGCCAGGATCAGCGCGGCCACGGCGACGAGCCGGTCCCGTTCGGGATGGGCGAAGCTGTTGCGCCACTCCCGCATCGGTACCGAGGCGGGCAGCGCCACCCGGCCGAGCAGGTGGGCGAGGCCGAGCACCAGCGGCAGCCGGATCAGCGGTTCGAGTTTGTGCACGTTGCGCAGCGGCGCGCCCGCGGCATCGAGGAACACCCGCACCGTGTCGGCGAAGGGCCCGCCGAGTGTGCCGACGTAACCGGCGCAGATCCCGGCCAGCCCCACGCACAGGATCAGCGTGAAGCGGCCGCGATACGGCATGGACGATTTCGCCAGCCCGGCCATCCCCGCCGCCGCGAGCAGCCCGGTCGCGAGGACGGCCGCGGGCTGGGTCACCAGCACCGCGCCGGCGATGCGCTCGGGGGAGACGAACGGCGTCCAGGAATCGGTGCCGCGCAGCACCTCGGCCAGCGAGGCCCACTGCGTCGTCACCCCGGACGACTCGATGTAGTCCAGGAACGGCGGACTCACCTTGCCGAGCAGCAGCAGCGGCACCACCCACCAGAAGGTGGCCAGCACCAGCAGCGGAATCCAGGCCGCGGTGAACCGCCACCACCGCCGATTCGGCCGGTACGAGGCCCACCACAGCGCGGCGGGCAGGAACGCGGCCACGGTCGCGACGGCGTTCACCGACCCCATCAGCGCCAGCGCGAGCGCGCTGCCCGCCGGCGAATGCGCGCCACCCCGTCGACCCGGCTGGGTGCCATTTCGCAGGGCGACACCGAGTGCGGCGGGCGCGAGGAGCACCCACGGCGCCAGCATCATCGGCAGCGTCTCGGAGGAGATCGAACCGAGCGTGGTGAGCACCCGGGGCGACAACGCGAACGCGATGCCCGCGACCACTCGCGATCCACGCGAGCCGATTCCCAGCGTCTCGCAGAGTTTGACGATGCCCCAGAACCCGGCGAGCAGCAGCAGCGCCCACCAGACGCGCTGGGTCACCCAGGCGGGGACGTGCAGGAGGTCACCGGCGGCGAAGAACGCGCCGTGCGGGAAGAAGTAGCCGTAGGCCTGATTCTGCACCTGGCCCATCGGGGCCTGGCTGCTCCACAGGTGGGAGGCGCGCGCGAGGAAGCCGAGCGGATTCTCCGCGAGGTCGTACTTGGTGTCCGCGACCGTCAGGCCGGGGGCCTGCGCGAACGTGAGAACGAAAGCGGTGACGACCGAGCCGACGAACCAGCGCCAACCCAGTGGAGCCGCGCGGCCCTTCGGCTCAGCGGCTGCCGTATTCAGGAGCGTTGAGCAGCGAGGAATCCTTGTCACCGCTGCGGTCGATCGAGGGTGCGGTGTTCTGCTGTACCGCCGCCGTGATCGCGAAGACGGCGATAGCGCTCAGCAGGGCGCCGCCGACCGCGCTGGCAACAGCCGGAACAGCAAACTTCATCGCGCACTCCAATTCGGCTCGACGTGGGGGTGGTACTCGGGCCAACCTAGCAGGTCCGAGCCCGCGGGTCAGTCTTCGGGCAGTCGGCAGCCCAGCGCGCCGAGCAGCGTGCGGAACTTGGCGGTCGTCTCGGCCAGTTCGGCCCGCGGCTCGGAGGCCGCGACGATCCCGCCACCCGCGGTCGCGCGCAGGGTCCGCAGGTCGGCCGACAGCTCGGCGCCGCGGATGGCGACGACCCATTCGCCGTCACCGTCCTCGGCGCACCAGCCCACCGCGCCACCGTAGAAACCGCGCCGCTCGGCGGTGGTGATCGCGGTCAGCGCGGCGGCGAAGGGCGTGCCGTTGACGGCGGGTGTCGGGTGCAGCAGCAACGCCAGGTCCAGCGCGGTCGTCGAGGGATCGCGCAGCACGCCGTGGATCGGCGTGGCCAGGTGCCAGACCTGTTCGGTGCCGAGCAGTTCGGGCCCGTCCGGGATGTTCAGCTCGGCGCAGACCGGCGTCAACCGCTCGCGGATCCAGTCGATCACGTACGCGTGCTCGTCGTGGTTCTTGGTGCTGGCCAGCAGCTCCTTCGCCTGCGCCGCGTCGGCGGCCGGGTCGGCGAGCCTGGGCAGGGTGCCCGCCAACGGATGCAGGCCGACGCGATCACCGTGCCGGGTGACCAGCACCTCCGGCGTCGCCCCGAGCAGCGTCTCGCCTGGCCGTCCCGCCGCCGTCAGGTCGACGGCGTAGACGCTCGCGCTCGGATGGCGGGTCAGCAGCTGGCCTGCCACCACCTCCGGTTCCAGCGGCTGCGCGGCTTCGACCACCACCGATCGCGCGGCCACCACCTTGCGCAACTCGTCGGCCGGATCACCGAGCCGCTCGACCAGTGCGGCCACCCTGGCCATGTGCTCGGCCGGGCTCGGCTGCTGCGCGACCACGCGTACCTCGGGCAGCGGGGGCAGCGCCGCGGGCCGCCACGGGCCCGCCGTGTGCAGCGCCGACTCGGGTTGCCAGAGCGCGGCGGGCTCGCCGGGGTCGAACGGCAGCGCCCCGACGATCAGCTTCGGGCCGACCTCGGGACCCGTCGGCCATTTGCGCAGCGCCGCGGCGGCCCGGCGTGGATCGGGGAAGCTCGCGCGCATCCCCGAGGCGCGCAGGACGCCGTCGGGGCGGGCCAGCAGGAAACGGTTCATGCGGCACCGACCGATGCCGAGCCGACGCTGTTCGCGCGCGGTCCCGGGTTCGCGGGTGCGAGACGGTCCATGTCCCGACCATATCGCCGCCGACGGCGCCGACGGCCGGACAGCGACCGAACTCTCAGTGTTCGGGCGGAACCAGGAACACCGGCCGGTGCCCGTGCTTGAGCACCGCCTCGGCGACGCTGCTGTGCAGCAGCGCGCGAAGCCCGGTGGCGCCGCGCGTTCCGGCGACGATGATGTCGACGTCGAGTTCGTCGGCGCAGTCGACGATCGCGTTCCAGATCGTGGTCGTGCACTCGACGGTCCGCGCCTCGGCGGTGATCCCGGCGAGCTTGGCCAGGTGCACGCCCTCGGCGTTGATCTTGCGGGCATCGGTGTAGGCGATGTCCTCGATCTCCTCGTCGGGCACCCAGTCCGGTTGCATCACCCCGGCCAGCCCGGAGATGCGGGCGGCCTGGCGCACCATCGGTTCCCATGCGGTGAGCAGGATCGCGCGCTCGGCGGTGAGGAAGCGGCCCGCGTACTCGATGGCGCGCTTGGCGTGTTCGGAACCGTCGTAGGCGATGAGCATCCGATCGCAAGCCATGACGACCTCCTGCGCTGGTACAGCGTCTTTGTGGACAGGGTACCCCCATGGGGGTCCCGTCAATCGGTAACCGGTTCGGCGGTTCGGATCGCGACGGGGCTACCGTGGAGCACATGCGGAAATCGCCTGTGGTCGTGTTCGCAGTCCTGGCAGCCGTCGCCACCGCCTGCTCGGGAGGTTCGTCCACCGAGACGACCCCCGCGGCGAGCAGCACCGGCGCCCCCACCTCGGTCGCGGGCGAACAGGGGTCGCCCGCGACCGCCACCCCGGTCCAAAGCCCTTGCGGCACGGACTATCTCGCCAAGTTCACGCAGCGGGAGAAGCTCGCGCAGCTGTTGACCGTCGGCATCACCGGCGCGGCCGACGCGTCGAACGTGGTGAGCACCGAGCAGGTCGGCGGCATCTTCGTCGGCAGCTGGACCGACCCGAGCCTGCTGGACAAGTCCGCGCTGGACGCGGTCAAGGCGCAGGCCAAGGCGCCGTTGATGGTGACCATCGACGAGGAGGGCGGCCGCGTCTCGCGGGCGAAGAACGTCATCGGCGCCGCGCCGTCGGCCCGCGTCGTCGCCGAGACGCAGACGCCGGAGCAGCACTACCAGAACACGTTGGTCAGGTCGAAGGCGCTGAAGGACCTCGGCATCACCGTCGATTTCGCGCCGGACACCGACGTGAGCAGCCAGCCCGACGACAGCGTCATCGGCGACCGCTCCTACAGCGACGACCCGCAGGTCGTCACCGACTACGCCGCCGCCTACATCCGCGCGTCCAACGAGGTCGGCCTCGGGTCGGTCATCAAGCATTTCCCGGGCCACGGCTCGGGTTCGGGTGACTCGCACACCGGCGCGGTCCGCACGCCTCCGCTGTCGGAGCTGCAGGATAAGGACCTGGTCCCGTTCCGGAACCTGGTGGGCTCGGGCGCCGCGGTGATGGTGGGCCACCTGGACGTGCCCGGCCTGACCGAGCCCGACGTGCCGGCCAGCATCAGTCCCGCGGTGATGTCGCTGCTGCGCGAGGGCACCGGCTACGGCGCCGCGCCGTACAACGGCCCGATCTTCACCGACGATCTCGGCGGCATGGCGGCGATCACCGCCCGCATGTCGATCGAGGAGGCGGTGGAGGCCGCCCTCGTCGCCGGGGCCGACAATGCCCTGTGGATCAGCACCGACGCGGTGCCGCAGGTGCTCGACCGTTTGGAACAGTCGGTGGCTGGTGGCAAACTGCCCGCCGACCGGGTCGACGCCTCGGTCTTGCGGATGGCGCGCTACAAGGGCGTGCCGCTGGGCTGCTGAGCCCGTCCGGCGACTGTGCGGCAAATGGGCACGGGTGAACTTACCTTGGAGTAAGATAGGAGTTCACCCTGCGGTAGGAGAGTGGATGGCGGGCGGGACGAAGCGACTTCCCCGGGCGGTTCGCGAGCAGCAGATGCTCGATGCCGCCGTCGAGGTGTTCGCGCGCAAGGGCTTCCACGACACCTCGATGGACGCGATCGCGGCCGAGGCCAAGATCTCCAAGCCCATGCTCTACCTGTACTACGGCTCCAAGGACGAGCTGTTCCGCGCCTGCATCCAGCGCGAGGGCCTGCGCTTCATCGAAGCCGTCGCGCCCGCGGGCAACCCGCAGCTGACTCCACACGAGCAGGTCCGCACCGCGCTGGAGGGATTTCTCGACTTCGTCGACCGCAATCGCCAGTCCTGGCAGGTGCTCTACCGGCAGGCAATCGGCCAGCAAGCGTTCGCCTCCGAAATCGACAACGCCCGCGAGCGCGTCATCGAGCTCACCGCGAAACTGCTGGAATCCAGTGCCAAGCACGCCGATCCCGGCACCAATTTCGAGGTCGTCGCGGCCGCGGTGATCGGGGCGGGCGAGGCGATCGCCGACCGGGTCGCCGGCGGCCGGATCGAGGTGGCCGAGGCCGTCGACCTGCTCGACGATCTGGCCTGGCGCGGTCTGGCCGGGCGCAAGAAGACCGAATAGCCCGCCAGCGCTTGCTCGCGCTCGTCCGACCTGCCATCGTGCTCGACAGCGGGCGCGCAGGCGCGGCTGTCGTCGGACCGGACGGGCGCCCCGGAGTTCCACGACAGACGGGGTGGCAATGTTCGGTGTGTTGAAGCCGTGTGCGCACGGTGCGACGAAATACGGCATCGATCCGCAGCAGTGGCAGGCGCACATGTGCGGGCTGTGCCTGGGTCTGCGCGACGGGCAGGGTCAGCTGGCCCGCGCCGCGACCAACACCGACGCGATCGTGCTCAGCGTGCTCACCGAGGCGCAGTCCGGCGCCGCCGTCTCGCGCACCGCCGCCGGGCCGTGTCCGCTGCGCGGCATGCGCAGGGCCTCCGTGGTGGCGGCGAACGCACCCGGCGTGCAGCTGGCCGCCACGGCCTCATTGTTGTTGGGGGCAGCCAAGATCGGCGATCACGTCGACGACGGCGACACCGGACGGCTGGCCCGTCGGCCGATGCGCCGGGTGTCCGCCAACTGGTCTGCCGCCGCGCGGGCACAGGCCGACCGGATCGGTCTCGACGTGCGCCCGCTCCTCGCCGCCATCGCGTCCCAGTCCGCACTGGAAGCGCTTGCGGCTCATGGTGACTCGGTTGTGCCGCGACCGCAGCCCGGGCTGACGGGACGGACTCCGGTCGAGCCCGGTGTCGACGCGTCGTCGGCGGGGCTGGATCGCGATGATCGGTCCGCCGCGAGCGACGCGGCCGGTGGTCGGTGGCGGGGCGCCGGAGTGGCTCGGCCGGTGACGCTCGATGAACTCACCGGCCCGACTCAGCTCTGCGCGGCAACGCTTTTCGGCCACACCGCCACGCTCGCCGGTCGTCCGGAGAACGTCGCGGCGCTGACGGAGATCGGCCGCCACGTCGGCCGGATCGCGCACCTTGCCGACGCCATCGACGACCTGGAGCGCGATCGGCTGCGTGGCCGGTTCAACCCGCTGGAGGCCACCGGCACCGACCTGCCTCGCGCCTATGATCTGTTGCGCGAGAGCGAGTCCCGCATTCGCGCTGCCGCCGCCGAGGCGAAGCTGGACCAGCTGCCCACGGTCCGCTGGGCCCTGCTCGACCCGCTGTCCGCGCTGCTGCGCCGCCTGGGGCAAGGTCTCGGACTCGCTGTCGGCCATGTCTGCCGCACGTCGCCCGCGGCGCAACAGCATGCGCCGTACCAGTTCCCGTCCCCGCCCGGGCGCAGGCCGACCAGGAGGCCCGGCCCGCTCAAGGCGGGTGGGCTGATCCTGGGCGTCTACTGCACGGGCGTGGCGTGCTGTGTCGACCACACCAGCCCGTGCACCGGCGAGCAGAAGGACGCCTGGGCCAAGCACTGCGACTGCGGCGACTGCTGCGATTGCGGTGACTGCTGTAGCAACTGCTGCGGCGAGGACTGCGGGTGCGGCGACTGCTGCAGCTGCGACTGCAACTGCTAGGAAACCCTCACTCGCACTTCACGATCGGGATCGGGTCGTACTTCACGGTCCTGGTGTGCCGCGACACCTGCGCACCGGTCTTGCGATCGGTGATCACCCTGGTGTCGGAGATGGTGAAGCCGGGCGCGCCCTCGGAGGCGATGCAGTCCTTGCCCTTGGGCAGGGTGATCTCCTGCGGCTCGGTCGGTTTCGACTTCTCGCCGGTGATCGACTCCACGTCGACGGTCTTGGTGCCCCACAGCCGGACGGTGATGTCCGAGCCGGTCGCGACGGTCTGGATGTAGACGCCGGTCGCGGCGGTGTTGCGGAAGGCCAGGTCGATCGCGCCGTCGAAGACGGTGGCTTCGCGCGCCGCCGGGTACCGCGAGATGTAGTAGCTGTGCTCGGTGTGGCCCGCGTCCTCCATCCCGGCGAAGTAGGCGGCGTTGTACAGCGTGGTGGCGAACTGGCTGATGCCGCCGCCGACCGCGGTGCTCGGCCTGCCCTTGTCGATGATGCCCGACTCCACGTATCCCTCGGCCGCGGTGCGCGGACCGGTGAACTCGTTGAGCGAGAACGTGTCTCCCGGCTTCACCACGGCGCCGTTCACCTTCGCGGCGACGGTGCGGATGTTCACCCCGGAGGGGCCGCTGAAGCCACCGGTGGTGAATTCACCGATCATCTCGTTGATGCCGAGGCCGTTGGCGGCCTCGGTGGTGAGCTTCGGCTCGACCCGCTGGTACACCGCCTCGGCGGTCCGGTTGCCCGGCTGGGTCAGCAGCGCGGGCAGCTTCTCCAGCGTCTTCGGCCAGTCGATCTTGTTGCCGACCACGGCGGGCACCACGGTGGGCTTACCCGCGCCGACGGTGAAGGTGGCGTCCTTGGGTTCCACCTCGGACGCCGCGAGTTGTGGCGCGAGCGCGGCCACGGCGGCGGCCTCGTCGATCTTGGGCGCGAGGCCCCCGTTGCCGTCCGGCACGAAGCCGAGCACCCCGGCGATCTGCTCGGGGCTGAGCACGCCCTGGACGTTCTTGCCCTCGGCGTCCTTGCCCGTGACGGTGATGGGGGAGGCGACGGCCGGGGTGGCGATGTCGCGCAGCGCGGCCTGTACCGCTTCGGTACGCACGGCCACCGGCGCCGCGATCACCGGAAGCTCCAGCTCGTTGCTCGCGGCCCAGCGGTCGATGATCGTGGCGCGGGCGGTGGCGGTGTCGAGCACGCGGCCCGGGACCGGCGGCACCGCGACGGGTGTGCCGTTCTCGAAGCGCACCGTGCCCTCGACGGTGGGGTTGTCGTGCGCCTGGAAGTCGGCCACCTTGCGGTCGAGCGCGGCCGCGTCGACGGTGCTCACGACGGGCACGTCGCGGGTGCCGAACAGGGAGATCAGGCGGCGGAACGGGTTCATCGGCTGGTCGCCGACGGCGGCCCAGGTGCCGTTCCAGTCCACCTGCAGGCCCGACTCGGCGGGCACCATGGTGTCGCGGACGTCGCCGATGCGCACGGCCAGCGGGCGCTCGGCCTTCGGCCCGAGCTGCGCACGCAGTAAGTTGTCGGCCTCGGCCTTGTCCATCCCGCCGACCTCGACCCCGGCGACGACGACGCCGCGCGGCACCTCGCCGCTGCTGAGCGCCAGATCGGCCAGGTAGGCGGCGGTACCGAGGGCGAACACGGCGCCGACGGCGATACCGATCCGCTTGGCCAGTTGGTTGTTGCCCGGTCCGGTCGGCGGCTGCTGGGTGCTCGGCGCGGGCGACCAGCGGTCCCGGGTCACGGTGCTGATCGGCTGGGTGGGCAGGGCGGTGGTGTCGGCATCGAAAGTGCGATTTGCTTCGAGCAGCTTGCGTAGTCCGACCTCGCCCTGGTGTCGGTCTGCCGGTCCGCCGGCGTTCGACTGGCTGGGCACGGAGGTCCTTCCGTTGGGTGTCATGGCGACGTCTGGGAATCAGGTGCGCCTGGCCCCGATGTTTGTGGGCCCCGGGCCAAGGGTAATGGTGTTCGTCGCCCTCGGCAGCCTGGCAACAGCGTATGGACAGCAGGAAGGCTCCGCGTAGTTGCCGGGTCGGGGGTCTGGCAACTACACGGAGCCGATCTGTTTATCGGCCCTCGATCCAGGGCGTTACAGGCCGTTTCGGGAAAGTTTTTCCGGCCGAGGTGACGCCGCCCCGCACCCCCGCGCGGCGACGCGGGACAATCTGACGTGAGACTCGACACCAGGCACCGGACAACGAGGGAGAACTGATGCAGCTGGGAATGATCGGCCTGGGCCGGATGGGCGCCAATATCGTGCGCCGCATCGTGCGGGACGGGAACACCGCCGTCGGTCACGAACGCCATCAGGGCCACATCGACGAGCTGTCGGCCGAGCTCGGCGACAGCTTCAAGGGCAGCACCGACCTGAAGGAATTCGTCGCCATGCTCGACGCGCCGCGTGTGGTCTGGGTGATGATCCCGGCGGGCGCGACCGGTGCCGCGATCGACGAGCTGTCGGAACTGCTCGAGCCGGGCGACATCATCATCGACGGCGGCAACAGCCGCTACCACGAGGACATCAAGCGCGCGAAGGCGTTGGCGCCCAAGGGCATCCACTACCTCGACATCGGCACCTCCGGCGGCGTGTTCGGCCTGAAGCGCGGCTTCTGCCTGATGATCGGCGGCGAGGCCGAGCAGGTGAAGTACCTCGAGCCGCTGTTCCGGTCGATCGCCCCCGGTGTCGACGCGGCGCCGCGCACTCCCGGCCGCACCGGCGAGCCGACCCCCGCCGAGCAGGGCTGGCTGCACTGCGGCCCCGCGGGCGCGGGCCACTTCGTGAAGATGGTGCACAACGGCATCGAGTACGGCGCGATGGCCGCCTACGCCGAGGGCCTGAACATCCTCCAGCACGCGAACATGGGCGCCGCGCACGACGGCGGTGAGCACTCCGCCGAGGAGACCCCGCTCGAGAACCCCGAGTACTACCAGTACGACCTGGACATCCCGGACATCACCGAGGTGTGGCGGCGCGGCTCGGTCGTCGCCTCCTGGTTGCTCGACCTCACCGCGGGCGCCCTCTACGCCGACCCGAACCTGGACAGCTTCAGCGGCCGCGTCTCCGACTCCGGCGAGGGCCGCTGGACCATCGACGCGGCGATCGACACCGCGGTCCCGGTCCCGGTGCTCTCGGCGGCGCTGTTCCAGCGCTTCTCCTCGCGCGGTGAGGCCCTGTACGCCGACAAGATGCTCTCGGCCATGCGCAAGGCGTTCGGCGGCCACAACGAGCTGCCCGAGAAGTAGCCCCCTTGACGCCCGCGACCGGTCTTCCCTCGCCCGAGGGGAGGCCGGTTCGTCGTTTTCGGGTCGGATCGGGATGGGGCGAAATCTTCGGATGCTACGCGGAAAGTCCCCTGGAAAATAGTAAAACGTCAATGTTCCACAACGTTCGTATTTTTCAGGACAACCGTCCAGTCCGGCGGATACCTTCAGGTCAGAGGGGGTGTACCACTCGATGAGGATTCATCCCGGCTGCTGTTCGCCGGGGCTTTGGAGGAAATCATGTTCCGGACTTCGCGCATCGCCGCAGGCGTCGCCACCACCGCACTGGTCGTCGCCGGTGTCGGTGTCGGGCTCGGCTCCGGCGTCGCCGCCGCCGACACCGGCTGTGCGGTGAGCAGCCACGCCCAGAAGAAGGATGCGAGCACCGTCGGCGTCACCCACGTCTACGACAAGATCGCCAGCGCGGAGCAGATCGGTGTCGGCACCTCGGTCACCTACAAGGTGATCGTCGGCACCACCGGCATCGGCAACCCCTACGTCAACACCATCACCGACTTCCCGCCGGTCGGCTTCGGCGCGCCCACCAAGACCACCATCACCGCCTATCACGCCATCGGCGGCCAGGTCACCGAGGACGTCACCGCCGAGCCCAACGCCGGCGGCTGGAAGGTCACCAGCACCGGCTGGTTCGTCAACTCCGGCAACCCGGTCACCTTGACCATCACCTACCCGGTGCCCGACAGCGTCAAGGTCGGCCAGCAGGTCACCAGCGGTGGCGTCGGCGTCGCGGGCACCGTGGGCGTCAGCAACGAAATGCCCGGGCTCACCGCCTGTTTCACCGCGCGCGGCGCCAACGCGGGCGAGACCGTGATCGGCAGCCTCGGCGACAACGGTCTCGGTTCCTCCGACGGCCAGCTCAGCTCCACCGGTTCGCTGAGCGAGATCCTCTCCGACGTGCTGGGCAATCTGATCGGTAGCTGATCGCCCGGCACCTGGTCGCCGGGGCGGTCTCGCGCTGCCGCCCCGGCGTTCCCGGTCCATGAAACTCGTTCGGCCGCAGCCGGCCCGGCTGCCAGCTCGGTGAAGGAAGCATGTTCGTGTTCACTCTGCGAGCCGCCGTGGTGGCGGCACTGACCCTGGTGCTCTCGGCGACCTCGATCGGCGCCGCGGGCGCCGACGGCTCGCGGCTGGACCGGATCGAGCGGCCGGGCCAGCGGCAGCAGATGCTGCACGTCTACTCGGCGGCGATGGACCGGGTGATCCCGCTGCAGGTCATCACCCCGCACGACACCAGCGCGCCACGCCCCACCCTGTACCTGCTCAACGGCGCGGGCGGCGGCGAGGATGTCGCCAACTGGTACAACCAGACCGACATCGTGCAGTTCTTCGGCGACAAGAACGTCAACGTCGTCACCCCGGCCGCGGGCAAGTTCTCCTACTACACCGACTGGCTGCGCGACGATCCCGAACTGGGCCGCAACAAGTGGCAGACCTTCCTCACCGAGGAACTCCCGCCGATCATCGACGCGACGCTGAACACCACCGGCGTCAATGCCATCGCCGGACTGTCGATGTCGGCCACGGCCGTGCTGAATCTGGCCATCGCCGCGCCCGACCGCTACCGCGCCGTCGGCGCCTACAGCGGCTGCGCTTCGGTCGACGATCCGCTCGGCCGCACCGCCGTCGAACTCGTCCTGGCGCGCGCCGGCGCCGACCCGGCCAACATGTGGGGCGCCCCCGGCGACCCGGCCTGGCGCGCCAACGACCCGTATCTCAACGCGGAACGCCTGCGCGGCAAGACGATCTACCTCTCGAGCGCCACCGGCCTCCCCGGCGCGGCCGAGGCGCTGCCGCCCGGCGCGACCCCCGGCAAGGTCATCGGCATGACCGACCAGATCCTGCTCGGCGGCGCCATCGAGGTCGCGGCCAACCAGTGCACCCAGCGGCTGGCCGCCCGCCTGGCCGACCTGAACATCCCCGCCCACACCGAATTCCGCCCGGCGGGCACGCACACCTGGAAGTACTGGGAACAGGATCTGCACAAGTCCTGGCCGCTCTTCGCCGAAGCCATCGGCACGGAGTAAACCCTTCTGGCGCAAAGGGTTTCAGATAATAAAGTTCAGAAAGTGTTGGTAACGAACAGGTTGAGCCGCCCGATCTTCTGATCAGCTCCACCCAGTGTTATCGAAAGGCACCTCATGCACCGTCGAATGATCCGAGTCCTGGTCGCCACCGCCACTGTCGCCGGCATCGCCACCGCGGGCGCCGCCCCCGCCCTCGCCGCGCCCACCGCGGCCCCGGCCGTCATCGCCGAATCCGGCTCCGCCGGCACCGGCTCCGCCGGCACCGGCTCCGCCCTCATCGACTTCCCCCTCGGCATCATGAAGCTCATCATCTGCGGCCCCTGGGGCGCCGCCGAGCCCCACCCGAACCCCATGTGCCGCTGACGAGCACGCGCGCGCCGACGCCATCGGCGCGCGCCGAGCGCCTGTAGCTCCAGCTGATTCGTCCTTCGGTCGCCACCGCGGCTGTCGCTGGTACCGCCGCGGGCGCGCTCCGGGCGTCGCGGCCCGGCTTTCAATCGGCAGAATATTGCCGAATAAGTCCTGGTGAATCACTCACATGCGCCACTTCCGGCAGAAGCGGCAGAATATTGCCGAACTACTCTGTTGTGCCGTACTCTTTTAAGTTGGCGACCATATCGGCAGAATTCTGCCGCTGAAGGGTGGGCTGGTGGAGGCCTTGAGTGAGATAGGCGCCCGAATCCGTGCTGAGCGGCGGCGTCACCAACTGACACAGGAGCAGCTCGCGGAGATGGTGGGCGCGTCGACGCGCACTGTGCGAGACATCGAGCACGGAACCGGTTCGACCAGCATCGGCACCGTCGCCGCTGTGGCGGGTGCGGTCGGGCTGACCTTACAGGTCATGCCATGACGGACCTCGAGGCACTGCGCAGAGTGCGCGGTGCGGATGTCTACAAGGCGGGGTGTCTAGCTGCCTCGATCACCAGAGCGAAAGGGGGCGGAACGGAGTTCGCCTATTTGCCCGGATACTCCGGTGACCCTGTCGCATCGACCCTCCCCGTGGATGCCGCGCCGGTTATCAGCGCATCGGGTTCTGTGCCGGCGTTCTTCGCGGGCCTACTCCCAGAAGGCCACCGCTTGACGGTATTGCGTCGGGCGGTGAAGACGAGTGTGAATGATGAACTCAGTCTGCTGCTGGCCGTCGGAGCGGATGCGCCAGGTGATGTTCAGGTATATCCATCGGCCGATTCATCCTGAAATTGTCGCAGCCGAGTTACCCCTACCTGATCGAGAACGAGGCGGCGCACCTCAGTGCGGCGCACGTGATGAAGCTCCTGGTTTCCGAGGCGGATCTCGTGTACGACAAGGACGGGCTGCCCGGTCTCCTCGTCCGTCGATTCGATCGCGTCTTCGAGAGCGGGTCATGGCAGCGCCTGGCGTTCGAAGACGCCACCCAAATCCTCGGTCTGCCGCCGTCTGCCAAATACGGCGTCGATGCCGTCGATGCCGTCGCGGCGTTGGCTGGCGTGGTCGGCGCGCCGCTGGTAGCTGTGCGAAATCTCTACTTGCAGTTCGTATTCGCTTGGCTGACGGGAAACGGTGACCTGCACGGAAAGAATGTCGGGGCACTGCGCGACAGTGCGGGCCGATGGGCAGTCGCGCCGATCTACGACATACCTTGCACCCTCGTCTACGGTGATGATTCGATGGCGCTGCCCATCGCCGGACGCACAAAGAACCTGCGGGCGAACCACTGGATGGATTTCGCTGGGGAGATCGGCTTGCCGCGAAAGGCCGCGGTCTCGGCGCAGCGACTGGCGCTGCGAGCCGCGGCCGCAGTCGATTTCGAGCGGATACCGATCATTGGGTCGCCGAGAAACCACACCTTGCGCGAGCTTCGGCTACGCAGGGGCGAGTTGGCGAAGCTCGCCGAATAGCGGCGACACCCGGGTCGGGCGCCGCCGCTATCCGTTCAGCGAAGACTACCGCTCGATGATGGCGACGACGCCCTGGCCGCCCGCGGCGCAGATGGAGATCAGCGCGCGGCCGGATCCCTTCTCCGCCAGCATCTTCGCGGTCGAGGCGACGATGCGGCCGCCGGTCGCGGCGAACGGGTGGCCCGCGGCGAGCGAGGAACCGTTGACGTTGAGCTTGCTGCGGTCGATCGAACCCAGCGCGCCGTCCAGGCCGAGGCGCTCCTTGCAGTAGGCGTCGGACTCCCACGCGGCCAGCGTGCACAGCACCACGGAGGCGAAGGCCTCGTGGATCTCGTAGTAGTCGAAGTCCTGCAGGGTCAGGCCGTTGCGGGCCAGCATGCGCGGCACCGCGTAGGTGGGCGCCATCAGCAGGCCGTCGGGGCCGTGGATGTAGTCGACCGAGGCCACCTCGGAGTCGACCAGGTGCGCCAGCACCGGCAGGTTGCGCTCGGCGGCCCATTCGTCACTGGACAGCAGCACCGCCGACGCGCCGTCGGTGAGCGGGGTGGAGTTGCCCGCGGTCATGGTGGCGTCGCCCAGCTTGGTGCCGAACACCGGCTTGAGGGTGGCCAGCTTCTCCACGGTCGAGCCGGGACGCAGGTTGTCGTCGCGGGTCAGGCCGAGGAACGGGGTGATCAGGTCGTCGAAGAAGCCACGGTCGTAGGCGGCGGCCATGTTCTTGTGCGAGAGGTAGGCCAGCTCGTCCTGCGCCTCGCGGGCGATGCCGAACTCCTTGGCGGTGATGGCGGCGTGCTCACCCATCGACAGCCCGGTGCGCGGCTCGGCGTTGCGCGGGATCTCGATGCCCAGCATCGAGGGGCGCAGCTGGCCGACCAGCTTGAGCCGGTCCTTGTTGGTCTTGGCCCGGTTGGCGGTGAGCATCCACTCGCGCATGTCCTCGCTGACGCCGATCGGCGCGTCGGAGGTGGTGTCCGCGCCGCCGCCGATGCCGGACTCGATGCGCCCCATGGCGATCGCGTCACCGACGGTGACCACCGACTGCAGGCCGGTGCCACAGGCGAGCTGCAGGTCGTGGGCAGGGGTGTAGGGCGAGAGCTTGGAGCCGAGCACGCTCTCGCGGATCAGGCTGTGCTCGCCGACGCGCTTGAGCACCGCGCCGCCGACGACCATGCCCAGGCGCTCACCCTGCAGGCCGAACCGGCTGACCAGCCCGTCCAGGGTGGCCGTGAACATGTCCTGGTTCGACGCCTTCGCGTAGGCCTTGTCGGAGCGAGCGAACGGAATACGGTTACCGCCAACGATCGCGACCGGGCGCTGGGTCTTCGCGGTCTTGGCCGGGGTCTTCGCCGAGCGGGCTTTGCTTGTCACTCGAGTTCTCCATGGTCTCGTCGGGTGATCGGTTGTCATCCAACTTACTCTGGAGTAAGTTCGTTGTCGACACCGTACCCGCAAATGTGAGCTCACACGGGGGACACTGGGCGAGCACGGTCACATACACGTCGAGCACAGAGAAGGTAGGAACAGTGGCAGCCAAGAGCAAGGGCGCACCCAACCTCTACGGATCCTTCATCCACTCCGCCCCCGGCGCGTTCCTGGCGAGCAAGCTGGGTCTGCCCCAGCCGGCCGAGCTGCGCCGTTACAAGGCGGGCGAGCCCGCCCTGCCCGGCCCGGTGCTGCTTGGCGGCAAGGGCCGGTTGGCCGAGCCGGTCCGCGCGCTGCTCTCGGCGGACTACACCGTCGCGGACTCGCTCGACGCGGGCACCAAGTACGGCGCCCTGGTGTTCGACGCCACCGGCATCGACTCCATCGACAAGCTCTCGCAGCTGTTCGAATTCTTCCAGCCCGCCATGCGCAACCTCGCACCTTCGGGGCGTGTCGTGGTTCTGGGTACCACGCCGGAGCTGGTCGGCTCGGTCGACGAGCAGATCGCCCAGCGCGCGCTCGAGGGCTTCACCCGCTCGGTCGCCAAGGAGCTGCTGCGCGGCGCCACCGGTCAGCTGGTCTACGTGCACCCCGAGGCGGGCGCCGCCGCGACCGGCCTGGAGTCCACCCTGCGCTTCCTGCTCTCGGGCAAGTCGGCCTTCGTCGACGGCCAGGTCATCCGGGTCGGCAAGGCCGAGTCCGTGGCGCCGGCCAGCTGGGACAAGCCGCTCGCGGGCAAGGTCGCCGTCGTCACCGGCGCGGCCCGTGGCATCGGCGCCACCATCGCCGAGGTCTTCGCGCGTGACGGCGCCACCGTCATCGTCGCCGACATCCCCGCCGCGGGCGAGGCCCTGTCCGAGACCGCGAACAAGGTCGGCGGCACCGCCCTGGCCCTGGACGTCACCGCGCCCGACGCCGCCGAGCGTCTCGCCGAGTTCGCCACCGAGCGTTTCGGCGGCATCGACATCGTCGTGCACAACGCCGGCATCACCCGCGACAAGCTGCTCGCCAATATGGACGAGGGCCGCTGGAACTCGGTCATCAACGTCAACCTCGCCGCTCCGCACCGCATCACCACCGGGCTGGTGGCCAAGGGCGTGCTCAAGGAGGGCGGCCGCGTGATCGACGTGTCCTCCATCGCCGGCATCGCGGGCAACCGCGGCCAGACCAACTACGGCGCTTCCAAGGCCGGCGTCATCGGCATGGTCGACGCCGAGGCCCCGCTGCTGTCGGAGAAGGGCATCACCATCAACGCGGTGGCCCCCGGCTTCATCGAGACCGCGATGACCGCCGCCATCCCGCTCGGCACCCGCGAGGCAGGCCGCCTGATGAGCTCGCTGCTGCAGGGCGGTCAGACCGTCGACGTCGCCGAGACCATCGCCTACTTCGCCAGCCCGGCGTCGAACGCGGTGAGCGGCAACGTGGTTCGCGTCTGCGGGCAGAGCCTGATCGGCGCCTGATGACCCAGACGATCACCCTCACCGAGGTACCGAAGAACGGCGGGCTGTACGCGAAGGCGGCGCTGGGCGCCGTCCCGCTGCCCGGCCCGCTCTCGGGCCGCAAGCCGGCCCTGCCCGACCGCCGCGTCGTCCTCGACGGGTTCCAGGTCGACCCCGATCACCTGGCCGCGTACTGCCACGCGACCGGTCTGCGCTTCAGCGACACCCTGCCGCTGACGTACCCGTTCATCCTGTCGTTCCCGCTGATGATGGAACTGCTGGTGGCGCGGGACTTCCCGTTCACCGCGGTGGGTTCGGTGCACCTGGGCAACGTCATCGAGCGCACCAGGGAGATCTCGGTCGCCGAGCCGCTCGATTTCACCGCCCACATCGAGAACCTCCGGGAGCACCCGAAGGGTCTGCTGATCGACGCGGTGACCGAGATCCGGGTCGGCCGCGAACTCGTCTGGCGCCAGGTCTCGACCATGCTGCACCAGCAGCGCACGTCGCTGTCCGGCGGTCCGAAGCCCGAGCCGCCGGTGGAGGAGGTGCCGCCGCCCCCGCTGCGCGTGCAGCGCGTCGATCAGAAGATGATCAACCGCTACGCCGCCGCGTCCGGCGACCGCAACCCCATCCACGTCTCCGGCCTCGGCGCCAAGGCGATGGGTTTCCCGAAGACCATCGCCCACGGCATGTGGTCGGCCGCGAACATTCTCAGCACCATCGAGGGTCGCGTTCCTGAAAAGACCACGTACTCGGTGAAATTCGGTAAGCCGATCTTCCTGCCGTCCGCAGTGAACATCTACGCCGAACAGGTCGGCGGCGGCTGGGATCTCTCCATGCTGCACCCCAAGAAGGGCTACCCCCACCTCACCGCGACTTTGCGCTGATCGCAGGGGAATTCGACGGGCCGCACATCCGAAAGGGTGTGCGGCCCGTAGTATTTTCTGAACAGCGTTGCGGCGCAATCGTTCATAGTCTGGCACTTGTTACAGTGAGATCAATCATGGCATGAACCGATGGTTAGCTGGGTATTACTCGGAGTTAGCCATCGGGATGCTACTCACCGTTTTCGAAACACCCCTCGTTCGCATTTTGTTCGCCTCTCATTTGATCGATTGCGCAGCGGAAACGATTCTCTGTCACCGAATCGGACGCGGTGCGAATTCCCGCGACTCGAGGAATCGATCTGAAACCCTCGCGACGAGTCGATTACCACCCTCGCCGCCAGCAACATTCCGGCATCCGCCCAGAGCCTGCCCCGAAAACCACGGGCTGGGGCCATCGATCAGCACCGTGTTAGAACTTCGTGGACCGGCGATGACGTCGGCATTCATGCTTTCAATCGAGGGGTTCCAGTTTCATGAAGAAGTTCCGCACGCTCGGGTTCGGCATCGTCGTCGCGGCGGGTCTGGCCATGTTCGGTACCGGTGTGGCAACCGCTGAGGACACCACCCCGCCGGCGACCGGCGGCGGCACCGAGACCGAGGCGGGCACCGGCTCGGCCGACGGCCTGGCCGCCATCCTGGAATCCCTGAGCTCCGGTTCCGCGGGCACCGAGACCGCCGACAAGGCCAAGAAGGTCATCGCGGACGAGACCGACCCCGAGGCCGACACCGGCTCCGCCACCGGCCTCGCCGCCCTCCTCGAGGCCCTGACCACCGGCTCCGCCGGCGCCGAAGAGACCGAGACCACCGACGCCGCCGCCATCAACGAGGAAGAGCCCGTCGAGACCGGCTCCGCCGAGGGCCTGGCCGCCGTCCTCGAGGGCCTGCTCGCCGGCTCCTCCGCCGCCGAAGAGCCGGAGACCGAAGCCACCGAGTGATCCACTCCCACAACGCCGAATGCCCCACCTCTTCAGGTGGGGCATTCGGCGTTTTTAGGCTGAAGATGGATCAATTACGCCGAGCAGCCCGAATTCCATTCACGTAGGCCGCCACGATCCGCAGATCACCCTCCGACAACCCGGAGAGGTCGACGATCCCATTAGCGGGTGCCGCCGCGGGTTCCACTGCCTCGACCGGATCGAGTCCAGCCTGCTGCAACAAGGGCTCGGCATCGAGGCCCACGGCCGCCGCCATCGCCTGCAGAGTCTCGGCGGTCGTGCTGGCGGGCACCTTGCGGCCCCGCTTGTATTGGGTTCCGTTCTCCACCTGTGTCCACAAGCTGGTGCTGATTCGTGCTGCCTTGGCGGCGCGGTCCATCGACATCTCGCGCTCCTTGCGAGCAAGCCGCAGGGTGGCGCTGACCTCGGGCGGGACCACCGCGCTCCGTTGTCTCACCATGTACTCAGGGTAGCAGATTGTTTGCACTGATGCATGAAGTGCATGCACCGCTGAGCTGCGAACTTGCGAATACGGCCTGGTCGATGATTGTCAATCCTAACAGTACACAGCGAATTTGTTTGTGGCGCCAGGTAACTGGGTAAGCGGATCTGCCGTCCCCGCTTGACACGCGCCTTCTAACAACGTTGCATACAACGAGTGTTGGATTGTGGGTCTCACTGGGAGTCGCTCCCTGACACCGCCCAGGCGCGCATCCATCTTCGGCCGCGCTACGCCAGGGTGCGACCTGGGCCGTGGGGCCCGCTCTCGACTGAAGGGGAAAGTACATGGCCACAGGCGATGCCGTGACGGCGTCGAACCGCACGCGGGAGGATTCGTGCGGTGTGACCCCGCTGGACAGATGGGTGGACGACACGCATCTGTACCTGGATCGGGCTGTTGCCAGGGAGCTGGCGCGCACCCTCGGCGACATTCCCGATCTGGCTGAGGATTTGGCGGATGCGCGCACACGTCAGACCCGGCTCGGTGCTGTGGACTACCGCACGCGCGACGGCGCGCGGGAACAGCGACTCCCGTTCAATCCGGCGGCAGCCCGCGCCGAGGACGACCTGCAAGCCGTGCTGGTGTCCTGGATCCGGTTGGTCTGCGAAGAGCGTGGAATCACCTACAACGGTGACGTGAGCATCGCCGGTATGGCGGAGTGGCTGCAGCGCAACATCATTGCTCTGGCGATGACGGAGGGGGTCGAGGCCGCTCCCGGCGAAATCGCGGCCGCAGTGGCCGCCGCAGAGGCGATCGTCTGCCCGCCCATTGGCGCGGATGCCGTCGATGCGGACCTCGTGGCGCGCGCCAGGGCGGTCCGGCTCAACGCCGCCGGGATCGGCAAGCTGGCTGAGCAACTCGGCGACGAGTACCGCGGCCTGACGGTGCGGCGCATGCGGACGCTGCGTGCGGCCGGGCTGATTCGGCCGGTCCCCGGACCTTGGTCGCGCGACTGGCCCGAACTGTACGTCGTCGGTGAGGTCTTGGACGCGCACCTGGCCTTGCCGGTGCGCAGACGAACAGAGGCATAGCGAACGGAAAGACCCAGCGGGGCGTCGGCACAGTGTTGCCGGCGCCCCGCTGGCGTTGTGTGGACACATCTCGAACCGATCTCACGACGGTCGTTAAACCCTTAGGCCACCGTGGATTTCGGTGCGGTACGCGCGGTGGTGGCAGGCGGCGCAGGTACTTCTACCTGCAATTTCGGGCAGATCCTCAGGGGGAGTTGACAATCGAAGAGTGGCGGTGCAAACTAGTCGCAGCGGGAATTCGCATGCCCAAAAGTAGTTTGGGCCAACAGAACTCGCCCTTCTCGAACGCCTCCCCCTCAGATCCTGATCGAGGTCCACGTCTTCGTCGACGTTAGAATGGGACGCGTGCTCTCAACCGAGAGCCTCCTGTATTTCGGCTGCTGGGTGAGGTCTTCTTGTGTCAGGTGCATACGATGCGTTCACGCCCGACGACTCGGGCAAGCCCACAGAAGAACGGTCTGTCCACGACAGTGGTGGAACGGTACGGCGTGGGGACGAATCGATCGCGTCGCGGTGGAACCGGTCCGGGCACATCGACCTCTCCGAAATCTGCGTAGAGGACCTGCAAGTCGTCGCCGGTGCCGTCGAGCGTTGGCGGTCGTTACGACCGGCGCGGACGGCGGGCCGTCACTCAGCTCGGTGACCTGATTCCCGCGCTGTCCAGGTGGTGACGGTGCGGCTGGGTCGAGATCGGTGCCGAGACGTGAGAGTTGTGTGTCCCATGGGTGTTGAAGGTGAGTCGGAGTCCGCACGGTACGACCGACAAGATATCGCGGTGCAGCGCAACGGGTTCAATGCCCAGGAAGTGGCTTTCAGCCAAGGAATCCGGGTGGATTCGGCCGTGGTGTACGACTTCGTGTCCTACTGGTCGGTCGCCGATCGCGCTGTGTTGATCCAAGCTGACCTGTCCGGTCATGTGCGGAACGAAGTCATCGCGCATTCGGTCGCCCACATCGAGATGGCCGAGTCGCCGGAGCTGGCCGCGGCGCTGGACGGCGAGCGCTGGCGCGGCCGTATCGAGATGCAGGTCCACGATGTCGTAGCGCATCGGCTGATCCCAGTGAGCAGCCTGCGCGACGCACTGGAGATCGCCAACAACCTGGCCGATGTCGCGGCCATCCTCGGCGTCACCGAGTTCCTCCTCGGCTGGCGTCTGCAACATCTGGCGAACGACGAATTCGCTGTGATTCCGGTACACCTGCTCAACCGCCTCGGGTGGCTTCCCGGCATGACGACGCCGTACCCCTACCGCTGTCTGTGGCCGGCTGCCAGCTCCGGGGAGATGTTGCGCCAGCTGGCTCCTGGCCGACATCACCGATAGCCGGTTCGGCCACCACACCACGCCCTCGATTCCGTCCTCGGATCGGGGGCTTTGTCATCGGCGCCTCAGCGCCGACCTACCAGCTCATGCGGCAGGCCCCCGGACAACAAGCGTGATCCAGCGGGTTCAGAGCCCGCCGCATGCCCGCCCCTGACGCGCCCGTCTCCCGCAGTGGATCTGTGGTCGCAGGCGTTGTCGCAGCGCAGGGGCGAATCGGTCCCGCTCCGGACACGTGAGTCGTCCGGAGCGGGACCTCCCCTTCCAGAGAGGTATCAACATGTCCCTGTGGTCTCCGAAAGGTCGGCCGAGTAAGGACGCCCGCACCATCGATGTCCTCGTGGTCGGCGGCACCTGGAATCCCGGTGGTGACGGCGTCACGGGCGCGTTCATCGATGCGCTGAACCGATCGATGTTCACCCCGCGGATGGTCGCCTATCCCGCCGACTACGGCACCGATGTGAGCTACGCCGAAAGTGTCGCCGAAGGCAAACGGGCACTGCTCGCCGCGATCGACAGAACGCCCAATCCAGTAGTTCTCGCGGGCTACTCGCAGGGTGCGGCGGTCGCCGGCGACGTGGCAGCGGAGATCGGACGCGGTGAACATCCCGGCCGCGAGGTGATCGCGTGCGCCCTGATCGCGGATCCACGGCGACCCGCCGGTCAGTACCTCGGCGAGGTCGACCCCGGCGGCTACGGCGTGGTGGGCGAACGGCCGATCGAAGGTGTTCCGGCGTATTGGGCAGCGGCTCCCGGCGATCCCATCACGGCGCTCCCCGCCGGCAATCCGTTGCGGACCATCGCGGACCTGAGTGCGTTCTTCAGCTTCGCGAGTCCGCACGCGGCGGTCCGCTGGGCGCAACGGATGCTCGACACCGCGACCCGAAACCAGTTGCAGCGCTGGTGGTCACCGGCGAACTGGCGCCAGTGGTCAGGTGCTGTCGCCTATGCCCGCGGATATCTGTTCGACGGCAGGCACACCACCGACTACGTGCGCCACGGACACGCCCGCGCTTTGGCCCAGGCGCTGAACCGCGATGTCGCCGAGGGCCGCATCTGATCACCGCCCTCGCGCTCGAACCTTCTGGAAAGGAACACATCATGCGTATCAGCAAGGTGCCGGAGCCCGCGCTGATCCGGTCGATACTCGTCGCGGTGACCGGTGTGGTCGCGTACCTCATCGGCCGTGAAGTCGACATAGCGTGGGTGGAAACCCTGCTCACTCTCTACGGTTTGGCCACGCCGGTGATCGCCGGAGCGATCATCAGGCCCGCGGTGACGCCGGTGACCGGATCGGCGGGTGAAGCACATGGCGTCGTGGTTGAGCCCTGAGTTCGTCCAGGCGACAGGAGTCGCCGTAGCCACGGTGATCGGCGCCGTGACCGCCTGGCAGGCCCGAGAAGTCGCCAAACTGCGTGAACGCGTGGTGGCGCTCGAGGAGCAGGCCGCTGACGACAAGCTGCGATTCCGTGACGCGATCCGCCTGATCCGCGCACTGCAGCGGCACATCGACGAACTGCTCGGTTTCCTGCGCCTGCACGTCCCCGGTCAGGAACCACCGGTGGCCCAGTACAAGATCCCGGCCACCCTCCAAGAGGAAATCTGACGGAGCCACCAGGCTCCGGTCCTGAAACCGCATGCGGCACGCCCCCGGAGAACACTCGATACGGTGCGGGATTCGAGCCCGCCGCATGCCGCGCCCCTGATACGCCCGTCTCCCGTAGGTGGTCTGCGGTCGAGATGCCGTCGCTGCATCAGGTGCGCACGTCCCGCCCTCGGCACTTCCCCCTCATCGCCGAGGGCGGGACCACAAACCTTCACCCTGACAAGGAGAAAGTCCATGACCTGGACAGGAGACCCGGTCTGGCTCGCCGATGTGCTGCGCGACGCCGGGCTGGACGTCATCGAACACGAGGGCTGGCGCGACCGCGGCCACGGCGATTTCCGTGACCTCCGAGGAGTCCTCTGCCACCACACCGCCGGCGGCGGCAAGAACGACTGGCGCATCGTCCAGGACGGACGCGCCGACCTCCCCGGCCCGCTCGCCCAGCTCGTCCTCGAACGCGACGGCACCTACCGCGTGATCGCTGCGGGTGTCTGCTGGCACGCGGGCCGCGGCTCCTGGCCCGGCTGGCCCACCGACAACGCCAACTACCACGTGATCGGCATCGAAGCCGTCTCCCGAGGCGACGGAACCGACTGGACCCCAGCACAACTCGACGCCTACAAACGCGGCTGCGCGGCCATTCTGGCCCGCATCGGCCGCTCCGCCGAGGACTGCGTGGCCCACCGCGAGTACTCGCACGAAGGAAAAATCGACCCCGCCGGTATCGACATGGACGAATTCCGCCGTGACGTACAGGCTTTCATCGACGGAGAGGACGCTCCGATGAGCGCAGCCGAAGTAGCCCAGATCCAAGACTTCATCACCGCTTTCTGCGGCCCGATCGGCAGCGATGTGAAGGACATCCGCGAACAGCTGTGCGGTAGCCAGCAGCGTGATGTGGGCATGTTCGGCGGCTGGGAACAGCTCGACGGCATGACCGTCGTCGATGCCCTGGCCGACGTTCTCGAGCGCCTGAAAGCCCTCGAGACACCTCCCGCCTGACGCGCCAGACCATCACGTCGATGGGAGGAGGTGATTTCCATGCTTCCTGTCGTACTCGAACTGCTCGAGCTCGCACTGCTGCTCGCCCCGGTAGTCCTGCCGCTCCTCGGCCTCTAACTGAACACCATCCCACCCCCAAGCCCGGCCCGTCGGCCCGGGCTTTTCTCATGCCCAAGCTCGGGAGGCACATCCTATGTCCGGCAAGGAAATCATCGGCTCGGTCGACTTCAGCACCACTGCTACGTCGTCCACCGAATACGTACAAACCGAATCCGGTCAACTGGTCACTCCCGAGTTCTTGGCGCTGCTGCAGCAAACCCTGTCCGGCAAGCTCGCCGAGCCGGACCACACCGATGAGCTCGACCCGCAGGTCCGCCTGCTGGCTGAAGAACTCTCGGTCATCCACCTCCCGGAATGGAAGAGCGCGGTCGGCCGCAAACTTGCCGAACCCACGGTCACCTCGATCAAACAAGCCACCCGTGTCGCCGAATACCTGGTCAAGCGCGGCGTGCGCGTCCATCCCGAACTCGAGGAGATCAGGTGGGTCCCCACCCCCGCCGGCGTCCCCGGCGCCTTCGACACCGGCACCCACATCACGCCCGATGCCGAAGGCAACTGGCCGACTCCTGACGTCGAGGAGTTCTACGACTTCGACCAGATCTCGGTGAAGCAGATCGAGGGAAGCGCTTGGCATGCCACGCATCCCCGGGGCATCGCGGTCGAGGGGAAGACCAAGTCGGAGGCGTACGCGGCGATGGTGGCCGAGCTACGTCGGCGAATCGACGATGCGTCGGCGGCTTCGCGGTGAGCGTCGCCGCCGATTGGGTGAATGCTGGTGCGGCTTGGCGTGCATCACTGACACCGATCGGAGCCAAATCAACAAGCGCCCGGTCTGATCAACCCCGGGTGATCAATGTCGAGGGCCTGACCCCCGCCGCGGCCGCGCGAGCGTATAACCGGGTCCTCGCGCAACGGGACCTGAACAACCAAGCGGTCGACATCGCAAGGCCGGCGACGCGTTTCGTCAACGATCAGGGCCCATTCGCTGGTACACCCGGTGCTCCGGTGCAGGTCGCGGATCCGATCGCCGACGAGCCCAAAATCGACTACGGCGGGCACAACTACGCCGGTGGCATGCCACCGCCGAAACCACAGCCGGAGGTTCCAGCCCAAACCACTCCGCCTCCCGCGGTCACGCAGCCGCAACAGTCGACGACTCCTCCACCTCGGACCGGCGCCCAACCCGGCGAGGTCCCTGCGGAATCCTCGCCGATTACCGCACAGCCGTCTGATCCGAAAAACACCAAGCCGCTCTTCGACCGTCCCGATATTTCCGGGAAGAAGGAAGGCGATCGCTGGACCGAAGTACGCGACGGCTTCACTCACACATACACGATCCCGGTAGGCAATGGGAACAAGAGCGTCGACCATGAAGTAAGCCGCGACGGCGTCCTTGTCGGGACATCCCGAGTGGCGTACGGCGAGAACGGAGGCGCGCAGCAATGGGTTGATGTCGTCGGCAGCGCTTCCCTCTATGCGGAACAGGCAAGTTCAGCATCGAATCAGTATACGCAAGTATATAATGCCGGTACTTCTACCGCGGGCAACCCCGACAGTGTCTTCGGAACCCTTCCAGACCTAGCGACGACATTTCCGCTTGTAGAGAATGGGGTAGCTGTAGGGAGCCTCCAGTCGGTCGAAATACCTGGTAGCGGACCCGGCCTCTATGGAAACAAATATGTCGATCACCATGGCAACGTTTCTATATGGCGCACCAACGAATCTGAACATGGTCCACTCATTACAAACCAGATCGGCAACGTAGATAGTCGCGGTTACGGCTGGTATACCCCATCTCCGGCATATGGCCGTCGATGGGAGATCGCCCCCAAGCCCGACGGCACGAGCCTTTTTACCAATATTGAGACGACGTCGCAGGGCCAGCACTTTACAGTTTGGGACCCGGCCGCAAACACTCGAACAGAGCGTTTTCACTCGTCGACTCCAGGTGTTTCAGGGTATTTGCTGTCACAGCATGCGGACGGTACGAAATCGATAGTTGGCGATGATGGCTCACGGCTGGTAGTAGACGAGCTCGGAAGGATCGTATCGTCGCAACCGGCAACCGTGCGGCCCGCCCCGGAGCAGAGTCCCAAGCAGCCCGAAATCAAGAGCAACTGGCAGAAGTTCACTGGATTCGCCGATAACATCAGAACGGGATTCGGTTTAGCTTATGACGACACCAAAACGGGGATTGCGGGCCTCCTGGGCCAGAATGGCAGCCTGAAAGAGGCGTGGCTGGGGCTAGCGACAAGCGGAGTCGGAATCGGCATCGGCTTGGCGATTACGGCCATCGATGTTGGAGAAATCGCCATCGGGCGCGGCAGTTGGAGTCGTTTAGGCAACGACGTGCTCGGGACAGGGAACGAGCTGTCGATATTCGCCATCGGGGCCGACTGGACCCAATTCGATAAGGAACCAGGCGAAACCATCGGCCGTGCGCTATTCGGCACGATGCTGCTATTCGGCCCCAAGGTGCTAAACAACGCCGCAGGAAAGCTACCGCCTCCGGCCGCGGTGAGCACCGCGATCAACAATGCAACTACTGCGTTCGGAAGAAGCGGCCTGTCGCTTGGTGCCCCAGCCCTCGCTGCAACTAACGGCAGCAGTTTCCCAGGGGCGGCCCGTACGGTGGGTCCCTCGAACTTCGCTTCAGATACCGGGAGACCATCGGCGGGCAGCGGTATTCCTCGTTCATTTGGGTCCGGACCCAATGCGTCGGTTCCGGCCGCGCCTACGAGCCGGCGTACGAATGCCGCGCCTCTGCTGCCGGCCGAAGTTGTCAACGCTGGAGCCAGAAATTCCGTCGATCAACCGAATAGAAATGGTCCGGGCATTCCCTCGCATGCTGGTATAGGTCGGGACGCTCGAACAGCCTCGGTCAGCGAATTCGCTGAAGTCACAACCGCTGTAACAGCTAGAACTGAAACCATTAGCGAGCCTACTCCCATGCCGGGCGTGCTGCCGGCTCGGCTCCAGACTACGGCACCGACCACCCCCAGTGCTGATCGAACTGCCAGTGCGCACTATTCGGACGTTCATCGGGAACTGGCCAGCTACTCGTTGCCGAGCCATGCCGGCGGGACCGCAACCTTGTCAAATGCCCAGCGCCGCCAGTTGAGGAACCCTTACGGTCGCAACGGACAATATCGACCATTTCAACTGGAACCACATACGCGCTATGAATACACCGAAGGGGGGAATAATACTGTTGTGATCACTGATGCCAGCGGTTCCCCCACGTACATTGAAACCTGGGGATCGAGGAATGCTTCTGGAACGACTTCCGGCGATGTCCGTGCGAACCCGATACTTCGTGACCTTTTGCCCAATGTTGTATACCGAGTCAACGGTGACTTTTGGCTTCGGGCTGATGCGTACGGTAGGGTCGTGGAGGGATATAATCCCGCAGTTAGAATTGTCCCGGCGGAAATCAGGACGAGAAATCAGGATTATCAGTCATCGTTCAACCAACGGCGAGGCGAGGTATCAGGAAGTTTTCTCGAAGCTGGGCACACGTTTCGGGTGCAGTGGGGTTCCCCGTTTGAGCATGCTTTCTACACGCCACAGCGAAAATCTGTCAACCAATCTCCAGGTGCGTACTACCGATTAGAGGAGGAAATCTCGCAATTGCTGGCTTCTAGCCCGCCCGGAACCCAGGCCGAGGTCTCTGTATATATCGAGTACGGCGCGCCACCGACGGGCATGCCACGCCTTGGGTGGCGGCCGCGAGGTGACGAACGAGTGCCGTGGATCTATCATACGAGATATCGTCTCGTTGGCTCACCGGCCTGGAGCGATATCAACTCCATTATCAACAGATAGTGACGGTGCAGTAGCATGGACGTTGCGAAGCAGCAGGAACTCATACGGATCATCTCCGAAGGTCTGGTCGAAAATATAGAGGCAACTCGCGCTGAGGTTGTCGGAGTATTTACGTTGCTAGGCGATCTGGCCTTTCATAAGATATCCTACCAAGCCGACGGCGAATGGCGTTCCGATAGCAAACTACCTGAAGCCATCCGTGGGGCAGTTGCAGAACTCAAACGGGAGATGTATGCCGTGGGTTCCGGAACGTGGCTGTCGATGCAGATATCTGTTTTGAATGGTGATGTTTCAACCACATTTGAGTATGACGAAATGCCGCAGGTCGTTGAGTCGATCACGTCCCATCTTGGCATTGAGCTTCGCCGGTATCCGCGGGCACGCGTTCCGCAATGGATGCTGGAGGAGCTGGACGAATCCTGGTCACCTGACCGAGAACCGGACTCGCGTAACGAAACACGGGATTTGTCGCGCATCCAGGGGCCCAGTAGCGGCTACCTTCCAAAGATGCCACGCGAGGAAGCAGAAGCTTCTGCGCGAGGATATCTTCCGGAAGAAGACGGTTACATCTATTTGAAGATCAGTCACGAATACGTCTCAGAGAGAGACGTGTTGGAGTCCTTCTTGGAGGTCGATGGCGACTGCTATGAGGTCCGAAAAGTATGCTACTTTCCGAACGGTAGCGCAGACTGGGCTTCCCTCGCTTCAGATGGTGCATACGTGCAACTTTCGGAAGAACCAGTTGTATATGAATCGCGGTCTGCCGAATCCGCACCCCGGTGCGTCGAGATCCTTCCCGAAGAGTTTCAGGCCGAATGGCTTCACGTAACTGGTCTGCATTGACATGGTCATCGGCTATTACGAGGAGTGCGCTAATCTGGTCGTAGGTTTCGCGCAGCCAGTGCCGCTGGGGAACTATTTCGCAAGACGTCGTAGCGCCAACCAAATCGCTAGGTGTTTTCCGTAGCTTATTTCGGATATGCGTTAATTGCGAACCTGTATCACCATTGCTGGCTGCGGGCCTGGTCGATTATTGTCGTGTGGTGGCCAGATTGATCGGCCCCAATCGTATCAATGTATTATGGTAAGGATTCGACGTGAATGAAAGAATACTGCTTCCTGATATAGAACTAACTCTGGTTGATTATCTCGCTCTGGAGCTTACTGCAGTGTCAGATACGGCTGCTGTGGTCAGCCGGGTCCCAGATCCTCGGCCCAGCCGCATGGTTCGAATCACCAGAAACGACCGAAAAGCCCGAGTCGACGTCGAGGATCGGGAGGGCCGCCGAAGCGCCCACCTGATCCTGGATCGTCCTCGCGTCGTTCTCGAATGCACCGACGACGCAGGCGGAGCAGCAACCCTTGCCGCCCTTGTGCGTTCGATCCTGAGTGCAGCCGCCCCCGGCTATCTGGGCACCGTCTGGTGCGACCAGGTCGAAGACGCCGGCATGGAGAACGACACCGATCCGGCGACCGCCGCACCGCGGTACACACTGGTCGCCGACCTGATTGTGCGAGGCACCGTCCTCGCCTGACTCCCTACGGAGTCGAACAACTGAAGTACCAATCCCGAGGGCCTGCGCAACAATCCCAAGGGAGTAAACACAATGGCTCTGCCTTCCAGCAACTACATCGGCGCCGGTACCCCGAACCTGGCCGTTTCCGGCGGTGTCCTGGTGGCGCCGCTCAACACCACCCTGCCGACCACCGCGGCCGGCACCATCGCTCCCGCCTTCAAGGCGCTGGGCTACGTTTCCGAGGACGGCATCGAGTCGCTCGGCGAGCGCAAGGTGGAGACCGTCAAGGACTGGAACGCCGATATCATCGCCCAGCTGCAGACCGAGCACTCGGTTCGCTTCGGCCTCACCCTGTACGCGGTGTGGGACCAGGACGTGCTCAGCGAGATCTTCGGTGAGAACAACGTGACCGCCACCGCGGCCACCACCACCTCCGGCAAGCTGATCAACGTCAAGGAAACCGGCATGGTGCTGCCGCGTCGCTCGTGGATCTTCGACATGAAGACCGAGGACAAGAAGCTGCGCATCGTGCTGCCGAACGCCAAGATCTCCTCGATCACCGAGAAGAAGTTCGTGTCGAACGAACTGGCCGGTTTCACCATCAATGTCGAGGCCTTCAAGGACGACTCCGGCGTCAAGGCCTACCGCTACCTGGACGACGGCATCAAGACTGCCTGATCCCCTCTAGACCCCCAACGGCGGCGGGTCAATACACCTATGCGCAGGCCCGCCCGCCGCCGCTGGGCCCCTATTTCGCACGTATCGCATCTCAACAACGAAAGGGTCTGCTACCCATGACTTCTCCCGCGACCGCAGGCAAGTACGCTCAGCCCGCACCAGTGAAAGACGACTTCACCTATACGGTCGACGGCACCGACATCGTGCTGCCGTCGCTGTCCTACCTCAAGCCCGGCCTGGTGCGTCGGATCCGGCGGCTCGGCGATGTCGATGCGATGTACACCCTGCTCGAACTGAGCCTCACTGCCGACGCGCTCGACGCGCTCGACGAGATGGAGCCCGACGCCTACCACGAGTTCCTCGAGGCATGGCGCGCGCACTCGGGGCTGAGCCTGGGGGAATCCTAGGCCTCGATGCTCTCCTCGAAGAGCATGGCGAGGCAATCGAATTCGATCTGATCGCTCTGGGTCTGCGCAGGCGGATGCTCGGCACCGCGGAGCTCGGCTGGGCCGAGCTCCGAGTGATCGTGAAGCACCTGCCGACGGATTCGGCGCTGCATCGGGCCATGTACCCGGAAGCCAGCCGCTGGCAGGTCGCAGAGCACCTCTTGGCCGAAGTCGCCGACAGCCTCCGATGGTTGATGTGGGCGCGCACCGATGATGGTCGGCGCGGGCGTAACCGACCCGAGCCGATCGCTCGTCCGGGACTGCGATCCGATCGCGAAAAGGTCGGGACTGCAACGGAACTCGATCAGATGAACGACTTCCTCGGTTGGTCCGGCTAGGTGGCTGCGGTCCCGGAGCGGTCGAACGCAGAAAGTGGATACCAATTGTGAAGAAGAAACGCCCAACGGCGATGACCTTGCCGGACGTTCTCGCGATGACCACGAGCGGCCAGCCGACTCCGGGAAAGCGGGTCAGGTTGCCCAGTGGAGCAATCTGGGAGGGCGGCTCCGGCGCCGGGACCATTACCCTCCCGGACGAGGACCCGATCACGCTCGGCGAGGATGGTCGTATCCCGCCCAACACGCTGATCGGGTCCGGCGTCTTCGGCCTGCTCGACAGTGTGCTCGGCACACAGCCAGGCGCGATCGCCGAACGCGTGGCCGGGCAAGCCATGGATCTGCTTCGTCCCGACGGCGACGCCGCCGACAGCAAGACGCGGCTGGTCAAGTTCTCCTCGAGAACAACTCTGCTCAACCCAGCGAAGCCCGCTGCCGAACACGCCGTGGTGGATTCCGACGTGGCGGCCTACGCGCAAGGCGGAACCGTTCACGGCCCCGGCACCGGGACCAGCGACTCGATTCTGGCGCGGTTGTCCAAAGGCGAGTTCGTCGTCAATGCTGCCGCGACAGCCAACGCGTTGCCGCTGTTGGAAGCGATCAACGCGGGCTGGGTACCGTCGCCGGGCTATCTGGCCGGCATGCTGCCGGGATTCGCCACGGGCGGACTGGTCGGCGACTCCGCGGCGGGTGATCCGGAGCGTTGGCGGTCGCTGCTCGGCACCGGCCTGGCTGCCGATGTTATCGGCGGCGTCGCGGGCGCCGCGCTGGATGCCGCGGGCGCCGCCGGCGCGGCGCTCGGTGGGGTTCTAGCTCCGATCTTCGGTACTGGTGGGGCCTACAGCCGCCGGACGAACGATCCGGTGAAAGTCGATCTCGGACAGCAAGGCTCGGTATTCGCCCAGAGCGGCCCCGCGATGTCTGCGCGGCTGCAGGTAGAACCGCAGGGCGTGATGAATGTGGCGCCGGCGTTCGCCGATCCGTCCACCACTTCCGCCGACGGGTCCGCCGCACCGCTGGTAGCACTGTCAGATGCTCTGACCGCAGGGATCATGTCCTCGGCCACCGAGGCGGGTGGCCGCGTCGGTTTGGCGTTGGGGAACGCCATCGCACCCGCGCTCGGTCCCGCAGGACCGATGGCGCCGGTGATCGGCGAGTCACTCGGCGAGGCGCTGGGCTCACGCTTCGGTGGCGGCTTCACGGCCGCCATGTCGCTGAAGACCGAAATCGGGCCGACGGGCGCACCGACGTTCACCGATGGTGGCGCAGGCGGAGCCGTCGCACCCGGAGGCGCCGCACCCGCCGGAGCCACGTCATGGGACGGCGTGGGTGGAGGAACCACAACCGGCGGTGGCGTCACCACTACCGGGGGTGGCGGCAGCAGCATTGTCGTCGGCGGTGGCAACGAAGGCACTGGCGGCGGCACCTGGGTCTGGTATCCGGGCGGGGGTGCGACCGCGACCGAGACCGGTCCCGCGACCACCCCGCGCACACCGGCTCTCAGCGGCAAGTCGCTCGTCGACGAGAAATACTGGACCACCTACAGCGGTGCCGACAGTATCGACCGAGGTGCCGTCGTCGGCAGCTCGATGGCGAACAAGCTGGCCGAATCTTTCGGCCTCAGCGGCAACCCGGCTGTCAGCGACTTCGGTGCCGACCTCGGCGCGCTGGCGGGTGCGCTGAACATCCCGCAGATCACCTCCGCGCTCGGCGTCGACAGTCCGCTGCTGGCTCAGCTCGGTATCGATCCCGAGGGCTCGTATTTCGTTCCTGGTGAGCAGCAGAAGCAATTCCAGATGAGCGAAGCCGACAACCTGACCGCGGGTATCCAGGGATTCCTCTCCGGCACTTCCTCCGGCGGGTTGGTCAAGGGCATCACCGGCGCCGCGAAGGGCGTCGCGGAAACCGCTGCTGGTCAGCTGGGCAACTTCATCGGCGCGGGGATCGGCACCGCGATCGCCGGCCCCGCGGGTGCGGCCGTCGGCGGCGTGATCGGCTCGCTGGTCGGTTCGATCGGGGCGGGCAAGGCAGTCGACCTGGTGGCCAAGCCCATCGAATGGGTGGCGAGCACGGCCAAGGAACTCGTCGGCACCGGCTTCGGCCTGACCGACCTGGCCGAAGGAGTCGGCGGGCACACCGCCCGCGGCGACATCTTCAACTTCAACGGTATGGATCCCAAGAGCGTCGCGATGTCGATCGCCCGTGTCCAGCGCCGTCAATCGTTTGCTCAGCAACGCGGAGGAGGGCTCGGGCGATGACCCACCAACTGCTCACTACCCAGGACACCAAGATCGTGGTCTGGGACATCAACGGCCGGGTCTGGCACCTGGCAGGCCCCAACGCAGGTCGTGAGGGCGTAAGACTCTCGGCCCAAACAGGTTTCATGTTCGCGCCGGTCCAGCTACTGACAACCGAGGGCGCCAGGCAGGACGGTGCCACCTTCGCGCGGTCTGTCCGCTGGAAGAAGGAATGGGACTTCCTCGCCATCATCTCCACCGCGACCGGCGCGCGCGAATCCAACCCGGTCCGTGAGTTCCTCGCCGTGCACGACGCGTGGTTCCGTGGATGGTCCACCGACAAGCCGGTCACTGTCGGCTACTTCACCCGGCATCAGGGCTGGCGGTTTCAGCAGTTTCAACTCGACGGCGCACCCGAACCAGCGGGCGACATCGATCCGGCCCGCAACGGATTCGCTATGTACAAGATTTCGGCGACCGCCATGGATCCGCTCGCGCGTCACTTCGACGAAACGCAGGTCTGGACCAACGCGGCCGGCGCCAGCGAAGGCGTCCTGCGGCTGCGCAATGCGGCCGACCAGCCAGCGTGGCCGCGCTACACCATGAACGGTCCAGGACGCTGGTCGATCCTCGACCCGATGCCCAGCGATACCGGCCAGCCGCGCATGGTGCAGACCCCGCGCCTGACTGCGGGCCAGACGCTGCGCATCGATACGCATCCACGTCATCGGACGGCTCGGATCTACACCAAGGGCAGTTCCGTGGTGGTGAATGTGTGGGGTCAGCTCGCAGGCCGTCGCTGGTTGGCATCGCTCGACCCCTGGGCGAGCACCGACATCGTGGTGCGCGTGGACGAAGGTACGACCGAGTCCAGCATCGTCGGGGCCGTGACACCGAGGTCGTCCCGGCCGTTCTGACCGGTTCCGCCAACTGAACAGCTAGCGCGAGAGAGCCCAATCCCTTTGCAGGGGTTGGGCTCTCTCATACTCGAAGGAGGTATCGCGATGGCGGTACCAAGGGGTCAGGCTGCGTATGACCCTTCTGGGTATCGGCGATGGACGAACTCGCTGACGCCGTCGGGCGCTGACTCCGGAGCAAGCAGCCCGCCGGCACCTCGCATACACGACGTCAACGGTATGACCGCTTCGTCAGCGGCTCGGGCATACGAACGTCTTCTCGGCGTGCGCAATATGACCGGGCGCGCGAACGACGATGTTCAATCCGCTCAGCCGATCAATGGCCCGGGGCCTATGAAGGTCGACTTCATCGACGGACCGTTGCCGAGCCAGCCGCAGCCCGGGGGTGCCAACGATCACCAGTCCAAGTTGGCCGCCGAACAGGAAAAGCGGCGGCAGGCGCAGGAGCGCGAACAGCAAAAGCCGTCGGCGCCCGCGGTCGAACAGCCTCCTGCTGAAGTTCCAGGTAACCAGACGCCACCTCCGATTGCGACCCAACCGCAGGGTTCGCCCGCCACCACGGTCCCCGTCGAGGAACATGATCCGCTGCTCGATGCGAAAGGCCCGAACCAGGACGCGCTCCCGATGCCGTCGACCGACGGCCGGGAGGTGGGCAAGACCTGGACGGAAGTGCGCCCAAACGGGCAAGTCGTCGAGTACACGATCCCAGAGGGCAACGGCAAGAACACAGTAGACGCGGTGGTCAAGGACGCTGCCGGAAACGTGCTGTCGACGGCGCGGATCGTTTCGATCGAAGGCACGGCGAACTACATCCGGTGGCAGGACGACGTCGGCGGCGGGTCGTCCTACTTCGAGTCGGGCGGGCCGAACGGCCTGGGCTACGGCCAGCACTTCGCACCCGGTACATCCACCTCGGGTATCCCTACCCACGCCTTCGAGACCTCACCCGATGCGTCGCAGTCGCGAACGCTGTCGCTCGACTCGGCCGGCCGCGTAGTCGGTGTCGATATCGGAGTCCGGAACTCGCAGGGCCTTTACGACAACATCCACGTAGACAATTTCGGCAATGCCACTATGTCGTCCACCAAGCTCGGTCCCGGTGGTGAACTCCAGTCCAAATTCACCGGTCAGATGTTCGCGAATCGTTCCGGGTGGATGATCGATGAACTCGATAACCGTTGGGAAGGGGAGCCCGACAAAGACGGAAACCAGGCGTGGTTCCGGGTTCAGAACGGTCATACATACCGGATGAACCACCTCGGTGTGATTACCGATTTTTCGCTCGACAAAGACGGCCGGCCGCGTCTGGACACGATCTTTCCCGATGGTTCACAAACAGTGAAATCGGGCAGGGCCACTGTTCATTTCGATGCAAATGGGAAAGAGGTCTGGAAGAACGAAATTCCCGCTCCTGTGCAGCCTTGGGATGTACGTGCGTGGGAGGGAACGAAGCGCGGACTAATCGGCCTTGCGTCTGTTGTCTCCGATACCGTTGGAGCTCCATTTCACATGATGCAGGACGGCGTCCGAGGTATGTCGTCGATCCGTGTCGACCAGTACGGAACATTCCACGTCACCTACGGATCCCCGAATAGGTTCGCGAACGCGGGAACGGCAGTGGTCGGCCTGGCCAAGGGCGCTGCCATGTTCTACCTCGCGCTCCCCAAATACGCGGTAATGACGGGTTACGACGCGCTACGCGGCTCGGACTTCGTCCGCGGATCCACAACCTACCAACCGCCCGACCGCGAAGACGAATTGGTCAAGGACCTCACCGGAATTCCGCTCGAGAAGTGGAAAAACGACACCTTAGCAACTACTTTCGAATTCGGATCTGCCACGGCGGCTGGTCTGGCACTTTTCAGAAGCGCTGGTATTAGGCCACGACCTCGGCTCGGCGGAACCAGTCTGTCGGAGGTGGCGTCAGGTATAGGGCGCCGTGCAAACAGCTATTTGACTACTCGATCGCGATCGGCACTGGTTGTTGCAGGCGGATTCGCTTCCAGGGCGGCCGGATACGGACGCATACAGATGGAACGAGCGCGCGACTGGGGTAACCAACCGGTCGAATCCTTCAAAGTAATCAACGAGTCGATCGCAGAAATACGCACGGCTTTTGGGCCGAGAGTAGCGACGGTGGGAGTCCCGAACAGTCTGCGACCGCACACATCGGAATCGGCCCTCCTACCCGCCGTCTTCGCGGCTGTGCGACGTCCCGGATCAAGTAGCGGAAATGGCTCTCCGAGGAAATCGCCGCCTCCTTTTGTGCTCAGACAGATGGAGGTAGGAAACGCATTCAATCGGATGAGGGAGCCGTATTATGCAGCACGCGGCGGCGCTAATGAAGTACACGTCGGACCAAAGAGGAAGAGCGGGAAATATGTCAGAGTGGATTCGTATCTTCCAGGTAGAGAGATTGTCTCGAGGAAGTATACTCAACTAGCGGATATCAAGTTTCGTACTGTGCAAAACTATCTACGCGAATTGGCTCGAAAATACCCGCCGGGAACAATAATCGCCGACACCCCCTCTAATCGGAGTCAGCTTCCGTCCTATGCCATCGGTAGGCCGATGTCGGGTACTATGATCCTGGAAGTCCCGATCCAGAATAAGGCGGTGCCGGCAAACGTAAAGGCGGAGGCTGGAAGGTTGGGAATTATACTCCGTGACGAAAGCGGAAATGTGCTGTGAACGCAGTTCGAAAGGTGGTTGACGTGTCCGGGGAAGTGCGCTATGGAAAATCTTGGAACTTCGGATCGGGGCTCCCGATTGACGAAGTATCAAGAGATCAAGCCTACTCGCGAAATGGTCGAGGTCAGCCGTACAGTGTCGGGTTCGTTGATACCCCTGGTCTTGCGCAGGTTTTGCAGGTAAATTGGGGGCAGGGCAACCTGAGTGCTAATTTCTTGGATGAGTTCGGTCGAGTGTCGTCGAAATACACATTCTATATGTCAAAGCAAAATGTCCTGTTTCTCGGTGACGTTGTGATGTTCGAGTATTCGACTTCTGGGTATGTCGACCCTGCGTACTCCGACGCTATCGTAAGCTATCTCTATACCAGCGATGGATCCATGACGGAGGTTGTTTCCCCGCAGGGCGGAGGACTTGACAAGGTAACGGAGTTCTTTGACGTCGACTTGAGTGCGAACTTCGAGCCTATCCCGGATTTCGGAGATTGGGACTCTATCCGTAGGTACGATAGATAGCGCACATATCGGGCTCAACTGGTGGGGTCTTCTCGGCTATCTGAAGGCCTCGCTTGGCCTGCTCCTTACTCCGTGCAGGTCTTGATCCGCGCAGAATGATAGTTGCTTTGGATTGTGGATGATTATCGGTGAAAAGTGGCGGAAATTCCGCTGCCTGGCACGGAGAGCGCCTGTGCCTGATCGACGCACACCTGACAATTTCGAGTGATTGCATGATCACGGGTGGTGTGCTGGTCAGTCCGGAGAAGTATGCCGAGCTTTCGGAGAGTGAGTAGGACTGATCCTCGCGAGCTGCTTTCGGCCTGGTGGCTGAAGGTGCTGTTCGGTATCTGGCAGAGCTTTGGCTTCAAACCTCAACTCGAATGAGTTGAGGTTTTTTTATGCCCAAAACAAGGAAAGGTGGTGGAGGATGGGTGTTTGGGACCCGCATGCGGAATCGCGGCGGATGGATGAGATGTTCCGGGTCGAGCAGGAAGATGCTCGGGATCAAGAGGTTCTGGTCCGGTACTGGGACAAGGACATGCAGGAGGTGGGGGAGGAGCGGAGCTACCTGTCGTTGCAGGTGAGCTTTCCGCGGAACTCGGCCGGCGGGTTGAAGATGATCTGTCCGCGGGACATGGTGCACTTCGACCACCTGTTCGGCAGCCATGCCGACGCGACCCTGCCGATCACTGTGAACACCAGGGGTTTCCGGTGGGACGGCTACATCACCAAGGCCTCGATCGTCCGGGACGACAACGGGGTCGAGACGGTGGACATCGAGGCGATTCATGCCTGGAACCACATCTCCACCATCTGCTGCTGGGCGAGCCCGTTCGCACCGGTCTTGGCCCAGTTCCCGCGCCACCACATCCTGTTCGGTCCGGTGCGGACGTTGGTGACGACCTATCTCACGATGAACCTGATGCGGCTGCAGGGTAATACGACTTTCCCGATCGCTGTCGTCCCGGTCGATCCCCGTACCGACACGAGCCGGTGGAGCGCCGCTTCGGCGCGGTTCGACATGGCAGACAAGCTGTTCCAGCCGATGCTCGAGGATTCGGGCGTCATGCTGACGGCCCGGTTCTTCCTACCTGGCGAGGACGAGCAGCCGGCGCCCGAGTGGTTCTACCTCGACAAACCGACCGTCGTCCTCGAGACTGTGGACAAATCGGGAGTCACCGGGCCCACCGGCACGTTGCTGGACGGGATCATCTCCTGGTTCGAGGAATTCGCCGACGACGGCACCACGCCCATGCGGTACCCGAAGTTCGATTCGACCACGGAGTACGAAGCGGTCTACGGGACACCGGGCAAGTTCGGCACGATGCGAAATCTGCCGTGGGTGTGGTACTTCGAAGGTGAGTACTCCGGGATCGGCGCCTCCGAGGTGGCGCTGCACAAGCCCACCGCGACCGACATCATCGTGGGCGGTCGATCGCCGGGCTGGGTCAATGCCGGCATCGAGATGGCGATCAAGGCGCTGTTGTCCTTGATCGGCATGGACTGGCTGTACCGCGGCCAGCTCGACGATGTATTCCTGGCGTGGATGGTCTACCGGGATATGGAGCGTGTCCGCAAGGCGGGACCGTATGCCTTCCGCGAGCTGTACATCACCGGCAGTGACAAGGCCTTCACCCTCGACGGTTTCGTCGCCGCGCGGCAGGGCCTGCACCTGACCCGTGGCTACACCAGTCACAAGGTGACGATTCAGGACAACGCTCCCTATCTGATCGGCCGAGATTTCGGCGTCGGTGACCAGATCGGCTTCGCCATGGGGGAGAAGGTCTTCACAGATTTCGTCACCGAACTCACCTTCACGGACGACCGCGAGACCCCGGCGTCCTGGCAGATCACCGTCGGCGACGGTTCCGACGAAGAGGACTCGGTGGTGAAGGCGTGGCAGCGGCTGGGCCGCGTGGCCTCGGCGATCAAGGACCTGTCGACGGACGTGGGCGCGGACCTGGACCTGCTCATCTTCTGAGGCAGTCCGAAACTTAAAGGAGAATTCAATGGGAGACATCAGTTTTCCCGCGCGACTGCGTGCCTATCGGCAGCCGGATATCGACGGGCTGCCGCTGCTGACCGCGGAGGTCGAGCTGGCGCCCGAGGTGGCGGAGCTGCCGCTGCCCGGCGGCCCTGCGGGTGCGCCGGGATCGGGAGGACGGCCGCGCACGTCGTTCCGCAAGATGGGCGTGTTGACGAACAGCGCCGCGCGACCGTCAGGCCTCGGCCTCGAGGACCGGGGTAAGTGGTGGCACCGCCTCGATGACAACGGGATGGACGTGTGGATCGGCGACGGCTGGGTGCACTCGGTCGATGCCGTAGGGCCGGCCGGCCCCATGGCGGCTGCCAACGTCCTCACCGTCCTGGAAACAATGAACGAACCGGCCTTGACAGAGTCCGCACTGGAGCTCGTCGGAACTGCCGCGGAGCAGGAGATTCGTGCCACGGTGCCCGCTGGTTTGCGGGGGCCGGTCGGCCCGCCTGGTGATTCGGGGACGATCACCGAGGCAGAGGACTACGAGGAAGCGAACGGTCCGAGCCACGGTGGTGTGTTCGCGTACGACCGCGCGTCCCGGCGCTTCCGGTCGGTTCCGGCGCCCTTGGGGGCTGGTCCGTGGGGCTGGTACCAGGAAGATTTCGCCGAGGAACAGATCGTCGCGGCGAGCAGGGTCGGTGGTGGCACGTTCACCATTCCGGCCCAGCCGTTCCGGTGGCGTCCGCACGTATACGGGCATATCTATGTGCACTCGAACACGACCAGCCAGGCTGCGGAACTGACGGTTCGCCTCGGCAGTTCACAGGGCCCGATCGTCGCAACCGGGACCGCCTTCGCGGTCGGATCCCCGGGCGCGTGGATGTACGTACCGGTGTTCCCGTGCCTGCGAGACGGCACCACTGCCCGGGTGCTGTCGCCGGCCTCTGATTTCGCGACCGTACCAGCCGGTCAGCCAGGAAGTCTGGTCGTCTCGGTCGAGCGGATCGGCACCGGGCCCAGTTCCGACAAGATCGGAATCAGCCCGACGCGTGCCTCGCTCATCGCCTTCGCCGAGCCCACGGAATGAGTTGAAATGACTTCGGTAGGAAACTATTTCGACGCGACGGTGATCCGAGCGCTGGACGAGGGGATCGGTGCGCCCGGCCTCGTCCAGGCGCTCCATGGAACACCGCGCGACGGCAGTCTCGAACTGGCGACCGGCGCCGTCGGACCACAGGGCCCGGAAGGTGAGCCGGCCAGACCGTTTCGTTGGGAAGGCGATATCGCCGACCAGGCGGCGCTGACAGCGCTGGTCGAGAAGTTGGGCAGAGCCCACGCCGGCAAGGCATGGCGGGTCGTGTCTACAGGTGCGCTCGCGTACTGGAACGGGACGGGCTTGGACACGTTCCCCGAGGCGTTCGGTGCCCTCGGCCCGGATGGAGAGTCGTGCTCCGTTTCGATCGGAAGCGTGACCACGGGTCCGGTTGGTTCGGACCTGCAAGTGACCGTCAGCGGCCCGGCGCCCGATCTGGTGCTGGATATCGTCGTGCCACGCGGGGTCAAAGGCCTGAAAGGGCCCGACGGCGGGCCCGGCCCGATCCGTCAGGCCGAGGACTATGCCGACGGCGCGCACCCCGACAAGGCCGTTCCTGTGTGGAGCGCCACGACCGGCAAATGGTCGGGGCAACCCTATCCGGGTCTGCGCGGGCCCTGGACCATCGTCGGGGACCGGGCATGGGACGGCGGTCCCGGGTTCGCACCTTCGCAGTCGGGGGTATCGGCCGCCTCGATCGTGGTGGCTCAGTTGCAAGTCCCCGCGCAGGACTGCGCGTGGCGACCCATGATCACCGGTGGTGTCGTCGTTCGGCCGATCGAAGGCTCCAGCGAGTTCACCACGCGGATCGACGCCGAGGTCCGGATCGGATCCGCATCGGGGCAGATCGTCGCTCTCGGTAGCGGTTTCGTCACCGGCGTCCACACGAGGGCGCGGTTTCAACCGCATCTGGCCGCCCGGAACGTCACTCCGGGTAGCACGGTGGGCGTCATTCCGGCAGGTCAGGCGGTCACCTTGTTCGTCGTTGTGCGCCGCGGCGCGGGCTCGGCGAACTACGACTACCAGATGGCCGACGCGCAGATCGTGTGCACGGCCCGACCCGTGGGGGTGCTGTGAGCAACGAGGAAACAACCACCGTGTACGACCAGGATGTCATGATCACCATGCGTGGGGTGGCCGACTCGGTCGGGCTGCCCTACACGGTGAATCCGGTCGAGGTCGTCGACCGTGAGGTCCTGATCGAACTGCGCGAAGGCCCCGCCGGCGTCACCGGGCCTGAGGGCGCGGCGGCATGGCCGTGGGCGTGGCAGGGCGATATCGCCGACGCTGCGGCGCTGGCCGGCCTCGGTTTGACCACCGCAGATGCGCGCAAGGCTTGGCGTGTGGTGGCCGAGAACGCGATCTACTACTGGACCGGCACCGAATTCATCGCCTTCGCCGATGCCTTCCGTCGACCGGGACGCCGCGGTCCGGTGAATATCCTGACCGGCATCGGACTCGCCGGCGCCACGGGATCGACTGCTTCGGCCAGGGTTCTGGGCTCGGCGCCGAATCAACAGCTGGAGATCACCTTTCCCCGTGGCGAGCAGGGTGAGCAAGGAGATCCTGGTGCTGCGGGACGAATCGCGGATGCTTCCGATGTCTCGGTCACTGTGGAGAATCCGCTAGGCCAGGGATATGTGCTCGGTTTCGACACCGCCACCGAGAAGTTCCGGCCGATCCCTTCGCCGCGCCTGCGCGGCCCGTGGACGATCGGCAACAATCAGTTTCTCACCGCGCAGAATCTGAAGGAAGACCCGAAAGTGCTGGCGGCGATCACGATTCCGGCGCAGCCTACGACCTGGCGGCCGTGGATCGAAGGCGCCGTGGGGGTTTCTTCCAGTTCTCCGACACGCTGCGACGTGACCGTGCGTATCGGCGCGCCCGACGGTGAGGTGGTTGCCCAGGGGTGGGGACATTGGGAGGCGCGGATGGCCCATGTCCTGATCTCGCCGGGATTCGACTACCCCGTCAAGCCAGGGGCGCCTTTCGGCACCGTTCCGGCCAACCAGACCGTCACCCTGTACGTCGTGGCGTCTCGCGCGGCGGGTAGCGGCAGCTACACGGTGAACGGCAACTACTCCCATCTGCAGGTTCGTGCGCTGCCGGCCTGATACGGCCCCGCCACCCACCATTCGAAAGGTATTGAGCCATGGCTGATCTGCCCCCGCTCGAGTACGGCAAGGTCGTCGGGCGATTCCTCGCCAACGTGATCGACGGCCCCGACCTCGGTGACTTGCCCGAGTTCCCGCCGCTCAGCGGCACCATCACGTTCATCGCCGATGCACCCAAGATCCTGGTTCGCAACGCGCAGCCGGCGCCCGCGACGTATGTCCAGCTACCGCAGCACTACGAATGCCAGCTCGACGAGTTCGGTTACCTGACCTGGCGCGGCAAGCGCGGTGTGCGTCTGGTCGCGCCCGGTCCGGCTACCAACCCGGCGGAGTGGACCTGGCGGGTTTCGTTCGATCTCTCCTACGACGGCGAGCGAATCCCGCTGGATCCGTTCAGCTTCCACGTGACGAAGTATCTCGCCGGACCCGATCCGGAAAACCCCGACCTCGGCTCCACCGGCCTGGTCGATCTGACGCTCGCGGCACCGGTGCCTGCCTCGGCGGGCAATGCCGTCGTCGTCGGCCCGCCGGGCCAGGGGATCCAGATCGACGGACAGGCTGAAACGTATGCGCAGCTACCGGCGTCGCCGCCGGATGGCAGCCAGTACATCGTCAAATCCGATGGCCTGCTCTACCTCTACCGGGCCGTAGGAGGTTGGACACCGAACGGTCAGGGCGTTGTCGTGCGGGGCCCCGCCGGTACGACGTTGTGGAGCGGCATCTCGGGCAAGCCCGCGGCGTTCCCCCCGATCATCGGTGATACGGCGACGACCGCCGTCGCTGGTGACGACCCGCGACTGACCAACGCCCGTACGCCTACTTCGCATACCCACCCGATCGGCCAGCTGACCGGGACGAGTGCGACGGTCGGCACCTTGCTGGCCGCCGCGGATGACAGCGCGGTTCGCGCCGCGATCCACGCGGTCGCCGACACCGACCCTCGGCTGACGAACGCGCGCACACCCACGGCGGCAGGTCAGGCCTACGACATCGCCTTCAAGTCGCACATGGGAGTTCGCGCTGTCGGAGCGGGAAACACTGTTCCGGAGGGTATTCGGATCGAGCGTTCGATCACCGTGTCGAAGGTGACCTATCGCGGCGAGACAGCAGGTACCGGCAATCTCGTCGTCGAACTGAGGAAGAACGGCGTCGCAGTCCCCGGCACCGCGGCGACGATCGCCGCCGCCAACCACGCGGTCGACACCAGTGTCACCGGGTCATGGAATTTCGCGGCCGGCGACCGGGTGGTCGTGCAGGTCACCACCGCTGACAGCCCGGCGGGCCGTGGTCTGCAGGCGAGCCTTGCCGGGGTGACCGCGTAATGCCGACGATGATCATCGGCGGGCCCGTCCTGGTGTGGGAGCCCCTTGAATCTCAGCCGGAGCCGGAAAGCCCCGATGGGACCCCCTACTGGAAGAGCCCGGCATCCGGCTATCCGGGCGCGATTGTCGAACCGCCGACGGATCCCGAGCCTGTTCCTGAGACGCCGACCGAGTCGGACCCCGAGCCGGAGACCCCGATCGAGTCCGAGTCTGGGGATGGCCCCGATCCGACTGGCGAGGAGTAGACCATGCCACACATCTTCGCGGGCGCCGGCGCTGTCCTGCCGTCCGGCATGACCAAGAACGGCAACAGCCCGATGGGCGCCACGAACACCTGGGCAGCCGTCCCTGGTTGGCTCGCCGACACGGCGAACTACCCGGGTTCGGTGGTCTCCGGGGACGGATTGCGTCCGCAGTCGAGCGATGTCGCAGCCAACCTCTCCGCCGCGGTGGCCTTCGCCGGTGGGACGGTCTCGGGCAACTATCAGGCAAGGATCCTCGTCACCGGCACCGTGGTGGCCACCAGCTCGGTGGTGGCCGGGACCAGCGGCACGATGACTGTGACGGGCACTGCGTCCGTGAGCGCCGGTGACACCGTCACGCTCGAGGTCTTCACCAGCGTGCAGGGAACCTGGCAGGCGACGGTTTCCGGTGGTGCGGGAACTTACGTACGAATCACCTGATCTCGTCGGTGAGAGAGCCCAACCTTCTCCGGAAGGTTGGGCTCTTCTTGCGTTTTGGCGCAGGTGAAGTCGCCAATTGTGCTCTGTCACAGAAATTTTGGCGGAACAGGTTTAGTTTCCGGGTGGTAGGGTACGCGCCGGGGCGGAGTTCCGATCGGTGGCCGTGTGTGCACCGCCCTGTGTGCGCGGCGGGCGGGTGCCTTCACGTTGCCTCGCTTGATGTTGGCGGCAGTGGAGAAGAATCCGGATGGGCTCGCGCTCGTCTTCGCCGATGGCACACGAGAGCACCCTCCATGCGGCACTCGCCACCGAGATCGACGGCCTCTCAGCGGAACTCGTAGACCGCATGTTCAGCACCGCAATGCGTACCGCCTCGCTGGAAGTGGACTACGTGCCGCAGATCTTCACCGGAACCCTGAAGTTTCTTCCATGCCTCGGCAGACCCGGGTAACCAGATGGCCGGACGCGTCGCGGCAGCATGGCGGCCTTATGTCGACGGGCAGATCGAGAATTGGAGTCTGCCGGTGGACCACGATGGAATGCTGAGCGGTTCCGCGCTGCTCGATATCGGCGAAGTGGTGGGTGGTGCACTGATCGAGTCGTGAGCATGAGTAACCGACCTTGGCCGAGGGATATATCATCCGATATCATCAAGGCATGGAAACTGTGCGTGACCTGCGCCGCGCCGCTGGCCTGACCCAGGCTGAGCTGGCGCGACGGTCGGGTGTCGCCCAGTCCAACATCGCCGCCTATGAGAGCGGGACCCGGCGGCCTTCGCCGACGATGTTGCGCCGGCTGAGGGAGGCGGCCAAGCCGCGCCCCTCCCGCGTAATCGCTGAGCACCGGGACCAGATCCTCGCACTGGCCTTGCGGCACAAGGCGAACCGTGTGCGTGTCTTCGGATCGGTGTCGCGTGGTGACGATGTCTCGGGCAGTGACATCGACCTGCTCGTGCGGTTCGACGCTGATGCGGATCTGCTCGACATGGCCGAATTGATGCTCGACCTGGAGGAGCTCACCGGCCTCCATGTCGACCTGGTGTCCGAAGGCGGTCTTCCTGCCGGACCACACCCGATTCGGGACGAGGCCAAGCCGCTGTGAGCGGCCGGGACACCAGCGAACGCACAGCCAGAAGCCTGCGAGACTTTCTCGCGTTCAGTGAGATGGGGGCGCGAATCGTCAGCGGCGGTAAGTCGGCTTACGACTCCGACGAGATCACCAGGCTCGCGGCCGAGGCAGTGCTGCACCGGTTGGGTGAATCGGTCGCGCGGCTGCCCGAGGAGTTCATCGCCGCGCACCCCGAGGTTTCGTGGCGTGGGGTCAAGGCAACCAGGAATCTGGTCGCGCACAATTACGATGCCGTCGACCACAACATCCTTTGGAACCTTCTCGCGAACAGGCTGCCCGCCGAGGCTGCGACCGTGCGCGCGATTCTCGGCGAACTCGAAACTGCCGAAGACTAGGGGCCCGAGTCAGAAGGCGTCGGCACGACGTCCAGCTCGCCGCGCCTCCGTTCTGTACCGCGGTTGGTGGCGGTCGACAGATGGCTACGCCAGAAGGGACTGGCGGCCTACCGGACCGATTCGAAAAGCGTCCTGCTGCAAGCAAGTCAACGCATTAGCTAAACGCATCGGTGCTACTCTGCTCGGTTGCCCGCGAGCGAGCGGGCTCGAGCGAGACTGGGGGTAGGTGTGTCGACGCCAGGCGGGATTCGGTCGGTGCGGGCCGACTGGGCTACCGAGTTCATCTATATCACAGACGATTTCACGCTGCGCCTGGCCAGGTCATGAGGAAAGCGTGGCCCGTGTGGTGGCAGGTGGGCGTCATGATGATGACTGCCTGGGTGACTGCGTGCTGTGGGTGGGCACTATGGGCAGACGCGACGGTATTCGAGGATGTGAATACCTCGTTCTCCGCCGGAATCGCCCTGGTGATACCTGTTGCGGTGTGGTTGGTATTGGCCGCGATCGGCCTGGCGAGGTATGCGCGGTCATGGCGGCTGACGCTTTTGGTCCCGCTGGCCGTGACTTCGACGATAGCGCTGACCTGGGCTGATATTCCGGGCCGAATCGGGTGGGCGATGTCGCGAGAGGCCATGGACCAGGCCGCCTCAGTGTGCGAGAAGTTCGAGGCATCGCCGGCGGGGCAAGGCCCCACTGAAAAGAGAATCGGCTTTTACGCGTTCCGCACCATCGACAAACGGACGGACGGCGGGTGCCGATTCACCCTTGCCCGCGACTATCCGGTGTCGCGGAATGGTTTTCACTACCGCCCGGGCGTTGAGAACCCAGAGGTAGGCGTCGGCTACATGCGATACGACTCTCTCGGTGACTGGTGGTACTACTACCAATGGGCCGAGTGAAACGTGAACGGACCGCGAGAACTTATACCGACCGGACGTCGACAAGGTCTTCCAGCCCACGGAAGTCGTCGGCGTTGCGGGTGTACAGCCGGGCCGAATGCGCGTGCGCCGTCGCCGCGATGATCAGATCCATTGTGCGAGCCCACGGTTGGCGCCCGACCTGCACAACCGCCGCAGCAGCATGCCGTAACTGGCTGCCACGGCTTCGTCGACAGGAAGGGCATCGAATCGACGCTGGACTCTGTCATCATCGGTCGGCCCATGGGTCGCGGATCTGCTGGTCGATCTGGTCGCGACCGAATTCCCAGTCCGGATCGGCGGCGCCCGCCCAGAGGTCTGCGACTTCGTCGTAACGCCGCCAACTCGTCGGCGCAGCCGGAACGAGCCGGACGCTTGGTCGACCCGCGACTGTGATGGTCACGTCTTCGCCGCGCTCGGCTCTCCGGACGAGTTCGGATGCCCTCTGTCGGAGTTCGCGAAGGCCGAATGTCGCCATACTTCGAGGGTAGGACCTGCGCTAATGGGTGGTCATGAGTTCAGGCTCGCTGCGGTCGGCACGACGACGGCGTAGAGGTCGGTGAGGGTAGCCAAGGCGCTGGCGTGGAGTTGGTCGGCGGGGACGTTGCCGAGGGGGCGGGTGGCGCAGGCGTCGGCTACGACGGTGGGTTTGTTGCCGCGGAGGAAGGCGCCTTCGGTGGTGAAGGTGACGCACATGTGGGTCATGAAGCCGGCGATGACGACGTTGTCGTTGCCCGCGGCGTCGACGAGGTCGCCGAGGTCGGTGCCGACGAAAGCGTTGGGGGCGGTTTTGACGACGATCTTCTCGTCGGCGGTGGGGGCCACCTTGGGATGGATCTGGCCGATGTCGGTTCGGATGTCGTAGGGGGTGCCCTCGCCGCCGTCGTTGATGACGTGGATGACCGTCGCGCCGGCGGCCCTGGCCTTGCCGAGGAGCTCGGCGGCGGCATCGAGGGCGGGGGACCAGCCGGTCAGTTCCATGACGCCCTGCGTGTAGGTGTTCTGGTAGTCGACCAGGATCAGGGTGGAAGCGGAGAGGGTGGCGGGGGTTTCGTCGAAGCCGTTGAGCTCGCGGAGGGTCGTCGAAGTCATGGTTCCACGCTATGGACCGGCGGGTATGTCGGCAATGTCATGTAACCTGCAGATTCGGACATGGCGGAGGAGTGGTGACGGTGGTCGATCGGCTGGTGGTGATCGTGCTGTTCGATCAGGTCGATCTGCTCGATGTGACCGGGCCGCCGGAGGTCTTCTCGCTACTGCGGCGGGAGATGGACGAGCCGACCGGGTACCAGGTGGTGCTGGCCGCTGACACCGTGGAGCCGGTCACCACGTCGGCCGGAGTTCGGGTGCTGCCGGATGTGACCTTCGGGGAATTGGCGGGTCGGCGGATCGATACGGTCGTCGTCCCCGGGGCGGTCACGACCGATGGTGATCGCCGGGTGCGCGCGGTGGTCGATCCCGCCGTGGTCGAAGCGGTGACGGTGCTCGCGGAGGGGGCGCGGCGGGTGGCGTCGGTCTGTGTGGGCGCGCATATCCTCGCTGCCGCGGGGCTGCTCGACGGGAAGCGGGCGACCACGCACTGGTCGACGGCCAAGCAGCTCGCGGCCGAGCACCCGGCGGTCGAGGTGGATGCCGATCCGATCTATATCCGCGACGAAAACGTTTGGACCGGAGCGGGTCTCACCGCGTGCCTCGATCTGACGCTGGCGCTGGTCGCCGACGATTTCGGTGACGAACTGGCGTTGCGGGTGGCGCGCCAGTTGGTGATGTATCTCAAAAGACCCAGTGGCCAAAGCCAATTCAGTGTGTCGCTGGAACCGGTGTCGACCACGCGGCGCATCGACGAGCTGCGGCACTACATCACGCGCAATATCGCGAATCCACTGACGGTGACCGAGCTGGCCGAGCAGGCCCATGTCAGCGAACGTCAGCTCACCAGGGTGTTCCGCACCGAGCTGGGGATGACGCCCGCGGCCTATATCGAGTCGGCGCGGGTCGAGGTCGCGCGGCATCGGCTGGAGGTCAGCGACGAGACCTTGCAGCGGATCGCGGTAGCGTGCGGGTTCAACACCGTCGACACCCTGACCCGCGCTTTTCGGCGCACCCTCGACACCACGCCGAACGAATATCGGAAGCGCTTCCGTATCAGCTGAACTCAGCGACCGGGCTACCAGGGCGAAGAGGCGTCACATCGTGTTTGCCGCACGTTAATCCGAATGGTGTGTTCCGTAATTCCTCCGTGATAGGAACTGTGGGCCCCCAAACAAGGAGATAGAGAATGTTCGAGTCCCTGACGTACCTGCTGAGCATGCTGGCCACCGGTTCGGCCGCTGCCTGAACCTGTCGGGTGCCCGCCGTCGACGCGGCGGGCACCCGGTTCAGCGGGACGGGATCAGCCGGTAGAGCCACCAGGGTCGGGTGGGGAAGGCCGGATCGTAGATACGCAGCAGCATGCGGCGCTCGATGCCGGTGCTGCGTTCGCGCACGCGCAGATGCCTACGCGCGACATCCTGGGCGTGAACTTCACTGGTCCACACCGGATCCCAGTCGGGCGATGCGCCACAGGACTCGGTGATCTCGGTGACCCGTTGCGAGGGGGCAAGGGGCGAGAGCATGCGGAAGGCGTGCACCAGCAGTTGCGCCTCGGTGGTCCAGTCGAGGAAGACCTTCTTGGCCGCCGGATCGAGGAACATCCATTCGAGCATGTTCACGCCGGCGCCGAGACCCGGAAACATGCGCTGGTAGTCGGAGTTCGCGGCGAGGATGTCCATGGTGGGGAAGCGCTGGAAGCAGGCCGGATGGGTGAGGCTGGCCAGGTCGGTGAGGTCGTCGGCCGAGGGTGTCGGCGCGGGTGAGCCGGTGTCGATCGCTGGCAGCCCGAGCACCAGGATGTGCTTGCGATACCAGAGCGGTACGTCCAGCGAATCGAAAAGTCGTTGCAGCATAGGCTGATTCGGTATCAGCGCACCCGACTCGATCTGCCCGATCAGTAGCGGCGCCATCTGCGCGCGCACGGCGAGCTCGGAGCGCGCCAGTCCGGCCGCCATCCGACGCTCACGCAGATACACACTGAGCGCGGTACTCTCACCCATCCCTACCCCCGAGGTCTCGACCCCGACTGCGGTTGACCTTCAGAATACGCGGCCGAACGATCACCCCGCGATGAATGCGGGTCTCACCAGGCGGCAGGTAACCGAAACGACGAACGGTCCGGAGCTCGAAAGCTCCGGACCGTCCGGGGTCTAGATGAGGCCGTCTGAGATCAGAAGGCGGCTTCGTCCAGCTCCATGATGTCGTTGTCCAGGTTGGCGAGAATCGCGCGGGTGGCGGTCAGCTCGGGCAGGACGTTGCGGGCGAAGAACTGGGCCGAGGCGACCTTGCCGGTGTAGAAGGCGACGTCGGAGCCGGTGGCGCCGTTGTCCAGGGCCGCGAGGGCGACCTCGGCCTGCTGCAGCAGCTGCCAGCCGATGAACAGGTCACCGACGGCCATCAGGAAGCGGACCGAACCCAGGCCGACCTTGTACAGCTCGGTCGGCTGCTCCTGGGCGCCCATCAGGTGGCCGGTCAGGGTGGCGGCCATGGTCTGGACGTCCTCGAGCGCGGTGGCGAGCAGCTTGCGCTCGCCCTTGATGCGCTCGTTGGCGGAGTCGGCGTCGATGAACTTCTGGATCTGGCCGGCCACGTGGGCCAAGGCCACACCGCGGTCGCGGGCGATCTTGCGGAAGAAGAAGTCCTGCGCCTGGATGGCGGTGGTGCCCTCGTACAGCGAGTCGATCTTCGCGTCGCGGATGTACTGCTCGATCGGGTAGTCCTGCAGGAAGCCGGAGCCACCGAAGGTCTGCAGCGAATCGGTCAGGTACTGGTAGGCGCGCTCGGAGCCGACACCCTTGACGATCGGGAGCAGCAGGTCGTTCACGCGGAACGCGACGTCCTTGTCGGCACCCGAGACCGCCGCGGCGATCTCTTCGTTCTGGTGGGCGGCGGTGTAGAGGTAGATCGCGCGCAGGCCCTCGGCGTAGGCCTTCTGCATGGCCAGCGAGCGACGCACGTCCGGGTGGTGGGTGATGGTGACGCGCGGCGCGGTCTTGTCGGTCATCTGGGTCAGGTCGGCGCCCTGGACGCGGGTCTTGGCGTACTCCAGCGCGTTCAGGTAACCGGTCGACAGGGTCGCGATGGCCTTGGTGCCGACCATCATGCGGGCGTTCTCGATGACGTCGAACATCTGCGCGATGCCGTTGTGCACCTCACCGACCAGCCAGCCCTTGGCGGGGATGCCGTGGCCGCCGAAGGTGACCTCACAGGTGGCCGAGGCCTTGATGCCCATCTTGTGCTCGACGTTGGTGACGAACACGCCGTTGCGGTCACCCAGGGTGTCGGTCTCGAAGTCGAAGTGGGTCTTCGGCACGTAGAACAGCGACAGGCCCTTGGTGCCCGGTCCCGCGCCCTCGGGGCGGGCCAGCACCAGGTGCATGATGTTCTCGAACATGTCGTCGGAGTCACCCGAGGTGATGAAGCGCTTCACACCCTCGATGTGCCAGGAGCCGTCCTCCTGCTTGATCGCCTTGGTGCGACCGGCGCCGACGTCGGAGCCCGCGTCGGGCTCGGTCAGCACCATGGTGGCGCCCCAGTTGCGGTCGGCGATCTTCTGCGCCCACTTCTTCTGCTCGTCGGTGCCGTTGTTGTAGAACACCTGGGCGAAGCCGGCGCCCGCGGCGTACATCTGGATCGGCGGGTTGGCGCCGAGCACCATCTCGGCCAGGGCCCAGCCGACGACGGACGGGGCACCGAGGCCGCCGAGCTCCTCGCGCAGCGGAACCTTGACCCACTCGCCGTCCTCGAGCGCCTTGTAGGACTTCTTGAAGGACTCGGGGATGGTGACGGTGTGGGTGTTCGGGTCGAACACGGGCGGGTTGCGGTCCGCGTCGGCGAACGACTCGGCCAGCGGGCCCTCGGCCAGGCGGCGGACCTCGGACAGCATCTCCTTGACGGTGTCGGCGTCCAGGTCGCCGAAGGCGCCGGAATCCAGGACACTGCCGATGCCGAGGACCTCGAAGAGGTTGAACTCGAGGTCGCGAACGTTTGCCTTGTAGTGGCCCATGTGAGTACTCACTCTCCGTTGAGTTCTGGTGCGGTCGGTTGTGCGCCGTTCCCGCCCGTCGTGACGTCCACCGGGTAGCCTTTCCGGTTTTCCGCATGCTACTCGCGGGTAACTTACGGACCATATTACCGGTGGGTAAGCGACTCGGCAAAGGGGTCGCGAGCAATGTGACCGGAAAAACACGCGAGGCTACGGTGGGGTATGCGCATCGAGACGAGTGCCGGACCCGCTGAGGTGGAGCTCGACGAGGTCGGGACCCCGGCCTTCCTGCTCGTGATCACGCACGGTGCCGGTGGTGGTGTCGACGCGAAAGACATTCTGGTGGTGCGTGATTCGGCGCTCGAGGCGGGTGGTTCGGTGGCCCGTGTCGTGCAGCCCTATCGGGTCGCCGGGCGGCGCGCGCCGGGGTCGGCGGACAAGCAGGACGAGGCCTGGATCGAGATCGTCGCGGCGCTGCGCGACCGTTTCGGAGACCTGCCGATCGTCCAGGGGGGTCGCAGCAACGGGGCCAGGGTGGCGTGCCGGACGGCCGTGGCAGTCGGCGCGCGCGGGGTGATCGCGCTGTCGTTCCCGCTGCATCCGCCGGGGAAACCGGAGAAGAGCAGGCGCGATGAGCTGCTGGCGCCGGGCGACATCGAGGTCGTGGTGATCAACGGCGGCAGCGACCCGTTCGGCGTGCCCGATGCCGCCGACGCGGCCGAGGTGAAGGTCATCCCGAAGCAGGCCCACTCCTTCCGCACCGGATTCGACGTGATCACCGCGACTGTCGCCCCCTGGTTCGCCCGCTGGCGATAGGCTGCGACGGACACCGAGACAGGTAGGGGGCCTTCGTGAAGGCGATCATCGTGTGTACGTCCAGCTCGCACGGCAACACCAGGAAGGTCGCCGACGCGATCGGTGACGTCCTCGGGGCGAAGGTGGTGGATCCGGGGGAGATCAGCCCGGTCGAACTCGCCGAGTACGACCTCGTCGGCTTCGGGTCCGGCGTGTACTTCATGGCGCTCGACAAGCGGCTGCGTGCCTTCGTCGACGCGGTGCCGGAGGGACAGGGCTGCGAGGCCTTCGTCTTCGCGACCAGCGGCATGTCGGAGCCGTCGTTCCGGCCCTACCTGCGCAATCTCGGCGACCAGCTCACCGGCAAGGGCTACGAACTGGTCGGCGGTTTCGCCTGCCGCGGTCTCGACACGATGGGCCCGCTCGCACTCATCGGCGGGCTGAACAAGGGCCGCCCGAATGCCGAGGACCTGACCTCGGCGCGCGGCTTCGCCGAGCAGCTACGCGCTCGGTTCGACTGACTCGGCCACGGCGCGCTCGGCCACGACCAGCGCGTCGATCGCGTCGGGTCCCTCGGTCGGGCGCAGCACCATGTCGGCCACGCGGACGGTGAGATGTGCGCCCGCCGCGCCCAATTCGGCGCGGATGTCCTCGGGCGTGAACAGGATCGACGGATCCTGCGGGCCGCCGTAGCCGTCGGTGATGTTGCGGGTGTCGTGGCCGAGTACCAGCAGCATTCCGCCCGGGGAGACCATCGCGGCGAGTTCGCGCAGCAGGGCGCCGCGCTGCTCGGCGGGCAGGTGCACGAACACCATCAGGATCAGCTCGTAGGGGCCCGTGATGCCGGCGGCGGCCAGGTCGGTGATGTCGGCGCAGCGCCAGTCGACCCGGGAGCGGACCGAGCGGGACAGCCGCGCCGCGACCGTGCGGCCCTTGTCGATGCCCACCTGGGAGAAGTCGACGGCGTCGACCTGCCAGCCGTGCGTGGCCAGCCACAGCGCGTGCCTGCCCTCGCCGCAGGCCAGGTCGAGTGCGCGTGGCAGCGGCGGCGGGGTGCCGCCGGGCTCGTCGGCGACCAGCGGAACCCGGCGATCCAGCCCGTACACGTACTCGACCACCGTGCTGTTGGGCGGTGCGCCCCAGACCAACTCGCTCTGCGCGTACCGGGCATCCCACTCCGCCGCATCCATGGGATGCAGTCTATGGGGCGCCGCTACAGGCGGGTGCGCATCAGGACGACGTTGTACTGGCTGTGGATCGTCGTCATGAAGTACAGATCGCGACCGGTCTGGTACGGGAAGATCGACGGCGCGTAGGCGGTCGGCAGCTCCCGGGCGTCGATCAGCACCTCGGGCGCGCTCCACGGACCCTCCGGCGAGGAGGCGCGGCGCATGACGACCGAGTTGAACGGGTCGGTGGTCAGCGAGATGAACTGCCCGAGGTACTCGTTGTACATCACCGACAGCTCGCCGACGCCGCCCATGATCGGGGCCGCCGCGTTCACGTCGTTGAGCTTCCAGCCGCTGCCGTCCCAGTACTCGTAGGCGCCCAGGTTCTCGATCTCGTGCTCGGGCACGCGGGCGACGAAGGCGGCGTTGTCGCGGCCCGCGCGGGTGCCGTACTCGTAGACGAAGCCGCCGTCCTTCAGGAAGGCGTTCATCTGGAAGTTGCTGTTGCCGCCCTCGTCGGGGCGGCGGGTGTGGCCGAGATCGGCCCAGGTCTCGCCGTTGTCGGCGGAGGCGGCCAGGCCCGAGTAACTGGTGGTCCACTCGCCCGGCGCGTCCCAGGTCTTCACCGACATCAACGACATGTACTGCACGCCGTTGGCGGAGATGCCCGCCGTCGGGATGCGGCTGATCTCCAGGAACGGGATCTTCGGGCTGGGGATGAGATCGCGCGCCTGGCCGATCACATCGCGCACCACGCTGTCGAAGAAGATGCCGCCGGACGGGTCCTTGGTGTGGCTGCGGACCAGGATGTTGGACCTCCACGCCCAGGTGCTGCCCGCCAGCAGATTCGGGAAACCGATGCCGGCGGTGTCGCCGAAGGCCGTCAGCATCTCGCCGCGGCCGTTGTCCCACATGATGCCGAGGTCGGTGCCGAGGACGTTGTAGTTCTGGGTGTTGTTCGGGCTGGCCATGCCCGTCACCTGGAAGACGGCCTGCGTGCGGCCGTGCAGCGCGGGCAACCCGTGGGTGCCGTTGAGCACCGGAATCGGATTGATCGCGTTGGGATTCGCCGCGGCGGGCAGCGCTCCGCTCACCAGCATGGCCGTGGCACCGGCGAGGGCGGCCAGCAGGATGGAACCGGTCTTCTTCACGGTCGTGGGAGCCTCCGGGTCGCGCCGAAAGAGAACGCGCCCAGGGGTGCCTGTGTCGCGTACCACATTTCAGCTGGTGAGCGAATCCCAGCGATGCTAACAGGCTATCGATGCGAAATGTGGTACCTCGTTTTGTGAGTCGACACCACGATGCTCGGAGTTGTCTGTCAGCCGCGACCGCCCAGGGCCTTACGCAGCAGCAACGGAATCTGCGCGGCGCGCTCAGCGGCGAAGGTGGCGCGGGAACGGCGATGCCAGGAGGAGTCGAACAGGCGCTTGGCGGCGGCCACCGCGCGCGGATCGCGGGCGGTGACGCGGTCGGCCATGGCCTCCGCAGCGGCCAGCGGGTCCTCGGCGACGGCGGTGACGAGGCCGATCTTCTCGGCGTACGCGGCGTCGACGGGGTCGGCGGTCATGGTGAGCAGCAGGGCCTGATCGATGCCGATGAGCTGCGACAACGTCGCCGCGCCCGACATGTCCGGAATCAGCCCGTGCGCGCCCTCCATCACCGAGAACTCCGCCGTCGGCTCGGCGATGCGGAAGTCGGCGGCCAGGGCGAGCTGGAGTCCGCCGCCGTAGCAGCGGCCGTGCACGGCGGCGATCACCGGGACGTCGAGACGGCGCCAGGCCCAGCAGGCTTCTTGGAAGGTGTTTGTGCCGCGCCACGGTCGCGGCAGGAATTCGCGCACGATAGCCAAGGGGTCGCGGGTGGCCGCGGCGATGTCGAGGCCGCTGCTGAAACTCGGCCCGTTTCCGCTCAGGATGACGACGCGGGTGCCCCTGTGCGCGGCCACTTCTCGGGCTGCCGCGACCAGATCGCGCAGCATTTCCAGGCTCAATCCGTTGTGTTTGCCCGGCCGATTCAATGTGACATATGCGCGATCGCTCTCGAAGCGCACCGTGATGTTGTCTCCCATATCCGTATCTTACTCGCGAGTCAGTTAATGGACGCGTGGTTCGGTCTGGCCACATGCATGGTTCGTGCGGCATGATCCAGCACGGCTGTGCGTCGGCCGATGCGCAGCGATCGAGAGGACTAGCGAGTGCGGATCTGTCTGATCGCCGCGGCACTGATCGCCGCGCCGATGTTGTCGGCGTGCGGTGGTGGCGACGAAGCGCCGGCGGTTACCCAGGCTGAACTGTCGAAGTCGTTGCAGGACAAGGGTTTGAAGAACGCCGAACTAGCCGACTGCGCGGCGCAGGTGTTCCTCGACTCCGGAATGTCGCAGGACGGACTGCGGGTGATGGTGTCCAACGGACAGTCCGGCGACCCGGCGAAACTTCTGGGCGAGGACGACGCCGCCAAGGTGAGCGCGGCCCAGTCCAAGATCGCCGCGGATTGCGTGCGCCTGGGTAGCTGACGCTCCCGCCGTATCGATCGCGCCGATTCAAACTCTCGTCGGGCTCCGGCGACGGTGTTGCACTGGGAACACCGTCGCCGAGAGGAGCCACCATGACCACGGAGAGAATCGCCGATCAGGTCTCGTTCGCGTACTGGGTCCCCAATGTCAGCGGTGGACTCGTGACCAGCGAGATCGAGCAGCGCACGAGCTGGGACTTCGAATACAACCGCAAGCTCGCGCAGACCGCCGAGCGCAACGGGTTCGAGTACGCGCTGTCCCAGGTGCGCTACACCGCGTCCTACGGCGCGGAGTACCAGCACGAATCGACCTCGTTCAGCCTGGCGCTGCTCGGGGCGACCGAGCGGCTCAAGGTGATCGCTGCCGTGCATCCGGGGCTGTGGCACCCGGCGGTGCTGGCGAAGTTCGGTGCCACGGCCGACCATCTGTCCGGCGGCCGGTTCGCGATCAATGTGGTGTCGGGTTGGTTCGCGGGCGAGTTCCAGGCCCTCGGTGAGCCGTGGCTCGAGCACGACGAGCGCTACCGGCGCAGCGCCGAATTCCTCGAGGTGATCCGCAAGATCTGGACCGAAGACGCCGTGAACTACGGCGGCGACTTCTACCGCATCCGCGACTTCACGCTCAAGCCCAAGCCGCTCAACACTCCCGAACGGCCGAATCCCGAACTCTTCCAGGGTGGTAACTCCACCGCCGCGCGCCGCAACGGCGGCCGCTACGCCGACTGGTACTTCTCCAACGGCAAGGACTTCGACGGCGTCACCGAGCAACTCGACGACCTGCGTGAGGTGGCCAGGGCCAACGATCGCGAGGTGAAGTTCGGGCTCAACGGCTTCATCATCGCCCGCGACACCGAGAAGGAAGCCCGCGACACCCTGCGCGAAATCGTCGAGAAGGCGAACAAGCCTGCGGTGCAAGGGTTCCGCGACGCAGTGCAGCAGGCCGGCGCGTCCACCAGCGACCGCAAGGGGATGTGGGCCGACTCGACCTTCGAGGATCTGGTCCAGTACAACGACGGCTTCCGCACCGGTCTCATCGGCACGCCCGAACAGATCGCCGAGCGGATCGTGGCCTACCGCGCGCTCGGCGTCGACCTGATCCTGGCCGGGTTCCTGCACTTCCAGGAGGAGATCGAATACTTCGGCGCGAAGGTGCTGCCGCTCGTGCGTGAGCTGGAGGCCGCCGCGACGCCGGTCGCGGCGGGACGCTGATGACGGTGGTGACCGCCGAGCGGATCACCACGGCGGCCCAGGCTGTGGCGGTCGCTGCCGAGTTGGCGGCCGAATTCGCTTCCGGCGCGGCCGAACGCGATCGAGCTCGGCGGCTGCCGCACGAGGAACTCGATCTGCTCTCGGCCAGCGGGCTGCTCGCCATCACCGTGCCCTCCGCGTTCGGCGGGGCGGATCTTCGGCCGAGTGTGGTCGCCGAGGTGGTCAGGGTCCTGGCGACGGGTGATCCCAATATCGCGCAGGTGCCGCACAGTCACTTCGTGTACCTGAACCTGTTGCGGCTGGCCGGAACTCCCGCGCAGCAGCACGAGTATTTCGGGCGGGTGCTGGCGGGTGCGCGGATCGCGAACGCGCAGTCGGAGCGGGGTGGGGCGACTGTCGCGGACATCGCGACGGTGCTGCGGCCGGTGCGGCATCAGGTTGTCGACGGGCCACGGAGATTCGTCGTCGACGGGACCAAGTACTACTGCACCGGATCGCTGTTCGCCGACATTCTCGCCGTGCTGACGAGGCTGGATGATCCGCTCGCGGCGTCCGGTCTGGAGCCTGGGGAGTACGTGGCTTTCGTTCCCGCGCTGGCGTCCGGTGTCCGCATCATCGATGACTGGGATGCGTTGGGGCAGCGCACTACCGGGAGCGGGACCGTCGAATTCGATGGGGTCCAGGTCGATGCGCAGAACCTGGTCGCTCGGGCCGCCGCGGTGAACGCGCCGACCGGATATGGAGCGTTCGCGCAGTTGCTGCACGCCGCCATCGACGCGGGCATCGCGCGCGGTGCGTTGGAAGCGGCGGCCGAGTTCACGCGGACGCACAGCAGGCCGTGGTTCGAGGCGGAGGTCGCCAGGGCCGTTGATGATCCGCTGCTGGTCCAGCGGTTCGGTGAGTTGGCGGTATCGGTCGCGGCGGCCGAGGCTGCTTTGGTGGTCGCGGGGGCGGCGGTGGATGCGGCAGTCCGCGACTCGGCGCTGAGCGCGGCAGCTGTGGATTCGGCCGGTAGGGCCACGGGCGATCGCCAGGCGCCGTCGAGCGGCGGCGTGGGCTCGGAGGCCGAGGTGGGTGCCCGAACAGACGCTGGCAGGGGGCGTGCAGGTCCGGCGGGCGGCGAAGCCGCAGACCTCCGACCGGGCCGAAGCGAGGTGGGCCGGGCGTCGACCGCTGTCGCGACGGCCAAGATCCTCGCTGATCGCGCGGCCAACGAGGTGTCGGCGGCGATCTTCGAGGTCGGTGGGACGCGCAGTGCCGCGGCCGCGCATCGGCTCGACCACTTCTGGCGCAACGCGCGCACCCATACCCTGCACGATCCCGTCCGCTGGAAGTACCAGCACATCGGCCGGGCCGTGCTGCGGAACCAAGCGCCGCCCTCGCACGGCGTGATCTGAGAGTGAGGACCTGCCAGTGACTGTGACCGTTGTGGTCGGAAACCCGAAACCGGCCTCGCGCACCCTGGACGCGGCCGTGCGGGTCGCCCGCGCGCTGCGGCCCGACGCCGAGCCCGAGGTGATCGACCTCGTCACCCTCGGGCCCGGCCTGCTCGGCTGGGGAGATCCCGCCGTGGCCGCGGCCGCGAAAACCGTATCCACTTCGGAGTTGGTCGTTTTCGCGAGTCCGACCTTCAAGGCCACCTACACCGGGCTGCTCAAACTGTTCCTCGAAAAGTTCGACGGCGGCACGGGTCTGGCCGGCGTCGTCACCGTTCCGGTGATGCTCGGTGCGGGTCCGGCGCACGCCCTCGCACCCGACCTGCTGCTCAAGCCGGTCCTGGTGGAAATCGGTGGGACCGCGGCGCTGCCTGGTCTCTATCTCGCCGATCGAAGTTTCGCCGAAGACGGTGTCATCGAGGCGTACGCGCAACGCTGGGCGCCCGTCGTGGCAGCACTGACGAACCACGTCGTGGAGACGAATCATGCATGAGCTCTTGGACTTTCCCGCCGACGGCAACGGTCTACGCCGTGCCTTCGCCAATTTTCCTAGCGGCGTCGTCGCGGTCTGCGCCGAGATCGATGGCACGCCGCACGGCCTGGCGGTGAGCACCTTCGTGCCCGTCTCCCTCGACCCGCCGCTGGTCTCGTTCTGCGTGCAGAACTCGTCCTCGACCTGGCCGAAGCTGGCCGGCGCGGGGCACCTCGGGCTCAGCCTGCTCGGCACCGACCAGCAGGCCGCGGCCAAGGCTCTCGGGGCTCGCAACGGTGACCGTTTCCGCGAGACGGCCCTGCATCGGGGGACCGGTGAGGCAGTTTTCATCGACGGTGCGACGGCGTGGATCGAAGGTGTGCCCGAGACGCATGTTCCTGCGGGCGATCATCTGGTGGTGCTCGTCCGAGTTCACCGCATCGCGGCGCGGGAGGACATCGATCCACTTGTCTTCCACGCCAGCAAGTTCCGCACGCTGCACACCGGCTGATCGCGCTAGGCGGTCGGGTCGAGTTCGTCTATCGCGCGCGTCAGGCGGGCGGCCACCTCGCCGTCAGGGTGGACCGACAGCGCCTGGTTGACGATCAGCCAATCCTGGATGTCGTCACCGCTCACGTATTTCCGGAAACAGTTGTAGATCGCGTAATAGCCGAGTTCGACCGAATCGGGGAAGGTCAGATCATCGTCCTGCAGCGCGGCGATGGGCTCGAGATAGCGGCGGTCGACATCCGTGAGGTCCACGCCGGCTCGCGCCGCGCGCAGTGCGTCGGCGGGGAGTTCGACGTCGACGGTGTGCCCCATTCCGACGACCGAGTCGCGATAGCGCAGCGCGGCGGGATTTCCCTGGACGTAATCGTTCCAGGTCAGCAGGGCGTCTTCGCACAGTGCGAGATGAACCAGTCGTCGCCTGTCGGCGCCCAGCTGGAAGAAGGGGTGCGTCGAAGCCATGGGCGATTCTAGCCCCGGATTTCGGGGCAGCCGAAAACTTCTGCTCGACTCTACGATTCGGTCATGCTCAACCTGAATCGAACAATGCGCACCGGTGTCGCCGCTCTCGCCGTCGCCACGGGACTTCTCATCGCCGCGGGCCCGGCCACCGCGGAAACCGCTGGTGCCGGCAGCGGCACGCTTGGGACCGGGTCCGCCCAGGACCTCATCGAGGCCTTCGCCTGCGCTGTGGGGGCCATGTCCTGCCCCATCGTCATTCCGCAGTAGACGCGGTCGGGATTCAGAACCCAGCGCGCGCGAGAAACGTCTCGGCATCCTGCACGGTGACCAAGTAGCTCACCTGCAGCCACAATCCGGTTCGGCGGTCGAGATACTGCATGTAATTGCCGAGACCGGGCTGGCCAGAAGGATACGGGTCTTGATAGAACACCGCGAATCGCGTGCTGTCATCAAGGAACGCTTTACCCTCGTAGCGCATCGTGTCGGCATAGGACGCGCCGTTCACCTTCCCCACCTCGAAGATGCCTGCCATCCCCTCGTGGGCTGCCAAGCCCGCGACCAGAGGGCTGCCCTTTGCCAGGTAGCACGTGCGGGTGTGGAGAGCGCGGTGTTGATTGGCATACCCCGGTTCGCAACGCTGGGTCGCTGCTCGCAGAGTCTCGGGCATCGCGGCCATCAGAGCCTCGGTATGGCGGGCGTAGGCCGCCTCGGACGAAGCGGCCGCCGCCTGTGACGCGGACGGCTCCGAGGAGTCAGACCGGTCGTCGAGGATGACCACAACGCCAACTACCACCGCCGTGGCTACACACAGCCACGCGAGGACCGCGGTGATCACGACCAAACGCTTGTTGCGGGCGGCTCCGGAATCACCTGTTGGCGGAGCAGCTGTGGATTGCGTCGGTACGGAGGGCACTGGGACAGAAGGCGTTGGTACCAAGGGGGTTGGTACCGAGGGCGTCGTAATGGCCGCCGCGGCCCCGTGCTGTGTTCGTCGGCGATTCGAGCGCCGGAACCTGATTTCGACGAGCGCCCCGCCGAGCAGACTCACCCCGATCACCGTGAGCCCGATGACGAGCGTGTTCCCGCCACTGTCCTTGTTCGCCCGCTGCCGCTCGAGCTTCTCCTGATAGGTGTAGGAGTCGACGAGGGAACCACCACGAGTGATCTCGCACAGCTCCCCGACGGACATGACCTTCCCGTCACACGTCGGCACCGCATCAGGATCTGAAACCAGCCCGCCGATCCCGACAACAGTCGCCGCCCCGCCCACCAAGAACGCGATCCCCGCGATCCCCAGCAGCAGTTTCACTCCAGCAGAACGTGATCTCCCCACCCGTGTCATGGTACGGACCTCAAAGGCCATCGCGACTTCAGTCCGCGTTCAACCGCCTGCTCCACTGACGAACCTGAAGGCGGTCGTAGATCTGCGCCTTTCGAGAGCGAGGGCTTCGGGCGCGGCTCACAGGAGTCGACGCACGGCTTCGACGACGGCCCGGCGACGATCCTCGGCACTCTCGGTCGTGGCGGCCGGCGTATCAGCAGCGTTATCCGGGTCCCATGCGAGTGCGATGCTCAGGACGAGGGTGAGCAGTGCGGTGGGCGAGAAGGCCGCACCCATATTGTTCGCCTTCTGCACGGCAGCCAGCGCTTCCAGCTTGGCCGCGCGGGGGGAGGACAGAGCGGCTGACTCCTGACCGCCGCGCTCGAGTCGGTGCCAGGTGGCGAGCCGGGTGACCTCGGGATGCTGCCGACTGTAGTCGAAGAGTTGTCCCGCGTATTCGGGGAGGTCGTCGGGGGTGAACGGGACCGAATCGAGCCCATGGGTGACGTGGGCTTCGAAAACCGCGTCGAACAGTTGGTCCTTGCTGCAGAAGTAGACGTAGATCAGGTTCTTGTTGGCCGCCGCCGCCTTCGCGATGCGGTCCACCCGGGCTCCGGCGATGCCGTAGGCGGCGAACTCCTCGGTGGCTGCCTGGAGGATGCGTGCCTTGGTGGCGTCGGCGCGGGACATGCGGCCATCGTAGTTTCGGCGCTCCGGCGGCTTCGGGTTCGCGTCACGTCGCTCGGTCATCCGATTCCGAAGAAATCGAAGGCCATATCCGACGCGACCAGCAGCACGGTGCACCACAGGGCGATCCCAGTCATCAACCAGCGGATCAGCCGCCAGCGAGGGATACCCAGGGCGGCACCGAGCAGGGCCGACCCCCACGTGCCGAGCACTGCTGGGCCGAGTATCCCGAAGCCCGCCACGCCGAATCGCGCGAAGATCCGCTGCGCACGTCGACCCGCCGAGCCCGACAATCGGGAGTCCGCCGCAGGTACTCCCGTAGAAATCATGCCGGTGGGTTGAGCCGTAAGCGTCGTCGAAATGCTTTGTACCGGAGCCGGTTTCCGGTGGCGCCGCCAGGACTGCCAGTGCAGCCGGGCGCGTTCCATGCCGAAGACCGCCAAGGCCACGCTGCATCCCGCGCCCAGCAGCACCGCGGACAACGCGAGCGGACCGGGTAGCGCGAGCGACAAGCCGACGGGAACCGCGGGCGTCCCGAGCGCAAAGCCGGCGAGCAACGTCCAAACGAACCGCCCCATCGGATTCCTCCCAGCTGAGCGCATCAGATGAGCGCTACCCGAGTAGTTAACTAACTGGTTAGTATCTTGGCATGAAACAACCCAACGCGGTACTCGACGACATGGCGGCTGGTAAGTACCTGCTGCTCACCACTTTCCGCCGAGACGGCACCCCGGTCCCCACCCCGGTCTGGGCGATGCGAGACGGCCCCGCGTTGGTGATCTGCAGCGCGGCCGACGCCGGAAAGGTGAAGCGAATCCGCAACAGCGGCAACGTGACAATCGCCGCCAGCGACTGGCGCGGCAAACCCCACGGCGCCCCTTTCCGCGCCCACGCCGAACTGCTACCGCCCGAGGCGACCCCGTATGTCATCGACCTGATGAAGCGAAAGTACGGGCTGGCTGCCCGAATCGGCTTGGCGGGCAGCGCACTCCGCGGCGGACCCGGCCATATGGTGGGTATCAGGATTCGGTTGGACGAGTAGTCGGATCGCTGGGGCTCTCGCGCACTGCCTCCAGCCAGCCGGATATTCACGATCGCCCCGCCCAGCGACAGGAACCGCAACTGGAAAGGTCTCTCCAGTCCCCGAGTGGCAGGTGTGTGGCACAGCGCCTCTTGGGAGTGCTCCGGCCGACTCGGCAGAACGACGAAAGCCCCGGGTGACCGGGGCTTTCGTGCTGGAGCCGATGACGGGAATCGAACCCGCGCTGTCTGCTTGGGAAGCAGGCGAATAGGCGGAAAAAGCGGTCTGACCTGGGCTACCGGTTGCGCGTGAGGTACCCGGATTTACCCCCTTTGACCCTGGCTCAGGGCACGAATGGGGCACGGCCGGTAAGCGTCTCCAGGCGAGTTGCCAGCGCGGTCGAACGTCCGCTCATCCGATGAGCGAGTGCTCAAACCGCTTCGGAGGACCGAATACTGACGATCGCACCCGCTGCGCGCAGTGCAATCGCCAGAACCTCCATCTCTACCCTGGTTCCTTCGAGCCCCCTGCTGCAGAGTTCCTCTGCCATCGCGCGGGCTTCGGTGAGCGACAGCGCTCTGACCTTGCGAAGAGCCCGCATCACCACCACCGGTGTGGCGCTACCCGTAGCAAGCCCGAGAGCGGACGGGCCGTTCGCGTCCAAGATCGCCGTGCGCATGCCAGTAAGCGGCGTCAGATAGCCGCATTCGTTCCAACGGCACCCGCATTTGGGGCAGTCACCTTCAATATCCCATTGATGTGTACCAGCGGTGAGCACCTCGACGATCGTGACTTCGATCAGCGACCCGCATTCGATGCACTCGGTCATGTAGGGCGCGGATTCGAGCACGGTGTTCATCTGTCGAATCCTAGATTTGATGTTGCGAGGCATGCCGACAACGCACTCACATGCCGCATACCGCGCTGACAGTGCTGGCCAGAGACCGCAGTGGCGGGGTAGATCTGCTGCGGCTCAAGGACATCATGAAGGTGGTCTGCGTTGCGTTCGGGCAACGTCGGATTTGGTCCGGTGGTCGCAGCGACTGTCAGACTGGCTGTATGAACCCTGATGGACGGGCGCGGGCACTGTCCTCGTTGCGTGGTTTGGCGGTAGGGGACGCGTTCGGGGCATGTTTCGACGACGCGATCAATCATGGCGCGTTGCGGTCGCGAACCCTGTTGCCTGGGCCGTGGTTGTGGACCGACGATACGCAGATGGCGTGCTCGATCTTCGCTGTGCTCAGTGCCCACGGTCGAATCGATCAGGACGTGCTGGCCCGTTCCTTCGCTGAGCATTACGACATCTATCGCCGATACGGACCCGGGACGAGCCGGATCCTGCGGCTCATGCGCCAAAAGGGCTATCACTGGCGTGAACTCGCTCAACAGGCACGTGAGGGGCGGGGCTCCTGGGGCAACGGTGCCTCTATGCGGGTGGCGCCGCTGGGTGCGTGGTTCGCTGACGACCTGGACCGGGTCGTCGACGAGGCGGCAGCTTCGGCTGTGGTCACCCATGCCCACCCCGATGCTGTAGCCGGTGCGGTCGCGGTGGCTGTCGCTGCCGCCTTGTTCTCGGCGCAACCGCAGCTACGCCGTAGTCAGTTTCTCGGTACGGTGGCCGCCCGGACCCCGGCTGGCCCGGTCCGGGACCGGATCAGATATGCCCAGGGAATTCGTGATTCTGTCACTGCGGCTGTGGAATTGGGAGTCGGACACGACACCTCCGCGCTCGATACTGTCCCGTTCTGCCTCTGGGTCACGGCTCACCACGGCCATGATTTCGCCGACTCGTGCTGGACAGCCGCCTCGGCAGGTGGTGATAGTGACACCACGTGCGCGATCATCGGCGGAATTATCGGTGCCAGCCACGTCCGCGAGGTCGTGCCGCCCGAATGGTTCGCGAGCTGCGAGCTGCTCCCTGAATGGGCAACCGCGGCTATACCGTTCGCCTGAAAACGCGCTGTAATGCCGCATACCGCGCGGTCACGCACGTCCGCATCTGCCGACGGGAAATCTCAGTGCTTGGGAAGTAGGAGATTGTGCAGGAATAGCGGTCTGACCTGGGCAGGCCGTTGCTCGTGGGTACCTGGATTTACCCCTGATGACCCTGGTTCATGGCACGTCTGTGGCACGGCGGACGGGGGCGACTCCGAGGCACTCGCAGTGTTGATGATGAAAATCTTTTCTGGCGTTTGTGATGGTGAGATGGATCTGGCTTCGTGTGCCTGACCTGGGGATTCCGGGTTGCAACGTTGGTTGGACAGGGCACCGCTGGGCGGCGCTGCGTACTCACTGCGTACCGAAGCCGACTGTGGCCACGACGTGCCCGATACGTCCGCTCATGCCGCTGGGCGCGCGGTTGGCGAAGGTCCGCTTCTGCCGAATTGAGTGCGTCCCCGAAGATGCAGGGTCCGACCCGAGTTGGTGGCTGAGCCCGTGTGAGCCCGATAGCGGTCTTACGCGAATCCGAGCTCCTGAAGGTAGATGTACCAGGGGTCGGTCAACCACCATGGCTCGCGCCAAGTTTCGTGCGGACCGTGGATATACGGGTACAGCGGCCCCAAAGCGACAGTGCTGATGAACTCCGCGAAGCTGCCACATCGCAGAACGAAGCCACTGTCCAAACCGTGGCGGAAGTACAGGAAGTCGAAGATGAACACGGCGTCGGTATCGAGGTCGATCACGATAGATTGCTCGTCTGCCCGCCCGATGGTTAGCGTGTTGCCTGCATCAATGACTTCGCCTGCGGAGTCGATCAGACGTTGGGGCCGAAAGTTGTCGTGGGAGCTGAACCGCAGGTCACCGAACTGTGGATGAGCGGTGAGTGCGTAGAGCGCGCGAAGTCCGGCTGGTAGTTCTTCGGGTAGCTCGATGCCCTCGGGTAGCCACAATCGTGCGTCGTCGTAGTTCTCGGAGAACTCGTCGTCGTCTTCTTGTCTGCGTACGAGTTCCTGTTCGGCGTCTAGTCGCAGGAGCAGCTCGATTTTTGCACTCATCGTGTGCTGGTGGTCTGCCGTCACGTTCCTTCTTCCTCAACGCCGAGACCTGCGCCTCGCTCGGCGTTGATGCTAGATCCACACTCCGACATCGGAATTGCACCTGCACGAACATCCGCTTCACGGATGGCCCTGGTCTGGGTTGGCCTGCGCATGAAGGGGGCTGGCTACCCGCATGCCCCGTAGGGCCTGCCCTTCGTGCGCAGAGGCTCGCGGGTCGAGAGTGGCGATAGCCATCACGTAGTGACGCCGCAGGCGCCTTTGACGCGTGAGGGGCGCACGAACACAATGCAGGCCAATCCATACCAGGGCCACGCGGCCAACCGTCGCGATAACCACCGACCTCCCCGCGGCTTTCGTTCAGCAATTCACTCGCACCTGGTGAGAGGCCAGGTGATCGGGCTGGAAGGCCGAGTGTTCCGACTGACCGGATAGCACTCGGTGACCGGGCACGCATGTCCGGCAGGCTGGTCTATGAGGCAAGCGAGCCAAGCTCGTACGGCAGCACCGTATGAGAGTCGACGTGCTGGGAGCCGTCGATCGGACAGATGCCGGCCGAATCGTGCTCGGAAATTCCGTTCAGCAATTCGGGCCGGACCTCATCGCGTCCCGGTCACCAGCTCGGTTCGGTGCTGTCTGAGCTGTCAGGAGTGGGGCAGCCTGCTGATAGCGCGTGCACGCCGCCGACGTGCCGACGCGCCGGGCGGTGTGGTACGAGCAAGACCCGCTGCGCGTCGTCGCGCTGCGCCGGCCCGCGCGCGCGCCGCCGCAGGCGCCTTGACAGGGGCTCGTGGTGGCGCGCCCCAAGTCGCAGGCCGGTGTCCGTACGTTGACGGTCCCGGAGGCGATCAGGCGCGATGTCCTGGCGTACTTCCTGAAGCAGTTCCAGCGCCTGAGTGGCACGTGTGTGGCACGGGGGGCTCTTCGGGAGCGTTCCGGACAGATCGATAGAAACGACAAATCCCCCGGATGACCTGGGGGGTTTCACTTTTGAGCCGATGACGGGAATCGAACCCGCGCTGTCTGCTTGGGAAGCAGAAGTTCTACCATTGAACTACATCGGCGTGCGCTCTTGGAGCGCGTTCGCGACTCTATCAGACCGGGTGGTAAGCCGGTCAATTCTTTCTCGCGAGTGGTTAGGCGTAGCGGTAGAGGACTGTCGCGGTGCAGGTGGCGGCGGAGAGGGCCAGGAAGGCCAGGGGCTGGGAGAGGGCGTGGTCGCCTACGCGGAGGTGGGCGATGACGGCGCCGATGAAGTAGAGGATCAGGCCGGCGGAGGCGGCCACGCCGACGGGTGGGAGGACGAAGCCGGTGAGCAGGCCGAGGGCGGCGGCGCCCAGGCAGGTGGCGATGGGGAACATCCAGGAGTGGGGGACGCCCACCTTCGCGGCGGCCGCGACGGGGATGGGGTGGTGGGTGTAGCCCATCCAGGAACCGGCGGCCATGAGCAGGGCGGTGAGTGCGGTGAGGGCGATGTAGAGCGCGAGCATGGTGAGGCCTTTCGGGGATCAGGAACCGGTCGAGACGAGCACGGCCGCCCAGGTGACGTAGGCCGCGTTGACGCCGACGGCCGCGGCGGTCGCGCCGCGATCGGCACCCGCGCGGAACAGTCGGGCGACCCACAACACGAGGTAGGACGACAGCAGCGCCAAGGCCATCCAGATGCCGAATGTCCTGGTCATCGGTACTATCGTGGCCGCACCGATCGCGATCTCGACGACGCCGCTCGCCGCCACCAACAGATCCGGGCGCGGCAGGGCGGCGGGCACCAGCGACCGGTAATACGCGGGGGCGAGGAAGTGGGAGACGCCGATCGCGATGAGGAAGCCGCCGAGCGCGATCGCTGCGATAGCGTGCATGAGGTGAGCATGGCGCCGGAGCGGCTGTGGCGGCTTGAACGAAACGATCGCCGGGTGGTTTTCGCCAGCGGCGAGTCGGCCGCGCTGTTCGCCCGCACCGATGACGGGATGGTCGGAGCGCATCGGCATCCGGTGTGGAAACTCGTTCTGCCGCTGGGGAACCGGCCCGTCGAGATCCACGATGAGACGGGGTGGTTCGAGGCCCCCGCGCTCGTCGTGCCGCCACAGTGGTGGCACGCGTGCACGGTGCGCGGCGGGGTCGTGCGGATCTCACTGGATGTGCAGGTGCTGGCGATGCGGGCGGGCCCGGTCGCACTGTCGGCGCGCGACAGGCGACGCCTGCTCGACGCGCTCGGCATGGGCGACGACCTCGCCGGCGCCCCTGACCTCGCGGCGCTGCGCGCCGAGGCCGTGGCGCTGCTCGGCTCCCGCGTCGGCCTCGATCCTCGAGTCGTGCGGGCACTCGACCAGCTCGATGCCGCGGCCTCGGTGGCCGAGCTGGCGGGTGAGGTCGGGCTGTCCGCGCCGCGCCTGCGCAGTCTGGTGCGCACGGAACTCGGCGTTCCCCTGGCGCGGCTGCGGCGGTGGGAGCGGTTGCGGCGGGCGGTGATCGCACTGCCCGGCGGCTCGGTGGCCGACGCGGCGGCGGGCGCGGACTTCGCCGATCAGGCGCATCTGGCCAGGACCGCACGGGAGTTGGCCGGGCGCACGCCCTCCTCGCTGCTGATCTGAGCGCGATTCCGGTCTGTGCGGCGGTCGCGCGTTCTACAGTTCGTCGACGGGTTCCGCACAGGTTGGTCAGCGGTGTCGTGTGGACCCGGCCCGGCCGCGTTCGCGCGGCGCAACAGGTTCTCCGGCTCGGTATTTCGGCTCGGTGTCCGCGGGCCGTCGGGCCGGGACGACGAAAGGCTGACTGCATGAAGCGGATTCTGTTCGTTTCGCTGATCGCGACGGTGACGGCGCTCGGGGCCGCGTGCTCCGACGACTCCGGGTCCGACACGGGGACCACGAGCAAGACGACCACCACGACCCAGACCACCAGCGCGGAGCACCACGATCCGGGACATGGCGACGAGGGCCATCAGCACCAGACCTCACCCGCGCCGGGCCCGAACATGATGCCCAACCCGAACGGCGACGGCACCTGGGTGCCGTGCGAGGGGACCATCTGCACCAACCCGAACCACGGCGCGGGACCGGACGGCGACCAGACCACGCCGCCCCCGGTCACCAGCCCCGGGCCGCTGCCCGGCCCGAGCGAGATCGTGAACCCCACCACCCCGGCACCGCTGACCGGACCGAGCGACCTCGTGAACCCGACCGTTCCCGCGCCGTCCGGTCCGAGCGGCATCGTGCAGCCGACGCCGTAGCGCGCCGAGCGCGAATCTTGCGGTGTCGCCGACCGGCCCGGAGCGGCGGAGTCGGTCGCGCGCGGACCCGTGGGGCGATCGGTCGCATCCCCGCCACCGATCGCCCCTCGCCCGCCCTCGGAGGGGTGGGGCCGGTCTACCTGCGGCATCGCCCTGCTTACACTGGGCGCGTGCTGCTCTCCGATCGCGATATCCGGGCCGAGATCGCCGCTGGGCGTCTCGGTGTCGAACCGATGTTGGAGTCGATGGTGCAGCCGTCGAGCATCGACGTACGCCTCGACGGACTGTTCCGGGTGTTCGACAACAGCCGCTACACCCACATCGATCCGGCCCTGCAGCAGGACGACCTCACCAGCCTGGTCGAACCCAAACCGGGGGAGCCGTTCGTGCTGCACCCGGGCGAGTTCGTGCTCGGCTCCACGCTCGAGGTGTGCTCGCTGCCCGACGACCTGGCCGGCCGCCTCGAGGGCAAGTCGAGCCTGGGCCGGTTGGGCCTGCTCACGCACTCGACCGCGGGGTTCATCGACCCGGGGTTCAGCGGGCATATCACTCTGGAGTTGTCGAACGTCGCGAATCTGCCGATCACGCTGTGGCCGGGGATGAAGATCGGCCAGCTGTGCCTGATCCGGCTGAGCAGCCCGGCCGAGCACCCGTACGGCAGCGCCGCGGCCGGGTCGAAATATCAGGGGCAGCGCGGGCCGACGCCGTCGCGGTCGTACCTCAACTTCCCGCTGCCGCCTGCCTCGCTCAACGCCGTAGAGACCCGCTGACCGGTCACCGACAGCGCCAGGTGCAGCACCAGCGACAGGGGCGGTAAGACGTCCCTGGCGACGGGCGGACGCACCCAGTGGCACCCCTCCCTGCTCCAGCGGCCCAGGCTGGTCGGCAGCATGACCGCGCTGCCGACGCCGGGGACATCGATATCGAGCCCGGCCAGCTCGGTGGCCACCTCGGCCGGCGGTCTGGCATCGGGTTCGGCGAGCAGACTCCAGCGGATCTGCCTGGCCAGCACCGGACCCTCCCGGTGCTGCTCCCGTAGGGCCGCGAGCACCAGCTCGGCCCGCGTGGTCGGCAGATGCACCACACACAGCCGATCGGTGATCGGCAGCATCACGAAGCCACCGCGCTCGCGAACGGGTAGCCCGAATTCGCGCTGGTAGCAAGACACCCAGTCATCGACAGTCCTGGCTTCCACCTGTCCAGGATCTCCCTTTTCGCACGTCCGCGGCCACTGCCCCGCACCGCCCTTTCACTGCCTCAGGCAACCGATTCGGTCAAGATTGTGGTGTGTCTCACTGTGTCCCTCGTACTCTGGAGGAAGTTGTCCGTCGGATGAGGTGACGCTGTGGTCGGGGAGTGGACGGGAAGAGAAGCCAGAGCACTTCGTGATGCCAAACGAATGAGCATCCGGGAGTTCGCGGCTCATCTCGGCGTGCACGAACGACTGGTGTCCAAATGGGAGGCAGGCGGCGCGCGTGTGCGGCCGCGGCCGGTGAATCAAGCAGCGCTCGACACGTCGCTCGCGCGTTCCGACGACGTGGTCCGCGCACGTTTCACGACGCTGCTCGCGCCCGCGGGAGGTGACGTCGACCTGCTCGCTTTCGTCGACGCCGGGGCGAGCAAAGGCGCTGTGCCCGAGGTGATGTCGGAGAGGGAGTTGATCATGGCGGCTGCGCACGAGGCGAGCGAGCACGCGGCCGCCGCGGAGGGCACGAATGTCGGCGCGACCACGCTGGCCCAGCTCGACGCGGATGTCCGGCGGATCGCGAACGAGTACGTGCACGCCGCGCCGGCGCCGATGATGGTCGAGATGCTGCGGGTGCGGCGGCGGGTGTACCGACTACTCGACGGGCAGCAGAAACCGGGCGACACCAGTCACCTGTACCTGCTGGCCGGAACGCTGTCGGGCCTGATGGCCAACGCGAGCACCGACCTCGGCTATCTCGACGCCGCGGGCGAACAGATCAGAGCCGCATGGGCTTACGCGGAACTGAGCGGGCACAACGGCTTACGCGCGTGGACACGGGGCATGCACGCGCTGATCGAGAACTGGTCGGACCGGCCGCGCAACGCGGTCCAATTGGCGCGCAGCGGCCAGGAATTCGCCGGCGCGGGCATCGGCCGGGTGCGTCTGCTCAACATCGAGGCGCGGGTGTGGGCGCGGCTCGGCAGCGACACCGAGACCGATCGCTGCCTGCGCGCGGCCGAGACCGCGGCCGGTGACGTGCGCGACGAACTGCACGACGAGATCGGCGGCGTGTTCGGCTTCCCCGAACCCAAGGCGGCCTACTACGCGGGCGCCACCTGCATCCAGCTCGGCCGCGCCGAACAGGCGCTGGCCGCCACCGAGCGCGCCATCACCCTCTACAGCGGCGGCCCCGCCCGGCAACGCTCCTACGGCGCCGAATCGCTGGCCAGGGTCGACAACGCCGCCGCGCACCTCATCAACGGCAGCATCGACGGCGCCGCCGACGCCCTGCGGCCCGTCCTCGGTCTGCCCGAGGACCTGCGCATCGCCCAGCTCGGCGAGAGGCTGGTCGGCCTGCGCCGCCGCATCGCCGCGCCGACCTATCGCGACGCGGTGGAAGCGCGCGGCCTCGACGAGCGCATCGAGGAGTTCTGCGTCGCGACCGCCGCGCTCAGCAGCCGTCCCACCTAGGGCATCCCTAATTCGTTTGCGGCCGGATGGCACCATGGTCGGGTGAGTCCGAATCAGTCGCCGCATGTGCCTCCGCGCGTTCTCGAGCAGTCGAAGAAGCTGCAGAACGTGGTCTACGAGATCCGTGGGCCGGTACACGCACACGCGGCACGGCTGGAGGCCGAGGGGCATCGCATCCTCAAACTCAACATCGGCAACCCGGCCCCGTTCGGCTTCGAGGCCCCCGATGTGATCATGCGCGACATGATCGCCGCCCTGCCGTACGCGCAGGGGTACTCCGAGTCCAAGGGCATCCTGTCGGCGCGGCGCGCCATCGTCACCAGGTATGAGCTGGTGCCGGGCTTCCCCGAGCTCGACGTGGACGACGTCTACCTGGGCAACGGCGTGTCCGAGCTGATCACCGTCACCATGCAGGCGCTGCTCGACAACGGCGACGAGGTGCTGATCCCGGCCCCCGACTACCCGCTGTGGACCGCCATGACCAGCCTGGCCGGCGGCACCCCCGTGCACTACCTGTGCGACGAGGCGAACGGCTGGCAGCCCGATATCGCCGACATCGAAGCCAAGATCACCGACAAGACCAAGGCCCTGCTGGTGATCAACCCCAACAATCCGACGGGTGCGGTGTACTCGGCGGAGGTGTTGCAGCAGATCGTCGACTTGGCGCGCAAGCATCGGCTGCTGCTGCTGGCCGACGAGATCTACGACAAGATCCTCTACGACGACGCCAAGCACATCTCGCTGGCCTCGCTCGCGCCCGACCTGCTGTGCCTGACCTTCAACGGCCTGTCCAAGGCGTACCGGGTGGCCGGGTACCGCGCGGGCTGGCTCGCGATCACCGGCCCCAAGGACCACGCGGCGGGTTTTCTCGAGGGGATAGACCTGCTGGCCTCGTCCCGGTTGTGCCCGAACGTGCCCGCCCAGCACGCCATCCAGGTGGCGCTCGGCGGACACCAGAGCATCGAGGATCTGATCCTGCCCGGCGGGCGCCTGCTCGAGCAGCGGGACGTGGCCTGGGAGCGGCTCAACATGATCCCCGGCGTCTCGTGTGTGAAGCCGCGCGGCGCGCTGTACGCGTTCCCGCGCCTCGATCCGAACGTGCACGAGATCCACGACGACGCGAAGCTGGTGCTCGACCTGCTGCTGCAGGAGAAGATCCTGATGGTGCAGGGCACCGGGTTCAACTGGCCCGACACCGATCACCTGCGGATCGTGACCCTGCCGTGGGCGCGGGATCTCGCGGTGGCGATCGAGCGGTTCGGAAACTTCCTGGCCAGCTACCGTCAGTAGTGGGTTGAAACAGACCCCAGGTTTGGAATCTCGGACATTTTGAAGATGTACTAGTGCAAAAGTCCGAGTTTTGTGTACAGTAGTCCTCGGCGCTTCGGCGCCCGGCCCGGTTGTCTACCCCCCCTGGACAACCGAGAGCCCTAGGTACGAGCGCCTACCCCCCTGGGCGCCGGCCACCAGGCGGCGGAGACATCCCCCTGCTCTCCGCCGCCTGTACCTCGGGAGCGTGATCGCCTCGAGTCGTTCTTGAAAACGATATCGCTTAGTGTTTTGGCCGTGAGCGATCATCATCACCACCACCACGACCACTCGGGTCCGATTGCCATCGGGGCCACCGCCGCGAAGGTCGTCGTCGGACTGCTCAGCGTCATCGGGGCGGTGGTGCTGATCGCGACGGTGCTGCTCTGGCCGGGCGCGCAGCAGGTCGAGATCCCCCTGCCGATGCAGACCGCCACCGGCGGCGCCGTGCAGACCGAGGCGGGCACTGTCGTCCTGCAGGATGTCGGGCCGTGTGGAAGCAGCTCGCTCGGCCGGGTCTTCACCGATCAGCCCGCGGCGCCGCGCAACGCCGCCTACACCTGTCAGCGCAGCGTCATCCGGATCGATTCGGGCCCGGACAAGGGGTCGAAAACCCTGTTCGAGATCGCGCCGGGGCCGGGTCAGCCGGATCTGCGGGCCGGTGACGAGATCCGGATCGTGCGCGCCGCCGATCCCAGCGGCAGCACCATGTACGCGTTCGAGGACTACTCGCGCGGGCTGCCGCTGCTGGTGATCGTGCTCGCGTTCGTGGTGGTGATCTGCGTGGTCGCGCGGTGGCGCGGGTTCAGGGCGCTGCTCGGGCTGCTGTTCGCGTTCGCCGTCGTCGTCATGTTCCTGCTGCCCGCGCTGCTCGACGGCAAGCCCGCGATCCCCGTCGCACTGGTGTCGGGCGCGCTGATCCTCTACGTGGTGCTCTATCTCGCGCACGGACTGAATCTGCGGACGAGTTCCGCGCTGCTCGGGACACTCGCGTCGATGCTGGTGGCGGCCTTCCTGTCCTGGCTGACGCTGGAGGTCACCAACCTCACCGGGCTGTCCGAGGAACAGAACACCAATGTGGCGACCTATCTCGAGCACGTGAGCATCACCGGACTGCTGCTGGCCGGATTCATCATCGGCTCGCTCGGTGTGCTCAACGACGTGACCATCACCCAGGCCTCGGCGGCCTTCGAGCTCGCGGCGCTCGACGAGGGCGCGTCCCGGCGCGAGATCTTCACCGCCACCATGCGCGTCGGCCGCGACCACATCGCCAGCACCGTCTACACGCTGGTGCTCGCCTACGCCGGCGGCGCGCTGCCGCTGCTGCTGATCTTCAGTGTCGCCGGGCGCTCCATCACCGACGTGCTCACCGGTGACGCGGTCGCCATCGAGATCGCCCGGTCCGCCGTGGGCGGTATCGCGCTGGCCCTCTCGGTGCCGCTCACCACCGCCATCGCCGTGCTGCTCGCCCGGCCGTTCGGCGCCGACAAGCCCGCGGAGGCGCCGCGCCGGGCCAGGCACGCCAGGAACTGAGCTAGCCGCCCGGCGGCGGGAAGCCGGGCAACACCACTGGCGGCAACGTCGGGACCACGATCGGGGGCAGGCCCGGCACCACGGTGAAGGTGTTCGGGCCCTGCGGTGCGGGCGTCTCGGTCGTCGGCCCGGCATTCTGCTGCGTGGGCGGGGGCGCCGCGACCGTGGCGTGGATCGCGTCGGTGGTCGGGGGCGCCGCCGAGGACGGACCGGCCAGGGTCGGCCGCGGTGCCGACGACTCGGGGACCGCCTGCGAACCGTCGCTGGAATTGCCGCGCTCGAGTACCTCGGGGCCGTAGCCGAGGCCGAGGCCGATCGCGGAGACCACCACCAGCGCGCTGACGGTCAGGACGGCGCCATTGAGTTCGCGGCGGTTGTGGCCCGCCCTGCTGGTGAGGGCGCTCAGCGGACGACGGCGCGCGGGCGCCGTCAGCCAGGCGGGGGTGGCGTCGTCGGGCTCGCCCATCGGGACCGCAGCGGGTGCGGCCGGAGCCTGCTGGACCTGCGCGGGGCGGGCCAGCAGTGCGGCGCCGCGGGCCAGGGCCGTCTCCGGCTCCGGCGGCACCAGCACCGGCACGCCGATCGTGCGTTCCAGTACGCGCGCGATCAGCGGGATCCGGGCGCCGCCGCCGATCACCAGGACCGCCTGCACCGGCTGCTGCGCGCGGATGACGACATCGCGCGTCATCCGCGCCGACGACTCGATCGCCAGCATCATCAGCGCTTCGAAGTTCTCCTGCGTGAGCAGCACCAGGCCCTGCTCACTCGGCAGCGCCACCGCGTTGCTGCTGGACAGCTGCTCCTTGGCAGCGCGGCACAGCGCGTCGAGCTCGGCCAGGCCCACCGGGTCGGCCGGGTGCGCGATCCGGCCGGAGGCGATCTGCTGTTCCCTGATCAGCGAATCGAGGTAGTCGCCGCTGATGTCGCTGGTGCGCTCGCACTGATAGACGTCGCTGGTGCGGGCGTTCACCACGCTCACCGTGAGCCCCGAACTGCCGAGGTCGTAGACGGCCAGCGCCGAGACCTCGCGCATATCGGTGGTCGCGTGCGCGAAGTGCACCGCGGCGACGGCTTCGGGAACCAGCTGATAGTTGGTGAGCTGACGGCGAGCCATCGCCGCCCGGATCGCCCTGGCCTGCGCGTCGCTGCGGAAGGTGACCGTGGTGGCCGTGATCTCGGGCGCGGCGGCCAGCGCGACGGCGATCGCGTCGGCCGCCGACTCCTCGGCCTGGTGCTCGGGCAACGAAATGGTCTGCAGGTCGAAGGAATACGGCGGGACGAACCCGTGTGGGCCGCTGTGGAGCGGGCGCGCGAGACGCACCGTCCCGGCCCCCACCGATACTCCCAGTACCGAACTCATCAGCTACCCATCTCGATCCCTACTGCACGACATGCGGAGCCTGCACACTCGGAACAATGTCCCGGCAGCCCCCGCTTGGATCGCCACTCTACGGGGTGCCGAGTCCGGCGTACACCCACCCGGCTGCGCGCCAGCTTGCGCTGTCCAAACAATTGCGGCCGTCGATGATCGAGCGGGACCGCACCACGGGGTCGAGGTCGGCCGGAGTCAGCGCGGTGAATTCGTTCCACTCGGTGAGGACCAGGACCACGTCGGCGCGATCGCAGGCCTCGGCCACCGAGGTCGCGTAGTTCAGGGTGGGGAACACGCGGCGCGAATTCTCCACGGCCTTGGGGTCGTACACGGTGACGACGGCGCCGTGCAGCTGGATCATCCCCGCCACGTTCAGCGCCGGGGAATCGCGCACGTCGTCGGATTCCGGCTTGAACGCGGCGCCGAGGACGGCCACGTTGGCGCCCAGCAGCGAGCCGCCGCAGGCGCGGGCGGCCATGTCGACCACCTTGGTGCGGCGGCGCATGTTGATGTTGTCGACCTCGCGCAGGAACGCCACCGCGTGGTCGGCGCCCAGCTCGCCGGAGCGGGCCATGAACGCGCGGATGTCCTTGGGCAGGCAACCGCCGCCGAAACCCAGTCCGGCGTTGAGGAATCGGCGGCCGATCCGGGCGTCGTAGCCGAGCGCGTCGGCCAGCATCGTCACATCGGCGCCGGTCGCCTCGCACACCTCGGAGACGGCGTTGATGAACGAGATCTTCGTCGCCAGAAAGGCGTTCGCCGAGACCTTCACCAGTTCGGCGGTGGCCAGGTCGGTGAGCAGGAACGGGATCTCGGCGGCGATCAGATCGGCGTAGACCTCGCGGATCTGCTGCTCCACCCAGCCGGCCCGCTCGCGCGCAGCGTCGAGGCCGAGGACCAGGCGGTCCGGGCGCAGGGTGTCCTGCACGGCGAAGCCCTCGCGGAGGAATTCCGGATTCCAGGCGACCTCGACGTCGACGTTCGCCGCCGCGCGGGCCCGCTCGCCCAGCGCCGCGGCGGTGCCCACCGGCACCGTCGACTTGCCGACGATCATCGCCGGGCGCTCCAGCATCGGCGCCAGCGTATCGATCACGGCGTGCACGTATTTCAGGTCCGCGCCGTACTCGCCCTTCTTCTGCGGTGTGCCGACACCGAGGAAGTGCATGTCGGCGTGGGCCGCGGCGTCCTCGTAGTCGGTGGTGAACCGCAGCCTGCCCGCGGCGAGGTTGCGTTGCAGCACCTCGTCCAGGCCGGGTTCGTAGAACGGCACCACCCCATCGGCCAGTTTGGCCACCTTGCCGGGATCGACATCGACCCCGACCACGTCATGCCCCAGCTCGGCCATACACGCTGCGTGCGTGGCCCCCAGGTACCCCGTTCCGAAGACTGTGCATCGCATGCTTCCGTTGGTAAGGCGCGCGCGTGGCTACGCCGCGTCAGCGAGGCAAGAGCGGGCGCAACATCTGGTGTACAGGGGGAGACGTCGAGCGTCCGCGCAGGTCGACGACAGTGTGGCCGGTCGGCGGGTAAGGGGGGTGACGCGCCGGACGGAGCTGCTCGCGGCTGCGGCCGTCGGCGTAGGTTGATCGGCATCCTCGTCGGGATCTCGGCGGCCTGAGATCCAGAAGACCGGCCTGTCCGACTGGCCAGAGAGGCGGGAGTGCGTGCGCCGAACCCTGCTCGTTCTCGGTGCGCTGCTGCTCACGGCCCTGATCGTGGCGGTCGCGCTGTGGCCGGTGTATGTGCGGCCGCGCACCGACGAACCGGTGCGCGCCGACGCGATCCTCGTCCTCGGGGGTGCCCACGACGGGCGTGAAGAACTCGGATTACAGCTGGCCGCGGCGGGCTACGCACCGCGCGTGCTGATCTCGAACCCCTACGAGCGCAGCCCGCTGGTCAACCGGATCTGCCACGGCGGGTACAGCTTCGAGGTCATCTGCTTCGACCCCAGCCCTCGCACCACCCTCGGCGAAGGCCGCGAACTGGCCCGCCTCGGCGCCGGCTGGACCCGCGTCATCGTGGTCACCTTCACCCCGCACATCTCCCGCTCCCGCTACATCCTCGGCAAGTGCTGGCCCGGCGAGCTCCTCTTCGTAGACCCGAAGCCCCACCTCTCCCCGGCCCGCTGGGCCTGGGACTACGCCTACCAATCCGCGGGCTACGTCAAAGCCTGGTTCCAGGATTGCTGAACGCGCTCACCGCTCATGTGGTCGGCAGCCGGTGATGCGGTTGGCCGGTGACCTCCGCGATCGTTTCGTAGTCGCTGTCGACGTGCATGACGGTCGCGCCGTGCACCTCGGCTGTCGCGGCGATGATCAGATCAGGGATCGGGAGCCGATGGGTACCGCGCTCGGCGAGCAGGCCTTGCACCGCGAGTGCCCTGTCCATCGCTTCCTCGGTGACAGGCAGCCAGACGAGTGCCCTCTGATGTCCGATCTTCGCGGTGTAGTCCGCGAGTGAGCGCGCCGAGTAGCCGATTTCGAGCGCGGTCAGGTGGCATGCGGCGACAAGGGCCCCGGGGGTACTGGTCACCGCGTGGAAATCAGCGGCCGCGGTCGGATCGCGCAGGACCCACTCGATCGCTGACTTGTCCGCCAGCATGAACATCGTTCTCAGCGCCAGGCCCCCTTCATCCCTTCTGGCGACAGGTCGGTGTCGGTATCGCGGAACTGCTGCAGCATCTTGGCGACAGCCCGCCGGTTCGCGACTTCACGCAGAGCCGCGTTGACCGTCGCGACCTTGGTTTTCGTGCCCAGCTCCTCCGCTGCGAGGGCGAGTGCGTCGTCGTCGATGTCGATCAAGGTACGGGACATCGCCCACCTCCGTATATCAAAAATCTACCCACAATGATATCAGCGATGTGTCCCGTCGGCGATGTGCTGGCCGTATACGCGAACGAGGCGCGGATCCGGGGATCCGCGCCTCGTTCGTGGTGTTCAGTTGTCAGTTCTTGCGGCCGGGGGCCTTCGCGCCGGACTTGAAGCCGAGGCCGCCGGGCTTGGCGGTCGGCGGGGCGACCGCGGGGGTGCCGTTGCCGTTGGCGGACTCGGCCTGGGGGGCCGGGTCCGCTTCGGCGGCGGGCTCCGCCGGGGTCTCGGGCTCAGGCGCCGGGGCTTCGGCGGGTGCCGGGGCCGCAGGGGGTGCCGCAGCCGCGGTGCCGGGGGCCTTCGGGCCGGGGCGCTTGAAGCCGGACTTCATGGCCAGGCCCTTGGCGGCGACCGTGGGCTTGGTTTCGGTGGGGGCCGAAACCGGCTCGGCGGGTGCTTCCGCTGCCGGAGCCGCGTCCGCTGCCGGAGCTTCCGCGGCCGGAGCCTCGGCGGCCTTCGGAGCGCCGGGGGCCTTGGCACCGGGGCGCTTGAAGCCGGACTTCATGGCCAGGCCCTTGGCGGCGACCGTCGGCTTGGACTCGGCAGGTGCCGAGTCGGCGGCCGGAGCGGCCTCGGCGGCAGGAGCTTCCGCGGCGGGAGCGGCCGGAGCCTTCGCGCCGGGCGCCTTCGCGCCACCCTTCATGCCGAGTCCGCCGCCGGGTGCCTTGGCGCCACCCTTCATACCCAGACCCTTGACTGGGGGAGCCGTGGTCTCGGCGGGGGTTTCGGCCGCGGTCGCCTCGGCCGCGGGCGCCTTCGCACCCGGAGCCTTCGCACCGCCCTTCATGCCGAGTCCGCCACCGGGGGCCTTGGCGCCGCCCTTCATGCCCAGGCCCTTGGCCGGAGCGGCCTCAGTCGGAGCGGTCTCAGCCGGAGCGGCTTCCGCGGCGGGGGCCTTCGCGCCCGGTGCCTTGGCCGCGCCCTTCATCCCCAGGCCACCACCGGGTGCCTTCGCGGCGCCCTTCATGCCCAGACCGCCACCGGGTGCCTTCGCCGCACCCTTCATGCCCAGGCCGCCACCGGTCGGCGCGGCCTTCGGTGCGGCCTCTTCGACCACCTCGGCCGCGACGGGCTCCGGTTCGGGTTCGGGTTCGGGTTCGGCCTTGGGTTCCTGGACCACGTGCAGGTTGGCCGAGAGTTCGGCGGCGTCGATGCGGGTGATCGAGTCCAGCATCAGCTGGGCGACGTCGACGACCTCGACGCCTTCGCCCTGGCCCTGTTCCTGGCGGGCGGTGACTCCGTCGGTGAGCATGACCCGGCAGAACGGGCAGCCGGTCGCGATCTTGGTCGGGTTGGTCGACAGGGCTTCGTCGACGCGGTCGACGTTGATGCGCTTGCCGAGTTGTTCTTCCATCCACATCCGGGCGCCACCGGCGCCACAGCACATCGACCGTTCGCCGTGGCGGGGCATCTCGACCAGGGTCGAGCCGGAGGCTTCCATCAGCTCACGTGGGGCGTTGTAGATCTTGTTGTGCCGGCCCAGGTAGCAGGGGTCGTGGTAGGTGATGTTCTGCGACACCGACGCGACCGGGACCAGCTTCTTCTGCCGCACCAGCCGGTTGAGCAGCTGGGTGTGGTGCACGACCTCGTAGGTGCCACCGACCTGCGGGTACTCGTTGTTGAGTGCGTTGAAGCAGTGCGCGCAGGTGACCACGATCTTCTTGCGGGACTGCTCGACACCTTCGAAGACGGAGTTGATGACTTCGATGTTCTGCATGGCCAGCTGCTGGAACAGGAACTCGTTACCCGCGCGGCGGGCGGAGTCACCGGTGCAGGTTTCCTCCGCGCCCAGGACCATGAACTTGGTGCCGGCGGTGGCCAGGAGTTCGGCGACGGCCTTGGTGGTCTTCTTGGCGCGGTCTTCGTAGGCGCCGGCGCAGCCGACCCAGAACAGGTATTCGTAGCCGTCGAAGCTGTCGGCGTCCTGGCCGAAGACCGGGATGTCGAAGTCGACTTCCTTGATCCAGTTCAGGCGGTCCTTGGAGTTCTGGCCCCAGGGGTTGCCCTTGTTCTCGAGGTTCTTGAACAGCCCGGCCAGCTCGGAGGGGAACTCCGACTCGATCAACACCTGGTAGCGGCGCATGTCGATGATGTGGTCGACGTGTTCGATGTCGACCGGGCACTGCTCGACGCAGGCGCCACAGGTGGTGCAGCTCCACAGGACTTCGGGGTCGATGACGCCGTGGACGTCCTCGGCACCGATGAGCGGACGCTCCGCCTCCGCGCGAGCGGCCTCGGAGATCTTGGCCAGCTTCGCCTCGTCGGGCTTACCGTCGGCGTCGACCAGACCGATCTCGTCGCCGCCGGGATCCTTGCGGCCACCGGCCAGCAGGTACGGAGCGGCGGCGTATCCGTGGTCGCGCAGCGACATGATCAGCAGCTTGGGCGAGAGCGGCTTGCCGGTGTTCCACGCGGGGCACTGCGACTGGCAGCGACCGCACTCGGTGCAGGTGGAGAAGTCCAGCCAGCCCTTCCAGGAGAAGTCCTCCATGCGGCCGACGCCGAGGTTGTCGACATCGGGGTCGACGTTCTCCATGTCCAGGACCTTGCCGTTGGACATCATCGGCTTGGCCGCGCCGAGGGCGACGCCACCGTCGGCCTCACGCTTGAAGTAGATGTTCGGGAACGCCGAGAACCGGTGCCAGGCCACGCCCCAGGTGATGTTGCGGCCGACCACGAACAGCCAGACCATGCCGGACATCAGCTTGACGAACGCGAAGATCGAGATCAGCGTGACGTTGGCCGGGATGATCTTGGCGATCTGCCCGGTGATCGGGTCGGTCCAGGTGGAGTGCCCGGTCAGCGACAGCACACCGGCCTTCACCAGCACCATGCCGATGCCCTCGGTGAGCACGACCCACTCGACGAAGTACGCCGGACCGAACTTCGAGCCGCTGAAGCGCGACAGGCGCGCGGGCAGGCGCGGGTGGTTCAGCTGGCGGATGATCATCAGCGTCGCGATGCCGACGACGGTGCCGACGCCGAGGATCTCGTCACCGAGGTGGAACCACCAGGTCTCGCCGATGAACGGCCACGACCAGGTGGGATCGAAGGTCTGCCCGTAGGCCATGAACCAGAACTGCGCACCGGCGAGGAAGCCGATCATGACCAGCCAGTGCGCCCAGCCGACGGTGCGGAACTTGTTCATCCGCGTGTGCGCGATGAACTCCACGATCATGGTCTTGAAGCGCGGGAAGAACGGTCGCCACCGATCCGGCGCGGACTGGCCGATCGTCACGGCCTTGCCGATCTTCCACGCGCCGCTGAGGAACGACGCCCAACACAACAGGCTGAGCAGTGCTCCAATCGTGCCCAACGTGATTGTCAGGGCATTCATGTCGCGACCTTTCTTTAGAGGCAACACGAGGGTCGTGGGCGAGCGGACTCACCCAGTTGGCTCGTATCGTAACCGGCGCTAAGTTACCGGCCAGTAACTACCGGTGTCCACCGTAGGATCGGCATTTGTGCTCTGACCTTGTTTACTGGGGCTTGACCTGGGATTTGCCTGTGAGCAATATCACATAAATGTTTGCTCGAAGGTTCCCATGTCTGCTGGTGAACACCGTAAACCGCGCGTGATCTGCGCCGAAGCTAAGGTCAGGCTTACTAGCTCGACCGAGATTGCTTCTGGCCACCCAGGTTTCGGTCCATTAGGCTCCAGCTGTTCTGTCTGCTGTGCCGGTCTTCACACTGCTCGGGGAGAAGTAAGGGACACCTCACGATGTGTTCCTACTTGACGGGTCTCGCATGTCGAGGATCGCACGCCGCACCACACCTGATGGATTGGAACCCGAATGAACTTCCGTAGGACCACTACGGCTGCCGCACTGGTTATCGGCGCGATGACCGTGTCGCTGGGGACTGCGCACGCTGAGCCTGTTCCCGCGGCTCAGGACATCAAGTACTCGGTGAAGCTGGTCGACAAGACCATCGTCGCCACCCTCCAGAACGGCACCTTCGCGATCGTCGAGCAGGACGGCGAGACCCCCGAGGCGCCGAAGACCAAGGTCGCCGAGATCAAGGACACCACGGGTGCGACCGTGGTCTCCCTGCCGATCGACTTCACCGTCAACGGCACCGACATCCCGACCAAGTCGGCGGTCACCAAGGACAACACCGTCCTCGAGCTGACCCCGGAGAAGCCCGAAGGCCTCCAGGTCGGCACCGAGCCGGTCGGCGTGAAGCCGGTCCTCAAGGCCGACCCGATCGCCTCGGCGCAGGAGAACCAGAAGGCGATCAACGACTTCTCCAGCAAGTTCAGCATCGGCACCGCCATCGGCACCTTCGTCGGCACCGCCATCGGCGCCGTGGTCGGCTGCGTCTTCGGCCTGCCGCTGTTCGGTGTCGGCTGCCTCGCCGGTCTGCCGCTCGGCGCCGCTGTCGGCGGCATCCTCGGCATGATCGCCATCGGCGGTCCGACCATGCTGGCCGCGGGCATCGAGCTGCTCAACGTCATGCAGGCGCCCGAGGGCACCACCGTGTGGGCCGAGAAGCCGAAGGCTGTCGCCTCGGCGCCGGCGGGCACCCCGGCCAACTGATCCACCTCGAAAGGCCCCGCTCCGCGCACGGAGCGGGGCCTTTCGCGTTCCTCAGGCCAGCTCGACGACGCCGGACAGCGATTCCGACCCGCCCACGGCCCCGTACCGGCCGAAGGTGCGCTCGGCCATGGTGAAGTGACCGTCCTCCCGAATCAGCAGCACCGTGCTCGCTCGCGTGCCGTGCAGGTCGTGCGCGACGAAACGCGCCGACACCGCCCGCTCGAACTCCAGCGGGATGCCGGTGCGCGGCAGGAGGTCGTCGGGCGCCTCGGTCCGGTCGGCCAGCAGCGCGAAATAGTCGTCGACGGAATCCGGTGTGTTCGCGACGATCTCGCGCAGCCCGGCCAGCCCGCTCGACACCTTCGGCCACGGTGTCACCGCGCCCGCACCGGTCACCTGGGGATCGCTGGGGACAGATCCCACCAGCGAGGCCAGGTGGGCGCCGTTCGAGAGTCCGTGCAGACCGGGTGACAGCTCGGTGGGCGCGGCCCCGCTGCGATTGGAATGCCACCACAGTGCGCGCAGGTCGCTGACCAGCAGGTTGTAACCGATGTAGTCGTCGGGCGCGGCGACGGTCCCGGCGAGATAGTCCCCGGGCGTCTTGGTTCCCCGCAGGTAGTCCATCAGCAGGGCGCCGCGGGAGCGCGGGTGAGTCGGGTTGTCCTGTGGATCACGGACATTGGTGACCGTGGCGAAACGCGGATCGTCGGTGCGCAGACCCAGCCAGGTACCGGGGACGGCGGCGCCGAGGTCGCGCCCGGCCAGCAGCATCTCTCCGGGCCAGCCGCGCAGCGACTCGGTCTCGCGGGTGTAGAACTCGTCCCGGTTGGCGGCGACGATCAGCCGGTACTCGGGGTGCGCCCGCCAGGCGAGCAGAACCAAACACATGCCGCCCAGCATGCCCTGCGCACGAAAAAGGCCGGTAGCGCAGGGCTACCGGCCTCTTCGTGGCTGCTCTATGCCTGGGGTACCGCGATCAGTTGGTGCGGACCGACAGTCCCGGGTTGTCCGACAGGACCACGCTCAGCGGCTGCGCGAACAGTTGCGGAACGTCGCCGGTGATGGCGCCGATGATGTTCGGGATCTCGCAGATCGGGTAGTCGGCGACCGACGAGGCGCTGGAGATGCCGAGGGCCTGGCGACCGGTCACGATCGCGCCGCCCGAATCGCCGGGCAGGGCGCAGATGTTGGCCGAGAAGCTCTGGGTGAGCTGACGGTCGCCGACCTGCACGGTCTGGTCGACACCGTTGATGATGCCGCAGCTGAAACCGGTGCGCGAACCCGACTTGCAGACCGGGGCGCCGACCACCGGGGTGGCCACGCCGTCGACCGCGATCGGGGCGTTGCCGGGCACGCGGACCAGGTTGTTCTCGAAGCGGGCGCGCGCGTTGTCGTTGACCCGGATGATCGAGTAGTCCTGCTCGCCGAGCACCGACTTCTGGAAGGTGCCGAGCTGGGCGCCCGCGCGGTCGCCGTTGAGCTCGTAGATCGCGGCCGCGTTGCCGGTACCGGCCGAACCGAGATCCGGGTTGCAGTGACCGGCCGAGATGTTGATGACGTTGCCCGAGCGGTCGGTGCCGTTGAAGCCGAGCGAGCAGCGCAGCGAGCTGCGGCCCATGACCGAGGCGTATCCGTCGCCACCGGCCAGCGCGCCGTTGCCGTCACCGGCGACGGGGGTGGCGGTCAGGTCGACGCGCTCGCCCGCGACGGGCGGCGCGGTGACGACCACGCGGGACGGGTCGATGAAGCTGGGCAGCGGCAGGCCGGCCTGCTCCACCCGCACGGCGATCGCGTTGTTCACCGGGTCGATGACGACACCGCGCACGAGCGCGGAGACCTCGGCGGGCGCGGAATCGAGCCAGTTCTCGAACGCGGTCTTCTCACCGCGCAGCGCGGATTCGCTCTTGGCGACGTTGCGGACCGCGAAACCGGCCGACTCGGCGGCGGTGGTGGCCTCGTCGGCGCCGGGGCCCTGCGCGAGCGCGACGACCGCGTTGCCCGCGTCGTCGAGCCAGGCGCCGGCGAAGGACTGCGGGAACTGGCGCTGCGCGGTGGTGGCGAACGCGGCGACCTGCTGCGCCACCTCGGCGCGGCGCAGGTACTCCTCGGGCGAGATCTTCAGATCGCGGGTGACGGCCTCGACCAGCTGGGCGGGCAGATCAACCGCGGGTGCCGGCTGCGCGTCGGCGACCGCCATCGTAGGGCCGAACAGCAGAATCGCCGCGGACGCGGCGATCACGGACTTCCGAGCTCTTCTCGAGCTTCGCGCGGACGGGGTGCGACCCATACGTGGCAGGAGCATGATCGAACTATATGGGCTCGGACCGGTTATGCCTACTCGTACCGGTCACGAGATTTCGCCCACTCGGCCGTGTCCCGCGCCTCAGCCGGCGTTCGGCTTGGTGCGCACCGCGATTCCACTGCCGAGGCCCCCACCGGAGCTCGCCTCGATGTCGGCCAGGATCGGCCGGATCGGGACGCCGAGGGAGGCGGTGCCGCCGAACGGCGCCAGCTGGGTGTTGGCCTCGGTGCAGTTGGGCGCCTCGGCGGCGTTGGAACCGCTGGTGATGCCGAGCGCCAGCGTGCCGGTGACGATCGCGCCGCCGCTGTCGCCGCCGAGGGTGCAGGCGGTGCTGGCGAAGCCTCGGATGGTCTTGCTGACGCCCTCCGCGGTGAACAGCTGGGTCTCCACCCGCTCCGCCGAGACGAAACCACAGGTGAACGTGGACGATTGACCGGTCTTGCACACCGGGGCACCGGTGACCGGCTCCGCGGTGCCGGTGATGGCCAGCGTCGTGCCGTTGGCGCCACGCACCCGTGGCTGGTCCATGCCCGCGTTCACGGCGCGCTCGTTCAGCTTGATCACCGAGTAGTCCAGCGAGGCCGGACCGCCGAGCACGGCCTTGGCGAAGGACCCGACCTCGGGGCTGTTCGGGATGTCGCGCACGTTCGGCACGTACACCGGCGCGGTGCCGCCGTTGTCGATGTTCGGATTGCAGTGGCCCGCCGAGATGTTGAGCGCGTTGCCCGCGGCGTCGGTGCTGTTGAAGCCGAACGAGCACACGTCGACGCCGCGCAGGGTGGTGTCGTGCAGGTCCTTGGTGGCGGTGATGTAGGTGTCGCCGCCCATCGGCTTGTACTCGACCGGACCGCCGCCGCCGGGGGACAGCACCACCTTGATGGTGGCGATCAGGGTGGGCAGGTTCAGCAGGTGGCCGGTGCCGGTGTTGGCGATGTTGAGCACGAGCTGGCTGTTGAGCGCGTCGATGGCGACCGAGCTGATCGGCTCGGAGATCTCGCGCGGCAGGCTCGCGATCCACTGACTCAGCTGCACCAGCGCGCCTTCCAGGCCGCTGGCCGAGATCGGCGCGACGTGGGTCTGGTACCCGGCGGCCGCGGCGATCTTGCCCGCCTCGGCGTCGGTGACGGCGACGACGGCCTTGCCCTCCGGCGTCATCCACGCGCCGGCGAAGGTGTCGGGGTTCGCGGCGCGGAATTCGGTGACGTAGTCGCGCAGCTGCTGGGCGCGGGCAGCACGGTCGAGATATTCGCTCGGGGTCATGCCGAGGTCGCGCGAGATCGCGGTCGCGAGTTCCGCGGGGAGTGCGTCCGCCGAAAGCTGGGTGGGCGCAGCGGGTTCCGCCGAGGCGATGCCGGAGCCGAGCAGGGGAGCCAGAAGAACAGTCGCGGCGAAACCGGCGGAGGCAGCCTTGACTGCGGCGCGACGCGCCACCAACTTGCGCATGAAATCCCTTCGTCGGCACGAGTGATCGAGACCACCACCGGCGGCAGTGATGTCGGTCAGCGCATCACTCTAGGGCACAGTCGGGCAGCGGGCGCGGTTACCGTACCCCGCACCCGATCAGTTGTAGCCCGGAATGCGCATGGGGGAGGGCAGCGAGCCCGGCGGGACCGTCTGGAACGGCAGCAGCGGACGGGTCGTGCTGCGACCCGGCGTGGTCGGCGTCGGCGTCGGTGACGGTTCCGGCGTGGTCGTCGGTGGCGGTTCGGTGCTGGTCGTCGGCTCGGGTTCCGGTGTCGTGGTGACGACCGGCGGCGGCGTCGTGGTCTCGACGGCCGGCGGCGCAGGCACGAACGGCGACGGAGTCGGTGTCGGCGTCAGCGTTTCCGGGCGCGCGTCCGAGATCGGCGGCGGCGCCGTCGGCTCGTCGCCGCGCAGCGCGAGCGAGACTCCCACACCGCCGAGCAGCAGCCCGACCAGTGCCGCGGCCGCGATCAGCAGCGGGGTGCGGCTGCGTTCCGGCTTCGATGGGTCGGCGGGCGACACCACCGGAATCGCCGACGTGGGGGTGGGGATCGCTTTCGTCGGCTGCGCGGTCACCGGCATCGCCGCCGAATACGCCTGCGCGGTCACCGCGGGACGGGCCAGTGCCGGGATCACATCGGTGGCGACGAGGGAGTTCTCGGTGACGAGCGGATCGGGCGGCGTCGCGCCCGCCGGCGTCGCCAGCACCGCGACCAGCGCGGCCTCGGCGGCGGCCGTGGCGTACGCGCCGCCGGGCTCGACGCCGTCCTCGGGCTGGGGCAGCTCGTCCTCGCCGAGCAGCGCCACCGACTTCAGGCCGAGATAGTCCAGTGCCTCGCGGACGCCGCGCACGATCTCGGGCGTCCACACCGCCGGATGCGTGGCGTAGAACTCGGCCGGGCCGCTGAGATGCTCGGTGGTGAGATCGATCAGGCAGAACATGGCCGTGGCCAGCAGGTCCTCGGCGCGGTAGGCCTCGCCGCCGTCGACATCGACCCCGGACGGGTCACCGACGGCGCGCACGAAACCGGAGATCGAGTGCGCGTGCCCGGTCGGCGCTGGGCCGCCCAGTGCGGCGTCGCCGTCGTCGGACATGTGCAGCACCGCGTCGCGCGCGATGAGCCGCACCGCGCCGTCCTCGGTGACCACGGCGGCGATGCACTCGTCATCGGCCATCCGCAGGCCGACCCCAGTGGCCATCCGATTTACCTCGCTTCGGCGTCGACGTCAGGTTCGCGCCGAGCTACACCAGCAGCGAACCGTGTCCCATGGCGCGAAGCATTGACAATAATTCCGAGCGGGACCGCGCGCCTATGCGACGGCGGATCCGCGCGACGTGATGCTCCACGGTCTTGGCGGAAATGTACAGCCGAGCGCCGATCTCCCGGTAGGTCAGCCCGAGCAGGACCAGCTCGGCGACCTCGCGTTCGCGCTCGCTGAGGGTGGTGGTGTCGACGGCGCGCGGGGCGGGGTCCTCCCGGGTGGGCGACACCGGCGCGGCCGCGGGGCGTGGCTCGACGGGCTGGGCGCGGGCGCGCACCGAGCGGGCCAGCTTGAGCAGCACGGTCGCGGTCGCGGAATCGTCGACCGCGAGCGCGGCCTCGCTGGCGAGGCGGGCGGCGTCCCAGGTGAGGCCGAGTTCCGCGAGCGCCGACACTGCCGCCTGCACGTCGGCCGCGACCACCTGGCCACGCAGCACGAGCACCCAGGTGCGGCCCGCGTCGGCCAGTGCGGCGGCCTGCTGGTCGCCCGCTTCCGCGGCGGTCTTCAGCGCGTGGGCGTGCGGCAGGAGTTCGCGCGGTGACTCCTCGGCCAGCGCGGCCTGCACGCCGTACCAGTGGAAGGCGTTGGTCCACGCGGGCGCGCGACCCAGCTTGCGCAGCAGCGCGCGCGCCGCGTCGACCAGCGGCTGGATGCGGCGCACCTCGCCGAGTCGGATGCCTGCCAGCCAGAGTTCGCCGATCGGCAGCAGGCTCAGCAGGTCGGCGTCGAGCTCGTCGAACAGGGGGCAGGCGTCCTGCCAGGCGTGCGCCAGGGCCGCGTGGTCACCGCCGCGGCGGGCGAGGCCGACGGCGAGGGCGTGCGCGAGCAACTGGTCGCGGGCGTCGAGGGCGGCGATGTCGAGCTCGGCGAGCAGGCTGGCGGCGCGCCGCTCGTCGCCACCGAGCAGCGCGGTCCAGGCGCGCAGGACCGCGAGCTGACGGCCGGTCTCCGCGGACCGGCGCAGCGCGTCCTCGGCGCGGCGGGGATCGCCGGTGCCGAGGCACAGCAGCGTGGCGACCGAGACCGGGGCGCAGGGCAGGAAGCGGCCGTCGCCGGCATTGCCCGCTTGGATCAGGGCGGAGATCGCCGCGGCCGTGCCGGAGCCGTGCGGGTCGAGGGAGTCGCGCAGGGCGCCTGCGACGAGTCGCGCGCCCGCGTCGGCTTCGGTCGGCGGCCACTGCCGCGCGGTCTCGGACATGTCGGCGGCGCCGGTGAGGTCGCCGGTGAGCAGCAGGACCATCGCCGCCGACGCCCAGTCGGCGCCGACCCGGCCGGGGCCGAGCCAGTCGTAGAGTCCGGCCGCCCTGTTCGCCAGGCCGCGTCTGGTGAGCACGCCGGCGCAGATGCGCACGGCGGCGACGAGTTCGGTGGGCTCGATCCCGTCCGCGGTCAGCAGGGGCTCGGCGAGGCGGACGGCGGTGTCGTTGTCGCCCGCGATGGCGGCGGCCTCGGCCCAGCGCACCGCGATCGACTCCACGGGCGCGCCGGCGGCCGCCGCGGCGGCGTAGTAGCGCGCCGCCGTCCCTGACTTGGGCGCGGTGTCGCAGAGGAAGTCGGCGAGGCGGGCGTCGACGACACCCGACTCGGCCAGGATCAGCGCGGTGCGGTCACGCAGCAGTCCGGCGTCGATCCGGGCGGTGAGCAGTCCGCGCTGCACGGCGACGTAGCGGCGCTCGCCGAGTAGCCGGCGCAGCGGTTCCACGGCGGGAGCCAGGAGCAGGTCGGCGTCGGTGACCAGCGCGCCCGCCCTGGCGCGATCGATCAGCGTGTGCGCTGTGTCGGCGTCGATGCCGAGCACCTCGGTGAGTTCGGTTGCGTCCAAACCGGTTCCGGTGGCAGCGATCACCAGCGTCTCGAGCAGGTCGGGTTCGATCGTGTCGAGCTGGGCGCGCGCCCATGTCGTCACGGCGTGCTCGACGGCGTTCGTGCAGGCGTCCAGGGTTGTCGTGCGCGCCGCGCGCAACGCCGCGACGACACCGCCCGGAATGCCCGCGGTGAGCTGGTGGATGTGCAACGCGAGCGGCTGCGACACCGCCATGCCCAGTTCCCTGGCGAAGGTGGTGATGTCGCCGCTGCCCAGCGCCCGTAGCTCCACCGTGCGGCCGCGCCTGGCCACCGCGTCGGTCAGCGCGCGGAGCCGAGGATCATGTGGCCGCGGCTGGGTGGCCAGCACGACCGAGCGGCCGGATTCGATCGCGGCGCAGAGTGTTTCGAGTTCAGCGTCGCCGCAGCTGTGCACGTTGTCGGCGATGAGCACCGAGTCGGCGTCGCCCGTCGCGTCGGCGACCGTGCGACCCCGGCCGCGCAGATGGGCGCGAACGGCGTTGAGCAGCACTGTCTTCCCGGTTTCGGCGCGGCCGCGGATCAGCAGGACCGGTTGGCGGTCGGTCGCGTCGAGCTCACGAAAGACGGTGCGGGCGTTGGGGAAGGTGTCGAGAGCGATCTCAGCCACCGTTTCCTCCGAGGATCTGCCCCGGCAGCTGGGTTCCCGTCTCGAGGGTCTCGTCGACCACGCCGCCGAGGTCATCGATCAGGCCGCCGGGGTTGACCGGGAGCTGCGGCCGCGGCGCGGGAGAGGGCGAGGGAGCCGGGGCCGGAGCCGGCGCGGGAGCAGGGGCAGGCGCTGGTGCGGGCGCGGGTGCAGGCGCGGGGGCCGGGGCCTGTGGCGCGGGCTGTTGCGGTGCGGGGGCTTGGTTGCCGCCGGCAGGGGCTTGGCCGCCCGCGGGGGCTTGGGTTCCGCCGCTCGGCGCGCCGGCGGGGGCGGGCGAGCCCGGGTTCGCCGTGCCCGGTGCTCCTGCCTCGGTCGCCACCGGCTGTCCGTTCGTGGTGCCCGCCGGCTGCGAACCGGTCGGGGCACTGACTCCCGGCGTGCCGGGCTGTGCCGGATCGGCGACGCCCGAGCCGGTGGCGGCCGCGGGCGCGGCCCCCTGTCCGGTCGAGGCGCCCTCGACCGCGGGCACTGTGGTGCTCGTGGTCGGCCTGCTGGGCAGCGGCGAGGTGACGCCGCCGATGGCCAATGTTCCGGTGGCCAGCGCCGCCATCGCCACCGCCGCGGCGCCGACGAGCGCGGCGCGCTTCGCGGTGAACATCCGGGTGGGCGCCGGCTCCGACGGCGGCAGCGCGATCTCAGCGGCGGCCGCGGGCGGCGGCGCGACCACCACGGCGGGAATGGCCTCGGTGGGCACCGACACCGCGGCCACGTCGAGGGCGATCTCCGCCGCGCCGTGTGCCGCGGCGGTGGCCGGGTCGGCGCAGGCGGTGACCGCGAGTCCGAATTCGGTCGAGATCAGCTCGGCGACCAGCGGGATCGCGCCACCGCCGCCGGTGAGCAGGACCCGGCCGATGTCGCCGGTGCCGAGCCCGGCGCGGCGCACGGCGTCGCGGATCAGGTCCATGGAATCGAGCAGGGCGGGGCGCAGCAGGTCCTCGAGCTCGCCGCGGGTCAACCGCACCTGTTCGGTGCGGAGGTCGGGGTGGAGCATGCCCACCGGAACCACGGTCGCGGTGGACCGGGACAGTTCTTCCTTCGCCGACGCGCAGCGGGCGCGCAGCCGCGACAATTCCGCTTCGACGACCGGGTCGAACGGATCGATATCGATATCCTCGATCGCGTTTGCCAGGACATAGCGCATTGTCAGCAGATCGAATTCCGCACCGGCGACAGCGGTGCTGTGCAGCGCGGTCCCGAGCAGACCGGCCTGTTCGCCGGTGCGCAGCACGGTGACGGTGAGTCCGCTCGCGCCGAGGTCGTAGACGACCAGTGCGCCGTCGTCGAGCAGGCCGTTCTCCATCTCATAGCGGCGCAGCGCGGCCAGCGGCTCCGGGACCACGGTCACCTCCGGCAGCCCCACCCGCGTGAGCGCCGCCCGCATGGTCTCGACGGTCTGCTCCGGCCACCACGCCGGGTAGCAGGCGACGATGGTGGATTCGGTTGCGGTGCCGGACAGTTCGGTGACCAGCGCGTGAGTCGCGGCGGCGACGAGGTCGGCCGCGTCGTGCGTGGAACCGTCCGCTGCCAGCAGGTCTACCGGGTCGCCGACGCGGGACAGGTAGTCGTCGATGACGACCCCGTTGGTGTGGCGTGCGGTGTCGGCGAAGCGCACCGAGCCGTCGGCGTCGAGCAGCAGGGCGCTGCGATGGGTCGCGACGGTGGCATGGGCGCCGTCGGTCTCGGCGGCCGCGGCGACCGAATTCGCCGCGCCGACAGTGAGGCCGAGCGCCAGACGCTCTGTCATTGAACAACCCCGTTCGCAGTACTCCGATAAACCTTGTCGGAGACCACCGGGTGACCCGGCGTCCCACCCGATCTGTCGGTTGCCAGGGGGCCGCTGTTACCCGCCGTAGGGCAAGTACGGGGAAATTCCCCTAATCGGCATCGAGCCCCTAACGGGGTGCCCCCGGCGTGAACTAGGTATTTGCCCCGTTACCTGTAACGACCTGCGGACCTAGCGTGAAAGACATTCCAACGACAACGGATCGGGCGCCGAGCCCTTGATCTGGAGGAGCTGATCTCGATGACACCCAACGCGATTCTGGAGTTCATCCTCAATCTGCTGCGCGACAAGGACGCCGCCGCCACCTACTGCGCCAATCCGTGCGCCGCGCTGGCCGCCGCCGGGCTCGAGGTGACTCCGGAGGACATCTCCGCCTGCGCCCCCATGGTGGCGGAGTCCGCGCTGGTCACCGGCGGCTCCCAGCTGCAGTCGATCGTCGCGGCCGGTGCCGCCGCCGGCGCCGGCGCGACCCTCGCCGCCACGGCGACCACGGCCGCCGCCGTCACCGCCGCGACCGACGTGGAGGCCGACATCGACCTCGGCCTCGGCACCACCGCGTCCGCCGTAGCCGACGTCGCGGCCCAGGTGGGCGCCGCCGTCGACGGTGCCATCAACGCGGTGACCAACACGAACATCGACCTCGACGCCGACCTCTCCACCGGCCTCAGCACCGCGATCGGCCTCGGCGGCGACGTGGCCGCCGGGCTGGGTGGCGCTCTGAACGGCGCCGTTGGCATCGGTGGCGACCTGGCCGCCGGGCTCGGCGGCGCGCTCAACGGCGCGGTCGGCGTCGGTGGCGACTTGGCCGCGGGGCTCGGTGGTGCCTTGAACGGCGCGGTCGGCGTCGGTGGCGACTTGGCCGCGGGGCTCGGTGGTGCCTTGAACGGCGCTGTCGGTGTCGGTGGTGACCTGGCCGCTGGGCTGGGCGGTGCGCTGAACGGTGCGGTCGGTGCCGGTGGTGACCTGGCCGCGGGTCTGGACGGTGCGTTGAACGGCGCCGTCGGCGTCGGTGGCGACTTGGCAGCCGGCCTCGACGGTGCCCTGGATGGTGCCGCAGGTCTCGGTGCGGGCCTCGACGGCGCCCTGTCCGGCGTCGTCGGTGCGGGCGGCGACCTCGCTGCCGGCCTCGGCGGCGCACTGGATGGCGCCGCGGGTATCGGCGCAGGTCTCGATGGCGCCCTGTCCGGCGTCGTCGGTGCGGGCGGCGACCTGACGACCGGTCTCGAAGGCGCTCTCGAGGGTGCTGCGGGTATCGGCGCTGGTCTCGATGGCGCGCTCTCCGGTGCAGTGGGCGCGGGCGGTGACGTGGCCGCTGGTCTCGACGGTGCGCTGGATGGTGCGGCTGGTATCGGTGCCGGCCTCAACGGCGCGCTGTCCGGCGCTGTGGGTGCGGGCGGCGACCTGGCCGCCGGTCTCGATGGCGCGTTGGACGGCGCTGCGGGTATCGGCGCTGGTCTCGACGGTGCTCTGTCCGGCGCTGTGGGTGCCGGCGGCGACCTGGCCGCTGGTCTCGACGGTGCGCTGGACGGTGCAGCCGGCATCGGCGGCGGCATCGAAGGCGCCCTGGACGGCGCGATCGGCGCGGGCGCTGGCCTCGATGGCGCGCTGTCCGGCGCTGTGGACGCGACGGCCGGTCTCGATGGTGCGCTGTCGGGTGCTGCCGGTGCGGCGGGCGGAATCGCGGCTGGTCTCGGCGGTGCCGTGGATGGTGCGGTCGGTGCGGGGGCCGGGCTCGAAGGTGCTGTCGACGGGCTCGTCGGTGGAACTGCCGGGCTCACTTCGGAACTCGGCGGACAGCTCGGTGGCGGGCTCGAGGCCGGCGCGAACGGCGCGACCACGGTCGGTGCCGGGCTGGGCGCGGCGGCGAATGCCGGGGCGCAGGCGGCCGGCGGGCTCGGTGCCGCGGTGACCACGACGGCGATCACCGGTCTCGATGGTGCGGCCGGCGTGGGCGCCGAACTCGGCACCGGCCTGGAGACCGGGCTCGGCGGCGCGGCTTCCGCGGGCGCCGACCTCACCGGCGGCCTCGGTGGACTGTTCACCGGCGGCGGGTCGGCGGAGATCGGCACCGGCCTCGACACCGCGCTCTCCGGTGCGACCGGCATCGGACTCGAGACCGGCCTCGCTGGTGGTGCGCAGGCCGGTCTCGACACCGGCCTCGGCCTGGCAGGTTCGGTGGCAGGAAGTGCCAACGCCGGTCTGGGCGGTGCGGTGGAATCCGGTCTCGGCCTCGCCGGTTCGACGGCAGCGGGCGCGCAGGCGGGCCTCAGCGGCGCGGTCGACGCGGGCCTCGGCGCGACGACGGGTGCCCAAGCCGGCCTCGGCGGTGCGGTGGACGCGGGTCTCGGCGCCGCGTCGGGTGCCCAAGCCGGCCTGGGTGGCGCGGTGGAATCCGGTGTCGGCCTGGCTGGTTCGACGGTCGGCGGTGCGCAGGCGGGCCTCGGCGGTGCGGTGGACGCGGGCCTCGGCGCGACGGCGGGAGCCCAAGCCGGTCTCGGTGGCGCGGTGGAATCCGGTGTCGGCCTTGCCGGTTCGACGGCGGCCGACCTCGGCGGGTCCGCCGGCACCGGCCTCGAAACCGGCCTCGGCGGCGGCCTGTCCGGCGGTCTCACCGGCGACACCGGCTTCACCGGCGCCACCGGCCTCACCGGCGACGTGGCGGGCACGACCCAAACCACCACCGCCGCGACCGGCGACCTCACCGGTGGAGCGACGACGCAGGGCGCGGTCACCACGGCTGCCGACACCTGGTCCTCGGTCGACGTGTCGAGCGCGTTCGGCTCCGGCCTGCACGGCTCGAGCCTCAGCGGCGACAGCTCGCTGTTCGGTGAATCGAGTACCGTCACCGGCGCCGGTGCCGATACGCACACCGACGGACTGTTCGACTGAGCGAAACGGACACTGGGATGGGGACTCTCGCACCGAACGCGGTGCCGCTGGCGACGGTGTTGGCCGACACCGTCGCGGCGGCCCGCGCCGCGGGTCGCGCGGACCTGGTCGGCCGCCTGGTGCAGGTCACCGAGCGGGTGCGCGATCCACGTCATCGGATCGTCGTCACGGGCCAGCTCAATCAGGGCAAGAGCCGGTTCGTGAACGCGCTACTCGGGCTCGACGTGTGCCCGGTCGGCGACGACACCACCACAGTGCTCCCACTCCACCTGTCCTACGGCGAGCAGCAGCGCGCCCACCTGGTGCTCACCGCGCCCGGCGCCGAGGAGTCGCGGGTGGAGATCCCGTTCGACGAGATCGGCGCCATTGATCCGCGCAGCCCGCTGGCGCAGGGCAAGCAGATCGCCCGGATCGAGGCCGAGGTGCCGAATCAGCTACTGGCCGACGGCATCGTCCTGATCGACACCCCCGGCGTCGGCGGGCACGGCGGTACCGGCACCGCGACCATTCTCGGCATGGCCACGGCCGCCGACGCGGTGCTGGTGCTCTCCGACGCGTCCACCGAGCTCACCGAGCCCGAACTCACCTTCGTCCGGCAGGTCCGCGAACTGTGCCCCGCGGTCGCGGTCCTGCTCACCAAGACGGATCTGTATCCGCATTGGCAGCAGGTGTTCGAGGCGAACCGCGGCCACCTCGGCACGCTCGACGTCGCGGCGATCCCGGTCTCGGCCCTGCTGCGCGCCCACGCGCTGCGCCTGCAGGACGCCGAACTCGGCAGGGAGTCCGGCTTCGGTGTGCTGTTCACCTTCCTCCGCGACCGGGTCGTCGCCCGCGACCACGCAGCGACCCGCCAGGCCGTCTCTCGTGAATTGCATTCGGCGGCGGAACATCTCGCGCTCGCGCTGGGCAGCGAACTGGTCGCGTTGCGCGATCCGGCACTCGGCTCGGCCGCCATCACCGAACTGCAGACGGCGCGCACGGCCGCCGAGGAACTGCAGCGGCGCACCGCGAGCTGGCAGCAGACCCTCGCCGACGGCATCACCGACCTGGTCGGCGATGTCGACCACGACCTGCGCGAGCGCCTGCGCGGCATCGCCCGCACCGGCCAGGAGTGGATCGACGACCACGATCCCGGCCGCCACTGGGGCGCGATCGCCGAGTGGCTCTCCGACGCCGTCGACACCGCCCTCGGCGAGAACCTCCTGCTCACCCACCGCCGCACCGAACTGCTCGCCGAGCGGATCGCGGACCACTTCGCCGAGGTCGGCGCGGTGGAACTGCCGGAGGTGGGCGACGATCGCGCGGTGACGAGCACCGGTTCCCTGGCCGATCTGGAGCCGGACATCGGTTTCACCAGCAAGATCCTGGTGGGCATGCGCGGCTCCTACGGCGGCGTCCTGATGGTCGGCCTGGCCACCACTTTCGCCGGGCTCGCGATGCTGAACCCGATCTCGCTCGGCGCCGGGCTGATCGTGGGCGGCAAGGCCTATCGCGACGACAAGACCGCCCGGCTGGCCCGCCGCCGGATCGAAGCGAACGCGGAGGTCCGCCGCTTCCTCGACGACGTGGCGTTCCAGGCCGCCAAGGACACCAAGGATCGCCTGCACCGCATCCACCGCGCCCTGCGCGACCATTTCGCCGGCGTCGCCGATCGCAGTCTGCGCTCGATCGACGCGTCGTTGCGCGCGGCCCAGGACGCGGCGACGATGGCCGCGACGCAGCGCGCCGAGCGCACCGCCGTGCTGGAGCGTCAGCTGCACGCCGTCGCCGAGCTGCGCCGGTACGCCGATTCGATGCTGGTCGAGCCGGGGGACAAGCCGTCCGGACGGCACGCGGCCGCCGGTACGGTATCTGGGTGACCTACCGCTTCGACACCGCTCCATCCGGCCATCGGCCCGCACAGGGGATTCTGGCCGAGGCGCGGCAGCTGGTCCGCGCGGCGGCGCGAGCGTTCGATCGCCAGCCGTACGCGCGTGCCGCGCTCGCCGACTGCGAGCACCGTTTACGGGAACCGCTGCGAGTGGCGTTGGCCGGGTCGATCAAGGCGGGCAAGTCGACGCTGCTGAACGCGCTGGTCGGGCAGAGTGTCGCGCCGACCGACGCGACCGAGTGCACCCGGCTGGTCACCTGGTATCGCGACGGCGCGACGCCGTCGGTCACCGCGTTCTCCCCGGAGGGCGCCCGGGCCAATGTGGTGGTCCGGCGCGGCGGCGGTGCGCACGGTCTGGCTTTCGACCTGGACGGCCTGCGCTGGGACGGGCCGCGCGCGAGCGGCGTCGACCATCTCGAGGTGAGCTGGCCGTCGGCGGCCCTGGCCCAGACCACCATCATCGATACGCCGGGCACCTCGTCGCTGTCGCGCGAGGTCTCGCAGCGCACGATCGAACTGCTCACCCCGGGTGACGCCGCGTTCGATCAGCCCGCGCTGTCTTCGCCGGGGGCGGATGCCGTCGTCTATCTCCTGCGCCGCCTCGACGCCGCCGACGTGCATTTCCTCGAGCAGCTCGGCGCCGGCGGGGCGGACGGCGCCGGCCCGCTCGGCGTGGTCGGTGTCGTTTCCCGGGCCGACGAGATCGGCGCGGGCCGCATCGACGCCCTCCATTCGGCGCGTGACGTCGCCGCCCGCTTCGCGGGCGAGCTGGAGCGAACGGGCCTGTGCCAGGCGGTGATTCCGGTGGCCGGGCTGCTCGCGTTCGCCGCGGTGACCCTGCGTCAGCCCGAGTTCGCCGCCTTCCAGGCGCTGGCCGGGGTGCCCGCCGAGGACCTGGGCGTGGCGTTGCTGTCGGCGGATCGCTTCGCCCGCGCCGACATCCCGCTGCCGGTGGCGCCGGAGCTGCGCGCGCAGCTGGCCGATCGCTTCGGGCTGTTCGGCATTCGCATGGCCACCACACTGATCCGGCTCGGCGTGCGCGATTCGGCGACGCTGTCGGCGGAACTGGCCGCCCGCAGCGGCATCGACGAGCTGCGCTCGGTCCTCGACGTCCAATTCGGCCAGCGGGCAGACCAATTGAAGGCCCATTCGGCGCTCACCACCCTGTCCAGGGTGATCGCCGCCCACCCCGGCACCGAGGCCGACCAACTCCTCCCGCGGGTCCGCGCCCGCCTCGCCGACGTGCACGGTTTCGCCGAGCTGCGCCTGCTCGGCCGCCTGCGCACCGACGAACTACCTCTCCCGCCCGACGACCTCACCGAACTCCACCGCCTCCTCGGCGGCGCGGGCATCGCTCCCCACCTCCGCCTCGGCCTCCCCGCCGACGCGCCCGTGCCGACCATCCACGCCGCCGCCCTCGCCGCCGTCCGCAAGTGGCGAGCCCGCGCCACCCACCCCCTCGCCGACCAGTCCACCGCCACCGCCTGCCGCACCGCCGCCCGCAGCGCCGAAGGCATCATCGCCGAACTCGCCCCCTGACCAGCCCCGGCGGCACATGGAGGGAAGGGGCAACGATGTCTGGGTACCGTGTCAATGTGCCGATGGCATGGATTCATAACTTCATGCAGATCAGCAGGTCTATTCCATAGAGCGATGTTTCGAATCTAGAACATCAATGGCGGGTAATGGTATCGTGACATATGACCGATGCCAGGGTTCGTCGCCATCTGGTTCAGCTCGGCGCGATGCTACGAAAAGCGCGTATCGATGCCGGCTTGACCCAAGATCAAGTGGGCGAGCTTGCCGGTGTCACGCGCCAACTCGTCGGCCGGGTCGAAGCGGGGAGTCCGCGCGGGGAGATCGGCAGGATCGTCCAGATCGCCGACGCGCTGGGGTTGCGACTGGTCGCTGAGCCGATGCCGCGACGGCGTCCGCCGACCGCCGATCGGCACGCCGTCGACGAGGTCATCGCCCGCTTGCGAGGCGAGCCGGGATCCGATGACTGACCTCGTGGTCGTCCTCGACGGGGCGGTCGCCGGCGTGGTGACCAACGTGGCAGGCAAGCCGAACTTCACCTACCTCGACGACTACGCCGACGACATCAACGCCACCGCCCTGTCGTTGTCGATGCCCCTCGCGGCCGGTCGAGTCTTCGACCATCGCGTCACCGCACCGTGGCTGTTGAACCTGCTCCCGGACGACGCGGCCGTCCGCGATCTGCTCGCACGCGAGTTCGGTGCGTCGCCGAACAACTCGACGGCGTTGCTGGCGCACGTCGGTTTGGATTGCGCGGGCGCGGTACAGCTCGTCGAGCCGGAGCGGATCGACGACGCGCTCAACGGTTCCGGCTGGCTGGAAGATGCGAACGACGCCCAGCTCGGCGAACGCCTTCGACGGCTGCGTGACGCACCCGCGCAGTGGCTGGGGGCTGATGAGCGCTGGAGTCTGGCCGGCGCGCAGTCCAAGTTCACCGCCGTGCGTACCGACCACGGGTGGGCGTACGCGCGTGGAAGCGCGGCAAGTACGCACATCATCAAGCCGGGTATCGGGCGCTTCCCCGGGCAGGCGTTCAACGAGCACCTCTGTTTGCGCGCGCTGGCCGATGTCGGTGTCACGTCGGCGAGCTCCGAGTACGTCGAATTCGACGGCGCCGCAGCGATCGTCGTCGAGCGGTACGACCGGATCCGCACCGCGGACGGACGGGTGCTCCGCCTGCACCAGGAAGACATGTGCCAGGCGCTGTCGGTTCCTCCCGACCGCAAATACGCTTCCGATGGTGGCCCTTCCGCGACCGCGATCGCGGGTCTGCTGGCTCGCGAGGCGGCCCAGAGCGACGTGGACCGTTTCACCGACCTGGTCGTCGCGCAGTACCTTCTCGGCGCACCGGACGGGCACGCCAAGAATTACTCGGTGATTCTCGACGGCCTGGACGTGATTCTCGCTCCCGCCTACGACATCGCGAGTTCGCTGCCGTACGACCCGTCGCGCGGCTCCGGGCTCGCGCGTATCGCGATGCCGATCGCGGGGCGGTCGAAGTTCGGCGAGGTCACCTTGCGTCACATCGAGAAGTTCGCGGGAGCGGCGGGAACGGATCCGGACCGGCTGGTGGCGCGGACCCGCGAGATGGCGGCCGCGCTCCCCGACGCACTGGCTCGGGTGGATCCGGACGCCACCGACGACGCCATGGTCGCGTTGCGCGCGAATCTCGTCGACGCGGTGGCCGAACACTGCGCCACGCTCCGCGACCCCACCCCGACCGCGCCCCCTGCGCGCGGCCGGAGTGGTGATCAACCGTAGCGGACCGTCACCGCGTTTGCGATACGGAAGGTTCCGTAACTGTGACGCGTCACGATGTGGCATCGAACGGCGCGGTTGAGCCGAGTCGTAGCAAGAATGTCGGCGGGGTGGGAAATTTTTTCGGCGGTCGGGAATGAATCATCGCAGGTGCTGGTTGTGCTCATCGACAACCTTGAGCGTGACTCACTCAAGTTCCAGTTGACTCCCGACGGAACTCGAGGGCAGGATTGAGCTGACCACGCTCAGCGTTGCTGAGGCTGTGCTCCGCGTGATGTGCCTGGGGTTCGGCCTGAGAGCACTCACATACATACGTCAAACAGGAGGAATCACTATGGCTCGTGCGGTCGGAATCGACCTCGGGACCACGAACTCGGTCGTCAGCGTTCTCGAAGGCGGCGAGCCGGTCGTCGTCGCGAACTCGGAAGGCTCGCGCACCACCCCCTCGATCGTCGCGTTCGCGAAGAACGGCGAGGTTCTCGTCGGCCAGCCTGCGAAGAACCAGGCCGTCACCAACGTCGACCGCACCATCCGCTCGGTCAAGCGCCACATCGGCACCGACTGGAACGTCGAGATCGACGGCAAGAAGTACACCCCGCAGGAAATCTCGGCGCGCACGCTGATGAAGCTGAAGCGCGACGCCGAGGCCTACCTCGGTGAGGAGATCACCGACGCGGTCATCACCGTCCCCGCCTACTTCGAGGACGCCCAGCGTCAGGCCACCAAGGAAGCCGGCCAGATCGCCGGCCTGAACGTGCTGCGCATCGTCAACGAGCCCACCGCGGCCGCGCTGGCGTACGGCCTGGACAAGGGCGACAAGGAACAGACCATCCTGGTCTTCGACCTCGGTGGCGGCACCTTCGACGTCTCGCTGCTGGAGATCGGCGAGGGCGTCGTCGAGGTCCGCGCGACCTCCGGTGACAACCACCTCGGTGGCGACGACTGGGACGAGCGCATCGTCACCTGGCTCGTCGACAAGTTCAAGGCCAGCTCGGGTATCGACCTGACCAAGGACAAGATGGCCATGCAGCGTCTGCGCGAGGCCGCCGAGAAGGCGAAGATCGAGCTGTCCTCGAGCCAGAGCACCTCGATCAACCTGCCCTACATCACCGTCGACGCGGACAAGAACCCGCTGTTCCTCGACGAGCAGCTGACCCGCGCCGAGTTCCAGAAGATCACCTCCGATCTGCTGGACCGCACCCGCGCGCCGTTCCAGTCCGTCATCAAGGACGCCGGCATCAACGTGGCCGACATCGACCACGTCGTGCTCGTCGGTGGCTCCACCCGTATGCCCGCCGTCTCCGAGCTGGTCAAGGAACTGACCGGCGGCCGTGAGCCGAACAAGGGCGTGAACCCGGACGAGGTCGTCGCCGTCGGCGCCGCCCTGCAGGCCGGTGTGCTCAAGGGTGAGGTCAAGGACGTCCTGCTGCTCGATGTCACCCCGCTGTCGCTGGGTATCGAGACCAAGGGCGGCGTGATGACCAAGCTCATCGAGCGCAACACCACCATCCCGACCAAGCGCTCGGAGACCTTCACCACCGCCGACGACAACCAGCCGTCGGTGCAGATCCAGGTGTTCCAGGGTGAGCGCGAGATCGCCTCGCACAACAAGCTGCTCGGCTCCTTCGAGCTGACCGGCCTGCCCCCGGCCCCGCGCGGCGTGCCGCAGATCGAGGTCACCTTCGACATCGACGCGAACGGCATCGTCCACGTCACCGCGAAGGACAAGGGCACCGGCAAGGAGAACAAGATCAAGATCCAGGACGGCTCCGGCCTGTCCAAGGAAGAGATCGACCGGATGGTCAAGGACGCCGAGGCGCACGCCGCCGAGGACAAGGCCCGCCGCGAGGAGGCCGAGACCCGCAACCAGGCCGAGTCGCTGGTGCACCAGACCGAGAAGTTCATCAAGGACAACGAGGACAAGGTGCCCGCGGACGTGAAGTCCAAGGTCGAGGCGGCCATCGCCGAGGCCAACACCGCGCTCGCCGGTACCGACATCGCCGCGGTGAAGACCGCCGTGGAGAAGCTGGCCACCGAGTCGCAGGCCCTTGGCCAGGCGCTCTACGAGGCGCAGGCCGCCGACGCCGCCGCCGATGGCAACGGTGCCGGGCCCGCGAACGACGACGACCAGGTCGTCGACGCCGAGGTCGTCGACGAGCCGGTGGACACGGAGAAGAAGTGACCGAGGCCAACTCCGAACAGGAGCTGATCGAGGACATCGTCGAAGACGCCGACTCCGCCGCGCAGGCGGCGGAGCCGGACACCGACGGCGAGGCCGAGGCGCCGGCCGGCGACGAGCTGGCCGAGCGCACCGCCGACCTGCAGCGGTTGACCGCGGAATACGCGAACTACCGCCGCCGGGTCGAGCGGGATCGTCAGGCGAACATCGACGCGGCCAAGGCCGCCGTCGTCACCGAACTGCTCGGTGTGCTCGACGATCTGGACCGGGCCAGGGCGCACGGCGACCTGGAGACCGGCCCGCTCAAGGCCGTCGCCGACAAGCTGGAGACCGCGCTGACCAAGCAGGGTCTCGTCGAGTTCGGTGCGGTCGGTGACCCGTTCGACCCGACGCTGCACGAGGCCGTGCAGCACGAGGGCTCGGGCGCCGATCCGGTCATCGGCGTGGTGATGCGCAAGGGCTATCGGTTCGGCGAACGGGTGCTTCGGCACGCGATGGTCGGGGTAACCGATGCCGAGGCCACCGAGGCATCGGATCCGGATGCCGACGGCGACACTCAATAAGAACGCGAGAGGAGGAGATGCCCGGTGAGCCAACGGGAGTGGATCGAGAAGGACTTCTACAAGGAGCTGGGCGTCTCCTCCGGCGCCTCGCAGGACGAGATCAAGAAGGCCTACCGCAAGCTGGCCCGCGATCTGCATCCGGATTCCAATCCGGGTGACACCAAGGCCGAGGAGCGGTTCAAGGCGGTCAGCGAGGCCAACGCCGTGCTGTCCGACCCGGCCAAGCGCAAGGAGTACGACGAGACGCGTCGCCTGTTCGCGGGCGGCGGCGGTCGCGGCTACGGCGGTGGCGGGTTCAACCCCGGTGCCGCGGGCGGCTTCTCGCAGGACTTCAACATCGGCGACATCTTCGGTCAGGCCGGTGGTGCGGGCGCTCCCGGTGACGGCGGGCTCGGCGATCTGCTGGGCGGGCTGTTCAATCGGGGTGGCGCGCGCGGCGCGAGCCGTCCGCGCCGTGGCGCCGACGTGGAGACCGAGACGACGCTGGGCTTCCGCGAGGCGGCCCAGGGCGTCACGGTTCCACTGCGGATGACCAGCCCCTCGCCGTGCACGACCTGTCACGGCAGCGGCGCCAAGCCGGGCACCAGCCCGCGGGTGTGCCCGCACTGCAACGGTTCCGGCGTGGTCAGCCGTAATCAGGGCGCGTTCGGTTTCAGCGAGCCCTGCGACGACTGCCGCGGTACCGGCTCGATCATCGACGACCCGTGCGTCGACTGCTCGGGCACCGGTATCCAGAACCGCACCCGCACCATCACCGTGCGTATCCCGCCCGGTGTCAGTGACGGGCAGAAGATCCGGCTGGCCGGGCAGGGCGAGGCGGGCCTGCGTGGGGCGCCTTCGGGCGATCTCTACGTGACCGTGCACGTCAGCCAGGACAAGGTCTTCGGCCGCCAGGGCGACGACCTCACCCTGGTGCTCCCGGTGAGCTACAGCGAATTGGTACTGGGGACAACTGTTTCCGTGCCGACGCTGGACGGCCGGGTCGGCGTGAAGGTGCCGCCGGGCACCGCCGACGGGCGTATCCTGCGGGTACGTGGTCGCGGTGTGCCCAAGCGCGGCGCGGCGGGCGGCGCCGGTGACCTGCTGGTCACGGTGAAGGTCGCGGTTCCCCAGCACCTGGATTCCGATGCCACCGACGCGCTCAAGCGCTATCAGGAGGCGGAGAAGGCGGGTGGCTTCGATCCGCGTGCGGGATGGGCGGGTGCTTGACGATGTCCGATGATCCGAAGTCCGCGTCGGGTGGCTCGCGCGCCGAGTTCTTCATGATCTCGGTGGCGGCCCAGCTGGCGGGTATGCACGCGCAGACCCTGCGCACCTATGACCGGCTGGGTCTGGTCACCCCCCAACGCACTTCGGGTGGCGGACGCCGGTACTCGGCCCGCGATGTCGAGCTGCTGCGCGAAGTGCAGCGGCTGTCGCAGGACGAGGGTGTCAACCTCGCGGGGATCAAGCGCATCATCGAGCTGACCAACCAGGTCGAGGCGCTGCAGCAGCGCGTCGAGGAGATGAGTGCGGAGCTGGAGCGGTTGCGGGCGGGCTATCGGCCCGACCTGTCGCCGCCCCAGCGCAGTACCGCGCTCGTGGTGTGGCAGCCGAGGCATCGGCGCTAGTTTCACGATGTGGTGGGCCCCCGGCCCGCGATCCGCTCCGGCGGTCGTGGCCCGGGGGCTCTGTCGTATTCGGTCAACCCCCGGCGACCGGCTGGTGATTCTCCAGCAACCTATTTATTCGCGATCTCGCCCCCGTATCCCGCCGCCGCAACGCTGTGAGGTGCGGATATATCACGGGATCATCACGAAAGTTTGCTGGCTGGACGCTGAATTCGGACCGATCGGAGCCGAATTCCGCGCCCCATACCAGCCTCGCCAGCCCGGCTTCCTCGCGTGTCGCGGCACGGCGCGTCGGCGGATGGGATGCCCTGTGCGTTGCGGAAAGGTCGCTCTACCAGGCAGGTTGGGTCTCGATTGCCGGTTTTGCCGGGTCACCCATAGGGGCTTGAGGTCACATTCCATGGCTCATAGCAGGATGAGTGTATGTTTTCAGCGGGAACTGACTGCAAACCGCCTGGTTTTTTCTGAATTACACGTGTGATGTTTAAGAGTACGATTCCTAAGCTGGCAAACCTCGCCTAGACTTCTCGCATCGGCTGCTGACGAGTGTCCTCCCAGCCCGTCACTCGCCGGCGCGGCTAGCGTTCGATGGCGAAACGAGGTTGTGACACATATGGATTCGCGGACTGTCGCTTTGATCCGTACTACGTTCAAGGCGGTTGCTGCGGAAGACGGTGGGTCCGAGCGGTTGGCCAGATCGTTCTACTCGATCCTGTTCACGGACTATCCCGGTGTCCGTGACTACTTCCCGGCGGCTATGGACGCCCAGCGCGACCGGCTCGTCAAGGCCATCTCCTACGCGCTCGACCGGCTCGAGGAGCCGGACAAGCTGCTGCCGTTCCTGGCCCAGCTCGGGCGCGATCACCGCAAGTACGGTGTGCAGCCCGCCCACTACGTCGCCGTGGCCAACTCGCTCAAGTCGGCCATGCGCCAGTTCGCGGGCACCGAGATGTGGACCGACGAGGTAGCCACCGCCTGGGACGAGGGCCTGGCCACCATCAGCGGCGCGATGATCAGCGCCGCCGACAAGGAGACCACCCCGGCGGCCTGGACCGCGACTGTGGTCGAACGGCGTGAGGTGCTGCGCAATCTCGCCGTCATCCGCGTCCAGCTCGATCAGCCGATGGAATACGCGGCGGGCCAGTACCTCAGCGTCCAGGTGCCGGCACGGCCGCGGATGTGGCGGTATCTGTCCCCGGCCAACCCGGCGAACGCCAACGGCGAGATCGAGTTCCACGTGCGCAGCGTGCTCGGCGGCTGGGTGAGCCCGGCGATGGTCTCGCACACCAACGTCGGTGACCAGTGGCTGCTCGGCTCTCCCCTCGGCGGGCTCGGCGTGCCGCGCAACACCAAGCGCAAGATGCTCATGGTCGGCTGCGGCACCGGCATCGCGCCGCTGCGCGCGCAGGTCATGGCGATGGCGCAGCGCCGGGTCAACCCGAAGGTGCACCTGTTCGTCGGTGGTCACCACCCGTGCGATCTCTACGACCTGCAGGTTCTCAGCCAGCTCGCCGTCGCCAACAAATGGCTCACGGTCACCCCGGTCACCGAGAGCGACGAGAACCCGTGGTGGTACTACGATTCCGGCGAACCGCACGCCGAACTACCCGGCCTCGAACCGCGGATGACCGGCCAGATCGGCAAGGTTGTCGCCGCCTACGGCCCGTGGGCCGACCGCGACGTCCAGATCGTCGGGTCCCCGTCGATGGTGCAGACCACCAAGTTCCGCCTGATGGCGGCCGGTACCCAGGCCAAGTCCATCCGCCACGATCCACTGTTCTGAGCGCACCTCCTGGTTAGAGTGGTCACGCGAACGTGATCACTGAGGGAGGGCGGATCGATGGATGGCGTTGTGCTGGTGATCAATTCCGGGGGGCGTCGCGATGCCGAATGGCTCGACGAGATCATTGGCGAACTCCGGGCCGACCTGGCCGAGATCGGCGGGCTCCATGTCGCCCCGGTGACGACCGCCGCGGCGGGCGGCGAGAAGTCCGGCGCGGTCGAACAGATCGGCCAGCTGTTGCTCTCGGGTGGGGCACTGGGCACCGTGGTGTGGGCCATCCGGGACGTGAGCCTGAAGTTCCTGGAACGCTCGAAGGCGGAGTCGATCACGATCAAGCGGGGTGACCGCGAAGTCACCATCGTCCGGCCCGGCTTGGCCCAGGTGGACAATGTCGTCGAGAAGTTCGGCGACCTGCTGCGTGATGAGTAGCCCGACCGGACGGCGAATCGCGCTCTTCGTAGCGAACGACACCTACCACTTCGACGGACTGTCGCGGCTCTACGCGCCCATCTCCGACGCCGAACAGCTCCGGGAACTGCTGCGCGACCCCGAGATCGGCGGCTTCCGGCCGACCGAGCTGCTCATCAACGAGTCCAAGGCCGAGATCGAGCGCAGCATCGAGCGCGTCTTCCGCGGTGCCGAGCCCGACGACGTCATCCTGTTCTACTTCTCCGGCCACGGGCTGCGCACCAGGCAGAATCTGTATCTCGCCGTGGGCAATACCGATCCGCAGTTGCTCAGCAGCACGGCGGTGTCCTCCTCGTTCATCCGCGAGCTGATCCGCGAGTCCCCGGCGGCGGCGAAGATCATCGTGCTCGACTGCTGCTACAGCGGCGCGTTTCTCGGCTCCGAGGTGATCAAGTCCGCGCCCACCATCGACGATGTCGCCCAGCAGCTCGCCGCGGGCGACGGCATCTGCGTGCTGACGGCGTCGAGCGCGGTGGAGACCGCGTCCGAGGGCCGCGCCGACGGCGACTCCGCGCCCCTGTCGGTGTTCACCTCGGCGCTGGTCAAGGGCATCGGCACCGGTCAGGCCGACAACGGCAGCGGCCTGATCGGCACCCACGACCTGTGGACGTTCGTGCACGCCGAGGTGCGCGCTCGCACCACCAGGCAGACCCCGAACCACTACGGCGTCTTCAAGGACGAGGTCTACATCGCCAGGGTCCGGCGACGCCAGTCCAACCTCATCGAGGTGGGCGATCGCGTGCAGCTCGGCTCGCTCATGGGCAGGCTCGAGCAGACGCCCGAGGGCGGGTTGCGGGCCGCGAACTGGTGGGGCACCGGCCGATTGAAGGTGCCCATCGGCCAGGAGCGGCGCACCGACGGCGTGCCGGGGGAGACGGTCTGGCTCGACCTGTCGGGCGCGGATCGCAACCTGCTGATCGTCGGCCGCGCCGGCGCGGGCAAGAGCACGCTGCTGCGCACCCTCACCGGGTCCTTGGCGCTCACCCATTCCCCCGACGAGGTGAAACTCTATGTGCTCGAATCGAGTAACCGCCTCGGCTCGATGAGCGCCCTGCCCCACATCGCCAGCGCCGTGGGCGACGACGAACTGGAGAAGGTGGACGCGGTCCTCGACCGGGTGACCGCCGAGATCCGCGGTCGCAAGCGGCTGTACCGGGAATCCGGCATCGATTCACCGAGCAGCCTGCGCGCCGCGCGACCGACACTCGCCTCACCGGTGCCCGATATATTCCTGCTCATCGACCGGCTCGGTGATTTCCGCGAGCACGTCGCCGGGTTCGACGCCAGGATCAAGCAGATCGCCAGCGCGGGACCGGAGTACGGCGTGCACCTGGTGGTGACGGCGCGCGACTGGAACGAGGCCCCCGGCGACCTCGTCGACCTGCTCGCGGCGCACATCGAACTGCGCCTGCACCGTCCCGCGGATTCGCGGCTGCACCCGGAACGCGCCGCCCGCCTGCCCGACGGCCCCGGCTGGGCGTTGTTCGGGGAGCGGCCGTTCCGCGTCGCCATGCCCGACCTGCGCGAGCTCGAGCCCGAGCTGTTGAGCGCGGTCGAGATCTCCGACGGCGCCGCCGAACTGGTCGATCTGGTGCGCGGCAACCAGTACGTCCGGCCGGTCGACGGCACCGGCCGCTCGCCGCTAGACGGCGAGATCGACCTGCCCGACCTGCTCGGCCTCGGTTCGCGCGACTTCGATGTCGAGGCGCTGTGGCGGGCTCGTGACGGTCGCGACCGCTTGCGCGTGCCGATCGGGGTGAGCGCCACCGGCGATGTGGTCGAGTTGGATCTGAAGGAGTCGGCCGAGCACGGTATGGGACCGCACGGACTGTGCATCGGCGCGACCGGGTCGGGGAAGTCGGAATTCCTGCGCACCCTCATCCTCGCCCTCGCCACCACCCACTCCCCGGACGCGCTGAACCTGGTGCTGATCGATTTCAAGGGCGGCGCGACCTTCTTCGGCTTGGACTCGCTGCCGCACGTGTCGGCGGTCATCACCAACCTGGAGGAAGATCTCTCGCTGGTCGACCGGATGAAGGCCGCGCTGGCCGGCGAGATCGCCCGCAGACAGGACCTGCTCAGGGCCGGTGGCAATTTCGCCAATGTCGCCGACTACGAGCGCGCCAGGGCGGCGGGCGCACCGCTCGACCCGCTGCCCGCGCTGCTCATCGTGGTCGACGAGTTCTCCGAGTTGCTCTCCCAGAAACCGGATTTCATCGACGTCTTCGTGATGATCGGCAGGCTCGGCCGCTCGATCCGGGTACACCAGTTGCTGGCCTCGCAGCGGTTCGACGAGAACATGCTGCGCGGCCTGGAAACGCACCTGTCCTATCGGATCGGTCTGCGCACGTTCTCCGCCAACGAATCCCGCGCCGTGATCGGTACGCCCGACGCCTATCACCTGTCGAGCGATCCCGGCTCCGGCTACCTGCGCGTCGACGCCGCCGATCCGGTGCGGTTCAAGTCGGCCTACGTCGGTCGCAGCGATACCGGCGCGTCCGCCGACGGCGCCGCGCAGCGCACTGTGCTGGAGGCGGTGGTGTCGAGGATCATCGGGCACGGCAGGCAGGCCTACCCGGTGTGGCTGCCGCCGCTCTCGGTCTCGCCGACCGTGGATCTGCTGTTGCCCGGCAACGATCATGGGTCCGAGAAGATCGTGGTCGGCGAGCTGCAGATACTCGTCGGCATGGTCGACGAACCGGCCGAGCACCGCCGCGGGATGTTCCTGCTCGATCTCGCGGGCGCCGGCGGACATGTCGCCGTCGTCGGCGGTCCACGGGCGGGCAAGTCGACCACCCTGCAGACGATCGTGCTGTCCGCGGCGGTGACGCACAGTCCCGACCAATTACAGTTCTACTGCCTGGATTTCGGCGGCGGCGGCCTGCTCGGTGTAGCGGACTTGCCCCATGTCGGTTCGGTGGCGGGCCGCCTCGACACCGACCGGGTCCGCCGCACCCTCGCCGAGCTCAGCAGCCTGCTGCGCAGACGCGAACAGCGGTTCGCCGAACTGGGTGTCGAGTCGATGGCGGAGTACCGGCGCCGGGGTGCGGCCGAGGGCGATCCGGCGAACGCCTCGCCGTCGGACCGGTACGCGCACGTGGTGCTCGTGATCGACGGCTGGCGCGTGATCGCCGACGAGTTCGAAGCGCTCGAACCACAGATCAACGCCATCGCCACCCGTGGCCTCGCCTACGGCATCCACCTGCTGATCACCGCGACGCGCTGGGCCGAGATCCGGTCGATGACGCGGAGTCAGCTCGGCACCAAGATCGAATTGCGGCTCGGCGACCCGATGGAGTCGGAGATCGATCGCCGGGTCGCCAACCAGGTCCCACTGGACAGCCCCGGTCGCGGCCTCACCGCCGACCACCTGCACATGCTGATCGCGCTGCCCCGCTTGGACTCCGACGCCGATCCCGCGACGCTCAGCCGGGGCCTGAGCGCGGCGGTGGCCGAGGTGGCCGCGCAGTACGGCGCACAGCGCGCTCCCGATGTGCGCGTGCTCCCGCTGGACTTCTCCCGCCCGGCACTGCTCGAGATCGCGAGCGAGCACGGCGTCCGGATGAGCCCGACGTCGGTGGTCGTCGGCCTCTGCGAATCCGAATTGCAGCCGCTGGTCCTGGATTTCGCCACCGAACCGCATTTCATGGCCTTCGCCGACATGGAGTGCGGGAAGACCACGCTGCTGCGCAACATCATCACCGGAATCGTCGAGAACGCCACCCCGGCGCAAGCCGCCATCGTGCTGATCGACTACCGGCGCGGCCTGCTCGGCGAGGTCGAGGGCGGCCACCTGGCCGGCTATGCCAGCTCCGCCACGGCCGCCGCGCCGATCATCGCCGAGGTGGCGAACGTGCTGGCCGGGCGCCTTCCCGGCCCCGAAACCACCCCGCAGCAACTGCGCGACCGGGATTGGTGGTCGGGCCCGGAGATCTATGTCGTCGTCGACGACTACGACATCGTCGCCCCGAACTCGTTGTCGAATCCCTTCATGGCGCTGGTGGAGTACTTCCCTCTGGCCCGCGACATCGGCCTGCACTTCCTCGTCGCCCGCCGCACCGGCGGAGTCGCGCGCGCACTGTACGACCCGGTCCTCGGCGCGTTGAAGAACTTGTCCGTGGAAACGCTGGTGATGAGCGGCTCCCGCGACGAGGGCAGGATCATCGGCGACGTCCGCCCGACCACCCTGCCGCCCGGCCGCGGCATCATGGCCTCACGCACCCGCTCACACGAGATGGTGCAGATCGCGAATCTGCCCGGGCGCCTGTGATTCAGGCGCCTTCGGCGGTGATGTTCGCCGGGGGCGTCCCCGCTTCGATGAGCCGGTCCACCGTCGTGCGCACCATCGCGGGGGACCCGCACACCAGCACCTGGTGCTGGTCGAACGGGCCGTGCGCGGCGGCCACGTCGGCGAGGGTGCCGTGCAGCATCTCCGCGGGGGCGAAGCCGATGTCGACGCGCGAGTGCTCGTGCCACTCGTCGCGGATCGACGGATCGTCGGGGCTCTCGACCACCGGAATCACTGTCAGCCAGGGCAATTCGCCCGACAACAGGTACAGCATGTCGGAGGCGTACAGATCGCGCGGGGAGCGGCCGCCGAAGAACAGGTAGGTGCGCGGCGGGTTCTCGCGGCGCGCCAGGTCGAGGATTTGGGCGCGCAGCGGCGCCAGTCCGGTGCCGCCCGCGATCATCACCACCTCGGTGGTCTCCGGCGCGATGTGGAAGACGCTGTGCGGCGCGTTGATCCGCCACTGGTCCCCGGCCTTGGTGTCGGCCACGATCGAGCTCGAGCACCAGCCGCCGGGCACGGTGCGCACGTGGAATTCCAGCTTGCCGTCCAGCGAGGGCGGCAGCGCGGGAGAGAACCGCCGCCGCACGCCCGGATGCTGCGGCACCTCCACCTCCACCGACCCGCCCGCCGCGAACGGAACGAAGTCACCGATCAGCCGGATCACGGCGATGTCGTTGCGCAGGCGGTGATGGCCGACGACGGTCGCCGTCCAGGCCGGGTCGGGGTACTCGCTGCTGCTCATCGGCCTCTTTCCTGGAGGGCGGGAAGGGTTCTCAGCTGACGGGGTCGGACGCGATGATCTCGGGCGGCGTGCCCGCCCTGATGAGGGTGCGGCGGGTCTCGGCGATCATCCGCGGTGAGCCCGCGATCTGGATCTGGCGGTCGGCCCACGCGCCGAAGCTGGTCACCACCGCGCCCAGATTACCGACGAGACGCCGGTGCATGCCCATGGGCGGTTCGGCGGGCTTCTGCGGGTACCACCACGGATCGGTGCGTTCCTCGCAGACCGGCACCACCGTCAGCCACGGGTTCGACTGCGAGAGCTGCCACATGTTGTCCACGTCGTAGAGGTCGCCGGGGTAGTGGCCGCCGATGAAGAAGTGCACCCGGGGGTTGATGCCGCGCTGGCTCATCTCGATCAGCTGCGCCCGCAGCGGCGCGATGCCGGTGCCGGAGCCGATGAGCAGCACGTCGCGCCCGGATTCGCGGTCGACGTGCAGGCCGCCGAGCGGTCCGGCGATCTTCCACCGGTCGCCGACCTTGGTGTCGTTGACGATCGCGGGGCTCACCCAGCCGCCGCTGATGCGCCGCACATGGAATTCGATCTCGCCGTAGGGGTTGGCGGGGATCGCGGGGGAGAAGTAGCGCCACATGTTCGGCCGCTGCGGCACCTGCACCGGCACGTACTGCCCGGCCTTGAACGGGATCGGTCCGTCGGCCTGCAGCCGCACGATGGCCAGGTCGTCGAGGACCTTGCGGTGCCCGACGACGGTCGCGCCCCAGAACGGCTGCGACTTGTCCTCGTTGGCGCCGATCGCCATCGACGCCGACACCAGGATGGTGACGTCGCTCCAGCCCTCGTGCAATTCCCTGGTCCAGCGATTGCCGTGGAAGGTGCGCAGGGCGGCCAGCAGGGCACGACCCGCCAGGTCGTAGTGATCGGCCTCGACCCCGTACTTGCGGTGGTCGCGGGCGAGTTGCTCGAGGAACTTCTGGGCGCGCTCGAAGTCCTCCAGGTTGTCCAGGACGTACTGCAGCGCCGTCACCAGACGCTTCGGCATCATGTCCATCGCGGGCGGGAAGAGCTCCCGTAACGCCGGGTTCTGCGCGAACAGGTGACCATAGAAAGCGCTGATCAGCCGCTCTGGACCACCGGGTGTCTCCGACACCCCGCGGAAATCGGCGCGGACCAGCGCAAGCGAACGCGCATCCACGTCGTCAAGCTCCCTTTCACTGAAATTGCCGCAATGTGGCCCCGCTCGATGACGGGCACCTTCTCAAGTATCCACCGAAAACCGCCGCTCGGTGCAGGGATGCTCATCACGCCTGCCTCGCGCCGGAGGGAGTGTATGCCGCGCGCGTCCGCTCGTCGCGTGCTCGCGCCCATCGATACGCGTCGGTGATCTTCCGCGCTCAGGCGGACAGGACCGAGCGCACCGTCGCGATGACCACGCGGTCGGCGTCGGCGGCGGCGAGGCGGCCGGTGCGCAGGCCCTCGGCGGCGCCGTTGAGTACGTAGTAGACGGTGTCGACCAGCCAGTCGAGGGGCAGATCGGTGCGGAACGCGCCTTCTTCCTGGCCGCGGTGGATCAGCTCGGCCACCCGGGCTGCGGGCGCGGCGTGCAGTTCCCGCATGCGTCCCGCGGGGAGGACGCCGTCGGCGGCGGCGCGCAGTTTGGCCGCCTCCGCGACCAGCGGCCAGGTCGCCGCGAGCAGCCGCGTCAGCGCCTGGCCCGCGTCGCCGGTGAGGTCGACCGCCGAGAGCGTGGTCTCGCCCTCCCGCAGCGCGTCGACCATGGCCGCCTCGACCAGCTCCGCGCGCGTGCGGAAATGTCCGTAGAGGGTCATCCGCCCGACGCCGGCGACCTTGGCGATCTCCTCGGTGGTGGCGTCGGGATTCGCGCCGAGCGTCTTGCGCGCGGCGGCGACGATCGCGGCGATGCTGCGCTCGGCGTCGACGCGACGGCGCGGCCGCGGTGCGGTGGGCATGCGAAGAATCCTATCTCGTACAGGCGTGTACATGTTAGGCTGGCGACATCCATCGCACCGAAACACTGGGATCGAGGCGAATTCCCATGGGTGAACTGCACGTCAACATGCACGCGACGCTCGACGGCGTGATCCAGGCCAATGGCGGACCCACCGAGTACGACGGCGACTTCGAGTACGCGGGCTGGGAGTGGCCGTTCAACGACGAGGAGTCCGGCAGGCAGGTGATCGAGGACGTCCGGGCCTCCGACGCGCTGCTCCTCGGCCACACGACCTACAAGATCTTCGCCTCGTACTGGCCGGACCAGTCCGACGAGATCGGCGAAGCGTTCAACCGGGTGCCCAAATACGTCGCGTCCCGGGGCACTCCCGATCTGTCCTGGGACGCGACCACCCAGATCACCGACGTGGCCACCGAGGTGCGCGCCCTGCGGGAGCGTCATCGGCAGATCCACACCTGGGGCAGCGCCGACCTGTTGCGGACCCTGCTCGGCGAGGGCCTGGTCGACCAGCTGAACCTGTGGGTCTTTCCGATCGTGCTCGGCACGGGCAAGCGGATCTTCCCCGAGGGCAGCGCGCCCACTCGCTTCGCGCAGGCCGAACCGGCGAAGACCTTCCCCGCTGGCGTTCTGCTGACGCGCTACCGCCGCCTCGACGGCGTGCCGGAGACCGGCGGCCCGCCCCCGGCCTGACTTCACGCGTAAGGATCGGTGACGGCCCTCAAGGCCGTGAGCGCCTTGCGTAGCTCGCGCGCCCCGCGTGCGCCGAGATGGTCGACCCACTCCGATTCCACCTGGGCCGCAGCGCGATTCGCCACCTCGACCGCGCGCTGCCCCTTCTCGGCCAGTCGTAGCAGTCGCGCTCGCCCGTCGCTGGGGTCGGGCTCGCGCCGCAGATAACCGGCGCGCACCAGTTGGTCGACCAGCACGCCCGCGGTCTGCTTGGTGACCTGCGCCTGGGCGGCCAGCTCGGTGAGCCGCGACCCCTCCGGCCCGAGCCGGGCGACCAACCGCGCCTGGGCCTGCGTCAGATCGGCGAACCCGGCCTCGCCGAGCGCGACCAGCACCCGCCGCTCCATCTCCCGGTACGGGACGAACAGCAGTACTCCGAGGTTGAGTTCGTCGGCCATCCCACTCCTTGATTCAGTCAGCTTCACTGACTATATTAATCAGAACGGCTGACGAATTGGAGCCCGGTCATGGACATCGACCAGCACTGGCGGACCATCGCCGAACAGCGCCGCGCCATCGCCGACCTGCTCGCCACTCTCACCCCGGCCGAACTCGACAGCCCCTCGCTCTGTGACGGTTGGCGCATCCGCGATGTCGCCGCGCACGTGGCACTGGCCGCGCAACCGCCGGGCCCGCTCGGCATGCTGCGTGCGGCCGCGCGTGCTCGCGGCAGCTTCCACCGCCTCAATCACGACATCGCCGTCCGCCACGCCGACGCCGTCCCCGATCTGGTGGCGGACCTGCGGGCCGTCGCCGACTCGCGCCGCCTGCCCGCGGTCACCAACCACCGCAACATCCACTACGACGTCATCGTGCACGGCCAGGACATCGCCCGCCCGCTCGGCCGCGTCATCACCGTCACCCCCGAGTCGGCGGCCGTTGCGGCGCAACGGGTCTGGACCATGGGCTGGCCCTTCTGGGCCAAGCGCCGCTTCGCCGACGTCACCTTGGTCGCCGAGGATTCGGCCTGGACCGCGGGCTCCGGCCCCGAACTGCGCGGCAGCACCCTCGACCTGCTCATGCTCCTCACCGGCCGCCACCCGGTGCTCACCGGGCCCGGCGTCGACCGCCTCTGACGGCCGCCGATCAGTTCACCAGCCGGGCTTCTACTCCCGGAAGCTCGTCGAACCTGGCACGTTTGTCCGTCGTCAAGACAGTTCGCCCGGTGGCGCGGGCGGTGGCCGCGATGATCAGGTCGTGCGCACCGCAGGGGGTACCGGTGGATCGGACATAGGTGAGTAGGTCCGCGTGGTGTTCGGCAACAGAATCGTCGTACGGAACGCTGGGGACGATCGCGCGGAACTCGCTCAGGAATTTGCGCGCACTGGCCTGTTTCGCCGAATTGGTCTGCGCGGCTACGCCGGTCAGGTATTCGGCGATCACGACCGCCGGAACGGCCACATTGTCGTCATCTGAGATCTCGTTCGAAAGATCGATCGTGCCCCGGTCGATGGCGATCAGGACGCCGGTATCGAAGATCAGCTTTGCCACGGGTCGGTGTCTTCCTCGGCGCGGGCGTAGTCGTCGATCGAATCGACCGCGGCTTCGAACTCGGCGTCCAGCCCGATATTGCCCGCCCATCGCCGGGCGAGCCGGTTGACTCCGGCGCCGTTGGATCGCGGAGCAGGGACCAGTCTCGCCACGCAAACGCCCTTGCGGGTGATGACGAACTCCTCACCCGCTTCTGCCTCGTCCAGCACTCGCGCGAACGCGCGAGCGGCCTCGGTGGCGCTGATCTCCTTCATGAAATCAGATTATCGGATTCCATGGCGAGCACAGCCGCCTGCCGCGCCTGCTCGCCGACCTCCCCGATCGCGAAGTTCTTGCCGATGATGTGCTGGACCAGTGCGGGTTCCGGCGCCACGCCGTACTTGCGCAGGTAGTGCGGAACCGCGCCGGGCCACACGAACACCCCGTCGGTGTGGAAGTTCATCGGCACATTCCGAACCGACGCGTCGAAGTCGTCGGCCGCGTAGCTGCGAGCGCTCAAAACCACCGGCGCGTGCGCGAGATAGTCGAGCACTCGCTCGGTGACAGCCGGCTCGAGCGAGGCCCGATTCACCACCGGTTTGCCCTCGGCGTCGCGCCCGTCGAACGGCGCCGAAAGTCGAAGTCCACTCATGGTCGACCAACCTACGCGGCCCCGTCCGCGACCGCTCTTCCGTGCTAATGTCCCAGGTCAGATCGGTGGCCGGGCTGGAGGGGGCGGGATGAAACGCACAGGTACAGCGTTGCTGGTGGCTGGGCTTGCGGTCGCCGGATTGGCGGGATGCGAGTCGGAACAGACCTCATCGCAGGGGTCGACCACAACGGCCGCGCCGGCGCTGTGGAATCCGTGTACGGAGATTCCCGACGACGTGCTGCGGAGTGCGGGGGTGGATCCGGGGACGGAGGAGAAGGGGGTCGGTGGCCACGATCAGTCAGGCTGGGAAATCTGCGCATGGGATGCCCCCGAATACGCGCTGACGGTCTACACGACGAACAAGACCGTCGAGCAGTTCGAGCAGAAGCCGGGCAATACAGAATTCAGGAACGTCACCATCGCCGGCCGTGCCGGTCGCGAATTCAAGGTCGAAGGCGCATCGAAGGATCTCGGTTGCGACGTCGTCTTCCCCGCACAGCAGGGTGTTGTCCAACTCGAAATCCTCAACTCGCCGTTGGAGACCGGACTCGAGGATCCCTGCGTGTTTCTGCAGCGCGTCGGGGAAGTGCTCGTTCCGATCCTGCCGAACTGATGGGGGAGAGCTCGTGAGTGAGAACACGGCGTACAGCGCGCTACTCGCCCAAACGAAGGCGGGAGAGGTGTACCTGAACGATGAAGCCGCCGCCTATCACATGTTCAAAGCGTGCGATACGCGGTTGGCTGACCTGCGCGAGCTGCTCGGCATCACCCGCCGGGTGCAGAACGTCAGCGGTTTCGGTGACTTCCAGATGGGCAAGGACCTCGAGAAGAAGTTTCTCACCCAGGCCACCGGAACAGACAACTCCATCGATGCCGTGGTGCTGAAGGACATCGAAGCCGTCCAGAACCTCCGCGAGATCTTCTCGTTGTCCTTCAAACGCATCACCGGCCAAGACATCGAAACCGCCAACGCCCTCGACTACACCTCCGAGCAGGTGAGCTGAGATGTCCGTCCCGAACATCGCCGGCCTCGATCTCTTCGGCGGGCTGCGCGATCTCATCACCCCGTCCAAGGACCACAGCGAGCTCGATGGTACCGATATCGCCGACATCCAGGACCAGTACAACACTCAGCGCGACGGCACTCGGCGCAAGGCGAACGAACTGGACTTCGATGGCGACTACCGCCCGAAGATGGTGATGTCGACCGATCCGTTCACCGGGAGCGTCGCCGATCTGCGCGCCAAGGTCGACAAGATCGATCTCACCGCGGTGAATGATCTGATCAGCGCGTGGAACGAGATCGCCACTCGCAACAGCACTTCGCTCGACGAATTCCGCAAGCAGATCACCCGCGGGATGTCGCCCGATGTCTGGTCCGGCGCCGCGGCCGCGGCCGCCGCCCAGACGGTCGCCGCGTACGACACCACGGGTAAGCGAGTCACCACGGCGGCGGCGCTCACCAAGATGAAACTCGACGAACTCCGCACCGGCCTGGAGCCGACCAAGCGACTCGTCCCGTTCGCGCCGGAACACCGCAGCGGTCTGGACAACTTCGGTGGCCTCTTCCAGGGCCGCGCATGGCGCAATGACGATGTGGCGCAGGAGAACGCGAGGGTCGAGGCGGTGCGCGTGCTGCAAACCGTCTACGCCCCGGTAGTCCACGAATCCGACGACCGGGTTCCGGTCATCCCGATCCCGAAGAGTGTCGACTCCGGCGACCCCGGCAGCACGGACGGCACGACGAGACCTGTTTCCGCCCAGCCGAATTCGACCACGCCGGACACCGGTCAGCCCACGGCGAATCCGGCCGCCACGGCACCGGCGTCGACCACACCCACCGACGACGCCGGCACGGACGACACGTCCGACGATGACGCGTCGACCGATGACGACACAGGCACCGCGGACCCGACCACACCGCAGTCGGCCGATCCCGGCGCGACGACGCCCACCGCCGCCGCGCCGGGTTCCGCGGCTCCGGGTGCCGGCTCGCCCGCCGGATCACCCGGTGGCGCGGGCGTTCCCGGCTCGGGTGGTCCGAGCACTCCGGCTCCCGGCGGCGCGGTGCCCGGCGGCGGCGCGAAGGCGGGCACGTCCGCCGCGGGTGCGCGGGCTTCCGGCGTGGCGGGCGGGGCCGCGGGCCGTGCGGGCATGGCGGGCATGGGCGCCCCCGGCGCGCGGGGCGGCGGCAAGGACGACGAGTCCACCAAGGGCGTCCCCGAGTACCTGATCACCCAGGAGCACGGTGACGAGCTCACCGGCCTGGACGACGTGCCCAAGGTTGTCCCGCCCGTCATCGGCGCCGACTGAAACGCCGAACCCGATGGAACAGAGTAGATTTCCCGTGCGAACCTGGCATCTCACCGCTCTCGACTTCCGCACGCTGTGGGAGGCAGCGGGCCGCGACGTCCTTCCGTATCCGCTGCATCATCAGCACGTGAACGTGGAATCCCAGGCGGAGATCCTGCGGCAGCGCCGCAAAGCCGCCGAGAACCTGATGGCCGAGTTCGACAGCGACCTCGATACCGCGATGGCGGCCCTGCTGGCGCCGCACGCCCGTGTCGAGGTGGCGGGCGGCTCCGGCGTCACCCGGACGATCCGTGCGCACGGTGGCACCCGAGAGTCGTACGCCGCCTTGGCCGTTCAAGCCCGTGACGACGGCGCCGAGCCCGGCGACATCACGCTCCGATTGCTGCCGCCCGCAGCCCTGGCCGCCGCCGTCCTCGCCACGCTCCCCACCGTCGCCCCCGGCAAGGGTCGCGAAATCAAAGTCACCGCAGCCGAACTCGCGGCCCCCCGCCCGCACGTCCGCGACCCCTGGAACCCCACCCCGCGCGAACAACTCGAAACCTTCCTGGCCAAACCCACCGACACCCTCACCCACATCGGCGTCTACGCCCACGCCAGCGTCGACAACCGCCACACCGAAGGCCGCGACGACTTCCAACTCCACGACCTCACCAACGACGGCCGCTACGTCTTCTACGGCGAAACCACCTTCATCGCCAAACCCACCACCCCCACCCGCCTCCGCACCACCCTCACCGACATGCTCACCACCACCGCCACCAAAGCCAAGAACGGCACCTACCGAGCCCGCTGACAGTGCGCTCGGCGGCGTCGATATCGAGGGTTCCTGCGGATCAGCCCATCTGGATGTCGATGCTCTTGGTTCTGGCCAGTTCGTCGAAGGAGAACTCGGCCGTGAAACCGGTTGTGGTGACGGTGGATCGGCTGTGGTCGGGCGACCACGTGATGCCGAGCCCGCGGTGGTTGGCATACGCGTGCAGCGCGCGGCGGTGATCGGTCAGGGGGAATTCGGTGAGGCCCTGCTGCAGGACCCGGGCCAGGCGGGGCGCCGCGGGGGCGGGCAGCTGGAAGGTCGGGTGTTCGATGAGGAAGGCGGCGCGGGTGCCGCCGCCGACGGGGCCGCTGTAGGCGGTCCAACGCCCTGACACCGCCTTGCAGGCGTCCATGAAGGTGTTCACCGCGCCCTCGGCGACGGTGGGCGCGCCCGGCAGCGCGGCGAACGGAACCTCGACATCGGCGAGTTCGCGGATGCGGTAATGGATTCCGAAGTCGCGGGCCGAGCTCGCGAGACCGGTCACGAGGTCGGGGTAACCGGCCGGGTTGCCCCAGGACCACAGCCACGATTGCGGTCCCGGGGCCGCCGAGCCGAGCAGGTGGACGGCGGTGCATTCGATCGGCTGGTCCCCGGTGAAGGTGAACCGGCCGGCACGCAGGTCGACACTCCACGGGCGATCCCCCACCACGTCCGCCAGATGCAGCTGATGCTCGAACGAGAACAGGGCCGCGTCATCGAGCAGATTCGCCAGTGTCACTTCAGACATGCCGACGAGACTAGTCTATTTTCGTTTTTTTCGAATAGAGCTACACTTCGAACATGTCCACAATGCTTCGGGAGCGCACGGTCTTTCCTCCTGACAACCCTGCTGACCTCGAACAACTGATCTCGAGCTTGCGGGTCGACCAGTCCTGCGCCAAGGCCAGGCTCGTCGGTCCCGACGGAACTTATCTGGATATCCCCGACGAGCTCTATGCGGTGCTGCGTGATGCGGTGTTGGCGCTGTCCAATGGTTTGGCCGTGTCGATTGCCCCGCACAACACCATGCTGACGACTCAGGAAGCCGCGGATCTACTCAACATCTCGCGACCGACTCTGGTCCGTCTGCTCACTGATGGCGAGATAGCGCACACGATGCGAGGTCGGCACCGCCGCGTCCTGCTCCGAGACGTCCTCGCCTACCAAGAGCGTGTGCGCAGGGAGCGTCGAGCGACGTTGGACGCGATGGCCGTCGAAGGTGAAGACGTCGGTATGTACTCCGCGACCGTCACCCCACCCGATCCTCGATAGGGCGCACGGATGCCGTTCAGCGTGTTCTTCGATACATGTGTTCTGCACCCGGCCTACCTCTCCGACACTTTGCTGCGCATGGCGGACGCGCAGATGTTCCGCCCGCTGTGGTCAGCCGAGGTGCTCGATGAACTTCGCGGCAGCTTGATCGACCGTGACCTCCCAGTCGACAGTGTGGATCGGCGGATCGCGCAGATGTGTTCCGCGTTCCCCGATGCGATGGTGACCGGGTACGAGTCGCTCATCAGCGGTATGGACAACGATCCGAAGGACCGCCACGTCCTGGCTGCGGCGGTTCGGTCGGCTGCGGAGGTCCTTGTCACGTTCAATATTCGCGATTTTCCAGAGCATGCGCTGAAGGCGTATGACCTGATCGCGATTACCCCCGACGAGTTCCTGCTCGACCAACTCGACCTCTACCCAGGGCTGACGATCTCCACGTTACGCGTACAGGCGGCGGCTTATCGCCGCGACCCGAGGTCGGTCACCGGACTGCTGTCCATCCTGGAACGGACCGGCGTTCGGGTTTTCGCCGCAGAGGTCAGGCGCCATCTGGACAGTGCCGGTGGGTGAGCGACCCTACCGGCCCGAATCAGATTGCCAGGACGGTCTTTCCGCGGGCACTGCCCGCGCCGAGGACGGCGGGGGCGGCTTCGAGGGGGACGGTGGCTTCGATGGGGACGACGACGTCGCCCGCGGCGACGCGGGAGAGGAGTCGGGTCAGTTCCGGGCCGCGGCCCTTGGACTCGAAGTTGCCGCCGGTGATGTCGTGTTCGCGCAGGGCGGTCTCGTCGGCGGCCCAGGTGGTGGTGAACGCGCGGCCGCCGCGACGGACGAGGGTGGCGTGCCTGGCGAAATCGACGGGGCCGCTGATCAGGTCGAACAGGACGTCGATGCCGTCGGGGTGGGTGAAGTGGACCGCGTCGGTGACGCTGGAGTCGCGGTAGGCGGCGGGATCCGGGTCGACGACATCGGGGTCGGCGGGGCGCGGGCGGGTGTAGTCGACGATCTCGTCGGCGCCGAGGCGGGCCACCTGATCGGCGGCGTCGCCGCGCGCGGTGGCGATCACGTGCGCGCCCGCGATGGCGGCCAGCTGCACCAGGAACGAGCCGACCCCGCCGGTCGCGCCGACGATCAGCACCGTCTGCCCCGGCTGGAGTTCCGCGGCCGCGACGAGATCCTGCGCGGTGACGCCCGCGACCGGCAGCGCGGCCGCCGTCACCGTGGTGACGCCCTCGGGGATCGGCACCAGGGTCGCGTCCTCGGGCAGGGTCGCGTACTGCGCCCAGCTGCCGTGCCCGGCGGGCGCGGTGAGGAACTTGCCGACGACCCGGTCGCCCACGGCGAACGAGCGCACGCCGGGACCGACCGCCGACACGGTGCCCGCGCCGTCGACGCCGAGGATCATCGGGAAATCGGTGGGCATCTTGCCCTCGAGAATGCCGTCGGCCATCTTCAGGTCGAAGGGGTTCACGCCCGCGGCATCGAGCGCCACCTGCACCTCACCGTGGCCGGGTTCGGGTACCGGCATGTCCGCCAGCTCGGGCGGGGCACCGAACTTCTGGACCACGATCGCGCGCATCGACTGGCTCCTCTACTCGACTGGCTCGGGCACCGCAATCCTAGGCGGGCAGCCTTGCGACGTGCGGTGATTGATCGTGTTCGGTGGTGTCGCGGCGTAGCGTGAACACCGATTCGGAGGGCGCGGGGAAAATTCTATAGTTGAGCGGAACAGACTCAACTTTGTCAGCGTTGAACCAGTCGATACCGCCGAAACACCCGAAGGAGATCTGTGGACCCGATCAATCCCACCACCAAGACCCAGGCGGCGCTGACCGCCGCACTGCAGGCCGCCTCCGCGGCGGGCAATCCGGAGATCCGTCCGGCACACTTGCTGGTGGCGTTGCTGGATCAGACCGATGGCATCGCCGCCCCGCTGCTCAAGGCCATCGGCATCGATCCGGCGACCGTGGAGCGCGAAGCGGGCGACATGGTCGACCGGCTGCCGCGCGCGACCGGCGCGACCACCACTCCGCAGCTGGGCCGCGAGGGCCTGGCCGCGCTCACCGCAGCCCAGCGACTGGCCACCGAGCTCGGCGACGAATACGTCTCGACCGAGCACCTGCTGGTCGGCCTGGCCGACGGCGACTCCGAGGTGGCCAAGCTGCTGCGCAGGCACGGCGCCAGCCCGGAGGCCCTGCGCGAGGCGTTCACCAAGGTCCGCGGCAGCGCGCGCGTCACGACCCCAGACCCGGAGGCGACCTACCAGGCGCTGGAGAAGTACTCCACCGACCTCACCGCCGCCGCGCGCGCGGGCAAGCTCGACCCGGTGATCGGTCGTGACACCGAGATCCGCCGCGTCGTGCAGGTGCTCTCGCGGCGCACCAAGAACAACCCGGTGCTCATCGGTGAGCCCGGCGTCGGCAAGACCGCCATCGTGGAGGGTCTGGCGCGCCGGATCGTCGAGGGCGACGTGCCGGAATCGTTGCGGGACAAGAAGGTCATCTCGCTCGACCTCGGCTCGATGGTCGCCGGCGCGAAGTACCGCGGCGAGTTCGAGGAGCGGCTCAAGGCCGTGCTCGACGACATCAAGAACAGCGCGGGCGAGATCATCACCTTCATCGACGAGCTGCACACCATCGTCGGCGCGGGCGCCACCGGCGACTCCGCCATGGACGCGGGCAACATGATCAAGCCGCTGCTCGCCCGCGGTGAGCTGCGCCTGGTCGGCGCGACCACGCTCGACGAGTACCGCAAGTACATCGAGAAGGACGCGGCACTGGAGCGCCGGTTCCAGCAGGTGCTGGTCGGCGAGCCGTCGGTGGCCGACACCATCGGCATCCTGCGCGGCATCAAGGAGCGCTACGAGGTGCACCACGGCGTGCGGATCACCGATTCCGCGCTGGTGGCGGCCGCGACCCTGTCGGATCGCTACATCACCTCGCGGTTCCTGCCGGACAAGGCGATCGACCTGATCGACGAGTCGGCCTCGCGGCTGCGCATGGAGATCGACTCCCGCCCGGTCGAGATCGACGAGGTCGAGCGGGCCGTGCGGCGCCTCGAGATCGAGGAGGTCGCGCTGGCCAAGGAGACCGACGAGGGCTCCAAGCAGCGCCTGGAGAAGCTGCGCTCCGAACTCGCCGACGACCGCGAGAAGCTCAGCCAGCTCACCACCCGCTGGCAGAACGAGAAGAAGGCCATCGACTCGGTGCGCGGGCTCAAGGAACAGCTCGAGGCCCTGCGCGGCGAGTCCGAGCGCGCCGAACGCGACGGTGACCTGGGCAAGGCCGCCGAGCTGCGGTACGGCCGGATTCCCGCGCTGGAGAAGGAACTCGAGGCGGCCGAGCAGGCCAGCGGCACGGCGTCCGACGGTGACGTGATGCTCAACGAGGAGGTCACCCCCGACGACATCGCCGATGTGGTGTCGTCGTGGACCGGCGTGCCGGTCGGCCGGATGCTCGAGGGCGAGACGGCGAAGCTGCTGCGCATGGAGACCGAGGTCGCCGGGCGCGTGGTCGGGCAGGAAGAGGCCGTGCGGGCCGTGTCGGACGCGGTGCGTCGCGCGCGGGCCGGCGTCGCCGATCCGAACCGGCCGACGGGCTCGTTCATGTTCGTCGGCCCGACCGGCGTCGGCAAGACGGAACTGGCGAAAGCGCTGGCCGACTTCCTGTTCGCCGACGAGCGCGCCATCGTGCGCATCGACATGAGCGAGTACAGCGAGAAGCACTCGGTGGCTCGGCTGGTCGGCGCGCCGCCCGGATACGTCGGCTACGACCAGGGCGGACAGCTGACCGAGGCGGTGCGCAGGCGCCCGTACTCGGTGGTGCTGTTCGACGAGATCGAGAAGGCGCACCCGGACGTGTTCGACATCCTGCTGCAGGTGCTCGACGAGGGCAGGCTCACCGACAGTCAGGGCCGCACGGTCGACTTCCGCAACACCATCCTCATCCTCACCTCGAACCTCGGCGCCGGTGGCGACAAGGACCAGGTGATGGAGGCGGTGCGGCGGGCGTTCAAGCCGGAGTTCATCAACCGGCTCGACGACGTGGTGATGTTCCACGCCCTCGACGCGAAGCAGCTGGAATCCATCGTCGACATCAACCTGGGGCAGCTGCAGAAGCGGCTCGCGCAGCGGCGGCTCACGCTCGATGTCAGCGAGGAGGCCAAGCAGTGGCTGGCGGTGCGCGGCTACGACCCGGCCTACGGCGCGCGGCCGTTGCGCAGGCTGATCCAGCAGGCCATCGGTGACAGCCTGGCCAAGGAGCTGCTCGCGGGCGCGGTCGTCGACGGCGACACGGTGCGCGTGAGCGTAGACGACGCCACCGACAAACTGGTCGTCGGACGCGAGGCTGTCCACAGCTCGTGAATTCTCCACAGCGCGGTGCGTAGGGACCTCCCAACGCACCGCGCTGACCTACGCTGGGACTCATGACGAACCCGAACGATCCGTGGGGGCAACGCCCGGAGGATTCGCCGACCGAACGGCTGGGTTCGCCGGGCACGGACTCGACCAAGCCGTACGGCGGCGGTGGGTTCGACGAGTGGGGGCAACCGTCGAATCCGACCATGGCGTTGCCGCCGCACGACGAGCAGTGGGGCGCCTACGAAAGTGGCTATCCCGCGGCGCAGCAGCCCCCACCGCAGCAACCACCGCCGGGGTACGGTGCGCCCCCGCCCGGCTATCCACCGCAGGACGGTGACCAGGGCGAACCGCCCAAGCGGAACACCGGATTGTGGATCGCGCTCGGCCTCGGCGTCCTCGCGCTGGTCGCGGTCGGCGGCGTGCTCGCCGGGCTGGTCTTCAGCGGCGGCAAGTCCGACGAGGACAACTCCGCGGCGGCCCCAACCTCCGAGTTGCTCGCACCGCCGACCACCTCGCGGACCGCGCCGATCGTGCCGCCGAGCGCGAGCGGTCTGCCCGGTCTGCCCGGCCTCGGCGGCGGCGACGAGGACCTCGGCGCGACCATGGGCAGCATCACCGCCAACACCGGCACCGAGATCACCATGAGCACCCTCGGCGGGTCGACCGTGCGGGTGCTGATCGACGATGCCACCCAGGTGATCTCGCTGACCAGCACGAAGGCGAGCGAGCTGCCCGTCGGCGACATGGTTATGGTGCAGGGCGACAAGAACCCAGACGGGTCGATCCACGCCAAGATCATCATCAGTACGGCGTTGCCAGGCGGCCCCCGATGAGCGACCCGCGCGTCGAAAGCCCGGCACTGCCGGGCGATCACGGCGACGGCTGGATAGGCTAGGCGACGATGACGGCTATGTGGTTCGGGTTGGCGGCGATCGCACTCGTGGGTGCGGTCGTACTGCTCTATTTCGATCGGGTCCAGCGACAGCGGACCGGGCACGCGCGCCAGGTCTGGGCGAAATCCCAGGGCTATACCTACGTCTCGGTCGAGCCGGCGCTCGCCTCGACGTGGCGTCGTGGCGCGCTGGCCAAGCTCGGTTATCTCTCCGCGGTCGACGTGGTCTCCGGCATCCGCAAGGGCGAGAAGTTCGTCCTGTTCGACCTGGAGGACGCGGCGACGCTGGTCGCGGTGCGCCGCCAGATCGGGTCCGAGATCGACGTCGACATGCGGCTCAAGACCGCCTCGCCGCCGAAGGACCACGATCTGGAACTGCTCGGCGCGATCGGTGACCGGGTCGTGTTCGCGACCGATCCCGAGATCGCCAGGCACGCGGTCGATCAGCGGATGGTCGGCTTCATCGAGTCGCTGTCGGACACCGTGCAGATGCTGTGGAGCGAGGGCAACTGGACCCTCGGCATGCTGCCCGTCGGCAGCGGATCCAAGGACTGGGAGACCGCGATCGACGCGGTGCTGCGGCTGTCCGGGTTGCTGCACGTGCTGCCGCCGGTGGCCGAGCCGAGTGAGTTCACCCGTCCGCGCAGCAACGCCGACGAAACGCTGGCGGCCTCCGACTCGTTCGGCAGCGGCCGCGCCGAGCTCGACGACGATTTCGACGACTACGAGGAGCCGGGCCGCGCTCGCTTCCCCGGTCCCGACGATCTCGACGACCACTACGGCACCCCCGCGGGCGACGACGCGTTCCGCGCCCCGATCGCCGAGCAGCCCGCCCCCGAGCCCGACGACTACGGCCGCCGCGCACCGGGCCGTCCGCAGGCCTACACCGGCGACGACTACGACCCCGACCTGGACGATCCCGATTTCGAGGACCAGCCCGCTCCCGGTCGTCGCCCGCTCGGCGAGCCGGCCAAGCGCCCGTCGCTGGCGGTCGTCCCCGAACCGCGCCCGCGCGTGGAACCGCCGCAGGCGGAGGGCGAGGACGCCGAGCAGCCCGGCGGGCCGTTCCACCCGGGGTTCCGCCCGTACCAGGGGCCGGTGCCCAAGTGACCAGGGCCGCGGCGATCGGCGCCGCGGCGGCTCCACCCGCTCGACCGGAATCGACCAGCGATGACCGATAGTCCCGCGCGCCTGCCCGGCACGCACCGCCCCGTGGCCATGATCACCGGACCGACCTCCGGGATCGGGCTCGGTTTCGCCCACCGCCTCGCCGCCCTCGGCTACGACCTCGTGCTCGTCGCGCGGAACGAGGAGCGGTTGCGGGCACTGGCCGACGAACTCGGCAGGCGCTACGCGACCTCCTCGGAGGTGCTCGTCGCCGACCTCGCCGATGACGACGACCGCGCCCGGGTCGCCGAGCGCGCCGCCGCCGGGCTCGAATTCCTGGTCAACAACGCGGGATTCGCGCACTCGGGGGAGTTCTGGACGCTCGAACCCGCCGAACTGCAGGCCCAGCTGGATGTGAACGTCACCTCGGTACTGCAGCTCACCAGGGCCGCGGTGCCCGCGATGATCGCGGCCGCCACCGGCTCGATCGTCAATGTGGCGAGCGTGGCCGGCTTGATCCCCGGACGGGGGTCGACCTACTCGGCCTCCAAGGCCTACGTCGTATCCTTTTCCGAGGGGTTGGCGAATGGGCTGGCGGGCACCGGGGTCCGGGTCCAGGCGCTGTGCCCCGGGTTCGTGCGGACCGAGTTCCACGAGCGCGCGGGCATCGCGATGAGTTCGCTGCCGGAGCGGCTGTGGCTCGACGTCGACCAGGTCGTCGACGGCTGCTTGCGAGATCTGGAATCAGGCCGGGTGATCAGTGTGCCCGGTGTGCAGTACAAGGTGCTCACCACGGTGGCGGGTTTCGTCCCGCGCGGCCTGGTGACGCGCCTGAATCGCGGACTCTTCAACGCGCGCGGAAGGACCTAGGGCACGAGCATCGGGCCCGGACGCGACGCGTAGCGTTATCGCCCAGGGCTGCCCATGACCGAAAGGACACGCAAACGATGATCGACCAGGCACGTCAGGCGCTCACGGAGGCAGATCGCGACCGGTTGGCCGCGCTCGTGCGCGAGCTCGCGGTCGTGCACGGCAAGGTGACGCTGTCCTCGGGCAAGGAAGCCGACTACTACGTCGATCTGCGCCGCGCGACTCTGCACCACCAGGCCGCCCCGCTGATCGGTTCGCTGCTGCGTGAGCTGGTCGCGGACTGGGATTTCGCCGCGGTCGGCGGACTCACCATGGGCGCCGATCCGGTCGCGATGGCCGTGATGCACGCGCCGGGCCGCCCGATCGACGCGTTCGTCGTCCGCAAGGCCGCCAAGGCGCACGGCATGCAGCGCCAGATCGAGGGCCCTGACATCGTCGGCAAGCGCGTGCTGGTCGTCGAGGACACCACCACCACCGGGAATTCGCCGCTCACCGCGGTGCGCGCGCTGCGCGACGCGGGCGCGATCGTGGTGGGCGTGGCCACCGTCGTCGACCGGGAAACTGGCGCTGACCAGGTGATCGCCGCCGAGGGACTGGAGTATCGGTCCATCCTCGGACTCGGCGATCTTGCCCTGGGTTAGCCTGGACAACGCCGAACCCGGATGACGATGTGGTCGTCCGGAAAGTCTGAAGGACGTGTGAGTCACCTGTGGTGAGCATTGCTGTAAACAAGAGTCGTGACAACGTTGCGATGCTCGGGATCGGTGCGTACCGACCGCAGCGCATCGTCAGCAATGCCGAGGTGTGCGAATTGCTCGATTCGACACCGGAGTGGATCCACGAGCGCACCGGGATCAACAACCGGCGCTGGATCAGCGGCGACGAGACGATCCGCTCGATCGCCGCGGCCGCGGGCGAGCGCGCGCTGAACAACACGCCGATCGAACGCGACCAGATCGGCGCGGTCATCCTGTGCACTTCGAGCTGGCTCAAGCTCACCCCGCACGGCGCGCCGTCGGTGGCCTCCGACCTGGGGCTCAACGGCGTCGCCGCCTTCGACCTGACCTCGGGCTGCGGCGGCTTCGGCTACGGCTTGGGTGTCGCGGCGGACCTGATCCGCGCGGGCTCGGCCGACTACGTGCTGGTGATCGGCGCAGAGACGATGACCGTCGGCCTCGACCCCACCGACCGCGGAACCGCGATGATCTTCGGTGACGGCGCGGGCGCCGTCGTCGTCGGCCCGGCCGAGGAGAACGGCATCTCGCCGACGGTGTGGGGCAGCGATGGTGAGAACGCCGAGGCCATCGCCCAGGACGTCGACTTCCTCGCCTACATGAACAAGGCGCAGGCCATGCAGGGCACCGACCCGGCGGTCGAGGCCATCGGCCGGATGTCGCTGCGGATGGAGGGCCCGAAGGTCTTCCGCTGGGCCGCGGTGACCCTGCCGCGCGCGCTGTCCGCGGCGCTGGATGCCTCCGGTGTCGCCAAGGAGGACATCGAGGTCTTCATTCCGCACCAGGCCAACGCGCGGATCAACGAGCTGATGAAGAAGAACCTCGGCCTGGCCGAGGGCATCCCGATGGCCAACGACATCGAGAACACCGGCAACACCTCGGCCGCCTCGATCCCGCTGGCGATGGAGGAGATGCTGGTCACCGGCAAGGCGAAGGGCGGTCAGGTGGCGTTGCTGCTCGGCTTCGGCGCCGGACTCAGCTACGCGGGCCAGGTCGTCGTCCTGCCGCCCGCCCCGAAGGAAGCGAGCTTCTGACGTGCGACCGCTGCGCGCCGGGTATCTCGCGGCGGCGGCGGTCACCGTCTTCGGTGCCGTCACCGGCCGCGAACGGCTGCAATGGCTGACCAAGCCGCTGTTGATGCCGCTGCTCGCGGCCGACACCGTCGCTCGCGACGAACTCGATCCGGTGGAGCGCCGGATCCTGCTCGGCTCGCTTGCCGCCGCCACCGTCGGTGACGTGCTGCTGATCGATCCCGACGACGACCGGCGCCTGATCGCGGGCGCGTCCTCGTTCGCCGTGATGCAGACCGGCTACTCGGTGCTGTGGTGGCGGCGCGGCGCCCGGCCGCGCGCCGCGATCGCCGCGCCGCGCCTGCTGGCCTGGGCGGGCGCGGCCGGTCTGCTGCGCGCGAAGGCCCCGGTCCTCGCGGTTCCGCTGACCGCCTACGGTGCCACCCTCGGCACCGCGGCCGCGTTGGCCTCCGACCCCGGCCTGGCCCCGGAGGCGAAAAATGTCGCGGGACTGACCATCCCGAACAGCGACCCGCGCAGTCGCTACGGCGTGGGCGCGCTGCTGTTCACGGTCTCGGACGGGCTGATCGTGCTGCGCAGGCTCTTCGCGCGCGACGAGCGGACCCGCCGCGTCAGCGAGGGCGTCATCCTGGCGACCTACGCCGCGGCACAGTACCTCCTGACGGAACCGCCGACGAAGGCGCTCTGACCGGAACGCGGCGGGCCGCGAACGCTCCACGCCATGTGGTCGGCAGGTACGACTTCTGCCCCGGTCACGCAGGTCTTACTTGCGCGACCTTCGCACGCAACACCGGCCGCGCACGCTTCGAAGATGACCGGGCAGGTGCAGTTCATCGAGGTGCACGGGTATCGCCGTGCGTTCCGGATGGCCGGGTCGGGGCCGCCGCTGCTGCTCATCCACGGCATCTCCGACAGCTCGGCGACCTGGGCGCCGGTGTTCGACGCGCTCGCCGAGCACTACACCGTCATCGCCCCCGACCTGCTCGGCCACGGCGAATCGGCCAAGCCGCGCGCCGACTACGCCATCGCCGCCTACGCGAACGGGATGCGGGATCTGCTCAGCGTGCTCGGGGTCGAGCGGGCGACCCTGGTCGGGCATTCGCTCGGCGGCGGCATCGCGATGCAGTTCGTCTACCAGTTCCCCGAGCGGGTGCAGCGGGTCGCGCTGGTCTGCCCGGCGGGCATGGGCGCGGGCGTGCACCCGGCGTTCCGGCTGGCCACGCTGCCGGGTGCCGGTCCGGGACTGATGGCGGTCACCAGCTGGCCGGTGCGCACGGCGGTGCGCGCCGCGATTCCGGTGGTGCGCGAACTCGGTGGCCTCGGCCTCGGCCCCGATTCCGACTATGTGCTGCGGCTCTACGGCGGACTCTCCGAGACGGGTGCGCGCAATGCCTTCCTGCGCACCATCCGCGCCGCCGCCGACCGGCGTGGGCAATCGATCACCATGCTCGACCGCGGCTACCTCGCCGCGCAACTCCCGACGCTGATCATCGGCGGAACGCGCGACACGGTCATCCCTTCCGTCCACGCCGAACGCGCGCACCGCGCCTTCCCCGGCTCGATGCTCGAGATCTTCGAGGGCGCGGGGCACTTTCCGCACCACCACGACCCGGACCGCTTCGCGAAACTGCTCCACGGCTTCATCGAGCAGACCGATCCCGCGGTCTTCGACGCCCAGCGCTGGCAGCGAACCCTGCGCCGCGGCCGATCGATAGTCGCCCTGCCCGACCTCGACGCCGCCCCCGGGTGATCCGGAGCTCGTACCCGCCCTAGGGCCGGCCCGAATCCCGCGGCGGCGGCAGCACCATGATCCGGTCCCGATCGGCCGGGTCGACGCGGATGGGCAGGGTCTCGCCGATCACCATGCGCGGCTTGTCCACCGGCATCACTTCGACCACGATCGTGCCGTGATAGCTGTCGGCGCCCGGCACCGTCAGTTCGACGTCGAGTTCGGTGAGTTCGCTGGCATGGTCGGTACGCGCGAGCGGACGCACGCCGTCGATGCGCGCCCAGCCCTCCAGGCCGTGGCGGCGCAGCCGTCGCTCGGCCCTGGTCGGCATCGACGCGATCGCCATCGCGATGCCGGACGCAGCGCCGAACAGCCCGACCATGATCAGCACCTGATACGGCGCCGTCCCCGGTGGCGCGTGCGGCGCGAGCCAGCCGAGCCACACCGCCAGCGCGACGAGATACAGCGCGACGACGCAGGCCAGAGCTTGGACAATACGGGTGTGTTCCATGCCGACCACCGAGGATTGCTACGCCTCCAGAATAGGTCGATTACGCTTTCTCCATGAGCACTCCGCCGCCGGGATATCCGGGATACGTCCCGCCGCGAGACCACCCGCAGGCGAACCTCGTGCTGATCCTCGGCATCCTCGGCCTCGCCTTCTGTGGCCTGTGCGCGCCGTTCGCGTGGCTGAAGGGCCGCACGGTGCTCGCCGAGATCGATGCCTCGCAGGGCCGGATCGGTGGGCGCTCGGCCGTCTACGCCGGATACATCTGCGGACTCATCGGCACGATCCTGCTGGCGGTGATGGTGCTCTTCGGTCTCGGCGGGCTCATCCTGTTCCTGATCGTGGGGGCGGCCGAGTCTTCGGCGTGACCCGCCGCGGCCTAGCATTCTCCGGGTGAACGAGTCAGTGTCAGCGCCCGAAGCCGAGGTCGTGGGTCCGACCGAATGGGGCGAGCACCCGCACGGACTCGGCCCGTGGGAGCAGGAGTACGGCACCCCGGCGCCCACCGACCCGCGCTACGACCCGGTGCTGCTCGCCGAGGGCGACCGCCGCAATGTGGTCGACGCCTACCGCTACTGGACGCGCGAGGCCATCGTCGCCGACATCGACGCCCGCCGCTTCCCGTTCCACGTGGCCATCGAGAACTTCGGGCACGACGCCAACATCGGCACGGTGGTCCGCACGGCCAATGCGTTCGCCGCGGCGGCGGTGCACATCGTCGGGCGGCGGCGCTGGAACCGGCGCGGCGCCATGGTCACCGACCGCTACCAGCACCTGATGCACCACAGCGACCTCGCCGAGCTGCGCGCCTACGCCGCCGAGGCGGGGCTGACCGTCGTCGCCGTCGACAATGTGCCCGGCGCGGTCCCGCTGGAGACGGCCGAGCTGCCGCGCGAGTGCCTGCTGCTGTTCGGCCAGGAGGGTCCCGGCGTCAGCGCGGACGCGAAAGAAGCTGCCGCCCTGACGGTTTCGATCGCCCAATTCGGTTCGACGCGCAGTATCAACGCCGGAGTCGCGGCCGGAATCGCGATGCATGCCTGGATCCGTCAGCACGCTGACCTGTCGAAAGCCTGGTAGCGGTTCGCTACAACAAGCCAACAGCACAACTCGGTAACAGAATGGGCGCGAAAACAGGGAGAAAACTGGCACCATGGTGCTATGACCTCGCGCAGCGGCCGGCGCCCGCAGCCCTCCGATCGCGCCGGAACCGTGCCGACACCGGCGCTGTGGTCCGAGCGTGCCGACATGGCCGAGTCCGCGATCGTCTCGCGGCACCTGCGCACGCTGTGGGGTTGCCCCGGAACGGAATTGGGCGTCGTCGGCTGGCCCGCGACGCGTCGTGAACGTACCTTCGTCGGGTGGCACTACTGGTGGCAGGCGCACCTGCTCGACATCGCGGTCGACGCCGCCAACCGGGTGCCCACCCCCGCCCGGCGGCGCCGGATCGCGGCGATCGCGCGCGGCATCCGCGTCCGCAACATCACCGGCTGGACCAACCGCTACTACGACGACATGGCCTGGCTGGCGATCGCGCTGGAACGCGCAGAACGCACCCAGGACCTCACCTCGGCCCGCGGCGGTCTGGCCGCGCTCGAACAGCAGCTCTACGGGGCCTGGGACCCGGAGACCGGCGGCGGCATCCCGTGGCGCGTCCGCTCCGATTTCTTCAACGCGCCCGCCAACGGCCCGGCGGGCATCGCGCTGCTGCGCCTCGGCCGGGTCGAGCGCGCCCAGCAGATGGCCGACTGGCTCGACGCCACCCTGCGCGACCCCGAGTCCGGCCTGATCCTCGACGGCATCCACCTGCCCTCCGGCGAGATCGAACGCCCGGTGTTCAGCTACTGCCAGGGCGTGGTCCTCGGCCTGGAGACCGAACTGGCCGTGCAGACCGACGACGACCGTCATGCCGAGCGGGTCTGCGCGCTGTTGAACGCCGTCGAGGAACACATGACCACGCGGCTGGTCATCTCCGGCGGCGGCGGTGGGGACGGTGGCCTGTTCAACGGCATCCTGGCCCGCTACCTCGCGGTGGTCGCGCTCATGCTGCCCGGCGAGGGCAAGCACGAGGAGGCCGCGCGGCGGATCGCGGCCGCCATCGTCAAGGCCTCGGCCACGGCCGCCTGGGCCAACCGCCTCGATGTCGAGGGGGAGCCGCTGTTCGGGCACGACTGGAGCCAGTCGGCCCGCCTACCCGGTGGCACGGCGGGTGCAGGCCGGTTCACGGCGGGCGGCTCGGTGACGGCGTCGACGGTGCCCGAACGCGACCTGTCGGTGCAGCTCTCGGGCTGGATGCTGATGGAAGCGGCGTATCAGGTCACCGCGGCCGGGCTTTGAGCGTCAGCTGTCCAGGTCGGCGTGCTCGCGGTCGAGATCGAACTCCTCGACCGGCTTGGCCATCTCCTGGCGGTAGTGCCGCAGGCCGAGCAGCGTCCCGATGACCAGGCCGACGATCATGATGCCGATCACCGCGGGCATCAGCCACGGCACCTGCTCGAGGAATTCGCCCGCGTAGTAGCCGATCAGCAGCAGCACCGGCGCCCAGATGATCGCGCCGATGGTGCTGGCGATGGTGTAGCGGCGATGGTCCATGCCCGCCGCGCCCGCCACCATCGGGCACAGCGTGCGCACCCACGGAATCCAGCGCGCCACCAGCACGGCGAAGAAGCCGTGTTTCTCCAGCAGCGCGGTGACCTTCTCCAGATTCCTGGTGTTGATGTAGCGGCCGTTCTTGCGCGCGACCAGGCGATGCCCGGTGCGCTGGCCGACGACATAGCCGACCTGGTTGCCCGCGATGGCCGCGAGCATCGTGCCCAGCGACAGCGCCCACACGTGGGCCTCGCCGTTGGCGTGCGAGGCCATCACGATGCCCGCGGTGATGAGCATGGAGTCACCGGGCAGGAACAGCCCGATGATGAACGCGCACTCCAGGAAGACGAAGACCAGGACCACCGTCCAGACCACGGCGGGCCCGGCCGAGATCAGCGGATCGAAGCTGCCCAGAGCGTGAATCGACGGTACCGCGGTCACAGGGATCAGTGCGTCTCGTTCGTCGAAGCGGCCAGCTCGGCGGCGGGCGCGGCCTCGGTGGGCGCCTTGCGCCCGGCCAGCATCTTCTTCCCGACGGTGATGATCGCGGGCAGGATCGAGACGAACACGATGAGCAGGAAGATCGCTTCCACGTGGTCGCGGATGAACGGCACGTTGCCGAGGAAGTAGCCGATGATCGTGACGCCACCACCCCAGAGCACGGCGCCGACGATGTCGAACGCGACGTACTTGCGGTAGCTCATCTTCGACACACCGGCCAGCACCGGCATGAACGTACGCACGATCGGCACGAACCTGGCCAGGATGATCGTCTTGGGTCCGTGCTTCTCGAAGAACTCGTGCGTCTCCACGATGTACTGCTTCTTGAAGAAGCGGCTGTCCTCCTTGCGGAAGATCGCGGGCCCGATCTTGCGGCCGATCCAGTACGCGCACTGGTCGCCGGCGAAGGCGGTGATGATGACCAGCGGCACGAGCACCCAGATGTTCGGGCTGCCCTGCGCGGCCAGCATGCCACCGGTGAACAGCAGCGAGTCACCGGGCAGCAACGGGAACAGCAGGCCGGTCTCGATGAAGACGATCGCCAGGATGGCCGGGAGAACCGCGTTCTTCAGCCAGGTTTCCTGGAGTAGATACAACGGGTCCAGCAACTGGGTCAACGCGAGGTTGTGCGTCATCACATCGGAAACCGCCAGCAAAGTCACGGCCCCCACAGTACCGGGCGAATCTGTGACACGAGTGTTGTGTAGTGATCGGCGCTGGGACAAGCCGGTGAACCAGGCCATCCCTTCCTAACTTAGGGTGTGGCCTGACAGAATTGCTTTTTTCGCTCCCCACACACGGAGGTCACTGCTGTGCCTATCGCGACTCCGGAGGTCTACGCCGAGATGCTCGGCCGGGCCAAGGCGCACTCGTTCGCATTCCCGGCTATCAACTGCACCTCGTCGGAGACGATCAACGCCGCGATCAAGGGCTTCGCGGAGGCGGGCAGCGACGGCATCATCCAGTTCTCGACCGGTGGCGCCGAGTTCGGCTCCGGCCTCGGCGTGAAGGACATGGTCACCGGCGCGGTGGCGCTGGCGGAGTTCGCGCACGTGGTGGCGGCCAAGTACGACGTCACCATCGCTCTGCACACCGACCACTGCCCCAAGGACAAGCTGGACACCTACGTGCGCCCGCTGCTCGCGATCTCCCAGGAGCGCGTGAACAACGGCCAGAACCCGCTGTTCCAGTCGCACATGTGGGACGGCTCGGCCATCCCGATCGACGAGAACCTCGAGATCGGCAAGGAGCTGCTCAAGCTCGCCAAGGCCGCCAACATCATCCTCGAGGTCGAGATCGGTGTCGTCGGCGGCGAGGAAGACGGCGTCGAGGCCGAGATCAACGACAAGCTCTACACCTCGCCCGAGGACTTCGAGAAGACCATCGACGCGCTCGGCGCCGGCGAGAACGGCAAGTACCTGCTCGCCGCCACCTTCGGCAACGTGCACGGTGTGTACAAGCCGGGCAACGTGGTGCTCAAGCCCGAGGTGCTGGCCGAGGGCCAGCGGGTCGCGGCCGCCAAGCTGGGCCTGGCCGCCGACGCGCAGCCGTTCGACTTCGTCTTCCACGGCGGTTCGGGCTCGCTGAAGTCCGAGATCGAGGACTCGCTGCGGTTCGGTGTGGTGAAGATGAACGTCGACACCGACACCCAGTACGCCTTCACCCGCCCGGTCGCCGGCCACATGTTCAGCAACTACGACGGTGTGCTGAAGATCGACGGCGAGGTCGGCAACAAGAAGGTCTACGACCCGCGCAGCTACCTGAAGAAGGCCGAGGCCTCGATGGCCGCGCGCGTCGTCGAGGCGTGCAACGACCTGAAGTCGGCCGGTCGATCCGTCAGCGGTTCCTGATCGGGCAGTTTCGCGAACAATCAAACGGGGCCCGAGCTCATGAGTCTTGACGTCCGTGTGCTCGGGCCCGTTCGACTGCTGGTCGGCGGTGAGCCGGTGGCGGTCGGCGGGCCCAAGCCGCGCGCCCTCCTCGCCGCGCTCACCGTCAACCGACGGCGCGCGGTGTCTTCCGCCGTGCTCGCCGAAATGGTGTGGAACGAGGATCCGCCGGATTCCTATGCCGCCAGCCTGCAGGTGTTCGTCTCCAACATCCGCAAGGCGCTGCGCAACGCCGGCATCGATCCGGCGCAGGTGCTGCGGACCGAGGGCGCGGGCTATCGGCTCGAGATCCCCGACACCGCCTGTGATCTCGGCCGGTTCGAGAACGCGCGTGAGGCGGGAACCCGCTGCCTCGAGGCCGGTGACCATCCCGGCGCGGCCAACCTCTTCGGCGCCGCGCTGCGCGAATGGACCGGCCGCGCGCTGTCCGACCTCGCCGGGCTGCAGTTCGCCGACGGCTTCGCCACCGCGATGGACGAAGAGCGGCTGCTGGCCGTCTCGGCCCGCGTCGACGCCGAGATCGCCTGTGGCCGCGCCTCTTCGGTGATCGGTGAGCTGGTCTCGATGACCAACGAGCACCCGCTGCGCGAGCCGCTGTGGGGTCAGCTGATCACCGCGCTGTACCTGTCCGGCAGGCAGGCCGACGCGCTGGAGGCCTGTCGCCGGGTGCGCACCGTGCTCGCCGAGGAGCTGGGCATCGATCCCGGCGCGGCGCTGATCGACCTGGAACAGCGCGTGCTGCGCCAGGAACCGCTGAATGTGGTGGAGGCCAAGCGATCCGAGCAGCTCGCCGCGGCCATGACCGAGACCGTCACCGAGGTGCCGCGCTCGATTCGCAACGGCAACCTGCGCTTCGCCGACGGCCGCACCATCCCGATTCCGCACGGCGGCATCAGGATCGGCCGGATGACCGACAACGAGCTGGTGCTCGACGACCCGAAGGCCAGCCGCTACCACGCCCACATCATGCCGAGCCGCGCCGGACTGCTGATCAAGGACCTGCATTCCGCCAACGGCGTGTACGTGAACGAACTCCCCATCGACACCGGAGCACTGCTCGCCGACGGCGACATGATCCGCATCGGGGCGACCGTGCTCACCTTCATCGCGGTCAGCTAGGCCCGGCGAATCCGCCTCAGGTGAGGCGGATTTCGGCGACGGCGCGGCCGAAGAGCTTGCGGCCCTCCGAAACTCCGCTCAACAGCACGGTGGCCGCGCGCCGCTCCGGGTCGATCGACTTGATCTTGCCCGAGAACTCGATCACGCCCGGCTCGGTCGGCGGCACCGGGACGAAGCCGGAGAACCGCACGGCCAGCTTCTCGATCGCGGTGGGGTCGCCGAGCCAGTCGGTGAGGTACTGCGCGGCCAGGCCCATGGTGAGCAGGCCGTGGGCCACCACCGTCGGCAGGCCGGCCAGTTCGGCGGCGCGGTCGCTGAAGTGGATCGGGTTCGGATCGCCGGAGACGCCCGCGTAGTTGGCGAGGTCGCCGCGGGTCACCCTGGCGACTCCCGACGGGAGTTCGCCGCCCTTGACGAGCGAGTCGAATTCCGGGGTGGTGTTGACGGGCGCGAACTCGCGGGGCGCGGCCTCGGGGGCCGGGCCGGTGCGGCGGATCAGCAGGTCGTCGGTGTCGAGACCCGCGGTCTCGGCCGGACGCGGCTGCATGCTGATGTTCTCGACGGCCTCGACGATGTTCGGGTCCACCTCGACGCCGCGGCGGGCCACGATGGTGGTGGTGCCCTGCACGGCGGTCTGGCCGTCCTGGTTGATCAGCTTGAAGCCGACGTTGACGAAGTCGTTGTCGCCGAACTGGCGGATCGACTCGATCTCGATCTCGGTGCTGATCCGGTCGCCCGCCAGCATCGGGCGGTAGATCTCGAAGACCTGGTCGGTCTGCAGGACCTGCGACAGGTCGTACTCGGTGAGCACGCTGTCGAGCAGCGCCCTGGTGGCGCTCATGCCGATCACCGAGGCGAAGGTCGGCGGCGCGATGATGCCGTCGTAGCCGAGCTTGCGGGCGTCGACTTCCTGGTGATGGGCGGGGTGCAGATTCTGCACGGCCCTGGCGAATTCTCTGATCTTCTCGCGGCCGACTTCGTAGTGGTCGCGGAATCCGAAGCGCTGGCCTGCCAGCGTCGCACCCGGGACCACAGCTTCGGTGCCCGGCGACACTGTCTGTTCCCTGCTCATGATCCGAAAAATGATAATGGAGTACCCAAGTGAATGACCAGTTATGTGTGACCCGTCATAGCAGGCAGGAATGCCCGCTACGACGGGTCGACGGCCGGTTCACGGGGTCGCCGTGGGGTCGCACACCTTCCAGTCGCCATCGGTGAGCTGCAGGTCGAAGGTGCGCGCGGTCTTCTTCGCGGGGTCGGCGGCGGTGTACACCGTGGCCTCGGCGAGCGCGGTGTCGCCGGTGATGCGGACCGCGTTCACGCTGTCGACCACCGGGATGGAACCGCGCTCCGTCGAGAGCTGATGCACGCCGGTGAACTGCTCGGCGGTGATGCCCTGATAGAACTCGTGCAGCTCGCCGCAGGTGCTCGCGCGCAGGCCCTCCAGGTCGCCGCTGCGCAGCGCGTCGGCGTAGGTGCCGATCGCGGTCCGCACCTGTCCCTCCGGCGAACTGTCGCCCGACATCAGCGCCACCACGGTCGCGATCAGCGCCACCACCAGCACCGCAGCGCCCGCGGCGGCCAGCAGCCACTTCTTCGAGCGGCCCGGAGCCGGGGCTTCGGCGGGCTGCGGCGCCTCGATCCGCTGCGGTTGCGCGACCTGGCGAGGACCGTCGGCCGCGCCCGGCTGGTTGCCGCGGGGTCCCTGCTGGCCCGGTCCACCCTGCGGGCGGGCCTGGCGGTTGCCTTCGGCGAGCTGCTGGGCGGGCCGCGTGGGCTGGATGTCGGCGGGCGAGGGTGCCGACGCCGGTTTGTTCGGCGCACCCGGCCCACGCGGCGGCGAAGGCTGCGTCTCCTCGACACCCGGCCCGTGCGGTCCGTGCTGCTGCCCCGCCTGCCGCGGACCGGCGGGGCCGCGCGGCGTGTTCGGCGGTGGCGTCACCGCGCGTCCACCGGGCGGCGGCACCACCCGATCGGTGACCCGCTGGATCGGCATGGCGGTGGTCGGCGCGTCCGCCGGATTCACCACCCGCATGGCGATCGTCTTGTCGTCGGCGCCCGCCGCCTCGCCCTTCGTCAGCGAAGCCGCACCGCTCCCGGTCGCGCCGGTACCACCGGCTCCGGCACCGCCCGCCCCGGCTGCATCCGCACCGTCGGTTCCAGACTTGTCGGCACCGTCGGCCCCGGCTGTCTCCGTATCGGCGATTTCGGCCGTGCCCGCGGCATCGGCATCGGCTGTGCCTGCCTCGGTGCTGGAATCCCCGGCTCGACCAGCGGTCGCCGCGGCGCCAGTCGCGGTCGCGCGTGCTTCCGCCGCGGGACGCTGCTGTGGGCCGGCGGGGCCGCCTTCTCGCGAGGGGCTCTCGGTCGGCGAATCCTCGCTGGAGCCTTCGCGATCTGCTTCGGCGCGGTTCGTCGCTGTTGAGGTGTCACTGGTCCCGCTCGCAGTCCGAAACTTCTCGGTCGCCTCGACATCTCCTGAAGGTGAATCAGTTCGGCCGACAACAGCTCCGGACACCGTCGGCGCATCGTCGGCTGCGGTGTGGTCCTCCGTGACGTCGGAGTCAGGGGCGTCGGTGTCTTCAGGCCGGGTCGGGGCGTCGGTGCCCGGCTCGCCGGCCACGTTGTCCGCCGCTGCTGCGCCGACCGCCGCGACGCCGCCTACCGCAGCGGCTCCGGCGGCCGACTTCGCGCCGGACTTCGGGTCCGGCGACGGGCGGTCGACCTCACTCATGCCTGCCGTGGGGATGTCGGCCTGCGCGGCCTTGGACTGCGCCGCCGAGATCTTGACGGTGCGGTCGTCGGCCGAACCGCTTTGCGCGGTAGACGATTTCCCGCCGGGGACGCGCATCGCCGTGGTCGGCGCGTCCGGACCGGCGAGGTCGCCCCGCTGCTCCGTGGCGGAGTCGGCCTGACGGGCAGCATCGGCCGTCTCGTCGCGCCCGGGGGTCTCGTCGCCCGGCAGACCTTTCGACAGCCCGGCCAGGGGAGATCCGGACTTCGGATCCTGTTCCCGCGCGGCCTTGCCCGCGTCGGCGGCAGGGGGCGCGCCTGCCCGATCCGAACCCTGGGGCTCGCGAGGCGGGTTGCCTGGGGTGGTGCCCTGCCCGCCGCGCGGGGGGTTTCCCTGGCTGGAGGTCGGGGAGCCGCCCGGTGTGTTACCGACGCCGGACGCGTTCGCGGGACCGCCAGGGACACTTCCGGGGCCGCCGTGCTGCGGGCGTCCGAACACGCTGACCTGGGGGCCGCCGGGCGCGTTGCCGGGGACGACATTTCCGGCTCCACCGGACTGCTGACGCCCTGGTGCGTTTCCTGGTCCACCAGGCTGGGGACGCCCGGGCGCGTTGCCGGGGACGACATTTCCGGGTCCACCGGACTGCGGGCGTCCGGGTGCGTTCGCGGGGCCACCGGCACCGCTGGGGCCAGGGCGATGTGGGCCGGGCGGGTTGTCGGGGCCCGCACCTCGCGGCGGGACGCCGGGTCCGCCGGGGCGCATCCCACCGGGGGCGTTTCCGGGCGTACCCGGTCCCGAAGGCTGTTGTCCGGCAGGGCTGTTCCTGCGATTCACCGGCTGAGCCCGGCGAGGCTGCTGGCCCACGGGACCGCCGGGCGCCTGCTGGCCGGCGCCGCCGGGCGCCTGCGGGCGAGGGCCGCCGGGTGCCTGCTGACCGGGACCGCCACCGGGTGCCTGCTGACCGGGACCGCCACCGGGAGACTGCTGTTGTCGCGCGCCGCCTGGCGCGCGCCCGGGCCCACCCTGGCCCTGGGGAGAACCCGGGTGCCCGGAGTCACCGGGTCCACGCCCACCCTGGGCGGCAGGCCCACCCTGGGCGGCAGGCCCACCGGCCGGGTTGGCGAACTGCTGTCCCCCGGGCGGGTTCCCGGGACGTCCGGCCGCGGACCCGGGCCGGATGACCACCGTCTCGGCGTTCCCCTGCGACACGGTCTCCCTGTCCGGTTCGGTGACCGCCCCCGGGGTCGACTTGGGTGCGCCGCCACCGGGCGCGGTCTTGTCGGTGCTCGACGAATCGGCGCCGCCTCGCTGGGGCGCGCCGGGGTCGGCAGACTGGGCTGCCGGATTGTTCTCGTCGGTCGGGTCGGACACCTAGTACCCCTCGCTCAGGCTTGAACGTTCCACTCGCACGTCAGCCTAATGCGCGCCGCGCGGCGGAGTTCGCCGATCGCCCCGTGGCGGGCCGGGCGACGGCTGCGGACGGCGCGGTGCACAATGAATCCATGACCTCCTTCGGTGACCTGCTCGGACCGCAGCCGGTCCTCCTTCCGGAACTGATCGACGCCGAGGACGCCATCGCGGCCGGCACCGACCCGGTCGAGGTCGCCGCCGCGCACCCGGCCGCGTCGATCGCCTGGGCCCAGCTCGCCGAGAACGCCCTGCAGCGCGCGGACGGCGAGGTGAACCACGATGTGATCGCCGCGTACGCGTTCGCGCGCACCGGCTATCACCGCGGTCTGGACCTGCTGCGCCGCAACGGCTGGAAGGGTTTCGGCCCTGTCCCGTGGAACCACGAGCCCAACCAGGGCTTCCTGCGCAGCGTCGGCGCGCTGGCCAGGGCCGCGAAGGTGATCGGCGAGACCGAGGAATACGCCCGCTGCCTCGACCTGCTCGAGGACTGCGACCCGAGGGCCGCGACCGAACTCGGCCTGGACTGACCCGGCCGGATCCGAGTCGTAGGTGAGCGATTCCCATTCCGTCGTCGCCGCGGCCACCCCGGTAGTCACGGCCGCCAGGGACAGCACCGTCGACCGTTTCAAGCGGTCCTCGGTGCGCTTGCGGCTGTCTGCGATCCCGATCATCCAGTGTTCGCTCGGCGCGGCACTGGCCTGGTTCATCGCCCACAACGTGATCGGCCATCCCGATCCGTTCTTCGCGCCCACCGCCGCGATCGTCTCGATCGGCATCTCCTTCGGCGCCCGGTTGCGCCGCTCGGTGGAGCTGGTGGTCGGCGTCGCGGTCGGCATCGGCATCGGTGACCTGTTCATCGCGCAGGTCGGCACCGGGGTCTGGCAGGTGGGGCTGGTCGTCGCGGTCGCGATGGCGCTGGCGGTGTTCCTCGACGGCGGGTCGATCATCTCGATCCAGGCGGCGGGTTCGGCGGTGCTGGTGTCGACCCTGAGCCAGGCGTCGGCGGCGGGCCCGAGCCGCATGATCGACGCGCTGGTCGGCGGCCTGGTCGGGGTGCTGATGGTGGGCCTGATCCCGCTGCATCCGGTGCGCAGGGCCCGCGAGCACGCGGCCGACGTGCTGTCGGTGATGAGCAAATCCATGATCACCTGCGCCGACGGCCTGCTCGAACAGAACTCGGACAAGGTGCACGACGCGCTGTCCGCTGTCCGCGCCACCCAGTCGCAGATCGATTCGCTGCGCTCGGCGTTGGAGGGCGGCCGCGAGGTCAGCCGGATCTCGCCGCTGTACTGGAACTCTCGCCAGCGCCTCGAACGCATCCGCTCGGCGGCCGATCCGCTCGACAACGCCGTCCGCAACACCCGTGTGCTGCTGCGTCGTTCGCTCACCCTCGTCCGCGACGACGAGGTCCTCGATCCGCGCCTGATCGACCTGGTCGACCAGTTGGGCAACGCCACCGACGTGGTCCGCCGGATGATGCTCGCCGACCCCGGCGAACAGCCGGATCAGGCCGAGGCCGCCCGCGCTCTGCGCAGCGTGGCGAAGAAGGCCAGCCCCGATCTGGTCGCGGGCGCCGGCCTCTCGGCGCACGTGGTGTTCGCGCAGATCCGGTCGATCGTGGTGGATCTGATGGTGGTGTGCGGGATGCAGCGCATCTCGGCGATCGCCCTGCTCCCGCCCACCGTGCCCAATCCTTACGTGACGCCCGAGGACTGAGCGTCAGTCGCCGACGGGGGAGACCCGCGGCCTGCCGGGACGCAGCGAGAACCGCTTGCGGTCGAAGTCCCACGCCCGGTAGATCGGCCACTGCGAGGTGTGCATCAGCCACGCGCCGGTGATCACCGCGCGGTGGAACGGCACTACGTTGTAGCCCTGGTTGGCGATGGTCTGCAGCCCGCGCAGCTGGTATTTCCACCAGATCGTCGGCGGGGTCTGGCGGCGGCGCGCGGAGATCTCGGCGCGCAGCTCGGGCAACTGGTCGATGCGCAGCTTGGCCTTGGTCAGGCACAGCGCCAGGTCGAGGTCTTCGTGCAGATCGCGGCGGGTGGTGGTGGCCGGGAGCACCTGTTCCCACGCGGAGCGGCGGATCGCCATATTGGCGCCGTGCACATTGCCGACAGGCTGGTTCTTGATCAACCCCAGCCGCTGCTGCCCGCCGATGGCCGCGGCGAGGAAGAACCCGATCGGGGAGTCGTGGTAGGTGCTGATGCCGGTCACCGCGACGGTGTCGGGGTGCGCGTCCAGGTGGGCGCGCACGGTGGCGCCCCAGTCGGGCGCGACGAGGGTGTCGGCGTCGATGCGGCCGAGGTAGTCGCCGCGCGCCTTGGCGAAGCCGGCGTTGCGTGCGTGCGCGACGCCCGGCTCCGGCTCGTCGATCAGTTCGATCTTCGGATGTCGGCTCGCCAGTTCGGCGACGATCTCTCGGGTGCCGTCGGTGCTGCCGTTGTCGACGACGATGATCTCGTCGATCGCGTCCTGACCGACCAGGCGCTCGAGGCAGGCGGTGATGCCCGCCGCTTCGTCGAGCGCCGGGATGATGACGGACAGGACAGGGGGCGAATTTTCAGTGGTGCCCATGCGCGCTTCCGTTCCGGGGTCGTGAAATGCCCGGCTCAGGCTAGTGCACGTCGGGGTGGCTCGCGATGCGAGCCGTGCGGGTCAGCGCCAGAACCGGGTCAATTGGCTGCCGTACGCAGCCCAGACATCAGGTACCCCGGAAAGCCCGAACAATGCGTACACGCCGTCGAAGAAAACCCTGCTCAACGGTGTGAAGAAGATGACGGCGAACAGGATCAGCATGCCGTAGGGCTTGATCTGGTCGAGTCCGCGCCGGGTCTCGTAGCTGAGCGAGGGTTCGATGATCCCGTAGCCGTCCAGGCCGGGCACCGGCAGGATGTTCAGCAGGAACGCCGTGATCTGCAGGAACGCCAGGAAGCTGAGCCCGAGCCAGAACGCGCCGTGCTCCTGCACCGACCCGAACATCCGGATCACCACCAGCAGCACCACCGCGCACAGCCCGTTCGAGGCCGGTCCGACCGCGCTGACCAGGCGCTGCACCCCGGCGCTGAAGCGGGAGGTGTCCAGGTACACCGCGCCGCCGGGCAGGCCGATGCCGCCGAGCGCGATGAACACCAGCGGCAGCCCGATCGAGAGCACCGGATGGCTGTACTTCAGCGGGTTGAGTGTGAGATATCCCCGCATCTCCACTTCGTGGTCGCCCGCGCGCCACGCGACATAGGCGTGCGCGAACTCGTGCAGGCACAGGCTGACGACCCAACCGGCCACCACCAGCACGAACACGCCGATCTTGGCCCGCACCGAATCGAGGTCGGCGTCCCAGGCCAGGGCGCCACCGGCCACGGTGATCAGCACGATGAGCAGGAAGACCGGGCTCGGACGCACGGCGCTGTGGCCGGTCCGGCGGCCCGGGGTGAACGAGTAGGTCATCGCACCAGCAGCCAGGGTTGTTCGAATCGATAGAAGGTCGAGCGCGGCACCTTGCGCTCGTTGGTGATGCCGTCGCGGGTGACGATGGCGCCGGGGGTGCCGAGCTGCGCGGCGCGCCCGGACACCCAGGTGCGCTTGCGCAAGCCCTTGCGCACCCGCGCGCGGACGCCGGGCATCGTCATCGTCGGCGAGATCAGCATGGTGTTGACGATGCCGCTGAACAGCAGCGTGTCGTCGACGTAGGCCTCGCCCTCGAGCTTGGCGCCCTCGGGCCCGGTGATGCTCGCGCGGCCGACCAGCGCGGTGCCGGTGTCGTCACGGATCAGCGGCGTCTCGATGGCGCGGCCTTCGAGCGCGATCTTGGCGGCGGCGTTGCCGGTGGCGGTCTGATAGACCCGCGAGGCGTAGGTCGTCTCGACCGGCACGAAACCCACTTCGACGTGCAGCCGTTCGGTGCGCATCAGATGGGTGAGCACGGCGGCGAGGCTGGCGTCGGAGCCGAGCACGATCAGCCGCGGCAGGCTGTCGGCCGCCAGCACCGGCAGCAGTTCGTCGATCACGCCGGTGTCGGGTAGCTGTTCGGTCTGGGTGGTCGGCACCGAACTGAGCGCGATCGGGACCGGCATGTCACCACATCGGAGAACGTGGGTACTCAAACTGCGGTACACCCTCCTCGGTTCGGCCGACGGTGTGTCGCCCACAAGCACACGGCAATACCCCCTGCCGACAGGTAACCGTAACCGATAGTGGCGCTCGGGGCGGGCGGGGGTGGCGCACCGGGCGGGGCAGGTCGGGTGGCTCTGAGCAGGCGTCGGCTAGAATGTGTCTCCGGCAACCGCCTCAGTGACTGGACGCGCTGCGTCCTACGGCAGGTAGCTGCAGTACGTAGCGTGCTGCCGTCGATCTGTAGGAGACTCCGAAATGCCGGCAATCGTCCTCATCGGTGCCCAATGGGGCGACGAGGGTAAGGGCAAAGCTACCGACCTGCTCGGCGAGCGGCTGCAGTGGGTGGTCCGCTATCAGGGCGGCAACAACGCCGGCCACACGGTCGTCCTCCCCAACGGCGACAAGTTCGCGCTGCACCTGATCCCCTCCGGCATCCTCACCCCCGGCGTGAAGAACGTCATCGGCAACGGTGTCGTCGTCGATCCCGGTGTGCTGCTCGACGAGCTCGCCGGCCTGGAGGAGCGCGGTGTCGACACCACCGGCCTGCTGCTCTCCGCCGACGCGCACCTGATCATGCCGTACCACGTGGCCATCGACAAGGTCGCCGAGCGCTTCCTCGGCAGCCGTAAGATCGGCACCACCGGCCGCGGCATCGGCCCCTGCTACCAGGACAAGGTCGCCCGCGTCGGCGTCCGCGTGGCCGATGTGCTGGACGAGAAGATCCTCACCCAGAAGGTCGAGGCCGCCCTGGAGTTCAAGAACCAGGTGCTGGTGAAGATCTACAACCGCCGCGCGCTCGACCCGCAGCAGGTGGTGGACGAGGTGCTCGAGCAGGCCGAGTCGTTCAAGCACCGCATCGCCGACACCCGCCTGGAACTGAACCTGGCGCTCGAGCGCGGCGACACGATCCTGCTGGAAGGCTCGCAGGGCACCCTGCTCGACGTCGACCACGGCACCTACCCGTTCGTCACCTCGTCGAACCCCACCTCGGGCGGCGCGGCGGTCGGCTCCGGCATCGGCCCGAACAAGATCGACACGGTGCTCGGCATCCTCAAGTGCTACACCACCCGCGTCGGCTCGGGTCCCTTCCCGACCGAGCTGTTCGACAACTTCGGCGAGTTCCTGGCCAAGCAGGGCGGCGAGGTGGGCGTCACCACCGGACGCGCCCGGCGCTGCGGCTGGTTCGACGCTGTCATCAGCCGCTACGCCACCCGCGTCAACGGCATCACCGACTACTTCCTCACCAAGCTCGACGTGCTGTCGGGCCTGGACACCGTGCCGATCTGCGTCGCCTACGAGATCGACGGCGAGCGGGTCGAGCAGATGCCGACCACCCAGACCGAGTTCCACCACGCCAAGCCCGTCTACGAGGAGATGCCGGGTTGGTGGGAGGACATCTCGCACGCCCGCACCTTCGAGGAGCTGCCGGCCAACGCGCAGGCGTACGTGCTCCGGCTGGAAGAGCTTTCGGGCGCGCGCATCTCGTGCATCGGCGTCGGCCCCGGCCGCGACCAGACCATCGTCCGGCACGACGTGCTCGGCTGAGTTTCCCTCGCGAACAGCCCTTCCCGGTCTCGGGGAGGGGCTGTTTTCGCAGTTCACTCCCCGACACGCGCGAGTGATGTCGACTCGCTATCGATTTGACAGCATCCACTCGGCTACCGCTATCTTCGCTGCGCGGCGCGCGGGGACGTGCCGCGTTTTCGGCGAGTGTGAGTGGGTGTGCGGCGTGAACCGTCGGTCCGATGATGTGAACATTTCGACGGTGCGGCGCGTGGCACGTCCGCTGGTGGGCGTGCTGCCGATGGCGGTGGCTGTCGCGTGCGCCGGAGTCGCGGTGGCGGTACCGCAGCCGGGTGTCACCCAGCCTGTGCAGCCGGGTATCAACACCCCGGCACCGGCCGACGAGGGCCGCTCCGACCTCGGCGATTTCGACGCTCCCGAGACCCTGCAGAAGCTCGCGCCGGAGCGTCCGGAATCCCGCCCGGTGCCCGAGTACACCACGCCGCCCCCGCCGGTCGTCATCGAGGAACTGCACCTCCCCGAACCGGTCGAACCCGTGGCCCCGATCGCCCCGCCGCCGCGCACGCTGCGCGTCGGTGACTTCACCAGCCCGGTCCCGGACGAGGTGCCCGACGACATCCTCGCGGGCGTGAACACCACCGCCGCCGATGCCGAAGCGGCCATCGCGACCCAGGGCCGCTCCATCGGCATCAACCCCAGCCGCTCCGACAAGATCGCCGCCGCGACGGTCGGCGGCGCTCTGGCCGGGGCCGCGATCGCGGGTGTCCCGGCGGCCGCCGTCGGCGCTGTGGGCGGCGGACTCATCGGCGCCGGAATCGGCGCTGGCGTCGGCTTCGCCGTCGGCGCCGCAGGCACCGCGGGCGCAACCGCGATCCTCGCAGGCGCGGCCGCGATTCCCACCGCGGGCACCGGCGCCGTCGCCACCATCGTCGGCGGCTTCGTCGCCGCCTGGCCCATCGCCGCGGCAACCACCGGCGCGGGCGCCGCCATCGGCGCCGGAGTCGGCGCCGCCGCGGGAGCCGCCGCCCTCGGCATTCCGGCCGCCGCGGCGGGCGCCGTCGCGGGCGGTGTGCTCGGCAGCGGCTACGGCGCAACCCTGTAGTCCGTCGGCCGGGCTGCAATCGGCGGCCAAGGTCACGCGCAGGCTCGATGTAGCGATCGCTGACGCTGGGAGCCGGCGTCGCCACGGAAGTCGCTGCCGTGCGAGCGTGCGGCTGAGGCGCCATTCTGGGGCTGGCCGGGCCGGTGCGGCAGGCAGCCCACGGCTGTGCGCCCGAGGCGGCGATCCAGAGGTGGCTTCGCCGGCGCAGCTGGTCGGTCTCGGAAGCTGTGGGTGCGCTTGTGGTGTGCTCGGCAGGATTGCGGGACCGGCTTTGTTGTGAGCGAGGTCGCGGGTGCCGGACAACCGCCGTCGCCTGGCGGAGGCTGCCTTGTCAGTGGCGAGAACGAGTGCGGCGGACGGTCGACGGTGTGGTTGGCCAGGGCGGGGTGCGCCGGGTGGTCGGGTGGCGTTGGGTCGGCGGTAGTAGCGTCGAGGCGGGTCGGGATGGAGGTGGCTGATGTCGGTGCGTGTGGGGTTCGCTCTCGCGGCGTTGGTCGCTGTCGCGGTCTTGCCGGGGTGTGGGTCGTCGCAGGAGCCCGCGCCGCCGCCGAGTGCGTCGCCCGTGCGGACGGTGGCGCCGCCCGCGCAGACCCTGGTGCCCTCGCAGCAGCGCAACGAGCGGATCCGCGGGATGCTCTACACGGCGGGCTGCACCAGCAACGCCTGCGTACAGACCTACTTCGCCTGCATGGACGGCTACCTCACCGGCGATCCGTGCCAGTTCTACCGAGACCACCCGCCGCCTCCGTGACCCGAGGGCGGCGTGCGGCAGCCCGAAGGCCGGCCTGTGACAACCAGAGCGCGGCATACGGCATCCCGAGCGCGGCTTGTGGCATCCCGACTGCGGCCTGTGACAACCCGAGCGCGGCCTGCGACAGCCCGCGAGCGCCGCCCCGCAACAGCCTGAGCCGCGCGCGGCAGCACGGGGCTGGCCCGCGGCATCCCGAGCGCGGCCTGCGACAACCCGCGAGCGCCGCCCCGCAACAGCCTGAGCCGCCCCCCAGCACGGGGCTGGCCTGCCGCAGCCCTCGGGCGCGGCCTGCGACAGCCTGAGCGCCGCCCGCGACAGCACGGGGCCGGCTTGCGACAGCGAGGAGGCCGGCGGGCGCCACCGGGGCGGCTCGGCGCAGGTGTCGGTGGCGCGACAGTCGGCGCCCGGATTCATGGCCACCGAAGTGGCGTCTTCGTGCCGAGTCAGTCGCGCGAAGAGGTCACCACCCGCTGATCACTTTGCGCGCGTGAGGAATCTACCTGCCGCGGGCGCGAGGACAGAGATCTTCGGGTTGTGGCTCATGCCCGGCAGTTCGACGAACTCGGCGTTGGGCAGAGCCTCGGCGGCGGCCTTGGCGGCCGTGGCCAGCAGCAGGGCCGTGCGATCGCCCGCGAGGACGAGAACGGGCACGGTGACCCCGCTCCAGTCGGCGGGGTCCAGTTTGCGGCCGCGCATGTAGGGCTTCATCACCGCCCAGTCGTGCGCGGTCGAATTCGACGTCGCGGCAAGGGATTTCCAGAACGGCGTGACCCGCATGGTGGTGACCATCAGCCACGGCATGCCCATGGCCTTGCTCATGTAGTACCGCACCGTCTTGTTCCGCTTGCCCGCGGCGATCATCGGATGCAGCTTGGTTTCCAGATCCTGCGGCGGCACATGATGTTTCGGGTCGACGACGAACGGCGGCTCGAAGGCGACCACCTCGGTGACGCCCGGCACGTTCGCCGCGGCGAGCAGCGCCAGCACGGCGCCCGAGGACCAGCCGAACAACGCCGCCTCGCCACCGGCCACCTCGACCAGCGCCGCGATGTCGGCGATCTCGTTGGCCACGTTGTAGACGCCGGGCGAATCCGCGCTGTCGCCGCGGCCGCGCCGGTCGTAGTTGAGGACCGTCAGGTCGAAGTCGGAAGCCAGGGTCTGCGCGAGCTCGACCATGGTCGGGAACTCGCGATGGCTGAAGGCGCCACCGATCAGGATGACCGTCCCCGCGGTGCCATCGCCGACCCGATCGTAGGCGATGGTGGTGCCGTCGGCCGACGTCACTGTCTGCATGGTGGTTCCTCTCGATGCCGGGTCAGCCCTCGACGGTACGCGACGAGTCCCCGCAGATCAGAACAGCATCGGCTCGCCGAACCCCGGCGTGCGCTCGATCTCCAGCAGGCGTGCCTTGGTCCCGATCCCGCCCGGCGCCGAGAACCCGTGCAGCGCGTGATCGGCGGCCAGGACCCGATGGCAGGGCACGATCAGCGGGATGGGATTACGCCCCAGCGCCTGCCCGACGGCCTGGGCCGAGCCGGGCGCGCCGAGGCGGGTGGCGATGTCGCCGTAGCTGAGCGTGCGGCCGGGGTCGATGTCGCGGGTCACCGCGTAGACGGCGCGGTGGAATTCGGGCGTATCGCGCAGGTCGATCGCGATCCAGCGCAGCGGGTCGAGCGCCCCGGCCAGGTGCGCCCGGATGCCGGCGATCGCGGTGGTGATCGTCGGACCGGGTTCGCCTTCGTCCACCGGCATGCCGCCGAGTGGTCTGGTGATGCGCGCGAGGGTCTGTTCCTCACTGGCCTCGGGCAACTGGAACCGCACGACGGTGTCGCCGTGCCAGGCGATCGCGCACAGGCCGATCGCCGTGTCGAACAGCGCCGCGGCAACCGGTTCGGTCCTGGTTCCGGAACTCATGCTGCACAGTGTGCGCCGACCCGGTGACAGATTCACGCAGCGAGGGGTCCACGCTGACCGGCCTTGAAAGGGCCAGTTTCCGGCAACTGGACTGGAGCGTCCGTGGTGGTTGCGCGCGGTGCGGCCTCGGCCGCGTCCTCGTGCACCCGCACGGCATCCAGATCTCGATAAAGGCGCTGGTCATCATAGGTTCCGAAGGCGCGGTCGTGGGGCAGGTACTGGAACGGCCAGAACGGCAGTTCCCCGCGCTTCGGGGAGAAGTGGTAGACCGCGAACCCGAAAGCAACGGCGACGGCGAGAGCGAGGAAAGTGGTCATAGCGCAAGAATCCTCCGACTGGCCTTGCCGATAAATATCCACTTACGGAATACTGGACTTCATGGCGACAAGAGTGATCGGCGCGTCGGGCCTGGCCCGCGACCTCGGCCGGTGGCGTGACCCCGAACCCGACGGCGATTCCCCCGAGCGCCGTCCCCATCGGCCCGCCTATCTGGCGCTGGCCGAGGCCATCCGGCTGCTGATCCACGACGGCCGCGCCCCGCTCGGCGTCGCCCTGCCCAGCGAACGCGACCTGGCCGCCACGCTGGGCGTCAGCCGCACCACCATCACCTCCACGTATTCGCTGCTGCGCGAGCACGGCTACCTGATCAGCAGGCAGGGCTCCCGCAGCACGGTCGCACTGCCGCCGGCCGTGGCGCACGACGGCGCCAAGCCGACGCGCGGGATCATGGCGCTGATGGCGCAGCCGGAACTGCCGACCATCGATATGACCTACGCGGCGATGTCGGCTCCGCCGGAACTGCACGACGCGTATTCCATGGCGCTGCAAGGCATTCCGGCCTACCTCGGCACCCACGGCATGGACCCGGTCGGCGTCCTCGCCCTGCGCGAGGCCCTGGCCCGCCGCTACACCGCGCGCGGCCTGCCCACCGAACCCGACCAGATCCTGGTCACGCTCGGCGCGCAGCACGGCCTCAGGCTGCTGCTCAATGTCCTCACCTCGCCCGCGGCGCGGGTGCTGATCGAGCACCCCAGCTACCCGAACGCCATCGAGGCCATCCGCGATGTCGGCGCCCGCCCGATCCCGGTGCCGCTGCGGCCCGAATTCCCGCACGCCGGTTGGGATCTCGACGGACTGCGCAGCACGGCCAGGCAGACCGCGGCGACGCTGGCCTACCTCGTCCCCGACTTCAACAACCCCACCGGCCTGCTGCTCGACGAGGAGGGCCGCGCCGAACTGGCCGCCATCGCCCGCGACACCAGGATGACCATCGTCGTCGACGAGTCGATGAGCGATCTGAACCTGTCCGACGCGCCGATGCCGTCGCCGGTCGCCGCGTTCGCCAAGGGCTCGGAGATCATCACGATCGGTTCGGCCTCGAAATCGTTCTGGGGTGGCCTGCGGGTCGGCTGGATCCGCACCAATCAGGCGCTGATCACCAAGCTGCTCGGCATCCGCTCCACCGTCGACCTCGGCACGCCCGTGATGGACCAGCTGGCCACGATCCACCTGCTGGAGAACGCCGAGCCGATCCTGGATCGGCGCCGCGAGCAACTGCGGGCCCAGCGCGCCACCCTGCTCGCCGCCGTCGCCGAGGACCTCCCCGGCTGGCACATAGCGCCCGGCGCGGGCGGCATGTCGGTCTGGGCGCAGCTCCCGAGCCCGGTCTCCACCGCGCTGGCCGCCACCGCGCCCAATCACGGCGTATTGCTCGCGGCCGGACCACGTTTCGGCGTCCAGGGCGCCTTCGAGCGGTTCCTGCGACTGCCGTTCACCCACCCCGAGCCGGACCTGCGCCTGGCCGTGAAATCCATCGCGGCGGCCTACGAGGCGCTGACGCCCCGCGCCGCCGATCCGCTGCAACCGCTCACCTGCTACTGACCCGCGCGCACCCGGCCGCGTCCGTGGCCGGCCGCACGCTCTCGTACCCGGCGCCGAGCATGAACAGCGTCGAGACCAGGACGGCCACCGTGATCAGCGGCACCGTGACGGCACCGCGCGGCGACGGATGCCTGCGCAGCAGCACCAGCAGGGTCAGCAGCGCGAGGGTGCAGGCCAGCAGCAACCCGGCCGCGAGCCCGCTGAGCGCGCCGACCGCCGCGGGCACCGGGCCGCTTGCGTGGCAGGGGGATGCGAGCATCGCCTCGGCGACGGCGAACAGGAGCAGCGCGGCGCCGAAGGTGGTGGCCGCGATGATCGCGGCGAGCACCTTCGGCGGCCGATGGCCGGTGCGGATCCGTGCCCTGTCGTCGATAGCTGGTGAGACTACCGACGACAGGCCGGGAAATCAGTCAGCCCAGACCGATTCGATCGGTGTCGTCTCCGACGGCGGCGGCGTCGGGGTGCCCGCCGGGGTGCGCGAGAAGCGCGGTGCCGGCGCGTGCTGGACGACGCCCTCGATATCGATCAGGCCGGTGCGGGCCACGATGTGCGGGTTCTGCTCGGCCTCGGTGAACGTGAGCACCGGGGTGGTGCAGGCGTCGGTGCCCTCGAAGATCGCGGCCCACTCGTCGCGGGTCTTGGTCTTGAACTTGTCCGCGAACAGCTTGCGCAGCTGCTCCTGCCCGTTCGGGTCGATCTGCATCGGCAGACCCTCCGGGTCGATCTCCAGGCCGGCCAGCAGCTGGGCGTAGAACTGCGGCTCGATGGCGCCGACGGCCATGTACTTGCCGTCGGAGGTCTCGTAGGTGTCGTAGAAGGCCATGCCGGTGTCGAGCAGGTTGGTGCCGCGCTCGTCGGACCACAGGCCCACCCCGCGCATACCCCAGATCATGTGCGAGAGGGCGAGCGCACCGTCGACCATCGCGGCGTCGATGACCTGGCCCTTGCCGGAGGTCTGCCGCTCGACCAGCGCGGCGAGCACGCCGAACACCAGGAACATCGAGCCACCGCCGAAGTCGCCCACCATGTTCAGCGGCGGCACCGGGCGCTCACCCTTGCGGCCGATGGCGTTGAGCACACCGGTCAGCGAGATGTAGTTGATGTCGTGGCCGGCGCGATCGGCGAGCGGACCGTGCTGGCCCCAGCCGGTCATCCGGCCGTAGACCAGGCGCGGATTGCGGGCCAGCGCCTCGTCGGGGCCGAGGCCCATGCGCTCGGTGACGCCGGGGCGGAAACCCTCGAGCAGCACGTCGGCCTTCTCGACCAGATCGAGGATCTTGGCGACGTCGGCGGGGTCCTTCAGGTTGGCCTCGACGATGGTCCGGCCACGCCACTGCGGGCGCTCCATGAACCCGGGCATCATGCCCGCTCGCTGCACACGGACCACGTCGGCGCCGAGATCGGCGAGCAGCAGCGCGGCGTGCGGGCCCGGCCCGATGCCTGCCAGCTCGATGACCTTCACGCCCGCGAGGGGCCCCGTCTTGGCGGTGTCACTCACACCTGACCTCTGTTCCTCGTCGAACGGTATTGACACCCCGACAATAGCGTCGGGATGGCGGCCCCGGTAGGGCATGGGTGAGAATTCCGGTGGCGCGACCCGGCGCCGTAATGGGAGGACCAAGTAGTGAGCGTGTGGGGTGAGGTCATCGTCGGCCTCGTCATTCTGGTCGGTCTCGTCGGCGTGATCGTGCCGATCCTGCCCGGCATCATCCTGATCTTCGCCGCGATCGCGGTGTGGGCCTTCATGACCGGCGGCGCGGCCGCGTGGACGGTGTTCGCGATCGCCACCATCGCATTGGTCATCTCCGGCATCGTGAAATACACCTGGCCAGGGCGGCGGATGCGCGAGGCGGGGGTGTCGAACCGGGCCCTGCTCGTCGGCGCGATCCTCGGCGTCGTCGGCTTCTTCGTGATCCCGGTCGTCGGCCTGTTCATCGGCTTCGTGCTCGGCGTGTACCTGGCCGAGCTGTACCGCTTGAAGACCAACGAGCTGGCCTGGCCCGCGACGGTGCACGCGCTCAAAGGTGTCGGGCTGTCGATGCTGGTCGAGCTGTTCGGCGCGCTGCTCGCGTCCGGCGTCTGGCTCACCGGCGCCATTTTGGCCTGATCACTCGATGATCGGCAGCGGGCGGGTCGGGTCGCCCGCGCCGGGCAGGTCGCCGCGCGGAATCGGCACGGTTGGGTTGTCGGTGCGGGGGATCGGCATCGTCGGCAGCGGATCGGCGGCCGAGCGCGCCACCGCGGGCAGGCGGTAGGCCGCACGGGCGTTGTCCTCGAGCACCGCGTGCAGGTCGGCGCCGACGACCTGGCAGATCAGGTCGACATCGGCGTCCTCGAACGGCCTGCCCGCGCGGGTGCCGGGCAGGTCGGTACCGAACATGAGCGCGCCGGGATTGACGGCGTGGACGCGGCGCAACGTCTCGGCCACGTCCATGTCGACCCGGCCGAACCCGGTCGCCTTCACCCTGGCGCCGCGATCGACCAGGTCGAGCAGATACGGCAGGCCCTCCTCGGACATGCCGAGGTGATCGATCGAGAGCGCGGGCAGTTTCGAGATCACCGGCTGCAGCGAGGCCAGCATCTGGCCGTCGATGTAGAGCTCCACGTGCCAGCCGGCCAGCTCGTGCGCGCGCAGCGCCTGCACGGTCATCTGGGTGATGTCGGCGGCCGCGCGCTTGAGGTTGAACCGCAGCGCGCGCACGCCGGCCCGGTCCAGTTCGAGGATCTCCTCGTCACTGGCGTCCAGGTCGAGCCGGGTGACCCCGACCCAGCCCTCGCCGAGCGCGGCCAGCGCCGCCTTCAGATAACTCTGATCTGTCCCCTGGAACGATGCGCTGACCACCGCACCGCCGCGAACATCGAAGTGCGCCATGCGCTTTCGATAGTCTGCGATGGTGTAGGGGTCAGGCAGGTAGCCTTCGTTCTCGATCAGCGGGTACCGCGGATCGATGATGTGGACGTGCGCATCGAACACGTGTATCAGGATGCCTCACCCGACCCCGAACCGGCGAGTCAGGGAGTGCGTCAGACCTTGTTCGGCTCGGAGGCGCGCAGCATGTCCTCGCGCTCCACGACCTTCACGCGCTCGCGGCCCTCGGGCTCGCCCAGGGCACGCTCGTGCGCGTCGAGGCGGTACCAGCCGGCCCACGTGGTGAACGGGATGCCCTTGCCCTCGAGGAACTCGGTGACGGCCTCCGGCTCCGGCTTGGCGGCCGGGGTGAAGTCCTTGGCGTCGTCGAGCAGGCAGGCGATGGTCTCGTTGGCGTCGCCCTTGGTGTGGCCGATGAGGCCGACCGGGCCGCGCTTGATCCAGCCGGTCACGTAGGTGGCGGGCATGAAGCGGGCCGAGCCTTCGGCGGTCTCGTCGGCGAGCACGCGACCGGCCTCGTTCGGCACGGTGCCCGCCTGGTCGTCGAACGGCAGCTGGGTGATGTTCTGCGACAGGTAGCCGACGGCGCGGTAGATGGCCTGCACGTCCCACTGCTTGAACTCGCCGGTGCCCTTGACGTTGCCGGTGCCGTCGAGCTGGGTGCGCTCGGTCTT
>NZ_QGTL01000003.1 GCF_003182135.1 Nocardia neocaledoniensis | reverse complement strand
ACCATTTTCTGCGCGATCCCCGAAGACGCTGACCGGGACGCGATCGCGGCCAGTATTTTCGCGATGGAGAAATCGATCCAGGAGTACGTGCCCGGCTACCGGCTGCTCAACGACCCGCAGTTCGACGACCCGTCGCTGGTGTCCGGCGGCTTGGCGAAGGTGTCGATCTTCGTCGAGGTCGAAGGCGCCGGCGATTTCCTGCCCCCGTACGCGGGCAACCTCGACATCATGACGGCCGCGGCCACCAAGGTCGGCGATGTGCTGGCCGATCAGATCATCTCGGCTCGGGTGTAAGGAGATTCGACCATGAACAACATCCTGCAGCCCTTCTCGGGCGAACTCGATGTGCGCGTCACCGATACGTCGCTGCGTGACGGCTCGCACCACAAGCGCCACCAGTTCACCGTGACCGAGGTCCGCGACATCGTCGGCGCCCTCGACGCGTCCGGCGTGCCGGTCATCGAGGTCACCCACGGTGACGGCCTGGCCGGGTCCTCGTTCAACTACGGGTTCTCCAAAACCCCTGAGCAGGAACTGATCAAGGCCGCCGCGGAGACCGCCAAGCAGGCCAAGATCGCCTTCCTCATGCTGCCGGGCGTCGGCATCAAGGAAGACATCAACATCTCCCAGGACAACGGCGCGTCCATCTGCCGGATCGCCACCCACTGCACCGAGGCCGACGTCTCCATCCAGCACTTCGGCTACGCCCGTGACCTCGGCCTGGAGACCGTCGGGTTCCTCATGATGGCCCACTCCACCACACCGGAGAACCTGGCCAAGCAGGCCCGCATCATGGCCGACGCGGGCTGCCAGTGCGTCTACGTCGTCGACTCCGCCGGTGCCCTTGTCCTCGAACAGGTCTCGGATCGCGTCTCCGCGCTGGTCGCCGAGCTCGGTGACGACGCCCAGGTCGGCTTCCACGGCCACGAGAACCTCGGCCTCGCCGTGGCGAATTCGGTCTACGCCGTGCGCGCCGGCGCCACCCAGATCGACGGCTCCGCCCGCCGCTTCGGCGCGGGCGCGGGCAATCTGCCCGTCGAAGCCTTCATCGGCGTCTGCGACAAACTCGGCATCAAGACCGGCGTCGACTTCTTCGCCGTCACCGACGCCGCCGAAGACGTCGTCCGCCCCGCCATGCCGTCGGAATGCCTCCTCGACCGCCAGGCCTTGATGATGGGCTACGCGGGCGTCTATTCCAGCTTTCTGCGCCACGCCGAACGCCAGGCCGAACGCTATGGCGTCTCCGCCGCCGAAATGCTCGTCCGAGCGGGCCAACGCAAACTCGTCGGCGGCCAGGAAGACCAGCTCATCGACATCGCCTTGGAACTCCAACGCGAAGCCACCACCGCCTGATCCACACCCAGCGAACCGGCGTGACCGACCACGGGTCGCGCCGGTTCGCTTTGCAGCAGCTGCCGATGGGTTGCGTGAGCGCCCCGTCACGAGATTCATGCCAATTCAGCATGAGCATTCCGCTATCGATATAGCATCAATGCTATGGGTTGGGGTAGCGTTGAACTGGAACCAGAGGTGCGCGAATGGCTCGAGAAGCTTGGAGGAGAGCAACGATGACGGAGCGTAGCGATTGGGCTGATCTGCGGGATCAGCGTATGCAGGAGCCCGGCGCGGCCGAGGCCTACGACGCCGCCCGGCTTGCCTTCGAGCTCGGTCGAACAATTCGGGGGATGCGCGAAGGCCGTGGCTGGAGTCAGTCCGTCCTGGCGGATGCGGCGGGCATGACTCAGTCCGCGGTCGCGCGTTTCGAAGCAGGCGGGACGGTGCCGAGTCTGCCCGTACTCGAGCGTCTGGCTCGAGCGCTCGACGCTGACCTCGTGGTTCAGGTGCGTCCACGGGTTGCCTGACCGGCGCGCGGGGCGAAAATCCCTGGACACGGGGGATATAAGTTGACCATGGATGAAATCGCTGGGGCGTCGTTCGGTGGGAGCCGGTCAGTGGCTCGGGTCGAGCGGGCGGAGGTCGATGCCATTGTCGGGGCGGTGCGGGCGGCGGAAGGGCGAGGCGCTGGCGGCTTCGTTCGGGAGTTCGGTGGTGGGGCCGCTTGTTTCGCGGAGCCGGGATCGCCGTTGAACAAGGTCGTCGGGGTGGGGTTCGGCGAAATTCCGTCCTCGGCGGAATGGGACGAGGTCGAGGCGGCCTATGCGGCGGTGGGGGCGCCGGTGCAGGTCGAATTGGCGCATATCGCGGATCCGCGGATCGGGGCGGAGCTGACAGGGCGTGGGTACCGGCTCATGTCGTTCGAGGACGTGCTCGGAATCGAACTCGCCGGGCGCGTCTGGGCGGCGCCGGCCGGCGTCGAGGTTCGCCGGGCGGACGAGGACGGTTTCGACACGTGGCTCGATGTCGTCGTCGACGGATTCGCCCATCCCGACGAGGACGGGCTCCCCGCGCACGAGGAATTCCCGCGCGAGGCCTTGGCCGCGGTCATGCGAGACATGGCTTCCCATGGCGACACCCGGATCTATATCGCCTACCGCGACGGCGTGCCCGCCGGCGCGGCGAACATGCGCGTCGCCGACGGCATCGCCTCGCTCGCGGGCGCGTCGACACTGGTCGCCCACCGCCGACACGGTGTCCAGACCGCTCTCCTGTCCGCCCGGCTGACCGAAGCCACCGCGGACGGCTGCGACCTCGCGGTCGTCACCACCCAGCCCGGCTCCAAGTCGCAGCGAAACGCCCAGGGCCGCGGCTTCTCCCTCCTCTACACCCGCGCGGTCCTCGTCAAAGAGGTGTGACCACCGGGCAGCCTCCACTCAGCTGCGAACGCCATCCCACCCCGACAAGGGCGCGGTTGTCTCACAAGGCCTTGATTACCTGGGCGATTCTGTTCGCGCGCGTGGCGGGGTCGGTGGCCTTGAGGATCGGGAGGAAGAGGCGGTATTGCTCGGAGCGGCTGAGAGCGTGGTAGGTGGTGCGGCGCGCGGGCACGGTGTCGAGGGCGGCGAGGAGGTCGGGTGGGGTTTCGGCGGTGCGCTGGCGTTCGTAGGCGGCGGCCCAGCGCCCGTCGGCTTTCGCTTCCTCGATCGCCGCGTAACCCGCGGGCCGCATCCGCCCGGCCGCAATGAGCGCCTCGGCCTTCTCGACATTGACCTGCGACCAGGGGCTGCGGGCACGGCGGGGGGAGTAGCGCTGCAGGTAGTGATGGGCGTCGAGGCCGCGGCGGTGACTGTCGATCCAGCCGTAGCAGAGGGCGCCGTCGAGGGTCTCGGTGATCGTCACCGAGGGCTCCGGGGCGCCTTTCTTGGCGATTCGTACCCAAACCTCGCCCGCGTCGGCGTGATTGCCGGCCAGCCAGGCCTCCCATTCGGCGGCGTCGGCGCAGGTGATGAAGTCGATGGTCGCGTTCATGAGAACCATCCTGCTCGCCAAAGTGCTCACCGAATGAGCAGTTTTCTCGCAACGAAGGTAGCGGCTGTCGCGGTCGACTGAAGGTCAGGCGTTGGCGAGCGCCCTCAGCAAGGTGTGCGCGCCCTGCTTGGCGTGCTCGGCTCGGTCAACGCCCTGGAGATGGAAGGCCCAATGGGCTTCGAAGAGGCAGGCGAGAGCGTAGGCGGTGGCGGCGACCTGTTCGGGCGATGCCGCCGGGTAGGCGGTGCTGAGTTGATGCTCCAGGCCGGGTAGCCAGCGTTCGTTCCACAGCTCGGTGAGTCGTTGGCGGACAACGGGTTCCCTCGCGGCGAGCGCGACCAGCTCGCACCACACCACGAGATCGTCGCGTTGCGCGTAGGCGCCCGGCTCGAACATCCGCGCCACGCGATCCTCGATCGGAGCGTCGGCGCCGAGGCGCAGCAGGGTGTCACCGTACTCGGCGACGGCGTCGGTGATGAACGCCTGCATGAGCCCGTCCCGGCTGCCGAAGTAGTGCAGCACCAAGGTTCTTTGTACGCCCGCCGCCGCGGCGACTCGCGACAGCGTCGTGTTCGCGAACCCGTCGGCCGCGACCACCGAGCGCGCGGCCCGCAGGATCTGCGCACCCCGTTCCTTGGCCTTGCTCGGTCGGCCGACTTTATTTACTGTCATGATAGTCAATATATTCGACGGGGAGGCTGACATGCGAGTTCTGGCACTGGGCGGGGCAGGGGAGATGGGACGGGTCGCGGCGCGGGTCCTGTGCGGCGACAGCAGGATCACGAGTCTCACGATCGCCGATCGCGACGAGGCGGCGGCGCGCGAGGTGGCCGGGGAACTCGGCGTCCAGGCACGAAAGCTCGACGTCACCGACGGCCCGGCGCTCGCGGCGGCACTGCGCGAGGTGGATCTCGTGGTGAACACGGTCGGCCCGTACTTCCGCTTCGGCCCGCCGATCCTGTCCGCCGCCATCGACGCGCACTGCGATTACATCGACATCTGCGACGATCCTGAGCCGACCATCGAAATGCTGGCATTGGACGCGCGGGCGAAGGCGGCGGGTGTGACCGCGTTGCTCGGGATGGGCGCGAGCCCTGGCGTCGCCAACCTGCTCGCATTGCGGGCGGGTGCCGAGCTCGACCAGGTCGACGAGCTGATCACCGGGTGGAACATCCACTCCGCTCGCACCGAACCCGTCCAGGCCGGGCCGTCGACTCCGACAGCCGGGTCGTCCGCTGCCGGTCGAACCGCCGCCGAGCCGAGTGCCGCCGTGGTCCACGGCATTCGCCAGCTCAGCGGCGACATCCCGGTCACTCGCAACGGAACTCGCGCCGAACGTCCTGCGCTGGAACGCTTCCGGCTCGACTACCCCGGACTCGGCATCGGCGTGGGCCGCAGCTTCGGTCACCCGGAGGCGATCACCTTGCCGCTGGCCTTCCCCGGCCTGCGCGAAGCGACCTCGGTGGTCGTCGCCGATCGCCTGACCGCGGCCGCCCTGCGCGCGCTGCGCTGGACCATCGATCGCCGGCTGTTGACTCTCGACCGCGCGGCCCGCCTCGCCGCCCGTATCGAGCGCCTGCTCCCCGCGGATCCGGCGACGCTCGTCGCGGCAGGCGGCCTCCCGCCCCTGTTCGCCATGGCCACCGGCCTGCGCGACGGCGCAGCCGCGACAGCGGCCACCGCGCTGTGCCAGGTCCCCGGCCTGTCGATGGCCGAGAACACCGGTGTCCCATTGGCCGTCGGCGCACTGCTCATGGCCGACGCCCCGAAGCCGGGTGTCCACGCCCCCGAGACACTCCTCGACGCGGATCGCTTCTTCACCGCCTTCGCCCCACGCTGCATCGGCGCCCCGGACCCGAACGCGATGACGATCACCACCCGCAGCTGGTCCAGCCCCGAAACGAACTCGGCGGCCCTGTCCTCCGCACTCCTCACGGCCCTGCTCGCCGCCCACTGAGCCATCCAGCGGAGCGCCTGACGACATACGAAAGCCCCGCTCGCCGGAAGACGAACGGGGCTTTCGGAACTCACAGCCAGGTGTCGAGGCTGGTCGTCGTGAGGAAGTGGTCCAGGTCCGCGCGCCAGGGCGCGGGCGTGGTCTTGTCCGGTTCGATGCCGGTGTACTGGCCGCGGTAGAACAGCAGTGGGCGGCCGTTGGTGCCTGCCGATTCCGCGAGCGACCGCACGCGGCCGATGACGATGTAGTGGTCACCGCCGTCGACCACAGAGTCGACCGTGCACTCGATGGTGGCCAGCGAATCGTCGAGCACGGGCACACCCAGCTCCGAAGTGTGCCAGGGGACGCCGGCGAACTTGTCGGCCTCGCGGGAGCCGAAGCGCGCGCAGGTCGGCTGCTGTTCCTCGGCGAGCACGTTCACGCAGAACTTGCCCGCCGCCTCGATCGCCGCCCACGAGCGCGACCCCTTGGTGGGGCAGAACAGCACGAGCGGCGGATCGAGGGAGAGCGCGGCGAAGGACTGACAGGCGAACCCGATCGGCTCCCCTTCGGGGTCGAGTGCGGTGATCACGGTGATGCCGGTGCAGAACTGCCCCAGCACATTACGGAATTGCCGGCCGTCGATCGCCGGTGTCTGTTCGGTCATGTCCGTCGCCGCCATTCCCTAGTCCTGCTTGAATCCGACGGTGAAGTCGTGACCCCACAGGCTGACCGCGGTGGATTCGCGGGCCACCCAGTCGTCATCGTCGACTTCCAGTCCCTCACAGCCAAATTCGATGTCGAAGCCGCCCGGGGTCTTCATGTAGAAGGACAGCATCTTGTCGTTGATGTGCCTGCCGAGGGTGGCCGACATCTTCACCTTCTTGCGCAGCGCGCGGTCCAGGCAGAGGCCGACATCGTCGGAGTTCTCCACCTCGACCATGAGGTGCACGATGCCGGTCGGGTTCGGCAGCGGCAGGAACGCCAGCGCGTGGTGGCGCGGGTTGCAGCCGTAGAAGCGCAGCCAGGCCGGATCGCCGTCGGCGGGACGGCCGACCATCTGCGGGGGCAGCCGCATGGAGTCGCGCAGCCGGAAGCCGAGCACGTCCTGGTAGAACGCCTGTGCCGCGGCATCGTCGGTGCAGGTCAGCACCACGTGCCCGAGGCCCTGCTCGGCGGTGACGAACTTGTGGCCGTAGGGGCTCACGAAGCGGCGGCCCAGGTACTGCGCGCCGTAGAACGCCTCGAGGGTGTTGCCCGAGGGGTCCTCGAACCGGATCATGCCCTCGACGCGGCGCTCACCCAGTTCTTCCTTGGTGCCCTCGGTGTAGTCGACCCCGGCCTTGTCCAGGGTCTCGCGCAGCTGCTGCAGGCCGCGCGCGTCGGTGACCTCCCAGCCCGAGACCAGCAGGCGGTCCTGCTCGCCGGGGACGATCACCAGACGCGCGGCGAAATCGTCCATGCGCAGGTAGAGCGCGTCGGGATTGTTCCCGGAGCCCTCCATCATGCCGAGCACCTTGAGGCCGTACTCGCGCCAGGCCGCCATGTCGGTGGCCTCGATGCGCATGTAGCCGAGGGCACGAATACTCATTGCTTCTCCTCGAGGAAATCGACCGTGAGCCGGTTGAATTCGTCGAACTTTTCCAGCTGCGCCCAGTGGCCGCAGCCGCCGAACACGTGCAGCTGCACGCGGGGGATGACCTTGGTGGCGACGAGCGCGCCGTCGAGCGGGTTGACCCGATCCTCGCGACCCCAGATGAGCAGCACCGGCTGACGCAGCTTGTACGCGTCACGCCACAGCATGCCCTTCTCGAAGTCGGCGCTCGCGAAGGACTTGCCCATCGCGCGCATGGCCGCCAGCGACTCCGGGGTGCTCGCCTGGGCGAACCGCTCGTCGATGAGACTCTCTGTGATCAGCGACTGGTCGAAGACCATGATGCGCAGGAACTTCTCCAGGTTCTCCCTGGTCGGCGCGTAGCTGAAGGCCGAGAGCAGCTTGACGCCCTCGGTCGGGTCGGGCGCGAACAGGTTGGTGCTCAGCCCGCCCGGGCCCATCAGCACGAGCTTGCCCGCGCGTTTGGGGTTGTCCAGCGCGAAGCGCACCGAGGTGCCGCCGCCGAGCGAATTGCCCAGCAGGTGCACGCGATCGGTGATCTGCAGGTGGTCCAGCAGCGCGAGCAGCGCGGTGGACGCGTGCACGAAGTACTGCGGGTGATCGACCGGCTTGTCGGACTTGCCGAAACCGGGCTGATCCAGCGCGATCACATGGAAGTTCTCGGCCAGCACCGGGATGTTGCGGGCGAAATTGGACCACGCCGAGGCGCCGGGGCCGCCGCCGTGCAGCAGCACGATCGTGGGACCGTTGCCGACACCTGCCTCGTGGTAGTGCAGTTTCAGCTCTGGGGTGACCTGCGCGAAGCGGGAGGTCGACTCATACGTGATTTCAGCGGTCTGGGTCATCGGCTACACCATGGCGTCGGTGACGGGCAGGCCGAACTCGTGCGTGCCGTACATGACGTAGGCGCGCTCGGGATCGTTGGCCGCGTGCACCCGGCCCGCGTGCGCGTCGCGCCAGAAGCGCTGCAGCGGTGTGCCGTTGGCCAGTGCGGTCGCGCCGGAGGACTCGAAGAGCTTGTCGATCGAGGCGATCACCCGGCCGGTCGCGCGGACCTGGTCGCGGCGAGCGCGCACGCGCAGATCGAACGGCACCTCCTGGCCCGCCTGCAGCAGCGCGTACTCCTCGGCGACATTGCCCGAGAGCTGACGCCACGCGGCGTCGATGTCGCTGGCCGCCTCGGCCACGCGCACCTTGGCGAACGGATCGTCCTTGGCGTTCTCGCCGGCGAAGGCCGCGCGCACGCGCTTGCCCTGGTGCTCGACGTGCGCCTCGTAGGCGCCGTAGCCCATGCCGACGATCGGCGCGGAGATGGTGGTCGGGTGGATGGTGCCCCACGGCATCTTGTAGACGGCGTCGGGGTTCTGCGCGAGGCCGGGCGCGCGGCCCTCGCTCATGGCGCGGAAGCTCAGGAAGCGGTGCGTGGGGACGAAGACGTCCTCGACCACGACGGTGTTGGAACCGGTGCCGCGCAGGCCGACGACGTTCCAGACGTCATCGATGCGGTAGTCCGAGCGCGGGATCAGGAAGGAGCCGAAGTCGACCGGCTTGCCGTTCTTGATCACCGGACCGCCGAGAACCGCCCAGGTGGCGTGGTCCGAACCCGAGGACCAGGCCCAGGAACCGCGCACGATGTAGCCGCCGTCGACGGCCTGGCCCGCGCCCATCGGGGCGTAGGAGGAGGAGATGCGCACATCGGTGTCCTCGCCCCAGACGTCTTCCTGGGCCTGCTGATCGAACAGCGCGAGGTGCCAGTTGTGCACGCCGATGATGCCGGCGACCCAACCGGTCGAGCCGCAGGCGCTGGCGATCTTGCGCACGGTGTCGTAGAAGACCACCGGGTCGGCGGCGTGGCCGCCCCACTGCTTGGGCTGGAGCAGCCGGAAGAAGCCGGTCTCCTGCAGCGCCTTCATGGATTCGTCGGGAATGCGGCGCAGGTCCTCGGCCTCCTGCGCACGTTCACGCAGTGTCGGCAGCAGTGCCTCGACCCGTTCGGTCACTTCTTGCGTCATTTCGGAGCCCGCTCCTGCCTTGTCGGATCGACAACCGGTTCTTGTTCGACTCTGAGATTAGAACAGGTTCTCATTTCTGTCGAGAACATAGCCCCACCTCGGATATAACAAGGGCGTGGAGCGAAGTTCGCTGGACAGCTGGCGTGAAGCGGCCTCGTTTTGTAACGTGTTCTAGTGAACAAGGAGGGTTCGGGATGGCAGTCAACCCCAAGGTGAGGGAACTCGATGTCGGCACAACGCCGACAAGGTTTGCGCGCGGCTGGCACTGTGTCGGCCTCGCGAAGACGTTCCGTGACGGTAAGCCGCACGCGGTCGAGATCTTCGGGACCAAGCTCGTGGTCTGGACCGACACCAACGACGAGATCCGCGTGCTCGACGCCTATTGCAGGCATATGGGCGGCGACCTGAGCATGGGCACGGTGAAGGGCGACGACATCGCCTGCCCGTTCCACGACTGGCGCTGGGGCGCCAGCGGCAAGTGCACGTCGATCCCCTACGGCCGCCGTGTGCCGCCCCTGGCCCGCACCAGGAAGTGGACGACGCTCGAGCGCAACGGCCAGCTGTTCATCTGGCACGACCACGAGGGCAACGAGCCGCCGCCGGAGGTCACGATCCCGCACATCGAGGGCGTGTACACCGATGCCGAGGGCAACCCGAGCGAGACCCACGACAGCGGCTGGACCGACTGGACGTGGAACTCGCTGCTGATCGAGGGCGCCAACTGCCGCGAGATCATCGACAACGTCGTGGACATGGCGCACTTCTTCTACATCCACTACGCCTTCCCGACGTACTTCAAGAACGTCTTCGAGGGCCACGTGGCGACCCAGTTCCTGGAGACCAAGGGTCGCCCGGACGTGGGCATGGCGGCCAAGCACGGCGGTGAGACGCTGCTGAAGTCGGAGGCTTCCTACTTCGGTCCGTCCTACATGATCAACCCGCTGATCAACATCTACAGCGGGTACGAGATGAAGGTCGTGCTGATCAACTGCCACTACCCGGTCACCCAGGACTCGTTCGTGCTGCAATGGGGCCTGACCGTCGAGAAGCCCAAGGGCATCGACGACGCGACCGCCACCAAGCTGGCGCAGACGATGACCACCTTCTTCGGTGACGGCTTCCTGCAGGATGTCGAGATCTGGAAGCACAAGTCCAAGGTCGAGAATCCGCTGCTGTGCGAGGAGGACGGCCCGGTCTACCAGCTGCGCCGCTGGTACGACCAGTTCTACGTGGACGTCGCCGATGTCACCGACAAGATGACGCAGCGCTTCGAGTTCGAGGTCGACACGACCAAGGCGAACGAGGCGTGGGAGGCCGAGGTGGCGGAGAACCTGCGCCGCCGGGCCGAGTCCGAGGAAGCGGGCGTGTAGCCATGTCACCGACCTGGGCCAAGGCACCCGACTTCGCCGATCAGCCCGCGCGGCAGGCCGCGGTGCGGGCCCAGACCACGGTCGACAAGCAGCGCTATCTGGACGAGGGCCTGACACCGCTGCGGTGTCAGGCCTGCTCGTCGGAGGTGCTGGTGCGCAAGTCCAGCGCGCATCAGACCTCGGTGCAGTGGACCGAACCGCCTGAGACGCACTGCCCGGTCTTCGCCGCGCTCAACGCGAAGGGCCCACGGCCGGGGCGGCCGGATTCGTGTCCCTCGCTGGAGAAGTCGATCAAGTGGGCGGTCGACGAGGGCGTGATCGAGGTGCTCGAGTAGTCAGCTGAACGGAGAGTCGGGGCGGTCCTGGCGGACGCCGTCGAGATAGATGTCGACCTTCTCGTTGTAGAAGCAGGCCAGGCCCGCGATCTTCTGGCTCTCCGGCAGCGGCGTGCGGTAGATCCAGACGATGTCGCGATACTCCTTGTCGTCGATCCGCACGTTCCAATAGTCGGCGGTGCCCTTGTACGGGCAGCTGGTGTGCGTGTCGGACGGGGTGAGCAGATCCATCCGCACATCGGGAAGCGGCAGGTAATACCGTGCGGGCAAACCGGTTTCGAACAGGATGCGCGGCGAGGACGAGTCGGCGACCGTGACGCCGTCGATCTCCACGCGCACATTTCGTGAGCTGCCGAGGATGTCGACCCGCGAATACGGATCGCGCGGGTGGACGAAGATCGGCTCGTCCTCCTCGAACCAGTCGAAGGTGTCGAACTCCAGGCGCACAGCGTCTTTCAGGTCAGGATATGGCGAATCGAGATACCGTATAGCCGAACCGTCGGCACGTAAACCGTCGATGACCACGTCGTACCCCGTCGCGGTACCTCGACCGTTGTGGTGCTCACCAACCCCATTCGGTTCCAGATCGGCACTGATATCGACCAAGGGTAGGTAATACGTCGGGTAGTAGGGAGCCTCCCAAACCAGCAACGGCCGCAGTGTATCGGCCACCAACCGCCCCCGCAGATACACCCGCACCCGCTTGGGACTCCCTGCGATCCGCGGCCGCCACCGCCCGGCATCAGTCACCTTACCGACGGTACGCGGCGCTTGGGTGCTCGCGACGGCGCTGGACTTCCGAACACGTTCCGAATAAAATGAGTCCATGAGCATCGCAGCAGATCTTCCCGCGGCGACGCGGCGCTCCTCGGACTTGAGCAAGCATCCCGCCGAGGTCTTCGCCGAGGCCGAGAACCATCCTGTGACGGTTACCCGGCGCGACGGTGAAGCACTGGTTCTGATGTCACAGCGCGAGGCGCAGGGTCGTGCCCGCCTGCTGAACTTCGCCGCACAGCTCATTACGGTCACCCTCGACGACAGTGGCTCGCTGGCCGAGCGCATGTCCAAGGCTTTCCCTTGGATGCTTGCCCTGTCACCGGCGGACCGGGAAGCTTGCGCGCAGGATCTGGTGGACGCGGCGCGTGCCTCGTTCGCCACCGACCAACCGCATCTGGCGATCGCCGAGCTGACGTCTTGGAAGGAGACAGCCACGGCTATCGCCGCCGGGCTCGGAAGCGTCGACCTGGACTGGCTCGACGCGCCCGAGACCGTGGAGCGTCCGTAGCGTGGCGGCCGCAAAGAAGGGCGAACTGGTCTCCCGCCCCGCGAAGAGGACCGAGTACGAGATCCGCTTCGCCACGACCGATGCCCGTAAGGGTTGGCAGGACCTTGCTGCCACTATCCGCAACCCCCTGTCGGACACGTGGGACTTTCTCACGCGCACCCCTCTGGTCACGACTCCGACGAACTATCGTCTGAAGGGCGATCTCGGTCTCATTGAGCGTGGCGGTGCCACGCACGAGCGCTGGCAGCACAAACCAACCGCAAGAGGCACCGCACGTATCTGGTTCTACGTCGTCGAGCGCACCGTGTTCCTGGAACAGGTACACACAAGCCATCCGAACGAGACAAAGTAGCTGCTCGGTCTTGCTGGCGGGGATGAACGCCACTGACGTCGCTCGGGCCGAAACGCGGACGCACCCGCTGGTCGTGGCAGTGGGTGCGTCCGGGAGCGGGCGGGAACGGGTCAGTCGCCGACGGTGATCGCCTGGGCTTCCTCGACGCTGTGCGGCGCCGGGTCGTGGTCGTCGATGTGGGCCAGCGCGCCGCGTCCGAGGAGCAGCACCGCGACGCCGGCGGCGGTGCAGGCCGCGCCGAGCCAGAACGGGAGCGAGATGCTGTGCTCGCCGAGCTTGCCCGCCACCCACGGCGCCGCGGCGCCGCCGGCGAACCGGACGAAGCTGTAGGCCGCCGAGGCGGTGGAGCGCTCGACCGGCGCCGAGATCATCACGGCCTCGGTGATCAGGGTGTTGTTCACGCCGAGGAACAGGCCGGCGATCACGACGCCGACGATCAGCACGATCTTGTGCTCGGCGAACAGGCCCATCACGGCCAGGTCGGCGGCGAACAGCGCCAGCGAGACCGCCATCATCGGCAGGGTGCCGAAGCGCGCCTGCAACTTCGGCGCGAAGAACACCGAGGCCACCGCGAGCAGGATGCCCCAGCCGCAGAAGATGAAGCCGATCGCGTAGGTGCCCATGTCCAGCGGGAACGGGGTGTAGGCGAGCAGGGTGAAGAAGCCGAAGTTGTAGAGCAGCGCGGTGATGCTGACGGTGAGCAGACCCTTGTGGCGCAGCGCCTTGAACGGCGCCGTGATCGAGGTCGGCTTGGCCGGTTTCGGCATCTCGGGCAGCAGCACCACGATCGCGACGAGGGCGATGGCCATCAGCACCGAGACGCCGAAGAACGGTCCGCGCCAGCTGATTCCGCCGAGCAGGCCGCCCAGCAGTGGTCCGGTCGCGATGCCGATGCCGAGCGCGGCCTCGTAGAGGATGATCGCCTTGGCCACGCCGCCGCTGGCCGCGCCGACGATGGTGGCCAGCGCCGTCGCGATGAACAGCGCGTTGCCCAGACCCCAGCCCGCGCGGAAGCCGATGATCTCACCGATCGTGCTCGAACTGCCCGCCAGCGCGGCGAACACGATGATGATCGCCAGACCGGACACCAGCGTCTTCTTCGCGCCGAAGCGGCTGGAGATCACGCCGGTCACCAGCATCGCGACGCCGGTGACGGCCATGTAGCTGGTGAACAGCAGCGAGACCTGCGAGGGGCTCGCGTGCAGCTGTTCGCCGATCGGCTTGAGGATGGGGTCGACGAGACCGATGCCCATGAACGCGATGACGCTCGCGAAGGCGACGGCCCAGACGGCCTTGGGTTGTCCGGTCGGGGTGGCCGCGGCGGCGGTGTCGTCGTCGGCGCGAGTCAACTCGGTGATGCTCACTGGCGCTCCTGGTTGTTCACTGATGACCGCGGGCAACCGCACGCAGGGCTGTCAGCAGGTCGTTCATGTCGGTGTCGAGGCGGATCAGCCGATCGAGGTCGAACTCGGCGAGTCCGGGGGCCATGGCGGCCGCGATGGAGCGCCTGGCCTGGGTGAGGCGGGTTCGGCCCGCCGGGGTCAGTTCGACGAGAACCGCCCTGGAGTCCTGCGGGTCCTTCGAACGGGAAGCGAGTCCGTCGGCGACGAGTCGGCCGATCAGCGCCGTTGCCGCCGGTTGGGAACATCGATCGATCCGGGCGAACTCGCTGACCCGCATGCCGCCGTGCTCGTCGAGCACGGCGAGGGCGCGCAGGACCGCGCGGGGCAGGTCGTCATCACTGATCGCCCCGGCGAGCCGGGTGAGCCGACCGGCAGTCACCAGGAGATCGACCACGATGTCGTCCGGGGAGGGCTGCTCTGTCTGCTGCACGCTCCATATTATTACATAAGCTAACTATCTAAATCTAAAGCTGTGCGGTGAAACGGCGCACACACGCCGAAGCCCCGGCCGCCGAAGTGGCGACCGGGGCTCCGAAAGTGGTTCTCGACCTGCTGCTATGCGGCCATCGGGCGGCGGCCGGTACCGAAGAGCTCGGCGGTGGCGTGGGCGCGCTTGAAGTACAGGTGCGCGTCGTGTTCCCAGGTGATGGCGATGCCGCCGTGCAGCTGGATGGTCTCCGCGGCGACGTGCGAGAAGGTCTCCGTGCAGTGCCTGCGGGCCACGTAGACATCCTCGGCCACCGTCGCGCTGTCCTCGGCGAGGGCCTGTGCCGCAGCCAGCGCCGTCGACTCCGCCGACTCCACCAGCACGTACATGTCGGCCATCCGGTGCTTGAGCGCCTGGAAGCTGCCGATCGGCCTGCCGAACTGCACGCGCGAGGCGGTGTACTCGACCGTCATGTCCAGGCAGCGCCTGGCCGCGCCGACCTGCTCCGCGGCGACCGCAGCCCACGCGATCTCACGCAGCCGGTCGCGCAGCGCGGCCGGGTCGCCCGTGCCGATCGGGGTCGCCGGGGTGCCGGTGAAGCTGATCGAGGCCAGCTTGCGGGTGGGATCGAGTGCGGGCGTTGGTGTCACAGTGACGCCCGCCGCCTCAGGTGTGGTCTCGAACAGGCCCTCGTCGGTGAGCACGAGCAGCAATTCCGCCTGCGCCCCGTGGAGCACGTAATGCGCTGTGCCGTCGAGCTTTCCGTCGGCGGAACGGACACCGGGGGAGTCCCAGCCCGCTGCGTCGGCCCAGCACAGTGCCGCCGTGCGCGACCCCTCGGCCAGGTCCGGCAGCAGGCGTTCGCAGGCCTGCTCGTCACCGGCGAGCAGAATCGCCTGCACGCCGAGCACCGCCGACCCGAGCATCGGCACCCCGGCCAGCGTGGCGCCGAGTTCGCCCACCACCATCAGTGATTCGACCAGTCCGGCGCCGGCGCCGCCCCACTCCTCGGGGATCGCCAGCGCCGCGACGCCGACCTGCTCGCACAGCATGGTCCACAGTTTCGGGTCGTACCCGAGCTCGGAGTCCATGGCGGTGCGCAGGGCGGCGGGCGTGGCGTGCTTGCTCAGCAGCGCGCGCACACTGGTCCGGAATTCGAGCAGTTCGTTCGATGTCATGAGACTCCTCCCTCAGACCGCGGCGGGCTCGCGCAGCGCGGCCGCGATGCGTCCACGGTGGAAATCGGCGGTGCCCCAGGCGGTGCGCAGCGCGGTGACCCTGGTGAGCCACAGCGACAGGTCGCATTCGGCGGTGTAGCCGATGGCGCCGTGCACCTGGAGGCCGACGCGCGCGGCACGGTGGGCGGCGTCGCCGCAGGCCACGAGCGCGGCCGACACGTCGCGGGCGCGGTCGGCCGAATCCAGGGTGAGCGCCGCGCGGTAGACGAGGGGCTCGGCCAGATCCAGCGCGATCAGCACATCGGCGAGCTGCTGCTTCACGGCCTGGAACTCGCCGATCACCCGGCCGAACTGCTTGCGCTGCTTGGCGTAGGTGGTGGTCTGCTCGAGGATCGAGCGGCCCGCGCCGAGCAGCTGAGCGGCGCAGGCGAGCACGCCGATGTCGAAGGCGTAATCGAGCGCGGCCGCGACCTCGTCGCCGTCGGCGAGGGTGGTGCCGGTGGCGACGCGGAAAAGCTTGCGCGCCGGGTCGATCGAGCTGAGCTGCGCCGCACTGTCCGCGACATCGGCCTGGTGGAGCGCGTCCGTAGCGCTGACCTCGCCGAGCGCCAGGCGACCGCCCGCCCCGACCAGCACCACATCGGCCGCCTCGGCGTCGAGGGCGATGCCGCGCTGCGGATCGTCGAAGGTGATGGTGCCCAGCGATTCGCCGCTGGCCAGGGCGGGCAGCCACTGCTGCGCTGTGCTCGCGTCGGGAAGACGCTGCAGCAGAGCGGGAATCACGGCGGCGGACTCGATCACCGGGCCCGGCAGCGCGGCGCGGCCCGTCTCGATCAGGGCGACGACCAGGTCGACCGGGGTGGCGTCGGCGCCGTCGTACTTCTCGTCGACGATGAGGCCGAACACGCCCATCTCGGCGAGCTGGCGCAGCAGGGCGCGGCCCTTGTCGGTGTCACCGGTGGACCAGGCGCGCACGGCGGCGGGCACCTGCCCGGCCTCGAGGATCTTGCGCAGCTCGGCCGCGAAGTCGAGCTGTTCGGTGCTGAGCGCGAATCTCATCGCGAGCCTCCTGTGATCGGGCGGGAGCTCATCGCTTGCTCTCCCGCGGCAGGCCGAGGATGCGCTCGGCGATGATGTTGCGCTGGATCTCGTTGGTACCGGCGTAGATCGGGCCGGACAGCGAGAACAGGTAGCCGTCGGTCCACTTGCTCGTGAGCTCGGCGGCGGAGCCGAGCAGATCGAGCGCGGTCTCGTGCATGGCGATGTCGAGCTCGGACCAGAACACCTTGGTGATCGAGGACTCCGCGCCGAGCTGTCCGCCGTCGGTGAGCCGGGTGACGGTGCCGAAGGTGTGCAGCCGGTAGGCCTCCGAGCCGATCCACGCGGCCACCACGGCGTCGCGCGCGGCGGTGTCGGTGGGCTCGACGGTCTCCGACCACAGGTCGATCAGGCGCCGCGCGGTCGCGCTGAAGCGGCCGGGGCTGCGCAGCGAGAGGCCGCGCTCGTTGCTCGAGGTGGCCATGGCCACGCGCCAGCCCTCGTTCACCCCGCCGATCACGTCCTGATCGGGGACGAACACGTCGTCGAGGAAGATCTCGGCGAAGCCGGGCTCCCCGTCGAGCTGCGGGATCGGCCGCACGCTCACGCCCTCGGCGGTGAGCGGGAACATCACGTAGGTCAGGCCGTGATGCCGCTGCGCCTCCGGGTCGCTGCGGAACAGGCCGAAGCCCCAATCCGCGAACGCCGCACGCGAACTCCAGGTCTTCTGGCCGTTGAGCAGCCAGCCGCCCTCGGTGCGCCGGGCGGTCGAGCGCAGGCTGGCCAGGTCACTGCCCGATTCGGGCTCCGACCACGCCTGGGCCCAGATGTCGTCGGCGCGGGCCATCCGCGGCAGGAACCGCGCGAGCTGTTCGGGGGTGCCGTGCTCGAACAGGGTCGGGGCCAGCAGGAAGATGCCGTTCTGGCTCACCCGGCCGGGCGCGCCCGCCGCGTAGTACTCCTGCTCGAACAGCACCCATTCGAGGATGGAAGCGTCCCGGCCGCCGTACTCGGCGGGCCAGGACACCGCCGAGAGTCGGGCGTCGGCCAGCTTGGCCTCCCACACGCGGTGCGCTTCGAAACCGGCCTTGGTGTCCATCGACGGCAGCGGTTCGCGCGGGACATTGGTGGCGAGGAAGTCGCGCACCTCCAGCTGGAACTCCCGGACCGCCGGGTCGATATCGAGATCCACTTACTTCGTCCCGTTCTGTTCGGTCGCGGCGCTCTTCATCGAGCGGGCGTTCATCCCGCCGAGCGAGTCGGCGCCGACTTCGGCGTTGTGGGCGTGCGCGAAATGGTGCAGCCCGAAGACCGAGTCCATTCCGCTGCGCAGACCCATCAGGTCTTCGGCCTGGTTGACGGCCTTCTTGGTGAGCGCGAGGCCGAATTGCGGCATGGCCGAGATCTTCTCGGCCAGCGCCATCGTCTCGGTCTCCAGTTCCGCACGCGGCACGACCCGGTTGACCATGCCCCACTCCTTGGCCTGGGCGGCGTCGAACCGGTCACCGGTGAAGAGGAACTCCTTGGCCGCGCGCGGCCCCATCACCCACGGGTGGGCGAAGTACTCCACGCCCGGGATGCCCATCCGGACAACGGGATCGGAGAAGAACGCGTCGTCGGAGCAGACGATCAGATCGCACACCCAGGCCAGCATCAGCCCGCCCGCGATGCAGGCGCCCTGCACCATCGCCACCATCGGCTTGGGGATCTCGCGCCAGCGACGGCACATGCCCAGGTACACCTCGGACTCGCGCGCGAAGCGCTGATCGCCGCCGGGGCGGTCGAGGTGGTCCCACCACAGGACGGCCTTGTTGTCGTAGTGCACGTCGTGGTCGCGCCCCGGCGTGCCGATGTCGTGCCCCGCGCTGAAGTGTTTCCCGTTGCCCGCCAGCACGATCACCTTGACCTCGGGGTCCTCGACGGCGCGCTGGAAGGCGGCGTCGAGGGCGTAGGTCATCTTGGAGTTCTGCGCGTTGCGGAACTCGGGCCGGTTCATGGTGACGACGGCGACCGCGCCGCGCACCTCGTAGGTGACGACCTCGGTCTCGGTTTCCGGACTCACGACTTCTCCTCACGTAGCTCGCGCTTGAGCACCTTGCCTGCCGCGCTGTAGGGCAGTTGGTCGCGGAACTCCACGAGCCGGGGCACCTTGAAATTGGCCAGCTTGCTCGCCGCGAAGGCGAGCACCTCCTCGGCGGTCAGCGTCGAGCCGGCCTTGCGGACGACGACGGCCTTGCCGACCTCGCCCATCCGCTCGTCGGGCACGCCGATGACGGCCGACTCGGCGACGCCGTCGAGCCGGGCCAGGGTCTGTTCGATCTCGGCGGGGTACACGTTGAATCCGCCGGTGATGTACATGTCCTTGAGCCGGTCGGTGATCTTGAGATAGCCGCGCTCGTCGACGATGCCGATGTCGCCGGTGTGCAGCCAGCCGTCGGCGTCGATGGCCTCGGCGGTGGCCTCGGGATCGTCGAGGTAGCCGAGCATCACGTTCGGGCCGCGCAGCAGCACCTCGCCCGCCTCGGACAGGCGCAGTTCGAAGCCGGCGATGGGGCCGCCGCAGGTGTTGGCGATGGTGGCCGCGTCGTCCTCGGGCCTGCACATGGTGCCGAAACCGGCCGACTCGGACAGGCCGTAGGCGGTGATGACCACCTCGAACTCGAGGTCGTCGCGCATCCGCTCGATCAGTACCACCGGCACGGTCGCGGCGCCGGTCACCGCGACGCGCAGCGAGCTCAGGTCGTGGTCGCCGCGCTGGGGGTGCTCGAGGATGGTCTGGTAGATCGTCGGCGGACCGGTGAGCACGGTGATCCGCTCGGACTCGATCATCGCCAGGGTGGCGGGCACGTCGAAGGTGGCCTGCGGCACGATCGTCGCGCCGGTGACCAGGCACGCGAGAATGCCCGCCTTGTAACCGAAGTTGTGGAAGAACGGCGGGATCATCAGGTACTTGTCGCCCGCGCGCAGCGTCGAGCACTCGACCCAGCCGCGCACCACACCGAGCGCCTGCCGGTGCGCGACGAGCGTGCCCTTGCTGCGGCCGGTGGTGCCGGAGGTGAACAGGATGTCGGAGATGTCGTCGGGGGAGACGGCGGCGGCGCGCGCCTCGCCGGTCTCTGCCGACACCGTCTCGGCGAGTTCGAGCAGCGCCGACCAGGTGAGCGTCGAGGCGTGCGCGGCGTCGTCCTCGACCGGGATCACCACGACCGTGTCGATGGCCAGGTCCGGCGCCTCGGCGAGCAGTTCGGCGGCCCGGTCCCTGCCGAGGAACGAGCCCGCGACGAACAGTGCCTTCGCGTCGACCCGGCGCAGCACGTCGGCCGCCTCGGCCGCCATGTAGCGGGTGTTGAGCGGCACGAGCGCGGCGCCGACGGAATGCGCGGCCAGGGCGGCGACGACCCAGTGATGGGTGTTGGGCGCCCACATGGCGACCCGGTCGCCGGAATCGACGCCACGGGCGATCAGCGCGCGCGCCGCGATCCGGACCTGGTCGAGCAGTTGGCCCCAGGTCAGGCGGGTCGCGCCGTCGATCAGGGCCGGTTCGTCCTGGTACGCCGCGGCGACGTCACGCAGTGCCTGCGGGGTGGTCTGTGCAGGGGGTGTCACGGGGTCCTCACCAATCGGCTAACAAAGCAAGTGCTTGGTAGGTTATCCTACCGACGTGGGCGTGATCCAGACCTCAGATTCCGATACCGCGACCTCCGACGCGGAGTTTTGCGCGGAAATACGCGACTGGCTGGCCGAAAACCTGTCCGGAGAGTTCCGTGACCTGCGTGGCACCGGTGGCCCCGGGCGCGAGCACGAGTTCTTCGAGGAGCGGCTGGCCTGGGACCGGCACCTCGCCGCGGCGGGCTGGACCTGCCTCGGCTGGCCGGTCGAATACGGCGGCCGCGGCGCCAGCGTGCGCCAGCAGGTCATCTTCCACGAGGAGTACGCCAAGGCCGACGCGCCCGCGCGGGTCTCCCATGTGGGCGAGGAACTGCTCGGCCCGACCCTGCTCGCCTTCGGCACCGAGGAGCAGAAGCGGCGCTTCCTGCCCGGCGTGCGCTCGGTCGGCGAGCTGTGGTGCCAGGGCTACTCCGAGCCGGGCGCCGGCTCCGACCTCGCCGCGGTGAGCACCACGGCGCGCCTGGACGGCGACAAGTGGGTGATCAACGGCCAGAAGATCTGGACCTCGCTCGCCCACGTCGCCGACTGGTGCTTCGTCATCGCGCGCACCGAGAAGGGCTCCAGCAGGCACAAGGGCCTGTCCTACCTGCTGGTTCCGATGAACCAGCCGGGCATTGAGGTACGGCCGATCGAACAGCTCACCGGCACCTCCGAATTCAACGAGGTGTTCTTCGACGACGCCGTCACCGAGGCCGGCCTGGTCGTCGGCGAGCCGGGCGACGGCTGGCGCGTCGCCATGGGCACCCTGACCTTCGAGCGCGGCATCTCCACGCTCGGCCAGCAGATCCGCTTCGCCCGCGAGCTCGCCGACATCGAGGCACTGGCCCGGCGCACCGGCGCGGCGGACGACCCGCTGATCGCCGACCGCATCGACAGCGCCTGGGTCGGCCTGCGGGTGCTGCGCGCGCACGCGCTGCGCACCATGAGCGAGGACACCCACGACGCGGGCGGCGCCTCGGTGTCGAAGCTGTTGTGGGGCAACTGGCATCGCGGACTCGGCGAACTGGCCATGGCGGTGCAGGGCGCCGCCGGGCTGGTCCTCGGGCCCGACGACATGACCGCATGGCAGCGGCTGTACCTGTTCAGCCGCGCCGACACGATCTACGGAGGTTCGAACGAAGTGCAGCGCAACATCATCGCCGAGCGTGTGCTCGGCCTGCCGCGAGAGGCTCGCCCGTGACCGGCCCACTGTCTGTCCCGCCCCCGTCCATCCCCGGCCACGGCCTGCTGACCGGCCGCAAGGCCGTCATCACCGCCGCCGCGGGCACCGGCATCGGCTCGTCCACCGCGCGCAGGCTGCTGGAGGAGGGCGCCGACATCGTCGTCTCCGACTGGCACGAGCGCAGACTCACCGAGACCGCCGAGCTGCTGGCCAAGGAGTTCCCCGAGCGCAAGGTCGGCGCGGTCGTCTGCGACGTGCGTGACACCGCGCAGGTGAACGAGCTGCTCACCGCGTCGGCCGCCGAGCTGGGCCGGATCGACATCATGGTCAACAACGCCGGTCTCGGCGGCGAGACCCCGGTGGTCGACATGACCGACGAGCAGTGGGACCAGGTGCTCGACATCACCCTGACCGGCACCTTCCGCTGCACCAGGGCCGCACTCGGCTACTTCCGCTCGGCGGGCCACGGCGGCGTGATCGTCAACAACGCCAGCGTGCTCGGCTGGCGCGCGCAGCACGGCCAGGCGCACTACGCCGCCGCCAAGGCGGGCGTGATGGCGCTGACCAGGTGCAGCGCGGTCGAGGCCGCGGAGTTCGGAGTGCGGATCAACGCCGTCGCGCCGAGCATCGCCAGGCATCCGTTCCTGGACAAGGTGAGCTCGACCGAGCTGCTCGACGCGCTCAGCGAGCGCGAGGCCTTCGGCCGGGCGGCCGAGCCGTGGGAGGTCGCCGCGACCATCGCCATGCTGGCCAGCGACTACACCTCGTACCTGACCGGCGAGGTGGTCTCGGTGAGCAGTCAACGCGCATGATGAGCGGGCGCCCGAGTATGGAGGAATGACACCGTGACCGCACCCGACACCGTGAAACGCACCCGCCGCGAGGAACTGCTCGGCCTGGCCGCCGACCTGTTCGCCGAGCGTGGCCTGCGTGCCACCACCGTGCGCGACATCGCCGACTCGGCGGGGATCCTCTCGGGCAGCCTCTATCACCATTTCGACTCCAAGGAGTCGATGGTCGACGAGATCCTGCGCGGCTTCCTCGACGACCTGTTCGGCCGTTACCGCGAGATCGCGGCTGCGGGCCTGAGCTCGCGCGAGACTTTGGAGGCGCTGGTGCTCGCCTCCTACGAGTCCTTCGACCGGCACCACGCCGCCGTCGCCATCTACCAGGCCGAGGCCAAGAACCTGCGCGACGTCGAACGATTCGGCTACATCCGCGACTTCAACACCGAGTTCCGTGACCTCTGGCACCGGGTGCTCACCGCCGGCGTCGCCGACGGCAGCTTCCGGCCCGAACTCGACGTGGAACTGGCGTTCCGCTTCCTGCGCGACACCGTGTGGGTCGCGGTGCGCTGGTACACCCCCGGCGGCACCATCGCCGTGAAAAGCCTTGCCCAGCAATATCTGACCATCGTGCTCGACGGGCTCACCGTGCCCGTGAGCACAGCGAAGTAGGAGTTCCCATGACCGAGCGCCGCCCGTACACCCCCCTGCGGGAAGCCTATGTAGTCGACGCGGTCCGCACCGCGGTCGGCAAGCGCGGTGGCGCGCTGGCCGGTGTGCACCCGGCCGACCTCGGCGCCGCCGCCGTGCGCGGACTGATCGAGCGCACCGGCATCGATCCCGCCGTCGTCGACGACGTGATCGTCGGCTGCGTCGATAACATCGGCCCGCAGGCGGGCAACATCGGCCGCACCATGTGGCTGACGGCCGGCTACCCCGAGTCGGTGCCCGGCGTCACCGTCGACCGGCAGTGCGGTTCCAGCCAGCAGGCCATCAACTTCGGCGCGCAGGCCATCATGAGCGGCACCGCCGAGGTGATCGTGGCCGGTGGCGTGCAGAACATGAGCGCCATCCCCATCTCGGCCGCCATGCTCGCGGGCAAGGAGTACGGCTTCGAGTCGCCGTTCGTCGGCGCGACCGGCTGGGACGAGCGCTACGGCACCGGTGAGGTCTCGCAGTTCCGCGGCGCCGAGCTGATCGCCGAGAAGTGGGGCATCACCCGCGAGGACATGGAGCAGTGGGCGCTGCGCAGCCACGAGCGCGCCCGCGCCGCCATCGCCGCGGGCCGCTTCGACAACGAGATCGTGCCCGTCGGCGACTTCACCGTCGACCAGGGTCCGCGCGAGACCAGCCTGGAGAAGATGGCGAGCCTGCAGCCGCTCGGTGAGGGCAGCCCGCTCACGGCCGCAGTGGCCAGCCAGATCTCCGACGGCGCGAGCGCGACGCTGCTCGCCTCGGAATGGGCCGTCAAGGAATACGGGCTCACCCCGCGGGCCCGCATCCATCACGTCAGCGCGCGCGGCGCCGACCCGATCTTCATGCTGAGCGCGCCGATCCCGGCGACCCAGTGGGCGCTGGAGAAGACCGGTCTCACCATCGACGACATCGACGTCATCGAGATCAACGAGGCCTTCGCACCCGTGGTGCTGGCCTGGATCAAGGAGATCGGCGCCGATCCGGCGAAGGTCAACGTCAACGGTGGCGCGATCGCGCTCGGCCATCCGCTCGGCGCGACCGGCGCCAAGCTGTTCGCGACCCTGCTCAACGAGCTGGAGCGGGTGAACGGTCGCTACGGTCTGCTCACCATCTGCGAGGGTGGCGGCACGGCGAATGTCACCATCATCGAACGCCTCGGCGCCGCAGAGTAATTCACCGCGGAGCCGACCACGGCCCGGTGCTGGAGTTTCCGGCACCGGGCCGTAGTGCGTTCTACGGCGGTGTCCGCGGTTGCGGGCGAGTGATCGGTCGCCGACACTGGAACGTTGCTCATCCCTGGGCTGCCGCGATAACACGTTGGCGCAGTGGGTAAGCCATGAGCTGAAGTGGTGCCGGATCTGGGTGTCACTCGTGAGAGCAGGAGCAGGAATTCCGAATGGGTCACCCACAACCGCCCAACCCGTATCACGGTCGGCCGGGTCAGCCGATGCCGCCCGGGCAGCCGTATCCGGGGCAGTACCCGCAGGGTCAGCCGTATCCGCAGCAGCCGTACCAGCCGATGCCCGGACAGCCCTATCCGCAGGGTGGGCCGATGCCGGGTCAGCCGTACCCGCAATACGGAGCTCAGGGTGGGTACGGTCAGCCGACCCGCCCGTCCGGCGGTAGCGGCGGCAAGGTCGCTCTCTTCGTCGGCGGCGCGGTCGTCCTGATCGCCCTCGCGGTCGGCGGCTGGTTCCTCTTCGCCGGCGGCGGCGGTGGGATCGGCGGCGGGGGCTACGACACCCCGCGCGAGGCGGCCCAGGCGTGGGTCGACCAGAAAGGCGACCTCGAGGATCTGGTGTGTGCCTCGGACCGGGACGAGATCGCGAAGTACAAGAACAAGTCGACGCCGACGGGGGCGCCGTCCGGCAGCGGACTGCCCAAGACGACGACCACTCTGAAGAGCGTTGACGTCCCGTCCGGCAGCGATTCCGGGACCTTCACCACGGCGATGTCCATGGAGATCATGGGCCAGAAGACCACCACGACCGCGACCTACAAACTGGTCGAGGAAGACGGCGGGTGGAAGGTGTGCGGGATCCTCAACCCGGTCATCGAGACCGAATGAGGGTTACGGGTCGGCCCCTTTCGGCCGACCCGTTTCTCGTTCACCACCAATACGTCACGACATCCCAGCGCTGGAGCGTGCCAGGCGTGTCACAGTGGGCCCAGGACTGCTGCCCGTTCCACGCCATGTTGCCGCGGCGCTCGTAGGTGGCCCAGCTGCTGCCGAACCAGCCCCACCAGTGCCTGCACTCGATGCGCACCTGATGCCGAACCGGCCAATAGCACTGCGAGTACGCCGCGCTGTTGTTGACCGGATGTGCCGAGCATCCCGGCTGCCATTGCGCCTGGGCGGGCGATGCGCCCATCACCACCCCCGCGCCGAGCAGCATTGCCGCCGACGCGCTCACCATCAATTTCTTGCCGATCATCTCCTACCTCCCACCAAGCGTGGGGGCACGATGCCCCGACCTGCGGCAGGGGCCTCCGCGCAAATCGATACCTTGTGGTGCCACGCGTCCGCGAAACCACTCTTACGTGACTTACATCACATTTCCGGCGAGCAATGTTACGGCCGAGCGTGGTGGGCGGGATGTCGGTGGGCCCGCTTACGATGGGTCGGGTGAAGGTGCTCGGAGCGTGCCCACTCGACTGCCCCGACGCGTGCTCGTGGGTGGTGTCCGTCGAGGACGGCGTCGCCACCGGCCTGCGGGGGAACAAGGATCATCCGGTCACGCGCGGCGCGCTGTGCGTGAAGGTGAACCGCTACCTGGAGCAGGTCGGCGCCCCGGGCCGGCTGCGTTATCCGCTGCGCCGGGTCGGGCCGAAGGGGTCGGGCCGATTCGAGCGGATCAGCTGGGACCAGGCGCTCGACGAGATCGCCGACCGGCTCACCGGCGTCATCGACGAATTCGGCGCCGAGGCGATCTGGCCGTTCCACGGCACCGGCAGCCTGGGCTACATCCAGGGCATGGAGGGATATCCGGGCCGCCGCCTGTTCAACGTGCTCGGCGCCTCCCATCACCGGCCCACGATCTGCTCGGTCGCGGGCAGCGCCGGTCTGCGCTACACCCTCGGCACCTCCGGTGGGATGGACCCCGAGGACCTCGCGCACGCGAAACTGATCCTGCTGTGGGGCACCAATCCGCTCACCTCGGGCCACCATGTGTGGAAGTTCGTGCAGGACAGCGGCGCCTACCTGGTGTCGATCGATCCGGTCCGCACCAAGACCGCCGAACGCTGCGACGAGCACCTCGCGCCGCTGCCCGGCACCGACGCCGCGCTCGCCTTCGGCCTGCTGCACGTGATCGTCGCGCTCGGCGCGCAGGACGACGAGTTCATCGCCGAGCACACCGAGGGCTGGTCCGAATTCCGGGACCGCATCGCCGAATTCACCCCCGAGCGCACCGCGGAGATCACCGGTGTGCCGCGGGAACAGATCGTCGCGCTCGGCGAACGCATCGCGCGCACCAGGCCGACCGCCATTCGCGCCTCCCAGGGCATGCAGCGCCACGCGGGCGGCGGCATGGCGCTGCGGGTGCTGGCCTGCCTGCCCGGCGTCACCGGCGACTGGGGGATTCGCGGTGGGGGACTGCACTATTCGACCAGCGGACACTTCCGCCTCGACGACGCAGCGCTGATCCGCGACGATCTGCTGCCGCACCCGGTGCGCACCCTGTCGATGACCCGGCTCGGGGAGGCCCTGCTCGAGACCGACGATCCGCCGGTCAAGGCGCTGTTCGTGATCGCGGCCAATCCGGTCGGCTCGAATCCCGATCAGCGCAGGGTGATCGAGGGCCTCTCCCGCGAGGACCTGTTCACGGTGGTGCTCGAGCACTTCGCCACCGACACCGTCGACTACGCCGACATCGTCCTGCCCGCCACCATGCAGCCCGAACACCTCGACGTGATCGCCGGATACGGGCACCTCTACCTGGTCTGGAACGAACCCGCTGTGGAACCGCCGGGTGAATGCCTGTCCACCACCGAGACCTTCCGCAGACTCGCGCGCAGGCTGGGCCACACCGAACCGGCCCTCTACGATTCCGACGAGGAGTTGGCGAAGCAACTGCTGAAGGGCTATGACCTCGATCGCCTGCGCGCCGACGGTTTCCTCAAGATCCAGGCCGGTCCGGTGCCTGCCGGCAAGCTCCAGTTCGTCTCCGCCCGGGCCGAACTCGCGGGCCACGACCCGTTCCCGGCGTACACCCCGCCCGCCGATCCCGGCGACGGACTCGTGCTGATCTCGGCCGCCTCGCACTACTTCCTGAACACCACCTTCGGCGCCAACCCCGAATTGCGCCGTCGCGCGGGCGAATCCACGATCACGCTGCACCCGGACGACGCGGGCGCCCGCGGCATCGCCGACGGCACCCCGGTGCTGGTGTCGAACTCACGCGGCGAGTTCGAGGCCGTGGCCGAGCTGTCCGACCGGGTCCGCCCCGGCGTCGCGGCCACGACCAAGGGCCGCTGGGCCAAGTTCACCAACGGCGCCACGGTCAACGCGACGATCGCCGAACGCGACGCCGACTACGCGGGCGGCGCGGTGTTCCACGACAACCGCGTCGAGGTACGCCCGCGGCCGGTCGCGTCCTGAGAAAGAACACCGGACCAGTCGCGCACCTTGTGGGTGGCGCCTGGTCCGGTGTCCGGTTCGCCCCGGTTCGACTGACGGTTGGCTCTGGGCCGTCAGACGGGGCGGGTCTTCGTGCCCGCGATCAGCGGGACTCGGTGGCGGGTTCGCCGCGCAGCGCCGCGACCGCGTCGATCCTGGCGACGGCGTCGGTGACGATCTGCTCGATCAGCTCGGCCACGGTAGGCAGGCTGTCGATGATGCCGGTGACCTGCCCGGCGGGCAGCACGCCCGCGTCGGTGCGGCCCTCGACCAGCCCGGCCTTGGTGAGCATGGCCGAGTTCGCCGCCATCACGACCTGCGACCAGCTGAGGTCCTTGGTCTTGCGCATGGCCAGGCCGTCGCGCATCAGCGTCGACCACTTCATGCCGGTCATCGACTTGAACTTGGCGGCGTTGCCGACCGCCGCCGACAGACCGCGCCAGCCGCCGGAATGCTCCAGCCGCTCGACCAGTTCGGTGTTCAGCATCCGGTGCGGCATGCCGTCGACCTTCACCGACACCACCGTGTCCTGCAGGCCGCGCGCCAGGTACTCCTGCTTGACGGCCTCGGGCACGGTGCTCTCCTGGGTGAGCAGGAAGCGGGTGCCCATCGCGACACCGGCCGCGCCGTAGGACAGCGCGGCGGCCAGGCCGCGGCCGTCGAAGAAGCCGCCCGCGGCGACCACGGGGATGTCGACCGCGTCGAGCACCGACGGCAGCAGCAGGGTCGTGGCGACCGGGCCGGTGTGACCACCGCCCTCGCCGCCCTGCACGATCACCGCGTCGGCGCCCCAGGACGCCACCTTCACCGCGTGCTTGGCCGCGCCGATCGACGGAACCACCACCACGCCCGCGTCCTTGAGCTTGGCGATCAGGTCCTTCTTCGGCGCGAGCGCGAAGGAGGCGACCTTGACCTGCTCCCGGATGAGCAGATCGATGCGCTCGGTGGCATCGGTCGCGTCGGCGCGGATGTTCACGCCGAACGGCTTGTCGGTGAGCGACTTGGTCTTGGCGACCGCCGCCTCGAGCTCTTCGAAGGTCATCGTGGCCGAGGCGAGGATGCCCAGTCCGCCCGCGTTGGCGGTGGCCGCGACCAGGCGCGGGCCTGCGACCCAGCCCATGCCGGTCTGCACGACCGGATGCTCGATGCCGACCAGCTCGGTCAGCGGAGTCCGCAGCAGCCCGCTCACGCCGCCACCACTTCCTTCTCCCGGAAACCCTTGGGGTCGAGCACGGTACGGATGATCCGCAGCTCTTCCTCGGTGGGCAGCCTGGTCTCGCCCGCGGTGCCCAGCTCGGCGACCTCGAAGGAGGTGTTCTCGGCGACCTCGTCGGCGCTCACGCCCGGGTGCAGCGACAGCGCGCGCAGGGTGTGATCGGGGCCGTTGAAATCGAACACGCCCAGGTTGGTCACCACGCGGTGCAGGTGGTGGAAGCGGTAGGCCGGGTTCTCGGGATCGACACGGTCGTAACCGATTCCGGAGATGATGTCGACCTGGTCGACGAACACGCGCTTGTTGTGCCGGGGTACGAAGTAGCTGGTCGCGTGGTTGATGGTGTTGCCGGGCGCGCCGCGCACGCCGAACATCTGCCGGGTCGGCTGCTGCAGCGGACCGAAGGCCGACAGGTTCTGGTTGCCGAACCGGTCGAGCTGGTTGGCGCCCATCACCACGTGCCTGCGCCCGGAGGCGACCACGTCGAACACCTTCGAGAACGGAATCCAGCCCTCGACCGGCGCCTTCGCGCCGATGGCCGGGACCTCGGCGAAGAACAGGGCCTCGCCGTCGGACAGCAGCAGGTCGGGTTCGAAGGTGAGCCGGGCCAGCCGGGCGCCGATGGTGGTGACCGTCGACATCGGGCTCGCCATGATCTCGCCCGCACCGCGGAAGATCTCCGCGGCCGCGACGACACAAACCTCAGCGCGAGTAATGTTCATTGCTTCTGCTCCTCGGCGAAAGCGGTGACGGCGGCCTGGTATTCGCCCTCGGACACGTCCAGATACCGCGCCGTGAACGCGGCCCACGCCTCCGGCGTCTTCGCGGCCTCCACGTAGTGCTTCTGGAACTTCTCGTCGCGGCCGTAGCTGCCGGAGAAGGTGAAGTGCGCCCCACCCGGAGCCTCGACGACACCGTCGACGAGCATCCGATTGAGGATGATCGACTGCTGCGGAACGGCTTTCACCAGTTCCTCGGTCTCGACCAGGCGATCCGCGGAGACGTAGCGGCGCTCGGCCGCCAGGCAGTACAGGTCGTCGAAGTACGGGTCGACGCCGGTGTAAGCGGCGTTGCCGTGCTTGTCGGCCAGGTCCAGGTGCACGAACGCGGCGTCGAGGTTCAGCGCGGGCATCGCCACGAGCGTCTCGGTCTTGCCGTCGGTGGGATAGGGCGAGGCGACCGTCTTCAGCTCGCCTTCCCAGAAGTCGAGCACCGCCGAGCCGAGCCCGGCGCGGATCGGCAGGAACGGCAGGCGCGCGGCGGCGGCCTGCAGCCCGCACTTGACCATGCCCTCGTCCATCTCGCGCACGGTGATGGCGCCCTCGGTGCGCGCCTTGGCGAACCACGGGTCGTAGAAGGGGGCCGAGTCCAGCGACACGAAGCCGTAGTAGGCCTTGCGCACCTTGCCCGCCGAGCACAGCAGGCCCAGATCGGGACCGCCGTAGGTGACCACGGTCAGATCCGTGACATCGGAGCGCAGCAGCGCCCGCACCAGCGCCATCGGCTTGCGCCGGGAGCCCCAGCCGCCGAGGCCGATCGTCATTCCGCTGCGCAGTTCGCCGACGATCTCGTCGAGCGTCATTCGCTTGTCGCGCATGGCTTTCTAGTTCTCCTTCTTCTGCGCGGCGAGATCGTCGTCGAAACGCGCCCTGATCTCGTCGGCCACGCCTGCGAGGTTGAGCTCCATGGTGAAGCCCTGTTCGTAGCGGTAGGAGCGGTGCACGTCCTGCACGTCGATGCCGTTGAGCGCGCGCTTGGCGGCCCGGATCACGCGGCCGTCCTTGTTCGCGATGTTCTTGGCGACCTCCATCGCGGCGGCGTCGAGCTCGGCGCGCGGCACCACCTTGTAGACCGAGCCGTAGTGGTGCAGCTGCTGGGCGGTGAGCTTGCCCGCGGTGTAGAACATGGTCCGCATCAGGTGCTGGGGGACCAGGCGGGCCAGGTGGGTGGCCGCGCCGAGCGCGCCACGGTCCACCTCGGGCAGGCCGAAGGTGGCGTCGTCGGAGGCGACGATGACATCGGAGTTGCCGACCAGGCCGATGCCGCCACCCAGGCAGAACCCGTTGACGGCGGTGACGACCGGCACCTGGCAGTCGTAGACGGCGGCGAACGCCTCGAAGCAGCCGTGGTTGGCGCGGATCAGCGCGGTGTGCCCGCTGTCGGCGTTCATCTCCTTGATGTCGACGCCGGCGTTGAAGCCGCGTCCTTCGGCCCGCAGCACCACCACCCGGGTGCCCGGATCACGTCCCGCGTCCCTGACCGCGTCGGCCAGCGCGAACCAGCCGTCCGACGGCAGTGCGTTGACCGGCGGGTAGTCGACGGTGACGACTTCGACGCCCTCGGTTTCGGTGTGACGGTTAATCCCCATCGCAAGTCCCATCGTGCGCGCCTCGGCATACCCGAGACAAAGCAAGCAATTGCTTGGTAGGTTAGCACGGTGGCTGTAGAAATCGACCTTTCCGCGCAGATCGTTCTGGTGACCGGCGGCGTCCGCGGTGTCGGCGCCGGCATCAGCCGGGCCTTCCTCGCCGCGGGCGCGACCGTGCTGACCTGTGCCCGTCGCCCGGCCGACGAGCCGATCACGGTGGGTGATCGCGCCACCGAGCACTTCACCTGCGACGTGCGCGACCCCGACGCCGTCGCGGCGCTGTTCGAGCGGATCCTCGACGAGCACGGCCGGATCGATCACGTGGTGAACAACGCGGGCGGCGCGCCCTTCGCCATGGCCGACGCGGCCAGCCCGAAGTTCCATCAGAAGATCGTGGAGCTGAACCTGCTCGCGCCGTTGCTGATCTCGCAGCAGGCCAACGCGGTGATGCAGAAGCAGGACTCGGGCGGCTCGATCGTGATGATCACCAGCGTGAGCGGGCACCGGCCCTCGCCGGGGACGGCCGCCTACGGCGCGGCCAAGGCGGGTCTGGACAACCTGGCCGGCTCGCTCGCGGTGGAGTGGGCGCCCAAGGTGCGGCTGAACTCCGTGGTCGTCGGCCCGGTCGAGACCGAGCTCAGCCATCTGCACTACGGCGACGCCGACGGCGTGGCCGCGGTGGCGGCGACGGTCCCCCTCGGTCGCCTGGCCAGCCCCGCCGACGTGGGCAGCGCCGCGCTGTTCCTCGCCTCGCCCCTCGCCGCGCACATCAGCGGCGCCACCCTGCTCGTCCACGGCGGCGGCGAACGCCCCGCCTTCCTGGATGCCGCCAACACCAACCACTAGACCGACCCGATAGACACAGGAGCTACCCCATGGACGACCAGCAGTTGATCTGCGCAGGCCGCACCGTCATCGTCACCGGCGCAGGCCGGGGGATCGGCCGTGCGCACGCCCTCGCCTTCGCCGCGGCGGGCGCGCGCGTGGTGGTCAACGATGTCGGCACCGCGCTCGACGGCGCCGCGACCACCGAGACCCCGGCGCAGCAGGTGGTCGACGAGATCGTCGCCGCAGGCGGCGAGGCCGTGGCCAACTACGACGACGTCGCGGACTGGGAGGGCGCCCGCCGCCTGATCCGGCAGGCCGTCGACACCTTCGGCGGGCTCGACGTGCTGGTGAACAACGCCGGCTTCGTGCGCGACCGCATGCTGGTCAACCTGGGCGAGGACGAGTGGGACGCGGTGGTCCGCGTGCACCTCAAGGGCCACTTCGCCACCATGCGGCACGCGGCCGAGTACTGGCGCGGCGAGGCGAAGGCGGGGCGTCCGGTGGATGCCCGCGTGATCAACACCAGCTCCGGCGCCGGTCTGCAGGGCAGCGTCGGCCAGGGCAACTACGGCGCGGCCAAGGCCGGCATCGCCGGGCTCACTCTCACCGCCGCCGCCGAGTTCGGCCGCTACGGCGTGACCGTCAACGCGATCGCCCCCGCGGCCCGCACCAGGATGACCGAGACCGTGTTCGCCGACACCATGGCCGCGCCCGAGTCCGGCTTCGACGCCATGGCGCCGGAGAACATCTCCCCGATCGTTGTCTGGCTCGGCAGCACCCAGTCGGCGGGCGTGACCGGCCGGATGTTCGAGGTCGAGGGCGGCAAGATCGGCCTCGCGCAGGGCTGGCGTCACGGTGCACCGGTCGATCGCGGCGCCAGGTGGAACCCGGCCGAGCTGGGGCCCGTGGTGGCCGAGCTGATCGAGAAGAGCACCCCGCCGGAGCCGGTGTACGGCGCATAGCAAACCTGTTGAGCGCAGGCCGGGGGAAGCTCCTCGGCCTGCGCTTTTGTCATGTCAACGGCGTTCAGGGGGCTGGACGCTTCCTGATCGCTTCTGCGGCATCGAGGCCGTGGGTTTACTATGGGCTACTGTTCGTCGATCCCGGAATGTGTCGCGACCGGGGGTAATGCTGCGCTGAATGACTAAGGGGATGACAAGCGCATGGCCGTTGGTCGCATCTTGCGCGTACTTGCCGCTGCGAGCGTGCTGGCCGGTTCCGCTCTACTCGGGCCGGCTGTCGCCCTCGCGGCGCCGGAAAAGCCGCCGACTCCCGCCGCGCAGGCGCCGGGAAGTGGCAGCAGTGGGCTCGGTGGCGACAACAGCGGCGGCAACGGTCAGGGCGGCGGCAACGGCCAGGACCCGGTGAAGCCCGGCGAACTGCGCCTGCCCAGCGGTTCCGCGGGTGGCCAGGCCGACAACGCTCCGGAGACCACCGAACCGGCCCCCGCGCCACAGACCGGCGGCGAGGTCGCCGACGCCGACGAGTGGCAGCCGCTGACGATCCCCGGCCAGTCCAACCAGCAGATCCCCAAGAAGGAGGTCGCGGGCTCCGGCTCCGCGGCCGCCGGTTCGGCCGCCGCGGGCGCGGGCTCCGCCGCGGGCTCCGCTGTCCTCGGGACCGGCTCGGCGGGCCTCGGCCTGCTGCTCGGCTCCGGTTCGGCCGGCGTCGGCGCCATCCTCGGAACCGGCTCGGCCGGGGTCGCCGCTGTCCTCGGCACGGGTTCCGCCGGTGCGGCCGGCGTGCTGGCGACCGGTTCCGCGGCAGGTGCCGCTGTCCTCGGGACCGGTTCCGCGGCAGGTGCCGCTGTCCTCGGGACCGGTTCGGCCGCGGGCGCCGCTGTCCTCGGTACCGGCTCCGCCGCCGGGGCCGCCCTGCTCGGCACCGGCTCCGCTGCCGTCGGTTCGGCCGGCGTCGGCACCGGCTCGGCGCTCCTCGGCCTCGGCTCCGCCCTGGCCGGAACCGGTTCCGCCGCAGTGGGTTCGGCTGCGGTCGGTTCGGCTGCCGTCGGTTCCGCCGCGGTGGGCTCGGCCTCGCCGCTGTTGCTCCTGCTGCTCCTGCAGGTGCCGACTCCGCCCGCGGTGCCCGCGCTGCCGTCGATCGCGATTCCGCCGTCGCCCGCCGCGCCGTCGATGCCCTCGATACCGAATGTGGCTGTGGCCGCGCCCGCTCCGGCCGCCGCGCCGCCCGCGGCCGCCGCACCCGCGGCTCCGCCCGCGGCGGCCGCGCCCGCCCCGGCGGCCGCGCCGAACCACCAGGTCAAGCCGACCAGTGACAACGGCGGCCTGCCCGAGCCGGAACTGCTGTCGGTGATCGGCGGCCTGATCGCGCTCGCGCTGGCCGGAACCGGTTCGGGCGCAGTGAGTTTCCAAGGTGCCGCAGCCGCCCAGGCACGGGTGAACGCGGCGCGTGCCGAATTCTTCGGACCGAGGTCGTGAGGGGATCTTCGATGAGTAAGAGCAAGACCCAGAGCACCTCGAGGTCCTACCGCCGCGTCGCCGCCGCGGTCGACGCGGTGTGCGCGGTGGCCGCCGACTCCGACGCGACCACCCTCGACGAGGTGGTCGCGGCGATCTCGCAGGAGCGGCAGCGCGAAATCGAGATCACCAGTGCGCAATTGGGGCCCGGCGTGTGCGGTCAGCGTCGCTTCTACCCCGAACGCGACATCATCGTCCTCGCCGACGCCCTGCCCAGCCGCGACCACACCCTCGCGCACGAACTCGGTCACATCGTCTTCGACCACGAGGGCGCTCCCGCGGTGGAGACCACGCTCGAGGTCAGCGACGACCTGATCGCCTACATGCTCAGTCAGCGCGCGCACGCGCAGATCGTCGACGACGGCGCCGACGACCTCGCGGAGTGGGAGGCCGAGACCTTCGCGGCCATGCTCATGACCCGGCTGCGCGTATTCAACAACCGGGGCGCAGGCGTCTCGGTCCTTCGATTCGATGAGGCACTCGGATGACACTCTGGTTGACAGCCCTGCTGGTCTGGGTTGCCGCGGGTGCGCGAGTGGGCCGCGTGCTGGTCAAGCCGGCGACGACCGCCCGCGTGGCGATCGTCGTCGCGGTGTCCGCCGTGGCGCTCGCGTCGACCGTCGCCATCCCCGACATCGCGGTGGCCATCGACAATCTGCTCCCCGGCGGGGTGCGCAGCGGGTGGTTGTCCACCGGCATCGTCGACTCGGCCTGGATCCTGTTCACCACCGCCACCTCGGTGGTGGCCTCCGCCGCGTGGCCGGTGGTCTCGCGCCGCAATCTGCGCCAGATCGCCATGGTCGTGTACGGCATCGGTGCCATCGCCATCGCCATCACGCTGGCCTGGTCGTTCACCTTCGGCTGGATCGTCGTCGCGCTCGGCGCGGTCTTCATCGTCACCACCGGTCTGCGCAATCTGGACTGGACGACGCTCGGCCGCGGCATCGCGATCTACACCGCGGGCACGGCGCTGGTCGCGGTGCTCGCGGTCGCCAACGCGGGCCGCGCCCTCCAGGACGCCGAGCCGACGCCGCCGGGTCAGCCGCTGTGGGGCTGGCAGGCGTGGGAGATCGCCAGCCTGTTGATCGCGCTCGGCGCGGTATCGATCGTGATCGAGCTGTGGTGGCGGGCCAGGATGCTGCTGCGCCGGATCCGGCCGCTGCACAAGCTGATGGTCGGGCGCTTCCCCGAGGTGGTCGCGCCCGAGCAGAACGCCACCTCCACGCAGCTGAAGGCCTCCGACCACGTGGCCCAGGTGATGGACGCGCTGTATCTGCTCTCCGGCAGCGGCATCGTCATCCCGGCCGCCGGTGAGCCGCCGGCCTCGGTGCCGGAGCGCGCGGCCGTGGTGGCCGAGTGGGCCCGAAATCCGTTGGGGGACTTGTTCGTCGACGCTCGCTGGATCGCGCCGCCGCCCGGGGTGAGCCCCCGTGGCTGGGTGCTGGCCATCGCGAGCAAGTATCAGACCGCCGTGGCGACCGAGGGCGCGCCCCAGAACGCCGCCGCCTGACCTCACCAGACAGCGAACGGGCCTGAGAGGTGGATTCCCACCGGCTCAGGCCCGTTCGCTGTGCACGTATCCGGCCTTGCTTCGTGTTCCTATTCTGTTCCGTCCGGAGGAATTTCGGGCAAGCCTTCGCTGGCCCGCAACTTCTCCGCCATCGAGGTGAGCAGATTCTGTGATTCTTCCGAGAGGTCGAATGCCCTGCTGGACAGTCGACGCAGCCCGTAGCCCTGCAGCTGCGCGAGCAGCTCCAGGTCGTGATCGATCTTGGCCGCGTAGATGTCGTTGAAGAAGTAGTCAGGCTTGACCTTGAAGAACTTCGCCAGGGCGGCCACCGTCTCGTCGGACGGGTTGGTTCGTTGTCCCGACCGCAGCTGCGAGAGATACGGCTTCGAGATCGGATGCCCGGAGGCAGTCAGCGCAGCCGCAACCTCTGCGTTGGTGTGCGGCTTGCGCCCCGGGGGATGCACGGTTTCGAACAGCTTGTTCAGCCGCGCCGCGAAATCAGCCATTGTGAGCCGCCCAATTCCCTTCACTGTACTAACAGTCGTTATCTCGGATACGTATCATTGATATTAGCGGCTCAGTAACTGAAAACCTACGCCTGATTCGGGATTTCTCTGCGGTTTCCGACGCTCACCTGCGTGCAGGGGCGGCGGCGGTCGCGTTTGCGGGTCGCGCCAACGACTCTTGTGGAGCGCAGGGGGGCCGGGGTTCGTGCCCGTCGCGGGGTTCTTCAACCATAGCTCGATAGTAGCTCAATGTTAGCTGATGTTTCATGTTCCCCCGCGTCCCCTGGATTGTGTGGCGTACGACACGTTCCGGGCGCCCGGGGATGAATGTTCAACCTGGGCGCCCGGTTTCAGTGTCGCCCAGTCTACAGGCGCTCGATGATCGTTCCGGTCGCGAGTGCGCCACCGGCGCACATGAGCACCATCGCCATGCCCTTGCCTGTGCGTTCGAGCTCGTGCAAAGCGGTGGTGATGAGCCGAGAACCGGTGGAGCCGACCGGATGCCCGATTGCGATCGCGCCGCCGTTGACATTTACGCGGTCCATGTCCGGCTGGTGTACAGCAGCCCAAGAAAGTGCGACCGAGGCGAATGCTTCATTGATCTCGAAAAGGTCGATATCCGAAATCTTCATTCCGGAGCGCTCGAGCAGCCGGGTGCAGGCCTGCACCGGACCGTCGAGGTGGAACTCCGGCTCGGCGCCGACGAGGACCTGGGTGCGGATGCGCGCCCGCGGCCGCAAACCCTTGTCGCGCGCGACGGTTTCGTCCATGAGCAGCACCGCGGCCGAACCGTCGGAGATCTGCGAGGAGGTGCCCGCGGTGTGGATGCCGTCGGCGACCACCGGCTTCAGCGCGGCCAGGCCTTCGAGCGTGGTGGCGCGCAGACCCTGATCGCGGGTCACCTCGAGCTTCTCGCCGGTCGCATTTCCCTCGCTGTCGAGCACCGGCGCCGAGACCGGCAGAACCTCGCGGTCGAAACGCCCCTCGGCCCATGCCTGCGCCGCCAATTGTTGTGAACGCAGGCCGAATTCATCGATATCGGAACGAGTGATGCCGCGCCTGCGCGCAATTCGTTCGGCGGCACCGAATTGATCGGGCAAATCGATCGACCACGACGCGGGCCTGCGCGGGCCCGCCTCGGTACCGACATTCGCGCCGAGCGGCACGCGGCTCATCGCCTCGACGCCACAGGCCATGCCGACATCGATCGCGCCGGTCGCGATGAGGCCGGCGATGAGGTGGTTGGCCTGCTGGGCCGAGCCGCACTGGGCGTCGATTGTGGTGGCGCCGGTCTGCCAGGGCAGGCCCGCGTGCAGCCACGCGACGCGGGTGACGTTGTTGGACTGCTCGCCCGCCTGGGTGACGCAGCCGCCGATCACCTGTTCGACGTCCGCCGGGTCGATCCCGGCCCGGTCGAGCAGGCCGCGCTGGGCCAGGCCGAGCAGTTCGGCGGCGTGCAGTCCCGACAGTTGCCCGCGCCGCTTGCCGATCGGGGTCCGCACGGCTTCGACGATGACGGGTGTTCCCATCTGATTCTCCCTCGTAACTGCAACAAGTTCTGATCTCTAGCCCAGGGTAAAACCGCGAGGTTCTTTCGTCACGGCAGCCGCTGTGCTTGAATGATTGTAGAACGTGTTTCAGTTTGTCGAAGGAGACATCTGGTGGTAGATCCGAGCACCGCACAAGCCAGCCCCGGGCACGCCACGGGCCGGCCGAACCTGCCGGACGGGTTCGACGTTACCGATCCCGCTATCTACGCCGAGCGTGTTCCGACGGAGGAGTTCGCCGAGCTGCGCCGGGCGGCCCCGATCTGGTGGAACCCCAAGTCGCCCGATGTCGGCGGGTTCCACGACGACGGCTTCTGGGTGGTGAGCAAGCACGCCGACGTGAAAGAGGTCTCCCGGCGCAGCGATGTCTTCTCCACCTACGAGAACACCGCGATCCCGCGTTTCAACGACGACATCCAGCGCGAGCAGATCGAACTGCAGCGCTTCGTCATCCTCAACAAGGACGCGCCGGAGCACACCAAGCTCCGCAAGCTGATCGCCAAGGGCTTCACCCCGCGCGCGGTCAACGGCCTGCGCGCCGAACTCTCGGCGCGCGCCGAGAAGATCGTGAAGGCCGCCGCCGAATCGGGCTCGGGCGACTTCGTCACCCAGGTCGCCTGCGAGTTGCCGCTGCAGGCCATCGCCGAGCTGATCGGCGTGCCGCAGGAGGACCGGATGAAGGTCTTCGAGTGGTCCAACGACATGACCGGCTACGACGATCCCGACAACGTGGACGTCGACCCGGTCCAGGCGTCGATGGAGCTGCTCGGCTACTCCTACCAGATGGCCGAGGCCAGGAAGGCCTGCCCGGCGGACGACCTGGTCACCACGCTGATCGAGGCCGATGTCGACGGTGAGGCGCTCACCGCGGAGGAGTTCGGCTTCTTCGTCATCGTGCTCGCGGTGGCGGGCAACGAGACCACCCGCAACGCCATCAGCCACGGCATGATCGCGTTCATGGAGAACCCCGACCAGTGGGAGCTGTTCAAGAAGGAGCGGCCCGCCACCGCGGTGGACGAGATCATCCGCTGGGCCACCCCGGTCACCTCCTTCCAGCGCACCGCGCTCGAGGACACCGAGCTCAACGGCGTGCAGATCAAGAAGGGGCAGCGTCTGGTGATGCTGTACCGGTCGGCCAACTTCGACGAGGACGTCTTCGAGAACCCGGAGAAGTTCGACATCATGCGCAAGGACAACCAGCACCTGTCCTTCGGCGGCACCGGCGCGCACTTCTGTGTCGGCGCGAACCTGGCCCGGCTCGAGATCGACCTGATCTTCAACGCGATCGCCGACCACCTGCCCGACATCACCAAGATCGGCAAGCCGAAGCGCCTGCACTCGGGCTGGCTCAACGGCATCAAGGAGCTCCCGGTCGACTACAAGACCAAGGGCTGCCCGGTCGCCCACTGAGCAGTACGAAAAGTTCCGCCCCGGTACCGAAAGGTACCGGGGCGGAACTGTTTTGACGTAGTGGGTATCAGGAGACCTTGCGGGTGGTCGCCATCGCCCGGTCGACCTCCCAGAAGGCGCGCAGTGCGGCGATCTTGCCCTCGGCGTCGACCTTGTAGGTGAACACGCCCTCGGCGTCGATCACATGGCCCGCCATGGTCGTGCGGATCATGCCGGTGAAGGCGATCTCGGCGCCGCAGGCGAACGAGTCCTCGAAGAGGAACTCGATCGAGTCGGTCATCCCGATGGCCTTGTCCCAGAACGCGCCGATCGCCTCGTGGCCGCGGTGGCCGACGCCCTCGGGGTCGAAACCCGAAGGGCCGACGGGATCTTCGACGATACCGTCCTCAGCGAACAGGGCGACCCAGGCTGCCTTGTCCTTGGCCCGTACCGCGGCCTGGGAGGCCAGCCCGGCGGCACGCGCGGACCGATCGACAACACTCTCACTCATGCCGCGGTCCTCGCGACGATGGGATCGGCGATGTACTTCTCGGCGAACTTGCGCAGCGAGTCCTGCTTGGCCTCGAGCTCGCCGTCGAACCCGATGCCGTCCGACAGCCAGGGCACCACGATGTTGTCGGTGACGCCCGCGTCGGCCAGGTCCTGGTAGCCGTCGCGGCCGAACTTGTCGATGCAGACCGACTGGATCTCGAAGGGTTCCTCGGACCGGCCGTACTCGGCGCGCAGGTCACGCAGGGTGCCGATGGTGCCGACCAGGTCGTCGAACTTCATCATCGCCGAGGTCCAGCCGTCACCGATGCGGGCGGCCCGGCGCAGCGCCGGACCGGTGTGCCCGCCGATGTAGAACGGCACCCGCTCGCTCGGCGCCGGACTCATCTGCAACTCGTCGAAGTCGAAGAACTCGCCGTGGAACTCGACCATGCCGCCGTCCAGGACCAGCCGGATGACCTCGATCATCTCGTCGACCCTGGCGCCACGCCGGGCATACGGCACCCCGCACCATTCGAATTCCTCCGGCGCCCAGCCGATCCCGATGCCGAAGCCGAAGCGGTTGCCCGACATGTTGGCGATCGAGCCGACCTGCCTGGCCAGCAGCAGCGGGTTGCGCGAGCCCAGCTTGAGGACGTTGGTGTAGAACCGCAGGTCGGTGGTCACCGCCGCCATGGACGCGGCCGCGATCAGCGGATCGACCCAGGGCGTGTCCGGGCCCCAGAAGCGGGAGCCGTCCGGGGTGTAGGGGTAGTCGGCGGACTGCGACTTCATGTAGAACAGCGAATCCGGCAGGCCGATGGAGGCGAAACCGCACTCCTCCGCGGTCTTGGCCAGCTCCGTGAGCTGGTCCAGCGGGCTCAGCGCGACCCCGAGGGTGAACTTCATTCCGGACGCTCGCTTCCCACGACCCACATCGAGAAGTACTGGGAGCCGCCGCCGTACGCGTGGCCCATCGCCTTGCGGGCATTCTCGACCTGGTACGCGCCCGCCCGGCCCATGACCTGCTTGGCCGCCTCGGCGAAGCGGATCAGGCCGGAGGCGCCGATCGGGTTGGAGGAGAGCACGCCGCCGGACGGGTTCACCGGAATGCGGCCGCCGATCTCGGTCTCGCCCTTGTCGGTGAGTTTCCAGCCGTCGCCCTCCGCGGCGAAGCCCAGGTTCTCCAGCCACATCGGCTCGAACCAGGAGAACGGCACGTAGATCTCGGCGACGTCGATCTCCTCGAGCGGATCGGTGATCCTGGCCGACTTCCACAGCGCGGCGGCCGCGTCGCGACCCGCCTGCGGATTGACCTGGTCGCGCCCGGAGAAGGTGGTCGGCTCGGTGCGCATCGCGGTGCCGTGCACCCAGGCGACCTTCTTGCCCTGGGCCTCGACCGCCGCGGCGGCCTCGGCATTGCCGATCACCAACGCGCATGCCCCGTCGGAGGACGGGCAGGTCTCGTCGAAACGGATGGGGTCCCACAGCATCTGGGAGGCCAGCACCGATTCCAGGGTGATGTCGGGCTGGTGCAGGTGCGCGAGCGGGTTCTTCGCGCCGTTGCGCCGGTCCTTCACCGCGACCATGGCGCCGATGTGGGTCGGGGCGTTGGAGCGGCGGATGTAGGAGCGCACGTGCGGGGCGAAGTAACCGCCCGCGCCCGCGCCGACCGGCATGGTGAACGGCACCGGAATCGACAACGCCCACATGGCGTTCGACTCCGACTGCTTCTCCCACGCGATCGCGAGGACCTTGCCGTGCACGCCCGCCTGCACCAGGTTGGCGGCGACCACACCGGTCGACCCGCCGACCGAGCCCGCGGTGTGCACGCGCAGCAGCGGTTTGCCGATGGCGCCGAGGGCTTCGGCGAGATACAGCTCGGGCATCATCACGCCCTCGAAGAAGTCGGGCGCCTTGCCGACGACGACGGCGTCGATGTCGTCGATGGTCAGGCCCGAGTCCTCGAGCGCGCGATCGATCGCCTCACGGCACATGCCCGCCATGGACACGTCCGTGCGCTTCGTCACGTGATGAGTTTGGCCGGTGCCGAGCACCGCCGCGGGGAAGCTCATCGTGCCTCCGATTCCAGAACGGCGACCAGGTTCTGCTGCAGCGCGGGGCCGCTGGTCGCATGAGCGAGGGTCCGGTTGGCGGTGCCGGAGAAGATGACCTTGGCGGCGTTGCCGATGCGTTCCAGGCCCGCCGCGAACATCGGATTGGCTGCGAGCGCGCCGCCGGACGGGTTCACCGGGATCTCAGGGGACAGCCCGATCGCCTCGGCCAGGATCAGCTGCTGATGGCTGAACGGCGCGTGCAGTTCGGCCAGGTCGAAGCTGGTGTCACCGCCGGTCGCGGCCGCGGCGGCCCTGGTGGTGGAAGGCGAGCGGGTCAGATCACGCCCGCCGAGCGCCTGGGCGTCGATGTTGTGCGCGATGCCGGTGATCCAGGCGGGACGCTCACACAGCTCCCGCGCGCGATCGCCGACCGCCAGCACGATCGCGGCGGCGCCGTCGGTGATCGGCGCGATGTCGTGGGCGCGCAGCGGATCGGCGACATACGGTGCGGCGAGCAGGGAGTCGATGTCACCGCCGGCGACCTCGGCCATCTCCCGCTCGGTCCAGCGGCCCGCGTCCAGGCCCGCGCGGGCCTGCAGGCCCGCGACCGAGACCGAGTCGGGCCACAGCGGGCCGACCAGATACGGGTCGAGCTGCCTGGTCAGCACCTGACGCAGGGTGCCCGCCGAGGACTTGCCGAAGCCGTAGACGAGCGCCGTCTGCGCCTGGCCGGAGACCAGCTTCACCCACGCCTCGTAGAGCGCCCACGCGGCGTCCATCTCCACGTGCGACTCGTTGATCGGCGGCACCGCGCCGATCGCGTCGACCGCGGAGATGAACGAGAACGCCCGTCCCGCCAGGTAATCCGAGGAGCCCGAGCACCAGAAGTCGATGTCGGACTTGGTGATGCCGAGGTCGGCGTAGAGCTGCTGGAAGCACGGCACGAGCATCTCGACGCCGTTGGTGGTGCCGAAGGTCTCCGGCACGTGCGGTGCGTGGGCGAACCCGACCACCGCGATTTCTGGTGTACTCAACGTCGCCTCTCAGAGGTGGTGCTGGTAGGACTCGTACGGGGCATCGGGCTCGCCGCTCGGCCGGAAGTGGTCGATGTTAGCCAGTGCGTGGCCCCACTCCCCGCGCGGCTTCCACACGGCCTCGACCCGCATGCCCATCCGCACCTCGGACGCCTCGCAGCCGAGAACCAGGTGCAGGAACGGGATGTCGGCGCCGTCGAGCAGCACGTAGGCGGCCACGTACGGCGGCTTGATCCGCTGGCCGAGGAACGGCACGTTCACGATGCAGAAGGTGGTCACCGTGCCCTTGTCCGGCAGTTCGACCAGGTCGTCGGTCGGGGTGCCGTCGGTCGGATTGGCGCCACGCGGCGGGAAGTACACCCGCCCGCCCGCCTCGGAGCGGCCGCCGATCAGCTTGCCCTCGGCGAGTCCGCGCAGGTAGGCGCTCTCCTGCGGCGAGGCCGTGTGCTTGTAGCTCATGTCGACGGGCGTGGTCAGGATGGTCACCGGCTCGGCGGTGTCCTCGGTGGGCGCGACGGCCTCGGCGGCCTCGCCCGGCTCGAAGCAGGCGATGTCCTGGATCGTGCCGGTGCGCTCCTCGGCCCAGCGCACGCGCACGCGCATGCCGGTGCTCACCTGGCTCGGGTCGGTCACGTCCAGCGCGTGCAACATGGCCGTGTCGGCGCCGTCGAGCTGGACCAGGGCCCAGGCGAACGGCCGGTCGAACGGCTGCCCCGGTAGCGTCTCGGCCACCCATGTCCACGACTTCACCGTGCCGGTCGGCTCGACCTGGACCAGCTCGGCCAGCGGGGCCGAGGTGATCGGGTCGTATTCCTGCGCGGGCACCAGAATCCGGCCGTCGCTGCCGCGGACGCCGAGTATCCGGCGTTCGCGCAGTCCGGTCAGAAAGGCGCCGATGACAGGTCCGACGGACCTGGTGTAGTCGAACTGCACCCGTAGGGGTGCACTCAATACTTCCACTGCGGTATTCCCCTGGGTCACGATATCGAGTAGAACAGGTTCTTATTCTGCTGGCAAGGATTCGCCGGAAAGGGCGTCGGTCATGAAATTCGGACTGCAACTCGGATACTGGGGCGCGCAGCCCCCGGCGAACGCCGGTGAGCTCGTCGTCGCGGCCGAGGAAACCGGGTTCGACGCCGTGTTCGCGGCCGAGTCCTGGGGCTCGGACGCCTTCACGCCGCTGGCCTGGTGGGGCTCGAGGACCGAGCGGGTGCGCCTGGGCACCTCGGTCGCGCAACTGTCCGCGCGCACGCCGGCCGCGGCCGCGATGCACGCGCTCACCCTCGATCACCTCAGCGGCGGGCGGGCGATCCTCGGCCTCGGCGTCTCCGGCCCCCAGGTGGTGGAGGGCTGGTACGGGCAGCCGTTCGCCCAGCCGCTGCGGCGGACGCGCGAATACGTCGACATCGTCCGCAAGGTGCTGGCCCGCGAGGCGCCGGTGACCTCCGACGGCAAGCACTACGGACTGCCCTACACCGGCCCCGGGGCGACCGGTCTCGGCAAACCGCTCAAGCCGATCGTCCACCCGCTGCGCGCCGACCTGCCGATCTGGCTGGGTGCGGAGGGCCCGAAGAACGTCGCGCAGACCGCCGAGATCGCCGACGGCTGGCTCGCGATCTACTACGCCCCCCGGCTGGCGGGCATGTACAACGAATGGCTCGACGAGGGTTTCGCGCGGGCGGGCGCCCGGCGCAGCAGGGCCGATTTCGAGATCGCCGCGAGCGCCCAGGTGGTCCTCACCGACGACCCGGCGGGCGAGATCGAGCGGATGCGCTGGGTCACCTCGCTCTACATCGGCGGCATGGGTGCGCCGGAGCTGAACTTCCACGCCCAGGTCTACAAGCGGATGGGCTACGCCAAAGAGGTCGACGAGATCTCGGCGCTGTTCCAGGCGGGCCGCAAGGCCGAGGCGGCCGCGGCGGTGCCGGACGAGCTGATCACCGACACCGCGATCTTCGGCGACGAGGCGCACGTGCGCTCGCGGCTGAAGGAATGGGAGGACGCCGGCGTGACGATGATGCTGATCTCGGTTTCGGACGTCGATCAGATGCGTCGGCTCCAAACCCTTGTATCGACCTAGAACACGTTCTAAATTCGATGGGGTGAGCAGCCAGCAGACAACGGAAGTCCTCGGACTGTGGAATATCGCCGCGGCCGATCCCGAGCGGATCGCCGTCGTCGACCCGGACGGCAGGGAGATCAGCTATCGAGAATTGGCCACCCTCGCCAACCGCTACGCCAACGGGCTACGCGGCATCGGATTGCGCACGGGCGACGTGGTCGTCAGCATGCTGCACAACGGTGTGGAGGCGATCGCCGCGTACTTCGCCGCCTACCAGGCGGGTTTGTACATCGTCGCGGTCAACTGGCACCTGACCGCGCCCGAGATCGCCTACATCCTCGGCGACAGCGAGGCCTCGGCGTTCCTGGCCAGTGAGCGGTTCGCCGCCACCGCCGCCGAGGCCGCCGAACTCGCCGGACTGCCCGCCGACGCCCGCTTCTCGGCGGGCACCATCGAGGGTTTCCGGCCCGTCTCGTGGCTCGGCGCCGCCGACACCGGCCGCCCCGACGAGCGCTCCGTCGGCGCGCCGATGCTCTACACCTCCGGAACAACGGGCCGCCCCAAGGGCGTTCGCCGCCCGCTGACCGGCGCCGATCCCGACCAGGTTCCCGCGCCGAACAAGGCCTTCTTCGCCCTGTTCGAACTCGCCCCCTACGACGACCACGTGCACATCTGCGGCTCGCCGCTCTATCACACCGCCGTGCTGAACTTCTCGACCATCTCGATCCAGATGGGCCACAAGCTGGTCCTCATGGACAAGTGGGATCCCGAGGACATGCTCGCGCTGATCGAGCGGCACAAGGTGACCCACAGCCACATGGTGCCGACCCAGTTCCACCGCCTGCTCGCGCTGCCCGAGGATGTGCGCGCCCGCTACGACGTGTCCTCCCTGCGCAGCATGGTGCACGGCGCGGCGCCGTGTCCGCAGCAGACCAAGCGGCAGATGCTCGACTGGTGGGGTCCCGTCGTCACCGAGTACTACGCGGCCACCGAGGGCGGCGGCACGGTGATCAACGGCACCGAATGGCTGAACAAGCCCGGTTCGGTCGGCAAGGCCTGGCCGTGGTCGGTCATCAAGATCCTCGACGAGACCGACGGCACCGAACTGCCCGCGGGCAAAGAGGGCATGGTCTACATGAAGATGGGCGCCTCCAGCTTCGAGTACCACCACGCCAAGGAGAAGACCGAGGAGTCGCGCGTCGGTGACCTGTTCACCGTCGGCGACATCGGCTACCTCGACGAGGACGGCTACCTGTTCCTCTGCGACCGCCGCTCCGACCTGATCCTGTCCGGCGGCGTGAACATCTACCCGGCCGAGATCGAGGGCGTGCTGATGAGCCACCCGAAGGTGGCCGACGTGGCGGTTCTCGGTGTGCCCGATCCGGATTGGGGCCAGCAGGTCAAGGCCTTCGTGCAGCCGGTGGATGGCACCGCGGGCGACGACGCCCTCACCGCCGAGATCCTCGAGTTCGCCGCCGGTCAGCTCGCCAAGTACAAGCTGCCCCGCACGGTGGAGTTCCGCGCGGAGCTGCCCCGCGATCCCAACGGCAAGCTGTACAAGCGCCGCCTGCTGTGAAAGCTGTTCCCGCTCAGACGGCTTCGCGCCACTCCGGCGCGAGCCCGAAGAGCGGGAACAACTTCTGCGTATCCAGGAAGAAGTTCAGGCCCGAGATGGTGTCGCCCTCGAGTTCGAGCACGGTGATCGACCACGGCACCCAGACGCCCGGCTCCTCGCTCGGCTTGTAATGGCCGAAGGCGGGCAGCCCGTTGGCGCCTTCCAGCGGCACCATCCGGGAATTGCGGCACGCGCTGCCGGTGCTGAGCATGAACGCGGCCACGTTCTCCGGCCCCGAGATCCAGAGATCGAAGGGCGGCATCGACAGCGCCACATCGGCTTTCAGCAGTGTGGTGAGCGCGTCCATGTCGTAGGCCTCGAAGGCCTTCACGAAATCGTCGATGAGCTTGCGCTGCTCGGGATCCGACTCGTCGAAACCGTCGGCGACGGTCGGCTGCACCTTCGACATGGTGGCCCGCGCGCGCTGCAACGCGCTGTTCACCGACGCCGGCGACATCATCAGCGCCTCGGCGGTCTCGCTCGCGGAGAACCGCAGCACCTCGCGCATGATCAGGATCGCGCGCTGGGTGGCGGGCAGGTGCTGGCAGGCGGCGACGAAGGCCAGGCGCAGCGTGTCCTTGGTCGAGGCGTGCTCGGCCGGGTCGGCGCCGAAGGCGAGCCCGTTCGGGATCGGCTCGATCCAGACGTAGTCCGGCTGCGGCGGCGGCAGGGGCGAATCCGGTCTGCCCGGGCCGTTGAGATCCATCGGCCGCGCCCGGCTCTGCGGCCGGTCCAGCATGTCCAGACAGATGTTCGTGGCGATCTTGTACAGCCACGAGCGCAGACTCGCGCGCCCCTCGAACGAATCGTAGGAACGCCAGGCGCGGGTGAAGGTCTCCTGCACCGCGTCCTCGGCCTCGAACGAGGAGCCGAGCATGCGGTAGGCGTACGCACACAACTCGCGCCGGTGCGTCTCGAACTGGGCGAGGACCTCGGGGTCCGGGCCGGTGGTGGCGGTTGTGGCGTCGCTCATAGTTCCTCACGATGCCACAGGGGTGCGACACCCCGACAGGGGATGATTTCGATCCGATGAATTTCGCGAACTTCGCCGGCGACCGATGAATCGGACACCGCGGCAGCGTCTACACGAACAAGACAGCACAGACGCTTCCGAAAGAGGTTCAGACCATGAGCAGCAAGATGATCTTCATCAACCTTCCCGTCGCCGACCTGGCCCGGTCGAAGGGGTTCTACGAGGCGCTGGGCTGGAAGGTCAATGAGGACTTCACCGATCAGAACGCGGCCTGCATCGTCGTCGACGACAACATCTGCCTGATGCTGCTGACCAAGGACTTCTTCACCACCTTCAGCAAGCGCCCGATCGCCGACACGACCGGCGCGATCGGCGCGGCCTACGCGCTGTCGCTGGGTAGCGCCGAGGAGGTCGACGCGCTCACCGAGGCCGCGCTGGCCGCGGGCGGCACCGAGGAGACCAACGACGACAAGCGCGCCCAGGAAGCCCAGGTCGGCATGCACGGCCGCACCTTCATCGACCCCGACGGCCACCAGTGGGAGCCGTTCTTCATGAACTACCCGGGCGAGTAGGCCCCATTGCCCACAGGGCGCCGAGCCGCGAGCCCGGCGCCCTGTGGCGTCTTCCGGATCAGGATCCGGTGAAGTTCGGCTTGCGCTTCTCGGCGAAGGCGCGCGGGCCTTCCTTGGCGTCGGCGGACTTGAACACCTCGATGCCGATCTTCGCCTCGATGGGGAACGCCTCGTTCTCCGGCATGGCCTCGGTTTCGCGCAGGGTGCGCAGCATCGCCTGCACGGCGAGCGGGCCGTTGTCGGCGATCTGGCCGGCCAGCGCCAACGCCTTGTCGAGCGCGGTACCGTCGGGGACCACGTGGCCGATCAGGCCGATCTCCTTGGCCTCGGCGGCGGTGATGTGCCGACCGGTCAGTAGCAGATCGGCGGCGACGGTGTACGGGATCTGCCGGGCCAGCCGCACCGCGGAACCGCCGAGCGGAAACAGGCCCCAGCGGGCCTCGGAGACGCCGAACTTGGCGCTCTCGCCTGCCACGCGCAGGTCGGTGCCCTGCAGGATCTCGGTGCCGCCCGCGATGGCCGGACCCTCGACCGCCGCGATCAGCGGCTTGGACAGGCGCCTGCCCTTCAGCAGCGCGGGGAGGTAGGCCGGATCCCAGCTGCCCGCCGACGCGGTGTCGCCCGGGTGCTGCGAGCTCATCGCCTTCAGATCCATTCCGGCGCAGAAGGCCCCGCCCGCGCCGGTGAGGATCGCCACGCGGATGTCGGGATCGCTGTCCACCTGATCCCAGGCGTCGCGCATGATCGCCATCATCTCGCCGGAGAGTGCGTTGCGCGCCTCGGGGCGGTTCATGGTGACGATGAGGACGTGGTCTCGCTTCTCGACCAGACAGTGGGCCATTTCGATGTCTCCTGACGTTCAGTCTTGTCAGAAACAGTAACACGTTCTATTTTTGTCTCTGTGAGCTACAACATAGCCGATCTCGTCGAACACGCCGTCGACTTGATGCCCGACCGGATCGTGCTGGTCGGCGAACATCGTGAGTCGACCTACGCCGAACTGGAGGAGCGAGCCAACAAACTGGCCCACTACCTGCAGGAACAGGGTGTGCAGCCCGGCGACAAAGTCGGTATCTACTCCAGGAACACAGTCGAAGCCGTCGAAGCGATGGTGGCGATCTTCAAGGCGCGGGCGGTGATGATCAACGTCAACTACCGCTATGTCGAGAACGAGTTGCTGCACATCTTCGACAACTCGGACATGGTCGCGCTGATCCACGAGCGGCGCTACACCGACAAGGTCGAAGCGGTCCGCGCCAAGGTGCCGGGTCTGAAGACCGTCCTCGTCGTCGAGGACGGCACGGAGGGGGCGACCCCGGCCGGCACCGTGGAGTACGAGGCCGCGCTGGCTCAGTCCTCCGGCGAGCGCGACTTCGGTGAGCGCTCGCCCGACGACATCTACATGCTCTACACCGGCGGAACCACCGGCCTGCCCAAGGGCGTGATGTGGCGCCACGAGGACGTGTGGCGGGTGCTCGGCGCCGGCATCAACTTCATCACCGGCGAGTACGTCAAGGACGAGTGGGAGCTGGCCAAGGTCGGCGCGGCCAACCCGCAGATGGTGCGGTACCCGATCCCGCCGATGATCCACGGCGGCGCGCAGTGGGCCACCTTCCACAGCCTGTTCGGCGGCGGCAAGGCCGTGATGATCCCCGAGTTCAGCGGGCACGGGGTCTGGCAGGCCGTCGACAAGCACAAGATCAATCTGATCTTCATCACCGGCGACGCGATGGCCCAGCCGATGCTCGACGCGCTGGAGGAGGGCAACCCGGAAACCGGTGAGCCCTACGACCTTTCGACGCTGTACGTGCTGGCCAGCAGCGCGGCGCTGTTCTCGCCGCCGCTCAAGGACAAGTTCCTCGAACTGCTGCCCAACCGCATGCTCACCGACTCCATCGGCTCCTCGGAGACCGGCTTCGGTGGCCTGGCGACCATCACCAAGGGCCAGACCCACACCGGCGGTCCGCGGGTGAAGATCGACGCGGCCACCCAGGTCCTCGACGAGGAAGGCAACCCGGTCGAGCCGGGGTCCGGCGTCGTCGGTCTGCTCGCCCGCAGCGGCCATATCCCGCTCGGCTACTACAAGGACGAGGTCAAGTCGGCCGCGACGTTCAAGGAGTTCAACGGAGTTCGCTACGCCATCCCCGGCGACTTCGCGCGCGTCGAGGAGGACGGCACCGTCACGATGCTCGGCCGCGGATCGGTTAGCATCAACAGCGGCGGCGAGAAGATCTACCCCGAGGAGGTCGAGGGCGCCCTCAAGGCCCATCCCGACATCTTCGACGCTCTCGTCGTCGGCGTCGAGGACGCCCGCTGGGGTCAGCGCGTGGTCGCCGTCGTCCAGTGTCGCGACGGCAAGCGGCCGACCCTGGCCGAACTGAAGCCGGTGCTGACGCAGGAGATCGCGTCCTACAAGCAGCCGCGCAGCCTGTGGTTCGTCGACGAGATCAAGCGTTCCCCCGCTGGCAAGCCCGACTACCGCTGGGCGAAGTCGCAGACCGAGGAGCGTCCCGCCGACGAGCACGCCGAGGCGGGATCCGCCTAGGCCGTCGATCATGACGGGCCCTTCCAGCCGTGGCTGGAAGGGCTCGTTGTCGTGCGTTCAGCGGTTGGCGAGTTCGGCGAGTTGGTAGGCGAGTTTGCCGCGGACGGCCGGGATGGCGGTGAGCAGGCGCATGGCGGTGTTGCGGGCGGAGCGGGCGGGTGCCGACTGGAGGGTGGCCATGCGGGTCATGCGGTCGGTGAAGGCGACGACCTCGAGTGCGATGGGGCGACGGACGGTCTCGTAGTGGTCCAGCAGTGAATCCGGCTCGCCCGCGAGGACTTCGGTGAGGAGGTCGGCCAGCAACGCCGCGTCCTGGATGCCGGTGTTCATGCCCTGGCCGCCCGCGGGGCTGTGCACGTGGGCGGCGTCGCCTGCCAGCAGGACGCGGCCTGCGCGGTAGTGATCGGCCACGCGGTGGTGGACGCGGAAGCGTGAGCTCCACAGGACCTCGTCGACTCGCACCTCGCCCGCCGGGCCGCGGGCATCGAGCAGGGTCTGGATGTCGGTCCGGGTCGGGTGTTCTGGGGCTTCGTCGACGGTGGCGACGACACGGTAGCGGTGCTGTTCGGTGTCGGGGAGCGGGGCGACCACGGTGACGCCCTCGGGCGAAAGGTGCAGGGAGACTTCGGTTCGCGGGGTCGGCCAGCTCATGGTGACGTCGGCGAGGATGAACGAGGCCGGGTAGGTGTCGCCGGTGAAGCCGATGCCCGCCTGCTCGCGGACGACGCTGTGCATCCCGTCGGCGCCGATCACGTAGTCGGCGGTGATGGCGCCCGGCACACCGTCGGCATCGGTGTATTCGACGGTGGCACGGCCGGTTTCGTTCGCCACGCGGGTGACCGTGAACGGGCGGTGCACGAAGCCACCCGCGCGGTGCAGCCGGTCGAGCAGGATCTGCTCGGTGACGTCCTGCGGAATCATCAGCGTGTAGGGGAACGCGGTCGGCAGCTCGCCGAATTCGATGGTGGCCAACGTCTTCGGGCCGTCGTGCACCTTGAACGTGGGCACCTCGATGCCCCGCGCGACGAGTTCCTCCGCGATGCCGAGTCCGTGGAGCACCTCCAGCGTCCTGGCGTGGACGACGGCGGCGCGGGAAGTGTTGGCGCCCTCGCTCAGCCGGTCGAGCAGGACGTGGTCGACGCCCGCTTCGGCGAGGAAGATCGCGGCGGTGAGGCCCGCGGGGCCCGCGCCGACGATGACGACGGAGGTGGATTCGGGGAGCTGGGTGGCGGACATCTGCGACTCCTGGTCAACGCTTGTTTGCCAACGCTTGTAGGCATAACGATAAGCGGGGGCTTCGGGGAAAGTCAACACTTGTTGGCCTACAATCGTTGGCATGACTTCCGCCGATCAGGACACCCCGGCGCGGCGCTCCGATGTCACCCGCGCCGCCATCCTCGCCGCCGCGCGCGCCCGCTTCGCCGCCGACGGCTACGCCAAGGCGACCATCCGCGCCATCGCCGCCGACGCCGCGATCGACCCGTCCATGGTCATGCGCTATTTCGGCAGCAAGGACGGTCTGTTCGCCGCCGCCGTCGACATCGACCTCGAGCTCCCCGATCTCGCCGCCACCGATCCGGATGCCATGGGCGAGGTCCTGATCCGTCGTTTCCTCGCGATCTGGGAGGGCGGCGACAACACCGTCCTGCAGATCCTGCTGCGCTCCTCGATCACCGACGACGCGGTCGCCGCCCGGGTCCGCGCGATCTTCGCCGAGCAGGTCCTGCCCGCGGTCCTGCGCTTCGGCACCCCCGCCGACGCCCCCCGCCGCGCCGCCCTCATCGTCACCCAGCTGCTCGGCCTGGCCCTGTGCCGCTACATCCTGCGCATCCCCCCGGTCGTCGACCTGACCCCCACCCAGATCGTCACCGACATCGCACCCACCCTCCAGCGCTACTTGACCTCGACCCCTGGCGCCGCGTGAGAGCCGCTTCGTCTGAGACCGCCCTTGACCTGAACCTCGGTCGATGTTTCAGGATCGGGGCATGAGCATTCTGTTTCACAACACCATGCGGATCACCGAGGGACATCTCGCGGAATTCACGGCGGCGGTGTCACGGGCGGTCGCGTTCGTCGAGGAGCACGGCCCGCAGCTGATGGTGCAGGTCTTCGTGGACGAGGAGCGGGGACTGGCACACAGCTTCCAGCTCTACGGCGACTCCGACGCGGTGCTCGCGCACTGGGAGATGTCGGATCCCTACATCCAGGACGTGATGGCGCACTGCACCGTCGAGTCGTTCGCAACCTTCGGGGAGATGTCGGAGGCTGTGCGCGCTGGGCTGGCTTCCGGTCCGGCCGGCGCTGTCACAGAGCGGCCGTTCCTCACGGGATTCACCCGATTCGGCACGCGTTCGTAAGGCATGAACGACAGCGGGCCGGGCATTTCTGCCCGGCCCGCTGTGGGTGTGTTGAGAAATCAGCTCGCCAGTTCCGCGCCGAGGGCGAGGAGGTGGGGAGTGGCGCCGCCGAGGGCGAATTCGTTGTGCTTGGCGGCGGTGAAGTAGTTGTGGGTGATGTGGTCGCGGTCGATGCCGAGGCCGCCGTGCACGTGGACGACGGTGTGGGCGACCTTGTGGCCCGCGTCGGCCGCCCAGAACTTGGCGATGTGGACGGACTCGGTGGCGGGCAGGCCCTCGCTCAGGCGCCAGGCGGCCTGGGTGACGGTCAGGCGCAGGCCGCCGATGTCGATGTAGGCGTCGGCGAGACGCTGGGCGACCGACTGGAACGAGCCGATGGCCTTGCCGAACTGCTCGCGGGTGCGGGTGTGCTCGGCGGTGATCTCGAGCGCGCGCTCCAGCGTGCCCAGTTGCAGGGCCGACAGGCCGAGCCAGGCGTGCTCGCGCAGCCAGGTGAGGACGTCGGCGCCGGATTCGACGGTGCCGAGCAGGGTGGCCGGGGTGGCGGCGAACTCGACCGCGAACTCGGGGCTCAGGTCGACGACCTGCTGCGCGGTCCTGGTCACCGAGGCGTGCTCGGGGTCGACGACGAACACGGCGGGACGACCGGAGACGCTGGCGGGCACCAGGATCCGCTCGGCCCGGTCAGCGTAGGGGACGGTGGTCGCGGAACCTGTGAGCGTCCACGCGTCACCAGCGGACTCCGCGACGATGGCGGGCGCGTCGGTGGTGGCGCGCAGTTCCTCGGCCAGCGCGGCCGTCAGCACGACCTCGCCGGTGCCCGCCCTGGCCGCCAGCTGCCGCTGCTCGGCATCGCCGAAGCGGGCCAGCGCCCCGGCGCCCAGCACGATCGAGGACAGGTAGGGCACCGCGGCGACGACACGGCCGAGTTCACGCAGGATCGCGGACTGCTCGAGCGTGCCGAAATCGCTGCCGCCCAGGTCTTCCGGCAGGGCGGCGGCGAGCACGCCGGTCTCGGCGAGCGACTTCCACAGCTGCTCGTCGTAGCGGCCCTGGGTGTCGAGTTCGCGCAGGCGGTCGGCGGTGACGAGCTTGGCGCAGATCTCGCCGGTCAGCCGGGCGAGGTCGGTCTGCGCTTCGGTGGGGGTGAAATCCATGAGGGGATACCGGCTTTCGAGATCAGCGGGCGGCGGCGGGCTGGCGCAGGGCGGTCATGGCGATGATGTCGCGCTGCACCTCGTTGGTGCCGCCGCCGAAGGTGAGGATCAGCGCGGCCCGGTGCATCCGCTCCAGCCTGCCGAGCATCGCGGCACCGGGGGAGTCCTGGCGCAGATGGCCGTGCGCGCCGACGACTTCCATGAGCAGGCGGTAGGCCTCGGTGGCCAGCTCGGTGCCGTAGACCTTGCACGCGGAGGCGTCCCACGGCTTGGGCGCCGCCTCGCCGCCCTGGTCGGCGCGGCTGGCGATCTCCCAGTTCAGCAGCTTGAGGTATTCGACCTTGGCGTGCACGCGCGCCAGGTTCAGGCGCACCCACTCCTGGTCGATGACCCGCTTGCCGTCGGGGCCGGTGGTCTCGCGCGCCCACTGCACCGTCTGGTTGACCGCGAGCGAGAGCGGCCCGGCCGAGGTGAGCGCGACCCGCTCGTGGTTGAGCTGGTTGGTGATGAGGGACCAGCCGCCGTTCTCCGGACCGACCATCGACGACGCGGGTACCCGCACATCCTGGTAGTACGTGGCGCTGGTGTCGGGCCCGGCCATGGTGTGCACCGGCGTCCAGGAGAAGCCCTCGACATCGGTGGGCACGATGAACATCGTGATGCCCTTGTGCTTCTTGGCCGTCGGGTCGGTGCGCACGGCCAGCCAGATGTAGTCGGCGTAGGCGATCAGGCTGGTCCACATCTTCTGGCCGTTGATCACGAAGTCGTCGCCGTCGCGCACCGCGGCGGTGCGCAGCGAGGCCAGATCGGTGCCCGCGCCCGGCTCGGAGTAGCCGATGGCGAAGTGCAGCTCACCGGAGGCGATCTTGGGCAGGAAGAACTTCTTCTGCTCCTCGGTGCCGTACTGCATGATCGTCGGCGCGACCGAGTTCAGGGTGAGGAAGGGGACCGGCGCGCCGGCGATGGCCGCCTCCTCGACGAAGATCAGCTGATCCATCGTCGTGCGATCCTGGCCGCCGTACTCCTTGGGCCAGCTCAGCGTGAGCCAGCCGTCGCGGCCCATCTGGCGCACGACCTCGCGGTAGACATCGCCCTCGCCGTATTCGCCGGTCTGCAGGCTCAGCGCCTTGCGCCGCTCCGGCGTCATCAGGCCGGCGAAGTACTCGCGCAGCTCGGCGCGCAATTCTTCCTGCTGCGGCGTATACGCGACGCGCATGGGTTCTACCTCGGTATCTGCTGCGAAACGGACGGTGGCGGGGCAGAGGGGGTGCGCCCCGCCGAAACCGATCATTGCATATGAACTGGAACATGTTCCAGTATTGACAGTGAATCGGCGGCGGTTCCGCTCCGTGGACCGTACTGTCCGGGTTAGGGTCGCCGAGACCGCGTGGAAGGAAGTTCTCATGAAGATCATCGTCGATTTCGACCGGTGCGAAGCGAACGGCGTGTGCGTAGGAATCGCCCCTGACATGTTTGAACTCGATGACGACGACAATCTGCACGTCCTCGAGGGCGATGTCGCCGACGATCGCGTCGCCGATGTCGAAGAAGCGGTGGCGCAGTGTCCCAAGGCCGCGCTGAGGTTGGCGTGATCGCCACTTGTCGTAAAGTGCAACACGTTCTAAAGTCGGCCCGATGAGTGTGATGCAGACTTCACTGGACGGCCGGGTCGCCATCGTCACCGGCGCCGGCGCCGGGCTCGGCCGGGCCGAGGCCCTCGCGCTGGCGGCGGCGGGCGCCGCGGTCGTCGTCAACGACCTCACCGAGGATGCCGCCGCCGAGACCATCGCCGCGATTCGCGAACTCGGCGGCAAGGCGGAGTTCGTCGGCGGCAGCATCGCCGAGCGGGCGACGGCCGACGCGCTCATCGCGACCGCCCAGGAATCCCTCGGCGGCCTCGACATCGTCGTCAACAACGCGGGCATCACCCGCGACCGCATGCTGTTCAACATGTCCGACGAGGACTTCGACGCGGTGATCGCGGTGCATCTGCGCGGTCACTTCCTGCTCTCCCGCAACGCGGGCGCCTACTGGCGCGCGGCGTCGAAGGCCGCGGGCGAACCGGTCTACGGCCGGCTCGTCAACACCTCCTCGGAGGCAGGTCTGCTCGGACCGGAGGGGCAGGCCAACTACGGCGCCGCGAAGGCGGGCATCACCGCGCTGACGCTGTCGGCCGCGCGTGGGCTCTCGCGGTTCGGCGTGCGGTCGAACGCGATCTGCCCACGGGCCAGGACCGCGATGACCGAGGCCGTCTTCTCCGACGCCCCGGAGGGCACGGTCGACCCGCTGGCGCCCGAGCATGTCGCCCGCCTCGTCGCCTACCTGGCCTCGCCCGCCGCCGACGCGGTGAACGGGCAGGTGTTCGTCGTCTACGGCCCGATGGTCGCCCTCATGGCGGCGCCCGAGGTCGAACAGCGCTTCGACGCGGCGGGTGCGGAGTGGTCCGAGGCCGACCTGGCGACAACGCTGTCCGGCTACTTCTCCGAGCGTCCCGCCGACCACACCTTCTCGGCCCGCGCGCTCCGCGATCTGGGCTGATTCCCGGCGCGCCGGTTTGCCGGATGTTGGCCCGCCGCGCACCGCGTCGCTCATGTCTGCCGTGTTGTGTTGAACGGCGGTCCAGCTATTGGTAGACATGAGCGTCGAGGTGTGTGACGCCTCACAGGAGGTTCAGCGTATCCGGTCAGCACACGTTTCAGTTTTGGTGGCACATTTCCTGAAAATGTACTGGTAAAAGTCTTTCCAAACGCCAGACATCAACAGGAACATGTTCTAGTGTTTGGGCAGTCTTCAGAACGGGGTGGCGGTGAAGTACGGATACGCGGATCGATTGATCCGCCCGTCGACGAAGGAGGAATTCGCATGAACGACCTCCTTGCTGTCCCGTTGCGGGCGGTCGGCGGATTCTTCGAACTCGGCGCGGACGTGGCCAAGGCCGCCGTCCGTCGACCGTTCCAATGGCGCGAGTTCATCGATCAGTCGTGGTTCGTCGCCCGCGTCTCGATCGTGCCGACCCTCCTGGTGGCGATCCCGTTCACGGTGCTGGTGGTCTTCACCCTCAACATCCTGTTGCGTGAGATCGGCGCCGCCGACCTCAGCGGGGCGGCCGCCGCGTTCGGCGCTGTCACGCAGGTCGGGCCCATCGTCACCGTGCTGATCGTCGCCGGCGCCGGCGCCACCGCGATCTGCGCCGACCTCGGCGCGCGCACGATTCGCGAAGAGATCGACGCGATGAAGGTGCTCGGCATCGACCCCATCAGCAGGCTGGTCGTGCCGCGCGTGCTCGCGTCGATGTTCGTGGCGCTGATGCTCAACAGCCTCGTGTGCACCGTCGGTATCGTCGGCGGTTTCGCGTTCTCGGTCTTCCTGCAGGGCGTGAACCCCGGCGCGTTCGTCAATGGCATTCCGCTGCTGACGAATCTGCCCGAACTGATCATCTCCGAGGTCAAGGCGGGCCTGTTCGGTTTGATCGCCGGAATGGTCGCCTGTTATCTCGGGCTGCAGGTGAAAGGCGGGCCGAAGAGTGTCGGCGACGCGGTCAACCAAACGGTGGTATTCGCCTTCATGGCGCTGTTCGTGGTGAATGTGGTCGTCACCGCGATCGGCCTGAAATTCACGGTGCGGTGAGGCGAAATGGCATTCATTGTTCGCAGCAAGTTCCCGCGCACGGTCCGCCGTTTCGATCGTGCGTCGAAATCCGTGGATTCCCTTGGTGAGAAGGCCATCTTCTTCGTCAAGGCGCTCGGCTCGGTACCGCGCGCACTGGTGCACTACCGCACCGAGACCATTCGGCTGATCGCCGAGATCAGCATGGGCAGTGGAGCGTTGGCGGTGATCGGCGGCACCGTCGTCATCGTCGGCTTCCTGACCCTGATGGCAGGCGGCACCATCGCCGTCCAGGGCTACAGCTCGCTCGGCAACATCGGCGTCGAAGCGCTGACCGGCTTCTTCGCCGCCTTCATCAACGTCCGCATCGCGGCGCCGGTGATCTCCGGGATCGGCCTGGCCGCCACGATCGGCGCAGGCGCGACCGCCCAGCTCGGCGCGATGCGCGTGGCCGAGGAGATCGACGCGCTCGAGTCCATGGCGATCCGGCCGGTGCCGTTCCTGGTCGGCACCAGGGTGCTGGCCGGGCTGATCGCCATCGTTCCGCTCTACGCGCTCGCGGTGATCGCCTCCTTCCTGGCCAGCCGCTTCGCGACGGTCGTGATCTACGGGCAGTCGGCGGGCGTCTACGACCACTACTTCTCGACGTTCCTCATCCCGAGCGACATCCTGTGGTCGTTCGCGCAGGCGATCGTCATGGCGCTGGCCGTCATGCTGATCCACACCTACTTCGGATTCACCGCCGCGGGCGGGCCGGTGGGTGTCGGCGTCGCGGTCGGTAACGCGGTGCGGGCCTCGCTGGTCGCGGTCGTCACTGTGACACTGCTGATCTCGCTGGCCATCTACGGCACCTCCGGCAACTTCCACCTCTCGGGATAGCGCGATGGATACCAATCGGTTCGTTGCCGCACTCCAGGGCGGGCTCGGGCGCAAGCTCGCCGCGCTCGCCCTGGTCGGCCTGCTCGTCGCGGGCGCCTCGCTCGCGATCGCACTGTTCCAGGGTGCGTTCACCAACACCGCTGTGGTGCTGGTGGATACGCCCCGCACGGGTCTGGTTCTCGACCCCGACGCCAAGGTGAAGGTGCGCGGGGTCGAGATCGGCCGGGTCACCGACATCGACCTGCGCAACGACGGTGCCCAGCTGCGCCTGGAAGTCGACCCGGACCAGCTGAAGCTGGTGCCCGCCAACGCCGGCGTCGACATCCGGTCGACCACGGTGTTCGGCGCCAAGTACGTGAACTTCATCGTCCCGGAGCAGCCGGCGGCCAAGGCGCTGGCGCCCGGCAGCACCGTCTCGGTGAGCTCGGTGACCGTCGAGTTCAACACGCTGTTCCAGCATCTGTCCGATGTGCTCGCCCAGGTGGAGCCGGAGAAGCTGAACGCGACGCTCACCGCACTCGGCACCGCGCTGGAAGGCCGCGGCGACAAGATGGGCGACCTGCTCGTCCGCTCGGATCGCTATCTGCGCGAACTCAATCCGTACCTGCCCACGTTGCAGTCGGATCTGGACAAGACCGCCGCGGTGACGGATCTGTACAGCGAGGTCACCGACCCGCTGCTGCGCACCGTCGACAACGCGACCGGCACCTCGCAGACGATCAGCGAGATGCAGGGGCAGCTCGACAATGTGCTGGTGAACGTGATCGGGCTGTCCGACACGGTGGGCTCGGTGCTGCGCGAGAACGAGCACGATCTGGTGACCGCGCTCGACCTGCTGCGGCCGACGACCGCCCTGCTGTTCGAGTACGCGCCCGCGTTGGGCTGCGTCATCGACGGACTCGGCCCGCTGATGCCGATCGCCGAGGACATGATGGGCGGGCTGTTGCCGGGTGTCGGCATGAACGCCAGCTTCATGCTCGGTGCCGAGCCCTACACCTACCCGAAGGACCTGCCCAAGGTGAACGCCACCGGTGGCCCGCGCTGCGAGGGCGTGGTGGACCGGGTGCCGGAGAGTCATTCGGACTATCTGGTGACCGACACCAGCGAGGGCTCGGTGTACACGCCGAACACCCAGCACGAATTCCACGGTGTGCCAAAGGTGTTCCAGCTGCTGCTGGACGGACTGCCGGGAGTGACGCGGTGAGGAACACGGGAACGACGATCAAACTGGCGATCTTCACCGTGGTGATGACGCTGGTGTTCGCCGGCCTGGCGATCGTCTTGAGTCAGGCGCGGTTCTCCAGCGAGAACGGCTATCGCGCGGTGTTCACCAGCTCCTCGGGCATGCTGCCCGGTGCCAAGGTGCGCATCGCCGGCGTGCCGGTGGGGTCGGTGACCTCGGTGAAGGTCGGCGACGACAACCTCGCCCACGTCGAGTTCGATGTCGACACCAAATACGCCGTGCTGGCCAGCACCCGCGCGGCGATCAAGTACGAGAACCTCGTCGGCGACCGCTACCTGGAACTGCTGGAGGGCCCCGGCTCGGCGCGGCGGCTGTCCGACGGCGACACCATCGGCCGCGAGCAGACCCAGCCGGCTCTGGACCTGGATCTGCTGCTCGGCGGCTTCAAGCCGCTGCTGCGTGGCCTCGACCCGGCGCAGGTGAACGACCTCACCGCGGCGCTGTTGCAGATCTTCCAGGGCCAGGGCGGCACGCTCGTCTCGCTGCTGAACAGCGGCGGGAGCTTCACCAAGACCCTGGCCGACCGGGACGCGCTGATCGGCAGCGTGATCGACAACCTGAACACCGTGCTCGGCACCATCAGTGATCGCGGCGATCAGTTCGCCACCACCATCGAGGAACTGCAGCGCCTGGTCAGCGACCTGTCCGCGCAGCGCGACCCGATCGGCAACGCCTTGCCGCGGATCGCCGGCGCGACCCAGGAGGTCAACGACCTGCTCGTGCAGGCCCGTCCCGATCTGCGCAACACCATCGAACAGACCGGCAGGCTCGCCACGAACCTGGACGAGGGCTCCGATCACATCGAGTGGGTGCTCGGGAAACTGCCGGACACCTACAAGAAGCTCATCCGGATCGGTGCCTACGGCTCCTTCCTGCAGCTGTACATCTGCGGCACCAACTTCCTGGTCACCGGTCCCAACGGGCTGCCGATGGAAGTACACGCGCCGGGTCTGCAGGCGACCGGAAGGTGTACGCCCAATGAATGAGAACAAATCGTCGGCGGCGACGATCGGCATCGTCGGTGTGGTTCTGGCGGTGACGATCTCGCTCGCGACACTGCAATTCACCGAACTGCCCTTCATCCGTTCGGGGGCGACCTTCACCGCGAACTTCCTCGACGCGGGTGGTCTCGTGCCCGGCGACCCGGTGCATGTGGCCGGCGTGCGTTCCGGCGAGGTACGGCAGGTCAGCCTCGACGGCGACAAGGTCCTGGTGAAGTTCGACCTCGACGAGTCGATCGTGCTGGGGGAGAAGACCACTGCCGCGATCAAGACCAACACCGTCCTCGGCCGCAAGTCGCTGGACGTGGTCCCGAGCGGTCCCGGCGCGATCGGTACCCGCGACACGATTCCGGTCGACCGCACCACCTCGCCCTACTCGCTCAACGAGGCACTGAGCGATCTCGGCGGAACCGTGCGCGATCTCGATCTGGAGCAGGTCGACAAGACGCTCGACACCCTGTCTGCGGCCTTCGCCGAGACGCCCGGCCCGCTGCGCAACGCGCTCGACGGTGTCACGGCGCTCTCGCGCAGCATCAACGCGCGCGATCAGGCGCTGAGCGATCTGCTGGCCAGGGCGCAGAACGTCACCAAGATCCTGGCCGACCGCAGCACCCAGCTCAACACGCTGCTCCTCGACGGCAACGAGTTGCTCGGCGAGCTCGACCGGCGCCGGGCCGCGATCAACCAGCTCGTCGTCTACGTCGACGACGTGGCCAGGCAGCTCTCGGGCCTGGTCGCCGACAACGAGCCGCAGATGCGGCCGACGCTGGACCGCCTGAACTCGGTGCTCGCGCTGCTGCAGCGCAACGAGCAGAACCTCAACGAAGCCCTCGACGGCCTCGGCCCCTATGCCGCCGCGCTCGGTGAGCAGGTCGGCAACGGACCGTGGTTCAACGCCTATGTGGTGAACGCGACCAGTACCGAACTGCGCCCGCTCGTCGACGCGCTGGTCTGGCCCGAACAGGTGCCGCAGGACCTGATCGACATCTTCACCAACCCGAGGACGCCGTACATCGCTCCTGCTGAGGAGGATCCCCCGCGATGAGCTTGACCCAGCAGGTGCGCGGGTTGCCGCGCTGGACGATCGCGGTGGCGGTGGTGGTGATCGCGGCTCTGGTGGCGGTGGGTCTCTACCTCGTCACCGGGGGCGGCAAGAACAAGGTGACCGCCGCGTTCACCTCGACCACCGGCCTCTACGAGGGCGACGAGGTGCGGGTGCTCGGCGTCACCGTCGGCAGCATCGACTCGATCGAACCCGGCCAGGGCCAGGTGCGGGTGCGGATGAGCATCGACAGCAGCGTCGATCTGCCCGCCGACGCGCGCGCCGTGATCATCGCGCCGTCGCTGGTGTCGGCGCGTTTCGTGCAGATCGCGCCCGCCTACAGCGGCGGCCCGAAGCTGGTCGACGGCGCCCAGATCCCGCTCGAGCGCACCGCGGTGCCGGTGGAGTGGGACGAGATCAAGGCCGAACTGACCAAGCTCTCGGCGGCGCTCGGCCCGGTCGGCGACGACAAGCAGGGCTCCTTCGGTCGCTTCGTCGACACCGCGGCCGACAACCTCGACGGCAACGGGCAGAAGTTCCGCGACACCCTGCGAGAGCTGTCCGCGACCTTGACCACCCTCTCGGACGGGCGGACCGATCTGTTCGGCACCATCCGCAACCTGCAGAAGTTCGTCGAGGTGCTCTCGGCCAGCAACGAGCAGATCGTGCAGTTCAGCGGCAGGCTGGCGTCGGTGTCCTCGGTGCTGGCCGGCGCGTCGGAAGACCTCGGCGCCGGACTGGACAGCCTCGACATCGCGCTCGCCGACGTGAAGCGGTTCCTCGAGGGCACCGGCGGCGAACTGACCGAGGGCGTCGAGAAGCTCGCCGATGTCACCCAGACGCTGGTCGACAAGCGGCCCCAGATCGAGCAGGTGCTGCACTCCGGCCCCACCGCGATGGTGAACTTCTACCAGCTCTACAAGCCGGCGCAGGGTTCGCTCACCGGCGCTGTCGCACTGAACAACTCGGCCAATCCGCTGAGCTTCCTGTGCGGTTCGATCCGGGCGCTGGAGAACAACAACTCCGACCGGTCCGCGGATCTGTGCGCCGAGTTCCTGGCGCCGGTGATCAGTTCCCTGGCGATGAACTACGTGCCGCTCATGACCAACCCCGCCAGCGGCGTCACCGCCTTCCCCGAGCAGCTGGTGTACAGCGACCCGAGCCTGGCCGGCGCGGGCCAGCCGACCCAGGCTCCCGCCGCCGCTCCCATCACCGTGCCCGAAGGTCTTGCCGGGCTTGCCGTTCCAGGAGGACAGCGATGAGGCGGCAACGCACACTCGCCGGGCTGGCCGTCGGCGTCGCCGTCGCGCTCGGCACCACCGGCTGTCAGTTCGACGGGCTCAACTCCCTGCCCATGCCGGGTTCGGAAGGGCGCATGCCCGGCTCGTACACCGTGCGTATCCAGATGCCCAATGTCACCACGCTGACCCGTAATTCACCCGTCCGGGTGGATGATGTCGAGGTCGGCAACGTCACCGGGATCGAGGTCGAGGGCTGGCACGCGCTGGTGACGGTCTCGCTCAACCCCGATGTGCGCCTGCCCGCCAACGCGGTCGCCAAGATCGGCCAGACCAGTCTGCTCGGCAGCAACCACGTCGAGCTGGCCCCGCCGACGACCGGCGCGCCGCAGGGACAGCTGCGCGACGGCGACGTCATCCCGCTCGACCGGGCGGGCGCCTATCCGACCACCGAGCAAGTCCTCTCGTCGCTGTCGGTGGTACTCAACGGCGGCGGCATCGCGCAGCTGGAGACGATCACCACCGAGCTGAACGCGATGGTGAGCGGCCGCGAGGCCGAGATCGCCGATCTGCTGCCCCAGCTCAACGAGCTGACCACCGGCCTGGAACGCCAGACCGGCAGCATCATCGCGGCGATGGAGGGCCTCGACCAGCTCGCGGTCAAGCTGGCGGGCCAGAAGGACGTGATCGCCGCGGCGATCGAGCAGATCCATCCCGCCCTCACCGCCCTGGCCGACCGGTCGGCGAACATCACCTCGGCGATCACCGCGCTCGGCGAGCTCGGTGACGTCAGCGAGCGGCTCATCCAGACCAGCGGCGACAACCTGGTGGCCAATCTGCGCAGCCTCGGTCCCGTGCTGAAGACGCTGGCCGACACCGGAAACAATCTGATCCAGGCGCTGGGCATCCTGCCGACGTTCCCCTTCCCGATCAAGAACATCGACAACGCGATCATGGGCGACTACATGAACTTGTTCATCACGTTCGACCTGACCGCCAGCCGTCTCGACAGCAACTGGCTCACCGGTACCCCGCTCGGCGGTCGCTTCGGTGGTGTCGAGGGCGTCGTCGGTTCGTTCGCGCCGTCGACCGCGACCGACACGGCCGACCCGGCCACCGCGCCGTTCGCCACCCCGCCCGCGCCCGCGCCCGCCATTCCGGGGCTGCCCGCCATTCCCGGTCTGCCCGCCATCCCCGGTATCACAGCGCCGCTGCCCGGCCAGGAAGGGGCGGGTCGATGACACTCACCCGGTTCGTGCGAGTCCAGCTCGCGATCTTCGCGGTGCTCACCGTGATCGGTCTCGTCGTCATGGGCGGCACCTATCTGCAGGTGCCCGCGATGCTCGGGATCGGCCGGTACGCGGTCACGGTGCAGCTGGCCGCCACCGGCGGGCTGTACCCCACCGCGAACGTCTCCTACCGCGGCCAGAACATCGGCAAGGTCGAGGCGGTCCGCCTGACGACGGCGGGCGTCGAAGCCGACCTGTCGATCGACAGCGACTACAAGGTGCCCGCCGATTCGAGCGCCTGGGTGCGCAGTGTCTCCGCCATCGGCGAGCAGTACGTCGACCTGGTGCCCAGCGAGCAGCCCGCCGAGGGGAATCTGCGCGACGGCTCGGTGATCCCCGAGCAGCGCACGCATCTGCCCCAGGACGTGGGCGCGATGCTGGACCAGGCCGACAAGTTGCTCGCGACGGTCGCCGACACCCGCCTGCGCCAGGTGATCGACGAGGCGTTCCTCGCCTTCAACGGCGCCGGGCCCGATCTGCAGCGCTTCATCGACTCGGCGGCGCTGCTGGTGCAGCAGGCCGAGACCGATATCGAGCCGACCAAGAAGCTGCTCGACCAGATCGGACCGCTGCTGGACACCCAGACCCGCTCGGCCGACGACATCCGGTCCTGGACAGCGGATCTGGCCACGGTCACCGACCAACTGCGCGAGCACGACCCGGCGCTGCGGAGTCTGCTGAACAACAGCCCCGCCGCGATGGAGACGGTGGCCAACCAGTTCCAGTCCCTGCGCCCCACGCTGCCGCTGCTCGCCAGCAATCTGGTGAGCCTCGGGCAGGTGGGCGTCACCTACAACGCGAGCCTCGAACAGCTCATGGTCGTGTTCCCGCCGCTGATCGCGGCGCTGCGCACCGCCATTCGCGGCCCGGCGAAGTACGGCGTGATGGTCGACTTCATGACCGTCCTCAACGATCCGCCCGCCTGCACCACCGGTTTCCTGCCCGCCGACCAGTGGCGGGAGCCGAGCGACCTGACCCCGATGGACACCCCACCCGGGCTGTACTGCAAGGTGCCGCAGGACTCGAACATCGCGGTGCGCGGCATCCGCAACACGCCGTGCATGGAGTTCCCCGGCCGCCGGGCCCCCACTCCCGAACTGTGCCGGACCGGGTACGTGCCGGAAGGCAACAACCCGCCGTTCGGACCGGTTCAGCCCGTCGCTCCGGCGTCGGCACCGGCAGGCGCATCGACGGGTGGTGTGACCCCCGCCGCAGCGCGCCCCTATGATCCGTCGACAGGCGCCTATCTGGGCACCGACGGACGCACGTACCGCCAAGGTGACATCGCCGAGGACGGCTCGGGCACCGTGCCGGCCAGCTGGCAGGCGATGTTGGAGGAACAGCAACGATGAACGACAACGACAACCGCCGCCCGCGTCGGCGGGCCGCACGCACGGCCGGTCCGCCGGTCGAGGAGACGGCGGCCGGAACGGTCACCATCAGCAAGAGCGAAACCGTATCGCCGGCGGCGGACGCCGACGTGACGGTGAAGGTCACCGACGCGCCGGCGAAGACCGACGACGCGACGGTGAAGCTCGCCGAGGTCACCGCCGGGTCCGAGGACGCGACGGTGAAGCTCGACGAGGCGACCGCGAAGTCGTCGGACGCCACGGTGAAGTCCACCGCGAAGGCCGAGGACGTCACCGTGCAGCTCGCCGCGAGCGAGCCGGTCGACCTGAGCAAGTCCGACGACGAACCGGCCCCGCGCAAGCGTGGGCCCGTCCTGGCGCTGGCCGCGGCCATCGTGCTCGTGCTCGCCCTGGTCGTCGGCGCCGGTTTCGCCGCGTTCACCGCCTACTCGGTGAACAAGGACGAGGACCTGCGCGCGCAGTACACCGAGACCGCCCGCCAGGCGGTGCTGAACCTCACCACGATCCGCGCCGACACGGCCAAGGAGGACATCGACCGGATCCTGTCGGTGGCCTCCGGCGACTTCAAGACCGAGTTCGACGGCCGTGTCGATCCGTTCATGGAGGTCGTGAAGCAGGCGAACGTGGTCTCCACCGGCGAGGTGGTCGAGTCGGGCATCGTCAGCGCGGACGCCGATTCCGCGCAGGTGCTCGTCGCCGCGAAGCAGACGGTGAGCAACAACGGCTCGCCCGAACCGCAGTCGCGCCAGTACCGGTTCCGGGTCACGGTGTCGAACGCCGACTCCGGGATGACCGTGTCGAAGGTGGAGTTCGTCGGATGAGCCAGCGTATGAAGATCGTCTTCGGCGGCCTCGCCGCCCTCGGCCTGATCGCCGCGGTCGTGCTCGGGGTCAGCGGCTACCAGCTCTGGCAGCACGACCGCACCGAGCAGGCCCGGGCCGACGCGATGAGCACGGCCAGCCGCACGGTCAGCGCCATGTTCACCTACGAGCCGGCCACCGTCGACACCGAACTGCCCAAGGCGGCCGACGGCCTGACCGAGACCTTCCGCAACGACTATCTGAAGCTGATCAAGGAAGCGATCGCGCCGGGCGCGAAGGAGAAGCAGCTCACCGTCAAGGCCACCACCCAGGCCGAGGGCGTGGTCTCGGCCGAGCCCGAGCACGCCGTGGTGCTGCTCTACCTGAACCAGCTGACCACCAGCAAGGACACCCCGGACGGCAACACCTCCGGCAGCCGGGTGCGGGTCTCGCTGGACAAGTCCGGCGACCGCTGGCTGGTGTCCCAGGTGACGCCGGTCTGATCCACTCCGTCCGTCGGCCCGGCCTGTGTTCAGGCCGGGCCGCGGTCGTTCCTGGGGAGCCGCACCACGAAGGTCGCGCCGCCGCCCGGTGTCCGCGTGACCTCGACCGTGCCCTGGTGGGCCGCCACCAGCGCGGCCACGATGGACAGGCCGAGGCCGGTGCCGCCGCTGCTGCGGGCGCGTGAGGTGTCGGCGCGGTAGAACCGCTCGAAGATCCGGGCGGATTCCTCGGGACTCAGGCCGGGGCCGGTGTCGGCGACCTCCAGGCGCACCTCGTCGGCGGCGGGGGTGAGCCGGACGGTGATCGTCGTGCCGTCCGGGGTGTGCGTGCGGGCGTTGTTGAGCAGGTTTGTGAGGATCTGGCGGAGACGGTGTTCGTCACCGAGGATTTCCAGGGTGCCGGTGCCCTCGGCGATCTCGAGGGTGATCGGGCGGTGCTCTCCGGCTGCGGCCTCGACCGCGCGGGCGCTGTGCACCGCGTCGCCCGCGAGGGCGAGCAGGTCGACCGGCCGCAGGTCGACGGGGCGTTGCGCGTCCAGTCTGGCCAGCATCAGCAGGTCTTCCACCAGCAGGCCCATCCGCTGTGCCTCGTGCTCGATGCGGTTCATGAACAGCGCTGGATCGTCGGTCGCGCCCTGGCGGTACAGCTCGGCGAAACCGCGGATGGTGGTGAGCGGGGTGCGCAGTTCGTGGCTGGCGTCGGCGACGAAGCGTCGCATGCGCGCCTCGGATTCGCGCGCGGCGGACTCGGAGGCCTCGGTGGCGGCGAAGGCCTGCTGGATCTGGGTGAGCATGCTGTTGAGCGAGCGCGAGAGCCGGTCGACCTCGGTGTCGTTGCCGCGCACCGGGATCCGGTGGTGCAGTTCGCCGCCCGCGATCGCCGCCGCCGTGGCCTCGACCCGGCGCAGCGGACGCAGGCTCCCGCGGACGACGAAGTAGGCGCCGATCGCCAGCGCCGTCAACACGATCGCGCCGACCACGAGTTGCAGCACGACGAGATTCCGCACGGTCTCGAGGTTCTCCGTGAGTGGCAGGGCGACGGTGGCGGAGGCGTGCTTGCCGACGACGGTCAGCACTCGCCACTGTTCCGTCGAGTCGCCCGCGGAGCCGACGGTGACCGGCTGGAGCGCGGGCGGGTCGGGGAGCGCGGGCTTGGCACCGGTGCCGAAGACATTGTCCAAGGTGACGTTCCGTGTGCCGTCGGAGCTCTCGGCGTGCAGGTAGTAGCGGCTCGGCGGTTGCCGGTCGGGCGCGGGCAGCGGCGGGGCGGGTAGCCCCACACGGCGCTCCCACTCGACCGCGGCGTCGGTCAGCTGCTGATCGGTGCGGTTCAGCAGCGAGTTCTCCATCGCCTTCGTCACCACGAAACCCGAAGCGACCAAGCCGAATCCGGCCATCAGGACCAGTACGAGGACGAGCGTCACCCGCAGCGGAACCGCCGAAAGTCGTTCGCGCAGGCCGGTTCTCACCGCGACACGGGTTCCCGCATGACGTATCCGACACCGCGCAGCGTGTGGATCAGCCGCTGCTCGCCGGTGTCGACCTTCTTGCGCAGGTAGGAGACATAGGTTTCCACCACGCCGACCTCTCCGCCGAAGTCGTAGCGCCACACGTGATCCAGGATGCGGGGCTTGCTCAGCACGCTGCCCGCGTTCACCATGAAGTAGCGCAGCAGCGTGAACTCGGTGGGGGACAGGGCGACCGGCTCGCCCGCTTTCCACACCTCGTGGGTGTCGTCGTCGAGTTCGATGTCGGCGAAGCGCAGCCGGGTGTTCGCGGGCGCCTCGGCGGCCTGGCCGGAACGGCGCAGGATCACCCGCAGCCGGGCCACCACCTCCTCGAGGCTGAACGGCTTGGTGACGTAGTCGTCGGCGCCGAGGGTGAGCCCGGTGATCTTGTCCTCGACCTCGTCGCGCGCGGTCAGGAACAGCACCGGCGCGTCGATGCCGTCGGCGCGCAGCCGGCGCAGCAGGCCGAAGCCGTCCATGCCGGGCATCATCACGTCGACGATGAGCGCCTGCGGACGGAACGAGCGCGCCTTGTCCAGGCCCTCGGCGCCGTCGGCGGCCGTGGCCACCTCGAACCCCTGGTAGCGCAGGCTCACCGCCAACAGTTCCACGATCATCGGTTCGTCGTCGACGACGAGCACCCGCGCCTCGGGTGCTTCAGACAGACCGCTCATGCCACCCATGGTCCACCACCCCGCTGGGAGGTGGCTGGACCATGGCTGTGAGGTTGCTGTGTGCCGTCAGCGCGATTCGCCGAAGACGTCGGAGTCCTCGCTGAGCAGGGCGGATCCGGCGATGTTGCCGTGCGAGAGCGAATCCAGGAAGGCCCGCGCCCAGCGCTCGACATCGTGGGTGAGCACCTGGCGGCGCATCGAGCGCATCCGGCGGCGCTTGGTGTCGCGCTCGTCGTCGAGCGCGCCCACGATGGCGTCCTTCACGCTGTCCAGGTCGTGCGGATTGCACAGGTAGGACTGGCGCAGCTCGGCCGCCGCGCCGGTGAACTCGCTCAGCACCAGGGCGCCGTTGAGGTCGCTGTGGCAGGCCACGTACTCCTTGGCGACCAGGTTCATGCCGTCGCGCAGCGGCGTCACCAGCATGGCGTCGGCGGCGACGAAGAAGGCGATCAGTTCGTCGCGGGGGATCGGGCGATGCAGGTAGTGCACCACCGGGTAGCCGACGCGGGCGAACTCACCGTTGATCCGGCCCACCTGACGCTCGATGTCGCCGCGCATCTTGATGTAGCTCTGCACGCGCTCGCGGCTCGGCGTGGCCAGCTGCACCATCACCGTGTCGGCGGGGTCGACCCGGCCTTCCTCGAGGAGTTCCTGCAGCGCGTTGAGGCGGATGTCGATGCCCTTGGTGTAGTCGAGGCGGTCGACGCCGAGCATGATGTTCTTCGGATTGCCCAGCTCGGCGCGGATCTTGGCCGCCCGCTCGCGCACCGATCGGCGCCGCGAGTGCTCGTCCAGCTCGGCGGAGTCGATCGAGATCGGGAACGCGCCCACCCGCACCGTGCGGAAGCCGACCTGCACCACGCCCAGCTTGGAGCGCACGCCGATGGTGCCGCGTGAAGTGGGCTGACCGGCCAGCCTGCGGGCCAGGTAGAGGAAGTTCTGCGCGCCGCCGGGGAGGTGGAAGCCGATCAGGTCGGCGCCGAGCAGGCCCTCGACGATCTCGGTCCGCCACGGCATCTGCATGAACAGCTCCACCGGCGGGAACGGGATGTGCAGGAAGAAGCCGATGGTGAGGTCGGGGCGCAGCATCCGCAGCATCTTCGGCACCAGCTGCAGCTGGTAGTCCTGCACCCAGACCGTCGCGCCCTCGGCGGCCACTTTCGCGGTCTCCTCGGCGAAACGCCGGTTGACCTCGACATAAGCGGCCCACCAGGCTCGGTCGTACACCGGGCGCACGATCACGTCGTGGTACAGCGGCCACAGCGTGCCGTTGGAGAACCCCTCGTAGTAGTCCTCGACCTCCTGCGCCGTCAGCGGCACCGGATGCAGTTCCAGTCCGTCCTCGATGATCGGCTGGACCTCGACGTCCGGAACGCCGGCCCAGCCGACCCAGGCCCCCTTGTTGCTGCGCAGGACCGGCTCCAGCGCGGTCACCAGCCCGCCGGGGCTGCGCTTCCAGCGGGTCGTCCCGTCGGGCAGGCGCTCGAGGTCGACCGGCAGCCGGTTGGCGACGACCACGAAGCCCGAACCCGCACCGCTCGGTGCGGGCGCGACGGATTCGCTGTTCTCGGACGGACGGTCGTTGGACTGTTTATCGATCATCTGGTCCACTCACGCAATCCTTTGTGCGTCGCAGGGTCCCGCTTTGAGGTTGTGGTAGTCGGGAAGGGTCAGCTGGGGCCGATGCCGAGCATCGACAGCAGCATCCGGCACTCGTCGGCGTCTTCGGCATACGCCGCGACGACGCGCTGTGCCTGGCGAGCGGTCTCGTCGGCCAGTGGCTCGAGCTCGTCGTCGGCGATGTCGTTGGCGCTGCTCTTGGCGGCCATAGTGGTACGTCCTCCCGGTTTCCAAACGCTCTGCGTGCGAGTAGTCAATACTATCGGTCGCCGGTGCACGGCCGATGAACTCCCGACCCGATCACCCCACCCCGGTGCAGTGTCGAGGCGGTCCCGTTACCGTGGGCATCGGAGAGTTCGACCCCGCAGAGAGGTTTTGTTTCATGCCACTGGCCACGGTGAACGGCATCGCACTGAACTATCAGGTCAAGGGCGACCGTACCAAGGGCACCGACGTCAAGGGCGGCGGTCCGCTGGTGGTGTTGATCATGGGCACCGGGTCGCCGGGTCGGGTATGGGAGCTGCATCAGGTGCCCGCCCTGGTCGCGGCCGGGTACCGCGTCTGCGTCTTCGACAACCGGGGTATCGCGCCGTCTTACGAGGGCGCGGGCGGCATCCGGATCGAGGAACTGGTCGCCGACACGGCCGCGCTGATCGAGTTCCTCGACGAGGGTCCGGCCCTGGTCGCGGGCACCTCGATGGGCGCGCGGGTCGCTCAGGAGCTGGCGCTGGCCCGCCCCGACCTGGTGCGCAAGGCCGTCTTCATGGCCGGGCACGGCAGGCTCGACCAGTTCCAGAAGACCCTCTCGGCCGGTGAGCAGGATCTCGACGCCGCCGGGGTGAAGCTGCCGCCCAAATTCGAGGCGGCGCTGACCGCGGTGATGAATCTGTCACCGGCCACCATGGCCGACACCAACGCGGCCCGCGACTGGCTCGACCTGTTCGAGTTCACCGGCGGCACCGCCACCCCTGGTATCCGGGCCCAGCGGGCGATGGACCACGAGTTCGACCGGGTGGCCGCCTACCGCGCGATCACGGTGCCGTGCTTGGCAATCGGCTTCGCCGATGACAGAATGATCCCGCCTTACCTGTCGCGGGAGGTCGCCGACGCCATCCCCGGCGCCCGGTACCAGGAGATCCCCGACACCGGCCACTACGGCTACCTGGAACGTCCCGAGGCGGTCAACAAGATCCTCCTCGATTTCTTCGCGGCTTGACAGCTCAGGCTGAGGTAACCACCAACGCGTAACGTCAGCCTTGCTAGTGTCGACACAACGCCCGGGTACGCACTCGGAGCGATCCCGTACACAGCGCCAGTATCCAGTGAGGTGAAATTGAGCACCAACCCCTTCGACGACGAGGACGGCCGCTTCTTCGTTCTGGTCAACGACGAAGAGCAGCACTCCCTGTGGCCCGCGTTCGCGGAGGTCCCGGCGGGTTGGCGTGTCGTGTTCGGCGAAGAGAGCCGGGCCGCGTGCGTCGAATACGTCGAGAAGAACTGGACCGATATGCGTCCCAAGAGCCTGCGCGACGCGATGGCCGCCGACGATGCGGCCCGCGCCCAGTCCTGAGCAGTAACCACCGATACTGCGCCGGGACCCCAGCTGAGCGCGCGGTCGCGTGGCTCCTACCGATGCCACGCGACCGCCGCGCCCCGCTATGATGGTCGCTGCCCTCCGGGGCCGCACCCACCCGCCTCCTTAGCTCAGTGGTAGAGCACCGCTCTTGTAAAGCGAAGGTCGTCAGTTCAATCCTGACAGGGGGCTCCACCGAACCCGATCCGCCACCGCGGATCGGGTTTCGTGCTTTACCCAGGAACCGACCCAGTCGGCGAAATTCACGCCTGCGTCGAGCCCTGGGTGTTGCCGGAGCGTTTGTTGAGCCGCTCGGTGATTCCGCGCAGGCGGTTCGGGGCGACCACGCCGAGCACGAGCAGGACGAACGGGAAGCCGAAGAGCACGGTGGGGATCAGGTACAGGAGGTCCGCGGCTGCCGACAGGGGGCTGTGGAAGGCGTAGGAATTGGCGCCGACGTCGATCAAACGCTCTCGGGCGGTGACTGTTTCGCCGTGACGCACGCCGTACAGGCGAACCGTGCTGTTGTCGGCCACGACCCGGCCCTCGCCCGGATCACCTCGGCCGAGGCTGAAACCCGACGAACCCTCGGTGACGACGACCTGCCGGGCTTCGCCGTAACCGAGCCAGTACGCGACGACGTTGATCGGTTGGCTGACGAAGAACAGCGTCGCCGAACCGAGGCAGAACCCGAGGACGGCGATCAACAGATAGATCAGGAATGGTGTCCGCTTCGGTTCGGCGGTGTTCGACATGGTCCCCCCCAATTCTGGTTTCACCAGGCGGTTTCGCGGGTGCGGGCGGTGGCCTGAGTGATGAGATGGTGTAGTTCGGCGGCGAGGCGGGGTGTGGTGACGGGGAAGGCTTCGACGCGTTCGCCCTCGCGGAACAGGTAGCGGCCGTCGTCGATGTAGTCGACGATCTGCAGGCGCGTGCCGCCCTCCTTCCAGCCGTCGAGGGCGGGGCCGAGGTCGACGCGGAATTCTGCGTAGGTGCGGAACGGGCGCTTCAGGAAGCGGGTGGCCAGCTCGCCGGGAGTGCGGCGGGAGCCCGGAGTCTGGGGTTCGGTCAGCTCGTCGCGGTGGACGTTGAAGCCTTGATGCTTGCCCGGCGGGATCGAGGGCAGGACCGCGATCAGGCGTTGGGTGACGGTCTTCGCCGGCCGCAGATAGATCAGGATGTTGCCGCCCCGGCCGTATTCGGCGCCCGGGAGCTGCGCGGCGACGACACCGTTGCCCGCCTCGGTGACCGCACAGGCGCGGACCATGCGCGTGCGGCCGTCGAACCGATGCCCGAACAGCTCCACGCGGATTTCGGGGTGGGCCAGCGCGTGCAGCGCGTGATAGAGCGCTTCGTCGGCGCCGATCTTGGCGATCAGCGAATCCGCGGCGTAGCGGCACTCCTGATCGAACTCGTCCTGGGTTTCCACGCCCGAGGTGAAGGTGAGCGGCCACGGCATCCGGTCGCGGCCGAGTGTTTCCCAGGCGACCCAGAATTCGAACGGGGTCAGTTCCCAGGCGTCGGTCATGCGTCGCCGCCGATCACCGGCGGAACGTGCGGGCGGTCGGGGCCGAGCAGTTCCTCGTGCACACCGCGCAGGTAGTCGGGGGCCTTGTGCTCGTCCTCGTCGTCCTTGCCGCCGCGGGCGCCGGGTGCCATTCCGCCCATGCCACCCGTGCCCGCACGGCCCGCTGCCCCGGTGCCGGGGGTGCTCGCGGTGCCGCCGCGTTGGGGGTTCTGGGCACCGGCACCGGGCACGGCTGTACCTGTGCCGGGCGCGCTCGGGTTCCCGCCTCCGCCGCTCGTGCCGCCGCCTCCCGGGGTGCCACCGCCGGGAGAGCCGCTGCCGGGAGAGCCGCCGGGTGTGCCGGTCAGTGTGGTGGCGGCCGGCGCGGTGCTGTCGGGATCCGTCGCGGCGGGCGAGGTGGTGTCGGGGTTCTCGGTCGTCTCGGGGTCGGCCGTTGTCGAGGTGTCGTCGGTGGTGTCGTCCGGAGTGGCCGTCGTCGGGTCGGTCGGGGTGGTGGCGGGCGTCGTATCGCCGGGATCGGTCACGCCGTTCGTGCCGGTCGTGGTGCCGTCGGTCGCGCCGTTGCCGGTGGGCCGGTAGGTGGTGCCGTCGTCGGCCGGGTTGCCGGACTGCGGCTTCGTCGGCGCGGGCACCTTCGGGACCTGGGTGTCGGATTGCAGCGCGACCGGCCGGTAGACGGTGTTCATCACCTCGCGCGCCGCGGCCTGCGCGGCTTCGGCGCGCGCGGTGCTCGCGCTGTCCATCGCCAACCCCGACATCGGCGACAGGATCTGCACGATCACGCCCATCTTGGTGTCGGACTGACTCTCCGACTCGTGCGGCACCGAATACTTCACCTGCTGGAACCCGGACCGCGCCTCCGCCATCTTGTTGGCGATGAGCCGCGCCGCCTGATCCACCTTGTGGATATCGGCCAGATACTGCTTGGTGCTCGCCAGCGCCTGGGTCGCCGCGGCGCCCGCCCACCCGCGCTCCATCTCCTTCTGGATGTTGTCGTGGAAGGCGGTGGCCTTGGCGGTGGTGTCGTCGGCGAGCTGGGTCCAGCCCTGGATGCTGGTGCTCATCTGGGTGATGTCGATCGACTCGACGAACTGCCTGATCCGCGCGTGCGACATGTCATGGAAGCTCTCCATCACGCCGCCGAGCCGCTGCGGATCATATTCACCGGTGAACCCGGCGGTCAGCGCGCTGTTGGCGGCGTAGAGATCGGCCCGTTCCCGATTACCGTCGGCCTGCGCGGTCAGCTCCGAATCGGTGGCGCTGACATCGGAATCGAACAGCTCACCGACGCGACCGGCCAGCGTCGGGATGGTGGTCCGCGGATTCGCGAGATCCGACAGGAACTCTCCGAGCGACATGTCTCCCCCTGAGGTCAGTCGAGCGTGGTCGTCTGCTGCTTGATGGCCAGTTGCGTCGCTTCGTCGCAGTTCTTGTACGCCGCACCGGCTTTGCGGTACATGTCGGCCATTTGGGTGAGGATTTCGATGTGCTGGCGGGCGGCATCGAAGTACGAACCGGAACCCTCGCCGCCTTCGGCCAGGTTGGCGAACTTCTTGGCGAGTTCTTTCGCGGAGTTGAGGTCGCCGAACGAATCGACGGTGACCATGCGCTGAGTCCGCCGGGCGAGCCCGTTCAGGTCGGTGATGTAGTCCTCGCACAGCTTCGCGCAGCGTTCAGCCGCGTCCACCTCGATGATGAGACGGCCCGCAGCCGCCTCGCTCGCCAGAGTCTGAAACTGCTGAGCCAAGATATTCGGTGCTGCCACTGCCCTCTCCTCTCGAATCCTCTCGACTATTGCGGCAGGTACGCCATGAAGTGCGGTGCCGCCGCGGCGGCCCACTCGCATGGATCGGTCGTCGATTTGTCGCTGAGGAATCTCATCGCCGACACCGAGACGCGGCCCCGACTCGTGTCGAAGGTGACCTGGCATTCGTTCGGCGGGGTTTGCGAACCGACGTAGTGCTGAAGCGCGCGACGGTCACCGATCGTCACATCGCGGAATTCGCTGAAGCGGTCGTTCGCGCGGAACTCATCGAGCGTGTGGGTGGTCGAGATCAGGCCGATGTAGTGTCCGCCAGCCGACCAGTCGCACCCTTTCCAGTCCTCGCGACCGACAGTGAACGGATTGTCGTCCTTCGACGCCGGATCGGCCCCCGCCGCGACCAACGCCCCCTCCGGCACCGTGCACGGATCGAACAACTGCTCCTTCGTCAACGGCGCCCCACTGACCTCGGCCTGCCCACCGCCCTCCTCGGAGCACCCCGCGAGCACCAGCACGGCGCAGGCCCCGACGGCCAACCCGATCAGTCGCATCGTCTCTCCCTTTCCGCGCAACCCACTCAATAGTCTTTGACGCGGCCGGGGCCGGTTCGGTTCCCGCCCGGCTCAGGCCGGGACGTTGGCTTCGTGGCCGAGGGTGCGGAGGGCGGCCTTGATCTTGGACTGGGCCTCGTCGAGGGATTCGGGGGAGGGGTCGGTGTCGGCGCCGGAGATGTCGAAGTCGCCCATGGTGTAGGCCGGGAAGACGTGGGTGTGCAGGTGGGGGACCTCCAGGCCGGCGATGAGCAGGCCGGCGCGGGGGGCGTCGAAAGCGAGGCGGACGGCCTGGCCGATGGTCTGGGCGAGGCCCGTCATCCTGGCCATGACGGCGGGGTCGACGTCCTGCCACTGGTCGATCTCGGCGCGCGGCACGATGAGGGTGTGGCCCTGGGTGACGGGGGCGATGGTGAGGAAGGCGACGAATTCGTCGTCGGTCCAGACGAAGCGGCCGGGGAGCTGTCCTGCGATGATCGCGCTGAAGACGGATGCCATAGCCGCGAGCCTAACTAGATGCCGACGAAATGCGACAGGATGCCCTGCACCTCGTAGATGTCGACCTGCCGGTTGAACCGCTGCTTGACTGGCTCGTTGCCGCTGCCGATCCAGATGTAGAGCTCGGCGTCGAGGTCGAAGGTGCCCGCGGTCTCGACGGCGAAATGGGTGATCGAGCGGTACGGGATGCTGTGGTAACTCACCTTGCGCCCGGTGACGCCCTGTTTGTCGACCAGGATCAGGCGCCGATTGGTGAACAGCATCGCGTCGCGCACCAGGATGAACGCCGAATACACCTGCTCACCCTGCCCGAACAGCTTGGCGTACTCCTGCTGGGCGGCGGCCGGGTCGATGCGACCCGCGTTGCCCATCATCCCGTCGAGCAGACCCATGACGTTCTCCCCTCGCCCGTTCCCGGCGGTGTGGTGCCGCCGACCCCATTGTCCCCCAAGCGAACCCGTCGCGGGGGGGCCTGCGCGGGTGAATTCCCGGTACGGGCCGGGGGAGGGGAACCGTGGTCACCGCCACCGGATATTGCGACTCGATGGCAGGCCGGGGCGTGCGAAGTGCGTGCGAAGTGCGCGACTAATCTGTGACCGTGCGCGTACTCGTCATCGGTTCCGGAGCCCGTGAACATGCCCTCGTCCTGGCGCTGCGCCGGGATCCGTCGGTGACGGCGGTGATCGCGGCCCCCGGCAATCCCGGCATCGGCCAGCAGGCCGAACTACGCCAGGTCGACCCCTGCTCGGCCGAGGCCGTCGTGGCGCTGGCGACCGATGTGGCCGCCGACCTCGTGGTGATCGGGCCCGAGGTGCCGCTGGTGCTCGGCATCGCCGACGCCGTGCGCGCGGCCGGCTTCCCCGTGTTCGGCCCGTCCGCCGACGCGGCCAGGATCGAGGGGTCGAAGGCGTTCGCCAAGGACGTGATGGCGGCGGCGGGTGTTCGGACCGCGCACAGCGAGATCGTCGACAACCCCGCCGACCTGGACGCGGCCCTGGACCGCTTCGGCCCGACCTGGGTGGTCAAGGACGACGGCTTGGCCGCAGGCAAGGGCGTCGTGGTGACCGCCGATCGGCGCGCGGCCCGCGATCACGGCGCCGAGCTGCTCGAACAGGGGCATCCGGTGCTGCTGGAATCGTTCCTGGACGGGCCCGAGGTGTCGCTGTTCTGTCTGGTCGACGGCGAGACCGTCGTCCCGCTGCTGCCGGCGCAGGACCACAAGCGCGTCGGCGACGGCGACTCCGGCCCCAACACCGGCGGCATGGGCGCCTACACCCCGCTGCCGTGGCTGCCCGCCGAGACGCTGACCGAGATCGTCGAGGACGTGGTGAAGCCGGTCGCGGCCGAGTTGGTGCGCCGGGGCAGCGCGTTCTCCGGCCTGCTGTATGCCGGGCTCGCGGTCGGGTCGAACGGGCCCGCCGTCGTCGAATTCAATTGCCGCTTCGGCGATCCCGAGACCCAGGCCGTGCTGGCCCTGCTCGACAGCCCCTTCGCCGAACTGCTGCACGCCACCGCCACCGGCCGCCTGGCCGAGGTCGAGCCGCCGCGCTGGAAGGACGGCGCCGCGATCACCGTCGTCCTCGCCGCCGAGAACTACCCGGCCCGCCCGCGCACCGGCGACGTGATCACCGGCGCCGAGGACAACCTCGACGGCGACACCCTCGTCCTGCACGCGGGCACCGGCCAGCGCGAGGACAAGGCCCTGGTCTCCGCGGGCGGCCGCGTCCTCAACGTCGTCGGCGTCGGCGCCGACCTCGCCCAGGCCAGGGAACGCGCCTACGCCCGGCTGGCCCAGATCAAGCTGCCCGGCAGCCATTTCCGCACCGACATCGGCGCCACCGAGGTCGTCATCCCCGAACGGGCGGTCGCGGCCGAGTAGGAGCCTGCGATCAGGTCGTAGAGGGTCAGTCAGCACTCACGTAGGCTGAGCCCATGTCGGCACCACGCGAGAACTCCGCCCGGGTGGTCACCGTCGAGGAGTTCTTGGCGGGGGCTCCCGAAGAGTTCGGTGATATCCACGACGGCGTGCTCATCGAGTGCATGGCGCAGTCGCCCGAGCACGATCTGGTTGTTCGCCGACTCGCAGCAGCACTGGAATACGCCGTGGACCCGGATGGGCCCTGCCGCGAAGTGCACAGCGATACCCCGGTGCGACTCGCCGACAGCGAGACATCCGACGCCACCCATCGCCTGCGGGTCCGCTATCCAGACGTCATGCTTCGCGATTGCAGTGCAGGCGGTTACGACGTACAGACCGTGGCCGGGGAGACGCTCTTGGTCGCCGAGATCACCTCCGAGGGGACAGTCGACGCTGATATCGGCATCAAGCGCGAGTTGTATGCTCGCGCAGGTATCCCGGTGTATCTCATCGTGCATTTCGACAAGGACTGGCAGCAGATCACCGAAATCGAGGAGTGCCGTCTGGACTGGTCCGGCCGGCGGTACGTCACTCGGCACACCCATACCGATGCCCTCGTGCTGACCAGCCCGGTGGCTCTCGCAGTGACTTTCAACGACTTGCAGAGCCGGCTGCCGCGACGCCGTTGAACAGCATGCCGGCGGGGTCGCTCGCCGCGAACCTCAGGTCAGGCTGAGGCCGTGTAGGGCCAGCCAGGCCTGGGGGTCGACGTGTTGGCCGTTCTGGACGATCTCGAAGTGCAGGTGGGGGCCGGTGGAGTCGCCGCGGTTGCCGATGCGGGCGATCTGCATGCCGGCGGGGACGCGTTCGCCCTGCGAGACGAAGAAGTCGTACATGTGGCCGTAGATGCTGATGGTGCCGTCGTCGTGGCGGATGCGGACCCACAGGCCGAAGCCCTGGGCCGGGCCCGCCTCGACGACGGTGCCGTCGGCGACGGCGTAGATGGGGCTGCCGATGGGGGCGGCGATGTCGATGCCGCGGTGCATGGTGCCCCAGCGGGAGCCGAAGCCCGAGGTGAACGCGCCCTTGGCGGGCAAGCTGAAGCCGCCGCCGGAGGGGGTCGAGCCCGGCACCATCACGCCGGGGACCACCGGGGCGCGCTGACCCATCCAGTCCTGCCATTCGCCCGAGGCGGCAGCCGCGGCCTCGGCCTTGGCGCGTTCCAGCGTCGCGCGGGCCGCCGCGGCGACCACGGCGGCCTCACGCCGCTTCTCACCCGCGGCGATGGCGGCGAGCAGCCGACTCGACGACTGTGGGTTCGGCAGCAGCTGCGGGGTGTAGGCGATGGCGACGTGCTGGGCCTCGCCCAATGCCACGGGGCGGTCGCTCGGCACGTCGGCGCGCTGGGCGTCGGCGGCGACGAACACCGCGACGATCGCGACGCCGGCGATCAGCACCCGCCGTTCGATGAGCACCTGGCGCACGCGGTCCCGGCTCGGCCGCCGCTCCCACAGCGTCTCGGCGAGTGCCTTGGGGCGTAGCCAGAAGACTTTGCGCACCTCGCCCGCGCGCAGCTCGTCCGCGATCTCGCCGACCACGGGATGCGCCGCGGTCCAGCCACGCACCCGGTCCCTGACGCCGATTTCTGGCCGCAGCTGTGAGCGCCAATCCGCCTGCAGGATATGGCCGTTGGCGGTGAAAACCCGGCGCCGAGCCACACGATCGCCCATCGCGGCGTCAGCGGCTGTAGAGCTGTCGTCAGCGTCAGCGTCAGCGTCAGCGTCAGCATCAGCATCAGTGGCAGCGGCAGCGGTGGCACTGGCTGTGGGGCGGTCGGCCGCGGTAGCGGTGGCTGTCGAGCTGTCGGTGACGGCAGCGTCAGCAGTGGTTGTGGGGCGGTCGGCCGCGGCCGCGGTGGCTGTCGAGCTGTCGGCGAAGGCAGCGGCAGCGGTGGTTGTGGAGCTGTCAGCGGCGGCGGCAGCGGTGACTGCATCTGCGTCATCCGCCGCAGCTGGTTCGTCGCGGCCGACGCGCGAGACCGCGTCGCGCTCGGTGTCGGCTGAACTCACAGGCGACGACGGGTCTGCCGCGGGGATCGCGGCGGTGTCAGTGGTGGGCGCGGACGATGTCCGGTCCGCTGCGGCGCCGGAGGTCGTGTCGTCGGCCGACGCGGTATCGACCGTCGACGTCCGTCGTCGCCCTCGCGCCGTCTTCACCCACTCCATGCTGCCCCCGCGCCCCGGCCCCGACGCGGCCTCGCCTGCTGCGTCGGTGGCTGCGTATTCGCTGTCGGAGCCATTGTGCCGACCATATCGGTGAACGCCCGCATCCGGGTGCTCTACCGTTTTCGGGGTGTCCAGACAATCGCGCCGGTCGACCATTCCCCCCTTCTACGTCATGGACGTGTGGAAGGCTGCGGCCGAGCGGGCCAGAACGCACGGTGACGTGCTTGTCCTCGCGGCGGGCCAGCCCTCGACGCAGGCGCCCGCGCCCGTGCTGCGCGCCACCAGGGCCGCGATCGACCACGAGCTGCTCGGCTACACCGAGACCTTCGGCATCCTGCCGCTGCGCGAGGCCATCGCGGGCCATCACAGCGAGACCTACGGCTACGACGTGCACCCGGACGAGGTCGTGGTCACCACCGGTTCCTCCGGCGCGTTCACGCTGATCTTCCTGGCCGCCTTCGACGCGGGCGACACCGTCGTGGTGGCCAGGCCCGGCTACCCGGCCTACCGCAACACCCTCACCGCCCTCGGCTGCACGGTCGTCGAGCTCGACTGCGGCCCGCAGACCCGCTTCCAGCCGACCGTCGCCATGCTCGAGGCCCTGCCGGAACCGCCCGCGGGCCTGGTGGTGGCGAGCCCGGCGAACCCGACCGGCACCATGATCGACCCGGCCGAGCTGGCCGCGCTGGCCCGCTGGTGTGAGGCGAACGGCACGCTGCTGATCTCCGACGAGATCTACCACGGCATCACCTTCGGCGACTCGACCCCGACCGCCTCGGCCTGGGAGTTCTCCCGCGACGCGGTGGTGATCGGCTCGGTCTCGAAGTACTTCTCGATGACAGGCTGGCGGCTGGGCTGGATGCTCGCGCCCGCCGACCTGCGGCCCGCCCTGCAGCGGCTGGCCTCGAACATGACCGTGTGCCCGCCCGCCATCTCCCAGTACGCGGCGATCCACGCTTTCGGACCGGAAGCCAAGGATGAGCTGGACGGCCACGTGCGCCGCTACGCGCGCAACCGGGCACTGTTGCTGGAGGGTCTGCCGAGCATCGGGATCACCGACCTCGCGCCCGCCGACGGCGCCTTCTACGCCTACGCCGATATCGGTCACTTGACCAATGACTCACTGGCCTGGTGTGAGCGCGTGCTCGCCGAGACCGGCGTCGCGCTGGCGCCCGGACTCGACTTCGACACCGTGCACGGCATTCGCACGATTCGCTTCTCCTTCGCGGGCGCCACCGACGACATCGCCGCAGCACTTGACCGGTTGGGAAGGTTCCTGAAGGACTGACCAGTCTGGACTCAACAGTGATGTGCGACAACAACTTTGCCTAGTACGAACACATCTTTGCCGGGATGCGGTAAAACTCAGTTATCCCGATTTCCCGCGTTTCCCCGATGACGATTGCGCACGGTTGAACTGATGATGACTGGCACGATGGCACGGTGACCACCGCGACGACCCCGAAAGGCGAACGACGTCGCCAGGCCCTGGTGGCGGCGGCGGCTGAACTGTTGCTCGAAGGCGGCTTCGACGCGGTGCGACATCGCTCGGTGGCGTCGCGAGCCGATCTTCCGCTCGCCTCGACCACCTACTACTTCGAGTCCCTGGAAGATCTGATCGCCCGCGCCGTGGAGTTCAGCGGCGCGATCGAACTCGACGCCATGCGCCGCCGGGTCGGTGAGGTGAGCCACCGCCGTCGCGGCTCCGAGGCGACGGTCGACCTCGTCCTCGACCTGCTCGTCGGCCCCGACGACGGCGATCTGGACGCCAGGGGGCAGCTGATCGCCCGCTACGAGCGTTCCGTGGCCTCGGCGCGGCACCCCGAGTTACGCGAGGTCCAGCTCCGACTACGCACCCAGCTCGAAGAACTGCTCGCCGACGTGCTGCGCCGCTCCGATCGAGTGGTGCGCCCCGAGCAGTTGCGCCGCCTGGTCGCCGTCGTCGACGGCGCCGTCGTGGCCGCGCTGATAGAGGGTCATCCCGAACCGCGCCGCCCCGCACGGGCCGGTCTGCTGGAGATGATCGACATCGTCGCCCCGCCCGTCGTGCCGAACATGATGCCCCAGCAGCTGGAACGCGCGCGCCAATTAGACTGAGCGTTCGTGAGCCTTGTCCCGAACGTCCTCGCCACTCGTTACGCCAGCCCGGAGCTCGTCGCGCTCTGGTCGCCCGAGAACAAGATCGTGCTCGAGCGCCGGCTGTGGCTCGAGGTGCTGCGGGCGCAGGCCGCGCTCGGCATCGACGTCCCCGCGGGGGTGATCGAGGACTACGAGCGCGTGATCGCCCACGTCGACCTGGCCTCGATCGCCGAACGCGAGCGGGTCACCCGCCACGACGTGAAGGCGCGGATCGAGGAGTTCAACGCGCTGGCCGGGCACGAGCACGTGCACAAGGGCATGACCAGCCGCGACCTCACCGAGAACGTCGAGCAGCTGCAGATCCGGCTCTCGCTCGAGCACGTCTACGACCACGGCGTGGCCACCGCCGCCCGGCTGGCCGAGCGGGCCGCCGAGTACCAGGCGCTGGTGATGGCGGGTCGCTCGCACAATGTCGCCGCGCAGGCCACCACGCTGGGCAAGCGCTTCGCCTCCGCCGCCGACGAGGTGCTGGTCGCGCTCGCGCGGCTGCGCGACCTGATCGATCGCTACCCGCTGCGCGGGATCAAGGGCCCGATGGGCACCGCCCAGGACATGCTCGACCTGCTCGACGGTGACGCGGGCAAGCTGGCCGCCCTCGAGCAGCAGGTGGCCACCCACCTCGGCTTCGCGAACGTGTTCACCAGCGTCGGCCAGGTGTACCCGCGCTCGCTCGATCACGACGTGCTGTCGGCGCTGGTGCAGCTGGGCGCCGGCCCGTCCTCGTTCGCGCACACCATCCGGCTGATGGCGGGCCACGAGCTGGTCACCGAGGGCTTCCAGCCCGGCCAGGTCGGCTCGTCGGCGATGCCGCACAAGATGAACACCCGCTCCTGCGAGCGCGTCAACGGGCTGCAGGTCGTGCTGCGCGGCTACAGCTCGATGGCGGCCGAACTCGCCGGCGCGCAGTGGAACGAGGGCGACGTGTTCTGCTCGGTGGTGCGCCGCGTCGCGCTGCCCGACGCGTTCTTCGCCATCGACGGCCAGACCGAGACGTTCCTGACCGTGCTCGCCGAGTTCGGCGCCTACCCGGCCGTGGTCGCGCGTGAGCTCGACCGGTACCTGCCGTTCCTGGCCACCACCCGCATCCTGATGGCGGCGGTGCGCGCGGGTGTCGGTCGCGAGACCGCGCACGAGGTCATCAAGGAGCACGCGGTCGCGGTGGCGCTGGCCATGCGCGAGCAGGGCCGCGAGCCGGATCTGCTGGACCGGCTCGCCGCCGACGACCGGATGCCGCTGGACCGCGCCGCGCTCGATGCCGCGCTGGCCGACAAGTCGGCCTTCATCGGCGCCGCGTCGGATCAGGTGTCCGAGGTGATCGCGCAGGTGCAGAAGCTGGTCGAGGCCAACCCGGAGGCCGCGCGCTACACCCCGTCGCCGATCCTCTAGTCCCCGTGCCGCGTCCGGGTATTCGTGTCAGGGCGCGGCGCCTCGCGGGCATTTTAGGATGGGGTGTGAACCCCTACACGATCTTCAGCGACATCGTCGCGGGCCGGGCGCCCGCTTCCAAGGTCTACGAGGACGACGACTGCCTGGCCTTCATGGACATTCGTCCCGTGACGCCGGGGCATGTGCTCGTGGTGCCCAAAGTGGCCGCGCCGAGTCTGGCCGACCTCGATCCCGCCCTCGGCGGCAAGCTGTTCCAGGTGGGGCAGCGGATCGCCGCCGCGCTGCGCGCCAGCGAGGTGGCCGCCGACGGGGTGAACTTCTTTCTCGCCGACGGGGTGACGGCCGGGCAGGAAGTGTTCCATGTGCATCTGCACGTGATCCCGCGGACGCCGGGCGACGGTTTCGGGCTGCGCGCACGGCCGACGTCACCGCCGCGCGCCGACCTCGATTACCTCGCCGGGTCCATTCGCGGCGCCCTCACTCGCTGACTTCCGGGCGAACCGGTCATCCCGTACCGGAGGGTTTGCTGACGAAACGCCCATAACGCCGAATGCTTTCTGATCGTTCATCCGTGGGTTACTTTGGACTGTCATTGGCATGCGGTTATGGAGGGTGGGACTGTGCGTCGTACAGGTGTTGCTGCTTCAGTGCTGGCATTCGCCGTCGCCTTGCTCGGCCCCGCGATCGTGCACCCCGCCCCCGCGGCGGCGGCCCAGATCGTCGGGATGAACAACCTCAGCTCCACCCGGACGGCCATCACCGTCACCTCGCCCGCCATGGGGCGCAATATCGACCTGCAGGTGCTGCACCCGGCGGGCGGCGGTTCGCGCTCGACCTACTACCTGCTCGACGGTCTCGATCCCGGGATCGGCCAGAGCACCTGGACGAACGCGACCGATGCCGAGGCCTTCTTCCGCGGCAAGAACGTCAATGTGGTGATGCCGCTCGGCGGCCAGGCCAGCTACTACACCGACTGGATCGCCGACGACCCGCGCTTCGGCCGGTACAAGTGGGAAACCTTCCTCACCCAGGAACTGCCCGGCCTGATCGACGCCGAGTTCAACGGCAACGGCGTCAACGGCATCGGTGGCCTGTCGATGGGCGGCAACGCGGCCTACATCCTGGCCGCCCGGCACCCGGGGCTCTACCGCGCGGTCGCCGGGTACAGCGCGTGCCCGGACAGCGCGATGGCGGCGGGCGCGATCATGTTCTCCATCGCCAACCGCGGCGGCAACCCGGGCAACATGTGGGGCGCGCCGGGCAGTCCGGAATGGGCCGCCCACGACCCGGCCCTGATGGCCGAGCGGCTGCGCGGCAAGGCGCTGTACATGTCGACCGGCACCGGCATCCCCGGCCCGCACGAGGCCGAGCTCAAACCGCAGCTGGCGGAGAACATCTTCCTCGGCGGCCCGATCGAGCTCGGTGTCAACACCTGCATGGTGGCCTTCGAGCAGCGGCTGCGGGCCGCCGGTATCCCCGCCAAGATCGACTGGCACCCGGTCGGCACCCACTCGTGGTCCTACTGGGAGGACGCCCTGCACGCCTCCTGGCCGACCATCGGCCCTGCGCTCGGCGCCTGAGCATCGGCGACGCCGCGGGACTGCCCGCCGCGGCGAGCGGCCCGGACGAGGTACGAGGCCCGGCTCGACGGCTGACCAGCCGCGAGCCGGGCCTCGCGCGTTCGCGCGCTAACCCACCGACCGCCGACGCAGCATCGCGCCCGCGCCGACACCGACGATCGAAAGCCCGACGATGATCAGCACGTATCCCGCGGGGAAGCCCAGGATCTCGACGTACTCCCTGCGCTTCACCCGGTCACGCACGATCGTGTCGTCCGGCGCGGCACCGAAGATGAAATCGCTGGTGATGGCCGAGGGCTGGGTGATCCGCACGGAGAGCTGGGTGAGGTAGTTCTTTCCCGCGGCCAGTGACGCCAGGTCGGGGTCGGTGAGTTCGCCCACGGGCGAGGCGAATTCGGTGAACGTGGACTGCGTCGCCGCGTCCGGGTCGGTGCGCGTGACGCGGTGGTCGCCGAACACGTACAGCCGCACCGACTGCGGCGTGGTCGCGGCGGCGGACATGCGCATCGGATAGATCAGCCGATCCGAGTCGAAGGTGAGGCGGACCGGATCGAGCGCGCCCGACAGCGGGGTCGCGCTGGTGAGGCGCATGGCCACGAACGACCAGCCCTCTCGCAGATAGGGATCCAGCGTCGCGCTTACCTCCGGCCGGAGCTGATAGCCGTTGGCAGCCAACCACTCCCTGACTCCGGTCAGATCGCCGCCGCGCAGGGTCGTCGCCTCCAGCGGCCCGAGCTGGACCTGCCCGAGCACCTCGGGCCCCGAACCGGGCGCGGCGCCCGAGGTCTCGCCGGTGTCGCGGCCGAACCAGTACCGGTCGGTGACCACTTCCGGCGCGGTCAGCCGGGACAGCTCGGCGAACGCGGCGGAGCTGCCCGCCGTGACGGTCGCCGGGGTGGGCGTCGGCATGATCAGGGCCGCGTCGGCGCCGTCGAACCGCATGTCCAGGCGCATCAGTATCGACTCGCGCCGCCCGTCCCAGCCGAGTACGGCGGTCTCACCGTCGACCCGCGCCGAATCGCCCCGGCCGACGACACCACCGCAGGCGCACGCCGTCGCAGGCGTCAGCGCCACCGTGGCCGTCGCGACCACCACCCCCACTGTCACGGCGAGCGACCGAATCGCGTTACGCATCCCCATGGGAGCAGGCTACGCACTCCCGGCTCCTCGGCAATCGGTAGAAATACCCACGCGCGCAAAGACTCCCGTGTGCGAGGCGGCCGACTGCCGCGATGTCGGCTCTCGCCCGGCCGCCGACACCACGCGCCATGTCGATGTCGAACGGTCGGCGACGGCACCTCGACACCCACGCCTTTGCTCAGCCCTCGGCACATGGCGCGGCGGCTCGTCACGAGGTAGTCATGGGCGTTCAGCGGCGCGCTCGGTAGTACTCGCGCCGTTGCCGAGCTCCAGTGGCGGGCGCGGCTCGTCATGATATTTCCGTGAGCCTTCGGCGGAGGGTGCGGCGACGTTTCACGGCGTCGGCGTGGCATTCAGCCGCGGGCTCGGCGCCGAATCACGATGACGCCGATCAGGGCAGCGGCCGCGAGTCCGATCCCGGCGAACACCCACCCGCGCGGCACTCCGAAGAGTTCCACGTTCTCGACGTGGGTGACGGTCTGGCGGAAGGGTTCGTCGCTCGCCGCGCGGACGAAGGTGGCGTCGGTGGTGATCGTCGACGGAGCGGGGACGGTGGTGGTGAGGACCGTGAGGTAGTCGTGGCCGCGCTGGATCGGCTCGTTCAGCAGTGCTTGATCGGCTGGTGTGAGGCGACCGGCGAACTCGATGTCGATGTTGTGCTGGTTGGCGTCGGAGTCCCCGCGCGCGAGTCGATGATCGGCCAGCACGTACATCTTGGTTGTCATCGGTCCGGGCGCCCCTCGGTCGGCCCGCATGGGGTAGATGAGCCGATCGGTCTCGAAGCGCAGCCGGACGGGCTCGGTGGAGACGCGCCCGTCCGGATTGTCGAAGGTGATGCCCCGGTGCATGGCTTCGCCGAGCTGGACGGCGGTGAACGACCAGCCCTCCCGGCGGTAGCCCTCCAGCGCGTCGCGCGTGGTGGGGTCGACGGCGATGCCTCGGGCCGACAGCCACGCGTCGACGGCCTCCAGTGAGCCGGACAGGCTCGGCGGTCCCGGTGGCGACATTCCGCCGAAGACGCTGATGTAGTGCTGGGCCGGTGGTGGTTCCACGGCGGTGAACCAGTTCCGATCCACGACGACTTCGGGTGCGCTGAGGTCGTGCAGCGCGCCGAACAAGCCCGGCTCGACCGGTGCGGTCTCCGCTGGGGCCGGCGTCGGAACCACCACCGCGAGCTGCTCGGATTCCGCCTGGATCGACGGGTCGATGACCAGCGTCTCGGTCCGTCCGTCCCAGGTCAGGAACACATTCGTGAACCCGGCCGAGGGCGGCGGCGAACCGGCGGGGCCGAGCGGAACGGCGGCCGACGCCACCGGCGTACTCGCCCACAGCGCCGCGACGGCGAGGCCGAGGCGGAGGGCGGCGATCATGCGCATCGGCCCAATCTAGTGAACAGCGCAGTTCGTGCCGCGGCCGAGTTGGCGGGCCGCTGACCACGGCTGCGGCTACGGTGGAGCGCATGGCTGGCGAGAATGTGACGGTGTCGGCGCCGAGTGCGAAGAAGGTGCCCACCGAGCGGGTGCACCACGGCGATACGTTCGTCGACGAATACGAGTGGCTACGGGACAAGGAGAATCCCGAGGTCATCGCGTATCTCGAGGCCGAGAACGCGTACACCGAGGCACGGACGGGCCAGCTGCAGCCGCTGCGGGACAAGATCTTCGACGAGATCAAGGCCCGCACCCAGGAGACCGACCTGTCGGTGCCGACGCGGCTGGGCGAGTACTGGTACTACTCGCGCAGCTTCGAGGGCAAGCAGTACGGGGTGCACTGCCGCTGTCCGATCGACGCGAACGCCGAGGGCATCGACGCGTGGACGCCGCCGCAGCTCGAGGTCGACACGGTGATCGAGGGCGAACAGGTGCTGCTCGACAGCAACGTCCTCGCCGAGGGCCTCGACTTCTTCGCGCTGGGCGCGTTCTCGCTGAGCCACGACGGCAATCTGCTGGCCTACTCCGTCGACAGCACCGGCGACGAGCGCTACACGCTGCGCATCAAGGACCTGCGCACCGGCGAACTGCTGCCCGACGAGGTGGCGGGCGCCGCGCCCGGCGCGACCTGGTCGCTGGACGGGACGCACATCTTCTACCAGACCGTCGACGAGTCCTGGCGGCCCGACACCGTGTGGCGCCACCGCGTCGGCACCGCCTCCGACGCCGACGTGACGGTGTTCCACGAGCCCGACGAGCGCTACTGGGTGAGCGTCGGCGCCACCCGCTCCGAGAAGTACCTGATGATCTGGCTCGGTTCCAAGATCACCACCGAGGGCTGGGTGCTGGAGTCCGACAATCCCGAGGGCGAGTTCCGGGTGCTGCTCGCGCGCCGCGAGGGTGTCGAGTACTCGGCCGAGCACGCGGTGATCGGCGGCGAGGACCGCTTCCTGATCCTGCACAACGACGTGGTCGACGGGGTGAAGGCGGAGAACTTCGTGCTGGCCGAGGCGCCGGCCGACGACCCGTCGGACATGACCGTCCTGGTCGGGCACCGCGAGGACGTGCGGCTCGAGGACATCGACGCCTTCGCCAACCACCTGGTGCTCAGCTACCGTCGCGACGCGCTGCCCCGGCTGTCGGTGTGGCCGCTCACCGCGGACGGCTACGGCGAGCTCACCGAGCTCGACTTCGGTCTCGAATTGTTCTCCGCCGGTGCGGGTTCCAGCCCGGAGTGGGAACAGCCGACGCTGCGGGTCGGGGTCACCTCGTTCATCACGCCGATGCAGGTGTTCGACTACGTGCCCGCCACCGGCGAGCTGCTGCTGCGCAAGGAACAGCCCGTTCTCGGCGGCTACGAGCCGAAAGACTATGAGCAGCATCGCGATTGGGCGGTGGCGTCCGACGGCACCCGGATCCCGATCTCGATCATCAAGCGCCGCGACCTGCCCGCCGACGGCCCGAAGCCCACGCTGCTCTACGGCTACGGCTCCTACGAGGCGAGCATCGACCCGTCGTTCTCGGTGTCGCGGCTCTCGCTGCTCGACCGCGGGATGGTGTTCGCGGTGGCGCACGTGCGCGGCGGCGGCGAGATGGGCAGGCTCTGGTACGAGCACGGCAAGACGCTGCGGAAGAAGAACACCTTCACCGACTTCGTCTCCTGCGCACAGCATCTCATCGACGCCGGGGTCACCGCTCCGGACCGGCTGATCGCCGACGGCGGCAGCGCGGGTGGGCTGCTGGTCGGCGCGGTGGCCAACCTGGCACCGGAGCTGTTCGCGGGCATCCTGGCCAACGTGCCGTTCGTCGACCCGCTGACCTCGATCCTCGACCCGTCGCTGCCGCTGACCGTGATCGAGTGGGACGAGTGGGGAAACCCGTTGGAACACAAGGACGTCTACGAGTACATGAAGTCCTACTCGCCGTACGAGAACGTCGAGGCCAAGGACTACCCGGCCATCCTGGCCATCACCAGCCTCAACGACACCCGCGTCCTCTACGTGGAACCGGCCAAGTGGGTCGCCAAACTGCGCGACACCAAGACCGGCGACAGCGAACTGCTCCTGAAGACGGAGATGAGCGCCGGCCACGGCGGCGTGAGCGGCCGCTACGAGAAGTGGAAGGAAGTGGCCTTCGAATACGCCTGGGTCCTCGACAAGGTCGGCCTGGCCGACGCGTAGAGGCGTGCGGTGATGTTCGTCGGGGCGTCATCGGTGGAGCACGCGGGCGTCACCTCGGGCTGACACCGTTGGTTCATGAACGCTGAGCTGCTCGTTTCCGTGTCGGGGATCCGGGACACCACCCGCGATGCCGCGATCGAGTTCGCTGCGGAGATGGACCAGCGGGCGGTGCGCCTGTCGCTGCTGGTCGCGCCCCGGTTGAAGGGCAAGTACCGGCTCGTCGACGATCCGGCGACGCAGTCGTGGCTGCGGGGCAGGCGGCTCGAGGGTGACGCGATCGTGCTGCACGGGTACGACCAGGCCGCGACCAAGCGCAGGCGCGCCGAGTTCGCGAGCCTGCCGCGGCACGAGGCCACGCTGCGGCTCAAGGCGGCCGACCGGGTGATGGAGCAGGTGGAACTGCGCACCCGCCTGTTCGCGGCGCCGCGCTGGGACGCCTCGGCGGGCGCGCTGGCCGCCCTGCCCGATGTGGGCTTCCGGCTCGCGCTCGGCCTCACCACCATCACCGACCTGGAACGCGCGGCGACGAGCAAGGCCAGGGTGTACGGGATCGGCGAGGGCTTCCGCGCCGAACCGTGGTGGTGTCGCGCCCTGGTGATGGGCGCCGCCCGCACCGCCCGCCGCGGTGGCACCCTGCGCCTGGCGATCTCGGCCGCGCAGTTGCAGCGCTCCGGCCCGCGCCAGGCGATGCTCGACGCCGTCGACCTCGCGCTCTACCACGGCGCGCGCAGCGACGTGTACCGCTGGGAACCGTTCGCCGCGGCCAAGGCTGCCTGACCGCCACCGCCGCGCGCAGCGGCGATCACGCGCGCGGCGGTGGCCCTTGTTCCGGCACCTCCGGCCTGGCGTCATGGGTGAACCCACCCGCCTCGGCCCTGGTCAGCGGTGTGCGGCGAGGGTTGTCCGTGAGCTGGCGCAGGCCGCGCCGGATGTCGGCGAGCAGCAACTGGACCATGTCGACGGTGAAGCCGTGTCGGAACACCGCCCGCATGATGGTCTCGTCCTGCCGGTCGGCGGGCAGCGGATAGGCGGCGATGAGCCAGCCACGGACCCGCAGCCGGTCGGACAGGTCATAGAGGTTGTAGTCGGCGCCGTCGACCAGTCGCCACGCCACCGCGGTGATGCCGCGCTCGGGTTCGCCCGCGTGGATCAGCTCGAACGGTCCCAGCGCGCGCAATCCCTCCGCGAAATGCCGGGCGACCAGGTAGATCGCGGACTGCACGCGGGTGTAGCCGGCCCGGCCGAGCCGGATGAAGTCGTAGTACTGGGTGATCACCTGGCCGCCGGGCCGGGAGAAGTTGAGGTTGAAGGTCGGCATGTGGCCGCCGAGATAGTCGACATCGAAGACCAGCTCCCTCGGCAGATCCGCGGCCTCGCGCCACACCACCCAGCCGACGCCGAGGGGCGCGAGCCCGGTCTTGTGGCCGGAGGCGTTGATCGACTTCACCCGCGGTAATCGGAAGTCCCACACCAGATCCGGGGCCGTGAACGGTCCGAGGAAGCCGCCGCTTGCCGCGTCGACGTGGATCGGGATGTCCGGCCCGCCGCTGGCGTGGAGCCGGTCCAGGGCCGCGCTGATCGCGGCGACGTCCTCGAACAGGCCGGTGAAGGTCTGGCCGAAAGTCGGCACCACCGCGATGGTGTTCGCGTCGCAGTAGGCCGCCAGATCGTCGGGGTGCAGGGTGTAGCGGTCGCCGCGCAGCGGCACCTGACGCAGCTCGACATCGAAGTAGCGGGCGAACTTCTCCCAGCACACCTGCACCGGGCCGCTCACCAGATTCGGGGTGCCGGTCCCGCCGCGCGCCCGCCACCGGAACTTGGCCGCCAGCCCGCCGAGCATCGCGGCCTCGCTGGAGCCGGTGGTGGAGGTGCCGAGGGTGGTCGCCGGGTCGGGCGCGTGCCACAGGTCGGCGAGCATCCGGACGCAGCGGTGCTCGAGCTCGGCGGTCTGCGGGTATTCGTCCTTGTCGACGATGTTCTTGTCCAGCGACTCCGCCATCAACCGGCGGGCGGGTTCGTCGATCCAGGTGGTGCAGAAGGTGGCGAGGTTCATCCGGGCGACGCCGTCGAGCAGCAGTTCGTCGTGCACGATCTCGTAGGCGACCTCGGGGAAGAGCTCGTAGGCGGGGAAGCCGCCGTGCGGTGCGGGGCGGGTGAAACCGGGAAGGCTGAAAAGGTCGTGAGGATCCGGGTTCTCGGCCATGGTGGGCTCCAGTCAGGGGGTGCACTGCCAGGTGTTAGCTCCAGGGGAATTCTGCAACGATTTGGCGCGAAAGTGCTCGATTCGAGCGTATCCGGAGGATGCTCAGCGGTTACTATGCGTGAGCAGTTGATCAAGGGTTTCCGCTAGTTGTGCATTTCACAGCAGGAGGCAGCGTTGATGACGGGCACCGCGACGAAAGCCGCGACGACGACGAAGTATCTGTCCTGGGTGACCTTGGCGCTGATGACCACGAGTTCGGTGGCCAGCCTCCGCTCGGCGCCCACCATGGCTGTCTACGGATTGGCCTGTGTCTTCCTGTATGTGATTCCCGCGATTCTCTTCCTGCTACCGACTTCACTGGTGGCGGCGGAATTGGCGTCGGGCTGGGAGGGCGGCGTCTACAAATGGGTGGGCGACGGGTTGAACAAGCCGCTCGGCTTTCTCGCCGTCTGGTGCCAGTTCGCCATGACGATCTTCTACTACCCGAGCTTGCTCGCTTATGTGGCAAGCACTTTCGCCTACATCACTCATCCGTCGCTGGCGTCCAACGGCCTGTATGTGGCGATCGTGATCATCACCGTCTATTGGGCGGGCGTGTACGTGTCCTCGCAGGGCACCAAGACGGTGGCCGGCCTGTCGAGTATGGGTCTGGTGATCGGCACGCTGATTCCCGGAACGGTTCTGGTCGTGCTCGGCCTGGTGTTCCTCGCACAGGGCAATCCGTCTGCGGCGCCGATGGATTCGAGTCATCTGCTGCCCGCGTGGACGGGCCTGGCCAGTCTGGTGCTGATCGTCAACAACTTCCTGTCCTACGCGGGCATGGAAATGAACGCGGTGCACGTGTCGTCGCTGAAGAATCCGGCCAAGGAATTCCCGAAGGCGATGTTCCTGGCCATGGGCCTGGTGCTGGTGATCTTCATCCTGCCCGCGCTGGCGATCAGTTGGGTCGTCCCGTCGGCGAGCCTGAGCCTCACCGCGGGCGTGATGCAGGCCTTCGACGGATTCTTCAGCCATTTCGGGATCGGCTTCCTCACCCCGATCGTCGGCATCGCGCTGGTGGCCGCCGCGCTCGGCGGCATGCTCACCTGGCTGGCCGGACCGTCCAAGGGGCTGTTGCTGATCGGGCGCAGCGAGGGGTATCTGCCACCGGTCCTGACCAAGCTCAACAAACACGGCGTGCAGCAGAACATGCTGGTGGCCCAGGGCGTCTTCACCACCCTGATCGCGCTGCTCTACGCGTTCATCCCGAATGTCTCCAGCGCGTACTGGATCCTGTCGGTGATCACCACGCAGGTGTATCTGATCATGTACGTGCTGATGTTCGCGGCGGCGGCGAAATTGCGCAGAGACGATCCCGATCATCCGCGCGGCTATCGCGCGCCCGCCTTGCTGGCGCTGTGCGCGCTCGGCGCCGCGTCCTCGATCGCCGCTTTCGCGATCGGCTTCGTGCCGCCCTCGCAATTCGGTGCGGGCAGCCCGTGGGTGTATGTGCTCATCGTCGGCGGTGGCATGGGCATCGTCGGTCTGCTCATTCCCTATCTTTTCTACCGAAATCGCAGGGACAGCTGGAAATTCGCCGTTCCGGAAGGGGAGAAGGCATGACGACCGGAGACGCCCCCGCACAGAAGCGCCGCTGGATCTACATCACGGCCGGTGTCCTGCTCGTGGTGTTCGCGCTGACCGGCCTGTTCACCTTCACCGCGATTCGGGAGAACACCCAGGCGAACACCAAAGCCCAACAGCTGCACGACAATCTGCTCGCCGCCGGGCTTCCCGCGCCGGAGCCGACAGTCATCGCCAACGCCCTCGGCGACGACGGCGGATCGGTATGCCAGGACCCGAGCTCGCCGCTGATCAAGGCGAAATACCAGGCCTCGCTGAGCAATGGCGCGTCCGGGCCCGGTCAGCGCCCGGTGATCGGTCCGCGCGACACCGCGGAGGCGGTCGGCCTCACCATCGCCGTCTACTGCCCGGATCGCCTGCAGGACTATCTTTCTCATCTGGACACCCTGAAGCTGGACGACACGACGAAGTGAGGCGGGATCGATGACGGAAGCCTTCGATTTGGACGCGCTGCGCGGGAAGATCGCCGGCCTGATGGGCCAGGCGAAAAAGGACCTGACCGAGCTCGTCGCGCTGAAATCCGTCGCCGACCCCCGCCAGTTCCCTGCCGAGGGGTGCGAGCGGACCGCGCGCTGGGTGGCGGACGCGTTCACCGCGGCCGGGCTCACCGAGGTCGGCCTGCACGAGACGCCCGACGGGAGCAAGGCGGTCATCGGGCACCGGCCCGGCCCGCCCGGCACCCCGACGGTCCTGCTGTACTGCCACTACGACGTGCAGCCCCCGCTCGACGACGCTGCGTGGAAGACGCCGGTCTGGACGCTCACCGAGAAGGACGGCCGCTGGTACGGGCGCGGCGCGGCCGACTGCAAGGGCAATATCGTCACCCACCTGACGGCACTGCGCGCGATCGGACCGGATTTCCCGATCGGCATCAAGGTCGTGTCGGAGGGCTCGGAGGAGCAGGGCACCGGCGGGCTGGAGAGATTCGTCGTCGCCAATCCGGAGCTGCTCAGCGCCGATGTCATCCTGGTCGCCGACTGCGGCAACTTCGCGGTCGGTGTGCCCACCTTCACCCAGACGCTGCGCGGCAACGTGAACGTGGTGGTCACCCTCGAGACGATGCGGGGGCCGATGCACTCCGGCATGTTCGGCGGTCCGGCGCCGGACGCGCTGGCGGCGATGATCCAGCTGCTGGCCTCGCTGCGGGACAAGGACGGCAACACCACCATCGACGGTCTCACCGACGACCAGAAGTGGACCGGCGTGCAATACCCGGTCGAGGACTTCCGCGCCGACGCGGGCGTGCTCGACGGCGTGGACCTGCTCGGCAGCGGCACCGTCTCCGACATGGTGTGGGCGCGGCCGGCGCTGACCGTGCTCGGCATGGACGTGCCCGCCGTCGTCGGGTCCTCGGCCGCGATCCAGCCGACCAGCCGGGCCAGGCTCAACCTGCGGATTCCGCCGGGCACCGAGCCCGAACAGGCCCTCGACCTGCTGGAGAAGCATTTGCGCGCGCACGTGCCGTGGAACGCGCGCCTCGACATCGAGGTCGAGGCATTGGGCGAACCGTTCGTCGCGTCCGAGCACGGGCCGGCCCGGTCGGCGCTCGAGCAGGCGATGGCGACCTCCTACGGTCGCGCGGTGACGACCGAGGGACAGGGCGGCTCGATCCCGCTGTGCAACGTCTTCGCCGACACCTATCCGCAGGCCGAGATCATGCTGATCGGCGTGGAAGAGCCCAAGTGCCTGATCCACGCGCCCAACGAGAGCGTCGACCCGAGCGAGATCGAGCACATGGCGCTGGCCGAGGCGCTGTTCCTGAGCAGCTACCGCTGACTCAGAACTGCGCCTGATCCTCCGGCTGGATCACCCGGAACTCGGTGCCGGCCGGAGCCATCTCGGTCAGCCTGCCGAAATAGACGCCGTGCGCGGCCGGATCGATGACGCCGTGATGGATGGGCACCGCGGTCCGCGGGTTGACCGCGCGCAGGTAGTCGACGGCGTCCCAGATGCGCATCCACGGCGCGGCGGCCGGGATGGCGAGGACGCCGACCGGCACCGGCGGCACCCACAGCGAGTCACCGGGGTGCACGAGCTGGGCCGGGTCGGCGGCGGTGCCGAGCTGGAAGACGGTGTTGTCGATCACCGGGATGTCCGGGTGGATCACCGCGTGACGGCCGCCGCCGCCGGTGATCTGCAGGTCACCGAGCTCGAGCACCTGTCCGGCCGAGACCGGTTCCCAGCCCTCGGCGCGCTGCTGCGCGGTCTGCGGGTCCGAGAGCAGCCGTGCGGTCGGATTGGCCTCGATCAGCGCTTCGATCCGGTTCGGGTCGATGTGGTCGGGATGCTGATGGGTCACCGCGATCGCGTCCAGTCCGGTGATGCCCTCGAAGCCGTGCGCGAAGGTGCCCGGATCGAACAGCACTTTCGTGCCGTGCAGTTCCACGAGGATGCAGGAATGACCGAAGTGGGCGATGCGCATAACCCCGATGCTAAGCCGCCACGACCCCGGAAGGCGGGCACGACGGCCGGGTCAACTAGGATTTCTCCGTAACCCCCACACCACATGAGGAGCAACGCGTGGCACGAGTCGTGGTCGAGGTCATGCCGAAGGCCGAGATCCTGGACCCCCAGGGACAGGCCGTGGTCGGCGCGCTCCCGCGTCTGGGATTCGCCGGAATCTCGGATGTGCGGCAGGGCAAGCGATTCGAGCTCGAGGTGGACGAGAGTGTCTCCGACGCCGAGCTCGAGCAGATCGCCGAGGCGCTGCTGGCCAACACGGTGATCGAGGACTGGAAGGTCGTGCGCGTCTCGTGAGTGCTCGCATCGGCGTTATCACTTTCCCGGGCACGCTCGACGACGTCGACGCCGCCCGCGCCGTGCGGCTGGCCGGCGCCGAGGCCGTGAGCCTGTGGCACGCCGACGCCGACATCAAGGGCGTCGACGCGGTCATCGTCCCCGGTGGCTTCTCCTACGGCGACTACCTGCGCTGCGGCGCCATCGCCCGGTTCGCGCCGGTGATGGGCGAGGTCGTGCGCGCCGCCGGTCAGGGCCTGCCGGTGCTCGGCATCTGCAACGGCTTCCAGGTGCTGTGCGAGGCGGGCCTGCTGCCCGGCGCGCTCACCCGCAACGAGGGCCTGCACTTCATCTGCCGCGACGAGTGGCTGCAGGTCGAGGCGACGAACACCGCCTGGACCTCCCGCTACGAGCAGGGCGCGCAGATCCTCATCCCGCTGAAGTCGGGCGAGGGCCGCTACCAGGCCTCGGCGCAGGTGCTCGACGAGCTCGAGGGCGAAGGCCGCGTGGTGTTCCGCTACGCGGGCGACAACCCGAACGGCTCGCAGCGCGGGATCGCGGGCATCTCCTCGGCCGACGGCCGGATCGTCGGCCTGATGCCGCACCCCGAGCACGCCACCGAGGCGCTCACCGGTCCCAGCGACGACGGCCTCGGCATGTTCTACTCGGTGATCGACACCCTGATCAGCGCCTGAGTTTCCGCCGCGACACCGCCCCGACCTCACCTCGAGGCCGGGGCGTTGTCGTCACTAGGGCAACCTGTCCAGGATCTCGAAGTCCACGCCGTCCGCGCGGGCGAGGTGGGCCGGGCCGACGGCTTGGTTGCCGAGGAAGCCGTTGCGGGCGGACGGGCCGTCCAGGACGATGCCGGTGGCGAGGCGACCGGCGATGGTCGGCACATCCAGCGTGCCGACCGTGTCGGCCAGGGTGCGCAGCAGGTGGACCGCCTCGTAGGTGGAATTGCTGAAGGTGGTCAGCGCCGGGGCGAACGCGCCCTGGTGTCTGCGGTAGCGGGCCCGGCGATCGCGGCCGTCGGCGGTGCGTTCGTCGACGAAGAAGCTCGACGCGACGTACAGGTTGGCGTTGGCGGCGGGGCCCGCGCTCAGCAGGACGTTCTCGTCGACGGCGGGGCTCAGGCGCGGCATGATCGCGGGCAGGCCGGTCGCGGCGAACCGCCGGTTGAACCGGGCGGTGTCGGCGCCGACCATCAGGATCAGCACCGCGTCGGCGCGCAGCAGGGCGGGGCTGTCCAGGAACGCGTGGAAATCACGGGTGCCGAGCGGGACGTACTGCTCGAGCACGATATCGGCGGGTGCGGGCAGCGCGCGGCGCAGCGCGTTGACCGTCTGGCGGGGCCAGATGTAGTCGTTGCCGATCACCGCCCATTTGCGCACCCCCAGTTCACGCGCCATCCACGCCACGGCGGGCACCGTCTGGTGATCGGGATGCTCACCGACCAGGAGGACGCCGGGCCGTTCGTCGGGGAGGCCCTCGTGGTCGGTCGCGTACAGATAAGGGACGCGCCCGTCGACGGCATCGGCGACCGCGCGGCGCACCGCCGAGGTGTGCCAGCCGGTGATCGCGCCGACCATGCCGGTCGCGAGAAAGGCCTCGACCTCGGCGGCGACGGCATACGGGGAGCGGCCGCCGTCGATGGTGGTCAGCCGAATTTCGCGGCCCAGAATTCCTGTGCCACCATTGATTTCGTCGACGGCGAGGGAAATCGCGGCGGTGCAGGAGGGGGCGATGATGCCCGCGGGGCCCTGCGTCGGCACGATCGAGAGAATCTCGATCGTCTCGTCCCGACTCTCGTCGCGCGTTGGCATTCTGTACTCTATCGCTTTGAAATCATGTCGGCAGGTGGGAAATGCGATCGGTGTCCATCATAAGTGGGTCTTCCACACTGCACGGTGCGCTGCGTTCGGCGGAACGCAACTGGGTTCGCCGGCTGGAATCGGCGCTGTCGGCCGAGAATCTCACCGCCGATCACTGGGCCATTCTTTCGCAGCTTTCCACCGATGACGGCATGACCATGTCCGAATTGGCGGCCGCCGCCCGTTTGGCGCCGTCCTCGGCCACCCGGCACGCCGATTGTCTCGCCGAACGCGGGCTGATCTTCCGGGTCGCCGCGACCGATGACCGCCGCCGCATCCTGATCGGTCTGAGCGGTCTCGGCGCGAAGGTCGTCGACCGGGTCAGGACGCAGGAACAGCTCGCCGAGGACGAACTGCGAGCGCGGCTCGGTGTGCGCCGCTATGGCGAACTGGCCGCCGCGCTCGCTGTCATCGCCGATCTGTAGCGCGCCGCCGAATCAGCTGGTCAAGGCCAGCTCGACGAAGGCGCCGAGCGCATGGTCGATGGGGTGGGGCAGCGGTTTTCCCGTGGCGTCGAGTTCGTTCCAGCGCTGCATGTTCACCGCGACCGACAGCTGCCGCGTGCCGTCGGCGCTGATCCAGGACAGCGCGCCGCCGCCCCAGACCGAACCCTCGTGGCCCCAGAATTCGCCGTGTCCCGGGCAGCGTCATCTTCTGTACGCCGAGCCCGTATTCGATGATCTTGCCCTCGAACGAGACGACCGGCCCGGTGCGGCGCATCTGTTCCAGCGACGAGGAATCGATGATCGCGCCTGCCATCAGCAGCCGGAAGAAGCGGTTCAGATCGGCGACGGTCGAGATGAGCGAGGCCGCCGGGCCCACCCACGACATGTCGTAGACGCTGTAGTCGCGCGGCGGGTCGATCATGCCGAACCAGGACTCGTAGTGCAGCGAATGCGGTCCGTCGAGCTCCGGTCCCGTGGGGAGTTCGGTGTCGCGCAGCCCGGCGGGCTCGATGACGGCGGCGGTGATGTACTCCCGCGCGGGCAGGCCCGTCACGGCCGTGATGAGTTCGCACAGGAGCAGGTAGTTGGTGTTGGAGTACACGCCGGGCCTGCCGCCCGGCGCGCCGGTGGCGGGCGCCGCGACACCGAGTGCGATGAGGTCGGCCGGGACGAATCGGGTGAAGCGGTGGTCGTCGAGGCTGGCCGGTGTCGTCTTCGTCAGGTCGGGGAAGGCCGCGAGGGACGGGTAGGCGTGCGGGAGGAGGTCGGCCAGTCCGCTGGTGTGCTCGATCAACATCCGGATCGTGATCGCGGCGCCGCGGTCGCCGGGAACCAGGTGTGACAGGTGGTGGCCGACGGGCGTGTCGAGTGACAGCAGGCCGTCCTCGACCAGGCGCAGCACCGCGGCGGCGGTGAACGTCTTGGTGATGCTGCCGACGCGGTGGCGCAGGTCGGCCGTGACGGGGCGGCCGGTGGCGAGATCGGCGACACCGGCGGCGCCGCGCCAGGTCTCGTCGCCGGCGCGTGCCTCGGCGAAGACGCCGGGCAGTCCGGCGTGGTGGATGGTCTCGAGGGCGATCTGGAGCTTGGCTGGATCGAAAGTCGTGGTCACGGCCCCACTATCGGGCGGGGGCGCCCGCCGGGTATTGGAAGAAATTTCCCCATGCCCGGTATCGGTGCCTGGCGATGGTGGGCAGATAGTGCGTGGCCAGTGCGCCCGGAGTCCGGTCGGCGAAGATCGACACGTCGCGACACAGATGGGCCTGGTCGGTGTATCCGCAAGCCACCGCGACCTCGGCGGCGGGGCGGCCGGCCAGGAGGCCGTCGACCGCGGCGCGGAAGCGGACCAGCATGGCGGCCCGCTTGGGCGTCAGCCCGATCTGGGACTCGAAGCGTGTCCACAATCGCTTGTGGCTCCAGCCGAGTGATTCGGCCAGCGCGCCGATGCGTACTCGACCGCCGGTGCTGAGGATGCGATCCCAGCCGGCGAGCACCTCGGGGTCGGGGGCGCGCGTGGGCGAGCAGCCTTGCGTCAGAAACGATTTCGTCAATGCGAACCGCTCGTCCCAGGTGGGGGCGGCGGCTAGCTGCGCGCGGAGGCGCTGGGTGCGCGGGCCCCACAGGTCGTCGAGGTCGAGCGCGCCGCGGCCCAATTCCGCGGGGGCGACGCCGAGCAGCGACCAGGCCAGGGTCGGCGCGAGCCGAACCTCGATACACGCCGCGCGCGCACCACGAATTCGCATGGGTTCGATGGACATTCCGGCGACGAATCCGCCCAGATTCCGGCTGCCCGACCCGTCGTCGACGAGCAGTCCGCGATCGCCGAATTCGATCAGCACGGTGACCACCGCGGCGCCGGCCACGCGCAGATCGACGCCGGTCCCGGCCGTGTCGCGATAACCGATGAGCGCGATGCCCGGCGACACGGCGCCGGCCGGGACCGCGAAATCCCAGCCCTCATCGGAGCGGTGGTCGAAGTCCAACGTCCCCACCCCTCCAGGCTAGGGGAAAGATACGATCGCGAATATGCCGGTATCTCTGACCGCGGCCACGGCGAGTGGCCTGTGCGCCTTCATCGACGCTTCGCCGTCGCCCTTCCACGTGTGCGCGACGGTCGCCGAGGAATTGGCGGCGAACGGGTTCACGCCGCTGTCGGAGGCACAGCCGTGGGAGAGCGCGGGCGGGAAACACTTTGTGGTGCGCGGTGGTTCGCTCATCGCGTGGGCCGACTACGACGCGGCGCCCACCGACCCGTTCCGGGTGGTCGGCGCGCACACCGACAGCCCCAACCTGCGCGTCAAGCAACACCCCGACCTGGCGGGCTCGGGCTGGCAGCTGGTCGGGCTGGAGCCGTACGGCGGCGCGTGGCTGAACTCCTGGCTGGACCGTGAACTCGGGATCTCCGGGCGGTTGAGCGTGCGCGAGGGCGCGCGGATGCGGGACGTGCTGGTGCGCGTCGACGAACCGATCCTGCGGGTGCCGCAGCTGGCCATCCACCTGTCCGAGGATCGGCGCGGGGTGACCCTGGATCCGCAGCGGCACGTCAACGCCATCTGGGGGACCGGTGACGCGCCCGCTTCGTTCCTGGATTTCGTGGCCGAGCGGGCCGGGGTCGACGGCGCCGACGTGCTCGGCTGGGAACTGATGACCCACGACCTGGCCCCGAGCACGCTGGTCGGCCGCGACAACGACCTGGTGAGCGCGCCCCGCCTGGACAACCAGGGCACCTGCTACGCGGGGCTGCAGGCCTTCCTCGCCGCCATCGACGATCCCGGCGCCGCGACGCCGGTGCTGGTGATGTTCGACCACGAGGAGGTCGGCAGCCAGTCGGATCGGGGCGCGCAGTCGGATCTGCTGCCCGCCGTGCTGGAGCGGATCGTGCTCGCCCGCGGCGGTGGCCGTGCCGACTATCTCGCCGCTCTCGCCGGTTCGGTCGTCGCCTCCGGTGACATGGCCCACGCCACCCATCCGAACTACCCGGATCGACACGAACCGGCGCACCGGATCGAGGTCGGCGGCGGGCCCGTGCTCAAGGTCAACCAGAACCTGCGCTACGCCACCGATGCCGCGGGCGCCGGCGCGTTCGCGCTGGCCTGCGCGCAGGCTGGGGTGCCGCTGCAGCGCTACGTGCACCGCGCCGATCTGCCCTGCGGTTCCACGATCGGCCCGATGACCGCGGCCCGCACGGGCATCTCCACCGTCGACGTCGGCGCGCCGCAGCTGGCCATGCACTCCTGCCGGGAACTCATGGGCGCGGCCGACGTCCCCGCCTACGCGGCGGCGCTGGCGGCTTTCCTGACCCCGGCCGAGCTCGACTGAGCCGTCAGGCGGCGGGCTCGCGCTCGGGCCGGTAGGTGATCACCGCGTAGACGATCACCGCGAAGGTGGCCCACACGTAGGTGCTGCCGATGATCTGCTGCCACCACGCCCAGGCGAGTTCCTTGCCGCCCGAATGCGGCAGCACCCACTGCGGGCCGATGATGAACAGCACCGTGAAAACGCCCACCACCGTGGTGAATCCGCGCGAGCGACGGCGCGTGGCCTGGTCGACGGCGACGACCAGCGCCGGGGCGACCCACACCCAGTGGTGCGACCACGACACCGGCGAGACCAGCAGCACGGCGGCCGCGTTGACCAGCAGTGCCGAGACGTCGCGGCCCGCGCCGATCAGCCGGTACATCCACACCGCGGCCAGCGCCACCGTCAGCGCCGACAGCAGCAGCCACAGCCCGGTCGCCACCGACTCGTCGAGGCCGAGCCGGAACAGCGTGCCCTTGATCGACTGGTTGCCCGCGAAGTACGGCGTGCCGATGCGGCCGGTGTCGGTGACGGTGTGGAACCAGTACTGCACCGAATCGCTCGGGAAGAGCAGGAAGCCGACGCCGACCGCGCCCGCCGCCGACACGACCATCGTGCCCGCGGCCTTCCAGTCCCGGCGCAGCAGGAAATACAGCAGGTAGGCGGCGGGAATCAGCTTGATCGAGACCGCGATGCCGATGAGCATGCCGCGCGGCCAGAACGGCTTGCGCACCAGCACGTCGACGGTGATCGCGGCCATCAGGATCAGGTTGATCTGACCGAAGTTCACCGTCTGCCGGACGGGTTCGAGGAACTGGGCGAGCCCGACCCCGGCGATCACGACGGTCAGCACCGAGATCCGGTCGAGCTCGGGCCGGATCCGCACCAGCACCACCCACAGGGCGACGGCCAGACTCAGCAGCGAGGTCACCAGCACGACGACCTCGGCCACCGCCAGCGGCATCAGCGCCAACGGCACGAAGAACGCCGCGGCCAGCGGGGGATAGGTGAAGGGCAGGCCGAGTCCCATGACCGGCGGCATCGGCCCGTAGAGGTCGCCGCCGTCGAGCCAGACGCGCGCGCCGTTGCGGTAGACCTGCAGGTCGATGTACCCGTGCCACCAGTGCGCGAGCACCGCGACGACCGCGGAGAAGACGAAAAGGCCGATCGCGGCGAACAGCCTGCGCCGCTGCCGATCGGTGGCCTCGGACGACGCCGACGGCCCGGCGGGAAGGGAGCTGGGCGCCGCGTCGTGCGCGGGAACAGGAGACTCGACCTGCTCGGCAACCCCCGGACTCTCGTTCACGGCGTCAGACTAGCGGGTCGGGTCGTGCCCGAAGCGCAGGTGTGACCTGGGCGAGTGCGACGTCTGTCACTTGTTCGCAATACTCGGGGCGGGCCGTTCGGCCGCGACGAGGGCCAATTAGACTCTGGAGTCAAGTTCCCCCGGCCGAAAGGACCCTGGTCTCCCGTGACACTGCAGGTCGACACCGTCGCTACCGCCGCAGCCACCCCGGATGCTCCGCAGCCGTACAAGGAACTCGGTCTCAAAGACGACGAGTACGCCCGCATCAAGGAGATTCTGGGCCGCAGGCCCACCGACGCCGAGCTGGCGATGTACTCCGTGATGTGGAGCGAGCACTGCTCCTACAAGTCCTCGAAGGTGCACCTGCGCTACTTCGGTGAGACGACCACCCCCGAGATGAAGGCCTCCATGCTGGCCGGCATCGGCGAGAACGCCGGCGTGGTCGACATCGGCGACGGCTGGGCGGTCACCTTCAAGGTGGAGAGCCACAACCACCCGTCCTACGTCGAGCCCTACCAGGGCGCGGCCACCGGCGTCGGCGGCATCGTGCGCGACATCATGGCGATGGGCGCGCGCCCGATCGCGGTGATGGACCAGCTGCGCTTCGGCGCGGCCGACGCCCACGACACCCGTCGCGTGGTGGACGGCGTGGTCCGCGGCATCGGTGGCTACGGCAACTCCCTCGGCCTGCCGAACGTAGGCGGCGAGACCGTCTTCGACGCCTCCTACCAGGGCAACCCGCTGGTGAACGCGCTCTGCGCCGGCGCCATGCGCGTGGAGGACCTGCACCTGGCCTTCGCCTCCGGCGCGGGCAACAAGATCATCCTGTTCGGCGCGCGCACCGGCCTCGACGGCATCGGTGGCGTGTCCGTGCTGGCCTCGGACACCTTCTCCGGCGAGGAGACCGGCACCGGCCGCAAGAAGCTGCCCGCCGTGCAGGTCGGTGACCCGTTCACCGAGAAGGTGCTCATCGAGTGCTGTCTGGACCTCTACAAGGCCGGACTGGTCGTCGGCATCCAGGACCTCGGCGGCGCCGGGCTCTCCTGCGCCACCTCGGAGCTGGCCGCCGCCGGCGACGGCGGCATGCACATCGACCTCACCAAGGTCCCGCTGCGCGCCGCCCACATGACTCCCGCCGAGATCCTGTCGAGTGAGTCGCAGGAGCGCATGTGCGCGGTCGTCACCCCCGAGAACGTGGACGCCTTCATGGCCGTCTGCAAGCGCCACGACGTGCTGGCGACCGTCATCGGTGAGGTCACCGACGGCGATCACCTCGTCATCAGCTGGCACGGCGAGACTGTCGTCGACGTGCCGCCGCGCACCGTCGCCCACGAGGGCCCGGTCTACGAGCGCCCGGTCCAGCGTCCCGACTACCAGGACGCGCTGATCGCCGACACCACCGCGAACCTCACCCGGCCCAAGACCGCCGACGAGCTGCGCGAGACGCTGCTGACGATGATCGCCAGCCCGCAGCTGTGCAGCCGCAAGTGGATCACCGAGCAGTACGACCGCTACGTGCGCGGCAACACCGTGCTCGCCGAGCACGCCGACGCCGGCGTGGTGCGCATCGACGAGGAGTCCGGCCGCGGTATCGCGCTGGCCACCGACGCCTCGGGCCGCTACACCAAGCTCGACCCGTACACCGGCGCGCAGCTCGCGCTGGCCGAGGCCTTCCGCAATGTCGCCACCACCGGCGCCACCCCGAAGGCCGTCACCAACTGCCTGAACTTCGGTTCGCCGGAGGATCCGGGCGTGATGTGGCAGTTCCAGCAGGCCGTGCGCGGTCTGGCGGACGGCTGTGCGGCGCTGGGCATTCCGGTGACCGGCGGCAACGTCAGCTTCTACAACCAGACCGGCAAGGACGCCATCCTGCCCACCCCGGTGGTCGGCGTGCTCGGCGTGATCGACGATGTGCACCGCCGCATCCCGACCGGTCTCGGCCTCGAGCCGGGTGAGTCGCTGATCCTGCTCGGCGAGACCCGCGACGAGCTCGACGGCTCGATCTGGTCGCAGGTCGTGCACGATCACCTCGGTGGCGTGCCGCCCAAGGTCGACTTCGCCCGCGAGCAGCTGCTCTCGGAGGTGCTCACCTCGGGTTCGCGCGACGGCATGATCTCGGCCGCGCACGACCTGTCCGAGGGTGGCCTGGCGCAGACCGTCGTCGAAGCCGCGCTGGCGGGCGAGACCGGCTGCCGGATCATCCTGCCCGAGGGTTCCGACCCGTTCGTCGAGCTGTTCTCGGAGTCGGCGGGCCGCGTGCTCGTCGCCGTGCCGCGCTCGGAGGAGACCCGGTTCACCCGCATGTGCGAGGCGCGCCAGCTCCCGTGGGCGCGCATCGGCGTGGTCGACCAGGGCTCGGATTCGATCGAGGTGCAGGGCCAGTTCTCGGTGACACTCGCCGAATTGCGCGAGGCGTTCGAGGGCACCCTGCCTAAGCTGTTCGGAGCGCATACCGCCTGAGAAGGATGAGGAGTCGAGCTTGACCAACCAGGAACCGAGCTCGACTCCCACGCCCGCCGCGCGGGACAACCTCTTCGTCCGTGGAATCCACGTGGCGGAGAGGTTTTTTCATCCCAACTACACCGGCCTCGTGGTGGCCACGCTGTTCTTCGGCCTGTCGCTGACGCCCTCGCTGCTGCCCCGTGACTGGTTCTTCCAGGGTCTGCTCAGCGGCATCAACGCGACGATCGGCTACGGCCTGGGCTGCGCGCTGGCCTGGGCGTGGCGCAAGTGGATCGCGCCGCGCGTCAGCTGGCCCGCCGCCGAGCGGATGTGGGCCCAGCGGCCGAGTTGGACCATGCTGGCGATCAAGTCCGCGATCGTGTTCGCGTGTCTGCTCTTCGCCGTTCTGATGAGCGTGCGATCGGCGCACTGGCAGCGCGAGATCACCGATCTGATGGGGATGGAGCCGGTGTCCGACACCGGATATCCGCGGACCGTGCTGGTCGGCGCGGTGGTGGTGGGGCTGCTCATCTGGATCTCGCGCGGCGTGGTGCGGCTGGTGCGGGCGGTCACCCGCGGGCTGAACCAGTGGGTGCGGATCCCGGCCTCGTTCGCCCGGCCGCTCGGCGTGGTGGTCGTGGTTGTCGCCGCGGTGCTGCTGTTCAACGGCGTGCTGGCCAAAGCCTTCTTCGCCGTGGCCAATTCGGCCTTCAGCGCGCGCAACGGGCACACCTCGGCGCACGCGATCCAGCCGACGCTGCCCGAACGCTCCGGCAGCCCCGAATCTCTGGCGGCCTGGGACACCCTCGGTTCGGAGGGTCGGTGGTTCGTCTCGAACGCGCCGACCGCGCTGGCCATCAGCCAGGTCACCGGAAAGCCCGCCCGCGAACCGATCCGGGTGTACGCGGGCCTGGAATCGGCCGACGGTTTCGAGGCGCAGACCGACCTGGCCGTCGCCGAACTCGACCGCACCAAGGCCTTCGAACGCGAGGTGCTGGTGGTGATCAGCACGACCGGCACCGGCTGGGTCGACTCGACCAGCGCCGAATCGGTCGAGCTGATGTTCGGTGGCGACACCGCCCTGGTCGCCACCCAGTACTCGTATCTGCCCAGCGCGCTGTCGTTCCTGTCCGACCGCGACAAGTCGATGACCATGGGCCGCCTGCTGTTCGACAAGGTCTACGAGCGCTGGGCCGCGCTGCCCGCGGAGACCAGGCCCAAACTGCTGGTCTACGGCGAGAGCCTGGGCTCGCAGGGTTCGGAGGGCGCGTTCTCCGGCCTGGCCGACATCCGCAATCGCACCGACGGCGTGCTGTGGGTGGGTCCGCCCAATTCCAACCGGCTGTGGTCGGAGTTCGTGCGCAGGCGCGATCCGGGCACCGAGGAGATCACGCCGATCTTCGCCGACGGTCTCTCGGTGCGCTTCGCCGCCAGCGCCGACCAGCTGGGGCGGCCGTCGGACAAGTGGACAGATCCGCGCATCGTCTACTTGCAGCACGCGTCCGATCCGGTGGTGTGGTGGTCGCCGGACCTGCTGTTCGAGCAGCCGGACTGGTTGGCCGAGAAGCGCGGGCCCGATGTGTCCAGTGCGATGTCCTGGTATCCGATCGTCACGTTCTGGCAGGTCGCGGCGGATCTGCCGCGCGCGCAATCGGTGTCGAACGGGCACGGCCACAACTACGGCAACGTGGTGCCCGACGCGTGGGCCGCGGTGGCCCAACCCCCGGACTACACACCGGAATTGGCGGAGCGGATCAAGGCGTACCTGATCGAGTCCGCGGCCACCGAGCATCAGCTGAAGTAGCCGGGCGGGGCAGCGCCGAACCCCTCGATCGGGGCTGCCCCTGTCCCGGCTACGACACCGACCGGAACGGATTGTGTTCGGCGATCAGCTGTTCCAGCCGTGCCTCATCGATCCGTCCGATCAGCGACTGCGCCTCCTGCTGGTCGCGCACGACCTTCGCGAGGGTGAAGCAGCTGGTGACCAGGAACAGACCCGACATCGCGAGGAACCCGCGCTGCCAGGCGTCCAGCGGCAGGTAGTAGATGCCCGCGGCCGTGCCGAACAGGCTGACGGCGAACGCGATCGCGGCCTGAACCATGTACGCCGAGGTGTTCTTCGGCTTGGCATTCGGTGTGCTCATGGAAATCAGTGTGCTGAGCGGGGGTTTCGCACGGGCGCGTGAAACTACTCGAGTGCGATGGGTAGTTGCCGCCGCCGAGAGTGACCGACGCGCCATCCACAACACCCCGCTGGGCCGGAACCGGCCAGCCATACTGGATCGGTGTCCGCCACAGGCTCCACCCTAGAGACGCTGCGTGCGCGCGGCGCCGGGGTGCTGCGCCGCCTCGAGGACATCATCGACCTGAACTACCCCGGCCTGGTTCTGGCCACCCTGTTCTTCGCGCTGTCCGTGACGCCCTCGCTGGTGCCGCGCGACTGGCTGTTCCAGGGCCTGATCAGCGGGATCAACGCCGCCATCGGGTACGGGCTCGGGTGCGTGCTCGAATGGCTGTTCCGGCGCTGGGTCCGGGCGAAGATCCCGATCCCCAGCCCCTCCGACCGGCTGCGCTACGGCATCAAGGCGACGGTGCTCGTCGTGTGCGCGCTGGTCGCCGCGCTGATGCTGGTGCAGTCGGCGCGCTGGCAGCGCGAGATCACTTCGCTCATGGGGATGGCGGGCACGACCACCCCCGCCTACCTGCGGACCGGATTGCTCAGCGTGGCGGTCGGCGTCGCGGTGGTCGCCGCCTACCGGACCGTGCGCACGCTGGTGCTGGTTCTGGCGCGGCAGCTGAACCGGTGGGTGCGGGTGCCGCGTGAGCTCGCCCCGGCCGCGGGGGCGCTGGTGCTGGTGGTGTTCACGGTGACCATCGTCAACGGTGTGGCCTCGCGGGCGGTGTTCGCCGTGGCCAACTCGGCGTTCAGCGTGCGCAACGACCGGATGACCGAGCACGCGGTGCGCCCGGAGCAGCCGGAACGCTCCGGCAGCTTCGCCTCGCTCGCGCCGTGGGAGACCCTCGGTTACGAGGGCCGCTGGTTCGTCGCCAACGGGCCGCGCGCCACGGACATCACCGCGGTCACCGGAAAGCCCGCGCGCGAACCGATCCGGGCGTACGTGGGCTTGGAGTCGGTGACCGGCGAGCAGACCGCGGCCCGGCTGGCCGTCGACGAACTCGAGCGAACCAAGGCCTTCGAGCGCGCGGCGATCGTGGTGGTCACCACCACCGGCACCGGGTGGGTCAACGGGATGGCGGCCGGGGCGATCGAATATCTCTACGGCGGCGACACCGCCATCGTCGCCACCCAGTACTCGTATCTGCCGAGTGTGCTGTCGTTCCTCTCGGACCGGGAGAAGGCCGCCGCGGCCGGCCGGGAACTGTTCGACGCGGTGTACGAGCGGATCTCGACCCAGCCGCCGGAGCAGCGGCCGAAGCTGTTCGTGTACGGGGAGAGCCTGGGCTCGCAGGGCTCCGAGGACGCCTTCGACGGGCTCGCCGATCTGCGTGAGGAGGTCGACGGCGCGCTGTGGGTCGGGCCGCCGAACTCGAATCGGCTGTGGCGGCAGTTCGTCGACCGGCGTGATCCCGGCTCGCCCGAGGTGGCGCCGCGCTACGCCGACGGGCTCGTGGTCCGATTCGCCGACGACGCAGGGGATCTGGCGAAGGGCGTCACCTGGCTGGAGCCGCGCATCGCCTATCTGCAGCACCCGTCCGATCCCATCGTGTGGTGGTCGGCCGATCTCATCTTCACCCAGCCGGATTGGTTGAGCGAGCCGCGCGGCGCGGATGTCTCGACACAGATGCGGTGGGCGCCGTTCGTGACGTTCTGGCAGGTGACCGCCGATCTGACCAATGCGCAAGGGGTTTCGGACGGGCACGGGCACCGGTACGGGTCGCTGGTGCTCGACGGCTGGCTGGCGGTCGCCGAGCCGCCGGGGGTGAGTGCGGAGGTGGTCGAGAAGGCCCGTGCCGCACTGGAATCGGCCGAGGAGTACGAGCGGGAGGTGAAGTGAACCCGGTGGCGCGGGCGCGTGGCGCGGTCGCTCTCGCGCTGCCGCCGCTGTGGAGCAATCGGGTGCTGCCCGCGCTGGAGCTTCCGCTGCGCGGGCGCACAGCGGCCAACCTCGGATTCGCCGTGGGGTACGGGGTGGTGTTCGCCGGTCGTCCGAACTGGCTGTCGACCAAGGGGTTGCGCTGGGGGTTGGGTAGCGCGGCGTTGGTGTTCGCCGGTTTCGGTGTGGCCCTGGCGGTTCCGGCGCTGCGCCGGATCCCGCTCGAGGTGGCCGAGCGCGTGCCGGAGACCTCGACGCTCGAGTGGATCGCCCTGCACATCCCGGTGGGCACGGTGCTGGCCGAGGAAGCGGTGTTCCGCGGCACGCTCGACCCGCTGCTCGACGAGATGACCGGACCGGTCGCGGCGACCGGCGCCGGCGCGCTCGACTTCGGGCTGTGCCACGTCCACGCGGCGCGGGTCGCCGGGGAGTCGGTGCCGGGGACCGTCGCCCTCACCACCCTGGCCGGGCTGGTCTTCGGAGCGTTGCGCAGACACACCGGCAGTGCGACCGCGCCCGCCCTGCTCCACCTGGCGATCAACGCCGGGGGAGCGATGCTGCCGCTCGCGGCGCTCCGGCTGGAGCTGCGAGCGGGCCGCGGGGCCTAGGCCGCCATCGACTCGGTCAGGCTGTCGCGACGAAGCCCGCGACGGCGTCGGTGAAGGCGTCGTTGTCGTCGCCCGCCGCGGTGTGGGCGGCCGTGGTGATCTCGGCGAGGCGGGCGTGTGGCGCCAGGGCGAGGAAGGCGGCGGTGCCCTCGTCGCTGACGACATCGGACTTGCCGCCGCGCACGAGCAGGACGGGGATTGTCAAAGCCTCTGCGGCCGACTCCATCTCGGCGATGCGGGCCTCGGCGTCGGTGTCCAGGTTGCTGATCAGGTCCGGATCCCAGTGCCAGTACCACCGGCCGTCGCGTTGGCGCAGATTGCGCAGCAGTCCGTCGGCGTTGTCGGGGCGCGGGCGGTGCGGCAGGTAGGCGGCGACCGCGTCGGCCACCTGGTCGAGGGTATCGAAACCGTCGCGGTGCCTGCCGAGGAAGTCCATCACGCGCTCCACGCCCTTGGATTCCGAGCGGGGCACGATGTCCACCAGCACCAGCGCGCGGATCGCCGCGCCGCCGGGCGCTGCCGTCGCGAGCAGGCCGGTGATGCCGCCCATGCTGGCGCCGACCACCACCGCGCCGCGCTCCGATGTCGCGCCGAGCTGCTCGAGCACGGTGAGCAGATCGCCGACCATCACCTCGCGCGTGTAGTCGCGCGTCGGTGACCACTCGCTGTCGCCGTGGCCGCGCGCGTCGACGGCGACCACCCGCATGCCCTCGGCGGCCAGCGCGCGGCCGGTGCGCTTCCACGAGTGCCGGTTCTGGCCGCCACCGTGCAGCATCACCACGAGCGGCCCGTCCGCGGGGCCGAAGGCATCGGCGGCCAGCGCCAGCCCGTCGGCGCCGCGCAGGCGCAGCGTGGTGGGTTCCAGCGGCTCGGTCGAGCTCGACATGACACCTCCTGAACGACGTTCACTGTGCTGAACGATGTTCAGAATGTAGCGTGAGGACCCGATCGAAGGGAAGTGGGGACGAGTGGCCGAACCGAGCCGGGCGGGGCGTCGCGACGAGATCGCCGAGGCGAAACGCGCGATCATCCTGCGTGCGGCCCGGACGATCTTCGAGCGCGACGGCGTCGACGCGGCCAATATCCGGGCGATCGCGACCGCCGCCGGCTACACCCCCGGTGCCCTCTACGGCTATTTCCCGAGCAAGGAACACATCTACGCCGCGCTGCTCGGCGAATCGCTGGAACGGCTGTCTGCCGAGGTGGCCGAGGTGACCGCACTGGCCGACCCGGCCGACCGGTTCCGCGCCGCCGGCCTGGCCTTCTTCGATTTCTACGACGGCAACCCCCGCGACCTCGACCTCGGCTTCTACCTCTTCCGCGGCGGCATCCGCCCGCACGGCCTCGGCGCCGAACTGAACGCGGGCCTCAACGCCGTCATGCTGGCCGGCCTCGCCCCCATGGTCTCGGCCACCGTCGAACTCGGCGCCACCGAGGACCGAGCCCGCGTCATCACCGCCGACGTCCTCGCCCACCTCTCCGGCCTGCTCCTGCTCGCCCACACCAAACGCCTGGCCCTCCTCGGCGGCACCGACGCCCGCCAGATGATGCGCGACTACCTCGACCTCCGCATCGACGCCCTCCACACCGGCCGAGGCTGACTGCGCCGGACCCGTAGCTCGACCGGCCCAGCCCGGCTGATGACCCGTCGAGCGACGGTGTTCTCGAAACGCAGAGTGCCGCTGTCGGACTCGGTTCGCTCGGTCGCTCCGCAGGATGCTGTGGCATCATCATTCGGTCTGTGAGGGGGGGGCGATGGGTTTGCTTCGAACGCTCGGTTGGGCGATTGCCGTGACGGCGCTCGTGGGTGGGTGCGCGCGACCTGCGGTGCCGGAGTGGACGTGGGTCTCTGGCTACTCCCGATTGCCCAGTGGCTGCGCTGATCTCGGCGAATCCGTGGACGGGGCCGTTCGTGGATTCCTCGGCGCGCTGCCTGGCCGGGATCGGCCCATGCATGCCAGGAAGCTGTCGGAGCGGGATCTGTGGTGCTCACTGACCGCCGAGGACCCGGTGCCGAGTGAGCGAACCGGCCCGATGTCACGCACGGCCACGGTCTCGCTCACGCTCGAGACCACACCGCGAATGGAGCAAGCCGGACCGACGACCGCGGCGATGACATCGCGCGAATTCCTGCCACCGGCGTCCGCTGTGGGCGCTCCCGAGTCGCTGCCCGGAGTCGGCGACGCGGCGCGGATCTGGGTGGTGCGAACTTCCCGGGACACTGTCCAGGTCGAAGCTGAGGCCGTCGTCGGCAATTTGACCATCAGGGTCATCACGGGCGGTCACAACTGGAGCCTCGGATATCCCAACGGGGACACCTCTTCGTTGCGCGAGGATCTGCGATCCGGTGCCGAGTCGCTCATCGCCGCGGTCGCCCGTACGATCCCGCCGCGGCTGCCGACGGCGGTGTTCGACGGCGACAGCACTACGTCGTCGTCCAGTGCGCCGACCAGCACGCCGAATTCTGCCGCGCCGGTGTGGGATCCGTGTGAGCTGACCAGGACCGCGCTCGCGGGCTCCGAGCTCACCCAGGCGGAGAAGTCCAGCCCAGACCCCGCTCATTCGAAGTCCTGCTATTGGAAAGGATCCTGGTTCAACCTTTCCGTCGAGTCCACCGAAGAATGGTTCGCCAGGCGTTTCTACGACCGCGACCGCTATGTGACACCGACACCGGTCGAGGTCGGCGGCCGGACCGGCCTACGGCTGTCCTGGGTGGACAGTGAGTACACCTGCGACCTGGCCTTCGATGTTCCACAGGGTGAGGCCGAAGGGCGGCAGGTCGGCGCCGTGCTGCTCCAAGTCGACACCGGTGTCGAGGCTGGACTCCGTGAGGAGGCGTGCGCGAAGGTGACCAGCCTCGCCGAGAAGATCGTCGGTCACCTGCCGCCTGGCCGGTGACCCGGCGCGGCTCGCAGGAGCCCGCTCACGAGTTCGCGAGCTGCGCCGCTCTCTGGAACGTGACGCCGAGTACCGCGCCGATGTCCCGCACCGGCACCCCGTCAGCGGCCAAGCGCCGCGCGGTCGCTGTGGCCAGGGCCATCGCGTGTGCTTCCTGCCGAGCGGCCTCGGCCCTCGCTGCGGAGACCTCTGCCGCCGCCGCGGTGACGTCGGTATCGCCGACGTGTGCTGTGACGTCGAGTTCGACAGACGACGGTGCGACATCGGCGACGGTGCAGATGTAGTTGGTCGCCTCTATGCCGATGTCGGCGTACCGGCGTGCCTGGGTGAGCCCTTCGATGTTGCCGTTGACGCCGTCCAGTTGGGGAATTCGGATCATCCACCAGCGATCGTCGCGGGAAACCTCGATGCGGTAGACGGTCATGATTCCTCCGTGCATTGCTGCGTGCAGTGGGCGATCGCTTTGTTGACAGTGCGAACCATGCCCGGTGATTGCGAGTTGTGCCCGGAAGCCACGGTGACTGTGATGACTCTGTGTCGACATATCCACATGGTGTGGCTGCCCTTTCCCGGGCGACTGGTGAAGCCGGCCGCGACGAGACGCTTCAAGGTGGTCCGCGTGGGCTCCGGTGCGATCACCATTTTAGTCTAATCAATTTTACGCAATCAAGTCTAATTAAGTAGACGAGTTCGAGATGCTGTACGTGGGTGACGATGCCGGTTGTCGGCAGGGGTCGGTAGCGTTGCGCGGATGGCGCGACAGAAGGTGGATCCGGCCCAGGTGCGGGCGGCGGTCGCAGCGGTGGCCAACTGGCTGCGGACGGCTCAGGCGGCGCAGCCGGAGCGGCCGGTGATCGCGGCCGCCGTGCGGGGGACCGCGCGGGCGTTGGCCGCGGATGCGCCGGGGCATTCGGTGGAGGTGCGGGTGCCGCCGTTCGTGGCGGTGCAGTGTGTCGAGGGGCCGCGGCACACGAGGGGGACGCCGCCGAACGTGGTCGAGACCGATGTCAGGACCTGGCTGCTGCTGGCCACGGGCCTGCTCGACTTCGACGCGGCCGTCGAGTCCGGCGCCCTCTCGGTCTCGGGTACCCGCGCGGGCGAGATCGCCGCCTGGCTCCCGATCGTGCCGCTACGGCCGTCCGGCCAGCAGGCCTGATCTCGGGTGCTCGCCGGTGCGGCGTATCGGCCCGGGCTTATCGCACGCCGACAGTGCTGTCGACGTCTTCATCACCAGTCGGTTTTCGGTGTTGGTGACGCGCACGAACCCGAAACGTGAGTAGAACGCGGCCGCCGACTCATCGATGGCATCGACGACGATCAGCCGGCCGCCCGTCGTCTGAGCCGCTCCCAAGATCTTGGAGACCGCGTCGACGAGCAACTGTTCGCCCAACCCCTGACCATGCAGAGATCGATCGAGCGCGAATTTCGCGAGAAGGAACGCCGGGACGACCTTCAGCCCGGAGGACAACTTCTGTGAGAGGCCGTCGACGTCGCGTTCCACCTGGGTCGGCGCGATCGCGTAGTAGGCACGCACAGTCGGATCGTCCTCGGTGACCCATACATACGTGCGGCTCGTCCAGCGCTGCTCGGCCTGCAACGCCATACGCTGCAACCACTCGTCGAGAACCGGTTTCCCGCAGTCGAACTCGCTGAGTTTGTGGTCGACGGTGATCGCCGTCGAGATCCAGGTCACCGGCGAACGAAGACTCGGGGCTTCGCGGCGGCCTTCGCCAACGCTGGAGCCTCATCGGGTGCATCGAGTGACGCCATCATCGCGTCGAACTGTTCGGCGGGCATCAACGTTCGGCTCGACAGCGCCAAGATCCGGTCCGCGCGGTCGAAGGCCGCCGCTCGGATGAACTCGCTCAAGGTCTCGTTGACCGCGTCGGCGGCGGCTTGGAGTTGTGTCTGTCGTTCCTTGTCGAGTCGCACCTCGACTCGTTGGGACTTCGTGGTCACGTCGATGCCCCTCTCTGGTCTGGAACGCGACGGGTCCGCGCGTTGTCCTCGGGTTTCGACCCATTGTACGGACAATGTACGGAATGCTCTACCGAGTTGCGGCGCCGCGGCTCAGGCTGCCGCGTTCGTGCGGTGCAGGCCCTTGCGGTCGTAGTAGCGGGTGATGAGGACCCCGCCGACGACGGCGATGAGGATGCCGAGCAGGGACATCCAGATGCCGCGGTCGAGGCCGGCGGCGTAGTTCGCGTCGAAGTAGAGGATCGAGCGGACGCCGAGGAAGACCTGGTGCATCGGTTCGAATTCGGCGAGCCAGACGAACTGGGTCGGGATGGCTTCGATGGGGACGGTGCCGCCGGAGGACGGCAGGCCGAGGATGACGAACAGGGCCAGGTTCACCAGCAGGCCCGCGGTGCCGAGGGCGGCCAGCGAGGTCAGGGCCGTCCAGCCGACGGCGATCATGGCCAGCACCGAGAACAGGAACATCGCCAGCGGATTGTCGACCGCCATGCCGACGATCCTCGCCGCGATCAAGAAGATGATCGAGACGACCACCGCCACCAGTGCCATCACGCCCCATTTGATGAGCAGCGTGTGGAACCGCGAGATCGACGCCGTCGGATAGTGCACGTACCAGGGGCCGTACTCGGTGGGCACGAAGCCGAGGTGCGCGTCGACCATCGTGTGGATCACCATGCCGCCGACCATGCCCGCCAGCAGCAGGAGCAGCGCGTAGAAGAACGCCGTGAGCCCCTCGCCGCTGCCCGGCGGCAGCGGCCGGAACTCCTGCTGCACGATGTCCACCGGGCTCGCGAGGGTGATCTGCGCGGCCCCCGACACCTCCGGCGTCGGCGCGCCCTCCGGCGTCTGCGCCAGCGTGGCCCGCACCTGGTCGGTGAGCTGCGCGCCGACCTGCTTGTCGACCTCGGCCAGCGCCTGATCGCCGATGCGGTGCACGATCTGGGTGCCGAACGCGCCCATCCGCGGATTCGTCTGCAGCGTGATGACCGGCTTCTCCATCTCACCGGCGACCACGCTGCCGACGCCGAGATTGCCCAGCCGTTTGCTGAAATCGCCGGAGATGATGATGGCGCCGTAGATCTGCGCGGTGCGCAGCAACTGTTCGGACTCCGCCTTGCCGACCACCAACAGGTCGACTTTGTCGGCGGGCACGTTGGCGATCAGCCCGTCGGCCACCTGCTTGCCGAACTCGACCCGCTCGCCGGTGCCGGTGACGTCGCCGACGTCGAGGTTGACCAGCGCGACGGGGAAGTCGTGCAGGTTCTCCTCCGGGTCGGTCACGTACCCGAGGTACATGATGCCGAGCAGGGCGGTGAGCACCGTGAGGACCAGCGTCGGCATCACCACAATGTGCGACCAGTGCCGCCGATCTTTCCCAGATGTGGCGAATGTCGCTCCGCCGCTCGCCGGCTGCCCGGAATCTTTCGGCTCCGATGGTGCGTTCTCACTGTTCTGAGCGGCATCATCGGCCGGTTCGTGCGCGCTGTGGTCAGTCGTCACCTTGCGCACGGTAACAGCTCGTCATGGCCGATCGGTGGGTTCGCGGCCGGTGATTGCCGCCGGTGTGCGAGCGCGCGTACAACGCGGTCGTCTTCACCCGTAGAATGACGGGTGCCCCCAGCCCGCCCGAACAGGGAGCAAACGGTGAATGACTCTCACGAGCCCGAGAACGAGCCCCGCGAGGAGTGTGGCGTCTTCGGCGTCTGGGCTCCCGACGAGGACGTCGCCAAGCTCACCTACTACGGCCTGTACGCCCTGCAGCACCGTGGCCAGGAGGCGGCGGGCATAGCCGTCTCCGACGGCTCCCAGATCCTGGTCTTCAAGGATCTCGGCCTGGTCAGCCAGGTCTTCGACGAGCAGACCCTGGGCGCGATGCCGGGGCACATCGCCGTCGGCCACTGTCGCTACTCCACCACCGGTGGCGTCACCTGGGAGAACGCGCAGCCGATCTTCCGCACCACCGCCGTCGGCTCCGGCCTCGCGCTCGGCCACAACGGCAACCTGGTCAACACCGCCGAATTGGCCGGTCGCGCACGCGAACTGGGCCTCATCGGCGCCGGCGTGATCGACGGCCGCCCGCAGATGACCGGCGCCACTTCCGATTCCGACATCGTCACCGCGCTGCTGGCCCACGCCGCCGCGGACTCGAGCATCGAGCAGGCCGCGATGGAGCTGCTGCCGCAACTGCGCGGCGCGTTCTGCCTGACCTTCATGGACGAGCACACCCTGTACGCGGCGCGCGACCCGCACGGCGTGCGCCCGCTGGTGCTCGGCAGGCTCGAGCGCGGCTGGGTGGTCGCCTCGGAGACCGCGGCGCTCGACATCGTCGGCGCGGCGTTCGTCCGCGAGATCGAACCGGGCGAGCTGCTCGCGATCGACTCCGACGGCGTGCGCTCGATGCGCTTCGCCAACCCCGAGCCCAAGGGCTGCGTCTTCGAGTACGTGTACCTGGCTCGCCCCGACACCACGATCGCCGGGCGCTCGGTGCACTCCACCCGCGTGGAGATCGGCCGCAAGCTGGCCAAGGAGAACCCAGTCGACGCCGACCTCGTGATCCCGGTCCCGGAATCGGGCACCCCGGCCGCCGTCGGCTACGCGCAGGGCTCCGGCATTCCCTATGGCCAGGGCCTGATGAAGAACGCCTATGTGGGCCGCACCTTCATCCAGCCGAGCCAGACCATCCGCCAGCTCGGCATCCGGCTCAAGCTCAACCCGTTGCGCGAGGTGATCCGCGGCAAGCGGCTCATCGTCGTCGACGACTCCATCGTGCGCGGCAACACCCAGCGCGCGCTGATCCGCATGCTGCGGGAGGCGGGCGCGCTGGAGATCCACGTGCGGATCGCCTCGCCGCCGGTGAAGTGGCCCTGCTTCTACGGCATCGACTTCGCCTCGCGCGCGGAGCTGATCGCCAACGGCACCGGCGCCGACGACAGCTACGCCGACATGGTCGACAACGTGCGCCGCTCGATCGGCGCCGACAGCCTCGGCTACATCTCCACCGAGGGCATGATCGCGGCCACCGAGCAGCCCGCCTCGCGGCTGTGCACGGCCTGCTTCACCGGCGAGTACCCCATCCCACTGCCGGAGGAAGCCGCCATCGGCAAGAACGTGCTCGAGGGCATGCTGTCGGGCAAGCCGGAGTCGCGGCTGCTGGCGGAGAACGTCAACGCCGACGCGTTGAGCAGGCCGTAGCGTCACTCGTTCGACGGAGGGGTCGGTCAGGATAAGCCTGGCCGGCCCCTTGTGTGTTGTGTACGCAAGAAATTCCGGTGCACGAATATTTCGTAAGATTAGTTCATAACATGACGGCAATTTTTCGCTCGATTTGAAACTGGGCGGTAATGGTTCGCCTGTACGGTCCCCCGTTATATCGCTAGCTCACCGCGTCGTCACCGCACCCGAGATCCGGGTGTGGCGGCGACGCAGGCGTTCGAGAATGGGACCTGATGTTGAACAGTGCAATGGGCGGACGCAAGAATCGCGCGAAACAAGTTGCCGCAGTGGGAATCGCCGCCGTGGTCGCCGCCGCGCTGGCCGGGTGCGGCTCCGGCCGGACCGACCAGGCGGGCTCCGGAGCGGGCCTGGTCGTCGGCACCACCGACAAGATCTTCGCGCTCGACCCGGCCGCGGCCTACGACAACGGCTCGCTGCTGGTGGAGACCCAGATCTATTCGTACCTGCTGAATTTCGCGCCCGGCGACACCACGCCGAAGCCCGACGCGGCGGAGAAGTGCGAGTTCACCAGCCCGACCGTCTACACGTGCAAGATCAAATCCGGGCTGAAATTCGCCAGCGGTAATCCGTTGACCGCCAAGAGCGTGAAGTTCTCGTTCGACCGCATGGTGAAGATCAACGATCCGCACGGTCCCGCCTCGCTGCTGGGCAATCTCGACAAGACCGACGTGGTCGACGATCTCACCGTCGCGTTCACGCTCAAGGTCGCCAACGATCAGACCTTTCCGACCGTGCTGCCCACCCAGGCGGGCCCCATCGTCGACGAGCAGGTCTTCCCGGCCGACAAGGTCGCCACCGACGAGGAAGTGTTGCAGGGCAAGGGCTATTCCGGCCCGTACACGATCACCAGCTACGACAAGAACAAGCTGGTGGAGTACAAGGCGAACCCGGACTACCAGGGCCTGCTCGGCAAGCCGGCGACCGAGACGGTCTCGACCAAGTACTACGCCACCTCCGACAACCTGAAGCTGGACCTGCAGAACGGCGCCATCGACGTCGGCTACCGCTCGTTCACGCCCACCGACATCGACGCCCTGCGCAAGGACAGCAATGTCAAGGTGACCGACGGTCCCGGCGGCGAGCTGCGCTACATGGTCTTCAACATGAACACCATGCCGGGCAACACCCCTGAGCAGAAGCTGGCCGTGCGCAAGGCCATGGCGTCCTCGATCGACCGCGAGGCGCTGGCGACCAACGTGTACAAGGGCACCTACCAGCCCGCGTTCGGCTATGTGCCGCAGGGCATGCCGGGCGCCGCGACGCCGCTGCAGGACATCTACGGCGCCAAGCCCGACAAGGACAAGGCCGCCAAGTTCCTCGCCGACGCGGGCATGGCCGTGCCGGTGACGCTGAACCTGCAGTACAACCCGGATCACTACGGTCCGAGTTCGTCGGAGGAGTACGCCGCGATCAAGTCGCAGCTCGAGGCCTCCGGCCTGTTCAAGGTGAACCTGCAGTCCACCGAGTGGGTGACCTACCAGCGCGAACGCGCCTCCGACACCTACCCGCTGTACCAGTTCGGCTGGTTCCCGGACTTCCCGGACGCCGACAACTACCTCTCGCCGTTCTTCGGCCCGAACAACTTCCTGCAGTCGCACTTCGAGAACCCCGGCATCAACGCCCAGCTGACCGCCGAGGCAACCGAGCCGGACAAGACCAAGCGGCTCGAACTGATCAAGCAGCTGCAGACCGATCTGGCGCAGAACCATCTGCCGACCCTGCCGCTGCTCTCGGGTAAGCAGGTCGCGGTCTCCAAGCCCGGCGTCACCGGGCTCGACCAGACCCTCGACGGCTCCTTCAAGTTCCGGTTCACGGTGCTGGGCAAGTGAGTCAGGACACCGCCGCGCCCGGATCGCCGGTCCGGGCGCGGCGCACGGGGACGGGAAAGAGCAAGGGCGGCGGGCAGTCCCGCCAGGTGGCCCTGCTGAAGTATCTGGCGGTGCGGCTGGCGCTGATCGTGCCGACCGCCTGGCTGCTGGTGACGGTGGTGTTCTTCCTCATGCGCGTGATCGGTGACCCGATCAGCGCGGCCCTGGGTGGTCGGCTCACCCAGGACCAGATCGAGGAACGCAAGGAGGCGGCCGGCTTCAACCGGCCCATCCTGACCCAGTACTGGGAGTACATCTCGGGCCTGGCCCGGCTGGATTTCGGTCGCTCGCAGGACAATCGGGCGATCAGCGAGGTGGTGGTCACCTACGGCGCGGCGACGGTGGAGCTGGTGTTCTGGGCGCTGATCGTCGCCTTCGCGGTGGGTGTGCCGCTGGGCCGCTACGCCGCGACCCATCGCGACACCCCCGCCGACGCGGCGCTGCGCCTCGGCGCCATCGTGGCCTACGCGGCGCCGGTGTTCTTCGTCGGCATGCTGCTCAAGCTCGTGTTCTCGGTGGGCCTCGGCTGGTTCCCGGTCGGCGGCAGGGCGAGCACGAATGTCGAACTGGCCCTGCAGCATGTGTCGCCGAAGACCAACATCCTGGTCATCGACGCCATCCTCTACGGCGACCCCTCGTACCTGCTCGACGTGCTGAAACACGCGGTGCTGCCCGCGGTGGCGCTCGGCCTGCTCACGGCCGGTGTGTTCCTGCGGCTGGTGCGGGTGAATCTGATCCAGACCATGCGCAGCGATTTCGTCGAGGCGGCCAAGGCGCGTGGGCTCACGCCGCGCGTGGTGGTCGGCAGGCACGCGGTGCGCAACGCGCTGATCCCGATCATCACGGTGATGGGCATGTGCATCGCGATGATGCTCGGCGGCGCGGTACTCACCGAGACCACCTTCGAGTGGAAGGGCCTGGGCTATCAGCTCGCCGAGTACCTCAAGGCGCGTGACTTCGTCGCCGTGCAGGGCATCGTGGCCTGTATCGCGCTGGTCGTCGCGCTGATGAGTTTCGTCGTCGACGCCATCGTCGCGATGATCGACCCGAGGGTGAGGTTCTGATGAGCGCACCGGTGGCCACCAGCAAGTGGCGCATCCCCGGCGCCGAACTGATGGCGAGAACCGCTGGGCTGCAACGGGTCACGCTGATCACCGGCCTGGTGCTGGTGGCGGTGTTCGTGCTGGTGGCGGTCTTCGCGCCGCTGCTTGCGCCCTACGACCTGGCGCAGAACTCCGCCGACGGGGTGGCGTTCGTGCCGCAGCAGGGGCCATCCGCCGAGCACTGGTTCGGCACCTCGGTCCGCGCGGAGGACGTGTTCTCGCGCGTGCTCTACGGCGCGCGAACGGCGTTGAGCGTCATCGTGATCGCGGTCTCGCTGTCGCTGCTGATCGGCGTTCCGCTCGGTCTGGTGTCCGGGTACGTCGGGCGCTGGGTCGACCGGGTGCTGACCCTGGTGATGGACGCGATCTACGCCTTCCCGACGCTGCTGCTGGCGATCGTCGTCTCGATCGTGGTGGCCGGCGGCACGTCGAGCAGCCTGGGCGGCGTGCTCTCGGCCGCGATCGCGATCACGGCGGTGTATGTGCCGCAGTACTTCCGGGTGGTCCGCAACGCCACGGTCGCGGTGAAGAACGAGCCGTATGTCGACGCCGCCCGGGTGACCGGCGCGTCGACCTCGCGAATCATGTTCCGCCACATCCTGTCCAACGTCACCAGCTCGCTGCCGGTGATCCTCACCATCAACGCCGCCGAGGCCATCCTCACCCTGGCCGCCCTCGGCTTCCTCGGCTTCGGCATCGAACCGACCCAGGCGGCCGAGTGGGGCTACGACCTCAACAAGGCGCTCAACGACGTCTCCAACGGCATCTGGTGGACCTCCATCTTCCCCGGCACCGCGATCGTGCTGGTGGTGCTCGGGATGACGCTGGTCGGCGAGAGCCTGGACGAGACGCTGAATCCGATGCTGCGCACCCGGCGTTCGGTGACCACGGCCACCGAGAACCCGGCCGCCGCCGTCGACGACAAGGAACTGACCGAATGACTACAACTGTCGAACCGGCGGCCGCGCTGTCGGTCTCGGGTCTGTCGGTCACCTTCGCGACCGACGCGGGCCCGGTGCACGCCGTGCGCGGGGTGTCCTACGAGGTGTTCCCCGGCGAGGTACTCGCCATCGTCGGCGAGTCCGGGTCGGGCAAGTCGGTGAGCTCGCGCACCGCCATCGGGCTGCTGCCGCAGTCGGCGCAGGTGAGCGGGCTGGTGACGGTGGGGGACCGGGCCGTCACGCAGATGAGCGAGAAGCAGCTCACCGCGTTGCGCGGCGGCGCGGTGTCGATGGTGTTCCAGGAACCGGCGCGTGCGCTGGATCCGCTGTTCACCGTCGGCTTCCAGATCGCCGAGGCGCTGCGCGCGCACAGCGAGATGAGCAAGAAGGACGCCAGGGTCAAGGCGATCGAGCTGCTGCGCTCGGTGGGCCTGCCCGATCCGGAGCACCGGGTGGACTACTACCCGCACCAGCTCTCCGGCGGGCAGAAGCAGCGCGTGATGATCGCGATCGCCATCGCCTGCGAACCGAAGGTCATCATCGCCGACGAGCCGACCACCGCGCTGGATGTCACCGTGCAGGCCGAGATCCTGGAACTGCTGCGCGATCTGCGCGACCGGCTCGGCAGCGCCATCGTGCTGATCACCCACAACATGGGCGTCGTCGCCGACCTCGCCGACCGCGTGGTGGTGATGCGCGAGGGCGTGGTGGTGGAGCAGGCGCCGGTGGACGAGCTGTTCGCCAGCCCGCAGGCCGAGTACACCAGGGCGCTGCTCGACGCCGTCCCGCACCTCGGCGCGGCCACCGTCGAGCGGCCCGCCATCGATCCCGGCGCGGAGCCGGTGCTCGAGGTCAGCGATCTGGTGGTGCAGTTCCCCGGGCCGTTCGGGCGCCCGGCGTTCCGCGCCGTCGACGAGGTGAGCCTGACGATCCGGCCGGGGGAGACCCTCGGGCTCGTCGGCGAGTCCGGGTCGGGAAAGTCGACCATCGGACGCTGTGTCGCGGCGCTGCAGCGGCCCACGTCCGGGCACGTGCGCATCCGCGGCCAGGACATCGCCACGCTGTCCCAGCGCAAGCTGCGCCCCATCCGGCGGCGGTTCGGGTTCGTCTTCCAGGACCCGGCCGGCTCGCTCAACCCGCGGCTGACCGTCGGCGAGTGCGTGGCCGAACCGATGGTCGTGCACCGCACCGGTGACCGGGCGGCCATTCGCGCCAGGGTGCGCAAGCTGCTCGACGACGTGCAGTTGCCCGCGGGCGCCGAGAATCGCTATCCGCATGAGCTCTCCGGCGGGCAGCGGCAGCGGGCCAGCCTGGCCAGGGCGCTGGTGCTCGACCCCGACCTGCTGGTGGCCGACGAGCCGACCAGCGCGCTCGATGTCTCGGTGCAGGCGGCGGTGCTGGAGCTGTTCGCGCAGCTGCAGCGCGAGTGCGGCTGGGCGTGCCTGTTCATCAGCCACGACCTGGCCGTCGTCGACCAGCTGGCCGACCGGATCATGGTGCTGCGCGAGGGGGCCTGCGTCGAGGAGGGCGACAACGAACAGATCCTGCGCGCTCCCCGGCACGAGTACACCCGCCGTCTGGTGGCCGCGGTCCCCGTCCCCGACCCGGTGCGCCAGCGAGCGCGGCGGGCCGAGATCGCGGCCACATTCGCCACGGAGCTGGAAGAATGACTTAGGAGCCGCACGACAGCTGAACCGGCGGATCACTTAGAGTTACTAGGCATCTATCCGCCGATTCGGTTTGGAGCTTTCCCCCACAATGACTGAACAGACCCCCAGCGGCGCCGGCGCTTCCTACGCCGCCGCCGGCGTGGACATCGAAGCCGGTGACCGCGCCGTCGAATTGTTCGGACCATTGGCGAAGAAGGCCAGCCGACCCGAGGTGCAGGGTGGGCTCGGCGGCTTCGCCGGCCTCTTCGCGCTCAAGGGCGGATACCGTGAGCCCCTGCTCGCGGCCTCCACCGACGGCGTCGGCACCAAGATCGCCGTCGCCCAGGCGCTGGACAAGCACGACACCGTCGGCCTCGACCTGGTCGCCATGGTCGTCGACGATCTGGTGGTCTGTGGTGCCGAGCCACTGTTCCTGCAGGACTACATCGCCATCGGCAAGGTCGTCCCGGAGAAGGTCGCCGAGCTGGTCTCCGGCATCGCCGAGGGCTGCATCAAGGCCGGCTGCGCGCTGCTCGGCGGCGAGACCGCCGAGCACCCCGGCCTGATGGACCCGGACGACTACGACCTGTCGGCCACCGGCGTCGGCGTGGTCGAGGCCGATTCGGTGCTCGGCCCCGACCGGGTGCGCCCCGGTGACGTCGTCATCGCGATGGGCTCCTCGGGTCTGCACTCCAACGGCTACAGCCTGGCCCGCAAGGTCCTGCTCGACATCGACCGCATGTCGCTCACCGGCCACGTCGAGGAGTTCGGCCGCACCCTCGGTGAGGAACTGCTCGAGCCGACCCGCATCTACGCCAAGGACTGCCTGGCGCTGATCGCCGAGACCGATGTGCGTACCTTCTCACACGTCACCGGCGGCGGCCTGGCCGCCAACCTGGCGCGCGTGCTGCCCGCCGGCTTGGTGGCCGAGCTGGACCGCGGCACCTGGAACCCGGCCCCGGTGTTCAAGATGATCGCCCAGCGCGGTCGTGTCGAGCGGGTCGAGATGGAGAAGACGTTCAACATGGGCGTCGGCATGGTCGCGATCGTCGCGCCCGAGGACGCCGACCGCGCGCTGGCGGTGCTCACCGCCCGCCACATCGATTGCTGGACCCTGGGTCAGGTCAAGAAGGCCGCCGACGCCGACGCGCCCCGCGCGGTGCTGTTGGGGGATCATCCAAGGTTCTGACGAATCCTTTGCACCATTCGGGCCGGGTCGCGGGTATCGCGACCCGGCCCGTGTGTGTTTTGCTGGGTTTGCCCCGTGAACGGAACGGTTATCCCAGCTAGTGGGGGTTTGTGCCCGTCGGCTCGGGGTGGTCGGGGCCTCGAGGCGGCGAACACGACGAGCGTCCTGTGGTGTGCACAGGACGCTCGTCGTCTATTCGGATGTTCGCCGTACTCCTGCGAGCCTGGCGCCGACAACCGGACAACGGCTGAAGGGGGAGGCCACTCGGGCCTCCCCCTTCACCGGCGTACGGTCAGCGGCGCCAGCTGTCGTAGTCGTCGTCCTCGTTCCAACGGGATGACGACTCGTCTGCGTCGTGCTCGTCGGAAATCACGCCGCCACTCCTGTGAGAGTGCGGAGTGCTATCCGACAGCTCGCGCTGAAGGCTCGCGAAGTCGGTCGGCGCGGAGCTGTACTTGAGCTCACGTGCGACTTTGGTCTGCTTTGCCTTAGCCCGGCCACGGCCCATGGCTGACCCCCTCGCGTCACTGCGGGGCGGCCTGGGGTTTGTTGGCGGCCCCGTTCGAATTAATACTCTTCCTGACAGACACTTTAGCGTGTGTCAGGCGGTCGCGCTCCCAGGAGTATGGGAACAGCTGTCGAACAGGTGCCGTTTGCCCCTTCTTCGCCGAGACCACCCGGTCTCAGAGCACCCCCGGAATCGCGCGGATCACACCGACTCTGGCGTCGCCGCCCAGGACCGCGGGGGCCGCGAGCTCGGTGTGCGCGTCGGTCCACTCCACCCCGAGCCTGCGCAGAATCGCCAGCGTCAGCGGCATCCTGGCACGGTCGTGACCGTCATCGATCTTGTACGCGAAGGCCCTGCCGTCGGGGAGCGCGCCCGCGTGCACACCGTCGGCGCCGATCTTGCAGAACAGGCCGGGCGTGGCCGCCATCGCCAGCAGGTCCGGGCCGTTGGTGCCCGAAATCACTCGCGGATTCGCCCGCACGGCATCGGCGATCCGGCGCGACGCGGTGCCGGTCTCGGCCGTGGTGAAACCGGCGAAGGCGCGCGCGAGATTGATCAGCGAGACGGGCACGATCGGCAGGCCGCAGCCGTCGATGCCCAGGTCGGTCTCCGGTTCGCCGGTGACGTCGGCGACGGTGGCCAGCACGGCCTGCTGCAGGGGATGCTCCACGTCGAGATATCCGGTGCGCGGCCAGTCGTTGATCGCGCAGGTCGCCAGCATCGCCGCGTGTTTGCCCGAGCAGTTCATGTAGAGCGGGCTCGGACCGGCGCCGGTGAGCGCGGCGGCGCGGGCCCGGTCCTCGAAGGGCAGGTCGGGCGGGCAGGCCAGGTCGGCGGGGGTGTGACCGAAACGGTCGAGCAGGCGGCGGACCAGGGCCACATGGTCGGGTTCGCCGAAGTGTGAGGCGGTGGTGATGGCGAGTTCGTCGTCGTCGACGGGCTCGAAGCCGTTGCGCAGCAGGGTCAGCGCCTGCATCGGCTTGTTGGTCGAGCGCGGGAAGATGGGGCCGTGCACCTCACCGAGCTCGAGTTCGGGTGCGCCGTCGGCGTCCAGTAGGACGACCGAACCGCGGTGCACGCACTCACGGAAACCGGACCGCACGACCTCGACGAGTTCGACGCTCATGCTGTGTCCTCGCGGCATGATCGGGCGCCCTGCGTGGTTACGCAAGCTTCCGCCTCCGGGCGCTGACCTCTCATGCCTGCACCTCGCTCGCGCTGGTTTGTTTCCTGGTGTGCCGGTCGATCTGCATCCGGATGTCGTCGGAGATGCTCGGCTCCTCCGCGCGCAGCCGTTCCAGCAGCGCCGGGTCGGCGCCGGTGAACACGTCGCGCACGGTGATGCCGTGCGCGGGCACCCGCACCACGCGCACCTCGTCGCCCGCGCCGATCGTGCCTTCGGTGAGCACCCGGAAGTAGGTGCCGGTATCGGACCGCAGGGCGAAGCGCTTGACCCACTGCTTCTCGCCGGACCACTGCTGGAAGGTGGCGCACGGGACGCGGGGCGCGCTCACCTCGAGCAGGGTGTCGCCGATGGCCAGGTGCGCGCCGAGCACGGCGTCACTGAGCGGCAGCCCGCTCACCCGCAGGTTCTCGCCGAACCAGCCAGCGGGCAGTTCGCGGTCGAGTTCGGCAGCCCAGCGGTGGGCGTCCTCGGCGGCGTAGGCGTACACGGCCTGGTGCACGCCACCGTGGTGGACGGTGTTGCACACGTGGTCGCCGTCGAGGCCGAGGGCGCCGACCGCCACGCGGCCGTCGACGGGCCGCTTGTCGATCGCGCTGCGGCCGACGCGGCCACGCACCTCGATGTCGGCGTGCACGACGCACACGGCCTCGACCAGGCCGGTGTCACCGGCGCGCAGGACGGGGCGGGTCATCGACCGCGCAGCCGGTCGACGGCGGCGCGGCCCGCCTGCACGACATCGTCGGCGGGAACCGAGTCGGGGTCGATGGCGGCGGCCATGGAGCCGACCACCAGTTCGGTGCCCGCCGGCACCGAACGTTTGACCAGGGCCAGCGCGATCGGGCCGAGTTCGTAGTGGTCGACGACCGTGCCGAGCCTGCCGATGGTGCGCCCGCCCGCGGTGACGTCGTCGCCGGTGGCGGGGCGCTCGTCGGCCGAGCCGTCCAGGTGCAGCAGCACCAGATTGCGCGGCGGCTTGCCGAGGTTGTGGACCCGGGCGACCGTCTCCTGTCCGCGGTAGCAGCCCTTGTTCAGATGGACGGCGCCGTGCTCGTCGACGCCGCCGATCCAGCGGGCCTCGTGCGGGATGGTGCGCTCGTCGGTGTCGACGCCGATGCGGGGGCGCAGGGCGGCCACGCGCAGCGCCTCGAAGGCCCACATGCCCGCGGGCTGGGCGCCCGCCGCGGTGAGCCTGGTCCACCAGTCGGTGAGTTCGGCGCGCGGGATGATCAGGTCGAAGGAGTCGGCGCTCGGCCACGGCATGCGCCGCAGGAACCCGCCCGGCACCGCGACCGCCTCGTACATCCCGGGCAGCGCCGCGATGCCGAGTGCGTCGAGCAGCGTGTCGACCTGGGGGCCGAGCAGGCTCAGCACGGCGTGATCGGGCGCGTCCTCGGGCTTGGCGTCGGCCCAGAACACCATCTTCTGCAGGAAGGCGAGCAGTTCGGCGGCGCGTTCGGCCTCGGTGTCGAGCCAGACGGTGCCGCCCAGCTCGGTGAGCACGAAGTGGTGCAGCACGCGGCCGTTGAGATCGAGGTCGAGATTCTCGGCGCTGTGCCCGTCGGGCAGCGTGGCGATGTGCTGACTGGTGATGGTGTGCAGCCAGCTCAGCCGCTCGGCGCCGGTGATCTTGGCGACGCCGCGATGGGAGCGGTCGACGATCGCGACGCGCTGCGCGGCGGCCTTCTGCTCACCGAACGGATCGCCGTAATGCCACGCGACTGCGGCGTCCGGCGAGCCTGGTGCGCCCGCGACGGCACCCGGAGTGTGGAGAACAGGACTGGGGGCGACGACCACCGACACAACAACCACTGTAGGCGCGTCCACCGACACGCGCCGCAGCCGGGCGTCTTATTGGGAGCAGCCGTAGGCATAACGGACCGATAACGCCTACGCTCGTCACATGGGAGAACGGGTTCTTGTGACACTCGACGGCGCGGTCGCAGATGCGGACGCGCCGTCGCTTTATGCCGACGACATCGGCGCCTTGCGTGGCGATGGCGTCTTCGAAACGATTTTGGTGCGCGGCGGCACGGCCACCGCGCTGGAATTCCACCTGGCCAGGCTGCGCCGCTCGGCCCAGGCCCTCGACCTGCCGGAGCCCGGCCTGTCGAAGTGGCGCGCGGCGGTCGAGGTGGCCTGCAAGGAATGGGGCGCCGACGAAGAGGGCATGCTGCGGCTGATCTACACCCGCGGCCGTGACTCCGAGTACGACGCGCCCGCCGGCCTCACCTCGAACGAGCCGAAGCCCACCGCGTATGTGCTCGTCTCCCCGGTCCCCGCTCGGGTCGCCACGGCCCGCGCCGAGGGCGTGAAGGTGATGTCGCTGGCCCGCGGCATCTCGGTCGACCTGGCACAGGCGGCGCCGTGGCAGCTGCTCGGCGCGAAGACGCTGTCCTACGCCACCAACATGGCCGCGCTGCGTTTCGCCCGCCGGATGGGCGCCGAGGACGTGATCTTCCACAGCACCGAACACCGGGTGCTCGAGGGTCCGCGGTCGACGGTGGTGATCGCTCGGGACAAGCAGCTCATCACCCCGCCCCCCAAGAGCGGCGTGCTTCCCGGCGTCACCCAGCGTTCGCTGTTCGCGGTCGCGGAGAAGCAGGGCTGGGAGTGCAAGTACCAGTCGCTGTTCACCGCCGACCTGTTCGACTGCGACAGCATCTGGCTGCTGTCGAGCATCACGCTCGCGGCGCGGGTGAACCAGCTCGACGGTGTGCGCATGTCGGCGCCCGACAACGCCGACGAGATCAGGGAAATGGTCGACCTGGGGATCGAGAAGCCGGGCACCATCGGGGACTGGTAGCCGGATGCGGGGCACGGGTGGGGTGCCCCCGCGGCGCCGGTCACGGCGCGTATATCCAATCGTGCGGCAATCTTTCAGCGTGTCGTGGTGGTTGTCACGCTCGGGGGACGCGATATCCGGCGTACGATCTACTACGACATGTCGTAGTAGTGGCTGGAGGTCGGATGGACACGCTGGACGTCTCCCGGTGGCAGTTCGGTATCACTACCGTCTATCACTTCATCTTCGTTCCGCTCACCATCGGTCTGGCACCGCTGATCGCCATGATGCAGACCGCCTGGGTGGTCACCGGTAAGGACCATTGGTACCGGCTCACCAAGTTCTTCGGCAAGCTGTTCCTGATCAACTTCGCCCTCGGCGTCGCCACCGGCATCGTCCAGGAATTCCAGTTCGGCATGAACTGGAGCGAATACTCCCGCTTCATCGGCGACATCTTCGGCGCGCCACTGGCTTTGGAAGCGCTCATCGCCTTCTTCATGGAGTCGACGTTCATCGGCCTGTGGATCTTCGGCTGGACGCGGCTACCGAAACTCGTGCACCTGGCGACCATCTGGATCGTCGCGTTCGGCGTCAACGCCTCGGCCTACTTCATCGTCGCCGCGAACTCGTTCATGCAGCATCCGGTCGGCGCGCGCTACAACCCCGAGACCGGCCGCGCCGAACTGGAGAGCATCTGGGCGCTGCTCACCAACAACACGACCCTGGCCGCGTTCCCGCACGTCATCGCGGGCGCCTTCCTCACCGCGGGCACCTTCGTCGCCGGTATCGCGGGCTGGTGGATGGTGCGCAACGCGCGCAGCGGCGACCCGGCGAAGCTCGAGGAGGCGCGCACCATGTGGCGCCCCGTCGGGCGCGCGTCGCTGGTGGTGGTGGCGCTGGCCGGCGTCGCGGTGATCTTCACCGGTGACATCCAGGGCAAGCTGATGTTCGAGCAGCAGCCGATGAAGATGGCCTCGGCGGAATCGCTGTGCCACACCCAGACCGACCCCGACTTCTCCGTCCTCACCGTCGGCACGCACAACAACTGCGACAGCGTCACCCACGTGATCGAGGTGCCCTACGTGCTGCCGTATCTCGCCGAGGGCAAGTTCACCGGAGTCACCCTCGACGGCGTCGTCGACCTGCAGCAGACCTACAACGTGAAGTACGGGCCCGGCGACTACCGGCCCAACCTGTTCGTCACCTACTGGTCCTTCCGCGCCATGATCGGCCTGGCCGCGGGCTCGGTGGCGCTGTTGCTGGTGGGCTTCTGGGTGACCCGCGGCGGCCGCGTGCCCGATCAGCGCTGGTTCTCCTGGCTGAGCCTGCTCGCCATCCCCACCCCGTTCCTGGCCAACAGCGCGGGCTGGGTGTTCACCGAGATGGGGCGTCAGCCGTGGGCGGTGGTGCCCAACCCGACCGGTGACCCGAACATCAGGATGACCGTGCAGCAGGCGGTCTCCGATCACGCGCCCACCACGGTGTGGATCTCGCTCATCGTGTTCACGCTGCTCTACGGCGCGCTGGCGGTGGTCTGGTTCTACCTGATCCGGCGCTACACCGTGGCGGGCCCGGACGAACCCGCGCCGACCCCGCCCGACGACGGCCCCGACGGTCCGGACACCGGCAGGCACCGCAAGCCGGAAGAGCCTGCCGTCGAACACCTTTCCTTCGCTTACTAGGAGCCCGGCGATGAATCTGCAGGAATTCTGGTTCGTCCTGATCGGTGTGTTGTTCACCGGCTATTTCGTGCTGGAGGGCTTCGACTTCGGTGTCGGCATGCTGATGCCGATCCTCGGCAAGGGGTCCGATACGCGCAGGCGGGTGGTCCTCAACACCATCGGGCCGGTGTGGGACGGCAACGAGGTCTGGCTGATCACCGCGGGCGGCGCCATGTTCGCCGCCTTCCCCGAGTGGTACGCCAGCATGTTCTCCGGGTTCTACCTGGCACTGTTGCTGCTGCTGGTGGCGCTGATCCTGCGGATCTGCGCGATCGAGTACCGGGCCAAGATCAACGATCCGAAGTGGCGGTCCTGGTGCGACATCGGGATCGGGATCGGGTCCTGGGTCCCGGCGCTGGCCTGGGGCTGGGTCTTCGCGAACCTCGTGCGCGGGCTGCCGCTGAACGAGGAACGCCAGATCGTCGGCTCGGTCGGGGACTTCTTCAGCGCCTACGCGCTGCTGGGCGGGCTGGCCACCGGCATCCTGTTCGCGCTGCACGGCGCGGTGTTCCTGGTGCTCAAGACCGGCGGCGAGGTCCGCGACGACGCCCAGCGCATCGCCCGGCTGCTGCTGGTGCCCACCGCGGTCGTCGTCGGGGCGTTCGGCCTGTGGACCCAGCTCGCCTACGGCGCGGGCTGGACCTGGGCCGTGCTGGTGACCGCCGTGCTCGGGCTCGTGCTCGCCGGCGCCGCCAACGTGGCCGGTCGGGACGGCTGGGCCTTCGTCGGCACCACCGTCACCATCTTCTCCGCGACGGTGCTGATCGTCGGCTCGATGTTCCCGAACGTGCTGCCCTCGACCATCAGCCCGATGTTCGACCTCACCATCGACAACGCGTCGTCCTCGCCCTACACGCTGAAGGTGATGAGCTGGGCCGCCCTGCTGGCCACCCCAGTGGTGCTGGTGTACCAGGGCTGGACGTACTGGGTGTTCCGCAAGCGGCTGACCGTCGAGCAGATCCCGCCGTCGACCGGGCTGCTGCTGAGCAAGGACTGAGCCGGTGGGATCGGCGGACTCGCCCCGCGAGGGTGTGCACGGGGCGAAGCCGTCGCCGGGCGAAGGGGATTCGGACGGGCGCAGAGGCGCGGAGTCGCCGGGCGGATCGGAGGCGGCTCGGGGCGCTCGGGCGGCGTCGCTGGGTGACCCGGGGGTGGCTCGGGCGGCGTCGCTGGGTGACCCGGGGGTGGTTCGGGGTGCTCGGGCGGCGTCGCTGGGTGGCCCGGGGGTGGCCGAACCCGGTGGCGCGGAGTCGCTGGGTAGACAGGGCGCACCCCTGGGCGCTGGGGCTGAGTCGTCGGGCGGATCGGGGCAGGCCGTCGGTTGCGGGGTGAGTTCGTCGTCGGTGGGCGGTGGGGCGGAGCCGCGGGGTGATTCGGTTTTGGTCGCTGGTGCGGGCGTTGGCTCGTCGCCGGGTCGATCGGGATCGGGCGTGGCGGAGGTCGCGCCCGGGCGGAAGATGCGGCGTGGGCCAGTGGATCCGCGGCTGTTGCGTTATGCCCGGGCGGCGCGGCCGCATCTGGTGGTGGCGGTGCTGCTGGCGCTGGTGATCACGGCGAGCATCGTGGTGATGGCCGTGGTGCTCGGTCGTGTGCTCGCCGGTGTGATCACCGATCCCGGTCTGCGCGAGTTCTCCTCGTGGACCACGGAATTGATCGTGCTGGCGGGTGCGGTGGCGGTGCGCGGGGCGGCCGGCTGGTGGCAGGCGCGGCTGGCGCACCGGGCGGGCGCGACCGTGGTCGCCGAACTCGAATCGGCGGTGCTGCGGGCGGGCGCGGAACTCCCGCCCCGGGAACTGGACGCGCGACGCACCGAGCTCGCCGTGGTGATCGGCGACGGGCTGAGCGGGCTGCGCGGCTGGTTCACCGGCTACCTGCCCGCACTGCTGCTTGCCTGCCTGGTGCCGCCGATCGTGTTGGTGGTCATCGCCTTCCACGATCCGACCTCGGCGCTCATCGCCGTGATCACCGTGCCGCTGATCCCGCTGTTCATGGTGCTCATCGGCCTGCTCACGCAGGGCCGCGCCGAAGCCACCCTCGCCGCGACCACCCGTCTGTCCGATCAGCTCCTCGACCTGTTCGCCGGGATGCCGACCCTGCGCGCCCTCGGCCGCGAAGGACCGACCGGCCCGACGATGGTGGATCAGGTTCGTGCCCTGGGCGATTCGCTGCGTCAGCGCACCATGCGCGCGCTGCGCATCGCCTTCCTCTCCTCGATGGTCCTGGAATCGCTGGCGACCCTGAGCGTCGCGCTGATCGCCGTCGCCATCGGCCTGCGGCTGGTCTACGGCGAGATGACGTTGTACGCGGGACTCGTCGCGCTGATCCTCGCCCCGGAGGTCTACTGGCCGCTGCGGCAGGTGGGGGAGAAGTTCCACGCCGCGCAGGACGGAATGGCAGCCGCGGACAAGGCTTTCGCCGTCTTGGAGGCCGGAACGCCAGTTGTCCGCCCTGTGGTCCGTGGTCCGAGCGAGGATGCGGCGGATTCGCCGGTATACGCGAGCGATGGCGGCGCTGGGGAGGCCCCTGGCTCGGCTCCTCACCAAGCACTCCGCGCCTCACCAAGTGAACGATCCGGGGCCGCGTCGGAAGACTCTGCTGGACAGGGCATCGCGACGAACAACACTCATGGCGTGCCAGGGCGCGCTGGGGCAGCGCACGGGGGTGTGGCCGGGCGCGGGTGGTCGGCGCACGGGGGTGGCACTGTGGGCTCGCGAATCCTCGTGCGGGGGTTGACCGTCGCGGCCCGGTCGGGGAATGCGCCCGATACGTTGACCGCGGAGTTCGCGCCGGGGATGGTCACGGTGCTGACGGGGCCCAACGGGTGCGGGAAATCGACGACGCTCCAGGCGGTTCTCGGGTTGATCGAGCCGGATGCCGGTGCCGTGCTCGTCGACGGCGTCGATGTCCGCGAGCTCGATTCCGCCGGCTGGTGGGGCCGCGTCGCCTGGCTGCCGCAGCGGCCGGTCCTGGTGCCCGGCACCCTGCGCGAGAACGTCGAAATGCTCGGCGCGCACACCGACGCTGACCTCCTCGACGAGGTCAGCGCGACAACAGGTTTCGAGTCCGTGCTCGCCGCGCTGCCCGACCGCTGGGACACCCGCGTCGGCCAGGGCGGCGTCGGCCTGTCCCTCGGTGAACGCCAGCGCCTGGCCCTCACCCGTGTCCTCGCCGCCCGCCGCCCGATCCTGCTCCTCGACGAACCCACCGCCCACCTCGACTCCGCCACCGAACAACACGTCCTTCGCACCCTGCGCACCCTCGCCGCCGACGGCGCGACCGTCGTGATCGTCGGCCACCGCCCCACCGTGCTGGCGGCCGCCGACGTGGTCGTCCAGGTCGCCGGAACGACTGTTCATCCAGACGATTCACCGTCCTCGGATGTCGATGGCGGCGCACCCGATGCCGATTCAGCAGCGATGCCCGCACCGGGGGCGACGGGCGCGACGTCGGCACGACGGGAAGAACCGCACGCTGCAAACCGGGGTGGACTCGACCCAGTCGGTACGGACGGAACTCGGGCGACCGACGGTGCGGGACTCGGTGCGAACCGAGGGGCCGGGGACCGATCGGAGGAGGGGGTACGGGCGTGGTGAGCGCAGTGCGAACGGTTGGTCGCGATCCCGAGCGGGGCACGTTGGTGCGGGATCTGCGGGAGATGTGGCAGTTGCTCGCGCTGTCGCCGTGGCGCGTGGTCGTCGCTGTCGCGTGGGGTGTGGCGGCGCTCGGCAGTGGACTGGCTTTGGCGGCGCTCGCGGCGTGGTTGATCGCGCGGGCGTGGCAGATGCCGCCGGTGCTGTATCTGAGTGTCGCGGTGACTTCGGTACGCGCACTCGGCATCTCGCGCGGGCTGTGCCGGTACCTGGAGCGGCTGGCGAGTCACGACGTGGCGCTACGGGCGATGACGTCGGCGCGGACCACGGTGTACCGCACGCTGGCGCACTCGGACATCTGGTGGTGGCGGACCACGTCAGCGGACCGTTTCGGGGCTACCTCGGCGGTCGGGCACAGCAAAGCGGGCGCGGATCGTGAAGCCCGGCGTCTCGGCGGAAGCTCGGCGGTAGGCAGGGGCGGAGCGGGCGCGGTTCGTGGAGCGGGTCGTTTCGGCGGAGGGTCGGCAGTAGGCCGAGGTGAAGCGGGCGTGGTTCGGGAGACCGGGCCGCGTGGCGGCGATCTGCGGGAGTTGCGGCGGGGTGATCTGCTCGTCCGGATCGGCAGGGACATCGACGATCTCGGCGCCGTGGTGGTGCGGGTACTGGTTCCCGTCGCGGTCGCGGTGGTGTTGTCGCTGGCGGCGGTGATGCTGATCGCGTTCATCTCCGTGCCCGCCGCGGTGATTCTCGCTGTCGCGCTGGCGGTTTCGGGGATGCTCGCGCCCTGGTTGTCGAGCCTGGCCGCGCGGGAGGCCGACGAGGCGAACCAGGCCGACCGCGCCGAGTTCACGGCCGAGGCGCTGACGGTTCTCGACCACGCTCCCGAACTGCGTGTCGCGGGCAAGCTCGACACGGCCCTCGCCAAGGCGGACGCCGCGACCGGCCGGGCGGTCCGCGCGGAGGACACCGCCGCCGCCCACAGCGCCTGGGCCGCCGCCGCGACCCCGCTGTCGATCGGCGTCAGCGCCCTGGGCGCCCTGCTGGTCGGTATCGCCGCCTACGGCCCCACCGGCGGCCTCCCCGGCGGCATGACCCCGATGGCCCTCACCATCCTCGTCCTCGTCCCCCTGTCCGCCTTCGAGGCCGTCGGCGCCCTCCCCGCCGCCGCCACCACCCTCACCACCTCCCGAGCCGCCCTCCACCGCCTCCGCACCGCCGAGTCCGGCCGTGCCACCGAATCCGGCGCACCCGAGATCGAACGTATCCCGCTGCGCGAGGGCCGTCGCATCGCCGTTGTCGGGCCCAGCGGAGCCGGCAAGACCACCCTGCTCATGACATGGGCAGGATTGTTCGACACGCCTCGGGACGGCGTCACGTTCTTCGCCGAAGACGCGCACCTGTTCAGCACGTCGATCCTGGAGAACCTGCGCGTCGCCCGGGGTGACCTCACCACCGAGGAAGCCGAAGACGCCCTGCGCGCGGTCGGTCTCGGCCCCTGGCTGGACTCGCTGGCCGAGGGCGTCCACACCGCACTCACCGGGGGCGCGGCGGCCGTCTCCGGCGGGCAGCGTCGCCGGATCCTGCTGGCTCGGGCGCTGGTCGCCCCCGCACACACCCTGCTGCTCGACGAACCCACCGAGCATCTCGCCGCCGCCGAGGGCGAAACCCTGCTGCGTGCACTGCTGGACGAGAACAGTGGCCTGGTGGACCCCGACCGCACGGTCGTCGTCGTCACCCACCAGCTGCCCGCAGACCATCGCGCCGACACGATTGTCACCGTCGACGGCTCCGGCGGCACGAGTACCGATGAACGCCCAGCTCAGGACCACAATTAATTCGATTGCCGACACTCGGGCACCCCGATAGATTCATCGGTACACAAGAGAGGAGGTGGTCTGAAGAATGTATGTTCATCGGATGCGTGAGGTGGCTGCCCGCTAGCAGCACCACTGCGGGAGATTCCCCAGCGGTGCGCTGAGCGAATCCCAGGCAGTCACCCGACCCCCGAGCCCCCGGAGTATCCAACCGGGATCACCGAGTTCTCCGAACCCGGCGATATGGCTCGGGGGTCGCTCCATATCCGGGGAGGGGGAAAGTACCTGATCAAGGGCGGAAACAACCGCTACGATGTGCACATGGCCGTTGATCCGGTGCGCGAGTGGCCAATTCCACCGGCCGGTGGGTTCACCGTCGACGACTTCCTACAGATGCGTGACCTGCCCAAGCACACCGAGTTGATCGACGGGGGTCTTGTTTTCGCGAGTCCGCAGCGGAAGTGGCACCGGCAGGTCCTCGACATGCTCCGCCAGGCACTCGACGCCCAGGCGCTCGAGGAAATGCGGGCGGACCGGGAAATGGCGGTGCGGCTCGGACCGCGGCAGATGCCGGAACCCGACGTCCTCGTGGTTACCGCCGAGGCGTTCAGCCGGCCCGAGCCGGAGAGCTACTACTTCGCCGAAGACCTCGTCCTCGCTGTCGAAGTCGTGTCTCCCGACTCGGAGGAGCGCGATCGGGACACGAAGCCGCGGAAGTATGCGATGGCCGGCATCCCGCACTTCTGGCGGGTCGAACGAAGCTCCGAAGACCGCGTCGTGGTGTATGCCTACGAGTTGGACCCGGTCTCGACTCGCTATGTCCCGGTCGGGATCTACCACGACCGGTTGAAGACCGGCACTCCGTTCGACATGGACATCGATTTGACGACCGCCAAGGAGCGGGGCTGAAACGCCGAGGTCCCGCCCGTTAACGGGTGGGACCTCGGTACGTACTCAGCCGATGTAGCGCTGCAGGCGGGCCGACAGGCGGGGTTCGAGGGCGCCGTCGGCGTCCACTCGTTCCTCCACGTAGGCCAGGTCCCCACCTTCGACGATGCCGTAGAGGCGCTTGGCGCCGCCGACGACCGCGCCGGACTGGCTGCGGATCACCACGTCGGTGGCCAGCTCCCAGGACGACTGGGTGCGCGCGGTGCCGTAGAACAGTTCGACGATGCCGGAGCTGTGGGTGAGCAGCAGTTCGAGCATCTCGTCGTCACCGTCGGTGCCGACCCGCCAGAAGCCGCTCTCGCGCAGATCGGGGCGCTCGTAGCTGCCCTCGGCGTCGAGCTTCCAGGTCTGCGATTCCCAGACCAGGTAGTCGCCGCCGTCGTGGGAGACGACGATCTGCTGGCCGAAGCGGTAGTCGCCGTCGGTGGGGTGGTTGCCCTCGCCCTCGCCGCGCCACACACCGACCATGGGCAGCAGCGCCAGCATGGCGTGGTTCAGGTCGGGGCCTTCGCGCAGATTCGCGGTGTCGTCGGGCAGCGGAAGGTCCGGCAGGACCGAGATGTTTCGGACGCCGGTCTCTTTCGCGCGCTCGGCCGCGATGTTCACGGCTTCGTCGCCACTACGGCGCTCGGCCGGAGCGTCTTGCTCGGTACTCGCTCGCTCAGCCGGATCGGGACCTTCGCTCGCGAGTCCGCTCATGACTCGGTGAAGAGCCGGTAGAAGACGTACAGGCCGAACCAGCCGATGAGGATCGACACGGCGATGAGGAGAATCTCGAAGAAGAGGACCACGTTCCGGAGTCTAGCGAGTCCCGCCGGCGAACACGACAACGGCCCTGGTAGTTCCCGCACGGGAACTACCAGGGCCGTTGTGAGGTTTCTTACTTCGCGACCGCGACGTCCACCGAGTGGATGCCGGCGCCCTCGGGGGTGACCGAGGCCGAACCGTTGCCCGACGAGGACAGCGCGCGCAGGGTCCACGAACCCGGCGCGGCGAAGAAGCGGAAGTCACCGGTGCCGGAGGCGACGACCTCGGCGGTGAAGTCACCGTTGCCGTCGAGCAGACGCACGAACGCGCCGCCCACCGGCTGACCGTCGGAGCTCAGGACGCGGCCGGTGATGACCGTCTCCTTCTCCACGTCGACGCCGGCCGGGATGGCCTGACCCTGGGTAGGTGCTGCACACATGGAATTACGCTCCCAACTCGATAGGTGCACCGACGAGCGAACCGTATTCGGTCCAGCTGCCGTCGTAGTTCTTGACGTTCTGGTGGCCGAGCAGCTCCTGCAGCACGAACCAGGTGTGCGAGGAACGCTCACCGATGCGGCAGTAGGCGATGGTCTCCTTCTCGCCGTCCAGGCCCGCATCCTTGTAGAGCTCGGCGAGCTCGGCATCGGAACGGAAGGTGCCGTCCTCGTTGGCCGCCTTGCTCCACGGCACGTTGATGGCGCCCGGGATGTGGCCGGGACGCTGGCTCTGCTCCTGCGGCAGGTGCGCGGGAGCGAGGATCTTGCCGGAGAACTCGTCGGGGCTGCGCACGTCGACGAGGTTCTTGGTGCCGATGGCCGCGATGACCTCGTCGCGGAACGCGCGGATCGAGGTGTCGGGGGCGGCGGCCTTGTACTGGGTGGCCGGGCGCGAGACCGCGTCACGCGAGAGCGGACGACCGTCGAGCTCCCACTTCTTGCGGCCACCGTCGAGCAGCTTGACGTCGTTGTGGCCGTACAGCTTGAAGTACCAGTAGGCGTAGGCCGCGAACCAGTTGTTGTTGCCGCCGTACAGCACGACGGTGTCGTCGTTGCTGATGCCGCGCGCCGACAGCAGGTCGGAGAACTGCTCCTGGTTCACGAAGTCGCGACGCACCTGATCCTGCAGGTCGGTCTTCCAGTCCAGCCGGACGGCGCCCTCGATGTGGCCACCCTCGTAGGCGGAGGTGTCCTCGTCGACCTCGACGAAGACGACGCCGGGGGCGTTGAGGTTCTCTTCGGCCCAGTCAACGGAGACCAGGACATCGGAGCGAGCCATGTTGTTCCTTTCAGAGATGACTTGCAGGGTCTGTGAAAAAGCCGGAGCTCAGTTCGGTGCCGGGGCAGTGGACCGGCGGAAGCGGGCCACCAGCGGGTAGATCTGGCAGCCCAGGCAGACCCCGAACGCCGCGTTCAGGAACGCCGCGAACAGGGCGAAGCCGGCGAACACCGCGCCGACGATCGGGGAGCCGAGCGCGAAGCCCAGCAGGGCGAGAGCGGCGAACACGAAGCCGAGCAGCTGCGCGAAACGCAGCGGCGGCACGGGCTCGGTCTCGGTGGGCGGACCCAGCCGCGGCGCGATGAACGCCGCGTAGATCCGGCCGTAGGGGTGCTTGGCCGGGCCCGCCGACGCGCCGATCGCGAACACCACGGCCTGCAGGCCGATCAGGATCGCGGCGGCGACGGGGGAGAAGGCGGCGGCGACGAGCACCAGAATCAGCACGCCGGTCGTCACCCAGGCCACGAAACGGGGCCCGCGGACGTCGACACGCTGTGGGGAATCGAGAGAAGTGGTCATGGTGCGAACTCCTGCGCTGATGAGTCTGTTGACTTCGGATCTGCCAGTTCGCCGGGGGATCGAGACGATCACTCGCGCGGCGGACATAGGTCGGCGTCAGGAATCTCAGAGGTGAGACGGCCGACCGTTCAGCGGCACAGGCAGCAACAACCACCGAGGCGACACAGATCAACTGTGCGGCGTCGGGTGAGCATCAGCTCGTGGTCGGATTGCACGAGAGGTAGTTTACCCGGTCTTCCCGGGAAATGTCCCGGCCCCCCTGTACTGGGGGCTGGATCACACTGTCAGCGGCTCGAGCGCGGTGCGCAGATCGCCGGCCTTCGGCACGCCGGAGATGCGGAAACGCTCCTTGCCCTCGGCGTCGAAGACGAAGGTCGTCGGCAGTGAGAGCACGTTCAGTTCGCGGGCGAGCGCGGGATCGGCGTCGATGTCGATCTCGATGTCGCGCGGGGCATTCGGCGAATCCGACAGCTCGGCGGTGACCCCGGCGACCACCCGGCGGACCGCGTCGCACGGCCCGCACCAGTCGGCCGAGAAGTGCAGGACGGCCGGGCTGGCGCCGGTGACGCCCGCCGCGTCGAGCAGGCGGGCGCGCTGCGCGGTCTCGGGGTCGAGGGTGGCGGGCCGGACCCGGCCCTGATTGCGCCGCAGCAGCAGGCCCACCGCGACGGCGGCCAGCACGACGGCGGCGAGGATGACGAGTTCGATCATGGTTGCTGCAATCGGTCCAGGTCGATGGTCAGGGAGCGGCCGATGCCGTAGACGATGATCTGGCCGCCCTTCGCCTCCACCTCGGTGGGGGCGATGCCGAACGGCAGCTCCTTGGTATCGATCGTACGGCTGAACCGCTCGAGCACCGCGGGCCGATCGACGTCGAGGATCTCGGTCTTGGTCGTCGAGGTCGGCGTATCGGTGGGGGAGGTGCGGTCGGTGTAGAAGCGGGTGGCCTGGATGCGGATCTTGTCGCCGTCGAGCATCAGGTCGGCCTCCACCTGGACCTCGACCTTGGTGGCGTTGCTGGTCGGCATGGCGCCCGCGGGCAGGATGCGCCCGTTCGGCGCGATCGGCAGCGAGCCCCTGAGCACGTGCGCGCCCGAGGTGGTCAGCCCGGAGCCGCCGGAACCGCCGGTGCCGTCGGACTTGTCGGCGGGCGGGCCGAGCACCTGCAGGTCGGGGATGCCGAACAGCCGGCCGAGCTCGATCGGCTCGATCGCCATCTGGGCCTCGACCCGGTCGACCGCGACCTCCCGCGCGGTGCCGTCGACCAGCTGGCCGACGGGCGCGTGCAGGCCGTAGAGGTTGGCCTCGAGCGCGATCTCGCCGGGGATGTCGGGGCGCTTGCTGCGCGCGCGGATCAGCACGTCGCCGTAGCGGCCCGAGGCCGCCTGGGCGAGGAAGGGGAAGCCCTTCACGGTCACTTCGGGGTCGGCCGACAACTCGGCTCCGGCCCGCAGCTGCCGCGACACGTGGTACTCCGTGTAGGCGGCGGCGCCGAAATCGATCACCACCGCCACACCGGCCAGGCACAGCAGCCCGATGATCAGCTTGCGCATGGTCCTCACCCTAGCCGCGCCCGCCGCGGCGAGCCCGACGGGCCATGTTGCGAGGTAGTGCGGGTATAGGCGCTAATGTTGCACACGACTTACCTGTGTTTCGGCGACGTAGCTACGCGGCTGCCGTCGTCCGCGGAGCCACGAGATAGGAGGAGAGCCCGGTGGAGCTGCTCCTACTGACCTCCGACCCCAACCCTGATTCGGTGCTGCCCTCGTTGTCGCTGCTGGCGCACAACGTGCGGCCCGCGCCGACCGAGGTGTCGTCCCTGCTCGAGGCGGGTAGCGCCGATGTCGCGCTGGTCGACGCCAGAACCGACCTGGCCGCCGCGCGCGGCCTGTGCAGGCTGCTCGGCAGCACGGGGTCGTCGGTGCCGGTCGTCGCGGTGCTCACCGAGGGCGGTCTGGTGGCCGTCAACGCGGACTGGGGCCTGGACGACATCCTGCTGCCCGGCACCGGTCCCGCCGAACTCGACGCCCGGCTGCGGCTGCTCGTCGGCCGCAACGGCGGCGTGGCCAGCCCCGAGAACACCGGCAAGATCACCCTGGGTGAACTGGTGATCGACGAGGGCACCTACACCGCGCGGCTGCGCGGTCGCCCGCTCGATCTCACCTACAAGGAATTCGAGCTGCTCAAGTACCTCGCCCAGCACGCCGGCCGGGTGTTCACCCGCGCCCAGCTGCTGCAGGAGGTGTGGGGCTACGACTTCTTCGGCGGCACCCGCACCGTCGACGTGCACGTGCGGCGCCTGCGCGCCAAGCTCGGCAGCGAGTACGAGTCGCTGATCGGCACGGTGCGTAATGTCGGTTACAAGGCGGTGCGCCCGGCCAGGACCCCGGCCACCAAGGGCGAGACGGTGAGCTTCCCGGACGAGGACGTCGACGGCGACGACTCGCTGGCGCCGCTCAACGGCACCGCGCAGTAGCGACACTGAGGACGGTTCGATGGCGCAGACGGCAACCCTGACCTGGACCGACCACGTCGTGCCCGAGGTGGCGACCCGGGTGCGCGCTGTGCTCGACCGGGCCAAGGCCGGCGACGGCGTGGCGCCGGTGTCCGAGCAGGCGGTTCTCTCGCTCGCCGAGACGGCTGAGGGCACCAGGCATCTGCTCGCCGAGCGGGCGGGCGAGGTCGTCGGTTACGCGAATCTCGTTGCCGCGCATGACGAACACCCCGCGATGGCCGAGGTCGCGGTCGACCCCGACGCGCGCGGCGACGGGATCGGCGCCGAACTCGTCCGGGCCGCGCTGGCCGAGGGCGGCGACGGCGCGCGGGTGTGGGCACACGGTGACCTCCCCGCGGCCAAGGCGCTCGCCGGACGCCTCGGCCTGGTCACGGCGCGGGAGCTGTGGCAGATGCGCCGGCCACTGGCAACACCCGAGCTACCGGAGCTGGTGCTGCCGGAGAACATCCTGCTGCGGACCTATCAGGGCGCGGTCGACGACGCCGAACTGCTGCGGGTGAACAACGCCGCGTTCTCCTGGCATCCCGAACAGGGCGGCTGGGCCGAGCGCGATATCGCGGCCCGCCGCGCGGAACCCTGGTTCGACCCCGCCGGCCTGTTCCTGGCCTTCGACGCCGCCGCGCCGGACCGGTTGCTCGGCTTTCACTGGACCAAGGTGGCGCCCGACGCGGCGCCCGCCGGCGAGGTCTACGTGGTCGGCATCGATCCGGACGCGCAGGGCCGTGGCCTGGGCCGATTGCTGACGCTGGCCGGCCTGCACTACCTGCGGGCGAGGGAGCTGTCGGAGGTGTTGCTCTACACCGAGGCCGACAACGAGGCGGCCGTGCGCACCTACACGAAACTGGGCTTCGCGCCCGCGCACGTCGACGTCGCCTACGCGCTGCCGTCCTGATTGCGAGACACGTCACAGGTGTGATGAATTCTTCGGCGCGGCTGAATAGTGCGCGCCTGACCGGGTAAGAGCGAGTAAAACTGGGGCAAACGTCACATTCGTGGCGGAAATCGCGCTTGGCTGTTCATTCCCCGTTAACCCGCGTCGGGCCAACTGTCAACCGGGCGAACCTACGTTACTTCTGGGCGGCACAGTTGCCGCCTGGTGCGCGCGTTCCCCCGCGATCCGCACCGCCAGAACTCGCCCGGGCCGGTGAGGGACCGAGCGAGTCGCCAGCAATGTCGGAGGAAAAGTGAACTTCAAGCGCACCAGTGCCCTGGTCGGTGTCTTCGCCGCGGGCGCGATGTCCCTTGCCGCCTGTGGCAGCGACGACAACACCGGTGGCGACACCAGCAACGCCGCCAACACCAGCGTGACCTGCGAGGGCAAGAAGGCGCTGAAGGCGTCCGGCGCGTCCTCGCAGAAGAACGCCATGGAGCGCTTCGTCGCCGCCTACGAGACCAACTGTGACGGCTTCACCCTCAACTACACCTCCAGCGGCTCCGGCGCGGGCGTGAACGAATTCATCGGCGGCCAGACCGATTTCGGTGGCTCCGACTCGGCGCTGAGCTCCAAGAAGGAAGAGCCGGCCAAGGCTCAGGAGCGTTGCGGCGCCCCGGCGTGGAACCTGCCGACCGTCTTCGGCCCGATCGCCATCACCTACAACGTCGACGGCGTGACCGACCTGGTCCTCGACGGCCCGACCGCCGCCAAGGTGTTCAACGGCTCCGTCGCCACCTGGGACGCCCCCGAGATCAAGGCGCTGAACCCCAACGCCAAGCTGCCCTCGGAGAAGATCGCCGTGATCTTCCGCTCCGACGAGTCGGGCACCACCGACAACTTCCAGCTCTACCTCGACGCCGCGTCCGACGGCGCCTGGGGCAAGGGCGGCGGCAAGACCTTCAACGGTGGTGTCGGTGAGGGCGCCAAGGGCAACGAGGGCACCTCGGCCGCGATCAAGAACACCAAGAACTCGATCACCTACAACGAGTGGTCCTTCGCCAAGGCGCAGAACCTGTCGATCGCGCAGATCATCACCTCCGCGTCCAAGGACCCGGTCAAGCTGACCGCCGAGTCGGCCGGTAAGTCGATCGACGGCGTGAAGATCAAGGGCGAGGGCAACGACCTGGTCCTCGACACCAGCTCGTTCTACCGTCCGACCGCGGCCGGCTCGTACCCGATCATGATGGCGACCTACGAGATCGTGTGCTCCAAGTACACCGACGCCGAGACCGGCAAGGCCGTCAAGGCGTTCCTGACCTCGGCCGTCACCAACGGCCAGAACGGTCTCGCCGACGCCGGCTACGTGCCGCTGCCCGACGCGTTCAAGACCAAGCTGACCACCGCGATCAACGCCATCTCCTGATCGCTTCCTGGCCATGACCATGCACCCTGAGGTGACCGCAGCGGGCTCGTCGGACTCGACGGGCCCGCGGGCGGCCGGAGATACTGCGAATATGCCGACCGAACCGAAAAGCGACAAGGCGCCCGCCAAGGGTCGTTCCGGCGCGCTGAACGCCGAGACGATCTTCCGCTGGACGGCCACCGCGGCCGGCGCGACCATCGTCGCGGCCATCGCGCTGATCGCGCTGTTCCTGCTGATCCGCGCGGTCCCCTCGCTCAGGGCTGACGAGGTCAACTTCTTCACCAGCACCGAATTCTCCACCGGTGACGCGAACAACCTCCGGTTCGGCATCCGTGACCTGTTCATGGTCACGGTGCTGAGCTCGGTGTTCGCGCTCATCGTCGCGGTGCCGATCGGCGTCGGCATCGCGCTGTTCCTCACGCACTACGCGCCGTCGCGGCTCGCGCGGCCGTTCACGATGCTGATCGACCTGCTCGCCGCGGTGCCGTCCATCGTGTTCGGTCTGTGGGGCTTCCTGGTGCTGGCGCCGCAGATCGCGCCCGTCCAGGAATTCCTCAACGAGAACCTCGGCTGGCTGTTCCTGTTCTCCGACGGCAACGTCTCGATCGCCGGCGGCGGCACCATCTTCACCGCCGGTGTCGTGCTCGCCGTGATGATCCTGCCGATCATCACCTCGGTCGCCCGCGAGGTGTTCGCGCTGACGCCGCGCGCACACATCGAGGCCGCGCAGGCCCTCGGCGCCACCAAGTGGGAAGTCGTCCGGATGACCGTGCTGCCCTACGGCCGCAGCGGTGTGATCGCCGGTTCCATGCTCGGCCTCGGCCGCGCGCTCGGTGAGACCATCGCGGTCCTCGTCGTGCTGCGCACCGCGAGCCAGGCCGGTACCTGGTCGCTGTTCGACGGCGGCTACACCTTCGCGTCCAAGATCGCCTCGGCGGCCTCGGAATTCAGCGCGCCGCTGCCGACGGGCGCCTACATCGCCGCCGGCTTCGTTCTCTTCGCGCTGACCTTCATCGTCAACGCGCTGGCCCGCCTGGCCTCCGGTGGAAAGGTGAACGGCTGATGACCACCACGACGACCCTCGACAAGCCGATCAAGGCGCCGCCGTTCCGGCAGGTCGGCACCGCGCGCAAGATCAAGAACAACATCGCGACCGGCCTGGTCACCCTGTGCTTCGTGATCGCGCTCATCCCGCTGGTGTGGGTGCTCGGCCTGGTGATCACCAAGGGCATCACCGCGATCGTCACCGCCGACTGGTGGTTCAACTCGCAGAAGGGCATCCTGCCGGACCAGACCGGCGGCGGTGTGTACCACGCGATCTACGGCACCATCGTGCAGTCGGCGGTCGCCTCGATCATCGCGGTGCCGCTGGGCATCATGGCCGCGGTCTACCTGGTCGAGTACGGCCGTGGCCGCCTGGCCAAGGTCACCACCTTCATGGTCGACATCCTCGCCGGCGTGCCCTCGATCGTGGCCGCGCTGTTCATCTTCGCGCTGTGGATCGCCACCTTCGGCATGCCGCAGAGCTCCTTCGCCGTCTCGCTGGCTCTCGTGCTGCTGATGCTGCCGGTGGTCGTGCGCAGCACCGAGGAGATGCTGAAGCTGGTGCCCGACGAGCTGCGCGAGGCGTCCTACGCGCTCGGCGTGCCGAGGTGGAAGACCATCCTGCGCATCGTCATTCCGACCGCGGCGCCCGGCATGATCTCCGGCATCCTGCTCGCCCTCGCCCGCGTCATGGGTGAGACCGCGCCCGTGCTGGTGCTGGTCGGCTACAGCAAGTCGATCAACCAGAACATCTTCGACGGCAACATGGCTTCGCTGCCGCTGCTGATCTACCAAGAGCTGGCCAACCCGGAGGCCGCCGGCCGCGAACGTGTCTGGGGTGCGGCGCTCACGCTGATCCTGATGATCGCGTTGCTGTACCTGGCCGCCGCCGGCGTCAACAAGCTGCTCACCCGGAACCGATAGAAGCGAACGGATAACTCAGATGGCCAAGCGGATCGACGTCAAAGATCTCAACATCTACTACGGTTCGTTCCACGCCGTGTCGAGCGTGGACCTGACCGTGCTGCCGCGCAGCGTCACCGCCTTCATCGGTCCCTCCGGTTGTGGCAAGTCCACCGTGCTGCGTTCGCTCAACCGCATGCACGAGGTGACCCCGAACGCGCGCGTCGAGGGCGCGGTGCTGCTCGACGGCGAGGACATCTACGGCGCCGCCATCGACCCGGTCGGCGTGCGTCGCACCATCGGCATGGTGTTCCAGCGCCCGAACCCGTTCCCCACCATGTCCATCAAGGACAACGTGGTCGCGGGCCTGAAGCTGCAGGGCGTGCGCAACAAGAAGGAACTCGACGAGGTCGCCGAGCGCTCGCTGCGCGGCGCCAACCTCTGGAACGAGGTCAAGGACCGCCTCGACAAGCCGGGCGGCGGCCTCTCCGGTGGTCAGCAGCAGCGTCTGTGCATCGCCCGCGCCATCGCGGTCTCGCCCGACGTGCTGCTGATGGACGAGCCCTGTTCGGCGCTGGACCCGATCTCCACCCTGGCGATCGAGGACCTGATCACCGAGCTGAAGAAGGAATTCACCATCGTCATCGTCACCCACAACATGCAGCAGGCCGCGCGCGTGAGTGACCAGACCGGTTTCTTCAACCTCGAGGCCCAGGGCAAGCCCGGCAAGCTGATCGAGATCGACGACACCGAGAAGATCTTCTCCAACCCCACCCAGCGCGCCACCGAGGACTACATCTCGGGCCGCTTCGGGTAGACCGCACCAACGAGAAAGCCCCCGCCTCCTGCAAGGAGCGCGGGGGCTTTCTCGTTGGTATCAGGAAACGACGATCCAGCCGTACTTGCCCTGGCCGTACGAGTAGCACAGCCACTTCGTCGAACCCTCGTACTTCGTATTGCCGACGGTGTTCGCGTTGCACGGCGCCGATGGCTGAGCCGTGGCCTGCGGGGCGAGCAATGCCGTGGTCAGGATCGTGGCCACACCGACCAACGCGCCAGCGAAAAATCGTACTTTCATGACGAAACCTCTTCCGTTTCAATAGTTTCCACAGAGGTTCCCCCATCAGAACCCCCCCTTGGTTACGCAGCCTACCGAATTACATTGGGGGCGGCAATGACTCGACGCGAGAAGGAGAAAGCCCCCGTGCTCGGCCGACGAGCACGGGGGCTTTCTCCTTGTCACCTACGAGGTCTCGAGGTCCTCGTCGGACGGGAGCACGCCGGTGACCAGGAAGATCACGCGGCGGCCGATCTCGACGGCGTGGTCGGCGAAGCGCTCGTAGTAGCGGCCGAGCAGGGTGACGTCGACGGCCGAGGCCACGCCGTACTTCCACTCCCGGTCCATCAGCAGGGTGAACAGGTGGCGGTGGAGGTCGTCCATCGCCTCGTCGTCCTGGTTGAGCTGGGCGGCGCGCTCGGGATCGCGGGTCTCGAGCACCTCCTTGGCGCCGGCGCCCATGTTCACGGCGATGCGGCCCATCTCGGCGAAGTAGCCGTTGACGGCCTCCGGCAGGGCGTGGTTGGGGTGGCGACGGCGGGTCACCTTGGCGACGTGCAGCGCCAGCGTGCCCATCCGGTTCACGTCGTTGACGATCTGGATGGCGCTCACGACCTGGCGCAGATCGCCCGCGACGGGCGCCTGCAGCGCGAGCAGCGCGAAGGCCTTCTCCTCGGCCTCGGAGATCATCACCGAGATCCGGTCCTGCTCGCCGATGACCTGTTCGGCCAGCGCGAGGTCGGCCTGCAGCAGCGACTGGGTGGCCTGTTCCATCGCCTGGCCAGCGAGACCGGCCATCTCACCCAGGAGGTTGGCGAGATCGGCCATTTGCTCGTTGTAGATGACACGCATGTTTGCAGACCCTAGTGGGTACCCCCGCCCCTGTCACCCAACGGCGGGTTAATGCCGCATGGCAGTGTCATGCCAGCTCAGCGGGTGGTTCTATTTACAGGTGTCGTCCGCGGCGTTCATGTGCTCGAGGTCGGAGGGCAGGGCCACCGGGCCCGCGCTGTGCGGGGTGCCGATCGGCACGTTCGGCAGCTCGGTTCCGATCGGGGTGGCGGTGCGCACGGTGCCGGCGAAGTCGGTGCCGAGCACGACTTCGATGATGCTGCCGAGCTCGGGCGCTTCCTCCAGGCTCGCGCCGGGGATCGTGCTCGCCACCGTCGCCGCCTCGGCTTCCATGCCGGGGGCGAAGCGGATCTTCGAGCTGGTCGAGGTGCCCCCCGCGTAGTTGCCGGTGCTGTAGATCTGGAAGCCCTGGGCGTCCAGCTTGGTCGCCGCGCGGTTCGCGGCACCGACGGTGCCCGAGCCATTGGAGACCAGGAGCGACATGGTGCTCGGCGCGACCGCGAGCAGCTTCGGCGCGGCGGGCGCCGGGGTGGGGGCCGAGCTCTCGATTTCCGGCGCCTTCACCTCACCGGGCAGGGGCTGGTCGTCGATGACGGCGCGGAAGATGGCTTTGATGTCGGTCTCGCGCGGGATCTCGTTGCCATAGGCGTTGGTGCCGGCGGTCGGGATCGTCAGGAAGGTGACGGCGCCCGCGTCCATCTTCTGCAGCGAGCGGCCGAGCAGCAGCAGGTCCTGCGGCGTCACCTTGTCCACGAAGGTGTGGCTGGTGAAGGCCTGGATGAACCCGTTGAGCTTGCCGGGATCGAACAGCACTTTGCTCGACAGGGCGCCGCGCAGCAGCGAGGCCATGAACTTCTGCTGCCGGTTGATCCGGTCGTAGTCACTGCGTTCCTCGCCGACGACGTGCCGGGCGCGCACGTAGTTGAGTGCGGTCTCGCCCATCACACGCTGCTTGCCGGAGGTCTCCAGGACCGTGCCGAGCACACCGTCGATGATCGGCTTGGTCGAGCACACCTCGACGCCGCCGATCTGATCGACCATGGCCTCGAAGCCCGCGAAGTCGATGCCGATGAAGTGGCCGATGCTCAGACCCGACATCTTGCGGACCACGTCGACCAAGCAGCGCGGACCGCCGCGGGCGTAGACGGCATTGAGCTTGTCGCCCATGGCCGAGGGCATCTTCTCGTCGGTATAGGCGGCCTTCTCGTTGTCCCACCCCGAGCACTGCGGCCGGGTGACATCGAGATCGCGCGGGAACGAGACCACGACCACGCGCGAGCGGTTCTTGGGGATGTGCACCAGCATCACCGTGTCGGCGCGCGAACCCTCGGCGTCGTCGGTGGTGCCGGCGCCCATGTCGGCGTTCACGCCGGCCCTGGTGTCGGTGCCGACGATCAGATAGTTCTCGTCACCGAGCTGCATGTCGCCGTCGAGGACGTCCTCGGTGGTGCCGTCGAGCGCGGAAACCTGGGTGAAGCTGTTGCCGGTGGCGCGCAGGTAGCTCCAGCCGCCGCCGGTGACCACCAGTGTGAGCACCGCGAAGATGGTGAGCGCGACGCGGCCGGCCATCCTGGCCTGCCGATTGCGGCGGCCGTCGGCGCCGGGACGGCGCGGGGGAGCGGCGGACGCGGTCTTGACCGGCTTGGCCCGCTTCGGTGGCTCGGTGACCGCGGGCAGGATGTCGGTGGCGGGGTCGTCGAGCGGTTCGGCGGTCCGGCGGGGCGCGGCCGGTCTGCGGCCGTTGCGCACGGCCTCGGTCGGCAGCGCGGTGGTGGCGGTGCGGTCGGCGGGTGATTCGGCGCGGCGCACGACCGTCTCCTCCACGGGAGGGACGCCTGCGGCGCGCGGTTCGAGCTCGGGACGGGGGGTGGGGCGGGGAGCCTGTTCGCGGGCGCGCCTGCCCGCTCGGGAGCCAGGCGCGGGCTCGTCGCCGGGGGGCCGTCGACGCCTGGTGCGCTCACTGTCGACGCGGTCGACCAAGTCCTGCACCGTCAGCGGCGGCGCGGTGGGGTCCTGCGTCGCGTCCGCGTGCCTGGACCGCCGCGAGCCGCTCTCGGCCTGCTCGGTGGGTTCGGCCTGCGGATAGCGCTCCCAGGGGGCGCGACTTCCGGGCCGGGGCGTTCGCCCACGCCGATCGTCACCCACCAACGAACCTCACTTCTCTAGCTACCGCAGCATGCGCGTCACCGCCCGGCTCCGATTCGTACCGCAGCCGAACGATGTCCGCAATGATAACGATTCCGCCACGAGTAGCCACTCCAGTACGCAAACGAATCGACGGCGAACTCGTTGCACACCGATGACGAGTACCGGTTGACCTCGCGGTACTCAGCCGCCGCTGTGCATCACATCGGCTGCGGTGGGGACGGTGTCGTCCTCGGGGTCGTCGAGCCAGCCGTCGGGGAGGGCGACCTTGGCCTGGGGCGAGCCCTGGCGGCCGCGGGGGCCGAGCGCGTCGGTGGGGAAGGGGACCGAGGGGTCCAGCCGGCCGACGAGGTCCTCGATCTGGGTCAGCTCGGAGACGGTGGCGAAGCTGCGGCGCAGCTGCGAGCCGACCGGGAAGCCCATCAGGTACCAGGCCATGTGCTTGCGGATGTCGCGCATCGCCTTGTCCTCGCCGTCGTGCTCGGCGAGCAGTGTGGCGTGCCGGATCAGGATCTCGCCGACGCGGCCCAGGGTCGGGCCCTCGGGAATCGGCTCGCCGCGCAGCGCGGCGCTGAGTTCGGCGAACAGCCACGGGCGGCCGAGGCAGCCGCGGCCGACGACGACGCCGTCGCAGCCGGTCTCGTTCATCATCCGCAGCGCGTCGTCGGCGGAGAAGATGTCGCCGTTGCCGAGCACGGGAATCGTGGTGACGGCTTCCTTGAGCCGGGCGATGGCCGACCAGTCGGCCGCGCCGGAGTACAGCTGCGCGGCGGTGCGCGCGTGCAGCGCCACCGCGGCCGCGCCCTCGGCCTCGGCGATGCGGCCGGTGTCGAGGTAGGTGAGGTGGTCGTCGTCGATGCCGATGCGGAACTTGAAGGTGACCGGCACACCGGCAGGTTCGGCCGCCGACACCATCTCCTTGACGATGTTGGCGAACAGCCTGCGCTTGTACGGCAACGCGGAACCGCCGCCGAGCCTGGTCACCTTGCGGACCGGGCAGCCCAGGTTCAGGTCGATGTGGTCGGCCCAGCCCTCGCCGACGATGATGCGCACGGCCTCGCCGAGCGTCTTCGGGTCGACGCCGTAGAGCTGCATCGAGCGCGGGCTCTCGCCTTCGTCGAACGACATCATGTGCAGCGTCTTCTCGTTGCGCTCGACCACCGCGCGCGCGGTGATCATCTCGCACACGTAGATCGAGGTGTCGCTGCCGAATTCCCGGCACAGCGTGCGGAAGGCTCGGTTGGTGATGCCCGCCATGGGAGCGAGCACCACCGGCGGGTCGGCCGGGTAGGGCCCGATCCGCAGCGCCGTCGGCGCCTGGGGCATCGTGATAGTCACGTGCGCCATTGTCTCATCACCCGAGGTCGCAGCCCAAAAACGGAGGGTGTCCCCGATCACGGAAACGGCCGGGATCCGGTCGATTCGGGCTGGATGTGATCGATCTCGCTCGATAGATGTTTCGCATGGTTACAGCATCATTTGTGAGCCACGCACGCTGAGCGACGCGGCCGCGCCGTCGTCGCTGATCGATCCGGGTGCCACGCCTCAGTAGCCTGTTACCGCTGGCACCGTCGCCTCCGGCGGTGCGCTGTCCCCACCCCCATCGGAGAAACACCCATGGCCGACGACGCCACCGACCTGACCAAGCCCACCGCCGAGCCGACTCCCGCCCAGCCGGGCAAGGGCACGGTCGCGGTGCAGATCTCGTCGCTGATCGGCGGCGCGGTGATCGCCGTGCTCGCGATCGTCGCGATCGTGCTCGGCGTGCTGCTCGGTTCGGCGCGCTCGGACCTGTCCGAGATGAAGGCGCGCAACGCCGACGACGCCAAGGCCGAGCAGATCGCGCTCGACTACGCCGTCGGCTCGGCGACGCTGAACTACGAGGACGTCGACGCCTGGGTCGCCAAGCTGAAGGCGGGCACCTCGCCGGAGCTGTCGAACAAGTTCGACGCGACCGGCGACAAGCTCGAGCAGATCATCATCCCGCTGAAGTGGACCTCCTCCGCCACGCCGATCACCGCCAAGGTGATGTCGCGCGAGGGCGAGGTCTACAAGGTCGCCGCCTTCGTCGACGTGAGCACCACCAACGCGCAGAACCCCGACGGCCTGCGCAACACGGTCACCTACAACATCACCGTCGACGCGGGCAAGGACTGGAAGATCACCGATGTCGGCAGCACGGACGGCGCTCTGCCGACCAAGTAGGCCCGAAAACGACGAACGCGCCGTCTCCCCGAGGGGAGGCGGCGCGTTCGGTGTGTGGACTAGACCCCGGCCAGCTCGCGCTTCTTGGCCTCACGGGCGAGCATCTTGTCGCGCTGCTCCTCGAACTTGACCACGTCCTGGCCGAGCTTGTCCAGGAAGCCGGCCAGCCGCTCACGGGTGGCCTCGCCGCGCGCGGTGAAGTCGGTGCGCTCGAAGATGTTCCACTTCTTGAGGACCGGCTGGACCACCTCTTCGAGGTGCTGACGCAGGTCGTAGATGCCGTGCTTGGCCATCAGCACGCCGTTGCGACGGAAGTTCGGCATGCCGGCGCCGGGCATCTGGAAGTTCTCGACGATCAGCGAGATGGCCTCGATCGCCTGGTCGGGCGACAGGTCCAGCGCCGCGCCGCAGAGGTTGCGGTAGAAGATCATGTGCAGGTTCTCGTCGGCGGCGACGCGCTGCAGCATGCGGTCGGCGATCGGGTCGTCGCACACCTTGCCGGTGTTGCGGTGGCTCACGCGAGTGGCCAGTTCCTGGAAGGTCACGTAGGCGACCGAGTGCAGGAAGCCGGCGTCGACCTCGGTGGGGGAGGCGAACCCGTTCGTCATGTGGATCATGCGGGCGTTCTCGAGGGCCACCGGATCGACGCCGCGGGTGACCACCAGGTAGTCACGCATCACGATGCCGTGGCGGTTCTCCTCGGCGGTCCAGCGACCGACCCAGGTGCCCCAGGCGCCGTCCTGGGAGAAGTTCTCGGCGATCTCACGGTGGTAGGACGGCAGATTGTCCTCGGTGAGCAGGTTGGTGATCATGGCCGCCTTGGCCACCTCGCTGAGCTTGGACTGCTCAGGATCCCAGTCGATGCCGCCCATGGCGGCGAAGTTGCGGCCCTCATCCCACGGGACGTAGTCGTGGGGATGCCATTCCTTGGCCAGCGACAGGTGCCGGTTGACGTTTTCTTCGGCAACCGGCTCCAACTCCGTGAGTAGTTCGAGTTGAGTCAGATCCCTTGCCATGTAAAAACCCTTCGCTGTCGTGCTTGCGGTCGAACGTCGCGATGCGGCCATACCTTACGGCACCGTAGGTGTGATGCGAAACGCAACAGAGCGGATTTCCGCCGAAGTTGAGCAACGCCACAACCTCGGCCGACGCCGTCTCGTCGTGCTGACGAGTCTAGGTGTTCGGCCCGCAGCGTAGGGACTATCGCTGCGGGCCGCACAGTGTTAGCTCCCGTAACGAAGTCTCAGCGTTTCCCGCCGAGCAGGCCGCCGAGAATGCTGCCGAGCCCGCCGCCGGCGTTCTTGGCCAACGCGTCCCCGATGACGCCGCCGAGCCCGCCCGCGTTGCCGCTGCCGCCGAGCAGACCGCCCAGCAGATCGCCGAGACCGCCACCGCCGGAGGACTGCTGCTGCGGGGCGGGCGCCGCCGCGCCGCCGCCGGTCATCTGCTTGGCGAGGTAGGCCAGCACGATCGGGGCCAGGATCGGCAGCAGCTTGCCGATCAGGTCGTTGCCGCCGGTCCCGCCGGTGCCGCCGAGCGCGCTGATGACGGTGTTCTTCTCGCTGCCGAAGACGTTGTCGACGATCTTCTCGCCGTCGGCCACGTCGACCTGGTTCAGGTCGACGGCGCCTTCGCCCTCGACGAGTCCGCCGTGCTGGTCCAGCGCGCCCATCAGCGAAGCGGCGCCCTGTGGTTCGGAAGCGTTGGCCTGCAGGCCGCCGAGCAGGGTCGGCAGCGCCGCCTGCACGGCCGTGGTTGCGGTCGCCTGGTCGACGCCGAGCTGGTCGGCGATCTGGGCGATCGGTACCTGGGAGAGCAAATCATCGAAGGAAGTCATCGGCTCCGCCTTGTCGAGGGGGCCCGGTAGTGCCCGGGTCGCGCTCAGGGTAGAAGACCGAGATGGCCCGACCGGGGGTTTCGGCGGCGACGGCGCCGTACGCGTCGCCACGTGACGATGGTCACGTGGTGTTGTGGTGCCCCCTGTAGGACTCGAACCTACGACCTAGTGATTAAAAGTCACCAGCTCTACCAACTGAGCTAAAGGGGCGCGGTGGGGAGTCTAGCGGACACCGCGGCGCTGGGCCGAATACCCGTGCGTGAGGCCGGTCGCGCCGGTCGATCCGCCCTGGTAACGAAGAAGGGGACGCCGACGATTCGGTGGTAACCGGCTGGTACCCACCACCGTTCGCACTTCCGGTCGCGGCATGGTATCGAATACTGTTGTAACGCAACAACTTTCGACGAGCAGGGGTTTTGTGGCGGATCTGGTGATGCGGTGCGGGCGCGCGTCCGCCGACCGTCGGGGTGCGTTCGGGGTGGGGTCAACCGGGCTGTGCGCCTGTGGATTTCATAGCCTACGAAACCATTTCGGTAGCGCCCGGTTTGCTGGCCCGGATATCCGTCCCGGTTGTTCGGATGGGTGTTCCATTTGCCGCGTGTCGGCTGGGGAATCCGGGTACGGTGATCGCCTGGTGAATAACGGAACAATCACCGGCGCCGCGATTTCCGATGCCCGGCGCCGGCTGGGAAGTCCCGGAATTCAGCGAGGGTTCGTCCGCGCCGGGGTGCTCGCGAATGGCGCGCGAATCCTCGGCGAAGGGGTCGGCGTCACCGCAAGAGGAGGCGGTTCTCACAGGTAGTTGGGCCCGAGTGTGCACCCCCTGCGGCGCACTCGGGCAGGCGAACTATACCAGCCGGAGGGGTACCGGCTTTCTGCGAGATTTCATACCGAAAGTTTGAATTAAAACCACTATTTTGCGCTGACGGTCCGTTATTGATCGTGAGCGGCGAGAAGGTTCGGAGGCGTTTCGAGCATGGCACGGCAGCAAGAGCGGGCCCGCCGGACACGCGCGGCGATAATCAAGTCCGCGGCCGTCGAGTTCGGGAAGAGCGGATATGCCGCGGCATCGCTCAACCGCATTCTGGAGGGTTCGCGGGCGACCAAGGGGGCGATGTACTTCCACTTCGACTCCAAAGAGGATCTGGCGCGCGCGGTGCTCGACACCGCGGTCGAGCGCTATCGCGCCTGCGCGGAGCGCTGGCTCGCGCGCGCCGACCTGGGCGCGCTCGACGTGCTGCACGGCATGGTCGACGAGATCGCCCTGCGGCTCGAGCACGACACCATCGTCCAGGCCGAGTACCGGCTGGTGATCGAACCCGACTTCCATCGCGACGTGGGCAACGGCGGCGCCCGCATCGTCGGCCGGGCCACCAGGGTCCTCGCCGTGCGCGCGATCGAGGGCGGCCAGCTGCGCGCCGACGCCGATCCTGACCGCTTCACCCGCACCCTCGCCGCGGCCCTCGCCGGCCAGCGCTACCTGGTCGACCCGATCGCCAACGGCACCGCCGCCGACCTCCGGGCCCGCTTCGCCGAGGTGCTGGAGGTTATCGTGGAGTCGATGGCTACCCCGGTGTGGATCCAGCAGTTCCGCGCCGAGGGGTGGCGCACTCACGCGCGTCTGGACGACCTCGGTTTGGGCGCCTGACCAGGCGATTTGGAAGTCCGCACTCACCTGTCATAAGCTATGCGAGCTCCCAACGGAAACGTTGAAAGCCGGTCCGGAGAGATCCGGGACGAGCCCCCTTCGTCTAGCGGCCTAGGACGCCGCCCTTTCAAGGCGGTAGCGCGGGTTCGAATCCCGTAGGGGGTACAGTCTTCGGACTGTGTAGCAGTACAGCAAGGCCCTGTGGCGCAGTTGGTTAGCGCGCCGCCCTGTCACGGCGGAGGTCGCGGGTTCGAGTCCCGTCAGGGTCGCAAGTAAGCGCCGGAGTGATCCGGCGCTTCGCGTATGGCATTCAGTACGGGTGCCTGCGGCCAGGTAGCTCAGTTGGTACGAGCGTCCGCCTGAAAAGCGGAAGGTCGCCGGTTCGATCCCGGCCCTGGCCACTCCTGAAGACCAGCCTTTCGGCTGGTCTTCACTCATTTCCGGGGTCTGTGCCCCGCGTTCGCGGCGTCAGTGCTCGCAGTCGTTGTGAATCGGCGGGCTGTACATCGTTGTGCCACAGGCGAGGCAGGTATGTGTGCGATGGTGGCCGCCGATCCGTCTGCACGGCGTCACGCCGACGAGTGATCGCCCCGGCCCGAGCCGGTGGCCGTTGGAGCAGAAGCGCGGGGCCGGTTCCGTCCAGCACCCGTTGCGCAGGTACGGCCGAATCGAATCGCACATGCGTTCGATTATCCACACCACCGACCGCGCCGCGCGACCGGCGTACCCTCCAGATCGCTCAGCCGAGGTCCCAGACGGTACAGACGCCGTACGACATGTTCGTGTCGGCGAGTGGAGGCGGAAGGCGATTTCGCGGGACTCTCGAAAGTATGACCTGATCGCGGTACCGTCGCGGTTGCAGGACAACCGTTTTGGGGGGATACCGATGACTGCTGATGCCGATGCGCGGCGCGATGAAGCCAAGGTGCTGGAGCGGATCGCGGCCGTCGCCGCCGACGCGGGATTGGGCGGGCATCTGCGGGGGTTCGGTGCGTACACGCCGATGTGGAAGCGGATCGTCCGGCGCTGGGTGTTCGTCGTGGTCGTCGGTGGGTTGGTGGCGTTCGCCGCCGTCAAGGGGGAGACCGGGGTGGTCGTGATCATCGGCGGATTCCTCGTGCTGCCGGTGTTCTTGCCGCTGGTTGTCGTCACGATCAGCGCATGTCGGCACCAGCGCAGATTCCGGGGCGCCAGGCTCGATCTCTACGAGAACGGGTTGGTTCGAACGCAATACGGGCTCGTTCGCGCCGTTCGGTACGACTCGACCCGGCTGTTCCGCCGTCCCAGCCGCACCAATCGCGGCGGCGCCGCGCAGATGACGTTTCGCTACGACCTCACCGACACCACGGGCAGCGAGATCCAGCTGGCCGACGGTTTCGTGCCGCAGCAGGAGTGGGCGCCGATGATCGATCAGGGCATCGTCACCGCCAAGCTGCCCGCCGCGTTGGAGCGGCTGCGCGCCGGCGAACGGCTCGATTTCGGCGAGGTCTGGATCTCGGCCACCGAGGTCGGGGACCGCAAACGGTCGGTGCCCTGGGGGCAGGTGAAGGCGATCAACCTCATGATGAACGACACGTTGTTCGATGTCACCGCCGAGGGCAAGTTCTTCGGCATCGTCGCGGGCGGGGTCGCCGATGTCCAGGATTTCGTGCTCTTCCGGACCCTGGCCGAGCGGCTCCGCACCGAAGCGCGCCGCTGAAGCCGGGTCTCAGTCCGCGGTCTTGGTGGGGATGCGCAGGGCGTTCACCCAGAGGCGGGTGACGGTGAAGACGAGGTCCTCGATGGGGCGGGGGACGCCGTCGAGGAGGCCGTCGGCGGTGACGAAATAGTTGAACGCCAGCCGGCTCACCATGCCGGAGAGGGCACGGGAGGCGAGCATCGGGTCCAGGTCGGGATCGGCGAGGCCGCGCTGCTGCAGGTTCGCGATACTGCGCGCGTTGCGGCTGATGAACGCGTCGGCGCGGACCTGGCGGAGCTTGCTGAACTCCGGGTCGATATTGGCGACCTGCTCTAGCAGGCCCATCAATTTCGCGTTGCGCCGATACGCCTCGAAGTAGGCCATGTTGCTGGCCTCGATGATCGAGGCCGGATCGTCCTCACCGGCGACATGCTCCATCCCGGGATGCATCATGTCTTCCTGGGCGTGCTCCAGGATCGCCGCGAAGATCTCCTCCTTGCTGGCGAAATAGGTGTAGAAGGTGCCCGAGGAGCACTTGGCCTCCTGGGTGATGTCGACCAGCCGGGTATCGAGATAACCCAGCCGCTCGAACACCTTCCGGCCCGCGTCGATCAGCGCGGTCCTGGTACGGAGGCCACGCGGGGTGGCCGGGAGCTCGCGCAACAGCGAGGTGCGCGCCATCGAGGGCGCGCGCTCGCCGTCGGAATCCGCGGGACGTTCCATGCAGTATTTATATCCCGGGCTGGAACACGATCCTGCCGACGGTCTCCCCGTCGCCGAGCCTGCCGAGGCCGTCGGGCACATCGGCGAGCGAAAGCCGTTCGCTGATGAGCGGTTTCACCAGCCCTTCGTCGGCGAGCCGGGTCAGCTCGGCGTGGCAGTCGTGGATGGCCCGCTGGTCGTACTGCTTGTACAGGCCCCAGTGCAGACCGATGATCGAATAGTTCTTGATCAGCGCGTGATTGAGCGCGGGCTGCGGGATGGTGCCGCCGGCGAAGCCGATCACCAGGATGCGGCCCTCGAAGGCGACGCACTTGGTCGACTTGGCGTAGGCGTCGCCGCCGACCGGGTCGTAGATCACGTCGGCGCCGCGGCCGCCGGTGAACTCCTTCACGATCGGCACGAAATCCTCGGTGTGCCGATCGATCACGAGGTCGGCGCCGAGCGCGCGGCAGTAGTCGGCCTTCGCCGCACCGCCGACGACGCCGATCACCTTGGCGCCCGCGGCCTTGCCCAGCTGCACGGCGGTGCTGCCGACGCCGCCCGCCGCCGCGTGCACGAGCAGCGTCTCGCCCGGCAGCAGCCGGGTGCGCCGGTGCAGCGCGAACCAGCTCGTCTGATAGCCGATCACCAGCGCGGCCGCTTCGGCGTCGTCGAGGGATGCCGGTGCGGGGAAGGCGTTCTCCGCGTCGAGGACGGCCAGTTCGGCGAAACCACCGCCGGGCAGGTTCGCGGTGCCGACGATCCGGTCGCCCGGGGCGAACCGGTCGACGCCCGCGCCGACCGCGAGCACCTCACCGCACAGTTCCACGCCGGGCGTGAACGGCAGCGGTGGCTTGATCTGATACTGCCCACGACACAGCAGCACGTCGGGGAAGTTGCCGGGCGCGGCGAGCACGCCGACCAGCACCTGCCCCGGCCCGGCCACCGGATCGTCGACCTCGGTGAGCTGGAGCACGTCGCGTGGTTCGCCGAGCTCGGCGACCTGCCAGGCCTTCATCAGATCTCCTTCTTCGTGTATTTGCGCAGTTCCTGGCGGGCGATGGCGCGCTTGTGCACCTCGTCGGGCCCGTCGGCCAGGCGCAGGGTGCGCAGGTGCGCCCAGGCCGCGGCGAGCGGGAAGTCGTCGGTGACGCCCGCACCGCCGTGCACCTGGATCGCCCGGTCGACGATCTTCAGCGCGATGTTCGGCGCGGCCACCTTGATCGCGGCGATCTCGGTGCGCGCGGCCTTGTTGCCGACGGTGTCCATCAGGTGGGCCGCTTTCAGCGTGAGCAGCCGGATCATCTCGATCTCGATGCGCGCCTCGGCGATCCAGTCCTGGATATTGGCGTTGTCGGCGATCGCCCTGCCGAAGGTCACCCGCTCCTGCGCGCGCTTGCACATCAGTTCCAGCGCGCGTTCGGCCATGCCGATGGTGCGCATGCAGTGATGGATGCGGCCGGGACCGAGCCGGGCCTGGCTGATGGCGAACCCCTCACCCTCGCCCTTCAGCACGTCGGTGACCGGAACCCGCACATCGGTGAAGTCGATCTCGGCGTGCCCGTCGCGATCCTGGTAGCCGAACACCGGGAGCCCACGCAGCAGCGTGATGCCCGGCGCGTCGATCGGGACGACCATCATGGTCTGCTGCCGGTGCGGCGCGGCGGTCGGATCGGTCTTGCCCATCACGATGAGCACCCGGCAGTTCTTGTGCAAAGCGTTCGTGGCGAACCACTTACGACCGTTGAGCACGTAGGAGTCACCGTCGCGCACCATCGAGAGCTCGATGTTGGTGGCGTCGGAGCTGGCCACCCGCGGCTCGGTCATCGCGAAGGCCGAGGCCATGGTGCCCTCGAGCAGCGGCTTCAGGTACTTCTCTTTGTGCTCCTCGGTGCCGAACAGTTCCAGCACCTCCATGTTCCCGGTGTCGGGGGCGTTGCAGTTGCAGGCCTCCGGCGCGAGATGGCTGCGGCCCATGATCTCGGCCAGCGGCGCGTACTCGAGGTTGGTCAGGCCGGGGCCGCGGCCCGGATGCGGGTGGAAGAGGTTCCACAGCCCGCGCCGCTTGGCCTCGGTCTTGAGGTCCTCGAGCACCGGTGGCTGGAAGTGTGGGTCGCCGGAGGCGCGCATCTGCTCCTCGTAGACGGGCTCGGCCGGGTAGACGTGGGTGTCCATGAAGTCGAGCAGGTCTTCCTGGTACCTCTTGGCACGATCGGTGAGGTCGAACATCGTGTTCCTCTCTCGCTCAGTGGGTCTCGGCCAGCAGCGCCGACTGGTAGCGGCGCATGCCGCGCAGCCAGCGGTCGTAGTCGGAGCCCTTGTTGCGGTACATCTCGAGCACCTGGGGGTGCGGCAGGATCAGGAACTGTTCGGCGTCGACGGCGGCCAGCACGATCTCGGCCACCTCGGCGGGCTCGAGCACCTCGCCCGCCGAGACGACCGCCCTGGTGGCGGCGGCGCCGAGCGCTTCGCCCGAATCCCGGCCCGCGTACAGCAGTTTCGTGTTCACGCCCATCGGGCACAGGCAGCTCACGCGCACGCCCTGGTCGCCATAGGTGATGTTCAGCCATTCGGCGAAGCCGACCGCGGCGTGCTTGGTCACCGAGTAGGTGGCCGAGCCGATCTGAGTGAGCAGCCCGGCCGCCGAGGCGGTGCTGACGAAGTAGCCCTCGCCGCGCTCGACCCACCCGGGCACGAGCAGCTGGGCGGCCCTGATGTGGGCGCGCAGGTTCACCGCGAGCGAGAGGTCCCAGTCGTCCTCGGTGGCATCGAGGCCGGCGGCACCGCTGATGCCCGCGTTGGCGAAATACAGGTCGACCGGACCGAATTCGCGCTCGGCCACCGCGATCAGCTCGCGGATCGCGGCCGTGTCGGCGGCATCGGCGCCGACACCGACGGTGGTGCCGGGGTACTCGCCGTTGATCCGCGCCGAGACGGCCAGCGCGGCCACTTCGTCGAGGTCGGCGACCACGACCCGGGCGCCCGCCGCGGCGAGGGCGGTGGCCACGGCGGCCCCGATGCCCGCGCCGCCGCCGGTCACGACGGCTACTTTGTCAGCTACTCGCACTAGGTCTTCCTCACTGGTACAGGTGGACACCGGGCACGGCGGCGGGATCGTCGCGCACCTCGGCCGGATTGGTCTCGCGCAGCAGCCACGCGCTGGCGACGGTGATCAGCGCCATGGCGAGCAGGAACACCGAGACACCGGTGGTGGAGCCGGTGTTCGCGATGATCGCGGTCATCAGGAAGGGCGCGCCGCCGCTGATGGTGATCGCCGCCAGCTGGTAGGCCAGTGACGCGCCCGAGTAGCGCACCCGCGGTTCGAACAGCTCACCCATGAACGCGGCGAGCGGGCCGTAGGTGAGCGCCTGCAGCGCCGAACCCACCCCGACCGCGAGGAACACCGCGTACACGCTGGCGGTGTTGACCAGACCGAAGAACGGGAACGCCCACAGCGCCATGCCGATTCCGCCGACCAGGATCAACGGGCGCCGCCCGATCCGGTCCGAGGCCGCGCCCGCCCACAGGATCACCCCGGTCAGCAGGGCTGAGCACAGCAGCGAGATCGCCAGCAGCGCATTGCGATTCATGCCGAGTTCGGCGGTGCCGTAGCTGAGCAGACCGGCGATGCTCACGTAGAACAGCGAATTGGTCGCCGCGAGCAGCCCGCAGCCGAGCAGGATGGTGCGCCAGTGTCCCTTGACGGCCTCGGCCAGCGGCGCCTGGGCCACGGCGGGTTCCTTCTTCGACGCGGCCTCGGCCTGCAATTCCTTGAACTCGGGGGAGTCCTCGACCCTGGTGTGGATGTAGAGGACCACCGGGAACAGCAGCGCGCTGGCCAGGAACGGCACCCGCCAGCCCCAACTCAGGAACGCGTCGGTCGACAGCGCGGCGGTGGCGCCGAGGAAGACGAGATTGCCCAGGATCAGGCCCAGCGGCACGCCCATCTGCCCGAAGGTGCCTGCGAAGCCGCGTTTCTTCGGGCCCGCGGATTCGGTGAGCAGCAATACGATTCCGCCCCACTGTCCGCCGCAGGCGACGCCCTGCACGAAGCGCAGCGTGACCAGCAGGATGGGGGCGAGCACGCCGATGGTGCCGGTGCTGGGCAGGCAGCCGATCAGGAAGGTGGCCACGCCCATGCCGAGCAGGCAGGCGACGACCACGGGCTTGCGGCCGTACCGGTCACCGAAGTGCCCGGCCAGCACACCGCCGATCGGCCTGGCCACGAACCCCGCCCAGAAGGTGCTGAACGAGAGCAGCGTGCCCATGAGCGCGGAGGCGTCCGGGAAGAACACGTGCGGGAAGACCAGCGCCGCGGCCGTGCCGTAGAGGAAGAAGTCGTACCACTCGATGGAGCTGCCGACCAGACCGGCGGCCAAGAGCTTGCGATGGGCGCGTTTGCGTTCGCTCGCGCTCGGTAGGGGCACCGAGGAGCCGGTCAGTGTGTTGGAGCCGGGCCGCTGTTCGGGGTCGATCATCGTTACTCCTCGATGGATCCGCGGGTGAACATAATAGAAGTTGACGTCAACTTCAAATTAGCGAGCGCTTGCTTAGCTTAGGAGAGCCGGCGCGCCCCCGCTGGAACTCGGCGAAAACGGGTGCCGAGCTGGGCGGGGGCCGCCGTGATCAGGGGAGCAGGGTGGCGATCCAGGCGCGGGTGTCGGCCGGGTCGATCACGTCGTCGAGCTCGAATCCGGTCGCGGCGGTCAGGCCCTTGCCCTGTTGATAGGCCAGCGCCAGCAGCTGCTGGAACAGCGTCTCGCGCTCGTCCGGATCGGCCACGGCGGCCAGTTCCTTGCTGAAACCGAGCCGCACCGCGCCCTCGAGGCCCATCGGCCCGATCTCGCCGGTGGGCCAGGCGACGGTGAAGTTCGGCGCGTGGAAGTGGCCCGCCGCCATGGCCATCGCGCCGAGTCCGTAGCCCTTGCGCAGGATGACCATCCCGAACGGCACCGTCAGCTGGGCGCCCAGTGCGAACAACCTGCTGAACCGGCGCACGGTCGCGGTCTTCTCCGCCTCCGGCCCGACCATGAATCCCGGTGTGTCACACAGCGAGACGACGGGCAGCCCGAACGACTGGCACAGCGTGAGGAATTCGCCCAGCTTGTCCGCGGCCTCGGCGTCGATGGCACCGCCGAGGTGATGACTGCTGTTGGCGACCATCCCGAACGGCTGACCGTGCACCCGCACCAGTGCGGTGACGATCCCGACGCCGTGGTCGGCGCGCAGTTCGAGCACCGAGCCGACGTCGGCGATCGCCTCGATCGCGCGGTGGATGTCGTAGGCGCGCAACCGGTTCTCCGGCACCACGTGCCTGGCCAGGCGCGGGTCCGGCGCCTCGAAGTCGGTGACCGGACCCTGGAAGTAGCTCAGGTACCGCTTGGCCAGCGCGACCGCGTGCGCCTCGTCGCGGGCCACCAGGTCGACCACGCCGTTGCGCCGCTGCACCTCGATCGGGCCGATGTCCTCGGGCTGGTAGGCGCCGAGGCCGCCGCCCTCGATCATCGCCGGACCGCCCATTCCGATATTGGCGTCGGGGGTCGCGATGATGACGTCGCAGACGCCGGCCAGCGCCGCGTTCCCGGCGAAGCAGCGGCCCGACACGATCGACACCAGCGGCACCTGTCCACGCAGGGCGCCGAGCGCGCGGAAGGTGGTCACGTCCAGGCCCATTCCGGTCCAGTCGGTGTCGCCCGGCCTACCGCCGCCGCCCTCGGCGAACAGCACGACCGGGACCCGCTTGCGCGCGGCGAGTTCGAAGGCACGGTCGGTCTTGGCGTGGTTGACCTTGCCCTGGGTGCCGGCGAGCACGGTGTAGTCGTAGGAGATCACCACGGCCTCGGCCTTGGCGAAGCGCTCGGCGCCGATCGTGGCCAGCCCGGTGACCAGGCCGTCGGCGGGGGTGTTGGCGATCAGGTCGTCCTCGCTGCGCCTGCTGCGCTGCGCGGCGACGGCGAGCGCGCCGTACTCGACGAAGCTGCCGGGGTCGACGAGGTCGGCGATGTTCTCCCTGGCCGTGCGGCGCCCGAGCCGATGCCGCTTCGCGACAGCCTCGGGGCGGGCCTCGTCCAGGGTGACGCGATGACGGGCACGGATCTCCTCGACATCGGCGCGCGGCTGGTCCGGATCGAGAACCGGCCCCGCGCTCCCGTCGTCCCCGGCGCCGGTGTGGCTCACGATCACCAGCGGGTCGCCGGGCGCGACGACCTGACCCGGCCGCACCAGTACCCGCACGGCGCGGGCGGCACGCGGCGCGGCGACGACGTGCTGCATCTTCATCGCCTCGAGCACCGCGAGCTGCCCGCCCGCGCCGACCTCGGCGCCCTCGGCCGCGACCTCGACCACGGTGCCCGCCAGCTGGGCGCGCACGGCCTCCTGGCCCGGATACAACTCGACCGGGGCGGCGGCGGCTTCGGCCTGTGGCACGACGAACTCGGTGACCCGCTCCGCGAGGAACCCGGTGGTCGCGACACCCGACTGGAACTCGCTGTCGGACAGGATCTCCCGCAGGAAGCCGATGTTCGTGCCGAGCCCGGTGACGGTGAATTCCGCCAGGGCCGTCGCGGTCTTGCGTGCGGCGGCCGGGAACGACCGGCCGCGGGTGCGGGTGATCACCTTGGCCAGCAGCGAGTCGTAGCGGGGGCTCGGGGTGAGTCCGGGGCGGGCGAAGGTGTCGACGCGGACGCCGGGGCCGGTCGGCGGCGCGAAGGCCGTCAGGGTGCCCGCGGTGGGGACGGCGGAACCGTCGGCCGCCATGGTCTCCATGTTCACGCGCGCCTGGATCGCGATGCCGTCGGCGGCGGCGGGGTCTCCGGTGGTCGTTGTTCCGTCGGAGACGATTCCGGCGGGCAGGTCCAGCTCGTCGAGCGCCGCGCCCCCGGCGATGGCGAGCTGGACGGCGACCAGGTCGACCCCGGTCACCTCCTCGGTCACCGTGTGCTCCACCTGGATACGGGGATTCACCTCCAGGAACACGAATTCCGCTCCGGATACGAGGAATTCGACGGTCGCCAGTCCGCGATAGCCCACCCGCGCGCACAGCCAGGCCGCCGCGGTGTGCAGGTTCCGGCGCAGCGCTTCCGAAAGACCCTGGGCGGGAGCGATCTCGAGCAGTTTCTGATGTCTGCGCTGCACGCTGCAGTCCCGATCGCCCAGCGCGAGCGCGGCGCCGCCCGCGGCGACGATCTGGACCTCGATGTGCCGCGCCCGCTCGAGCAGCGCCTCGGCGAAGACCGCCGGATCGCCGAAGCCGAGCTGGGCCTCGGCGGCGCACTGACGGTAGGCGTCGTCGAGTTCCTCGGCGGCGCGCACCACCCGCATGCCGCGCCCGCCGCCACCGGCCAGCGCCTTGATCATGATCGCGCCGGACTGCTCCTCGAAGAAGGCGCGCACCCGCGCCAGTTCGGTGGGGCCCTCGGTCGCGGGCAGCACCGGCACGTCCGCGGCAGCCGCGGCCCGCCGCGCCGAGGACTTGTCGCCGAACAGGTCGAGGACGGCGGGGTCGGGGCCGAGGAAGGTGCAGTCCGCCGCGGCGCACGCGCGCGCGAATTCCGCGTTCTCGCTGAGGAATCCGTAGCCGGGGTGGAGATGATCGGCGCCGGATTCCTTGACGGCGGCCAGGATGGCGGCCTGGTCGAGATAGGCGGCGGCGCCGGTGCCGGGCAGGGCGATCGCCGTGTCGGCGGCGTGCACGTTCGGGTTGTCGGCGTCGTCCTCGGCGTAGACGGCCACCGTCTCGACGCCGAGTTCGGCGGCGGTGCGGATGATCCGCAGGGCGATCTCGCCGCGGTTGGCGATCAGCAGTCTCACTTGGCGTCCTCGCTGGTGGTGGTGATGTGCTCGGCGAGGGTGAACAGCTCACCCTTGCGGATCTTGCCGGTCGCCGTCATCGGCATCGCGTCCAGGATCTCGACCAGCGGCACCTTGTAGCCGGCCATGTTCTGCCCGGCCCAGTCCCGCAGTTCACCCGCGGTGACGGCTGATCCGGGCCGCAGTTGCACGAAGGCGAGGGGCACCTGGCCGCGCCGCGCGTCCGGCGCGGGGACCACGCCCACCGTCTGCACCTCCGGGTGCAACGTCAGCAGCGACTCCACCTCCGACGGGAAGACGCTCATGCCGTTGACCTTGATCATCTCCTTGTTGCGAGCCAGATAGTGCAGCGCGCCACGCTCGTTCAGCTTGCCCACGTCGCCGGTGTGCAGCCAGCCCTCGCGCAGCGTCTCGGCGGTGGCCTCGGGCTTGCCGTAGTAGCGGGTCAGGATCGAGGGGCTGCGGACGATGATCTGGCCCTCCTGGCCGATCGGCACCGGGGCGCCGTGCTCGTCGACGATCAGGATGTCGGTGCCGGGCACCGGCAGGCCACAGAACACCGGCTCGCTGCGCAGGTCGTAGTCGTCGTCCTGCAGGCCGAGGGTGAAGGTGTCGGCGGTGTGCGTCTCGGTCATGCCGTAGCTGGCCTCGCGCAGGGTGGTGCCTGCCGCCGCGCGCCAGCGGGCCCTGATCTCGGCGTTCAGTTTCACCACGAAGGAGACGCCGGTGGTGTTCTCCAGCGCGTCGAGCGTGGCCGGGTCGAAGGCGGGGTGCTCCATCATCTCGACGTAGTTGTCGATCATGCCGATCATCGAGGCGACCTTGTAGCGGCTCAGCAGGGTCAGCGCGGTCGCGGCGTCCCACCGGTTCATCAGCACCGCGGTGCCGCCGCCGATCAGTGGGAACAGGATGCCGAAGTCCTCGCCGGCGATCCAGAACACGGGCAGGAAGTTCAGCACCGCCCGCGGTGGGCCGTCCAGCGCGAAGCCGTTGGCGATGCTCGCGGTGGCTGCGGTGTAGACCATGTGGCGCTGGGTGTGCTCGCAGCCCTTGGGCATTCCGGTCGTGCCGCCGGTGTAGTTCAGTGCGGCCAGGGCGTCGGGATCGGCGGGTCGTGCTGGGGCGCGGGGACTTTCGACGATCTCGTGCCAGTCGGTGTGCACGGGTGTGGTGGCGAAGGGCGGCGGCACGGCGGGCTCGGCGGTGAACATGTCGGCGAGCGCGGTGACGGCGACCAGCCGCACCGGCGTCTCGACGCGCACCTGTGCGACCAGCGGGGCCAGATCGGCCTGGGCGAGCAGGACCGTCACGCCGGCGTCGACGAGTTCGTGGCGCAGTTCGTGCGCGCGGAACAGCGGATTGATCGGCACGTGCACCGCGCCGGCCTTCAGGATCCCGAGCATGGCGATCAGGAACTGCGGACAGTTGCCGAGGAACACCCCGATCCGGTCACCCGGCTCGACGCCGTTGGCCAGCAGCCAGCCCGCGACACGGTCGGACAGTTCGTCGTATTCGGCGTAGCTGATGTCGCGCCCATAGAACGCGATGGCGGTGACCTCGGGTCGCACACGCGCCCAGTGCCGCAGATAGTCGACGATCGCCATGGAGTCGATCGGATACGTCACCGCGCGCGGTACGGCGGCGGGCCAGGCGGCCGCCTGCACGGCCCTGATCTCCGCGAGCGCCTCGGCGTAATCGGGCGAGACGGCGGCGGCGGGTTCGACGGTCATGGGCACATCCGTTCCGGTACTTGGGTTATCGGGTGAAGCCGATCAATCGCTCGGCGATGGCGATGTGATCGGTGATGAACTGTTCGCGCTCCTCGGCGTCGGCCCCGGCGACGCGCGAGGCGCCGATCAGCAGCGCGTCGGCGAGCGCCTCGACGATGCGCGGCAGCGGCGCGCACGGATCGATGCCCGCCTCGGGCTCGACCCGGGTGAGGTACCCGGTGAACCGCGTGCGCAGCCGGGTGCGCACCCGGGACCACTGCGCGCCGATCGCGGGGTCGATCCCGGCCCGGTGCTCGATCAGGGTCACCAGCGCGCCGTTGGCGAAGACCGCCTCGGCGAAGGCCCGCGTGGTGGCCGCGACCACCTCGCGCGGCGCGGTGCGCTCGGTGTCGACCACGAACTGCGCCTCGTGGAACTGCGCGCACACCCGCTCGGTGATGGCGCCGAAGATCTCGTCCTTGGAGGAGAAGTAGGCGTAGAACGTGGCCCGGGAGACCCCGGACCTGGTGGTGACGGTCTCCACCGAGGTCTGGTCGTAGCCGAGTTCGGCGAAACAGTGTGCCGCCGCGTCGAGCAGTTCGCCGCGACGCGGTCCGGCGCTGTCCTTGCGCGCCGAGCGCGCTCGCTCCTGCGCTTCGCTTGTGGTCACGGTCACAGTGTTGTTGACGTTGACGTCAATGTCAACAGTCGAATCCTGACGCGACCTGCGCGGTTACCGTCGAGGGCCCGTCTCGGGGTAGAGTCCTCCCGCACGCAGCGATGCGGCACGGCCCTGTGGCGCAGTTGGTTAGCGCGCCGCCCTGTCACGGCGGAGGTCGCGGGTTCGAGTCCCGTCAGGGTCGCAAAAGAAATCCCCTCGCCCGTTCCGGGTCGAGGGGATTTTCGCTATCTGCGATGGTCGATGCTGGTTATCCGATACCGGCCGGGCGCCACCTCGGCGGTCCGCATGGTCTGCTGGATCTTCTCGATCGCGGCCTCGCCGGGCCACTGCTGCTGGACGGTGACGTTCCAGAGCGTGGGGTCGGTGGCGTCGGCCCTGGTGATGTGGATGCAGTACTTCACGCCGGTCGGGAAGGTGGCGATGCCCGCCGCGAGCGCGGCCTCGTCGCCGACGTGGGCGTCGTCGGTGACGTAGGTGCGGGCCTTGGCGGCGTCGCGATCCACGTAGTAGCTGTACTCGAAGCCGAGGATCGCGCCCTGGGGCGAGGCGGTGTCGCCGCGTTCGGCGCTGATGGTGATGGACTGGCTGCGGAACGACTCGCAACCCGCCACGGCGTGCGCGGGCGGCGGCGCGACCGCGGTCTGGGTGGGCGCCGTGGTGGGCGCGCCGGCGACAGCCGCCTGCTGGGTGGACCCGGACTTCTCGTCGGGACCGAGGAAGATCGTCGCCGCCACCCCGACGAGCAGCACGAACAGCAGCGCGCCGACGATGCCCTTCACCGCGGCCGCCGCCTTCGCCCGGCCGTGCGGATCGTCGTAGCGCTCGTCGTCGTACTTCTTGCGCGGTCGCCTGCTGATCGGGCCGCCGCCACCGAAGTCCTTGAGGCGCGGCAGCACCGGCATCTCGACCCGGTCTCCGCTCTGCTCGGTCGCGGTGGTGGTGGCCCAGTCGTTCCAGTCGACCTCGTCGGGGCGCTGCGGGGCGGGCTCGACCGGCGCGTCGCTGTGCCAGTCGTTCCAGTCGCCGGTGAAGCCGTCCTCGTCGGCGGGATCGCGGTAGATCGGCTGGGTCAGGGCGTGCGGATCGCCCTCGGGCACTTCGGTATAGGGCTCCGGCTCCGGGGGCGGCCAGGTCTCCGGATTGGTGCCGATGGTCTGCGGCTCGGCCTCACGCCTGCGCCGGCGACGCCGTTTGCCCTGGGGGCGACGGCGCGCCGGCTCCGGCGACGACAGATAGGCGCCGAACGGGTTGTCCATCCGCCACGACCTACGCGGTCGCCGGGACGACTCCCGGCTGCCCGTGCTTCGGGGCGGCCGACGGGCGTTCGGTCTCCTGATCCTGTTGGGGGCGCGCGGCGGGCGGAATCACCCCGGACTGGACCGGCGGTTGCTGCGCCGCGGGGGCCGGTGCGGGGTTGCTGTTCTGTTGTGGCGCTTCGACAGCCGGGGTCGACGGGCCCTGGGTGGAGGGCGCCGCCGGGGCCGGCTTGGTCGAATTGTTGGTGGTGCCACCGCCGGTGGACGGTTCGGGCTTGGCGGTGGTGTCGCCGTTGCCGAGCCCGGCGAACAGGCCGCCGCCGGAGGTGCCGCCGCTGGTCGACGGGGTGGTCGGCGTGCTCGGTGTGGTCGTGGCGGGCGAGGTCTGGGCGCTCTCGGCGCCGGTGACGTTCGCGGCCAGCGTGTCGATGCCGGTGGTCGCGAGTTCGGCGCCCTTGTCGATCCCGTGCATCGCCACCTCGGCGATCTTGTCGATCAGGTGTGTGCCGAAGGTCACACCGGCGTCGATGGCCGCGGTGCCCAGCGACACACCGCCGTCGATCAGGGCCTCCTGCAACGCGATCTGCGCGGCCGTCGCCGGATCGGTGGTGGTGCTGCTGTCGGAATCCCAGCTGTCGGTGGAGGTGCCGCCGGTGCCGAGGACGTAGACGCCCGGCGCCACCTCGGTCGCGCCCGCGGGCACGGTGACCCCGTTGGTGCCGTCGAGGTCGGAGGTCAGTTCCCTGGTGTTGCGGGTGTAGCCGTCCATCTCCGTGCTCGCCGTCCCGACCACGCCGACGGCCTCGGTGATCGCCTCCTCGGCGAGTTCGACGATCGCGTCGAGGTTGTTGCCGTTCACCGCCGGCGCCGCCGCCTTGGCCTTGGCGCGGAAGTCGGCGATGATCGCGTCGACCTTGGCCGCCGCGCTCGCCTGCGTCGAATGCGCCTGGCCCAGCAGGGTGCTCAGGCGCTGGCCGCGGTCGGCCGCCGCGGAGACCTCGGTCGCGGTCCGGCGCAGCGCGGGCGTGGCCGGGGCCGCGGTCTCGGTGGATTCCAGGGCGTAGAGGCCGAGGCGGTGGGGGTCCTCGGTGGCGCTGGTCGCGGTGGAGGCCGAGGTCAGCGCGGCCACGACGTCGGCGTCGGGGTCGGCGGAGGTGTTGGTGCCCAGCGATTTCCGTAACTCCAGCAGTGGCACCTCGAGCAGGGCGACCACCGGGGCGATCTTGGCCTCGGCCTCGGCGGGCGAGATCGTGCTGAGCGTGGTCTCGGTGGCCAGCGATTTCGTGCGCATCACGCCACCTCGGTCTCGACGGCGCCCAGGTCGCCCGCCAGGCCGGTATCGATCCCGGTGACGGTGGCGCCGAAGCGATTCAGGATGTCCTGATAGGCCGTGACCAGGTTGCCCGCCGTGCTCAAGGTCGACGCGTGCGCCCCCGCCGCCGCCGTCCAGGCCGCCGCGAACTCCCGCCCGAGCACCCCGAGCCCGGACAGGTCGGCCCCCGCCGCGGTGGTGGTGTTGGTGGCCGCTTCTCCGAGTAGATCTGCGACCCGAGCTGCAGCGCGCTGATAAGCGTCGAGCGCTGATGGGTCGAATGACATTTCCGCCACGATGTCTTCCCCTTCACGATCGCGGGTGCTCGTCGGGCACTCCCGGCACGAAAAGCGTAACCAGCAAGCGCCCCCAGGGTGCAAGGTTCGTTTCCGAGGCGTCGGTGACCGGCGGGTAGGGTCGGGGCGGTCATGGGTGTCCTGCTGATCGCGTTGCTCGGGTTCGCGCTGCTCGACGCGCTGGACGTGCTGTTGGTGGCGATCACGACGGCCGTCGTGGCGGACAGCCGGTTGACGCGGCGATCGCCGATGGTGGGCGGGCTGAGTTTCCTCGGCGGCGTGTTCGCGGTGTCGGTGGCGTTCGGCGTGGCGACCGTGCTCGGCATCGACTTCCTGGTCCGGCTGTTCGACTTCCAGCTGACGCCGATGCTGCGGTACTGGGGCGAGCTGCTGATCGGCGTGGTGCTGATCGTCGTCGCCGCGCTGCCGATGGACACCACCATGCGCGGCGGCGGGCGCTGGGTGCGGCCGGTGCGCGAGTACCCGTGGCTGATGGGCGTCGTCGGATTCACCCTCGGGCTGGCGAAGGTGCCGACCTCGGTGCCGTATCTGGCCGCGCTGGCCCTGCTCTCGGCGCAGCGTCCGCTGCCGGTGGTGTGGCCGCTGATCGTGGCCGCGTACTGCGCGATCGCGCTGCTGCTGCCCCTGATCGTGCTCGCGCTGGCCATGCGCCGGACCCCGCGCGCCCGCAAGGTGTACCGGGTGCTGGTGCGCGGGCTGACCCGCTTCGGACCGCCCGTCGTGCGGGTGCTTTTCGTGGTCTTCGGCGTGGTCCTGGTGGTCGACGCGCTGGTCCACGCCCGGCAACTGTGGTGAAGGGCCCACACGGCCGCTCAGGTTCGCGTCAGGTCGATCGAGTACGGTCATAACGAATCGATGACATGCCGCCGTGCCCGCTGACCGGGTCACGGGGCGTAACCAGGTGAGCAGGGAGGGCGACCCTTGAGGGTTACCGTTGTTGTGCCGACCTACAACGAGCGGGAAAATCTGCCGGTGGCGGTGGAGCGGCTGACGGCGCTGCCGGTCCCCGATCTGCACGTGCTGGTGGTGGACGACAATTCCCCCGACGGCACCGGTGAGGTGGCCGACAAGCTGGCCGCCGAGCTGCCGAACGTGGTGAGCGTGCTGCACCGCACCGAGAAGGACGGCCTCGGCCGTGCCTACATCGCCGGCATCACCAAGGCCCTCGACGAGGGCGCCGACGTGGTGATCCAGATGGACGCCGACCTCTCGCACCCCGCCGAGGTGATCCCGGCCATGCTGGAGAAGCTGAGCTCCGCCGATGTCGGTGTCGTGCTCGGCTCCCGCTACGTGCCCGGCGGCTCCACCGCGGCGGAGTGGAAGTGGTACCGCAAGGCCCTCTCGGCCTGGGCCAACTTCTACGTGAACCTGATCCTGCGCCTCGGCGTGAAGGACGCGACCGCCGGTTTCAAGGCGTGGAAGGCCGACACCCTGCGCGCGATCGACGTGGCCTCGATCCGCAGCAACGGCTACTCGTTCCAGGTCGAGATGAACTACCGCGCGATCAAGAAGGGCTACACGATCGCCGAGGTGCCGATCCGCTTCGAGGAGCGCACCCTCGGCGCCTCGAAGATGAGCCTGAAGGTGCAGCTGGAGTCGGCGCTGATGCCGTGGAAGCTGCTGTTCGGCCGCTCGGTCTAGCCCGCGCAGACGAGAAGGACCCCACCATGGCGGTGGGGTCCTTCTGCGTCTCGGGGGTCAGCGGGTGGTGATCGAGCGGCGCACGCCTTCCAGCGCGACCACCAGCACCGGCACCAGCACCACGTGCATCACCGACAGCGCGATGGTGGAGGCGGTGTCGAAGTCGGCGGACACGGTCAGCCAGATGGTCCCGATCGACAGCAGCGAACCGACGACGGCGGCGACCCGCAGCACCCCGGTCCACAGGTAGGAGACCAGCACCGCGACCGTCATGCCGATCAGCAGCGGCACGGCCGACATCATGATCACGCCGCCGGGCGCGACGTCGCTGGCGACGCCGGCGTTGGTCATGGTGAACGAGCCGCCCGCCAGCTCGCCGACGGCCCAGACGATCAGGTTCAGCGCGACGGCGGCGGCCACGGCGCCCAGCACGGCGACGGTCCGGTTCAGGGCGGGCAGGGTGCGGACGGCGGGGCGGGTGGCGGTGGCGGTGGTCATGGTGTTCTCCCTCATTCGGTGGTGAGACAATCTTCAAACCTGAACAATCCTTTAGGTCAAGCGGTTCGGTGAAACTTTCTCGGGCCGACCGATGAGACGCTGGTCATAGGCCCTGTGCCGCTGCTCTACGACACAGGGTCGTAGCATGGCGGGGTGCGTTCACCGACGGATCACACCGCGCGCTTACGCGGCGCGGCGGTGGGTGCCGCCTCGGGCGCGGTCGCCGTGCTCGCGCACGGCCTCGGTGGCGCGACCGGCCTTCCGTCCGGTTCCTCGGCGACGTTGCTGCTGGCCGCCTGCGCGCTGATCGGCGTGGTGGTCTCGGCGCTGCCACGGGGCAACACCGCCCTGTCGACGATGGCGGTGCTCGCCCTCGGCCAGGTCGTCGGGCACACCGCGCTCTCGCTGGGGCACGCCCAGCACCAGCACACCTTCTCCGCCGCGATGCTGCTCGCGCACCTGGTGGCGATCCCGGTGGGCGCTCTCGCGATCCGCGCCGCCGAGGTGGGCGTGCGCCGGGCCATCACCAGCGTCCGGCGGCTGGTGCGGGTGCTCGGCGGTGGGCCGTCGCTGTTCGTCCGTTCCGTCGTCGCGCCGGTGCCCGATGAGCGCGCGGTGCTGCGTCAACTGCTGGTGCGACCGGGTCTCGGCGTGCGTGGTCCGCCATCGGTGGGTGTGTCCGTCATTCACCCCGTTCCGGCCTAGTCGTGCCGACGGGGTCTTACCCAACCCCGATGATCGGAGTCCCACGCGATGTTCGCGCGTACCCATCTCACCTCTGCCCGTGCCGTCCGCCGCCTCGGCGCGGGGGCCGCCCTGTCCGTCCTCGCCCTGTTCGCCACCTCGTGCGCGGACGACGAACCCGCCCCCGCCGCGTCCGCGGATCGGATCACCATGGGCGACCAGTGGATCAAGGCCGCCGATTCGGGCATGTCCGCCGCCTTCGGCAGCCTGCGCAACACCGGCGACACCCCGGTGACGTTGATCTCGGCCACCAGCCCCGCCTCGGATCGCGTCGAGATCCACGAGGTCGTCCCGGACAGCTCGGGCGCGAAGACCATGCGCCCCAAGGCGGGTGGCATCACCATTCCCGCCAAGGGCGAGGCCGTGCTGAAGCCCGGTGGCGAGCACCTGATGTTCATGGATCTGAAGCAGCCGTTGCGAACCGGCGCCGAGACCTCGCTCACGCTGACCTTCGCCGACGGCTCGAGCACCGTCGTCACCGCGCAGGTGCGGGACTTCGCCGGCGGCAAGGAGAACTACGCCCCGGGCACCGAGAACTCCTCGCACGGTGGCTGATCCGCGCTCCGGGCTCTCCCGCCGTCGTTTGCTCGGCGGGGGAGCGGCCGCGGTCGGCGCGGCCGGAATCGGCTGGGGCGCGGTCGGTCTCACACGCTCCGAGTCCGAGCGGGACGACGCGCTCGACGTGGTCTCGTTCTACGGCCCGCACCAGGCCGGGATCGAGCAGGACGCGCCTGGCCACGTGGCCTTCGCCGGGTTCGACCTCGCGCCCGGCGTCGACCGGGACGACGTCATCGGCCTGCTCCGCATCTGGACCGACGACGCGTCCCGGCTCACCCAGGGTCTGCCCGCGCTCGCCGACACCGAGCCGGAACTGGCAGTGCGTCCGGCCCGGCTCACGGTCACCGTCGGCTTCGGGCCGGAGCTGTTCACCGTCGCCGGTCTCCCCGAGCGGCGGCCCAGGTGGTTGCGGCAGCTCCCACCGTTCCCCATCGACCGGCTGGACCCGGCCTACACCGGCGCCGACCTGGTACTCCAGGTCTGTGCCGCAGAGGCCACCACGGTCGCGCACGCGGTGCGGGTGCTGTCCAAGCACGTGAAGTCCCTGGTGACGGTGCGCTGGGTGCAGCGCGGCTTCCGCGACGCGCCGAAAGGGCAGACCATGCGCAATCTCATGGGCCAGGTCGACGGCACGGTCAACATCGCCCCCGGCACGGTCGACTTCGACCGGCTCGTCTGGGACGACGGCGCGTCGACGCCCTGGCTCGCGGGCGGCACCTCGCTGGTGCTGCGCCGCATCGCCATGGACCTCGACACCTGGGACGAACTCGACGAGGACGGCAGGGAGCTCACGGTCGGCCGCCGCGTGGCCGATGGCGCGCCGCTCACCGGCACCGCCGAGCACGACGAGCCCGACCTGGCCGCGGTCGACCGCAACGGGATCCCGGTGATCCCGCCGTCCTCGCACGTCGCCAGGGCCAGGCACACCCACGACGGGGAACGGTTCCTGCGGCGCGGGTTCAACTACGACGAGGCGCCCGCGCCGGGGCAGGTGTCGAACTCCGGGCTGCTCTTCGTCGCCTATCAGCGCGATGTCGACGCCCAGTTCCTGCCCGTGCAGCAGCGGCTGGCCGAGTTCGACGCGCTCAACGAGTGGACGACGCCGATCGGCTCCGCCGTGTTCGCGATCCCGCCCGGGGTACCGGGGCCGGGGCACTACCTCGGGCAGCAGCTGTTCGAGAGCTGAACGGTCCGGCCGGGCCTCGCGCCCGGCCGGGCTCAGGCTCGGGGCCAGTTCAGCAGCGTCTGTTCGAACAGTCGCCGCACGCCCTCGACCTCGTCGTCCATGTCGGCCGGGTCCCAGCCGGACACGTCGATCGGCGGCAGGACCGCCACGTCGACCACGCCGGAGCGCGCGATCGGGGAGTCGCGCCAGGCGATCTCGCCGGCATTGCGGATCACCACCGGGATCACCGGAACACCCGCCTGGATGGCGATGTGGAACGCGCCCTTCTTGAACGGGCCGACCCCCGGCGTGTAGGAGCGGGTGCCCTCCGGGGCCACAGCGATGGACAGACCGTCGCGCAGGGTCGACACCACGGGCGCCAGCGCGGCCTTGGCGCGCTCGGTGTTCGTTCGATCGATGAAGGTGACTCCGACGAAGCGCATGAGCGGACCGAACAGTGGGTGCTTGGCCAGCTCCTTCTTGCCGATGCCGGTCACCGCGCCGTCGAGCACCTTCGGCACGATGATCACGTCGAACTGGCTCTGGTGGTTGAACAGGAACACCGCGGGCCGCGGCGCGCGGGCGTGCTCGGCGCCGACGACCCGCAGCCGCACCTTGATGGCGGCAAGGGTGGCGGTCGTGGCGTCGTGCATGAGCCCGTCGGCCATGCGCTGGCGTCGGCGGGTGTAGGACGTGCGCACGACGCCGAACAGCGCGCCGCCGAGCAGCGCGGCGAAGCCGGTGACCGTGCGCAGATAGTCGATCGGGCGCGGTGCGAGCCGGGGCCGGAAGCGCAGGACGGGCCAGCCCCGGTCGGCCGCGATCTCCGCCAGCTCGGGGTCCGGGTCGACCGCGGTCGGGACGTCGGCGAGGTCGAGCAGGGTCAGGTCGGTCGCGCTGTCGGCGTAGACGTAACCGATCTCCGCCTCGGCCGCCGCCGCGAATTCGCTGACCGCCGCGGCCTTTTCCCCCCGCCACAGCGGGTCGCCCTCGGGTCGCCCGATCACCACGCCGTCCTCGACCGCCAGCTTCGTGCACAGGACGTGCTGGATGCCGAGCTGCTCGGCGGCGGGCTCCACCTGGTACCGGGTGAGCTCGCTGACCAGCACCACCGTGTGCCCGGCGCGCTGGTGCTCACGCACGAGCCGCCAGGCCTCGGGGAACAGCCGGCCGTAGATCTCCTTGCGGAAACCCTTGCGGCCGAGCAGCTCCAGATCTTCCTCGGTCGACCCGGCCCAGTCCTGTTCGACGGCGCGCAGGAAGCGGCTGTAGTCACCGTCGGTGCCGCCGCGCCGGATACCGCCGAGCAGGGTGGCGGCCGGAGCATCGCCGCGCCGGAAAACCTTGCGCGCCAAGCTCCGTCGCGGCAGCCCGTCGACGACCGTGCCGCCGAAATCGAAGACGGCGGCGATATGCGGACCCTTCGGACCCGAGCGGATCGCGGCGACGGCCGCGTCGAGGTCGCCCATCAGAGCACGGTCCGGTTCGACGGATCGAGACTGGCCGCCCTGGCGATGCGCTCACCGAGATCGCGCAGCTGCTCGGCGAATTCCTGTCTGCGGGCCAGCAGCGCGTCCTCCTCACCCGGCGCCGACGGCGCGATCAGGCCGTGGTTGTCGGCGAGTTTCCACGCGCTGGTGAACAGTTCGCTCGAGACCGACTCGGCGCTGTGCAGCCTTTGCTGCAACAGCATCTGCTTGCCGACCGCCACGCACTCGTCGATGAACTCCTTGCGATCGATCACCGCGTCGGACGCGCGCGCGGCCAGCCGCTCGGCCACCACCAGCTGCGCGTCGAAGAACGAGCGCAGCACGCGGTGCGCCATCACGAAGCCGGAATCGGTGAGCGCGCCGAGGAATTGGCGGTCGAGCCGGTCGTCGGGGGTGTTCTCGTCCCATTCGGGCACGATGATGCGCACCTCGTCGATGATCTGCTCGGCGAATTCCTGGCGCTCGGGGAAGAAGAACTCGAACTTGAGCATGTCGCGCAGCGCGAACGCCGCCTTCCAGGCCGAGCGCAGCGGGTCATCGCCCGGCTCCTCGACGGCGGTCAGCGCGGCGAGCTCGAGTATGGCGCGGTTGACGAACCAGTGCACCGCGCTGTTGCGGTAGAACGCCGCCTCCAGGTGCGCGCCCGCCTCGATCGCGTACACCGGTTCCAGCCCACCGCGATACACCGTGACCACCCCGGCGAGCGCCAGTTGCTCCAGCACCACCCGCAGGCCCTGATCGTCGCGCAGAGCCGACAGTTCGCCGCTGGGCAGCCCGCGCTTGTCGATGTAACCGAGGACGGGGTCGACCACGGTGCGCACCTGACCGAGCGTGAGCGCGCGCTCGTGCACGCCGAGCAGGGCGAGGGTGACCAGCGCGTTGACGGTGATCGGGGTGACCTGGTTGATGCCGACGGCCACGTCGAAGGCCAACCGCTGCACGGCTTTACGCTCGGTTTCGGCCAATTCGGACTCGTCGGGCACGCTGGTCGCGCCGGTCGTGGTGTCGCGCAGCGGAATGGTCATCGGCCTGCGGTCGAGGGGGTCGCCGTGCGCGGCGAGCCGCTCGCGCGCCGACAGCGGCTCACCGAAGCGCACGTAGACCCGCCCAGCCGAATGCTGTTGGCTGCGCACATATCTGGCGAGCCAGCCGATGCCCTCCGGCTTCTTCGTGCCGCCCGATTGCTCGCTCGCGATCGCGCCGAGTTCGTTGAGGCGCTCGTAGGTGATCGAGACCGGGACCAGCATCACGTCCTCGACCCGGCGGGAACGCACCGCGGCCGCGAGATAATTGAGCAATCCGTAGCGCGGTGGCCGCAATTTCCCGGTGCGGGTGCGGCCACCCTCGAAATACCACTCCATATTGAAGCGCTTGGCCAGCAGATAGGCGAAGTATTCCTCGACGACCGCCTTGTAGATCTCGTCGTCGCCGAAACTGCGGCGGATGAACACCGTGCCGGTGCGCCGGGCGATCGGGCCCATCGGCCAGAAACTCAGATTCGCGCCGCCGATGACGTGATTCGGGGGAAAGTCGTTGCGCGCCAACACATCGCCGAGCACGAACGCGTCGACATAGGAGCGGTGCGAGGGCAGGAAGACCAGCGGGAACTTGCGGTTGAGCCTGCGCAGCGAGTCCAGCCCGGTCAGGTCGGTGTCGACCTTCCAGGTGGAGGCGTGGATCGGGCGCATGGCCTGGGTGAACAGGTCGGAGACCAGCCTGCTCTGCGCCGCCACCAGTTCACGCAGCGCTTTCTCGGCATTGCGGTACACCTGGTCGGGCTCGGAGCCGATCTCGTCGGCGATGTAGTCGAGTTTGCGCTGGAAATCGGGGGAGTCGAGGATCTCCTCGGCCACCAGCTGCGGCACCTTGTAGCGATCGCCGATGACGGTGCGTTCGGCGCGCTCGAGCGCCACCACCGCGGCGCGCACCACCGCGCGCGCGAACGGTTCGCCCGAGCCGGCCCGCAGCAGCGCGGCGGCCTCGGGATTGTTGGTCCGCAGCTCGCTGAGCTTGGCGGGCGCGCCGACGAGCACCCGGTGCCGGTCGGGATCGGTGCGCACCAGCCTGCGCTGCACGAGCCGGTTGGGCTTGCGCGGGTTGGTGAGCAGCGCGAGATCGGCGAAGGTGACCCGGCGGACGCCGTCGCGCTCGGGCGGCAGCCACAGCACCCGAACCGGAACCACCAGTGGGTCGTCGTGCCTGCCGACCAGGCGTTTGCTGATCGCCTTGGCGTCGAGGTCGAGCTGGGTCACCGGCGCGGTCGAGCCGAGTTCGCGGTCGAGGCCGCCCTCGGCGATCCAGCTGCCGATCAATTCGCGCTCGACGCCGGAGGCCGCGTCGACCAGGGCGACCACCGAATCGGCCATGGGGCCCGTTCGCGGGCCGCGCCGCCCACCGATCTCGATCATCTCTCCATTCAAGCGTCAGAATCGCCTCGGCGCACCGAACTTGGGTCACTGGGCGTGGGCCAGGCGCGCCGGGTGGCGAAGAATACCCACTTTGGAGGCTCGATAATCGACCAGGTAATGCTAACCTAACCCGCATAAGTTAGGTCAGCTTTACCTTGGAGGATCGTTGTCGTCGACGGAACAGCCCGTGCGGGTGGAGTATGTAGCCGACCCGGCGGCAGCGATGTCCCGCCTGGCGGCGGCCGATCGCTTCGGTGAATACGTGATGTACGAGCGTCCCGGCGAATGGGTCTTCGCCGCCGACCCGCTCGGCAGCGTCGAACTCGACGCGGGCGAGCTGCGCACCGTATGGGACGGCCGGACCACCGCGCGCGCCTGGACCGGCAGCCCGGCCCAGGTCGTCGACGCCGCCCTGGCCGCGCTGCCGCTGGGTGGCCGCAGCGCCTACGGCTGGATCGCGTTCGAGTTCTGCGCCTACTCGCTGGCCGCCACCACCTATCTGAACCGGCTCACGCCGCTGGCCCACCTGCTGATCCCCCGGATCGAGGTCCGCATCGACGCCACCGGCGTGCGGATCAGCGGCGCCACCCCGAGCGAAGTGTGCGACATCCACGATCTGATCGCCGAGTCGCAGGGCGCCGAGCTGCCCGCCGCGCATCCGGTCGACGTGCGTCCCGATCCGACCGGCTACCAGGACCGGGTCGCCAAGGCGGTGGCCGAGATCCAGGCCGGTGATTACCAAAAGGTGATCCTGTCCCGCAAGGTCGAGCTGCCCTTCGCGGTCGACGTGCCCGCCACCTATCGGCTCGGCCGGGCCAACAACACCCCGGCCCGCTCGTTCCTGCTGCGCCTCGGTGGCCTGGAGGCGGCCGGATTCAGCCCCGAGCTGGTGGCCTCGGTCGACGACGACCGGATCGTCACCACCGAGCCGCTGGCCGGCACTCGTGCCTTCGGCCTCGGCGTCGAGGCCGACACCGCGGCCAGGGCCGAGCTGCTCGCCGACCCGAAGGAGATCGTGGAGCACGCGATCTCGGTGCAGACCTCCTTCGCCGAGATCAGCCAGGTCGCCCTGCCCGGCACGCCCGCCGTCTCCGACTTCATGGCGGTGCGCGAGCGCGGCAGTGTGCAGCACCTGGCCTCCACCGTGCGCGGCACCCTCGCGGCCGACCGCACCAGCTGGGACGCGCTCGAGGTGCTGTTCCCCTCGGTGACCGCCTCGGGCATCCCGAAGCGGGCGGGCGTCGACTCCGTCTTCCGCAACGATCACGACCCGCGCGGGCTGTACTCCGGTGCGGTGGTGTGCGTCTCGCCGACCGGCGCGCTCGAGGCGACCCTGGTGCTGCGGGCGATCTATCAGACCGGCGAGGGCGCGTGGCTGCGCGCGGGCGCGGGTGTGGTCGGGCAGTCGCGGCCCGAGCGCGAATTCGAGGAGACCTGCGAAAAGCTCGGCAGCGTAGCCCCTTACGTCGTCAGGGCTTGATTCGACGACAACGGCGGCTCACCTTCCCCGGGAGGTGAGCCGCCGTCGTTCGGTTCAGCCGTGCAGCGCGCGCAGCGCCTTCTTGTCGATCTTGCCGACGGCCGTGATCGGGAGCGAATCCGCTTGGCGGACAAGGTCGGGGAGCTTGTATGTCGCCAGGCCGCGCTCGGTGAGGAAGGCCTTCAGCTCGCCGAGGCTCGGCAGTTCGCCGGTGACGACCAGGACCACGCACGCCTTTTCACCCAGTGCCGCGTCGGGCAGGCCGACCGCGGCCGCGTGCCGGACGGCGGGGTGAGCGAGCAGGTGTTCCTCGAGTTCGTCGCAGGAGATGTTCTCGCCGCCGCGATTGATCACGTCCTTGATCCGGCCGCTGACGACGAGGTGGCCGCTGGGCAGCTGGCGCACCAGATCGCCGCTGCGATAGAAGCCGTCGGGAGTGAAAGCGCGTGCGTTGTGTTCGGGTGCACGGTAATACCCGCGCAGCGTGTAGGGGCCGCGCGTCAGCAGTTCGCCCTCCTCGCCGGGCGCGACATCGTTGCCGTCGGCGTCGACGACGCGCAGTTCGTCGGCGGGGGAGAGCGGGCGGCCCTGGGTGGTGCACACCAGTTCCGCGTCGTCGTCGAGGCGGGTGAAGTTGAGCAGGCCCTCGGCCATGCCGAACACCTGCTGCAGGCGGCAGTCCAGTGCGGGCTCCACCTCGCGGGCATTCACCTCGGCCAGCCGCGCGCCGCCGACCTGCAACAGCCGCAGCGAGCTCAGGTCCGCGTCCTCCCATTCCACCGCGGCGCTCCACAATTGGGCCAGCGGCGGGACGACGGCGGTCACCGTCACCGCGTGCCGCTCGATCGCGGCGAAGGCCGCCTCCGGGCTCGGATCGAGGGTGAACGCGAGCGCGCCGCCCGTGGCGACGGTGCCGAGGATGCCGGGGCAGGCGAGCGGGAAGTTGTGGGCCGCGGGCAGGGTCGCCAGGTAGACGTCGTCGGGGGTCAGCGCGCACACCTCGGCGCTGGCCGTGGCGTTGTAGGCGTAGTCGTCGTGGGTGCGCGCGATCAGCTTGGGCAGACCGGTGGTGCCGCCGGAGACCAGCATCACCGCGATCTCGGCCGGGTCGATCGTGGGCAGCGAATCCCCTTCGCGCGGGACCGAATCCAGGGCGGTGAACTCACCGGGATCACCGGCGACGAGCACGTGGCGCAGGGTCGGCACGTTCGCCCGCACGGTGGTGGCGAGCTCGCGATAGTCGAAATCGGCCAGGCGATCCGGGATGAGGTAGGCCACGGCCTCCGCGAGCGTGGCGAGGTGTTCGATCTCGGCGCGGCGGTGCGCGGGCAGCGTCAGCACCGGGATGATGCCGGCGCGCAGCAGGCCGAACAGCACCGTCGCGAACTCCGGGATGTTCGGCAGCTGGACGATCACCCGGTCGCCGGGGGCGATGCCGAGCGCGAGCAGGCCGTGTGCCATGCGGTCGGCGGCGGCGTCGAGTTCGGCGTAGGACACGGGCGCCGCGTCGCTCAGCACGGCCGCGTGTTCGGGCTGGGCGCGCGCGGTGTCGCGGAGGAGATCGCCCAGGGTGCGCCCGGCCCAGTAGCCGGCTGCGCGGTACTCCTGCGCGGCGGTCTCCGGGAAGGGGACGTAGCCCGCACGGTGGTCTGTGGTCGATGTCGACGTCACGAACTGCCTCACTGTGGTCCTGGCGGCCGGTGCCGCGCGTCCTCGGCCCTCCGTGCGGTGCCGCCGTAGCGCTCCACATGGGAAGGTTAGGCAACCCTATCTCAATGGAGTAGGCTGCGGCCGGGCAGTACCGAAAATCCGTCCGATCGCGGGCGGCGAGCAAGGAGTGATCGGCAGATGGAGCAAGCACCCGCAGGCGGCGCCGGGATCGACCGCGCGGAGATCCGCGCCGCGATCGCCCGTCAGCTCGATCTCGATCTCGCCGACCTCGCCGACACCACCGACCTGATCCAGCTCGGCCTCGACTCGATCCGCACCATGAAACTCGCCGGCGGCTGGCGTAAGCGCGGCATCGCGGTCAACTTCGCCCTCCTGGCCGCCCACCCCACCGTCGACGCGTGGCACGCCCTGCTCAACGGCGCCGATCCCGAAGAACTCGCCGCCGAGAAGGGGGGTTCGGCGGGCGTGCGCACCATCGAGCACGTGAATTCTGCTGCGGTGGAACGTGAATCGGTAATCGTGCCGGACGACGGGACGCCCTTCGCGCTGGCGCCCATGCAGCACGCGTATTGGATCGGCCGGTCCGAGGCGCAGGAGCTCGGCGGTGTCGCCGCGCATCTGTATGTCGAATTCGACGGCGCCGGTGTGGAACCCGAGCGGCTCGAGCGGGCCGTGGAGCAGCTGCTGGTCCGGCATCCCATGCTGCGCACCCGGTTCCTGCCCGACGGTACCCAGCAGACCCTCGACCGGCCGGGACGCGCGGTGTTCAGCGTGGCCGACCTGCGGGCGGACGCGCCGGAGGTCACCGAGCGGCGGCTCGCGGAGCTGCGGACCGCGCGCACCCATCAGAAGATGGCGGTGCAGGACGGTCAGGTGATCGATATCGCGCTCACCCGCCTCGCCGACGGACGGACCCGCCTGCACCTCGACGTCGACATGCTCGCCGCCGACGCCATGAGCTACCGCATCCTCATCACCGATCTGGCCCGGCTCTACCACGGCGAGCAACTGCCGCCGCAGGACTACACCTTCCGCCAGTATCTGGCCGAGCACGGGACCGGCGCGGCAGCCGATTCCGGCCACGCCGACGAGCGCGCCCGCGACCGCGCCTGGTGGCAGGCCCGCCTGCCCGAACTGCCCGGCGCGCCGGAACTGCCGCAGGCCCAGCACATCTCGGACCCCAGCCGCACCGTCCGCCTGCACCGCTGGCTCTCCCCGCAGGCCAAGGCGCAGGTCTTCGACGCCGCGCACACCCGGGGTATCACCCCCGCGATGGCACTGGCCTCGGTGTTCGCCGAGACCATCGGCGGCTGGTCGGCGCAGCGCCGGTTCCTGCTGAATCTGCCGCTGTTCCACCGTGAACCGGTGCATCCGCAGGTCGACGGTGTCGTCGGCGACTTCACCTCCTCGGTGCTGCTCGAGGTCGACGTCACCGAGCCGGCCACCGTCGCCGACCGTGCCCGCGCCCTGCAGCAGCGCCTGCACGAGGCCGGCGCCCACTCGGCGTACTCCGGCCTCGAGGTCCTGCGCGATCTCGGCAGGCAGCGCGGCGAGCCGGTCCTCGCGCCCATCGTCTACACCAGCGCGCTGAACCTGGGCGAACTGTTCGCCGACACCGTCACCGACACCTTCGGCGACCCGGTCTGGATCATCTCCCAGGGCCCGCAGGTCCTGCTCGACGCCCAGATCACCGAGGTCCGCGGCGGCCTCCTGCTCAACTGGGACATCCGCGAATCCGCCTTCCCCGCAGGCATGATCGAGGCGATGTTCGCCCGCTACATCGAGGCCATCGAGCGGCTCGGCGGTCAGAGCGCCGAGCTTCCCGACGCGCACGGTGGCGGCGCGGCGACCGGCGGTGCGACGGGGACGGCCGACGGAGCCACACGCGGCGACGTCCGGACGGCCGACGTCGCATCCGGTCTCGCCGCGGCGGCGGCACAGGTCGCCACGCGCGGCAGCGGCGCCGGGATGCCGGTCGACGCCGAGTCGACGACCGGTCCGGCCGGCCCGGCGGTTCCCGACGCAACGCCTGGCGGCGGTTCCCCGGTCAGCGCCGACTCCGAGTCGGTGATCAGCCCCGCCGGGGCGGCGGATGTCCGCGGGCAAGGCATCAAGGCTCGGCCCGCGGCCGGAGGCGCCGGGTGGCAGGCCGAAGCGGGCGTGCGAATTCCGGTGGAACAGGCGGCGACTCGCGCCCGGGTCAACGCCACGGATGGTCCGGTGAGTGGCGGCCTGCTGCACACGGGCTTCTTCGCGAACGCCGCGACGAATCCGTCCGCGCCCGCGGTGCTCTGGGAGCCCGCCGGACGACTGACCTACGGGGAACTCGCCGCCGACGCGCTCGCTGTCGCGGGTGCCTTGCGCGAAGCCGGTGTGGCGCCGGGTGATTCGGTGGCCGTGCAGCTGCCGAAAGGCCCCGACCAGGTGCTCGCCGTGCTCGGTGTGCTCGCCGCGGGCGCGGTCTACGTGCCGATCGGCTTCGACCAGCCCGCCGCCCGCCGCGCGGAGATCCTGCGCATCGCCGACGCGGTCGCCGTCCTCACCGTCGGCGGCGCCGAGATCCCCGACACGCGCGCGATCGACCTCGCCGAGGCCCGCACGCACGCGGAACCGTTGGCGCGCCCCGTCTTCGGTGATCCGGAGAACATCGCCTACGTGCTGTTCACCTCCGGCTCCACCGGCAAGCCCAAGGGCGTCGAGGTGCCGCACCGGGCCGCGATGAACACCATCGACGACCTGAACGAGCGGTTCGCCCTCGGCTCCGCCGACGGGGCGCTCGCCCTCTCGGCCCTCGAGTTCGACCTGTCGGTCTACGACATCTTCGGCCTGCTCGCCGCGGGCGGCGCCGTGGTCGCGGTCGACGACACCCAGCGCGCCGATCCCACCCGCTGGGTGGAACTGATCCGGCGCCACGAGGTCTCGCTGCTGAATTGCGTGCCCAGCCTGCTCGACATGCTGCTCACCGCCGCGGCGGGCGAGCCGCTGCCCGCGCTGCGCACGGTGATCCTCGGCGGCGACTGGGTCGACGTGGCCCTGCCCGCCCGCCTGGCCGTGGTGGCCCCCGAGTGCCGCTTCGCCGGCCTCGGCGGCGCCACCGAGACCGCGATCCACTCGACCATCTGCGAAGTCGTCGGCGCCGAGGTGCCCGCCGAGTGGAGCGCGGTGCCCTACGGCACCCCGCTGCGCAATGTGCGGTGCCGCGTCGTCGGACCGGCGGGCAACGACTGCCCCGACTGGGTCACCGGCGAACTGTGGATCGGCGGCGACGGTGTGGCCGCCGGCTACCGCAAGGACCCCGAGCGCACCGCCGACCGGTTCGTCACCCACGAGGGTCTGCGCTGGTACCGCACGGGTGACCTGGCCCGCTACCTGCCCGACGGCGCCCTGGAATTCCTCGGCCGCGCCGATCATCAGGTGAAGATCCGCGGCTACCGGGTGGAACTCGGCGAGGTGGAGAGCGCCCTGCGCGCCGTGCCAGGCATCCGGCACGCGGTGGCCGCCGTCGTCGGCTCGGCCGCGCCCAAGCTGGTCGCCGCCGTCGTCCCCACCCCGGACACGGTCCTCGACGTCGAGCAGGTGCTCGCCGCCGCCGCGGAACTCGTCCCGGCCTACATGGTGCCGACCCGGCTGGAACTGCTCCCCGAACTCCCGCTCACCTCGAACGCCAAACCGGACCGCAAGGCCGTGCGCGCGATTCTCGAAAAGGGCGAGAGCACGGCGGAATTCGTCGCCCCGCGCACCGACTTGGAACGCGCGCTGGCCGCGGTGATCGGCGAGGTCCTCGCGACCGAGCGGATCGGTGTCACCGACGACTTCTTCGCCCTCGGTGGCGATTCCGTGCTCGCCACCACCGCCGTGGCCCGCATCCGCGAATGGCTCGACGCGCCCGACACCGTCGTGGCCGACCTGTTCACCGCGCGCACGGTCGCCGGCCTGGCCGCGCGAATGCTGGAGCGGGAGAACGAGTCGGGCACCGCGGGCAGGCTCGCGGCCGTCGCGGCGATGTACCTCGAGGTGGCCGCGATGAGCGACGAGGAGGTCCTCGCGCAGTCGTGAGCGCCGATTCGCGCTTTCCGCAGGTCGCACTAGACTTTCCCCAGTGAGTAAGTGGACTGCCGCGAACCTGCCCGACCAGACCGGCCGCACGATCGTCGTCACCGGAGCCAACAGCGGGCTGGGCGCGGCAACCGCGCGAGCGCTGTCGCGCGTGGGCGCCCGGGTGATCCTGGCCTGTCGCGATACCGGTAAGGCGCAGCAGGTGGCGGCGGGCATGCCCGGTCCGACCGAGGTCCGCGAACTCGACCTGGCGAACCTGAACTCGGTGCGCGCGTTCACCGACGCGATCGAGCGCGTCGACGTGCTGATCAACAACGCCGGCGTGATGGCGCTGCCGCTGCGCCGCACCGGCGACGGCTTCGAAATGCAGTTCGGCACAAACCATCTCGGCCACTTCGCGCTCACCAACCTGCTGCTGGACCGGATCACCGACCGGGTGGTGACGGTGTCGAGCCTGGCGCACCGCCTCGGCCGGATCGACCTGGACGACCCCAACTGGGAGCGTCGCCGCTACGACCGCTGGCTCGCCTACGGTCAGTCCAAACTGGCCAACCTGATGTTCGCCTACGAACTGCAGCGCAGGCTGGCCGGTGAGGGTTCGGCGGTGGTGTCGGTGGCCGCGCACCCCGGCTACGCCGCCACCGAGCTGATGTCGCACACCGAATCGGTGCGCGACCTGGTGATGGCGCTGGGCAACCGGCTGTTCGCCCAGGACGCCGAGCAGGGCGCCCTGCCGACCCTGTTCGCCGCCACCGCCGACATCGTGCCCGGCGCCTTCTACGGCCCCGACGGCTTCCTCGGGCTGCACGGCCACCCCGCGCGCTGCGGCAGCAGCGACGCGTCGAAGGACCGCGCGCTCGCCTCGGAGCTGTGGGAACTCTCGGAGAAGCTCTGCGGCCTGATCTGAGTGATGGTGACCGGCATCACATTCGGTGATGTCACACCGCCGCGGGCTCCGTCGTCGTCTCAGTGAATCCCACGACGAAGGAGCTCATCATGGAAGCGCGTTTCAACCTCTACGGCAACCCGGTCGCCGCCAGCTTCGTGAAGCGGATGACGATGGCGAGCAAGGTGATCGACGACTCCCCGCTCGACAAGGCCACCTACGAACTGGTGAAGATCCGGGCCTCGCAGATCAACGGCTGCAGCTACTGCGTCGACATGCACACCAAGGACGCCGCCCACGCGGGCGAGTCCGCGGTCCGGATCAACCTGGTCGCCGCCTGGCGCGAGGCGAACGTCTACACCGAGGCGGAGCGGGCCGCCCTCGCCCTCACCGAGGAGGCGACCCGCGTCGCCGACGGCGGCCACGTCGGCGACGACACCTGGCAGCAGGTGCGCAAGCACTACGACGACGACCAGATCGCCGCGTTGATCGCCGCCATCGCGATGATCAACGCCTGGAACCGGCTCAACGCCATCGCCCACACCCCGGCCGGCGACTACGTCCCCGGCCAGTGGGGCTGAGTCCTCAGGTCCGGGCGAACCGGTGCCCGTGTTCGGCCGCCCACTGCGCGAAGGTGCGCGCCGGGCGGCTGAGCACCTGTTCGACGGTCGGGTCCACCGTGTAGGACTCCGGGCTCGATTCGGCGTACCAGCCGATCACGTATTCGGCGTCGGCCTCCGAGACTCCCGTCGCCCGCAGCCGGTCGACGGCCTGCTGGTGGGTGATCCTGGCGAACTCGATCGGCCTGCCTGCCGCCTCGGCCAGGATCGCGATCCGTTCGTGCGGGGTGATCGCCGCCGGGCCGGTCAGGTTGTAGGCGCGGCCGTGATGGCCCTCCTCCAGCAGCGCGACGGCCGCGACCGCGCCGATATCGGCCTCGTGCACCACCGCGCTCGGATGGTCGTAGGGCTCGCGGACCACGCCGTCGGTCAGGATCGGTTCGAGCCAGCTGAGGGTGTTGGACATGAACTCCTGCGGCTCCAACCGGGTCCACTCCACCCCGGACTCGGCGATCGCCTGCTCGACCGGGCCGACCCCGCCGCCCCAGACCACGGTGATGCGCCGCACGCCCGCGTCCACGGCCCGGCCGATCAGTTCGGGACCGACCTCGGCGAGACCTGCGGTCACCGTCACGTGCAGCCGGTCCACCCCCTGCCACGCGTCGCCGATCGTCGCGGGCTCGTTGTGCGTCCCGGTGGCGAGTTCCACCTCGGGTCCGACCAGGGCGCGGGCCGCGGCGGCGTCGCGGGTGAGCGCCCTGACCTTCTCGCCGCGGGCGAGGAGTTCGCGAACCACCTGTCGCCCCGTGTTGCCGGTCGCGCCCGTAATCAGTGTTGTCACAGTCGATTTCCTTTCGTCGACTGCCACGGTAAAAGCTCAAGTATTATTCAGGTCAAGCCTTTCTTTCGCGGCCGTGCGATGTGATCGTCGGCACTCCCGGTAACCGTGGCCCGGCAGGCGGCGTTTCACCGGTGGTACAGTCCACGGCATGCAGCGCGCATATTTCTGGTTTAGCGAGCCGGCCCTGGGTGGGCCGGTCTGCGACCCTGCGCGCTGACCTCCTCACCCCGAGCCGGACACTGACCGGCTCGACGGGTTCGCGAAAAGTCCGTGGGTCGGCCTCGAAGAATAGGAAACCCACACATGACCACCGCAGCCGATGTCGACTCGCGGCATTCCGATCTCGATGACCAGCGCACCCTCAGCGTGAGCCCCCTGCGCTCGCCCGCCGAGGTGCGCACCGTCCACCCCATCACCGACGCGCTCGCCGACACCGTCCGCGCGGGCCGCAAGGCCACCGTCGACGTGCTCAACGGCGACGACGACCGCCTCATGGTGATCGTCGGCCCGTGCTCGGTGCACGATCCGGCCGCCGCCCTCGACTACGCTCGCAAGCTGGCAGTCAAGGCCGCGGAGCTGAGCGACCGGCTGCACGTGGTGATGCGGGTGTACTTCGAGAAGCCGCGCACGACACTGGGGTGGAAGGGTCTGATCAACGATCCGCACCTGGACGGCTCGTTCGACGTCAACACCGGTCTCGGTATCGGCCGCAAGGTCCTCGTCGACATCACCGCGCTCGGCCTGCCCGTGGCCTGTGAGTTCCTCGACCCGATCACCCCGCAGTACATCGCCGACCTGGTCTCCTACGGCGCGATCGGCGCCCGCACCGCCGCCAGCCAGGTGCACCGCCAGCTCTCCAGCGCGCTGTCCATGCCGGTCGGCATCAAGAACGGCACCGACGGTGACGTGCAGGTCGCCGTCGACGGCGTGCGCGCCGCGGCCGCCAGCCACGTCTTCCCCGGCACCGACCTGGACGGGCGTTCCGCCCTGATCCGCACCACCGGCAACCCCGACTGCCACGTCATCCTGCGCGGCGGCAGCAACGGCACCAACTACGACGCGGCCTCGGTGGCCGAGGCCAAGCTGCGGCTGGAGAAGTCCTCGCTGGCCCAGCGCGTGGTCGTCGACGCCAGCCACGGCAACAGCAACAAGGACCACAACCGGCAGGTCGACGTCGTCACCGATATCGCCGAGCGGCTCGCCGCCGGCGAGCAGGGTGTGGTCGGCGTGATGCTGGAGTCGTTCCTCGTGGCGGGCCGCCAGGACCTGACCCTCGGCAAGGCCGACGAGCTCACCTACGGCCAATCCATCACCGACGCCTGCATCGACTGGGACGTCACCGCGGCCCAGCTCGACCGGCTCGCCGCCGCCGTCGAATCCCGGCGCGGCTGAGTTCTCCGAAAGACTGTGGCCCCGGAGTGTATCGGGGCCACAGTCTTTCGGGCGGTCAGTGCTTTCCTGCGGTCAGCCGACGGTGTAGGCCCAGGTGCCGTTGCATTGGCCGCCCCAGTTCTGTTCGGCGTTGTAGCGCCAGGTGCCGCGCGGGGCGGTGAGTTTCCAGCTGCCGTCGTGGGTGACGAGATGGCGGCCGTCGGCGTGGTCGACGAAACTGTGCGCGGAGGCGGGGATGTCCCTGGTCGTGCCCTTGTATTCGTAGTTCTCCACGATGATGCGGACGGTGCCGCGAGTGTTGTTCTCGATCACCAGGCACGCGCCGGGCGTGGACGCCTGGGCCGGTGCGGCCAGCACGACCGACGGGCTGAGCGAAACCTTGTAGGTGGTTGTCGGGCGGCTCGCGGCGGGGCGGCAGACTGGGCGGTGATGAAGCTGCCTGAACTGCCTGATCTGCCGGTGCGGCCCGCGCTGGGCGAGATCGTCGAGACGCTGGCCGGACGGGGCGTGGCGGTGCTGGTCGCGCCACCCGGGACCGGCAAGACCACGTTGGTCCCGTTGGCTTTGGCGGCCGCGACGGAGGGGCGGATCGTGGTGGCCGAGCCGCGACGGCTGGCGGCGCGGGCGGCGGCCACGCGCATGGCCGCGCTGCTCGGCGAGAAGGTGGGGGAGACCGTCGGTTACGCCGTGCGGGGTGACCGCAAGGTCGGGCCGCGCACGCGCGTCGAGGTCGTCACCTCGGGTCTGCTGGTCCGGCGGCTGCAGAGCGATCCGGAACTGCCCGGCGTCGACGTCGTCGTCCTCGACGAGTGCCACGAACGCCACCTCGACGCCGACCTGCTGCTGGCACTGCTGCTCGACGCGAGATCGGGACTGCGCCCCGACCTGCGCCTACTCGCCACCTCGGCGACGGTGGCGGCGGACCGGCTGGCGCAGCTGCTCGGCGCGGACGACAGTGAGCCCGCGCCGGTGCTCGAGGTGCGTGGGCGGACCTACCCGGTCGACATGCGCTATCTGCCCGCCCTCGCGCGCGAGCGGGTCGAAGCGCAGGTCGCGCGGGCCACCCGGGCCGCGCTGACGGAAACCGACGGTGACGTGCTGGTCTTCCTGCCCGGTGTGGGCGAGATCAATCGGACGGCCGGGCTGCTCCGTGATGTGGATGCCGACGTGGTGCCGCTGCACGGGCGGCTCGGCGGTGCCGCCCAGGACACCGCGCTGCGGCCGGGCACGCGACGGCGCGTCGTCTTGTCCACGGCGGTCGCGGAATCCAGTCTCACGGTGCCCGGCGTGCGCGCGGTCGTCGACTCCGGTCTGGCGCGGGTGCCGCGCATCGATCATCGGCGCGGGCTGTCCGGCCTCGCGACGGTGCGGGTTTCGGCGGCGGTGGCCGAACAGCGCGCGGGCCGCGCGGGCCGTGAGGGTCCGGGCTCGGCCTGGCGCTGCTGGCCCGAGTACGAGCACCACACCCTGCCCGCCTACCCGGAGCCCGAGATCCGCACGGCCGAACTCACCCGTCTCGCACTGGAATTGGCCTGCTGGGGCACTCCCGATGGATCGGGGCTCGCCTGGTGGGATGCCCCGCCGGAAGGTGGCCTGGCCGCGGGTCGCGCCGTCCTCCGAGCCCTCGGCGCGCTCGACCCCGCCGACCGCGTCACGCCACGCGGCCGCGCCATGTCCGCCCTCGGCCTGCACCCGCGCCTCGCCCGCGCGCTCCTGGACGGCGCCCCACAACTCGGCGCCAAGGCCGCCGCCGAAATGGTCGTCCTGATGGACGACGACTCCCTGGCCGCGGGTACCGACGCCGCCACCGCCCTGCGCACCCTTCGCAACGAACGCCCACCCCGCTGGACCAGGGAGGTCCAGCGCCTGGCGAAGCAACTCACCGCTGGTGACCAGGCCGATCCTGCGACATCGGCCGATTTCCGTGCGCCCGGCGCGCTCGGTGTCGCTGGTGGGCGTGGCCGTGCCGGCGAGAGTGTCTGCTCGGGGGGCCGAGGGGAGCCTGGCCGAGCTACCCGTGCGGGGGGAGATGTGTCGGTGGGGGAGGTGGCGGCGTTGATGATCGCGCTGGCTTTCCCGGAGCGGTTGGCGCGGCGGCGGGCGCAGGGGGGTTCGTACCTGATGGCGGGTGGGACGGCGGTGTCCTTGCCGCCGGGGTCCGGGGTCGGGGACGCGGAGTGGTTGGCGGTGGCTGTCGCGGATCGGGATCCGGGGCGGGCCGAGGGGCGGATTCGGTTGGCGGCCATCGCCGATGAGGATCTCGCGCGGGCGGCTGCGCCCGGATTGGTGACGCGCGCCGACGAGGTGCGGTGGGAGGCGGGGGAGGTCCTCGCGCGGCGGGTCGAGCGGCTCGGGGCGATCGTGCTCTCCGAAAAGCCGCTGCGCGAACCGGATTCGCAACTGGTCGCGCGAGCCGTTCGGGACGGGCTGAAAGCCGAAGGGCTCGAACTCCTCCGCTGGGACGACGACGCCCGCGGCCTGCGGCAACGCCTCGACTTCCTGCACCGCGTCCTCGGCGACCCCTGGCCCGCCGTCGACGACGACGCCCTGCTCGCCGACCTCGACACCTGGCTCGGCCCCGAACTCGCCACCGCCCGCCGCCTCGCCGACCTCACCCGCGTCGACGCGGGCACCGCCCTGCGCCGCCTGCTCCCGTGGCCCGAGGCGGCCCGGCTCGACGAACTCGCCCCCGAACGCCTGGAAGTCCCCTCCGGCAGCCGCGTCCGGGTGGATTACACCGCCGACCCACCGGTCCTGGCCGTGAAGGTCCAGGAGATCTTCGGCTGGACCACCCCGCCCACCCTCGCCGACGGCCGCTGCCCGATCCTGCTCCATTTGCTCTCCCCGGCCCAGCGCCCGGTCGCCGTCACCGCCGACCTCGAGTCCTTCTGGCGCAACGGCTGGCCCCAGGTCCGCGCCGACCTCCGTGGCCGCTACCCCAAACACGCCTGGCCCGAAGACCCCACCACCCTCCCCGCCCACCGCGGCACATCGCGAAACGCCAAGAACCGCTGACCTTCACCCGATCTCAGCCGAGTGGGACGAGTTCCACGGCGAGCAGGTCGCCGGCCGCTTGCGTCCGGCAGCCGAAACCCGCTGTGGCGGCGCGGCGTTCCAACAAGGCGGTCTCCGGCTTCGGGCTGCTCGCGGGCCCCTCCGGACTGCCGTACCCGTAGCAGAGCCAGAATCGCCCACCGGGCGAAAGACATTCGCGCACCAAAGGCCACGCCCGCACCGCGGGCCCGGTCCAGAACAGATTGACGTTCACCGCGAACACCAGATCGAACCGCACGCCATCATCCAGCTCGGCGAGCACCTCGGCCGCCGACACCTCCCCGACAGTCCCCTCGATCAACCGCACCCGCCCGTCCACGATCTCCCCGGCACACCGCGCCGCAGCCCGCCCCAGCGCACTCGCGGACCGCTCGACCCCCACGATCCGTCCACCCCGCAGCCGCCCAGCGACCCGCGCCAACGAAACCCCGGCCCCCGGCCCCAACTCCAACACCCGATCCTCGGCCCCCACCCCCATGACATCGGCGAACCACTCGAACCGCGCGTCATCGGGCATGGCAACCTCCAGCTCGCTCGGGGCCACCGCCTAGGGACACCACTCGACGCGGGTCGTGGGGGAAACCGTCGGCAGGGCGATACGCGACCATGCTCGCACGGTGTGTTCGCCGCTTGCGGCGGCTACGGGAGGACCTCCGCAGGCCAGCCGTCCGCGTACCCCGGTGGGTCGGTGGCGAGGCGGGCGGCGTGCCATTCGTCGACGCGGGTGCCGCGTTGGAGGCCGCCCTGGCGGGCCAGGCCCTCGTAGTGGAAGCCGGTGCGGCGGACGGCGGCGGCGGAGGCGTGGTTGCCGACCATGGCGCGCCAGGTGAGGCGGGCCACGCCGAGGCCGTCGGGGGCGAAGGCGAAGTCGCAGGCCAGGGTGATGGCGCGGGTCATCAGGCCGCGGCCGCGGTGGGAGGGGGTGAGCCAGAAGCCGATCTCGTGGACGCCGGGGCCACGGTCGTGCAGGCCGAGCATGCCTTCGACCGGGCCGTCCAGCGCGGTGCGAATGGCCCAGACGGGAATGCCGGCCGCCCAGCCGGGGGCGACGACCAGGTCGAGGAACTGTTCGGCCTCGGCGCGGCCGTAGGGCGACGGGATGGTCGTCCAGCGCACGATCTCGGGGTCCTGGCAGCACTCGACGATGCGGTCGATGTCGGGGGCGCCGGGGCGGGTCAGCCAGACCGTGCCGTCGGTGAGCGTGTGCTCGTACATCGTGCCATCGTGCCAGGTCCCCGCCCGGTTTCTCATCCGGTTTTCGCCGACCGTAGGATCAGCGATGATGGTTTCCCCGCTCCTCACCGACCTGTTCGAATCACATCGAACGCATTTGCTTTCGGTCGCCTACCGGCTCACCGGAAGCGTCGGCGACGCCGAGGACGCGGTGCAGGAGAGCTGGCTGCGCCTGGCGGGCGTGCACCAATCCGAGATCGACGACCTGCGCGCCTGGCTGACGACGGTGGTCAGCCGGATCTGCCTGGACCACCTGCGCAGCGCGGCCGTGCGCCGGGAAACCTATGTGGGGCAGTGGCTTCCGGAGCCGATCGTCACCTCGCCCGCGCGCACCCCCGATCCGCTCGACGTGGTGGTCCGCAATCAGGACAGCCGGATGGCGGCGATGGTGGTGCTCGACGCGCTCACCCCGCAGCAGCGGGTGGCGCTGGTCCTGCACGACAGTCTCGACGTGCCGTTCGACGAGATCGCCGCGATCATCGGCGTAACCCCCGATGCCGCACGGCAATTGGCGGTGCGGGCGCGCAAGTCCGCGGCGCGGGCGCCGGAGCCGGTCGCCGACGAGGTGCACGACGCGGCGGTGCAGCGGTTCCTGGCCGCACTGGCCACCGGTGACGTCGCCGCCGTGGCGGCCACTCTGCACCCGGACGCGACCTTCACCGCCGACGCGGGCGGCACCACCAAGACCGCGCTCAATGTGGTCGAGGGAGCGGACAAGATCGCCCGCCTGGCGCTGGGACTGTGGCGCAAGCATCTGCTGGAGGCGGGGCTGGAACTGGCGCCCGCCGCGGTGAACGGACAGTCGGGCCTGGTGCTCACCGATCCGAACTCGCCGTTCGGCAGGCCCGTGCGCGTGATCGGGTTCGCGGTGCGCGAGGGGAAAGTCTGGGCTGCTTACGATTTCGCGAATGTGGCGAAGCTGTCGGGGGCGCGCTCGCGCTGAACCTGTGTGTCGGACCGGACCCGCGCGATCCGGTCCGAGCTGCACGGGTCTACGGGTAGGTGGACCCCCACTGGTGATCACCGGTGGACGAGCCGAGGTTGTGGTCGCCCGTCGAGGAACCCATGTTGTTGTCCGGGGTCGCCGAGCCGGTGAAGAAGTCGGCGATCGGGCTGCCGAGCAACTGGTCGTGGATGAACCGCAGAGCCGAACCGGCAACCTCCGACGCAGCCGGTCCGACGATGAAGTCGAGCAGAGGTGAGGCCATAGAGAGCCCCTTTCGATATGCCACCACGCTGTGGTGTGTGAGGTAGAACACGGCAAAGCTAGCTCAGCTTGGGTGACCGCACAATAGTGCAGGTCAAACAAGAAAAACGTTTGTGAAACATGCGTGTTCGCTATCGGTCGGCAACGGGCCGGAAAAGTGGGATACGCTGCGGGGATGTCGTCTGCGCCGCCCACCGTCTCCCGTCTGCGCCCGTTCGGATCGACGATCTTCGCCGAGATGACCGAACTCGCCGTCCGCCACGACGCGGTCAATCTGGGACAGGGTTTCCCGGACACCGACGGCCCCGCGGGCATGCTCGAGGTCGCGCGAACCGCCATCGCCGACGGTCTCAACCAGTACCCGCCCGGTCGCGGCATGCCGGTGCTGCGCCAGGCGATCGCCGACGACCGCGCGCGCCGCTACGGCACCGTCTACGACCCGGCCACCGAGGTGCTGGTGACCGTCGGCGCTACCGAAGCCATCAGCGCGGCGGTGCTCGGGCTGGTGGAGCCCGGCCAGGAGGTGGCGCTGATCGAGCCGTACTACGACTCCTACGCCGCCTCGGTCGCGCTGGCGGGCGCCCAGCGGCGCACCGCGCGCCTGGTCGCCGACGGTGACCGCTTCGTCCTCGACCTGGACAGCCTGCGCGCCGCGATCACCCCGAAAACCCGCATGCTGGTGATCAATTCACCGCACAACCCGACCGGCGCCGTCCTCGACCGCGCCGACCTCACCGCCATCGCCGAGCTGGCCCGCGAACACGACCTGCTGGTACTGGCCGACGAGGTGTACGAGCACCTGGTCTACGACGGCACCGAACACATCAGCATCTCCACTCTGCCCGGCATGCGCGAGCGGACCGTCGTGGTGTCCAGCGCGGCGAAGACGTTCAACGTCACCGGGTGGAAGATCGGCTGGGTGTGCGCGCCCGCGCCGCTGCTCGACGGGGTGCTCGCGGCCAAGCAGTTCCTCACCTTCGTCGGCGGTGGGCCGTTCCAGCCAGCCGTCGCGCACGCGATCAACGCTGAGCTGGACTGGGTGCACGCGCTGCGCGACAACCTGTCCGACAAGCGACTTCGCCTCTCGGCGGCGTTGCGCGACACCGGGTTCGGGGTCGCGCGCAGTTCCGGCGGCTACTTCGTCTGCGCCGACATCCGCCCGCTCGGCGCCGCGGACGGGATGACGTTCTGCCGCGAACTGCCCGCCCGGCTCGGGGTGGCGGCGGTGCCGGTGAGCGTGTTCGCCGACCACGCCGCCGACTGGAAACACCTGGTGCGCTTCACCTTCAGCAAGCGCGACGAGACGATCGACGAGGGCGTGCGGCGCCTGCGCGCCGGAACGGCGGTGCGCTGAGAGGTGCTCCGGCTGTCGCCTGCCGGGACCGCCAATGCGGCTGGTGGGCCGGCGACGCGTTCTCAGTCGCGGGCGTGCCGGGCCAGCGGCGCGTGCCACTGGTAGTGACGGGCCAGCAGGCGGAAGCCGACGGCGCCGAGGGCGGCGAGCAAGCCGGTCCACGTCCGGTACAGGTCGAAGTGCAGCAAGGTGGCGGTGGCGGCCGCGCCGAACAGGGCGGGGATCGCATACAGGTCCTGGTCGGGGCGGAGCACGAACGGGACCTCGCCGCTGAGGACATCGCGCAGGACACCGCCGCCGATGGCGGTCGTCATGCCGAGCAGCGCGGCGGTGGGGGCACCGACCCCCGCCGAGTACGCGATGACCGTGCCGGTGACGCAGAACAGGCCGAGCCCGATCGCGTCGGCGATCTCGAGCGGCCCCTTGGTGAGCCGCCGCGAGGGCGCGATGAAGTAGAGGATGAGCGCGGTCACCAAAGACGCGGACAAGTAGGTCAGGTCGGTGAACGCGCCAGGCGGTGTGCGTCCGATGAGCAGATCGCGCACGATGCCACCGCCGAGGGCGGTCGCGGTGGCCAGGATCGCCATGCCGAACATGTCGAGCCGTTTGCGCACGGCGACCAGCGCGCCCGAGGCGGCGAACGAGATGACGCCCATCAGCTCGCCACCACGGTGCACGGCGGTGAGCGCCGAATCCAGCTCCGTCGCCAACGGCCCGGTCGCGGCGACCGTCACCAGCATCCCAACACTCACCGCTCACTCCTTCGCACGAACCCCTGAGCAGCGTGACATGGGAAGGAACAGCGCCCGCACCCGCCTCGCCGTGGGGCGGCAGGGTGGCGCGCTCAGGCCGGGGCCGGGCGGGTGCGGTCGGTGGCGAGCAGGACCGCGATCGTGCCCAGCGCGGTGCCCATGAGGTAGCGCTGGGTGCGCAGCCACAGCGGCCGCGCGGTGAGGAACGACGCCAGCCCGGCGGCGCCGAGCACGATCAGCCCGTTGACCGTGAGCGCGACCCCGATCTGCACCGCGCCCAGCGACAGGCTCTGCAGCCACAGCGCGCCGCGTTCGGGGTCGACGAACTGCGGGATCAGCGCCATGTACATGATCGCGATCTTGGGATTGAGCAGGTTGGTGACGAACCCCATGGTGAACAGCCGCCGCGCGGGGGCGACCGGCAGCTCGACGGGCGCGAACACCGAGGTACCGCCCGGCCGCACCGCCTGCCACGCCAGCCACAGCAGATAGCCCGCGCCTGCGAGCTTGAGACCCAGGTACAGGCCGGGCACCACCGCGAACACGGCGGTGATGCCGACCGCGGCGGCCAGCAGATACACCGCGAATCCGGCGGCGACCCCGCCCAGCGAGATGAGCCCGGCCCTGCGGCCCTGCGCCACCGTCCGGGAGACCAGGTACATCATGTTCGGCCCCGGCGTGAGCACCATGCCCAACGCCGCCGCCGCTACCCCGAGAATCGCCGTCGTCTGTAGCACTCATCGAGTCTGACCTGGTCAGCGCGGCTTGTCGCGGTCCAGTGCGCAACCGCTGGACTGCCGGGTCGATTCCCGCCACCAGGACGTCTGTCGGTGCCCGTCCGTACAATCGAACAAGGCGACCGACCACCGGCGCCACCACGAAGATCAACACTCCAGGCCGAACGCACCCCGCACAGGGCGAGTCCTACGAGCCCGTTCGGGGCCGCCCCTCGATTCAGCGCTCGAAGCGCATGCGCCGCAGGCGCGAGTCTCGAGCGCTGAATCGAGGGGTCACGAGGCCCCGAACCCGCGCGCACCAGCGCGCCGAAAGCGCAGGCACTGTGACCGACGGTCCGCTGATCGTGCAGAGCGACAAGACCCTGCTGCTCGAGGTCGACCACGAGCTGGCCGGCAACGCGCGGCAGGCCATCGCGCCGTTCGCGGAGCTGGAGCGCGCGCCCGAGCACGTGCACACCTACCGGATCACGCCGCTGGCGCTGTGGAACGCGCGCGCGGCCGGGCACGACGCCGAGCAGGTCGTCGACGCGCTGGTGAGCTTCTCGCGGTACGCGGTGCCGCAGCCGCTGTTGGTGGACATCGTCGACACGATGGGCCGCTACGGCAGGCTGCAGCTGGTCAAGCATCCGGCGCACGGCCTGTGCCTGGTGAGCCTGGATCGCGCGGTGCTCGAGGAAGTGCTGCGGCACAAGAAGATCGCGCCCATGCTCGGCGCCCGCATCGACGACGACACGGTGATCGTGCATCCGTCCGAGCGCGGCCACATCAAGCAGATGCTGCTCAAGATCGGCTGGCCCGCCGAGGACCTGGCCGGCTACGTCGACGGTGAGGCGCACGACATCGGCCTGGACTACACCGAGGGCAAGTGGCACCTGCGCGATTACCAGGAGATGGCCGCCGACTCGTTCTGGGCCGGTGGCTCCGGCGTGGTGGTGCTGCCGTGTGGCGCGGGCAAGACGATGGTCGGCGCCGCCGCCATGGCCAAGGCGAAGGCGACCACGTTGATCCTGGTCACCAACACCGTCGCGGGCAGGCAGTGGCGGCGCGAACTGCTGGCGCGCACCACGCTCACCGAGGACGAGATCGGCGAGTACTCGGGCGAGCGCAAGGAGATCCGGCCCGTCACGATCGCCACGTACCAGGTGATCACCCGCAAGACCAAGGGCGAGTACAAGCATCTGGAGCTGTTCGACAGCCGCGACTGGGGCCTGGTGATCTACGACGAGGTGCACCTGCTGCCCGCCCCCGTCTTCCGGATGACCGCCGACCTGCAGTCGCGCCGCCGTCTCGGCCTGACCGCCACCCTGGTGCGCGAGGACGGTCGCGAGGGCGACGTGTTCTCCCTGATCGGCCCCAAGCGCTACGACACGCCGTGGAAGGACATCGAGGCGCAGGGCTGGATCGCCCCCGCCGAGTGCATCGAGGTGCGGGTGACGCTCACCGACGCCGAGCGGATGGCCTACGCGACGGCCGAGCCGGAGGAGCGCTACAAGCTGTGCTCCACCGCGCGCACCAAGATCCCGGTGGTCGAGTCGATCCTGGCCAGGCACAAGGACGCGCCGACCCTGGTGATCGGCGCCTATCTCGACCAGCTCGAGGAACTCGGCGTCGACCTGAACGCACCGGTCATCACCGGCGCCACGAAGAACAAGGAGCGCGAGGCCCTCTTCGACGCGTTCCGCTCGGGCGAGATCCCCGTGCTGGTGGTGAGCAAGGTGGCGAACTTCTCCATCGATCTGCCGGAAGCCTCGGTGGCGGTGCAGGTTTCGGGCACCTTCGGTTCGCGGCAGGAGGAGGCGCAGCGCCTCGGCCGCTTGCTGCGGCCGAAACAGGATGGGGGACAGGCGCATTTCTATTCGGTGGTCGCCCGCGACACTCTCGACGCCGAGTACGCCGCGCACCGGCAGCGCTTCCTCGCCGAGCAGGGTTACGCGTACCGCATCACCGACGCCGACGATCTGCTCGGACCGCCGATCGGTGACGGCGCGTAGCGCCTGTCGGCCGGTCAGGACGCGGTAGCGTGCGGTGACAGCCCTCGGCAGATAAGTGGAGGCAATCCCTCCGCAACCTGTGCTAGGAAGGAATCGTGCGCCGCTTCGAATTCGTGGTCGACCGTGAGCACGCTCATGCGGTCAACGAGACGTTCACCGGGCTCCGCAGACTGCGCGTCGTCGCGCTGCTGGCGGCCGGGCTCGCCATCGCGGCCACGGCCGCCCTGCTCTGGAGCGGGCAGGCGTGGGGCTACCTGCTCGCCGTCGTGTGCGTGCTGGCCGCCGCGATCGCGCTGTGGGTGGCGCTGTGGACCCCGCACCGATCCAGCATCGAAAAGCTGTACCACGACGGCGCTTTGGTGCCCGCCGTGGTCACCGAGGCCGAGCCGGGCGGCATCGTGCTGCTCGCCCTCGTCGACATCGCCGAACCGACGGCGCCGACCCGCGGCTGGGCGCTGGTAACCCGCAAGGTGCGCGCCCTGCCCGGCCACGCGCCGGAGCCGGGGGAGCGGGTGCCCGCCGTCGCGGTCCGCACCGACCGGGCTCCACGCCAGGTGGGGGAACGCTGGCAGCTGGTCACCGCCATGCCGATCGCCTGGGCCACCCGCGACAGCGCCGTGATCGAACGGGCCCGCGGCGCCATCACCGAACTCGAATGGCGGCTGCTCGCGGAGAATCTGGAGCTGGCCGACCGCGTGCGGCGCACGGCGACCAAGCGGATGATGCTCGATCCGGAGCGGCTGCCCGGCGAACTGCGCTGACGCGCGACCCGCGCCGGCCACCTGTCGGGCGGTTCGCGCAGACCACGCGCGGGCGGCGCCACCCGACGGCGCACGCGAATGCGACGATGGTCGGTGCCCGCGGAATCCCCTCCGGCGAAAGGTGTCTGTCGAGATGCGATGGTCGGCCGGATGGTGTTCGGTATTCGCTGTCGTCCTGCTCGCGAGTCCGACCGCGCTCGCCGACCCCGCGCTGATCGGGGCGCCGGGCCTCGGCGATCCGTACTTCCCGGCAGACGGCAACGGTGGCTACGACGTCACCCACTACGACGTGGCGATCGACTACGACCCGCCCACCCACTTCCTGCGCGGCACGGCGAGCGTCGACGCGCGGGCGAGCCAGCCGCTGGCCCAGTTCAACCTGGACTACACCGGCCCCGAGGTGCTGATGGTGACGGTGAACGGCCAGCCCGCCGCCTTCGGCCACGACGGCACGCAGGAGCTCGTCGTCACCCCGCTGCTGCCGCTGCCGCCCGGGCTGCCGTTGCGGATCGTCGTCGACTACGCGGGCCAGGCCGCCGACACCGAGGGCGAGGGCTGGACCTACGCGCCCAGCGGTGGCGCCTTCGCCGTCGGCCAGCCGCACAGCGCGAGCTCCTGGTATCCGCTCAACGACACCCCGCTGGACAAGGCGACCTTCACCCTGCGCGCCGCGGTCCCCGCCGACTGGGAGGTGATGTCGACCGGCGAGCGCACCCGGCACGAGGTGCGCGACGGCCGTCTGTTCACCACCTGGGAGACCCGGCAACCCGTGCTCGGCTATCTGACCACCGTCGCGGTCGACCATTTCACCTTCCTCGAACAGCGGCGAGCCGACGGCACCCAGGTGCTGAGCGCCTTCGCGCCGGATTCGGAGAGCAATCGCGAGGACGAGCAGCGGCTGCCGGAGATCCTCGACTTCCTCGAAAACCTGTACGGTCCCTATCCGTTCGACGTCGCGGGCGGCATCTACGTCGACGCCGAGATCCCGTTCTCGCTGGAAACCCAGACCCGGCCCACCTATGCGCCGTGGACCGATCTGAACACCGTCGTGCACGAGCTGGCCCACCAGTGGTGGGGCGACACCATGTCGGTGCGGCAGTGGTCCGACATCTGCCTCAACGAATGCTTCGCCAGCTACACCGCCGACTACCTGTGGCCCGAACGCGTCGACGGCGCCGACGTGGACACCGAGTACCGCGACACCATCGCGAAATTCCGCGACGACCCCGAGTTCTGGGACATCGCGCTCGCGAATCCCGGCGCCGACGACATCTTCACCTCGGTCTACTACCGCGGCCCGCTGTTCCTGCACGCGCTGCGCAAGCTGCTCGGCGAGGACGTGTTCTTCACGGCCCTGCGCGATTTCGTGCACGCGCACCGCGACGGGCACGCCTCACTGCCGGAGTTCCGCGCGTTCCTGCAGAGCCGGACCTCGATGCCGCTCGGGGAATTCCTGGCCGAATGGCTGGACGCGACGACCGCGCCGCGCGAGGCGTTCCTGTATCCGGGAACGCTGCGCCGCTGAGGGCTCAGCTCTCGTCCATGCGCGCCTTCGCGCGTTCGACCCAGCGCCGCATCCGATCGAACTGGCTACGCGCCGAGGTCAGTTCGCCGCGCGCGCGGTGTTCTGTGGTGCGGGCGAAATGGCGCTGCTGTTCGGCGTGCTCGAGTTCGGCGCGCAATTCGTCGATCCTGGACTCGATCTCGTCCAGCTCGGACTTGGCCCGCGCCGCCGCGGTTTCGGCTTCCTCCTTCGCGGATTCGGCTTCGGCGAGCGCGGACTCGGCATCGTCGAGTTCCTGCTTCGCCTCCGCCCTGCGCTTGGCCGCGGCGTCCTCCGGCGAGGTCTTGCCGCGGCGCGGGCTCGCCTTCTTCGGTGGCGTGGCCTTGCCGCCGGTGATCGCGACCAGCCCGGCCGGGCCGAACCCGTCATAGGTGACGGTGGTCGGCAGCACGCCCGCCCTGACCTGATCGGCGACATCGGGATCGGCCAGCGCGGCGGTGAGCGTCTGGCCGACCTCGCGCAGCACCTGCTCGCTCGCCGGGCGCTCGTGCTCGGCGGCCAGCTCGCCCGCCCGCTTGGTCATCGCGTTGACCACCTGCTGACGCTGGGCGCCGAGCGCGCGCAGTTTGTCACCGGAGAGCTGGCGCTGCGCCGAGCGCAGCGCGTCACCGAGGTCGAGCAGCGCCGAGATCTCCTTCGGCGCGTGCCGGGCCAGCAGGTTCACCGTCCACGCCGCGACCGTGGGTTTGCGCAGGGCGGTGATGGCCTTGGCCAGCTCGCGATCGCCGTCCTCGCGGGCCTGGGCGGCCCGCTCGGTGCGGGTCGCCACGAACTCGCCGGGGTCGAGGCCGTACAGCTCGTCCACGACATCGTCGATGGTCACCTTTGTGATGGTAGCCAGGGTTCGACGCGGGCGAGCGTGACCGGGACCCGCTTGGGTATCGTCACCGGCGGTCATATCTGCCTGAACCGTTCGGTGAGTGAGGTTTTCAGTGTTTTTCCCAGGAAAGCGACTGCTGGCACGGCTCGTGCTCGCCCCCGTGGCGACGGTCGCACTGGTCGGGGCGGTCGCCGCCTGTTCTTCCGACAGCGACTCGTCGGCGGATTCGGTGAGCAAGGGCTCCTGCGTGGAGGTCACCGACAACGCGGCCGACGCCATGAAGGCCACCGTGGGTGACTGCGGCGCGGCCACCTCGAACTACCGGATCGTGCAGGTCGGCACGGCCCCGCTGAACTGCGCCGTCGAGGACGCGACCTTCAACGGCACCGTCGGCGACACCAAGACCGGGCTGTGCCTGTCCCCGAACTTCGCCGAGGGCAAGTGCTACGCCGACGCGGGCCAGCGCCCGGCCGAGGCCGTCGCCTGCACCGCGCCGGAGGCCACCTTCAAGGTCGTCAAGCGCATCGACGGCGCCGCCGACGAACTCCAGTGCGGCGCCGACGCCACCCAGTTCCGCACGGTCTCCGACCCGAAGACCACCTTCTGCATGGCCAAGCCGTAGTCAGTCCAGCAACGCCACCGACGCGATGCGGTGCAGGGTGAAGTGGCGGGTGGCGCCGGTGACGGGGTCGACGGCGTCGAGTTGGCCGTTCCCGACGCGCAGCGGTTCGACCACGCGCTGGCTCGCCACGCCCTGGGCGTCGACGTAGCCGATGTTCACCGGGCGGCCCACCCTGGCGGCCAGCTGGAGCAGGGCCAGGGTGGCCGCGGTGCCGGTGCGGGTGCCGTCGGTGCGGACCTGCTTGCTGGAGCGGGCGCCCGCCGCGCGTTCGCCCGCGCGGAGTTCGGTGACCAGCAGCGCGAGCTGTTCGTCGCTCGGCGGAGTCGGGCGGTAGGGCTTGCGCGCCAGCGGGCGGACCGCGATGCGGGCCCCGCGCGGGCGCAGGTCGACGATCGCGCCCGCGGAATCCTCACCGGCCGGGGCGAACCCGGCAGCCCTGAGCTGGTCGAGCAGTTCGCTCAGCGGCGCCAGCGCGATCGCGACGGTGGGCGCGATCGCGCGCAGGGCCAGCGCGTCGGCGACCGGCGCGGCCAGCACCTGGGCCAGCAGGGCCGGGTCGTCGCTGCGCAGGAACGACTGCGCCATCCCGGCGCGCAACTGTCCGTGGCGACGGGCCACGTCGTCGATGAGATAGGTCAGCGACTGGGGGACCGGGGTGCGGGAATGGTTGGCGAACAGGGCGTGCAGCTCGGCCGCGGTGAGCCCGGCGTCGAGCGCGCGGCGCACCGAGGCGTCGCTCACCCGGTAGACCGTGGCCGCGCCCGCCGACTCCACATCGGCGACCAGCGCGATCCGGCCACGCAGTTCGGGCACCAGCGGGCCGGGCGCGATCACCGTCAGATCGGCCTGCACGAGCACGTGATCGACCGGTTCCGGGAGCGCGGCGGCCATCTCGGCCTCGGCGTCGGCCACGCTGGTCGCCGACCCGTGCAGCAGGGCCCGCGCCGCGGAATCCAGCGCGCCGCGCCCGAGTAGTCCGAGGGTGGCAGCCTCGGACAGGGTCGCGGTCACCGCGTCGAGGCGGAAGTGTCTGCGCCGCCGCGGCATCCGCCAGGCCAGCAGCTTGCCGATATCGCCCGCGGTGAGCGCGGTTCCGCTCGGGTATTCGGCGAGCAGCCCGAGGATCGCGTGCCGGTCGCGCACCGCGTGCGGGATGCGCAGCTCCGCGGAGAGCGCGGCGATGGGCTTGTCGGCGGCGTCGCGCAGGCCGATCATCCACGGCATGCGGTCCAGGTCGAGCCAGGACTGCGCGAGCAGCACCCAGCGGGTCGCCGGTGGCGCGTCCAGCCAGGCGTCGGCGGCCGGTGTCGGCGCCCAGAAGTCGTCGGTGGAATCGAGTTCCGGGGTCGGCTCCGGCAGGCCCTTCTCCACCAGCTTGGCGGCGGCGAGCAACTCCATGAGCAGGCCGGCGCGCTGCTCGTCGATCCCGGTCTGCTTGGCCAGCCTGCGCAATTCGCGCACGCCGAGCCCGCCGGCGCGTAGGGCCGGCGCGGGCAGGCGGCCCAGCGCGTCGAGCAGGTCGGCGCAATCGCGCAGCAGCTCACCGACTTCGCCCGCGCCGACCGCGTTCACCTCGGCCGGCGCGTTCTTGGTCAGCGCCGGCTTGGGCGGGGCGAGGGCGTGCGGGTCGGTCACCGGCTCGCCGCGCAGCACCTGGCCGACGGTCACCGGCAGTTCCACTGTCTCGTCGTCGATCCGGTGCAGCAGCCGGGCCGTCAGCAGGCGCGGTACCGGGCGGTCGGCGGGCGTCCCCGGCGCGGCGTCCCTGGTGCGACCGCGCGGGCCCGTGGTGGCCAGCTTGTCCAGCAGGGCGCGTTCGGCCGGGCTCGCCTGTGCCAGCGCGGCGGTGACCTCCGGCTCGGTGAGTGCGTCGGGCAGCGCGGTGGTGGCGCCCAGCGGCCAGGGGAGGGCCTCGGCGGCGCTCGGGGTGAGGTGCAGGTCGTCGCCGAGCTGCCAGACCAGCGCGCGGTCGAGCAGGCGGGTGAGCGCGGCGGTGAACGCGGTCTTGGTGACGCGGTCCTTCAGCAGCGCGTGCAAGGTGGTGCGGGTCAGCGGCTTGTGCTCGGTGCCGATCGTGCGGGCGTCCTCGTTGGCCGTGAGCGCCTCGATGATCGCGAACTCCAGCGTGTCCAGATCGTCGGCGGCGCGCAGCACCGAGGCCCGCTGCTGGGCGCGCACCGCGAGCACCGACATCGACGCGGGCAGCGGCACCGCCAGATCGGGCCGCAACTGCAGCAGTTTCACCAGCTGGGCATCGGTGCGCGCACCGAGCCAATCGGCGAGGGAGTCGGTCGCGATCATCCGATCCAGCCTACAGTTCGCGGCCGCCTCGAACCGGACCGACCGGAGTGCGCCAGCCGCTGTTCAGCGCGGATGCGTATGCCAGAATGAGCCCGTGGTGAACAAATCGAAGAAACCCTACGTCGACAATGGCTGGCCGCAGGTGGCCGACGGCGAGCACGCCGTGACCGAACTGTCGGCGACCCGCGCCGGTAACCTCTCGCCGTTCGGCGAGGAGACCGTGTTTCCCGTCCCGGCCACCGAGCTGCCGTACGTCCACCCGCAGACTGTCATCAACCGGGTGTAATACGGACGGGAAAGACAAGAGCCCGCATCCTCGAGGATGCGGGCTCTTGTTGTGTGCGTGGGGCGTTCAGGAGGGCAGCAGGCCCTTGTTCGCCTCGAAGAAGTTGATGACGGCCGGGTCGAGCTGAGTGCCCTTGGCCGAGTTGAAGAAATCGAGCGCCTGCTGCGGCACGGCGACACCCTGCTGCTGCACGACGGCGAGGGCGCGGTCGACGGCCTGGAAGACTTCCTGGCTCGGGTCGGCCTGCACCTGCGGGACGTTGACCTGCGGGACCCAGCTCGGCGAGGAGGGGACGGCGCGCTCGGTCGGACCGCTGCTCAGGCCCAGCTTGGCCGAGCAGGAGGGCCATGCGCCCCAGCCCTGCGAGGCGAGCACCTTCTCGGCGACCGCGATCTGCTCCTCGCGGGTGGCCTGGTTTGCCGTGGCGGCGTACTCGCCACCACCGTGGGCGTTCCAGGTCGACGGCGAGAACTGCAGGCCGCCCTGGTAACCGTTGCCGGTGTTGATGCCCCAGTTGCCGCCGGCTTCACACTGCGCGAGGCGATCCCAGTCGGAGTCGGGGGCCGCGCTGGCGTTTCCTGCGAAAGCTGCACTGGCGGTGCCGATGATGGCGCCGGTGACGGCGACCTTGGCGACAGTGCGGCCGGTGGAAGTCGGCTTGCGGTGGCGTCCACTCATATCGGGTTTCTTCCTCTCGTGCGCACCTGCATGTGGTCCGGACTGAGAGGTCTCCCGGTCCGCCCTCACCCCTGATTCCAATCGGGGTCCGGTACCCGCGGGGTGAGGTTCGGTGCGGCGGGCCGGTGGTTCCGGGGGTTGCCCCGGCTGAGAGAAACGGTACGACGGACAGCGGGGAAAGTCACTATTTGGTAACCGGCGTGTACAGGGTGGTCTCGGGGTGGTCTCAGGGTGATCCCCGAGGTGTCCGCGCAGGTAGTCGCCATGGTTTATGTGCGCGACGGTTGCACACACACTTCGTGACCTCCCCGTGATGTGATGAGGATCACATGTGCGTCTGGGTAACGACCGGGGCGGGTAACCGGTTGACGCGTCAACGCGCGCGACGGCCCGACCACAGCGCGAAGATCAGCCCGAGCAGGAACCCCACCGGAGCGAGCAGCGCGAGCAGATACAGCGCGAGGCCGGGTTCGGTATCGGAGACGATCGGCGTCAGGAAGATCGCGACCACCGCGAGGATCCCGATCCCGAACAGCGCCACGGCCAGTCGCAGCAGCAGATCGCTCGGCCGCCGCGGGCGGTCAGGGGAAGAGTTCGTCACCGGTGCACCGTAAAACTGATGTGCTCGCGGTATGGCCACCGGGGTAGACTCTGGGCACATCGCGTCCTGCCTTGCTGTGGGGCGCGTTCTTTTCGCGACAACGCAGAACTAGCCCGGACCACAAGGGTTCGGGTGTCGAATGATGAACGGGTGAGCGCAGTGCCGACCGGCCGGGTGAAGTGGTACGACGTCGAAAAGGGCTTCGGCTTCCTTTCCCAAGACGAGGGCGAGGACGTCTACGTCCGTTCCTCCGCGCTGCCCGAAGGCGTCGAGGGGCTCAAGCCCGGACAGCGCGTCGAATTCGGCATGGCCGCCGGTCGTCGTGGCCCGCAGGCGCTGAGCCTCAAGCTGCTCGAGGCGCCGCCGACGGTGCGCGGCAACCAGGCCCAACAGCCCACCCGCAAGGACGCGGGCCCGCGCAAGTCGCCCGACGAGCTGCACGGTCTCGTCGAGGACATGATCACGCTGCTCGAGACGAAGGTCCAGCCGGACCTGCGCCGCGGCAAGTACCCGGACCGCAAGCTCTCCCAGCGGATTTCCGAGGTCGTCCGCGCGGTCGCCCGCGAACTCGATCACTGAGTTGTCGGAGCGCTGGTGCGCTCGAGGTCGCGGCCCCCACGGGACGGGCCGCGACCGCCGCTGCGCGGCGGACCCTCCTCGAGGTCGGGTCGTCGGGGCTGAGTTCCAGCGGTCAGGCCCGTTTCAGGGTGCCGGTGTGCCGATCGACCAGGCGCCGTGGACGCCGGTGGTCTCCTGGCCGGTCGCCGGATCGGTGTAGATCATCGGCAGCTGCACCTCGAAACCGATGAGGCGCAGGTCCGGGGCGGGCTGGGTGTCGATGCTCAGGGCGCGGACCCCCTCGGGGAAGTCCAGCCAGCTCATGACCCGGTCCTCGCGCTCGCCGCTGGGGCGCTCGAAGCGCTGCAGCACCACCCACGGCGCCTCGGCGATCGCGCTCGGCAGCGACACCTGGACCGGATCGCCCGAGGGGACGAGCAGGTAGTAGGTGTGCTCGAAGTTCTCGCAGGCGCCCGTGGCCAGGTTGCAGTAGCCGAAGGGCTCGGCCTCGACCGTCTCGCCGCCGCCGTACACGGTGACCACCGGGGCCGAATCGGGCGCCTTCGACACCGCGTAGGCGACGATCGCCGCCGTCACGCCGACCACGGCCACCAGGCCCACCGCGACCAGCGCGATCACCGTTCGTGCGTTGAGCTTGCTCACCAGCTGGGGTCTCCTGTCCCTCTCGGATGTGTGGGCACTTCCTGCTCGGCGTGCTGGGGCCGGTTACCGCCGAGGCCCGGCAGCAGCGAGTGCCCGGTGTAGCTGACGAAGGTCTGGATCAGTCCGGCCACCAGGACCACGCTGATCACCGCGAAACCCTTCCAGAACTCGATCGGCAGCAGCACACCGGCCGCGCCGCCGACCACCCAGCTCAGCTGCAACACCGTCTCCGACCTGCCGAAACCCGACGCGATCGACTCCGGCGGCAAATCGTCCTGGATCGCCGCGTCCAGCGAGACCTTCGCCAGCGCGCTCGCCGCCGAGGCGACCAGGGTCGCGAACGCGGCGCCGAACAGATTGCCGGTGAACATCGCGAACACCGCGACGCCCGCGCAGGCGGCCGTGCAGCCGAGCACCACCAGCGAGGGCCTGCCCAGCTGCAGCCTGGCCCCGGTCGCGTTGCCGCCGAAGTTGCCGAGACCGGCCGCCGCGCCGACCACGCCGAGCATCGCGGCCTGTTCGGTGGGGCTGCCGCCGGAACCCTTGGCGACGAAGGCGATATAGAAGGTCAGGAAGCCGGTGAGCACCCGGATGGCGCTGTTGCCCCACAGGCCCGTCACCACCGCCCGGCCCAGCGGTTGACGCCGCTTCTTGGCCGGCACCGAGGACTCCTGCCCCGGCTCGAGCACCTCGGTGCGCGCGTCCGGGCCGTGATAGGTGAGAGTCGCGGGCACCTCGCCCTCGGTCACCTCCACCCACGACGGGATGCGCAGGCTCAGATAGGCACCGGCCACCGCGATGCCGGTGGCGAAGACGAGCGCGCCGGTGGAACCGGCGATCAGCGCGGCCAGCGCGGCCAGCGCGCCCGCGCCGATGGTGCCGCCGACCAGGCCGAACACGGTCAACCGGGAGTTGGTGCGCACGAGATCGATGTCGGGCGGGAGCACACGCGGGGTCACCGCGCTCTTGAGCACCGCGAAGGATTTCGAGCCGACCATCATGCACAGGGCCAGCGGATACAGGCCCCAGGTGTCGATGTTGAAGATCAACAGCACCGCGAAGATCGCGCGCAGCGCGAAGGTGGTGGCCAGAGCCATCCGGCGGCCGCGCTGCAACCGGTCGAGCATCGGGCCGATCAGCGGCGCGATCACCGCGAACGGGGCGATCGTGATGAGCAGGTACAGCGCCACCTTGGTCTTGGACTCGGCGGTGGCGCTGGCGAAGAACAGGGTGTTGGCCAGCGAGACGGCGATCGCGGCGTCGAGCGCGAAGTTGGCCATCGTGGCGTAGGTGAGCGCGGTCAGGCCGGACTGGTCGGCGCCGTCGGCCTTGGCGGCGCGCTGGAAGGTCGCGAAACCGCGCTCGGTGAGCTCCCTGCTGCGCATCGCGGCGACCCGGGTGACCGTCAGCTTGCGCGGAATCCGCTGCTTGACCTGGTCGGGTTCGTCGTCGAGGGGGAGCGGGCGGGTGGCCGCCGGGCCGTTCACCGGCGGGGCCGGACGCGGCGGCGGACCAGCCGGTTTGCGGACGGGGGTGGTCGGCGGTTCGTCCGTGCGGCCGCGGCGGAACACCCGCGACCTGGCCGTCGGCTGGTCCGGCGCATCGGGACGGGGGAAGACCTTGCGCGGCCGCGGCGGTTCCTGGCTCGCACGCGGCGGATAGTGCCCGAAGCCCGGATGACGGTCGGGCGGCGTGTCCGCGGGATTGCCGCCCCGGCGACCACGGTCGGGACCGGAGGGATCGCGGGGCGTAGTCACGAGTCCAATTCTGTCGTACGCGCGGTCTCGGCGTTCACTCGCGGCGTCGCTGTGTTCGCCACATCGGCCTATTTCGGGACGAACCGCACCTCGAACAGACGCGGCCAGTACTTGCCGGTGATCAGGAATCGGTCGGTGCCGGGCAGGTGCGCGATGCCGTTGAGGACATCGGTCCCCGCGCGTTCGGACGGCGCCAGCAGCCCGCCCGCCTCGATCACCGCGAGCACCCGGCCGGTCGCCGGATCGATCCGCAGGATCTCGTCGGTGGGGTAGTTGTTGGCGTACACGGTGCCGTCGGGGGCGCAGTCGAGCTCGTTGGGCCTGGGCGAGTCGTGGCCGGACAGCGTCACCGAGCCGGTCTCGGCGAAGGTCACCGGATCGCGGAAGGTGAGCGTGGCGGTGCCGTCGCTCATGATCAGCCGGTCGGCCTGCGCGCACAGGCCCCAGCCCTCGCCCTCGTACTCCGCGCGGCGGGTCTCGGCGAGCGTCACCGGGTCGCGCGCGATGGCGACGCCGTCCTTCCAGGTGATCTGCCAGACGGTGTCGCCCGCCCTGGTCATGCCCTCGCCGAACATCTCCTTCGGCAGCTCGACGCGCGCGGTCTCGACGCCCGTGGCCTGGTCGGCGGTCCGGGCGGTCGACACGCCCCACATGCCGGTGCTCTCGTAGCGGATACCGTCGACCACCTCGAGGCCCTGCGTGAACGCCAGCGGATCGTGCGGTGACGAGCCGATCACCTCGACGCGCAGCCGCGGCGGTCCACCCTCCACCGAACCGCCGCAGGCGCTCGCGCCGAGCAGGCTGACCAGCACTCCGACAGCCAACGAACTGCGATTGCGCTTCATACGGCAAAATGTATGCCGTGAGCGCAGTATCTGTTTCGGAGTCCGGCGTGCGTCCTGTTCTGGCCGATGCGGCCGAAGTCGCACGTCGTGCGCTCGTCGAGTTGGAACCCGACGGGGTAGGAGTCCACCTGGGGGTGACCGCCGAGGACGAGACGGCGGCCACCCACCGGTTCGAGGCGACCCTGGCCGGCTATCGCGGCTGGCAGTGGGCCGTCGTGGTCGCGGCGCCGCCGGAAGCCACATATGCCACGGTCAGCGAGTCGGCGCTGCTCCCGGGACCCGACGCGCTGATCGCGCCCGACTTCGTTCCGTGGGAGCAGCGGGTGCGTCCCGGCGACCTCGGCCCCGGCGATCTGCTCGCCCCGCCCGCCGACGATCCGCGCCTGGTCCCCGGCTATGTCGCCACCGGCGACCCGGTGGTCGACGAGGTGGCCCGCGAGGTCGGCCTCGGCCGCACCCAGGTGCTGAGCCTCGAAGGCCGTGCCGAGGCCGCCGAGCGTTGGTATGCCGAATTCGGGCCGGACACGGAGATGGCGAAGGCCGCCCCCTCCACCTGCGGCCTGTGCGGCTTCTACCTCCCGCTGGCCGGCGCCCTGCGCGACTGCTTCGGTGTCTGCGGCAACGCCATGGGCGCCGACGGCCACGTCGTCCATGTCGAATACGGCTGCGGCGCGCACTCCGACGTCGTCGCCCCCAGCGGCAACGGCTCACCTCGCTACGAGGCCTTCGACGACCACGCCGTCGACTACGTCGAGATCACCCGCACGGAATCCTCCGCCGAGGGCAACGGTTCGGCCGAGAACGGTGCCGGTGCGGTCACCGGAGAAGCGGCCGAGCCCGCCGCCACCCCCGATGTCGCCGAGGCGACCCCTGTCGGCGAGGTGACTGCTGCCGCTGAGGTCACCGGTGCTGGCGAGGCGACTGCCGCCGCCGCGACCGGTGGTGCTGCCGAGGCGGCCGGTGCAGCCGAAGTCGTGGATGTCGGCGAGATCGCCGCGCGGGAATCCGGAGAGCTCACCAACACCCAGGAGACCGCCGAGGCTTCCGTTGCCGCCGAGGCGACGGCTGCCAACGATGCCCAGGAGACCGCCGAGGCCGCGGCGGTCGAGGCGGCTGCCACCGATCGCGCCGCTCTCGCCGAAGGCGCGCAGCCGGAATCCGCCGCCGAGGTCATCGCCGCGGAATCCGCGACGCCCGGAGCCGAGGCGCCGACGACCACCGAGGCACCGGCGACCGACGCCGGCTCGGCGAACGACGTGGCGCCGACCGCCACCGCAGCCCCGGCGAACGAATCCACCTCGCCCACAGCAGTTGCCGAGACGAATGGCGACACGGCAACGGTCGACACCCCGGCGCCGGGCGCTGCGGCCCCGCTCGCCTCTCCGGCTGCGGCTGATGCTGCGACCGAAGACGATGCGCCGACGCATACCCCGGCACCCGCTGCTGATGCGGCAACGTCCGGTGACGATCTCGCGGCGACCGCTGACCGCGATGCCGGCGCTGCTGATGCGGCCACACCCAGTGACGATGACGCGGCAGCCGATGACAGCGCTGCTGACACGGCCACGTCCAGTGTCGATGACGCGGCAACCGCTGACCGCGATGCCGGTGCGGCCACGTCGGCCGATGCGGATGCCGGCGCGCACGACGCCGTGGACGAGCGTGGATCGTCGGTGGCGCGCTGAACGGTTCGGCGGATCCCTTCGGTACGGCGGAGCTGCGGGCCGGAGTGCTCGCCGCCTGGCGGGATTCGCCCACTCGGCTGCGTGAGGACTCCGCCAGCGAGGCGGATCTGGTCGCCGCGGGGTATCGGGATCGGGTGCTCACCGAGCTCGCGCAGAACGCCGCCGACGCGGCCGCGAAGTCGGGGGTCGCGGGTGAGCTGAGTGTGCGGCTGGTCGACGGGCGGCTGCATGTCGCGAATACCGGTGTGCCGCTGGATGTTTCGGGTGTGCATGCGCTCACCGCACTGCGTGCCTCCGGCAAGGCCGACACGGAGCTGGTCGGGCGGTTCGGCGTCGGGTTCACGGCGGTGCGGTCGATCGGCGACGAGATCGAGGTCCGGTCGACGACCGGGTCCATCCGCTTCTCCCGCGTCGCGACGCTGAACGCGCTGCACGACACCGGGATCGAGATACCCGACGACCTGGCGACCATCGCGCCGCCGGTCCTGCGCCTGGCCTGGCCGGTGCCGACCACCCCGGTCGCCGGGGCCGACACCGAGGTCGTCGTGCACCTGCGCCCCGACATCGACGGTGACGCCCTGCTCGCCGCGATGCGCGCCGAAGCGCCGGAGCTGCTCCTGGAACTGCCCGCCCTGCACCGCATCCGCATCGGCGCCGACGAATTCACCAGCGCGGTCACCGGGCTGGCGGACGGCCTCACCGAGCTCGCCGTCACCCTGCCCGGCGGCGAGCACCGCCGGTGGTGGCAGTACCGCACCGCCCGGGCCCGCTGGCTGCTGCCCGTGCGCCACGGCCGGCCCGTCGCCGCCGCCCCCGATGTCCTGCGCGCCCCCACCCGCTCCGACGAGGAGCTCTCGCTCCCGGCGATCCTGGTGGCCGACATCCCCATGCAACCCGATCGCCGCCGCCTGCTCCCCGGCGCCCGCCTCACCGAGATCGCCACGGGCTACGCCGATTTCGCCCGCGCGCTGCCGCCCCGCGACCGCCTCGTCCTCGTCCCCACCCCGGGTTTCGCCCGCAGCGAGGCCGACGCCCTGCTCCGCGAAGCCGTCACCACCGAACTCCGCACGCACGCCTGGCTCCCCACCTGCCCCGTCACACCTGTGGACAACTCCGCACAGGTACCCGAGGCCGCCGCCGCATGGCTCACCGGCGAGTCGGCACCGCAGGACGACACGTACGCCACCGCGCCAGGTCGTGCGGATGACGCGCCCGGCTCCTCGGACAGCGGGGCTGACCATCGCGGGTCGGCCCGCGTTCAGTACGTCGACGGGACGGTCGACCAGCCTACGACGGCCCACGGGCAACCGCCCGCCGGTGGCGTCACCGCTGCGGCGCAGAGGACCGAAGCGACCTCACGGTCGGCTGAACGAGTGGCATCGAGCGAGACGTGGCCGGACGGCGACTTGCCGGCGAGACCGACCGCATCGGACAGCATCCCCACCCGCGCGAGCGTGTTCCCCGACCTCACCCCGGAACTGGCCGCCGTCCTGGTCGAATTCACCGGCCCGCTGGTGATCCCCGAACTCTCCGATCGCGCCGCGCAGGAGAAGCTCTCGGTCCTCGACGTGCACCGCCTCGGCCCCGCAGCCCTGGCCGACCTGTCCAGCGGCCTCGAGCGCGAACCGGCCTGGTGGCGGCGGTTCTACGCGGCGGTGGAGCCGTTCGTCGTCGACACCAGGACCGCCGAGGAGTTCGGCGCGCTGGCCGTGCCGCTGGCCGACGGCAGGCTCGTCACCGGGCCGCGCACCGTCGTCCTGGACGACCAGCTCACCGTCGCGGTGCCGGTGCACTGGGCCCGGCTGGTCCATCCCGACGCCACGCACGCGCTGCTGTCGCGCCTGGGCGCCCGCAGCGCCGCCGCCGAGGACCTGCTCACCGATCCCGGCCTGCGTGACCTGCTCGAGCACGATCCGGCCGACCCGGACACCGTGCAGGCCGTCCTGCGCCTCGCCCCGTTCGCGCCCGCCGACTCGCTCCCCACCTGGCTCGGCCTGCTCGAACTACCCGACGACACCGGCGAACTGCGTCCCGCCGACGAGCTGCTGCTGCCCGGCGCGCCGCTGGGGGACGTGCTAGAGCCGGATTCGCCGTTCGGCACCGTCGCTGATTCGGTGGTCGAGGAGTACGGCGCCGAGGCCCTGCGCGCGATCGGCGTCGGCTGGGATTTCGGCGTCGTCACCGACCCGGATCCCGTCGGCCCCGACCACGATCTCGACGACGAGCCCGCCTGGTGGGAAAGCCTTTCCGAGGACCCCCGCGACCTGTCGGCCGTGCGCGATCTCGACCTGGTCGACGAAAACCGCTGGCCCACCGCGCTAGGTCACCTGCTCGCCGTCCCGCGCACCCGCGCCCTGCTCGCCGACCGCGACGGCTACACGGCCTGGTGGCTGCACCGGCACGCGCACATCGACGGCGTCGCCCTCGGCCGCCTCCGGCACCCCGACGACGACGAATTCACCGGACTGCTCCCGGCGATCACCGGCTTCGACGCCCGCGATCTCGACGCCCTGCGACCCTTGCTCGTCCGTCCCGACATCATGTCGGCCGAGCTGGCCGAGGAACTCCTCGACGCGCTGGCCGACCCGGCGAAAACCCCTGCGCCCGAAGTCGTCGCGCGCACCCACGCCCGCCTGGCCGCGGCCGTCGCCACCGGCGCGCTCGACCCACGCGACCTGGATCTGCCCGAGCAGGTCAGGGCACTGGACGGCACCGTCGTCGACGCGGGCACCGCGCTGGTCCTCGACCAGCCCTGCTTCGGCCTGGTGGTCCCCGCGAACCGTCTCGTGGCCGGCGACACCGCCCACGCGGAATCGCTGGCGACGCTGCTGGATCTGTCTCTGGTGTCGGAGGAGATCACCGCCGAGGTCCTCGGCGCGGGCACCCGAACCACCTGGGCGGCCAGCCCGTTGGGCGTGGTGCTGCGGCAGCTGTGGTCACCGGCCGACGCCACCGGCGCGCTGGTCTTGCACGACACGCTGGAAATCCACCTGCGCGGCGCGGTGACGGGTACTGTCACCGTCCCGTGGTGGCTCACCGACGACGCGACACACGTGCAGGTGCCGCGCGCCTAACTGGCGTGCGCGACGACCATCTCGGCCAGCAGGTCGAGCTGCTTCTGCACGGACTCGCTGTCGTCGTCGACCAGCCAGCGCAGCACGATCCCGTCGATGACGCTGAGGATGAACCGGCTCAGCTCGGAGACCGGCGTGTTCCACCGCGTTCCGGTCGCCTCCCGGCAGTGGTCGATGACATCGGCGACGGTGCTGTCGTTGAACGTGTACTGCTCGCGCGCGATGGCGATCTTGGCCGGGGTCGACTCACCCTCACGCAGCGCGTAGGTGGTGGTCTCGTAGGTGAGCAGCTGGCGTTCGGGGGTGGCTTCGATGTTGCGCCACATCAGTTCGAGTCCGCCGCGCACCAATTTGTGAAGCGCTTCTTTTCCGGTTCCGGCGTCGGCCCAGATCGAATCCTCGGCATCGACGGAATCGCGCAATTCCATGGACAACGCTTTGACCAGCTCGGTCATCAGCGCGTCCTTGTTTTCGAAACAGTAATGCACCACACCGAGCGAGACGCCGGCCGCTTGCGCGACATCGCGCGTGGTCACGCCCGCCACGCCCTTTTTCTCGGCGAGACCGATCGCTGCCTCGATCAGGTGGGCTCGTCGTTCTTCGACGCTCAATCGGGAGGACACGTGTGCGAGTTAAGCGCTCGCATGGCAAACAGTCAATTCGCCGATCCGCCAGAAATGCTGGACATGTGACCAGTTGATGTGGTTGTCTCCGAACCGGAAGTCGCGAAGGAGTCGTCTGATGTCCGTGTCCCGCCGTACCGTCCTGGCCGCCTCGGCGCTGGGTATGGCCGCTGTGCCCGTCGCCGCCACCCTGCCCGGCGGTGGCCGGGCCGCGCGCGCGAATCCGGGCGGATTCGAATTCGGGCTCGGCATCGCCGATCTCACCGGGCCCGCCGCGGAATGCGGCATGATGGGCTACTCGCAACTCGATCAGGCCACCGCGGGAATTCATCTGCGGCCGCGCGCACGCGCCTTCGTGATCGGGTCGGGGGGAAATCGGATCGCGTATGTGGCGGTGGAGAACGGCGCGGTGTTCGGCTCGGTGCACCACGGTGTACTCGACGCGCTCGCGCGGCGATTCGGTGACCGCTATACCGAGCGAAATGTCGTCCTCACCTCCACGCACACCCATGCCAGTTGTGGTGGTTCCGCGCACGACTACGCCTACACGCTGGCGACCCTGGGATTTCAGCAGCAGGTCTACGACGCGGAGGTGAACGGCATCGTCGAGGCGATCGCCGCGGCCGACGCCGATTACGCGCCGGGCACCGTCGCGCTCGGGCGATCGACCCTGCGCGACGCCAGCGTGAACCGCTCCCGCGTCGCCTTCGACCGCAATCCCGCGGCCGAGCGGGCGCTGTTCCCCGACGCGATCGACCCGGCGGTGACGACCCTGGTGTTCACCAGGGCGGGTCGCGAGGTCGGCGCGCTCACCTGGTTCGCCACCCACAACACCTCGATGACGAACGCGAACAGCCTGATCAGCTCGGACAACAAGGGCTACGCCAGCTATGCCGCCGAGCAGCTCGAGCACGGCGTGCGGCACCTGGACGGCAAGCCGTCCTACCTCGCCGCGTTCGCGCAGACCAACGCGGGCGACATGTCGCCCAATCTCAACCTCGCGCCCGGTGACGGCCCGACCACCGACGAGTTCGAGAACACCAGGATCATCGGCGAACGTCAGTACGCGGCCTCGAAAGCGGCCGCCGCGCAGGCGGTATCGATGTCGGGCGCGGTCGACGCGCTGCTGTGCTACATCGACCTCGCCGACATCACCGTCGACGGCCGCTTCACCCCCGACGGCGCCCCACGGCGCACCGCTCCCGCCGCGGCGGGCGTCTCCCTGGCGGCGGGCAGCGTCGAGGACGGGCCCGGCCTGCCCGGCGGCCCGATCCCCGAGGGCGTGCGCAACCCGCTCGTCGAGTACCTCGGCGGCATCGACCATCCGCACCCCGCCTGGCTGGCCGACGCCCAGGCACCCAAGGCGGTCGCGGTGCCGCTCGGGCTGCTGCCGCCGGTGCCGTGGGTGCCGAACGTGGTGCCGATCCAGCTGGTCCGGATCGGGGAGCTCTATCTGGCGGCCGCGGGCGCGGAGTTCACGATCGTGGCGGGCCTGCGGGTGCGCCGCGCGGTGGCGCAGGTGCTCGGTGTCGACGTGGAACAGGTGCTGCTGCAGGGCTACGCGAACGCCTACCACGAGTACGTCACCACGCCGGAGGAGTACGACGCCCAGCAGTACGAGGGCGCCTCGACCCTGTTCGGCCGCTACACGCTCGGCGCGTACCAGCAGGAATTCAGCAGGCTGGCCGCGGCATTCGTGGCGGGCGGCGCGATCGGCCGCGGCCCGGCGCCGCGCGATGTCTCCGCGCTGCAACCGAACCTCGCCACGACGCCGGGACCCGACGCGACGCCGCCCGGACGCGCCTTCGGTGACGTGCTCGCGCAGCCGCCCGCCCGGTGCGACGCGGGGACGCGGGTGGCGGTCGAGTTCGTCTCGGCCCATCCCAAGCACAATCCCCGCCGCGGTGACACCTTCCTCGAGGTGCAGCGCCGCAGCGGCGCCGACTGGGTGCGCGTGGCCAACGAGGGGGAGTGGGACGTGCGGTTCCACTGGCGCAAGGAGGGCGAGGCCGTCTCGATCGCGCGCTTCACCTGGGACGTCCCGGCGGGGGCAAGGGGAACGCACCGCTTCGTGCACTACGTGGACGTCCTCGGTGCCGACGGCACGCTGCGTCCGGTCAGTGGGACCAGCGCCGAGTTCGAGGTGACCGGTTAGTCGGTGGGCAGACCGACCTGCGCGCCCTTGTCGCCGCGCCGGGCCGAACGCCGCTGCGCCAGCCAGATCGACACGCCGAGTGCGCCGACCACCAGCCCCATCGCGCACACTGGTCTAGCCTCTGACCAGGCCGGATTCACCCACGCCAGCACCGCGGCGACGAGCCACGCGACGAAACCGGCCACCACCACCGGGCGCGGATCGACCAGCCCGCGAGGCAGCTCAGGGATCGATGTTCCGACGCGGCCGATATCCATACCCAAACAGTACCGACCTGAAACCCGTCAGGGTGCGCGGACGTACCGTAGAGTTCTGCACTGTGACAACGCCATCCGACGTCCGTGCCCTGGCCGGTGACCTCTCACTGGCCGTCGTACGGCTCACGCGACACCTGCGCGGCCGCCGTGCCGATGCGCAGATCTCGCTGACCCAGCTGTCGGCACTCGCGACGCTGGCGCGCGATGGCGCGATGACGCCGGGGGTGCTCGCGGGCAAGGAACGGGTGCAGCCGCCGTCGATGACCCGCGTCATCGCCTCGCTGTCGGACCTGGACCTGGTGCAGCGGCGCCCGCATCCGACCGACGGCAGGCAGATCATCGTCTCGCTCTCGCCGGCGGGCCGCGCGCTGATCGCCGACGAGACCCACGCCCGCGAGGCGTGGATGACCGAGCGGCTGGCCAGCCTGACCCCGGAGCAGATCGAGATCCTCGACCAGGCGGTCGCGATCATGAACCAGATCGTCGCCGAATCGGAGTGATCAGCTGGTCACAGCGTCCTTGTCGACCACCTCGTGGCCGAGCGGGAACAGTGACAGCGGCACCAGCTTGAGGTTCGCCCAGGCGAACGGCAGGCCGATGATCGTCACCGCCAGCGCGAGACTTGTGGCGATATGGCCGATGGCGAGCCACCAACCCGCGAAGATGAACCAGATGACGTTCCCGATCAGCGATCCCGCGCCCGCGCTCGGCTTGTCCACCACGGTGCGGCCGAACGGCCACAGCACGTATCCGGCCAGGCGCAGCGAGGCGACGCCGAACGGGATGGTGATGATCAGGATGAAGCAGATCAGGGCGGCGAGCAGGTAACCGAGTGCCATCCAGAATCCGCACAGCACCACCCACAGGATGTTCAAGATCAACTGTACGAGCTTCATGCATCCATCATGCCAGGATTGTGCGGTGGCCGAAGTGATCGACATCGACGACCCCGCCGACCCGCGCGTCGACGACTTCCGTGACCTGTCCGCCGCCGACCGCAGGCCCGACCTGCCCGGCCGCAAGGGCCTGGTCATCGCCGAGGGCGTGGTGGTCGTGCAGCGGATGCTGGACTCGCGGTTCACCCCCAGCGCGCTGCTCGGCACGGCGAAGCGCTACGAGGCACTCGCCGAGGATCTGGCCGACCGCGACATCCCCTACTACCGGGCGAGCGCCGAAGTGATGGCGGAGGTGGTGGGGTTCCATCTCAATCGCGGTGTGCTCGCGGTCGCGCCGCGGCCCGCCGCGCTGTCGGTCGAGGAGGCCCTCGCGGGCGCCCGCACGGTCGCGGTGCTCGAAGGCGTCAACGATCACGAGAATCTCGGCTCCATGTTCCGCAACGCCGCCGGCCTCGGCGCCGACGCCGTGCTGTTCGGCGACCGGTGCGCCGACCCGCTCTACCGGCGGGCGGTGCGGGTCTCGATGGGACACGTGCTGCGGGTGCCGTTCGCGCAGCTGCCGCAATGGCCGGGTGGGCTGGAATCGTTGCGCGAGCGCGGCTTCCAGATCATCGCGCTGACCCCGAACCCGGCCGCGGTCAACCTGGCCACCGCGATGACGGGCGAGCGCGTCGCGCTGCTGCTCGGCGCCGAGGGGCCCGGCCTGACCGAGGAGGCCATGCGCGCCACCGATGTGCGCGCCAGGATCCCGATGTCGCCCGGTACCGATTCGCTCAATGTCGCGACGGCCGCGGCCATGGCCTTCTACGAACGGGTGCGATCGTCGTGAACGAAGAAGAGGCCGACGGTCCCTATCGCGCGCAACCGGATTCGGTGCCGTGGGCGGCGGGGCTCACGGTGGTGGTGCTGGTGGCCTGGCTCGGCGGCGTGGCGGTGTACGCGTTCGGCGCCGCGCTGGCCGCGGTGCACCCCCTGCTCGCGGTGGCGGTGAACGTGGTCGCGGCGGTCGGCGTGGCGCCCACCGCGTGGCGCTGGCGGTTCACGCCGGTGGTGCGGTGGGTGCTGGCCGGTGCGGCGCTCGGGGTCGTCTTCGGCTGGCTGGCGGTGCTGTTCGATCAGCTGGGCTGAGTCACAGCACCCGGTCGCTGCCGCGCAGCCAACCGAGCAAGCCGCGGCGGCGCCGGGTGGCCGCGCCGGGGCTGGCCGTCTGGACCGTGTGCTGCCGTGGCGCCTTGCCCTTCGGATACAGGGTGAAGCCGCAGACAGCGAGATCGCCTGGTCCGGGGTGCCTGGGTTCGGCGGCGCGGTAGCCGAAGCCGAGCCAGGCGTCGTTGGCGGCGTCGGCGAACGTGGGCGGGTCGAACGGCAGGGTCTGGGGTCCCGGTGCGCCCTCGTGCCACGGCACCGGACGCGCACCGGCCCAGAAGGGCCGCTCCCAGACCATCGGCAGGCCCTCGTTCTCCAGGATGTCGACGCGCGTGGAACTGAACGAGCGGCGGAACTCGCCGCGCTCCCAATGCGCGAACGCGCCCCAGTGGATGCGCGTGTCGAACGAGACCAGGTAGGTGTGCTCCGACGCCAGCGGCCGCACCAGCAGATCCGGCAGCCGCGTCGGCCGCACCAGCGACGCCTCGGCCGTGCACACGACCGTCAGGCCCGGATAGCACCCGATGTAGACCTCGTCGCGATCCGGCGCCGCGCACCCGTTCAACGTGCCGATCATGATCGGCAGCAGGTCGTGGTCGGCGTACAACTGTCCGGCCAGCGCCGCCGCGGCATCGGGGTCGGGCTCGGGCCGACCGCGCAGGACGGCGGCCGGATCATCCACATCGGAGTACCACAGGGTGGACGCCGCCAGCAATCGAACCACCTCCCACGAACCGATCGCGCAAGAACATGGGTGACGCACCGGGATCGGGCCGGTCGACCGATCCGCGACCGCCGCTGCGCCTCTTCGTACCCGGGCCCGGCCGGACGCGCGGCGCGGCGGCCGCTCTAGTGCCCGGAGCTGCGGACGCCCAGCAGGACGTCTTCCCAGGACGGCATGGGCGCCTTGCCCCGCTTGGCCCGCGTCTGCTTCGCGGCGGGCTTCTCCGGCGCGGCTTCCTTCGGCGTCGCCTCCGGCTCCGTGTCCTGCTTGGCCGCGGGCTGACTCGGCGTCGCCGGGACGGCCGGGATCGGCGCCGCGGGCGCGGGCGCGGCCGGGATCGCGGCAGCGCCACCACCGGCGGCGACGGCGCGCTGCTCGTAGTACTCGTCCAGGGTGGGCTGGGCGGGCCGGGCCGTCGGGCGCGCGGTCGGCGCGACCTGCTCACGCGGCCGCGGCTCCACCGGGGTCGGCGGTTCCACGACCGGCGCGGCCTGCTGCGCCGGGGTGGGCAGGATGGTGGCCAGGCCGCGCAGCGCACGGCCGAAGTCGGGGTCGATCAGGTCGTTGGCCGGATCGTCGAGCGGGGAGACCGAGCCGCCGTGCGCGTCGGGCTGGTACCGCCAGTGCGCCGCGATCTCGGAGTGTCCGTGCCGCCACTGCAATTGGGCGACCCAGAATCCCTTCTCGTCCTTCCAGGCGTCCCATTCGGCCTGTTCGATGGTGTGGCCGCGCTCGGCGAAGGCCGCGGTGACGATCTCGTGCAGCGTTTCCACGGCCGGACCGTCGGGGCGAACGGGATGCGCCTTCTGCGCCAGTTCGGCGGCCCGGGCACGTTCCAGCAACACCGGATAGGCGAAACGTTCGACTTTGCTCGCCGGCATGCCGGATTCCGCCGTGACCTGCTCGACGGACGCTCCGGCTCGAATGCGGGCCTGGATATCGCGAGGACGCATGGACGCCTCCGTTTCGATCTCGATCTGGCCGAATCGTGCGAGGTCGCCGCGCGCCGCCGCGCGGAGCTTGTCATCGGCGGGCAACCGGAACTTGGTGCCGGACTCGGTGTCACTGCACACGATGTGCGTGGAGTCGGGCGTCACCCCGATCACTCGAAGTTCACGCACCGTTACCTCCCTATCGCGTCGGCTACGACACCGCCCACTTTCCTAGACAGTAGTGCACATTACTTGCCCGCGGCAGCAGACACGCACGACCGAAATCGCGCACCGAGCGGGCTGGTACCGCTAATCTGATCGGCTCAGCGCACGAATCCCGCACGTGTACAGGCGTTTTGGTGATGGATCAACATCAATTATCCGGGCTGGAACCGCCCGTGTGATGCGAATATTGCGAATCCGTGGCGCGTCTACGCAAAGGGCCGGTGCGCCGCGAACCGGAAATAGTTCGCCGCGCACCGGCCCGATGACCGAATTGTGTCAGAGCTGGCCGACGACCCAGTCGATCGAACGGGTCAGCTGCGAAACGTCTTCCGGATCGATCGCCGGGAACATGCCGACACGCAGCTGGTTACGACCCAGCTTCCGGTACGGCTCGGTGTCGACGATGCCGTTGGCCCGCAGGATCTTCGCGACCTGGGCGGCGTCGACCGCGTCGTCGAAGTCGATGGTGCCCACGACCTGCGAGCGGTGCGCCGGGTCGGTGACGTACGGGGTGGCGAAGGAGCTCGACTCGGCCCACGAGTACAGGCGCGAGGAAGAATCCAGGGTGCGCTTCACGGTCCAGTCCAGGCCGCCGTTGGCGTTCATCCACTCGATCTGGTCGGCGAACAGCAGCAGAGTGGCCAGCGCCGGGGTGTTGTAGGTCTGGTCCTTGGTGGAGTTGTCGATGGCGATCGGCAGCGACAGGAACTCCGGGGTCCAGCGGCCCGAGGCCTTGATCTCCTCGACGCGGGCCAGTGCGGCCGGGCTCATGATCGCGATCCACAGGCCACCGTCGGCGGCGAAGCACTTCTGCGGCGCGAAGTAGTACACGTCGGAGTCGGCGATGTTCACCGGCAGACCGCCCGCGCCCGAGGTGGCGTCGATGGCGATCAGGGCGTTCTCCGAACCGGCCGGACGCGACACCGGGATGGAGACACCGGTGGAGGTCTCGTTGTGGGCCCAGCCGATGAGGTCGACGCTCGGGTCCGAGACGGGCTCGGGCGCGCTGCCCGGCTCCGCCGAGACGACGATCGGGTCGCCGATGAAGGGGTTGCCCTTGGCGACCGAGGCGAACTTCGAGGAGAACTCGCCGTTGGTCAGGTGCAGCGAGCGCTCGCGGATCAGGCCGAAGGCGGCGGCGTCCCAGAACGCGGTGGTGCCACCGTTGCCGAGCACCACCTCGTAGCCCTCGGGCAGCGAGAACAGCTCACGCAGGCCGTTGCGCACCCGCGCCACCACGTCCTTGACCGGCTTCTGGCGATGCGAGGTGCCGAACACGGAGGCGCCGACAGTCACCAGGGACTGCAGCTGCTCCGGGCGGACCTTGGACGGGCCGCAGCCGAACCGTCCGTCGGCGGGCTTGAGGTCGGCGGGAATGGTCGGGAACGCACTGGTCATGGGGGCGAGTTTAGTGGTGCGCGGATGGTCCGGCGCGCACGGGGGCGGGGTCGGGAACGGGCTGTGAGGCGGCCCACTCGGCATGGGGACGGCCGTCGGCGAAGTGGGCGGGTGCCCAGCTTCGCGAGACGGCAGGGGCTCGGTCGGGAACGGGCTGCGAGGCAGCGCGCTCGGCGCCGCTGCGGCCGTCGCCGAAGTGGGCGGGTGCCCAAGCCTCAGGGGAACGGCGCGGGGCGGGGTCAGGAGTGGGCTGTGCGGCGACCCGCTCGGCGCCGCTGCGGCCGTCGCCGAAGTGGGCGGGTGCCCAAGCCTCGCGGAACGCGGCTGTGTGGTGTCGCCGAGGCCGAGTGCGGGGAATTCGCCCTTCCGGCCGAAACATTCGCATTACTCTTCTGCTATGAGTCTCGCCGCGGCCGACCCGGGTCGGACCCTGCTCGACCGTTTCGTCTGGGCCTTCGGGCGGCGGCCGGGGTTGCTGGCCGAGAGCTCCCGGCGGGAACTGCTGATCAGGGGCTTGCCCGCCACCGCGACGGTGCTGTCGGTGCGGTCGCGCCGCGGCGAAGGCGGCTACCGGTTCGCGGTGCGGGTGCAGCTGCCCGGCGAACTGGCCTACGACGCGCGGGTGCGGCAGCGGGTCCGTAGCCAGGACCTGGAATGGATGCAGCCCGGCGACACCGTCGGCTGCCGGGTCGACCCCGGCGACCGCGACCGCGTGGCCCTGTACGTCCCCGACGTGCCGCAGTCCGGCCGCAGCGCCGCCGCCAAGATCCTGGCCAACGGCCGCCGCGCCGAGGCCACCGTCCTCGCCGTCGCCCCGATCGCCGCCGACTACACCGGCCGCGACGACCCGATCCTGCGCCTGGACCTCGAACTCCGCGCCTGGGACGAACCCACCCCCTGGCGAGTCCGCCTGATCCAACCCGTCCCCCTGGCCGCCGTCGGCCAGATCGAACTCGGCACCCGCCTCACCGCCGCCTTCTTCACCGTCGACCGCGGAACCTCCGTCGCCATCGATTTCTCGACGCTGACCTGACCGCTGCCGCGACCTCGCGTGCGGATCTAGCGCTCGTCCGGGTGGGTGACCGGACGGAGGTCGACGAGGGCCTCGAGCCCGGCGAAATCCTTGGGATTCACCGTGTACAGCGGCAACCGGTGCGTCGAGGCGATAGCGGCGATGAGCAGGTCTACGCGGCGCGGCTTGGGGTTTCGCCCGGTGGCGAGTACCGCGGCGATCAGGTGGCCGAAGCGGCGGGCAGCGCGAGTATCGAACGGCAGGGGATCGAACAGTGCCTCGGCGTTCTGCAGACGTTCGATGCGGACTGCGCGTTCGCCGGCATCGGTGGTGTAATGCGGACCGGAAGCCAACTCCGCCATGGTGATCGAGCTGACGACGATCTCCTCCGGCAATTCGGCCGGATCCAGTTCGTCGAACAGGATGACGACATTCGTGTCGACCAGTCCCCGTGACGGCTCGACGGTCATCGAGGGTCCTCCCCGGCGAAATCGCCTCGCCGGTGCGCGCGATCGTAAGGGTCGTACAGCGAATCGTCGATGGCGCTGTCGGCGTCGGCGAGCGAAGTGTCTCGCAGCGAAGCGAGGTCGGCGAACGCGCGCAGCACCTCGTCTCGCGGGACGGCGACACGGCGCGGCCGGTGCCGGTGCCGGTGCGGGATCAGGTCGGCGACAGGCGCCCCGTCGACGGTGATGGTGTAGGACTGCCCGCCGCGAACTTCCCGCAGTACCCTGCTCGCCTCATTCCGCAGCTCCCGTTGGGGGATCTCTGGTAGTTCGGCTGGTGAAGTCATTTATCCATCGTATCCTGCGGTGCTACGCATGGACTACGGAATTGCTACGCCCTTCGCGGGCCGGAAACGGGTGTCGACGGCTCGGGGCCGTCGACACCCCGTCGGAAGTGTTCACGGGGGTAAGCGGGACCCTCAGTCGGCCGGTTGGTGCGCGCGGGCGGTGGGCTGTGTTCGGTGCTGGGGGGCGGGAGCCGGGCGGGGTGGCATCCTGTGGTGCACGGCGTGCAGCGCGTGTTTGACCAGGCCGGGGGCGAGCAAATTCAGCCAGGCGCCGGCGATGCCGAGCAGGTCCTGGACGTCGTCGGGGCGGCGGATGATGCCGTCGACCATCATGTCGACCGCGGTGTCGACGGGGAGTTTGGTGTAGGCGTGCAGGCCCTCGGGGGCGGCCATGGCCGTGTCGATCATCGGTAGGTGCACCTTGGTGAAAACCACTCCGTCGGAGAGGGTTTCGATCGCCGCGATGCGCATGACCGCGTCCAAGGCGGCCTTCGAGCCGACATAGGCGGAGAACTGCGGCGGGTAGGTGAGGGTGCCGACCGACGAGCTGGTGATGATCTGGGCGGCTTTCTTCTCGCGCATGTCGGGTAGCAGCCGGAGGATCAGCCCGACCGCGCCGAAGTAGTTGACGCGCATGGTGCGTTCGAAATCGTGGAGCCGTTCCGCGGACCGGTTCAGGGGCCGCCTGATCGAGCGGCCCGCGTTGTTGACGAGGATGTCCGGTGCGCCGAATTCGACGAGCATGTCGTCGGCCAGCTTCTCGATCCCCTCGGCCGTCGACAGGTCCGAGGTGATGGCGAACGCGCTGCCGCCCTTGCCGCGGATCTCGGCGACCAGCTGATCCAGCTCCGCCGTCCGCCGCGCGGTGACGACCGCGATCGCCCCCGCCTCGGCGACGCGCGCGGCCAGCCCCCGCCCGATCCCGCTGGACGCGCCGGTGATCAGCACCGTCTTGCCCGCGACCTGGTCGCGCAGGCTGGGCCGAAAGGGGTTGGGGAGGCGGACCGGGCCGGTCAACGCGTTGCTGACGAGCCGCATGAGCTCGAATTCGGCCCTCTGCAGAGCTTTCCCGGTATCAATCATCATCGAGCGACCCTTCGGTTATCCAGCCAGAGCCCAACTGACCATACCGTGTGTCAGAATCCACTGCCCGGCAATGGATTCGGACATATCGGGTCGTTCGAAACGAGGGTTCGGGAATCAGCTCCCGGGAGATGGCGGACCACGGCGGCGCCGCGGCGCCGGCTGTCGGCGATAGCTGCCCTGACCTCGCCGTGCGCCTTCTCTGCCTCGTGCCGAACCCGGTGGAGGGCGCCAGGAACGTTGGCCCGAGCTGCTGAGCGCCGCCGGATAGCGCTGGCGGATGGCCTTGGTAGATCTCGGCGTACGAGAGATTGTCGAAGACCTCGACGGCGGGCGGCGCGTAATTGGGATCGGTTGCCGGGCGTGCGTCGCATGTGTCCACTTGGCCTGTCGTCGCCATAGCGAACAGAATCGCTTACGCACCAAGGTCCTTCGTTGAGGACGAGATCGAGTTCTGGTGCGAATTGCCAATTGACCTGCGTGATCACGATCGACTATTGACCAGGTCGGCTCAGTGAGCTTCAATGGAGATCTCGGGCGAAGCTGCGTCCAATTCGCGTTCTGTGCAACAGATTTCGTCTGACAGCGACTGTCGGTCGTGAGTCGCAGGCATTGAGGTCCGTGCGCGCTTCAACCGCAGGTGGCAGTTCCCTTCACGTGATCAATCTGCCCACCGCAGCAATCGATCCCGAGCGTCTCCTCGGAATCGGTTTGCACCCAGCTTGTAGCACGCTGTGCTGGCGTGTACATCGCTTCCGTAGGCGACTTCAACCACACGTCTCACAGAGAGCCCCGGTCGGTAGGCCGGGGCTTTTTCGTGCCTGTACCCAGGAGATTCCGTGTTCGATACGGACAACATCGCCCCTGATGATTTCGCTACCACTGGTCCGCCGCGGCGAGCTCTTGTCCAGACCGGGGCTGTCTGATGACTGCCCCGAAGTGGGCCACTCGCGGTATCAGTTGGCGCGATTCGCTCACCCCGGCGGCGACGCAGACATCCACCCTCGACGACCGCGAGCCGCGGGTGTTCAACGTCTCGGTGGCCTCGCCTGCGGCCGCCGCACGCGAACTGAGCCGGATCTACAACAGCCGCCGACTGTTCGACGATGCGCGGCAATCACCGATCCACGCGGACCCCATCGATGCCCCGCTCGATACCCCCACCGATGGTGCCCGCGGTGCGAACAAGTCCGCAGCGCCGAAGGTTGCTGTCCCCAAAACCGCAACACCGCCGCCACCGGTGGCCGCGCCATCCACACCCGAGGTCGCACCGCCGGTCACGACGCCCGACACGCCCCCGGTCGACAGTGAACCCGTCCCCACATCACCTATGGCTCTACAACAACTCGGTGTGCTCCCGGGCGCCACGGAACCGGCCACAGTGCCGAACTATCCACAGATTGCCCCCGGGTCGCAACTACCCGTCGTAGTGGCCACCGCCTTGCCGGAAAACAGCTCGATCCAGCAGATATCCACCACTTCGAATGGCGTCATGGTTACCGAAACAACGGTCACCACCCCAGCCTTGTCCCCTGTCACGACGACAAAGATCACCGACGACCCCGTTGTCGCGGCCACCGTGGAGTGCACCGTGCCGGTCCCGCTGGCTCAGCCCGGCGTCCTGCCACAGTCGATCACCAGCCCTCAGACGATCTTCCGGACCGGGTCGGACTACTCCCAGCAGCAACTCGAAGCCGATCTACGGACCTTCGAAGCCGGACAACTCGTCTGGGTCGGCCCGAACGGCCCGACGCCGTACGACGTCGCCCGCGCGCGACTGGCTGCGGCCATGTACACCCCGGGCGAGCAGTTCAACGACCTGGTTTGGGCCAACCACATCCCTCGTAACCAGACGGAGATCGCGGAACGATCCGCCGCGATCCAGCGGCTCAATCGAGCAGGGATCCCGTGGCTGGACCCGGCGGTAGCTACCTGGGTAGCCGACCAACAGCAGATCACCGTCGCCGACGACCCCTTCAGCCCGCCGCGCAACACCCGACCGTCGATGTACAGCCCGGCCGAGCTCCGCAGACAAGCACTCGAAGCAAGCCGCACCGAACTCACGGCGAACGACCTGAAACAAGGACTAAACGACGTCTTGGTCGGCGTGACCGTGGGACCGGCGCTCATCCTGTGGGACGCCGCCCACGGCCGGGGCGACTACAGCGGTGCGGAAATCGCCTGGGCAGCCGCCGAGCTCGGCATCAACACTGCCTCGATCGTCCCTGGCCTCGGCACCCTGACCGGAGCGGCGGCCAAAGCCGGTCTACGCAGAATCGCTCCGAAAACCTGGGAAGCCCTCGCTGCGGCAGACAACGCCGCCGACGCGGCACGAATCGGTCGAACTACCCAGCAACGTCAACTCGGCGACGCTGTCGAAAACTACCGGCAGCGAGCCAATCCATACAGCGCGCCACCCCGAACGACGGGACCCTCACCCGCGTCTCGACTGAATGACCCGGACCCAACTGGGGCGGCGCCGAGGATGAGCGCAGCGCCGAACGGACAGATGCCGGTCGAATCGCGGTCGACCAGGCTGCCGGATCGCGCCGGAGAGGTAACGCCACCCGCCGCATCGCGTCCGGCCGTTCCGTCGTACTCACCGTTCTCCCCATACCTCAATCCCGGTCGGTTCGACGACTTGAAGTCAGCCCTCGTTCGGCTGCCGGACCGTATTCGATCGTTCGCGCAGGCGCTCGGTGAATTGGAGTGGACCGGAGGCCTGTACCCGGCCAGCGTCGGTGTCGGCGGCCGTACTTCTACGACGGGATCGGTCTTTTCCGCCTCGTCGCCGCTGCGCTCAGCACCGGCGCACTCCGGGTTGAGTCCACGCTGGAGCGGGCGAGTTCGTAACCCGGACAACAATGTTGGGCCGGTCCGGCCTCGTGCTTCCGACCCTCTTCTACTAGACTTTCACTATGGAGTCAGCCCCGGCGTCCGGGCGAAGCCGCTGGAGATGGTCGATCAATTGACGGGGCAGATCAACGGATTGAATAATCTTACAGCCGCAGAAGTGGTAAACAACCTCAACACGGCGCACCGGGGCGGAAACGCGCAAAAGAATGCGCGAAAGCAGTACGAAAAGTTGGCAGTTGAATCGGAAAAGGAAAATGCCCAGAGGCTTGCTCTACTCAATCCTGCGGCGCTTAACGGCCTTAGTCCGACCGAATATGCTGAGAAAATTGTCAAAGACAGAATGAAAGGCATGGCAGCGCTGCATGAACCGGATATCATAGGTGGCGGTGCGGACGTTATACGGCTGGATTCGAGCGGTTTGCCGAGGCTTGGTGACCTTGGTGTGAACTCATCCATCGGAAGCCAGTGGAAGGGACGAAATCATCTGGCAATACAAATGTATGCTCGAAACCTGGTAGCTAGTGGACGCGGTCATGAACTGATGAATGTCGAATGGAGACTAAACCCTTGAGTCAATTGCGGATAGAGCGGGTCTTGGTCAATCTGGGGAACCCGTATGCGACAGTGCCCGCAGAGGATCGCATAGTCGATCGGTATTCGGGGGTTGTCCCCACGCTACTGCAAGGCGTTTGGAAGGCGGCGGGATTTTCCGGGTATGCTGATGGTTTGCTTTGGTTGTGTAATCCGGAGGAATGGCAGCCTGTAGTCGATGAATGGATATCTGGTCTGCGACTTCCGTTTCGTGATGAGTGGGTTCCCTTCAAACGCACTGCCTTCGGAACGATGACCATGTGGGGAAAGAACACTGGTAAGAGTTTGACAATCAACCCCAAAGATGGATTCGTCATCCCTGTAGACCGCTCGGCAGATATGGGCGATGAGTTGGACATAGATCTCCAGATCCTCGCGGCCCTCGACTCTGATTTCGGGAGTCTGGATGTGGACGGTGACGATGGCAAGCCGTTGTTCGGGCGCCTGCGTAAGAAGCTGGGCGGGCTGACCGACGCGACGATGTATGGCTGCGTTCCCGCCGTCGGCTTGGGTGGTTCCTTCACGCCGCGTGGCATGGAGATTGTGAACGCGGTCGATCATGTCCGGTTCCTGAGCACGGTGACACCACGTCAAGTGATGAATTGGAAGTTCTGAGGCCGGACAGCAAACGATCGGGCGTCGACGGTGCGAGTGGCCGTCGACGCCCGATCAGCGGGGTGGGGGTGGGTCAGCCGGCGATGGTGGACCAGCCGGCGACCTCTTCCGGCTTGCGGGGGCCGGGGCCGGTGTAGATGGCGGCGGGGCGCACGAGCTTGCCCAGCTGCTTCTGCTCGAGAATGTGGGCGCACCAGCCGGCGGTGCGGCCGCAGGTGAACATGGCGGGCATCATGTGGGCCGGGACCTCGGCGAAATCGAGGATGACCGCGGCCCAGAACTCGACGTTGGTCTCGATGGCGCGGTCGGGACGACGCTCGCGCAGCTCGGCCAGGGCGGCCTGCTCCAAGGCGGCGGCGACCTCGTAGCGCGGGGCGTCGAGGCGCTTGGCGGTGGCGCGCAGCACGCGGGCGCGCGGGTCCTCGGCGCGGTACACGCGGTGACCGAAGCCCATCAGCTTCTCTTTGCGGTCCAGGATGCCCTTGACCAGAGCGCGCGCGTCACCGGACTGCTCGACGGCCTCGATCATCGGCAGCACGCGGGCCGGGGCGCCGCCGTGCAGCGGGCCCGACATGGCGCCGATCGCGCCGGACAGCGAGGCTGCCACGTCGGCGCCGGTGGAGGCGATGACGCGGGCGGTGAAGGTGGAGGCGTTCATGCCGTGCTCGGCGGCCGAGACCCAGTAGGCGTCGATGGCCTCGGTGTGGCGCGGGTCCGGGTCACCCTTCCAGCGGGTCATGAACCGCTCGGTGACGGTGGTGCACTCGTCGATCTTGCGCTGCGGAACGGCCGGCTGATAGATGCCGCGCGCCGACTGCGCCACGTAGGACAGCGCCATCACCGAGGCGCGCGCGAGGTTCTCGCGGGCGGTCTCGTCGTCGATGTCGAGCAGCGGCTCGTAGCCCCAGATGGGGGCCAGCATGGCCAGGCCCGCCTGCACGTCGACGCGCACGTCGCCGGTGTGCACCGGCAGCGGGAAGGGCTCGGCCGGCGGGAGGCCGCGGCCGAACTGGCCGTCGACCAGCAGGGCCCACACGTCGCCGAAGGTGACCCGGTTGGTGACCAGGTCCTCGATGTCGACGCCGCGGTAGCGCAGGGCGCCACCGTCTTTGTCCGGCTCGGCGATGTCGGTGGTGAAGGCCACCACGCCTTCCAATCCGCTGACGAAATCCTGGGGTACCGAGCTGGTAGTCATGGTGACTCTCCTTGCGGGGGCATGCCGATCACCGCAACCATAGTCCCGCCGATACCCCGGAGTAACCTCACCCCTATGCGTGACCAGGACCCTTCCGCGGCCGCCTCGCCCGACCTCGCCCGCATGCGCGTCGACTACGGCGACCCGCTCTCGGCTCCCGCCGTCGAACCCGACCTGGACGAGACCTGGGTGGCCGGCGGCTGGGAACCGTTGCTGCGCAACTGGATCGAGCAGGCCACCATGCTCGGCGTCGCCGAGCCCAACGCGATGGTGCTGGCCACCGTCTCCCTGGCGGGACCGGTGCCGCGACCGGTCGCGCGCACGGTCCTGTGCAAGGGTCTCTCGCCCGAGGGCGTGACGTTCTATACGAACTACGACTCGGCCAAGGGCGGCCAGCTCGCCGCCGACCCGTACGCGGCGGCGACCTTCGTCTGGCCCGCGCTGGCCAGGCAGGTGCACGTGCGCGGGGTGACCGAACGGGTCCCCGCCGAGGTCACCGCCGCCTACTGGCAGGCGCGGCCGCGCGAATCGCGGCTCGGCGCCTGGGCCTCGGCGCAGTCGAAGCCGGTGGCCTCGCGCGCCGAACTCGACCGCACGCTCGCCGAGACCACGGCCCGCTTCGCCGACGTCGACGACATCCCCGTGCCGCCGTTCTGGGGCGGCTATCTGCTGCGCCCCGACGAGGTCGAGTTCTGGCAGGGCAGGCGCGGGCGCCTGCACAACCGCATCGTGGTCCGGATCGACGGCGAGCACACCAGGGTGGAGCGGCTGCAGCCGTAGGTGGCCTATGTCACCGAAAAAATCGTGGGATCTTTCCGCGGTGATCGCTAGCGTCCCGTGAGTGAAACTGCTCGCCGACACCGAACCCCTGCGGAATCCCGACTACCGCAGGCTCTGGACGACCAACATCGTCACCGTCATCGGCGCGCAGCTCTCGGTGGTCGCGGTGCCGCAGCAGATCTTCCAGATCACCGGTAGCTCCGGCTATGTCGGCCTGTCCGGGCTGTTCGGATTGGTGCCGCTGATCGTGTTCGGGCTGTGGGGCGGCGCGCTCGCCGATGTGATGGACCGGCGCACGCTGCTGATCATCACCACCGCCGGCACCGGCGCGACGGCCGTCGCGTTCTGGGTCCAGGCCGCGCTCGGGTTGAACAACGTGTGGCTGGTGCTCGGGCTCTTCGCCGCGCAGCAGGCGTTCTTCGCGGTCAACCAGCCCACCCGCAGCGCGGCCATCGCCCGCCTGCTGCCGCCGGAGCAGATCGCCGCGGCCAGCTCGCTGAGCATGACCGTGCAGAACGTCGGCATGATCGCCGGACCGGTGCTCGCGGGCATGTTGATCCCGGTGCTCGGGCTGCCCACGCTGTACCTGCTCGACGCGATCGCCCTGCTCGCGACGCTGTGGGCGGTGTGGAAACTGCCCGCCTTCCCGCCGACCGGTGACCAGCGCAGGGCCGGACTGCGCGCCGTGCTCGACGGCTTCCGGTACCTGACCGGCCAGCGGATCCTGCTCGCCTCGTTCGTCGTCGACATCATCGCCATGGTGTTCGGCATGCCGCGCGCGCTGTTCCCGCAGATCGCGCACGAGACCTTCCACGACCCGGCCGAGGGCGGGGTGGCCCTTGGACTGCTGTTCGCCGCGATCTCGGCGGGCGCGGTGCTCGGCGGCGTCTTCTCCGGCTGGGTGCCGCGCATCCGCAGGCAGGGGCTTGCGGTGATCGTCTGCATCGCGGTCTGGGGGCTGGCGATGGTCGGCTTCGGGGTCGCGGTCGGGCTCGCGGGCCACGTGTTCGGGCTGGGCGTGTGGTTGTGGATCGCGGTGGCGTTCCTCGCGCTCGGCGGCGCGGTCGACATGATCTCGGCCGCCTTCCGCACCGCGATGCTGCTCAACGTCTCCACCGACGAGATGCGCGGGCGGTTGCAGGGCGTATTCATCGTGGTCGTGGCGGGTGGACCGCGGGTCGGTGATGTTGCCCACGGTTTCGCGGCCGCCAGCCTGGGTACCGCTGTAGCTGCCGCGGGTGGTGGCGTCCTGGTCGTGATCGGGGTGGTTCTCGCAGCGCTGGCCTTTCCCGCGTTCGTGCGCTACCGGGTGGGTCGCGCGCACTCCGATTCGACCTCACCGTCTGACGGGCTCGGTGTGAGAACAGCGCAGGACAACCCCTGATTGCTCGCCTCGACCGAACAACAGCTAGCGTTAGCGCAAGTGCACCGCGTGCCGACCGCATCGGTGCCGACGGTTCTAGCCTGAGAGGGATCCTTCCGTGCCCGCTGAGAACATCACCAACGTCGCCGAAGACGCCAAGGCGGTACTGCAGTACCCCGGTGGCGAGTTCCCGATCTCGGTCACCAAGGCCGCAGAGGGCAACGACGGACTCGACTTGGGCAAGCTGCTGGCCAGCACCGGCTACGTCACCTACGACCCCGGTTTCATGAACACCGCGTCGACCAAGTCGGCGATCACCTACATCGACGGTGAGGCGGGCATCCTGCGCTACCGCGGGTACCCGATCGACCAGCTGGCAGGCCGCTCGACCTTCATCGAGGTCAGCTACCTGCTCATCTACGGCGAGCTGCCCACGCAGGCCCAGCTCGACGACTTCACCGATCGCATCCGCCGCCACACCCTGCTGCACGAGGACCTGAAGCGGTTCTTCGACGGCTTCCCGCGCAACGCGCACCCGATGCCGGTGCTGTCGTCCGCGGTGAACGCGCTGTCGGCGTACTACCAGGACTCGCTGGACCCGCGCGACCCCGAGCAGGTCGAGCTGTCCACCATTCGCCTGCTGGCCAAGCTGCCCACCATCGCGGCCTACTCGTACAAGAAGTCGGTCGGCCAGCCGTTCCTCTACCCGGACAACTCGCTGAGCCTGGTCGAGAACTTCCTGCGGATGACCTTCGGCTTCCCGGCCGAGCCGTACGAGGTCGACCCGGAGATCGCCGCCGCGCTCGACATGCTGCTGATCCTGCACGCCGATCACGAGCAGAACTGCTCCACCTCGACCGTGCGCCTCGTCGGCTCCTCCGACGCCAACCTGTTCACCTCGGTGTCCGGCGGCATCAACGCGCTGTGGGGCCCGCTGCACGGCGGCGCCAACCAGGCCGTGCTCGAGATGCTCGACGAGATCAAGGCCAACGGCGGCGACGTCAAGGAATTCATCCGCAAGGTCAAGAACAAGGAAGACGGCGTGAAGCTCATGGGCTTCGGGCACCGCGTCTACCGCAACTACGACCCGCGCGCCACCCTGGTCAAGCAGGCCGCCGACAAGATCCTGTCGAAGATCGGCGGCGACGACCAGCTGCTCGACATCGCCAAGCAGCTCGAAGAGGCCGCCCTCACCGACGACTACTTCGTCTCGCGTCGCCTGTACCCGAACGTCGACTTCTACACCGGCGTCATCTACCGGGCCATGGGCTTCCCGACCCGCATGTTCACCGTGCTGTTCGCCATGGGCCGCCTGCCCGGCTGGATCGCCCACTGGCGTGAGATGCACTCCGAGCCGCTCAAGATCGGCCGCCCGCGCCAGATCTACACCGGCTACGGTGAGCGTGACTACCTCGAAATCGGCACCCGCTGATCTCGACAACTCGTCTGGCGACTACTCAACTATCGAAGGGGATAGCCGAATGACCAAGCCGGAGATCGAATTCCAGGAGGGCCCCGCGCCCACCGAGCTCGTGATCAAGGACCTCGTCGAGGGCGAAGGCAAGGAAGCGGTGCCGGGCGGCACCGTGGAGGTGCACTACGTCGGCGTCGAGTTCGAGACCGGCGAGCAGTTCGACTCTTCGTGGGACCGTGGCGAATCCATCACCTTCCCGCTGCGCGGCCTGATCCAGGGCTGGCAGGACGGTATCCCCGGCATGAAGGTCGGCGGCCGCCGCCAGCTCACCATCCCGCCGGAGCTCGCCTACGGCCCCGCAGGCGCGGGCCACCACCTCTCCGGCAAGACCCTGGTCTTCGTGATCGACCTCCTCGAGGCGCACTGACCGAAGCCCGACGACACGGCCCGCCTCCCTCAGGGAGGCGGGCCGTAGTCGTCTGCGGGCAACTCAGCGGATGAGGTCCGCGAAAGCGATATCGCCGACGATCACATGCTCCAACCGGAGCAGACCGTCCCGGTGGATCTGGTGCAGCCGGTATTCGCGGGCGTGCGCGTCGAGCCGGAACTCGAGTACCTCCGCGATACCGAATTTCGTGTCCAGCATGACGACGAGATAGAGCGGGATACCGACCCGCGCGTACTGGGCCTTCTTGTCGAGCAGGTCCTCGGCCGCCGTCGACGGTGACGACACCTCGACCACGATCAGCGCGTCGCCCGCCTCCGGTTTGTCGCCCGGCTGATCAAGGCATCGGTACACCGTGACGTCGGGTCGCCGGAAGGTGAACTTCGGAACCCGCCAGAGCACGACGTCGATATCGGTTTCGGCCCGTATGCACTGCTCGGTGCTCGGCAGGTCCTCCATGGCGCTCGCGAGCCGACGGGCCACCCGGTTGTGTTCGGGCGTCGGCGATTCACAGACGATGACATGCCCGTGTACCACCTCGATCTCCCGCGAGACATCCTCGGGGAGCCGACGGTACTGCTCTTCCGTCATCTGATGCGGTAGCGAGTCCACAGCCTGGATCGTCATGGGCCGAGCCTACCGACCCGGCCGTTCCCCCGACGCTATTCGTGGACGACCTCGACGGGGTCGGTGAGGGCCAGGGCGAGGGCGGATTGCTGGGCCTGGCCGAGCTGGGGGAGGGCTTCGATGGCCTTGCCGGTCTGGGTGTTGAGGTTGCCGACGATGTTCTGCAGGGCGCCGACGCCGGTGGTCATCTGTTCGATGGCGGAGGCGACCTGGGCGCCGCCCTGGTCGGCGAGGGCGGGCAGGCCCTTGGCCAGTTCGGCGCCCTGGCTGAGCTGCACGCGCGCGCTGTCGAGGCGGGTGACGACGGTGCGCAGCAGGGTGCCCAGGTCGGTGCCGGGATCCACGGCGGCACCGGTCAATGCGGCGAGGCCGGTGAGCTGGCTGCCCGCCTGGCTCGAAATACCGCGCAGCGCTTCGAGTTTGGTGATGATGTCGGCCAGCTGCGGATCACCGGCGAATGGCAGGGCGCGCAGCAGCGGCAGGATCTGGTCGAGACCGGCGCTCATGGCGCCCGCGCTGCGCTCGACCTCCGCGATGGTGACTCCGGTGGCGCCAAGCGCGTCGGCGAGCTGATTCGCCTGCGTGGTCGCACCGTCGACGGTCTGGTTGAGCAGCTCGATGGCCGAAGTGAGCTCGCCCGCACCCTGTTTCGCGAAGTCGAGGAAGCCGAGCATCTCCTCGGCGCCGCCGCTGAACTGGGCGGCGCCGTCGGCGGCCGCGTTCACCCCGGCGCTGAGCAGCTGCGCGGTGAACTGCACGGAGGTCATCTGGTTGCGTGCCTGCGCCACCGCGGCCAGCGCGGCGTCCACCCCGGACGCGCCGATCCGGTGGGTGACGGCGGCGACGGCTCCGTTCACCTCGCCCTCGTCGGCGCCGTCGTGCGCGGCGACGGTGACCTTGGCGCGCTGGGGTTGCGGGGAGGCCAGCGTGGCCATGGACGCCGTGAGGTTCTCGGGCAGGGTGATCACCGCGGCGTAATCGGCCGGATCGATCTCACCGGGCTTCGCCACCGTCCACTCGTAGCCGCCCGCCTCCTCGACGGCCTTGGCGACGCGCGCCCCGGTCGGCCCGGCGTCGGCGTTGACCAACGCGTATCCGGTCGGCGCCGCACCGCCGCCCGCGCACGCGGCGATGCCGCCCGCGGTGAGTGCGACAGCGGCGACGAGACAGGCCACTCGGGCACGTTTTCCGATCATGGCGGCGACGGTATCGGTGCAGTGCGCAGTGCGGATTGGGAGAGGTCTGAGAGTTCGGTGAGGATGCCGTCGCGGCGTTAACTGCCGGTGTGCCGGTGACAAGCCTTTCCCGGTGAGCGGGACGACCAAACCTTCCCGCGATATGTGGTGCGTCACATCTGCTTTCGTGGTCCCGGTACATCCGGTACAAATCTCGAGTCAATCGACATCGAGAATTTTTTCGATTCGTCCGGGGGTTGCGGGGATTCACCGGGGGCATCGGGAGGGAGACATCGAACATGGGTAACCACAACATCATTCGTTCCGCGCGCCGCGCGCTGGTCGCGGCGCTGCCGCTGGTCGTCGCCACCTCGCTGGTCACCGCGGGCACCGCGGCGGCCGACGTCGACACCGAGCGTCAGGCGCAGATCGCCACCGGCCTGTCGAGCGCGGGCACCGAGGGCGGCGTCGACTTCCGCACCGTCGTCGCGCCGGACCTGCGCAGCATCTCCGCGACCGTCGACAACGGCCGGTTCGTGCTCACTCCCGATGCCGTCACGGTGGTCTCGGGTACCGGCGCCGTCGTCGGCCAGGTGCCGCTGAAGTTCACCACGGCCACCGGCAACGCCGTCGCGATCGCCTCGGTGGTCTCCGAGGACGGCAAGAGCCTCGCGATGGCCCCGCAGCTGTCCACCGACACCAGCACCGAGCTGAAGAACATCGCGACCGACCCGTCGGCCGCCAACCACGATCCGGTGCAGAACGGCGCCGCCGCGGGCGCCACCGTCGGCGCGATCGCCGCCGCGATCCTGTGCATCCCGGCGCTGGCCGCGTTCATCATCGGCTACGTGTTCTGCGCCGTTCCCGGCATCATCAACATGGCGCTGACCGGCGCCGTGATCGGCGCGGTCATCGGCCTGGTGATCCCGGAGTCGGTGCCGCAGGTCCTGCCCTGACGCTGAGCGTTAGCTGAACGGCCCCGTCTCCGCTTCGGAGGCGGGGTTTTTCGCTGTCCGGTCGGGTCTGCGAATCGGCAGATCGAGCACCAGCCGTGCCCCGCCCAATCCGCTGGCCTCGAAACGGGCGCTGCCGCCGTGCAATTGGGCCTGCTGGGCGACCAGCGCGAGACCGAGGCCCGAGCCGCCCTTGCTGGCGTTGACGCCACGGGCGAAGCGGGCGAACACGGCCTCGCGCTCGGCGGGCGGCACCCCGGAGCCGTTGTCGTCGACGGCGATGACGATGCGGTCGGCGCCGGTGCGGTGCGCCGAGACTATCGCCCGGGTCGCGCCACCGTGCTTGACCGAGTTGGTGAGCGCGTTGTCGACGGCCAGCCGCAGCCCGGCGGGCAGGCCGAGGGTGATGAGCTCGGCGTCGGTCTCGATGCGGACCGACAGGCCCGGGTAGTGGCGCATCGCGTCGTGCGCGGCCTGGTCGCAGAGGTCGGCCACATCGGTGGGCACGTGATCGGCCTCGGCGGTGAGATCGCCGCGGGCCAGGCGTTCGAGCGCGGTGAGCGTGGTCTCGATCCTGGTCTCGTTGCGGGCGAGGTCGTCGAGGATCTCCCGGCGCTGGGCCTCGGTGAGGTCGAGGGTGCGCAGGACCTCGAGGTCGGTGCGGATCGCGGTCAGCGGGGTGCGCAGCTCATGGGCCGACACGGCGGCGAAGTCGCGGGCCGTCTCGAGTGCCGCGGCCGTCTCCGCCTGCGCCTCGTCGACGCGGGCCAGCATGGTGTTCACGGCATCGGCCAGCTTCACCGCCTCGTCGACGCCGGAGCCGTCGACCGGCTGCGCCGAGGCGTCCGGGTCGCCGAATCCGCTGCGCGCCGAGACCTGTTCGGTGAGCTTCACGATCGGCCGCACGGCCCGCCCGGCCAGCAGCCAGCCCAGCGCCGCCGCGGCCGCCACGGCGATCGCCGCGCCCGCGAGCACCCAGCGCTGCTGGTCGGCGGTGGCCTTGGCGGCCTCGGTGGTCGGGATGGCGAGGGAGACGGTGCGGCCGGCCGGTTGGTTCTCGGTGGAGGTGAGCACCCGGTAGGGCTGATCGTCCACCACGACGGTCTGCGAGCCCGGCGGCAGATCCGGGAGCTGGGTGGAACTCGACGCGGTCACCTGGCCGTTGTCGCGCACGGTGAGCGCCATGGTGTTCTGCAGCCCGGTCAGGTTGACGAATCCCGTCGCCAGCACCGGTTCGATCAGCACGATCCTCGAGGCGATCTCGAGCTGCTGATCGGTCTGGGTCACATTGTTGCGTTCGATTGCCTGGAAGCCGACGAACGCGGCGATCGTCACGATGATGACGGCGCCGGCGGCGGCGGCCCCCGCGACGCGGGAGCGCAACGAAAACGATTGTCTCCGATGAACTTTCGATGAAAGCTCGGGAGTCATTTGGGTTCCCGGAGCACAAACCCGACGCCCCGGATCGTGTGCAGAATCCTTGGCGTGTCATCTATTTCGAGTTTGCGGCGCAGATATCCCACGAACACGTCGACGACATTCGTATCGGCGACGAAGTCGTAACCCCACACCAATTCGAGCAGCCGCTCCCTGGTCAGCACCACACCCGCATTCCTGGCGAGCGTCGAGAGCAATTCGAATTCGCGTTTGGTGAGCTCGATTTCCCGGCCGTGCAGCAGCGCGCGATAGCCGGCCACATCGATCTGCAGCGGCCCGACGGTGATCGTGCCGGGCGCCGCGGGTTCCGCTGTATCGGTGCGGCGGCGCAGCAGCGCGCGGATCCTGGCGACCAGCTCGGCCAGCTCGAACGGCTTCACCAGATAGTCGTCGGCGCCGGACTCCAGCCCGGCGATCCGGTCGTCCACCGAGGAGCGGGCGCTGAGCACGCAGACCGGCACGTCGTTGCCCATCGCGCGCAAGGCCGTCACGACTCCGGCGCCGTCGAGTACCGGCATGTTCATGTCGAGCACCACCGCGTCGGGGGCGTGCTCGGTCACCGAACGCAGCGCGGCGGCGCCGTCGCGGGCCACCAGCACCTGGAAGCCGGACAGGCGCAGCCCGCGTTCGACCGAGGCGAGGACATCGGGATCGTCGTCGACGACGAGGACGGTGGCGGCGGCGCGTTCGGTCACGGAGGCCATGGTATTTCGCCACGGCGTCCGGCGGCGTCAGGGCGTCGGCGCCACCGGGTCACCGTCGCGCTCGCCCGCCTCCTGGCCGGGCGCGGCGGGCGCGCCGAGCGGGGGATTGGCGAGGATGCGGTCGGACAGGGCGGTGAGCACGGCCGGGTCCTCGATGGTGGCCGGAACCTCCACGTGCTCGCCCGCGGTGAGCTGGCGGATGGTCTTGCGCAGGATCTTGCCCGAGCGGGTCTTGGGCAGACCGGTGACGATGATCGCGCTGTGCAGGGTCGCGATGGCGCCGATCTGGGTGCGCACGCGCTCGGCCAGCTCCTCGCGCAACTGCTCCGGATCGACCTCCACACCCTGCTTGAGCACCACGTACGCCAGCGGGAGGTGGCCCTTGAGCTCGTCGGGAACGCCGATGACGGCGCATTCGGCGATCGCCTCGTGCCCGGCGATCGCGGCCTCGATGCTGCCCGCGGAGAGCCGGTGCCCGGCCATGTTGATCACGTCGTCGCTGCGGCCGAGGACGTAGAGGTAACCGTCCTCGTCGAAGTAGCCGGAATCGCCGGTCAGGTAGTGGCCGGGGAACGCCGACAGATAGGAGCGGATGAACCGGTCGCGGTCGCGCCACAGGCCGGTCAGCGCGCCGGGCGGCAGCGGCAGGCCGATGACGATGTTGCCCTCGACCCCGGTGGCCACCGGATTGCCGTTCGCGTCGAGCACCCGCAGCCGGTACCCGGGCACCGGCACGCACGACGAACCGGGCTTGACCGGCAGTTCCTGCAGGCCCAGCGGGTCGGCGCAGATCGGCCAGCCGGTCTCGGTCTGCCACCAGTGGTCCACCACCGGCGTGTCCGGGTGCTCGGCGAGCAGGGTGTCCGACGCCCATTCGAAGGTGGCCGGGTCGAGCCGCTCGCCCGCGCAGAACAGCGCGCGCAGGCGGGACAGGTCGTGGCGGTGCGCCGCGGCGGCCTCCGGGTCGGCCCGGCGGATCGCGCGCAGCGCGGTCGGCGCGGTGAACAGCACCCGCACGTCGTGCTCGTCGATGATCCGCCAGAACACGCCCGCGTCGGGGGTGCCGACCGGTTTGCCCTCGTAGAGCACGGTCGTGGCGCCGACGAGCAGCGGCGCGTAGACGATGTAGGAGTGGCCGACGACCCAGCCGACATCGGAGGCGGCCCAGAACACCTGGCCGGGCCCGACGTCGTAGATGTTGCGCATCGACCAGGACAGCGCGACCGCGTGCCCGCCGTTGTCGCGCACCACGCCCTTCGGCTTCCCGGTGGTGCCCGAGGTGTAGAGAATGTAGAGCGGGTCGGTCGCGGCGACCGAGACCGGCTCGGCCGGGTCGGCCCCGGCCACCGTGGCGTCCCAGTCGACCCAGCGGGCCGCGACGGTCTGCTCCGAGGACGGCAGCACCTCGGTCGCCGGCAGCGGGGCGGCGAACTCGATGGTCGGGAAGTCGGCCCGCTGCTTGACGATCACCGTGCGCACCGAGGTGGTCTCGGCCAGGTCGAGCGCCTGCAGCACGATCGGCGGGTACTCGATACGCCGGTTCGGCTCGAGCCCGCCGGAGGCCGTGACGACCAGCACCGGCTCGGCGTCGTCGATGCGGGCGGCCAGCTCGGGCGCGGCGAACCCGCCGAACACCACCGAGTGCACCGCGCCGATGCGTGCGCAGGCCAGCATCGCGATCACGGCCTCGGGGATCATCGGCAGATAGATCACCACCCGATCGCCCGCGGTGACCCCGAGATCGCGCATGGTGCCCGCGAACCGGGCGACCTCGTCGAGCAGCTCGGCGTAGGTGTAGACGGTGGTGGTGTCCGTCATAGCGGAGACATATATGAGAGCGGCCTGATCGGCGCGCCCACCCTCGGCGACGGTGCCGGTTCGCACGTGCCGGTCGAGCGCGTTCACGCTGGTATTGAGGCGGGCACCGGGGAACCAGCGGGCCGAGCGTTTGTCGGCGGCGTCGAGGATCTGATCCGGCTCGACATCCCACTCGATGGCCTGAGCTGCGACGGACCAGAAGTCGGCTGGATCGACCAGGCTGGTCTGATAGACCGGCCTGTACTCGTGTTCGGTGTCCAAACCCGTGACTCCCTAGCCTCGCTTCGATGCCCGCTCGATAGATCCTGACGATTGTGGCAGACTTCACGCGACACCCGATGGGGTGCCGCGACCTTTGGTTTTGCCTGGAACGGGCAGGTCATCGCGCGGACCTCGACCGGGAGTCAGCCAAGAAGTTATTGATCCGTTAGAATCTGTTGTCACTTATTCGGGCAGTCGTAGACGCAATTTCTCGGCCAGCCGCAGTTCTCGGCCAGTCACTCTGGCGAGCCACCATTGCGCCTGTGGAGGTTCGCTGATGGCGCCAAGGCACGAGGCCAGTTTGGAAAGTGAGTGGGAGATGCGTGACGCCGCTAGGTCCGGCAGCAAGCGCTGGGCGCTCGGCAACTGGGACCTGCGTTGGAAGGTTACGGCCGTGCTGGCCGTGCCGCTCGCGGTCGCGGTCGGGCTCGGCGTGTCGAGAATTACCTCGGAGTTCTCGGAAGCCAACCGGCTGTCGAGCATCAATGAGCAGGTAGACACGATTCCGTCGGTCACCGGGCTGAGCGCGATGACCGCGAAGGTCGCCGGTAGCCAGATGGTGCCGGCCGGTGGAGGCGCCACCCTGGTCACCGACCAGGACCTCACCGACCTCGACACCGCCATCGGCGCGGCCGAGACCTCGCTGGGTCGCCTGGTCGACCTGCCGGAGGCGCACTCCTCGCTCGAACGCATGGTCAAGCAGGCCAAGGCGGTGCGCGCGCAGGGCAAGGCGCTCACCTCCTCTGCCGAACCGGCGCTGGCCGGGGTCGATCAGATGCGCCGCGACAGCGTCAGCGTCGTGGAGACCACCGTCGCGCAGGTCAGCGACCCGGTGATGGACACGGCCAAGCTGCGCCTGGTCGACACCCTGAACACCCGCTCCGTGCTCGTGAGCCAGCTGGCCGCGATCTCCGAGATGCTGCGCGGGCTGCCGAACGGCCCGCAGGACTACCTCACCGGTGTCGCCACCGAGCGGCACATGCTCGACGTGCTGGCCAACCGCCTGCCCGACGGCGATCCGGTGATCGCCGAACTGAAGGCACAGGCCGACACCAGGCAGAACCTCGTCACCGGCCCGGACGTGCAGGCGGGCAAGCTGCCCATCGGTGAGATGCGTACCTCGCTCTACACCAGCCTCGGCGCCTACCAGGGCGTCGTCGACGAGTCCAGTAAGGCCATCGAGGTCCTGATGGACGACCTGACGTCCTCGGCCGCCACCGGCGCCTGGACCTACACCGGCGTCGTCATCGCGACCATCCTCGCCGCGCTGTTGCTCGCGGTGTTCGTCGCCCGCTCGATGATCGTGCCGCTGCACCGCCTGCGCCTGGCCGCGCTGCGCGTCGCCGAATCCGACCTGCCGCACGAGGTCGCCCAGCTCCGCAACGGCGCCGCCCCCGAGGACGTGCCGCTCGAGCCGATGCCGGTGCGTTCGGCCGAGGAGATCGGTCAGCTCGCCCGCGCCGTCGACGACATCCACGGTCAGGCGCTGCGCCTGGCGAGCGATCAGGCGCAGATGCGTTCGCAGGTCAACGACATGTTCGAGACCCTGGCCCGGCGCTCCAAGTCCCTCGTCGACCATCAGCTCACCCTCATCGAGGCGATGGAGTACGACGAGAAGGACCCGCGCCTGCTCGAGAACCTCTTCCGCCTCGACCACCTCGCGGCCCGCATGCGCCGTAACGGCGACAACCTGCTCATCCTCGCCGGTACGAAGCAGCGCAGGACCAAGTCGGCCCCGGTCGAGATCGCCGACGTGCTGCGTGCCGCGATCTCCGAGGTCGAGGACTACGAGCGCGTCAAGCTCGGCGCCACCCCGCGCGGCTCGCTGGTCGAACCGGCCGCCTCCGACCTGGCGCACCTGTTCGCCGAGCTGCTCGACAACGCGCTGCGCGCCTCTCCGCCGGAGACCGACGTCAAGTTCACCTTCGCCCAGGCCCACGATCAGGGTCTGCTGATCGAGGTCGCCGACCGCGGTATCGGTATGCCGCCCGCGGAGATGGCCGACATCAACCGCAGGCTCGAGCAGACCGCCGAGCCGGGTCCCGACACCGCCCGCCACATGGGTCTGTTCGTGGTCGGCAGGCTCGCCGAGCGGCACGGGCTGACCGTGCGGCTGCGGCCGACCTTCGACACCGCGCGCGACCCCGGCGTCACCGTCACCGTGCACGTGCCGGTCGGCCTGATCGTCACCGGCGCCGGTGGCCCGGCCCTGGCCAAGCAGCAGCCGCAGCCGAGCGCGCCGCAGCAGCCGCAGCGGCCGAACCCGCAGAACCAGCCGAGCACGATGCAGACCCGTGCCATCACCCGGACCCCGGGTGGCAACATGATGGTCACCGTCGATCCCGGCGTGAGCAGCGGCCCGATCCCGAACGGCGCGGGCGGCCTGCCGCAGCGTCAGCCGGGCAACTCGATGGCGCAGGGCCTGCAGCAGGACGCGGCCGAGCAGTCGTCGCCGACGCTGCGTCCGCCCGCGCCCGGCCAGGGCAATGTGCCGCAGCGCGGCAAGCTCGCCGCCGCCGCGCTGCCCAAGCGCAATGTCACCCCCGGTGGTCCCGGTGGTCCCGGTGGGCCGCAGCGTCCCCAGGGGCCGCAGGGCGCCGCGCCGGGCCAGCCCGGCGATCCCAAGCCCGCCGGTGCGCCGCAATCGCTGGCCGGTGGCCTGCCGCAGCGTCAGCCGGGCGCCAACGGCGCTCCGGCGCGCGATCAGGCCCAGCCGCCGCGTGACGCGGCGCCGCCGCAGCGCGACAGCGCCGCGGGTGGGCTGCCGCAGCGTTCGCCCGGCGCCAACGGCGCGCCGCCGCGTGACCCGTCCGTGGGTCTGCCGCAGCGCGATCCGGCCAACCGCCTACCCCAGCGGGACCAGACCGGTGGTCTGCCCCAGCGTGACCCGTCGAGCGGTCTTCCGCAGCGGGACCAGACCGGTGGTCTGCCCCAGCGTGACCCGTCGAGCGGTCTCCCGCAGCGCGAGCAGACCGGCGGCCTCCCGCAGCGTGACCCGGCCACCGGGCTCCCGCAGCGCGATGGCGCGGGCAACGGCGCGCCGCAGCGTGATTCGGGCCCGGTGCAGCGTGATCCGTCGACCGGCCTGCCGCAGCGCTCGCCGTCCAACGGCCTGCCGCAGCGTGATCCGGCGCCGCGCCTGCCGCACCGCGAGCAGTCCGGTGGCCTGCCGCAGCGTGATCCGGCGAGCGGTCTCCCGCAGCGGGACCAGACCGGCGGCCTGCCGCAGCGCGATCCCTCGGGTGGTCTGCCGCAGCGCGAGCAGACCGGTGGTCTGCCGCAGCGTGACCCGTCGACCGGCCTCCCGCAGCGCGGTGGCCAGCCGGGCGGTCTGCCGCAGCGCGAACCCGCCGCCGGCCAGCGTCCGGCCAACGGCCTGCCCCAGCGTGGTGAGTCGGGTGCCCCTGCGCCGCAGCGTGATTCGGGCGAATCGGGCCTGCCGCAGCGCGCCCCGGCCGCCGGATTGCCGCAGCGTGAGGCGCCCAACGGCACGCCGTCGCGTCCGGCTGGCCCGATTGGGCTGCCGCAGCGCGATCCCGGCGCTACTGTGGTACCGCAGGCGACAGCCGGCCCAGGAGTGGCTCTGCCGCAACGGGATCGGGATCCTGCGGAGCCGGAGAACGCTGCGTCGGCAGGGCGTGATCCGGGTCGGCACAGTTTCCGGTCCAACCCGGCCAAGGCTGCGTCGTTCTTCCAGACCAGGTTGCAGCCGGCACCGGAGGGCGATTCCGTGATGGGCGGAACGCCGATCTTCGCGGAGATGATGTCTGCGTGGCTCTCGGATGAGAATTCCGACCGGTCCCAGATGGCCGCTGCCTTCGAATCACCCGGTGACGAAGGATGGCAGGCCGCTCGCCGGGCCAGCGAGGCGCAAGCAGAGGTGCGAACCGCTGCCGGCTTGCCTCAGCGCAATCCGGGCGGCAGGCTCGTGCCCGGTGGTGTCAGCGGTAAGGCCGACAGCACCCCGCACCGTGATCCCGAAACGATCAGGTCCAGCTTGAGTCGTCACCAGCAGGGCGTCCGGGATGGCCGCGCAATGAAGGCAATGAACCTAACCGGAGATAAAGGAGACCGATGAACCCCGATCTAGGTGGTACGAACCGTCAGCTGGATTGGCTGGTTTCGAACTTCGCCAACGAGGTTCCTGGCGTAGCCCATGCCGTCCTGGTCTCGGCTGACGGCCTGCTGATGGCCGCGAGCGCCCAGCTCCCGGTGGACCGCGCGGAGCAGCTCTCCGCCGTGACCGCCGGCCTGGCAAGCCTTTCCGTCGGCGTGTCGAATCTGTTCGAAGGCGGTACGGTACTGCAGTCCGTCGTCGAGATGGAGCACGGCTACCTGCTGCTCATGGCAGTCGGTGACGGGTCCTACTTGGCGGTCCTGACCAACACGTCGTGCGACATCGGTCAGGTCGGCTACGAAATGGCTCTGTTGGTCGAGCGTGTGGGCCAGACCGTCCAGGCCACGCCACGCGTCACGATGGGTTCCTGATGGTGGGATGGACATAGACGATCACCGCATGGGGAGCGCCGAGCCGAGTCTCGTTCGCCCGTACTCGCTGACTGCCGGCCGCACCAGGCCGGCGGTCGAGTTGGCGTTGGAGGCCCTCGTTGCATCGCATCCGGTCGCCATGGAGCGGCAGTTCGAACTGAACAACCTCGAAACGTCCATCGTGGAGTTGTGCAGGCAATCGCCGTCCGTCGCCGAGATAGCCGCCCAATTGGGTATTCCGATCGGGGTGGCGCGGGTACTCGTGGCCGACCTCATCGAGGCCGGTCATGTCCGGGTCTCGGCGACTTTGAAAGACGATTCCAGCGACGATGAACGTCGCGAGCTGATCGAAAGGGTTCTCAGTGGACTCCGGCGTATTTGATTCGACGGCGCAGGTCGACACCCGCACGAGCAAGCCGACTTCGGCGAAGATCGTTGTCGCCGGTGGCTTCGGTGTCGGTAAGACCACGTTGGTCGGTGCGGTGTCGGAGATCGTTCCGCTGCGCACCGAGGCGTTGGTCACCAACGCCAGTACCGGAATCGACAACCTGACCGGCATTCCGATGAAGTCGACCACCACGGTGGCGATGGACTTCGGCCGTATCAGCCTCGCCGACGACCTGGTCCTGTACCTGTTCGGTACTCCGGGCCAGTACCGGTTCTGGTTCATGTGGGACGACCTGATCCGCGGCGCCATCGGCGCCGTGGTGCTCGTCGACACCCGCAGGCTGGAAGACAGCTTCGCCGCTGTCGACTACTTCGAGGCGCGCGGCCTGCCGTTCCTGGTCGCGCTCAACGAGTTCGACGACGCGCCGAAGTATCCACTCGAGGACATCCGCCAGGCCCTGGCGGTTCCCGCCGACGTGCCGATCATGTCGATCGACGCCCGTCGCCGGGAACCCGCCAAGCAGGCCCTGGTCTCACTCACCGAGTACGCGCTGCGCAAGGTGATGCAGGGCTACTGACCCGAAGACGGGGCTGCCGCGATGAAGGCCGCAGCCCCGCCCTCGTGCAGTGGGTGGGTCAGGGTTCCGGATCCGGGTCGGGGCGCGTCCAGCCGATGATCATGGCCGGGGCGCAGCCGCCTGTCATGATGGCCGCCAGCAGCATCAGCCCGCCCGCGTAGGCGGTGCGGTAGGCGTCGGCCTCGGGTGCGAAGGCACCGGCGAAGATCAGGAAGAACAGGCCGGGCATGGTCAGGGACTGGGTGAGTGCCAGTCCGACCGAGCGTGCCTTGTTGCGTTCGGCGATCTCGAATTCGTCGAGCATCTCCGCCGGCGCGTGGTCCTGGCCGCCGCTGGCGATGCGGAGCATGGTCCAGGCGGGCAGGAACAGCACTAGCGCGATCATCGCGACCGTGATCGACACGTTTCGCAGGTCGAACGCGCACAGCACGCCCGCGACGGCGAGTCCGGCCAGCGCGACGACCACCCCGACCACCAGCTGGCGCCGACGACGTTGCGGCCGCCAGCTTTTCAGCATGCCGGCGGTCCGCTGCTCCTGCACGAGCCAGCGCTTGACCCGGTAGTTCTGGTAGCGGTCCAGCAGTCCGGTCGTGCTTGTCATGGCGTGCTGCCTTTCGTCCGTGGGTACAGCTCGGCCGAGAGCGGGCCGAATTCGGTGCGGGAGAAGACCGCCTCCACCGGGAGCTCGAACACATCGCAGATGCGCAGGGCCAGGTCGAGGCTCGGATAGTGGTCGCCGCGTTCGAGCGCGCCGATGGTCTGGACGTTCACGTTGACGGCCTCGGCGAGTGCCGCCCTGCTCATCCGATGTTCGGCGCGGAGCACCGCGATGCGGTTGAAGATCGGGAGGGTTTCCCCTCGTCTGACTGGGCTCACACAATGAAGTGTTGTAAAAACCCAACAACCTGTCAAGAATCTCGAACATATTGCCGTGCTGTCGTGACCCTCGCGCCCCTGCCGGGGCGGTTACGCTCACCGCGTGCGTATGTCGGCGAATGACCTGATCGGGCAGCTGCTCGACCCCGATTCGTTCCGGAGCTGGGACCGCCCGCCCGTCGAGCCGCCCATTTCCCCGCGCTACCGCGCGGAGCTGGTGGCCGCGGCCGAGCGCGCCGGTGTCGACGAGTCGGTCCGCACGGGGGAGGGGCTGCTGCGTGGCCGCCGCGTCGCCGTGATCGCTTGCGAATTCGCGTTTCTCGCCGGGTCGGTCGGTGTGGCAGCGGCCGAGCGGATCGTCTCGGCGGTGGAGCGGGCGACCGAGCTCGGGCTCCCGCTGATCGCCTCACCCACCTCCGGCGGCACCCGGATGCAGGAGGGCACAGTCGCTTTCGTGCAGATGGTGAAGATCGCCGGGGCGGTCGCGGTGCACAAGGCGGCGGGCCATCCCTACCTGGTGTACCTGCGCGATCCGACCATGGGCGGTGTTTTCGCGTCGTGGGGATCGCTGGGCCACATCACCTTCGCCGAACCGGGCGCGCTCATCGGGTTCCTCGGTCCGCGGGTGTACGAAGCCTTGTACGGCAGACCATTTCCGCCCGGCGTGCAGACCGCCGAGAACCTGTACCGCAACGGCGTGATCGACGGCGTCGTCCCGGTCGAGGTGTTCCGCCGCATCGCCAACCGCGCGCTGAGCGTCGCCAGCGGCGTCGTCCTGCCGGCCGAGGCGGAGCCGGGTTGGGCCGCGCCGGTACGCAATCCGGGTCCGATGGCCCGGCGCGAGACGACCGCGTGGGACGCGGTGCTCAGCACCAGGCGGCCCGGCCGCCCCGGCATCCGCGACCTGCTCCGCCATGTCACGCAACGGGTTCCGCTCAGCGGCACCGGGCAGGGCGAGTCCGATCGCACGGTGGTGCTCGCCCTGGCCAGGTTCGGCGGGCAACCCTGCGTCGTCTTCGGGCACGACCGCTCCGGCCAGGAGGGCGAGCACACCATGGGCCCCGCGGCGCTGCGGGAGGCGCGCCGGGCGATGGCGCTGGCCGGCGAACTGCGCCTGCCGCTCGTGCTGGTGATCGACACCGTCGGCGCCGCGCTGTCCAAGGAGGCCGAGGAACGCGGTCTCGCCCCGGAGATCGCCCGCTGCCTGGCCGACCTGGTCACCCTCGACACCCCGACCGTCTCGATCCTGCTCGGCCAGGGCACCGGCGGCGGCGCGCTGGCGCTGCTGCCCGCCGATCGGGTGCTCGCCGCCCGGCACGGCTGGCTGGCGCCGCTGCCGCCCGAGGGCGCGAGCGCGATCGTCTTCCGCGACACCGAGCACGCGCCGGAACTGGCCGCCGCCCAGCGCATCGGCGCCGAGGATCTGCGCGCCGACGGCGTGGTCGACCGGATCGTCGACGAATACCCCGACGCCGCCGACGAACCCGTCGCGTTCGCCCGCCGGATGGTGCTCGCCGTCACCGAGGAACTGGCCGCGTTGCGCGCCACGCCGACGGCGGAGCTGCGCGCGCTGCGCCATGCCAGGTACCGCCGAATCGGGCTGACAGGGGTCACTCACTGACCGGCGCCCCGGTTCATACCCGATTCGGCACCTGGGGAAACACGCGAGTGAGCCGTCATTGACGGTACGGCGAAGCACTTCTACCGTCGGAAGGGTGACCTTCCGAAGCGCAGGCAGCCCTGTTCCCACCATCGTGCTCAACGACGGGAACGTCATCCCACAGCTCGGCTTCGGCGTCTTCCAGGTACCGGAGGACGACGTCACGCCCGTGGTGGCCGAGGCGCTGAAGGTCGGCTACCGCAGCATCGATACGGCCGCGGTCTACGGCAACGAGGAAGGCGTAGGCCGCGCCATCAAGGCCTCGGGGATCCCGCGCGACGAAATCTATGTCACCACCAAGCTGTGGAACTCCGAGCACGGCTACGACAGCACGCTGCGCGCCTTCGACGCCAGCATGCGCCGTCTCGGCCTGGACTATCTCGACCTGTACCTGATCCACTGGCCGGTCCCGTCGGCAGGCCGTTTCGTCGACACCTTCCGCGCCTTCCAGGCGCTCAAGTCGCAGGGCCGCGTCGGCTCGATCGGGGTGTCGAACTTCCGGGTGATCGACCTGGAGACCCTGATCGCGGAGGCGGGCGAGACCCCCGCGGTCAACCAGATCGAACTCCACCCCACCCTCGGCCAGCGTGAGCTGCGGCAGTACGACGCCAACCACGCGATCGCCACCGAGGCGTGGAGCCCGCTCGGGCAGGGCACCCTGCTGGACAACCCGACGATCGTCACCATCGCCAAGGAACTCGACCGCACGCCGGCGCAGGTCATCATCCGGTGGCATCTGCAGCTGGGCAACATCGTGATCCCGAAGTCGGTCACGCCCTCGCGCATCGCCGAGAACTTCGACGTGTTCTCGTTCGAACTCGACGGGCCCGCGATGGAGGCGATCAGCCGCCTCGACACCGGCAGCAGGGTGGGCCCCGATCCGGCCACCTTCAGCGCCGGTCTGGAGTGATCCCCAGGTATTCGGTCAATTCCACGGCCGCGGCCCGGCCCGCCCGGTTCGCGCCGATCGTGCTCGCCGACGGCCCGTAGCCGATCAGGTGCACCCGGGGGTCCACCTCGACCTGGGTCGCCAGCCGCCCGGTCATCGTGATGCCGCCGCCCGGCCCGCGCAGGCGCAGCGGGGCGAGATGGTCGAGCGCGCTGCGGAACCCGGTGGCCCACAGGATGACATCGGCGGTCTGGAACCGGCCGTCGGCCCAGCGCACCCCGGTGGGCTCGATCCGTTCGAACATCGGCTGCCGGTCCAGCACGCCCCGGTCGCGGGCCGCGCGTAGGCGCGCGTCGAGCGGCAGACCGGTCACCGAGACCACCGACCCCGGCGGCAGCCCGCGGCGTACCCGGTCCTCGACGATGGCCACCGCGGCCCGCCCGTCCTCCGGCCGGAAGGGCTCGGCGCGGAACACCGGCTCGCGCCTGGTGACCCATGTGGTGGACGTCACCTGGGAGATCTCGTCGAGCAACTGCACCGCCGAGATGCCCCCGCCGACGATGACCACGTGTTTGCCCGCGAACTCCGCCGCGGTCCGGTAGTCGCGGGTGTGCAGCTGCCTGCCCGCGAAGGTGTCCGCGCCCGGATACACCGGGATGAACGGGTGTTCCCAGGTGCCGGTGCCGTTGATCAGCCCGCGCGTGCGCAGGGTCCCCGCGCCCTCGGTCTCGACGTGCAGCACCTCGCCGCGACCGTCGCAGGCCTGCCCGTCCGCGGTGCGATCACAGACCACCCGCACCGTCACCTGCCGGTGTACGCGCAGGTCGAAGCGCTTTTCGTAGAGTTCGTAGTAGTGCGGCACCGCGGTGGCGGCCGGCGCGGACTCCGAGCCGGGCGGCAGCGTCTCCGCGAACGACATCCCCGGCAGGTCGTGCACGCGGTTCACGGTGGTCAGCGTCAGTGAGGGCCAGCGGAACTGCCACGCGCCGCCGGGGCCAGGGGCGTGGTCGACGATCAGGAAGTCGCGTTCGGGCTCGAGTCCGAGGCGGCGCAGGTGGTAACCGGCCGAGAGTCCCGCCTGGCCCGCGCCGATCACCAGGATGTCGAAGTCTGTCGCCACAGCCGCCAACGGTATCGCCTTGCGGGGCGTTCCCGGCCGCCTGTGGCAGAGTGAAGACATCCATGGTGTCCGGTACTTCTGGGGAGGATGCATGCTCGGCGTGACTCGCGATGGTGACGTGATCACCATCGAAATGCGGCGCGAGGAACGGCGCAACGCGCTCAACGAGGAGCTGGTCGGTCAGTTGCGCGCGGCCATGCTCGACGCCGTCGATCAGGGCGCGCGCGTCATCGTGCTCACCGGGCGCGGCCCGATCTTCAGCGCGGGCGCCGATCTGTCCGGGGTCTACTCCGAGTCGTTCCTCGACGGCCTGCTCGACATGCTGCACACCATCGAATCCCTTCCGGTGCCGGTGATCTCGGCGATCAACGGTGGCGCGCTCGGCGCGGGCGTGCAGCTCGCGCTGGCCTCGGACCTGCGGGTGATCGAGCCGGACGCGTTCATCGCGATCCCGGCCGCCAAGCTCGGCATCTCGGTGGATCGGTGGACGATCTCGCGCCTGGTCTCGCTGATCGGCGGGGGCCCGGCCCGCACGATCCTGCTCGCCGCCGACCAGGTGAGCGCGTCGGATGCCTACTCCTACGGCTTCGCCAACAAGCTCGGCTCCCTCGCCGACGCGCAGGACTGGGCGAAGTCGATCGCCGCGCTGGCCCCGCTGTCGCTGCGCGCGATGAAGCTCATGCTCAACGACGACGGCACCCGCGACCCGGCGAGCGCCCAGCAGCGCGCCGCCCTGGAAGCGGCCTGGACCAGCGACGACGCCAAGGAGGCCCGGTTGGCACGGCAGGAGAAGCGCCCGGCGAAATTCGTGGGCCGCTGATGCGGCTCGCACGCGTGGCGGGGTCGGTGGCGAGCGCGGTCGGGCTCGCCTGGGTGGCGCGTGCGGTGCGGGGTCTGCCCACCGCGCTCGGCGCCGGACCGGCCGAGATCGAGCCGACCGCGCTCGGCAAGTCGTCCTATCGCGACGGCCGTTTCCACAACACCGAGCCGAGCAGCATGGTCGCGCCCGGTGCGGCGCCGTCGCTGCTGTGGTCGGGCATCACCAAGGGCCGCGTCGGCAGGCCGTCACGGCCGGTGCCGCTGGTCACGCCCGCGCCGCCGGAGCAGGCCGCGACCCTGGCCGTCACCTGGTACGGGCACGCGAGCGCGCTCGTCGAACTCGACGGCTATCGCGTGCTGGCCGATCCGGTGTGGAGCGAGCGGGTCTCGCCCTCGCCCGCGATCGGTCCGGCGCGGCTGCATCCGCTGCCCGGTGATCCCGCCGCGGTACCGACCGTCGACGCGGTGATCATCTCCCACGATCACTACGACCACCTCGACAAACCCACCGTCGACCAGCTCGTGCGCGATCAGCGCGCGCCCTTCGTGGTGCCCACCGGCATCGGCGCGCATCTGCGCCGCTGGGGTGTGCCCGAGGACCGGATCATCGAGCTCGACTGGGGCGGCTCGGTCTCCCTCGGCAAGGACGCCGACGATCGCGGCCTCACCATCACCTGTGCCGAGGCCAGGCATTTCTCCGGTCGCGGCCTGATCCGCAACACCACGCTGTGGGCGTCGTGGGCGCTCGCCGGGCCCACCAAGCGGGTGTATTTCGGCGGCGACACCGGCTACACCAAGGCCTTCGCGCAGGCGGGCGCCGTCCTCGGCCCCTTCGACCTCACGCTGCTGCCCATCGGTGCCTACGACGAGCGCTGGACCGATGTGCACATGAATCCCGAGGAGGCGGTGCGCGCGCACGCCGATCTGTGCCTCGGTGACCCCGCCCACGGCCTGCTGGTGCCGATCCACTGGGCGACCTTCAATCTCGCGTTCCACGGCTGGTCGGAGCCCGTGCGGCGGCTGATCGAGGCCGCGGCCGAGGCGGGCACGCGCACGGTTGTCCCCAAGCCGGGTGAGCGGGTGGTTCCGAATGACCTCCCACCACGGGTTTCGTGGTGGGAAGATGTGGAGTGACTGACCCAGCTCGGGAAAGGAACATCGGCAGATGAGTCTCGTGGACACCTTGAAGGGCTTGCTCGGCAAGGGCAAGGAAACAGTCGAACAGAACGCCGACAAGATCAACGAAGCGGTCGACAAGGCCGGGACGTTCATCGACGAGAAGACCGGCGGCAAGTACAGCGACAAGATCGAGAAGGGCAAGGACGCGGCCAAGAAGGTCGTGCCTCCGCAGTCCGGCACCGATCAGGGCACCGGCGGCACGGCCCCGAAGACCGACCCGGGCGCCACCCCCGGCGGCGCGGCCCCGACCGATCCGGGACCGCAGGCCTGATTCGGTGCGCGGGGGCCGGAGCTGATCGGTCCCCGCCGCCGAAGCGCGTCGATGGTCCGCCGGGAGTTCCGGGGTCCGCCGGGTGAGCCGGAGATCGAGGTTGAGCTCAGCAACCTCGACAAAGTGCTGTACCCGGAGACCGGGACGACCAAGGGCGAGGTGATCGCCTACTATTCGGCGATCGCCGAGGCCATGCTGCCCCATATCGCCGGGCGCGCGGTCACCAGGAAGCGGTGGCCCAACGGCGTCGAGGCCGCCGACTTCTTCGAGAAGAACCTGCCCGAGCACGCGCCCGCCTGGATTCAGCGCCGGGCGCTGGAGCATTCCAGCCGCAGGGTGGTCTATCCGCTGATCGATTCCGAGGCGGGGCTGGCCTGGCTCGGCCAGCAGGCGGCGCTGGAAGTGCATGTGCCGCAATGGCGTTTCGACGGCGAGCAGCGCGGCCCGGCCACCAGGATCGTCTTCGATCTCGACCCGGGCCCCGGCGCGGGGCTCGTCGAATGCGCGCGCGTCGCGCTCGCCGTGCGCGACATGGTCGCCGCGATCGGGATGCGGGCCTTCCCGGTGACCAGTGGTAGCAAGGGAATTCACCTCTACGTGCCCCTGGATCGCGAGGTGAGTTCACGCGGCGCCTCGACGGTCGCCAAGCAAGTGGCGACCAATCTCGAAGCGCTGCACCCCGATCTGGTGACGGCCACGATGGCGAAGGCGGTGCGCAAGGGCAAGGTCTTCCTCGACTGGAGCCAGAACAACGCCGCCAAGACCACCATCGCCCCGTACTCGCTGCGCGGCCGCGCCGAGCCCAATGCCGCGGCGCCGCGCACCTGGGCCGAGATCGAGAACGCGAAGTCGTTGCGCCAGTTGCGGTTCGACGAGGTGCTCGCGCGCTGGCGCGCCGACGGCGACCTGCTGGCGGAGCTCGACCCGCCGCTCCCCAGCGGCCCGGACGCGCTCACCAAGTACCGCAGCATGCGCGATCCAGCGCGGACGCCGGAGCCGGTGCCGGCCGGGTCACCGGAACCGGGCCCCGGTGACCGCTTCGTCGTCCAGGAGCATCACGCCCGCCGCCTGCACTACGACGTCCGCCTCGAACGTGAGGGCGTGCTCGCCTCCTGGGCGGTGCCCAAGGGGCCGCCGACCGAGCCCAAACACAACCGCCTCGCCGTGCGCACCGAGGACCATCCGCTGGAATACCTGCACTTCCACGGCACCATCCCCAAGGGCGAGTACGGCGCGGGCGAGATGACCATCTGGGACTCGGGCACCTATCTCACGGAGAAGTGGCGCGAGGACGAGGTGATCGTCGAACTCGACGGCGAACGGCTGCACGGCCGCTACGCGTTCATCCGGACCAACGGCGACCAGTGGCTGATGCACTACATGCGCGACCAGACGCGCCGGGAACCCATGGTGGACAAGGGTTCCGGTGCCCTGCCGCGCGGCCTGTCACCGATGCTCGCGACCGCGGGCGAGGTGGAGCCGCTGCCCGCCGACGAGTGGGCCTTCGAGACCAAGTGGGACGGCTTCCGGGTGATCGTCGAGGTCGACGACGACGGTGTCACGGTGCGCAGCCGCGCGGGCAACACCGTGACGGCGAGGTACCCGCGGCTGGCCGCCCTCGGGGAGGAACTGGCCGGGCACCGGGTGGTGCTCGACGGGGAGGCGGTGGTCTTCGACGATCGCGGAATCTCCGATATCTCCGCGCTGCAAGCAGATTCGGCGCGTGCGGTGTTCATCGCCTTCGATGTCCTGCACCTGGACGGCACCTCGCTGCTGCGCAAGAAGTACAGCGATCGGCGCGCGGTGCTCGAGGCCCTGGGCAGGCTGGCGCCCTCGCTGAATGTCGCTCCGCTGCTGGAGGGTTCGGGCACGGAGGCCATGCGGGCGAGCCGCGAGCAGGAACAGGAAGGCGTCGTCGCCAAGCGCAGGGACTCGGTGTATCAGCCGGGCAAGCGCGCGCAGACCTGGCTCAAGCAGCGCAACTGGCGCTCGCGGGAGGTGGTGCTCGGTGGGTGGCGGCGCAGCGACAAACGGGAATTCAAGTCGCTGCTGCTCGGCATCCCGCACGAGAACGGCCTCGTCTACGTCGGCCGGGTGGGCACCGGATTCGATGCCGAGCAGTCCCGCAGGCTCGCGACCGAACTGCGGCGCCTGCGCCGCGAGACCTCGCCGTTCGTCAACGAGATGACCGCCGAGGAGCGCCGCGACGCCGAATGGGTCACCCCGAAACTCACCGGCACGGTGCGTTTCCAGGCGTGGACCGACACCGGGCGGCTCTGGCATCCGGTGTGGGACGGTCTGACCCGCCCGTGAAAGCTGCGCAGTTGCTAGGGTGATCGCGTTGGACGCGGTTCGAATCAGCGAGGAGTGCACGGTGGATTTCAAGAACCTGGCGGGCAAGGCGATGGACATGGCTGCCCAGCACGCGGACAAGGTCGACAACGTCATCGAGAAAGCCGGTGACGTGGTGGACGAGAAGACCGGCGGCAAGTTCGCCGGACAGGTCGACTCCGCGCAGGAGGCGGCGAAGAACGCCGTCCGTAATCAGGCTTGAGTTGCCCCGGCGGGCCGGTCGACCCCGGCCCGCCGATCCGGCACGCTGAGAATTTGCCCGCCGGTCATTTCCCGGCCATCAGGCCGGTGATCGTCGCGACGTCGGTGACCAGCGCGTTGCCCTGGAACGCGAACTCCTCGTAGGCCCTGGCGATGCCCGGCTCGTCGCGACCGCCGCAGGCGTCGCTGATCACCACGGGGACGAAGCCCAGGTCGGTGGAATGGGCCACGGTCGGCGCGATGCCGATCTCCAGTGCCACCCCGGCGATGGCGTAGGCGCCGATCCGCAGGTCGCGCAGCAGGCTCGCGAGCGGGGTGCCCTCGAAGGCCGACATCGTCATCTTGTCCAGTACCAGCTCGTCCGCGCGCGGCATCAGTTCCGGGACCAGCTCGAAGGACGGGGTGTCGCGCTGCAGGATGAACTGCACGTCGTCCACGGATTCGGCCTGCTGCCAGCCCATCAGCAACCGCATGGCGTACACGCCGGAGAGGCGGCGCGGCGGGAAGAAGTGGCGCAGGAAGATGATCGGATACCCGGCGGCGCGGGCGGCTTCGACGACGCGCACCACCCGATCGATGATCGGCTTGCCGCCGTCGGGCAGCTGGCCGAGGACGCCGACCTGCATGTCGTAGACGATCAGCGCCATCCGATCGGGGGCGCACAGATCGTCGAGGTCTACCGGAATGTCGAGTCCGTTGCCTTGTCGCACCGGCGCCAGTGTAGGCGCCGATGCGACGGCGATTCGGTTCTCGCGCAGACTAGTTGGCCTGCTGCGCCCAGCGGGTGGTGCCCGGCGGCGCGGTCAGGGTGTTGATCAGATCGATGCCGGCGACGACCAGGGTGGGGCCACCCGCGACGATGGTGCCGATGATCCCGCCGACGGTGGCGCCGGTGATGAAGCCGGGCAGGGCGCCGATGCCGCCGGCCGCGGCACCGACCACGAGGCCGATCACGGCGCCGATGGCCATGCCGACGAAGCTGCCGATCGCGGTGGCCAGCCCGAAGGTGGACGCGAAATTGGCCTGTGCGGCGTAGTTCTCGGCGGGGGAGGCGACCGGGGTCAGGTTCGGCCGCGCGGCGGCGACGTCCTTGACGGCGGTCAGCTCGAGCACCCGGCTGTCCTCGCGCAGCTTGTGCGGGAGCGGGTATTCCAGCGCGCCGTCGCGCACCGACAGCGGCAGCGAGACCAGCGTGGCGCCCGCCTCGTCCCGGACGTCGACCTTGCCGCCGTCGATGGTGAAGGTGCCGTTGGTGAGGGTGGTGACGACCGTGTTGCCGATGAGTTCGGTGCGGAACTCGACGTCAGGGGCGACCGGCTCGGCGTGCGCGACTCCGGTACCGACCAATGCCGCCGCGAGGATCGGGATCGCCGCGGCGGCGATCTTACGGATGATCATGTGAACGTTCCCATCTGGTTCATCAGGTGTGAGACATGCCCAAACGAAGGCGCCGATGATCGTGTGGCTTCCCCCGAGAAGCGTTGCGGCGGCGCGTGAAGCGGTCCAGCTCGGTTTCCGAGTTGAACCATAGTCGCCTCGAGGGTTGCCGAACAGTGAATTTGAATTTTAAACCTAAATTCTTTGAGAGTTATTCGCTATGGTTCGCTGTGTGCTGTCACAGCGCGACGCTCAGGGCGATCGCGCCGGCGCACACTGCGATCACCACGCCGAGCGCGACCGCATCGCGCCTGGTCGGAGCGCTGGGGTGGGCCGTGAGCATGCCGGTGCCGCCGCGGGCGGTGATCGCCTCGCCGAGCTCGCCCGCCCGCCGGGTCGACACCGCCATGCAGGCGGTGAGGATGTCGATGAGCGGATTGTCGGCGGCGCGGTGCAGCAGGTCGTCCTTGGGGCGCAGCTTGCGCGCCGCCCGCAACACCCGGATCTCGTCGAGCAGCAGCGGCAGCCCGCGCAGAGTGAGCGCGACGACCACGGCCCACTCGTCCACCGGCAGACGCAACTTGCGCAGTGGCGCACCGAGTTTCGCGAGCGCGGGGGCCACCTCGCCCATCGGCGTGGTGTAGGCGATCAGGAACGAGGCGGCCACCAGCACCATGCCGAAGACGAAGACCTGGGCGTAGCCGAGCACGGCCTTCGTCCCGATCGGGGCGTTGATCAGGCCGCCGAGCACCACCAGGCCCCAGAACCACCAGGGCAGGCGCGGCAGCGCGCCCAGCGGCAGCCGGGCCAGCACCCAGATCACCACGAGGAAGCCGATCATCACGCCGAGCACCGGCCACGACGGCAGGAACATCAGCAGCAGGCTGATCAGGAAGGCGGCGATCATCTTGGTGCCCGCCCACAGGCGGTGCACGACGCTGTCGACGGGGACCTCACGCAGCAGGACCGTGCTCATCACCGACCACCTTCCGGCATCGCGCGGTCGAGCGGGCTCGCGGGCGCCGGGCTCGGTCCCTCCTCGCCGAACCCGCGCCTGCGCGGTGGTGCTCCGGCGCCGGACGCCTGCTCCGCGCGGACGCCGCCGCGCACCGCGCTCGCCTCGAGCACGCCCGCGTTCAGATGCACCGTGCGGTCGCACACGGCGGCGATGTCGGCCACGTCGTGCGAGATGACGATGAGGGTCAGTCCCGAATCCCGGAGCCGGGCGAGCAGCTCCACGATCTCGGCGCGGCCGTGCGGATCCAGCCCGGCCAGCGGCTCGTCCAGGACGACCACCTGCGGCCTGCTGGCCACCATGGCCGCGAGCACGACCCGTTTGGCCTGTCCGCCGCTGAGCGTCTCGATCGAGCGCGCCGCCAGCCGCCGGTCCAGGCCGACCGCGTCCAGTGCCTGGCCGACCGCGCCGGAGCCGGTGGCGCGACCGCCCCAGTCGGCGATCTCGGCGCCGACCGTCTGCTTCTGCAACTGCAGCCGCGAGTGCTGGAAGGCCAGCGCGACCCGGCCGATCTGTTTGCCGACCGGATCGCCGCGCAGCTCGCAGCGCCCGGAACTCGGCGCGATGAGCCCGGCCATGATCCAGGCCAGCGTCGACTTGCCGGAGCCGTTGCCGCCGACGATCAGCAGCGCCTCGCCGTGGCGCACCGACAGGTCGACGCCGTGCAGGGCGGGCGCCTCCCACGGCGTGCCGCGGTTGTAGGTGTGGCGCACGTCGGTCAGTTCCAGGATCGGCGGGCCCATGGGGCGGCGGCGTTGATCGCGCGCCGGCTGCGGCCAGCTGGCCAGGTGGTCGACTACGCGGCCACCGGCCAGATGGATCACCCGGTCGGCGGCGTCGGCGTCGGCCTCGTGGTGGGTCACCAGGACCACGGCGGTCCCGTGCTTGCGCGGCAGCTCGGCCAGCAGGGCGACCAGGTCGCGGCGGCCGTCGGGGTCGATCATCGAGGTCGCCTCGTCGGCGATGAGCAGCGCGGGGCGCCGGGCCAGCGCGGCCGCCACGGCGAGGCGCTGTTGCTGTCCGCCGGACAGGGTCGCGGTCTCGAGCCTGCCCATGCCGTCGAGGCCGACCTCGGTCAGCAGCGCGTCGACGTCGACCTCGGCGGCACGTTCCGCCGCCAGGCCCCAGACGACGTCGTCGGCCACGGAGACGCCGAGGGTCTGGCTCTCCGGTCGTTGCAGCACCAGCGCGGTGCCGCCCACCTCGCCGAGCCCGGCCGAGCCCGGCCTGCTCACCGCGCCCGTCGTCGGCGGCCTGCCCGCCAGCACCCGCGTCAGCGTCGACTTGCCCGAGCCGTTGTGCCCGACGACGGCCACGAACTCGCCGGGCCGGATGGTCAGGTCGATGTCGGACAGCGCGTCGGCGCCCGCGCCCTCGTACCGGTAGCCGACGCCGTGCAGCGTCACCGGCAGCGGGCCGACCGGCCGATCGTCGGCGGGCGCGTCGAGCCGGTCGCTGCCGGGTAGCCAGGCCAGCCGATCGAGCACCGAGCCGAGCACGAACCAGGACACCAGGCCGCTCGCGACGACGCCGAGCGCCACCGAGCCGCCCAGATAGACCCACCACCAGCGCAGGAACGCCTCGGTGAGGTCGGCGGCGGCCCGGCCGAGCGGTTCCAGCGCGGCCTGGCGCGCGGCCAGGTTCTGGATACCCTTGGCGGTGTTGCGGATGGCTTCGAAGAACAGCTCCCGCGTGCGGGCGAAGACCAGCAGCATGCCCACCGAGAACAGCCCCCACGCCACACCGGCCACGATCGAGAGCGCGAGCACCGCGGGCAGCCCGCCCCCGCGTCGCTTCACGATGCCGATGATGCCCGCGATCGTGGCGGCCCCGAACACCCCGAGCGCGGGCATGATGCCCGCGGCGACGAACGTGACCAGTCCCGCGGCGATGGTCGCGGTGACCAGCGCGCGCAGGCGGTAGCGGTGCGCGAGCAGTCCGAGCGGGACCGCCGCGACCAGCTGCAGGGCCGCCGCCATCGGCACCAGGGAACCGATGGTGATCAGGCCGACGGTCAGTCCGGCCATGACGGCGCCGGTGGCCAGCTCGATGGGGCGTAGTGGTCCGCGGGGGAGAACCGCGGGCTTTTCTCTCACGGTCCCAGTCTGCCAGGGCGCCGGGCGGTCGGCTCGTGCCCTCGGGTGAGGATCGTGTGGGGAAACTGTGTGGTTGCCGGGCTCAGATCGGCGGCTCGGCCAGCCAGCCACCCATCGCCACGGTCCGGAAATGGGTTGTGAGCGTGTTGGTTTCGTCGATGACGTGCAGCGCGACGGCCGGATCGGGGGCGTAGTCCATCACCTTGTGCGGCAGCGTGACCTCCCATTCACCGCCGAGGACGGAGGCGGTGCTCGGGCAGGTGATCATCGGTTTGCCCGCGAAGGTGGTGGCGATCGGCGAGTGCGCGTGGCCGGTGAGGACGCCGATGACGCGGGGATCCCCGGCCACCACGGCGGCGAGCCGGGCGGGTTCGGCGAGGGCGATCACGTCGACGACCGGGCTGGCGACGGGACGCGGCGGGTGGTGCAGCGCGATCAGGATGGGGCCGTCCGGCGCCTCGGCGAGGGCGTCGGCGAGCCAGGCGTGGGTCTCCTCGGCCAGCAGGCCGCCCGGTTCGCCGGGAACGCTGGAGTCGAGCATGAGGACGGTGAGCGGGCCGACGCGGTGGACGCTGTTGATCGGGGCGTCCGAGGCCGGTTCACCCAGCAGTTCGGTGCGGAAGGTGGTGCGATCGTCGTGATTGCCCGGCAGCAGGCAGACGGGGATGTCGGCGCGCAGGGCCAGCCGCGCCTCGGCGTACTGCTCCGGCTTCCCGGAGTCGGTGATGTCGCCCGTGACGAGGATGACGTCGGGCCTGCGGGGCAGATCGGCCAGATAGGCCATCACCCGCTCCACGCGCTCGGTGTTGCGCGGGGTGAGATCGAAGTGGGTATCGCTGAGCTGAGCCGCCAGGATCATCGGCAGTCGCTTTCTTCTCTGGGATCGCTCCGTTGCGTCAGAGTGTGCCGGTATGACTCGTCGGCACCTCTCAAGGCTAGATGACCTGCGTATATCCGTCTTCATGAGCCGTACCACGGGCCGAAACCTCATCGGTGGTCTGTGTCACTTCTCACGCTCGGCGAGGTATTGCAGGACGCGCAGAAAAGTGCGCCGATCCTCGGCGGGCACGTCGGCGAGCAGCCGCTGTTCCTGGTCCTGGATGTCGCGCTGGGCGCGGTCGCGCAGGCGTGCGCCCGCCGGGGTGAGCCGGACCAGGTTCACGCGGCGATCGGTGGGGTCGGGATCGCGCCGGAGCAGGCCGCGCCGCTGCAGATCGTCGAGGACCGGGATGATCCTGGTCTTGTCCGCGCGGATCGCCTTGGCGAGCGCGGCCTGGGTGTGCACGGGCTCCTCGTCGAGTCCGAGCAGCACCGCGTAGGCCCACATGGTGAGGCCGTGCCGTTCGAGCACGGGGAGCTCGGCGTCCGTCAGCGCGCGGCCGAGCGGCACCAGCATGGCCGCCAGGTCGGGGCGGGTCGCTTTCGGCATGGTCGCAATGTACCGACCTTGTCGTTTCGTACGTGTGTGCTTACGATATGCGTATGCCTACTAATACGGAGTACCGGCTTCTGCTCGCCCGGCACTCGCTGGCCGTGCGAATGAGCGCCGACGCGGTCGAGGCGGCGTCCGGTACCGCGCTCTCCGCCGAAACCCCCTGTGTGGGTTGGGATCTGCGAGCGCTGCTCGAACACATGGGAACGCAGAACCGGGGCTTCGCGGCGGCGATGCGCGGCGCGGACGACCCGGCCGTGTGGGAGGTCCGCCCGGCCGCCGATCCGGTCGGCGACTTCCTGCGCTCGGCCGAGGACGTCGTCGCGGCCTTCGCCGAGCCCGGCGCAGGCGCCCGCACCCTGGTCCTGCCGGAGATCCCGCCCGGCCGGTTCCCCGCGCGCCTGGCGCTCGGCTTCCACCTCATCGACAGCGTGGTGCACGCCTGGGATGTCGCCCGGTCCGCCGGCCACACCGTCGACCTGGACCCCGACCTGGCCCCGACCGCGCTGCGGATCGCCGAGGCGGTGCCCGCCGGGAACTCGCGCCGGCGTCCCGGCGCCGCCTTCGCGCCCGCCCTCGCCGTCCCGGACGAGACGGCCACGCTGGACCGCGTCCTGCGGCTGCTCGGCCGCGCGCCCGACTGGGCGCCGGGCCGGGCTGGCGCCGCCCCACCCGCATAGCCGACCATGGGGTGATGACACGCCCTGCCGATCTGTTCGAAGCCAGTCGCGGCCGCCTGGAGGCGATCGCCTACCGGCTGCTCGGGTCGGCCGGTGACGCCGAAGACGCGGTGCAGGACACCTACCTGCGCTGGCACGCGGCCGACAAGGACCTGATCGAGACGCCCGAGGCGTGGCTCACGAAGGTGCTCACCAACCTCTGCCTCAACCAGCTCACCTCGGCCAGGGCGCGGCGGGAAACCTATGTGGGGCAATGGCTCCCGGAGCCGGTGCTGGCCGGTGACCGGATGCTCGGTCCCGCCGAGACCGTCGAGCAGCGCGAGTCGGTGTCGCTGGCGATGCTCACCCTGATGGAGCGGCTCTCACCCAACGAGCGCGTGGTGTACGTGCTGCGCGAGGCGTTCGGCTACCAGCATCGCGAGATCGCCGAGCTGCTCGACCTCACCGAGTCGAACTGTCAGCAGATCTATCGGCGCGCGAAACAGCACGTCGGCGGGCGCTCGCGCGCGAGCGTCGACTCCGCCACCGCCCAGCGGATCGTCGAGGAATTCCTGGCCGCCGTCCTCAGCGGCGACACCGACCCGCTGATCCGGTTGCTCGCCGACGACGCGGTGAGCGTGGCCGACGGCGGCGGCCGCGTCCCGGCCCGCAAGTCCCCGGTCGTCGGCGCGCTCGCGATTGCCCGCTACCTCTCGCACGTGTTCCGCCGGACCCCGGCCAAGCTGACCTACGTCGGCGGCGAGCCGGTGTTCTACGCGGACGTGGTCAACGGGGAGCCCGCGGTGCTCGCGGTGGTCGACGACCGGATCATCACCGTGCTGAGCGTGGTCGCGACACCGGACGGCGTCGCCGCGGTGCACCTGCAGGTCAACCCCGAGAAGCTGGAGCGGCTCAACCGGCAGTGGGCCCTCGCGGGACCGCATCGACCACTCGCCGTGGCCTGGTGACCCACATCACATCGCCGAACTGTCAGGGTTCGCGCGCCTATCCGGTTCAGGAGGGGAGTCCATCCCGATAGGAGCGAGCCATGAAGCACCGCATTGTCGTCCTCGGAGCCGGGTACGCCGGAGCCACCGCCGCCGGTCGTCTCGCGAAGCGGCTGCACCGCGACGACGTCGAGATCACCCTCGTCAGCGCCGACGCCGATTTCGTCGAACGGGTGCGCATGCACCAGCTCGCGGCGGGCCAGGAGCTGCGACAGCGGCCGCTGCGCGAGCTGTTCGCGGGCACCGGTGTCCGGGTGGTGAACGAGCTGGTCACCGCCGTCGACGTGGATGCCAAGATCGTCCAGCTGGCCGATGCCGAACCGCTGGCCTACGACTCGCTCGTCTACGCGCTCGGCAGCACCGGCGCCACCGACGTGCCAGGGGTCGTCGAGCACGCCCACAGCGTGGCGGGCAAGCAGGCGGCCCTGCGCCTGCGCGCCCGGCTCGACACGCTGGCTCCCGGCGCGACGGTCCTGATCGTCGGCGGCGGCCTGACCGCGATCGAAGCGGCCACCGAGATCGCCGAGGCGCACCCGGATCTCGCGGTCACGATCGTCGCGCGCGGCGGGGTCGGGGACTGGCTGCACGAGAAGGCGCAGCGGCACCTGCGCACCGTGTTCGACCGGCTCGGCATCACCGTCCGCACCGACACCGACGTCACGCGGGTCACCGAGAACGGTGTGATCACCGGTGCGGCAACGGAACTCGACGCCGACGTCACCGTGTGGACGGCCGGTTTCACCGTGCACCCGATCGCCGCGGCGACCGGCCTGACCGTGTCGGACACCGGACGGATCGTCGTCGACATCACCATGCGGTCGGTCTCGCACCCCGAGGTCTACGCCGCGGGCGACGCCGCCCAGGCCCCCGGACCGGACGGTCGCCCGCTGCGCATGTCCTGCGCCGCCGGCACGCCGATGGCCTGGCGCGCCGCCGACGCCCTCGCCGCCCGGCTCACCGGCGGGACGGCGCCCGAGGACCCGATCGGCTATGCGGCGCAGTGCATCAGCCTCGGCCGCCGCGATGCCGTCTTCCAGCGCGTGAGCTTCGCCGACGAGCCCACCTCGACCGTCCTCACCGGCCGGCTCGGGGCCCGCGTCAAGGAGTTCATCTGCGCGGGCGCGGCCTGGGGCGTCGGCCATCCGACCGTGCTGATGCCGACCCGGCGTCGGCGGATCGTCGCGCTCGACGCGCGTGAGGATCGGCTCGCCGCGCGGTGAACTCCGGCGATCCGACGGCGGCAGCGCCTGAGTCCAGGCGCTGCCGCCGGTCGGATTCCGCTGTGTCACAAAGAATTACGGCCGAATCGTGCGGCGGGCGAAGTTCCTGTCCGGTCCGTTGCGAGGGCCCTGTTCCCGTCGCCAGTGGGCTCGGATTCCTCGGCCCCACGTCGCGGGGCCGCGTGAACACCGTGCGGCTGCCCCGCGTGAATGCGCTGGAACCAGCTGCCTCGCAGGGTGTTCGGCCCGCGTCAGCCAGTGATCGTGGACAGTCGCTCATTCGCCGTGGCCAGCAGGTCGGCCGCCGCGGCGGGGTCGGTGCCAAGGGGCACCCAGAAGTCGGGGCCGGGGGTCGCCCTGACATCGAGGACCGGTGGGGTGAGCCAGTCGGCGTCCAGGCGCAGCTGCCAGGAGTGCAGATGGGTCCGCGGGAAGGCGGCGGTGCGGTCGAACAGCGGGTCACCCAGGATGGGGTGGCCGATCCAGGCCAGCTGGACCCGGATCTGGTGCCGCCGGCCGGTGACCGGCGCGAGCGCGAGCAGCGTGTGCTCCCCGTGCGTGGCCACTTTGGCGAACCGGGTGAGCGACGGATAGTTCTTCGCCGCGAGCAGATCGGCCTCCTCGACGAACCAGCGCCCGCCCGCGCGGCGGATGGCCTCGCGCGGCGCCGCGATCCGCACCCGGTTCTTCCGCCCGACACTGAGCGGCAGATCGAGCTCGCCGCGCTCGGGCAGGTCGGTGCCCGACACGATCGCCAGGTAGGCCTTGCGCGCGGTCTGCTTGTTGAACTGTTTGGTCAGCGGGCCGTGTGCGGTCAGATCGGTGGCCAGTAGCACCAGGCCCGAGGTCACCTTGTCGATCCGGTGCACCGGGTACAGCTGGGTGCCCGCCGCCTGCGCGAGCTCGACCAGATCGGTGTCGTGCCGTTCGCCGGTCACCGAGATCCCCGCGGGCTTGTTCAGCGCCAGCACGGCGTCGTCGGCGTACACGGTGTACTGCTCGCGCACGCTCTGCCAGTCCATCTCCACGACGACACCCTAGAGAACGGTGTGCGTGGCCGCCGCTGGGAGGCCGACCGAGGGTCACCGCCGCTAGGTGGCCGAACGCAGGCGGTGCGGGCGCAACCGGTTGAAGCCGCGCACCCGCACGCTGCGCAGATGCCGGATGGCGAATTCGGGATCGCCGTCGAGCGCCTCGGCCGCGGCGTCGTCGATGAGGATGTTGCCCGGCCGTGCCACGCCGGTGAGGCGGGCGGCGATGTTGACCACCGAGCCGTACAGGTCACCGAAGCGCTGCAGCACCTCGCCGTAGGCGAAGGCCACCCGCAGCTCCGGGGTTCCGCCCACCAGCATCGTCGACTCCTGGATGGCGAGCGAGATGCGCGCGGCGTCCACCGCGGTCTCGGCGGCGAACATCACCTCGTCGCCGACGTTCTTGATCACCCAGCCGCCGTTGTCGGTGATGGCGGAGGTGGTCGTCGACTCGAAAGCCTCCAGCAGCGTGGACAATTCGTCGGGGTGCAGGTGTCGGGTGAGGCGGGTGAAGCCCACCATGTCGGCGAAGCCGACGGCCAGGGTGCGCAGCGTGTCGCCGCCCACCTCGGCGTCGATCGAGCGGGCGACGGCCGCCGCCAGATGCCTGCGCCACACGTACGACTGCAGCTGCTCGATGCTGGACATGGTGGATTCTGTTGCCGCGCTGATCCTTTCCTCGAGCGGGATCGCGGGATCGCCCGCCGCGGCGCGCGCCTTGATCTCGGCGAGCACCAGATCGGCCTGCCATTCGGCCAGGCGCGCCATGCCCTGGCCGATCGTGCGCGCGGCGGCGGCCTGCTGGCGGATGTCGGAGGCCGCAACGACTTTCATGCTGCGGAAGTTGGTGACGGCGGTGATGTCGAGCTGGGTGTAGTCGACCTCGTCGTTCTCGTTGGCGGGGAAGCCGAGCGCCGTCCAGAGCCGTCGCGATTCGCTCTCCGGGACGCCGGACTGCTCGGCCACCTGGGTGCGGGTGTACCGGCGCGGCCCGGCCAGCAGTGCTTGCTCCACCGTGCGCTGGACCAGCTCGTTCATCTCGGCATCCGACATGGCAGTGACTCTACGACGCGGGCTGTCCTCGCAGGTCACACCTGTGCGGCGTTGGGTGTCGTCACAATCGCCGTCGCGCCGACCGGGCCGAGCGTGACACCGGGCACACCCGGCGCCTGCCCGCGTCGCTGACCTGGATCCTTACCCCGAGGTGGGGAACTCCGGTGCCAAGTGCGTACTTGCCGGGCCTGTCCACCGCGCCGACAGTGAGAGCACCGCGGTGGTCATCGGACCCCGCCCCTTCTCGATCGGAGCGACCATGACGAAATCGTCGGTGACCGTGCTCGGAACCGGATCGATGGGCGCCGCGCTGGCCCGTGCCCTGCTCGCCGCCGGCCACCCGACCCACGTCTGGAACCGGAGCCCGGAACGAACGAAAGATCTGGCCGCCGCGGGCGCGATCGCGCACCTGTCGATCGCCGACGCCGTCGCGGCGAGCCCGGTGTCCATCGCGATCCTGACCGGTTTCGACGCCACCCGTTCCAGCCTCGCCGACGCGGACCCGGCCGGCCGCGACATCATCACCCTCAACAGCGGAGCACCCGCCCAGGCAAGGGAATTCGGACGTTGGGTGCAACAGCGCGGCGGCCGCTACCTGGGCGGTGCGATCAAGAATGTCGCAGCGGCGGTGGGCGATCCGGACACACAGCTGTACTTCGGCGGTGACCGTGCCGTCTTCGACGCCCACCGCGAGACCTTGCGCGTCTTCGGCGGCGACCTCGAATTCCTCGGCCCCGAGCCGGATCTCGCCGCGCTGTACGAGGCCGCGGTCGGCGCCACCCTGCTGCCCGCCCTGCTCGGTTTCGCCGAGGGCGCCGCGCTGCTCGCCTCGCGCGGGCTGCCCGCGCGCAGCATGGTGCCGTACTCGGCGAAGTGGCTGCGGATGATCGAATCGCTGCTGCCGACCCTGGCCGAGGAGATCGACACCAAGGATTACACCCGGCTCGGCTCCTCGATCGACCTGTTCGCGACCGCGCTGTCCGAGGACGCCGTCGTCGCCGCCGAATCCGGCGTCGACCTGTCCTGGCACGCCTCGATGCACGAGCTGCTGCGGCGCGCCGTCGCCGAAGGACGTGGCGAGCAGAGCGTCACCGCCCTGTTCGAACTGCTCGCCGCGCGGCGGTGAGTCAGTACAGCACGCTGTAGGTGGCGGCCAGGGTGAACCCGTGCTCGCCGACCTCGCAGGTGACGGTGCCCTGATAGCCGACGCCGCAGGTCGCGTTGCCCGAGGTGACGCGGTGACCCTCGGGCAGCACCTTCGCCTCGGGATGGGTGAAGGTCGGGCGCTCGCTGTCGACGAAGTGGGCGGCCTCGAGCGTTCCGACCCGCAGCTGATCGGCCCACTCGGGCGCGTCGATCGGGACCGCGTCACAGCCGGTCGGCCCGTTGTTCCAGTAGATCGCGCAGTGACGCCCGTCCGGCGTGCGGAAGAAGACGTTGCCGCCGTACGGCTCGGACACCACGTAGTCCGCGCGGTCGACCGGCGTGTAGTCCCACAAGCCCGATTGCGCGTGCGCCGTGCCCGCCGCCACCAGCGTCACCGCTGCCCCCGACAGCACCGCGAGCGTGGATCGATTCCCCATGAGAGCCCTCCCTTGTCTCGTCTACCTGGTGTTTCGCCGAGTGCGCCGACATCGTTAACCCGCGGGTATCCGTTCCGGGTCCGTGCCAGGTGATGGCTGGGTATGGTCGGCGCACAGTGCCATGAGCTGGAGGTGGAGACGGTGGGTATCAAGCAGCGGGCCGCGGTGCGGATGTCCGAGGAGGAGATCGCGCAGTTCCTCGATCGCAGCCGGGTGCTCACCCTGGCCACCCTCGACGCGGCGGGCAAGCCGCACCTGACGGCCATGTGGTTCGGCCACATCGACGGCACCATCTACTTCGAGACCAAGTCGAAGTCGCAGAAGGCGGTCAATCTGCGCCGCGACCCCACCCTCACCTGCATGGCCGAGGCGGGCGACACCTACGACCAGCTGCGCGGCGTCGCCATCGAGGGCACCGCCCACCTCATCGAGGACACCGACGACGAGGAGTATTGGAAGGCGGGCATCGACATCTACGAGCGCTACGTCGGCCCGTACAGCCCCGAGGTCCGGCCGTTCGTGGAGGCCATGATGAACAACCGGATCGTGGTGCGCGTCGAACCGACCCGCGTGCGGTCCTGGGATCACCGCAAACTCGGGTTGCCCGCCATGCCCCTGGGTGGGAGCACCGCGGAGTCGCCCGCGCCCTGACCGAGCAGTTCGGCCAGCGGCGCCGCGGCCTCGAGCAGCGCGAGTGAGCGCGCCGTGAGGGCGGCGTCTCTGGCGGACAGCGCCCGCCGCACATCGGCGGTGTCGCGGCGGAATTCGGGCATGATCGCGCGGATCTGCGGGATCCGATAGCCGGCCCTGCGCAGCTGATGGACGATGCGGGCATCGCGCACCTGGGCCGGGGTGTACTGGCGCGCAGTGCCTTTCGCGGTCGAGCGGTCCGGTACGACCAATCCCTCCGCGTCCCAGTGCCGCAGTGTCGACGTCCGGATGCCGAGTGCCGCGGCGAGTTCGGCGATGTTCATCGCATCGGTCGCGCGGACGTCGGTGATCTCTTCTGTCGCGATCGCTTCCGCCGCGGTGCGGGCCAGCGCGAGGTCGACGCGCTCGCCGTGCAGGCCGGCGTGGGCTTCGTCGAGCGCGGCCAGGGCACGTGCCCGCGGGCCCGCGTGCACGATCCGCAGCAGCCGCTTCGCCGCCACCGGCCCGAGCGCCGCCGCGAGCCCGCGATAGGCCAGCGCCGAGTGGACGTGGATCTCGCGATAGACCCGATGGCCGCCCGCCGTGCGGTCCGCGGGCGGCAGCACGCCGTCGCGTTCGAGATTGCGCACCTGCTGCACGGAGTACCCGGCGCGGCGCGCGACGTCGACCGTACGGCCGACAGGCGAGTGGAGGTTCCACATCGGAAATCCCTGGTGATTGTTGAAAAAGTCCACACAAGCACTTCAATGAGAAGCTCGAACCATGACGATAGACGACATCCTCGAGTTCCTCGGTTCCCTCGACGGCGTACTGATCCTGCGCCCCGAAGCGGGCAGTGACGCACCGGAGATCAGCTGGGGCGATGCGTTCTGCTACTACGCGCCCGACGGCATCGTCCCCACCACGGTCCAGCCCTTCGCCACCATCGTGACCAAGCAGTACCCCGACGAAAGCGACACCGGGCTGGACCGCCCCGGCGCCTTCCGGGTCAATGTCGCCGCCGGTCGCGACGCCTTCACCGCCTGGACCGGCCACGCGCCGGGTCGCACACCGGCCCGGCCCACCGCCGACGACACCGTCCTGCCGCATCCGACCTACGGCTCGGCGGGCTGGCTCGCCGTCGTGAATCCCGGCGAACGGACGGCCACCGTGATCCGCGAGCTTCTCACCGACGCGCATGCCCGCGCGCGTGCGCGGTTCCAGCGCCGGACCTCGTGACGGCCGGGGCGGGGCGCACCGTCCGACACGGGGGAACAATCCTGTTCACGAAGTGGGATCGGTGTCAGCATGGAGGCCATGAACCCGGGCGAGGTCGTATTCGGTGGCCCTACCTTGTCGACCGCCGAAGTGCCGCGGCGGGAATCGTTCGATCTGTGGGCTTCGATCGTGAGCGAGGCGATGGTCGGCTGCTCGATGGAGCCGCTCGACGACGGGCCGTTCCACGGCTCGTTGACGCCGAAGGTGACGGCCGAGTCGATGTCGATCGCCGTGGTGTCGAACTCGGCCGAGATCGCCCGGCGCAACCAGCGCCACATCTCCCGCGCGCCCGAGCCCTATGTGATCGCGGGCCTCACCCTGTCGGGGGTCGTCGGGCTGACCAGTGACGAGCAGGTACTCCCCGTTCCGGCCGGAGCGATGTACCTCGTCGACGGTGAACGCCCACAGTCGGTACGCACCACCGCGTACCAGGGCATCCTGGTCCGAGTGCCGAAGGCGGCGCTGCTCCGCACCGCCGGACTCGGTCCGGGGGAGTTTCCCTCGGTCACGACCGTCGAGCCGATCGCGCACGGCGCGCTGGTCATCGACTTCTTCCGCAGACTCGCGACGCTGCCCCCGGAGACCGCCGCGGTGCCCCAGTTGCTCAACGCCGGTGTCGAGCTGCTCGGTGCGGCAATTGCCATCCGTCGAGGTCGGGGGCCGTCCGGGCATTCGGCGCAGACCCTCGACCGCGAGTATCTTGTGCGTTTCCTCCGCGCGAACCTGGCCGATCCGCGACTCACCGCGCAGAGCATCGCCGCCGCGTGCGGTATGTCGCGCCGGAAGCTGTTCAGGGCGATCGGCCCCGATGACGGCGGTCCGATGGCCCTGCTGCGCAGCATGCGCGTCCAACACGCGCGCGAACTGCTGATCGCCGGCCCCGACCGCACCATCTCCTCGGTCGCCCGCGCCTGCGGCTTCGCCACCGATCGGCACTTCTACCGCGTCTTCCGCGGCGAGACCGGGATGACGCCCGCCGAGTATCGCGAATACATCCTCTCCCGGCCGCGCCACGCCTGACGCATTCTTGCGAATGAAGGCACGTTCTGTCGCTGAACGGTTGCTGAATGTCAGTTCGCGCGTCGGACCGGTCTCTGTCGCGCCGAATCCGGGCCGCCGCGCGGTACCGTGATGTGACCGTTTCACAGGCTTTCGAGTACGTGAGCGAAAGGAACGTCATGACCGTCGACCATCGTTTGCTGCTGACTGGCTCGCGCTCCAGAGGTACCTTGGGTCCGGTCGAGTTGATCACCGGAGGCCTTCTGCTCACCGCCGCTGGCCTCGCGATGGTCGGGCCACTCGTCGCCGCGCTGCTGATCCGCCGCAGTGGCTCGGCCAGGGTGGTCGAGACCGCCGCGACCATGCCGCTGATCCTGCTCTCCGTCGCCGTCACCCTGGCACTCACCGCGGGCATCGGCATGGTGGTGACAGCGGTGCGCCGCCGCTGATCTCTGCGAGAATGCGGCCGTGGGTGACTATTTCGAGCGAATCGTCGATGTCGAGGTCTCCGGTACCGAGGCGGCCGCGACGGCCGAGCGGATGATCGACTGGATGGTCTCGCGGGGCTGGCTGACCAGGGAGATGTCCGGCGAGGTGATGTACAGCCTTCAGGTCTCGGAAGGCCATGTGCCCGGGCCTGATTGGGGCGAGATCACCCAGGAATGGGGTGCGGACTGGATGCCGGGACCGGTCGCGGTGATCACCGTCCGCGACGCGCACTACCCGGGGCAGGGCGGGATCCCGCCGTCCTCGGTGGACTGCCCGCGCTGCGCGGCGACCGCGGTCATCATCGACTACCCCAACGCCTGGGAACCCGATGAGGCTGTGTGGCAGCCGTTCTCGGAAGCCATCGACAACTGGCGCTACACCGGTGACGGCCCGATGACCTGCCGCGCCTGCGGCGTCACCAGTCCGATCACCAGCTGGGAGTGGGCGGACGGTTTCGCCCTCGGCGCGCTGGCCTTCGACTTCTGGAACTGGCCTCCGCTGTCCGATTCCTTCGTGGCCGAGTTCGCCGCGCACCTCGGCCACCGGATCGTCCAGCACGGCGGCAAGTTCTGAGCTCGCTCAGCCGCGATAGACCTCCACGTAGGCATTGGTGGCCACGGCGACGATGCCGGGCCCCATGCCCGTGCAGCCCGCCGTGACGCGCTGCCCCTCGGGGGTGAAGGGGTAGCTGAGCGAGTAGTACGGGCCGATCGCGTACATGGGGAACGGACCGCTCGCGTACAAGCCGACGCAGTCGACGTGGAGCACGTAGTTGCTGCCGCCATCGGGCTGACAGACAGCCGACGCGCCGAACATGTCCCGCTGCACGGCGCAATCCTGCGGAGCCGCCTGCGCGGACCCCGTCCCGATGATCGCCACGGCGGCCAAACCAGAAATACCAGCGGCCGCGACACGTGCCGCGGCGAATACTGCTCGTTTCATGTGGAAACTCCTCCGGTGTCACGGTGATCTTCGGGTGGTTCCCGCGAATCGTTACTGATCCGAACGACAGGCTTGACCTGAAGTTGGGTTGAGCTCCTACCGTCCGATCTCGAATGTTGTTCCACGAGAACGGAGAAGGCGATGACGGTCACGGTACTTGGCCTCGGCGAGATGGGGACGGCACTGGCGCTCGCCACGCTGGCGACTGATCAGCAGGTCACGGTGTGGAACCGGTCGGCGGACAAGGCCGCTCCGCTGCTGGCGAAGGGCGCGCGCGAGGCCGCGACGGTGGCGGCCGCGGTGGCGGAGTCCGAGGTGGTGCTCGTCAATGTGAAGGGCGGCGGGGTCGCGGCGGAGTTGTTGCGCGAGGCGGGTGCGGGGCTGGCGGGCCGAACCGTCCTCAATCTGACCGATGGACCCGCTGAGCAGGCCAAGGCCACGGCGGAGCTGGCGGCCGAACTCGGCGCCGACTACCTGCACGGGCAGATCATGACCATCGCCCCCGCGATCGGCTCGCCGGACGCGGTGATCTTCCTCGGCGGTTCCCGCGCCGCGTTCGACCGGCACGAAGGCCTGCTGCGGGCACTGGGCGGGCGCGCGAGGTACGTGTCGGCGGATCCGACGGTTCCCGTCCGCTACGGAATGGCCGTGCACGACATCATGTGGGGCCTGCTCAACGGATTTCTGCACGCCTCGGCGTTGCTCGGGAAGGCGGGCCTGTCCGTCGGCGAGTTCAGCGAACACGCCGAACCGTCGCTGGCCGGGATGCTGTCGATGTTCCCGATGCTCGCCACCGAGATCGACCGCGCCGAGCACGCCACCCCCTACGGCGCGCTCGTGCACCACCTGCCCTCCATCGACGATCTGATCACCGAGAGCGCGGCGCTCGGCATCGACGTGGAGCTGCCGAACTACACCCGCGGCCTCGTCGCGCGGGCCATCGACGCCGGTCACCGCGACGACAGCTACTCCAGGCTGGTCGAGCACTTCCGGCGCTGACGCGACGGCATTGCCACGTCCCGCGGTATCGGCGGACACTGGAGGAATGGTTGACAGAGAGCAACGCACGCCGTTCTACGGGGTGGTGCTGATTCTCGCGGCCCTCGGTGCCTCGATGGCGGTCAGTTACTACGGGCCCGCCTGGCTCCGTGTCACCGTCTACATCCTCACGGCGATGATCGTCGTGGTCGGCGGTGTGATGACCTTCCGCGACTACTCGCGCTGATCCCGCGACGACGCGTCGCCCCCGGTCCGCCAGGGGCGACGCCTTCCGCCGCGCGATACCGAGGTCACCCGGATCGGGACGAAAGTACTCAAGCGTGACTGATTCCCGCGCGTCCCTCGCTGCCTAACGTCGTGATGACAGCAGTCGATCACGAGGAGAATCGCATGAACGCCTACGTCATCGCCCGGTTGCGGGACGCCGCCCCGCACGCCGAGATCGCGGAGTACATCGAGCGCATTCCGGGCACTTTCGAGCCCTACGGCGGCCGGTTTCTCGTGCACGTCACGCCCCACGAGGTGCTGGAGGGGGAGTGGACCGGCGGCGTCGTGATGATCGGGTTCCCCGACCTCGACCAGGCGCGGGCCTGGTGGGACTCGCCCGCGTATCAGGCGATCGCGCCGCTGCGCTCCCGGCACATGGACGGCGACATCATTCTGGTCGGCGGCGTGCCCGACGGGTACGACCCCGCCGCCACCGCCGCCGGTATGCGGGCCGCGCTCGAGCCCTGAGGCTCAGGCTCCGGACCCGTGCTGGGACGCCCCGTCGGTGTTGTGGGAGACCCGGCGCAGCAGGTCGGCCAGCGTGCGGCGCTCCTGCTCGTCGAGTCCGTCGAGCAGCCGGTGGTCGCGCTCGGCCCGGTTCGGCAGTTCGGTGTCGACGAGTTCGCGCCCGGCCGCGGTCAGCCGCAGCAGCACCACGCGACCGTCCCGCTCGAACGGAAGCCGTTCGATCAGGCCGATCTTCGTCAGCCGGTCGGCGTTCTTCGTGGTGGACGCGCCGCTGGTCATGGTCCGCTCGGTGACCTCGCTGGCGCGTAGCGGGCGGTCGGCGCGGGCCAGGGCGCACAGCACTTCGAACTCGCCGCGGGTGATGCCCCGGGGCGCGAGCGCGCGGTCGAGCTGGTGCAGCGCCAGCGCGCTGATCCGGTTGATGCGCCCGATCACCTCGACCGTGAAGGTGTCGACCTCGGGATACGCCCGAGCCCATTCGGCCCGGACGCCGTCGACGAAATCGGGGGAGGTGTCGCCCATGGGTTCATCCTAGCGACCGGTTTCACACTATTTCGGATGTATTTTACTAGTGAAGTATATCTAGGATGGTGAGGTGCCCACCGATCTGCTGAACCCACCCCGCGCCACCGCGCGTCTGCGGCACTCCGGCGGTGCCCTGGCGCACTCGGTCTCCGCGTCGACCTGGCGCCGCGCGCTCGAGGTGCGCCCCGCGGACGCGACCGTGGCCGCCTCCCTGCGAGTCGGCGCCGCCGCCGCGCTGGTGTTCGTCGGCTGTGGCCTGCTCGACCTGCGGCAATACGTCGGCTTCGCCGTGCTCGGCGCGCTGGCGTCCGCGTTCGCCAGGCACGAGCCGCTGGTCCGGGTGACGGCCAAGGTGTCGCTGGTCGGCGCGCTCGTCGTCGCCTTCGTCGCCGGTGGTGGGCTGCTCGCGCTCGCGCGGGTGCCGATGTGGGCCGAGGTCGCGCTCATGGCCGTGGGTGCCGCCGTCGCCGCGATGTCGGTGTCGGCCTTTCGGATCACCGGTCCCGGCCCGGTGATCCTCGTCTTCGCGGCGACCGCGGCGGTCGGCTCTGTCGCGGTTCCCGCCGATATCGTCCACGCCTGCCTCGCGGCCGCGATCGGCGCGGGGATCGGCCTGCTCGCGCAGCTGCTGCCCCTGCTGGTGCTGCCGCTCGGCCCGGCTCGGCTCGCCGTCGCGCGAGCGCTGTCGGCCGTCGCCGCGCTCGAGGACGGCAGGCCCGTCGAACCGGCCCGCGCCGCCATCGCCCAGGCCCGGGAGAAGCTGGCGCTCAGCGGCGTTCGCGAGGCAGACTCGCGCCATCATCGCGATCTCGTCGCGCTGCTCGACGAGGCGGAAGCCGCCGTCGACGACTGGGTCGCCGGCGACCCGGCCCGGCTGCTCGAGGTGGTCCGCCACGAAGCCGAACTGCGAAAGGTCAAGCGGCGCAGCGTCATTTTCGACAGCGCTCCCGAGGTCTCCGCGCTGCCGCGCCCCGAGGGTTTCGTGGCGACGGGCCTGTCCGGCCTGCGTTCTCGCGTAGTGCTTGGCAACGCCGCCCGCATCGCCCTCGCCGCGGCCTGCGCCGGCTGGTTCGCCGCGGCGGCCGGGCTGCACCACCCGCTCTGGGCGTCGATGGGCGCGTTGGCCGCGATGCAGGGCGTCTCCTACGCGATGACCGTGCAGCGCGGTATCCAGCGATTGCTCGGCAATGTCGGCGGCGCGCTCATCGGCGCCCTGCTGATCGGCGCGGGCCTCGGCTACTGGGCCACCGCCCTCGTCATCGTCGTCCTCCAGGTGACCGCCGAACTCATGGCCACCCGCAGCTACGCCCTCACCTCACTCGCCGTCACCCCGATGGCCCTGCTAATGGTCGGCCTCGGCACCCACATCACCCCTGACATCGGCCTCAGCCGCATCGCGGACACCCTCGTCGGCGTCGCCATGGGCGTCCTCGTCGCGGCCCTGACCATCAGCCACACCGACCGCCACCACCTCCCCGCCTGAGCTCACCGCGCCCGCCCGGCCGAACGTTTGATCACCAGGAGCGTGATGGCCAGGACGATGGTCGCGACCGTCGCCGCCAGATAACAGAGGACGGCCACGCCGCTGATCGTGTGATAGACCTGCGCCTGCGCGTTGGTCAGCGTCCCCGAACCGCTGACGATCGCCACGATCGGAACGCCGTTCTCGTCCGCCGCGTCGGTGAAGTCGGGCATGGTCGCCGCCGCCGTCAACAGCGCGGCGTAGCCGGCGGCGAGCGCGCCCGCACACGCCACCCGCACCCGGGATCCGCCCCGCCGCATCACAGGCAGCGCGACCGCGACCGCCAGCACCGACGGAGCGAACACCACCAGAAACCCACCGAACAGGAAGATCACCAGCAGCCACCCGCCCGCCGCGAACCGCAGGGCGGTGACGGCGAGCATCACCATCATCTGCACCCCGAGCACCGCCCAGGTGATGGCTTTGGCGTCGATCCCGACCGGATTCCGAGGTGTGATGGTGGATGTCATGCACCCATGCTCGCCGCCCCCGCCCCACCGGAAATCCGTACGACTACTCAGTGGCCCCGGTAGTTCCGCGAATCACGGTGATTCGGCGGCAGGCGGTCAGCGATCGCTCAGCGAGCCGGGGTGGTCCACAGCGCGCTGATCGGGATGGCGGAAAGGCCGTCTCCGAAGGGAAGTTGCTGGTCACCGCAGTAAACGACCAAACCGGCGTGAAGGCGGTCGCCGAGTCGGCGTTGCAGACTTCGGAGACCCCGGAAGTCGTCGGTGCGGACAGTTTCGGCGGCCTTGACCTCTATCGCGACCACCCGGCCCGCATTGTCCTCGAGGACGGCGTCGACCTCGTAGCCGTCACGATCGCGGTAGTGGTGCAGCCTGGCCATGGTCGTACTCCAGGTGAGCTGTCTGGTCAGTTCGCCGAGCACGAAGGTCTCCACGATGGCGCCGGTCGTCGCGTCGTTGGTGATGCCGGTCAGCAGATGAGCGGCGAGGCCGGAGTCGGTGAAAGTCAGTTTCGGGGTCGAAATGGCGCGGGTTGTCGCGTTGGCCGACCAAGCGGGGACCAGGCGGATGAGGTAGATGAGTTCCAGGATGTCGACGTAGTCACGGACGGTCGTCACCGGTATGCCCAGATCAGCGGATAGACGGCTGTAGTTCAGTAGCCCGCCGGTCTGGGCGGCCAAGGCGGCGATGAGCCGACGCATATCGGATCCGCGTCGGATGTCGGCGACCTGGTGCACGTCGCGGGTCATGATGTCGTCGAGGTAGGAGCTGAAGAACTGGGCGCGCCGCCGGGATGCGGTACGGCGAATGGCTTCGGGGTACCCACCCCTGGCAGCCGCCGCCAGGTAGTCCCTACGTCTCAGCTCCGACGGGCCGGTGCGGAATTCGGCGCCCGCGGTGAAGACCGCGTCGATGAAACCATCTGGGGCGCCGCTGATTTCGCCCTGGGAAAGCGGAAACAGCTCCACAGTTTCCGAGCGCCCCGGCAGTGAATCGCCCAGGTTGCTCAGTCCGAGCAGCCTGGCTGAGCCGGTCAGCAGGAAGCGGCCAGGCCGTGGGTCGCGGTCGACAGCGTGTTTGATCGACAGCCACAGATCGGGGACGCGTTGGACTTCGTCGATCATCATCGTCCCCGGGACGTCGAGGAATGCGGCGGGGTCGGCCGCTGCGGAGGTACGGGTTCGCACTTCGTCGAGATAGCGTTTGGTGACCTCGGGAAGGCCTCGCAGGCATTGCTCGGCCAGCGTGCTCTTGCCGGTCTGACGGGCGCCGTTGATGATCACCACTCGCGTGTCCATCAATGCTTCTCTTACCAGCTCAGAAGCTTTTCGCGGTAAGAGATCGGCGGCGTGATGCATGGCGGAATACTACCGCGAGTCGTCAATCTGCCGAAGAGTGTGCCGTCAATCTGCCGAAGGTACCTCCGTCGATCTGCCGAACCGGTTCCGTCGATCTGCCGCGTCCGGCACCGGCACGATCGCGTACGCGTCGCTCAGCTGCTTCGGAGTGACTCGGGGACGACCGCGCAAGCTCGCCCCGTAGCGCACGCGACTCCGAGCGCCTACTTGAATCGACTGACAGCGACAGCCGAAAGATCCGGCAGTGCCACTGGGCTGTCATCGGTGTGTGTGCTGTATTCGAGCCCCCCTTACCCCAGGTGGCCATCACCTGGATGTGTGGAACTTGGGACAGAAATTCGTTCACGCCGGGAAATTCGACCGACAGCAACTTGCGAACAGTCGATTCTTCGTGTGGATCGAGTGGGCGTGCGGCTATCGGTCTTCTGCTCATGGTTCCTCTACTGGCAAGGGCTTGGTCGCGGGCCGCGTACCGGAGCTGCCCCGGGAGGGGACAGGGGGCTCCGGCACAGTGTTGCCATGGGTTCGTCGGTCGCTGACTCTTTCACTGTCGCCACATTCAACGTCAACGGCATCCGAGCGTCACGTCGTCGTGGATTCGACGAGTGGTTGCGGGCGCGGTCGGCGGATGTGGTCGCACTGCAGGAGTTGCGTTGTTCCGCAGCTGATGTGGGAACCTTCCCGGGCTATTCGGCGGCAGTGGACGTCGGTTCCGTGGCCGGTCGTAACGGTGTGGCCGTACTGACCAGGGTTCCCGCCGCTGCCGTGCGGACCTGGGTGACCCACCCGCCCAGGGCCCGCGGACTCGGTGAGTTCGCCGCACAGGGGCGCTATATCGAGGTCGACCTGGCCGACCGCCCGGTGACGGTGGCCTCGCTTTATCTCCCCAAAGGAGGTCTGCCCGCGCATCTCCAGCGCCCGGGATCGATGCGCGAACTGCCCGACGGTGGGGTCAAGTACGAACGCAAGCAGCGGTTCCTCGCGGCGTTCGCCCGCGAAGTGCACCGGAACCGGCTCGCTGCGCTCAGCGCGGGACGTGAATTCGTCCTCACCGGAGATCTGAACATCGCGCACACCCAGCACGACGTGACCAACTGGCGTGCCGCCCGCACGATGGACGGCTTCCTGCCCGCCGACCGCGAGTGGTTCAGCTCGATTCTCGGCACGCGCCGGCTCGTCGACGTGGTCCGACAGGTGCACGGCGACCGCCCGGGTCCACTCACCTGGTGGAGCTGGGCAGGCCAATCGTTCGCCAAGGATGTGGGTTGGCGAGTGGACCACCAACTCGCAACCCCCGGCCTAGCCCGCCTCGCCACATCCGTCGTCGTCGACAAGGAACCGTCACCTGCCGAAAGGCTTTCGGATCACGCGCCCCTGGTGGTGGCCTACTCGGCGACGTCGGCCTGAGACGTTCTGATGCCCTACGAATCGGATCAGAGGTTTTCGCGCGGTGCTGGACGCCAGCATGTGACTAGCAGCAGCGCTGCCGACCCGACGCCGAGGACGGCCGCGATCCCCAGTGCTGCCATGCCGTTGAGGTCGATGTCGACGAGGTGGTCGGCCGACCACCGCCCGGGTCCGAGCGTGGCGGTCGCCAGGGCCATCGCGGCGAGGACCGCGGTGTACTCCCATCCCTGACCCGGCCGGAAGATGAAGAACCCGTTGCGCAGGTGCGCGGTGATCAATGCGACCGTCATCGTCGAAACGACGGCGGCAGCGGTGAACGGCGTGAGCAGGCCGACGATGAGGAGCAGGCCCGCCGCGATCTCGGTCGCGGTGGCGAGCACCGCGTGCAGCTTTCCCGGACGCAGACCGATCGAGGCGAACCATCTCGCCGTGCCCGCGAGTTTGCCGCCGCCCCAGGCGTGATTGATGCCGTGGGTGAGTACGACAGCGCCGAGGGTCAGGCGCAGGATCAGGTCGGCGGCGTCGACGGCGCTCACGCGGACTGCTTGTCCGGCGCGGCACTGCTCGCCCGCTGCGCGGCGGGCTGCCAGCCGGGCGGGGCGAAGACGTAGCCGAGCCGGTCGCGCCACCGGGTCGCTCGGCGAACATCGCCGATGATGTTGCCGTACTCGCGATACTGCAACTTCAGCACGTTGTAGGTAGCGACCGGAGTAGTGAGACCGTAGGTAGGCGTGTGTAATTCGGCCTGGAAGGTGCCGAACATCCGATCCCAGATGATCAGGATGCCGCCGTAGTTGCGATCCAGGTAAATCGGGTCGCTGCCGTGATGCACCCGGTGATGCGACGGTGTGTTGAAAACGAATTCGATCGGACGCCACATCTTGCCGATCGTCTCGGTGTGGGTGAAGAACTGGTAGATGAGGTTGAAGGCGAACGCGACGTAGATCGTCCATGGTGCGAAGCCGAGCAGTGGCAACGGCAGCCAGAAGATCGCCTCCGACCACGGGTTCCACTTCTGTCGTAGTGCGGTACCGAGGTTGAAGTACTCGCTCGAGTGATGGGCCTGGTGCGCTGCCCATCCGATTCGGACGCGGTGCGAGAAGCGGTGATTGCAGTACCAGGCGATATCGACGACCAGTAGCAGCAGCGGCCAGTACCACCACGCGTCGGTCGGCAGATGCCATGGCGCGAGCTCCGCCCACACGATTACGAACAGCAGCAGCGTCAGCGTCTTGAAGATCAGCATCGCCACGATCGCGCCCATGCCCATGGTGAGGCTGGTTCGCGTGTCGATGGGGGAGTAGGCGCGTGGACTCGAATCCGCGTCCGCGTGACGCAGGCTCGCTGCCTCGATCCCGATCAAGACGAAGAACGCTGGGATGGCATAGAGCAAGGGGTTGTTGATGTGGTTCCACAGTGTGGACAGCAAGCCGACTCCTTATATAGACGCAGGAGTAATTTACGAAAAAGTAAATTCGAGGTCAAGGGGCCGGCCGAGGGATGATTGGATGGTGGGGTGAGTACAGCCGGAACCAAGGGGGTCCCCCGCGCGCGGCGCGAGCAGTTGATTCTCGACGCCGCGGTGGCCGAGATCGGCCGCACCGGCTATGCGGGGCTCTCGCTGGCCGACGTCGCGCAGCGTGCTGGGGTGTCGAAACCGCTGGTCTACACCTATTTTCAGTCCAAGGACCTGATTTACGTCGCGTGCGTGGAGCGGGCTGAGACCATCCTGTGCGATGCGATCGAATCGGCGATCACCGCGGGCAACGACCTGCTGATGGCGCAGCGAACCCTCGACGCGATCTTCGTCGTGCTCGAACCGCGTCCACACGACTGGACCGTCGTGTTCGACCGTTCCCACCCCGAGGAAGGCCCCGCTGCCGACGCCGCCCGCAGGGCGCGCCGCCGCATTGCGGCGCAGGCGGCCCGCGGCGTGGCGGGTGTGCTGGGCGCCGTCGACCTCGCCGACCCCGATGACCTCTCCGCTCTCACCGATATCTGGATGGGAACGGTCACCTCGCTGGTCCTGTGGTGGCTGCGTCATCCCGACCAGACCGCGGCACAGATGAGCGCCCGCAGTCGCCGGCTGGTCGCGGCACTCATCGCTACCGCTCGCTGATGCCGCCGGCCGGGCCTACCTCGAGTTCATCAGCTGCCGCTGACCGAACCCTGACGAAGCCGGCGCGAGATCTCAGTATTCGAGGTCGGCCCAGCTGAGGGCGAGTGGGAAGGGGTGGTTCAGTGCGATTTCGGGGTGGACGGTCGGTGACCACTCGCTGACCAGTGCATACTGACGCGGGCGCAGGGGGGTGACGCCGGGCGGAAGGTCGGTGGGAGTCGCCAGCACGTAGGTCAAGATGGTGTCGATCCGGCGGCCTTCGCGATCGAGCAGTACTTCCCAGTACTCGTCGATCCCGGCCTCGGCGTAGCGCGCCTGTTTCGTCAGCATGTGGCCGATGTGGTTGGACGGGGAGAGCACTTCGCCGACGATGACGACGTCCTCGGCGAAGATCGGCGTCCACGGCTCGCCAGGGCAGTGATAGACCATGAAATCGGGGGTGAGGAAATCATCCTTGGCGCGACTCAGGAAAACATTGGTCTCTGTGTCGACCTGCCAGCACTCACCGGGGCGGGCTTTCATGCTTCGTCGCGCGGCGCTCTCCAGTGCGTTGCGCAGGCGAGTGGCGAAGCGCTGGTGTTCTGGCGGGCCGGTACGAACCCACACCGGGCGCCCTTTGATCAATTCGATGCGTTCCGACTGGTCAGGAGGCAGGGCGCTCAACTCGTCCCAGGTCATGCGATCGGGCAGCGGGGGGAACTTTGTCGACGGGTTCGACATTGTCGTTCCTCCTCGCGCCCTACGGACTCCGGTGCCCTCGGCAGGATTCGAACCTGCGACACCCGCTTTAGGAGAGCGTACTACGGCTGTTTGGCCTGGTGACGGCGTTGGTTGGCATCGTTGGTGACGATGGTCTGACCTGGGAAAATGAAGTTGCTTGCGTTGGTGCGTGTTGGCTCCGTCGGGTGTTGCTGCGTACGAACTGCGTACGAGAGCGGCGGGACTGAACCCCCGCCGCTTTGTCGTGTCCGGTCCACGGTGGCCCTGGTCTGGGTTGGGTTGCGCATGAGGTGGGCTGGCTCCCCGTCTGCCCCATAGGGCCTGCCTGTCACGCGCAGAGGCTCACAGGTCAAGGGTGGACTTGTCCATCAGCTTGCTGACGCGTAGCGCCCTTGAGGTGTGAGGGGCGCGGGATCACAATGCAGGCCAACCCAGACCAGGGCCACGCGGCCACCGGTCGCGATACCACCGACCTCGCTGGAGATTTGTTCAGCAATTCGCTTCGGGGGACCTGACCTGGGGTCGACGTCGTTGGCGACCCGCTACCGGCTTCGTTGACGGCGGCCAGGTGGTGAAGGGGGCCGAAGCCCCCGGGCGGTCAGTGGTACTCGGCCAGCTGGCGCATGCTCTCGTGGTAGTCCTCGAGGCAGGGCTGGCAGACGAGGCAGGGCTTCCAGGGGCCGGGTTCGAGCTCGGGGAAGACGGTTGTGGCGGCGGCGGTCTGGCAGGCCCAGCAGGTGACGGGGGCGGTGATGGCCATGATCGGGGTTCCTCTCCGGTTGGGGTGGTCTGACTCTGTGTCGGTGGGATCTGGGCTCGCCCGGACCAGGCCGCACCCGCCCCGGCAAAGGCTCACCACCCGAGGTGGTCACCCGGCAAAATGGCCGCGGTGAGGTGAAGATCCCGAAACGACGTCGCCGCTGGTGACCACCTCGGGTGGTGACACGTCTTGGTCTTTGCCGGGGTGGGTGTGGTCTGGTACGCCATCGGCAGATTCCGTCGGCACAGAGCCGGGCCGCACCAACTGGAGAGGAACCCTGGTGACCATTGCTGCTGATGACGTGGGGATGGCGAGACCACCGCTGGTGACGGACACGAGGACGGGCCGATCAACTGGAACCTGGATCGGCTGGAACCAACCAGGTCGGGAGTGCGGCAGGCCGGGATTTCCATGGCAAACGAGCGGAGCTCGTGCGGCAGCACCGTATGGGAGTCGGTGAGCTGGTAGCCGTCGACACCGGCTGGATGCCGGCCGAATTGCCGACGTTCGCCGGACAGCAGACCGGGAACAACTCCCCGTCACGCCCAGCACTGCTCGGGTGAATGCAAAAGCCGGCCGAAGAGGCGGGCTGCCACGGTATGGCGCTGAGCGTCGCCGACGTGCCGACGCGCCGCGGCGACGTCCGTTTGGAGCCGCGCTGCGCGTCGCAGCGCGGCGGCGGCGCTCCGCGCCGCCGCAGGCGCCCTTGACTCTATATAGCCGAATTCGGCAACCACTTCGTTGAAGTGACGGGCGCTCAACAGCTCGGGGCGTCGTGAGCTATACCTGCTCGCTCCGCGAGATCGGTTGGCGTTGTTGGCCTTCCACCTGACCGGCTCGAGTAGGCTGGCGGTACCTCCAGCCCAGGGGCGGTACGGGACCTGGTCACCGTGCCGTGCCGGGAAAGGAGGTGGTGGGAGATGGCGAAACATCGCCGGAGCAAGCAGAAAGCCCCGGTCGATTACGGCGTGCTGTTGGTAGCAGCGTCCGTGATCGCCGGGGCTCTGTTCCTGGTCAGCCGAGTTTGGCGGGCTAGCTAATCCCATCAGGGTGGGCCGTCGCTGCAACGGCGGTCCACCCGCTCGACATCACTCGACATCACTCGCGTGATGATGACATGTTATCAAGATGGCGCGCATTGCAGGGCGCTAGTGCGCTCCGGCTCAGACGCGCTGTGCTTCCATGTCGAATGTCGTCGTGAGGTGCATGGATGTGGCGCGCTCCTCGATGAGATGCATTCGGGCCGTCCGCTCTGTTGGGTCGACGTGGGTCGGGTGTGCGGTCATTTGGCCATCCCACTTGCGGTAGAGCAAGCCGGGTTCAGCGTTGAACCAGCCATCAGCGAGAGCGTCCGCAGCGAGTAGTAGCCCAACGTCCTCGGATGCTGGCAGGGCCATCCAGCCGCCAGCTGCGAGCAGCAGATCACGGCGAATGCAGAGCGAAGCCGGGTGTACCTGTGCGCGAAAGTCGTTGCGCCGCCAGTGGTCTAGGACAACTCCGCTCCGCAAGCGGCCATCCTCGGGGTCCTGGTCAAATCCAACGGTCGTTCCGTCCGGCAAGTAGTCGAGGACCCTTGATGTGGTCCAGCCAACGCCCGGCTGCGTGAGCGCTTCTATGTCACGCGCAAGGGTGCCGGGGGTGAGCTGGTCGTCTGAGTCGAGGACCTTGACGAAAGTTCCGACCGAGCGGGCCAACGCCAGCGAGCGGCAGACCCCGGGGCCACCATGTCGGCCCACTCCCGGCCGGATTCGCGAGTCGTTTGGAAGCATGGGAACTGCGGCCCCGGTGGTCCCATCCTCCTGCACGATCCATTCCCATGACCAGCCGTCCGGAAGTTCCTGCGCGACGAGAGATTTGTAGGCGGCGTCAAGATATTCGGCGACAGGTCGATAGGTTGCCGTAATGACAGAGACTGTGCGGTTCATCTTGCGTCCCAGCGGTTGAGTTTGGTGGAGAAGACGAGTTCGGTTCGGTCGCCAGGCAGGATGACATCGGAGAATTCGACCGTGCGCCCCGTGGTGTCTATCGTCCGTTTCTGAACCACAAACACCGACACGCCTGTTGAGAGGTCGAGCTCTTCGGTCTCGGCAACTGTCGGAGGTCGAGTGCTGATCGTCTCATCAACGCGGTCGACCTCGATGCCGATGGTGAACAGCTGGTGCTGTGTGCCACCTGGCCATGGTTCGTTGCTGTCGTTCAGCAGCTCGGGGTTCTTGGCGGCGAGTTCGTACGAGAGGTACGACGTGCTGAGGTTCAGCGGCATCCCCTCGTGATCGAGCATCGTCCGATAGTCACGTTGCAACACCCTGTCTCCGGCTGCGATTGCCAGAAGGCCGGCGATTCGCTCGTCAGCGCCGATCACGCTGTAGCGAGCGGAAAATCTGAGGTCGCTGACGGTGACTCCGGTGTCGCGTTCAGTTGAGCCGGTTGCGCGACGCTCGGACTCTGGCAGTCGAACGCGGTCTTTCTCCCACTGGTACCGAGCGGCATCGCGTCGGACCTTCTGACGTGGCGCCCGGACAAATGTCCCGATCCCGTGCCGTGCGTCCAGGAGACCTTCGCTTCGCAAGACTTGAAGGGCTTGGCGGAGTGTCGGCGGGCTGACCTTGTACTTCTCGATCAGCGAGGACTCGCCCGGGATTCGATCGCCGGGGATTAGCTGCCCGGATGCGATCTGCTGTCGGATGTCGTCCGCGATTAGCTCGTACTTAGCTGGCACGGCACTACCTCTCACTGTCGAAGACCGCTTCATCTTATGTCCTCTGTAGGTGTTGACTTCCTCAGGTCCTATGTGCTTCTCTATAGATGTTGGTTCTATAGAGGACCATAGAAGTACCGCAGTTTACCCGCTCCGGGGCGATCGACAAACGGGTTCATCCACGAAGCCCCCACCACGACAGGAGACAAGATCATGGCTTTCACTCGCGGTCACCGCTTCCCGGTCTCGCACGCCGAGGCGTTCCCCATGGGCCTGGTTCTGAACGGCCAGATCGAGCCCGCGGTCAAGTACAACCAGGACCGCAACGCGCCCCAGGAGCAGCGGCGCGATTACGACACCAAGACCGGTGAGGGCACTGGCTTGCTGATGTGGAAGGCCAACGTCACCGATCCGCACGAGCCGAAGGCCAAGCGCAAGAGCTTCGAGCTGTTGTTCCTGGCCGAGAACGTCCCGGTGCCCGTCACGGACGAGGTGGTTCCGGGTACGGGCATGCGCATGATCGAGGTCGAGGGCCTGATGGCCGAGCCGAAGGTGATGGGTACCGAGCAGTTCAAGTACCTGGGTTACCAGTTCTATGCCGGTGGCATCAAGGGCGACAACTCCGGTGCCCGCAACGTCACCGCCGAGCGCAAGGCCGCGTGACCGCGATGTCGTCCATCAGCGTGACAGCGTCCGGGTGTGAGTCGATCGAGGTGGAGTACCGGCCGTCTCGCCGGGCTGATTGGGGTGGTGAAATCCCCGCCAGTGTGACCATCTGGCTCGATGGCCGGGGCGGGCGTTCGATGGTGAGTCTGGCCATCGAGCATGTTCGTCTACTGGCCGAGCAGCTGCCGGATCTGCTGATGTCGCATGACTCGGCTGAGCGTGCGGCCAAGGAACAGGCTGCGGCTCAGAAGGCTGTGGCCGCGTCCAAGGCGGCGTGACCGTGAGTACGGCGGATCAGCAGCCCAAGAGCATTCGGTGGGCACGCTGGTCCGCCGTTCTCATCGTCCTGGCGATCGGGGGCGCGGCGTTCGTGTTGTCGTTCGCGGCCCTGCGTGACCTCGCGGTCATGGCCCACACCCCCAACCATCTGGCGTGGCTGTTCCCGGTGATCGTGGACGGCACCATCATCCAAGCCACCATTGCCGTGCTGGCCCTGGCCGACAGCCCGGAACGATCGTTCTTCACCCGCGTCCTTGTCGCCGGGGCAACGGTGTCGATTGGCGGCAACATCGCTCACGCTCTGGTCTCCGGCCACGGAGTCTTGGCCGCGATTCTGGCGGTGATCGCTCCGGCTGCCCTGCTGCTCGACACTCACGGTCTGGCCGTGCTGCTACGCACCCGCACCCCGGCACCGGCCGAACCCACCGAGGAACCGGCCGATGAACCCACCGAGGAATTGGCCGACGAACCCGCCGAGCCTGCCGTCACGAAACCTGTTGAGCCTACGCCGGTTCCGGCACCGCCACCGGTCCGCGCCCCGATTCCCCCCGTACCTGTGCGGCCGACTGTTCCCCCGCCTGTGCGGGTGGTCCAACCTATCCAGCCCCCGCGCCCGGTCGCGGTCCCTTCAGGAGGTAACTGACATGTCCGACAACGCGTTCGCCACCGTGACCACGATCAACGACGGCGCGCCGGTCACCGCCCGGTATTCGGAGACCACCGGCATGGTGGTGCTCACCGTGGGCGCGGTCCGGGTGTTTTTGCCCGTGCTCGACGCCGCGACGGCCGCTGACGAGATCACCGCGGCTCTCAACGCCTACACCTCGACCCTGCTGGCGGTGGCGTGATGCTGCACAAGCGTCAGGGTTACTGGGAGACCCGCCATGCTCCGACCTGGTCGCGGGGCTGGATCTTCGACAGCGACAACAACCGCCGCGTCGTGCGGTCCCAAGGCGTGCTGGGCGTGCTGTATGACCCGGAGGTCTGCGACGGCACCCCGGGCATCATCGTCGCTCTGGGCCATGACCTGAGCGGGCTGAATCTGGAGCTCGCGGTCGGTGAGGCCATGGAGCTGATCGAGATGCTCGCCGCGGCGATCGGTGAGGCCAACGGCGTCGTTCAGCCCTTCATCGACGTCACCGACACCAAGTGCAAGTGGCTGTGCTGCAAGGCGGTCCAGCGATGAACGCCCGTCTGGCCTTGCTGGCCATCCCCGCCATGCTGGGCCTGTTCCTGGCCCCGGTGATCATCCCGGCCGTACTCACCGACAACGACACCTCGGACGGTCTCGGCACGGTCCCCACGGTCACCACCTCCGACGTGGCGGGGTGCGCGATGTTCTGCGCCGAAACCCCTGGCTGTTCGGTCTTCTGCGATGAGCCCGAACCGGGCTGCTCGATGTTCTGCGACACCCCCGAAGTCGTGGCGGTGTGCGCGATCTTCTGCAACGAAACCGAGGAGGTGCGCTGATGCGTACAACCACTCTCACCCTGCTGACCGGCCTGGCCACCGCCCTCGCGGGCACCGTGGTCACCGCTCCGGAGGCGGTCGCGGCTACCGAATGCGTGATGTTCTGCGACAACCCCGCCCCCGCCGAGACCGACGCCACCGAGAAAGCCGACCCCGGCTTCGACTACTGCATTCGCTGCGGTCTGCCGCTCCCGTTGATCGGGCTTCCCCGGCAGGAGGCCGCGTAATGGGAACGACTGTCGTGTCGCTGTCGACCATCCTGGCCACCGGGCTGCTGTTGTGGTGGCGTCACCTCGACGGCGTGGTCAGCAAGGTGATCGAGCGCGACCCGTACGCCACAGTGCCGGCCGAATTGCGTACCGCCGCTCTCGTGCTGACCGATCACCGTCACCTTCAGCTGATGTGGTCGGCGGTCGGTTTGGGCTCGGACGGCAACTGGCCCAACATCGTCGGCGGTGTCGACACCATCCCTTCGGGCGCGGTATTCGACGTGCAGGTCGTCGGTGGTCAGAAGCTGGCGGACTGGACCAACGAAGCGACCCGCGACGTCCTCGCCCAGTACCTCGGGGTATCGAAGGTGCTGGTCTCGGCTGCTGGTCCGGGGTTCGTGCGGATCGAGCTGCGGACCTTCGACACCCTCGCCCAGCCGGTCACCGCGCCGGGTGTGGAGTCCACCGGTGTCGACCTCGAGGCGGTGCACGTCGGTGTTCGTGAGGACGGTCAGCCGTGGCTGCTGCGACTGCTGTATGCCCACGTCCTCCTCGCTGGCGCGATGGGGTCGGGGAAGGGCTCGGTGCTGTGGTCGGTGATCAACGGTGTCGGTCCGGCGATCAAGGCCGGGTTCGTGGATGTGTGGGTGGCAGATCCCAAGGGCGGCATGGAGTTCAGTGCTGGCAAGCGGATGTGGGTTCGGTTCCATACCGACGCTGACGGCATCCTCGGCATGCTCGAAGAAGCTGTCAATGTCATGGACGAGCGGTCTGCCCGCCTGGCTGTCGCCGGTGTCCGCAAGCACGTCCCCACCACTGATGAGCCGCTGATTCTGATCATCATCGATGAGGCCGCCGCCCTGTCGTCGTATGCGACCCGCGATCAACAGGAGAAGTTCCGCCAGCTGACCGGGCTGTTGCTGTCAAAGGGCCGCGCGGTGGGTGTCTCGGTGATCGCGGCGTTGCAGGACCCGTCGAAGGAGACGATGCCGAACCGGCAGTTGTTCCCGGTCCGGATCGGGCTGCGCCTGGACGAACCGACCCAAACGGCGATGGTGCACGGGCAAGGGGCCAAAGACCGCGGTGCCCTGTGCCACGAGATCCCCGACACCACTCCCGGCGTCGGCTACGTCGGGGAGGTCGGCACCACCGAGTTCGTTCGGGTGCGCGCGTTCTGGATCTCCGACGAGGACGCTGACGCGATCGTGGATGCCTACGCCCCGACTCCTGCCGTCGACCTGGCTCCGCAAGGCGATTACTCCGACTTCGACCCGGACTTCATCCCCGGCGAAGACGACGAATTGGGGCGTGCGGCATGAAACGCGGCTTCTGCACCGAATCGCACGTTGTCGTCTACTGCGACACCTGCGGCGACATCTACACCGACGCCGCTGGTGAAGCGATCTGCTTCGGCTCCACCAACCAAGCCGTCTCGCTCCTGGGCGCTGATCGTTGCAGCGGCTGGGTCTACGACGGCGACACCATCGTGTGCGACATCTGCGTCGCCACACAGCAGTGCCAGCGCGACGGGCACCGGTTCACAGAACTCGAATGCACCGTCTGCGGAATCTTCCCCACCGACGAACAGGAGTAATTGCTATGTCCCGCAACATGATTCGCACCGACAACGGTATCGCCGATGTGATCGACTTCGCGTCTCGCTCGCGCTGCCGCTCCGAAGCCCGTGGCCTCGATCCGCTCGCGGTCGCGGTGACCGTGCTCGCTCAGACCGGGGCCTCACCGCTGTGGGGCACTCGTGACGACTACGCCGGATGGGACGACGCGGCATGAGGATCAGCCCGCACAAGGCCAAGCACTGGGGCCTGCTGTACGGCGAGACCGTCAAACCGCTGCCGAAGGCTCGCAGTGCGGCGGATGCCTACATCGCCGCCAGCAAGGCCCCCGCCCCGCATCCCGATGTCGTCTACCGCCACGACCCCGCCGACCCCTGGCGCACGATGCACAGCGACAACGAAGTAGCCACGCAACTCGAATTCGATTGGGACGCAGCATGACTCGCACAACCACCTACAACACCCCCACCGGGACGGTAGCCACCACCACCCATGACGGCGGGTTCTCCGACGATGTCCTGGACGCGCTCGGCCGTCTCCTGGTCCTGGTCGTCACTGGCTCGTTCCGGCTGATCTGGTGGGCGCTGCTGTTCCCGGTCCTGTCCCTGCCCGCCGGCCTTTCGATCGCGGTCGGGTGGTGGCTGGGCTGGCCTGCCGGGGTCGGGTTGGCCGGGGTGGCTGTCGCGGGGATGGTGCTGTGGCGACTTCGGAGCCCGCAGACCTTCGAGCGCTGGTGCTCCGGCCGGATCCGGTCCCGCTTCCTGGCCTGGTTCCGCTACCGACGCCGCTGGGTCCCCGTGATGGCGGCGTGCTCACTGGCCAAATCCGCCGGTGGCGCCGTCCAGACCCCCCGCCTCATCTCCGTCCACATCGGCGACGACGTGGACACGGTGAAGGCGAAGATGCTGGCTGGCCATGCCCCAGACGACTGGTGCAACCGCTCCGAACACCTCGCCCACGCGTTCGGCAGCCATCAAGCCAAGGTCGCGATCGTCGGCCCGAGCCTGGTCGAACTGGCCTTCCGGCGCAGCGATGCCCTGGCCGAACCGGTCGTCGTCGACGTCGAATCCGTCGCCGGGTTCAAGACCCTGCCCGGTACCCGCAAGGCCGCATGACCACCACCACACCATCCGATATTCACCGAGCTGAGGGAGGCCGCACCATGGACAACTCGACCGCCACCGTTGACGGGACCATGCCCGCGGCTTCCCTCGGCCGTATGACTGCCGCCGAACGTCGTGCGATGCCGTCGCTGAAAGACATTGCTGAGGCCGCCGCCGAACGAGAAGGCGTGTGCGCCCGCGTCGTCCCCATGCGCGCCGTGAACGACAAGACCGGCAAGATCTCCTACATCGGTGCCCCGTGCAAATGCCGATTCGAATCGGTGTGCCCGGCCTGCGCCAAGGCCTATCGCCTCCTGCGCGCCAACCAGCTGCGTGAAGGCTGGTGCCTGAGTGAGGAACCGGTCGATGAGACCGTCGAGCCCACCCAGGAACAAACAGACTTGCTCGGCGCCCGAGCACTGATGGCTGAGCAGTACCACCATTACCGCGATGTCGGCGACGACGAACAAGCCGACGCGCTGCGTGATCTCGTCGCCGAAATCGACAAAGAACTCCGCGAACTCGGAGTCAAGGGCCGATTCCCCGCCCTCGATGAGAAACCGCGCCGCAAAGCCAAGAGCACTCGCCGCCGCCAGGACGTACCGAACCTGCCACGCCGCAAGGTCGAAAAGCGCACCATCGGCGAGGTCTACAACGGCTACCAGCCCTCGACGTTCCTCACCCTGACGCTGCCCTCGTATGGCGCGATCAACCAGGTATGGGACGCCAAGGGCGGCAAAGACGGCAATGGCGCGATGGTCTCCGACGGTTCCCCAGTCGACCCGGACACCTACGACTACGCCCGTGCTGCCCGCGATGCGATCCACTTCGCTGCCCTGGTTGACCGGTGGGTTCAGAACTTGCGTCGGGCGGTCGGCTGGAACGTGCAGTACTTCGCCAGCGTCGAACCGCAGAAACGGGCCGCACCGCATGTGCATCTGGCTATCCGGGGTTCGGTGTCGAACAGGATGCTCAAGGCGGTCACCGCCGCGACCTACCGTCAGATCTGGTGGCCCCACTTCGACCGCGAGGTCTACTCCGGTACCAACATGCCGGTCTGGGACTACGAGGCCGGCACTTTCACTGACCCGAAAACCGGTGTCCCGCTGACCTCGTGGGATGACGCGCTGGCGGTGATGGATGAGGTGGACGACCTCGAACCCGCCCACGTGGTGCGTTTCGGCGTGCAGGCCAAACCGATTCAGATCCTCGGTGGCACGGACAAGATGGAACGCCGGGTGCGGTACCTGACGAAGTACCTGACCAAGAGTGTCGGTGACCTGCTCGATCCTCCGTCGCGTCGTGTGGCCGAGCATTACGACCGGTTGCACGCCGAGATGTGCGTGACGCCGTGCTCGCCGAAGTGCGGGGTGTGGCTGCGATACGGGATCGTGCCCAAGGGCGCCAGCGAGAAGACCCAGCCCGGACGGTGCAACACCAAGGCCCACCGTCGTGAGTTCCTCGGAGTCCCCGGTCGCCGGGTCCTGGTCTCGAAGAACTGGACCGGCAAGACCCTGCCCGATCACAAGGCCGAGCGTCAGGAATTCGTTCGGCAACAGCTCGCCGCCGTCGGTATCGAGAAGCCGGACACCTCACATATTCGGGTGTATCCGGTCCCGCCCGGTGATCCGGACGCGCCACCGCGTGAACACCTCGTGATGGCACACGCGAATGCCCGGCAGGCATGGCGCATTCAGTACACCAACGCCCGTATGGCTTTGGCCGACGATCCACCGGGCGCACTGATTTCTGTTCAGCAATCCGCAGCAGCATAGGGAGGAATGTGAGATGGAGAGTGAAGACACCTATTTGAGGGCGAAGGACTGCGAAGCCCTCACCGGTATCCCGGAGGCCACCTGGCGGTGGTGGGCGCACGTCGGCAAGGGTCCGGCCAGCTTCAAGCTCGGCGCTCGCCGTCGCGTGTGGCGCAAGTCGGTGATCCTGGCGTGGATCGCCGAACAGGAGGCCGAAGCCCTCGGTGATGCCGCGTGAGCACCGTCCGCCGCAACCGTCGCGCCGGGGTCGAAGACCTCTGGACGAAGGAAGAGCGCCGACCGGATGGCACGCTGCATCGCGTTCGTTCCAAGCTGTGGGAGAAGGGAAAGCGTTGGCGTGCAAGGTATGTCGACACGATGGGCAAGGAGCACTCCAAGCGGTTCGCTCGCAAGGTTGACGCTCAGGCGTGGCTGGACGGACAAACGTCGGCGGTCGTGACGGGTGCGCACGCATCGCCTTCGGCTGGTCGGGTGACTGTCGATGTCGTGGCCAAGGCGTGGTTGGCTGGTCATCCGTCGTGGGAGAAGGGGACGCGTTCGCGGTACGAGTCCATCGTGAAGCGGCACATCCTGCCGAAGTGGGGGAGTGTCCGCCTCGGCGATCTGGTCGAGATGCACGACGAGATTCAGGAGTGGGTGACCTCGCAGGTTGCGGGTGGTGCGGCGGGTGGCACGGTTCGGAAGAACCTCGGCGTGCTGTCCCAGATCTGCGATCACGCGGTGAAGACGCGAAAGATCGCGGTGAATCCGTGCCGCACGGTGGACCGGCCGAAACAGCGTCTGGCGAAGCGGCGCTACTTGTCCGGTGTGGAGGTTGAGCGGTTGGCCGAACAGGCAGGTGGCAACTGGCTGACGGTGATGGTGCTCGCCTACTGCGGTCTGCGGTTCGCCGAGCTGGCGGGTATGCAGGTCTCTGCGGTGTCGATCGCGCGCAACCGTATCCAGGTCGAGCGGACGATCACTGAGGTTGACGGGCAGCTGGTGACGAAGGCTCCCAAGGATCACCAGCGGCGGAGTGTCGCGTTCCCAGCATTTCTGGTCGAGCCGCTGACTCGGCGTATTGCCGGCCGAAGTGCTGACGCGGAGGTCTTCACCTCCTCGCAGGGTGCGGTGCTGCGGGTTCGCAACATGCGCCGGGATTGGTTCGATGCTGCTGCGAAAGCTGCCGGACTGGAGGGGCTCACGCCGCACGAGCTCCGCCACACTGCGGCCTCGTTGGCGGTGTCTGAGGGAGCGTCGGTGCTGGCGCTGCAACGGATGCTGGGGCACGACAAGCCGAGCACCACGCTGGATTTCTATTCGGATCTGTTCGACGACGACCTCGACGACGTGGCCACCAAGCTCGACTCGGCTCGCAAGGGCTTCGCGGCTACTGCGTACAAGCTGCGTACGGAACGGGCGGAAGGGCCGGGCGGCGACGGAAAGAAAGTCGCCTGACCTGCGTAAATGCTGGTGCCCTCGGCAGGATTCGAACCTGCGACACCCGCTTTAGGAGAGCGGTGCTCTATCCCCTGAGCTACGAAGGCGGGGGGCCGGGTTGGCCGGCCGAGGTGAGTATAGCGTGGCGGGATCGTGGGGTGGGGTGGTGCTTGGGGCGCGGGCGATGGTCAGAACCCGCCTGCGTCGAAACCGCCACCGCTGTCGTAGCCGCCGCCTCCGTCGTAGCCGCCGCCGTCATGGCCACCGCTGTCGAAACCGCCGTCGTCGTATCCGCCGGAATCGAGCTCGGCCTGCTGGTCGAGGGCGGCTTCGCCGGTGCCGTCTTCGAAGGCCTGGGTGTCGTAGGGGACGCCGGGCATGCCGGTGAAGAGGGCGGTGAAGAGGAGGGCGGCGCCCGCGCCCCAGGCGCCGGCGATGAGGGCGGGTTTCCACCAGGGTTCGGAGTACCAGCCGGCGGGGACGGGGCGGCCTGCTACGCGGCCGCCGGGGAAGTAGTTGGGGGTGAGCGGGGAGGGGGTGGGGGCCGCGGTGACGGGGCGGCCGTTGTGGTTGACGGTGCGTGGCTGGTCGACCTCGCCGGCGATGTCCTGGCCGTCGAGGGTGGGGATGGGTGGGCCGGGGTCCATGTCCATCGCGGTGCGGGCGGCGCGAATGTAATAGAGGCCCTCGAGGGCGGTCTGTTTGGCCAGGCGCGCCTTGGCGGCGGAATCGGCGCGGTCGAGCTGGCCGCCCGCCGCGTTGTAGCGCTCGGAGGCGTCGGCCAGGGCCTGGCGCGACGCCTCGTTGCGGGGGGAGAGCTGATAGACCTGGCCGCCGAGCCGCTCGGTCGTCACTCGCGCGTCGGCCTGGGCCTCCTCGAGTTCGCGCGCCGTCCGCTTGTTCTGCTCGGCGCGCAGGTACAGCAAGGCCGCCACGCACACGACGACGATCACGATCAGCCACCACAGCATCGCGCACCTCTTTCGCCTGAGGTCTCGAGACGCTGTCCAGTTTACTGAACGGTTGCCCTATCGAGCGCAGGCGGGATGATCAGCGCGTTGCCGGATAGCTCACCCGGCCAGATGGCGGGCGATCACCAGGCGCTGGATCTGGTTGGTGCCCTCGAAGATCTGCATGACCTTGGCCTCGCGCATGTAGCGCTCCACCGGGAAGTCCTGGGTGTAGCCGAAGCCGCCGAAGACCTGGACGGCGTCGGTGGTGACCTTCATGGCGGCGTCGGTGGCGACCAGCTTGGCGACGCTGGCCTGGCGCGAGTACGGCAGGCCGGCGTCGCGGCGGCGGGCGGCGTCGAGGTAGGTGGCCCTGGCGGTGTCGACGGCGGCGGCCATGTCGGCCAGGACGAAGCCGAGGCCCTGGTGGTCGATGATCTTGCGGCCGAACGCCTCTCGCTCCTTGGCGTAGGCGACGGCCTCGTCGAGGGCGCGCTGGGCGAGGCCGGTGGCCACGGCGGCGATGCCGAGGCGGCCCGCGTCCAGGGCGCTGAAGGCGATCGAAAGACCCTGTCCCTCTTCGCCGATGCGCCGCTCGGCGGGCAGAAAGGCGTCGTCGTAGGCGGCGGTGGTGGTGGGGATGCCGCGCAGGCCCATCTTCTCCTCGGGCTTGCCGAAGCTCAGGCCCGCGGTGTCGGCGGGGACGAGGAAACAGGAGATGCCGCGCGAGCCTTCGCCGGTGCGGGCGAACAGGGTGTAGAAGTCGGCGCGGCCGCCGTTGGTGATCCAGGCCTTGGTGCCGGTGACCCGGTAGCCGCCGTCGACGGCGGTGGCGCGGCAGCGCAACGCGGCCGCGTCGGAACCGGCGTGTGACTCGGAAAGGCTGTAGGCGCCGATCGTTTCGCCGGAGAGCATGGTCGAGAGCCACTGCTGCTTCTGCTCGTCGGTGCCGTAGGTGAACAGGGGATGGCAGGACAGGCCGTGCACGCTCACCGCCACCGCGACGGCGGCCCAGCGGCTCGCGAGCTCCTCGAGCACCTGCAGGTACACCTCGTAGGGCTGGGCGCCGCCGCCGAACTCCTCCGGGTACGGCAGGCTCAGCAGCCCGGCCGCGCCGAGCGCCGGGAACACGCCGTCGGGGAAGACGCCGGTCTTCTCGCTCTCGGCGACGCGCGGTTCGAGCACCTTGTCGGCGATGTCGCGGGTCAGCTCGATCAGGTCGCGCGCCTCGTCGGTGGGCAGCATTCGGTCGACAGCCATGCTTTCACAGTACGTCCAGCACTGAATTGCGTGCAAGGGAGCACGGAATTTTCTCGGTCTATACTGGGGCGATGCCGGGGCTGCCACCGAACAAACACCAGGAGAAGAGTCTGCGGACGCGGGCGCAGTTGCTCGATGCCGCGATCGAGAGCCTGGCCGAGGTCGGCTACGCGGGCGCCTCGATCGCCGACATCACCGCCAGGGCCGGGGTCACCCGCGGCGCGCAGCTGCACCAGTTCCACACCCGCGCCGAGCTCTTCGCCCAAGCCATCGGGCACCTCACCGAGCGGCAGCGAGAAGCCATGCAGCGCAAGGCGAAAGCCCTCACCGGAGCGACGGCGCCGGGTGCGGTGCTGGTGGAACTGGTCACCGCGACCTTCGCGGGGCAGCTCGGGCGCGCGTCGGTGGAGCTCTACGTCGGCATCGCGCACGACCCACCACTGCGTCGGGAGATGTTGCGCGTGCAGCACGAGCTCACCGTGGAACTGCTCGACCGCTGCGCCGGGCTGATCGACCCCGCGATCGCCCGCGAACGGCTCGAAAGCGCCTTCTGGCTCACCATCAACCTGGTCCGTGGCGCCACCCTCGACGAGATGGTCGGCCGCGACCGCGTGCGTCGTAAACAAGTACTGGCCGACTGGACCGCTCTGGCCGACCTCGCCCTGCGCTGACCACGGCGGAAGGCGGGTCCGGCCTATCATCGGCGCATGAACGCAGCGCCCCGCCCGCCCCTCGACGAAGACCAGGTGGGCCTGGTGGTCGAGGTGTTCCGGATGCTCGCCGATTCGACCAGGGTGCGGGTCCTGTGGGCGTTGACCGACCGGGAACTGTCGGTGAACGAACTCGCGACCGAGGTCGGCAAGCCGGGGCCGTCGGTCTCGCAGCACCTGGCGAAGCTGCGGATGGCGCGGCTGGTGCGGACCCGGCGCGAGGGCACCACGATCTTCTACAGCCTGGACAACGACCACGTGCGCCGGCTCGTCGTCGACGCCGTGCACAACGCCGAGCACGCCGGGCCGGGCGTGCCTGCGCACCATCGCGGGCCCGATGCCGAGCCGCCGCATCGGTGACCGCACGGCTGACGATGAACACTCGGTTCCACAGGAATAGTTGTGCTCAGGAACAGTTACCACCGGCCGACTCTTCGGTAGCATCCGGCGTGTGACGTGGCTCATGCCACCGCGGGACCGAAGGAGTTTTCGATGCTGAGCACCATGCAGGACGACCAGCTGTCGCTGGCCAAGCTGCTCAATTACGCCGCCACCTTCCAGGGTGATTCGACCGTGTCCACCTGGACCGGTGACGGGGTGCGCACCATGACCTTCCGCGAGCTCGGCGCCGACGCCGCGCGGTTGGCCAACGCGCTGCGTGGGCTCGGTGTCGGCGAGGGCGACCGGGTCGGCACGTTCATGTGGAACAACAACGAGCACATGGTCGCCTACATCGCGGTGCCCGCCATGGGCTCGGTGCTGCACGCGCTCAACATCCGGCTGTTCCCCGAGCAGCTGGTGTTCGTCGCCAACCACGCCGAGGACAAGGTGGTGCTCGTCGACGGCACGCTGGTCCCGCTGTTCGCGCAGTACCTGCCGAACCTGAAGACGGTCAAGCACGTGATCGTCGTCAACGGTGACGCGTCCGCGCTCACCGCGCCCGAGGGCGTCACCGTGCACTCCTACCGCGAGCTGCTCGACAGCCAGCCTGCCGACTTCGACTTCCCGGTCGTCGACGAGCGTTCCGCGGCCGCCATGTGTTACACCTCCGGCACCACCGGTGACCCGAAGGGCGTCGTCTACTCGCACCGGTCCAACTGGCTGCACGCCATGCAGGTGAACTCGCCCAACGGCATGGGCTTCCACGGTGGCGACTACGTGCTCGCGATCGTGCCGCTGTTCCACGCCAACGCGTGGGGCCTGCCGTACGCGGCGCTGATGTCGGGCGCCAACATCCTGATGCCGGACCGCTTCCTGCAGCCGGGCCCGCTGCTGGAGATGATGGCCGCCGAGAAGCCCACCTTCGCCGCCGCCGTGCCGACCATCTGGGGTGGCGTGCTGGCCGGGCTGGCCGCGCAGCCGCAGGACATCTCGCACCTGCGCACCGCCGTCGTCGGCGGTTCGGCGGTGCCGCCGTCGATGATGCGCGCGTTCGAGGAGAAGCACGGCGTGCGAATCCTGCACGCGTGGGGCATGACCGAGACCTCGCCGCTGGGCAGCGTCGCGCACGCGCCCTCGGGCGTGGAGGGCGAGGAGGCCTGGGCCTACCGCTACACGCAGGGCCGTTTCCCCGCCAATGTCGAGGCGCGCCTGGTCGGCGACGACGGCAAGGTCGTCCCCAACGACGGTGAATCGCTGGGCGAGCTCGAGGTCCGCGGCGCGTGGATCACCGGCTCCTACTACTCGCCGACCGGCGCGGAGATCGACCCGGACAAGTTCGACGACGGCTGGCTGCGCACCGGTGACGTCGGCAAGATCAGCCCCAACGGCTACCTGACCCTGGTCGACCGCTCCAAGGACGTCATCAAGTCCGGTGGCGAGTGGATCTCCTCGGTGGACCTGGAGAACGCCGTGATGGGCCACCCGGCCGTCGCCGAGGCCGCCGTGATCGGTGTGCCGGACGAGAAGTGGGACGAGCGCCCGCTGGTCGCGATCGTGCTGGCCGAGGGCGCCGCCGCCGAGGCCGCCGAGCTGAAGGGCTTCCTGGCCGACAAGTTCGCCAAGTGGCAGCTGCCCGAGCGCTGGACCTTCATCGCCGAGGTGCCCAAGACCAGCGTCGGCAAGTTCGACAAGAAGCGGCTGCGCGCGCAGTACGCGGAGGGCGAACTCGACGTGGTCACCGCGGACTGAGTACGCGGAAAAGGCGGGCGTGGAGAGGTCTCCACGCCCGCCTTTTCGCTGCCCGGGGATCAGCAGTTGCGCAGCTCGGGGCTCTGGTTGAGCAGCTGGGCGCGCGGGCTGATGTAGCGGGTGTAGGTCTCGCCGCCGACCGCCGAGAGCGGGAAGGCCGCGACCCGGTGGCAGTTCTGGAAGGCCAGCTTCACGCCGAAGTGGCGCTCCAGACCGCCGCGGATGGCGTCGGAGGCCAGGGCGCGCAGCAGCTGACCGCGCGCCACCTCGTCCGGCGGCGGCACCACGTTGTCGGCGAATTCCGCGTCGCCGGCCCGCAGTTCACCGGCGACGCGGCTCACGACCTCCCAGGCGTAGGGCAGTGACGTACGGACGCATTCGACGAATTCCGCGTCGTCGATATCGCCCTGTTCGGCGCGCTCGAGCAAGGCGGCGGGAACATCGAGGGACATGGCGCTCTCCTCCTGCTTGGGGGTGGTCGGCGTGATGCGATGCGCCTATGAGTCTAAACGAAATCCGTTGTCAATAACCCTGGATTCATTCCGAAAGCGCTTTTCGGAGTGCGTTTTTCGCGTCCGCGGCGAGCTCCGCGACCAGTTCGCCCGCCGATTGCTCCCTGGTCAGCGAATGAGCTTGCCCCGCCCACAGATTCACATCGTCGGAGTTGCCCGCCGCCCTCGCAGCCGCCCGCAACGGCGCGGTGGCGTAATGAATTTCGGGGTAGGCGGCGGGGGCTGTCGCGGTGTGCGCTTCCAGAAAACTGTTGCGGATCCCGCGTGCGCGGCGTCCGGTGAAGGCGCGGGTGAGCATCGTCGGCTCCGTCGACCCGATGGCGGCGCGATGCACGGCGTTGGTCCCCGCCTCGGGACAGCGCAGGAAGACGGTGCCGAGCTGCCCGGCCGCCGCGCCTGCCGCGAGCACCGCGGCCAGCCCGGCGCCGGTGGCGATACCGCCCGCCGCGATGATCGGCCGCGCGGTGACAGCGGAGAGCAGCTGGATCAGGGTGAGCAGGCCGGGCGGGTCGACGATGTCCTCGGCGGGATCGTCGAGGAAGCTCGCGCGGTGGCCGCCCGCCTCGGCACCCTGGGCGATGAGTGCGTCGGCCCCGGCGTCGAGGGCGATCAGCGCCTCGGCCGGGGAGGTGACCGTCACCCAGACCTCGGTGCCGACGGCGTGCAGCCGGTCGACCTCCACGGCGGTCGGGCAGCCGAAGGTCGTCGAGACCACCGCGATCGGGTCGGCGACCAGCAGGTCGAGCTTGTCCGCCCAGGCGTCGGTGTCGTGCCTGGGCGTGCCGAGCGGATGGTCGACACCCAGTTCGGCGAGGTAGGCGGCGTAGTCGGCGGGCTCGGCCACCGGGCCAGGCGCGAACAGGTTCATCCCGAAGGGCGCCGTGGTGGCGGCTCTGGTCGCCGCGATCTGGGCGGCCATCGCGTCGGCGGCGAGATAGCCCGCGGCCAGTTGGCCGAAGCCGCCCGCCGCCGAGACGGCGGCGACCAGTTCCGGGGTGGTGGGGCCGCCCGCCATGGGCGCGGCGACGATGGGGACACGCAAGCTCTCGATCACCATGGTCCGAGTCTGGCCTGTCGGGGTGCGTCGGTGACCGCACGGCGCCGCGGATAACGGTCTGCAACACGCGTTTGTTACCGTCCGACACGGCTCCTACCTGCGACTTCCACCCAGAAGGTTGCGGAATGGTCACGACCGGGTAGAGTTCCCGTCACAACGGATGCCGAAACGTTACGTCGGATCGGCACCGGGAACCGCGCGAGCGGGTTCCGGGCCGGATCGTCAGAGCCGGTGTCGTTTCCTTTGTTGCCGGACGCTAGGACGAAACTTTGTCGCAGCACCGTATGGGCCCCGAATCCATCTCCGTCAAGGCCCTGCTGGGTGACGGAGGCGCCGGGCGCCCGAGCCGGCACCGCGCCGAACCGTCCAGGACCGACCGGGTGCGCGTCGCCGCCAGCGCCGCGGTCGCCACCGGCGCGCTGGTCGGCATCGCCGCCCAGGTCGCGCCGACCATCGCCTACGCGGCCCCGCTGCTGCCGACGCAGAAGGACGACGTCGAGGAATCCGTCGTCCCCGATTCCGCTCGCGAGGCGGCCGAGGTCAGCCTGATCGCCGCGCAGCACACCGCGCCCGTCGCCGAGGCACCCGCACAGGTCGACGCCGTCGCCGCGCCGATCGCCTCGCCCGTGGCCGCGCCGTTCGGCATCGGCAACCTGCCGCCCGAGATCTCCGCGCCGCTCGCCCAGGTCGAAGACATCATCCAGGGCATCCAGCACCAGGTCGCGCCGCCGCAGGCCGCCCGCCCGGTCGCCGGTCCGATCAGCTCCGGCTTCGGTGCCCGCTGGGGCGCCATGCACAGCGGCATCGACTTCGCCGATTCGCTCGGCGCGCCGATCCACTCCGTCATGAGCGGCACCGTCGTCGAGGCGGGCCCGGCCTCGGGCTTCGGCCTGTGGGTGCGCGTGCTCCAGGACGACGGCACCACCGCCGTGTACGGCCACGTCAACGACATGCTCGTCACCGAGGGCCAGCGGGTGAACGCCGGCGACGTCATCGCGACCGTCGGCAACCGCGGCCAGTCCACCGGCCCGCACCTGCACCTCGAGATCTGGGACCAGGGCGGCACCAAGATCGACCCGCTGCCCTACCTCGCCTCGAAGGGCGTGCCGATGGAGTGGGGTCCGTCCGCGCACTGAGCGCCGGCGCGGATTTCACCGCGAAACCAAAGTGACGGTGGTTCGCTATGAGCCCCGTCACTTTGCTGTGTGATGCGGCAACGTCGCTGGTCGGCGGGCCGATACTCCTCAGGGCCCATGGAAGCTGGGGCCCCGGAAACAGGGCTGGATATGATGGCTCGATCTGCACCGGGCGGCCTCAGCGCGTCCAGGCTCGATGAGAGGTGAATGAACTCGAATGGAAACCGCCCGTCGTTCTGCCCGCGGTAACCGCCGTCGCCGGTCGAGCAGTCCGACATTCGGGCAGTTACTGACCGGGGCGGTCGAGTCGTCGGCCGATCGGGTCGCCGTCCGGTTCAACCCCACGGGCGAGCCCGCCGACCAGCGGGAGCTCACCTACTCCGAGTTCGACCAGCGCTCCGCCCAGCTGGCCAGGGAACTGATCGGGCGCGGGATCGGTCCCGGCGACGTGGTCGCCATCGGCATCGCCCGCAGCATCGAATCGGTGCTCGCGGTGTGGGCCGTCGCCAAGACGGGCGCCGCGTACGTGCCTGTCGACCCGAACTATCCGGCCGACCGCATCGCCCACATCCTGTCCGACTCCGGCGCGGTGCTCGGCCTCACCACCGGCGCGCATCGCGGTGTCCTCGGCGACACCCTGCCGTGGCTCGAACTCGACGACGCGGCGACGGCCGCGCGCATCGCCACCCAGCCCGCGCACCCGGTCTCCTACGCCGACCGGGTCCGCACGCTCGACGAGCGCCACCCGGCCTACCTGATCTACACCTCCGGCTCCACCGGTAAGCCCAAGGGCGTCGTGGTGACCCACACCGGGCTGGCGCCGCTGGTGGCCGCCGAACGGGAGCACTACCGCGTCACCCCCGAGGCGCGGGTCCTGCACGTGTGCTCGCCGAACTTCGACGTGTCGGTGCTCGAACTGCTGCTGACCTTCTCCGCGGGCGCCACCCTGGTGATCGCGCCGCCGCAGGTGTTCGGCGGTTACGAACTCGCCGATCTGCTGCGCCGCGAGCGGGTGACGCACATGCTGATCACCCCCGGCGCGCTGGAATCGGTCGACCCCGCCGACCTGGACGACCTGCGCGTCGTCGTGGTCGCCGGCGACAAGTTCGGTCCGGAGCTGGTCGGCCGCTGGGCCGTCGGCGAGCGCGAGTTCTACAACGGCTACGGCCCGACCGAGGCCACCATCCTCGCCACCAGCACCCCGCCGATGGACCCCGCGGCGCCGGTGACCATCGGTTCCGCGATCGCGGGTGTCGGCGCCTTCGTGCTGGACGCGCGTCTGCGCCCGGTGCCCGCCGGGGTGATCGGCGAGCTGTACCTGTCCGGTCCCGCGCTGGCCCAGGGCTACCTGAACCGTCCCGGCCTGACCGCGGAACGGTTCGTCGCGAGCCCGTTCGGCGCGCAGAGCGGTGACGCCAACGCCCGGCTCTACCGCACCGGAGACCTGGTGCGCCGCACCGAATCCGGTGACGGCGTCATCGAATACATGGGCCGCTCGGACTTCCAGGTGAAGATCCGCGGCTTCCGGATCGAGCTGGGCGAGATCGACAACGCGCTCACCGCGCATCCCGACATCGACTTCGCGGCCACCCTCGGCAAGACCCTGCCCTCCGGCGCGACGGCGCTGGTGTCGTACGTACTGCCGAGAGCGGGCGCCTCCGTCGAGGTGAGCGCGCTCGACGCGTTCCTGGCGGAATCGTTGCCCGGCTACATGATTCCGGCCTCGATCATGGTGCTCGACCAGATCCCGCTGACGCCGGTGGGCAAGCTGGATCGCAAGGCGCTGCCCGAACCGGTCTTCGCGGCACGGGAGTTCCGTGCGCCGTCGACCCCGGTGCAGGAGATCGTCGCCGAGGTCTTCGCGACGCTGCTGACCGCGGGCGGGGCCGAGGAGATCCGCGTCGGCGCCGACGACGACTTCTTCGAGCTCGGCGGCAACTCGCTGCTGGCCGCGCAGGCCGCCACCCGCATCGGCGCCGCGCTCGACACCAGGGTGCCCGTGCAGGTGCTGTTCGAGGCGAGCACCGTCGCCGCGCTGGCCGAACGGGTGGAACGCCACATCGGCACCGGCTCCGGGCAGGAACTGCTGCCGCAGGAGCGGCCCGAGATCATCCCGCTCTCGTTCGCGCAGCAGCGGATGTGGTTCCTCAACCGGTTCGACCCCACCAGCGCGGTCAACAACATGCCGATCGCGGTGCGGCTGTCCGGCGCGCTCGACGTCGACGCGTTGCGCGCGGCGGTCCGCGATCTGGTGGCCAGGCACGAGGTGCTGCGCACCATGTACCCGCAGGTCGACGGCGCGGGCCAGCAGCTGATCCTGCCGCTGAGCGACCCGCGCGCGGTGCCCGGCCTCGACTGCGAGCAGGTCACCGAGGACCAGGTGCCCGCGCTGGTCGCCGAGACGGTCGGCGTCGGTTTCGATGTCGCGCTGGCGCCGCCGATCCGGCTGCGCCTGCTGCGGCTGCGCGCGGACGAGCACGTGCTGGTGTGCGTGGTGCACCACATCGCCGGTGACGGCGTCTCGATGGGCCCGCTCACCCGAGACCTGATGGGCGCCTATGTCCAGCGCAGCGCGGGCCAGGAGCCGCGGCTGCCCGAATTGGCCGTGCAGTACGCCGATTTCACGCTCTGGCAGCGCGCGGTGCTCGGTACCGAGGACGACCCGGATTCGGTGCTGGCCCAGCAGATCGACTACTGGCGCGCCCAGCTCGCCGGACTGCCCGATCAGCTCGACCTGCCGACCGATCGCCCGCGCCCGGCCGAGGCCACCTACCGCGGCGCGACCCTGGATTTCCGCATACCCGCCGAGGTGCACGCCGGGCTCGACAAGCTCGCGCACACGCACAATTCGACGCTGTTCATGGTCGTGCACGCGGCGCTGTCGGCGCTGCTCGCGCGGCTCTCGGGCAGCACCGACATCGCCGTCGGCACGCCGGTGGCCGGTCGCGGTGACGCCGCCCTCGACGATCTGATCGGCATGTTCGTCAACACCCTGGTGCTGCGCACCGAGGTGGATCCGGCGGGCAGCTTCGACGATCTGCTGGTACGCACCCGCGCCACCGATGTCGCCGCGTTCGGCCACGCCGACGTGCCGTTCGAGCGGCTGGTCGAGCTGCTCGACCCGGCTCGCTCCACTTCGCGGCATCCGCTGTTCCAGGTGATGCTGGCGTTCCAGAACATGGCGCGCACCGCGCTCGAACTGCCTGGCATGACCGTCAGCGGCGTGGATCTGAGCATCCCGTTCGCCAAGTTCGACCTGCAGTTCGAGATGGTCGAGGACACCGACCGCCACGGCGTGCCGCACGGCATCGGGGTGGGGCTGACCTACTCGACCGACCTGTTCGACGCGGCCACCGTCGAGGGCATCGCCGATCGCTTCGTGCGCCTGCTCACCGCGATCGTCGCCGACCCGGCGGCCCCGCTGGGCGGGCACGAGCTGATGGATCCGGCCGAGCTGGATCGAATCCTGGTGCGCTGGAACGACACCGACCACGAGCTCGCGCCCGCGCTGCTGCTCGACGGCTACCGGCGCGCCGTCGCCGCGCACCCCGACGCCGTCGCGGTGGCCTACGAGGGCGTCGAACTCACGTACCGGGAGTTCGACGAGCGGGTCAACCGGCTGGCCCGGCGGCTGATCGCCGACGGGGTCGGCCCGGAATCGTATGTCGGTCTCGCGGTGCGGCGTTCGCTGGATCTGGTGGTCGGCATGTACGCGATCGTCACCGCCGGTGGCGCGTACGTGCCGCTCGACCCGGATCATCCGGCCGAGCGCATCGCGTACATCCTGGAGACCGCGGCGCCGGTGTGCGTGCTCACCACCACCGCCGACGCGGTCGAGGTGCCTGCGCACACGCCGGTGATCCTGCTCGATTCCGTTCCGCTGGACGGCTTCTCGGCCGAGCCCGTGGCGGCGGCGGAGCTGGTGCGCCCCGTGCTGCCCGCCCATCCGGCCTACGTCATCTTCACCTCCGGCTCGACCGGCAGGCCCAAGGGTGTCGCGGTCTCGCACGCGGCGATCGAGAACCAGACCAGCTGGATGCTCGCCGAGTACCCGCTCGGCCCCGGCGACGTGTACCTGCAGAAGACCGCGACCACCTTCGACGTGTCGCTGTGGGGCTACTTCATGCCGCTGCGCACCGGCGCCAAGCTGGTGGTCGCCACGCACGACGGCCATCGCGATCCCGCCTACATCGCCGAAACCATTGCGGCACAGGGCGTCACGGTGACGGACTTCGTGCCGTCGATGCTCACCGTCTTCGCCGCGCACACCGCGCCCGGCGCGGTGCCGACGCTGCGTGACATCTTCGCCGTCGGCGAGGCGCTGCCGCCGGAGACGGTCGCGGCGATGAACGCCGTGTCCACCGCGCGGGTGCACAACCTGTACGGGCCGACCGAGGCCGCGGTGTCGGTGACCTACTGGCCCGCCGAGCGGACGGGCCGCGGCTCGGTGCCGATCGGTGTGCCGGAGTGGAACACCCAGGTGTACGTGCTGGATTCGCGCCTGCGCCCGGTGCCCGCCGGTGTGGTCGGCGAGCTCTACCTGGCCGGTGACCAGCTCGCCCGCGGCTATGTCGCCAGGCCCGACATCACCGCCGACCGGTTCGTCGCCAATCCGTTCGCGCCCGGTCTGCGGATGTACCGCACCGGCGACCTCGTGGTGTGGCGGACCCAGGAAGACGGCAGCGGCGCCCTGGAATACCTGGGCCGCACCGACTTCCAGGTGAAGTTCCGTGGTCAGCGCATCGAGCTCGGCGAGATCGAGACCGCGCTGCTGGCCCAGCCGACGGTGAGTCAGGCCGTGGCGCTCGTCGCCGATTCACCCGCCGGGGAACAGCTGGTCGCCTATGTGGTGCCCAAGCCCGGCGCCGAGATCGAGCAGGCCGCGCTGCTGGCCGCCATCGGTGATGCGCTGCCCACGTACATGATTCCCGCCGCGCTGGTGGCGCTGGCGGCGTTCCCGCTCAACCCGAGCGGCAAGCTCGACCGCAAGGCGCTGCCCGCGCCCACGTTCACCGTGGGCGAGTTCCGCGCCCCGGCGACTCCCGTCGAGGAGATCGTCGCCGGTGTCTACGCCGAACTGCTCGGAATGGGCCGCGTCGGCGCCGACGACGACTACTTCGCCCTCGGCGGCAACTCGCTGCTGGCCACCCGTGCCGTCGCCAGGATCAACGAGGCGCTCGACGCCGAGATCACCATCCGCGATCTGTTCGAGGCGCCCACCGTCACCGCGCTGGCCGCCCGCGCCGGCGCCGTCGGGGGCGCGGCCGCCCGGCCCGCGCTGGTGGCCGCCGAACGGCCGCAACGGATTCCGCTGTCGCTGGCCCAGCAGCGCATGTGGGTGCTGAACCAGCTGGACCCGGCGTCGGGCTCCTACAACCTGCCGTTCGCCATCCGCCTCACCGGCGAGCTCGACGTGGCCGCGCTCGACGCCGCCGTGACCGATGTGCTCGGCAGGCACGAATCCCTGCGCACCCTGTTCCCGTCGGTCGACGGCGCGCCCACCCAGGAGATCCTGCCGGTGACCGCGGTCCTGCCGAACGGGCTCGAGGTGGAGACCACCGACGACGTGCTCGGCCGTGCCGCCGCGCTGACCGGTGCCGGCTTCGACGTCACCCGCGAGGTCCCGGTGCGCGCCCGGCTGCTCACCGACGGCACGTCGGCCGACTGGCTGCTCGTCTTCGTGGTGCACCACATCTCCGGCGACGGGGCCTCGCTGGCGCCGCTGGCCCGCGACCTGATGACCGCCTACGTCGCCAGGACCGGCGGGCAGAGCCCCGCCTGGACGCCACTTCCCGTGCAGTACGCCGACTTCGCGCTGTGGCAGCGCGAGGTGGTCGGCTCCGACGAAGAGCCCGGCTCGGTCGCCGCCGCCCAGCTCGCCTACTGGCAGCAGCAACTGGCCGGGGTGCCGCCGCTGCTCGAACTGCCGCAGGACCGCCCGCGCCCCGCGGTGCCGACCCTGCGCGGCGCCACCACCGAACTGCGCCTGCCCGCCGAGGTGCACGCACAGCTCAACCATATTGCGCGCGAACACAAGTCGTCGCTGTTCATGGTCGTGCACGCGGCGCTGGCCGTGCTGCTGGCCCGGCTGTCGGGCACCACCGACATCGCCATCGGCACCGCCGTCGCCGGTCGCGGCGAGCGGGCGCTCGACGAGCTGGTCGGCATGTTCGTCAACACGCTGACCCTACGCACGCCGCTGGACCCGGCCGGGTCCTTCGACGAGGCCGTCGACCTGGCCCGCGAGACCGACCTCGGTGCCTTCGCACACGCCGATCTGCCGTTCGAGCGGGTCGTCGAGGTGGTCGCGCCCGGCAAGGGCAGCGCGCACAATCCGCTGTTCCAGGTCGCGCTGACCTTCAGCAACAACGAGGTGGCCGCGCTCGAACTGCCCGGTCTCACCGTTTCGGCGCTGGAGACCGCAGTGGCGGCGAAGTTCGACCTGCAGGTCGACGTGGAGCCCCGGTTCACCGCGGAGGGCGCGCCGGACGAGCTCGTCGCCCTGTTCAACTACGCCACCGACCTGTTCGACGAGGCGACGGTACGCACCCTCGGTGAGCGGTTCGCCCGCATCCTGACCTCGGTCGCCGCCGATCCGCAGCAGCGCGTCGGCGACATCGACATCCTCGACGAGCAGGAGCGGGCCCGGCTGCTGGCCGGCGCCGCGCAGGCGCCCGCGCCGACGGCGCCGACCGGCGGAACCACGCTCGCGCAGGCGTTCACGGCCGCCGCCGAGGACGACCCCGACGGTCCGGCGCTGGTCTGGGGCGAGGAGTCGCTCACCTACGAGCAGCTCGACGCCCGCTCCTCGCGCCTGGCCCGGCTGCTCATCGGCCGCGGGTTCGGCCCGGGAGCCGGTGTGGCCGTTGATCTTCCGCGCGGCATCGACTGGGCCGTCGCGGTCTGGGCGGTACTCAAGTCCGGCGCCGCGGTGGTGCCGGTCGCCGGCCCGCCGTCCGGCGAACCGACCGCCAAGATCGGGATCACCACGGGCACGCCGGGTTCGGGCGATCTCGACTGGCTGGTGCTCGACGATCCGGCCATTCGCACCGAATTGTCCACGCAGTCGGCGCGTCCGGTGACCTACGCCGACCGCACCAGGGCACTGCGCGGCACCGACCCCGCGTTCGTCGGCGCCGACGGTGTCCGCAGCTACGACGAACTCGCCACCGCGGGCGCCCGGGTGCGCACCGGTGCCGAGCTGACCTTCGAGTCGCGGACCTTCGCCAACGGGGCGGCGGACAGCTTCGCCGCGCTGGTCGAGCCGGTCGCGGCCGGTGTGGCCGGTGCGTCGATGGTGCTGGTTCCGGCCGGGACCGACATCTCGGGCGCGCTCGCCGACGAGTGGGTGAGCCACCTGTTCGGCGATCGGGCGGGCCTGGAGACGGTCGAGACGGCCGGGCTCGAGGACCTGCGCGCGGTGATCGCCGACGACGCCGCGCCCGCCGAGACCGGCCGGGCCGAGGTCGTGCTGGTACTCGGGGATCTGCGTACGTCGGCGGTCTGAGTCGTGTCTTCGACAGCGACACAACGATGTTCGGTGATGGGTGAGGTGGAATCGCGATGACACGACCGGTACGGACCCGCCCGGTGCGCACACGCCCCACCCGGGTGACCGCGCTGCCGCAGCTGCTGGCCACCGCCGTGGAGACCAACCCCGACGGTGTCGCGGTGGTCCTCGCCGACGCCACGCGCGCCCTCGGGAGCCTGAGCTACGCCGAACTCGACGAGCGCTCCAGCCGCATCGCGCGGCTGCTCATCGCGCGCGGCATCGGTGCGGGGGACCTGGTGGCGATCGGCATCCCGCGCTCGATCGAGTCGGTGCTCGCGGTGTGGGCGGTCGCCAAGACCGGCGCCGGTTTCGTGCCCGTGGACCCGAACTATCCGCCGGATCGCGTGGCGCACATGGTGTCCGACTCCGGCGCCGTCTTCGGACTGACCGTGTCGAAGGTCGCCGGGCAACTGCCCGCGCGGGTCGACTGGCTCGCCATCGACGACGACGCCATGGCCGACGAGTTCGCCGGTGACCCGGTGACCAATGCCGATCGGGTGCGCCAGATCCGCGCGGAGGATCTCGCCTACGTCATCTACACCTCGGGCTCGACCGGCCTGCCCAAGGGCGTTGCCGTCTCCCAGGCCGGGCTGGCCGGCTTCTGCGCCGAACAGCGGCTGCACTACGGCGTCGAATCCGATTCCCGGACCCTGCATTTCGCCTCGCCCTCGTTCGACGCCTCGGTGCTGGAGCTGCTGCTGGCGGTCGGCGCGGGCGCGACCATGGTGATCGTCGACCCGAGCGTGTACGGCGGTGACGACCTGGCTGCGCTGCTGCGCCGGGAACGGGTGAGCCACGCGTTCATCACCCCGGCCGCGCTCGCCTCCATCGACCCCGCCGGACTCGACGACTTCCGGGTGGTGGCGGTCGGCGGTGAGGCGTGTCCGCCGGATCTGCTGCGCCGCTGGGCGATTCCACTCGCCGACGGCGGGCTGCGGCAGTTCCACAATGTCTACGGCCCCACCGAGACGACCATCGTCACCAATATCAGTGTGCCGCTGAAGTCCGGTGACCCGCTCACCATCGGTGGTCCGCTGCGGGGGGTCGCCGAATACGTTCTCGACGACCGGCTGCGGCCGGTGCCGCCCGGCGTCACGGGCGAGCTGTACATCACCGGTGCCCAGCTCACGCGCGGCTATCACGCCAGGCCCGGCCTCACCGCCTCGCGCTATGTCTCGAACCCGTTCGACCCGGCCGGTTCCCGGCTCTACCGCACGGGTGACCTGGTCCGCTGGACCGCTGACGGTGCGCTGGACTACGTGGGCCGCAACGACTTCCAGGTGAAGATCCGCGGCTTCCGGATCGAACTCGGCGAGATCGACGCCGTGCTCTCCGCGCACGAGAGCCTCGACTTCGCCGCCACCGTCGGCCACGAACTCGACAGTGGCGCCACGATTCTCGTTTCCTACGTGCACGCGGCGCCCGGCGCGACGGTCGATGCGGCCGCGCTCACGGGGTTCGCCGAGCGCAGCCTGCCCGCGCACATGGTGCCGACGGTGGTGATGGAACTCGACACCATCCCGCTGACACCCGTGGGCAAGCTGGATCGCCGCGCACTGCCCGCGCCGGTGCTGGAGCACGCCGAATTCCGCGCGCCCGCGACGCCGGTGGAACAGATCGTCGCCGGGACCTTCGCGCAGGTGCTCGATGTCGGCGCCGACACCCAGCTCGGGCTCGACGACGACTTCTTCGCCCTCGGCGGCAACTCCCTGCTCGCCACCCAGGTCGCGGCCCGGCTCGGCGCCGCGCTCGACACCGACTTCCCTGTCCGCCTGCTGTTCGAGGCGCCCACGGTGGAGGAGCTGGCGCGCAGGCTCGCCGAGTCCGCGGGCGCCGGTGCGCGGCCCGCGCTGGTGGCGGGGGAGCGGCCGGAGCGGATTCCGCTCTCGCTGGCCCAGCAGCGCATGTGGTTCCTCAACCAGTTCGATCCCGAATCTGTCGCCTACAACATCCCCATGGCGGTGCGGCTCGGTGGCGCCATCGACGTCGAGGCGCTGCGGGCCGCCGTGGGTGACCTGGTCGCCCGGCACGAGACGCTGCGCACGATCTACCCCGAGACCGACGACGGCCCCATCCAGCGCGTACTGCCGGAATCGGCGGCGACCCCGCAGCTCGAGGTCCGCCGGATCGAGGCCGCCGAGCTGGACGCGGCGATGCACGCGCTCGGCGCGTCCGGGTTCGACGTGCGCGCCCAGGTGCCGCTGCGGGTCGCCCTGTTCGAGCTCGGGCCCGAGGAGTCGGTGCTGGCCGTGGTGGTGCACCACATCGCCGGTGACGGCTCCTCGCTCACCCCGCTGACCAGGGACCTCATGCTCGCCTACGCCGCGCGCTCGGCGGGCTCGGCGCCGGCCTGGGAGCCGCTGGCGGTGCAGTACGCCGACTACGCGCTGTGGCAGCGGGCGCTGCTCGGCAGCGAGGAGGACCCGGATTCGCTCGCCTCGGCCCAGCTCGCCTACTGGCGCGCGGCGCTGGCGGGACTGCCCGATCAGCTCGATCTACCCACGGACCGACCTCGACCCGCCGTGCAGTCCTTCGCGGGCCGTCGGGTGCCGATCGAGATCGACGCCGAGACCCATCGCGCGCTGCTCGCGCTGGCCCGCGGCCAGGGCGCGACGCTGTTCATGGTGGTGCACACCGCGCTCGCGGTGACGCTGGCCCGGCTGGCAGGCACCGACGACCTCGCGATCGGCACGCCCATCGCGGGCCGTGGCGAGGCCGCGCTCGACGCCCTGATCGGCATGTTCGTCAACACCCTCGTCTTCCGCACGACCCTGCGCCCCGGCGAGCCGTTCACCGACCTGCTCGCCCGCCAGCGCGACACCGATCTGCAGGTCTTCGCGCACGCAGACCTGCCGTTCGAGCGGCTCGTCGAGGCGATCAACCCCGCCCGCTCCACCGCGCGGCACCCGCTGTTCCAGGTGGGCCTGTCGTTCCAGAACCTCACCCGCACCGGCCTCGAACTCGGCGAACTCGCCGTCGACGCGGTGGACGTGGATCTGTCGGTCTCGCAGTTCGACCTGCACGCGATCATCGCCGACACCTACGACGCCGACGGCGTCGCGCAGGGCATCAACGGCGTCTTCACCTACGCCACCGACCTTTTCGACGAGACCACCGCCCGGGACTTCGCCGACCGTTTCGCCCGCGTCCTCGCCGCCGTCGCCGCCGCGCCGCAGCGCCCCGCCGACGAGCTCGAGCTGCTCTCGGCGCCCGAGCGCGACCGAATCCTGCACGGCTGGAACGCCACCGGCCATCCGGTGCGGCCCGCGACCCTCGCGTCGCTGTTCGCCGACACCGCCGCCGCCCATCCGGACGGCACCGCCGTGCTCGCGCCGGACGGGGCCGCGCTGACCTACCGCGAGTTCGCCGGGCGGGTGCATCGGCTGGCCCGGCATCTCATCGCCCAGGGCATTGGCGTCGAAGACCGTGTCGCACTGGCTATCCCGCGCTCGGTCGAGCTGGTCGTCGCCATGTACGCCGTCGCCCAGACGGGCGCGGCCTACGTCCCGATCGACCCCACCCAGCCGGCCGACCGCATCGGCCACGTCCTCACCACCGCCGCACCAGTCCTGGTGCTGACAACCGCGGACTCCGGTCTGGACAGTGCTGCCTCGCCGTCGGCGACCGGCACCGGACCGACCGGGCACACGGGCACGGCCGAGCATCGGGTGCAGTCGTTCGGCGGCTCGGCCGACTCCGCTGCCGCCCCATCAGTCGAAAGGGTCGCTCCGCCCGCAGGATTCGCCGGTCCCACGCGAGTCGTCGAGATCGACGCCCTCGACCTGTCCGGCCTTTCGGGCGCGCCGATCGCCGCGAACGAGCGTCGTGGCGTGCTGCGTCCGGCGAACACGGCGTACGTGATCTTCACGTCCGGTTCCACGGGCACACCCAAGGGCGTCGCCGTCTCGCACGGGGCGATCGTCAACCAGTTGCTGTGGAAGACCGAGGCTTTCGGGCTCGGACGCGACGATTCGGTGCTGCTGAAGACGGCGGCGACCTTCGATCTGTCGGTGTGGGAGTTCTGGTCGGCGGCGGTCTGCGGCGGCACGCTGGTGATCGCCGCCCCCGACGGGCACCGCGATCCCGGGTACCTGCTCGGTGTCCTCGCGCGGTGCGCGGTGACCACCCTGCACGTCGTGCCCTCGATGCTCGACGCGCTGCTCATCGAAGCGGGCGGCGCGCTGCCGCGCACGCTGCGCCGGGTGCTCGCCATCGGTGAGGCGCTGCCCGCCGCGACGGCGCAGCGCTTCGTCACGGGCAATCAGGCCGCGCTGCACAACCTGTACGGTCCGACCGAGGCCGCGGTCTCCATTACCGATCACCGCGTGACGGCGGCCGATCGCACCACGGTGCCGATCGGCGCCCCCGAATGGAACAGCCGCGTCTACGTCCTCGACGCGCGCCTGCGCCCGGTGCCGGTGGGTGTCTCCGGTGAGCTGTACCTCGCCGGCGCGCAGCTGGCCCGCGGCTACTTCGCGCGCCCCGATCTCACCGCGGACCGCTTCGTCGCCGACCCGTTCGCCGGATCCGGTGGCTCCGCCGATCGTCGCGGTGACGACCCTCGCGCCGAGTCCGGTGGCTCCGCTGCGAACCCACCCGGCGGCGGTTCCGAGCGAGCGGCGCGCCCGCACGGCGCCAGGATGTACCGCACCGGCGACCTGGTGGCCTGGACCGCCGACGGCGAGCTGGAGTATCGCGGCCGCACCGACTTCCAGGTGAAGATCCGCGGGTTCCGCATCGAACTCGGCGAGATCGAAGCCGCGCTGCTGGCCGTGCCGACGGTCGCCAACGCCGCCGTGCTGGCGCAGTCCGATCCGCGGCTCGGCGACCGGCTCGTGGCCTACGTGGTCCCCGCGCCGGACGCCGAGATCACCGCAGCGAGTGTGAAGGCCGCCGTGGGGCAGGTGCTGCCCTCGTACATGGTGCCCGCCGCCTTCGTCGTCCTCGACCGGCTGCCGTTGAACGCGAACGGCAAGCTCGACCGGGCCGCCCTGCCCGCGCCGGCGATCGAGCCGCGCACCTACCGCGAACCGGTGGGCGAGAACGAGATCGCCGTGGCCGAGGTCTTCGGCGAGGTCCTCGGGGTCCAGCGGCCCGGCCGCGACGACGACTTCTTCTCCCTCGGCGGCAACTCGCTGCTGGCCACCAGGGTCGTGCACCGGTTGCGCGAGCGCACCGGTACCGAACTCACCGTGGCCGCCTTCTTCGCCGACCCGACCGTCACCGGCCTCGCCGACCGGCTCGGCGCCGGGTCGGCGGCGCTCGGCGGCGACCTCGACGCGGCGCTGGCGACCACGTTGCCGCTGCGCCGTGGCGGGGATGTGGCACCGCTGTTCTGCCTGCATCCGGTATCCGGGTTGGCGTGGGCGTACGCGGGCCTGGCCCCGCACCTGCCCGAGGACCGGCCGATCATCGGCCTGCAGTCACCGGCCCTGCGCGACCCGGACTTCCGGCCCGCCTCGGCCGACGAGCTGATCGAGCACTACCTCACCGAGATCAGGGCGGCCCAGCCGCACGGCCCGTACCACCTGCTCGGCTGGTCGCTGGGCGGCGTGCTCGCCCAGGCCGTGGCGACCAGGCTGCAAGCCGCGGGCGAACAGGTGGCGACGCTGAGCATGCTCGACAGCTTGCCCGGCGCCGACCTGGCCGACTTCGGCGCCGAACTCCGGGACGCCTTCCGCGAACTCGGCATCCCCGAGCAGCAGCTGCCCGCGCCCGAACGGCTCGCGGCCCTCGGCGACGACGCCCTCGCCGCCCTGCACGCGGCGCTGGCCGGTTCGACCCCGATCTCCTTGGCGCGCTTCGTCGGCATGTACCGGGGTGCGCTGCACACGGTCGCTACGGTTACCCAACTGACGCCCGATCGTTTCGTGGGTGATCTCACCTACTTCACGGCGCTGCGGACGACGGGCGACGCGGCGGGTGGCGCCTCCAGGTGGCGGCCGTACGTCAGCGGCGTCATCGCCGATCACCCGGTCGACGCCAGTCATCAACAGATGCTGTCGCCGGTGGCCCTCGCCACTGTCGGACCGGTAACCGCGCAGGTCATGGGCATCTCGGGCGGGTAGGGCCGAAGCTCCGCGTAACAGGCCACGGGCAGATTACGATTCTGTTGCTACAGAGTCGGTGTGTCGTGGCGCACACCTCGGCGACGAGCGGCGACAGCAGTTAGGTGTGACTATGCTGTGTCCGACTCGGCCGCCGGACGCGAGAGGTGTATTGGTCTGTGGAAACCCCCCGCCGCACTGGCCGTGCCGGCCGTCGACGCATCGCCGGCACGCCTTTGTTCGGTCAGTTGCTCACGGCAGCGGTCGAATCCGCGGCCGAGTCGATAGCTGTCCGCTACAACCCGACGGGGATGCCGGGCGCCGAGCGCCAGCTCACCTACCGTGAACTCGACGAGGAATCCTCGCGTCTGGCCAGGGAACTCATCGATCGCGGCGTCGGCGCGGGCGACGTGGTGGCCCTCGCGATCGCGCGGTCCATCGAGTCGGTGCTCGCGGTCTGGGCGATCGCCAAGACCGGCGCCGCCTATGTGCCTGTCGACCCGGCCTATCCGCGCGAGCGCATCGCCCACATCGTCGCCGACTCCGGCGCGGTGCTCGGGCTGACCGTCGCCGCGCACCGGCCGACCCTCGGCACCGGTCTGTACTGGATCGAACTCGACGATCCGGTGGTCGCCCAGCGCATCTCCGCCCGGCCCGCGCACGCGGTGAGCTACGCCGACCGGGTGCGTCAGATCGACGACCGGCACCCGGCCTACGTCATCTACACCTCCGGTTCCACCGGCAGGCCCAAGGGCGTCGTCGTCACGCACGCGGGGCTCGCCTCGCTCGCCGGCGCCGAGCGCGAACACTTCGGCGTGCGGCCGGAATCGCGCGTGCTGCACGTTTGCTCGCCGAATTTCGATGTCTCCGTGCTGGAACTGCTGCTGGCGTTCACCGCGGGCGCGACCCTGGTGATCTCGCCGCCGCGGATCTTCGGCGGCTTCGAACTGTCGGATCTGCTGCGCCGCGAACACATCACGCACCTGCTGATCACGCCGGGCGCGCTCGAATCGGTGGACCCGGCCGGGCTGCCGGATCTGCGGGTCGTCGTGGTCGCCGGTGACCGGTTCGGGCCGGAACTGGTCGGGCGCTGGGCCACCGAGGGCCGCACCTTCCACAACGGCTACGGGCCGACCGAGGCGACCATCCTCGCCACCAGCACCGGGCCGCTGCACCCGCACGCGCCGATCACGCTCGGCGGGGCCGTGCCCGGCATGGGGCTGTACGTGCTCGACGCCCGTTTGCGGCCGGTGCCCGCGGGGGTCGTCGGCGAGCTGTACCTGTCCGGTCCCGCACTGGCCCAGGGTTATCTGGGCAGGCCGGGGCTCACCGCGGAACGCTTCGTCGCCTCGCCGTTCGGCGAGGGCAGGCTCTACCGCACCGGCGACCTGGTGCGCAGGCTGGAGGCCGACGGCACCCTCGAATACCTCGGCCGCACCGACTTCCAGGTGAAGGTGCGCGGCTTCCGCATCGAGCTCGGCGAGATCGACAACGCCCTCACGGCGCATCCCGACCTCGACTACGCGGTGACCGTCGGCAAGACCATGCCCTCGGGGGCCACCGCGCTGGTGTCGTACGTGCTGCCCCGCGTCGGTCGCACGGTCGACACCGGGGAGCTGGCGGAGTTCCTGTCCGGATCGTTGCCCGCGTACATGATCCCGGCCGTGATGATGGTGCTCGACGAGCTGCCGCTGACCCCGGTCGGCAAGCTCGACCGGGCCGCGCTGCCGACCCCGGTGTTCACCGCGCGCGGCTTCCGCGCCCCCGCCACGCCCGCCGAACAGGTGGTCGCGGACGTATTCGCCGCGCTGTTGCTGCGTGACGGCGCAGGCCGCGTCGGCGCCGACGACGACTTCTTCGAACTCGGCGGCGACTCGTTGCTGGCCGCGCAGGCCGTCGCCAGGATCGGCGCCGCGCTGGACGTGCGCGTGCCGGTGCAGGCGGTCTTCGAGGCGCCGACCGTGGCCGCGCTGGCCCTCAAGGCCGAACAGCAACGGCTCTCGGCGCACACGCTCCCGCTGACCAGACAGCACCGGCCCGAGCTGATCCCGCTGTCCTATGCCCAGCAGCGGATGTGGTTCCTGAACCGCTTCGATCCCGATTCCGCGGTGGACAACATCCCCGTCGCGGTACGGCTCTCCGGTCGGCTCGACCTGCCCGCCCTGCGCGCGGCGGTCACCGACCTGGTCACCCGGCACGAGGTCCTGCGCACCGTCTACCCGGCGCGCGACAGCGGTACCGGCGAGGCGTGGGCCCGCCCCGATGCCCTGGTGCTCGACGGCGAAGGCCACCAGGTGGTCCTCGCGCCGGGAGATCCGGCCGCGGCCCCGGAGTTCGAGATCCGCGAGATCTCCGAGAGCGAGCTGGGCGACGCCATCGCTGACGCCGCGCTGACCGGCTTCGACGTCACCACCGCCCCGCCGGTGCGCGTGCGGGTCCTGGCGATCGCCGAATCGCGCGCCGACACCGACGGCGAGTCCGCGGCGACCGAACACGTCGTGGTCTGCGTGGTGCACCACATCGCCGCCGACGGTTTCTCCTTCGCGCCGCTGACCAGGGACCTGCTGGCCGCCTACGCCGAACGGCGCGGGGGCGGCGCGCCGCACTGGCCGCCGCTGCCCGTGCAGTACGTCGACTACACGCTGTGGCAGCGCGCGCTGCTCGGCGCCGAGGACGACCCGAACTCGCTGCTCGCCGCGCAGGTCGCGTTCTGGCGGCAGACCCTGTCGGGCCTGCCCGAACAGCTGGAACTGCCCGCCGACCGCCCGCGTCCGGCCGTCGCCAGCCGGTCCGGCGGCACCCTGCGCATCCAGGTGCCCGCCTCGGTGCACGCCGGCCTGACCGCGCTCTCGCGCGAGCACAACGCGACGCTGTTCATGGTCGTGCACACCGCGCTGGCGCTGCTGCTGGCCCGGCTCTCCGGCACCCGCGACATCGCGATCGGGACCCCCGTCGCCGGTCGCGGCGAGCAGGCGCTCGACGAGCTGATCGGCATGTTCGTCAACACGCTCGTCCTGCGCACCGAGGTCGACCCGGCGGCGAGCTTCAGCGAGCTGCTCACCGACGTCCGGACCCGCGACCTCGCCGCGTTCGGCCACGCCGACGTGCCGTTCGAACGGCTCGTCGACCTGCTGCAGCCCGTGCGCTCGACCGCGCGGCACCCGCTGTTCCAGGTGATGCTGACCTTCCAGAACCTGGCGCGCACCGACCTGGCCCTGCCCGGGCTGGCGGTGTCGGCCGCGGACTTCGCCGTACCGCTGGCGAAATTCGACCTGCAGGTGGAGCTGGCCGAGCGGATCGGCGCCGACGGCGCGCCGCAGGGCATGGCCGCGACCTTCGTCTACGCCACCGATCTGTTCGACCACGCGACCGTCGCCGATTTCGCCGACCGCTGGACGCGGGTGCTCGCCGCCGTGGTGGCCGACCCGTCGGTGCCGGTCGGTGACATCGACGTGATGGCTCCCGGTGAACGCGAACTCGTGCTGCGCGAAGGTGATTCGCCCGGCATCGAGGTGCCCGAGGTGACCCTGGCCGACCTGATCTGCGCGCAGGCGCAGCAGCGTCCCGACGCGCTCGCGGTGCGGGCGGGGGAGTACTCGCTCACCTTCGGCGATCTGCTCGGCCGTGCCTCGGCGCTGGCCCGCGCGCTCATCGCGCACGGCGCGGGGCCGGAAACCCTGGTGGCCGTAGCGGTCCCGCGCACCGAGGAGCTGCCGGTCGCGCTGTTCGCCGTGCTGCTCGCCGGCGCGGGCTACCTGCCGATCGACACCAGCTACCCCACGCAGCGCCTCGAATACGTGCTCGGCGACGCGAAACCCACTGTGCTGCTGACCACCTCGGCCGAGCGCGGGTCGGTGCCCGCTCCCGAACTGCCGGTGGTCCTCGTCGACGCCGCGCCCGCGTATCCCAGCACCCCGCTGGCGCCCGCCGAGCGGCGCGCGCCGCTGCGGCCGGACCATCTGGCCTACGTCATCTACACCTCGGGGTCGACGGGCCTGCCCAAGGGCGTCGGCGTCAGCCACCGCAATGTGCTGGAGCTGTTCGCGAACACCCAGCTGCTGTTCGAGTTCGACGTCGACGACGTGTGGTCGGTGTTCCACTCCTTCGCCTTCGACTTCTCGGTGTGGGAACTGTGGTGCGCGCTGGCCGGTGGCGCGTCGGTGGTCGTGGTCGACCACCTCACCTCGCGGTCGCCGATCCAGTTCCGCGAGCTGCTCGAACGCGAACGGGTGACGGTGCTCAGCCAGACCCCCACCGCCTTCGCCCAGCTCGACGAGGCCGACCGCGCCGCGCAGGCCGCGGGCGCCGCCCCGCTGTCGTTGCGCTACATCGTCTTCGGCGGTGAGGCGCTCGATCCGCGCAAGCTCAGCCGGTGGTACGCCAGGTACGGAACCGGCCCCGCCGCACCGCAGTTGGTGAACATGTACGGCATCACCGAGACCACCGTGCATGTCTCGCACCTGAACATGGACGGTGGCGCGATCGAGCTGCCGAGCAGTGTGATCGGCCGTGCGCTGCCCGGTCTTTCGGTCGCCGTGCTCGACGACCGGTTGCGGCCGGTGCCGTTCGGCGTCGCCGGCGAGCTCTACATCGCGGGCCAGCAGGTGTCGCGCGGCTACCTCGGCAAGCCGGGCCTGACCGCAACGCGATTCGTCGCCGACCCGTTCGGTCCGCCCGGATCGCGGCGCTACCGCTCCGGCGACCTCGGCCGCTGGATCGGCTTCCGCGGCACGCCGGTGCTGGAGTACGGCGGGCGCGGCGATCAGCAGGTGCAGCTGCGCGGGTTCCGGATCGAGCCGGGCGAGATCGAGTCGGCGCTGCTCGGCGTGCCGGGCGTCGGCCAGGCGGCGGTCGTCGTGCGGGCCGACGAGCACGCGGGCGACCGGCTGATCGGCTATGTCGTCGGCGTCGACGGCGCGGCGCTCGACCCCGCCGGGGTCAGGGCCGCGGTCGGCGAATTCCTCACCGGCTACATGGTTCCCGACGCGGTGGTGGTACTCGACGCCCTGCCGCTGACCACCAACGGCAAGCTCGACCGGGCCGCCCTGCCCGCGCCCGAGTTCAGCGCGGTGGGCCCGTTCCGCGCGCCGACGACGCCGATCGAACTCGCGGTCGCCGAGGTCTTCGCGACGCTGCTCGGGGTGCCCGAGGTCGGCCTCGACGACGACTTCTTCGACCGCGGCGGCAACTCGCTGTTGGCCACCAGGGCCATCGCCCGCATCGACCAGGCCCTCGGCACCGACCTGGTGGTGCGCGACCTGTTCGAGGCGCCGACCGTGGCCGCGCTGGCCGCCCGGGTGCGTCCCGGCGCCGTCGCCGCGCCGCGCCCGCCGCTGGTCCCGGCGCAGGATCGCGGGGTCATCCCGCTCTCGCCCGCCCAGCAGCGGATGTGGCTGCTCAACCGGATCGACCCCGATTCGCCCGCCTACAACATCCCGCTGGCGCTGCGGCTGCGCGGCGCGCTGGACACCTCCGCGCTGCGCTACGCGGTCGCCGACGTGCTGGAACGGCACGAGGCGCTGCGCACCCGCTTCCCCGCCGACGGCCCCGACGCCGTGCCGTACCAGGAAATCATGCCGGTCAGCGCGGTCCTGCCGACCGGGCTGCCGATCGAGGAGACCGAGGACCTGCGCGACCGCGTGATGTGGCTGCTCGCAGGCGGATTCGACGTCGCCGAGCGAGTTCCCCTGCGCGCCGGGCTGTTCACCGTCCCCGACACCGACCCGCTGGCCGAGGAAGAGCACGTGCTCGCGGTCGTCGTGCAGCACATCATCGCCGACGGCGCCTCGCTGGCGCCGCTGGCGCGCGACCTGGTGATCGCCTATCGCGCGCGGGTGGAGGGCCGTTCGCCGAGCTGGGCGCCGCTGCCGGTGCAGTACGCCGACTACGCGCTGTGGCAGCGCGCGGTCCTGGGCGAGGAGAGCGACGAGAACTCCACCGCGGCAAGGCAACTCGCCTTCTGGCGGCACACCCTCGACGGCTACTCCGGCACGGTCGAACTGCCGCACGATCATCCGCGCCCGCCGCACGCCTCGCTGCGCGGCGCCGATGTGACCACCACGCTGCCCGCCGACGTGCACGCCCGGCTGGCCGAGATCGCCCGCGAGCACAACGCGTCGCTGTTCATGGTCGTGCACGCGGCGCTGGCCGTGCTGCTGGCCAGGCTGTCCGGCAGCACCGACATCGTCATCGGCACCCCGATCGCGGGGCGCGGCGAGCCCGAACTCGACGACCTGGTCGGCATGTTCGTCAACACGCTGCCGCTGCGCACCGAGGTGGCGCCGACGCGCGGCTTCGACGAGCTGGTCACCGCGGCCCGCGAGGTCGACCTGGCCGCGTTCGCCAACGCCGACCTGCCGTTCGAGCGGATCGTGGACGAGGTCGCGCCCAGCGGCACCGTCTCGCACAATCCGCTGTTCCAGGTGGTGCTCTCGTTCCACAACAACGAGACCCCGGTGCTGCGGCTGCCCGGCCTCACCATCGAGGCGATGGACCTGGCTGCCCGGCCCGCCAAGTTCGACCTGCAGGTGAACGTGGAACCGCGGCTCACGGCCACGGGGGAGCCCGACGAGCTCAACGTGGTCCTCACCTACGCCACCGACCTGTTCGACGAGCAGACCGTCGCCGCGTTCGCGCGCGGGCTGGCCGAGATCGTCACCGCCGTCGCCGCCGATCCGGCGGTGCGCGTCGGCGACATCGACCTGCGCGACGCCAGGGAGCGCGAACGCGAGCTCACCGCGGCGGCCTACGCGCCCGCGCCGTCGGCCAACGGCGCGGCCCTGGCCCAGGAGCTCGCCGCCGCCGTGGAGGAGGACCCGGAGGCGCCCGCGATCGACCTGGGCGACGCCGAGCTGACCTACCACGAATTCGACGCCAGATCGTCGCGGCTGGCGCGCTCGCTCATCGCGCGGGGCGCGGGCCCTGGCACCGGCGTCGCGGTCCGCCTCGAGCGCGGGCAGCACGCGGCCATCGCGACCTGGGCAGTGCTCAAAGCGGGCGCGGCCGTGGTGCCGATGATGACGATGGACGCCGCGCTGACCGACCGGCTCGAGGTGAAGCTCGGCCTGGCCCTCGACATCCTCGACCCGCCCGACGGCCTGGACTGGTACGACCTGGCCGACCCGGCGCTGATCGCGGAACTGGCCGCGGAATCGCCGCGCCCGATCGGCTACGCGCACCGCACCAGGGCCCTGCGGGGTGACGACGTGGCCTTCGTCGGCGGCGGCCGCACGCTGACCTACGACGAGCTGGCCGGCGCCGCCGAACGAGTGGCCCAGCGCACCGGACTCAGCTTCGAATCGCGGACGCGGGCGGCGGGTCGGCCGGATTCGGTGGCGGGCGTACTGGAGATCGTCGCGACCGGTATCGCGGGCGCGACCTTGGTGATGGCGCCGGACGACGGCGGCGAGGACGAGGTGAGCCACGTGTTCACCGAGTCGGCGGTCGCGGTGGCCGCACCCGGTGACGGCACCGGGGCGACGATCGTGGCGTTGAGTGAGATGATCGGCAACGCCGGGGTGCCGCAGCAGCGGCGCACGGCGGCGGGGATGGATGGATAGGTGCAGGTGCGCATGACTGGGCAACGGCTGGTCGGCTCCGTCGAGCGGAGGGACCTGGCGTGACCCGGGCCGGCAGGGCATCCGGTGCCAGGGGTAGGCAACGCGGCAAGACGCTGCCGCAGTTGATGTCTGTCGCCGTCGAGTCGAACCCGGGCGGCCTCGCGCTGACCTGGGACGACGGCGTCGCGGCGCCCGTGCGACTGACCTACGCCGAACTCGACGAACGCGCCAACCGGCTGGCCCGCCTGCTGATCGCGCGCGGGGTCGGCCCGGAGGACATCGTCGCCATCGGTATCCCGCGCTCGGCCGCCTCGGTGCTGGCCATGTGGGCGGTCACCAAGGCGGGCGCGGCGTTCCTGCCGGTCGACCCGAACTATCCGCCCGCCCGGGTGACGCACATGCTCGCCGATTCCGGCGCCGTCCTCGGCCTCGCCGTCGGCGGCGCGCTGGACCGGCTGCCGGACACCGTCGACTGGCTGTGTCTCGACGATCCGGCCGTGCGTCGCGCCGCCGAGGAACAGCCCGGTGACCCGGTGACCTTCGCCGACCGGGTGCGCCCGCTGCGGCTGAGCCACCCGGCCTACATCACCTACACCTCGGGCTCCACCGGTCTGCCCAAGGGCGTGGTGGTGACCCACGCCGGCCTGGCCGGATTCAGCGCCGAACAGCGCGCGCTCTACGGCATCGAGCCCACCTCGCGGACCCTGCACTTCGCCTCGCCCTCCTTCGACGGCGCCGTGCTCGAACTGCTGATGGCGGTCGGCGCCGCCGCGACCATGGTGGTCGCGCCCGCTGGCATTCTCGGTGGCGCCGAGCTCGCCGAGGTGCTGCGCCGCGAGTCGGTGACGCACATGTTCATCACGGCGGCGGCGCTCGCCTCGCTCGACCCGACCGGCCTCGACGATCTGGTCGTGATCGCCAGCGGCGGCGAGGACGTCCCGCCCGCCATGGTCCGCCGCTGGGCCATCGAACTGCCCTCGGGCACACGGCGTTTCCACAACGGCTACGGGCCGACCGAGACCACGATCATGACCAATATCAGCGCCGCGCTGGCGCCGGGCGCGGCCGTGAACTTCGGCCCGCCGCTGCGCGGGGTCACCGAGTACGTCCTCGACGAACGCCTGGTCCGGGTGCCCGACGGGATGATCGGCGAGCTGTACATCGCGGGCAACGAGCTGGCCCGCGGCTATCACGGGCGACCGGCCCTGACGGCCGCCCGTTTCGTCACCGACCCGTTCGATCCCGCCGGCGGCCGCATGTACCGCACGGGCGACCTGGTGCGCAGGCGCACCGACGGCGCGGTGGAATTCGTTGGCCGCAACGACTTCCAGGTGAAGGTCCGTGGTTTCCGGATCGAGCTGGGCGAGATCGACGCGGTGCTCAGCGCGCACGACACCGTCGACTTCGCGGTGACGGTGGGGCATCAGCTCGACACCGGCACCACCATTCTCGCGTCCTACGTGCACGCCGCGCCGGGCGCGCGGATCGACTCCGACGAGCTGCTCGCCCACGCCAGGGCCGGGCTGCCCGCGCACATGGTGCCGACCGCGCTGACCGTGCTCGACGCCATCCCGCTCACCCCCGTCGGCAAGCTCGACCGCGCCGCTCTGCCCGCACCGACCCTGCGCGCCAAGGAATTCCGCGCGCCGTCGGGCGCGATGGAGGAGCTGGTCGCGCACGTCTTCACCGAACTGCTCGCGCCGGAACAGCGGATCGGCGCCGACGACGACTTCTTCGCCCTCGGCGGCAACTCGCTGCTGGCGACGCAGGCGGCTGCCCGGCTCGGCGCGGAGTTGTCCGCGCGCGTGCCCGCCGGCCACCTGTTCGAGAGCCCGACGGTCGCAGGCCTGGCGGAACTGCTCGAGCCGCTCAAGGGCGCGGGCGGCCATGCCGCGCCGACGCGCCGCGAGCGGCCCGAATTCCTGCCGCTCTCGCCCGCGCAGCAGCGGATGTGGTTCCTCAACCAGTTCGATCCGGCCTCGACAGCCGAGACCATCCCGTTCGCGCTGCGGCTGGCCGGACCCTTCGACCCGCGCGCGCTGCACGCGGCGCTCACCGACCTGGTGCAGCGGCACGAATCACTGCGCACCTACTACCCGGTCGTCGACGGCGTCGGCCACCAGGTGGTGCTGCCGCTCGCCGAGGCCGTCCCCGACGTGCTCGTCGACACGCTCAGCGAGGACGAATTGCCGCTGTGGCTGGGCGAATTCGCCGCCACCGGCTTCGACGTGGCCGCCGAGGTGCCGCTGCGGGTGGCGCTGGCCGAGCTGGGTCCGCGCGATCACGTGCTGGCCGTGGCGCTGCACCACATCACCGCCGACGGCGCGTCCATCGCGCCGCTGCTGCGCGACCTGCTCGGCGCCTACCTGGCCCGGCGCAACCGGTCGCGGCCCAGCTGGGGACCGCTGCCGGTGCAGTACGCCGACTACACCATCTGGCATCGCGAGCTGCTCGGCGCCGAGGACGATCCGCAGTCGCCGGCCTCGGCCCAGCTCGCGCACTGGCGCACCGCGCTGGCCGGACTGCCGGACCGGCTCGACCTGCCCACCGATCGGCCGCGTCCGCCGGTCTTCACCGGGCGCGGCGCCGAATTCGCGTTCCAGATCCCCGCGTCGGTGCACACCGCGCTGGCCGACCTGGCCCAGCGCTGCGGCGCCTCGGAGTTCATGGTCGTGCACGCCGCCTTCGCGGTGCTGTTGAGCAGGCTCGCGCACACCGACGACATCGCCGTCGGCACGCCGGTCGCCGGTCGTGGCGCCCGCGAGCTCGATGACCTGATCGGCATGTTCGTCAACACGCTCGTGCTGCGCACCCGCGTCGACGAGCGGGTGAGTTTCGCCGAGTTGCTGCGCGAGACCAAGCGCACCGACCTTGCCGCGTTCGCGAACGCCGACCTGCCGTTCGAGCGGCTCGTCGAGCTGCTCGACCCGGTCCGTTCGCAGGCGCACCACCCCCTGTTCCAGGTGGCGCTGTTCTTCCAGAACCTGGACCTGCCCAACCTGCGCCTGCCCGGGCTCGACGCCACCCCGGTCGAATTCGGCGGCACAGTGGCCCGTTTCGACCTGCAGCTGACCATCGTGCCCGGCGCCGCGCCGACCGAGCCGATGGGCGCCTCCTTCACCTACGCCACCGATCTGTTCGACGCCGAGTCGATCGCGACGATGGCCGCGCGCTTCACGCACCTGCTCGGTGCGGTGGCGGCCGACGCCGAGGTGGCGGTCGGCGAGATCGACCTGCTCACCGCGGCCGAACGCGACACCACCCTCGTCGCCTGGAACGACACCGCCCACCCGGTGGCGCCCGAACTCATGCTCGACGCGTATCGCCGTGCGGTACAGGCGCATCCGGACGCCACCGCGCTGGTGTACGAACGCGCGGAGCTGAGCTACCGGCAGTTCGACGAGCGGGTCAACGCGCTGGCCCGGCTGCTGATCCGGGCCGGTGTCGGCCCGGAGGAGCTGGTCGGCCTGGCGATCCGGCGCTCGCCGGAGCTGGTGATCGCGATGTACGCGGTGCTCACCGCCGGTGGCGCGTACGTGCCGCTCGACCCCGATCATCCGGCCGAGCGCATCGCCCACATCCTCGACACCGCCCGCCCCGCCGCCGTTCTCAGCGCCGAGGCCATGGCCGTGCCGGCGGGCACCGAGCTGTTGCTCCTCGACGCGCTCGACACCACCGGTGTCTCCGTCGACCCGGTCCGTCCGGCGGAACTGCGCGCGCCCCTGCGCGCCGACCATCCCGCGTACGTCATCTTCACCTCCGGCTCCACCGGCAAGCCCAAGGGCGTGGCGATCTCGCACGCCGCCATCCACAACCAGCTGGTGTGGATGCTGGCGAAATACCCACTGGCCCTGGGTGATGTGTATCTGCAGAAGACCGCGACCACCTTCGACGTCTCGCTGTGGGGCTATTTCCTGCCGCTGCGCGTGGGCGCGACGCTGGTGCTGGCGACGCCGGACGGGCATCGCGACCCGGCGTACCTGATCGACCTGATCGAGCGGCACGGCGTCACCGTCACCGACTTCGTGCCCTCGATGCTGACCGTGTTCGCCGCCCAGGCCGCGGGGGCGAACGCCGCCGCGCTGGGCTCGCTGCGGGACGTCTTCGTGATCGGCGAGGCGCTGCCGCCCGAGACCGTGGACGCGATGGCGGCCGTCTGCTCCGCGCGCCTGCACAACCTGTACGGGCCGACCGAAGCCGCGGTCTCGGTCACCTACTGGCCTGCCCGCGCGGGCGAGCGCACCGTGCCGATCGGGCTACCGGAGTGGAACACCCGTGTCTACGTGCTGGATTCGCGCCTGCGACCGGTGCCGCCCGGGATCGCGGGAGAGCTCTATCTCGCGGGCGATCAGCTGGCGCGCGGATACGTCGCGCGGCCGGGACTGACCGCCGACCGTTTCGTGGCCGACCCGTTCGACGCGGGCCGCCGGATGTACCGCACCGGTGACCTCGTGGTGTGGCGCCCGCCGACCGCGACCGCGCCGCATCGCCTGGACTACCTGGGCCGCATCGACTTCCAGGTGAAGTTCCGTGGCCAGCGCATCGAGCTCGGGGAGATCGAGACCGCGCTGCTCGGGCACGAATCCGTGAGCCAGGCGGTCGCGCTGGTGGCACCGAGCGAGCTCGGCGACCAGCTGGTCGCCTATGTCGTGCCGACGCCGGGACAGGCCGCCGATCCCGATCGGCTGCGCGCCGTGGCGTCGAAAACCCTGCCCGCCTACATGGTTCCGGCCGCGATCACCGTGCTGGACGCGCTGCCGCTCAACGCGAGCGGCAAGCTCGACCGCAAGGCGCTGCCCGCCCCGCGGTTCACCGCTCGTGCCTTCCGCGCGCCGGGCACCGAGCCCGAGCGGCTCGTCGCGGCGCTGTTCGGGGAAGTGCTCGGCCGCACCGACATCGGCGCCGACGACGATTTCTTCGCCCTCGGCGGCAACTCCCTGATCGCCACCAAGCTGGCTGCCCGCCTCGGCGCCGCCACCGGCTCCCGCGTGGCCGTGCGCACCCTGTTCGAGAGCCCGACCGTCGCCGCGCTGGCCGCGACACTGGGGGAGGGCGCCGAACCGGAGCCGGACAGCGGACTCGGTGCGCTCGCGCGCCCCGCCGAACTGCCGCTCTCGCCCGCCCAGCGGCGCATGTGGTTCCTCAACCGCTTCGACCAGGGTGTGGCCACCGACGGCGCCGCCGCCTACAACCTGCCCTTCGCCCTGCGCCTCACCGGCACCCTGGACGTCCCCGCCCTCACCGCGGCGCTGCGCGATGTCCTCGCCCGGCACGAGGTGCTGCGCACGATCTATCCGGACACCCCCGCCGGCCCGATCCAGCAGGTGCTCGCGCCCGACGAGGTTTCGCTCGACTTCGCCGTGCACCGGCTCGCCGAGACCTCGCGGTCCGACGTGGCGGCGGCATTGATCGAGCAGATCACCGCCGTCGCGGCCACCTCCTTCGACGTGACCGCCGAGGTTCCCCTGCGGGTCCGGCTCTTCGACGTCACCGCCGACGCGCCCGACGCGCCCGCTGAGTACGTCCTCGCCGTGGTAGTGCACCACATCGCGGCCGACGCCTCGTCCATGGCGCCGCTGATTCGCGATGTCACCACCGCCTACCTGGCCCGCGCCGCGGGGCAGGCGCCCGGCTGGGCGCCGCTGCCGGTGCAGTACGCCGACTACGCGCTGTGGCAGGTGGACCGGCTCGGCGCCGAGGACGACGCGAATTCGCTCGCCGCCCAACAGGTCTCGTTCTGGCGCGAGGAACTGTCCGGCGTGCCCGACCTGCTGGAGCTCCCGGCCGACCGCCCACGCCCCGCGGTGGCGTCGCTGGCAGGCGGCCGGGTGCCGGTGCGCGTCGACGCCACCACACACGCGCGGCTGGCCGCGATCGCGCAGGACAGCGGCGCCACCGTCTTCATGGTGCTGCACACCGCCTTCGCCGTGCTGCTTGCGCGGCTGGCCGCGGCCACCGAGGTCACCGTGGGCACCCCGGTGGCCGGGCGCGGCGAGCGCGAACTCGACGATCTGATCGGCATGTTCGTCAACACCGTCGTGCTGCGCACCCGCTACGACGGCGGCGCGACCTTCGCCGAACTCCTCGCCGCGCAGCGGGCAAGCGATCTGGCCGCCTTCGCCGCGGCCGACGTGCCCTTCGAGCGGCTCGTCGAGGTGCTCGACCCGCCGCGCTCCACCGCGCGGCATCCGCTGTTCCAGGTGGGCCTGTCGTTCCAGAACATGGACCGGGCCGCGCTCGAGCTGCCGGGACTGCGGATCGCGCCGGTCGCGGCGGATCTGGCCGTCTCGCAGTTCGATCTGCATCTCATCGTCGGCGACGGCTACGACGCCGACGGCACACCCACCGGTATCGAGGGCTTCTTCACCTACGCCACCGACCTGTTCGACGAGTCCACCGTGCGGGCCTTCGCCGACCGGCTGACGCTGCTGCTCGACGCGGTCGTCGCCGAGCCCGGCGTGGTCGTCGGCGACGTCGACCTGCGCACCGGTCCGGAGCGCGCCGCCGAGATCACTACGGGCGCGGCCGATCTCGCCGCATTCGGCGGCACCCTGGCCGACCTGCCCGCGCTGGCCCGCCCGGAGGCGATCGCCGTGGTCGCGGATCTGCCCGAGGGCAGGCTCGAACTCACCTACGCCGAGTTCGAATCCAGGGTGAACCGCCTCGCCCGGCATCTGATCTCGATGGGCGTCGGCCCCGAATCGCTGGTCGCGCTGGCGCTGCCGCGCTCGATCGACCTCGTCGTCGCCATGTTCGCGGTGACCAGATCGGGTGGCGCGTACGTGCCGATCGATCCCGACCAGCCCGCCGAACGCATCGACTACATCCTGGGCACCGCGGCGCCGATCTGCGTGCTCACCAAGGGTTTCCGCACGGATGTCTCGCCGATGGTCCGCGTCGACCACCCGGCGGTGGCCTCGGCCGATCCGTCCCCGATCACCGACGCCGACCGCCGGGCGCCGCTGCGTCCGGAGAACACGGCCTACGTCATCTTCACCTCCGGGTCGACCGGCCGTCCTAAGGGCGTCGCCGTGCCGCACGCCGCGGTGGTCAACCAATTGCAGTGGCTGCGCGGTGAATTCGGCACCGGGCCGACCGACGCCTTCCTGCTGAAGACGCCGGCCACCTTCGACCTCTCGGTCTGGGAGTTCTGGTCCGCCGCCGCCTGCGGTGGCCGCCTGGTGATCGCCGCCCCCGACGGCCACCGCGATCCCGCCTACCTCGACGCCCTGATCGCCGACGCGGGCGTCACCACGCTCACCGCGGTGCCCGCCCTGCTGGACGCGCTCGTCGGCTACTGGGAGACGAATCCGGCCGCGGCTCAAATTGAGTCACGGTCGCACGTGCCGTCGCAGGCAGTCTCCGCGCCGCGGCGACCGCTGGCGCGCATCCTCGCGATCGGTGAGGCGCTGCCCGCGCAACTCGCCCAGCGCCTGCTCGCCGCGCTGCCCGAGACGAGGATCGACAACCTGTACGGCCCCACCGAGGCGGCCGTGTCGATCACCGATCATCGGGTGACCACGGCCGACGTACTGACCGTGCCGATCGGCCTGCCCGAATGGAACTGCCGCGTCTACGTTCTCGACGAGCGACTCCATCCCGTGCCGCCCGGAGTCCGGGGTGAGTTGTACCTCGGCGGCGTGCAACTGGCCCGTGGCTATCTCCGCAAGGCAGCGCTCACCGCCGAACGTTTCCTGGCCGATCCCTTCGAGCCGGGCGCTCGCATGTACCGCACCGGCGACCTGGTCGCTCGCGGCGCCGACGGCGCACTGATCTACCTGGGCCGCACCGACTTCCAGGTGAAGATCCGCGGCTTCCGGGTGGAGCCGGGTGAGGTGGAGACCGCACTGCTCGGACTGCCGGGCATCGCCAAGGCCGCCGTGCTCGCACGGCACGATCAGCATTTCGGCGACCGGCTGGTCGCCTATCTCGTCGGCACCGGACCGAGCGACGATGCCGCGGACCACACCGGCGCCCCGTCCACCGGTGGTCGCACGGATATCGATGTGGCACAGGTGAAGTCGGCCCTGCGCGATCGGCTCCCCGGCTATCTGGTGCCGGAGGCGTTCGTCGTGCTCGACGACCTGCCGCGCACGGTCAACGGAAAGCTGGACCGGGCCGCGCTGCCCGCGCCGGTCTTCGAGGCCGCCGCCTTCCGCGCGCCGGCGACGCCCACCGAACAGCTCGTGGCCGACGTGTACGCCGAGATCCTCGGCGTGGACGCGGTCGGCGCCGACGACGACTTCTTCGCCCTCGGCGGCAACTCGCTGCTGGCGACCAGGGCGGCCGCCCGGATCGGCGCGGCGCTCGACCGTGCCGTCGGCGTGCGGCTGCTGTTCGAGGCACCGTCGGTCTCCGACCTCGCGGTCCGCGTCACCAGATCCGACGAGCTGGCCGCGCGTCCGCTGGTCGCCGGACCACGCCCCGAGCGGCTCCCGCTCTCGCTGGCCCAGCAGCGCATGTGGCTGCTCAACCGCCTCGACCCCGAGGCCACGGTCTACAACATCCCCGCGGCCCTGCGCCTCACCGGGGCGCTCGACCTCGCCGCCCTGCGCGTCGCCGTCACCGACCTGTTCGCCCGGCACGAGGTCCTGCGCACCCGCTACCCGGTGCTCGAAGGGACGAGTTCGGAACCGCAGGCCGACGGCGACGTCGCGTCGCCCCTGTCCACCGTCACGCGCGACGCGCACGGCGACGGGTCCCTTCGGTCCGCGACCGCCCGCACCGCTGCGGAGCCGCTGACCCCGGGCAGCGTCGCCCAGGGCTCATGGCCCGTGCAGGAAGTGCTCGCTCCGGGAGCGATCCGGGTCGATCTGACGCCGGTCCCCGTCACCGCGGCCGACCTGGCCGACGAGGTGCGCCGCACCGTCGCCGTCGGATTCGATGTCACCGCCGCCCCGCCGGTGCGGTTGCGGCTGCTGCGCCTGGCCGAGGACGAGCACGTGCTGGTGTTCGTCGTCCACCACATCGCGGCCGATGGATTCTCCATGGGTCCGCTCACCCGCGATCTGGTACTGGCCTACACCGCGCGCACCGAGGGCGTCGAGCCCGCGTGGACTCCGCTGCCGCTGCAGTACGCGGATTACGCGGTGTGGCAACGAGAATCGCTCGGCGACGAGCGCGATCCCGCGTCCACCGCGGCCGCCCAGCTGGCGTACTGGACCGAGGAGCTCGCCGGGCTGCCCGAGGAGATCGCGCTGCCGTCCGATCGGCCGCGTCCGCCGGTGCAGTCGTTCGCCGGTGCGCTGAGCACCGTCGAGATCGATGCTGGGCTGCACGCCGAGCTGGCCGCGCTCGCCCGCGCGCAGGGCGTCACCGTGTTCATGGTGGTGCAGGCGGCGCTGGCGCTGCTGCTCGCCCGTACCAGCGGCACCGACGACGTCGCGATCGGCACCCCGATCGCGGGCCGCGGCGTCAGGGAACTCGATGACCTCGTCGGCATGTTCGTCAACACGTTGGTGCTGCGCAGCCGCGTCGGCGCCGACGAGCCGTTCACGGCGCTGCTGCGGCAGACCAGGGACACCGATCTGCGCGCCTTCGCCCATGCCGATGTGCCGTTCGAGCGCGTCGTCGACGCCGTGGCGCCGGCCAGGTCGGCGGGCAGGCATCCGCTGTTCCAGGTGGCCCTGTCGTTCGAGAACCTCGCCCCCGTCGCCGTCGAACTGCCCGGCATCGCGGTGAGCGGGCTCGACGCCCGCACCGCCGAAGCCAAGTTCGACCTGCTGCTCACCGTGCGCGAACTGCCCGACCACGGCGGCATGCACGCCGAATTCACTTATGCCACGGACCTTTTCGACGAGTCCACGGTCCAGGCCTTCGGCCGCCGGTTCGCCAGGGTCCTCGCCGAGGTGGTCGCCGAGCCCGACCGCGCGGTCGGCCGGGTGCCGCTGCTCGACGAGGCCGAGTTCCGCGCCCAGACCACCTTCGCCGGGCCGCCCGCCGAACCGGAACGCACGCTGGCCCAGCTGATGGACGACGCGGTGCGCGCCAACCCGACCGGCCTGGCCGTGCGCGGCGACGGCCGCGGGTTCACCTACCTCGCGCTCGACGCCGCCGCCAACCAGCTGGCCCGCGGCCTCGTCGCGCGCGGCGCCGGACCGGAAGTCGCGGTGGCCGTGGCCATCCGGCGTTCCATCGAATCGGTGCTCGCGGTGTGGGCCATCGCCCGCACCGGCGCCGTGATCGTGCCGATCGACCCCGGCTACCCGGCCGAGCGGATCAGTCACATGGTCGCCGACTCGGGTGCGGTCATCGGCGTCACGCTCACTGCCGAACTGGCCGGGCTGCCGCCGCTGGCGGAGGCGGGCTGGATCGCCCTCGACGACCCGGACTTCACCGCCGAGATCGCGGGCAACGCCTCCATCGGGCTGCGCGAGATCGAACTGCGGGCCGTGCCGCGCCCCGGCAACGGCGCCTACATGATCTACACCTCCGGCTCCACCGGCCTGCCCAAGGGCGTGCTGGTGACCCATGCCGGTCTCGCCAATTTCCGCGCCGAGCAGAAGCAGCGGTACGGCCTCGATTCCGACAGCCGCGCACTGGCTTTCGCCTCGCCGTCGTTCGACGCGTCGATGCTGGAGCTGCTGCTCGCGCTCGGTGGCCCCGGCACGCTGGTCGTCGCGCCGCCCGGCACGGTCGGCGGCGCCGAGCTCGCCGAGCTGATCCGGTCCGAGGAGGTCACCCACGCCTTCCTCACCCCGGCCGTCCTCGCCACGCTCGACCCGGCGAGCGTGCCGGGCCTGCGCGCGCTGGCGGTGGGCGGCGAGCACGTGCCCGCCGAGCTCGTCGCCCGCTGGAACACGCTGCCGCAGCGCGCCTTCCACAACGGCTACGGTCCCACCGAGACCACCATCATGACCTGCATCAGCGACCCGCTGAGGCCCGGCGACAGTACGCACATGGGCGGCCCCATCCGGGGCACCAGCGCCTTCGTCCTCGACGGGCGCTTGCGTCCCGTCCCCGCAGGTGTCACCGGCGAGCTCTACCTGGGCGGCATCCAGCTGGCCCGCGGCTATCACCGGCGTTCCGGTCTCACGGCGGCCCGGTTCGTCGCCGACCCGTTCGGCGGGGGCACCCGCCTCTATCGCACCGGCGACCTGGTCCGGCGCCGCGGCGACGTGCTGGAGTTCGTCGGCCGCAACGACTTCCAGGTGAAGATCCGCGGCCTGCGGATCGAGCTCGGCGAGATCGACGCGGTGCTGGCCGCCGCGCCGGGCGTCTCCTGGGTCACCACCCTGGGCCGCGACAACGGCGCCGGGGCGACCATGCTGGTCTCCTATGTCATGGGCGAGCGGCTCGACCCCGCGGAGCTGACCGCGCTGGCCGCGACGAAGCTGCCCGACTACATGGTGCCCGCGACGATCATCGTCCTCGACGAGCTGCCGCTGACACCGGTCGGCAAGCTCGATCGCGCCGCCCTGCCGGATCCGGTCAGCGCGCGCGAGGAGTACCGCGCGCCGAAGACCACCGCCGAGCGGGTCATCGCCCGGGTGATCGGCGAGGTCGTCGGGCACGATCGAGTCGGCCTCGACGACGACTTCTTCGCCCTCGGCGGCGACAGCATCACCGCCATCCAGGTCGTCTCGCGCGCCGCGGCGGCCGGGGTGGTGCTGCGCCCGCGCGACCTGTTCGACGCGCGCACCGTGGCCGCGCTGGCCGGGCGCGCCGAGGTCACCACCGACGTCGGCGCCCAGCCCGCCGCGCTCCCGCTCACCGCGACGGCGGCGCAGCTGATCGAAGCGGGCGAGAGTGCCGTCGAACCGCGCGCCGTGCTGCTCGACGTGCCCGCCGACTGCCCCGACGACGCGGTCGCCGAGGTGGCCACCGCGGTGATGAACCAGCACCCGATGCTGTGGGCGGTCCTCGACCGCACCGGCGCCACCCCGGTGCTGCGCATCCCCTCGCACCAGGAGCGCACCGGCGGCGCGTTCCGCAGGCTCGACGCCGAGGACGGCGAGTCCTCGCTGCCCGTCGACGACATCGTCGCCGCGGCCGCCGCCGCGCTCGACCCGGACGAGGGCCGCAACATTCACTTCGTCCTCACCGGCGACGGCGACGGTCCGGCGACCCTGATCGTGGTCGCCAACGCCCTTGTGCTGGACGAGGTCTCGCTGCGCGCGGTCGTCGACCAGCTGACCACCGCGTGGAGCAGGGGCAGGCACGCCGCCCCGTTCGCACCGGACGCGGGCCTCGGCGACCTGGTGCGCAGGCTCGCCGACTACCCGGCCGGGCCCCGCGCCCGCGCCGAACGCGCGTACTGGCATCGCGCGATCCGTTCGCGGGCCGCCGAATCCGTCGACCTGCGCCAGCGCAACCGGGTCTCGCTCAGCATCACCGGCGAGGGCACCGCCGCCGTGAGCACCGTCGCCGAGGCCTACCGCGCCACCGTCGACGAGGTGCTGCTCACCGCGGCCGCGCTGGCCCTGCAGACCGCCGCCGACACCCCGGCGGCGCGGGCGATCGGCACCGTGGTGCGGCTGCGCGCCGACCAGCGGGTGCTCGGCAGGCCCGACGCGGAGAACGTGGTCGGCGGCTTCACCACCGACTACCCGCTGGCCCTTCGCCTCGACGGCGTCGACATCGCCGACGCCCTGGTCGGCGGACCGGCCGCGGGCGCGGCGCTGGCCCAGACCAAGGAACTGCGCCGCGCGGTCCCCGCGCACGGCGCAGGCTTCGGGCTGCTGCGCCACCTCGACGGCGACGCCGCCGACAGCGTGCGCACCCTCGACCGCGGCCGCTTCGCGGTGCGTTTCCGCGATCTGCGCCCGGCCCGGGTGCACACCGACCTCGCCGCCGACGACCTGGCGCTCGTCATCACCGTCGACGCCACCGACGACGGCATGGTCGCCCGCTTCGACTACGCCACCGCGGTGCTCACCGCCGACGACGTCAAGACCTTCGCCGAGCACTGGATCCGCGCGCTCGGCGGCCTCGCCGAACACGGATTGCGGCCGGGCGCGGGTGGATTCACCCCGTCGGACTTCCCGCTGGTGCGGCTCGGTCAGGCCGAACTCGGCCGGCTCGTGCGGCGCTATCCGCTGCTCGGTGACATCTGGCCGGTGACGCCGCTGCAGTCGGGCATGCTGTTCCACGCGCTGCTCGCGGAGAACTCGGTCGACCCCTACATCACCCAGTTCGTCCTCGATCTCGACCCGGCCGTGGACGACGAGCGGCTGCACCAGGCCGCGCAGACCGTGCTCGACCGCCACGACAACCTGCGTGTGGCCTTCGCGACCGACGCCGCGGGCACCCCGCTGCAGGTGGTGCTCGAGGACCTCGATGTGCCGTGGCGCGTCATCGACGCCGACGCCGCCACCTATCCGCGGATCAAGTCGGCGGACCTGGCCACCCATTTCGACATGGCCACCGCGCCGCTGCTGCGCTTCACCGTCGTGCGCACGCCGGAGTCGGCGCACCTGCTGGTCACCAGCCATCACATCCTGATCGACGGCTGGTCGATGCCGCTGCTGCTGCAGGAACTGCTCATCGCCTACGCGGTCGGCAGCCGGACCCGGCGCCTGCCCAAGGTGGCGCCGTATCGCGACTACCTGGCCTGGCTGGTCGACCAGGACCCCGAGGCCGCGCGCCAGGCCTGGCGCACCGCGCTCACCGGACTGGCCGAGCCGACGCCGCTGGCCCCGGTCGATCAGGGCCGCGAGATCGCCGCGGGGACAGGCGAAACCGGGTTCGCGCTCACCGAGGCCGACACCGCCGCCCTGAGCGAACTCGCCGCGCGCCTCGGCGTCACGGTGAACACCGTGGTCCAGGCGGCGTGGGGGTTGCTCATCGCCCGCCTCGTCGACCGCGACGACGTGGTCTTCGGCGCCACCGTGTCCGGCAGGCCCGCCGACCTCGACGGCGTGGAACGCATGGTCGGCCTGTTCCTCAACGCCATCCCGGTGCGGGTGCGGGTGCGGCCCGGCGACACCGTCGCCGAGCTGCTGCGCGGTCTGCAGGCCGAGCAGGCCGCCCTGCTCGACCACCACTACCTCGGGCTCGGCGAGATCCAGGAGATCGCCGGGATCGACGCCCTGTTCGACTCGCTCGTGGTCTTCGAGTCCTTCCCCGTCGACCGGGCCGGGCTCGCCCAGGCCGCCTCCGGCTCGGCGGGCGTGCTCGGCATGGACGCCGCCAACGGCACGCACTACCCGCTGACCGTGCAGGTCGTCGCGGACTCCCAGCTGCGCGTCTCGGTGAAGTACCTGCGCGACGTCTTCGGCGAGTCCACCGCCAACGCACTGGCCCAGCGGCTGTCGATGCTGCTGGCCCGCTTCACCGCGGCGCCGGACGCGCGCATCGCCGAGATCGACGTGCTGCTGGCCGAGGAACGCGCGACGCTGGCGACCGTCAACGCCACCGACGCGCCCGAACTCCTCGACGAGGCGACGCTGCTCGCCCTGTTCGACGCCCAGGTCGCGAAGACCCCCGACGCCGTGGCCCTCGTCGACGGCGAGACCACCCTCACCTACGGCGAATTCGACGCCAGGGCCCGGGCGCTCGCCACCGCTCTGCGGGCCGAGGGCGCTCGGCCGGAGACGCTCGTCGCGGTCGCCATGCGCCGCGGCATCGACCTGGTGACGGCGATCTACGCCGTGCTGCGGACCGGCGCGGCCTATGTGCCGGTCGACCCGGACCATCCCGCCGAACGCACCGAGCGGGTGCTGGCGGCGGCCGCGCCGATCCGCGTCCTCACCACCACGGGGACCGGATTCGACACCGCCGCCGCGGTTCCGGTCCTCGCGATCGACACGCTGGACCTCACGGGCGGCAACGTGGAGTTCGAGCGGCCGCGGCCGGACAGCCTCGCCTACGTCATCCACACCTCCGGCTCCACCGGAAAGCCCAAGGGCGTCATGCTCACCCATCGCCAGCTGGTCGCCCAGTTCCGCTGGGCGCAGCGCGCCTACCCGCACGGGCCCGGCGATGTGGTGCTGCACAAGACGCCGGTCACCTTCGACATCTCCACGTGGGAACTGTTGTGGCCGTTGCAGACCGGCGCCGCCGTGGTCATCGCCGCGCCCGATGGTCATCGCGATCCGGTCTACCTCGCCGGTGTGATCGCCGAACGTGGCGTCACCACCGTGCATTTCGTGCCGTCCATGCTCGACGCCTTCCTCGCCGACGGTGGCGCGGGCCGGTACCCGGCGCTGCGCCGGGTGTTCGCGGCCGGTGAGGCGCTCTCGACCGCGACCGCCCTGCGGTTCGCGGACGCGCTGCCCGGCGTCGACCTCATCAACTGGTACGGCCCGGCGGAGGCGACCGTCGTCACCGCCGCGGCCGCCGAACCCGGTGCGGGCGTGAGCATCCCGATCGGCAGCCCGGTCGCCAACACCCGCGTGCACGTGCTGGACCGCCAGCTGCGGCCCGTCCCGCCCGGCACGGCCGGCGAGCTGTACCTGGCCGGGGTGCAGCTGGCCCGCGGCTATCTCGCCGCGCCCGCGCTGACCGCCGAACGCTTCGTCGCCCATGCCGGCGGCGAGCGGATCTACCGCACCGGCGACGTGGTCCGGCTCACCGCCGACAACACCCTGGAGTACCTGGGCCGCAGCGACTTCCAGGTGAAGCTGCGCGGGCAGCGGATCGAACTCGGCGAGGTCGAGGCCGTGCTGCGCGATCATCCGTCGATCCGGCACGCGGCCGTCGCGCTCGTGCACGGACCGACCGGCGATCGCCTGGTGGGCTACGTGGTCCCCGCGGACGCTGCGGCAGAGGCGTCCGCGCCGTCGACCCCGGCCGCCGGCTACTCGATCGAGAGCGGCGCGGCGGCCACCGGCCTCGACGAGGCGGCGCTGCTGGCCCACGCCAGGTCCGCGCTGCCGTCGTACATGGTGCCGTCCGCGCTGGTGACCTTGAAGGCGTTGCCGCTCAACGCGAGCGGCAAGCTCGACCGCAACGCGCTGCCCGTGCCCGCCGTCACCACCCGGCCCTACCGCCCACCGGCCACGCCGTTGCAGCGGGCCGTCGCCGAGGTGTACGCGGAGGTGCTCGGCGCGGGCAAGGTCGGCCTCGACGACGACTTCTTCGAACTCGGTGGCAACTCGCTGATCGCCACCAAGGCGATCAGCAGGCTGCGCACCCGGGTCGGCGCCGACGTGCGGGTGCAGTGGTTCTTCACCGACGCCACCGTTGCCGCCCTCGCCGCGCGCATCGACGCCAGCTCCGGGGACTACGACCTCGAATCCGACGACGCCCTCGGCGTGCTGCTGCCCATCCGCAACCGGGTGCCGCACGGCACCGAGGCCGGCGGGCCGCTGTTCTGCGTGCACCCGATGTACGGACTGTCCTGGTGCTACGCCGGACTCGCCCAGTACATCCCGTCGCGGCGGCCGATCTTCGGCCTGCAGTCGCCGGCGCTGAGCGAGGCGGGCTACCTGCCCGGCACCCTCGCCGAGATGGCCAGGCGCTACGTCGACGAGATCAGGGCGGAACAGCCACACGGCCCCTACCGGCTGCTCGGCTGGTCCCTCGGTGGCGTGCTCGCGCACGCCGTCGCGACCCAGCTGCAGGCGGCGGGGGAGCGGGTGTCGCTGCTGGCGATGCTCGACTCGCACCCCGACATCGACGTCCCCGACTTCCACACCGCGGTGCGCGACGCCCTCGCCGAGCTCGGCGTCGACGTGAGCGCGGCGCTGCCCGCCTCGGGCGTGCGCGACCTCAGCGAGGAGGGGCTGGCCGCGCTGCACGCGATCATCCCCGCCAACATGGCCGTGCTCACCCCGGAGCGGGTGCGCCGGATCTACCGCAGCGCCGTGCGCTCGGCCGAACTCATCGCCGAGCACCGGCCGGGCGTCTACCGGGGCAGGCTCGAATACTTCAGTGCCCTCGGACACGACACGGCGGCGGCGAATTGGGCGCCGTATGTCGACGGCGAGGTGCGTGATCGACCGGTCCCGGTGGTGCATGATCAGATGACCTCACCGCAGGCGCTGGCCGAGATCGGCCCGCGGCTGGCCGAGTTGCTGGACGCGGGTGACCGGGAGGCCGGGGCGCGATGACATCGGTGATGCCGGTGAGGCATGATGTGACCGCGCTGTTGTAACGATTCCTACTGTTGTATCGGCTGGGTAACCCGTAGGGTTTGCCCGTGGTGCAACCCATTCGAAACGAAGCGAAGGTGCGAAATTGATTCGTCGGCACACCCGGCGTCGCGGCTCCCGCGCCGCGGCGATGATCGCGGCGACGGCAGTGGCCGCCGGACTGCTGTCCGGCCTCGGCGCGAGTCCCGCCTCGGCTGACCCGATCATCGATTCGAAGAGCCTGCTCGCCAACCCCGTTTCCGAGGACGGCTCCAAGATCGTCAAGGCCGAGGTGAAGGATTCGCGCAGCCTGCGGCTGCACGTGTACTCCGCGGCCATGGACGAGAACATCATCGTCGACGTGCAGCGCCCCGCCGACGCCTCCGTCCCGCGCCCCACCCTGTACCTGCTCAACGGTGCCGGTGGCGGCGAGGACTCCGCGTCCTGGGTCGCCAAGACCGACGCGCTCGAGTTCCTCGGCGACAAGAACGTCAACGTGATCCAGCCGATCGGCGGCTCCTGGAGCTACTACACCGACTGGATCAAGGACGACCCGGTCGTCGGCCGCAACAAGTGGAAGACCTTCTTCACCGAGGAGCTGCCCCCGCTGGTCGACGGCGCCCTCGGCACCAACGGCGTGAACGCGATCGCCGGCCTGTCCACCTCGGGCACCACCGTGCTCGCGCTGCCGATCGCCAAGCCCGGCCTGTACAAGGCGGCCGCCGCCTACTCTGGCTGCGCGCAGACCTCCGACCCGGTGGGCTCGGAGTTCGTCAAGCTCACGGTGGAGACCTGGGGCGGCGGCGACACCATGAACATGTGGGGCCCGCAGGGCTCGGAGGAATGGGTCAAGAACGATCCGTACGTGAACGCCGAGGGCCTGCGCGGCCTCGACCTCTACATCTCCACCGGCAACGGCCTGCCCGGCCCGTACGACACCCTCGACGGACCGTACGCCCTGCCCGGCGCCTACGGCCTGGCCAACCAGATCGTCATCGGTGGCGTCATCGAGGCGGGCACCAACTACTGCACGCACAACCTGGCGAACCGGCTCAACGAGCTCGGCATCCCGGCGACCTTCAACTTCCGTCCCAACGGTACCCACTCGTGGGGCTACTGGAAGGACGAGCTGAAGCTGTCGTGGCCGACCCTGGCTCGCGGCCTCGGTCTGTAGGTCGCCCTCGCTCGACGAACCGCCCCGGTCCAGCCGGGGCGGTTCGCATTTTCCGGACTCTCTCTCGCCGTTTGCGAATTGTGGTTAACTTAGGTTGACTGGTCCGGCGCTGCCCAGCGGGGGCGCCAGCCCAAGTCGACAGCCCGGAACGCGGAACGGAAAGTGAGTGCATGGTCGCCGATCGCAGTGAGGCCGAACGCGCCTGCGAGCCGACCGAAGCACCGGCCAAGGTCGTGCGCCGCAGGCCCAAGGACCGCAAGATGCAGATCATGCGGGCCGCCGCCCGCGCGTTCAGCGCCCGCGGCTACTACCCGGTGGGCGTCGACGAGATCGCGGCCGAGGTCGGCATCTCCGGGCCCGCCCTCTACCGCCATTTCGCCAACAAGTACGCGCTGCTCGTCGCCGCCGCCGAGGCGGGCGCGCGCGGGCTGCGCGATGTCGCGAAGGCCGCCGACGATCCGGCCGCCGACCCGGAGGCCAGGCTCGACGCGCTGCTCACCGCCGTCGCCGAACAGAACATCGACATCCGCCGCGAAGGCGGTCTCTACCGCTGGGAACGGCGCTACCTCGAGCGCGAGGACCGGGTCCGGATCCGCGCGTTCTACCGCGAACTCGAGGCCCTGGTCGCCGCCCCGATCGCCGAGCTCAGGCCGGAACTCACCGAGGACGACGTCACCGTGCTGGCCGTCGGCGCGCTGTCCGCGCTGGCCAGCATCGCCGCGCACCGCACCACGCTCTCGCACGCGCGCATGCTCGCGCTGCAACTCGACATGGCCTGGTCGATCGTGCGCGCCGACCTGCCGCCCGCGCCCGCCGAGGCCGACCACGGCAAGCAGAACCGCGGGCTACCCGTCACGTCGAAACGCGAACAACTGCTCACCGAGGCGATTCGCATCTTCGGCCGCAACGGCTACCACGAATCCGGCATCGAGGAGATCGGCGCCGCCGTCGGCATCAACGCCTCCAGCGTCTACCGGCACTTCGACAGCAAGGCCGACCTGCTCGCCGCCGCCTTCCACCGCACCGGCGACCGGATGGCCGTCGCGATCGGCGAGGCGCTGGCCGAATCGGAGAACCGTGCCGACGCCGCGCGGCGCATCGCCGACCGCTACGCCCGGCTCACCTTTTCGACGCCGGAGATCATGCCGGTCTACTACGCGGAGTTCAGCAATCTGCCCCAGGCCGAGCAGCACCGGCTGCGCGCCCTGCAGCGCCAGAACATCCTCGAATGGGCCAACCTGCTCGACGACGACCCCATCGAGGCCCGCTTCCGCGTGCACGCGGCCATCGGCCAGATCATCGACGTCGGCCGCCTGCTGCGCTTCGACTCCCGCCCCGAACAGCTCGCCCGGCTCGCGGCGCTGACCGGTGCGGTGCTGCTCGGCGACGCCCCGAAGCCGGACTGAGCCGCGCGGTCAGCGCCCGTGCCGGAGCCGGAACAGGGCCCTGGCCGTGCGCAGGTGCCGCGGATGACGATCGAAAGTCGACAGGCGCACCGGCGCCCGATACCGCCTGCGCGCGATCGACATCGTCCGGCTGAACTCGTGCAGCCCCTGCTCGCCGTGGCTGTGCCCCTGCCCGTACTCGCCGACCCCGCCGAACGGCAGGGCCGGGATCCCGGTGAACGCGGTCGACGAATTCACCGTCACCACGCCCACGCTGAGTTGCTCGGCGATGAACTCCGCGCTGGGGATGTCGCGGGTGAACACGGTGACCGCGATGCCGTTGCCCGCGGCGTTCACCCGCGCGACCGCGTCGGCGAGATCGGCCACCCGGTTCACCACCAGCACAGGGCCGATGCCCTCCCCGGTGATGGCGATGCTCTCCTCCGGCACCTCGGCCAGCACGATCGGCTCCACATACGGATCGCGGAAGGAGTCGAGCCCGCCCAGGACCGCGTGGCCGCCGCGGGCGATGGCGTCGCGGACCTGCCTGCGCACCACGTCGACCTGGGCGGCGTTGATCATCGGACCGTAGGCTGCGCGATTGTCGGCGCCCGGCCGCAGCTTCGCGGCCCGATCGGCCGCCCTGGCCAGGAAGTCGTCGAACACCGAATCGGCGACATAACAGCGCTGGATGCCCGAGGCGTTCTGGCCCGCGTTGGCCATGGCCCCGAACACCGCGGCCTCGGCGGCGGCGTCGAGGTCGGCGTCGACGTGCACGATCATGCTGCCCTTGCCGCTGTTCTCCACCACGACGGGCGTGAGCGTCTGCGCGCACAGCGCGATCACCTCGCGCCCACCCGCCTCCGGGCCGGCATAGGCGATCTTGTCGACCTTGGCCTTGCACAGCGCGGTCGCCGTGCGGGTGTCGCCGGTGACGGCCTGCAGCACCGGCTGGTCGGGCACGACCGTGGCCCAGCTACGGGCCAGCCACACCCCGACGCCGGTGGTGATCTCGTGCGGATGGAACACCACCGCGTTGCCCGCCGCCATCGCGTAGGCGATCGAACCCATCGGGGTGAAGACCGGGTTGTTCCACGCGCCGAGCACACCGACCACACCCAGGGGCAGATAGCCGACCGAGGCGTGCTGATTGCGCGTGAACCACCCGGTCGCCAAGCGTTTCCGGCCCAGCGCGCGTTCGGCGTTGCGGGCCGCCCAGTCCAGGTTCTCGACCGCGAGCATCACCTCGAGCGCCGCGTCGGCCTCCGGCTTGCCGGTCTCGGCGCGCAGCACCTCCACCAATTCGCCCGCGTGCCTGGCGATCTGGGCGCGCCAGTCCAGCAGCAGGCGACGCCGTTCGGCGAATCTCAGTTCGCCCCACCAGCTCTGGGTCGCGCGGGCCGTGCGCACCGCGCGGGTGACCTCGGCGGGACCGTCGACGGAATACTGCGCGAGCTGCTCGCCGGTGCGCGGGTCGAACGACGTCAGCACGTCGGACCGTCCCGTCGGCGCAGCGGTGGCCTCTGTCATCGTCACCTCTCACAGGAGATCGAACGCGCCCGGGCACGGGCAGGTGAGACGAGTGTTTCCCCGTCGGCCAGCGTATGGGCGTCCGCGCGAGCCGACAAGGTCGATGTACTGCCCTTGTACTGCCCTCGTGAGCAAGACCACACGACAACGGCCCCGCGAACGGCCGGACCGGTAACATCGCGCCGAACGGTACAGATCACTTACCGACAAGCTAATTTCCGTGATGGTGGAGAGTTGATGCCGAGTTCGATCTCAATGGATTCGCCCGCAGGGGGCGTCGCGTCGCGTGCCGATGAGCCCGCGGTGCTGGTGTCCGATGTGCGCAAGTCCTTCGGCGACGTGCACGCGTTGCAAGGCATCAGCTTCCGGGCGGAGAAGGCCAGCGTGCTCGGCATCCTCGGACCCAACGGCGCCGGCAAGACCACCACGGTCAAGATCCTGTCGACGCTGCTGCGCCCCGACTCCGGCACCGCCGTCGTGGCGGGCCACGACGTGCGCACCGATGCCGCCGGCGTGCGCCGCGCGATCATGATGACCGGCCAGTACGCCGCCCTCGACGAGAACCTCACCGGCCGCGAGAACCTCGAGCTGTTCGGGCGGCTGATGGGGCTGTCCAAGTCGGCCGCGCGCAAGCGCGCCGAAGTCCTGCTCGAGGAGTTCGACCTGGTCAGCGCGGGCAAGCGGGCCGTGCGCAACTACTCGGGCGGCATGCGCCGCCGCGTCGACATCGCCTGCGGGCTGGTCGTGCGGCCCGAGGTCGTGTTCCTCGACGAGCCGACCACCGGCCTCGACCCGCGCAGCCGTCAGGGTGTGTGGGACCTGGTCACCGCGCTCAAGAACCAGGGCATCACGGTGCTGCTCACCACGCAGTACCTCGAAGAGGCCGACGTGCTCAGCGACAACATCATCGTCATCGACAAGGGCACCGTCATCGCCGAGGGCACCGCCGACCAGCTCAAGGCCAAGACCGGCGGCAGCTTCTGCGAAATCGTCCCGCTCGACCCGAGCCGCCTGGCCGCGACCGTCGAAGCGCTCGGTGACCTGGTCCCCGCCGCCGTCGCGGCCGAGATCGCCGGCGCCGACAAGCTCTCGGTGCCCGCGCCCGACGGCGCCGCGACCCTCGCCGAGGCGCTGCGCAGGCTCGACAGCGCCGGCATCGACCTGGCCGACATCGCGCTGCGCAGGCCCTCGCTCGACGACGTGTTCCTGTCCATCACCGGCCACTCGGGCGGCCACCAGTGAGTGCCCCGACCGTCGCGGGGACCACCCTGTTCGACGACCTACCCCCGGCCCAGCCGAGCAGCTTCGCGCAGTGGCGCGCGCTGACCGGCCGCGTCGTCTGGACCATGGTCACCAAGGGCGAACTGATCGTCGCGGTGCTGTTCCCGCTGGTGATCACCGTGGCCTTCTATCTGCCGCTGCGGTACGTGATGAAGGTCCAGGGCATCGACTACGCGCAGTACGTCATGCCGATCATCGTGCTCCAGACGATGGCGATGACCATGATGTCGAACGCGCAGCTGGCCGCGTTCGAGGCGCTCACCGGCCTGAGCTCGCGGCTGCAGACCATGCCCATCGGCTCGCTGGTGCCGCTGGTCTCGCGGATCAGCGCGGGCCTGGTGCGCTCGGTGATCTCGCTGGCGGCCACCATCGGCTACGGCTACCTGATCGGCTTCCGGTTCACCGGCGGCTGGCTGCAGGCGCTGGCGTTCTGCGGGTTCGCGCTGGCCGTCGGCCTGGTGCTCACGCTCGGCGCCGACGCGCTCGGCAGCCTCACCAAGAACCCCGAGTCGCTGAGCCAGGCGCTCACCCTGCCGATCCTGATCTTCGGGATGCTGTCCACCGGGTTCGTGCCCGAACAGGCCTTCCCGAGCTGGGCGCGCGGCTTCGCCCGCAACCAGCCGATCTCCCAGGCCGCCCAGACCCTCAGCGACATGGCCGCGGGCCAGCTGAGCTGGGCGGGGACCTGGGTGTCGCTGGCCTGGCTCGGCGGCCTGGCCATCTTCTTCCTCCCACTGGCTGTGTGGGCGAGTGTGAGGCGATCATGACCACGACGACCCCCGAGCGGAACTCGCTGCCCGCCGACGAGACCGCGGCGCTGCTGCCGGTGGTGCACGCCAAGCCGGAAGGCGCGGTGTCGATGTGGGTGAGCCACAGCCTGCTGCAGTGCAAGCGCCTGCTGATGGTGTGGCTGCGCGATCCGGCGACCACCATCCAGACCATCGTCTATCCCGCCGTGACGCTGCTGATGTTCCGCATCGTGCTCGGCGACTACATCACCGCCTACGGCGGCATGCCCGCGATCTACGGCCAGGCCGCGCTACTCACCCTGGTGGCGGCCATGACCGGCGCGGTGGTCAGCGCGCTCGGCTTCAAGCGGGAGAAGGCCGCCGGGCTGCTCAGCCGGTTCTACACGATGCCGCTGAACAAGGCCTCGCTGCTGACGGGCCGGTTGCTGGCCGAGGCGGTGCGCATCCTGATCACCACCGTGATCGTGCTGCTCGTCGCGGTGCCGCTGGGCTTCCTGTTCATGGAGGACCCGCTCACCAACATCGCGCTGGTCTGCGTGCCGGTGCTGTTCGGTCTCGGCTTCGCGGTGATGGTGACCGCGTTGGCCACCGTCACCGAGGGCGTGATGCTGATCAGCCTGATCAGCATCGTCAACACGCTGCTGATGTTCTTCAACACCGGCTTCGTCCCGATCATCGCCTACCCGACCTGGCTGCAGACCATCGTGGAGAACCAGCCGATGAGCTGCGCGATCAACGCGATGATCGGCCTGTCCTACGGCGGACCGGTCGCCGAGCCGCTGCTGAAGACGCTGGCCTGGACGGTCGGCATGATCGCCGTCTTCGCCTATCCGGCCATCGTCGGCTACAAGCGCGCCGCGCAGACCGCCTAGCCTGACCACCGCATCGCCCCGTAGTCCCCTGTGGACTGCGGGGCGATCGCGGTCTCAGTGGGTCGGTGCCTCGGCGGGCGCGAACGGGTAGTCGAGCCAGCGGTCGCGGTTGGTCCAGCCGACGAGGTCGTAGCGCCACCGGAACGGCCAGGTGTGCGCGACCGTGTTGAACAGGACGGCGCCGAGGGCGGTGTAGTCGTCGTGGGCCGACAGCAGCGCCCGCTGCCCGCGCTCGGATTCGGTGAAGAACGCCTCGAACATGGCGATCGACTGGTCGGTGGTGAGCCGACCGAGCCCCCACAGCCCGCGCATCCGCATCCAGTACACCGCGCGTGCCCGCCACGGCCACAGCGCCTCGATCGGATCGCGGCCCCGCTGGACGGCGTCGACCGCGGTGTCGACCAGCGCGAGCGAATCGGCGACGGAGTAGCCGGTGCACGGGTGCATCATCCCGCCGCGCGAACCGAACGGCACGGCGCCGGCGGCGCCCTTCCTCGGCGGCGGCTGGTCCAGCGGATAGTGCGCGGCCTCGTGCGGCTCGTCGCCGGTGAGGCGGATGCCGTGCGCGGCCAGCCTGTTCAGCGTCCGCTTGCGCAGCTCGTGCTGGGGCATGCCGCCGCGCAGGCCGAGGCTGGTTTCCTCGAAGATCACCGTGCCGTCGCCGAGCGGCACCGCGTACAGGAACGACGGCGGCTCGTCGGGGCCTGCGCCGTTCTCCGGCCGCCAGTCCAGCAGCAGCCCTTCGCCGTCGGCCACCATCGGCGCCGCGGTCTCGGCGTCGACGAAGATGCCGTGCGCGGAGGCTGCCCTGCGCTTGCCGAGGGTCGGCAGGCCACGGGTGTCGAACACCGTCGCCGCCTTGATCACCGCGCCGTCGGCGAGTTCGACTTCGTGCTGGTCGACCCTGCTCGCCCGCGCGGCGAACACCGTCGCGTCGTCGAGCGCGAGCGCCGCGTGCAGCCCCGCCTTGGACAGCACGCAGTACGGCCGTTCGATCCGATGCTCGGTCTTGGTCCACACCGTCGGCGCGGCGATGCGCTGGGCGACGGCGCTGTCGGGCAGCCAGGCGGGCAGTTCATCGACCCAGCAGGAGAACGTCGGCGGGAACAGCCGGTCCGGTCGCGGGTCCACCGCGGCCACGCGGAACCCGGCCACTGCGGCGCGATGCGCCAGCCCTCGCCCGGTCGGGCCGAGCCCCACCACACACACATCGAATTCCCGCGAACCGCTCACCCCGGCATTCAATCGGGCATCGTCACCCCGATGCAATTCCGGCCTGATCCGCTCGATGACCGGACCCGACAGCAGTCGAAGAGTCAGCGCCGAGTGGTCAGCAGCGTCGTCGGATCGATGATGAGCTGGGTGCCGGCTAGTTCGATAGCCGTCGGGGCGGAGGTGTCGGCGATCAGCTTGTACTGGTCAGCGACCAGTCTGTACGCGGTGATCGAGGCTGGTGCTTCGATATCGACGAGCCAGTAATGCTCGATACCGGCCTCGGCGTACTCCGCGAATTTGGTGATTCGGTCGGTGCGTCGAGTACCGGGCGAGAGGATCTCGACAGCTAGGAGCACGTCGGTCGCGTCCCAGCGAACAACAGCGTCATCCAGCGCAGGCACCACACAAACGTCTGGTATGCGCACAGTCGGAGGTGGCGTCTCCTCGATCACGACTTCGACCTCGCCCAATGCCTCCAATTCCGCAGGCAGTTGACTGTTGAGCTGTGTCGCCAGCCGGATGATCACCCGCTGATGAATCGACGTCGGTCGCGGTGACACAGCAAGAACCCCCTCCGCCAGCTCGATCTTGCGTTCGTTGTTCTCCGGGAGATCATCCCAGTCCGCCAGGGTCAACAAATGGTCCGGCCAGAGCATTGCCATGTCGCACCTCCTCGAGCGGTGATCGATCTCCAGTCTGCCACAGTCCGCCTGCCGCAATCGCGCAAAGCCGCAGCTCGGCGCAGGGTAAGGCGGCCTCGGATCAGTCCTCCAGCGCGAGTGCCTGGCGCATCGTCAGCCGGCCCTGGGTCTGCATCAGTGACCGGCGGTAGATCTTCTCGGCCACCACGACGATCCCGTAGGCCGCCACCGCCATCACGGCCAGCGAGACGACCGGCTCCCACCACGCCGCGCTGCCCTCGGCCAGCCGGCCCGGCATGGCGACGATCGACATGATCGGCACGTACGAGGCCACCACCCGCGCGGTGCCGGTCAGGAAGATGCCGGCGAACAGCACGATCATGATCAGCATCGACAGGGGAGTGGCCGTGGACTGCAGGTCCTCGCTGCGGGTGGCCAGCGAACCCGCGACCGCCCACAGACTGGCCAGCGCGAGGAAACCGACCAGGAAGAACACGATGAACCAGCCCGCCGCACCGGCGATCCGGCCCAGCTGATCGCCCTGCCCGATCGCCGCGAGACCGACCAGCCCGGCACCGACGAACAGGCTGAGCTGGATGAACGCCAGCACCGCGTTGCCGGCGACCTTGCCGATCAGCAACTGCCGCAACGGCATCGCGCTGGCCAGGATCTCGACGATCCGGTTCTGCTTCTCCTCCACCACGCTCTGCGCGATGGACATGCCGAACAGCACCGAGGACAGATAGAAGAGGAAGGCGAACACGAACGCCACGATCTTGGCCAGGCCCGGATCGACGGCGCCCTTCTCCAACAGGTCGTAGGTCACCCCGGCGCCGCGGCCGAGTTCTTCCAGTGAGACCCCCGCCGCCGCGGCATTGCGCTCCAGGGCGAGCTGGGTCGCGGCGGCGGTGATGTAGGTGGTGGCGTTGTCGTCCTCGGCGGTCTTGCCGATCAGCAGCCACCCGGAGACGTCCGGCACCAGACCGACATCGGCCCGCTCGTCGCGCACCGCCTGCTCGACGGCGGCCCGATCGGCCATCGGTTCGGCGGTGAAGGTGACATCGGTATCGGCCGCCGAGGCCAGCCCGTCGGCGGTCTGCACGACCGCCGCCGTGTCCGGCCCGGTGACCGCGACCGTGATCCGATCCGGCCTGCTGCTCAGGAATCCGCTCACGGCCAGCGACGCGACGATGGCCACGATGGTCACCACCGTCGAGATGACGAAATTTCGATCGCGCAGCTTCACCACGATCTCCCTGGCGGCGACGATCCGCCACACCCCGCGCGACATGCTCATGCCGTCACCTCCCGGTAGATCTCGGCCACCGTGGGCCGCAGCTCGGCGAATTCGCGCACCGACCCGCGCGTGAGCGCCTCGGTGAGCACCGAATCGGTACTCGCGCCCGTCAATTCGAGGACCGCCGCCGACCCGTTCGTCTCGACCACCCGCACCCCGGTGAATTCGCGCAACCACCCCGGATCGCTGTCGACGACCAGCCGATACCGCGCCGCGCTGCCCGCCCGCAACGACTCCACCGAGCCCTGTCCGACCACCCGCCCGGCGGCGAGGATCACCAGCTGATCGCACAGCCGCTCGACCAGATCGAGCTGATGCGAGGAGAACAGCACCGGCACGCCCTGGTCGGCGTACTCGCGCAGCAGCTCGGCCATCGAGTCGACCGCGACGGGATCGAGCCCCGAGAAGGGCTCGTCCAGGATCAGGGCCGTCGGCTGCGCGATCACCGCCGCCGCGATCTGCACGCGCTGCTGATTGCCCAGCGACAGCGACTCGAGCTTGTCCTTGCCGCGGTCGCCGAGTCCGAACCGCTCCAGCAGCTCCCCGGCGCGCGTCTTGGCCGCCGCCGCGCTCACCCCGCGCAACCGCGCCAGGTAGACCAGCTGATCGACGACGGGCTGTTTGGGATAGAGCCCGCGTTCCTCCGGCATATAGCCGAAGGCCCGGCGATCGGCGGCGGTCACCGGGCGCCCGTTCCACCCGACCTCGCCCGCGTGCACGGCGAGTACCCCCATGATCATCCGCATGGTGGTGGTCTTGCCCGCCCCGTTACCGCCGACGAATCCGGTCAGCGCGCCGGGCGCCACCGTGAACGACACGTGGTCGACCGCCACGTTGTCGCCGAAACGCCGGACCAGTCGCGCGACTTCCAACATCCCACAACCGTACCGATCCAAGGGCTTTCGCCGAGGGAGGTCAGCGCGGAGTGACCCAGGTGGTGATGTCGGCGTGCACGACCTCGACGCCGTCCTTGTCATAGATCGACACGGGCACGGTGAGCTCGGTGCCCTCGGTGATCGCCGCGAAGTCCGGGACCTCGGCCAGCTTCGCCACCGCCCGCAGCCCGGTCTCCGCCTTGGCCAGGTACTGCACGTTCATCGCCTTGGGGATCCACCGATGCGTGGTCGGCACGGTGGCCTCGCTGAGCATGCCCATCGCGACCTCGGCCAGGTTGCAGGCCGCGATCGCGTGGAAGGTGCCCAGGTGGTTGTGGATGCCGAACCATTTGGGCGAGGTCACCTCGCAGATCCCGGGCTCGAGCCGGACCACCTGCGGCAGCACCGTGCCGAAGTAGGGGACCCGGGCGACCATGCCGAGCGAGAACAGCGCGTGCCCGATGCGATTGTCGGGCAGTTTCTTCCAGCCGCGGTAGGTCGCGGTTTCCTGTGCCATTCCCCTATCTTACTCAAAAGTAAGATCGTGCGGAACCCGCCCCGAACGGGTGTCCTCGGCGCGCCAGCTACCATGGATCGGCACAGCTCGATCGGCGGTGCGGTCCAGGTAGAAGGCCCCTCGTGGCGTGATCGATGCCTCATGACCCCCGATTTGAAGACCGCCGACGGCATGGTGCATACTGTTCGGGTTGCCTTTCACAGGATCATGTCTTCTCCTCGGAGAAGACGGGCCGCGTGAGGCGAGCAGTAGTTTGTATCCCGCCGGTTCGCCGGGGTGGATACGTCCGGAACCACCGTTCCAGGCCAAGGTGAGCAAACGACCGGGGCTGAGGAATGAGCGAAAAGGCGACACGCCCGACCGCGTGGACCGGAGAACCATGACAGATGAACAGCGGCGAGGATCGGGCGGTGCCCGGTCGCGGTCTCCAGACTGAGATCTTCGTGTGTTCGGGCTGTGCAAATGAGGGTGGTGCAGGAGCCAGCTCCTGTGACCACGAAGGAAAGCGGAGAAAAGGACACTTAGCGTGGCGGGACAAAAGATCCGCATCAGGCTCAAGGCCTATGACCACGAGGCGATCGACGCGTCTGCGCGCAAGATCGTGGAGACGGTGACCCGCACTGGCGCCCGTGTGGTCGGGCCTGTGCCGTTGCCCACCGAGAAGAACGTGTACTGCGTCATCCGTTCGCCGCACAAGTACAAGGACTCGCGCGAACACTTCGAGATGCGTACGCACAAGCGCCTCATCGACATCCTCGACCCGACGCCGAAGACGGTCGACGCGCTCATGCGCATCGATCTGCCGGCCAGCGTCGACGTCAACATCCAGTGACGGGGACTCGAGAAATGACTGACAACAAGAACCGGCCCGCAGCCGGCATCCTGGGCACCAAGCTCGGCATGACCCAGGTCTTCGACGAGAAGAACCGCGTCGTCCCGGTCACCGTCATCAAGGCGGGCCCGAACGTGGTCACCCAGATCCGCACCGTGGAGCGCGACGGCTACTCGGCCGTCCAGATCGCTTTCGGCGCCATCGACCCGCGCAAGGTGAACAAGCCGGACGCCGGCCAGTTCGCCAAGGCCGGTGTCACCCCGCGCCGCCACGTCACCGAGATCCGCGTCGCGGACGCCTCCACCTTCGAGGTCGGCCAGGAGCTCTCCGCCGACGTGTTCGAAGAGGGCACCTACGTCGACGTGACCGGTATCAGCAAGGGCAAGGGCTTCGCCGGCACCATGAAGCGTCACGGCTTCGCCGGTCAGGGCGCCTCGCACGGTGCGCAGGCTGTGCACCGTCGCCCCGGCTCCATCGGTGGCTGCGCCACCCCCGGCCGCGTGTTCAAGGGCATGCGCATGTCGGGTCGCATGGGTAAGGAACGCGTCACCACGCAGAACCTCTCGGTTCACAAGGTCGACGCCGAGAACGGCCTGCTCCTGGTCAAGGGTGCCATCCCGGGCCGCAAGGGCAACGTCGTGATCGTCAAGAGCGCCGTGAAGGGTGGTGCGCACGCATGACCAGCCTCGACAAGAAGGCCAACCTGACGCTGACCGTGAAGGCCGCAGGCGGCAAGACCGAAGGCACCGTCGAACTCCCCGCGGAGATCTTCGACGTGACCGCCAACGTCGCGCTGATGCACCAGGTCGTCATCGCGCAGCTGGCCGCCGCTCGCCAGGGCACCCACGCCACGAAGACTCGTGGTCAGGTCTCCGGTGGCGGCAAGAAGCCGTACCGCCAGAAGGGCACCGGCCGCGCCCGCCAGGGTTCGACCCGTGCGCCGCAGTTCGCCGGCGGTGGCGCCGTCCACGGCCCGCAGCCGCGTGACTACAGCCAGCGGACCCCCAAGAAGATGAAGGCCGCCGCCCTGCGTGGCGCCCTCTCCGACCGGGCCCGCAACGAGCGCATCCACGTGATCTCCGAGCTGGTCGCGGGTCAGACCCCGTCGACCAAGTCGGCCCAGAGCTTCCTGTCCGAGCTGTCGGACCGCAAGAAGTTCCTGGTCGTCGTCGGTCGCGAGGACGTCGCCGCGTGGAAGAGCGTGGCGAACCTGCAGAACGTGCTGCCGATCGCCCCGGATCAGCTCAACACCTACGACGTGCTCAACAGCGACGACGTGGTGTTCAGCGTCGAGGCCCTGAACGCCTTCGTTCACGGTCCCGCCGAGGCGGCCCAGGAGGAGAGCAAGTGAGCACCATCGCCGACCCCCGCGACATCCTGCTCGCACCGGTCATCTCGGAGAAGTCCTACGGACTGATCGAGGAAGGCACCTACACCTTCCTGGTGCACCCGGATTCGAACAAGACGCAGATCAAGATCGCCGTCGAGAAGGTCTTCGGCGTCAAGGTCACCAGCGTCAACACCGCCAACCGTCAGGGCAAGCGCAAGCGGACCCGCTTCGGTTACGGCAAGCGCAAGGACACCAAGCGCGCGCTCGTGACCATCTCGGCCGACAGCAAGCCCATCGAGATCTTCGGAGGCCCGGTCGCGTAAGCGGCTGGTCATCCAGAAAGCAGAGAAGAACTCATGGCAATCCGTAAGTACAAGCCGACTACGCCGGGCCGTCGTGGCTCGAGCGTCTCGGACTTCGCCGAGATCACCCGGTCGACGCCGGAGAAGTCGCTGCTGCGCCCGCTCACCAAGTCCGGTGGTCGTAACGCGCACGGTCGCATCACCACGCGTCACCGCGGTGGCGGTCACAAGCGTGCCTACCGTCTGATCGACTTCCGTCGCCTGGACAAGGACGGCATCCCGGCCAAGGTCGCGCACATCGAGTACGACCCCAACCGCACCGCCAACATCGCACTGCTGCACTACGCCGACGGCGAGAAGCGCTACATCATCGCGCCGAAGGGCATCCAGCAGGGCAGCCCGATCGAGTCCGGCCCGACGGCCGACATCAAGCCGGGCAACAACCTGCCGCTGCGCAACATCCCGACCGGTACCACGATCCACAACGTGGAGCTGCGTCCGGGCGGCGGCGCCAAGATGGCCCGTGCCGCAGGCATGAGCATCCAGCTGCTGGGCAAGGAAGGGCCGTACGCGACCCTGCGTATGCCCTCCGGTGAAATCCGTCGTGTCGACGTGCGCTGCCGCGCCACCGTCGGCGAGGTCGGCAACGCCGAGCAGTCGAACATCAACTGGGGCAAGGCCGGCCGTATGCGCTGGAAGGGCCGCCGTCCCACCGTCCGTGGTGTCGTCATGAACCCGGTCGACCACCCGCACGGTGGTGGTGAGGGCAAGACCTCCGGTGGTCGCCACCCGGTCTCCCCGTGGGGTCAGCCTGAGGGCCGCACCCGCAAGCCCAACCGCCCGAGCGACAAGCTCATCGTCCGCCGCCGCAAGACCGGCAAGAAGCGCTAAGGAGGAGGTAAGAAATGCCACGCAGCCTCAAGAAGGGCCCGTTCGTCGACGACCACCTCCTCGCGAAGGTGGACGTGCAGAACGAGAAGGGCACGAAGCAGGTCATCAAGACCTGGTCGCGTCGCTCGACCATCATCCCCGATTTCATCGGCCACACCTTCGCCGTCCACGACGGTCGCAAGCATGTCCCGGTGTTCATCTCGGACAACATGGTCGGCCACAAGCTCGGTGAGTTCGCGCCGACCAGGACGTTCAAGAGCCACGTCAAGGACGACCGGAAGAGCAAGCGGCGATGACTGAAACCAACACCGAAACGGTTCAGAACCCGACTGCCCGCGCTACCGCTAAGCACGTGCGGGTCACCCCGATGAAGGCGCGTCGCGTCGTGGACCTGGTCCGCGGCAAGCGTGTCGAGGACGCCCTGGCGATCCTGAAGTTCGCGCCGCAGGCCGCGAGCGAGCCGGTTGCCAAGGTCGTGGCCAGCGCCGCGGCGAACGCCGAGAACAACCTCGGTCTGAACCCGGCCACCCTGGTCATCTCGACCGCGTTCGTCGACGAGGGTGCCACCATGAAGCGTTTCCAGCCGCGGGCCCAGGGCCGCGCGTTCCGGATCCGCAAGCGCACCAGCCACATCACCATCGAGGTCGAGAGCGTGCCCACTGCCGGCGCTGCCACTCGTAGCCGCCGGAAGGGAGGGGCAAAGTAAATGGGACAGAAAATCAACCCCCATGGCTTCCGCCTCGGTATCACCACCGACTGGAAGTCGCGTTGGTACGCGGACAAGCAGTACGCGGAATACGTGAAGGAAGACGTTCAGATCCGCAAGCTCCTCGCCACCGGCATGGAGCGGGCTGGTATCTCGAAGGTCGAGATCGAGCGCACCCGTGACCGCGTGCGTGTGGACATCCACACCGCGCGTCCCGGCATCGTGATCGGTCGCCGTGGCGCGGAGGCCGACCGCATCCGCGCCGAGCTGGAGAAGCTCACCAAGAAGCAGGTTCAGCTGAACATCCTCGAGGTCAAGAACCCCGAGTCGGATGCGCAGCTGGTCGCTCAGGGTGTCGCCGAGCAGCTCAGCAACCGTGTGGCGTTCCGTCGCGCGATGCGCAAGGCCATCCAGTCGGCCATGCGTTCGCCGAACGTCAAGGGCATCCGTGTGCAGTGCTCGGGCCGCCTCGGCGGCGCGGAAATGTCGCGCTCGGAGTTCTACCGCGAGGGTCGCGTCCCGCTGCACACGCTGCGCGCGGACATCGACTACGGCCTCTACGAGGCCAAGACCACCTTCGGTCGCATCGGCGTGAAGGTCTGGATCTACAAGGGTGACATCGTCGGTGGTCGTCGTGAGCTGACCGCTGCCGCCGCTGCTCCGGAGCGCCCGCGTCGCGAGCGTCCGAGCCGCCCGCGTCGTTCCGGTTCCGCCGGCACCACCGCGACCTCGACCGAGGTCGGTCGCGCCGCCACCGCTGTGGCGGACGCACCGGCAGAGAACCAGGAGGGCTGACGCATGCTGATGCCCCGTCGCGTCAAGCACCGCAAGCAGCACCACCCGTCCCGCTCCGGCATGTCCAAGGGCGGCACCGCGGTGGCGTTCGGTGAGTACGGCATCCAGGCCCTCGAGCCCGCCTACGTCACCAACCGTCAGATCGAGTCGGCGCGTATCGCGATGACCCGCCACATCAAGCGTGGCGGCAAGATCTGGATCAACATCTACCCCGACCGCCCGCTCACCAAGAAGCCTGCCGAGACCCGCATGGGTTCCGGTAAGGGTTCGCCGGAGTGGTGGGTCGCGAACGTGAAGCCCGGTCGGGTCATGTTCGAGATGTCTTACCCGAATGAGGAGATCGCTCGCGAGGCCCTGCGCCGCGCGATGCACAAGCTCCCGATGAAGTGCAGGATCGTGACCAGGGAGGAGCAGTTCTGATGGCTACCGGAACACCGGCCGCAGAGCTCCGCGAGCTCAACGAAGAAGAGCTCGTGGCCAAACTGCGCGAGAGCAAGGAAGAGCTTTTCAACCTGCGCTTCCAGATGGCGACGGGTCAGCTCGACAACAACCGTCGTCTGCGCGTCGTCCGCCACGAGATCGCGCGCATCTACACGGTCATGCGTGAGCGCGAGCTCGGCCTGGCCACGGCACCCGCTGGCAAGGGAGACGCGGCATGAGCGAGAACAAGGAAGAGCGCAACAGCCGCAAGGTACGCAGCGGCTACGTCGTCTCGGACAAGATGAACAAGACGATCGTCGTCGAGCTGGAAGACCGTCACCGGCACAAGCTCTACGGCAAGATCATTCGCACCACCTCCAAGGTGAAGGCGCATGACGAGAACGAGATCGCCGGCGTCGGCGACCGCGTTCAGCTGATGGAGACCCGTCCGCTGTCGGCCACCAAGCGCTGGCGTCTGGTCGAGGTCCTGGAGAAGGCCAAGTAAGGTCGCTCCTCGATCCATCGAGATCGTTCGCACGAAGGCCCGTCTCCCTCCGGGGAGGCGGGCCTTCGTCGTTCGTGCGGCAGGCTGATACCTGACTGATACCATTGAGGCATAGCGATGACACTGCGGCTCAACGGGGACGATGACCGGCGGTTGACCGAGCTGGCCGAGCGCCTCGGGCGTAGCAAGCAAGACTTGGCCCAAGAAGCGATTCGTCTGTATGTCACCCGGCAGGCTGAGGTGTTCGGGTCGATGGTCGACTCGATCATGGACGAGCACGCTGAGCTGATGCGCCGACTCGCATGATCTATCTCGATCTCGCTGAGGTCGTCGCCATTGCTCGCAAGGTGAACAAGACGCCGCACGCCGTTGCCGACATCGGTCTGCTGGCGGGCGCCGTCGAACGGCCGAAGACGACGGTCTTCGGGCAGGAGGCCTACCCCGGGCTGTTCCTCAAGGCGGCTGCTCTCTTGCATTCGCTCGCGCGAAACCATGCGCTGATCGATGGCAACATGCAAACCGCGTTCGTCGCCGGTGTCGCCATGCTCCGATTGAACGGATATCGGGTCCGCCCCCTCCCGGACGAGCAGGAGGAGCTGATGAACAGAATCGCGACAGGCGATGTGGATGTCGCCGAGATCGCGAAATGTTTGGAGCTGTGGTCTGAGCTGGCGTGAGTTCGTCAGCCGGTGAAGGCGTAGGGTTGGCGGATCTTTCGGGCGAATTCGACGATGTTGGTGACGGTGGTGCCGGAAACGCCTACCTCGGCGCCGATGCTGCGGGCTGACCAGGACTGGTCGGTGAGCTCGAGGATTTCCTCGATCTGGTCGAGGGTCAGGCGCAGGGGGCTGCGGGTGGCGATCTGGCGGGCCAGGGCGCGGACCTCGTTGTCCTCGTCGAAGTCGTAGTCGTCGGTGTCTTCGGGCTCGCCGGGTTCTGCGGGCTCGTCCTCGACGAGATCGCTTGATTCGATCTTCCGCAGCGGCTTCTTCGGCGCGGGCTTGGCCAGGTGCCGCTCGGCTGTCGTCGGCGGAGCCTGCGTGATCGGCTCGCTGGGCGCGGATTCGGTCTCCGGGCGCTGGTGCGCGTCGGAATGCGGTTCGTCGTCCGCGACCGATGCCGGTGTGGAATCACTGAGTTCGCGCTCGGCGTCGAGATCCGCGGTGAGGGTGAGCTGTTCGGGCTCGTCGGCCGCGGGCTGTGGATCTTTGTGCACCACTGTGGATGCCGCGGTGTCGCCGTTGCGGTCACGGGCGACGGAGCCGGCGTGCGCCGTCGCCTCGGGAACCGGGTCGGTACCGGTGGCCGCACCCGCAGTGGCCTGCGCGGCGGCGGTGACCGGTATTCGCCGCACGGTGGGAGTGGTGCCGTTCGTGCGGGCATGGTCACCGTTGCGACGGTGGTCGGCAGCGGCCTTGTGGATCAGTTCGAGTGTGCCGGGCGCGGCCGCCTTGTCGACCGAGGGCCGACGCCCGGCCGTCGTCTTGCGCTCGACCTTCGCGGGCGCGATGACCTCGTCGGCAGGCTGATCGGTCGACGCGGCGTCCTCCGAAACACCGTACGCTGCGACGTCGTCCAGATCGGCTTCGGCAACCGTCCGGGCCGTGCGGTTGGCCGGGAAGTCGGCGTCCACCTCGGCCGGGCCGATCGCGGATTCGGCCACCGTGCCGGTCTGCGGACGAGCGACGGTCGAGTTCGCGTCGGACGCGGTGGCAGCGCTGGGCGCCTCGGCGGGGGCCGAGATGCCAGTCGAGATAGCGAGGCCGCTCGTGGCGGCGGTTTCTACCTCGGCGGGATCGCGGAGCGCAGCGGCCGGGACCGAGATGCCGGTGGAGGCAGCGGCGCTCACGTCGGCCGTACCGGCCCCGCCGCTCGCGTCGGCATTGCCGGCCCCGCCGCTCGCATCGGCATTGCCGGCCGCGGCGCTCGCGTCGGTGGTGCCGGCCGTGGCGGTTGCGTCGGTGGTGCCGGCCGCAACGCTCGCCTCGGTCGTGCCGGCCCAAGCGGTTGCGTCGGCATTGCCGGCCGCGGTGCTCGCGTCGGTCGTGCCGGCCCAAGCGGTTGCGTCGGCATTGCCGGCCGCGGTGCTCGCGTCGGTCGTGCCAGCCCCGATGACTTCGGATGTGGTGCTGACCGATTCACGCATGCCGGCCGTGTCGGCCATGGCCGAGGCGACTCGGCCGGTGGCAGTTGAGGGGGAGTTGGTGGCGCTGCCCGTCGTCGCGGGCGCCGGCTCGACCGCATCGGACGGGCGGTGAATCGCGGCGGCAGGGTCGGCCTGCGTTGTGCGTGAGTGGGCCTCGGTGACAGGCGAGTTCACCTCGGACGCGAACGATGGCGCGACGTGGGCGAATTCATCGCGTGCCATGTCGGCGTGCGACGGCGACGCGACCGCGACCGCGACCCGCTCGGCGTTGGTGGAACGCATTCCCTCGGGCGGGAACGGGGAACTGCCTGCCCTGGATGCCGGGGCTTCGGGGTGGTGAGCAAAGGCGCCGGGAACACGCTGCGAAGCTGACGCGGCTGCCTGCTCGGTGGGCGCGTAGCGCGGGTCGGCGGGCGAGGATGTGACAGCCGAGAGCTCTTGACCGCCAACGGAATCCACGGCGTGGTCGAAATGACCATCCGAAACACGCTCCGACCGGGCGAAACTCGTGCCCACGTCGCCGGGCAATTCCACCGACGCGCTCTCGATGAGGAGGGCGTAGCGCGCGGACACCCAGGCGTGCAACCAGATCACGACGCCGACCATGACCGGGGCGATCGAGAATTCGGCCGCGCGGCCCCAGGCGCCGGCGGCCAGGTGGGGGCCGGCGTTGAGGGCGACGGTGGTGCCGAGGAGGGCGAGTTCGAAGACGAGGACCTTGCCGCGTTCGAGTTCGCGGCCCCAGCGGGCGGCGGTGGTGGCGGCGACCATGATCGTGATGATCGGGATCGAGATCATCGCCTCGATCCCGAAACTGAGCCAGTACAGCGGGTCGCTCATGTCCCCGCTGGGCACGAGGTTGTGCTGCACGTTCACCCCGGCCCACACCATGCCGAGGACGACGACGCCGATCAGCGCCCGCGACGACCACTCCGCGCGGCGGTAGAGCTGGGCCAGCCGGGCGTCGGCGCTGGAAACCCGGCGGCGCGCGGCCAGCGCCTTGCGATGCCAGTGCGCGTCGGCCTCGTCGGTACGCCGGATGAGTGCCCCGGTGCGCCGGTCACGCTTCTCGGCGGCGAGTTCGTCGGCGACGGCCCGGCGGCGCTGCTTGCGCCGCTGCGCGCGAATCCATTCGGCCAGTTCGCGTTCGGCGCGGATCTCGGAGTCGGAGAGCGCGTCGTAGAGGGCGGTGTCGTGCTGGAGGGGAAGCTTGCCGCGCGCGGTCGCGACCTGCTGCGCGAGTGCCGTGATCTCGGTGTTCGGCGTGCTGACGGCATCATCGATCGACCGCTCGTCGGACATCTGGCGCCTTCCGGTCACTCGAACATATGGACTATCGAACATATGTGTGATTGCCAGAGAGCGTAAACGCCGACCGGTCGCCGGTCAACGACAACGGACGATCGCACCGGTGCGAACGGCCCGGCGCGGCGGTCAGTCCAGGGCGAACGACCCGGACAGCTATTCGCGCGGATCGGGTCGGGTGATCCGTCGCTCGTAGTCCGCGCGCGCCGACGAAGAGCCAACGGCGGCGACCTGATTCGGCACGGTGCGGCGCAGCACGAGGTCGCGCGCACGCTGGGGGAGCAGCCCGGCCAGCCGCAGCAGCGGGCCGACCTCCGCGGGCAGCACGACCTCGAAGCGCGGTCGTTCGACGACGGCGAGCACGGCACGGGCGACATCCGCGGGCTGGAGGAGTTTCGCCGCGCCGGTGGCGGTTCCGGCCGCGAGTTCGGTGTCGACCACGCCGGGCATGATCGCGGTCAGTTCGACACCGCTGCCGCGCAGTTCCTCGCGGACGCCGGTCAGGTAGCCGAGGACGCCGTGTTTGGTGGCGGCGTAGGTGGATTCCCCGGCGGGCGAGACCTTGGCCGCGATCGAGGCGATGGTGACGATGTGTCCGCGACCGCGTGTGCGCATCGCTGGGGCTGCCAGTCGCACGCCGCGGATCACCCCGTGCAGGTTCACCGCGAGCATCCGCGCCGTCGCGGTGTCGGGCTCGGCGTCGAACGCGCCGACCCACATCACCCCGGCATTGTTGACCAGCACGTCGATCGGCCCGAGCAGCGCCTCGGTGGTGGCGAGGAAGTCGTGGAAGGACCGCTCGTCGGTGACGTCGAGTTCGCACCCGTGCACCGTCCCGGGTAGCTCCCGTGCGGTCGCGCGCGCCGCCGTCCCGGACAGGTCGCCGATGCAGACACGGGCGCCCGCCGCGGCGAACTGCCCGGCGATCTCGCGGCCGATGCCCGCGGCGCCACCGGTGACAGCGACGACCAGCCCGGCATGGGTGCGTTTCATCGGCGAAGCCTTTCGATGCAGCGGGAACACGCTTTCTGACATGTCGTCATGTCAGAAATTTGCGCCTAGTATTCCACGCAGTCGCACAGAAGGACAGGCGTCGATGACAGAGGATTCCGCCGATCGTCCGGCGGGTCGGCGGTACTCGGGCCGCACCACCGAGGAGCGCGTCCAGCAGCGCCGCGCGGCCTTGCTCGCCGCCGCGCTCGAACTGTTCGGCACCCAGGGGTACGCGGCGGGTTCGGTGAAGCAGCTGTGCGGCATCGCCGGACTCACCGAGCGCTATTTCTACGAGTCGTTCCGCGATCGCGAGGCCTGTTTGTCGGCGCTCTACGACGAACTCACCGCGGCCCTGCGCGAGCGCACCCTGGCGGCGTTGCACGCGTCGGAGGAGGAGCTGGACGGCCTGATCGCCGCGGGTCTGGCCGCGTTCATCGGCTACCTCACCGAGGATCCCCGCCGTGCGCGGGTGGTGCTGATCGAGGTGGTCGGCGTCTCCGCGCGGATGGAGGCACGGCGGCACGGCGTGCTGCGCGAGTACGCCGAGCTGGTGGCGGGTCTGTGGGCCACGGCACGCGCCGAGCCGCTGTCCGAGCACAGCCGCCTGACCTGCGTCACGGTGGTCGGCGGCGTCAACCACCTGCTCGTCGACTGGCTGATGGACGGCAGCGCGACCGCTCCGGACGACCTCGTCGAGGTCGCCGCGGGCGTCTTCGCCGCCGTCCGGGCCACCGACCCGGCCCTGGCGCAGGACCGCTGACTCAGCGCAGCGCGGTGTGCCAGACGATGGCCGCGGCGAGCGCGCCCGCGCCGTTGAGCGACCAGTGCAGGGCGATGGGCGCGAGCAGGCTGCCGCTGCGCCTGCGCAACCAGGTGAAGACGACCCCCGCGGCGGCGGTGGCCGCGACAGCCAGCGCGATGCCGACGATCTGACCGAGCAGCCCGCCGCCGACGATCCCGGACAGCCCGGCGTTACCGCTGGTCAGACCGAGCGACGAAGCGATGTGCCAGAGCCCGAACAGCAGTGAGCCCGCCGCGAACAGCCCGCGCACGCCGAGCACCCGATCGAGCGTCCCGTGCAGCACGCCGCGGAAGGCCAGCTCCTCGGGGATGACGGTCTGCAAGGGGATGACGATCATCGACGCGATCAGCGCGCCGGAGATGGTGGCGTACCGATCGGCCAGGAAGAACGGCCTGGTCACCGGCAGCAACGCCCCGATCGCCACGGCCGCGAGCACGATGCCGACCGCGCCGAGCGCGTAGATCGTCCCGCGCCGCCAGTGCCGCGGCGAGAGGCCGAGTTCGGCCCAGCCGAGCCCGCGCTTGCGCATCAGCGCCAGCAGCGCGAACGCCGCGATCGGCACGGTGACGATATTGGCCCACGCGGTGGTGAAGTGCGCGATCAAGTTCGTGCCTGCCAGCACGACGACGACCACGGCGATATCGATATAGGCGTGCAGCCGGGGTCGGGGTTCGGCGACGGGAACGGACACCCGATCGAGTGTACGGAAATATCACGAAACGGAAACGGCCGGGTGAAATCGATTACGTGGGCTGGGCACCCGCGGCCCAACCCGCCGGGTCCGTCCATGCCTGCAGCGTGCGCCGCGTCTCGAAACGGCGCGGCTGCCCGCTGCGGGGGTCGGTGAATTCCAGCGAGGCGGCCAGCAACTGCAGCGGGCGGGTGTAATCGTCGACGGATTTGTCGGTGAGGACCGGATAGAAATCGTCGCCGAGGATCGGCACCCCGAGGCTGTTCATGTGCAGCCGCAGCTGGTGGGTCCGCCCGGTGTGTGGCCGCAGCCGGTACCGGCCGAGCCCGTCGCGGTGTTCGGTGAGCTCCACCTCGGTCTCGGCGTTGGGCTCGCCGTCGACCTCGTAGGCGGCGAGCACCTGCTTCTCCTTGACGATCCGGCTGCGCACCACGCGCGGCAGCTCCAGCCCCGGATCGTAGGGCGCGACGGCCTCGTACTCCTTGCGGACGGTCCGGCGGTGGAACATCGTCTGATAGGCGCCGCGCGCGGCCGGGTTCACCACGAACAGCACCAGCCCGGCGGTCACCCGGTCGAGCCGGTGCGCCGGGATGAGGTCGGGCAGATCGAGCTCGCGGCGCAGCCGGACCAGCGCGGTCTGCAGGATGTGCTGTCCGCGCGGGATCGTCGCCAGGAAGTGCGGCTTGTCGACCACCAGGATGTCGTCGTCGCGGTGCACGATCCCGATCTCGAACGGCACCTCCCGCTCCACCGGCAGATCCCGGTGGAACCACACCGCACCGCCGGGGACGAACGGCGCGTCCGGGGCGAGCGGTCCGTCCAGATCGACGATCTCGCCCGCGCGCAGCATCTCGTCGATGCGGGCCGGATCCACCCGCGGCAGCCGCTCGACCAGGTGGTCACGCACCGTCGTCCACGGCCCGTCCTCCGGGAGCCGGAGCCGGGCGGGGTCGAGGCCGTGCCGCTTGGGCAGCGGCGGCTGCTGCCTGCGTCGCATGACACCAGTCTCGCCGGGTCTCAGCCCGCGCGTTCGGCCAGCCCCGGATAGTCGACGATCAGCCCGGCCGCGTCGTACTCGAGCGTGGCCTGGAAATCGAAGGCCTCGGCGCTGTAGTCATAGCGCTGACCAGCGCCGTCGACGATCCTGCGGTAGTGCTGCGAGAGCCGGGAGACGCCGAGGTCCGTGGCGCGCACGTAGACCGCAGGCGCGTGCGCGGCGTCGCCGACGGCGAGGCGGAGCCGGTGCACGGGCAGCGTGTTGGTGCAGGCCGATGCCTCGAGGTCCACGTCGAGACAGCCGTCGAGCTGCGGGGCGTGCACGCCGTCGACCTGCCAGCGGCCGAGCCCGTCCGAGTGCAGCACCAGCGAGCGCCGGGCCGCCGGGTAGCGGCCGGTGATCTGCGCCGAGCGCGTGTGCCAGCTGCCGTCGACACGGAGCCGGTAGTCGACGGCCCAGACGTGACCGTCCTCCACCGCGGTCGCGCACCCTTCGATGATCACCCCGCGCGCGTCGTCGCGGAAATAGGTCACTTCGAATCCGGTGCGCGCCTCGCGATGCAACCAGGCGGCCGAGGCGGGCAGGGGAGTGAACACCATCGAGGAATTCCCGAAATCGGGCCGGTCAACCGGCTCGCTGATCGAGCACCATCAATTTCGCCTCGACGAGAGTATGGCGTGCGCGGCGGCGCACCCGGCACAGATCCACGCTGCATTCGAGGTGTATCTGCATGGCCCGATGCGCCTGCTCGGGCGTGAGCTTTCCGGGATCGGCCTGACAGTCCGCGATTGTCGAAATAATTGATGTGACAAACATTTTCGTGCTCCCGCCGCTGAAAGTCTCTGAGAGGTAGGGAGAAAATTACGCCCGGAATGTCGAATTGCCGAGGGGGTTGACCGGCAGTTCACACAACCTTCCCCGGAGAGCCACAACCGCTCAACTTAGGCTAACCTACCCTTGGCGCAATGCCGTGGACAGTCGAGAGGGCGAGAACGTTATGACGGTGCAGGTAGCGCCGCCGCCGGGGGCGGAGTCGGGCAACCGGCCGCCCAAGGCGGCGGCGAAAGCGCGTAAACAACAGGAAGCGCGGGCGCGCAAGGAGATTCTGGCGCCGGTCTCGGGCATGCTGACGATCGCGAGCCTGCTCGTCGCCATCGCCTCGGTGTGCACCGTCGTGCCCTTCCTGCTGATCGTGCAGGCCTGCCGGGAACTGCTCGCGACCCCGGTCGACACCGATCGCGTGTGGTGGGCGTTCGGCGCGGCCGTGGCGGTGCTCGTCGTGCGCGCGCTGTTGCAGGCCGTGGCGCTGACCTGGTCGCATGCCCTCGACGCCGGCTACCAGCTGACGCTGCGCAGGCTGCTGGCCGACAAACTCACCAGGGTGCCGCTCGGCTGGTTCGGCGAGCGCAGCTCCGGCGAGGTGAAGACCTACCTGCGCGACGACGTGGAGGCCCTGCACTACCTCGTCGCGCACGCCCGGCTGGAGTTCGTCGGCGCCCTGGTGGTGCCGCTGGTCACCCTCGGCTACCTGTTCACCGTGGACTGGCGGCTCACCCTGGTGCTGCTGATTCCGCTGATCGCCTACTTCGTGCTGTTCGGCCGGATCATGGACCGCGACGGCCGCGACCGCCTCGCCGTCTACACCCGCTGGGAGCGGCGCACCGCCGAGGCCACCATCGAGTTCGTCGACGGCATCCAGGTGGTGCGCGCGTTCGGGCAGGCGGGCAAGGCGCACACCGAGTTCCAGACCGCCGTCGACGGCCAGGTGGCCGCGGCGCAGCGACTGAAGTTGCCCATCATCCGGGTGCAGTCGGCCTCCGACATCGTGGTGATGCCGGTGTTCGTGATGCTGATCGTGCTCGTCGGCGGGCTGGCCTTCGTCGGCCTGGACTGGGTGGAACCGCTCGACCTGCTGCCGTTCCTGCTGGTCGGCCTCGGGATCGGCAGTTCGCTGCTCGGCCTCGGCTACGGCTCGCAGGCGCTGCGGGCCGGTGGCGCGGCGGCGCTGCGCCTGCACGAACTGCAGCAGACGCCCGAACTGGCCGTCGTCGAGTCGGCCACCCCGGCCACCGGGCAGGGCGGCGTCGTCCGCTTCGACGGCGTCGAATTCGCCTACCGCGCGGGCCACGACGTGCTGCGCGGCATCGACCTGGAGCTGACCCCGGGCACTATCACCGCGCTGGTCGGGCCGAGCGGCTCCGGCAAGTCCACCCTGGCCAAACTGCTGCCCCGTTTCTACGACGTCGGCGCGGGCCGGATCACCATCGACGGCCGCGACATCCGCGAGTTCACCAGCGAAGAGCTCTATCGCACCGTCGGATTCGTCTTCCAGGACGTGCGTCTGATCCGCGGCTCGATCCGGGAGAACCTGCTGATCGCGCGCCGCGACGTCGACGACGCAGCCCTCGAACGCGCCTGCCGCGCGGCGCAGATCCATGACCGGATCATGGCGCTGCCGCGCGGCTACGACTCCGAGATCGGCGCCGACGCTGTCCTGTCCGGCGGTGAGGCGCAACGGCTCTCGATCGCCCGCGCGCTGCTCGCCGACACCCCGGTGCTCGTGCTCGACGAGGCCACCGCCTTCGCCGATCCCGAGTCCGAGGCGGCGGTGCAGGACGCGCTGGCCGCGCTCGTCGCCGGGCGCACCGTGCTGGTGATCGCGCACCGCCTGCACACCATCACCGCGGTCGACCGGATCCTGGTGCTGGAGAACGGAACCCTGGTGGAGGAGGGCACGCACGCCGACCTGCGCGCCGCCGGTGGGCTGTATCAGCGGCTGTGGGAGATCAACGAGGCCGCGCTCGGCACGCTCGCCCTGGTGGAGGAAACACGATGATTCGCAAGGTTTTCCGCCTCGTCCCCGACGAGCTCACCCCGCTGATACCGCGTCTGCTGGCCGCCATCGTGGTGCAGGCACTGTGCCAGGCGATCGCCTATCTGCTACTGGTGCCGGTGCTGGAGGCGCTGTTCGGTGACGATCTGCGCGCCGCCTGGCTGTGGGCGCTCGGCATGGGCGTCGCCGTGCTCGGCGTGGTGATCTTCGGCTACCTGCAGGCCGTGCTCGGCCTGCGGATCGGGCTGGGGATGCAGCGCTCGCTGCAGACGAGCCTCGGCGACAAGCTGAACGCGCTGCCGCTCGGCTGGTTCGAGGGTCGCGACGCCGGGCCGCTGTCGCGGGTGATGGTCGAGCAGGTCCGCGAGATGCAGGGCCTGATCGCCTACCTGCTCACCAAGGTGCTCACGGGCATCATCGTGCCGCTGGTGGTCGCGGTGGGCATGTTGTTCATCGACTGGCGCGTCGGGCTGGCCATGCTCCTGGCCGCCCCGGTGCTGTACCTGGTGAACAACCTCGCCAATCGTGCCTACACCGGCGCCGACGCCCGGCTGCACACCGCCGCGGCCGAGGCCGATTCGCGGGTGGTCGAGTTCGCGCAGGCGCAGCCGGTGCTGCGCGCGTTCGGCGCGGTCGGCGCGGGTAACAAGGCACTGGACGGCGCCCTGGTCGCGCAGCGGTCCGCGGTGCGCAAGATGATGGTCGCCACCGTGCCCGGCTTGATCGTGTTCGCGCTGTTCGTGCAGGCCGTGTTCCTGGTGCTCGCCTATCTGGCGGTGGTGCGGGTGACCGACGGCGCGATCTCGGCCGCCGCGGCCATCGCGCTGATCGCGGTGAGTTCGCGCTTCATCGAACCGGTGAATCAGGCGGCCCAGCTCGGCGCCGCCCTGCGCTCGGCCGCCGCGGCCGCTGACCGGATCACCGACCTGCTGGCCGAACCGACCCTGCCCACGCCGACCGACCCGGTGACCCCGGGTGCGCCCGCGGTGGTCTTCGACGGGGTGAGCTTCGGCTACCGCCCCGGCGAGCCGGTGCTCGCCGACCTGACCTTCACCGTCCCGGCCGGGACCACCACGGCCATCGTCGGCCCGAGCGGTGCGGGCAAGACCACGCTGCTGCGCCTGGCGGCCCGCTTCTACGACGTGGACGCGGGTGCGGTCTCGGTCGGCGAACACGATGTGCGCGAACAGCCCTCGGACACCTTGCTCGACCAGCTCTCGCTGGTCTTCCAGAACGTCTACCTGTTCAACCGCTCGGTCGCCGACAACATTCGCATCGGCAAGCCCGACGCCACCGAGGCCGAACTGGAGCGTGCCGCCGTGGCCGCCCGGGTCGACGAGATCGTCGAGCGGCTGCCCGACGGTTTCGACACCGCCGTCGGCGAGGGCGGTGCCTCGCTGTCCGGTGGTGAGCGCCAACGTGTTTCGATCGCGCGCGCCCTGCTCAAGGACGCCCCGATCGTGCTCCTTGACGAGGCCACCAGCGCGCTCGACCCGCATTCGGAGGCGGTCGTCGTGCGCGGGATCCACGAATTGACCAGGGACAAGACGGTTCTCGTCGTCGCGCACCGGTTGTCGACGATCGCGCACGCCGATCAGATCCTGTTCCTCGACGGCGGCCGCATCGTCGAGCGCGGCACCCACGCCGAGCTGCTGGCACTGGACGGCCGCTACGCCGCGTTCTGGAACGAACGCGAACGCGCGACTGGCTGGCGGCTGGAGCCCGCGGCCGTCTGAGCACGGTGCACACTCGGCGGCCGCTGTGCGCAGCGGCCGCCGAGTGCTTTCTCAGAAGCCGCGCAGGCGGTCCGGGGCGATCCGGATCGGGGTGGAGTAGGAGGCGAAGAACTCGGCCTCGGTCATCTTGATGTCGACGAAGCCCTGGGTGTATTTGCGCACGTAGTCGGCGATCTCCTCGGCGTCGGCCTGTTCGCCGACCCTGGCCTCGCCCGCGAAGACGACGACGTCGCCTCCGGAGTGCGTGCTGTTGAGATTCAGGGCGACGCGCGGTCGCTCGGCGATGTGGCGCAGCCGCTTGGCCGCCGGCTGGGTGAACAGCAGGAATTCCCCCGCACGCCACAGGAACCAGACGGGGTTGGGCTGCGGGGTGCCGTCGGCACCGACAGTCGTCAGCCAGATGACGTGTTCGTCGGCCAGCCGCTTGGCGACCATGGCGCCGAAGGGGGTGCTCTCGTCGAGAACGGACACGGTGCGCTCCTCGTCGTGGTGGGTTCCGGTGACGTTCCACCGTCCACCATGACCCAGCTCGGCCCCGATCGCCACTACCGCGGGACCGGCCCGCCCGCCACGCCCGAATGGCCACGCGCTGCGGGGTCGACCGCGCCGAGTTCGCCGAGCAGGAACGGCGCGAGGATGTCGTTGGCGGCGCGCTGGGTGGCTGCCGGTCCGCGCGATCCGCCGATCACCATCGATGCCGCGAAACGTACCGGCGGCGCGAGGAATTGGGCGACATCGGTGAAGCTGTAGTGGTTCGCCTCGCTGAACTCGTAGCGGAAGCCGGGCGCCTGGGCGCGTGCCAGCAGCCCGCGATTCCCGTCGAGATAGCGCTGGGAATGGCCGGTTTCGGCGTGGTCGCTCTCGAGCAGGAGGACGGGGCGGGAGACCGGCTGGGTCAGCGGGGTGCCGTAGAGGGTGCCGTCGAGATTGGCCGCGGCCGTGATCCGCTGGTCGGCGATCGTGGCCGACCAGGCGGCGGCGCCGCCGAAGGAATGGCCCGCCGCGGTGATCCGGTCCAGGTCGACGCGGCCTTCGAGCGGGCCGAGCACCTCGGGGCGGGCGAGCTGGTCGAGGACGAATCGCAGGTCGGCCGTGCGGGTTTCGAGCCGCTCGGTCATGAAGCGATCGCCGTCAGGATCGTCGGCGGGGATGTTCTCGACGGCCGTGGCGACGGTGCCGTCGGCGAGTTCGGTCACCGCCACTTCGTAGGGGTGGTCGACGGCGAGCACGATGAACCCGCGACTGGCCAGATCGGCGACCAGGCCGGAATAGAAGGCGCGCGGTGCGCCGTAGCCGGGGGAGAAGAGGACGACGGGCCAGCGTTGCTTCGCCGGTGACACCGGCACATCGGCGGTCGCGTTCGTGTCCGGACTCGGCACGAGGAAGCTCGGAATCCCGGATATCCGCGCGGGCATCCGGCCGTGCCCGTCGAGGTAGACCCATTGCCGCCCGGACGCCACGTCGGTCGGATACCACGCCTGCACAACGACATTGCGCCGGTCCTCGGCGGAGGTGGCCGGTTCGGGCCGCCCCTCGTCGACCCAGCGGAAGATCTCCGATCCCACGAGATAGGGCCCTGTCGGCGCGGGCAGCTCCGGGCGCGGCGGCACCGCCCACGGCACGACCGACAGCGCCGCGAGCACCCCGATCCCGGACCGGAACAGCACCCGGCGCCGGGCCCCCGCGGCGTCGGTCACCACGAAGGCGAACATCACCACGATGAGCAGGTACACCGGCCACCAGTGCCAACAGCCCTCGAGCGCCCACACCCCCAGCGCGCCGATGACCAGCACCGGAAGGGCGAACGGGGCCACCCGCCTGCCGGCCCTCGGCACGGCGACCAACGTGATCGCCATCGCCACGACGGCGATCAACATCAGGACATCGATGACGGACACGCTCGCTCGATTCGGTCAGGTCGGTTCCGGTGTTCCGACTTGTCCGACCAGCCTGCCGCAGCGCAGGCTACCTGCGCATCTGCCGCGAGGCGCAGGCGCGGTCAGCCTGGGGGATGACCCCAGGCCTCACTTCCAGTAGGCCTGCGCCTTGATCGCGGTCTTGGGCAGCGCGTGCTGGGACTTGAGGGTCTTCACGATCGAGCGGGTGGTCTGGCCGCAGCACGCCACCCAGGCGAACGCCTCGGCGGGGCAGCTCATCTCCTGTGCCGCCTCGCGCAGCAGGCGGCCGTCGTCGACGCGCTGCAGCCAGGTGAGCTGGTGGTGCGGCTTGTTGTGCACGGGGATGGTCATGTCCGACTCGTACTGCCATTCCAGCCAGACCCGTGCGGGAGTGTCGCCGATGGCGTCGAGCAGGGAGTTGATGGCGGGCAGCGAGGCGGTGTCGCCGAAGACGACGTACTCGCTCGGGGTCTGCTCGGGCAGCTGGAAATTGGAGCCGAGGACGGTGGCGTCGAGCAGGTCGCCCGGCTTGGCGCGGACGGCCCAGTCGGCGGCCGGGCCGTTGTGCAGCGCGAAGTCGATGCTGGCGGTGTCGGCCGCCGGGTTCGGGTCGACGAGGGTGTAGCCGCGGTGGTGCAGCTTGTCGCTCTCGGCGTCCGGGATCCAGAGCCGGATCCACTGGGTCGGGTGCACCGGGTGGTCCGCGAGGAGTCCACCGACGGTGAAGCCGATCCGCACGAACTTGTCGGTGATCTGCTCATTGGAGGTCACCGTGAGCGTGTAGTCGGCGCCGCCCCAGGCCTTGGTGATGAGCCCGTTCAATCCCTTACCCATGCCGTTAGGTTAGCCTAAGGTCACATATTTGTCTGTATGGCGTTCGTGAGAGAGCGGAGAACGAACCGGTGGAAACCCTCCTGGTAGTCGGAGCGGGGCCGAAAGCCCTTGCGGTAGCGGCTAAATCGCACGTGCTGCGCACTCTCGGCCTGTCCGCTCCCCGCGTGGTCGTCGTCGAGTCGCACGCGGTCGGTGGCAACTGGCTGCCCACCGGCGGCTGGACCGACGGTCAGCACCGGCTCGGCACCAGCCCCGAGAAGGACATCGGTTTCCCGTACCGGTCCACCTGGGCGCGCGGTCGCAACCGCGAGATCGATCAGGGGATGGCCGCGTTCAGCTGGACCTCGTTCCTCATCGAGCACGGCACCTATGCCGAGTGGATCGACCGCGGCAGGCCGAGCCCGCAGCACCACGTGTGGGCCAAGTACCTGCAGTGGGTCGCCAAGTCCATCGATCTGGAACTGGTGCTCGGCAAGGTCGAGCAGGTCAGCCACGCCGGGGACCGCTGGCAGGTCGACGTCGTCGACGCCGACGGCCGCCACACCGAACTGACCGCCGACGGGCTGATGATCACCGGCCCCGGCCGCAGCAGCCGCGCGCTCGCCGAACATCCCCGCGTGCTCAGCATCGCCGAGTTCTGGGACCTGGCGGGCAAGCGCAGCCTGCCGGTGGCCTCGCGCGCCGCGGTGATCGGCGGCGGCGAGACCGCGGGCTCGGCGCTGGACGAACTGGTCCGCCACGAGATGCTCACCATCTCGGTGATCTCGCCGATGGCCACCCTGTACACCCGCGGCGAGAGCTTCTTCGAGAACTCGCTGTTCAGCGACCCGGTGAAGTGGAACGCGCTGAGCATCCAGGAGCGCCGCGACGTCATCCGCCGCACCGACCGCGGTGTGTTCTCGGTTCGGGTGCAGGAGAGCCTGCTCGGCGACAACCGCGTGCATCACCTGCAGGGCCGGGTCACCAAGATCGTGCCGCAGGGTGAGTCGCTGGCGCTGACCCTGACCAACGAGTTGCGGGCCGATCAGGTGCACGCCTTCGACCTGGTCGTCGACGCCACCGGCGGGCAGCCGCTGTGGTTCCTCGAGATGTTCGACCAGCAGACCGCCGACCAGCTCGAGCTCGCCGTGGGCGGCCCGCTGACTCAGCAGCGGATCGAGGCGTCGATCGGCTACGACCTCGCCGTCACCGGCCTCGCCGGAAAGCTCTACCTGCCGAACATGGCCGCGCTGGCGCAGGGCCCCGGCTTCCCGAATCTGAGCTGCCTTGGCGAACTCTCGGACCGCGTGCTGCAGACCGAGCCGGCCAGGAGCCGCTCGCGCGTCACCGCCCGCTGAGACAACGACGAAGCCCCGCGTCTCCTCAGGCGCGGGGCTTCGGTCGGCTGGGTGCTCAGGCTCGGGCGACGGGCAGGTCGTCGGGGGTGCGCGGCGCCGCGTAGAGGGCGATGCGACGGTCGGGGCGGACGTCGAATTCGTCGATCCGGTGGAAGCCCGCCTTGGTGAGACTGCGGCAGATGGCCTGGTTGCGGTGGTCGGGATCGCCGAGGACGCGGCGGCAGTCCGGGTTCGCGGCGAAGAGCGCGGTGACCATCGTGGCGATCCAGCCGGTCATGATGCCCTTGCCGATCACCGCGGTGTCGGCGGTGGCGATGTGGAAGCCGATGTCGCCGGGAGCCGAGTCGTACAGGTGGCCGATCTCGTCCTTGGCGGCGCGATAGAACTCGAGGTAGGCGATGTCACGGACGCCGAGTTCGGGCCGGCCGAGCAGCGCGAAATCGAGGCTGAGCAGGCAAGGGCGCGAATAGGTTCCGGCCAGCTGAGCGCGGAAATCGGTGCGACGGCGGTCGGCGTCCCAGTCCTGCTCCCACGATTCGAGCAGGTGCGGGCGGGCCATCCACTCGACGAGCAGGTCGGGATCGGTGCCGTCCGGGTCGGCCACGCGCAGGGTGAACGGGGCCGCGAAAACCGGCAGGTTCGGCGCCGGCGCGGCGGCTACGTCGGCGGGCAGTTCGGTCTGCTCGCGAGGTAGCACGTAAGGGGTCCCGGCGGGGCTCATCTGCTCGGCGCTCCGTTCAATCACAACCGGTGTTCATCATAACCGTGGTTACCGCAATGGTAAGGCTAGCCTATACTAATGGCCGGGTGATACTGTTGCCCGACCGATCGCCCGATGGTTGCCGGCATGGCATTGCGGGACGGTCTCGGGTGCAACAGGATTCGCCCCGGCCTCGTACGACTGTGCGGGCCGGTCCGTGCCTCTGCGCGGAGTTGGACAGTGCGAAACGGCGGCGTGACCCTGCGCGGCCGGTGAGGGAGAGACATGGCAAGAGAACTCGGCTGGATCAGGCAATTCCAGGCCCCCAGGACCGATTCCCTACCGCCGCTGATCGTCTTCCCGCACGCGGGCGCGGGCGCGTCGGCCTACCGGGTGTTCGCCAAGCGCATGAGCCAGGACTTCGACACCGTCATCGTGCAGTACCCGGGCCGGCAGGACCGGCTGGCCGAGCCCGCCGCGCAGACCCTGCCCGAGCTCGCCGTGGGCGCCTTCGAGGCCTTCCGCGGCTCCGCCCGCGACACCGGCGCCCCGCTCACCGTCTTCGGCCACAGCATGGGCTCGATCGCCGCGTTCGAGTTCGTCCGGCTGGCCGAGGCCGCCGGGTTGGCCGTGCGTTTGCTGGTGGTCTCCGCCGCGGCCGCGCCGCACCGGATCGCCGAGCTCCCCGGACACCCCACCGAGGACGAGGAATTGCTCGACCACATGTCCGCGCTCAACGGCACCGGCGCCGACGTGATGGCCAGCCGCGAGGTCATGCGGATGGCGCTGCCGGTCCTCAAGGCCGACTACCGCGCCTTCGACGCGTACTCCTGCGGCCCCGATGTCCGGGTCGCCGCGCCCCTGCTCGTGCTCGGCGGCGACGACGACCCGTTCGTCGGGCCCCGCGACCTGTACGGCTGGGAGCAGAGCACCACCGCCGCGATCGAGGTCAACCTGTTCGCGGGCGGCCACTTCTACATCGACGAGAACATCGAGGGCGTCGCCGAGGTGCTCGCGGGTCAGGCACTCGCCCGATGACTCAGGACACCGATCCCATCGTCATCGTCGGCATGGGTGTCGAGGCTCCCGGCGGCGTCGACACCCTGCCGGCGTTCTGGTCGGCGCTGGCCGACGGCCGCGAACTCATCGGCCCCTTCCCCCGCGGTCGCGAGTGGCCGCTCGACGAACTGTTCGCCCTCGGCAGACTCGACGGCTGGGCGCCCGTGCGCGACGCGGGCGGCTTCCTCGACGGCGCCACCGAATTCGACGCCCAGTTCTTCGGCATCACCCCGCGCGAGGCGGTGGCCATGGATCCGCAGCAGCGGGTGGCCATGCGGGTGGCGTGGCGCGCGCTCGAGCACGCGGGCATCAATCCCGGTGCGCTCGACGGTGATCCGGCCGGGGTCTGGATGGGCGTGTCGACGGTCGAGTACGGGCCGCGCGTCGGCGAGGTCAACGAGTACAGCGGCTACCGCGCCACCGGCACCGCGCTCGGCGCGGTGGCGGGCCGGATCTCGCACGGGCTCGGGCTGATCGGCCCGTCGATCAGCGTCGACACCGCGTGCGCGTCCTCGCTGACCGCGGTGCATCAGGCGGCCGCGGCCGTGCGCGCGGGCGAGTGCGAATGGGCACTGGCCGGCGGCGTGTGCGTGATGGGTTCCCCCGGCGCGTTCTACGAGTTCTCCAAGAACAACGCGCTGGCCACCGACGGTCACTGCCGCTCCTACGCCGCCGATCCGACAGGAACGCTCTGGGGCGAGGGCGCCGGTGTCGTTGTGCTGGAACGAGAGTCGCGGGCGAAGGCGCTCGGTCACCGGATCTACGGTCAGCTGCTCGGCTCGCGGGTCAACCACAACGGCGCGGGCGCGCCGATCGCGGTGCCCAGCGCGGCCGCGCAGCAGCGGCTCATCGAGGCCACCGTCGCCGCGGCCGGGATCGACGCGAGCGCGATCGGCCTCATCGAGGGGCACGGCACCGGCACCGCCGTCGGCGATCCGCTCGAATTGACAGCGCTGGCAGCGACTTACGGCGCTGTCGACCGTACCGACACCCCGCTGCTCGGCTCGGTGAAGTCCAACGCGGGCCACGCCCAGGCGGCCTCGGGCATGCTCGGGCTGATCAAGGTGCTGCTGTGCGGCGCCAACGGCGCGATCGCGCCGAGCCTGTGGGCCGAGGACCCGACCACCGACATCGACTGGGACGCGACCAGTCTGCGGCTCGCCGCGAAACTCACCGACTGGGCGCCGCGCGCCGACGGCCTGCGCTACGCCGCGGTGTCCTCGTTCGGTGTCGCGGGAACCAACGCGCACGCCATCGTCGGCCTGCCGGTGCTGGAGGAGACCAACCATGGCTGAGTACCGTCTGCCCGACGGGCGCGTCCCCGTCCTGCTGTCCTCCGACAGCGTCGACGGGCTGCGCGCCGAGGCCGCCGCCGTGCGCGGCTACCTGCTCGAGCATCCCGAGGTGAGCGCGGAACGCCTGGCGGACATGCTGTTCCGCACCCGCGTGCCGCGCCGCCGCCGCGCGCTGATCCTCGCCGCCGCCGGTGCGGCGGGTAACGACGAGCTGTCGGCCGCCCTCGACGCGATCGCGACCGATGCCGACCACCCGTCCGTGGTGCGCGGTGACGTGGCCGCGAGCGCGCGCCGCGTCGGGTTCGTCTTCCCCGGCCAGGGCAGCCAGCGGCCGGGCATGGGCTCGCTGTTCTACCAGCAGTCCGCCGCCTACCGCGCCGTCGTCGACGAATGCGCGGCCCTGCACGAAGAGCGCTTCGGCCACTCCCAGCCGCTGCACTACCTGCTCGGCCACGAGGGGCAGTACGAGGACACGGTGTGGGAGGTGCAGCCCGCGCTGATGTTCCACATGACCGGCCTGGCCGCCGTCTGGCGCGCCGCAGGTGTCGAACCGAGCGCGACCGTCGGGCACAGCCAGGGCGAGCTCGCCGCGGGCGCGGTCTCGGGCGTGATGACGCTGCGCGACTCGGTCCTCGCGGTGACCCACCGCGCCCTGCTCGCGGATCGGCTTTCCCCGCGCGGCTACTCGATGGCCGTGTTCGGCATGGACCGCGAGAGCGTGGAAGCGCTGATGGCCCGGCATTCGGGCTGGGCGGAGCTGGCGGTCGTCAACTCACCGCACATCATCGCCATCTCCGGTGAGCGCGGCGCCGTCATCGATCTGGTCGAGGCGGCCACCGCGCGCGGCCAGTTCGCCAGGGAGATCCGGGTGGCCTTCCCCGCGCACACCTCGATCGTCGCCGAAGTGCGCTCCGATTTCGAGGGCTTCCTCGGTGACGAGATGAGCGCTACGAACTTCGCGCCCACTGAGATCCCCTGCTACGGAGCGACTCTCGGCGAGCCGATCACGCCGGACCTCAAGCAGGAGGAGTACTGGTTCTGGAACCTGCGCAACCGGGTGCGGTTCGACCGCGCCGTGGTCAACGCGGGCAGCGACGGCGTCGACCTGATGATCGAGGTCGCCGAGCACCCGATCCTGCAGCTGGCGCTGCAGGAGAACCTGAGCCAGGTCCCGGCCCGGCCCGGCCTGCCGCCGCGTGACTTCCGCGTACTGGGCACCTCGCTGCGCACGGCGGAGGATCTGTCCGAGTTCACCCGCAATCTCGCCCAGGTCGCCGTTCTCGATCTCGGTTACCGGTGGGACGCGCTGCGCGTCGACGACTCGGTGACGCTGCCGCTGCGCGATTTCCCGCACACGATCACCGCGCCCAAGCGCCTGTGGGCGCCCCTCGGCACGCGCGAGACACCGGCCGAACTCGTCGTCGACGCGCCGAAATCGCAACGGCTGGTGGAAGAGTGGACGCCGCTGCAGCGCCGGACGCTGACCGCGCCGCGCAGCCTGCTCATCGTCGACCCGACCGGTGACTGCGCCGAGCAGGCCACCGCGCTCGTCGCGGCGGCCGACCGCCATGGCGCCGAAGCCCGATCGCTGGGTCCGGCGGGGCTGGACGCGCTCGATCAGCGAGCCGATGCGGCCCGCCCCGGTGGCGGTTCGGCCATCGGCTCCCGATCGGATGGTGACCCGGTCGCCGCGCCGGGTATGCCGCGGGAGAACGCCGCTGCCGGAACCGGTTTCGCCGACACGGTGATCATCCTGGTGCCCGTGGGCGTCGATGACGGCGTGCGCGAGGCGATCGACGCGCTCACCCGGTTCTACGCCGAGCGCCCCTGGGCCGCCGCGCTGTCCGCGCTGCGCCCCGGTGGCGAGTGCTGGCTGATCACCGTCGGCGGCGAGGCCGTGCGCGACAGCGATCCGCTTCCTGGCCTGTTCCAGTCGGGGGTGGCCGCCGGGTTCCGTAGCGTCGGCATCGAACACCCCGGCACTCGTTTCCGGCATCTCGATCTCGCCGCCGGCGAGCCCGTGGTGTCCCAGGCCGCCAAGATCGTCGGCGCGGTGCACTCCACTGGAGAGGCCGAGCTGGCGTTGCGGTCGGGCAAGCTCTTCGTCAAGCGCCTGGTCCCCGACGCGGCAGCCGAAACAGGTTCGCTGGGAACAGATCTCGATCATGTCGTGATCATCGGCGGCACCGGCAAGCTGGGCCTGCGCTTCACCGAGCACTTGGCAAGGACGGGCGCGGGCAGGATCACCCTGCTCAGCCGCAGCGGTGAGACCGAGGAGCTGGCGGGCGAACTGGCACGGTTGCGTCGGTTGGGGAACACCGAGATCGTGGTCAGGGCTTGCGATGTCAGCGATGCCGACGCCGCGAAAGCCTTCGGCGCCGAGATCGCCGATCGCCCTGCCGATCTGGTGATCCACGCCGCCGTCAACTACGTCGACGCCGAACTCGGCGCGATCACCGCCGCCGATGTGCGCACCGCGGCCGCCGCCAAGCTGCGCGGCCTGGACAACCTCGTCGACACCGTGCCGCTGACCACCGACGCGCGGGTCCTGCTGTGCTCGTCGATGGCCGCGACCATCGGTGGGCGTGGCCAGATCCTGTACGCGGTCACCAACCGGATGCTCGATGTCGCGGCCCGCCGCCTCCGCGCCCGTGGCATCGCCGCGGCCAGCCTGCAGTGGGGGCTGTGGAGCGTGGCCGGTCCGCTCGACGACGCCGGGTTCGCCCGGGTCGAGGAAGCGGGGGTGTACCCGATGGTCCCCGCCGACGCGATCGCGGCCGGGCTCGCCGAGCCGATCCGCGACGGCATGATCATCGCCGCCGACTGGGACTTCCTGCGCGAGGTACTCGGCGCCTTCGGCCAGGAGAGCCTGATCACCGGCCTGGAATCGACTGTGCCCGCGCAGCAGGCGAATACGTCGCGGCCCGCCGCTTCGTCGCGAGTCGCCGTCGAAGCGGAGCGAGCGGCCGTGAACGAGGCGGTCGCGCCGTCGGGTTCCGACACCGTCCCGCTCGACCTGCGCATGCGCACCGAGCTGCTGAAGGTGATCGGCGGCGACAGCACCGAATCCATCGACGCCACCATGCCGCTGGTCGCGCTCGGCCTGGATTCTCTGCAGGCCTTGGACTTCCGCAAGCGGGTCAAGGCGGAGCTGGACCGGGATCTGCCGGTCGCGGCGATTCTCGGCGGCGCGTCGCTCGACGATGTCGTGCTGCTGATGGCACAGAACACCAACCAGGGCTGAGGGGCCGAAAGAACATGTCAGACACCGAAGCCACCCTGTCCGTCGCCGAGCGCCGCAAGCAGTTGCTCCAGCAGAAGCTGCGCGCCAGCGGCATGGCCGCCGCGACGCCGGCCGCGACCGCCGTCTCGCGCATCGCCGCGGGGGAGCGGCGCCCGCTCACCCCCGGCCAGCGCCGCATGTGGTTCCTGCAGACCCGCGACGCCGACGACACCGCCCTCAACATCTGCGTCGCCTACCGGCTCACGGGTCCGCTCGACGCCGACCGCCTGCACGCCGCGTTCGACACCGTCGTCGCCCGCCACGACATCCTGCGCACCACCTACGGCACCGATGCCGAGGGCGAACCGTTCCAGGTGTTCACCGCCGACGCGCGCGCCGCATGGACCGCCCACGACCTCACCGACCTCGCCGAATCCGGCCGCGACCTGCGCGTGGAGGTGCTGGCCCGCCGCGATTTCGACCGTCCGTTCGCCCTGGGCACCGAGCTCCCGCTGCGGGCCACGCTGATCCGCACCGGTGCCGACGAGCACGTGGTGCTGTTCACCATCCACCACATCTGCTGGGACGACGACTCCTGGGCCGTGTTCTTCACCGAGCTGAACGCCGCCTACCAGGCGTCGGTTCCCGCCGCGCATCCCGACGGCGCCGGTGACACCGTGCAGTTCGCCGCGATCGCCTCCACCGCCGAACCCGCCGAAGCCGATGTCGCCTACTGGCGCGATGCCCTGCGCCCGCTTCCCGAGCCGCTGGAACTGCCCGGCTCGGCAGCGGCGAACCCCGGCCGGCACGCCCAGCGCCGCACCCATCGCCTCCCGGCCGAACTGGTCGCCCGCACCGAGCAGTTCGCGCGCGAGCAGGCCGCCACGCCGTTCATGGTGCTGCTGGCCGGCTTCGACGCGCTCGTGCACCGCTACACCGCCGCCGACGACTTCCTGGTCTCCATCCCGGTCACCGACCGCCCCGCGGGCACCGAACAGCTCATCGGCTACTTCGGCAACACCCTGCTGCTGCGCGCCACGCTCGGCGCGCGCGAAAACTTCGCCGGCCTGGTCGCCGCCGTGCGCGAGACCTGCTCCGGCGCGTTCGCCCGGCGCGGCGTCGGCATCGATCGCGTTGTCCGCGAGGCGAATCCGGACCGCGTCGCCGGTCGCGACGGAATGGACCAGCTGGTGCGCCTCGGCTTCTCCGTGCGCAAGAGCGCCGACGGCTTCGCCATCGACGGCGTGCGCTCCACCCAGCTCGAGCTCGGCGCCGCGAGCGCGCAGGTGCCGCTGTCGCTGGCCATCGTCCTCGAAGCCGACGGCACCGCGGTCGTGGAGGCCGAGTACCAGACCGACGTGCTCGCCGAGCCGCTCGTCGAGCAGCTGCTCGCGCACTTCGGCAACCTGCTCGACGCCGCCCTGCGCGACCCGAGCCGTCGCCTCGCCGACCTCGACATGCTCGGCGCCGCCGACCGCGCCGCACTGCTGGAACGCTCGCACGGCCCGCTCTCGGACCAGCGAGCGACCACCCTGGTCACGCTGCTCGAGGCGGCCGCGGCCGCCGACCCGGAGGCCACCGCGCTGGCCTCCGACGACGTCGAACTCACCTACGGCGCCCTGCACGCGCGCGCGAACCGGTTGGCGCACTGGCTGATCGGGCAGGGCATCGGCGCCGAGGACCTCGTCGGCCTGCGCCTTGGCACCTCGGTGGAGTTCATCGTCGCCGTGCTCGCCGTGCTGAAGGCGGGCGGCGCCTACCTGCCGATCGACCCGGCCTACCCCGAGGACCGCATCGAATACCTCGTCGCCGACGCGAAGCCCCGCTTGCTGCTCGGCGCACCGGAACTGGTCGACGCCGAGTCGGCCGCCGCCGCGCTGCCCGAGTCCGCGCCCACCGATGCCGACCGCGTGCGCCCCCTGCTGCCCGCGAACCTCGCCTACGTCATCTACACCTCCGGCTCCACCGGCAAGCCCAAGGGCGTGCCGGTGCCGCACGCGGCGATCGCCGAACACATCGTCTGTTTCACCGCCGACTGGAACATGACCGCGCAGGACCGGCTGATGCAGTCCTCGTCGGTGAGCTTCGACGCCTCGCTGGTCGACATCGCCATCACGCTCACCGTCGGCGCGCAGCTGATCGTGCCCAAGCCCAACGCCTTCCGCGACATCCGCTACGTCGCCGACCTCATCACCCGCCGGCGGGTGACGGTGCTGCACATGGTGCCGTCCATGCTGAGCACCTTCCTGCTGCTGCCCGAGGTGAGCGAATGGCGCACCCTGCGCCAGGTCCCCGTCGGCGGCGAGGCGCTGCCCGGCGAGGTCGCCGACCGCTTCGCCAACACCCTCGACGCCGAGCTGCGCAACCACTACGGCCCGACCGAGGCGGTGGTGTGCTCCACGCACATGCCCGTCGACGGGCCGCAGGGCACCGGCGTGGTGCCGATCGGCCTGCCCAACCGCAACGTCTACACCTATGTCCTGGACGAGGCGCTGCAGCTGGTGCCCGACGGCGTCGTCGGCGAGCTGTACCTGGGTGGCGAGCAGCTCGCCCGCGGTTACCTCGACCGGCCCGCGCTGAGCGCGCAGCGCTTCGTGGCCGACCCGTTCACCCCGGGCGCGCGACTCTACCGCTCCGGTGATCTGGTGCGCCGCAACAGCTTCGGTGAGCTCGAATTCGTCGGCCGCGCCGACGAGCAGGTGAAGGTGCGCGGTTTCCGCATCGAACTCGGCGAGGTGGAGGCCGCGATCGCGGCGCATCCGGCCGTGGCCCACTGCGTCGTGATCGTCACCGAGGACCCGGCCGTCGGCGCGATGCTGGCCGCCTACGTGGTGCCCGCCGAGGAGACCGTCGACCTGGAACAGGTGCGGGCCTTCGCCGCGGGCGGGTTGCCGGATTACATGGTGCCCAGCGCCTTCGCGGTGATCCCCGAGATCCCGCTGACCGTCAACGGCAAGCTCGACAAGCGGGCGCTGCCCGCCGCGACCCCGGCCGTCGCGCGCACCCACCGCGCACCGGCCACCGCCACCGAACGCAAGATGTGCGCGCTGTTCGGCGCCCTGTTCAGCCTCGACGAGGTCGGCGCCGAGGACTCCTTCTTCGAGCTCGGCGGCCACTCGCTGCTCGCCGCCCGGCTGGTCGCCCAGGTGCGCGCGGAGTTCGGCGTCGAACTCGACGTGCGCGTGGTCTTCGACAGCCCGACCCCGGCCGCGCTGGCCGCCGACCTGGTGGCGCGGTTCCAGGCCGAATTCGACATCGACCTCGACGCGGTGGACGCCGACGAGGCCGAGGAGATCTCGATGGACGCCGGTGCGGTCGCCGCGCCGTCCTCCGAACCCGACCGGTCGACAGCAGTTGCCGCCGAGGCCACCGCGGCCAACGTGGAGCCGCTGTCGCGAGCTCCGCGTCCCGCGATCGGCGGACGCGCACGCGGCGAGCGCATCCCGCTGTCCTACTCGCAGCTGGCCATGTGGTTCCAGTACCGCATGGAAGGCGCTGGCTCGGTCGGCAACCTGCCGCTGGCCCTGCGCTTCACCGGCGCGCTCGACATCGCGGCCCTGCGGTCGGCGCTCGACGACGTCGTCGCGAGGCACGAATCCCTGCGCACCACCTTCCCCGAGCAGGACGGCGTGCCCTACCAGGTCGTGCACCCCGCCACCGCGGTGCCGCTGCCGATCCGGGAGATCGCGCCCGGCGAGCTGTCCGCGGAACTGGCCGAGATCGCGAACTACGCGTTCACCCTCGACGGTGAACCACTGATCCGCGCCGAACTGCTCGTGCTCGACGCCGAGACCCATGTGCTGTCGCTGCTGGTGCACCACATCGTCGCCGACCACGCGTCCTTCGGCGTGCTGCTCGACGACCTGACCACCGCCTACCGGGCGCGCGGCGAATCCGGCGCGGCGCCGAACTGGCAGCCGCTGCCGATCCAGTTCGCGGACTACGCGCTGTGGCAGCGCGAGCTGTTCGATCAGGCCGCGCCGAGCGAATTCGCGCTGGCCCAGATCGAGTACTGGCGTTCGGCGCTGGCCGGAGTGCCCGAGGAGATCGCGGTCGCCCACGATCGGCCGCGTCCGCCGGTGCTCGGCAAGCGCGGTGAGGTGGTCACCTTCACGTTGCCCGTCAGCGTGCGCTCGGGCCTGGAATCGCTCGCGATGCGCAGCGGCGCCACCGAGTTCATGGTCTGCCAGGCCGCGGTGGCGACCCTCCTGCACACCCTCGGCGGCGGCACCGACATCACCCTCGGCACGCCCGTGGCGGCCAGGACCGACCCGGCCACCACGAACCTGATCGGCCTGTTCGCCAACATGGTGGTGCTGCGCAACGACTTCACGGGCGCGCCGACCCTGCGCGACACCGTGCTCGCGGCCCGCGATGTCGTCCTCGACGCCAACGCACACCAGGACCTGCCGATCGAACGGCTCGTCGAAGCCCTCAACCCGCGTCGCTCGCGCTCCCGGAACCCCCTGTTCCAGAGCATGATCCACTTCCGCGGCGCCGACTGGGCGCCGGCCACGCTGCCGTTCGCGTCCTCGGGCGCGTCGACGGTGACGGTGCTGCCTGCCGACTTCGACGTCTCGTTCCTGGATCTGAACCTGAGCCTGAACGTCACCACCGACGGTGGCATGGACGTGCGCGTCGTCGTCAACGCCGACCTCTACGACCCCGCCACCGCGGCCCTCGTCGCCGACGCGCTGGCCGCCACCCTGCGGGCCTTCGCCGAAACCCCCGACCTGCCGGTCGCCGACCTGCGGGTGCTGCCCCAGGCCGACCTCGACCGGCTGCTCACCGCGCCCGAACCCCTTGCCGCCGTCTCGGTCGCGAGTGCGGCGACGGCGGACTCGGACACCGAGCGGACCCTGATCACGCTCATCGAGGAACTGCTCGAGATCGACGACGTCGTCGGCGCGGACAACTTCTTCGCCCTCGGCGGCGACAGCGTCATCTCCATCCAGTGGTCGGCTCGCGCCGCCGAACTCGGCCTGCCGCTGACCCCGCAGCTGGTGTTCGAGTGCGCGACGATCACCGAACTGGCGGCCGCGGTGGACGCCGCCGCGCCCGCGGAGCAGCCGAGCACCGAAGAGCCCGAACAGGTCTCGCACGCGCCGATGAGCGCGTCGGGTCTGGAGGCCGACGCGCTGTCCGCGCTGACGGCCGCCTGGTCCGCGCAGCGATGAGCACCACCCAGCTACGAGAGGACGCAGCATGAGTGCGCCGCAGATCGAAGACGTACTCGCGCTGAGTCCGCTGCAGGAAGGGCTGTTCTCCCTCTCGCGGCTGGCCGGTTCCGAGATCGACCTGTACACCATGCAATTCGTGGTGGACATCGACGGCCCGCTCGACGCCGACCTGCTGCGCCGCAGCGCGCAGGCGATGCTGGACCGGCACCCGAACCTGCGGGCCGCGTTCTGGGACACCGATGTGCCCAAGCCGGTGCAGATCATCCCGTCCACGGCGGAACTGCCGTGGACCGAGCGCGCCGCCAGTTCTTCGGAATTCGCCGCGATCGCCGAGTCCGAGCGGCGCGTGCCGTTCGCGCTGAGCCGTGGGCCCGCGCTGCGGGTGCTGCTGCTCGACGTCATCGACGCGCCCGCGCCGCGCAAGCGGATGATCCTCACCGCGCACCACATCCTCATGGACGGCTGGGCGGTCGCGGTGTTCTTCACCGAACTGCTGGCGGTCTACCGGGCGGGCGGGCGCCTCGACGGGCTGCCCGCTCCGCGCCCGTACCGCGACTACATCGGCTGGCTCGGCGCCCAGGATCACGATGCCGCGGCCCGCCGCTGGGCCGAGTATCTGAGCCAGGTCAGCGCGCCGCTGGTCCTCGCCGACGGCGCGGGCTCGACCGGCTCCGCGGTGCCGGAGACCACGCGACTGCGCCTGTCCGCCGGCGAGACCGAGCGGCTGCGGCAGTGGGCCCGCGCGAACGGCATGACGCTCAACACCGCCGTGCAATTCGCCTGGACGCTGCTGCTCGGCCGGATCACCGATCGCCGCGACGTCGTGTACGGCACCACCATCTCCGGCCGCCCCGAGAAGCTCGCCGGGGTGGAGGGCATGGTCGGCCTGTTCATCAACACCGTGCCCGTCGTGCACCGCCTCGACCCCGCCGAACCCGTCGTCGCGCAATGCGCGCGCCTGCAACGGGATTCGTCGGCCATGCGCGACATCGGCTACCTGAGCCTGTCGACGCTGCAACGCGCCGCCGGGCACGGTGCCCTCTTCGACACCCTGTTCGTGTTCGAGAACGCCCCGATCGACGACGCGATCCAGACCGTCACCACCCCCGACGGCGCCCAGTTCCGGCCGATCGAGATGGAGAGCCTCGCCCACTATCCGCTCACCGTCGTCTCGCACCTGAGCGAGGGCGAACTGCTCGTGCTCGTCGAGGCGCTGCCCGCGTTGCTGGGCCACCTCGACCCCGCCGACCTGGGGCAGCGCCTGGTGTCCGTCCTGCGCGCGCTGCCCGATCTCGACGCCGCCGCCACCCTCGACGCGATCGACCTGCTCACCGCCGACGAGCACGCCGAACTCCGCGCCGCCGCCACCGACCTGGCCTCGGCGCCGACCGAGACGCCGTGGGAGCTGTTCGCCCGCCAGGCCGCCGAGGCGCCGGACGCGATCGCGCTCACCACCACGGCCGGTGAGGTCCTCACCTACGCGGAACTCCATGCCAGGGCGTGCCGCCTGGCGGGGGAGTTCGCCGCGCACGGAGTCAGCCCGGAAACCGTTGTCGCCCTGATGCTCCCGCGCGAGACGGCCTCGATCGTCGCCATCCTGGCCACCTTCGCCGCCGGTGCCGCCTACGTTCCGGTCGACATCACGCTTCCAGCCGAGCGCATCGCTTCGATTCTGCGCCAGTCGAATCCGGTGCTGGCCGTCCTGCGCGAGGGTGACCGCGCCCTGCTCGCCGACGCCGCCCCCGCGCTCGCGCTCGACGACCCTGCCGTCATCGACCGCATCGCCGCACGTCCCGCGCAGGCGCCCGCGGTGCGCCGCGAACTCGAGCACAGCGCCTACATCATCTTCACCTCCGGCTCCACCGGCGAACCGAAGGGTGTCGTCGGCACGAATGCCGCGCTGGCCGGCTACTTCGCCGACCACCTCGCGCGTTTCTACCGTCCCGCCATGGCGAAACTCGGCCGCCCGCTGCGGATCGCGCACGCGTGGTCGCTCGGTTTCGACGCGTCCTGGCAGCCGATGGTCGGTCTCTTCGCCGGGCAGGCCCTGCACCTGTTCGACGCCGACGAGATGCGTGACGCGCACCGAATCGTCTCGGGCATGGCTGATTTCGACATCGACATGATCGACACCACCCCCTCCATGCTGGCGCAGCTGGCGGCGGCGGGCCTGCTCGACCGCGAACTCCCGGTGCTCGCGCTCGGCGGCGAGGCCATCGACACCGCGCTGTGGGCGCGGCTGCGCGCCCTGCCGGGGACCGCCGTCCACAACTGCTACGGCCCCACCGAGGCCACCGTCGAAGCGGTCGTCGCGCCCGTCGCCACCTCGGAGATCCCGACCATCGGCACCGCCAACGGCGGCATGGTCGGCTACGTGCTCGACTCCCGCCTGCGGCCGGTGCCGCCGGGCATCGTCGGCGAGCTCTACCTCTCCGGCGTGCAGCTGGCCCGCGGCTACCTGGGCAAACCGGGCATCACCGCCGACCGCTTCTGCGCCGACCCGCACCGCCCCGGACAGCGCATGTACCGCACCGGCGACCTCGTGCGCAGGCTCCCCGGCGGCCGCTTCGGCTACCTCGGTCGCGCCGACGCGCAGGTCAAGGTGCGCGGCTATCGCATCGAGGTCGGCGAGATCGAGACCGCGCTGCGCCGCTCCGCCGAGATCGACACCGCCGCGGTGACCGTGGTGCGCCGCGCGGGTGGTGCCTCGCTGGTCGGCTTCGTCGTCGGCAAGGCCGGGCGCGCGGTGGTCGTGAGCCGGGTGCGCGCCGATCTGGCGCAGCGCCTGCCCGCGTACATGATTCCGGCGCGCATCGTGGTGCTCGAGCAGCTCCCGGTGAACGTCAACGGCAAGCTCGACGGGCACGCGCTGCTCGAGCTCGCCGAACAGACCCTCGCCGCGGCCGAAGGCGACGCCGCCGCCGAGACCCCGACCGAGATCGCGCTCAGCGAGGTCTTCGCCGAACTGTTCGACGGCCGCGCCCCCGGCGTCGACGCCGACTTCTACGAACTCGGCGTCGACAGCATCGTCGCGATCTCGCTGGTCAACAAGGCCCGCCGCCGTGGTCTGGCGCTGAACCCGCGCATGGTGCTCGCCTGCCCCACGATTCGTGAACTGGCCGCCGCGATCGACGAATCACCGGTCACCTCCGCGAAGTCCGACGACGACTACGGCGTCGTTCCGCCGCTGCCGGTCGTCTCCTGGATGTACGAGTACGGCAACTACCGCCGCTTCACCCAGAGCGCGCTGCTGCGCCTGCCCGCCGGGATCGACCGCGCCGGACTGGAAGCCACCCTCCAGGCCCTGCTCGACGCGCACGACACCCTGCGCGCCGTGCTCACCGACACCGCCGACGGACCGCGCCTGGTCACCCGCGCACCCGGTGTGGTGCGGGCCGCCGATGTCGTCATCGACGCTCCGCGCGGGCTCGCCGGTGCCGAACTCGACACGGCCATCACCCGATTCGCGCGGATCGCCAACGACGACATCGACCCGCGGGCGGGTGCGATGGTCCGCGCGGTGTGGTTCGCCGATTCCGAAGGCGACGGCGATGTCCTGCTGCTCGCGATCCACCATCTCGCGGTCGATGTCGTCTCCTGGCACATCATGATCGACGGGCTCGCCGCCGCCTGGCAGCAGATCCAGTCCGGCGTCACCCCGAAGATGCTGCCCGAGTTCACTTCCTACCGGCAGTGGTCGGAAGCCATGTGGCAGCGGGCGAGCGAGCCCGAGGTGCTCGCCCAGCGCGACTACTGGACCGCCCAGGTGGGGGCGCCCGACGCCGCGCTCGGGTCGCGTCACCCCGCGCCGGCCACCGACACCTGGTCCACCCTGCGGGTGCGCTCGGTCCTCACCCCGGTGGCGCTGACCGAACGCCTGCTGGGCCGGCTCGGCAAGGACGAGGGCGTGCGCGAGCTCCTGCTCACCGCCCTCACCATGACCATGGCCTCGGTCCACGCCGACAACGGAAACGACCCAGCCGCAGGCGCTTTGATCGCGCTGGAAGGGCACGGCCGCGCCGACGCCGAACTCGGCACCGACACCGCCAACACCCTCGGCTGGTTCACCAGCGTGTTCCCGGTGCGCCTCGGCGTCGGCGCCGATGCGGTGGATGTGGCGGGCGCGCAAGCGGATCCGGCCGCCGCGCGTTCGCTCCTGGACAGCGTGTCCACCCATCTGCGGGAGATCCCCAACCAGGGGCTCGACTACGGGCTGCTCCGGTACGTCGACCGGGTCAATGAACTGCGTGCCGCCGAACCCCAGGTCGAGTTCAACTACCTGGGCCGCATCGACCTCTCCGGCACCGAGGGCGACGCGTGGTCGCTGCTGGTCGGCCCCCGCAACGAGGCCCTGCCGCTCGACCCCGAACCCGACCTCCCGCTCCGGTACGCGCTCGACGTCATCGCCGGCATCGGCACCACCCCCGACGGCCCGGCCCTGACCACCAACTTCCGCTGGAGCACCGCCCTGTTCACCGAGCAGCAGGCGGAGCGCCTCGCGGACCTGTGGACCACGGCGCTCACCGCCCTCGCCGCCGCGATCGAGCACTGAACAGGGTCGAACGCGGGTGGTCCGACCGCCCGCGTTCGGCACCGCCGGTGATTACGCTGACCCGTGGAACATCGTCAGATCTCCGCCCGAGCCAGTCCGCTGTCTTTCGGAAGGACGTACAGATGAGCCCCACCGTCGGCGCGGTCGTCATCCCGGTCACCGACCTGGACGCCGCCAAGAAGATCTACACCGCCCTCTACGGCGAGCCCCACACCGACCAGCCCTACTACGTCGGTTTCAACGTCAACGGCTTCGAGATCAGCCTCAACCCCCAGGGCGAAGGCGGTCCCGTCGCCATGACCGACGTCGACGACCTCGACGCCACCCGCTCCGCCCTCCTCGCCGCGGGCGCCACCGAACAGTCGCCCCCACGCACCGTGGCCCCCGACCTGCGCATCTGCGTCCTCGCCGACAAAGACGGCAACCCCTTCGGCCTGCGCGGGAAATAGCGCGCTGCTCCCCGCGGATCAGAGATCTGCCGGGAGCACCCGAAACGCGCGGTGCGCTGTCAACGGCGTCAGCGCGCGGAAGTCGCGATGGTCGAGTGTGAGCACGGCATCGGTCTCGTACTCCGCCGCCAACGCGACGCACACCGCATCGGCGAGGTCGAGATTCAGCGCAGGGTACAGCGTGCGCACAGCGTTCGCCTGGTCGAGGATGTCCGCGGTGATCACGGCGATCTCGAACGCGCCGAGGCGGACCTGGGCATTGAGATCCTCGATCATCGACTGAGCACGGGCGCGGCCGAGTTCCCGTTTCCCCACGTGATCGAGCTCCGCCAGGGCCAGCGGCGACAGCACAACGAGCCCCGCGCGCTCGAGGGCCGCGAACGCCGCGTCGCTCTCGGGAGCGGACGTGTCGAAGGCGGCGATCAGTCCGGACGTGTCAGCGATGACGATCCCGGTTCCGGTCACGCAACGCCGTCTTCGGCGAGAATCTCCTCAGTTCTGGCGGCGAGCGTGGGGTCGCCACTGGCGAAGCGCCGTAGTCGCAGCGGCTCGGACCGGCGCCGCAAACGCATCGCGGCCAGATGGATCGCCTCACGGATGATCTCCGCTTCGCTCGCGTCAGAGCGCGAAGCGGCGTCTTTGATGACCGCCAGGTCATCGGCTTCGGCGTAGACCATCGTCCGCTTGAGGGGCATATGTGCATGATAGCATATATGCTTCGAGGTGAGGTTGCGCGGTAGGCTTCCGCCGTGCGGCCGGGTGGAGTGGTTCCACCCGCAGCCCCTGATCCACTACGGACCCTTGCGCTACATCGCGCCCGACACCCCCACTGATCATCGTCAACGGCCACCTCGAACCGAGCTGACGGCCGACCTCTCGAATCGGTGGTGCTCCTTCACAGTGAATTCCGCAATTCGATGTTGCCGATAACTGTTCCGGGAATTCCGGCCGATGATTCGACCGTCGATATTCCTGTGTCCGGCCATGGGCCCTGGTCAGGACCTTGGTGAGGTCTACAAGACTGCGCGACAAGAGAATTCGCCGACGAATTTGCCGACTTATCGTCGGTGCGGCTCACGGGTCGATTCGTGACCGCAGGCGAAAGGCAGAATTGTATGACCATATCCCGTGGTCGCACACGATCGGTGTGTGCGGCGATACTCACGGGCGTCAGCGCACTCGCTGTCGCCCTCACCGGGGCGGGGGCGGCGGCTGGCCCGCAGGCCGCGCCCACCGAACAGGCGCTCGCCGACATCATCCGCGCGGGCCGCCAGGTCGCCTGGGGCACGGACGGCGGGCTCGGCGGCACCGGTTCGGCGTGCACCTCGGGCAGCGGCGCCGGCTCCGGCAACGGCTCGGGCGACTGCTACGGCGGCTCCGGCTCCAGCTCGGGCTCCTCCGGCGGCTACTCGTCCGACCCGGGCGCGCCCGGCCCCGCCTCGACCTCGTTCCTGGCGGCGTTCGGCTACGGCTTGCTCAACAACGACGCGGCGGCCCCCGGCACCAACGACTGGAACTGCAAGCCGACCGCCGAGCACCCCCGCCCGGTGGTGCTGCTGCACGGCACCTGGATGAACGCCTACAACGGCTACGCCTACATGGGTCAGCCGATCAAGGACGCGGGCTTCTGCACGTTCACCTTCAACTACGGCCGCTCCAACATGCTCGAGGGCGGCGGCCTCGGTTCGTTCATCCCCGGCGTCATGGGCACCGGCTACATCCAGGACTCGGCCAAGCAGACCGCGGCGTTCGTCGACCGCGTGCTCGCGGCGACCGGCGCCGAGGAAGTCGACATCATCGCCCACTCCCAGGGCGGCTCGATGGCCAACTGGTACACCAAGTACGAGGGTGGCGCGGCGAAGGTGAAGAACCTCATCACCTACGGCGCGACCCACCACGGCACCAGCCTCGACGGCATCGGTGCCCTCGGCCGCATGATCAACAACCTGGGCATCGACATACTCGGCCCCATCGAGATCTTCGTCGGCCACGCGGGCATCCAGCAGACCGTCGGCTCCGATTTCGTCAAGCAGCTCAACGCGAACGGCGACACCGTCCCCGGCGTCGACTACACCGTCGTCGCGACCAGATACGACGAGGTCACCAACCCCTACGAGCTGACCTTCCTCGACCAGGGCCCCGGCGCCACCGTCAACAACATCACCCTTCAGGACGGCTGCGAACAGGACGTCTCCGACCATCTGACGATGATGTACTCGCCGCGCGCCCTCTCCATCGCCCTGCGCGCCCTCGACCCCATCCAAAACCCCAACCTCACCTGCACCTTCAACCCGTGGGTGATCGGCGGAGGTGGATCGCTGTAATTCATCCGGGCGGGACGGTCGAAACCCCCGCCCCACCCGAACGAGGGGTAGCCGCCGTTGGCCGGCTACCCCTCTTCGGCGGCTCGTCGACTAACATTCCACGGCCGGTTCCGAATCTGATCCACAGGCCGGTTGGATGACCATCAGCGCGTCCGCGCCAACTGGTCGGTGAACATAGCGATGTGCTTGGCAAGCCGATGTGTCAGTTCGGCGGGTGGGCCAGGGATGACGGTGAAGTTGTCGGCGTCGTGATGCTGGATCAGATAGCGACCGTCGTCCGGGTAGTCCAGCCAGAGGAAGGCTTTGCCGTCGGAGGTCGGTCGGGAATCCACCTGGTAGCCGGGGTAGACGGTGATCTCGCCGGTGCCGATACGTGGACGGCGGAAGAATCGCTGCGTCTGCTCGACGGGGGACAGGCGGGTGGGATGCCGTGCATACGTGGCGGCGTCGAGATCGCTGCGGCGTCCTTGGAAGCGCGGTGTCGTTCCGCCTTGCGCGTGCGGGAGTCTCGTGACGATCTCAGCGGCGAGGTCGGCCAGCGGCACGACGCTCAAGGTGAGGTCGCCGCCTTGGTCGCGGGTGGGGCCAGGAGCCTGGACCGCCAATGCTGCATGGTCTTCGATGATCCCGGCGAACACGCGTACGACCTCGGTCTGACCGTGCCCGTGCAAGCCCTCGATCTCGACGCGTACCTGAGGTTCGAGCAGCGCACCGAACACCTTGTGCAGACCTTCGTCGTAAACCTGCCGCAGCCTGCGTCCGGCGGCTTGGCGCCGCTCGTTGTGGATCTCGATGGTTTCCGCGAACTCGGGCTGAAAGGTCAGCGGGTAGGGCAGCCGGTCCCTGCCGTGGGCTTCGAGTCCGATGGCGAACGTGTGCGGGTCGAGCACCCAGCGGCCGACGGGTACTTGCCCGCGCCGCGCCGTTTCGCCGTCCGACAGCGCTTGGCGCCAGTTCACGCGCCGATCACCCCGCCCGGCGGAAGTGTCGGCGGCAGCTGCCCGATGAGTTCGCTCTCCCGGTCCTGGACGAGGTAATCGGGAGTGGTGTGCTCGTTCTCGTCGTCCTTGCCGTTGGCGCCACGCCCGCCGCCCATCATGCCGGGCATGCCGCTTATGCCACGCGCACCCGTGGCACCCCCCACCGCCGCGCGGGCGCCCGACCCGGCCGGGTTCGCACCGACCGGTGAACCCGACACGCTGCGACCGGCACCGGGCGCGGTCGGACCCCCGGCGATCCCGCCGCCGGGCGAGCCGGAGCCAGGGGAGCCACCACCGGTTCCGGCCGGCTTGTCACCCGTCGGCTGGCCGGTCCCGGTGGGCGTCGTGGCCGCCGGGTTGGTCGCCGTCGGATCAGTGCTGCTGGGTTCGGTCGAGTCGTCGTCGGAGCTGTCGTCCTGATCGTCGGCGGAATCCGTGGTCTGCGGCGTCGACTCGGTCGGATCCTCATCGGTGGCAGCGGGATTCGTCGTTCCGGGCGTGCCGCCATTGCCGTTGCCGCCGTTGTTGTTCCCATTGCCGCCGCCGTCGTTGTCGCGGCCACCGGTGCCGTCGTCATCGGTGGCGCCGAGAGTGTTCACCGGCTGTGGCAGAACCGGAGTCCGACTGTCGACGGTGATCGAACCGGGCTGGTACGTGCCGATCATGAAGAGCCGGGCGTCTTCCTGCGCCTCGGTGACGCGATGCTTCTGCGCCTTGACGACACCGTTGCCGGGAATGTGGCTGATCATTTCATCGATCCACTCGACCTTCTCCGGTTTCGGAATCGCGATCTTCGCCTGTCCGAGAAGCCCTTCCATATGGTCGATACCATTCGCGACCATCTGGAAAGCGGTGGGCAGCTTGGTCGCGTCGGTCGCGTAGCTCTTGATCGCGTCGATCGCCGCGTTTCCCGATTGCCCCGACCACTTCTCCGACAGCACCCGCTCGAAACTCGTACGGTAGTTGGTCACCGCGGTCTCGGTTCCCGTCGTCAGCCGCCGCCAGCCGTCAGCCCCGGCATTCACCGCGGCGGCATCGACGCCGGAGGCACCGTCCGGACCGTTCAGCGCTTCCCAGATCTGCTGGTGGGTCCAGGTACTGAACGGTTCCGGGGTGACCTTCGGCCCGTCCATCGCCAGACCGGCATTGGCGGCCAGCCGCGACCATTCGTCGGTGATGATGGTCCGGTCACCCTCCCAAGTCTCCCGGCCCTCCTGGTCCTGCCTGTCGAACGCGTCGGCTCGGTCGTCGTTGTCCATGATCTTGAAGATGCCGAGAGTGCCCACGTGGCCCAGGAATTCGCCGAACGTCCCCATGCCATCCCAGAATCCCATCAGATCCCCGCCTCTGTGGTGCCGAGGGCGCCGGCGGTCTGCTGGTCGACTGCTTGCAGTTTGCCGATGGCGGCCAGGAAGGTGTCGCGTTGATCACGGGCGATGGCGATGTGCGCTTCGAGTCGTTTGACTGCGGACTCGTCGCCGACAGCTTTGGCCTGGAGTTTGTTCTGAAGAGCGATAGCCGAGGGCAGTCCACCCCAACCGGTGAGGCGGTCGAGCTTGCTCGCGACGAGCTTCTGCGCTTCGAGTTCCATCACGTATTGGTTCGCGACGTCGGCTATGGCCTGACCGAGGTCCTCTTCGATCCTGAACTCGCCATTGATGGCCTGCTGCTTCATGGTGCGCCAGTATGCGGCGTGATCCTGCGTCATCTTGTTCCCTCCCCCGTTGCTACTGCGGCAGATTCGGCTCGAGCGCAACCGCGTACTTCTCGGCCATCTCGCAGAGATCACCACCTCGCGGCCCCTCAGTGCTCAGCCAGGCTGCGGTGACTTCGAACATGCCCTGCTTGGCTTCGAACGATACGTAGCAGATGTCCGGCGTGCTGTTTTCTTTCGAGATGAGTCCGCGGCGGGAATTGACGGTTGTCTCCCGGATGACGGTGACCCCCTCTTTCTTGCGCGCTTCGTCGACAGTGTGGCTCGTCGAGCCGACACCGATCATGCGGCGGCCCGAACCGTATCGCTCATCGGTCGGCGCCCAGTCGCAGATCCGCCACGTGGACGCGCCGGACGGTGGATCGGTAGTGACCAGTTTCGTCGCCGGATCGAGCCCCGCACTCCGCAACGCCTCGTCAGACAACGCCCCCCGACACGGATTGAAGATGTCGCCGGCTGCCTTGGACGCCGTGGGACTGCCCACGCCCTCGGTCGTTTCCCCACACCCGACCAGCGCCGCCATCGAAACGACACCACACACCACAGCCCGCATCACCATCACGCTTCGCACAGCACTCCTACCCGGTCGCCACGGCAGCCACCCGCCACCACCAAACTTAGACGCACCCCACCCCCGATCGGTTCCCCAGACCTCGGAGGTGTCCCACGTCAAGTAGTTGGCAGGATTTCGGTCTCGGGAAATTTGGGGATCCGGCGGGTCGACCAGGCCTCGCGGTGGACCTCGCCCGGCTGGTTCCAGGCGGACGTGCCGCAGTTCGGGGTGTGCGGTAATGAACGCCTCGAACCGGAACGACCGGAACGGGCCGCCGTTGTCGGTCACGATCGTCACCAGGGGCACCAGGGTGCCCCTGGCGTCACGGTCGGCCGTCGCGCACAGCGGGTGTCCCAACGTCTGCTCGTAGTCAGCCAGGGCGAGCTCGATCGCGGTGATCGCGTCGTGCTGGTTCGCCGTCGGCGACGCATGCCAGGGATACTCATAATTCGACTAGTAGTCCCGGCATCCGGCGATCCACGCCCCGCCGGTCATGGTCTCGAACTCGCTGAAATCCAACTGCCACACCTGATCGGGCCGTTCGGCTCGTCAGCGAATGCGGCCTTGCGGCGGGTGGCGAGCTGGGCGGCGCTCCACGCTGATACGCCGCCGGCAGCAACAAGCCCTCGTCGCGAAGGCTCCGCGACACCGTGGCCTGCGACACTCGGTGCCCGTCGTAGCGGTACATCGCCCACGCCTTGCGGTGTCCCCACGCCGGATAAGCCAACGCGTGCCGGGCCACGCCCTCGCGGGCCTTCTCGCGTACCTGCCGAGGCCGCGGTCCGATTTGTCGAGTCCCACTCGGGCGCGGGCCTTCGTACGGCGCCAGGTCCATTCGGGCACCACCGCACAGAACCTCGTGGTCGCCCGTGCCCGCCTCGACGCGGATCATCTCGGGGTCCTCGAAGGGCCCAGCCGGCCCTGCGCGGTCTTCTTCCACACCCGCGCCACAGATACGCCTCTCCCAACGCCCGCGTCAGGTCCGCGATCTCGGCTTCGAGCTGCCGCCCGGCGTCGCCCAATCCGAAGATCTTGTCCGATTCAGGGCCGGTCAGGTGGGGGAGTGGTACTCGACCACCAGGTCGTCGACCCGAACTCCCTGCCGGGCGAGGCTGTCCACGACCTGCTCGGTGAATCGCCGTGCCGGGCGGTAGTGGCTGCTGTGGTCGCTGATCAGGCGAACCTGGCCGTATCGTGCTTCGATCTCGCCCGCGCCCGCGGCCGGCTCGCCCGCGAGGAAGCTCGAATGGTGAAACTCGCCCAGCACATGGTTCGGTGATGAGTAGAGGACTCCGTTGCTGTCCATCACGAAAATCGCTCGCCCGCCTGCTGGAGACCAAAGGGTGCGCGCATTACTGGTATCGAGCAGTTGTCCTCGAGCATCGATGAGCAATCCGTTGTAGGCCGTAAGACGGTACCTTTCCCGCTCTTCGGGGGTCAGATATGCGACTTGCGTGCCACCCCAGACGGAATTACCAGGTAGGTGCTCGCCTCGGAAATTATCATGAATCGGTGTCGTTGCATACTTATCGGAAAATGGTTCCAGATCATCGGCGGTCAGGCGGGTGACGGTTGCGGGGTCGATGCGCGTCACGGACAGTAGTTCAGTGATTGCAGCGTGTGGATCGGGGTCGTGCGTCGCATCGACAAGCACGATATCGTCGCTATCACTCCAAAAGGGCGTGAACATTCCGACCACTCTGCCAGATGCCATCTTCAGTGGGATGAAGGTCCCATATTCGGTTCCCGAATAGAACGCACGGGATATCCTGCCCTGGATATCCCCCACACTCGCTGAGATGCGTGCGATCGGTGCCGCATTCTCGAAAATCGACACGCTGTCCTTGGGCATTCGGAGATATGGCAACGTCGGCCAAGGGCGCATTTCGTCCATACGCGCGACCACGCGGCCCAAGAATTCTCGCAGTTCTGCTTCCGGATGTGGCAACTGTATGAGTGTCGGGATAGGTTCCCGGGTCGCGATACCCTCGACCAGGGCGCCGTACTCGTCTTCCGGCACGAGCGTGGCAAGTGGCTGTGTCACGAGGGTGTGCGCGATCCTGTCGACGACACGGTCGTCGAGAGCGCGCTCGAACTGGATCGAGTACAGGATCGTATTCACGACAGGACGCCAGTAACTCACATTGTTGCCCTTCATTGCGGTGGTGCCTCGAACCTGACTTGCCCGGGTGTGATCGGGATACCCATGCTCCGGAGCTGATTGATGGCTTGCATCGTGTGTCCACGAGCAGGTCGATAGTGTCCGCTCGAATCTGTCAACAGTTGGAGTACTCCGTCGATGACAATGAGTTCTCCCGCTGCGGCGACATTTCCACCGGACAGAAAGCTGGAGTGGTGAAACATTCCGCGTTCATGATACGTCGAGGCGTAGAGATTGCCTTGCTCGTCCATGACGAACACCGCACGCCCCTCCCCTCTCGCCGTAGTGCCGGATCTGGTGTCGAACCGGACACCACCGGCGGTCCAGAGCTCTCCATCGATAACGAAGAGTCTGTAACTTTGGCGCGCACTTTCGTCGAGATATTCGACGCACAGCGGGTATTCCCAAACGGGGTTGACCTCTTCATGCTCACCACGATATGCGGGGCTCATTTCCTGAGTGGCGTAGGGCGGGCCGGTATTGTATGGCAGATCCGTGAAGTCCTGCGGTTGATGCGGCTGCTGCAAACCGCGCGTATCAGATGATGGCGGCAGAACTGCCGGTGGCCGCCGATCGGGCCCGAGTGCTGCGCGTTGAATCGGCTGAGCGGCCGGCTGTTGCCCGCGCTGAACCGTGGGTTGTGCCGGTACGTTTCGCGGCTGAGTTCCGAAGAGCCTGCGGACCATGCGTCGGAGGAAACCGCCCGACTGTTGTGTCGTACGGCGCGCAGGCGCCGGACTGATGTCGCGTGGCAGAGCAGACCGCGGCATCAGGGGCGGCAGGGACTCCGGTGCACGGAAGTCACGCGGATCGTGCGGGCGCTGACCATCCAGCTGCGGTGGTGGATTGGATTCGGGTGCGCGGAAGTCGCGGTGGGGTGGAATTGGGAGCTGTCCACGGTTGTCAGGGTCAGCGGGCAGAGCCTGGTGTCGGGTCGGCAGCGAGGTCGCGTGGGGTGGTGTGGGTTCGGTGTGGTGGGACGGGTTTGCGAGCCAGGGCGGTGGCGGCGGGGTGAACGTGGCGCGATCCACCGCGGCACCTAGTCGATGCAGATCCACGACAGACATCTGGTCGCTGTTCGGGTCCAACCCGAGTTGCTCGCGGAGTTGGGCCGTCAGCGGAGGCAGTTCGGCGTTCGGATGTGTTGCGCCAGGCCGGCCCCAGTCGTCGACCCGCATGTGCATTTCCGCGGCGGACGGATCCGTCAGCGGGACGAGATCGACCATCACCCAATCGCCGTTGGGTAGCTGGAAGCCGCTGTTGAAATGTAGGTCGGTGGCGAGCTGGGCGCGTTGGAGCAGGGCAGTGACAGCGGCGGGGTCGAGGTTGGGCGCGCCGGTGAGGTGGAGGCCGATGCGCAGTACGGATACCGGAACGCCGAGGGCCGTGGTGTGTCGCTGCCAAGTGAAGCGGCGGCGGCCGCTGGGATCGGTGACCAGCTGCGTGCCTCCGTCCGGCCGCTGACTGCGGAGGCTGTCGCGAGCATCGCGTGAGCGGTTCGCGTTGTGGAGTTGCTGGGGCGTCGGTGGCGGAGAGTGCGGGCCGACCTGCGCTGCGGTGATGCCCGTCGAGCTGGGAATCGAGCCCGGGGTGTTCGCTGGGGCATCTGTCGGCGTCGGTTGCGGAACTGTGCCACCTGGGTTTCCACCGGCGGCGACCACGCTGTGACCGGAGGATGCGCTTTCGCTCGAGCTGCGGTCGAATTCGCCGGCTTGCGGTGGCACCCAGCGTTCGCCGCCGGACTGCCGCGGCGAATCTAAGCCTGGACGCTGCCCGACTTCATCCAGGTTCCGTCCTGCTTGTGGCGGCTCATCGCCTTGCCCGCGGTGAGGATCGCCAGCTGGTCCGTCCTCCCGTCCGCCACGGTCACCGTGTAGTCCGACTTGCGGATCGTCAGCTCGCGATTCAGTCGGCCCGGGTTGCCGAACTGGTATGTCACGTCCTGTTCGGTCTCCGTCTTGAGCCGGAACAGCAGATTGATCGCCATGTCTAGTCTTCCACTCCTCGATGTTCTCCCCGGTCCGCGGTGGGATATTCGATTCCCAGTTGAAATGCGTGTTGGCGTGGTCGTGTGCCTCGCGGTACGACGCGCCTGGGTGTGCCGCGTAGTAGGCGGCCTCGGCCAGTTCGTGTTCGAGGAGGACCATGTCCTCGGGTCGTGCGGTGCCATTCGACAGCCGCATCCACGCTTCCGCGATGTCCGCGCTCGCATCGTATCGCCGCATCTCGACACCGACGGTGTTGCCGTCGTCGTCATAGACCGCGAGCGGGTGTTCGCTGCGGAACAGGTGGTTCTTCACCTGTGCGATCTCGTCGCGGGAGTAGCCACGGGTCCCGTCCGGCCGGGCGGTGTCGGCCAGGTTCTCGGCCATAGCGTCGACGTCGTTGTCGGTTGCCCGGACCTGCTCGTAGACGGTTTCCGCCCAGGCGTCCTGGGCCGGAGTGTCGAAGATGTCGCGTGGACGGATCGCACCACCGGATTGGTCGATGGCGCTCGGCGAAGGCGACATCGGCTCCGGCGCGGACTCGGTCGCTGTGGTGTCGTCGTGGTCGGCTATTGCTCGATCGTGCCCTCCGCCGGCCATGTCCCCGTGCTGCGGCTCTGGGCGTAAGCCCATGACGTCGCTACTCCCGATACTCGGTCCGTCGGCCGGTGTCGGATCGGGTTCTTGGTGATCTCGACGTCCTGGGTGATCCCCGGGCTGTCCGGATTCGCCAGGAACGTCAGGTGCACTCGATAGATGATCGTATTCGGGTCCTCGAAGACGCGGGTCAGGTGAATCCGGCGTTGTTTCGGATATACCTGATAGCCCTGAGGCGGGAGGCCTGCTTCGGTCGTCTGGTCGAACTCCTTGCCGATCGCCTCCAATCCCATGCTCGAGTGGGCCGTGATCACTCCCGTGTGCTTGTTGACCACGTAACTCCCCATGCCCAGATTCGTCGGTGGGCCTGTCCGTGGTCGAGTCTCCTGCGGGCGCATCTCGCGACATATCCAGCCGTGGTTGCTCTCCAGGATGCTGAACGCCGTGCTCGGGCCGAATACTCGGGCCAGCAACTGTCGGGCTTGCTCCCGGGTAGGTACTGGTTCCGCCATTGAGCGGACCTCCATTCGCGTCGATCGGAATGCACCACATCGCCGCGGCTTCAGCGGTCAGCGATGCTGGGGGCGTGTCAGATGTTTCACCAGATTGAGGATCCCACCACACCGGTCCCGATGCTCCGGGTGGGAAGACGACGACGGTGGCGTGGCCTTCTTCGATGACAGGGGTTCCGTCCGCGTGGTAACGGCGGACGCCGTTGGCGTCTCGCGCGTGCCAGCCGGTGGCGACCAGAGCTGCTGAGCCAGGTCCCAGGTTCGCGACGTGGTCATGCAGAGCCTGATACTCCGCATCGACTGACATCCCGGAATAGCCCACCCAGTCGCTGCCGATCCAGGCAGCCGCGCGCTCGTTGCCGTCCTGCTCACCGCTTCGGGAGTCGGGAGTGCCGTCCTGGTTGTGGTCGGGCCAACGAGGAGCGGCGATCCGGGGTATGCCGAAGAACGAGGACAGGGCCGATAGTGAGCAGTCGAGGCAGTTGTTTCCGCGACCGGGTTGTCCACGCCCACCGTCGTTGATGGCCTGGCCATAGGGGTGGGTGCGCGGGTCCGCGCCGGTGACGAACGAATTTCCTTCGCGTAGAAGGTCTTCGACATGCGCCTGGTAGGTAGGGCTTTCAATGTCGTCGAGATGATTGTGGTCGATGACCCTGGAATCGGCCGGGTCCGCGAAGCGGGTCGGGGTGTTCGCGCGGGCGATGTCATTGCTGATCTCGCGGAGATCGTCAGGATTGAGAGTGGTGTTGGGTTCGGCCGGGAACAGTCCGAGGTGTTCGCGTAGGACATTGCTCTGCCGAATGGAATGCTCGTTGGGGTTCAGCGTGAGATCGGCGTTGTCCGGGTCGGTGGTGAATTCGAGATCGACCAGGAACAGGTCCCCGCTCAGTAGCTTCGAACCGTCGTTGAAGGTCGCGTCGACCGTCGCCTGGATGCGCTCCATAGCCTGGCTCAGCTCAGCCGGTGACATCAAGTGGGCGTTGGGAATATGGGCGCGGACGGTCGCTGCGGCGACCCATTGATTGCCGCCCAGGTGAAAACGCCGAATCCGGTAGGCGGGTGGACGCTGCAGGAACGGGCTTCGGTTGGCGTCGACCGCGGTGGTGCGGCCGTCTTGGGACGGCAGGTTGCGCAGGGATTCGCGGAGTGCGCGGGCCTGGTTGTGGGGTGGCGGGTTTGTGGGGTTGTGCGTGATGGGACCGGTCGTGGGTGTGGGGTTGGGACCGAACGGCTGGTTGGGGTTCGAGGATTGTGGCGGTGTGGGGCTGGTGCCGAGATCCTGCTGGCTGGTCGGCGTTGATGTCGGGGTGCTGGAGATGGCCGTGGTCGACCTGGGTGACGACGGCACCGAGGGGATAGGTGAGCTGGGCGACGCGTGGGGTGTGGCGGTCGGGCTCGGGGTGGTCGGTGGGGCCGGCGTGGAAGCCGGCGTGGTGGTGGGTGGTGTCGTTGGAGTGGTTGCGGGCGCGGGAGTTCCGGTGTGCGATACCGGCGTCGTGGTGGTGGTGGCAGCAGCGGTCGACGTGTCGGGGGAAGTCGGCCTGGTGGCGTCTGCGGGCGCGGTTTGGGTGATCGCTGGGTTCGACGGAGTTGTGGTGGGGCTGATGCCGGGCGTGGTTGCGGCGGGGGTTGATGTGGCCGCTTGGGTGTCCGGTGTCGTGGTGACGGGTGGCGTGGCTGAGGTCGGAGCCTGTTGCGCGGGAGGGGTATTCGCCGGATCAGGGTCGGCCGCTGTGGTCTGTGCGGGCAGGTCCAGTGGGGTGTTGGTGGGTGACGGTCTGGTGTCACCCGGGGTGGGCGTATCGGGTGTTGTGCCGTTTGTCGGGTCGGACAGCTGCGTGGTGTCGCCGGTGGAGGGAGCGGAGTTGGTGGGGATGGTGTCGCCGGTGGGCGGAGTGCTGTTGGTCGGGGTGGTGTCGACAGGCGATGGTGTGACGGGTGTGGTCGGGCTTGGCGAGGGGGTATCTGCGGGAGCCGGGTTTTGGGTCGGCCCGCTGTTTTCCGGGCTGGATGGCGTGGAATCCCCGGTGTCGGGGTTGCCGTTCGGGCTGGATTGGGTGGCGTCGCCGGTGTTCGGGGTAGTCGGTGACCCGTGGGTGTCCGGGTTCGGCGTCGGTGAGGTGTTCCCGGCATCCGGGGCGCTGTCGCTCGGTGCGCTGGCAGGTGCGGATTCGGTTGGCGAGGGAGTTCCGTTCGCGCCGTTGTCATTCGGGCTCGCGGTGGCGGGATCTCCTGGCGCGGTGTTCTGCGGCGCCGTTGCTCCGTCGGTGGGCGAACCAGGGTCGCCCGTTGACGCGGGGTTGGTCGGTTCGTCGTTGTTCGGGGCCGCGGGGGTGTCGGGGGTGCCGTTGTCGGTTCCGGTCGGCGGCTGGTCGCCGGACGGTGCGTCGGTCGATGCGGGTGTGGTGGGGGCATCGGGAGACTCGCTGCCCGGCGCGGGGGAGTCGGTCGCCGGCGCAGTGGCGGCGGGGGTCGTGGCACCCGGCACCTCGGTGCCGAGTTCGGGCACGGTGGGCGCCTGCGCGGGTGACGATCCACCGGACTCGACCGCGGACTGCACACCGCCCGCACCCGCGCTGGTGAACGTATCGACCCCGATGTCGAGGTTGAACTCCTGACCGAGGAACGCGGCACCGACACCGGCGGCGGCGACCTGGGCGGAGACGTCGGCGCCGAGTTCGGTGACGGCGCCGCCGGCGACCTTGCCGGCGACCTTGCCGACGGTCGAACCTGCGGTGTCCGCCAATGCTCCTGTGCCGCCGCCCAATACCCCACCGACCGCGCCACCGACGGCACCGCCGAAGGTGGCGAGGCCGAGGTCGGTCCAGCCGAACTTGTCGGTGGTCCGGTCGCCGTTGGACACCTGGATCATGCGGGCGGCCAGGTCGACGCCGCCTTCTTCGAGTGCTTCGAAAGCGGCGCCGCGCAAGGCGAGCCGGGCGGCGGCTTTGGCCGCGCCACGGGAGAGCATGCGGGCGATGAGCTGTTTGATCGCGATCCGGATGGCGATCTGCCCGGCGACCCGGGCGGCGACTCCGGCGACGGCACCGACGCCCGTCCATGACGTGGCGAGCGCGACGGCCAGCTCGGCGGCGGTCACGATCATCGTGCCGATGATCACCAGCTTGGTGTGCTCGATGTCGTTGGCGCCATCGTCGAGCAGTTCGGCTTGGGTCCGGCACCACGTCCGCACGGCGGTGACGGTGGCCTGATCTCCCGCGAGGAACCTGTCGCGGAAAGTCGCGATGGCGGTGTGGGTCTCGCCTTCGGAGATCGCGGTGAGGGCGGCGTTCAGCGCCACGGCCGCGTCATCGTCCACGGTGTCGAGGGTGTTCGCCATCGCCGTCCAGCCGTCGGCGACGCGGCGCATGGCGGTTTCGTCGCCGTCGGGCCAGTCGCCGGCGCCGAGCAGGTATTGCGCGACCCATTGCAGTTCGCCGGGGATCTCGATACCCATCTACAGGGCGCCCTCGACCTGCGCGATCTGTCCGGCATGGCCGGTGTCCTGGGTTTGCAGCGCGTTGGCGACCGTGACCATGTTCTCGCCGAGCTGGGTCATGGTCGTGGCCAGTCCGGTGACGGCCTTCTGTCCTGGCTCCACGCCGGGTGTGTAGTTCTTGGCGAAGGCGGCGCCGATCTCGTCGCCGCCCCAGCATTCGCCTTCGGCCGCGATCACCGCTGCCAACTGCTGGGCCGCGGTCGTGATGGTGGACGCCACTGCCGCGAACGCGGGCTGGGTGTTGCGCAGTCCGTCCGGGTCGACCTTGACAGAGGTCATCGCAGATAGCTCCGGTTGCGGAAGTAGTCGCCCTCTTCGTCGTCGGAATCGTCGACCAGGCCGCGCGGCGCCTCGGCGACCGGTTCCGGGGGCGGCGGTGGGGGCGGGGTGAGTTGGGCGATCAGGTCCTTCATGCTCGGTACGCCGGGGATCAGGTCGGGGAGGTCGGGCAGGTCAGCCGTGAGTGGGGCGAGGGCCTCGTGCTGAGCGAGAGCGGCTCGCGTCGACATCTCCGTGATCGCGGCGGTGATGGAGCGGCCGAGGGATTCGGGGGTGGATCGTTTGAAGGCATCCGGCTCGATGTGGACCTCGGCGACGCCAGCGACCGTGCCGGAGACGCGCACCAGACCGTCGGCCGACCACACCGTGACGGGCTCGGTCGCACGGGCCTGCGCGTCGACCAGCGCCGATTTCTCGGCGGCGAACGACTCCAGCATTCCGTCGATCTGTGCGCGCAACGCGTCGTTGGCCGCCCGGCTCGGCGCCGACCAGTCCTCGGTCATGAGTCCTCGATCCGATAGGGAGCACGTCAAAGGTATTGGACGCGCGAAACCCCTCGGCGGTTGCGTCGATGTGACGGGTTTCTCATCCGTCAGGCGGGGCGCGACCCCACGATGACGCTGCCGACGTTGCATTCCTCCAGCTCGTCGATGCCGGTGGCGGCGGCGAAGGCGGAGGTGTCGCTGAAGCCCTGGGCGACGACGCCGAGGCGCATGGCGGTCGCGGCCAGGTAGACGGTCTGCATGAACACGCCGACGTGCTTGAGGATGTTGGCGTAGGCGACCTGCTCGTAGCTCCACATGACCCGGCCCGCGCGGGCCGAGACCAGCAGCAGGACCTGCGGTTCCGCGCCACCGGCCAGCGTCGCCGAGGTGGACTTCAGCAGCTTCAGCACGGCGGGGGAGTCGGCGGCTGCGACCGGACGCAGGGCGTGCTCGGTCGAATCGTAGTGGTACATCCCGTTTTCCAGCCCGGGCACATCGCGCAGGACCGGGTAGACCTCGAGCTCGTAGGCGCCGCCGCCGGACGGGTACGGGCGCGAGCCGTCCTCGCGGGTGCGGGCGCTGCGGAACAGCAATTCGCCCAGCTGGTCCGCGGTGATGGGGGCCGCGTCGTCGAACGCGCGGGTCGAGACGCGATCCTCGAGCGCGGCGGTGAGCGTGGGATCGGCGGCGCGCAGCTCGGCCAGTTCCGGGCGGGCCAGCGCGATCGGGTCGGCGGCGAACGGCGCTCGGCGGGCGGGCAATTCGGGGAACCGGCCCTCGGCCCAGCGGGTCGGGCCGAAGTCGTCCCAGGTCACCGTGCGGGCGCCGAGGGTGCTGCGGCGATGGAACCACAGGTCCGCGGGGTTCCAGGAGCGGGTGGCGAACTCGTGCTCCTCCTCGTCACCGTCGACCAGGAAACCGCACCACTGCAGATCGGACATGAACTGCGACTTCACCGCCGCAGGCACCGGCGAATCGGCCGCCATCGGGCCGTCGAGCAGCGCGAGCAGCCGCGGATCGTGGACACGCAGATCGCACCACGCCCGCGGATGCTCGAGCACGAAACCCTGGGAATCACGGTGCAGCACCGCGAACTTCGACAGCGTCGCCGACCAGGACGGCAGTGGCACCTCGGGACGCGGCGCGGGCTCGGCGAAGGGACGGATGCTGTAGAGGTCGCGTCCGCCGTCGCGCACGGTCACCGCCAGCCAGCCGCCGTCGGTGAGCTTGCGCATGAGGCCGGTGATGTCGTCACCGGCCGCCGCGGTCGCCATCTCGGCGGCCGTCGCCGGGCCCTGGTTGAGGGTCTTGAGCGCCTGCAGCGCGCCCGCGCCCAGCCCGGTCAGTTTCACGTTGCGCGGCGGATTCAGCAGCACCGCGCCGGCGGGCGTGGTGAGGCAGGTGACCCCGGCGCGCAGCGCGAATCGGGTCTGGGCGGGGTACGCGGAGGCGAGCACAGCGAGTTCCTTGCGGGTCGAACGTGGTTGAGGACGAGTCTATTTCGCCGCCGCGGCGAACGCGGGCGCCAGCTTGTCGAGGATGTAGGGCACCGACAGCGCCGAGGGCTGGTTGACCGCGCTGATCTCCTGGGTGGTCAGGAACACCGCCGAGCCCTTGCGCACCGACGGCAGGTCGCCGTAGCCGGGCAGCTGCCGGTACTTCTCGTCCAGCCCGGGCGAGTACCCGGCCAGCAGCAGGTCGGCGGTCAGTTCGTCGACGCGCTCCGGCGAGAGCGCCAGGCGGCCCTGGTTGGCGGGCAGCGCGGTCAGGTTCGCCGGAATGGTCATGCCCAGCTGGCCGAACACCTTGGCCGAGCCGTCGTTGGGGTCGGTCAGCACCATCAGCTGCGAGGGACTGGCCAGCCAGGTGCTGGCGAAGGTCTTGCCCTTCAGGCCGGGGTTGGCGGTGGTGATCTCGGCGATCTTGTCGTCGACCTTCTTGATCACCGCGCTCGCGTCGCCCTCCTTGTCGAGCACCTTGCCCAGCGCGGTCACCTGCTCCTGCCACGGCGTGACGGCGTCCTTGGTCAGCGCGGGCAGGGTCGGCGCGATCTTGGACAGATCGTCATAGGTCTTCTGGTCGGCGATGAACGGATCGGCCAGGATCAGGTCCGGCTCCAGCGCGGCGACCTGCTCGGCGATGCTGCCGGTGGTGTTGAGCGCGGTGGCCGACTTCAGGCTCTCCGGCTGCCACGGCGGGGTGCTCTTGGACACCGCCGACACATTGTCGATGTAGCCGACCGGCACGACGCCGAGCGCCAGCGAGGAGTCCAGCCACTGGTTGCCGAGCGCTACGACCTTCTTCGGCGTGCCGTTGACCGTGGTCTCGCCGCGGGCGTGGGTGATGGTCACCGGCTCGCCCGAGCCCGCGGAGTCGTCAGTGGAACCGCAGGCCGCGACGCCGAAGGCGAGCACGCCGGCGAGCGCGGCCACCGCCGCGCGCCGCCAGCCGCGCGTAGTCCGAACAGACGTCATCGTGATCCTCCTGAGCTGAATCCAGCGTAAGTCAGCCTAGGCTAACCTACGTGGTAATTCGGGGAGAATCGATGCCCTAGAGCGAGACCCGCTGATCCTGCGGCAGGAAGAGCTTGTCGCTCTCCTTCACCTCGAAGGTCGAGTAGAACTCGGCGATGTTGCGGACCACCTGGTTGCACCGGAACTCGTTGGGGGAGTGCGTGTCCTGCAGACCCTGCAGGGTGGCCTCCTCGGTCTGCTTGTCGCGCCACTGCCGGGCCCAGGAGAAGAACATGGTCCGGTAATCGGGCTGCTCACCCGTGCGCTCGGCGACCTTCCGATAGGCAGCCAGCGCGATCTGCAGACCGCGCAGATCGGCCAGGTTCTCGCCGACGGTGAGCTGCCCGTTCACGTGCTGCCCCTCGGGCGCGCCCTCCGGGACCAGCACGTCGTACTGCTCGACGATCTGCTGGGTCTTGGCGTCGAAGGCCGCGCGGTCCTCGGGGGTCCACCAGTCGCGGCGGTTGCCGTCACCGTCGTACTTGGAGCCCTGGTCGTCGAAGCCGTGCCCGATCTCGTGGCCGATCGTCGAGCCCACCGCGCCGTAGTTGACCGCGTCCTGGGCGTCCTTGTCGAAGAACGGCGGCTGCAGGTAGGCGGCGGGGAAGACGATCTGATTGGTGGTGGGGCTGTAGTAGGCGTTCACCGTCTGCGGCGACATGCTCCATTCCGACTTGTCCACCTCGGTGCCGAGCCGGGCGAAGGCGCGCTTGGACTCGAAAGCGTTGATGGCGAGCAGGGATTCGATCAACCGGCCGCGCGTGACCTTCACCGACGAGTAGTCGACCCACTTGTCGGGGTAACCGATCTGGGCGACGATCTTGTCCAGTTTGGCGATCGAGGCCTCGCGGGTGGGCTGCGACATCCAGCTGGAGTTGGTGAAGTTGTCGCGGTACGCGGCGCGCAGGTCGTCGACCATCTCGAGCGCGCGTTCCTTGGCTGCGGGCGGGAAGTGCTTGTCCACGTACAGCTTTCCCAGCGGTTCGCCGAGATTGTCGTCGACGACGCCCACCGCCGAGCGCCACATCTCCGGCTTCTCCTCCAGGCCGCTGAGCACCCGGCCGACGAACTCGAAGCGCGCGTCGGCGATGGCCTTCGGCAGGAAGCGGGCGTAGGTGTTGGCGATCTGCAGCTTGAGGTAGTCGCGCCACTGGGCGATGTCGACCTCGCTCCACAGCTGGGCCGCCGCGGTGACGAACGAGGGCTGGCCGACGACCATCTTGTCGAACAGCGACTTGGGCCGGTCGGTCATCCCGGCCAGCCACGGGTCCCAGTCGAACTGCGGGCCGAGCGCGGTGAGCTCCTGCCAGCTCATCAGGTTGTAGGTGGCGTCGGTGTTGCGGGTGCGCACGCTGTCCCAGTGCCCGGCCGCGATCCGCTTCTCCAGGTCGACGGTGCGCTGGGCGATGCCGGCGGGGTCGGGCAGGTTCAGGCCCTTGGCCAGTTGCTCGAGATAGGTCTGATAGCCGGCCAGCTGCGCGGCGAACTCGGGCTTGCGGTAGTACTGCTCGCCGAGGGTGAGCCCGGACTGGCCGACGCTGGGGATATAGGCCTTGGAGTTCTTGCGGTCGATGCCGATGCCCATCCCGATCAGCCCGGCGATCGGCGCCTCGGCCATCACCTTGGCCAGCTCCGGCTTGCCCGCGGCCTTGTCGATCGCGGTGAACAGCCCGTCCAGCGGGGTGATCCCGAGCCGCTCGATCTCGTCGAGATCCAGCCGCGCGTCGTAGAGATCCTTGATCTGCTGGGCCTCCGACCCCGGTTCGGGATCGGAGATGCCCTCGATGATGGCGCGCAGCTGTTCCAGGGTGCGGTCGTTGGCGTCGGTGATCGCGCCGACCGAGGCCTTGTCCGGCGGCAGCTGGTAGTCGCGCAGCCAGGCGCCGTTGACGTGGCGGTACAGATCGTCCTGGGGACGGATCGCGGGGTCGCCACCGCTCAGATCGACGCCGGTGAGCCGCACTTCGGGGTTGTCGGAGGAACAGGAGGCCAGCGCGGCCGCGACCGGCACCAATCCCATGGCGACCAGAAAAGCGCGACGATCCAAGACCGACGGACGACCGGACGATGTCACTAGGTTCCTTCCCCGATGCGGCAGCCGCACCCCTGCTCGTTGCGATCCAGCCCGCCCAGGCTACCGGCGGGCGGGCCGATCGGTGGGGGTAGCGGTGCGCCCGGCCGGTTTCGGGCCGCGCGCTAGTCCGAGGAGATGCCCGCGCTGCCGGTGGCCACGTCGCAGGCGAGTCCGCTGCCCGCGTCGATGATCTTCATGACGGTGGGCACCCGCTTGGTCACCAGCGGCGCGCCGGTGGCGTGCAGCAGCAGCGACAACTGCACCTCGACCTGGGTTTCGACGTGGTAGTAGGCGGTGGCCTTGGCGACGGTGACACCGCCGACGGTCACTTCCAGGTCGACGGTGTCGCTGGCGAAGAACTTGCCGTTGGCGACGAAGTCCACCTGGGCGCCGACGTAGTCGTCGAGGCCGACGACATCGATCTTGGAGGTGCAGCCGACCGTGAGGGTGTCGGTGAGCATGTCGATGATCGGGCCGGCCGTGGCATGCGGCGCGGCCAGGGCGAGTGCCGCGGCGAAGGCGCCCGCGGTCGTCGCGAGGCGGCGGGTGGTCGGCAGGGTGATGCTCATGGGTGGCTCCTCGTCAGCTCGTCCCTCGACGAGCAGGGGGACCGTAGCAACGGCGTGAGCGCGCTCACGGCAGTTTGAAACATTCTCGCTTCAAAATTACGGGAACGACCCCCGATTTGGGTCGACCTGGGGATTCACCTACACTAGACCGGTTGCCTGCGGGAGCTCTGCGCCCGCAATCCGGCAGTGAACCCCCAGTGGTAGGTATTTCCGCTGGCAGGCGCGCGTCCGGAGGGTGACTGACCATGTGCGTCGGGTCGGCAATCCGGCGTACGTATACATCCAGGTCCAGGAGGTGCTGAAGTGATTCAGCAGGAGTCGCGACTGCGCGTCGCCGACAACACCGGGGCGAAGGAAATCCTTTGCATCCGCGTGCTCGGTGGCTCGTCGCGTCGCTATGCCGGTATCGGTGACATCATCGTCGCCACCGTCAAGGACGCCATCCCCGGCGCGAACGTCAAGAAGGGCGACGTCGTCAAGGCTGTCGTCGTGCGCACCGTCAAGGAGCGCCGCCGTCCGGACGGTTCCTACATCAAGTTCGATGAGAACGCTGCCGTGCTCATCAAGGCGGACAACGATCCGCGTGGCACCCGCATCTTCGGCCCCGTCGGCCGCGAGCTGCGCGACAAGCGCTTCATGAAGATCGTTTCGCTGGCCCCGGAGGTGCTCTGACCATGAAGGTGCACAAGGGTGACACCGTTCTCGTCATCGCGGGCAAGGACAAGGGCGCCAAGGGCAAGGTCATCCAGGCCTACCCGGCGAACAACAAGGTCCTCGTCGAAGGCGTGAACCGGATCAAGAAGCACGTCGCGGATTCCGCGAACCAGCGTGGCGCCTCTTCGGGCGGCATCGTGACCCAGGAAGCCCCCATCCACGTGTCCAACGTGATGGTCGTCGACTCCGACGGTAACCCGACTCGCGTCGGCTACCGCACCGACGAAGAGACCGGCAAGCGGGTTCGGATCTCCCGTAAGAACGGGAAGGACATCTGACATGACCACCTCTGAGCAGACTCAGCCCCGGCTGAAGGCGCGCTACCGCGCCGAGATCAAGGACGCGCTGAACAGCGAGTTCGAGTACGCCAACGTGATGCAGATCCCGGGCGTGGTGAAGGTCGTCGTCAACATGGGTGTCGGCGACGCCGCCCGTGACGCCAAGCTGATCAACGGTGCCATCAAGGACCTCGAGCTGATCACCGGTCAGAAGCCGGAGGTCCGCAAGGCCACCAAGTCGATCGCGCAGTTCAAGCTCCGTGAGGGCATGCCGATCGGCGCGAAGGTCACCCTCCGTGGCGACCGCATGTGGGAGTTCCTGGACCGCCTGGTCTCCATCGCGCTGCCCCGTATCCGCGACTTCCGCGGCCTGTCGCCGAAGCAGTTCGACGGCAACGGCAACTACACGTTCGGCCTGAGCGAGCAGTCGATGTTCCACGAGATCGACGTGGACTCCATCGACCGCCCGCGCGGTATGGACATCACCGTGGTGACCACTGCGACCAACAACGAAGAAGGCCGTGCGCTGCTCAAGCACCTCGGCTTCCCGTTCAAGGAGAACTGAGCACATGGCCAAGAAAGCACTGGTCAACAAGGCCAACGCCAAGCCGAAGTTCGCGGTCCGCGCCTACACCCGCTGCCAGCGTTGCGGCCGCCCCCACGCGGTGTACCGCAAGTTCGGCCTGTGCCGCGTGTGCCTGCGCGAGATGGCCCACCGTGGCGAGCTCCCTGGCGTGCACAAGAGCTCCTGGTGACCTCGCGCTCCTCGTGAGCGCAGCCACCTAGGCGAATATCGAACGAAGGCACGGACTTCCCCCGGAAGTCCGTGCCTTCGCGCGTTTATTGGTATGAAGCGCGGCCTCCTTGGCAGGGCAAACCCACCTCGAGCCAGTACCACGCCGTGGCACGCCGAGGTACTCTTGGGTTATGGGCGTTCCTGAGCAGTCACCTTCCGAGATCAGCGTTCGCGCGTTCGTCAACGACTCCGGGCGGATGACGAGGAGTCTTCGCGACGGTGAGAGGTTCGTACTCACGCTGAACGGCGAGCCATTGGCCGACGTGATACCGATTCGTCGAAGTCGCTTCGTCTCGACCGCGAGGGCTCAGCAGTCCTTCGTGGGCGTTCCGGCGCTGGACGCCGACGAATTGCGCCGCGACCTCGACGCGATGGTGGATGACGAACTTGCCGACGACCCGTGGCCGGTGGACGAGTGAGCCGCTACGACCGGGGTGTGCTGGACACGTGCATCGTCGCAGCTCTCGGCCTGTTCGATCTCGCTGATCTTCCGGTGGAGTCGGCTATCACGGCTGTCACGTTGGGTGAGTTGTCCCATGGTCCGCACGCGACCGATGACGTTATCAAGCGAGCCAACCGAATTGCTGTATTGCAGCGGGTCGAGGCGGAATTCGGTGAGGCTCTGCCCTACGACAGCCGAGCCGCGCGCGTATTCGGTGTGCTCTGTGCCCAGGTTCATGCCGTCGGCCGCAGCCCACGTCGCCGAAGTTCGGACTTGATGATCGCGGCTACAGCGGCGAGTAACGGGCTGCCGTTGTTCACAACGAATCCAAAGGACTTCGCGGGCCTGGAGTCGGTGCTCACGGTGGTTCCGGTCGTCCGGCCTTCGGGTGCGACCGGCTAGCAGGTTATATCTCGCGCAGCCGCTTGTGGTGTTGCTAGGGCACTACCCACGTGCCGAGCACGTTGCCGGAAACCTCGCCACGCAGGACCACCTCCGTCGGCGGCGATGGCTCGGTGATGAGCGGGAACGATGCTGTCCCGGTCGCGGTGGTGCCGTCGTAGAGGTAGCCGACGGTCGGTTCGGTCGTGGCCGGAATCAACCTGCCGTCGGCGAAGGAAAGGCTGTAGCTGATTGTCGCCGGGTCGGTCGACTGCGTTCCGCGGTGTGCGAAACGCACCGATACGGTGCAGCTTTCCAGACGACCGTCGCAGTACCAGTCCGCGACGGTGATCTCGGTAACCGTTGTCGCGGCGCCGTTGTAGTTCAACACGGGGATAGCGGCGGTTTCGCCCATCTGATAGCTGGCGCCGGGTGCGGCGGATGCGATCGAGCCGAGTACGGCGCATGCGCCGAAGGAAACTCCGAGAGTCACAGTCGCAAGCCTTCGCATGAGCCCTCCAAACATCGATGGTTCCCGACCGATAGACCAGCTTGGTACTGGTGAGCCCCACCGTTGGTCACGGTGAGATGTCATGAAGCGCTCGATTTTTCCTGCTGAATCACTCGCGGGTCACGGTCCGGTCCGCGCCGCAGGTTCGCACCTGCCCGCCATTCCGCCCACGCCTCGTCGAGCAGTGCCGCGACGGCGTCATAGGTCTCCCAGGTGTCCGGGGTGTGGTCGTCGGCGCGCAGGTCCTGGCGGTAGGCGGCCGCGGCGAACTCCCCGGCGTGCACAAGAGCTCCTGGTGACCTCGCCCTCGCGGAGTCGACCGAACTGGGTGAAATATCTTCATTTCACTCTTGTGGAACGCGACGGTGGTGTTCGCTTGGCGCATGAAGAAGATCGCGGCCGTCGCCGTCCTTTCCAGCGCGCTCCTCGCCACTCCCGCAGTCGCCACCGCGGCCCCCGCCGCACCGGCCCCGGTCGCCGAATCCGGTTCAGCCGGAGGCGGAAGCGGGGCAGGTGGCGGGTCGGGCTCGTCGGAAACGGCGTTGATCTGCTCGCCGCTCGCTCAACTGGCGTTCGCCACCGGCAGCGTCGAGAAGCCGCCGCTCTACGACCTGCTCTGCCTGATCAGCTGAGACCGGTGACGGCCCGCCGCGGAATCAGGCGAAGGGGGAGCGGTCGATGCCGCAGCGGGTGCCGTCCGGGGGGAGTTGGCCGGTGAACAGGTAGTCGCGTTTGACGTGTTCGGCGCAGGTGCTGGGGACGTACATGCTGCTGTGGCCCGCGCCTTCGAGGACGACGAGTTGGGCGCGGGCGAGCTGGGTGGCGCCGGCGTAGGCGCCGTGCAGCGGGGTGGCGGGGTCGTAGCGGCTGTTCAGGACGAGGATCGGGGCGGCGGTCTCGCGGTTCCACGGGCCGGTGTAGCGGTCGAGGTCGCGGGTGGGCCAGAAGGCGCACGGCATGGCGTTGAAGACGGCGGTGCGGCCGAAGTAGGGGTTGTGCAGGTCCTCGGCGGCGGCGATCCGGCTGTACGCGGCGGGATCGGTCGGGACGGTGCTGTCGGCGCACTGGATCGTGTAGAACGCCTCGACGCGATTGGCGGGATAGTTCTTGTCGAACAAGGCATCCGGGACGCGGGCGGGCAGCGTGGTCGCCGCGTCGAACAGGTTCTGCAACAGGACCGCGAGATCGGGGTAGGTCTCGGGGCGCGAGAGGCTGCCCGCGGTGCTCACGACCTGGGAGAACGTCCACGGCGTTCCGTCGAGCGTGATCGGTGCCAGGCGCGCCCGCTCGGCCAGCGCGAGCCACTTGAGCTTCGGGTCGCCCGATGAGAAGGCGCAGCGCGGTCCTGCCGCCGAGCAGTCGCGCAGGAAAGCGTCGAAGGTCTCGGCGATGCCGACCGCCACGCCCTGCCTGGTGTCGAGCGGCAGGTTCGCGCCGTCGGTGCCGTGTCCGTCGGCATTGCCCTCGAAGTCCAGCGAACCGTCGAAGGCCATCGCCCGCACCCGGCCGGGGAACATGTTGGCGTAGACCGCGCCGACCTGGGTCCCGTAGGAGATGCCGTGATAGGTGAGCGTGGCGTCGCCGACGGCGCGGCGCAGCAGGTCGAGATCGCGCGCGGTGTTGGCGGTGGAGGCGTGCGCCAGGATCGGTCCCGCCTGCGCGGCGCAGCGCGCGGCGATATCGGCGGACCTGGCGAAGAACTCCGGCTCGTCGCGCGGGTCGGTGGGAGTGCCGGGGAAGGACCCCAGGTACTGCTCCTGCTCTTCGGCACTGGCGAAGCAGTGCGCTCCCGCGCTGCGTGACACTCCGCGCGGATCCCAGGAGACCAGATCGAAGCGGGCGCGCAGCTCCGGGGAGAACAGCCACGGCCACCGCGCCCGCTCCCGCAAGCGATCCACTCCGGACGGGCCGGGCCCGCCGAAGTTCACGAACAACGTCCCGATCCGCTGACCGGGGTCGGCGGCGGGCAGCTTGATCACCGCGAGGTCGATCTGCTCACCGTGCGGGCTGTTGTAGTCGAGCGGCACCCGGGCGGTCGAGCACTGGAAGCCGTCCTCGCACTCGGCCCAGTTCAGCGCCGGTGTGGCGGCATCTTCGGCGAGCCGGTCGAGGTAGGGATCGGCCGCGTGCGCGGACGGCACCGAGAGCACGCCGACGCCGAGCGCGGCGGTCAGCACGCTGACCAGTGCTCGGCGAGTTCCACGGCGCGCGGAGCGCGAAAACACCTGCCGAGCCTCCTGCACAGATCCGACGAACTTCGCGAAGCTACCACATCGGTACCTCGGCTCACGATCGGAAGTGATTGGGCTCGAACGGGATTCACCACCGGGCAGGCGTAGAGCGGGCTACGGCCCGGCCGCGCGGGTTACCGCGAGATTACGTGCGGTGAATATTCCTGTGCAATTCCCGAGAATGTGATCCCGGCACTGGTCGGCGCAATTTTTCGCCGCTACGTTCGGAATGGTCGCGTGACAGCGAAACAGGTAGTTGGGTGTCAACGTAGATCCCCTGTTCGGCAACAAACAGAGGATGTGGATTGTGACCGTGACCACAGAAAAAACCGGCCGTGACCTGGACCACCGGCCGCCGCTGCGGGGCATACCGACCGGCGCGATGCCGCTGGTCGCATTTCTTTCCGCGCTCGCCGGATTTATCGGCGCCGCCGCATATACGCATTCCGCCGGATATTTCGTCACCTTTATGACGGGAAATACCGAGCGGGCAGTTCTGGGCTGGTTCGACAATGACCGGCTGCTCGCCGTCGGCGCCCTGACGCTGCTGGTCTCCTTCGGCCTCGGCGTCTTCGTGGCCTCGCTGTTGCGGCGGCGGATGTGGCGCAACGACCACTACGGCGCCTCGGTGGTGACGACGGTGGCGCTGGCGGTGGCCGCGGTCGTCGACTACGCGCTCGACCGGACCGGCGGCCAGGAGGTCGGCTTCATTCCCATCTCCTTCGTCGCCTTCGCGGTCGGCGCGCTCAACACCGCCTTCGTCAAGAACGGCGAGACCGCCGTCCCCTTGAGCTACGCCACCGGCACGGTCGTGAAACTGAGTCAGGGCATCGAGAGTCACGTGAGCGGGGGATCGGTGCGCGACTGGCTCGGCTACGGCCTGCAGTACGCGGCGTTCGCCGGCGGCGCGCTGCTCGGTGGCGTCACGAGCCTGGTCGTCGGCGGCGAGCTGATGCTGATCATGGCCGCGGGCGTCTCGGCCGCGGTGATCCCGCTCACCTCCACCGGTCGCGCGGGCCGGTATCGGACCCGGATTTTGTCCTGACCACGGCATTGCCTACACTAGACCGGTTGCCTGGGCACATCTGTGTCCGCTGCCGCCCAGCGCGGGTGGACGAGTTGCCAGGCACCGAGAGCTCGTTACGAGAACTCATCCGGTCGGTAAGTGCCGCCCGGACCAGCCGAATTGTTGTAGGCCCACGGTCGCCGCGCGAGCGGTGACGCTGCATGGGAACCGCAGCGAGAAAGGTGTCGAGGTCTAACCATGACCATGACTGATCCGATCGCAGACTTCTTGACGCGTCTGCGCAACGCCAACTCGGCGTACCACGATCAGGTGAAGGCGCCCCACTCCAAGCTCAAGGCGAACATCGCCGAGATCTTGAAGCGTGAGGGCTACATCGCCGATTACCGCACCGAAGACGCGCCGGTGGGCAAGGCCCTCGTCGTCGATCTGAAGTACGGCCCCAGCCGTGAGCGCAGCCTGCAGGGCCTGCGCCGCGTCTCGAAGCCGGGTCTGCGTGTGTACGCGAAGTCCACCAACCTGCCCAAGGTCCTCGGCGGCCTCGGCGTGGCGATCATTTCCACGTCGACCGGTCTGCTCACCGACCGTCAGGCGGCCAAGCAGGGCGTGGGCGGCGAAGTCCTCGCCTACGTCTGGTAAGGGAGGTCAGGACAAATGTCGCGTATTGGTAAGAAGCCCATCGAGATTCCGGCCGGCGTCGACGTCACCATCGACGGCCAGGTCGTCACGGTGAAGGGGCCCAAGGGCACCCTGTCGCACACCGTCGCCGAGCCGATCACCGTCACCAAGGGTGAGGGTAACGAGCTGGAGGTGGCCCGTCCCAACGACGAGCGCGCCAACCGCTCGCTGCACGGCCTTTCCCGCACCCTGATCGCCAACATGATCGAGGGTGTCACCAAGGGCTACGAGAAGAAGATGGAAATCTTCGGTGTCGGTTACCGTGTGGCCGCCAAGGGCTCGAACCTCGAGTTCGCCCTGGGCTACAGCCACCCGGTGCCGATCGAGGCCCCGGAGGGCATCACCTTCGCGGTGGAATCGCCCACCAAGTTCTCTGTGTCCGGCATCGACAAGCAGAAGGTCGGCCAGATCTCCGCTGTCATCCACGGACTGCGTAAGCCCGACCCGTACAAGGGCAAGGGCATCCGCTACGCCGGCGAGGTCGTTCGCCGCAAGGTCGGAAAGACGGGTAAGTGATCATGGCGCAAACCGAAAACCAGAAGGCCAAGCGTATTCCGCTGGGCAAGGACGCTTCCACGAAGCGTCGTCTGTCGAAGACCCGCCGTCACTTCCGTCTGCGCAAGAAGGTCGTCGGCACCACCGAGCGTCCGCGCCTGGTGGTCAACCGCTCCTCGCGGCACCTGCACGCCCAGCTCGTCGACGACTCGGTCGGCAAGACCATCGCCGCCGCGTCCTCGATCGAGGCCGATGTGCGTGCGCTGGAGGGCGACAAGTCCGCCAAGGGCGCGAAGGTCGGTCAGCTGATCGCCGAGCGTGCCAAGGCTGCCGGTATCGAGGCGGTCGTGTTCGACCGTGGTGGTCACGACTACCACGGCCGCATCGCGGCGCTGGCCGATGCCGCTCGTGAAGGCGGGTTGAAGTTCTGATGACTGTTATTTCGAACGGAAGGAACGTCTGATGCCGGGACGTCAGCGGCGTGACGGCGGCAACGGACCCGCCGGACAGAACAGCAATGGCCCCGAGGGCAACCGTGGCGACCGCCGCGGTGGTGGCGATCGTCGCGGTGGCGGCGACCGTCGGGACAACGCTGCCGAGAAGAACCAGCTCGAGCGCGTAGTCGCGATCAACCGCGTCTCCAAGGTCGTGAAGGGTGGTCGTCGCTTCAGCTTCACCGCCCTCGTGATCGTCGGTGACGGCAACGGTCTGGTCGGCGTCGGCTACGGCAAGGCCAAGGAAGTTCCCGCGGCCATCCAGAAGGGTGTCGAGGAGGCTCGCAAGGGCTTCTTCCGCGTCCCGATGATCGGCTCGACCATCACCCACCCGGTTCAGGGTGAGGCGGCGGCCGGTGTCGTCATGCTGCGTCCGGCTTCGCCCGGTACCGGTGTGATCGCCGGCGGCGCGGCGCGTGCCGTGCTCGAATGCGCCGGCATTCATGACATTCTGGCCAAGTCGCTCGGTAGCGACAATGCGATCAACGTCGTTCACGCGACGGTTGCCGCGCTCAAGATGCTCCAGCGTCCCGAAGAGGTTGCCGCGCGTCGCGGTCTGCCGATCGAGGACGTCGCTCCGGCGGGCATGCTGCGTGCGCGTGCGGGACAGGGAGCCTGACAATGGCTGATCTCAAGGTGACCCAGATCAAGAGCACCATCGGCGCCAAGGCGAATCAGAAGGACTCCCTGCGTACGCTGGGCCTTCGCAAGATCCGTCAGAGCGTTGTCCGTGAGGACAACGCCCAGAACCGCGGCCTGATCAACGTCGTGCGCCACCTCGTAACAGTTGAGGAGGTCTGACAATGACCATCAAGTTGCATCACCTGCGTCCTGCGCCGGGTTCCAAGACCGAGAAGACCCGTGTGGGTCGCGGTGAGGGTTCCAAGGGCAAGACCGCGGGTCGCGGTACCAAGGGCACGAAGGCACGCAAGAACGTCTCCCCGGCGTTCGAGGGTGGCCAGATGCCGCTGCACATGCGTCTGCCGAAGCTGAAGGGCTTCAAGAACCAGTTCCGCACCGAGTACCAGGTCGTGAATGTGGGCCGCATCGCGGAGCTGTTCCCCGAGGGCGGCACGGTCGGCAAGGCCGAGCTGGTCGCGGCCGGCGCCGTTCGCAAGAACGAGTTGGTCAAGGTCCTCGGCGACGGTGAGATCGGCGTGGCGGTCCAGGTGACCGCCGACAAGGTGACCGGCTCCGCCAAGGAGAAGATCACCGCGGCCGGTGGCACTGTCACCGAACTGGCCTGACGGTACTGTTAGTCAGCAGTGGACACCGGACGAGTCGCGAGCTCGTCCGGTGTCACTGTTAGAGTTCAAGTGTTGTCTGCCAAAGCTCGTCATCGGCTGACGTTTCCGTAAGAACCGAAGTCGCATGGCATGACCATGTCGTTCGCCAGGAGGATCTGTGCTTTCCGCCTTCGTATCGGCCTTCCGGACTCCGGACTTACGGCGGAAGATTCTCTTCACGCTGGGGTTGATCGCGCTGTACCGGTTGGGTGCCGCGCTGCCGTCCCCCGGTGTCAACTACCAGAACGTCCAGGACTGCGTGAAGCTGGTCTCCGGCGGTGAATCCGCCGGTATCTACCAGCTCATCAACCTCTTCTCCGGTGGTGCGCTGCTGCAGCTGTCGGTGTTCGCGATCGGCATCATGCCGTACATCACCGCGAGCATCATCATCCAGCTGCTGACCGTCGTCATCCCGCGCTTCGAGGAGCTGCGCAAGGAAGGCCAAGCAGGCCAGACCAAGATGACGCAGTACACCCGCTACCTGTCGATCGCGCTGGCGATCCTGCAGGCGACGGGTCTCGTGGCGCTGGCCGCGCGTGGTCAGCTGCTGCAGGGCTGCCAGGAGGACATCCTCGAGGACACCGGCATCTTCGGCATGATCGTCATCGTGCTGGTGATGACCGCGGGCGCGGCCCTGGTCATGTGGTTCGGCGAGCAGATCACCGAGCGCGGCGTCGGCAACGGCATGTCGCTGCTCATCTTCGCCGGTATCGCCGCGCGCATCCCGATCGACGGCAAGTCGATCCTGGACACCCGCGGTGGCCTCGTCTTCGGCCTCGTCTGTGTCGCCGTGCTGGCGATCATCGTGGCCGTGATCTTCGTCGAGCAGGGTCAGCGCCGGATCCCGGTGCAGTACGCCAAGCGCGTCGTCGGCCGCAAGATGTACGGCGGCTCCTCGACGTACCTGCCGTTGAAGGTCAACCAGGCCGGTGTCATCCCGGTGATCTTCGCGTCCTCGCTGCTCTACCTGCCGAACCTGATCTCGCAGCTCACCGGTTCGGCGACGGCGACGGACCCGAGCTGGTGGCAGGAGATCATCCAGAAGTACCTGGTGAATCCGTCCAACCCGGTCTACATCGCCATCTACTTCGGCCTGATCGTTTTCTTCACCTACTTCTACGTCGCGATCACCTTCAACCCGGAGGAACGCGCGGACGAGATGAAGAAGTTCGGCGGCTTCATCCCGGGCTACCGTCCCGGCAAGCCGACCGCCGACTATCTCAACTTTGTTCTGAGCCGCATCACCCTGCCTGGCTCGATCTACCTCGGCTTGGTCGCCGTGCTCCCGAACCTGTTCCTCGACATGGGTAACTCGGGTGCGGTCGCGAACCTGCCGTTCGGCGGTACCGCGGTGCTCATCATGGTCAGCGTGGGTCTCGACACGGTCAAGCAGATCGAGAGCCAGCTGATGAATCGAAATTACGAAGGGTTCCTCAAGTGAGAGTTGTTCTGCTCGGTCCGCCGGGTGCCGGCAAAGGTACTCAGGCCGTCCTGCTGTCGGAAAAGCTGGGCGTTCCGCACATCTCCACCGGAGACCTCTTCCGCGCGAACATCAGCCAGCAGACCGCTCTCGGGCGTGAAGCGCAGAAGTACATGGACGCGGGCGACCTCGTCCCCAGCGATGTCACCAATCGCATGGTCGAGGCCCGGGTGGCCGAGCCGGACGCCGCCAACGGCTTCGTGCTCGACGGCTACCCGCGCACCGTCGACCAGGGCGACGCGCTGAAGAAGATCCTCGAGCACAACGGCACCGCGCTCGACGCCGTGCTGTGCTTCGTGGTGCCGGAGTCGCTGCTCAAGGAGCGCATGCTCGCCCGCGGCCGCGCCGACGACACCGACGAGGTGATCGACAACCGCCTGCGCGTGTACCGCGAGGAGACCGAGCCGCTGCTCGAGTACTACGACGGTCTGGTCGTGACGGTCGAGGGTGTCGGCGAGGTCGAGGAAGTCAACAATCGGGCGCTGAAGGCGCTCGGCCACTGATGGTCTTCAGCCGGAAGAAGAAGGTCGTGCCGTTCCGGACGGCGGGCGAGCTCGACGCCATGCAGGCGGCGGGCGCGGTCGTCGGCCGGGCGCTCGTCGCCGTCCGCGCGGCGGCCAAGCCGGGCGTGTCGACGCTGGAGCTGGACGAGGTCGCCGAGCAGACGATCCGCGACGCGGGCGCCGTCCCGTCGTTCAAGGGCTACCACGGTTTCCCCGGCTCGATCTGCTCCTCGGTCAACGACCGGGTGGTGCACGGCATCCCCTCGGCGCAGGAGATCCTCGCCGAGGGCGATCTGGTCTCGATCGACTGCGGCGCCATCCTCGACGGCTGGCACGGCGACTCGGCCTGGACCTTCGGCGTCGGTGACATCATCGAGGCCGACCGGCTGCTGAGCGAGGCGACCAAGCTGTCGATGGAGGCCGGCATCGCCGCGATGCTGCCCGACAACCGGCTCACCGACGTCTCGCACGCCATCGAACTCGGGACCAGGGCGGCCGAGCAGGCGCACGGTCGCAAGTACGGCATCGTCGACGGTTACGGTGGCCACGCCATCGGCCGCGAGATGCACATGGACCCGTTCCTGCCGAACGAGGGCGCGCCCGGCAAGGGCCCGCGCCTTGTGGTCGGTTCGGTGCTGGCGATCGAGCCGATGCTCACCCTCGGCACCACCCAGACCGAGACGCTCGAGGACGACTGGACGGTGGTCACCACCGACGGTTCCCGGGCCGCGCACTGGGAGCACAGCGTCGCCGTCACCGAAGACGGCCCCCGAATTCTCACGTTGCGTCCGGAATAAGTTCACGAGCGCACGAAAAAAGGTCTGGTTACAAAACCGTCGAATCAGGACGCGAGCGGCGTGATCCTGTATCTCTGAGCTATGAGATCTGGGATCGCGCTGATCGCCGCCGTGGCGACGGCTCTGCTGGCGGGCTGTGCCGAGCCGCCCGCGGAGTCGCGCTATACCGGTTCCGGTAACACCTACGGCTCGGCCACCGCGGGGTTCGAGACCTGCATGGTCACCGACGCGGGCGGCGTCGACGACAAGTCGTTCAACGAATCCGGCTGGAACGGTGTCAAGGCCGCGGTCGACGCCAACCCCGGCATCTACGGGTCGTATCGGCAGTCCAACAGTTCCGCCGACTACGAACCGAATCTGCGCGCCTCCGCCGACGACGACTGCGATCTGGTGATCGGCGTCGGCGGGTTGATGGCCGAGGCGGTGGCGCAGGTGGCGGCCGAATATCCCGACACCCGCTTCGCCATCGTCGACGCGCACGTCGACCTCGACAACGTGTACTCGATGGAATTCAACGCCGCCCAGTCGTCGTATCTGGGCGGCTATCTCGCCGCGGGAACCAGCGAGACCGGCAAGGTCGCGACCTGGGGCGGCATGCAGATCCCGGCCGTCACCATCTTCATGGACGGATTCGCCGCGGGCGTCGCGAAATACAACCAGGTGCACGGGACCTCGGTCGTGGTGCTCGGCTGGGATGTGGCGGCCCAACGTGGTTCGTTCACCGGCAATTTCGACGACACGAGCGCGGGCCGGTCCCTCACCGAGAACTTCATCGCCCAGGGCGCCGACGTGATCCATCCGGTGGCGGGGCCGGTGGGCATGGGCGGCGCCTCGGCCGTGCAGGACTCACCGGGGGTGAGCATGATCTGGGTCGACTCCGACGGTTTCGAGGCGGTTCCGGAGTACCAGCACATCATGCTGTCGTCGTCGATGAAGGACATCTCCTCGGCGGTGCGCAGCGCCATCGACAACGCGTTCACCGAGGGGCCCACCGACGGTCGCTACATCGGCACGCTCGGCAACGACGGTGTCGGGCTCGCACCGTTCCACGACTTCGAGCAGCGGGTGCCCGCGTCCGTGAAACAGGAGCTCGAGGTACTGCGCCGCGACATCGTCGACGGCAAGATCGTGGTCACTTCGCCCGCGGCCCCCACTGCCTGAGGAGATCCGGATGCGACTCGAAGTACGCGGACTCACCAAGACTTTCGGCGATTTCGTGGCCGACGACCACGTCGACCTGGTGGTCGAACCGGGCCAGGTGCACGCGATCCTCGGGGAGAACGGCGCGGGCAAGTCGACCCTGATGAACATGCTCTACGGCATCCTCGAGCCCACCAGCGGGGAGATCCTGATCGACGGCGCGCCGGTGCGGTTCCGTTCGCCCGCCGACGCGATCGCCGCCGGAATCGGCATGGTGCATCAGCACTTCAAGCTGGTCGGCCCGTTCAGCGTGGCCGACAACGTGCAGCTGGGCAACGAGCACGCCAAGCGGGGCGTGCTCGACCGCGCGGCGGCCAGGAACGCCGTGCGGGAGGTGTCCGAACGATACGGTCTCGCGCTCGATCCCGATGCCGTCTGCGCGAACCTGCCGGTGGGCGTGCAGCAGCGGGTGGAGATCGTGAAGGCGCTCTCCGGCGACACCGACCTGCTGATCCTCGACGAGCCGACCGCCGTGCTCACCCCGCCCGAGGTGGCCGAATTGCTCGGCATCATCCGCAATCTCACGGCGGCGGGCATGTCGGTGATCTTCATCAGCCACAAGCTGCGGGAGGTGAAGGCCATCGCCGACACCATCACCGTGTTGCGGCGCGGCAAGGTGGTCGCCGAGGCCTCGCCGCGCGACAGCGAGGCCGAGCTCGCCGCGGCCATGGTCGGTCGCGCGGTGACGCTGTCGGTGGAGCGGCCGCCGGCTGAGCCGGGCGAGGTGGCGCTGGCCGTCAAGGACCTGACGGTGCTCGGGGAGCGGGGCATCGCCGCGCTCGACGGCCTGAACCTGACGGTGCGCGCGGGCGAGATCGTCGGCCTGGCCGGGGTGGAGGGCAACGGGCAGACCGAGCTGGCGCGCGCGATTCTCGGCACGGTCAGGGCCGCGGCCGGTTCGGTGGAGCTGGCCGGGGCCGAGGTGACCCAGTGGCAGCCGTACCGGCGGATCACCGCGGGGCTCGGCTACATTCCGGAGGATCGCGGGCGTGACGGGCTGGTCGGCGATTTCAGCGTCGCCGAGAACCTGGTGCTGAATCAGTATCGCGACGAACCGTATTCGCGGCGCGGGGTGATGGACACCGCGGCGGTGGACGCCCTGGCCGACAAGTCCATCGCGGAATTCGACATCCGCACGCGTGGGCCGGGGGAGCTGGTGACGTCGCTGTCGGGCGGTAACCAGCAGAAGGTGGTGATCGCCAGGGAGTTCTCCCGTCCGCGCGCGGTGCTCGTCGCCGCCCAACCCACCCGTGGCGTGGATGTGGGCGCGATCGAGTTCATCCACTCCCGGCTGGTGGCCGAACGTGATTCGGGGACCGCGGTGCTGCTGATCTCCGCCGAACTGGACGAGATCCTGGCGCTGTCGGACCGGATCGCGGTGATCCACAACGGCAAGATCGTCGGCGAGGTCGCCCCGGACACTCCGCGCGAGGTCATCGGGCAGCTCATGGTCGGCCATCGCCCCGACGACGACACCTCCGCCGATCCCGCCGCCGCGCGCTGACCTCCGAGGACTCCCATGCCGAGTACGACCACCGAGCCGGACATCGACTCGCCCCGACCGGAACAGGACAAGCCCGGATTCGGCCGCACCTTCGCCAGGTACCTGACCGAGGCCAACGGCGTGATGGTGACGGTCTATTCGCTGCTGCTGGCCTTCGCCCTCGGCGCGCTGCTGATCATCGTCTCCGATCCGTCGGTGCGCCGCGCCTGGGCCTACTTCTTCAACCGGCCCGCCGACGCGCTGAGCTTCTCCTGGATCGCCGTGAGTACCGCCTACCGCGACCTGTTCGAGGGCGCGATTCTCGATATCGGCCGCCTGCAGGAGTTCTTCGCGGGCGACGCGACGCTGGCCCAGGTGCTGCGGCCGATCTCGGAGACGCTCACCTACACCACCCCGCTGATCTTCACCGGTCTGGCCGTCGGCCTCGCGTTCCGCGCGGGGCTGTTCAATATCGGCGGGCACGGGCAGTTCATCTTCGGCATGCTCGGCGCGGTGATCGTCGGCTTCGCGGTGGACCTGCCGCCGCTGCTGCACGTGCCCCTCGCGCTGCTCGCCGGCGCGCTTGCCGGCGCGATCTGGGGCGGTATCCCCGGTGCGCTCAAGGCGAAAACCGGCGCGCACGAGGTGATCTCGTCGATCATGCTGAACAACATCGCCACCTATTTCCTGCTGTGGGCGCTGGGCACGACGTTCCTGCACTCGACGACCTCGCAGGAGCTGGTCTCGAAACCGGCCGACATGTCGGCGCGGCTCCCGCGGCTCCTCGGCTGGGCGGGCACCGGTCTGCGGGTGAGCGTGGGTCTGCTGATCGCGCTCGCGCTGGCCTTCGCGGTCTGGTGGCTGTTGCGCAAGTCCACCTTCGGCTATCGGATCCGCGCGGTCGGCGCCAACACCGATGCGGCCGCGAGTTCTGGCATCGACATCGGGCGCACCTTCGTCACCACGATGGGCGTGGCGGGTGGGCTGGCCGGCGTGGGCGGGGCTGCGCTGGTGCTCGGCCTCAACCCGTACACGGTGAATCCGGGCACGGTCGCCGAGTACGGTTTCGACGGCATCACCGTCGCGCTGCTCGGCCGCGCGCATCCGGGCGGGATCGTGGCCGCCGCGCTGCTGTTCGGCGCGCTGAAGTCCGGCACGCTGCACATGCAGCCCGCCATCCCGGTGGAGATGTCGACCTTGCTGCAGGCGGTGATCGTGCTGTTCATCGCCGCGCCGGCCCTCGTGAAAACCCTGCTGCGACTGCGCACCCCGCGCGGTGGCCTCAACACTCTGGAAGCGAGGGGCTGGTGAGTACGACCATCGCGGCACCGAAGCCGGTCGTCGACGAGGCGACCCGGCACCGCACGGCGGGCATCGTCTTCCTCGTGCTCGCCGCGGCGCTCGGCGGGCTCGGCCTGCTGTTCGTCGACGGCGAGCGGACCACCACGTTCACCCTCGATCAGACCACCGAGGGCAGCTGGACCGTCGGCACGCTGGCCGTCGTCCTCGCCCTGTGCGTGCTGACGGCGGCGCTCGGCGTGCTCCTGCTCGTGCGTCCGCTGGGCCCGCGCCCGCACGGGTGGACCGTCGGTCTCGCGGTGGCGGCGCTGGTGGTCGCCGCGCTGTCGTGGATCGTCACGCCCGGCGTCGGTTTCCCGGTCGAGTTCGTCCTGATGACCACCCTGTTCCTGGCGCTGCCGTTCATCTTCGGCGCGCTGTCGGGGGTGGTGTGTGAGCGCTCCGGCGTGATCAACCTCGGCATCGAGGGGCAGTTCCTGGCCGGGGCGTTCACCGCGGCGCTGTTCGCCTCGATCAGCGACAACCCCTATGTCGGCATTCTCGCCGCGCTGGTCAGCGGCATGGTCTCGACGCTGCTGCTGGCCTGGCTGGCCACCCGGTTCGCGGTGAACCAGCTGGTCACAGGCGTGATCTTGAACCTGCTCGCGCTCGGGCTCACCGGGTTCCTGTTCGAGCGCCTGATGCGGATGGACCATTCGCTCAACGAGCCGCACACGGTGCCGCGCTTCGGCGGGTTCTTCGAGGACATCGGCCTCGGCTTCCTGCCCGACATCCCCGTCATCGGCCCGGCGCTCTTCGATCAGAACCTGTTCGTCTATGTCGCGCTGGTCTGTGTGGTGGGCCTGACCTACCTGCTGTTCAACACCCGCTGGGGTCTGCGGACCCGCGCTGTCGGCGAACATCCGGCGGCCGCCGACGCGGCGGGCATCGACGTGAACCGGCTGCGCTTCTGGAACGTCACCGTGGCCGGCGCCCTGTCCGGCTTCGGCGGCGCGTTCTTCACCATCGCCAACAATGTCTCGTTCAGCAAGAACATGACCGCCGCGCTCGGCTTCGTGGCGCTGGCGGTAATGATCGTCGGCCGCTGGCACCCGGTCGGCGTGCTGTTCGCCGCCCTGCTGTTCGGCTTCTGCAGCGCGCTGCAGCGGTTCCTGAACACGATGCCGGGCAACCCGATCCCCACCGAGTTCCTCGGCATGCTGCCGTATGTGGTCACCCTGGTGGTGGTCGCCGGCTTCATCGGCAAGGCCGTCGCCCCCGCGGCCGACGGCATCCCGTACCGCCCGGGCGACAAGTAGTCAGCCCTCGAGTAGCACCGTGACCGGGCCGTCGTTGGTGAGGGCGATTTCCATGTGCGCGCCGAAGCGGCCGGTCGCGACCTCGGCGCCGAGTTCGCGCAGGGCCGCGGCGAACGCGTCGACCAGGGGTTCGGCCTGGGGGCCCGGCGCGGCGGCGTTCCAGGAGGGGCGGCGGCCCTTCGCGGTGTTGGCGTAGAGGGTGAACTGGCTGACGACCAGGATCGGCGCGCCCAGATCGGCCGCCGAGCGCTCACCGTCGAGGATGCGCAGCCGCCACGTCTTGTCCGCCAGCGCCTTCGCGGTGGCCTCGGTGTCGGAGTGGGTCGCGCCGACCAGCGCGACCAGCCCGTGCGGGCAGCCCGCGGCGGCCGGGTCGATCCGGCCGACCACTTCGTCGTCGACGGTCACTTCGGCGCTGGTCACCCGTTGCAGTAGCACTCGCACGGTTCCCGATCATGCCGGGTGTCCGCGCGGTCCGGCCCGGCGGGTTGTCAGGACTTGCCGAAGAACAGGATGTCGGGCCCGAACTCGGTGAGCGGGCGCTGCTCGGCGGCCTGCCGGATGCCGCTGCCGGGCAGTTCGGTCACCTTGGCGAACATTCCGGCATTGCCGAAGGCCGCCCTGACCTGGGTCTCGGAGGCGTAGTCGGCGCCGTAGTCGGCCAGGGTGGCGAAATCGAGCGGAGCCAGCGGCGCGTCGAGCGGTGCCTGCCCGGCCGGACGGCCGAGCGCGGCGTACTGGGTGGCGACACCGTTGTCGTAGAGGCACAGCTCATAGGAGATGTTCTCGATGGTGGCGACGGTGAGCACCGGCCATTTCTCCGAGAGCGCCACCGCGAGCGGATGCTTGCCCAGCGCGCCGATCTCCCAGTTCAGGCTCTTCACCGAAATCCAGCTGCCCGAGGACTTCTCGACGAGAACCACATCCGCGCCCAGCTCGGTCGCCGGGTTGACCACGGGTTCCTTGACGCCCCAGTGCTTTTCGTGCACCCCGGCGAAGCGTCCCGCGTCGACCTGCTCGGCCCCGTCGCGGGCGAACGCCGCGATGATCGCGGCGCGCACCTGCATCAACGCGTCGGGCGCGGTACAGCGCACGGCGATCGCGCCGTAGGTCGCCGAGATCTCCACCGGCCGCGACGGCGGCTCCGGCATGGCACCCGCGGCCAGCGGCTTGAGGCCGACCAGCGCGAGACGCCAGTTGATCTCGTCGATGGTCGCCAGGTCGCCGCCCGACTGGTACAGGATCTGCTGCTGGGTCAGCCTGCCCGCGCGCTCGAGGGTCGGCGCGTTGAGTTTGATCAGCGCCTGCGTGGTCTTGAGCGTGAGATCCAGGTCCTCGATCCTGGTCTCGCGCAGCTTCGCGGTGCTCGCCGGCGAGGTGAGCTCGGAATACAGCGCGCGGTAGGTCGCGATCGCCTGCTTGCGCGAGCGGCCGACCATCATCGTGCGCAGCAGCGTGCTCAGGCTCGCCAGGTACTTGCCCGGCTGCTCGGGCGAGCGCGCGTACATCGCCGCTCTGATCCGCACCGCCGACTCGGTCGCGGCCACCGCGGCCTCGTGATCGAGCCGCATCAGCCACACGCCGCACTTGGACAGGCCGTCGGCGCACATCGCCGACACATCCGGGTAGTCCTGCGCCACTTGCCGATACGCCGAACAGGCACTGCGGATCGTATTGGTCGCGAGCTGCCGGTGCCCGACCAGCCTGGTCGCCTGCTCGAACAGCCGCAGCGCGTCCTGCAGGGCGCCCGCGTACTCGTAGGAGACATAACCGCCGACCAGCCAGTGCAACCGGATGGCCACCGCTTCCTGCGCCGGCTCCAAGGCCTCGGCGGTACGGTCGCGTTGGGACGGATCGTCGCGCGTGGTGAGCAGTCCCTGGGCGAGCTCGGTGAGGGAACCGGCCAGCTTCAGGAAGTCCTCGGGTCGCTGACCCCTGGTGTTCGCACGGTCGGCTGCGACGCGCCGTTCGAGGCCGCTCAGGTCGGTCATGAGCAGTTCCATCGCGACGTCAATCCTGGCCTCATCCATCGTTCGAGCACGGCCGCTACCCGGCCGCTGGTGGTCGTTCGAGTTTGTCACAGATCGGCCAGGCCCGCCGGATCGTCCGCCGAACCCGGATGTTCATCCCAGCGCAGATCGGTGTTTCCGTGTGGCTGTGCATATTTCGCATGGCTCACTAGAATGCGAGGCGATGGAGCCGACTGCGCGAGGGTCGTCGGTGGGGTGCTGCGAGGAGCGGTTGGCGTGGGCGATTCTCCCTTCGAGGGTGCTGCGGACAAGGCGAAGATCAAGGTCGAGACAGGCGCCGCGCTCCAGGCCGCCAAGGCGTGCAGTACCGCGATCGAGGTGGTCAAAGGCTGTCAGGGGTTGATCGAGAGCAGGCAGCTCAACGTCTTCACGATGTCCAAGCTGGGCGGGGCCGAGGTCTACGCCCCGGAGAAATTGCAGCCCCGGTTCGTCACCGAGGCCACCGAGTGCAAGGACACCCTCGGCAAGTTCGTCGACTCGCTGGAGGACATGGTCGACATGTTCAAGGCCGCGGGGGAGAAATACACCGGCACCGACGAACTCTCGGCCTCGGAATTGTCGGCGCTGAAAGGCAAGAAGACAGACCTCGGCAATGTGTCGTCGAAACCCGGCGCCAAGGACATGTCGGGCGCGGTGAAGAACGCGGGCACCTACAATCCCACCAACCAGGACATCGAGACCCGCGACGGCAAGATCTACGTCCAGCACAACGACGACATCGATACGGCCAAGGTCCCCAAGGACGTCCAGGCCAAGCCGGAGCCGGCCGAGGGCGAGATGCCGTACCGGGAACCGTCGAGTATGAGCTGGCGGGATCTGTACGACCTGGGCTACCGCATCGGCTGGACCGAGATCACCGAGGACGCGCCGATCTGGGGCCTGATGGCCAGCCAGCTCAACGGTGCCGCCTACGACCTGAGCCAGGCGATGCAGACGATCACCACCACCACCTGGGAGAGCCAGGGTGGCGAGACCGCGTTGGCCGCGGTGCAGGGATTCTCCAAGTCGGTGTCCGACCTCGCCGGCTCGTTCAAGCTGATGCAGGCCAACCTGCAGTACACCGCGGACTGGTTGTACGCGACCAACTCCTGCATGCCGGTCTCGCCCGACGAGGGCTGCGGTGACGATGTCGGTGAGGTGCAGGAGCTCTACCGCAAGCACTACATCGAGGGGCTCAAGCAGACCCAGAAGATGTTCCCGGCCGAGGTGCTGCCGGAGGCGCCGAAGGGCGCGATCGGGCCGCCGCCGAAGAAAGAGGAGACCGGCGGCCAGCAGAACAACGGCCAGCAGAACAATGGTCAACAGAACAATGGTGGGCAGCAGTCCGGCGGCGGGCAACAGTCCGGCGGCGGGCAACAGTCCGGCGGTGGACAGCAGTCCGGTGGTGGACAGCAGGCGAGCAGCCAGCAGCAGGGGAGCACCCAGCCGTCGGCCGAGTTCATGGCGGCGCAGCAGGCCTTGGCCAACCAGGGCAAGGGCACGGGTTCCACCGGCGGTGGCTCCGGATCCGGGTCGGGCTCCGGTTCCGGGTCGGGTTCGGGGTCCGGTTCGGGCAGCACCGGCGGAACGGGAAGTTCGTCCGGCAGTTCGGGTTCGGACGCCATGTCCTCGCTGATGTCGACCATCTCCGGGGTGGTCTCCTCGCTCACCCAGGCGCTGCCGAGCGTCACCCAGGCGTTGCAGCAGATCGCCTCGACCGACCTGTCCTCCGCCACCCCGGACCTGTCCCAGCTCACCTCGCTGCTCGGGCAGTACCCGGACCTGGCGACCGCGATCTCGGAATCGCCCGAGTTCACGCAACTGCTGGAAACCAATCCCGAGTTGCGGTCCGTCGCGGAACAGCTCGGCCTCACGGTCGAGGAGCCCGTGGAGGAGGCCGCACTGGCCGGACCCGCGCCGGAGGAGGCGGTCGCGTCCGCGACGGGCGGGGCCTTCCCGCGGGCGTCGCTCCCGAGCCTGCCCGATTTCAGCTCGCTCGGTGATCTCGTGGAGCCGGTGATCGCGGCCAGCGTCGGGGTGCCCGCGGAGCCGATGACGGTGGCGACCGAGGTCATCCAGGACGGCGAGACCGCCACCGAGGGTGCCAGTGCCGCCTACGCGCGTCCGGCGGCCGACGCATGAGCCGCACCTGGGAGTTCACCGATGTCGAGTTCAAGGTGCTGTGGGACAGGTTGGTCGGCGGCCACATGCCGCGGCCACTGAGCTTCCTGTCCACCACCATGCTGATGCACGAGTTCGATCAGGAGAAGTACGACACCTGGCAGCGGCTGCAGTCGGTGATCGATCCCGCGCTGCGTACCGCGGTGGACGTGCTGGCCCGCCCCGATGTCTATCTGCGGCTGCGGGGGTGGAACGACCGTGAGCGCGACGACGCGCAGCGGTGGCTGAAGGCGCGCGCCGCGCGGGCCGGTGCCAACGGCTACGTGATCCACCAGCTGCCCGGCGCCACCCCGGCGCACAGCGGCGGCTTCGTCCTGACCGATTGTGGCCCCTACGGTCTCACCGACGCGATCCTCGACCTGATGCCGCAGGCCGGGCCGGGCCGGGACGGCGTGATTCCGCTCGTCACGGACCAGCAACCAGAACCGGACGTCTACGCGCCACGCGCCTCGATGATCTTCGAGGAGGCCGACACCGGCATCGCGCGCCGCAGCGCGGAGTTCTTCGAGATTCCCGCCGACCGCACCGGCACCATCAATATCCTGCAGAACCAGTCCATGTTCGGCTCGCGCGGCATGCATCGCGACATCCTGGTCTGGCGTGACCTGCCGGACGACGGCCGCTACGTCATCGAGCTGCCCAACGAGAACCCCGCCGCCACACCGATGTCGCGGGCGGATCTGGCCGACAAGGTGGACAAGTCGATCGAGCGCATGATGTCGCGCGTGGAATCACACTGGGAAGCCAACGTTTAGGAGTCCCCGGCTTACATCGTTCACAGCGGTGTCACCCGGGGTTCGTTCCCCCGTGCGAGGCTGTTGCGCACGCGAAAGAGTTGTGGTGTGCTCGAAAGCACCACTCGTGGAGGGATGAGGGCGATGGGCACTTTCGAATACGACGCCGACAACTTCCGGACCGCGGCGGGCAAGTCGCGCAGCGTCGGCAACCAGCTCACCAGCATCATCAACACGTTGAACAGCTCGCTGACCAGCCGCGGAAACGTCTGGGGCAACGACAAACTCGGTAAGACGTTCAACAACGGCCCCGGCGGTGACGACGGCTACGACGCCTCCTGGACCGCCACCAGCGAGAACGTCAAGACCATGGCCACGTCCATGGGCGAGTTCGCTGACGGCCAGACCGAGAGCGCCGACTACATCGACAAGATGGAAAAGGGCAACCGCGACGGCCTGAAGTAGGCGCTCGCAGCAGCCCTGCTCCTCGAGCTCGATATTGCGGTCGTTTACGACAGCATTACTGCATCGGCTGTCGGTTCAGGCCGAGGGTTGGCAGGTCGAGGGCTGGGTGGCCGGCGCGGTCTGACCAGGCGTCGTAGACGAGTTCGGTGGGGCCGGTGATGGTGTAGCCGTCTCGGAGTCCGGTGACGGCGAGTTCGGCGGCGCGGCGGCAGTCTTCGGTCGTGACCGGTTCGTCGAAGTCGACCCACCACAGATGGCCGTTGTCCACGTCGGGCTGGTTCCAGCCGCCGGCGGTGATCGCCTGGTATCCGGCGGGGGTGGGGCGTCGGTTCTCGTCGAGGTAGCGGTCACCGATCAGCTGTGCCGACAGCACGTCCTCGTCACGGGCGAACTGCACGAATCGGCGGATGCGAGCGGGTTGGGGTTCGAAGACGATCACCCGTGCGCCGAGCGGAAGATTCGCGAGCTCGGCTTTCAGGTGTTCGGCGAAGGCGGTCCAGCCGGTCACAGCAGCCCTGCCGGGAAAGCTCAACACCCTCGTCGCATTCGTTCGGCATCAGGTCTCGTCACGGATGCCCAGGCCGGGCAGATGGAGGCGGGCGTTGCCCGCCCGCTCCACCCAGCCCCGGTAGACCAGCTGCGCGGGGGATTCGATGCCGAAGCCGTCGCGGAGGCCGGTGACGGTGAGTGCGGCGAGGTGTTGGTAGTCGTCGGTGGTCGCCGTCCACGGGAATTCGATCCACCAGTTGCCCATGTGCTCTTCGTTCGGCTGGTTCCAGCCGGCCTCGGTGATGGCCCGTACGCCGTCGTCGCCGGTGTGGAAGGCGGGCTCGAGCCATTCGTCGCCGGTGAGCTCGGCTGAGATGACGGAGCCGGTCTTGAGGAACTGGGCGAAACGCCGCTCTCCCGGTTTCGTCGATTCGCCGATCACCAGCACGGAGCTGTCGGGCGCACCCTGGAGCTCGGCCGCGAGCCCGCGGGCGAACGCGGTCCAGTCGGTCACAGCAGGCCCTGGTCTTCGAGTTCGATATTGCGGTCGTCTGCGGCCAGTCGTGAGTTGGTGGTCAGATTCAGCCATACCGAGGCTGCGGAGCGAATGAGCACGATCGTGGCTTTCTCTCCTGCCCATCGGTATTGCAAGGGCGGGCCGGTCAGGCGTGCGGTCGGCTCGCCGAGCTTGGTCGTGATCGCCGCGGCGATGTCGTCGAAGGCTGCTGTGACCTGGGCATTCTCGCCCGCTTCGGCATAGTCGGTGAGTTGCAGCTCGATCCCGGTGACCTGCCCGTTCTTCGCGTTGATCGAGCCGCTGTCGAGGCCGAATCCGATGTCGAGCATCATCCCCCGTGGTCGGCTGGAGATCGTGTGCCAGCCGAACTTCTCCACCAGGGCGGAGGCGTCGTCGAGGGCCCAAGACCAGTCGAGTCCGTGCAGCGCGCTCGCCAGTTCGGCTGCCTCGTCGGCAGGCATCGCTTGCCAGTTCGTCATCGGTGCCTTTCCTTTCGGTCAGAAATACGACAGGAATGCCGCGTCGAAATCGGGGTCGCGGGTGTCGAAGTTCTGGGGGGTGTGGTTGAGGGCGCGGACGTGGTCGACGAACTCGGTGGGGAGGGTGAGGGGCTGTTCGGCGAGGTATTTCAGGGAGTCCTCGCGCCAGATCCAGACGCCGTCGGAGTACAGGGAGGGGCCGCCCTCGATGTCGACGCCTTCGGTGAACAGGTCGGGAGCCTCGCCCATGACGTCGAAGATCGCGCGGACCTTGCGCATGTAGTTCAGGATCTGGTCGCGGTCGTCCTCGACTGCGCCGGTGGGCGCGTCGTGTACCGAGGGCAGCTCGTCGTGCGTGCCCTCGTACATCTCGCGGTACATCACCACCGGCTTCAATTCCATTGCGTGCGTCCCGTTCTCGATTTCCTGGAGTCTGTGCCCGGCCGCCGTGCCGCTCGGCACGGGTCCGCCGGTCGTGCCCGCGCCGCGGCGAGCCGCCGACTCCGATCCTTCGCGTGGACCGCCGGGTCGTCAAGTTCACCCATGCGGACAGGTGACCGACGGCGCCGCGGGGTTCGTTCCAGCCGCTTGGCGTTCATTCTGCCGTCACTCCCGGTTCGCCGGTGCCTGCGACTCTGTTGCGCAGGCGAACGAGTTGTGGTGTGCTCGGTTCGGGCACCACTGTGGAGGGATGAGGGGCGATGGCGACGTTCACGGACTCGAGCTGGTGACGTAGCCCTCCATGATCGATCTGCCGTCCGGGCTGCACTGGCTCTCGATTCTCGCTGGCATGGAATGGCCAGAGGGCAATGAAGACGAGATGTGGGCCATGGCCGAGGACTGGCGCACGGCCGCCGACAGTCTGCGTGGCCTCGTCGACGACATCGATGCCGCCAAAGACGCTGCGTTCAAGGCGTATCCGCAGGGCGAGGGCGTCGACGACATGCTCAAGGCCTTCGAGGGGATGGCCCGCGGCGACCAGTCGGTGACCAAGCTGGCCGAACTGTTCGACACCCTCGGTGATTCGGTGTATCAGACCGGCACCGAGATCGAATACACGAAGATCATGTTCCTGTCCTCGCTGGGCTTGCTGGCGCTGGAAATCGCTGCGGCGTGGGTCTTTCCGCCGACCGCGCCCGCCGTGCAGGCCGCCGCGGTGGCCGCGACCCGGATCGTGGCGCGCACCATCTTCGGCCGGGTGCTCGCGGCGATCCTGCGCTGGGCCGCGAAGGCCGCGAGCACCAAGCTCGTGCGCTACCTCGCCCAGCACGTGGCGATCGATACCGTGCTCGGCACCCTGCAGGAGCTCGGCGCTCAGCAGTGGCAGGTCGACCAGGGGCACCGCAAGGAGATCGACTGGAACCAGGTGAAGGCGGCGGCGGTCAGCTCGGCCGCCGGTGGCGCGGTGGCCGGTCCGTTCGGCAACTTCCTCGGCAAGAAGCTCGGCGACGGGATGGCGCCCTGGCTGAAGGGCGCGATCACCGGCACGGGCGCGGGCCTGGCCGGCGCGGGCGGCGGCATGCTCGGCCAGTTCGGCTACGAGGGTTTCACCCAGGGCTGGGACAAGGCCTGGGAGAACCTGCAGACCGCGGCGTCGGACCCGCTCATGTGGAGCGCGGGCGCCACCAACGGCGGGCTCTCCGGGTTGAACAAGGCCGGCGCCAACTCCGCCTGGTCGTCGATGAAACCCGGTCTGTTCGAACGGCCCAGCTTCAGCTCGCAGATCCGCGATGCGATGGGCCCCGGTTACGACCTCGGCACGTTCGGGCAGGGTGACGGCGCGGGCGGGGACGGTTCGTCCAACCGTCCCGGCGGCGAGGGCGAGAACCGGGCAGGTGCCGACGACGACGGTGCGACGGGTGTCGGCGGTGACGACGGCGTGCGCGCCGGCGCGGGCGAGGACGTCATGGGGGGCGAGGGCGAGACTCGGGCCGGCGCCGGTGACGACGGTCAGTCGATGCGCCCGGCCGGCGCCACCCAGTCGCCGGAAGGCGAAGCGCCCGCCCCGACGAATACCGATGAGGGACGGGCGAATCAGCAGTCCGGCGACGATCGGCAGTCCACCGCCGAAGGCGGCGGCAGCGGCGCAGGACGCCAGGACGCCAAGCCCGAGGTGCAGACCGGCGAATCGCAGGCCGGGGACGGCGGGCGGCAAGACGGCGGTGCGCGCGCCGAAGGGGAAAGCTCTGCGGCGCAGACGGATTCGACCCAGGACACGTCGCGGGCCGGCGAAGCCGAGCAGACCGACGGTGCGAGCGTCGGCGAGGGTACGCGCACCGACGCGCAGTCGAGCGGTCAGCCGGTCACACAGGCCGGCGACACCCAGACGACCAACCGCGACACGACGACGCAGGCGGCGGGCGCGCCGGTCGGCGCCGGGATGACAGGCGCCGGACCGGCCGCGACCGGGGGGCCGTCGCCCACCGCGACCGGGCAGGCGCCGGTCACCGGGCAGGGCGCGACGCCGACCACCGGTCAGCCCTCGGCGACCCCCACCCAATCGCCCTCCACGCCAGCGCAATCCACGCCCGCTCAGCAGTCGACGCCGGGCCAGCAGTCGACGACGCCGAATCAGGGCACCCAGCCGGGGGCGCGTCCCGGCGCTCCGGAGGTGCGGTCCGGCACGCCGGATGGTGTGCAGTCCGGTTCCGATATCCGTTCCGGCGCACCGGAAGTCAGGACCGACAGCCCCACCGTCGACGAGTCCGGGGTGGCGGATCCGCAAGGTACTGCCGAGGAACCCGGCGCACCGACCAGCCGTCCCGAGGGCGAGAGCCGCGCCGGTGTCGGCGAACAGCGCGGGGCGGGGCCGGCCGAGACTCCGTTGCAAGGTTTGCAGGCCGCGCCCGGCGAAGCGCCGCCGGTGCGCCCGGAGTCCGAGGTCACCGCCGAGCCGGTGCGTGCCAGGGACACCTCGGAATCCGATCCGCTGTCCGAGATCGCGCCGGTCGTGCCGATCATCGGCGCGGAGCCTGGAGCGAGCCCAGCCCGGTCCGGTCCGGAGACTGGTCGCCCCGGCCGCGCTGGCACCGACGACACCACGACGCCGCGGGATCGTGCCGACGGCGATGACCGCCGACAGCCGGAGCCCGACGACAACGGACCCGTCTACGACACCCGCCTGCCCAACGGTCAGGGCGTCGTCCACCACCCCACGGGGACGGCGATCGGCGAGGACGCGCGCACCCATCGCGTCAGCCACAACGTGCGCAACGACGGCGCCCACGACGTGGTCGTCCACGGGCGCCGCGACGGCTCGGTGACGCCGAGCAACGGTGACCCGGTGCACCCGCAGGACATCGTCGACGCCATCCGCAGCAACCCGAACTACGTGCCGGGCACTCCGATTCGGCTGGTGTCGTGCTTCGCGGGCGACGTCAATGGCTGGGCTCAGTACATCGCCGACGCGCTCGGCGCCGACGTCACTGCGCCCACCGATCGCGTGGGCGTGCGGCAGGAACCCGGTTCGGAGCCGGTGGTCGATCGCGGCGGCAAGTGGCGCACCTTCAGCCCCGAACCGGTGTCCGTGCCCGACGACCTCTCCTCGCTGGGGCCGGATGCCGGCCATGCCGATCCGCGCGACCTCGGCCCGCTCGACGGGGACGCTCCGCCGCTGGATCGCGATCTGGTCGATTTCATGAGCGACGACGAGGCGCCGACCCGCCCGGCCGCTATGTCGTTCCTGACACCCGAGGTCGGGGTATCCACCGTGCCGTTCAGCCGGACGCCCGGGGTGGACGCGCATCTGCTCGGTGTGCTCGATCCGAACGACCCGATGGTGCAGACCGCGGGCGAACCGCCCCGGATCACCCATGTCGGCGGGGAACCGATCGACGAGTTCTCGCATCGGCTCAGCGAGGAGCGCGGGCGTGCATTCGTCGACGCGTCCACCCCGGACGCGGCCCTTGTCGCCGAATACGAGCAGCACAAGGCCCAGCAGAAGGCGCTGGCGGACGGAAAGGCCGCGGCGGGCCGTGAGGTTCGCGATGCCAACATCAAGCTCAAAGAGGCCCAGAACGCCCGCGACAACGGCGCCGAAAACGGCGACCAGCTCGTGCGTGACGCGGAGAAGGCGCTGGAGGCGGCCAAGAAGAAGGCCGAAACGGCCAAGAACGATCTCAACAACTTCCTCGCCGCCGACAAGGCCGAAGCCGACGCCGGAAACTCGCCGGCCAAGCGTTTGGAAAAGGCCGAAGCCGAGCGCCTTCCGGCGAAGCGGCGCGGCCACGTCTCGTCCATCACCATCGACCGCCTCACCGGTCGCGTGTACGAGGCCGCCAACGGCACCTCCGAGCAGCGGATCCACCCCAACGATCTGCATCCGACGTTGCACGACAACGTCTCCCAGTACCAGGACCCCACGGACGTCTACCACAACGGCGGCGACTCCGACTACTTCCCGCACTCGGACAACCCCCTCGGGCACGCCGAGATCCGCGGCACCAACGCCGCGCTGCACGACCGGGAACTGCTCAACCAGCAGCGCGGTCCCGACGACCAGCTCCCGACGGACTTCGACGGTCTGGCCTCGATCCTCAACTCGCCGTACGTGCCGAGCAAGGGCGCCGAAGCGCCGTGCTGCGCCAACTGCACCAGGGTGGTGCAGGGCACCGAGAGCACGGCGGGCCACATCATCGACGAGGGCGCTCCCCGCGTCGACCCGATCCGTCACGCCGACATCGAACGGGCCGCCGGTGAGGGCAAGGTCATCGAGCCGCGACTCGTCTCGCCCGAGTACCCCCCGGACATGGACTTCATGGGCGACGACGACGATGTCGCGAGCCCGGATCGCGGGTCCGATGAGCCGGTGCCGCCGGGGATGGTGCGTGGGGACGACGGGCTGTTGCACCGGCCGGGCGATCGGCCTGACAGCTATCGGGACCCGGACGGAACCTGGCACCACAACGACGATCCGCCCGGAACCAAACGCAATGTCGACTTCCGGCTGTACGACTCCAGCGGTTTCGTCAAGGATCATCTCACCGGTGGCGAGTACCGACATCGCGTGCAGCTGGGCGATTCGGAGCCCCACGAGATGCGCGATCCTGATCGAGCGTCGGAGTTGAGCGAGGCGTCCGACCGGCGTGTCGAGCTGCAAACCGAGCGCAACAATGTCGGTAAAGAGCTCGGCAAGCTCATGAAAGAGTTCGCGCTGGAGGACAAGCACGAACTCGCGCCGAAGGCGTTGTCGGAGAAGATCGCGAGCCTGCGGCAGGAGGTCCGCGCCGACACCACGTTGAGCACGGAAGAAAAGATCCGCAAGCTCGACCTGCTCAAGGATCTGCGGGACGTCGCCATCGAATACAACGACCTCGGACGCGAAATGATCGAGGTATCGAAGAAGCTCGGTGAGCTGGCTGGGCTCGACTACGCGCTCGATCCGGATGCCCGGCCCGGCGCGGTCAAGCTCTCGCCCTTCGACGGCGCGTTCGACGGCGCCGGCGTGGTGGACATCGCGTCGTTCGTCCCGCGTGGAGAAGGGGATTCCGGGCCGACGTTGTTGATCGTGGAGGCGAAGGGCGTCGGCTCCACCCTCGGAGGCTCCAAGGTCATCAGCGCCGAACAGGGTTCACCCGAATACCTGCGCCACATTCTGAACAAGGACCGCAATCTCGTTCGCTTGCTCAACGAGACACCCGAGCAGATGCGTGCGCGAGGCATCGATCCCGACAGCCCCGAAGGCCGGGCGATCCGCGACGCGGCGGAACAGCTGCGCGAGGCGATGGAGGACGGCACGCTTCGGGTCGAATACAAGCTGGTGCATGCCGATGCCGACGGGACGATCACCGTCACCGAGCTGCTGCTGTCCCGCGACGGCGTCGACCTGCTCGCCGATGTTCCGTTGCCCTTCGACGCTGATCCCGCCACGATCGCCCGGTCCGTGGACAACGACGTCACCACCGACTACATGAACGTACCCGAGGACAGCACGGACACGCCGGATCGGCCGGAATCCGACACCGACGACACCGACTGGATGGGCGCTGACGACGACGAATCCACCCGGCGCCAACCCGATTTCGCCGAACCCGAACCGCCCCAGCGGGAAGTACGCGTCGAACTCGGTCCAAACGGGGACGTCGTCGCGCTGCACATTCAGCTGGCCGACGGGCAGTGGGTGGTCGCGCGCAACGACGGGGACGAGGCGGCGCAGAATTCGCCCGCGCGTAGCGACGCGAACATTCGCGAGATCGACAACCGGAATGTTCTGCGGAAGCTGGTCGATGATCTCAACGCGGGCTACGCGGGGCTCAATCTGAAGTACCCGTCGGGGTCTGGTCTCGATCATCGGGGGCAGACCGCCCTGCGCGACGGGGTGACCGGTGGGGCGCAGCTGATTTCCGATCCGGCACCGACACCGGCGCAGCCCGCGCCGCCGCCGGTCGACGGTCCCGTGATCGGCGCGCCGCCGCCGGGGCCGGGCGATCCCGCGCTGAATGTGGCGCGGATCGGCCGTGAGGGACTCACCTGGTATCACAACCGCGAGAACATTCCCTTCATCGGTCCGGTGCTCGGCAGGCAGGCGGACTCGGCCGGGAACTACCAGCCGGTGTATTTCCCGGACGGCACGGAGTATCGGCCGTGGATCAGCGACGCGAACCCGAACGACGTGCGCGAGACCGTGGTCAGCGAGTTGCGGGCGAACCGGATGGATGCCGACGAGGCCCGCGACATCCTGAAGGAACTGTTCGACAACGCGCGGGATCCGCGGCTGCGCCAGGACCTGATCGACGATCTGGAATTCAACGGGCTCGTCGACACCGACGAGGCGCGGGCCATGGAGGACGCGCCCATCCCGCCGCCGGAGACGAAGCCGGAGCAGCAGGGTCCGCCGCCCGAGGGCGAGACGCTGACCGAGATGGCCGAGCGGCTCGGCATCGACCTCGACGGCGAGGGACCGCAGGATCTGCGCCGGGCGATCGACCGCCAGAGCCATCGGCTGCTGCGCGAGATCGGCGCGATCGAGGGCCTGGCCGACGCGGCCCGCCGCGCCGACGAGGAACAGACCCGCCCCTACCGGCGCGCGGACCATCCCGCGGACCCGGCGCCCGCACCCGACGATAGGACGCTGAACCAGCCGGACCGGCTGCGCGAGATCGAGTCGGACGAACCGCGCGACGAGGACGACTACTTCGACGACGAGGTGGGCCCCGCTGAGCCGCGGAGCCACTGGGGTGACACGAGTGCCCCACGCCCCGTGCCGTTCTCACGTGAGGTCAGCTTCCTCGACAAGGACCCGCTCGGCCGGTTCCTGCGCGACCTGATCGTCGCCTTCGAGGGCGTCACCGCGCTGCGCGACTACGACCGGGTCGGCAACGGCGCGGACCGGCTGCCCGAATGGGCCAGCTTCTCCGACGACCGGGAACCCGGTCGCGACGAGGCGCGGGCACGCGAGTTCTTCGAGCACGCGCTGCGCCGCGACCAGTTGCGCGATGAATTGTCCAGCTGGGCAGCGATGTTCGGCCGCGATCTGAGCGATCTGACGGGCGATCGGCGCGAGCCCACGCTCGACGCACTGCGCGACTCGGCGCGGCAGCGGGCCCAGAACCTGGCCGATTTCATCGCCGCCGCGCAGCCGATCCTGCAGGGCGACGGCGCGGAGCCGGTCGGCAGGTCCTACGGCGATCAGGTGGCGCGCGTGCCCGACGCCGACGGCGGCCCGGACCGGCTGCTGGTGGTCGACGGCCCGCTCGACCGGGGAGAGGCACCGGCCCGCGCGCTGCGCGACAACCCCGAACTCGCGGCCGACATCGACAACGGGGTGCTGCGGCCCGACTTCCGCGCCGTGCACGCCGACGGCGCGGGCAGGCAGTTCCTCGACCCGGTGGCCACGCCGGAGGTGCAGCACATCCGGCGCACGGTGGACGGCGCCGAACTCCAGGTGACGATGATGCGCGGCGAGGACGGCGAGTGGCGCCCGGTCCAGCCCGCGCCGGAACCGCCGCCCACCCCGCGCGATCGCGCCCAGATGGTGCGCGACATCGTCGACCTGGCACGGGAGCTGCACCTCGGTCCGGCCGCGCTGCATCCGGACAACATCGACGCGACCATTCGCGCACTGCACCTGGACAACGCGGTGCGCGCGGGCCAGACCGAGGCGCTGGCCGACTACGCCCGCACCATGGCCGACATCGAGACCTTCTACCTGGTCGGTGACGCGCGCGATCAGCTGGCGACGCGGCTCGGCATCCCGGAGGGCGAGCTCACGCCGCGGCGGATCGCCGAGGCGCTGGTGGATCCGAAGCAGCGGCGCGGCACCCGTCAGCAGCAATTCGAGGATCTGCTCGACGGGCAGCAGCGCGAGCCGGACAAGACGGCCGGGTACTCGCAGCAGCTGCGCAATGTCGACGACGCCGCGGTCAAGGCGGCGCAGGAAGCGCTGATCAGGGCACTGAGCCCGGAGAATCCGGAGGCGCTGCGGCCGAAGGTCAGCAAGACCGACCCGGTGACCGGCCGGTCGAAGGTCGGCCCGGCCGACAGCGGCATCGACCCGGCCAAGCTGCGCAAGCTCGTCACGCGGCTGAACCGGCGCGGCGCGGGCGACTATGTGCGCGACGCGCTGGCCGCCTACGCCGACGTGCTGATGCGCGTCGACCCGTACACCGATCACCCGGCGGGCACCAGGGCAGCCGATCCGCGCACCACCGGCGACCCGCACATCTATGATCCCGGCGCGATCCACGGCCTGCGCGATGTGGTCGGCGCCGCCGAACCGGGCGCCGATCCGCTCGACTTCGCCGCCCAGGTCGCCGACAACGTCGCCCGCTCCTACGGCGCCGACCGACCCGCTGACCCGAATGATCCACGGCCGCAGCCGAATCGGGACTGGGCGCGGCTGGTCGGGGTGGATGTCTCCACCGCCGACGACGCGAAGTTCGTCGAGATCTACGAGGCGTACCGCGACGGCAAGATCGAGAAGCACGAGGGCCTGAGCCCGGAGAAGCTGGCCGCCGAGATCGCCGCCATCCGCGCGGAGATCCGCCTCAGGACCGAGCAGATCGAGCAGCTGAAGGCACTGACCGACGAGTTCTACCGGCCTGCGGCGGATCTGCCGCCCGCCGAGGGCAGCCCGGCCAGGGAGCACCCCGGCCCGCGGCCCGCGGAGCTGCCCGAGGGGCGTCGCGGTCTGCCCGCTGGTCCGGAAGGCGGCCGTCCGCGACCGATCGAGCCGGAGCCGAGCCGTCCCGACGCGGAGGTACCGCCCGAACGCGGCACCGACCTCGACGACCGCGCCGACGCGAAGCTCGACGAGACGCTGCGCAAGCTGGACGAGGTCGCCGACGAACTGGCCGAACCGATGCCCTCGCTGGACGATCTGGTCGGGCCGGGGGAGCCGGTCGATCCGCTGGCGGCGATCGACGCTGCCGTCGAACGGCAGAACCGGCTGCACGATCAGGCCGACGAGCGGCGCGCCGACCAGGCCGACGCCGCGCTGGACGACACGCTGCGCGATCTCGACGGTGTCGACGCCGATATGGCCGCGCTGGAGTCTTATCTGCGCGCCCAGCGGGAATTCGAGGCGGCGCAGGCCGAAATCGCTTCCAGATTCGAGGAACTGGCGGCCAGGGACGCCGAGGCCGCAGCCCGGCGTGGCGACGACTCCGACGACGACATGGCCGTGCGTGCGGCGGATTTGGCCGCGCTCGAGTCCTTCCTCGCCGCGCAGCAGAAGTTCGACGCGCTGCGCGCCGAGCTGGCCGAGGCCACGCAGACGCGGCCCGAGGATCTCGACGCCGAGGCGCTGGCCGACGCGCGGGCGCTCGAGTCGTATCTGCGGGCCCAGCAGGAATTCGACGCCGCCCGTGCGGAGATGGCCGCCAGGTTCGCCGCGGCCGTCGAGCGTCAGGGTGGGGAACAGCCTGTCGACGGTGGCGACCGGACGCCTGCCGAGGACCCTGGACCGGAGACCGACCGCGACGGTTCGCGTGATGACGACGACGGCTCGGGCGAGCCGCCCGCGGCGAGCACCCCGGGTGGCCCGCCGTCCAAGCCGCCGTCCCGTCCGCCGACGGCGCCCAGCCCGGAACCTGAAGAGCCGTCGAAGAATTCGTCGCCGTTCGACTTCGCTGTGCCGAAGCCTGCCGAACTGGCCGTGCCCGGCGACGCCGGGCTGGATCAGCCGGTCGGCGACGGTGCGGAACCCGGCGCTGAGGCCGGCGCCGCGCCCGAACGTGCCTACCAGCGCAGGGATTTGCTCAACGACGTTCACCAGTTCCTGCGGGAACTGAGCGACCTGCCGCCCTCCGCCCACGCCGATACGCCTCCGCTCACCCCGGAGCAGGCCGAGCAGGTGCGCAGGCTGGCCGAGGCGCTGGGTCTGGGGGAGGCGCTGACGGGTCAGCGTGATCCGCTGGGCGCGCTGGCGGAGATCGCCGACATGGCGCGGGCGCGGGGCTTCCTCGACAGCGCACTGGATCCCGATGCCGAGCTCGGCAAGCCGATGCGGTACCCGGACGACTACGAGCCGCTCGATGTGGACGAGCTGCAGGACGGCCTCGACCAGTGGCGCGTCGAGGGTGACCCCGAGGTGCGGTCCGAGATCGCCGAGGACCTGCGTCGGGCCGGACTCGACGACGGCGCGCGCCCCGCGCTCGGCACCGATCCGGAGCCGAATCCGCAGGCCACACCGCTGCAGCCGTCCTCGATCCTGCCGCCGGAAGACGGTGCGCGCCAGCCGGGCGGCCCCCGGATCGAGCCCGCGCAGCAGGCGATGGATCGCCTGGCCGCCCGGTTCGGCGTGGATCTGAGCGATCCGGGTGCCCTCGACGCCGCGCGGTATCGCCAGTTGATGCGGGCGGGCGCGGTCGAGGCGTTCGCGGCCGCGGTGCGCCATGCCGAGGCCGCGACCGATCCGCAGCAGCGTGCCATGCGCGAGGCCGTCGCGCGGCGGTGGGCGGCCCGGCTGGGTCTGCCCGCCGACCCCGGCCTCACGCGCGCCGCCGACGACATCAACCGGTTGCGTGCGGCGGTGACCCGCGACGCCGGCGATATGGCGCATCTGTATCAGATGGTGCGCAACGACCTCGACGACCGCGTGATGTCGCTGGACGTCGACGGCGACAAGGTGCTGGTGCGGCTGGTCGCCGACGGACCCGATTCGTGGCATCTCGAGCCGGTCGCGCATCGCGAGCCGAAGCCGTTCCGGACGGCCACCGAGCAGGCAGTCGAGGTGCCGCCGAAGAAGAACTGGCTGCGCAGGCTCTGGGATCGTCTCGTCAATCGTGGCTACCACGGCGAGAACCCGAAGTATCCCTCCGGTTCCAGCCTCGACGGCGCCGGTCAGTCGATGCTCGGCCACAGCGCCGGACTGCCGCTGACCACAGTGAAGGACGCGACGCCCGACGCGCCCGGCGGCGAGTACGACCAGCTGCAGATCAAGTTCAACCCGGCCCGCATCCTCAAAGAGGGTGTGCTCATGTGGCAGAACCGCGAGCTGGTGCCGATCCTCAAGCATCTGTCGTCGCGGATCGCCGACCAGGCCGGTGAGTTCCTGCCGCTGCGCAATCTCGACGGCACCGAGTACAAGCCGTGGATCTCCGACGCCGATCCCGAGCTGCGCCGCCAGATCGAACAGGATCTGCGCGACGCGGGACTGCAGCATCTGCTCGAACCGGAGAGCCTGACGCCGCAGGAGCTGGCCGCGCGGCAGCCGAAGGAACTTCCGGAATCCGACGATCCGGTGCGGGTTTCGAGCGACGGCGAGGAAGTACCCGCCGTCGCCGAGCCGCTGCCACCGTGGTTGCGCGAGGTGGTGGACGCCGTCAACGGGCGGATCTCCGACGCCACCGTGCTCGAGGCGCTGGCGCACGAACTCGGGGTTCGGGTCACCGATTTCAGCGAGGAAGGGCTGCGGAAGGCGCTCGCCGAGGCCGAATACCGGCTCCTGCGGCGCGACGGTGTGATCCAGGCGCTCGAGGCGGCGGCGCGGTTCTTCAACGCCGAGAACGCCGAGATTCCCTTCCGGCCTGCCAACTTCCACAGCAAGGACCCGCTGGGTGCCTACCTGAAGGAAGTCGTCGCGGCCAGGGGCGACGAGTTCGCCTTCGACATGCTGAACTCGCGCGGGGTGAACAACGGCGGCGAGCTGCCCAGCCTCTGGGCCGATCTCGCCGACGACGGCAACGATCCCACCGTGCTCGCCGAGGACGCGCGCAAGATCTTCGACGACGCGCTGCGCCGCGCCGGGCTGCGTGACGAGCGGTCGACCTGGGCGCATCTGGCGGGCGCCGATCTCGAGGCGCTGGTCCGCGATCTCGACGCCGAGATCGCCGCGCTGCGTTCGCAACTCGACGACAACATCGGCCGGCTCGGCGAATTCTCCCGGCGCGTAGCCGATTTCAACGACAGCGATACCGGTGACCGGCTCGTCCTGGACGCGGAGAACGGCCGGATCGCGATCGTCGACACCGGCGCCGGGCACGAGGCCGCGCTGGCGCGGGCGCTGGCCGAGGCCGACGCGGACTTCCTCGACCGGCTCAATCGCGGCGAGATCGACATCGAGATCCGGGCGGTCGGGATCGACGCGAACGGCCGCGTGCATCTGCTCGAGGTCGACGCCCCCGAGGTCCGGCACCTGCGCACCGAGGTCGACGGCCGCACGGTGGACGCGACGACGGTGCGCGAGGGGACCGGTCCGTGGCGGCTCATCGAATTGCCGCCCCAGGGCGCCGAACCCGCCGCCGACCTACCCGTCGTCGCGGACGACACGAATCAGCCGGTCCGCGAACCCCGTTCGCTGGCCGAGGTCCGCGCCGACATCGCGGAGGTGGCGGATCGGCTCGGCATCGACGATCCGTCGAACCTGTCCGCCGAACAGCTCGACCGGCTGCTCGCCGAGCAGGAGCGGGCCAATCAGGTGCGGGCCAGGCAGGTCGAGGGCTTGGTCGACTACGCGCGCAGTGCCGACGCGATCGACAACTTCAACGCGCTGCACAACGTGCGCAGCGCCCTGGCGCTGCGGTTCGGCGTCACGCCGGAGGCGCTGAGCCCGGAGGTGATCGCCGACGGACTGGCCGATCCCGCGACGCGGGTGGAGCTGCATCGGCAGCGGTCCGCGAACCTCACCGAGTACGCGAAGCTGCTGCACGCGCTGAATCCGGTCGCCGTCCATGCGGCGCTGGACGCACTCGCCCCGCACCTCGGACTGCCCCGCGGCGGGCTGTCCTTGGACGCGGCGGCCTTGGCCGAGGCGGTGTCGAACAGGGCAGCGCGCGGTGCGCTCGACGACCTCACCGGCCCCCTCGCCGACTATGTGCGCGCGCTGGCGAAGATCGACCCGTACGCCGACAACCTGGTCTACGACCCCGAGGCAGACCCGCGCGCGATCGGCGACGACCCGCCCGTGCACCCGGGCGATTCCCTCGACTTCCTGCGCGAAGTGGGCGCCGACGACCTCTCCGATCGCTCGCCGCTGCCGCCCGCGCCCGAGGACGCCGTCCCCGGCCCGAGCCGCGATCACGCCCGCCTCCTCGGCGTCGACCTGACCGATGCCGACGACCGGCGCGTCGCCCAGGTCTACGAGTGGTTCCGGGACGGCCGCATCGACAAGCACGAGCGCCTCACCCTCGAGCAGCTCGCGCAGGTGCACGCGGAGATCCGCGACGAGATCCGGCAGCGGGCCGCCGATATCGCCCGGCTGCGGGAGCTGCTCAACGAACCGTTCGTCACCGATCCGGAGGTCGGCGGCCCGGACAAGTCCGCCCTGGACCGTGGACCGAGCGACGGGCCGGAACCCGACGGGCCACCGGCTCGGCCCAGCGCCGGTCCGCCGCCGACCGGGCCGGGATCGCCGGTGCGCCCCGGGTTGCCCGCCGGTCCAGAGGCCAACGGCGACAATGGAACTCCGCCTGTCGACAGGTCGCAGGATCGTTCTGCTGTCGAGAACACCGACCCGCCCGAGTCCGCTGCGGCCGAGCAGGTCGCGGCCGACCACGAGCAGCGCCCGGAACCACACACAGCGCATCGCGCCGTGGCAGCGCCCGACGCCGCGGCCCACGTGGCCGTCAACGCCGGGATACGAGAGTTGTTCGCGGCCGAGGCGGTGCGGGCCGTCGCCCTACTCGGCATCGAGGACCCGGCCCGGTTCACCACATCGAGCCTGCAGGAGATCACCTCGTCGATCTACGGGAGCCGGTTGGGCCAGCTGAGGGACTTGCAAGCGCGCGGTATCACTGGGCGGGTCGAGGAGACCTCGCGTGCCCGGCTCGCAGAGGCCAAGGCGGCCTCGCGGCTGGTGCGCCGACTGAGCTGGGCCGAGGATCGGTTGCGGTGGTCACGTGAGGCGGCCGATGGCGGCGAAGGGCTGCGGCCGCGGGCGCACCGTTGGTTGCGCGGGAGCACGCTCGACATCACTCCGGTGTCGAACGCGGACGCCGATCGGCTCGCGGTGGCGGCCGAGCGGGCGGCGGCCTATGACGCTTTCGCCGCAGAGGTGCGGCGGAGGGGCGTCGACCCCGCGGGTCGCAGCCTCAACCAGCTCGTCGATCGCATGCGCGAGCTCGGAGTCGAGGGTCGGGAGATCGACGCCGCGTTCGAGCGCGCGATCCGTTCCGGTATCGATCCTGACGACACGATGGCGCGGGAGAGCGCCGAGGACCTCGCGGTGCGCGGGGTGCTCGGCGCTCTCGGTGCCGAGCACACGAGCGACGGGCTCGGTCTGGTGCCGTCGCTGGCGGACGGGCTGGTGGTGGTCGGCCGGTTCGCCGATCCGAACCTCGCGGCTCCGACCGCGGCCGACGCCGCACTGAAGGTCGATACGCGGGCCCGCTACCTGCACGTCGAGGTCGATCAGGCCGGTGTGCGGGTACGCGAACTACTGCCGTCGAGCAGCGCGCTCGACACCGTGCGCAAATCGTCGGCCGGAAAGTGGCCGACGGAGTCGCTGCGACTTCGGTTGCTGCGCCAAGCGTTCGGCCTGGTCGGTACCGTGCCCGGGGACGGTGGCCACTGGCCACCGTCAGAGCGCGATCTGGGGGAGTGGAGTCGACGCGATGCCGGCGAGATCGCGCGCGTCCTCGGTGAGCGGCACGGCGTCATCACGCGCGGGCTCGACGCGACCGGCGTCGACCCGGACGCGGTGCGTGACGCGGTGCGCGCCTTCGACCGGCTGAAGACGAAATACCCGTGGGTGCACGTCACGGCGGTGACCGTGAAGAATTTCGATGTGGGCGATCGGGAGGCCCAGTTCGCGCACCGTCCGCCCTTCCTGCCCGGCGGCGAGGCGAAGGCCGTTATCAGCCTCACCATGGACTTCCTGCGCGATTTCACGGCCGAGACGCCAACCAGCTTCCACCCGCCCTCGGTCGGTTACTCGGCCGCCTATGCCACGATGACCCACGAATTCGGGCATGCCATGGACTACACGGGCCTGCTCTCCGACGAAGACGTGATGGACGCACTGGTGAGCGGGTATTCCGCGCAGCGCGGGGAGTTCGTGCAGGCCGACTTCGACGAGTGGCTGAGTGCGCTGAGCCGTTACAGCTTCGAGGACGACGGTGCCGGGACATTGAACCCCACGGAGGCGCTGGCCGAGGCTTTCGCCGACGTCGAGCTCAACGGTGCCGAGGCAACGGAACCGGCGAAGATTCTGCACGCGTTGTTGACCAGCCGCGGCGAGCAGCGCGCTGCCGAGGCGTCCCACGCGTTGCCGCCGGCCGCCGACTACGGCGACGCGGTGGCCCGGCGGGACCGCTTCGCGGCGCGGATCAAGGAACTGACCGACGGCCTGACGGAGTGGGTCTCGCCGGATCGGCTGGCGCCGGAAGCGATCCGCGACACGGCCGCCCACCTCGCCCATGTGGTGCACTCGCCGGAGGAACTGGGAGTCGTCACCTCGCTGAGCAGGACGGCCGAGCTGTATGTCCTGGCCGCCGCCGAGGTCGACGCGCTCGCGGCGGACATGGTCGTCGGTGGCGACGGTACCGCGGCCGGCCTCGCCGAAGGCCCGGTGGCGCACGATGACTCGTCCGCGGACCCGGCCGCCCGGCGAGCGATGCTCGACCGCCTGCGGATCGAGGCCGTCGAGGCGCTGAGTGAACACGACGCCGCTATTGGGCGTGGCGACGAACTGGTCGCGGATGCCGCGCGCAATCGCGCCGATCGGATCGTCGACAGCTTCGCGGACGCCGCCGAAGCGGACGCCCTCCTGAACGCGGGTGCCAGAATCATCGGCACCAAGATCGCGGTCGCCGAGGAACCGCCGACGCTCTTCGTCGTGGGCTGGGCGGAGGGTGATGCCGAGCGGGCCCTGCGCGCGGAGATCGCGCTCGGCAACGCTGAGGTCCTCGTGGCGCTGCGGGCGCCCGGCGCGCGCTGTGTCGAGCTGCGGATGGGTTTCGATGCCGACGGGCCCGCGATCGAGCAGCTGCCGATGCGGACCGACCCCGACACCTCGGAGCCACCTGTCGGCCCTGTTCTTCCTGGTGAGACGGTGGACCCGGGCACGACTGGGTCCGACACCGAAGCTTCGGTGATCGGCGAGGATTCGCGGGGCTCGTTGCCGGGTGACGGCGATGATGTCGAAGGATCGGCCGGGGACGTGGGGGATCCGCCCGTCCCTGGCACCGCTCCGGCCGGTCCGCCCGGCAAGCCGCCCGCGCACCCGCCGACCGCGCTCAGCCCGGAACCCGAAGAGCCGTCGAAGAGTTCGTCGCCGGTCGACTTCACGCTGCCGAAACCGGCCGAACTGGCCGTGCCCGGCGACGCCGATCTGGCGCAGCCCGATGCCGACGAGCCCGCCGACCCGCCGAGCCGCGCGCAGCAGCGCAGCGATCTCCTCGACGACGTGCGCCGGTTCCTCCAGGATCTCAGCGATCTACCACCCTCGGCGCACGCGGACGCGGCGCCGCTGACTCCGCAGCAGGCCGAGCAGGTGCGCAGGCTGGCCGAGGCGCTGGGTCTGGGGGAGGCGCTCACCGGGCAGCCTGATCCGCTGGGCGCGCTGGCGGAGATCGCCGACATGGCGCGGGCGCGCGGATTCCTCGACAGCGCACTGGATCCCGATGCCGAGCTCGGCAAGCCGATGCGGTACCCGGACGACTACGAACCGCTCGACCTCGACCAGCTCGAGGACGGGCTCGAGCACTGGCGGGTCGAAGGCGACGCCGAAGTGCGTGCGGACATCGCCGACGACCTGCGCCGGACCGGACTCGACGACGGTTCGCGTCCGGGGCTCGGCGCCGAGCCGGAACCGGATCAGCAGGCCCAGCCGCTGCGCCCGTCGGCCGTGCTGCCGCCGGAAGACGGCGCCCAGCCGGGCGCGCCGCGCATGGAACCGGCCCAGCAGGCCCTCGACCGGCTCGCCGCCCGCTTCGGTGTCGACCTGACCGACCCCGCCTCGCTCGACGCGGCCCGCTACCGGCAACTGTTGCGGGCGGGTGCGGTCGAGGCGTTCGCGGCCGCGGTGCGCCATGCCGAGGCCGCGGCCGATCCGCAGCAGCGTGCCATGCGCGAGGCTGTCGCGCGGCGGTGGGCGGCGCGGTTGGGTCTGCCCGCCGATCCCGGTCTCACCCGCGCGGCCGACGACATCAACCGTCTGCGCGCCTCCGTGTCCCGCGCCGCCGCCGACCTCGCGCACCTGGACCGGCTGGCCCGCACCGAACTCGACGACCGGATGCTGTCCGTCGACGTCGAGGGCGATCGGACACTGCTGCGCCGGGTCGAGGACGGTCCGGACGCCTGGCATCTGGAACCCGTCGCACCGCCCGAGCCCGTACAGCGTCCACAGCCCACCGAGCAGGCCGTCGAGAAGCCGAAGAGGAACTGGCTGCGCAGGCTCTGGGACCGGATCGTCAACCGGCCGTTCCTCGGCGAGAACCCGAAGTACCCATCGGGTTCCAGCCTGGACAGCGCGGGCCAATCCATGCTCGGTCACGGCGCCGGACTGCCGCTGACCTCGGTGAAGGACGCGACGCCGAACGCGCCCGGCGGCGAGTACGACCAGCTGCAGATCAAGTTCAACCCGGTGCGCATCCTCAAAGAGGGCATCGAGATGTGGCGCAAGCGCGAGCTGGTGCCCATCCTCAAGCACCTCTCCTCGCGGATCGCCGACCAGGCGGGCGAGTTCCTGCCGCTGCGCAATCTCGACGGCACCGAGTACAAGCCGTGGATCTCCGACGCCGATCCGGAACTGCGCCGCCAGATCGAACAGGATCTGCGCGACGCCGGGCTCGAACATCTGCTCGAGCCCGAGAGCCTGACGCCCGAAGAACTCGCTGCCAGGCAGGCCGATGAACTGCCGGAAGCCGCTGAGCAGCAACAACTCCCGGCCGAGCCCGACCGGTCCGTCGAGTCGACCGAACCGCTGCCGCCCTGGCTACGGGACGTGGTGGACGCGGTCAACCAGCGCATCGCCGACGCCACCGTGCTCGACGCGCTCGCCGGCGAACTCGGCATGCGGATCACCGATTTCAGCGAAGAAGGGCTGCGCAAGGCGCTCACCGAGGCCGAGTACCGGCTGCTGCGGCGCGACGGCGTGATCCAGGCACTGGAAGCGGCCGCGCGTTTCTTCAACGCCGAACACGCGGACATCCCGTTCCGGCCCGCCAACTTCTTCAGCAAGGACCCGCTGGGCGCTTACCTGAAGGAAGTCGTCGCGGCCAAGGGCGAGAAGTTCAGCTTCGACATGCTGAACTGGCGCGGGGTGAACAACGGCGGCGAATGGGTCGACCTCTGGCCCGATCTGAGCGACGACGGCGGCTCCCAGACCATCCACGCCGAGGACGCCCGCAAGATCTTCGACGACGCGCTGCGTCGCGCCGGGCTGCGCGACGAGCGGTCCACCTGGGCGCATCTGGCGGGGGCCGACCTCGAGGCGCTGGTCCGTAACCTCGAAGGCGAGATCGCCAGGCTGCGTGATCAACTCGACGGCAATGTCGGACTGTTCGACGAGTTCGCGCGCCGCATCGCCGATTTCACCAGCAGCGACACCGGCGACCGGCTCGTGCTCGATCCCGAGAACGGCACGATCGCGATCGTCGACACCGGGGCGGGCCACGAGGCCGCGCTGGCGCGGGCGCTGGCCGAGGCCGACGCGGACTTCATCAACCGGCTCAACCGCGGCGAGATCGACATCCAGGTCAGGATCGTCGGCGTCGACGATCAGGGACGCGTGCAGGTCAGGGAGGTCGAGGCGCCGGAGATGCGGCACCTGCGCGGCGAGCTGGACGGGCGCAGCGTCGACGTGACCATGGTGCGTGACGGCGCCGAGCCGTGGCGAATGGTCGAGACCCCCGCCCGGCACCCGGCGTCCGAGAACTTGCCCGCGACCGCCGACGATCTCGATCGGACTGTCCCGGAGCCGCGTTCGCTGGGCGAGGTACGGGCCGAGGTCGCCGACGTGGCGGCGCGACTCGGCATCGACGATCCGTCGAACCTCCCGCCCGAGCAGCTCAACGAACTGCTCACCGAGCTCGACCGGGCCAACCACGTGCGGGCCAGGCAGCTCGAGGGCCTGGTCGACTACGCCCTCAGCGTCGACGCGGTCGATAACTTCAACGCGCTGCACAACGCGCGCAGCGCACTCGCGCTGCGATTCGGCGTCGACGCGGGCGATCTCAGTCCTGAGCTGGTCGCCGACCGGCTCGCTGATCCCGCGACCAGGGTGGAGCTGCACCGCCAGCGCGCCAAGGACCTCACCGAGTACGCGAAGCTGCTGCGCGCGTTCGATCCGGCCGCCGTCGACGCCGCCCGCGACGCGCTGGCCCCGCACCTCGGCTTGCCGCGCGGCGGGCTGCCGCTGGACGGTCGCGCGCTGGCCGAGGCGCTGTCGAACCGGGCCGCGCGCGGCGAGCTGGACGACCTCACCGGCCCGCTCGCCGACTACGTGCGGGCACTGGCGAAGATCGATCCGTACGCCGAGAACCTGGTCTACGACCCGGCCACCGACCCGCGCGCCATCGGCGACGATCCACCGGTGCATCCGCGCGACGCCCTCGACTTCCTGCGCGAAGTCGGCGCCGACGATCTCGCCGAGCGTTCCCCGCTGCCACCCGCGCCCGACGACGCCGTCCGCGGCCCGAGCCGCGACCACGCCCGCCTCCTCGGCGCCGACATCACCGACGCCGACGACGAGAAGGTCGCCCAGGTCTACGAGTGGTTCCGCGACGGCCGCATCGACAAGCACGAACGGCTCACGCTCGACAAGCTCGCCGAGGTACACGAACAGATCCGCGCCGAGATCCGGCAGCGGGCGGCCGACATCGCCCGGTTGCGCGAGCTGTTCAACGAACCGTTCGTCACCGATCCCGAGCTCGGGGCGACCGAGGCGCCCGCGCTCGGGGACGGGCCGTCGGAGGCCGCGCCTTCCTCGGGCCCGGACGGCCTGTCCGGTCACCCGACTCCGCCGCCGGCCGTCCCTGGTTCGCCGGTGCGCCCAGGTCTTCCTTCGGGGCCGGAACCGCACGGCAGCAACGGAACTCCGTCCGTCGACCGTTCCGACCCGGCCGAGTCCCAGCCACCGGCTGAGAACCATGAACGCACCACGGGCGACGATCCGTCCGCACCGCTGGTGCTGGATCCGGTCACCGATCCGGGCGATCCAGGAATCCCCAACGGTCATCGGCCTGCGGGTGAGGTCGCAGGTGGGACCGAACTCCAAGTGCCGGGCGACGGCTCGCGTCCTCCCGCCGGCCCGAAGCCTGTTGACGGCGAGACGGAACCGCGATCCTCTGAGGGCACACCGAATGAGGACATCGCGGCGGGTGCGGAATCGCCCGCGCCGGTGCTGCGTCCGGTGACCGATCCGGGTGATCCCGGTCTTCCGAAGGAGCCTCGTTCCGCGGCGGAGGCCGAGGATGATGGTTCGTCGGAGGCCGGTGACGGGTCGAGTCGCCGTCCGTCCACCACGCCGGATCCCGCTGCCGACCCGGACGAGGGCGATGGTTCGGATGCGGATCCGGACAAGGGATTCGATGCGGGCGGAGCGGGTGTGCCGCCGCGGACCGCGGACGGCGATCGGCCCGGGGCGCGTCGGCATCTGCCGGGATCGGCGCTGCGGTCGCACATTCCGCACCCGCCGCACGAGTACGAGGTGGAATTCGATGTGCCCGTCTTCGACGCTGTCGAATGGCCGGTGCCACCACTGGATTTGACGCCGGAGCCGCAGGAACCCGAGCCTCCCCGTCCACCGGTCCCGCCGGTCCCGCCGGAGCAGCCGTGCCCGCCCGATCAGGATCCGCCGCGCCCGCCGGAGGTACCCGAGCCGCCGCAGCCACCTGTTCCTCGGGTTCCGCCGCAGCCGCCTGTACCGCCGCAGCCTCCGACGCCACCGGTACCGCCGCAGCCTCCGGAGCTTCCGGAGCCGCCTGCGCCGCCACAGCTTCCGGAGTTGCCGGAGCCTCCGGAGTTGCCGGAGCCGCCTGTGCCACCGCAGTTGCCGGAGTGGCCGCAGCCACCTGCGCCCCCGCAGGTACCGGAGTGGCCGCAGCCGCCCGTGCCGCCCCAGCTTCCGGAGCGGCCGGAGATTCCGGTGCCGCCGCAGGTTCCGCTGCCGCCGGGATTCCCGCAGCCTTCCGCACCGCCGGAACCCTCGGTGCCGACGAACCCGTCGGTTCCGCCGACACTCCCGGTTCCGCCGGGTTTCCCGGACCACACGTCTCCGGGCCAGTCGCCGAATGTGCCTGTGGCGCCTTCGCCGAACGCGCCGACGACGCCGCCGTGGCCGGTTCCGTCGGCACCCGGCGACGGCCCCACGATGCCGCCACTCCCACCGTGGGTGACGCAGCCTCCGGGCTCGGGTTCGCCTTCGCTGCCGGACAACGCCCAGCCGTACGCACCAGGCAACGGCCAACCGTTCGTGCCCGGAAATGGTCAGCCCTACCATCCCGGCCCGGGCCAGCCTTACACGCCGATCGCCGGTCAGCCGTACGGACCGATCTCCGGTCAGCCGTACACGCCGGACAGCGGTCAGCCGTTCGTGTCTGGCGATGGCCGGCCGTTCACGCCTGAAGACAGCCATCCCAACCAATCCGGCGGCGGTCAGTCGTACCCACCGCCTTATGGACAGCCCTACGCCCCAGGAAGCAGCCAGCCGTACTCGCCAGGCGATGGTCAATCCTTCCCGCCTGGAAACGGTCAGTTCCAATACCAGCCGTACACACCGGCTGATGGTCAGCCGTCCGCGCCTGGAATCGGGCAGCCCTATCACCCGGTGTTCGGCCAGTCGTCCACGTCGAGTGGGGATCAGGCGTACCCACCGGGCGGCGGCCAGTCGTTCGCGCCTGGGAACAGCCAGCTCCATCAGTCCGGAACCGGCCAGCCCTTTGCGCCGAGCGAGGGACAGTCCTTTGCGCCCGGAAGTGGTCAGCCGCACTCCACGGGTGACGGCCCGCCGAGCGGACGTGAGAACGGCCAGTCGTACCAGCCCGAGGCGGGCCAGTCGTATCAGCCAGGCGGGACTCAGTCTTATGCGCCGGGCAGCGGTCAGCCTCACCAGTCCGTGGCCGGGCAGTCCTTCCAAGCCGGGGTCGGCCAGCCGCCGTTCGGGCCGGGCGGTGCGCAGCCGTACTCGCCCGGCGCTGGTCAGTCGCCCGCGCCTGGGAACGGTGAGTTCTACCAGCCGGGGACAGGGCAGCCGTACTCGTCGGGCGGTGGTCAGGCGCTTGCACCCGGGAACGGTCAGCCGTACCAGCCTGGGACAGGACAGCCGAATCAATCCGAGCCAGGCCAGATGTACCAGCCTGAGGCGGGACGACCGGGCGGTCAGCCTTATGCGTCGGGCAATGATCAGCCCTACCAGTCCGGCGCTGGACAGACGTACTCGCCGGGACCGGGGCAGCCGTACTCGCCGGGGTACGGGCAGCCCTACCCGCCTGGGCCCGGTCAGGCTTACGGGTCGGGTGTCGGTGAGCCGTATGGCGCGGGGAATGGGAACTCGGGCAGCGGGCAGGCGGGTGCGCCGATGTATCCGCCGCCGGTGATGCCGCCGAACGGTGGGCAGGGTGGTGACCGGAGCCCTTACCGTCCGGCGTATCAGTCACCGACCGAGCAGGCCGTGCTGCTGGTGCGTCCGTACGGCAGTGGTGTGGTGGCCGAATTCGATCCGCGGTCGGGAGCGTTGCGCCCCGCGCCGCCGGGGCAACTCGGTGCCGACGGTCTCTACGGCGATCTCGACGGGGTGACGGTGATCTTCTACCGGCTCGGCGAGCGGCTGTTCGTGCAGGTGGGTAGCCAGCCCATCGATGTCACCGAAGGCGCGCACGTGGGCTGGGAGCAGTCGGCGCAGCGGATGACGCGGTTCACCGTGGCCGTCCACGGCAGGCCGATGGGGGAGCTGATCTACCGCGCGCTACCACCGGAACTGGACCTCGGCCTGCTTGTCCGTAACGTGGTTGCCGATCCGGCCCACCGGATGTCAAGGTTCAGCGACCGTGCCTGACCGATCGGAGAGGTTTCCCAGGTGAGTGACGATCCGATCGAACTGAGCGATCCGGACGTGGAGGTCGACGCGGCGACCGGCAAGTTGTCGTATCGGGGTGAGCCGTACAGCGGGGCGGTGACCATCACCCGTCCCGACGGCACCTGGCGCGAGTACTGGAGCTACGACGAGGGCGAGCGCGACGGCGACTGGTCCGGCTGGTACCCCGACGGCACCATGCGCTACAACGGCGAGTTCTACCGCAACCGCCCCGTGGGCACCTGGCAGGAGTGGTTCCCCGACGGCACCCGCAGGCTGGAGGACGTCTACGACATCGAGGGCACCCTGCTCACCCACTCGCACTGGAACGAGGCGGGCGAGCTGGTCGAATTCGAAGACGAGCGCACCCGCAAGGGCATCGCCGCCGACGCGGTCGCAGCCGACGACCCCGACCTGCGCTGGGACGACGAGCAGGCCCGCATGTACTACCGCGGCGCCCCGTTCACCGGTCAGGAGTTCCGCCGTCCGGCGCCGAGCAGCGCCATCACCGAGCTGTCCACCTACACCGACGGCTACCGCGACGGACCGATCCGCGGCTGGTACCTCGACGGAACCCCGCGCTACTCCGGTGAATACGCCGACCGGCGCGAAGCGGGCACGTGGCGCAGTTGGTTCCCGAGCGGGAACCCCAAAGAGGAGACCGTCTTCGGTCCCGGCGGCGCGCTGCTCACCCGCACGACATGGGACGAGACCGGCGCCGTTGTCGCGCGGTACGGCCAGAACCGGGATTAGGCAAAGGAGTACGCAGTGGCTGACGAGCTGGCCGGGGATCCCGATGTCGGATTCTCCCTCACCACGGTGATCGCCGACGACGACGGGATCCCCGAGCGGGCCGCCGCGCTGAGCCATCGCATCGCCAAAACACTGGCGGCGCTGGGCCCGCCGGGGTGGACCAAGGTGGAGGCGTCGTTCGCGATGACCGCGGCGGCCGAGGTGTCGATGGTCGTCTTCCACGACGAGCAGGAACGTTTCGCGCGGGTGTTCCCGAGCCCGGAACTGCTCGACCTGCTGCGCGAACACCGGCACGTGTCCGCGACGATGGGCGACGGGCCGTGGTGGCGCTACCTGCTCACCCTGACCAGCGCGGGCCGGATGGACGTCGACTTCGACTACGGCGACGAGCCGTTCCCCGACGACCAGCTCTTCCCGCCCACGGTGTACCGCACCGACATCGAGATCTACCCGCGCGACCGGCTGCCCGTCTGGCTGGCCGCCTACATCCACCACGAGAACCGGCAGCTGCGCGGTCCACTCGCCGCCGCCGAACAGGCGCGCGCCGACGCCGCCGCGGGTCGCAACCCGATCGGCTCCGCGCCGGACGTGGAGTTCCCCGCGCTCGACCTGATGGCCCGCCGGTGGGCGCTCATCGCCGCCGCGTTCGTGGCGGTCGGCTCCAAGTGGGGGCCGCGGGTGACCCCCGCGTTCCACGTGTTCGAGGGCTCGAAGTTCAGCGGCTCCACCCTCTGCCTGCTGCCAGGCGACCGCGCCGTGCTCTCCGGCGGAGTGTGGAACGCACCGGAACTCGACGCCGTCTACAACAAAGACCTGCCGATGCCGGACTTCTACCAGGGCGCGCCGGACTGGGTCGCCGCGCCGGTGATCAACCGCCGCGCGGAGAACGGGCTGCTCACCTTCTGCTACTGGTGGGAGGGCGGCCGCTGGTATCGCGGTGCCTCGCCGGGCGCCGACGCACTCGCGTCCGCCGTGCCGGGCATGTGGGACACCAGGACCGTTGTCGACGTGCTGACCGGTCTGCTCGGCGAGAAGGCTTCGCAGGCCCAGAAGGAAGCAGTCCTCGGACTGGTCGAGGCCGCCGAGCGCGCCGCCGTGGCGCGGGAAGCGTTCACCAGGGTCTTCCCCGCCGACGTCTACAACGTCGATTCCGCCTGGTTCGAGCTGAATCTCGCCGGTCTGCTCGGCACCCACACCGTCGGCCTGGCGAAGTGAGAGGACATCACCCATGACCAACGAACACGCCAAAGCGCAGATGGCCGACATCTTCGAGACGGTGCAGAAGCAGATGAAGGCGATCGCGCAGGTGCAGCAGGACCGCGCGAAGATCATCGCCAGCGCCACCGTGCGCAAACGGGTGACGGTGACCGTCAACGCCGACTACAAGGTGATCGAGACCAAGTTCACCCCCGACATCGACGACCTCACCTACACCGAGATCGCCAAGGCCGTCACCGAGGCCGCCCAGCAGGCCGCGGCCGAGGTCGCTCGCAAGACGCAGGAGCTGATGGCGCCGATCCAGAGCGAACGTTCCCGCCTGCCCAAGATCACCGAACTCGTCGACGACATGGACGGATTCGCGATCCCGCAGCCGGTCGAGGCCTCCCTCGAGCCCCCGAATTCGCCGGAGCGCGAACGACTCCCGTCCGATGAGGAGGACGGTTCGCGGGACCCCTCGCGCACCGCCACCGACGCAGGCTGGTGACCCGGATGCTCGCGCCCCCGCCACCGGCGGGATCGCCGCTGTACATGCGGAATTCATCTGACAGACCGTAGAATCGTTAGCAAGCCGTGCGAATCGGCGGTGTCCTGGGAGCGCCGCGCGGCGGGGCGGTGGTGATCAGGACGACAGGGAGGCTCTCGGACATGACACCGACTGGACCATCGGCGGCCCAACAGTGGTCGGGCCTACGCTCATCGGCTTCGGACGGGGCACTGATCCTCGAGCCGTCGGCGCTGCCGAATCTGGTGAACGCGGCCACCGATGCCAGGATCAAGGTGAACTCGGTCAAGCTGTCGACCGACCTGGTCGGACAGCTCGCCAGGTTCTCCTCGCTGGATTCGGGGCAGCAGCTGGCGAAACAGTTCTCGGACAAGGCCGGTGAGCTGGCGACCGTCCTCGGCAAGCACCAGACGATCCTCGACGACGTCGCCACCACCTTCATGGATGCGGCCAAGAGCTACAAAGGTGCCGACAACGCCAGCGAAGTCGACATGAACCAGCTGCGCACGACCATCGAGCAGAGCAAGTCCAAGGGCGACAAGGTCAACTCCTCCGCGCCTGTCACCGCCTTCCCTCCGGTGTCGCAGGGCGCACCCCCGTACCTCCCCGGCGTGACCACCAAGGTTCCGCCGCTCGTGCCGATGCCGGCCGCCGGCTCGGCGAACATTCCGAACGAGCTCACCAATGGCAAGAACTTCGATCCATCCAAGGTGACCGCGGAGAATCCTGGCTCCTACAGCTATGAGGAGCTCAACATGATCCGGATCTCCATCGAGGGCGTGCCCGCCAGATTGCGGACGGCGGCCGCGGACTGGACCTTGCTCAAGAACCAGGTGAAGCCGGCTTTCGACGACCTGAACACGAAGGTCGGTGACAGCTCGAAGAACTGGACGAGCCCGGGCGGTGCCACCCGGGCCAGGGCGGCCATGAACGCGTACCACGAAGGCAACCAGAAGCTGATCGAGCAGATGGGCCAGATTTCTGTCGCGCTGGAGTACGCGGCCGGGTGGCTCTCCGCTACGAAACAAGGGCTGGACAGCACGCTGTACATCCCGTCGTCTGTCCAGGCGAGCGAGCAGCAGGCTGCCAAGGAAGAGGCCGCGAAAAACGGGCGGAACGTGCTGATGTCGACCTACGTTCCCGGGGTCAATGCCACCTCGAGTCACATCGCCGCCTTGCCCGAGCCGACCGCGCCGACGTCCGGAGGTGGGACCGGCAACGGCAACGGCAATGGGAACGGCTCCGGAAACGGCAGCGGAAGTGGCTCAGGGTCGGGTTCGGGAAGCGGTTCTGGTTCGGGTTCTGGTTCGGGCGACACCTCCGCCGCGTTCAAGAAGGCGATGGCCGAACTGCAGCAACAGCAGTCCGGTAGTCAGTTGGGCAACGGCAGCGCGGACACCAACGGCAACGGCGGGCTCGGTTCGAACGGCTCGACGGGATCCGGCTCGGGTTCGGGTTCGTCCTCGACCGATCAGCTGACCTCGGCCCTGCAATCCGGCCTAGAACAGGCCAGTTCCGCCGCGCAGTCCGCGCTGGAACAGGCTTCCTCGGCGGCGGAACAGAGTTCGCTCGCGGGGATCCCGAGCGCGGCCGGGCTCAGCTCGCTGCAGGAACAGGCCAAGAAAGCGCTCAGCGCCGCAGGCAAGGGCGGTGGCGGTGGCGGCTCGGGTTCGGGCGGCGGTGGCGCGGGTGCGGGAGCTACTCCACTCTCTCCGAGTCTGGACAGCGCCTCCAAACTGTTCCCGCGCGCGTCGGCCACCGCCGGGATGGAATCCGCGTTCCGCGCGGGCGTCGCCTCGTCGGCCGCGGGTTCGCCGATGGGCGGTATGCCGATGGCGCCGATGGGTGGTGCCGGCGCCGGTGGGCAGGGCCAGCAAAAGGAGCACAAGCGCGCCGACTACCTCGACTCGGTGGAGCACCTGGACGAAGCGCTCGGCGATGCCCCGATCGTCGCCAGACCTGTGGTGGAACAGTGACGCCCACATGGGAATTCACCGGCGCGGAGTTCGAAGCGTTGTGGGCCGGGCTCGAAGCCGAGTACATGCCGGAGCCGTTCATCCACTCCAGTGAGCCGTGCTCGGCCGACGAAGCGGAGTTCGCGCTGAGGCAGGACTGGCTGACGATCAAGCGGCGCTGGGGTCATGAGCTCGACGACATCATCGGGGTGCTCACCAAACCCGATATCCGGGTGATCGTGCGTGGGTACGGCGGCGGCGAACGACTCACCGATCCCACGCTTTCGGTGCGCATGCTCGCGGTACGCAAAGGGGACGTCGGCTATCTCGTGCGCCAGCGTCCGGGCCGGACCCTGTATCACGCGGACGGATTCGTCATCACCCGGCACGACGCGCTGGCTCTCGGTGACGTTGTCGCGGGACAGCTGCCTGCGGCCGAACCGGGCCGCAGCCGGGAAATCACCCTCGACGAACCGGCCGACGGCCAGTTCGATCACTCCTACGGCCGCTCCCTCGTCCAGCACTACGACGACGACGCCGCGGTGCAGACGAAGACCTTTCAGCAGGCGAGCCTGGACCGCGACGGCTTCATCGATGTCGAACAGGGCTGGTCTCGATTCGGTCCGCGTGGCATCGTGAGACTGCGGCTCGGCTGGCGCGATCTGACCGACGACGGTCGCTACGTGATCGTGCCGGGCACACCGCCGGTCGCGGTGGGCGCCGATCGCAGGCGGGTGGTGTCGCTGATCAACAGCCAGATCGCGGAAGTTGTCAGAGCCATCAGGGATGATCGGGCGTAGTGATGGTCGGCCAGACGGGAGGGGGAGCCATGGACGAGTTTCCGACCGAATTCAGCGCGTCGTCGTTGACCGGCGCGATCGTGGTGCGCACGACCGAGCAGGGACTGCCGGTGGGGATCACCGTGGACGCCGATCAGTTACGGCGTGATCCGGGAGATCTGGCCGCCGAGATCCTGCGGTTGTGCCAGAAGTCGGCCAAGCGGGCCGGGCTCGCGCGGCGGAACCAGCTGGCGGAAGCGGGGTTCGATCCGGCGCTGCTCGCGGCGACCGGACTGCCCACCGAAGCCGAGGTCGCCGCGGCCGAGATCGTCGAGGAGCAGGAATACGACACCGAGCCCGACAGCTGGCTACGGTCGGTCTAGCGAGCGAGAGGGGAGGACACGGCGATGGTCGAAACCATGGACGAGCTGATCGCGAAGGTGCAGGGGCAGCTCTATCGCCTGCAGGATCTGGCCGAGGCGACCAATGACATCCGGGCACAGGAAACTTCGCCCGACGGCGCCGTCACGGTGACCGTCGACGGCGCGGGGGCGCTGGTCGGCCTGGAGCTCACCGGGGCGATCGCGAAGCTCTCACCCGCCGAATTCGAGCGGGTGCTGACCCAGACCGCACAGGCTGCCGCGCACCGCGCGTTCGGTGAACGCGCCGAGCTGGTGACGGCCTACAACCGAGCCGGCACGTGAGATTCAACTGATCTTCACCGCCGATTAGTGTGGCGCCGGTTTCCGACGGGTAGATAAAGTAACGAAACACCATGGGCTGTTTCGAGATTGGACGAGAGCCATGAATCACGTTGCGGTAGTTCCCGAGGCAGTTCGTGCGTACGCGGGTGCTTCGGCCACCATGGCGGCGGGGGTCGCCCAAGCCGGTGCGGTCGACCAGGCCGCCACCATGGCCGCCGCGGTGCCGGTGTTCGGCCTGATCGGGCAGGAATTCCTGCTGTCGTTCGCCTACGCGCAAGCCAATCACCTCACCTCGATGGCCGAGCTGGCCGCGGTACACGCGGGCACCGCGCTCACCGCGACCCAGGCCGCCGCGACCTATGAGGGCGCCGACGGCGCGTCCAAGCTGGGCATCGCGGCGGTCGATCAGTAGCCATGACCTACCCAGGGGGAGACTCGACCGGCGCGGCGGCGTCGGTCGATCCGACCGTGCTCGAACTGCTGCGCGGCAGTTCGCTGGCGCCGATGCTCGATCAGCCGGTGAGCCAGGTACTCAGCTCGATGGGCCTGCCGCAGCTGCCGCAGCTGCCCGAGTTCATCCAGCTGCCCGAGATGCCCGCGCTGCCGACGATCGACCTGACCGCGCTGATGCGCCCGCTCACCGACCTGGCGTCCGCGTTCGGCACCGGTGCGCTCGGCGGCACCAACTCCACCTCGGGCACCGGCACCTCGAGCAATCCCGCCGAGGCGCTGTCGAACATCAGCTCGGTGCTGGAGACGGTGATGTCGCTGGGCTCGACCGCGCTGCAGACGGTCATGCAGCTGTGGCAGAGCGCCGCGGCCACCGAGGCGACGAACAAGGCCACCAGTGCCCAGGCGGACGGCGCCAAGCTCGCCGCGCAGAGCACCCAGGAGAAAGCGGTGCTCACCCATGCGGCGGGCAACGTGGCGGTCGGTGGCGCCAAGCTGGCCGCGGTGATCGCGCGCTACTCGGCCACCCTGGCACTGGCCCCGCTCTACGCGGCGACGCCGGGCGGGCAGGCCGTACTGATCGCGGCGACCATGGAGGCGATGGCCGAGGGCCTGGCCATCACCGCCGAGACCAAGGCCGAGATGGTCGCGCGCAGTGGCGAGATGACGCAGGCAGGCGAGAAGGTCCAGGTGACCAACGCGCCGACGGGCGTCGACGCGAGCAGCGAGTCGCTGAGCCAGCTGATGAGCCTGATCTCCCCGCTGATCAGCACCGCGAGCACCGCGGCCTCGTCGCTGAGTTCCCTGGCCGGGCAGGTGAGTTCGCTCTCGACCAGCGCCACCGGCACCGGGGACTCGACCGCGACCGGCACCGAGATCTCCGGCACCGGCGCGGAATCGGCCGAGGAGCTGGCCGCCGCCGGTGGCGCGGGCGGTGGCGGCGGTGTGGTCGGTGGCATCGGCGCGATCGGTGGCGCGGGCGCGGCCTCCTCGCCGCTGAGTCCGTGGCAGGGCGGTCGCGGTGGCGGCGGTCTGTCCACGGTCGGCAGCACCGGCGCGGTCGCGGGCGCTGGCACCACCTCGGGCGGCACGAACATGACCACGGCATCGGCGAGCGGCGCGTCGCCGGGCTACATGCCGATGGGTGGCGCGGGCGCGGGCATGCCGATGGCGCGCGCGGTCGATGGCGGCGGCAACGAGGCCGTGCACTCGCAGCTGGTCACCGGCAACCACGGCGACGAGGTCGTCGGCCAGATCGCGGGGGTGGCGACCCCGGTCGTCGGCGCCGCCGAACCGGTGGGCACCGACGCGCCGCCGGACAAAGAACTCTCACTGTGACGCGGCACCACGACAGGAGCGACAGATGAGCAATACCTTCGAATTCGATTCGACCGCGGCGAGCAAAGCCGCGGCCGCGCTGGACGGCATCGCCGACCGGCTCACCACCGAGCTGACGGCGGTCGCGCCGGCCCTGCACGTGGCGCCCGCGGGCACCGACGAGGTCTCGGCACGCGCCGCGACCACGGCCAACGGTGTCGCCGACGACTACCTGACCGGCGCCGAGGCGGGCGCGCACGAGATGAGCAAGCTCGCCGCCACGCTGCGCGCGCAGGTCAGCGAGTTCGACCAGATGGAAACCGACAACACCAGCGGCTTCAACGGACGATGATCGAACCACCGCAGCCCGGCTTCACCGGAGTGGTGTGGGAGGCGCGCGAGCCCGACAAGCTCGCCACCGACCTCACCACCGGTGCCGGCCCGATGCCGATGGCCGACGCGGCCGCCGCCTGGACGCGGCTCGCCGCGGCCTTCGGCGCGGCCGTGCTCGACTACGAGCAGGTGCTGCAGACCTTGCGTGGCTCCTGGAAGTCCGGGAGCAGCGAGCAAGTGTGGGAACGTATCTCGACGCTGCGGGAATGGCTGATCGAGACCGCCGCCGCCGCGACCGCCAACGCCGCGCGGCTGCAGGCACAGGTCATGGCCTACGAGGTGGCGGCGCTGGCCATGCCCAATACCGCCGACATCGCCGCCATCACCGCGATGCAGCAGGCGCTGGAGCAGGTGGGCACCGCTCTCGGCGCCCCGATCAAGGCGATCGCGGCGCAGACCGACGCCGAGGCCGACGTGGCCAAGGCCGTCGCCTCCCGGGTGATGCGCAGCTACGAGGCCGCCACCGAACCGCTGGCGACGCCGTGGCTGCACGCGCCGCCGCCCTCGATCGCGCCCGAAGCCGCGCTGGCGGGCGAGCAGTCCGGGCAGAACGCCGCCACGCCGACGCCGGGCGCCGCGGCCATGCCGGGCCTCGGCGCGATCGGCCTCGGCGCGCTGCCCTCGATGCCCGCTCCTGTGCAAACCGCTTATCGCGCACCCGTTTTCGTCCAGTCCGCCACGGCGGTCGGCACCACCACCGCGCAGCCGACACCCGTGGCCACCCCGGCAGGCCAGGCGGCGCCGCTCGTTCCCGGTGCCATGGCGCCCGGCGCGCAGGACTCCGCCGCCCGCTTCCCCCGCGCGGGCATCGCCTACGAGGAGTCCGACCAGCTGGTCGCCGAGGGCGAGATCCAGGCCGCGCCCGCCGTGCTCGGCGTCGCCGAGCGCAGCGCGCCGCAGACCGGCGGCACCGCCACCGCGGAGGGACGACCATGACGACCCTCACCAACGACTCGCTGCTGGCCGTCGCCGACCGGCTCGGCGTGCAGACGCTGCCGCTGGTCCTCGCGGTCGGCCCGCAGCAGGACACCTTCGACGCCTGGCGCGCGGCCAGGGACGCCGCTGTCGCCGAACTCACCACCCTCGGTGTCTTCGACGCCTACGGCGACGTCGAGCCCGAACTCGCCGACGCCCTCTACACGCTGGCCCAACCCGACGCCGAGCTCGTCGCGCGCAGCTACGGCGAGGAGGACCGGCGGCGAATCTGCCTGGCGCGCCGCGGTTCCGGCCATGCCAGCGCCGTGCGCACCGGCGCCACCTTCGAGATCAGCACCGACTCCATCGACGGCTCCGACCGTGAACTCGCCCGCCTGCTGCTCGCCGCGCTGCCCAGCTGCGCGCCGGCCGAGGTGGCCGCGGTGAGTGTCGCTGCCGACGACCTGGCGGCGCGCCTCGACGCCGCGGAGACCACTTCCCAGTACGTGGACGCGATGTACGCGCTCGGTATCGACGCGCACCAGGCGACCGTGCTCGGCGCGGCCTTCGGCAGCTGCCGTGGCTACACCGAGATCGTCGCCCAAGTCCACCACGACGGGCTGACCACCCGAGCCCCTGGCGCGGTCGCGGTGTACGACACCGCGCGCGGCCGGATCGTCGTAGCGCCGATGACGGCGCCCGACGGGCAGGTGTGGTCGACCATCACGCCGGGCACCGACCACCGCCTGACCCAGGCTGTCGGTGCGCTCCTCGAGGGGCTTCCCGGTGGGGGGTGGCGGCCCGAGTAGCCATCCTCCGTTTCAACCATCAAGTAAGAAAGGTTCGGCACATGCCCCCTCAGGGACCAGTAGGTGTAGAAGCAGGCGGCGTAGACGGCGTCGTCTCCAAGCTCGAAGGCACCATCAACAACCTTCGTACGTCGGTCGGCCAGATCGACGACGCGGCCCAGGCCGTGCTCCGTGGCTGGAAGGGTGACGCTTCCGACGAGTTCGTGAAGGTCGCCCAGGCCTGGCACGACGAGGCCGACGCTCTGAACAAGAAGTTCGACCGCCTCACCGAAGCCGTGAACACCGGTAAGTCCACCCTGGTGAACATGGACGGCCAGGGCCTGTCCGGCGGTGGCTCCACCGGCGGTGGCGGCGGCTACACCAACCTCTGACCGCGCATCAGACACGAACAGGAACTGAGCTCATGACCATTCTTTACGATCCCGCGGCGATGAACGAGCTGTTCAGCGACCTGCAGACCTACGGCGGGAAGATGAAGGGCGAAATCGACGAACTCGAGGGCGCCGCTTCGGATTTCCGCAACAACCTGCAGGGTGACAACGCGATCTCGAACTTCGACACCGCGCACAAGAACGTCACCACCGAGCTGACCGACACCCTCGACAAGCTCGACAAGCTCGCCGCTCAGGTCGAGTCCGCGCTCAACCGCGCGCTCGAGGCCGACGGCAAGGTCGGCGACGGTTTCGCCGACTTCTGAGTCAGCGTCGGCGCGCTCGAGCGCGGGCCCTGTGGCCCAACGAAAACGGGGCGAGACCTGTGCCTTCGGCATCCGGCCTCGCCCCGTTTTCATCGGCCGGCCACGGTCACCAAGCGAGCCGATCACCCGAGTGTGATCTGTTGGGACCGGGTATATTTCGCAGAGGTCAGCAGCTCTGGACAGGCGCGGGGCTGCTGTGAAAGTGGTGTGCGTCGAGGAGTGAGTGCGTGGGCGAGGAAGCGATCCCGGACCGGCCGTTCGCCCTCGGCCCGCGGGCGCCGGAAACCGCCGTGCCTGCCGATCCGGCGCGGGAGATCACCGAACTGGCGTACCGGATCGCCAGGCAGACAGCGGCACTCGGCCCAGCGGGCTGGCGGAATCTGACCGCGGTGTTCGCGCTGACCGTCGAGGCGGAAGTGGTTCACCTGCTGTTCGAGGACGCGCAGGGTGCGACGGTCCGTGCGCAGCCGAACAAGGTCATCCTCGACGCGGTGCGCGAGCACCGCGGACTGTCGGCGGGCTACGGTGACGGGCCGTGGTGGCGGCTGGTGATGACGATGAGCAGCACCGGCGAACTCGAGGTGGATCACGACTACGGCGATGAGCCGTTCCCGGCGGACCAGCTCTTCGAGCCGCGCGCCTACCTGGCCGACCTCGCGGTCCATCCGCGTCGGCGGCTGCCGGTTTGGCTGGCCGCGTATCTGCACCACGGCGGCAGACAGCTGCGCGGGCCCGGTGCCGCGGCACGGCTGGCGCGCACCGAAGCCGCCGCGGGGGTGCGGGCCACGGTGTCGGAGTTCGACTTTCCGCCGTATCCGGTGATGCGGGCGCGCTGGGCGGTGATCGCGGCCGCGTTCGTCGCCGCCGGGTCCGCCAAGGGACCGCGGATGCTGCCCGCGCTCTGCTGGTTCGAGGGTGGTTCCGCCAGCGGTTCGACACTGTACGAGGTGCCGGGCGGCCGTGCGGTGCTCTCCGGCGGAGTGTGGAACGCGATGGCCCTCGACGCCGCCTACAACGAGGGTGCCGAACTTCCCGCGCTGTATGCCGGCGCACCCGAGTGGGTGGCCGATCCGGTACTGAACACCCGGGCGGGGAGCGGTCTGCTGTCGTTCTGCTACTGGTGGGAGGACGGTGCGTGGTACCGCGGCGAGTCACCCGCCGCAGATCATCTCGCCGAAGCCGTGCCGGGCATCTGGACGGCCGACACGACCGCCAGGGTGGTCGCGGGCGTCCCCGGCACCGAGGCGAGCGAGCGACGGCGCGCGGCCGCCCGCGCGCTGGTCGACGCCGCCGAGCACGGCATCGCTACCCGCGCGGGGATCGTCGAGATATTCGGTGACGACGGCACCTTCGACATCGATTCGGCGATGTACCAGCTGACCCTGGCCGGCGTCACCGCCGCGGCGGAGCGAGCAGCCCTCTGAGCGCCGGGTCGTAGACGATCACCATCCGATGGTCCGGTCGCGGTGCGGAGAAGGAATCCATCTTGTCCTTGTTCAGGACATTGCTCGCGCCCGCGTCGATGGTGTAGTCGTAATCGTTGTTGCCCGCGCCAGGAAACTCCGTGTATTCCTCGATGCGGAACGGCGGTCGGTTGTCGTAGTGCTCGAGCAGTGCTGTCCACAGCTGGTCGCCGTCGATGTGGCCGCGATCGCCGGGGAAGCCCTTGCTCGGGTCGGCGGCCTCGGACTTCATGTCCCACTGCAGTTCGATGCGGCCGCCGGGGGCGAGGGTGCGCTCCAGATTCGCCGCGATGGACAGGTAGGCCTCGGGCGGCAGCTTGGCGCTGACATTGTTGACGAAGATCCGGCCGACACCGCCTGCGGTCCCGTCGCCCAGCACGTGTCCGCCGCCGAGCATGTCGCCGAAGACCAGTACGGTCCCGGGTTCGGTCAACGGACCGGGATCGAGAATGCCCAGGCTGCGCCTGCGCTGGCTGGGAATCGCGAAGGATTCGGCGAGTTCGGTCTTCACGACCAGCCCGCCCCCGGTGCGATCGGCGGGCGGCGTCATCTCGACACCGAACGCGCTGCGACCGACACCCACATCGACGGTGTGCCCGTTCGGCACGCCGGTCGGTGGCCGGTGCACGAGCTCCACCCGCTCGTTGTTCGCGCCGAAGACGTACTGCTCCAGCGGAAGCCGATGCAGGGGCCGGGGCCGGGGAATGATCTCCACGGCCGAGAGGCCGTGCACCGGTTCGTGGATCATCACGGTGTACTCGATATTGATCCCGTTCGCGGCGGCGGCGCGGTTCGCCCGGTCGACGCTGTGCAGGAGTTCGCTCATCGAGCCGGCGGCGCCGTCGGTTTCGAGCCGCCCGGTGCCGTGCTCGAGGACGGCCGCGAACCGATTCGGCGAGGACGCCAGTGTCTGCGCCGCGTCGTGCATGCGCTGGAACGCGTCGGGACCGATGGCCGTGCGGAAGGGCTCCGGCATCGCGGTGTGGAACCGGTCGATGGCTTCGTGCAGGTCGCGGCCGCGCTGCGCCGCGGCCGGATTCGGATCGTTGATGGCGACGTTGAGTGGATCCAAGGCCGCCATCAGGTGCGCGGTCGGCACGTGCCTGCGGGCCTCACGGAAATTCGGGTTCTCGAAGATCGGGTCGAAGATGCGCCGGGCCAGTTCCTCGCGCATCCGGGCGTCGAGGCCGTGCCGTTCGTTGGCGACCAGGTCGCGCACGTGCTCGCCCGCGGCCAGCTCGTTCAGTGTCGCCAGGTGCGCGGTGCTGCCGCGATCGTATTCGGCCGCGGTGAGCGATTCGCTGAAGATCGGACGGTGCTCGGTCAGGCCCGAGCGCTCGAGCGCGTAGCGGTGCGCGAGAGCCGGATCGTGCCCGCTGAGGAGCTGCTCGGCGGTGCTGCCTGGCCGCAGGTCGAGGTGTCCGGCGAGATCGGCCAGATCGCGGCGCAGTCCGGGGAGCTGGTCGGCTCGCGCGGGATCGATGGTGGCCGCGTCGATCTTGTTGAGCAGCACACGGACTTCCGCGAATCTGCCGCCGAGGTGATCGGTCAGGCGATCGGGGCTTTCCCGCACGGGATCGATGATGATCTCGGGTTCCTGCGCGAGCCGGATCTCGGCGATCTCGTGCGCGATACCACGGACGACATCCTGGTCCCGCGCGCGCGGTGAGACGTGCACGTCGTAGCCGGTGCCGTCGGGGCGGCCGCGGAACTCGGCGACGGCGCCGCCGGTCGTCGGTTCGGCCGTGACGCTGATGTCGCGGCCATCGGGCAGGAGGAAGCGCTTGGTGTCGCGATTCCACGCCACGTCCTCCGGGGTGATGAGCGCGAGGCTGTCCTCCACCACATGGACGACTTCGCGCGTGGTCAGATCCGGCTGGTTCGGCGGGCGCGCCTCGCCGTGGAACTCCGCGACGCTCGCGGCGGACCCGCCGTGCGGCTCCAGCGCGACGCCCGGCCGCGTGCCCGGCTCGACGGCCGGCGGCGCGGGCCGGGCCGCCGTCTCGCTCCGGACGAGCTCGGTTTCGGTACGGGGTCGTTCCGCTACCGCCGGTTCCTTCGGCCTGCCGGGCTCGCTCGCGCCCGGCGCGGTGGCGCGGGCCTGTTCGGTGCCGGATTCGGCGCGGCGCTGCTCGCCAGCAGGCTCGGCCGCCCGGTCCTTCGACGTTGCCGTGAGATTCGAGGTGGCACTGTGCTGTTCGGCGAGCCCGGCCCTGGTCTTGCTCTTTCCGGCGGCGTCCCCGGTGGCCGCACGTTCACCGGTTCGCGCTTCCGGTGCCCCAGTCGCAGCGCGCTCGCCGGTAGCCGTGCGTGCGCCCGAATCCGACGCGCGCACCACGGATTCGGCCGCCCGCGTGGTCGAGCCCTCGGGCCGGGCGCCCGAGTCGGCGCGGCCCTGGGTCTCGGCCCGCATCGCCGCCTCGGACGGGCGCGCCGTGGCACCGTCGCGTGGCGCGGCGCCGGAGTTGTTCCATTCCGTGCGCAGCTGTTCGAGCCGGGCGACGTGCTGGTCGCTGTAGCGGCCCTGCGAGTCGATCTTGACGTCGTTCGCGCGCTGGAAGACATCGCGGGCCCGGTTCTGCTCGGCCCCCGGTTCGAAGCGGTCGGGATGGGTTTGCTTGGCCAGATCGTGGTAGAGCTGCTTGCCCTCGCGCACGGAGGCCTCGGTGACGATCGGCGCCTTCGCCGCCGACGCTGCGGCCGGTGACATCCTGGGCGCGTCCATGGTCGGCGCGTGCCCGAGGCTCGCGCCGGACCGCACACCGTGCGCGCCGCCGAGTGCCGCGCCGACGACGACCAGCTTCGGGTCGAAGGTGGTGTCGATCTTGTTCGCGTCGAAGTAACCGTGCGCGAGCTGGTCGCCGACCTGCCACGCCAGTCCGCCGCCGTACATGCCGAGCCCGCCTGCGGCACCACCGGTCACGCCGCTGAGCAGCCCGCGCATGGCGGGGCTCATGCCGGTGCGGCCGAGCAGCTTGTGCATCCCCATGCCGACGGGCGCGCCGACCACACCGCCCGCGCCCCATTCGAATCCGGTGCGCAGGTTCTGACCGAGGTCGAACGAGTCGCGGTGCCCCATCCCGAGCTGATACGCCTGGATACCCCCGTCCAGGCCCATCCCCATGCCGCCCGCTTTCAGGCCGGCGATGGTGATCTGCTTCAGATACGGCTTGAGCAGATTGCGCAGGCCGACGCGGCCCGCCTCCAACGCCAGCTGCTGGAGGCCGCGGGTGGCGGCCGCCCCCACGGCGGTCCGGCCCGCGGCCAGCGCCAGCGGCACCCCGGCCGACCCCCACGGCCAGGCGGCGATCAACGCGTAGACGGCGTAGGCGGTGATGAGGGCGAAGCTGCCCTCCATGATCTTGGTGTACTCCAGCTGGGTTCCGCCGTTGCGGGTGTAGGTGCCCAGTTCCTCCAGCGCCTTGGCCAGCTCGTCCACGGAGTTCGGGCCGGCGAACAGCTTGTCGAACTCCTTCTTGACCTCGACCGCGCCGTCCCCGCTGTAGAACTTCGCGGTGGCGTCGGTGGCGGCGCGCAGGTCCGGCTCGAGCTGGCGCAGTTCCTCGGCGGCCTGCTTCCACGCGTCGCCGAGGGCGAACAGATCGTCTTCGTCGCCCTTCGGATACGCGGTGCCGAAATTGAGTGCCTGCAGGATCCAGCCGGGGACCAGATCGAAGACCGAGGCTAGACCCGACACCGGCCACCTCCGCCGACCGCGATCACCAGGCCGACTCGTTCGTCGTCGCCGGGTCGTCGGTGAACCGCACCGTGCCGTCGGAAGGCGCGAACAGGCCTTGGCGCGCGCTGGGCGGTGCGACCGGAGCGCGCGGAGGTTCGGGAATCATGTCCTGGACATCGGGAATCCCGGGCAGATACTCCGAGAGCCGGGGGATGCGCGCGGTGTCGGCGCGCAGGGTGTCCAGGAGGTCCCTGGTCTTGCGGTGCATGACGACCGCGGCGTCCTGGGTCGCCGTGGTGACGGCGCGGGCGATCTCCTCGTAGCCCAGCTCGCCGATGTTCTCGGCGAAGCGAACCTCGATCACGACATTCTCCGCGTTGACCGTGACGACGACCCGGCCCGCCGCCGCGGACGCGGTCGCGGTCAGGCGCGACTGTTCGAGCTGGGCGCGCGCGATGGTGTCCATGCCCTCGCGCACGGTGTCGGCCAGATCCTCGAGCCGGCCGTACGCCGCGTCGTTCGCCATGTTCCTCCTGCTCACCCGTCCGGCGTCGACAGGTCAGCCGAGCCCGTCTTTGTTGGCCTGTTCGGCGGTCTGGAATCGGTTGGCGGCGTCCACCAACGCACTCGAATAGGACTGCAACAGGGAGACTTTCGACGCCACGACCGCTTGGAGGTTCTTGTCCGAGGCGCTGTAGCCCTGCTCGCCCTCGGCGAAGCTGGTGCCGAATTCGTCGGCCCCCCAGCGCCCCCAGTGCGCCTGCGAGGCCGCGGCCACCCGGCTGAGGATTCCGTCGATCCGGGTCGCGAGGCCGTCGAGTTCGCCACCGGTGCCGCGCAAGCTGCTGATGTAGACCTCCACCGGATCAGCCATGTCGCACCTCGCTCGTCTGTGTGAACAAGTTTCGATCATTACATGAATTCCGAACCATGCCAACGGAAACGGTCGGTGACGGCCGGGTCGCCGGGGCGGCATGGCATGCTCGGGGCGAGACGGCTGTCGGCGGTGCTATGGTGCGTGGTCGGAGGATGAATGGGTGAGGTTCCCGGAGCCGAACAGGAGCTGCGTCGGCTCGGTGTGCGTCTGCTCGAGCAGGTGCGGGTGATCGCCGCGCACGTCACACCGGACACGGTGGTTCCCGACTCCGCGCTGCCCGACCTTCCGGAGGTCGCCGAATGGACCGAGCCGCCGCGCTACCGGTACACCGTGCGCGTCCAGACCGCCCTCGCCGCGGGTGACTCCGCCGCGGCGGCCGTGCGCCGCGGTGCCGAGGTTCTCGCGGCCTGCGGTTTCGACATCGCCGAGGATCGGCGTGCGGGCACCGTCGCCTCGCGCGTCGTGGTGACGGGCAGCCGGGACGGATTCCTGATCGAGGTGCGGGTGTGGCCGGAGACCGGTGACGTCGTCTACGCGGGTCTCACCCCGACGCTCGCGCTGCGGACACCGGAAGCGCGGCAGCCCGACCCGGTCCGCACCGCCGAGACCGTCGAGCCGGGGCACGTGCTCTGCTACGAATGCGACGGACTCGGCTGGTGCCCGGCGTGCGGGGGCAACGGCTGGGTGCTCGATGACGCGGGCCTGCGGCGACCGTGCCCGGAATGCCACGAGCAGCGGGTCTGCCCGATCTGTCGCGGTGCGGGTCAACTGCAGGTCGCGCGCTTGCGGCCGGCGGAACGGGCCATGTATCCCCAGCTGTCCGACGGTTCGACGGAACAGGGCCGGTCGTGACGGCGCCGCTGCCGCTGGCCAGGACCAATGCCGAGGCGCGCCTGTTCCTGCGGCTGCGGCCGTGCGCGACGTGCGGTTCGCGGCGGTGCGAGTTCGTCAGCTCGGTCATCACCGCGGACGGGCCGGCGAGCAGATACGTGGGACAGTGCGAGTCGTGCGGTGCGCGGCGCGAATATGTGTTCCGGCTGCCGGAGCAGATCCTCCCGCCGCCCGCCGGCGCGGTGCGCTTCGGTGGCGCGGCGGCCTCGCAGTTGCTCGATCCCGGTGAGTGGCTGCGCTATTCACGCCTCTGTGCCGACCAGAGTGCGCCCGGCGGAGCGGCCGCGCGGCACGCCTTGGCGACGGCGCTGGCCGCCGTCGAGGAAGTACTGAAGTTCATCCCGGACTCCGCGCGGTCGGTCCCGGCGTCGGCCTTCGTCTCCGCTGAGGGCCGAGCGCTCTTCGCCGCCGAACCGGGCAGCTTCGATCGCGACCGGCTCGAAGCCGTGCGCGCGCACTACGAGGCGCAGCTCGCCCTGCGGTGAGCTCCATCGCTGCCGATTCCCCGCGGCGAGCCGGGTGGTCTGCGGCCGACCCGGATTCGCCGGAAGGTCACCGGGCCGCCAGTGATTCGCCGATGTAATGCATTTCGTCGGGGGTCGTCACCATCGACACGGTCGCGCTGCCGGTGCTGGTGCGCACCGTGATCCGGTTCGGCGCGTACGGGTCCTGGATCAGCGTCACGTCCGCGGGCATCGCTTCCGGATCGCGCTCGGCGGTGCGGACTTCGACGATGGTCGCGCCGCCGAGGTGCGTGGTGGGGGCGATGCCGTCGAAGACCAGCACTGTCGTGGTCGGGTAGGGGGCGGCGGGCACGGGCGGTGGTCCCGGCGGGGCCTGCGGGGTCGCGCCCGCGGCGCGCGGGGCGATCGAGAGCAGCTGTGGGGTGGCCAGATTGGCGACCATGGACTGCCAGGCCTGCGGGCGCGAGGTGTGCACGACGGCGTGCGCGCCGAGCGCGGTCGCGCGCAGCACCACCTGCTGGGCCAGGTCCAGATTGCCGATCACGTCGACGTGCCGGGTGCCCGCCCCGATCAGCGGGACCGCGATGCCCTGACCCCGCTCGTCCGCGCCGATCAGCTGACCGCAACCGGTGGTGGGCACGGCGATGTCGGTGAGCGCGGTGAGTGAGCCGCGATAGCCGTCGCGGCCGCCGAGGTCGTCGGCGGCGCCGATCGGCAAGGTGTCGAGCAGGATTCGGCGCTGGCTGCCCGGCAGTTCGCGCAGGCCCGCGATCGGCGCCTCGTCGAACGGCTCCACCGTGTCGAACCGGACCACGGCGTTGAGCACCACGGTGCCCGCCTTGTCGTCGGCGCGGCCGTTGCGCCGGGCGCCCGGATGGAGGCGCAGGGTGACGGTGGTCGACAGCGTCGGCAGCGACCAGATCTCGGCCAGCCCGTTGGTGCCGATCATCGGCGCGGTGAGCTGGTAGTGGGTGAGATTGCGGCCGAACTCCGACTCGAGGCCGTGGGCCGACTCGGTCAGCCGCAGCGGGTCGAAGCCGTAGGACAGTTCGCGCACCGCGCTGTTCATCTCGGTCGCGGTGAGCACCGCGGCGTCGATGCCCTGGGTGGCCAGGCGGTTGGCGACCCGGCGGGTCGCGATGATCATCGTGCGCAGCGCGCCGGTCGCCCCGCCGCCGCGCTTGTCGACCGCGGTCGCGTTGGCGACCGGATCCAGGCGCAGCACCAGCCAGCAGGTGCGGTGGGCGATGGCGGGCAGCGGGCCGAGGATCCGGTTGTAGAGGTGTGCGGCGGCGCCGGTGCCCGCGGTGCGCGCGCCGGTGGAGATGACATCGATGCTCACCAGTTCGACATCGAACTGGTCGAGGCAGCGCGCCACTTCGGTGAGCGGCAGCAGCTGGTCGGCACTGAGCGAGCCGCGGCGCAGCAGGGTCAGCGCGTCCGGCGGCGGGTCGATCCGCAGCATGGTCAGCAGCAGGTCACCGTCCCAGCGCACGCCGCAGCCGCCGCCCTCGGGCAGCGGCACGTCGAAGGCGGGCGCCCGGTCCAGGGTGTCGGCGCGGGCACGCAGCCGACGCCCGAACCAGTCACCGATGCGCACCGCCGGTGGCCGCCGCCGGATCGGGACGAGCCCGCTCAGCAGCACGGCCGCGGCGCCCCCGATCGCCCCGTAGACCGAGTCGCTCGTCGCCAGCACGATCCAGGCCACGATCGCCGCGAGCACCGCGACCGGAACGCACGCACGCAGGGGATACATCCGGAACAACCAGAATTCCGGATCACGCAAGGTGTCGTAGGCATTGTCGCCGCCGGTTTGCCCGGCGTTCATACTGTTGTTCAAAATCGTTGTCCCTGCTTGGCATACGTCGAATCATGGTGAAGGACAATTCCGGAATTACGGTACCGTGTCCGACGAGATGGTGATCAAGGGAGCGTAGTAGTGCGCAGACCCCGTCCCGCACGGCGTGGTTCGCACATTCATTCGATTCTGGCAGGGGGGCATGTTAGTTTGCCAACGTGACGAAGGCAGTGAAGCGGGCGTACAAGTACCGCTTCTACCCGACCAGCGAGCAGGTCGAACAGCTCGCGCGTACGTTCGGGTGTGTTCGCTACGTCTACAATCGGGCGCTCGCGGAAAGGTCCCGCGTCTGGACCGAGGAGCAACGGCGGGTCAACTACGCCGATACCTCACTGATGCTCACACGGTGGAAGCGCGACCCGGAAACGCTGTGGCTGGCCGAGCCGTCCAAAGGTCCTTTGCAGCAGGCGTTGCGGAATTTGCAGTGCGCGTTCGACAAGTTCTGGTGCAAGCAGACCGCATACCCGAAGTTCAAGAAGAAGGGCAAGTCGAGAGATTCGGCGACCTACTTCTCGAACTGCTTCACCTACCGCGACGGTCGGTTGAAGTTGGCCAAGCAGTCCGAGCCGTTGAACATCGCGTGGTCCCGGCCACTGCCCGCAGGGGCGGTGCCGTCTCAGGTCACTGTCTCCAAGGACACGGCGGGCCGCTATCACGTCTCGATCCTGCTGGAAGACACTGTCGTCGAGCACGAGCCCACGGAGACGACGGTGGGCGTCGATGCGGGGATCACGTCCCTGTACACATTTTCGACCGGGGAGAAGGTGCCCAACCCTCGGCACGAAAAGCGCGACCGTGTCCGCCTGGCGAAGGCGCAACGGTTGCTGGCGACGAAACAGGAGGGTTCGGCGAATCGGGCGAAGGCTCGGTTGACGGTGGCTCGCATTCATGCACGCATCGCCGATCGTCGCCGCGACCATCTGCACAAGCTCTCGACTCGACTGGTGCGCGAGAACCAAGTGATCGCCATCGAGGATCTGAGCGTGCGGAACATGGTGCGGAACCGGTCGTTGGCGCGCGCGATCTCGGATGCCAGTTGGTCGGAGTTCCGGTCGATGCTGGAGTACAAAGCGGACTGGTACGGGCGCACGGTGGTAGCGATCGACCGGTACTATCCCTCGTCCAAGACCTGCTCGACGTGTGGGCGGATCACGGACAAGTTGCCGTTGAACGTTCGCGAGTGGGCCTGCCCGTGTGGTGCGGTACACGACCGGGACGTGAACGCGGCGAAGAACATACAGGCCGCTGGGCTGGCGGTCTTGGCCTGCGGAGATGGTGTGAGACCGTCCCGCAGTTGAATGCGGGAAGGCAACCGTCGATGAAACAGGAACCCTCTGTCGTGAGGCAGGGAATCCCGGTCGTTGTGGTCCGGGCGGAAGTCAACAACGCAGCAATGGAGTCCCTGTGCCGGCACAGCTGACAACCAAGGCCCAGGTCAACGGTTATCGTTTCCTGCTGCGCAGGCTCGACCACGCGCTCGTGCGTCGTGACGTGCGCATGCTGCACGATCCGATGCGCTCGCAGAGCAGGTCGATGATGGTCGGCGCGGTGCTCGGGCTGATCATCGTGGCGGGCGCGGCCATTCTCGGTTTCCTCAAACCCCAGGGCGCTATCGGCGACGCCTTGATCGTCACGGGGAAGCAGAGCGGCGCCATGTATGTGGTCGTCGAGGCCAAGGAGGGCGAGAAAACCCTTCACCCGGTGCTCAATCTCGCCTCCGCGCGGCTCATCGCCGGTGACGCGCAGTCGCCGAAATCGGTGAAGGACGACAAACTCGGCTCGCTGCCGCGCGGCCCGCTGCTCGGCATTCCCGGTGCCCCGGCCGCGATGCCCGGCTCCAAGCAGGGCTCCAGCTCGAACTGGACTCTGTGCGAGACCACCCAGCTCTCGGCCGCGGGCAGCGCGTCCAGCACCGGCGGCGGCATCACCACCGCCATCGTCGGCAAACCGGAGACCGGTGACCGGATCGGCCCCACCGGCGCCGACGATGCCCTGCTGGTGCGCCACGACGACAAGACCTACCTCGTGTACCGGGGGACCAGGGCCGAGATCGACCCGGCCAACTCGGTGATCGCCCGCACCCTCGGCCTGAGCGGCCAGCAGGCCCGCCCGATCGGCAGCGGCGTGCTCGGCGCGACCACCCAGGCGCCGCCGCTGGCCGTGCCCACGATCGACCGCGCGGGCGAACCGGGCCCCGGCAAACTGTCGAATGTGCCGATCGGCGGCATCATCTCGGTGACCGGCGTCCAGGCCGCAGGCCAGGAGACGATGTACGTCGTGCTCGCCGACGGCGTGCAGCGCGTCTCGGAGTTCACCGCCGACCTGCTCCGCAACGCCGATTCGCGCGGCATGCGCGAGATCGCCGAGCTGGCACCCGACGTGCTCGACCGGATGCCGATGCTGGAGACCTTGCCGATCACCGACTTCCCGGAACGCAAGCCGCGCATCCTCGCCGCCGAGGACGCGCCGGTGGCCTGCGTGAACTGGGCCAAGGACCCGGGTGAGGCCACCGCGCAGGGCAAGACGGTCGACGGCCCCGCCGAACGCGCCACTGTGACGTTGCTGGCCGGGACCAAGTTGCCACTGGCCGATTCGGCCAAGCCGGTGACCCTCTCGACCGCCGACGGCTCCGGCGACCGGATGGACGCGGTGTATCTGCCGCCGACCACCGGCGAATACGTGCAGGTCACCGGCGCCGAGCCGGGCAGCCTCCGCCGCGAGTCGCTGTTCTACGTGGCCGACAACGGGATTCGCTACGGCATCCCCGACGCCGCCACCGCCGCGGTGCTCGGCCTCGGCGACAAGCCGCGTCTCGCGCCGTGGTCGATCATCGGACAGCTCGTCCCCGGGCCGACGCTGTCCGCGAAAGACGCGCTGACCAGCTACGATTCGCTGCCATCGGCCACCAAGTAGCCGAAAACGACACGGGGCCGGGCGCGGAATACGCGCCCGGCCCCGTGTCGTCGGCGGTCAGGACAGGTTCGGCAGCTGTCCCACATTGAGGGTGGCGACGATGCTGGTGAGCGCGGTGCGCATGTCGGGCTCCTCGATCCGCATGAGCACGTCGTCGTCGACCTCGGCCAGGTCGATCCCGTCGGTGTTGGCCAGCCGGAACTCGCGCTCCTCCTCGGCGGCCTCGATGACATTGCGGATGAAGCGGCCGTTGCCGGCCAGGTCGACACCGCGGCGCGGCTGCCCGCTCTGATCGGTGCTCTCCATGTCGTAGAGGTGACGGCAGGTCTCGATCAGCGTCTCCAGCGCGGCGGGGGAGAGCTGCGAATCCCGGCTGCCCGCGACGATCTCACCGATCTGGCCGAGCTCCTCGGCGGTGTAGGAGGGGAACTGCAGGCGCTTGGCGAAGCGGGAGGCCAGACCGTCGTTGGCGGCGAGCAGGCGGTCGATCTCGCCGTCGTAGCCGGCGATGATCACCACGAGCCGGTCGCGGTCGTTCTCCATGCGGGCCAGCAGGGTGTCCACCGCTTCGCGGCCGAACGCGTCACCGCCGGAGAGACCGGTCTGGATCAGCGTGTACGCCTCATCGATGAACAGCACGCCGTCCATGGCGCTGTCGATCAGCTTCTCGGTCTTGATGGCGGTGCCACCGAGGTTCTGGCTGACGAAGTCGACGCGCTTGGCCTCGACCACCTTGTCGGTCTTCAACAGTCCGACACCGCAGTAGATCTTGGCGACCACGCGCGCGATGGTGGTCTTACCGGTGCCGGGCGGGCCGGTGAAGGCCAAGTGCTGGCCGCGCGACTGGCTCGACAGGCCCTTGCCCGCGCGGATCTTGGCCAGCTGCGCCGAGGACTGCAGCTTGGCCACCTGGTTCTTCACCGAGGCGAGGCCGACCTGCTTGTCGAGCTGCGCGCGCGCCTCGGCGAGCACGGTCTTGGCGCGGTCCTCCGCGGCGGCCTCGTTCATCGAGGCCAGCGTCGGCGCCGAGGTGGGATCCCACTTGTCGGTGCGCGCGTCGATCACCTCGCGGCTGGTGACCACGATGCGGAAGGTGCGGTCGCGCATGGCCGAGGTGTTGGCCGCGAAATCGGGGAGCTGCGAGTACACCTGCTCGAACAGCTTCTGCGCCTCGGCTTCGTTGCCCGCCTCGCGCAGGCACAGGCCGCGGTTGTACATGGCGGTGAACTTGGCCGACGGAATCGGGCCCGCCTCGGCCTGTTCCATGCGCCGGATCGCCTCGCCGAACAGACCGAGCTGCGCGCAGGCCGTGCCGACCATGACATTGGCGCCGGTGGCCAGGTACGGGTCCTTCCAGTCCTCGGAACCGGCGAGCACGGTCATCACGTCGGGCCAGCGCTGCGTGTTGTAGTGCAGGATGCCGCGGATGTAGGCGCAGATCCGGTCGTCGATCGCCTTGTCCGGATCGTCTACGCGGCCCGCGCGCAACTTGGCCAGCTCGTCGAGGACCTGCTCGGCCTGGTCGTAGTCCTTGTCGGCGATCAGCTGCGAAGCCCACGCCAGCCAGATCTCGGTGAGGCCGGCCAGGGGGTAGTCGATGTAGAGCCCGGGCAGGAACCGCCCCGCCATGGCGCGCGGCGCCAGACCCAGCCTGCGCTGCTCCCGGCCGAGCGAATCGAGGCTGGTGCGGTGCAGATTGAACAGCACCTCCTTGGTCACCTCGCCCGCCGCCGCGCGGCCCAGCCACGCGTCACACATCGACGAATCCCATTCCGTCGCGCGCTGGAAGGCCAGCTTCGCGTACTCGTCGTCCCGCGCGGATTCCTGACCGTCGATGGACAGACCGAGCGAGAGGACGCCCGCGTCGAAGGCGCGCTGAGCCTGGCGAATATCTGGCATGTGGTGTCGAACCCCGAAATCTTCGTCTGGTGGACAGCTGGTGTTCAATCCGGCGGAAGCACTTCGATCGCGCCGGTTTGCCCTGTCCGTTAGATTAGGTAACGCTGCCGTGTGGTCGCAACGGAAGTAGTCAGCTACGACTGAGAGTTCATCACTGGTGTCGACGTTGTTAGGCAATGAGCCCGAACTATGCCGAGTTTCAGTGATCGGGGGTGATACGCAGCTCGACATCGGCCTGCCCGCCACGGTCCCGATCGCCGGATTCATCGGCGATCTGGTGGCGCTGATCCGATCGCGGGATCCGCGCCTGCCGGACGGAGACGAGGACTCCGCCCCGGTCCGCGCCCAGCACTGGACGCTGGCCCGGCTCGGCCAGGACCCCCTCGCACCGAGCCGCACCCTCACCGAGGCCGAGGTCTACGACGGCGAGCTGCTGGTCCTGAGCCCGGTGACCCGCAAGGAGTCGCCCGCGCTCTTCGACGACGTCATCGACGCCGTATCCCGGCTCACCGCAGGCGAGTTCCGCGGCTGGTCGGGCTCGGCCGCGCGCTGGACCGGTCTGATCCTGGCGACCGTGGCGATCCTCGCCGCGCTCGTGCTGCTCGCCGTGTCGCGCGCCGACAGCGACCCACTGGTCCCCGCCTTCGCGCTGCTCGGCACCGGTATCGCGGCCTCGGCCGCGGCCGGTATCGCCGCCCGCAAGTTCACGGATCCGATTACCGCCAACTGGCTTTCGCTGGACGCGCTGCTGCTGATGTTCGGCGGCGGCGCGCTGGTGGTGCCCGGCCAGCTCGGGGCGGGCAACGTGCTGCTCGGCAGCGTGGTGCTGCTGGTCACCGCGGTGATCGGATATCGCGTCACCGGCATCGGGGCCGGTCTGTTCGCCGCCGCGATCACGCTCAGCGTGTTCGGCGCGGTGGCCGGGACGATCTATCTGATCTGGCATCCGGGTCTGGCCAAGCTTTTCGCCGGCGTGCTCGTCGCCGCGGTGATCCTGCTGTCGTCGGTGCCGCGCCTCGCCGCGGTGACGGCCAGGCTGCCGATTCCGCCGGTGCCGACCGCGGGCGGGGCGATCGATCCGGCCGACCACGAACAGCGTCCGACCATCGAGGGCATCGGCGCGGTCGGCGCGATCGCGCTGCCCTCGGCCGCCGGGCTCGGCGAGCGGGCGCGCGTGGCCAACCAGATCCAGACCGGCCTCGTCGTGGCCTGCGCGCTGGCCGCGCTCGTCGGCGCGGTCGGGGCGGCCGACCCGTTCGGTCCGTTCCATTCCGGTGGCGTGGCCCTGGCCGCGGTCACCGCGATCGTGCTGTGCCTGCGCGGACGTTCCTACGCCGACCTGGTTCAGGCCGCCACCCTGATCTCCGCGGGCGCGCTCACCGTGCTCGCCCTGCTCACCGGCCTCGGGCTCGGCCACGACGCGCTCGAATTCGTCGCGGTGGCACTGCTGTTGGTGACGGCGGGCGGTGTCATCGGGTTCGGCGTGATCGGCCCGCACGTCGAGGTGACCCCGGTGACCAGGCGGATGATCGAGATCTTCGAGTACCTGCTGATCATCACGATGGTCCCGCTCGCGCTGTGGGTCATGGATGTGTACTCGACCGCCCGCAACATATGACGCGGGTACCCGTGCGCCGCGCGCTGTTCCGGCTGACCTGCGCGGCGACCGTGCTCGGCGCGGTCGCCGGGTTCCCGGCGCCCGCCGGCGCCATCGCGCCACCGCGCATCGACCCGGGGGCGCTCGACGCGGCGCTCGCGCTCAGCGGCAGACCCGCGCCGCTCGAGGCGACCGAACAGCGTGAGCTGTGCGCCGAACCGGTGCTGCGGGGCAGCCCGCCCAGCGAGCCGCCGATGTCGCAGCGCGTCCTCGACCTGCCCTCGGCCTGGCAGTTCAGCCGCGGCGCCGGACAGAAGGTGGCGGTGATCGACACCGGCGTCAATCGGCATCCGCGCCTGCCCGCGCTGCAGGCGGGCGGCGACTACGTCAGCGATTCCGACGGCACCGTCGACTGCGACGGGCACGGCACCCTGGTGGCGGGCATCATCGCCGCCCGCCCGTCGCCCGACGACGCGTTCGTCGGGGTGGCGCCCGAGGCGGAGATCCTCGCCATCCGTCAGCTCAGCCTCGCCTACGACCGCAAGGACCGGCAGGGCTCGGTGAAGGAGGACGGCGCCCTGCGCAGCGACGGCTACGGCAGCGTGCTCACCCTCGCCGGCGCCGTGGTCCGCGCGGTCGACATGGGCGCGACGGTGATCAACATCTCCGAAGTCGCCTGCACCGCAGCCGGTTCCAACACCGCCGACGCCGCGCTCGGCGCCGCCGTGAAGTACGCGTACGACCGCAATGTGGTGGTCGTCGCGGCCGCGGGCAATGTGGAGCAGGGCGGCCCGTGCCAGAACCAGAACGAGGGCAGCGGCTGGAGCTCGGTGACCACCGTGCCGTCGCCCGCCTGGTTCACCCCGTATGTGCTCTCGGTCGGCTCGGTCGACGCCGACGGCAAACCTTCGGCGCTGTCGCTGCGCGGACCGTGGGTCGGGGCGGCCGCGATCGGCCGCAACATCGTGTCGCTGGACAGCAAGCCCGGCGGCACCGGCCTGGTCGACGGCGTGCAGACGATGGACGGCGTGCAGCCGGTCGACGGAACCAGTTTCGCCGCACCGTATGTCGCCGGGCTGGCCGCGCTGATCCGGTCGCGCTATCCGGAACTGTCCGCGCAGCAGGTGATCGAGCGGATCACCCGCACCGCGCACGCGCCCGGTCGCGGCCGCGACGACGCCATCGGCGCGGGCCTGATCGACCCGCTGGCCGCGCTCACCGCGCCGCTGGCCGACGAACCGCCGAGCAAGGGCGCCGACGTCGGGCATCCGATCGCCGCGCCGTACGAGGCGCCGGAACCGGATCAGCGACCGCGCCAGGTCGCCATCGCCGGATCGCTGACCCTGTTGGCGGCCTTGGGAATCGGCGCCGCGTTCGCCTTTCCGTTCCGCAGGCGCAGTGCCGATCTGAACCAGGAATTCGAGTAGTAGAGGGATCGATGGCAACCGAAGGTTTCGTCCGTCGCCCCCGGATCGCGCCGCCGCGCGCACCGGGCGGTGAAGTCGCGCTCACCCCGCCGCCGGAGATCCAGCGCGCCATCCCGTCGCCGCTGATGATGAAGCTGATGCCCGTCATCATGGTGGTCGCGGTGGTCGGCATGATCGCGATGATGGTCTCGATGGGCCGCAATCTGCTGGCCAATCCGATGATGATGATGTTCCCGATGATGATGCTCATGTCGATGGTCGGCATGATGGCGGGCATGCGAGGCGGCGGCCCCAAGCGCGCCGTCGAGCTCAACGAGGAACGCAAGGACTACTTCCGCTACCTCGACCAGGTGCGCAAGGACGTGCGCAGCACCGGCACCAAACAGCTCGAGACGCTCGGCTGGAGCCATCCCGAGCCCGCCGACCTGCCCTCGCTCATCGGCAGCAGGCGCATGTGGGAGCGCAGGCCCAACGACCCCGATTTCGGGCACGTGCGCGTCGGCGTCGGCAGCCACCGCCTGGCCACCAAGCTGGCCCGGCCCGAGACCGGCCCGCTCGAGGACCTCGAGCCGGTCTCGACCGTGGCGCTGCGCCGCTTCGTGCGCACGCATTCGGTGGTGCACGAACTGCCGACGGCGGTCTCGCTGCGCGCCTTTCCCGCCATCAACATCGGCGGTGACCTCGACGAGGGCCGCGAGCTCGTGCGGGCCATGTTGATGGAGCTCACCACCTTCCACGGCCCCGACAATCTCGTCGTCGCCATCGTCAGCGCCGATCCCGACGCGCACTGGGCCTGGGCGAAATGGCTTCCGCACGTGCAGCATCCGTCGGTCCGCGACGGGCTCGGCTCGGCGCGGATGATGTACACCTCGCTCGGTGAGCTCGAGTCGGCGCTGCAGGCCGAGCTGATGGAACGCGGCCGGTTCATGCGCAACCCGCAGCCAACCCAGGGCAGGCTGCACATCGTCGTGGTGATCGACGACGGCTACATCAGCGGCAACGAACGCATCATCAGCGAATCGGGCCTCGACTCGGTGACCGTGCTCGACCTGACCGCACCGGAGAACGGCCTCGCGGCCCGCCGCGGCCTGCAGCTGGTGGTGGCCGACGGCGCGGTCTCCGCGCGCAGTGCCGCCGGGGTGGAACGCTTCGCCACCGCCGACGAGGTCAGCGTGGCCGAGGCGGAGGCCTTCGCCCGCGGGCTGGCCCGCTACCGGCTCGCCACGGCCGCGCAGATCGTCAGCCTCGGCGAGGGCACCACCAGCGACCCCGGCCTGATGGCGCTTCTGCGCATCCCCGACGCGGCCCAGATCGACCCGGCCAGGGTGTGGCGTCCGCGTACCGCGCGCGAGCGGCTGCGCGTGCCGATCGGCATCACCCCCGACGGCACCCCGGTCGAGATCGATATCAAGGAGTCGGCCGAGAACGGCATGGGCCCGCACGGCCTGTGCATCGGCGCCACCGGTTCCGGCAAGTCGGAATTCCTGCGCACCCTGGTGCTTTCGCTGGTCACCACGCACTCGCCGGACGCGCTGAACCTCGTGCTGGTCGACTTCAAGGGTGGCGCGACCTTCCTCGGCCTGGACTCGCTGCCGCACGTCGCCGCGGTCATCACCAACCTCGAGGACGAACTCTCCCTCGTCGACCGCATGAAGGACGCGCTGGCCGGTGAGATGAACCGCCGGCAGGAACTACTGCGCTCGGCGGGCAACTACGCCAACGTCAACGACTACGAGAAGGCCAGGGCCGCCGGCGTTCCGCTCGATCCGCTGCCCGCGCTGTTCGTCGTGGTCGACGAGTTCTCCGAACTGCTCTCGCAGAAGCCGGATTTCGCGGAACTGTTCGTGATGATCGGCCGCCTCGGCCGCTCGCTGCACGTGCACCTGCTGCTGGCCTCGCAGCGGCTCGAGGAGAACAAGCTGCGCGGCCTGGAATCGCACCTGTCCTACCGGATCGGTCTGCGCACCTTCTCGGCCAACGAGTCCCGCGCCGTGCTCGGCATCACCGACGCCTACCACCTGCCCAGCGTGCCGGGTGCCGGCTACCTGAAAAGCGATGCGTCCGAACCGCTCCGGTTCAACGCCAGCTATGTGTCCGGTCCGTACGTCGCGCCGGTCGGCACGGTCGTCGACGACGACGGCGCGCCGGTGGGCGGGCAGCGGCCCGTGGTGTTCACCGCCGCGCCGGTCGAGGTCACCGAGGTCGAGCCCGAGCAGACCGAGGACCCGATCCTGCGCGGCCGCCCGGAGCTGCCGCCGCCCCCGCCCAGCGGGCCCACCGGCGAGGAGGGCATTCCCGACTCGCTGCTCGACGTGGTCGTCAAGCGACTGACCGGCCACGGCCGCCCCGCCCACGAGGTGTGGCTGCCGCCGCTGGAGGAGTCGCCGACCGCCGACATGCTGCTGCCCGACCCGGACTGGCGTTCGCCGGTGAACCGGCACGGTCAGCTGTGGATGCCGATCGGCGTCATCGACAAGCCCTACGAGCAGCGCCGCGACGTGCTCACCATCAATCTCGCGGGCGCGCAGGGCAATGTCGCCGTGGTCGGTGGCCCGCAGTCGGGCAAGTCGACCACGCTGCGCACGATCATCCTGGCCGCGGCCGCCACGCACAGCCCCGAACAGGTGCAGTTCTACTGCCTCGACTTCGGTGGCGGTTCGATGGCCGGTCTGGTCGGGATCCCGCACGTCGGTTCGGTCGCCGGCCGGCTCGACGGTGACCGGGTGCGGCGCACCATCGCCGAGCTCACCACCCTGAGGCGCCAGCGCGAGGAACGCTTCGCCGAACTCGGCATCGAATCGATGGCGGAGTTCCGCAGGCGCAAGTTCTCGGCGCTCGAGGCCAGGCAGATCAACGGCACCACCGCCGCGCCCGGCGACCCGCTGGCCGCCGACCAGTTCGGCGACGTGTTCCTCGTGATCGATGGCTGGGGCGCCATCCGCGAGGAGTTCGACATGCTCGAACCGCTGATCAACGCGATCGCGACGCAGGGCCTCTCGTTCGGTGTCCACCTCATGATCGGCGCCTCCCGCTGGGCCGAGATCCGGCCGGTGGTCAAGGACCAGATCGGCACCAGGCTCGAACTGCGCCTCGGCGACCCCGGCGACTCGGAGATGAATCGCCGCACCGCGCACCAGGTTCCGGTCGGCAGGCCGGGTCGCGGCCTCACCCCCGACCAGCTGCACATGCTGATCGCCCTGCCGCGCTTGGACTCCGACTCCGACCCGTCGACCATCGCCGACGGCGTCACCAGGGCGCGTGAAGAGCTCATCGCGCTCTACCCGGGCAGGCGGGCGCCGGAGGTGCGCATGCTCCCGCTGAGCTTCCCGCGCGACCAGGTCGTGGCCGCCGCCAAGGAACAGGGCGTCACGCTCGACCGCACGAAGGTCGCCGTCGGTCTCGGCGAGTCCGAATTGCAGCCGCTGATCCTCGATTTCGGCGTCGAGCCGCACTTCATGGCCTTCGCCGATGTCGAATGCGGCAAGACGACGCTGCTGCGCAACATCGTGATGAGCATCGCCGAGCAGTCCGACGCCTCCGAGGCGCGCGTCATCCTGATCGACTACCGGCGCACCATGCTCGGTGTGCTCGAGGGCGACCAGCTGGCCGGCTACTCCACCTCGTCGCAGACGTGCGGGCCGATGATCCAGGAGGTCGCCGCCTATCTGGCCAAGCGGATCCCCGGCTCCGACATCACCCAGCAGCAGCTGCGGGAGCGCAGTTGGTGGTCGGGCCCGGAGATCTATGTCGTCGTCGACGACTACGACATGGTGGTCACCGGTTCGGGCAACCCGTTCGCCCCGCTGCTCGAGTACCTGCCGCAGGCCCGCGACATCGGCCTGCACTTGGTGGTCACCCGGCGCATCGGTGGCGCGTCCCGCGCGCTGTACGACCCGGTGCTCGGCGCCATGAAGAACCTGTCGGTGCAGACGCTGATCATGAGCGGCTCGCGGGACGAGGGCAAACTCATCGGCGACGTGCGCCCGAGCAAGATGCCACCTGGTCGCGGCACCCTGGTCTCGCGCAGCCAGGGCATCGAACTGGTCCAGATCGCCGACCTGCCCCCGCTCTAACCGGGCAGCCCGCCCAGCAGCGGCTGGGCGCCGGTGCGGCGGTGACGTCGCACCGGGGGCGGCCGCCAGCTGTCGGTACGCCGTTCGAACAGCGCGCAGGACGGCCCGCTGGCCAGCGGACCCGCGATGCGAGCCAGGGTGAAGCCCGCCCTGCGGTAGTAGTCGTGCAGCTCGCGATTGGAGGTCCAGGCGTCCAGCCGGACCCAGTCGCGGTGCTTCTTCTCGGCGAGGCGGGCGGCGTGCTCGAGCATCCGGTGCCCGATCTGCAGACCCGCGAAGTGCAGGTCGACGATCATGAAGTGCACGATCATCGACTCGGCCAGCTCCCACGGCGCCCAGAGCCCCGGATCGGCGCGATGGTTGACGGTGATCGTGCCCGCCGGCTCGCCGTCGACCTCGGCGATCCAGGTCTCGCCCGCGTCAAGGGCCCTGCCGACGGCGCCTGCGAAGATCTCGATGGGCCGCCCGCGCCCGGCCACCGTCCACTGATCGGAGCCGCGAGTGGTGAGCCATGCGGTCCGTTGCACGCGCAGCCGGCAGATCAGCGGTAGGTCGCCCAGGGTCGCCGGGCGCATCCCCACGGTCATGGCAATGCGACGGCGGATCCGGGTGCGATGCCGAGGGTGTGGGCGATGACGGCGGTGCCCGCCGCGTCGCCGAGCTGATAGGCCAGCCGGTTGCGGCCGGCCAGGGAACGATGCCGGGTCGCCCGGGTGACCCGTTCGTGGTTGGCGCCGATACGCAGGTGATCGAGCAGGACGGTGCCGGTGGCGACGCCGAGCACGGCCGCCTCTTCGGCGGTCGCGGGGCGCGCGGCCAGGGTGTCACGGTGGGCCGTCTCGCCGTAGCCGCGGTCGGCCAGGCGACGGGTGGTGCCTTCGGGAATGTCATGGGGGGAGTCGATGCTCGCCGCTTCGGCGAGATCGCGTGGGTAGAAACTCACCTCCCAGGACCACGGTTCGTTGTCCAGGTACTGCACCACGGTGCGGGCCAGCACCCAGGAGTCGACGGGAACGCCGAGCCAGTGCGCGACCTGATCGTCGGCGGGCTCCATCCTGGTGCTGAATTCCTTGGTCGGCTCGCGGTTGGCCGCGCGCGCGATCTCCTCGAAGATGTCGTGCGCCGAGCGCGGCCGGTCCGGGCGGATGTGGTCGGTGACCACCGATTCCAGCACTTCCTGGTTTCGGACGATGGTGCCGCGGGAAGTCGCTGTGTAGACGAGGTTTTCGGCGACGAGCACCTGGATCGCGTTGCGCGAGGTGGTGATCGAGACCTGCATCTGCTCGGCCAGCTCGGAATGGCTGGGCAGCCGGTCGCCCGGTTTCCACGTGCCCGCGCGGATCTCCTCGCGGAGGAGGTCTGCGATCCGGAGGTAGGTCGGACCGTCCGCCATCATGCTCCTCGGTAGGTCGTGCAGGTAACGAAGTGTACTCGTCTGGGTTACCTACGGCCGAGTAATGCTTGACAGTGAGCTTGCGAGGTTTATTGTAATGAACGTCCTGATCCGGTGCTGTGCGGCGACGACGGCGAGGCAACGTGGCTGGTGCGGAGAGTTCCACGGTAGTAATGGCTTTCCCCGACACATTGCGGTGTGTCGATCCCGCCGGTCCACCGGCGTCACCCGGTCTACTGCCACTTTCCGATCTGCTCGTCCGGGCGTGTCGCGGGCACCGCGTGGTGGGCGGGCCGCTGCTGTGGTTCGCGCGCGATCTCGCGGTGCTGCACGAGAAGCGGATCGTCGGCCGCGGCGGATTCGTCGACACCGATCCGGTGGTCATGCGTGAGATCGACTGCCGCCGAGCCGAACTGGTCCTCGCCATCGACGACTGGGTACACCGCGGCGTCCCGCAGCACCGCCTCGGCGCCACCCTGCACACCGAGACCATCGGCGCGGTCATCGACCGCCTGGCCGAGTCGTCGGTCCGCGCCCACCACGCCCTGATGACCATGGCCGCCCACGACGAGATGCTGCACAGCGCCTGGCACCACCTCGCCGAACTCGCCGACGCCTACGACGACCTGGTCCGCGAGGTCACCGCGGGCCGTCGCAGGCTGCCGGAGTGGTAGGCCTCCGCGAAACCGGCTGACCCGCAGCCTCTTACAGGGCAGCGAGAAGCCCGGTCTCCGTGTTAGCCTCAGCGAGGCCGATAGGCCGATAGCTCGACGGGGGATGGTTGATGGGGGTTCGACGGCGCTGGCTTCCGGCTGTCTGTTCGCTGATGGCGCTGTCGATCGCGGCATGTTCGGGCTTCGGCGGCAGCGAGGTCGACGAACCGTCCGTCGACCTCGGACTCCTCGATGTGGGGGTCTACCCCACGCAGCCCGTCGACTATGGCACGGCGAGCACCGATCGGATGGTGCTGCACCGGGTGCGTGAGGCGCAACGACTGGCGGAGTTCTTTCCGCTTCCCGCCGACGTGGACCCGTCGCTGACTGTGCTGGAGGACTATTCGGCCAACGTCTTCCTGGACGGGAAGACGAACAGCTCGCCGCGGATCCACAGTGTGGTGAGCCTGAAACCGATCAGCGGTGACGCGCTCACCTCGGCCGGATTCGTCGCGGGATTCGCCACCTCGGGCGCGACGTCGGAGTACAGCGGGCAGCTCGGCCTGACACTGTCCTACGCGGGGCTGGTCTACCGCGACGCCGCCGCGGCGGCGATCGGCGCGGCGGCGCTCGCCGACGCCGGCTTCAACACCGGCCAGGGCGAGCCCGTGCAGTTGGTGCGGTTTCCCGCGTCGCGGTCCGCATGGCAACCGAAGGAACAGACCCAGGCCGCCTGGCATGTGATCGGTGCGGTCGTGGTGATCGTGGTGGCGGAGAACCCCGAGAATCGGGCTCTCGGCATCACGGAACTGGCCTCGCTGACCGGCCTCGTCGAGGGCTCGTTGGGCGTGTTGTCCGAGCGTCTCACGCCATACCGGCCGACCCCGGTCGACCAGCTGGCCGCGATGCCGCTCGATACCGACGGGCTGTTGCGCCGCACGGTGCCGGAAGCCACCGGCGACGAGGACGCCGTCCAGCGAGGAATCTACGACGCACGCGCCGACCTCCACCTGCGCCGCGACCCGCGGCGCTACGCGGGTCTTTACGAGGAGTACGGCATCGATCGGGTCGCCTATCGCGGAGCCACGCTGGTGCGTGCTCGCGACGCGGACAGCGCGCGCCGATATCTCGCCGCCATCGCGGTCGGAAAGTACCTGGTGCGAGAGGATGCCCCGGCCGGGCTGCCGCAGGCACGATGCGCCCGCAACCGCAGTCTGCGGCAAGCCGATGGGACAGAAAAGTACACCTGCTCAGTAACTTTCGATCGCTTTACCGCGACAGTGCATTCCGCGTGGCTGCGAGACGCACAGCAGCGCATCAGCGCGCAGTACGCCATTCTGGTCAACAGCAGGTGAGGGGGACGATGAGACTCCCGCGCTATCCCCGATTCGCGGCCGTCGCAGTCGTCGCGGCGGTGACGGTGGTGTGCGGTGCGGTTGGTTTTTCCGCGACGGTGCCGGGCGCCGCGGTTCCTGGTGAGGTCGACGTGCGACCGTTCGACATCGGCAACTACCCGGTGGAGCCGCTCGAGTTCCGGTCCGCGTACCGGCACACCGTCGAGAACGGCACGGAGCTGGCGATCATGCGCCTGGCCGGGAACGTCGTGACAGGCTACGAAGTGGACGCCGGGATCGCGTTCGGACGCGGATTCAAACCCATCGCCAAACCCTCCGACTACACCACCCGCGCGGCGCAGCCGGATCTCCAAGGGGTGCTCGAGCGCAACCATCTCGCCTTCGGCCTCCAGGTCAGCGCGGGTGCTACCGAAACCGCCGATCTGGACCCGGCGCGCGGCGCGGTCGGTTTCTCGATCGCGGTGTTCCAGTTTCCCGACGCGGCGGCCGCCGGTGCGGCGGCCACCGAGTTCGAGGCGGTGGATTTCGGCGTCACCGGGGACAACACACGCATCCAGCTCGCGGGCTATCCGTCTGCACGGTCGCACTGGCGGCCCGAGGTCAGATCGTTGGGCACCCGTTTGGCGCACGGGGCGTACATGATCGATCTGACCGCATTCGAATCCGTGCCTGATCTCGCCGCGTTGACCACGTTGACCGAGCGAGTGCTGGGTAAGCAACTGCCCCTGCTGGATTCGTTGCCGCCGCTGTCGCATCGCGACATCTACCGGCTCGAGGACGACGCGTCCGGTCTCTTGCGGGTCGCCTTGAACGAGACCGGTACGCGGCACCCACGATTCCCCCGCTCCGATCGTAACTACGTGGCGGTGCTGAACCGGCGTGGCGCGATCGTCGTCCAGCAGGATCAAGCCGTGAAGGGGCGGATGTACGACGAAGCAGGCGTCGATGGGGTGGCATTCCTGGAGGCCACGGTCCTGCTGCGTGCGCGCGACGCCGCTGCCGCGCGGACACTGCAGGCGGACATGACCGCGGACAACACCGAGGCCATCACCGGTCCCGACGGCGTTCCGGACACCGTTTGTCGCCAGGACGATCGCGTTCGCCAAGGCAAGTACTCGTGCACGGTGCGGTACGGACGCTATGTGGCGAAGGTCGTCAGCGATCAAGTCGCCGACGTGCGCCAGCGCGCGGCCGCCCAATACGCGTTGCTGACCAACAGTTGAGAGGAACGCTGTGGCCGTACCGGGAACAGTGATCGCCGGATACCGGGTCGAACGGATGCTGGGAGAGGGCGGGATGGGCGCGGTGTACCTGGCCGCTCATCCAACCTTGCCCCGCCGCGACGCGGTCAAGGTCTTGTCCCGGCGCTTCACCGATGACCGGGAATTCCGTGCCCGCTTCGAGCGTGAGGCCAATCTCGCGGCAGGCCTGGATCATCCGAATATCGTCGCGGTCTACAACCGGGGCGAGGATCAGGGCCGGCTGTGGATCGCGATGCAGTACGTGTCGGGAGCCGATGCGGCGCGGATGATGTCGGACGACCCGGCGTCGATGACGCCGCATCGTGCCTTGCGGATCGTCAGCGAGGTGGGCAAGGCCCTCGACTACGCGCACCGAAGCGGTCTGTTGCATCGCGACGTGAAGCCCGCCAACTTCCTGCTCTCGCCACGCTCCGGCGAGGAAGAACGGGTCCTGCTGACCGACTTCGGGATCGCGAAGGCGATGAGCGACACCGAGGAACTCACCCAGGACGGCGACCTCCTCGCGACGGTGGCCTACGCCTCGCCGGAACAACTGCTCGGCGGCCCGGTGAATCACCGCGCCGACATCTACAGCCTCGCCTGCTCCTTCTTCCGGCTACTGACCGGCCGCAATCCGTTCATCGGCACCGTGCCGACCGTGGTGATGATGGGGCATGTGAACGAGCCGCCACCCCGGGCGACCGATATTCGGCGAGACCTACCCCCCGCGGTCGACGACGTGCTGGCGCGGGCGATGGCCAAGCTGCCCGATGAGCGCTTCGGCACCTGCCGGGAGTTCACCGACGCACTGCGCGCCGCCATGGCCGGTACCGGACCGACCGCTGCCGGTCGCACCTCGGCACAGCCGAGACCCCGCTGGCCGATTGCCGTCGCCGGGTCGGCGCTGGCGGCCGTCGTCGCGTTCGGCGCGATCGTCTGGTCGCAGCCGTCGTCGACCGGGGCGGCGACACCCCAGGCATCGACGGTCGGCTCGACCACCACCGCCGCACCGAAACCGACCAGCCTCGCACAGGCCAAAGCGGACAATCCGCAATTCTTCGGGCGGCAGATCGCCTTGGCCGAATACGCCTCCTACGACCGCAGTGCCGTGCACATGCACCCCAGCGGTCCAACACAATTCCTGACCGGCCTCGGGTTCCGGTACGACCCGCGCTACGCGAACGACACTGCGGCCGAACGCGACAAGGCAGTCACCGACCTGGCGCGCGAGCTCGAGCCGATGGGAACGCCCGACGGGCTGGAGTTCCTCGTCCTGCTACGCAGCGACGCGAAAGCGGGCGGCGGCGGCATGGCCGGCATTTCGAGCAGCCTGATCCGGTTGCACAGCACCATCATCGTGGTCGACGATCCCGCCGTCATCGAAGTCGTCCGGAACTGGTCGCCCGGGGGCGAGGCCGTCCTGCTCGACAAGCTCCTGCCGGTCCTGCGGCGCGAGGTGAAGTAGCTACTCCGCTCAACCGAAGTGGCGGTGGTCGACGCCGAATTCGTCGGCCACCGTGGCCGCGAGCTCGACGTAGGCGCGCTTGGTGGACTTGTGCAGGCGGTGCAGGTCGATCTCGGCGCCCTCGGACAGGTGCTCGTCGTAGGGGATGATGTGCACGGCGCGGCACCGCGAGAGGAAGTACTCGCGGAGCTGCTGGACGCCGACATTGGGGGAGCCCTCGCGCGGCAGGTTGATCACCACGACCGCGTTGCGGACCAGATGGTCGTGTCCGTGCAGGGACAGCCAGTCCAGGGTCGCGGCGGCGCTGCGGGCGCCGTCGATCGCCGCCGAGGAGATCAGCACCAGGGAGTGGGCCAGGTCCAGCACGCCGCTCATCGCGGAGTGCATCAGGCCGGTGCCGCAGTCGGTCAGGATGATGTTGTAGAACCGCTGCAGGATCCGGGCGACCGCCCGGTACTCCTCGTCGTTGAAGGCCTCCGACGCGGCCGGATCACGTTCGCTGGCAAGCACTTCCAGTCGGCTCGAGCCCTGCGAGGTGTGTCGGCGGACATCGGAGTAGCGCTGGATCGCCGGATCGAGCAGCAGATCGCGCACCGTGGAGCGGGTCTGCAGCGGCACGCGCTGCGACAGGGTGCCGAAGTCTGGGTTCGCGTCGACCGCGATCACGCGGTCACCGCGGATCGAGGAGAAGATCGAGCCGAGACCCATGGTGGTGGTGGTCTTGCCGACACCGCCCTTGAGCGAGAGCACCGCGATCCGGTAGTCACCGCGCACGGGCTGGCGGATGCGCGCGACCAGTTCCTGCAGCCGCCGCTCCTCGGCGGACATGCCGGGGTTGATGGCGCCGCCCGAAACATGGTGCACCGCTTTGCGCCAGCCGCTGCCCGGTGTCTTCTTCGCCCGCTTGACCGGGACGTTGTCCAGCGAGGGCGGCTGGTAGCCGTGCTGCTGCGGCGTCGCGCCCCATTGCCCGTGGCCGGGCTGCTGGTACTGCGGCTGGGCGGGCTGCTGATTCCACTGCGCGGCGCCGGTCACCGGGACCCAGGTCCCGTCCGGCAGCTGCTGCATCTGCGGCGCGCTGTTCGGCGGCTGGGCCGGGCGGCCGTCCGCGTACGCCCAGGTGCCGTCGGGCCGTTGGATCGGGAGTTCGGGCGCCTGCGGACTCTGGCCGCCGACAGGCTGCGCCCAGGTGCCGTCCGGTCGCTGGATCGGGTGTTCGGGCGAGCTGGCCTGCTGGTGCGGGGTCGCTTGCGCGAATTCGCCGGAGCCGTAACCGGATTGCGGAGCCTGTCCAGGCAGCGCATAGTCCCCGCTCGGCGCCTGATTCTGCCCCGCCCGCAGACGCGGGTCGTCGTGGCGGAACATCTCGGTCTGCGCGTCGGCCGGAGCTCCCGCCCCGGGCGACGGATCACCCGGGATCGAGTTGTACTGCGCACCAGGGTGAGCCGGCGTCCGCGTCGCATACGGCGACTGCGAATCGGGACCGGGCGCCTGCTGCGGAACACCGGAGCTGTACGGCGAGCCCGCCGCGGAACCGCCGGTGGCATAGGCGTTTCGGTAATCGCCCGGCGGGAAAGCCTGCCGGTCGCCCGCCGTGCCCGAACCCGCTTGTGCGGGCCCGGTGGTCGGTGTGCCGGTGCCTGCTTGCGAGGGTCCGGTGGAGGGAACGCCCGCATGTGTTGTTCGCGTGGCGCCAGTGTGTGACGAGTCCGTGGTCGGCTGTGCCACGTCGGTGGGTGCGCCCGTCTGCGCGAGATCCGCGGTCGGAGTTCGCGTTTCCGTGGGCGCGTGCTCCGCGCCCGTGGCAGGGAGTCGCTGCGCGGGGTCGTCGGTCGACGCGGCGGTGGATGACGGAGGCAGGTGGCCGGTGCCGTCGGTGGACGCCGAGCCAGAGGCAGGCCCCTGGGTCGGAATGCCGCCATGCGAAGGGGGCGTCGTGGCCGGCGCGGTCGCGGCGGGGGCCGAGACGCGCCCGCCGGCGATGCCGGTCGCAGACGGTGCGGCGCCGGTGTCCGTGGATGACGGCGGGTGCGGCGTGGTCACGCCCGCGGGGACGCCCCGGGTCTCGTCGAGGCTGTGTCGGCCTACTCGATCGGGCGTGCCCACGGAGCCATCGGTGGACGGCGCGGTCTGCGTGGGGGTGGACGACGATCCGATGGTGCCGGTCGAGCTGTCAGCGGCATCCGCCGGATTCCGCGGTTGCTGCTCCGGGCCGCTCGCGGTGAGCGAGTTCGTGCCGGGTCGCGCCGCGTCGGGGGTGCTCGATGCGCTCATTTCGGCGGCGGCGTCGTCAGGCATCGACCATGCGCCGGGCACACCGCTGGTCGGCGCCGTCGCCGACGAAGCATCTTGGCCGACAGCAGGATTGGCTGCCTGCGGGGGTGCCTGCGCCCCGTCGCCAGACGTGATCGACGGGTTCTGCTGTGCGGTGGAAGCCGGGGCAGTGAGCCTAGGCGGCACCGCCTGCGGGTTCACTCCGGTGTGCGGGCGCGCCGGTTCGTCCACCGAATCGGGGGAGCGCGTCGGGTCGGTGGCTGCGGGCTGATGCGATGTCGGGCGCGCCGGCGGTTCCGTGGACGGCGCGCGGCCCGCGTCGGCTGCGGCTTGATGCGATGCCGGGTCGCCCGGGCGCGGAGGCACCCCTGCGGACTGCGCCTGGCTCGCATCGTCGCCGGCCTGTCGCGATGGCGAGTCGCTCGGGTGCGGCGGCAGATCGGTGGACGGCAGGCGGGTCGCATCGGCCGTGGCTTGATTGGATGTCCGGTCGCTCGGGCGCGGAGGCAGTTCCGTGGACGGCGCGGGGCTCGCATCGGCCGTGGCCGGACGTGAAGACGTGTCCGCTCGATCGGCGGGCGTGCTCGGGCGTGCCGAGGTGTCGCGCGGGTCGGTCAGGCGGGGCGGAGCCTCCGTCTGCTGTGGGCGCGCGGGTGGGTCGGGGAGCGGCGGCGGGGGTGGAAGGTCGGGCAGCCGGCGCTGATTCGTGCCGAGGGGAGTGAACCCGGTCGAGGGCGGGGCAGGCGTGCGGGTCGGCAGGGACGGACCGGCCTGGGCGGTCGGCCCGCCCTGCGCGGGGAGCCCCGACTGGCCACCGGCGAGGGGATCCGCGGACGTCGGACCACCACTCGTGCCCGGCTGAGAGAGGGGCGCCGGCGCGCCTGAGCCCCCGCCGGTCCCCGGCTGGGGGAAGGACCCTGACGTGGAAGGTCCACCGCCGGTCCCCGGCTGGGAGAAAGGCCCAGCTACGGAAGGTCCACCGCCGGTCCCCGGCTGAGAGGAGGAGCCAGGCGCGGAAGGTCCACCGCTGATACCCGGCTGAGAGAAAGGCTCAGGCGTGGCAGGACCGCCTGGGGAACCCGGCTGGGAGAAAGGCCCCGGCGCCGAAGGATCGCCGGTGCGACCCGACTGCGAGGCGGGTCCCTGCGCTGACGGTCCACCGGGCCCGGGCTGCGGGTACGGATTCGATGGGTCGGAGCCGATCGTGCCCGCGTGGGGGAACGGGCTGTGCGCGTCGGCGGGACCCGGCTGCGAGTGGGGAGCCGACGGGCCTTCCCCGATCGTGCCCGGCTGGGAGAACGGTCCAGCCGCGGCGGAACCTCCGACGGGTCCCGAAGCGGGGTTGGAGGCCGACGGGTGGCCGATCGAGCCGGACTGTGCCGACGGATCACCGGTACCGGCTTGGGGGAAGCCGCTGTGTGACGGGACGCCATTCGTCCCGGTCTGAGGAGAATGTGCGCCATGCGGGGCCGCGCCCGCATCGGGACGGGCCTGATCATGCGACGACCAGCCACCCTGCGGCGACTGCCGGGACTGGTACTCGGGCAGCCGCTGATCAGCGGACTCGTGCGGATCGGCCGCGTCGGCACCCCAACCGGACTGCTCGGCGCCTCGGCGAGGGGACTGTTGGGCGGGCGGCGTCGTCTGCGCTTCGCTCGCGTTGTCCTCGGACTTGCGACGGCGGCCGCGCTTGTCCTTCTTGGCGTCGTCGTTTCCACCACGACCCATGAAACGGCGGCGTTTGGGCGCCTCGTCGATCAGGTCGTCCTGGGGCAGGTTCTCGACCGGTGCCTCGTAACCACTCTGTGTGACTTCGCTCTCCGACAGCCACGGCGGCAACATGGGGAGGCTGTCGTTGTTGCGGCTCACCGGTGCGCTCCGCTCACCAGGGTCCCCCGATCTCCTCGACCCACATCTGGACGTCGGTGAGTTTACGCGACAACCCCGGCGCGGCGGCGGGCGGTCCGGGCGGACGGGAGCCCCGGACCGGTGTACGGTTCGGGGCGTTTTTGCCTCTGGAGTGCCGGACCGGTAAGCTTGAGCGGCGGTGCACCCATGCGCCGACTGCTCGCATGCCAGCGAGCAGCTACGAGGCAATCCAACTCAGGTTAGAAGCATAACCGGGATCGCGGAGGATATGGCGAAGAAAGACGGGGCCATCGAGGTCGAGGGTCGAGTTGTCGAGCCGCTGCCCAATGCGATGTTCCGGATCGAGCTCGAGAACGGTCACAAGGTTCTCGCGCACATCAGCGGAAAGATGCGGCAGCACTACATTCGCATCCTTCCGGAGGACCGCGTGGTCGTCGAGCTGTCGCCGTACGACCTGTCTCGCGGCCGGATTGTCTACCGCTACAAGTGAGACCTGCCTGACGCCTGGTGTTCCGGCCCCGGTCGGAGCGCGCTACAAGACTTCCCCAGTCGTCGGCTGGGGAAAAACTGTGTTCACAGACCCTTGTGAACCAAGAAAAGATTGGACGGACGTGAAGGTTCAGCCGAGCGTCAAGAAGATCTGCGAGAAGTGCAAGGTGATCCGCCGTCACGGTCGGGTCATGGTGATCTGCGACAACCTGCGCCACAAGCAGCGTCAGGGCTGATCCAGCCTCACCACCGGGCACCGATCGTCTGATCGGACTGACCGAAAAAGAAGAACTCCCAGCTCCAGCACGCACGCAGGCTGTGCGCGCCAACCACCGGTACGGAGGCCGGTGCCCCCACCTCAAGACGGGGGGACGGACAGGGAGCAGACCTCCGCAACCATTAAGGAACCTGCCACATGGCACGTCTGATGGGCGTCGATCTCCCGCGCGAAAAGCGCATGGAGATCGCGTTGACCTACATTTTCGGAATCGGGCGCACCCGCGCCACCGAGATCCTGGCTCAGACCGGCGTCAGCCCGGACCTGCGCTCGAAGGATCTCAGCGACGACGACCTGACCAAGCTCCGCGACTACATCGAGGCGTCGGAGTTCAAGGTCGAAGGTGACCTGCGCCGCGAGGTCCAGGCCGATATTCGCCGCAAGATCGAGATCGGCTGCTACCAGGGCATCCGCCACCGTCGTGGCCTGCCCGTTCGTGGTCAGCGCACCAAGACCAACGCGCGTACGCGCAAGGGTCCGAAGAAGACCGTCGCCGGCAAGAAGAAGTAGGGATAGCGTATGCCTCCGAAGAGCCGGGCCGCTGGCCCGAAGAAGACTCAGAAGTCGCGTCGCCGGGATAAGAAGAACATCCCGCACGGCCACGCGCACATCAAGAGCACGTTCAACAACACCATCGTCTCGATCACCGACCCCGAGGGCAATGTCATCTCGTGGGCGTCGTCGGGTCACGTCGGCTTCAAGGGTTCGCGTAAGAGCACCCCGTTCGCCGCGCAGCTCGCCGCCGAGAACGCTGCCCGCAAGGCGCAGGAGAACGGTGTCAAGAAGGTCGACGTGTTCGTGAAGGGCCCGGGTTCGGGCCGCGAAACCGCGATCCGTTCGCTGCAGGCCGCCGGCCTGGAAGTGGGCTCGATCTCCGATGTCACCCCGCAGCCGCACAACGGCTGCCGTCCGCCCAAGCGGCGTCGCGTCTAGCGGGAAAGGATTTAGCGAAAAATGGCTCGTTATACAGGCCCCATCACCCGCAAGTCGCGTCGTCTGCGCGTCGACCTCGTCGGAGGCGACCAGGCGTTCGAGCGTCGTCCTTACCCGCCCGGCCAGCACGGCCGCGCGCGGATCAAGGAATCCGAGTACCTGATGCAGCTGCAGGAGAAGCAGAAGGCTCGCTTCTCCTACGGCGTCATGGAGAAGCAGTTCCGTCGCTACTACGAAGAGGCCAACCGCCTCAAGGGTAAGACCGGCGACAACCTGCTCCGTCTGCTCGAGTCGCGTCTGGACAACGTCGTGTACCGCGCCGGTCTGGCCCGTACCCGTCGCCAGGCTCGTCAGCTGGTCAGCCACGGCCACTTCACCGTCAACGGTGTGAAGGTGAACGTGCCCAGCTACCAGGTCTCCCAGTACGACATCATCGATGTCAAGGAGAAGTCGCTGCCGACCCTGCCGTTCCAGGTCGCGCGCGAGACCCTGGGCGAGCGTCCCGTTCCCGGTTGGCTGCAGGTCGTCCCCGGCCGCCTGCGGATCCTGGTGCACCAGCTCCCCGAGCGTGCCCAGATCGATGTGCCGCTGCAGGAACAGCTCATCGTCGAGTACTACTCGAAGTAAGCGTTTCGAGGTAGGGGCCGCACTGTGTGGCGGCCCCTGCAATCACTGATTAGGCGTCAAATAGCGGACGCCCTGACAGGAAGTAGATCCTCATGCTGATTTCCCAGCGTCCGACACTGACCGAAGAGGTTGTGGCGGAGAACCGCTCGAAGTTCACCATCGAACCCCTCGAGCCGGGCTTCGGTTACACCCTCGGCAACTCGCTGCGTCGTACCCTGCTGTCCTCCATCCCGGGGGCCGCGGTCACGAGCATCCGCATCGACGGTGTCCTGCACGAGTTCACCACCGTTCCCGGTGTGAAGGAAGACGTCACCGACATCATCCTGAACCTCAAGGGTCTGGTCGTGTCCTCCGAAGAGGACGAGCCGGTCACCATGTACGTGCGCAAGCAGGGCCCTGGCACCGTCACCGCCGGTGACATCGTGCCGCCCGCCGGCGTCGTCGTGCACAACCCGGACATGCACATCGCCACCCTGAACGACAAGGGCAAGCTCGAGATCGAGCTCGTCGTCGAGCGGGGCCGCGGCTACGTGCCCGCCGTGCAGAACAAGGCGACCGGTGCGGAAATCGGCCGGATCCCGGTGGATTCGATCTACTCTCCGGTGCTCAAGGTGACCTACAAGGTCGAGGCCACCCGTGTCGAGCAGCGTACCGACTTCGACCGTCTCATCCTCGACGTGGAGACCAAGAACTCCATCACGGCCCGGGACGCGCTGGCTTCGGCCGGTAAGACCCTGGTCGAGCTCTTCGGGCTGGCCCGTGAGCTCAACGTCGAAGCCGAGGGCATCGAGATCGGCCCCAGCCCGGCCGAGGCGGATCACATCGCCTCCTTCGGTCTGCCGATCGAGGATCTGGACCTCACCGTCCGGTCCTACAACTGCCTCAAGCGCGAGGGTGTGCACACGGTGGGCGAGCTCGTGGCCCGCACCGAGTCGGACCTGCTGGACATCCGCAACTTCGGCCAGAAGTCCATCGACGAGGTCAAGGTCAAGCTGCACGCGCTCGGCCTCTCGCTGAAGGACTCGCCCGCCTCGTTCGACCCGTCCTCCGTGGTGGGTTACGACGCGAGCACCGGCACCTGGAGCGATTCCGGCACCTTCAGTGACACCGACGGCGGCGAGCAGGACTACGCCGAGACCGAACAGCTCTAGGTCATCGGGGGGCACCCCGGTAGACCTTTCCCAAGGAGAATCCAATGCCCAAGCCCAAGAAGGGTGCTCGCTTCGGCGGGTCGGCGTCGCACCAGAAGGCGATCTTCGCCAACCTGGCCACGGCGCTTTTCGAGCACGGTCGCATCACGACCACCGAGGCCAAGGCCAAGGCGGTGCGCCCCTACGCCGAGAAGATCATCACCAAGGCGAAGGGCGGCACCCTGGCCGACCGTCGCGAGGTGCTGAAGGTCATCCGCAACAAGGACGTCGTGCACGCCCTGTTCGCGGAGATCGGTCCCTCGTTCGAGGGTCGCGAGGGTGGCTACACCCGCATCACCAAGGCGCTGCCGCGCAAGGGTGACAACGCGCCGATGGCTGTCATCGAGCTCGTCCGCGAGAAGACCGTGACCAACGAGGCCGACCGGGCCCGTCGCGTCGCCGCGTCGCAGAAGACCGAGGCCGCTCCGGCCGCCGAGGTCGAGGAGACCGTCGTCGAGGAGACCGTGGCTGACGCCCCGGCCGCCGACGAGGCCACCGAGGACAAGAAGGACGCCTGATTTTCAAGGCTTCCGGCGAGCCCGTCACCCCGCGTGGGTGACGGGCTCGTTCTTTTGCCAGTGACAGCAGGCGCGGAGGAAACGATGGACGAGCGGGAAACGCTGCGGGTGCGGCTCGGGATCAGCTACGACGGCACCGATTTCACCGGCTGGGCCAGGCAGCCGGGCCTGCGCACCGTGCAGGGCACGCTCGAGGAATCGCTGTCGAAGGTGTTCCGTGAGCCGATCCAGCTCACCGTCGCCGGGCGCACCGACGCGGGTGTGCACGCCGAGGGGCAGGTCGCGCACTTCGACACGACCGGCGAACTCGACGCCGACAAACTGCTGTACCGGATGGCGCGATTCCTGCCCAAGGATGTCCGCATCACCGACGTCGCCCCCGCTCCCGCGGATTTCGACGCCCGCTTCTCCGCGATCCGCCGCCACTATGTCTACCGGCTGACCACCGCCCGCTACGGTGCCGATCCGCTGGCGGCGCGCAGCGTCGTCGCCGCCAAGCCCGGGCTCGACCTCGACGCGATGCGCGCCGCCTCCCGGCACCTGCTCGGCTTGCACGATTTCGCCGCCTTCTGCCGCCGCCGCGAGGGTGCGACGACCGTGCGCGAGCTCCAGCGCTTCGACTGGGTGCGCGACGGCGACCGGCTCGACGCCCACGTCAGCGCCGACGCGTTCTGCTGGTCGATGGTGCGCAGCCTGGTCGGCGCGGTGCTCGCGGTGGGGGAGGGGCGCCGCACGCCCGAATGGGTCGCGAGCCTGCTCAGCGAGTCCGAGCGGTCCAGTTCGGTGACGGTGGCGCCCGCGCACGGCCTGAGCCTGGTCCGCGTGGACTACCCGGCCGACGCCGACCTCGCCGCCCGCAACGCCCAGACCCGGGAGACCAGGACGCTGCCCGCGGCGGGCTGCTGCGGCGACTAGCCGCTGGAAGTTAGCGCTCCCGCACATGCACGCGGGGATACGATGGCCCGACTCGACGTCAGCGAGAAAGCCGGGCAGATGACAGGTGATTCTGGTGGCCGTATCCCGCTCCCTCGGCGAATAGCCGTCCTCTTGCTGGTGGTCGCGACCGGGCTGCTCACGCTCGTCGCCGTGGTCGCCGGGTATCTGCTTGCGCAGGTTCTCGACACCGATCACTACGTCGACACGGTGGCGCCGCTGGCCACCGAGCCGGCGATCCAGTCCGCTGTCGCCGACGCCCTGACCGAGGCCGTCCTCGCCCGCATCGATGTCGCGGGCGCGGCCGCCGAGCTCGGTCAGGCGATCCGCGACCCCGACGAGCGCAACCCGCTGGTCGCGCTGACGCTGCGCAATCTGTCCTCGGTGCTCGGCGCCTACACCGAGGACCTGATCGCCGACGCCGCGAGCACCCTTGTCCACAGCGACGCCTTCCCGCGCCTGTGGACGGCGGCGAACCGGCAGGCGCATCGCGGAGCGGTCGCGGCGCTTACGGGGGTGGACAGCGATGTGGTGCGCACCGATGTCCCCGGCGTCATTTCGATCTCGCTCGATCCCATGCTCGCCGAGATCGGTGACGAACTGGACAGCCGGGGCTTCGTGCTGCCCGAGCGGGAATTCGCGCTCGGCACCGAGTTCGTGATCGTCGAGTCGGCGGACCTGGCGCGGGCCCAGCGGGCGGTACGGATCCTGGATCGCGGCGCGATCGCGGTGGCCCTCGCCGCATCGGTCTGTGCTGTCGGCGCGATCCTGGTGGCGGGCAAGGGATTCCGGCGGATCACCGTGATCGCCCTCGGGGTGGGCGTGGTGGTGGCGATGGCGGTGCTCGCGGTGTCGTCGCTGGTGCTGCGGTCGGTGTATCTCGACCGGGTTTCCGCCCGGGACGGCGTCGCGCGAGCCGTCTACGACACGGTGCTGCATCCGCTGCGGGTGGACGCCGGGGTGGTCGCGTTGATCGGCGCGCTGGCGGTGGTCGCCGCGTTGCTGGCGGGCCCGTCGGCGCCCGCCACCAGGCTCCGCGCGGCGGGTCGCCGGACCTTCGATCGCCTGCGACGTCCGGCGGTCCGTTGACCACGCGTGCGTGAAAGTTGCTGGACGGCAGCGCGTTCCATCCCAGCGTCCGCACGCTCCCTCGACGCCGCGTGAGCGGCCGTTCGCGACGGGCTCGTGGCGGGATGGGTGATCGCGGGGAGATCGCGGAGTCGTTCGCCGAGCTCTCCTGAATGCCCGCGCGATGCCCCGATGCCTGGTGAGGAGTATCACAACTGCCGAACCGCGCCGGGTGTCGAATCACCGTCGGAAGCTGGGCCGGGTTGAATATTCAAGGGATCCGGAAGGGTTCGTTGTGCTGGATTCGCTGGCGATACCACCGGGAATCTGGCAGTGTCGAACCCCAAGTAAGAGGCGATACCTCGGACGCCCGGGGTTTGCTGGTCGGCAGCAGGAAAGCGGGGTGGGTGGCGTGGCATCGTCGGATCCGCTCGTCGAGCTGACATTGCGGGACAGTCCCGAAATGCGGGACGGTGAAGCGTTCGCGCAGTGGGAATCGTTTCTTTCCGAAAGTTATGTCCCGTTGGCTGTCGAGCCGGTACCGGATCCGTCTTTCCACGGACGGATCGTGCGCGGCAGCCTGCCCGGTTTCGAATTGTCGACGGTCGGCGCCAGCGCGCAGCGCATCCGGCGCACCCGGCGCGGCATCGCGGGCACCGACGGCGAGTTCCTGTTCGTCAGCATTCTCACCGACGGTTTCGGCCGGCTGCACCAGGACGGCCGCATCGCGGTGGTGCGCCCCGGCGACATGGTCTTCTACGACACCACCCGGACCTATCACTGGGACCTCGAGGGCGCCTGGGAACAGGTCGTCGCCAGGGTTCCGCTGTCGCTGCTCGACGAATATCTCGCAGTCGATCGTGGCGCGCTGCCCACCGCGACCACCGTGTCGGCGGACAGCCCGGGCGGCGTCGTGGCGGCGTTCCTGCGTGACCTGGCCAGAATCCAGCAGAGCGCCCCCGGGCAGGCTACCGTGCTCGCCGACAACGGGGTGCGGCTGCTCGCCTCGGCCATCACCCTCGCCGGCGGCGTGCGTCCGAGCGGTGAGTCGGCGCAGGCACTCACCCGTGAGCAGGTGCTCGCGTACATGCGCGCGAACTGCACCGACCCCGGCCTGACGGTCGACATGATCGCCCGCGCGTGCCTGACCTCGCGACGCAGCCTCTACCGGCTCTTCGACGATCCGGGCGAGGGCCTCAGCGCGGTACTGCGCCGCATGCGGGTCGAACGCGCCCGCGGCATGCTGGTCTTCGACACCGAGCGTTCGACGACCGCGATCGCGCACGCCGCCGGCTTCGCCTCCGAACGGCATTTCTTCCGTGCCTTCCGGGTCGAGACCGGGATGACGCCGGGCGAGTACCGAGCGGCCGCCGCCGCCGAACCAGCGCGCGGCGAGATCAGCCGCCACACCGCGTGAGCAGCCATGTCCCGCCACAGCACGGTCAGTGTCCGTACCGGTCCCTATCAGCCGTCCCAGCAGGTTCTGGAACGGTGGGAATCGCTGATGTGCGAGACCTACATCCCGCTGGCGGTGACCCCGCACACGAGTGAGCGGTTCGGTGGTCGCATCGCGGCGACGGAATTCGACGGCCTGCTGGTCACCTCGGTCCAGGCGGCCGCGCAGACCGTGCGCCGGACACCGCGGCTGATCAGCGCCGCCACGGACCGCTACATCCTGGCCAGCATCTACGCTGGCGGTCGCGGGGTCATGCACCAGGACGGCCGCAGCGCCCATGTCGAGGCGGGCAGCATGGTGTTCTACGACAGCGCCAGGCCCTATGTGTGGGAGATCGACGAGGAGTTCGACAAGGTCGTCGTGCAGGTGCCGATCGCGGCGCTGGAGGCCGTGGGCGCTCCCGTCGGCCGGATTCCCTCCGCGATCGCGCTCGGCCCCGACCATCCCGCCGCCGCGGTCGGCGCCTACTTCCGCGGCCTGGCGCGGGTGCAGCGCACCGATCCCGAGGTGGCCGAGGAGCTGGCCACCCACGGTGTCGGGATGATGGCGTCGGCGCTGTCGCTCGCGGCCGGGTCCCTGCCGCGCGGTACGGGCGCCGACGACCTCACCCGCGCCAGGATCATCGCGTTCATGCGGCGCCGATTCGCTGACGCCGATCTCACCGTCGACGCGGTCGCGCACCGCTTCGCCATCTCGCGGCGCACCCTCTACCGTTTGTTCGAGGGGGAGGAGAGCCCGGCGCGCCGATTGCTGACAATGCGACTCGAGCACGCCTGCCACCTTCTGCGAGACGGCGGAATGCGGATCGAGGAAGTGGCGGCGGCGGCCGGATTCACCGCGGAACGCCAGTTCTATCGGGTCTTTCGCGCGGAATTCGGGATGGCCCCCGGAGAATTCCGCGCCGGGTGAAATACGGCGGCCGGGCGTTCGCTGTGGAATAGCCGCCCGGTTTGGCACGGACGGTCAGTCGCCTGGCACGCCATGACAGTTTGTGTCGCCGCGATCTGCGAGAGAGTGAATCGAGCACTTTCACGGATTGAGCGACAAGGGGAACAGATGTCTGGTCGCGTACGCGTAGCCGCGGTGCAAGCCGAGCCGAAGTGGTTGAATCTCGCAGCGGGGGTCGAGCAGGCCATCGAGCTCATCGAAGCGGCCGCCGACGGCGGAGCGCAGCTGGTCGCCTTTCCCGAGACCTTCCTGCCCGGATTCCCGTGGTGGATGTGGCTCAACTCCGTCGACTGGGGTGAGGAGTTCCTCGCGCGCTACCTGGCCAACGCGCTGACCGCCGAAGGCCCCGAACTGCGTGCCATCGCCTATGCCGCGCGCCGCCGGGGCATCCACGTCTCGATCGGTTTCGCCGAGCGGTCGGGGCGCGAGGTGTACATGTCGCAGGCGATCGTCGACGCCGACGGCGAGATCTCGATCGCCCGCAAAGGCGAGCCGACCGGTCTCGAACGCACCGTCTTCCGCGGTGCGGCGGACGAGAGTCTGCTGGTCCGCGACACCGCGCTCGGCCGGATCGGCGTCCTCGGCGGCGCCGACCACCTGCGTCCCGCGCTGCGCGCCCGGCTGCAGGAGGAACGCGAGCAGATCCACGTCGCCGCGTGGTCGGGCTTCACCGTGTACTACGGCGAGGGCAAGGAGTGGGGTCCGGAACTCAACACCTCGGCCAGCGTGCGCTACGCGATGGACGGCGCGACCTACGTGCTCGCGCCCGTCGCCGTGGTGCCCGTGGCGGGCTGGGAAGTCGTCGACGCCCGGTTGCCCGACCGGCGCCTGCTGCGCGGCGGCGGCGGAGTCTCCCGGATCTTCGGTCCCGGCGGGCTGGAGCTCGCGCCGCCCCTGGACGAAGGTACCGAGGGTCTGCTGTTCGCCGATCTCGATCTCAGCCGTGGATCGCGGCCCGTTCCCGTGCCGCGTGGCGGCGAGTGCCGGACGCCGGGCGGCCGGATCGCCCGGCGCGAGCCGGCGCGCGCCTGAGCCGAAAGAGGCTTTCGTAGAGAGGAATTCGCTGGTTACAGGCGGATTTCCGGATTGAGCCGACCGGTGCGCGACGCTATTCTGGGCGATGCCGTAGAGACGGCTACGCCAGATGTCGCGGGGTCCGGAGGCTGACTGCAATGGCAATCGAACCGATGACGGTGGAACTCGCCTCGGCGACACCGAACAGTTCGGCGTTCGGCCGGTGGGAAGCCCTCATGCAACAGACCTACGTGCCGCTCGCCATCTCGCCCTACCCCGACCTCCCCTTCTACGGTCGGGTCGCCACCCGACCGCTGGCAGGCGCCGACGATTGCCACCTCACCGCGCTCGCCGGCACGAATCACGAGTTCCGGCGCTCCAAGTCACACATCGCGGACTCCGACGAGCAGTACCTGCTGGCCGGTATCCAGCTCCGCGGTCGAGCCCGGCTGAATCAAGACGGTCGCTCGGTGCTGCTCCGGCCCGGCGAGATGACCTTCTTCGACACCTCGCGGCCCTATCGCTGGTCGGATGGCGCCCTGTTCGAGCAGGTGAACGTGCAGGTGCCGATCCGGCTGCTGCGTGCGCTGCCCGGCCTCGGTCAGCTGGCCTTCCCGACGGCGGTCGCCGTGTCCGCGTCGAGCGCCGCCGGCGTGGTCGCCAACTACTTCCGCAATCTCGCCCGCATCCAGGAGGAGGCGCCCGACCAGGCCGATGTGCTGGCCGCGGGCGCGGTCGAGCTCTTCGGTTCGGCGGTGCTCCTGGCCGCGGGGTCCCAGCCCGTCGACACCCCGGCCGACGCGCTGAGCCGCGAGCGCGTGCTCGTCTTCATGCGTCAGAACTTCACGAACCCGGAGCTGACGGCCGCCGAGGTCGCCCATGCCTGCCACGTCTCCCGCCGCACCCTGTTCCGGATCTTCCACGGCTCGGGCGACAGCCTCAACACCACCCTGCGCAAGATGCGCGTGGAGCACGCCAAGGAACTCCTGCTGCGCCACCGCTCCCGCCCACCCGCCGCCGTCGCGTTCAGCTCGGGTTTCGCCTCGGAGCGGCACTTCTACCGGGTGTTCCTCACCGAGACCGGGATGACGCCCGGCGAGTACCGCCAGTCGCGGATCGGCTGAGCCTGGCACGGATTGTCAGCGGTCTGGCACAGACGGACTGAACTGGGCGGGTTCGGCTGGGCGACACTGGTTCTCAGCGATCGGTTGAGTACGAGGAGCGGTCACCATGGCGGATCGGATTCGGGTGGCTGCCGTGCAGGCCGAACCCGCGTGGTTACAGCTCGCCGTCGGCATCGAGCAGACGATCGGCCTCATCGAGGACGCGGCCGCGGGTGGCGCCCAGCTGGTGGCTTTCCCGGAGACCTTCCTGCCGGGCTATCCCTGGTGGCTGTGGCTGAACGCGGTCGACTGGGGCTCCGAGTTCCGCGGCCGCTATCTCGCGAACGCCATGACCAGGGGCGGGCCCGAGCTGCGCGCGATCGCGCACGCGGCACGGCGGACCGGGATGTGGGTGGCGCTCGGGTTCGCCGAACGCGCGGACACCGACCTGTTCATGACCCAGGTGCTGGTGAGCCCGGCGGGCCGGATGGAATTCGCGCGCAAGGTGCGTCCCACGGCGCTGGAGCGGGAACTGTTCACGGCCGGGACCGAACCGCCGGTGGTGTACGACACCGAGCTGGGGCGGATCGGCATGCTGGCCGGCGCCGATCACCTGTGCCCGCGGCGGCGGGTGGACCTGTGGTGGGAGCAGATCCACATCGCCGCGTGGTCGGGGTTCACGGTCTATCACGAGGACGCCGGCGCGGGCGTGACGGCCGTGAACAGCACCGTCAGCGCCGATTACGCCCGCGCGAGCCGGGCGGTCGTCGTCGCTCCGACGGCGCTGGTGCCGATGACCGGGTGGGAGGTGGTGGACGCGCGCTCGCCGGAATCCCGGCTGCTCAGCGGCGGCGGCGGGGTCGCGCGCATCCTCGGGCCGGACGGGCTCGATCTGGTCGAGCCGCTCCCGGCGGGGAGCGCGGGGGTGTTGGTCGCCGAGGTCGAACTCGCACCGGAGCCCGGCCCCGGCGACCAGACTGCCGAACTCAGGAGCGGACCAGCCGAGCGATCGCGTCGGTCGCCTCTTTGATCTTGGCCTCGGCCTCGGGTCCGCCCGCCACGGCCGCGTCGACCACGCAGTGCGAGATGTGGTCCTCGAGCAGGCCCATCGCCACGGCCTGCAGTGCCTTGGTCATCGCCGAGACCTGGGTGAGGATGTCGATGCAGTACTTCTCTTCTTCGACCATCCGCTGCAGGCCACGGGCCTGGCCCTCGATGCGGCGCAGGCGCTTGAGGTAGTCGTCCTTGGCGGTGATGTAGCCGTGGCCCGCGTGGTCGTGGCCCGCGTGCTCGTCGCCGGGTGCGGTGTCGGGGGTGGGTGCTGTCACCGAAGTTCTCCTCGCCGGGCCGGATGCTCGCCCGAAGGCGAGCTGATACCCCCCTAGGGTACAGTTTCCGGCCGGAATTGTCAGTTGGGCGGCCGCGGGCCGGGTCCCGGTGATGCGCGAGACCTGGCCGGACGGAACAATCAATCCTATGAGTTCGCTTTCCCGGCCCGCACTCGCCGTCATCGGCGGCAGTGGCTTCTATGACTTCTTCGACGACGACGCCACCCACGTCGAGGTCGACACGCCGTACGGCGCGCCGAGCGCACCCATTGCGGTCGGTGCGGTCGAGGGGCGCGCCGTCGCGTTCCTGCCGCGGCACGGCAAGCAGCACGAGTTCGCTCCGCACACCCTGCCCTACCAGGCCAACATGTGGGCGCTGCGCTCGCTCGGCGTGCGCCGGGTGTTCGCGCCGTGCGCCGTCGGCAGCCTGCGCGCCGACTGGGGTCCCGGTACGGTCGCGGTGCCCGATCAGCTGGTCGACCGCACCTCCGGCAGGCCGCAGACCTACTTCGACGGCGGCGGCATCCACGTCTCCTTCGCCGACCCGTACTGCGACGAGCTGCGCACGGCCGCGGTGAAGTCGGCCGGTGGTGACATGCGCGTCGAGGACTCCGGCACGATGGTCGTCGTGCAGGGCCCGCGCTTCTCCACCAGGGCCGAGAGCCGCTGGTTCGCCGGGCAGGGCTGGGACCTGGTCAACATGACCGGCCATCCCGAGGCCGTGCTCGCCCGCGAACTCGAAATGTGCTATTCCGCAGTCGCTCTCGTCACCGACCTGGACGCGGGGCTGGAAGAGGGCGACGGTGTGCACGCGGTGGACGTGTTCGCCGAGTTCAAGAAGAACCTCGGCCCGTTCAAGGAGCTCATGCGGCGCGCGGTCGCCGCGGTCGACGGCGAGGACACCTGCGAGCGCTGCCGGGTGCACGCCGGCGTCTCCCTGCCGTTCGAACTGCCCTGATCAGCCCGGTGGCGTGACCTGTAGCTGGGCCAGCACGAACAGCGGCGCCGCGCCGGCCTCCGCGCCGGCGGGCAACGGCGTCAGCTCGACGTCGGCGACCAGCCAGCCGTCGGTCTCGGTCGCCAGCCGGACCCCGGCCAGGTCGGCGCGGGCGGCGCCGGCCAGGATCCGCGCGCGGGCCGCCGCGATCCTGGACCGGTCCTCGGGGTGCGGGATCAGCCGGTCATCGATCCCGCGCCAACGCAGGCCGGGCACCGGCTCGGTGACCCACCTGACCTGCCTGGCCTGCGCGGTGTCCAGGATGCACAGGTACAGCCCCGGCTGACTGTCGCGTAGCAGCTCCAGCGTCGCCGCCTCGAACGACTTGGCTTGCGGGGCAACGCTGTCGGTGACGTCGACGGCCAGACCCCGCCACGCGAACCGCCGATCGGCCGCCCCGTTGCGGGCAGCCACCAGCAGCGATCGCGGGCCGATCGCGGAGTGCACCGTCGGCACGCCCGACCACCGGCTCTCCGGCTCCGACCGGTTCAGGATGGCGACGATCTCGAGCGCGCGATCGAATCGCTCGATCCGCTGAAAGGGTTCCGCCCCGCTGTATTCCACCGGCGCCGCGCCGAAATGCGGGCCCAAGCCGGCCGGACGGCTGTGCACGACCCTGGCCCTGGCGTCCACCAGGAACGCGCCGACGCCGAGCTCCGCGGCGGGCGCGCCTTCGCCGACCCAGACCTTCACCCCGTGCGGGCGCGCGCCGGGCCACAGCACCGGCTCGGCCCGAAACCGGTGCTCCGACCACGGGTTACGCGATTTCGGCAGTACCCGGTCGACGGGTTGACCCGTGATGTGGGCGGCCTCGATCATCGGCCGCAGCGCGGCGGGGACGGCCCGCTCGTACGACGCCCACTCACGCGGCGTCGTCCCGGCGGTCAGCATCGACCACGTGCCCGGTGCGCCCAGCGTCTCCACCAGTTGCCACCGTCCGATGATCACCCGTGCTGCCCCTTTCGCTGTCGTCCCACCTGCGGAAACCTCGTCCATCGTGCCCGATCGCCCGCGCGCGGCCGGGGCGGGGTCGCGGTGGTTAGGCTCGGGGGATGGACACACCGCTGCGGTTGGAGATCGTCGTCGCCAGCACCCGGCCCGAGCGGTTCGCGCCGGTGGTGGCCGACTGGTTTCGCGGAATGGTCGCGGCACGGCCGGAATTCGAGGCCGGGGAGCTCGATCTGCGAGAGCTCACCTTGCCGGTCGAGCTCGTCGAGACGCCGGAGGTCGACGCGTTCCGGGCCCGCCTCGCCGCGGCCGACGCGTTCGCCGTCGTCACCTCCGAGTACAACCACGGCTACCCGGCCTCGCTGAAGACCGCGCTCGACAGCGCCAAACACGAATGGCGGGCCAAGCCGATCGGCTTCGTCTCCTACGGCGGGCTGTCGGGCGGCTTGCGCGCGGTCGAGCAGTTGCGGCAGGTGGTCGCCGAACTGCACATGGTCTCGGTGCGCGAGTCGGTGAGCTTCGCCCAGGCCAAACGCCGATTCGATGCCACGGGCGCGACCGACGACAAGGCCGCCGTCGACGCCTGCGGCCGGATGCTCGGCCAATTGGCTTGGTGGGGAAGAACTCTGCGTAACGCCCGCGCCGCCGACCCCTACCCGGGCTGACCGGTCAGGCGGCGTTTCCTCGCGCCTGGCCGGGCGGCTTCCGTGGTTACGCGAGCTGCCGCCTCCAGCCGCTGACCGGTCAGGCGGTGGCCATCGAACGCTGGCCGCGCGGCTGGCCGATGTAGGTCGCCTCGCGCGGGATCGACACCAGGGTGAGGTTGACCCTGGTGGTGCCGGTGCGCAGCACGACCCGGTTGCCGATCGCGCCCGGCTGGAAGATCTCCAGATCGGGGCGGGAGGCGGGCCAGCCGTTCGGATCGCCGGTCAGGTAGATGGTCGTGACACCGGCGTGCGGCGCGGGGGCCAGCACGCCGTCGACCACCGTCGCGGTGAATCCCGCGTCGGACTGGTGCGTTTCGACCGCGATGGTCAGCCGCTCCGGGTTGCCGACGGTGTTCACCAGCTGCTCCCAGGCATGCGCCCGATCGGTGCGCACGAGCACTCGTTCGCCGACCGCCAGCGCGCGGAACACCAACTGCTGGGCCAGGTACAGCTCGCCCGCCACGTAGACCGAGGAGATGCCCGCGCCGATGATCCGGGCCGCGACACCGTTGCCCTCGTCGTCGGAACCGAGCAGCTGACCGCATCCCGCCGAGGGCAGGTGCAGCGCGCCGATGACATCGATCGGGTACTCGGTGGTGGGGACGGTGTCGTCCAGGCCGGGCACCGCGATCGGCAGGTGCGCGAGCAGCGCGTCACGATGCCTGCCGTTCATCGACACCATGCCCTTGGTACTGCTCTTCTCCGGCAGCTCACGGGCGGTCAGCCGCCACGCCGCGCCCACGCTCACCGACTCGGCGTCGCTGCCCGGCCGCAGCCGCACCGCGACCGTGGTACCGCGCGAGGGCGCGACCCACAGCTGCGCGAGCAGGTCCGAACCGAGCTGCTTGGGGTCGACCGCGCTGCCGATGTTGACCGAGTTGCCGATCTCGGCGAACTTCCACCGCTGGGTCAGCGTGCGCGGATCGAGTCCGGCGGTGATCTGCTGGACGGCCTTGCGGATCTCGGGCGCGGTGAGGATGCGCGCGCTGCAGTCGGCGTCCTCGAGCGTGCGCATGATGCGCTGGGTCGCGATGGTGACCGCGCGCGAGGCGCCCTCGGTGCCGCCGCCGCGGCGTTCGGTCGCGTCGGGGCACTGCACCGCGTCGAAGCTGATCGCCAGCCAGACCGTGCGGTGCGCGGTGGCGGGCAGCGGCCCGAGCAGCGACTCGTAGATCGCGCCTGCGGGCGTGCCGGAGCGGCTGCGGTGGCCGTGGCTGATGATGTCGATGCCGCTGAGCAGGATGTCGTGCTGGTTGAGGCAGGCGGCGAGTTCGGGCAGGGGGAGCAGGTGGGAGGCGTGCACGGCGGTGCGCGCGATCCTGGTGAGCCCGCCCCTCGGCGGCAGCACCTCGACCACGGTGACCACGCGGCTGCCGTCCCAGTAAAGGCCGAGCGAACGGCCGTCGGTGTCACGGAAGTCGACGGTGTCGCCGAGGGTGTATTCGCGCTTGCCCGAGTAGCGGCGGATCGTGCCGAGCCAGTCGAGGACGGTGCGCTTGCCGATCGGGATCAACGGGATCAGGGCCACCACGAGGGCCACGCCGAGCGCGGGCAGCGGCCCGAGGCCGACCACCAGCACGATGACCCCCGCGAGAAGGCCGAGCACCTGCGCGATGAGCAGCTGCGGCAACGTGACACGACCGAACAGCGGACGCGGACCGGCACCGGTGAACTCGGCCATTGGTTCCTCCCCCGAATGTGAACAAGTGCTGCGGGGAACTGTACTGTGTTGGCCGGACGAGAGCACTGTTCGGGGGAGGAACCATGCCTTCAAAACCCACTACGCGCTGGCAGGTCAGCGGTTACCGCTTCCTGGTGCGGCGGATGGAGCACGCCCTGGTGCGCCGCGACGTGCGCATGCTGCACGATCCGATGCGCGCCCAGACCCGTGCCTACGCGGTCGGTTTGGTCCTCGGCCTGGTCGTTCTCGCCGGTTGCGGCATCCTCGCGCTGCTGCGCCCGCAAGACAAGATCGGTGACAACAAGATCCTGATCGGCAAGGAATCCGGCGGCGTCTACGTCGTCATCGAGAACGTCGTCCACCCCGCCCTCAACCTCGCCTCGGCCCGCCTGGCCGCCGGGGAAGCGGCCAAGGCGGTCATCGTCAAGGAATCCGAACTCGGCAAGAAGCCGCGCGGCCAGCTGATCGGCATCCCCGGCGCCCCCTCCTCGATCATGTACGACAAGGACGGCAAGGGCCGCCCGTGGTCGGTGTGCGATCAGCTCAAGTCCGACGGCACCTCGAACCTGACCACCTCCGTCCTGGCCGGCGACCCCGACCTCGGCGACAAGGCGTCGGCGATGGAGGACGGCAAGGCCATGCTCGTCAAGGGCAAGGACTCGACCTACCTCGTCTACGAGAACAAGCGCGCCAGGGTGAAGATGGACGACGCCCCGGTCATCCAGGCCCTCGGCATCGGCGGCGTGACCCCGCGTCCCATCAGCGAGGGCCTGCTAAACGCCATTCCCGAGGTGCTCCCGATCGAGACGCCCCGCATCGACAACCCCGGTGGGACACCGACATACAACGTCAGCGGCCATCGGATCGGTGACGTCGTCCAGGTCTTCAACGAGCCCAACCAGAACTACGTGGTGCTCCAGGACGGACTGCAGCCGGTCTCCGCGCTGACCGCGCAGATCATCCGCAACTTCTATCCGACGGTCATGAACGGCACCACGATCCAGTCGACCGACCGCACCTACGCGCCGACCGTGCGGAATCCGCTGAAGGTGCAGGACTACCCGGCCGACCGGCCGACGCTGATCGCCGCGAAGGACAAGTCGGTCAGCTGCATCACCTGGAAGCCGATCGCCGGCGCCATGGACAACACCGACGCCACCGCCCGCGCCGAGCTGGACGTGCTCGTCGGCATCGACCTGCCGATCCCGGACAAGGCCAAGCTGGTGAACCTGGCGCAGGCCGACGCGGCGGGCCCGAACGCCGACACCGTCTACATCCCGCCCGCCACCGGCGCCTACGTCCAGACCACCGGCATCGAGGTCGACAGCCGTCGCAAGGACAGCCTGTTCTACATCGCCGACACCGGCGTGCGCTTCGGCATCAAGAACGCCGACGCGGTCAACGCGCTCGGCCTGGAGAACGTGAAGGCCGAACCGGCGCCGTGGCCCATCGTCGGCCTGCTCGCCGGCGGCCCGAGCCTCGGGCGCGAGGACGCGATGGTCGCCCACGACGGCATCTCACCCGATCCCTCGCCCGCGAAACAGCCTGTCGCGACGGTCAACCCGGCCGCGAACTAGCCGGGCGGCTCCTGCGCGCGGGTCCGCAGCTCGGCGACCTCGGCGCGCAGCGAGCGCACCTCGTCGACCAGTTCGGTGAGGGTGCGCTCGGCGCGATCGGCGGCGTCGTCGACTGTCTTGAGCTGCTCGACGACCCAGCTGGTCATGGTGCCGATGGCGAAGGAGATCAGGCCGATGCCGAGCGTCATCAGGACCAGGGAAACCAACCGTCCCTCGGTGGTCACGGGGTAGACGTCGCCGTAGCCGACCGTCGTCACCGAGACAGCCGACCACCACAGGGCGTCGCCGAAGGTCTTGATCTTGCTCTCCGGCGCGCCGTACTCGGCGTCGAAGAACGCCAGGCTCGACAGCAACAGGATCAACAGCGAGCTGGTCGCCACGAAGGTCACCAGGCGGGTCCGTGGTTTCGTCGCGCGGTTGAGCGAGTCGAGCAGCAGCAGCGCCGCGCGCACCAGACGCAGCGGCCGGAACGGCGGCACCAGCACCACCAGCAGGTCGAGCGGGTGTTTGCGCACGAAGCGGAGCCGATCGGTGGACAGGCGCAGCCGGACGGCGAAATCGACGGCGAAGATCGCCCAGATGGCGATGTCGGCCCACACCAGGGCCGCGTCGAGGTGCGGTGAGACGTCGGTGTCGAGCACCCGCCAGGCGTAGAGGACGAGGAACACCACGGCCAGCGCCATCAGCGGCAGATTGGTCGCGCGTTCCCAGCGCTGTCTGCGCGTCAAGGGGGCTTCGCTCGAGTCCATGCTGCTACCTGTGTCGATGGGGATGCGCCGCGGTGCGCAGGACGACGGTACCGCGTGGACCTGCGCGGCACCGTCGTTCCTCGGATGACGTGTCAGACGTCTTCCCGCACGCCCATCCGGCGCCGGATCGGGAACGAGGCCAGCATGCCGAGAACGAACAGCAGCCCGACCACGCCCGCGCCGATCAGCGACACGTTCCTGGCGGTGTTGTCCGGCGCGGGCGCCGGAGCGGGGACGGCCAGCTGCACCTGCGCGGCGGGCGATGGCCGCTTCGGCGGCAGCGACCCCGTCACCTCGGCGGTGAGCGCGGCCATCGGATCGACGCTGCCGTATCCGATGTACTGGTTCCAGCCCTCGGCGGGCGCGTGCGCCGTCGCCTGCACCCGCTTCATCACTTCCTTGGCGCTGAGCTCGGGGAACCTGGCGCGCACCAGCGCGACCACCCCGGAGACCAGCGGCGTCGCGAAACTCGTTCCGCTGATCGGGCTGGTCTGGCCCTGCTGGTTGACCGTGCCGATCGCGGTCCCCGCGCCACGCGGGTTCAGCGACACCATGTTCTCGCCCGGCGCGGCGACGCTGAGCCACGGCCCGGCGACGGTGAACTTCGACGGTGCGCCGTTGGCGTCGATCGAGCCGACCGCGAGCACGTAGTCGTCCCAGCGGGCCGGGCTCACGTTCATCTCGGTCTTCGACCACGGATCGGCGGTGGGATCCAGCGGATCGATCACGGTGTTGGCGGTCTTGCAGGTGTCCGAATTGCCCGCCGCCACAACGGGAACCGCGTTCTTCACCTCGACGGCGTATTGCAGCGCCGCGCCGACCGCGCTGTCGTTGACACCCTTGTTGGTGCCACACCAGACCTCGGAGACGTTGATGACCGAGGCGCCCATGTCGGCCGCCCGGCGGATCGCCGAGGCCATCGTCGCCAGGTTGCCGTACCCGTCGGGCAGATCCTCGGGCGCCTTGTTCCGGTTGGCGCCTTCCTTCTGATACATCTTGCTGGTCTGGCGGATGGTCAGGATCTGCGCCTCGGGCGCGACTCCAGAGAAGCCCTGCCCGTCGACCTTGGTCGCGGCGATCAGCCCGGCGACGAAGGTGCCGTGCGCGTCGCAGTCGTCGGCGCCGTCGCCGGAGTTCGCGACGAAGTCGCCGCCCGCGATCATGTCCGGCAGCCGATCGTTCCTGGTGACACCGGTGTCGATGACCGCGACCAATTGCCCTGCGCCACGGGAGAACTCCCACGCGCGCTCCAGTCCGAGCGAGCGCTGCGCCTCCGGGATGGCCGGTCCGTCACCGCCGGTGGACACCGTGGTGCACACCGCGTTCGAGCCGACCTCGGTCTTCTCCGGCGGTGCGGCCGGGTCGCCCGCGGGCAGGTTCGCCGGATCGGCCGCGGGGGGCCGATCGGCCGAGGCGGGCGCGGCGCCCAACCCGAACGACACACCGACACCGAGCGCCACGGCCGCCGCCGCGACGCGCAGGCTCGCGTTCACAGCCCGCGGACGAGGGAGTAGAGCTCGGCGACCCAGAACACCAGCGGCAGCACCGCGGCGACGAACCCGTATTCGAGCAGCTCGACGGCCCGGCGCATCGGCGGGGTGGCCGACTGGTTCGGCACGATCAGGCCGATCACCAGCGCGGCGATCAGGATGGCCAGCGCGGCGCCGAAAACCACCAGCGGTTGGCGCATTTCGAGCGAGACGCCGATCAGCATCAGCAGCACGATCGACGCGCCGCCCGCGATCAGCACGACGGCCTGTTCGGCGCCCGCGTAGGTCCGGCTGCGGAACATCAGCACGACGGCGCAGACGAGCGCCAGCGCGATGCCGGGCCAGTACGGGTCGTCCGCGCCCGCGTCGACCGCGAGCAACGCGCCGACGACGGTGACCAGCGTGGTCGCCGTGACCAAGCCGGCGAGGTAGTTGCGTGCCCGTTCCGACCTGGCCCGCAGCGCGTCCAGGGTCGGCAGCGCGCGGTGGTCGTCCGGATCGTCCTCGGTCGGGTCGATCGGGGTGCCGGGGGAGGGGACCGGCGGCAACGGCAGCTTGGCCAGCAGCATCGAGACGCGCGGCGAGAGCGAGAGCCCGGCCAGCCCGAGGGCGGCGACACCGGCTCCGATGGCCTTGAGCGGCTGCTCGGTGAGCAGCCCGACCAGCGCGGCCGGAATGGCGAACACCGAGGCCGTCGCCGCGCCGATGAACAGCGCGAGCCCGACGCCGGTGACCCGCCACGCGAGCACCGCGGTGGCGCCGAAGAGGGTGGCGCCGAGCAGCAGATGCGCCCAGCTGTAATGGTCGGGCACGAGCAGCATGCCCGCGGTGAAGGCGGTCGGCAGCGCGCAGCCGCCCAGGACCAGCGCCGCCGCGGTGTCGCCGTACATCCGGCTGAGCACGGTACCCGCGACCACGCACAGGATCGCGACCAGCAGCGCGAGCGAGCCTGTCACCCAGAACGGCAGCGCGTCCGGCGCCGCGAGCAGACCGAAGCAGCCGACCAGCATGGTGATCGCGGCGAGTACCGAACCGGTGACGCGTGCCGTCTTCGGCGTCCAGCTGCGGTAGTGCTCGGCGTCGGCGATCGCGACGTTGTACATGATGTCGTCGAACAGCGGCGTCGGCGCGGTGTGCGAGGCGCTCTCCAGCATGAGCAGTTCGCCGTCGCGCACGCCGTGCTCGCCGAGGCTGAGCGAGTTCGAGAACGGGGGATGGCCGATCCGGGCGAGCACCCACTCGGCGGGCTCGTAGCGTTCGCCGTCGTTGTCGAAATCATTGGACCGGCTGTGCTGAGCGACCATGTCGACGACGCTCGGGATGACGAGGGCGACCGGAACATCCACCGGAATCGCCATGTCGACCTGCGTGTGCTTGGCCAGAATCGTCACCCGGGCAAGGTCCGGTGCGCGAACGATGCCGCGCGCGGAATCCTCTTCCAGATGATCGAGTCGCGCGTGCGTCAAAACTCCCCCAACTCCGTCTCTACCTCGTGTTTCCGCTCGACCCCTCGGGCGATCGACAGTTTGCGGAACTCACCGTTCGGACAGCAGAATGCCTGACGAACCATACGACATGTCGGCCGCGACCTCTACACTGAGCCCGTCGCGTGGACAGCGAGTTGTCAAGCAGGGGGAGTCTCGACCATGAGCACAGTCCGGTTCCAGCGCCGTGCCCGGCGCGAGATGCCGCGTACGCCCGGTGGCGAGGTGACGCTGCAGCCGCCGCCCGAGATCCCCAGGATCACGCCGGGCAATCTGCTCATGAAGCTCATGCCCATCGTCATGGTGGTCGGCATGGTCGGCATGATGGCGCTGATGTTCACCCAGGGCAGCGGCATGCTGTCCAACCCCATGTCGATGATGTTCCCGATGATGATGATCATGTCGATGGTCACCATGTTCGGCCAGGGCAACGGCAAGGGCGCCAAGGCCGCCGAGGCCAACGAGGATCGCAAGGACTACCTGCGCTATCTCGACCAGGTCCGCAAGGACGTCGACGACACCGCCAAGCAGCAGCGCGCCGCCGTCGAGTGGAGCCATCCCGAGCCCGGCCTGATCTGGATGCTGGCCGGCACCAGCCGCATGTGGGAGCGCCGCTCCGGCGACAAGGACTTCTGCCACGCGCGCATCGGCCTCGGCGGTCAGCGCCTGGCCACCCGGCTGGTCGCCCCCGAGACCGGCCCGGTGGAAGAGCTCGAACCCATCGCCGCGGTCTCCCTGCGCCGCTTCGTCCGCGCCCACTCCACCGTCCCCGACCTGCCCACCGCCATCGCCGTGAAGGGCTTCGGCACCATCGCCCTCGACGGCGACCGCGCCCAGGCCCGCGACATGACCCGCGCGATGTTGTTGCAGCTGTGCATGTTCCAGGCGCCCGACCAGGTGCTGATCGCCGTGGTCTGCGGCCCCGACACCGCGCGCGAATGGGAATGGACCAAGTGGCTGCCGCACACCCAGCACCCCGAGGTCTCCGACGGCATCGGCACCCAGCGCATGTTCTACGGCTCCATCCGCGAGGCGCTGAGCAGCCTGCACCCGCTGCTGGGCAACCGCGTCCGCTACTCCCGTAACCAGCCGAACAACCCGAACCTGGTGCACGTGGTCATCGTCGTCGACGGCGGCCTGCTCGAGGCCGAGGACGACCAGCTCCGCGAGTCCGGCTACGAGGGCGTCACCATCATCGACCTCTGCAATTACGCTCCGCGCCTTGCTGTTTCGCGCGGCATCAAGATGGTCGTCGAAGACGGCGAGTGCCTGGGCCGCGGCGCCACCGGCAACCAGGAGCGCTTCGCCACCATCGACCGCGTCAGCGCCGAGCAGGCCCAGCAGGCCGCCCGCCGCCTCGCGCCGTTCCGCGCGGCCACCCAGCGCAGCAGCGACGTGGAGACCGACGACAACGAGGCCATCTCCACCTGGTCGCAGCTGATGTCGCTCGGCGACATCGGCAACTTCAACCCCGCCAGCGCCTGGCGCCCGCGCTACGGGCGCGAGCGCCTGCGCGTGCCCTTCGGCGTCGGCGCCGACGGCAACCCGGTCGAACTCGACATCAAGGAAGCCGCCGAGAACGGCATGGGCCCGCACGGCCTGTGCATCGGCGCCACCGGTTCCGGCAAGTCCGAGTTCCTGCGCACCCTGGTACTCAGCCTGCTGGCCACCCACTCGCCCGACCAGCTGAACCTGGTCCTGGTCGACTTCAAGGGTGGCGCCACCTTCCTCGGCCTCGACGGCGTCCCGCACGTCGCCGCGGTCATCACCAACCTGGAAGAGGAAGCCGACCTCGTCGACCGTATGAAGGACGCGCTGGCCGGCGAGATGAACCGCCGCCAGGAAGTCCTGCGCCAGGCGGGCAACTTCGCCAACGTCTCCGAATACGAGAAGGCCCGTGCCGCGGGCGCCGACCTCGACCCGCTGCCCGCGCTGTTCGTCGTCCTCGACGAGTTCTCCGAACTCCTCACCCAGCACCCCGATTTCGCGGAACTGTTCGTGATGATCGGCCGCCTCGGCCGCTCGCTGCACGTCCACCTCCTGCTCGCCTCCCAACGCCTGGAAGAGGGCAAGCTCAAGGGCCTCGAATCGCACCTGTCCTACCGCATCGGCCTGAAGACCTTCTCCGCCAACGAATCCCGCCAGGTCCTCGGCGTCCCCGACGCCTACAACCTCCCGAATTCCCCCGGCGGCGGCTACCTCAAGGCCGACTCCGGCGAGATCCAGCGCTTCCAGGCCTCCTACGTCTCCGGCCCCTACGTCGGCGGCGGCCCCCAGCGCGAGGTCACCAGCGCCGGCATCGTCGGCGGCGAAATCGACGTCAACGCCCGCCCCTTCCACGCCACCCACGTCGAATTCCGCACGTCGGACCGGGTGCCGGTGCCGGTGGAGTCGAGTTACGAGCCCGAATCGCACAGCGACGACGGCGAACAGGTCTCGAACCTGAACATGCTGGTGTCCCGGATCGCCGGGCACGGCAGGCCCGCGCACGAGATCTGGCTGCCGCCGCTGGACGAAGCTCCCACGCTCGACCAGCTGGTGCCGCGCTCGATCCTCACCGGCGAGTACTCCGCGATCGCCACCCTACGGGCGCCCATGGGCATCGTCGACCGTCCCTACGATCAGCGTCGCGACCAGTTCATCGTCGACCTGTCCGGCGCGCGCGGCAACGTGGCCGTGGTCGGTGGTCCGCAGTCCGGTAAGTCGACCGCGCTGCGCACGCTGATCATGGCGATGTCGCTCACCCACACCGCCGAGCAGGTGCAGTTCTACTGCCTCGACTTCGGTGGCGGCACACTCGCCGCGCTCGAAGGCCTGCCGCACGTCGGTTCGGTGGCCAGCCGTCTCGACGAAGACCAGGTCCGTCGCACGGTCGCCGAGATGACCACCATCGTGCGTACCCGCGAGGCCCGGTTCCGCCAGCTCGGCATCGAGTCGATGGTCGAGTTCCGCAGGCTGCGCTCGATGGATCCGGCCTCCAGCCCGGCCGCCGCGGGCGCGCACGAGGATCCGTTCGGTGACGTCTTCCTGGTGATCGACGGCTTCGGCTCGATCCGTCAGGATTTCGACGCGCTCGAGCAGGTCGTCATGAACCTCGCGGTGCAGGGTTTGTCCTACGGCGTCCACGTCGTGATCGCGCTGAACCGCTGGGCCGAGGCCAGGCCCGCGCTCAAGGACCAGATCGGCACCCGGATCGAGCTCCGTCTCGGCGACCCGATGGACTCCGATCTGGGCCGCAAGTTCGCCTCGCTCGTCCCGCAGGGCCGCCCTGGCCGCGGTATGACCGCAGAGTGTCTGCACATGCTGACCGGCCTCCCGCGGATCGACGGCTCCTCCGACCCGTCGAACCTCGGTCAAGCGGTGGCCGCCGCGGTCGAGTCCATCTCGCGCATGACGCCGGGACGTCCGGCCCCGCAGGTGCGGATGCTGCCCGACCAGCTGCCGCGCGAGCAGCTGCTGTACCTGGCGGGCAACTGGCCGTCGCGGGTCGATCCCGCGTCCAAGTGCCTGCGAATCCCCATCGGTATCAACGAATCCGAGCTCGCGCCGGTCTACATCGACTTCGCGGAGAGCCCGCACTTCATCATCATCGGTGACACCGAGTCGGGTAAGACCACGCTGCTGCGTTCGCTCATCGACGGCATCGCCGCGTCCAACACTCCGGACCAGGCGCGCTTCATCGTCGGTGACTACCGCCGCTCGATGCTGGGCCTGATCCCCGAGGGGTATCAGGCCGGCTACGGTTCCACCGCCAAGCAGTTCTCGGACTACATGACCGGACTCGGCCAGTACGTCGCCAAGCGCACCCCGGGCCCGGATGTGACGCCGCAGCAGCTGCGTGAGCGGTCGTGGTGGAGCGGGCCGGAGCTGTACGTGATCATCGACGACTACGACCTGGTCGCCACCTCGCAGGGCAACCCGGTCAGCGCGCTGGTCGAACACCTCCCGCACGCGCGTGACCTCGGTTTCCACGTCATCATCGCCCGCCGCTCCGGCGGCGCCGGTCGGGCCATGTACGAGCCCACGTTGGCGCGGATGAAGGATCTCGGTTCGGCCGGCCTCATCCTCAGCTGCAGCCGCGACGAAGGTGTCCTGCTCGGCACCACCCGTCCCGGTCCCAAGCCGACCGGTCGCGGTACGTTCGTGACTCGCAACAGCGAGGGCCTCGTGCAGACCGCCTGGATGCCGCAGCCGGAATGACCACCGTCGAGCTCGTCGTCACCGAGGCGAAGATCTGGGCGCGCGGCGCGACCACCCACTGGGATGTGCCGCCCTCGATCGTGTTGGGCAGCAACAACTCCGACCTGGTCGTGGGTGAGCCGCTGACGACACCCACCCAGGTCGTGTCGGCTGTCCAGTACCTGATGTCGGACCACATCGCCGTGCCGCCGAGGGTGCCTTCGTCAGTGGAGGCGCTCACCGCGGTGGTCGCCGCGATCGTCGACTCCCTCGGAGTCGCGGCGCCTTGCGACCGCCTCGTCTGCGTGCACCCCACCGCGTGGGGTGCACGGTCGCTCGAGATGTTCGCCACCGTCGCACACGGATTCGCCCGCGAGGTCACGTTCGAGCCGTGCGCCGTGCGGGCCTCCGAGGTCGATACCGCGACGCGGCGCAGCCGTCGCACCGCGATCCTCGAGTTCGGCCTGCTGTCGACCACCGCGAGCACGGTCGTCTATGACGCGAACGGCACGCATATCGAGGCCGTCGAAGCCGAACCCAACCTGGCAGCGGTCGAACTCACCGCGGCACACGGCCGGGCGGCGTTGACCGATCTTCTGGAGCGTCTACTCGCCGACCGCCCGACGGACGTCCTGCAGGTGTTCGGCACCACCGATCCCGAGATCATGACGGTCGTGGGCGAGGTCGCCGAATCCGTAGCCGGGTCATCGATCGCCATCAGCCCCCTGACCGGGACCGACGTGGCCCGGCGCCCACAGCAGCCGACGCCGTACACGCCGAGCATTCCGCCGGCGCGATCCGAGTGGATGCAACCGCTCCGGGAGCGCGCCGCGGCGACCCATCCCGTCGATCGCCGCCCGCTGTATCTCGCGGCCGTCGCCGCTGTCGCCGTGATCGCGTCCGTCACGGCGGGCATCGTCCTGTGGGGCGGTGGTGACGATCCGACGCCGTCCGCGAATGCGGAGCCGACCTCGACACACACGGTGGCACCGACGACGACACCACCGCCGGCCACACCGAGGTCCGCCACCGAGACGATCGGGCGGGTCACACTCCGGGTTCCCGAGGGCTGGCGACGCGCGTCGGCGACCTCGCCCGTGACACGTGTCGACCTCTCCCCGGAAAGCGGTGCGCGACAGCGCATTACGATCGCCCAGCAGACGGTCGCCGCAGATGCCGGCTACGACGACATCGCTGCCGACCTCACCGCGCAGACCAGGAACAAGCCGCAGGGCACCGTCTCCGAGATCCGCCGCGACGTCGTCTTCGCGGGTCGCCCGGGACTCTCCTACGAGGAGCGCCCCCTGGACGGCTCGGAAGTCCGCTGGCACGTCCTCGTCGAACGCGGCATCCAGGTCAGCGTCGGCTGCCAGTTCATCGCGGGCCGGTGGGACGAGGTCTCGACCGCCTGCGAGCAGGCCGTGAGCGCGATCAGGGTCGATCCGTGACGATCGCGCGCCGGTCGGCATCACGTGACGTCGGGCTCGATCGGAGCAATTGCCCACTCGACCGGGACCGGGTATCGTCGCCGGGGCATGGTTCACATCAATGTTGGGGAGATTGATGGATTGGGTGGGGGAGATGCGTAGATGTCTCGCTAGTCATCTGCTGGCCGATCGCCGAAATTTTCTCAGATGAGTGGAACCAACCGCACACCTGTTGCGTCTAACTCAGTGTATGGCGACTGTCCCTCGAAGTGGGGGATGTCGGCGAACCGAAAGGAAAATCCATGGCTCTTGATGCCGATGTAGCTGCGCTGCAGGCGTTCTCGAAGCAAGCCGAGAGCTCCTACACCGAAATTGAAGGGCTTGTCAAGAAGATCTGGGCAGGCAAGATGTCGACGACGGAGACGTGGAAGGGTGGTGCGCAGCAGGCCTTCGACATGCTGATGGACCGGTATGTTTCCGCGGCGGAGAAGCTGAACGACAAGCTGCTCGACACGTCGCAGAAGATCATGGAGTCGTCAAACGCCTACTCCGAGCAGGATGCGGTCTTCAAGGGTCAGGTCGAGAGCAAGATGGCCGAGCTCGATCTTCCGGCTATCTGAAACATCCAACCTCATATTCTTGTAAGGAGATACTCGGCATGGTCGACAATGTTATTGCTTCAAACCGCGACTCAGTGGACATGGGTGCGCAGGATATGATTAACACTGCGAACCTCGTTGCTGACAAGCTTATCGCCTTCCATAAGGAGGTGGAGCGAGTTGTTACCACCAGCTGGGGTGGTAATGCTCAGGCTGCTTTCCAGGAAATGCAGAATGAATGGCAGAGGACTTCGACTCAGCTGAACACCACGCTGATGGAGGCCGCGAAGCTGGTCCAAACCGGTAACTCGGAACTGCATGACACGGACAAGTGGCTGTCGGGCAAGTTCGTCTGACTTACGTCGCGCGGTCGGCTCCAGGCATGCGCCTGGGGCCGACTCTTCTATTATCTGCAGTCCTCGGCCTTCTGCGTTGGCGTCGGCAGGTCCGATGGTAGCAGACTATGAGCTACTGTAGGACCTTGGATATTTCTGGAATCATCTTCTCAACTAAGGTTTCCGGCGACTGTGCAGTCCAAACTTGAAATGCTTGCACGGCGGATGGGTCGTCGATTATGACGACTTTTCCTGAGCCGCTCGTCAATGTGTATGGCAAGCCGCGAAATCCTCCGTTTCCTGCCTGAGTGTCGGTGCGGAATATGAGCACAATATCGGTATTGTTCTTTGGATTGTAGTCGCCGATTGAAAGTGCGCGGGGAGACTTTTCGTCACCCACGGCTTTGTACTCGGAGTTGTAGTCGAAGTCCAAGTCCCGCAGGAACTTCCATTGGTCGCTCGGGTTGAGGACAACGGACAGTGTCGAGTTTCCGAAGTTGTACGCGGTGATGGTCTTGCCGCTGAACTCGGGGTGGGTGGCACGCACCTGAGCCATCGGGTCCGCGCCGCCGCTGTTTGGCGAGCTGTTCGATCTGGTCAGGACGAAGACCCCGGTGCCGACGAGAGCTGCGACGACAAGGGTGATGAGGCCGGGGACCAGGAACCGCCTGGCTCGCTTCGGGCGATGAGACACGGGGTTTCGCGCGGTGAGTAGCTCGGATTCGGGGACGCCGCCGACGTGCACCGGGTTTCCGACGATCACACGATTCGGGTCGGTTCCACGCTGTGGATACATCCGGTCGGTAACTGCGGTGGTCGGGCCCGAGATAGGCGGGCGCTGTGCGGTAGTCATGCCCTGCGACTCAGGCGCGTGCATAACGGCGCCGTGTAGTGCGGAATGGGTGTCTTGGATGAATTCGCGGCAGGTGTTGTACCGGTCGTTGGGGTCCTTGGCCATCACCTTGGCGATGACGTGGTCGATCGCGGGCGGTAGGTCGGGACGGACTGCGGTCGGGCGCGGCGGTGGTTCGTGCAGATGTCCCATCATGACCATCGCGGGAACCGTCGCGGGAAAGGGGTTCAGGCCGGTGAGCAGCTTGTACAGCGAGCAGCCGAGGCTGTAGATATCCGCGCGATGGTCGAGGACGCTGCCCATCAGCTGCTCGGGCGGCGCGTACGCGACGGTGGCCATGAAATTGCCTGTCGCCGTGAGGTCCTGGCCGTCGTCGGTGGATTTGGCGACACCGAAGTCAGTGAGCAGGACGCGTTCCTCGTCGCCTTCATCCGCCGCAGCGATCATGAAGTTGGCCGGTTTGATGTCTCGGTGGAGTAGACCGCGGCGATGCGCGTAGTCCAGACCCTTGCCGACCTCACTGATGATGCGTAAGGCGCGCTGCGGTGGCATGGCGGAAGGGCCTTTGGCTACCTCGGCGGCCGCGTCGGTGCCGTCGATGTACTGCATCGCAATCCAGAGCTGGTCATCCTCGTGGCCGCGATTGTATACAGCGACGATATTGGGATGGTCGAGAGCTGCGGCGAGATTGGCTTCGCGCTCGAAACGACCGCGGAACTCGGGATCAGTCGACAGGTCACCGCTGAGAACTTTGAGCGCATCGCGGCGTGGAAGGCTCGGGTTCTGGGCGAGGTAGACGGTACCCATACCACCGGCTCCGAGGACCTTGATCACTCGGTAGCCACCCACAATTGCGCCGGGCCGCAAGGCCATTCGCATCTCCTCATCCTTCGCGCCCCGCAGTGCGTGTCAGCCAGGGCAATCTAGCAGGTGCTGATGAACCGTTCAGTCTTCGCAAACCTCACTCGAGCGCGGCCAACAGCTTGTATTGGGCGGCCGCGCGTTGGTGCACGTCCTGGATGTTCGTTCCACTCACCGCGAAGACGAATCTGCCGATGATGCCGTGGCACGTCGGGCGTACGAAGCTGTGCTTCTCCGCGGGATTCTTGTCGAAACAGTTGGCGGTCGGCATGTTTGCCGGGCGGGCGGCTTCGGCGTAGTCGCGGGCGTCGAGAGTCGCCTTGTTCATTGCCGCAAGGAACCGGTTCGCGGCAGACTCGTCGCGGCTGCGGTATATGGACCCCGCGTCGAAGGCGACGTAGTCGACTCCCGCATCGGCGAACGCCGGGCTCATGGTCTGGGCATTGTCTTCCATGTGCAGCACAGCTTGGGCCGGATAGACTGCAGCGCCGCTGGTCCCTTTGGGCCTCGATTCTTCCTCGGTCGGCAGCGCGTGAGCCAGCAGTTTGTCGCGGTCGAGCGGCAACTTATCGATATCACTCAGTGGTGTCGGCGTGTACATGCGCAGCATCTCGATCTGCTTGTCGAAAAACCGCTGGGCGACCATTGCGTCGGCGGCGGCATCGTAGGGTAGACCCAGCCAGTCCTCGACCTGGATGTGCAGCAGCATGTCACCACGGACCAGTGCGGCGCGCAGCGTCTGCACCGGGATGGGCTCGGGGTCGTCCTCAACCTTGATATACGCGTCGGAGTAGTTGGGGACCTGGAACAGCGACCCCGGGGTTCGCTGGAACAGCTCGGTCGCGGCGGACCTGGCTTGGTCAGCTGTTTCGAATCTGATGGTGTTCGTCTCGACGGTTCGCCCCGCGTTGGGCTCGTCGCGACGATTCCCGTTGCTCCGCCAGCCCGCGACGACGCCAGGGACCAGGGCGTTGAAGTCTTTGGACTCGATCCCGGTGCCGCGGAAGTAGGGGGGATCGGCCTGGGTGATGTGCCGGCCACCGCCACTACCCTTGGAGAAGACGAACCGCGCATCGTACTGGAATGGATACGGTGTCGCGGCGCCGATTCTTATCGACTCCTGCAAGGCTCCAGACGTTGGAACCCGGGTGGCTTCGAGATTCGTGGGCGTTGTGGGGTAGTTGCCGGAGTCGAGCGTGGCGATATCGATGGCGGGTGCCGACGATGTCGCATCCTCGCCGCCGTCACCGCAGCCACTCAAGACCAGACCAAGAGTCAGTAGCGCACTGCCTACACGGATTTTTCGCATGGACGTCTACTCGCTCTTCTTCAGGATCGCGTACTGCGCGGCGGTACGTTCCTGCAGGACGGGATCGACCTCGAGGGCGGCCTTCGACACCGATGCCAGTGACATCACGACCGCCACGTACCTGTCGTACACCAGGACACAGAACCCGTTGTATTCACGGTTCTTGTCCTCCTCCGCCAAGCGCACGCACTGGGCGTCGGCGATACCGGGCGGTGGGGCGAGGACAGTGTCGTTCTTTGCGCGCTTTGCCAGGACCGTTTGGAGCTTGAACGCGGCCTCGACGTCGCGGGCACGGTAAACCGTGCTGTAGCGACGTCCTACGAGGTCGACCCCCGCTTCCTCGAACGCTTTACGGGTCTCGAGGGTGTTGCGCTCGTAGTGCAGGATGCCCGAGGCCTCGAAGACACCGAAATCCTCGTTGTAGAAGCTTATTCCGAACGGATCGCCGCCGCCGGCCGACTTGTCCATCGTCCGCCGGACAATGCCTTCTCTGTCGCGGGGCAGGTCCATCAGGTCGTCGGGTGCGATCACCTTGAACTTGTCGAGCGCCGGGATCTGGGCGTCCATCGACTTCTTGATCGTGTCGGCCAGCCCGGTGACGTTCGGCGTGGACTGGGTCACCGAGTTGACGATCACGAACGGTCCGTGCTGCTGGAATGCATTCACGCCCTGGTCGTCAGCGCTGGACGCGTTGGCTTCGGGGTAGTTCGGAACTGCAACCGGGTGGCGCGGGCGCTCACCGGACATCGTCACCTGGAACATCGCGGCGGCGGCATTCTTGGCGTCCTGCTCGGACGCGAATTGGAGGACGCCGACAAGCATCTGCTCCGTGTTGCGTACGCTGCCATTCGTTCGCACGGCCGAGACACCGACGACCAATTTGTTCCTGGTGACGGCGTCAGCGTATTGCGCGGGAATGCCGCCGGTTTTCGACATCGCGTCCGCATTGGCGAAGATCCTGGTGTAGCCCAACTCGGGCAGGGATGGAAAGTAGTCGATGGGGTGCACCAGAACGTTGAGCAGTCTTCGCCCTTCGATCAACCGGATTCTCTCCGATGTCGCAGAGGGGAACCTCTCTACGAACTCGGTCGGTTCGGTGATCTGTGCCCCGGTCTTCAATGCGGCCAGGTCTACCGGAGTCATACCGGGTTTGGCCTTGCCTGAAATCGGTGCGGCACAACCGGATACGACAGCAAGCGCAGCCAATAGCCCCGCCACGCGTAGAGAGTTCTTCATCGTGAGTTCCTCAAGGGCGCGCGAGCAGGATGTACTGAGCGGTCACCTGCTGATGCAGGTTTTGCAGGTTCGAGTCTCTGGCCTGGACGACATAACGATCGACCTGCAGATAGCAGATGTAGTCTGCGATCTTTCGCACGCCTTCGGCTTCGAAGGTGTTGGCATGACAGTCGACCGGTACCGGCAGATTCTCGGGCGACTCCGCCTGTTGGTCCTTCTCGCCGAGTTTCTTCCACTCCTCGTACAGACCGTTCGCCCCCTCGGCCGTCGTCGAGCGGAAGACAACGCTCTGGCCGAATGTGATCAGATCCACGCCGTGCTCGGTGAGTTCTCGCAGTGCCTCGGCGCTCGGGTCGGCGAACAGGCTGAGGACACCACGACTTGTGACGAAGCCGTCCGGCTGCGCACGGACCGGGGCGGACTGATCGGATGGAAGGGTCCGGCCCAGCAGCCCGGACGGGTCGAGCGGGACGTGCTCGAGCTTGTCCGACGGAGTCGGCACGAACTTGTCGAGCAGGGGGATCTGTACCTCGAGGAGTTTCTCGACCTGTGTGGTCAGGGAACCGAGGTCGGGTGCCCGGGTCTCGTCCTCGAGCTTCATGAAGACCACATACCGGTCGTGCACGGTCCAGGAACCGATCGACGAGACCGACGGGCGCCAGTGCGCATAGGTCTTCGGGTACTTGGCGATCGGGACCTTCACGTTCTCGGGATTGAAGGTGAAATCGTCGTGCTCGAGCGTCGGACCGACGGATTCGGCGGTCTGTGCGTCAGGGAACATCAGGACCGAGAGATGCGCCTTGCGCTGTTTGCCCTCGGCGCTCGGTGCGGTCGCCCACGAGTTCAGCCACCCGGCGACCAGATCCTCGGCGACTTCGTCGAAGGTGTCGTTGACGATGAGCGCGCCGAGGCCTTTTCGGTTCAGGACGATCTGGGTGCCCGCTACGAACGAATCGAATCGGTTGTCCCTGACATAGGCCGGGTCGGCTTCGAACGGCAGGGCAACGTAGTCGCCGAGGCGCTGTGCTTCCCACGCCCGCGCCTGGGTCATGCTCTTGGCGTTGCCTACCGTGCGCGGCTGCGTCTGGTAGTTGCCGAAGTCCAGCTTCGATGTATCCAGTTCCGGCTTCGTGGCCGTTCCCGCCACCTCGGAACCGCAGCCGACGACAGCGGCCGAGACCATGGCCGCGACGACCGCCGTAACCGCTGCTCGCCGCCCCCGTGCACCACAATGAAGCAGCACACCCTCCCCCTCTACCTGTGGGTCTGACGTGATCGTGGGTGGCTGCTGATCAGCCTCCGCCCCCGGTGATCTGTCAGCGGGCATATTAGCGCACCCGCTGAATCGGTCCTGTCCGTGCGACCTGTTCGGCCAGGTCAGTCTTGCTGAGAGTCGACCGGCTACCTCGATCGGTGCTATTTGATCTGCTTGCTCAGGAGTGGGACCAAGTGGTCGACCAATTGCTGCTCGGACTTGTCGGTCCAGTTCCTGATCGCGGTCACCGTCGCTGGGTCGTCGACTACGATGACCGTGGCCTCGGAGGAGGCGATCGAACCCGGCATGCCGAGATGGCCGCCGCCGCCTGCCTTTTCGTCGGTTCGGATCGCGATGATGTAGTTGTTGCTCTTGAACTTCGAGAAGATGGTGTACCGGTCGTCCTTCGAGACGGCGCGGGGTGACGGCTCGTCCGCGGCCTTGGCGAACATCGGGTTGTACACCAGGCCGAGGTCGCTCAGGAAGGTCGTCTGCAGGGTCGGCGACAGGTACACCGAGATGTTCGGGTCCAGGCTGGTGCCGTCGGTGATATCGACCATGGCGACGGATTTCCCGGCGAACCCGGGGTTCGCCGCGCGGGCACGGTCGATGGGCTTCTGCGCGACGGTGGAACTGGCCGCGCCGCCTGTCGGCGCGTCGCCGCCGGACATCGCGAAGATCCCGACGGCGGCCGCTACCGCGACGACGGCCGCGGCCGCGCCCGCGATGAGCAGACGGGATCGGCCCTTGGCGGCGGGGCGTGTCCCCGGATCCATCGGCGGAGTGACCGTCGTACGTGGCCCCGTGGTGGAGATCGGGCCGAACTGGTTGTGCGGCCCCTGGTCGAGTACCTGGACCGGATAGGTGGGCGACGTATTCGTCGACACCGGGTTGTGGCCGGGAAGCAGGACGGCGGCCGCCGCGTCGGTGAATTCGCGGCAGGACGCGAACCGCTCCGCGGGATTCTTCGCCAATGCCCGGGCGAAGACTCTGTCGATGGCCGGTGGCAGACCCGGATTGACCGAGGTCGCGGTCGGCGGGGGCTCGTGCAGGTGCCCCATCATGACCATGGCGGGCTGGGTGGCCGGGTAGGGATTCCGGCCGGTCAGCAGCTTGAAGAACGAGCACGCCAGACTGTAGATGTCGGCGCGGTGATCCAGTGCGCCGCCGGCCAATTGCTCCGGCGGCGCATAGGCGATCGTCGCCAGGAAGCTTCCCGTCTGGGTGAGCTCGGACGCGTCGTCATTGGACTTGGCGACGCCGAAGTCCGTCAACAGGATCCGCTCGTCCTCCCCCGCCACGGCGGCGGACAGCAGGAAGTTGGCGGGCTTCACGTCACGATGCAGCAAGCCCTTGCGATGCGCGTAGTCCAGGCCCTTGCCGACCTCGGTGACGATCCGCAGTGCCCGAAGAGGATTCATCGAATACGGATCACGCGTCATCTCCGCCGACGCGTCCGTGCCCTCGATGTATTGCATCGCGATCCAGAGCTGGCCGTGCTCCTCGCCGCGGTTGAACACCGAGACGATGTTCGGATGATCCAGGCCCGCGGCGAGATTGGCCTCCCGCTCGAACCTGGCACGGAACTCGGCGTCGCGGGAGAGCTCCGAACTGAGAATCTTGAGGGCGTCCATCCGCGGCAGGCTGGGATGCTTGGCCAGATAGACCGAGCCCATGCCGCCGGCACCCAGGATTCGCTCGATTCGGTAACCGCCGATGACAGTCCCAGGGGTTATCGCCACCCTGATCGTCTCCTGTCGCGCTTCGAAGGGGTGTTCACGTTCACCTGGTCACTGGCTGTTCGCGAGCAGTGCGTACTGTGCCGCCGCGCGCTGATGCGCGTCGGCGAGCTGATCGCTTTCGACGGTCGCCACGTACTGGCGATAAGTCACCGCGCACCGGAAACGCTTGGTCTTGTAGTCGTCGTCGGGATCCTCGCCGCACAGTGCGTCCGGCACCGCCGAGGGCGGGGCAGCGGGATTCGGGTAGGCGCGCGCGAGAATCTGGGTGTTGAGCTTGCCCGCCGAGTCCTCGTCGCGGGCACGGAACAGCATGGTGGCGCTGGACATCGCGATGGACAGCGAGAATCGGTCCACTCCCGCGTCGGTGAGCACCGTTTTCCAGTGTGCCTGCGGGCCGACCTTGTGGAGGAATCCCCGAAGGTTCAGCGCTGCCTGCTGTCCGATGTTCGGCGACCCGTAGCCGTCCGGATTGAGCGTGCGGCGCAGCATCTGGTCCGGATCGTCCGGCAGGAAGAGCATCTCGGCCGGGCTGAGCGCGGGAATCTGATCCAGCAGCGGCAGCTGTGCGGCGTAGACCTTCTCCGTCAGGGCGGTCAACGCGCTGAGGTTCGCTTCCGGCGTGCCCAGGTAGAGGTTGACGACATAGCGCCCGTAGGCCAGCGTCGACCCGATCGTGGCGACGCCGGGACGCCAATGTGTATGCGCCGCAGGGTACTTGGACAGCGGAACGCGCTCGTTCTTGTCGGCGGCGACGGCGAAGTCGGTTTCCTCGATCTCGGTGGCGGCGCGCTTGGCGGTCTCGTCGTCCGGGAACTGCATCACCGTGACGGTGGTGAAGGTGGAACCGGGCACCGCCTTCGTGGAGTTGTCGTTCTCCTTGTCGGTCGAACTGCTGGCGAACCCGAACTGCATCCGATTTCGTTCCAGCACGGGCTTGTTGACGTTCGCCAGCACGTCGGTGGCCTTCTCGGCGTCCGTGATGGCGATGGACCCCGTGCCGAATTTGATCAGCGGGTCCACATCGACGCCGGTGACGACGTGGTCGGAGAGCCGCATGATGGCGAGATTCATCGCGCCGGAGAGATCGTTGTGGTAGTCGTATCGCATATCCAGCGGCGCGGTGGCCGCCGAGTACGAGCCCACATCCAAAGTGCGAACATCCAATTCGCCGGGAGTCGCGGTGCCGCTCGTGGTGCCGCAGCCCGAGGCGGTCAGAGCCGCGGTCACCGCGATGGCCACGCAGCTCAACACACGGGTTCGTGCCGAAGGCATCGACGATCCTTGCAATTTGTTCCGCATCACTTGGCCTTCGCGAGAATCGTGTACTGGGCGGCGACCCGCTGATGCACATCGATCAGCTGTGTCGCGGCGACCTGAGTGGTGTAGCGGTCGTAAGCGACGCTGCAGTAGTACTTCGTCGCGAACTTGTCGGGGCCGATGTATTCGAGGCATTTCGCGGTCGGCAGGTTCGCCGGGGCGGGGGCATCGCGCAGGAACTTCGACGAATCACCGAAGTAGTCCACGATCTTCGCCGCGCCAGCCGGATCCTTGGCGCGGAAGACGAAGTTGCCCTGCCAGGAGACGCGGTCGACTCCGCTCTCCTCGAACAGTTTCGCCATGTCCTCGGTGTCGCCGGTCAGTTGGAGACCACCATGGCGATCGTAAGCTCCGGGAATTCCGCGCTGATTCGAGTCGAGCGAGATCGTGTGCATCGCGCGGCCGAGCATTCCGTCGGGATCGACGTCGAGATCCATCATTTTGTCGACGGGGGTCGGAGTGAATTTCTGCAGCGCGGGCGCGACCTTGTTGATGCTCTTCTGGGCCAGTGTCACCAGTTTCTGTTCGTCCGCGGTCTTCAGGGTGCCCATGACGCTGTCGTAGACATAGGTGAAGATGACGAACCGGCCGATGGGCTTCCAGGATTTGATCATGCCCGGCCATTTCGGGCTCATCTGCGCGCGGACATCGTTGAGGTGCCCGACACCCGTCCCGACCGGCGGGAAGTAGGCATCCGGGTCGGTCGCCGCCTCTTCGGCGGCGAAGGCTTCGGCGGCCTTCGCGGCATCCTGTTCGGTATTGAACAGCATCGCGATGTTGTCGAGTTCGTAGGCGAGGGCCGGTTCCGCGTTCGAACGCGCCGTCGTGACGAATCCGGAGATGAATCCCGGTGCGCGTTCGTTCAATTTGGCCGCGTCGGCGCTCATGCGCGACTTGATCGCGGCGGACTCGTAGTCGACGAAAATTCGGACCGCGCCGCCCATAGCCGAAGGGGAGTATTTCGCCTCGGGCTCGATCTCCATGGGCAGCGGCATCGCATTACCGATACGCATGGCCTCGACCATGCCCGCCATGTCCATGTTGGTCGGTTTTCCGTAGACTTTCGGCTCCACGGGGAGGTTGCCGACGTCGAGTTTCGTCACATCGATGGTCGGCTGCGCCGACGTCCCCCCGTCGTCGGACCCGCATCCCGTGGTCGCCGCTATCGTCACAGCGAGACCGGCAGCGAGCAGCGCCGAACTCGTTCTCCTCATGTGATTCCCCTCCGTGGTGAGGCGACCGCGTCGTACTCGGTGGTCGCAGCCACTCGGAGCCTCCACAGCTACTTACCCGAGCGCTGGAGAGAAGATAGCACCCACATCGATCCATCTGCAGAGCTGATAGAACGCCCGCCCCGGCGCTGGATACGCTCTGGGGTCGTGGGATGTCGATGTGAGGTGCGGCGTGCGCTGGTGATGGGCGCAGCGCTGTTGTGGTTGGTGGGGTGCGGGGGTTCGGTGTCGGACCCGTCGAGTGCGACGCCTGGTCAGCATCTGGCCTGTGTCGCCGAGCGGCCCGCTGACTCGATGTTCACCAGCGAACCAGGGGTAGGGGGCTTCACGCTGCAGGTTCCGCGGCTGCCCGGTTGGACCCAGGGTCAACTGGAGGGCGCGTCGTCGCCGGGATTTGTGCTCCACCGGTTCGAGGCGCCGACAGCGGACGCCGAGATGGGCACGGCGACTGTCACAGTCAACGCATACAGCCCGATCGAGAACGCCGACGCCGCGCTCAGCACTCTCCGCACCCTGCGTGCGACCGGGCCCGGCTGGCAGGAATCGAGAAATGAGCCGATCGAGGTCTGCGGTCACCGGGGGCTGCGGGTCACCGGCATCGAGGTCACCACCGGGCTCGGTAGGCAGCTCGATTTTCTCGAATTTCCCTATGAGTCAGGGGGATCGGTGTATCCGATCCAGGTCGGAAGTCAGCTGAGGGTCGCCGACGCGGCACGCTATGAGGCGGATCTCCGCACCATCTTCGACGGTGTCCGCGTAGGGCCGTGAAACCGCGGACCCGGCCGCATGGCTGTGGCGTGCGGCTACTTCACCCGGCTTTTCAGGATGGGGAGCAGGCGGGAGAGGAGGGTTTGTTCGGAGTTGGCGGTCCAGGTGCGGATGGAGGTGACGGTGATCGGGTCGTCGATGGGGATGACGGTGGCTCGGGAGCCGGTGATCTGGTACGGGAGGCCGAGAAGGCCGCCGCCGCCTGCTTTTTCGTCGCTGCGGACGACGAGGATGTAGCTGTCGTCGGGGACGTCGAGGCGGGCGCTGGTGCTGTCGACCGGGCGGGGAGAGGGCTCGTCGCCGGACTTCGTGTAGTTGAAGTTGTAGACGAAACCGAGGTCCTGCAGGAATTGGGTCTGCAGGGTGCCGCCGAGGTAGGTGGCGACCTTTTTCTCGGCGTCGACGTCGACCATGAGGACCGTCTTGCCGGTGAAGGCCGGGTTGTCCTGGCGAGCCTGTTCGACGGGGCTCAGCGCGTTCTGCGCGGTCGTGGTCGTCGGGCCGCCGCCGGGGCCGCTGTCGCCGCTCGCCGCCCAGACGCCGATGCCGACGGCAACGGCGATGGCGGCGACCATGGCGCCCGCGGCGAGCGCGATCTTCTTCTTCGACGACTTCGGGGCGGGCGGCAGGGTCCGGTCGGACACGGTCGGCGCCTGGGCCGCCCACTGGGGCGGCGCCTGGATCGGGTACGTCGGTGACGTGTGATGGCCCGTGGGGTTCGATCCGGGGACCAGGGCGGCCGTCGCGGCGTCGGTGAATTCGCGGCAGGACAGGAATCGCTCGTGCGGATTCTTCGCCATCGCGCGGGCGAAGACCTGGTCGATGGCGGGCGGCAGGCCGGCGCGCACGCTCGTCGGGCGGGGCGGCGGCTCGTGCAGGTGGCCCATCATGACCATGGCCGGTTGCGTTGCGGGATAAGGGTTCTGGCCGGTGAGCAGCTTGTAGAACGAGCACGCCAGGCTGTAGATGTCGGCGCGGTGGTCGAGCTGGCCGCCGGAGAGCTGCTCGGGCGGGGCGTAGGCGATGGTCGCGAGGAAGCTGCCGGTCTGGGTGAGCTCGGAGGCGTCGTCGGTCGACTTGGCGACGCCGAAGTCGGTGAGCAGCACCCGTTCCTCGTCGCCGTAGGTGTTCGACAGCAGGAAGTTCGCGGGCTTCACGTCGCGGTGCAGCAGGCCGTGATGGTGCGCGAAGTCCAGGCCCTTGCCGACCTCGGTGACGATGCGCAGCGCGCGCAGCGGGGTCATCGCGTGCGGGTCGCGCGCGAGCTCGGCGGCGGCGTCGGTGCCCTCGACGAACTGCATGGCGATCCACAGCTGGCCGTGCTCCTCGCCGCGGTTGTAGACCGAGACGATGTTCGGGTGGTCCAGGCCGGCCGCGAGGTTGGCCTCGCGTTCGAAGCGGGCGCGGAACTCGGGATCGCGGCTGAGTTCGCCGCTCAGGATCTTGAGCGCGTCGGTCCTGGGCAGGCTCGGGTGACTGGCCAGATAGACCGAACCCATGCCACCCGCGCCCAGCTTGCGGATGATGCGGTACCCGCCGACGATGGTCCCTGGGCTCATCGCCATGTCCTACGATCTCCTGAGTCGTTACCGTGCTTCAGCTTCTCGGCGGGAGCATACTGGCCGCCGCGACAGTGCGCAGTCATCGGTTCAACGGGTGTTCGCGAAGAGCGCGTACTGCGCGGCCGCGCGCTGGTGGGCGTCGAGAAGCTGGTGACCGCCGACGATCCCGACGTACTGGTTGTAGGCGACCATGCAGCTGAAGCGCGTTTTGGTGGCCAGCGACTGGTTCTCCACGCAGACCGCGTTGGGCACATTGGGCGGTGCTGCGGCCTCGGCCTTGGTCCGCCAGGGGAACAGCTTGTCGGCGACCGCCCGCTTCGCGGTGCCGGGGTCCGGCGTGCGGATGCCGATCGAACCCCACGACAGCGCGACCTGGTCGGCCTTCATGGCGGTGAGCTGCTGGTCGACGTATTGCCGATCGCTGGGGAGCGCGTCGCCGGAGTAGTGCAGGACGCCGTGCTTCCCGGTGACGAGCAGGGTCCCCGAACCGTCCGGGTTCGCCAGCTCCTCGGGATTGAGGGTGCGCGCGACCAGCCGATCCGGGTCCCAGGGCAGCGACATGACCTCTTCGTCGGTCAGGGGTGTCGTCTCGGCGAGCGACTCGATCTGCTTGGTGTACGCCGTCTCGGCCATGGTGGTGAGGCCGGGCAGATCCGGTGACGGCACCGAAAGCAGGAAGGCGATGACGTAGGGGCCGTGCGGCATGACGGTACGCAGGAATGGTGCGTCTGGACGCCAATGTGACAGTGCCGCAGGATGTTTCGGCAGCGAGACCGGTTGGTTGCGGCCCTCCTGGGCGGCGAGATCGATGTCGTGGAATTCCCTGGCCGCCGCTGTCGCGGCCGCGGCGTCGGGGAACTGCAGGACCATCGTGGTCGCGGTGAACTTGGTGGTGTCCTTCTTGCTCGGCCAGGTGCTGGGGCTGTTGATCGTGGCGTCGGCGGAGGCTCCGCTGGATTCGAACCCGTAGAGCAGCTTGTGCTTCTTCGCGACGGGTTCGAGCGCGATGTCGTTGCCGAGGGCCTGGGGCAGCAGCCCGGCCGACACCGTCGACGCGCGTTTGCCGTAGATCATCTGCGGATCGATGTCGTGGGAGTTGACGACGTAGTCCGCGATCCGCATCCCGGCGACCTTGTACATCTCGTAGAAGTCGGGGAGTTTCGGATCGTCGTGCGCGTCGTACGGCTCGGTCGGATACGGGCCGACGTCGAGGGTGCGGATATCGACCTCGGCCGGCGTCGCGGTGCCGGACACCGAACCGCAGCCGGTGAGCACGGTGATCAGCGAGGCCGCGAGCAGCGCGGTGCCGCGGCGCCTCATGCGGCGTTCACCAGTAACGCGTACTGGGCGGAGATCCGCTGCTGGGCGTCGAGGAGCTGATTCGACCAGACGTAGGCGGCGTAGCGGTCGTAGGACACCGCGCAGTAGAACCGCACCGCCATCCGCTCCCTGCCGATGTACTCCTTGCACTGGGCGAAGGGCAGATTCTTCGGTGCCTCGGAGCGGGTGAACTTCTTGGTCAGGCCGCCGATCTCGTCGCGCACCGCCTGGGCGCCCGCGATGTCGCGAGCCTGGTAGACGTCGGAACCGTCGCTGGCGTACAGATCGACACCGGCACTGTCGATGATCTTCGCCATGGCGACGGGGTCGGAGGTGAAGTGGCGCGCGGTCCGCCCGGCGTAGACGCCCGGCGGATTGATCCAGGAGTCCTCGCGGGGTCGCGGCGCGGTACGCCCGAGCATGCCGTCGCGATCGCGTTGCAGCGAGGTCAGCTTGTCGCTCGGAGTGGGGACGAACTTCTGCACCGAGGGGACGATGGTGTCGAGGCTCTTGCGCGTCAGGTCCAGCAGCGCCTGCTTGTCCACCTTCTCCAGCCAGATCTTGAGGTAGTCGTAGAGCCAGGTGTAGATAACGAGATGGCCGGTGGCGAACCAGGATCCGATCGACTGCTGATCGGGCTGCCAATGCGCCTTCGCCGCGGGGTAGCCGGGGATCTCGATCGGCTGGTTGTTCGGCGCGTACTCGAAATCGGCGCGCTCGAGGGCGACGGCCGCCGCGGCGGCCTTCTGCTCATCGGGGAAGATCATGACCGCGTTCACCATGTCGATGCCCTTGTTCTGGCGCTCGGTCTCGGCGGAGCTCACGAAGCCGCCGATGAAATCCGGCGCGGTCTCGGCGAACCGGTCGACGGCCATGATCTTGCCGAGCGAGGCCTCCGCGTCGAGGAACACCGTCGCGATCGAGGGATTGGTGTGCACGAAGCGCGGGTCGATATCGGCCGGGGTCGGCACGAAATCGCCCAGTCGCTCGGCCTCGATGAACCGGCCCTGATCGAGATTGGCGACCACGCCGACCTCGCGCGGCTGGGTGGCGTAGCCGCCGACATCGAGCGAGGCCAGATCGACCGGCGGGTCGGTGGCTTCGGCCTGCTCGTCACCGGTACCGCACGCGGCCACGGTGAGCAGCGCGGCCGCCAGCGCGACGCACGCCCTTCTCGGCATTCCCCGGGTCCGCACGACGATCATCCTCCCCAATCGATGGTCGGCGGAATCCTACGACACCGGGCCGACGAAGGGGCGGGCTCGATCGGTCACAGACTGTTCGCCAGCAAGGCGTACTGCGCGGAGATCTTCTGCCGCACGTCGGGCTCCTGGTCGGAGCTGACGATGCCGAGGTAGCGCTTGTACGGGACGTAGCAGCGGTACTTGTACTCCTCCTCGGAGTCGCCGTCGTCGTTGAGTTGCAGGCATTTGGCGCCGGGGATGTCGGTGGGCGCGGGCAGGGCGTCGTAGTGGCCGGCGCTGTCGATCAGGCCGGTCATCAGGGCCTGCGCCCCGGCCAGGTCGCGCACCCGGGTCACCGAGCCGCCGTCGACCAGGGCGATGTGCTCGGCGCCCGCGGATTCGATGAGCCGCTGCCGCGCGGCCTGGTCGTCGGCGTTGTTCACCAGATGCGCGGGGCTGTAGACCCCGAACGAGTGCTGATCGGGATCGAGACCGGCGCGATCGGCCACGACGGCGCGGGCCAGCAGGCGCTCGCCGTCGACCGGGAGATCGGCGAGGTCGCCCATGGGAGTGGCGGTGAAGGTCGCGAGCTGGGCGAGTTCGGCGGCGAGGGTCTTGTCGACCCAGGCGGTGAGGTCGGCGGAGTCGGCGCGCGGACGCTGGATGAACAGCGAGATCACGAACTCCTCGTGCGCGAGGAAGGCGCCGATGGTCGGCACGTTCGGTCGCCAATGCACGTACGCCTCAGGATATTTGGTGGAGGCGAGCTTGCGGTTCTCCGGCGAGACCGCGAGGTCGACGTCCTCGAGTTCCCGTGCGGCGAGGGTGGCCGCGCCGGCGTCGGGGAAGCGGAGCAGGGCGGTGGTGACCGCGGTCGTGTCGTCGGAGGGTCGGGTCTGGCCCACCGGGTCGGGCTTGTCGGAGCCGAGCGCGGCGTAGCCGGTGACGAACTTGCGGTTCTCCAGAACGGGTTTGGACACATTGGCGACGAAATCGAGCGCGCGCTCCACATCGGGGATGACGGTGCCGCCGCGACCGTGCGACAGCGACGAGTCGATCCGCACGGCCGGAACGACCGCCGCCGACATCCGCATCCCCTCGACCAGCGCGCCCTCGTCGCCCGCGGTGTCGTCGTAGCTGTGCCGGTCGGTGGCGTAGGTGCCGGTTTCCAGGCCGCGCACATCGGGTTCACCGGCGATCGGTGTGCCGCTCACGGCGCAGCCGGTGAGAACGGCGGTCAGCGCGGCGCAACAGAGCGCGGACGCGATCCGGATCTTGGTCGAATTGCTCATCACAGGCCCCTCGCGTTCTTCGCGCTGTAGCAGTGAAGTTACCGGACGAAAGCCGCCCAGGGGGACCGATGTGGGCGGGTTTGCCATAGTCTGGAGTGCATGGCGACGACCCTGCTGCGCGGTTCCGGTGGAGGCCGATACCTGTGAAGGATCGGCAGGTCGAAGTCGTGCCAGGAAGTCATGCCGTCGCGCGGGTCGCGGGCGCGGTGATCGTGGTGGCGCACCGGGGTCCGGGTCGTCCGACCGCGGAGGACACCGCGGCCGTCGCCCTGGAATCGCTGGCCGAGCTGGTGCGCGCCGCCGCCGAGGACCAGCCCGGCGGGCCCGGCTCCGTGGTCGCCCGCGAGGCGACCCGCTGGCTGATGAAATACGCCGAGCAGATCTCGCCCGGTGTTCCCATCGACTTCGGGGTGCTCTCGGCCGCCGACAACGGCGGCGTGGCGATCTTCCTGCACGGCGCTGTCACCGCCGTGCTCGCCGGGGACGGCGCCAACGAGTACTACCGGGGCAGCGACGCCGCGTTCACGGTCGACCGGGTCGCGTCCGAGCCGGCCAAGGCGGTCGCGCTGTTCGTCGACGACGCCAAGGGCCGCATCCCTGATCTGCCGCCCGAACGCGGCCTCGGCTGGCTGGTCGAGGGCATCGCGCAGGCCGGCGGTGCCGTGGTCTGGTCCAACGGCGCGCGCTCGCGGGTGCGTACCGCCGAGCCGGCCGGTGAAGTGCGCAGGCCACCGCCGCAGACCGCCCGCATCGATCGGGAACCGCGTCCGCCGCAAGCCGATTCGCGCCCGGTCGAGCAGCCCGCCACCGGGATGCAACCGGCGACCTCGATGCTGGACGCGACCGGCAACGCGACCGGCCCCGGCCATCCCGCGGTGACACCACACGACCCGCACAACGCCGAGACCCGAGCGGGCGGCACCAACCCGGCCCCCGAACCCGACCCCGACCTGCAACGACGCCTCGAGGCGACCGCGCGGGCGACGGTGCTCACGGTCAAGGTGATGGGATTCAAGTGCGCGCGTGCGCATCCCAGCGATCCGCGCTCGGCGTTCTGCACGGTCTGCGGCATGCCGGTCGACCAGACCCAGGCCCTGAGCGAGGTCGTGCGACCGCCGCTGGGCATGCTCGTCCTCGACGACGGTATGACCTACCTGCTCGCCGCCGACGCGGTGATCGGCCGCGACCCTGAGCACTCCGAGGCCGCCCAGCGCGGTCTGGTCCCGCTGCGGGTCGACGACACCTCGGGCGGCATGTCCCGCGCGCATGCCGAAGTGCACCTGGTGAATTGGGACGTGCAGCTCATCGATCGCGGCTCGACCAACGGCACCCGCACCAGGCTGCCCGGCTACCGCGACTGGGTCCGCCTCACCCCGAACCAGCCGATGGTGCTGATCCCCGGCACCGAGGTGATGATCGGCAACCGGGTCCTGCGCTACGAACCCGCCGCGCCGCCGCCGTTCGGTTAGGAATAGCGCGACAGGCAGGTGGTCTCGCCGTTGAGGACGCCCGCGCGGAACGCGTCGACCCGCGAGAAACCGCTCGGCACCGTGTTGCCCTCGGTGTCACTGGCGGCCAGACCGTCGGTGAGCAGGCCGGAGACGGCCTCGTCGAGGTCGCCCGCGGAGAGCTGGATGTCGCCCTGGCTGGCCGGGCGGCCCGGCTCGGCCAGCTTGCCGGTGACCACGCCCGACAGGCAGGCCGCGCGCAGGCCGGTCTTGGCGCCGGTGAGCTGCTGACCGTGTCCCCGCTGCACCGCGAGCGTGTAGCGGGAGATGAAGACGACGTAGCCGTTGTAGTCGCCGCTGACCTTCACCGGCAGCGGGCCGTCGTCGTCGTTGTCGACCGAGCCGCGCTCGGCCAGGCCGGGGACGTCGGTGGCGATGACGTTCTTGGCCGGGCAGTAGGTGACCGGCTCGGTGGCGGCGCCGTCGGCGCAGTCGATCTTCGCGCCCGAGTAGTCGTAGGTCGGGCTGTCCTCGACGGGGAGGATGGCCTGCAGCGCCTTGCTCAGCTCGACCAGGTTGTCCTTCGAGATCGGGTACTCGCCGCGGCCCTGGTCGCCCGAGAAGCTCTGCGGGAGGTTGCCGCGACGCTGGTCGATCTCCTCGTCGTCGATGCCCTTGCAGCCGCGCGGGCCGTCGGTGAAGCCGATCTGCACGGCGGTGACCCGCTCGAACGCCGAACCGTGCACGCTCTCGGGATCGTCGGGGTCGGAGTCGCGGATCGAAACGGTCGCGGCCAGAACCGAATTCAGGCCGTCGGAGGTGTTGATCGTGAAGTGCTTCGACTTGCCCTCGGCGACGTGGCGCATGAACGCGCCGGCGAAGCAGTCCGCCTGCTGTTCCTTGACCAGCACCGGCGTCTTCTTGGTGACCAGCTTGGCCATGGTCTGGATGGCGTGGCCGTACTCGTGGGCGAGCACCATCACCACCGACATCTTCCCGAAGGTCTCGGTCATGGTGGGCAGCAGCATCGCGCGGTCCCAGCCGATGGAATTGTCGCTGCGGCAGTAGGCGGCGTTGACCAGGTGGTAGGTCGTCTCCTTGCAGAACTCCACCGCCTGGCCGCGGGCGGCGCGGGCGTTCCAGGAGATCAGCTTCTCGACCGGCTCGAAGGTCTCGCCGCGGAACTCGGTGCCGAACACGCCCTGCCAGTAGGCCTGGATGTCGTCGATCGCGTTGAGTGCCAGCGTGTCGACCTCGCCGCCGTCGCCGTTGGTCGCGGTCAGCGTCGTGTCGGGGACGCCGGGGCGCGGCCCGTTCGGCCCGCCGGTGGTCGGCAGGCCCGCCACCTTGAACGGATCGTCGTAGATCGAGACGCCGTGACCGTCGATCGCCCGCGTGCAGCCCACACTCAGCAGTGTGACCAGCGCAGCGGTGATCGCAACGAACACTTGGCCTTTCGACATCAGTCCCCCTGATCGGCCGGAAACATGGGCAGGTCGAGTGCCGGATCGGGCTTTCAGCCGTCTCGGGGGCACCGCCGATGTCCGGGCGATGGCATAGTATCCGCTCCATGTCTTCACCGGGGGCGCAGACCATCACCGTGCGCCATGATGGAACCGAACGAGTCTTCGAAGCGAGCCAGCAGATCACCATGGGCCGGGCGCCCGAGGTCACCCTGTTCGTGGACAGTCCGCTGGTCTCTCGCGTGCACGCCACTCTGCGCTTCCAGAACGGCGCCTGGGTGCTCGCCGACAACGGCAGCACCAACGGCGTGTTCGTCGACGCGCGCAGGCTGAGCCAGCCCGTCTCGATCGACCGGCCGACGCAGGTGCGTCTGGGGGACGCGATCAGCGGGCCGCTCCTGCATCTGGTTCCCGCGGCGCCGAACTCGCGCCACGCGGCCACGATGCTCGCCCAGCCGTCCCAGCCGCCCGCTCAGCACCGGCCGCCGCCGCAACGTCCGCAGCAGCCGTTCCCGCCGCAGCAGTCCAGACCGAATCCGCCGCAGCAACCGCAGTACGTGCCGACCTCGCAGCTGCCGTCGCAGCCGCAGCCGATGGCGCCGCAGGACAACATCAACATGACCCGGCGCGCCGATTCCTCGATGCTGCCGCCGGTGCGCAAGTCGGCCTCCACCGAGCCGGTGGCCCGCGGTGACCGCATCCCGCCCGGCGGCCTGAGCATCGGCCGTACCTCCGACAACCAGATCGTGGTGAACGATCCGCTGGCCTCGCGCAAGCACGCGCGGCTGGTGTCCTCGTCCGAGGGCCTGGTCATCGAGGATCTCGGATCGGCCAACGGCACCTTCGTCAACGGGCACCGGCAGCAGCGCACGGTGCTGCGCGAGCGCGACATCGTCACGATCGGCAACATCGACTTCGTCGTCGCGCAGGGGGCGCTGGCGCATCGGCAGAAGCCGGTCGCCGAACTCGGGCTCTCGGTGCACGGCGTCGGGTTCACCGTCGAGGGCAACAAGCAGCTGCTCGTCGACGTCAACATGCAGGCGGGCCGGGGCACCCTCACCGCGCTGATCGGTCCCTCCGGCGCGGGCAAGTCGACGCTGTCGAAGCTCATCGCGGGCAACACTCAGCCCTCGGGCGGTGTGGTCACCTTCGAGGGCCGCAACCTGCACGCCGAGTACGAGGCGCTGCGCTCCCGTATCGGCATGGTCCCGCAGGACGACGTGCTGCACCGTCAGCTCACCGTCCGCCAGGCCCTCGGCTTCGCCGCCGAGCTGCGCCTACCGCCCGACACCACCAAGGCCGACCGTCAGCAGGTGATCGACGGTGTGCTGCAGGAGCTCTCGCTCACCCAGCACGCCGATACCCGCGTCGACCGGCTCTCCGGCGGTCAGCGCAAGCGCGCGTCCGTCGCGATGGAGCTGCTCACCGGCCCCTCGCTGCTGATCCTGGACGAGCCGACCTCGGGCCTCGACCCGGCGCTGGACCGCCAGGTCATGCAGATGCTGCGCGAACTGGCCGACGCCGGCCGCGTGGTGATCGTGGTGACGCACTCGGTCGCCTGCTTGGACATGTGCGACCAGGTGGTGCTGCTCGCGCCCGGCGGCAAGACCGCCTTCGCCGGTCATCCCGGTGGCGTCGGCGCGGCGCTGGGCACCTCGGACTGGGCGGAGATCTTCGCCAAGGTCGCGGCCAACCCGGACCAGGCGTTCGCCGCCTACCGATCCAGACAGGCCTATGTGCCACCGCCACCGCCACCCCAGCCGCTGCAGCGCGGCAACGCGGGCGCGCCGCCGCAGTCCAGCGGGATGCGCCAGTTCAGCACGCTGGCGCGCAGGCAGCTGCGATTGATCTTCGCCGACCGCGGCTATCTCGCGTTCCTGGTGGTGCTGCCGTTCATCCTCGGCGCGCTGTCGCTGGTGGTTCCCGGTACCGACGGCTTCACCGAGGGCCCGTTGATCGCCCAGCCGGACGGTTCGTTCGCGCGCTCCAGCGGCGGTGAGGCCCAGCAGCTGCTCGTGGTGCTCATCCTCGGCGCCTGCTTCATGGGCGCCACGCTCACCGTGCGCGACCTGGTCGGCGAGCGGTCGATCTTCTATCGCGAACGCGCGGTGGGCCTGCTGCCCTCGGCGTACCTGATGGCGAAGATCGTCGTGTTCAGCGTGACCGCGTTCCTGCAGTCGGCGGTGCTGGTCGGCATCACGTTCCTCGGCAAGAAGGCGCCGCCGGAGGGCGCGCTGATCCCGCCGGGCGGCGTCGAGCTCTACATCGACATCGCGATGACGGCGGTCTGCTGTGTGGTGTTCGGCCTGTTGATGTCGAGCCTGGCCAAGTCCAACGAGCAGGTCATGCCGATGCTCGTGGTGATGATCATGGTGCAGCTGGTGATGGCGGGCGGCCTGATCCCGGTGACCGACCGCGTCGGCCTCGAGCAGGTGTCGTACCTGTTCCCGTCGCGCTGGGGGTACGCCGCGGGCGCGGCGACGGTCGACCTGCGGGAGCTGGTCATCGGCGCCCAGGAGGACCCGCTCTGGGTGCACGAGCCGGGGATCTGGATCCTGAACATCGTGCTGCTCGTGGTGATCACCGCGATCCTGGCGGTCATCACCTGGAGCCGGCTACGCCTGAAGAAGACGCAGTCATGAGCGATTGCCAGGTCAGAGCCGTATCGGCGGGCAAGCTGCGCGCGTCGCTCGCCGACCGGGCACACTTGAGCCTGTGACCGTTCGAGTTGGCGCCCTGCATCTGGGGTGGGATGTGGTGTCCGTTGCCGCGGGCGGCGGACAGACCCCGATCCGCCCGGTTCAGGTGGAGGGCACCTACACCCCACCCGCCTATCTGCTCGCCGACGCGGCGGGCCGGCTGCACACCGCGGGCGTCGACCGGCAGCGGCCGGATCTCGGCATGGCGATCGCCGACGTGCGCGACATCCTCGGGCACCCGCAGATCGTGATCGCCGGGGCCACCTGGCCCGCGGAGCTGGTGTTCCGCGCGCGGCTGTACAACCCGCTGGCCGCGGTCGGCAAGTACCTGCGCGGCAAGCCGCAGCTGGTCGCGCTGCCGTACCCGGACAGCTGGCCCGACGAGAAGGTCGACATCTACGCGGCCCTGGTCGAGCAACTCGACGTGGTCGTCGAGCCGCTGCCGGAGAGCGTCGCGCTCTCGGGATATGTGCGCGCGCTCGGCCTGGTCTCCCCGCCGAGCGAGCGGCACCGGCACGGCATCGGCGCCACCGGCGTGTACTCCGACGGCCGCACGCTGCTGGTCGTCGCCGTGCACGGCGACGACGAACAGCCCACCGAATCGGTCGAGGTGGCCGTCAGCGCCGAGGCGCTGCGGGATGCCCGCTCGGCCGACAACGTGGTGATCGAGGCGATGGCCGCGGCCCGTTCGATCGGCGCCGACACCTCCACCGTGCTGCTGGCGGGCAACGTCTGCTTCAACGACGCGCTGCGCCTGGCCTTCCAGAACCACCTCGGCCAGCGCCTGCAGGTGGCCGATCATCCGATGCACGCGCTGGTGCTCGGCGCCGCGCATCTGCTGGTCACCGAGCCGGGGCTGGACGAGGACGACTACCCGGACTCGCCGCATCCAGGGCAGGGCTACGCCGCGCAGGTCGGCTGGGGCGCGCCGCCGTCGGCGCCCGCGCCGGGCCAGCCACCGAGCCCGGCCGGGATCGTCGCCGGTCCGCCCGCGCAGTCCGGCGGGCGGCACGCGCTCGACGACCCGGAGGACGACGCCTCGCGCGGCAACCTGCTCGGCAAGGTGAAGAAGGGCTTCTTCGGCGCGCCGGCGGTCGTGGGCGCCGTCGCACTGGCGGCGACCGCCTGGCACGCGGGCACCGCCGCTCCCGCGGTCGCGGCCGAGCCGGTGGCCTGCGCGTTCACCCCGTACGCGCACACGATCCCGCCCGAGGGCATCGCGAGTGCGCGCGGCGGCGGGCTGGTCGACGACTCCTGTGCGACCCCTGGCATCGATACCCTGCGCTATCGCCTCCCCGGCCCGGCGCGGGCGACCGACCCCGGACCGCCGGTGGTGATCTAGGGGCCTCGGCCCGATTGTGGCCCGGTGATGCGTGGCTGGTATCGTGGTCCGCTGGTGTGTGGCAGCACGTCGAAGTCCCGGGTCTCCACCGGCCGCCGGGACGCTTCGATCCGCACCCCGTGGCCGGCAACACCGACGACAGACAGGGAACGACTGTGCCTACGTACAGCCCCAAGGCAGGTGACGTCACCCGCAAGTGGTACGTCATCGATGCCACTGACGTAGTCCTCGGCCGTCTCGCCGTGCAGGCCGCTGGCCTGCTGCGCGGCAAGGGCAAGCCGACCTACGCACCGCACGTCGATGGTGGCGACTTCGTCATCATCATCAACGCGGACAAGGTTGCCATCTCCGGCAACAAGAAGCAGGACAAGCTGATCCACCACCACAGCGGACACCCGGGCGGCCTCAAGTCGCGCACTGTCGGCGAGGTGTTGGCGACCCGTCCCGATCGTCTCGTGGAGAAGGCCGTCAAGGGCATGATCCCGAAGAACAAGCTGGGCAACGCGATCGCGGGCAAGCTGAAGGTCTACGCAGGCCCGAACCACCCCCACGCCGCGCAGCAGCCGGTTCCGTTCGAGATCAAGCAGGTGGCCCAGTGACCGCTCCTGAAGAGTTCACCCCCGAAGAGTTCGACGCGGTCGACGAGACCGTGGTCGAGGTCGTCGAAGACGGCGAAGGCTACGAGGCCGAGTACGTCGAAGAAGCCACCTACGCCCCGATCGTGATCGATCGCCCGGTGCAGACCGTCGGCCGCCGTAAGGAAGCCGTCGTTCGTGTGCGCCTGGTTCCCGGCTCGGGCAACTTCGTGCTCAACGGCCGCACCATCGAGGACTACTTCCCGAACAAGGTGCACCAGCAGCTCGTGAAGTCCCCGCTGGTGACCGTCGAGCGTGTCGAGTCCTTCGACATCTACGCTCGCCTGGTCGGTGGCGGCCCCTCGGGTCAGGCGGGCGCGCTGCGTCTGGCCATCGCCCGTGCGCTGATCGAGGTCACCCCCGAGGATCGCCCCGCGCTCAAGCGCGCCGGCTTCCTGACCCGTGACCCGCGTGCCACCGAGCGCAAGAAGTACGGCCTCAAGAAGGCCCGTAAGGCGCCTCAGTACTCGAAGCGCTGATTTACGCACTGCCGGCCACCATCGTTCGCATCCGCTAGGTATGCTCCCCGCGAGAGCGGGGACGAGCCCGGTCGGCGGAGCACGTGTGCGAGAGCAGGCTTCCAGCACGGCTGGTCGCCTGCTCTCGTGCTGTATTCGGGGACCTACTACCAGTAGAGGGTTTTATGGGACGGCTGTTCGGCACCGACGGTGTTCGTGGACTCGCGAACGACTCACTGAGTCCGGAACTGGCGATGCGCGTCGCCGCGGCGGCGGCACAGGTGCTCTCGCGCGGTAAGAAGCGCGCGGTCGCGGTGGTCGGTCGTGACCCGAGGGCCAGCGGCGAGATGCTCGAGGCCGCGGTGACCGCGGGCCTGACCTCGGTGGGTGTCGACGTCCTCTCCGTCGGCGTGCTGCCCACCCCCGCCGTCGCCTACCTGACCGGCCTCTACGACGCCTGCTTCGGCGTGATGATCTCCGCCTCGCACAACCCCATGCCCGACAACGGCATCAAGATCTTCGCGGCCGGTGGGCACAAGCTCGACGACGCCGTGGAACAGCGGATCGAGGCCCTGATCGCCGACGGCGTCACCGTGCGCCCGACCGGCGCCGGGATCGGCCGCGTGCGCGGCGACTACACCGTCGAGGGCACGCACGAACGCTATGTCGAGCACCTGCTCGAATCGACCGGCCAGAACCTGTCCGGGCTGACCGTCGTCGTCGACTGCGCGCACGGCGCTGCCGCCGAGGTGGCGCCCCAGGTGTACCGGGAGGCGGGCGCGACGGTCATCGCGATCAACGCCGAACCCGACGGCCTCAACATCAACGACGGTTGCGGCTCCACCCATCTCGACGCCGTGCGCGCCGCGGTGCTCGAGCACGGCGCCGATCTCGGCATCGCCCTCGACGGCGACGCCGACCGCTGCCTCGCGGTGGACGCCGCGGGCGAGACCGTCGACGGTGACGCGATCATGGCGGTGCTGGCGCTGGCCATGCGCGAGGCGGGCGAACTCGTCGACGACACCCTGGTCGCGACCGTGATGAGCAACCTCGGCCTGCACATCGCCATGCGCGCCGCCGGGATCACCGTGCTCACCGCCGCCGTCGGCGACCGCTACGTGCTGGAGGAACTGCGCCGCGGCGGATACAGCCTCGGCGGCGAGCAGTCCGGCCACGTGGTGTTCCCGCGCTTCGGCACCACGGGCGACGGTGTGCTCACCGGCCTGCGCCTGATGGCGCGGATGGCGCAGACCGGCCGCTCGCTGAGCGAACTGGCCGCGATCATGAGCACGGTGCCGCAGGTGCTGGTGAACGTGCCCGTCAGCGACAAGGCCGCCGTGGCCGCCGCCCCCGAGGTGCGCGACGCGGTCGCCGAGGCGGAGCGTGTGCTCGGCGAATCCGGCCGGGTGCTGTTGCGGCCCAGCGGAACCGAGCAGCTGGTGCGGGTGATGGTCGAGGCGACCGATCCGGCGCAGGCGCGGCAGCTGGCCGACGATCTGGCCAAGCGGGTCGCCGCCGTCTAGCTGTACGTCTGGCGGGCCGCGCCGGTCCGCTCTACTATCGGGCTACGCCGTAGGACCTGTGTGCCGGTGGCGCGTGTGCTGCTCGGCGCACCGGATAGTTTGGCGCGCAGCACGATTCGAAGGGGGCCGATCCATGGCGTCGCTGCCTGCCCGCAACTATCCCGACCAGGACCGGTACCCGCTCGACTACGGCACTCCCGACCCCTATCACCGCTGCGGTGGCGCGTGCGGCAGGCCGGGCTGCCGGGATGTGCCGCAGGGCTATTCGCACCACACCGTCCCCATCCGGGACGAGGGCTACGGGCAGCCCGTCGAGCACTACGAGCCGGTCCCCGAGCCGACCCGCGGCATGTCCCTGCCCATGCCGAGGGTGCCGCGGTCGCGCTCGCTCATCGCCGTGGTCGCGATTCTGTTCGTCACCGGTCTGGCGGGGCTGCTCGGCGCGAAGTTCGGCTCCGACATCGACCTGTTCGGCGTCGCGGAAACGGCTGTGGTGCAGTCGTTCTGATCAGAACTGGCCGGCGACGAAACCGCTGAACAGCACCAGGAACCCGCCGACCTCACCGGCGATGAGCCCGTACATCGACAGCCGCAGCCCGGCGGGAATCGTGCCCGCGAACTGGTTGGTGGTGTCGCGCTTGGCGCCGTGCAGCGCGTAACTGGCGATCGCGCCCGCGAAGAACCCGAGAATCACCAGGTCGGCGCTCAGGTTGACGATCGTCGGCCACGCGCTGAGTTCGGTGAACACCGCGAGCAGTACCCCGGCGAAGGAGTACATGAGCGCCGCGCGATGCGCGATGTCGACGTAGACGTGCGCCGCGCCCTCGGCCGAGGTCCGGATGCCGTGGTACTTCCACGCCCCGAGCAGCAGCGCGCTCAGGAAGATCAGGCCGGTGGCGAGCAGCGTGACGCGGGTATCGATGCCGAGGTCCATGCCGGGTCCTATTTCTCGGTGAGCGTGCCGTCGGCCATGTGCCAACGCCGGGTCGCCCGGACAGAATCCAGCATCCGGCGGTCGTGCGTCACCAGAATCAATGTGCCGGTGAAGGATTCGACGGCTTGTTCGAGCTGTTCGATCGCGGGCAGGTCGAGGTGGTTGGTCGGTTCGTCCAGCACGAGCAGATTCACGCCGCGCGCCTGCAACAGCGCCAGCGCCGCCCGCGTGCGCTCGCCGGGGGAGAGCGTGTCGCAGGCGCGGGTGACGTGCGGACCGCGCAGCCCGAACTTGGCCAGCAGGGTGCGGACGTCGGCGTCGGGCCAGTCCGGCATGGCCGTACCGAAGGTGTGCGCGAGGCTGTCGGCGCCACGGAACAGGCCACGCGCCTGGTCGACCTCGCCGATCTCGACACCGGAACCCAGTGTGGCGGAACCGGAGTCGGGGCTGATCTTGCCGAGCAGCAACCCGAGCAGGGTGGACTTGCCGGAGCCGTTGGCGCCGGTGAGGACGATGCGATCGGCCCAGTCGATCTGGGTGGTGATCGGGCCGAGCGTGAACTCGCCGCGGCGCGCGACGGCGTTCACGGCGGTGGCGACGACCGCGCCGCTGCGTGGCGCGGCGGCGATCTCCATCCGCAGCTCCCACTCCTTGCGCGGCTCCTCCACCACGTCCAGCCGTTCGATGCGCCGCTGCGTCTGCCTGGCCTTGGCCGCCTGCTTCTCGGTGGACTCGGCGCGGGTCTTGCGGCCCATCTTGTCCGAGTCGTTCTTGCCCTTGCGGCGGGCATTGCGCACACCGTGCTCGAGCCAGTTGCGCTGCATCTGCGCCCGCGCCTCCAAACCCGCCTTGGTGTCGGCGAATTCGTCGTACGCCTCGCGAGCGTGCCTGCGCGCGATCTCGCGCTCGGCCAGATACGCCTCGTAGCCACCGTCGTAGAGACCCACCTGCTGTTGCGCCAGGTCCAGCTCCAGCACTCGATTCACAGTGCGCGCCAGGAACTCCCGGTCGTGGCTGATCACCATCAGCGGCACGCGTACCCCGGTGACGAAGCGCTCCAGCCGGTCCAGACCGTCGAGGTCGAGGTCGTTGGTCGGCTCGTCGAGCAGCAGGATGTCGAAGCGCGACAACAACACCGAGGCCAGACCAGCCCGCGCGGCCTGGCCGCCGGAGAGTCCCGTCATCGGCGTGGCCAGCCCGCCTGCCAGGCCGTCGGTGAGTCCGAGATCGGCGGCGACCTCCTCGGCACGCTGATCCAGATCGGCGCCGCCGAGGGCGAGCCAGTGTTCGAGGGCGGGGGAGTAGTCGTCGTCACCGCCCTCGCCGAGCCGTTCCGCCGCGTCGTCCATCACCCGCTGCGCGTGCGCGACACCGGTTCGGCGGGCCAGGAATTCGAGCACCGTCTCGCCCTCGATCCGCTCCGGCTCCTGCGCCAGATAGCCGACCGTCGCGTCCGGCGGGCTCACCGTGATGCTGCCCGCGGCGGGCGCCCGCTCGGCGAGCATCCGCAGCAGCGTCGACTTGCCCGCGCCGTTCACCCCGACCAACCCGATCACATCACCGGGCGCGAGGGTGAAGTCGAGGTCGGCGAACAAGGTCCGCTCGGCGTGCCCGGCGGACAGACCGGTGGCTTGCAATGTCGTGCTCACCCCCTAGAGTCTGCCCGCCTCGGGGTAGGACCCTGAGATCGGGCCCGGCGGAAATCAGGGTGCGAATGGGTCTGGCGACCGATGCGACCGGGGCCTGCCGATCGGCACAGTGGAGTCATCACCGCTCGACAGGAAGGCAACACACAATGACTGCCCCCGCCCGCCGCTTCACCCGTTCGACCAGCGACAAATGGATCGCCGGCGTCTGCGGAGGGATCGCGGAGTACTTCGGCTGGAACGCCAACATCGTCCGCCTGGTCTTCGTCGTCTCCTGCCTCCTGCCCGGCCCCCAGTTCCTGATCTACCTGATCCTGTGGATCATGATGCCCAAGAAGTGAGGCCCGACCCCTCCCACACCCGCTCGCGGATGACAAGATGGTGGAAACCCCGCCGCGCCGTCATCCGCGAGTTCCGTTTGAGGAGGAGTCCCATGGTCACCTCAGGCGACAGCCTCGGCCTACCCGACATCGACGCCCACACCCCGCTGGGCAACCTCGGCCCCGTCGAACTCCATCAGCCGTCCCAGGACCTCGACGGCGACGGCGTCGTCGACTCCATCACCAACGCCACGCCCCACGACACCAGCATCTGGTCCGACTACGACCACGACGGCATCGCCGACCACGTGACGGTGGTCGAGTCCGACGGGGACTACGCGGCCTGGGAGTACCACCGGCACCCCGACGGGACGTCGGAGTGGCGGCGGACGGACCAGGGGAATCTGGGGGAGTGAAACTCTTCTCCGTCGGTGGGAACCGGTGGGGAGGTTCGCGCGTCGAACTAGGTAGGGCGCCGGTGTGGCGCACCCGAGGCAGCTGGAGGTGGGGGAATGGGTGACACGGTTTCTGGCGGACTCAAGGTGGATCAAGGTGCGATGGATCGAACGATCAGCACTCTGAGAGACACCGTGTCGACGACCCGCACGTCGGCGAAGCAGGTCGCTTCGCTGGAGTGGTCCGCAGCCGATGCCGGTCGGGCCTACGCCAGTAGTGGCCAGAAGATCGATGCGGCCCTGGACACGGTTGTCGGCTGGGCCAAGATCTGGACCAGTGCCTCCGAAGGGCTCGCCGATGCGATCGGCACAGCGGTGATCGAGTACACCGCCGTCGACACCCGCACCGCACGTGGCCTCGACGGTGTCGCCCCGAGCCCGGTGAAGTAGGCGCGGCGATGACCAAGTCCATGGACGATCTCCTCAACGACGGCGCACCGGGCCTGCAGTACTTCGAGCAGCTGGGCCCGCGCTATGCCGCCGCCTTCGGCGGAAGCTTCGACTTCTACGCATTGGTTCGGCCATACGACAACGAACGCGGGATGAGCGTGGCCAAGCTGGAGGCTGCCTCGACGGCCCTTCGCCAGCTGCTGACCACGGCCGATTCCAAGATCACCGCGCAACAGTCGGCCGCCCAGACGATGCAGGCGGGTTGGCAGGGTGCGGCCGCCGAGGCCGCCGCCGGTCAGCTCGGCCAGATCGCCTCGATGGCGAGCGAAGACCGCGACGCCGTGCGGAACTTCGAAGCCGCGCTCTCCACTGCGGCAGCGCAGATTCCTGCGCTCGTCACAGCCAAAGCGGACACGGTCTCGAAGTTGATGGAAGGGTCGGTCGACAAGTACGTCGGAGCGAAGACCAAGGCGGTCCCGACGGTCGGAGGGTTGGACCCGGTCGGCATCGACAGCGTGATAGACGGGTCGAAGACGGGGAGCGGCGTTCTCGACCACGAGTTGGCGGCGATGACCTCACACCGCACCGTGGAAGGCGTGGCAGACATCCCGGATACCTCCGCGGAGATCAAGAACAAGACCTCCCCGGAATACAAGGATGCGATCAAGGAGATCTGCAAGCGCTGGCTATCGATCGTTTTCATGCCGGACTACAACGACAAGGTGCGGATATTCCAGGATCAGTGCACCACGACTCGTCTCGCCATCGAGAACCTCTTCACATCTGTGGAGACAGCGGCTGCCGGAGTTGTCGAGCGTAGCTATCCCTCTGTGCACGGCAGCGGGACGGCACCCGCTGCCACCGAACAGCAGCCGCAGGGTGATCAGAAGCAGCCGGTCCAGGACGGCAAAACCCAGCCGCAGGGTACCCAGCAGCAAGCCCAGGGCGGCGATACCCAGTCGCAGGGAGATCAGTCGGGCGGCAGCAACCAGCCGTCCACCGGAACCCCGACAACGACGGCCGGGACTCAGACCGGCGATACCACCGGCACGAAGACCGCTACTCAGAACACCGACGATTCGAACGATGACACCGATACCAGCACGGCGCTGAGTACCCTGACGTCGACGATCAGTGAGCTGGGCACCTCGCTGTCGAGTGCGTTGACCGGTGATCTCGGGGACACGATCACCTCGGCGGTGGAGTCGGTCGGTACGTCCCTCAGTGACGGCATCGAGCAGCTGACCGAGCAGGCGAGCAGTCTGATGTCGAGCGAGCACTCGGCGTCCTTCCAGATCGGCGACACCAAGGTCAGCGTGGAAGCCGGGGAGAACGGGCTGTCGTTGACGACCACTGACGCGGATGGTGGGACGAACAAGTACTCGTTGACGTTGGACGAGAACGGGAACCCGGTGATCACCCAGGAGTCGACCACCGCTGATGCCGGGGGAGCTTCAGCCGAGCAGGGTGACGGTTTGTCCGCGGGCACACCGCAATCCGGTGCCGCCGAAGGTTCGGACGATACGGCAGCCGATGGAGGCAACGATGTCGATCAGCCGGATACCGGGGCCCCCACTCCGAACGCCCCGGTGACCAGCGGGAGCGGGGTGGACGACCAAGCCCCGGCCCCCGTGGTCAACGGCGGTCCCGCCGCGCCGCGTCCGGCGAATCAGGAATCCGACGGTGAACACACCCCTGGTATAGAGAACCATCCCGTGAATGATCCCGGCGACAGCGGCGCGGTTCTGGCCGAAGCGGGTCCGCTGTGACGCGGACATGCGGCGGCGGAACACTCTCGACGCGGGGAGAATGACCGACCGTGGACTATGCGGCAGAGATCGAGCAGATCGCGGCGGAGGCGCGTCGGCGGTCAGCACTGTTGATGGACGAGATCGACGAGATCAACCGGCAGACATCGTTGCGCGCGGAACAGTTCGCTGTCGATGCGGCCGAGCGGCTACGTGCGCTGAGCGAGTCGGAGCCCGGTCCGGACTCGATTGAATCTGTTGAGCCACAACATGTTCAACCCGAGCCTCCAGCCGACGTCACCCGTGTGGAGGAAGTTCGGGCTCCTGCCCCGTTCGTGCCCGACCCCGCCATGTCGCCTGAGGAACAACGGCAGGCGGAGATTCGCGCTGCTGTCGCCCGTGCGCGGGCGGCGCGCGAGGCCCGCTCGACCGTGGCGCCGTCCGACGGGGACTACGACTCGGAATCCGAGTACTACCGCCGTTCGACCTGGCTGGACTGACGCACGCGTCGACGGGGAACGGTTGGTCGCGAGGCCGCCGAAAGCGAAGGGCGAAAGCTGGGTGAACGACTTGCTGCCAGGTGGATCGATCGCGGGATACCGGCTCGAGCGCGTACTCGGGCGCGGCGGAATGGGCACGGTGTACCTCGCGCAGCACCCGCGGCTGCCGCGTTCGGTGGCCTTGAAGCTGTTGGACGAGAACATGTTCGGTGACGCCGAGGCGCGGGCTCGGTTCCAACGCGAAGCCGACCTCGCCGCGCGCCTCGATCACCCGAATGTCGTCACCGTTTTCGACCGGGGCGTGGAGGGTAGGCGGCCGTGGATCGCCATGCAGTACGTGCACGGCACCGACGCGGGCGCCGAGGGACGGATCGAGCCGCAACGGGCGGTTCGGATCGTCTCCGAGGTGGCCGCGGCGCTGGATTTCGCCCACGGACATGGGGTGCTGCATCGAGACATCAAGCCGGCGAACATTCTTCTCGGGCGCACCGAGACTGCTCAGCCGGAGCGTGTCCTGGTCGCCGACTTCGGTATCGCGCGGCTACAGTTCGATCAGAATCCACTGACACAGACCGGGACATTCACTGCCACTCTGGCTTACGCGTCGCCAGAGCAATTGGCAGGTCTGCCACTGGATCCGCGGTGCGATCAGTATTCCCTCGCTTGTACCTTGTTCGTCCTGCTGACGGGGGCTCCGCCGTACGCCGCGACGAACCCGGTCGCCGTGATCCAGGCGCATATGTCGGCCGATCCACCGGCGATCTCGACGCACAGCCGCAATCTGCCGGCGGCACTGGATCCGGTGCTGCGGCGAGCTCTGGCCAAGCGTCCGGGGGATCGGTTCGGGACCTGCGCGGAGTTCGCCGACGCCGTGACGATGGCCTTCCAGTCCCCGCTGGTCGACCTGGGGCCATGGTCTGACAGCAGGACATCCCCGACGGCCGCCGCCACGCCACCGGTCGCGGCGGTGAGATCGGGAAGTGCGATGTCGGCACACCGTCAGACCACGCCCGCGCCCTTCGGTCGAGGACGGCGGCAGGGTGTATGGCGTCAGCGCTTCGAGACGTTGGGCGTCATCCTCGCTCTGGGCTGGGTCATCGCGATCGTCCTGCTCGCTGTGCTGTCCTGAATCGCGGCGGCTGTGGGATCAAGCCGGGCGAGGTTCGATGGACTGGAGCAGACCCCAGTCGAAATGCGCCCAGTAGAGGCAGTCGTCGCCGGTCTCTGGGTCCAGTGTCTTCAACGAGGCCACATCTCCGATGGAACCGAAACCGTCAACGAAATCGGTAGGCCCCAAAGTGATTTCGTGGAACTCCGCCCAAGTGCATGACCAAGGCACGAGGTCGGCTACCGATGCCACCGCAGGTCGTGGTGAGCCGGGTGTACGCAGGAGGTTCCTCAGCAATGCGTTGTGGCCTGATATCTCCATCCATTCCAGGCGTAGACCCGGCCAGAAAGGCAAATCCCACCCCGCATAACGTATTTCGCGGCCACCGTGGTTCTCCGTCCGTTCGGAGTCCGGTGTGCCCCAGGCATCCAGGTACTCCGCGATCCTGGTGAACTTGTTCGTTGCGCTGGTGAACCACCACCGTTTCTCCGCGGCGGCAGCCTCATCTCGTGTCGCCCCGAGCTCGGCCAAGAGCTTCCTGCTCTGTTCCGGAGCGCTGGTGCACATCGCATGCAACATCGAAAGCTGGAAGTCGTACAGCGACGTCACTGGCCCGCTCGTCATCGTTCCTCCCTATTGCGATCGAACGTACCGAACATCGGCCGACAGGCCATGTGCCTGCGCGGTCGGTGCTGACCGGAAGTGAACTGCGACCGCTCGATCTGATCACCGATGAGCGACCATGATGCGGCCCGCGGTGCGGGCGCGCCGACTACCGCTCCTCTTCGCGAGAGGCTACAGCCGTCGCACTCTACGTTCGACGGCTGAGCGACATTCGGCCGACAGCAGCCGTGGTGGCGATGATCGCGAGCGAGATCGACACCCACATGATCAGTGCGCTCTCGGTTTGGGCGTGCATGATCGGGACGGCGAGGGCGATCGCCGCGAGTCCGGTGCCGATGAGCCAGGCGGTCGGGGTGTCGGTCTTCGCGGGGGTCGGGGTTCGCGCGAGGACCAGGATCAGGGCCAGCAGGGTCAGTGGTGGCACCGTGAACTCGAGGGGGTGGGTTCCCGACCACAGGTCCCACCAGCCTCCGCCGTACAGCCGGTGGATGAGCGCGATCGCCGCGATCATCAGGATGGGGGCTGCGGAGAGCGTGGCCGCCAGCTGCGGATCAGGCCTTCTCGGAGCAGAATTGGAGATGATGGTTAGTAGCTGCCCTATGGCGATCGCGCCTGCAGTGACAGTCACGGTGGCGATCGCCGACTTCACCAACGTGGGACCCATGGCCAGTGTCAACGGGCTGCCGATCAGGGCAATCCCCAGTGCGGTCACGCAGACGGTCCGCGGGTCCAACAGACGGCCCACCAGCGGTGCGAGGCATATCGAGCCGAGAATCAAGGTCACCAACGCGCCGCCGGAGATCTGCTCGGCGACGAACATCGACCAGTAGTCCATGCCACGCGTGCTGAGCGCGAGGGAGAAGAACGCGCACCACAGTGCGATCAACAGGGGCGCACGACCGGTCGACGGCGCAGGAGGTCGCGGTCGCATCGGCATGGCGGGCACCTGATGGTGGCCCGGCGGGGCGACGGCGGCCGGAGCGTTCACCGGCGCCCACGCGGGAGCCGGAGCCGGGCCGCCCATCGGCGCGACGAGACTCGCACGCAGTGCTTGCTCCGCTGCCTGCGCGAATTGGGTGCAGGAACGGAATCGCTGATCAGGATTCTTGGCCATCGCCCGCTGGACCACCAGGTCGAGTCCACGGGGCAAGCCGGGCCGTCGTTCCGAGAGGAGCGGCGCGGGTGCGGACATGTGCGCGCCGATGACCGCGACCGGGTTGGTCGCGGTGAACGGAGCCGTACCGGTGAGGAGTGTGAAAAGTGTGCAGGCCAAAGAGTATTGGTCACTGCGATGATCGAGGATGCCGCCGGAGAGTTGTTCAGGCGAGGCGTAGGCGAGCGTCGCGGTGAACGTGCCGGTCTGGGTGAGGCCGTTGACATCGTCGCGGAGCCGCGCAATGCCGAAGTCCGCGAGGAGCACACGTTCGGGTTGGTGGGGTTCCGGGCTGGACAGCAGGATGTTGGCCGGTTTCACATCCCGGTGCAGGATGCCGCGACCGTGGGCGAAATCCAGGGCGGCCGCGACATCGCCGATGATGCGCACGGCCCTGGCCGGATCCATCACGCCGTGCGTTCCCGCGTCGGCACCCGCGACATATTGCATGGCGATCCAGAGGTTGTTTCCCTCGAGCCCGCGGTCCTGCACGGCGACGATGTTCGGGTGATCGAGCCGGGCTACGAGATCGGCCTCGCGTTCGAACCGCTGGCGAATCTCGTTGTCGCCCAGTAGTTCCGAGTTGAGAATCTTCAGAGCGACGTGGCGTGGCAGCCGCGGATGTCTAGCCAGGTACACCGTACCCATCCCGCCCCGGCCGAGGACCCGCTCGATCCCGTAGCCGGCGAAGGTCGCCGACGTCCCCCAGGTGTCCACTGTGATCCTTGTCTGTGTCGATCGCGGTCTGTCCCGATGGTCGGGCGCCTGAGTGCTCAGCCGAACCAGTTCCGGCCGCGGAAGTATTCGCTCTCTTGGTCGTAGCCGTCGTAGTCGATCGGCTCGACGCGTTCGGCAGCTCGGCGCGCGGCGGCCGAACGAGCGATCGCTTCGCGTGCCTCGCGCAGTTGGTCTTCGTGGAGGGCGGTCGCGTTGTCGGCGGGTGGCCACTGCTGTTGCGTGGTGAGGGCGGGGCGTTGCACAGCCGCTTGCTCCTCGGCGATCGCTCTGGCGCGCTCGGCGGCCACACGTGCCATCGCTTCGCGTTGCTGGTCCTCGCGGCGCACAGCGTCCAGGTCGATGGTCGGTTGCGGCTCAGTCGGCGGCTCCTGCGCGCCGATGGCCTGCTGTGGCGCCTGTTGCTCGGCGGCCCGCTGCTCGGCATCCCGTGCCGCTGCCAGGAGCGCATCGCCCTTGGCTTGCAGGCGAGCTCGTTCGTCTTCGAACTCGGTGCGCAGCATGCGGACCCGGCGCAGATGCTCGGCGACCAGATCCTCGATGGGGGAGTAGCTCACAGCGGACCTGCCTCAGCCAGTTGGGCGCCGGTGTCGGGCACTTCAGGTTGGGGGACTGTCGCCAGGTGCTCGGTGTCGGTGGCCTGGGCCGGGTTGGCGGCGGCGGGGACACCTCCCGGCTGAGCGGGGGCGGTCTCCGGGACAGTCGCGGGCGCTTCCTCGGTCACGGGCGCTTGCTCGGTCGTAGGCGTGGCCGGCTCGGTGGGTGCGCTCGGTGCCGGTTCCGTCGCCGCCGCCGCGTCGCTGATCACCGGGATGCCGTTCTCGTTCAACGTGAGACCGTATTCGTGGGCGGTGCCCGCGGAGTCGGTGGTGGTGAGGGTGAGTCCGTTGTCCCCGTTCGCCAAGCTGAGCGTGGTGCCCGCGATGTTGAACTCGGCGGTTCCCGTTCCGTTGAACAGGTTGCTCAACTGTTCGACCCCGCTGGTGATGGAGGTGCCGAGCGAGCTCAAGCCGGTGCCGATCGATTCGGCGATCGATTCGGCCGATGTGCCCGATCCTGAGGTGAGGCTGGATAATTCGCTGACCACCGAGCTCAGGGTGGACAGGCCGCTCGAGACGGTCGACAGCAAGCTGCTCAGGTCGGTGGACGAGTTGTCGTCGGTGTCGTCGTCATCATCCCGAGAAGTCTCTTTGCACACTTCTTCGAAGTGCAGAACGGTCGCCTCGACCCCCGGAACGAAAACGTCGCGCAGGAATCTCATCTGGTAGTCGACGTCTTTGGCAGTATTGACGCAGTTCGTGATCGTGGTGACGCCGAATTGATTGCTGCCAGGGTCGTCCAGGTGGAAGTCTGCAGTCCCCCGTGGACGCCAGTACCCTTTGACGTCAGTAGCCTTCTCGGTCACGATATTCCGGAGCGCGGTGGCCAGTTCTCCGATCTCGCGCGCGGCGTTATTCGCGTTGTTGTAGTCGTCGGTCGCGCGACGGACCTGTTCGTTCACCATCGTCAATGCGGCATCGCCGGCATCGCCTTGCCAGACCAGTTGCAAAGCATTGCGTTGTGCCTCTTGCTTCTGAAGCTCTGTGAGCAATGCGGGAAGTGTAGTCTTGAGGGTCGCTGCCATCCTGTCGATCGCATCGATGTCCATGCCCTCTTCTGCGTCGTACAGGGCGCACAACTGGTAGTAATCGCGGTTTGCGATATCGGCGCGACCGAGCTGGTGTTCATCGAAGCAGCGCTTGTAGAGCGGTAGGTAGTACTTGAAGTATTCGAGACCGTTCACGCCCTCGGAGAGGATCTTGTCGGCATTTCCCACCGAGCCTGAGACGTTGTGCTCCCAGTCGGTATTGACCTCGCCGTCTTTGACAACACCCGTCTCATCGGCGGTCCAGCCCATCAGAGACTCACCCCAACAGCGGTGATCTTCGTGACGTTCGCATCATCCACCGAGGCGTACGTGTTCGCGCTGGTGGTGTACGCGCTCCCCGTCTTGGTCATGGCCGTCTCCCAATGAGTCAGCCACGCACCGATGTTCACGATCTCGGCACCGAACTTCGTGCCCTCGTCTCCGTAGGCCCGCCCCGCCTGCGCGGCGGTGAACGACCACCCCTTGATGTCCTTGTTCAGGGTCTTGATCTTGTCCCCTGAACTGGTCAGATTCCCCCCGAGTTTGCGTAGCTGCGTCGGATCGACCGTCACGTGACCGCCCATCGGAACCCCTCCCCTTCGTCTCGCTCACCGCATAGCGTGGGCTACATACTAGGCAGGGGTGCGATCGGCCGCACCTACGGCCGCAAGCGGTTCAGGTAGGCCGACGAATGCGTCGAGCGTTGCGCTGGCGGGGGAACATTCGTGCGTGATCAGCCCCGGATGAGTTTGGCGACGGTGCCGAGGGAGAGTTTCGGGGTGGCTTCTTCGACCGGGGCCGTCGGGTCGACCAGGGTGGTGTGGGGGATGGTCGATTCGGGGTCGGTGAAGGGGGCGTAGGTCTTGTCGGCGGTGAGGGTGTGGAGGAGGTAGCCGGTGAGGACCGCGCGGGTGGTCTTCTCGGTTTTGTGTTCGTAGCGGCCCGCGCCGAGGGCGGCGAAGAGGCGGCGGCCCTCGATGATGCCGGTGTGGGTGGCGCCGTCGACGGTGCGCAGGAGCGAGGGGCCGGACCAGGCGGTGGCGAGGGCGCGCGCGTTGGAGTTGGTGGAGTCGAGGTCGAGCTCGCCGGCCAGGATGAGGCCGGGGGTGTCGAGGTCGGCGGCGATGTTCTCCGCGGCGGGGGAGGTGGGGGCGGGGAACAGGGCGGTGACGGCGGCGACGCGGCGCTGGGCGGCCGCGATGACCGCGGCGCCGGCGCCCATGCCGTGGCCGGCCAGGGCGAGGCGGTCGGGGTGCACGCTGATCGTGCCGTCGCCGAGGCGCACCTTGCTGACGATGTCGAGCGTGGTGAGCAGGTCGCTGGCGAGGTCTAGGTGCGAGGGGATCGGGCCGCGCTCGGTGTCGGGGGCGGCGACGACGAAACCCCAGGACGCGACGTGTTCGAGCAGGCTCTTGTAGTTCTCCGAGCTGGTCAGCCAGCCGTGCGCGAACGCGACGGCGGGCAGATTCGACCCGGATTCGGGCGTGTACACCACGCCCGGCTGGCCAGCGATCCCCAGATTTCCGCGCAGCACCCGGTGGGGACCACGCACGGACAGGGCGCTGAGGAGCGACTTCACCGACACCGACACGGAGAGAAGGGTATCGGATCGGTTCGCCGCGGACACCTACACCGCCCCGGCGAGATCCAGCCCATATCGCTAGGCTGGACCACCATGTGCGGAATCGTGGGCTACGTCGGGTACCGGGACGCGCTCGGCGTTGTCGTCGACGCGTTGCGACGCATGGAGTATCGCGGATACGACTCGGCGGGGGTCGCGATCCTCGACGGGAACGGGTCGATCGCGATCGAGCGCAAGGCGGGCAAGCTCGCCAATCTGGAAGCGGAGCTGGACGCGGCCGGGGCCGACCGGTTCGCGGGCACCAGCGGCATGGGACACACCCGGTGGGCCACCCACGGCGCGCCGACCGACCGGAACGCGCACCCGCACCGGGACGCGAGCGGCAAGCTGGCCGTCGTCCACAACGGCATCATCGAGAACTTCGCGCCGCTGCGCCGTGAGCTCGAGGACGCCGGGGTCGAGCTGCTCAGCGACACCGACACCGAGGTCGCGGTGCATCTGGTCGCGCGCGCCTACGCCGAAGGGCCCACCGCGGGCGACTTCACGGCGAGCGCGCTGGCCGTGCTGCAGCGGCTCGAGGGCGCGTTCACGCTGGTCTTCACCCACGCCGATCACCCGGGCACGATCGTCGCGGCGCGGCAGTCGACGCCGCTGGTCGTCGGGGTCGGGCAGGGCGAGATGTTCATCGCCTCCGATGTCACCGCGTTCATCGAGCACACCCGTGAGGCGGTCGAGCTCGGGCAGAACCAGGCCGTGGTGATCACCGCCGACGGGTACACCGTCACCGATTTCGCGGGCAACACCGAGGGCGTGGTCACCAGGCCGTTCACCATCGACTGGGACCTCGCCGCCGCCGAGAAGGGCGGCCACGACTACTTCATGCTCAAGGAGATCGAGGAGCAGCCGTCCGCGGTCGCCGACACGCTGATCGGGCATTTCGTCGTCGACGAGAACGGCGGCCGGATCGTGCTCGACGAGCAGCGCCTCGCCGATCAGGAACTGCGCGAGTTCGACAAGGTCTTCGTCGTGGCCTGCGGCAGCTCCTACCACGCGGGTCTGCTCGCCAAGTACGCGATCGAGCACTGGACCAGGGTGCCGGTGGAGGTCGAACTCGCCAGCGAGTTCCGCTACCGCGACCCGGTGCTGGACCGGTCGACGCTGGTCGTGGCCATCTCGCAGTCCGGTGAGACCGCTGACACGCTCGAAGCGGTGCGCCACGCCAAGGAGCAGAAGGCGCGCGTGCTCGCGATCTGCAACACCAACGGCGCGCAGATCCCGCGCGAGTCCGACGCGGTGATCTACACCAGGACCGGCCCGGAGATCGGCGTCGCCTCGACCAAGGCGTTCCTCGCGCAGGTGGCGGCGAACTTCCTGGTGGGTCTGGCGCTGGCGCAGGCGCGCGGGGTGAAGTACCCCGACGAGGTGGCCCGCGAGTTCGCCGAGCTCGAGGCCATGCCGAAGCTGATCGCGCGGGTGCTGGAGACCGGTTCGCAGGTGCGTGCCATCGCGCGCGAGCTGGCGCACGTGCCGACGGTGCTGTTCCTCGGCCGTCATGTCGGCTACCCGGTGGCGCTCGAGGGCGCGCTCAAGCTCAAGGAACTGGCGTACATGCACGCCGAGGGCTTCGCGGCCGGTGAGCTCAAGCACGGCCCGATCGCGCTGATCGAGGAGGGCCTGCCGGTGATCGTGGTGATGCCCTCGCCGAAGGGCAGGCCGGTGCTGCACTCGAAGCTGCTCAGCAACATCCGCGAGATCCAGGCGCGCGGCGCGCGGACCATCGTGATCGCCGAGGAGGGTGACGAGACGGTGCGCCCGTTCGCCGACGACCTCATCGAGATCCCGGCCGCGCCGACGTTGTACCAGCCGCTGCTGTCGACGGTGCCGCTGCAGATCTTCGCCGCCGAGGTGGCGCAGGCCCGCGGCTACGACGTCGACAAGCCGCGCAACCTGGCCAAGTCGGTCACCGTCGAGTAGGTCTCACTCGACGGTGATGGTGCCGCGCATGTCGGGGTGCAGGCTGCACAGGTAGCGGTAGGTGCCGGGCTGGGTGAAGGTGTAGGACCATTCGCCCTTGTCGATGATGGGGCTGTTGATGCCCATCGCCTTGTCGCCGATGCCCTGCACGTTGTGCGGGGCCTTGTCGGAGAACTTCCAGGTGACGGTCTGGCCGACCTTGATGGTGGCGTCGGCGGGGGAGTACTTCATGTCCGACACCTCGACCGTGAGGTTGGTCGGCTTGTGCTCGGTCTGCGTGGTCGTGGTGCTGACCGGGCGCGGCTTGCGGGTGGTGGTGGACGCGGCGTTGTCCGCGTCGCCGGAGCAGCCGGCGGCGAACAGGGTGGCGGCCACGACGAATCCGGCGAGAACCCGGGCGGATGCGGCGCGGTGACGAACCATCGACATGGGTGTGGAGCGTAGTCTGCCAACGATCGCGGGCCGGTCGTGGCCCGCGCCGGGGACCCGGGAGGCGACGATGTCGGATCGGCGCGGCTACTACACCGCCGACGAGGTACGGGCGGCCGAGGCGGAACTGTTCACCCGCGTGCCCGCGGGGCTGCCGATGCGGCGAGCCGCGTACGGGCTGGCCACGGTGGTGGCCGACGAATTGCGTTCGGCCACCGGCGGGGTGGTCGGCCGGGCGGTGGGCCTGCTGGTCGGCTCCGGCGACAACGGCGGCGACGCGCTGTGGGCGGGGTCGATGCTGGCGCGGCGCGGGGTGGCGGTATCCGCGGTGCTGCTGAATCCCGAACGCGCGCATCGGGAAGGGCTGGCGGCGCTGCGCAAGTGTGGCGGGCGGGTCGTCGAGCGGCTGGGCGCGGTGGACCTGGTGATCGATGGGATCGTGGGGATCTCCGGTCACGGGCCGCTGCGGCTCGAGGCCGCGGATCACGTTGCGGCGGTGGATGTCCCGATCATCGCGGCGGATCTGCCCAGTGGCGTCGACCCGGACACCGGGGCGGTGTCCGGGCCCGCCGTGCGGGCCGAGGTGACGGTGGCGTTCGGCGCGTACAAGCCGGTGCACGCCTTGGCGACACCGCACTGCGGGCGAATCGTGCTGGTGCCGATCGGTTTACAGCTGCCGGAGCCGGAGCTGGCCCAGCTCGAGCCCGCGGCGATCGGGGCGCAGTGGCCGGTTCCGCGCGCCTCGGACGACAAGTACTCCCAGGGCGTGGTCGGGGTGTGCGCGGGCAGTGCGAAGTATCCCGGCGCGGGTGTGCTGAGCACCGGGGCGGCGGTGGCGGCGACCTCCGGGATGGTGCGGTACGTGGGCGACGACGCCGAGGTGCTCGCGAAACTCCCCGAAGTGGTTGCCAGCCGGACGTTCTCGGACGCCGGTCGGGTGCAGGCGTGGGTGTTCGGGCCGGGCGCGGGCACCGACTCGGCGGCCCGCGATCGGCTCGCGGAAGTGCTCGGCACCGAGCTGCCGGTGGTGGTCGACGCCGACGGGCTCACGCTGCTCGCGGCCGAACCGGGACTCGTCCGCGGCCGCACCGCACCGACGGTGCTGACCCCGCACGCCGGGGAGTTCGCGCGGCTCACCGGCGCCGACCCGGGGCCGGACCGGGTGGCCGCGGTCCGCGCGCTCGCCGACGACTGGCAGGTGACCGTGCTGCTCAAGGGGCGCGCGACGATCATCGCCGCGCCGGGGGAGCCGACGCTGGTCAACGACGCGCGAGGATCGTGGGCAGCCACCGCGGGCTCGGGTGACGTGCTGTCGGGCATCCTCGGGGCGCTGCTCGCGGCGGGTCGCACGTCGGCATGGTCGGCCGCTGCGGCCGCCCGGGTCCACGCCTTGGCGGCCAACCTCGCCGCATACGAGGGCGAACCCGCCGCCGCGCCGATCTCCGCTTCCCCATTGCTCGCCCACATCCGGTCGGCTGTCCGTGTCCTTCGTGAGCTCGCCGAGGCCTGACTGGCTGGTGGGTCCGAGCCTGGCCGCCGACCTCGCCGCTTACGTGGGCGAGCCGGCCGCCGCGCCCATCTCGGCGTCGCCCTTGCTCGCCCACATCCGGCCCGTCGTCCGCGATCTCGCCAAGGCGTGACGGGCTGCGCTGAGCGACCCGACTCATGGCCACACTCGCACCCCTCCCGGTCCGCGCTGGGGGCCCAGCGCGGCCGACCCGTACCGGCCGCTTCCGCGGATTTTTTGGCCGATCCACTGATCCCGGCCGGGCTCCGCGGCAGGCCGTATCGGCGTCCTCGCACCCGCGCACAGGGCCGACCCGCGCCGACCCAGGTACCGGGAAGGGCGCGGGTCCTGGCAGGATCTATGCCGTGAACGCGCAAGTGGAAACCGTCATCGACCTGGATGCCATTGCCCACAACGTGCGCGTGCTGCGGGAGTTCGCGCAGGGCGCCGGGGTGATGGCGGTGGTCAAGGCCGACGGCTACAACCACGGCGCGGTCGAGGTGGCGCGGGCCGCGCTGGGGGCCGGGGCCGCCGAGCTCGGGGTCACCACCGTCGCCGAGGCGCTGGCCCTGCGCGCCGCCGGGATCACCGCGCCGATCCTGTGCTGGCTCAACACCGTCGACGCCGACTACGCCGCCGCGATCGCCGCGGACATCGAGATCGGGGTGTCCTCGCTCACGCAGCTGCGCGCGGTCGAGCGCGGCGCCAGGACGAGCGGCACCACCGCGACCGTCTCGCTCAAGGTCGACACCGGCCTGAACCGCAACGGGGTCTCGGTCGAGGAATACCCGCAGGTCCTGCGGGCGCTGCGCGCGCTGGTCGACGAGCAGGTCGTGCGTTTCCGGGCGATCTTCTCCCACCTCGCGCACGCCGACGAGCCGGAACACCCGATGCTGGACCGGCAGCGGGAGCGGTTCGTCGAGGCGATCGCACAGGCCAAGGAGCACGGCCTGGAACCCGAGCAGGTCCACTTGGCCAACTCCGCGGCCACGCTCACCCGACCAGACCTGCACTTCGATCTGGTGCGCCCTGGCATCGCCGTCTACGGGCTGTCGCCGATCCCCGAGCTGGGCGAATTCGGGCTGCGGCCGGCGATGACGCTGCAGGCCGAGGTCACCCTGGTGAAGTCGGTCGCCGCCGGGCAGGGCGTGTCGTACGGGCACCGCTGGATCGCGCCGCGCGACACCACCGTGGCGCTGGTCCCCGCGGGCTACGCCGACGGTGTGTTCCGTTCGCTCAGTGGACGTTTCGAGGTGTGGCTGGGCGGCACCAGGCACCGCAACGTCGGCCGGGTGTGCATGGACCAGTTCATGGTCGACCTCGGCGACAACGTCGGCGGCGTGCGCCCCGGCGACAAGGCGGTGCTCTTCGGCGGCGGCGCCGGCCACCCCCGCGCGCTCGACTGGGCCCGGCTGCTCGACACCATCGACTACGAGATCGTGTGCTCGCCCCGTGGCCGCGCGGTCCGCCGCTATGTGGGGGCCGGCCGATGAGGCGTGCGAAGGTGCTCCGGCGCGGCGGGCTGGCCACCGCGGGCGTGCTCGGCGCGCTGGCGGTGACCCACACGCTGCGCCGGATGGGTGCGCGGGTGCTCTGGCCCGCCGAGCGAGACGAGTACCGCGACGAGAACTTCGCGCTGATCGACGAGGACCAGCCGGGTGTGGTGTTCGCCGACGACGGTGTGTCGCTGGCCACCCGCACCTACGGCACCGATGCCGCCGAGCTGACGATCGTGTTCGTGCACGGCTTCTGCAACAGCATGGAGTCGTTCCACTTCCAGCGCCGCGACCTCGCCGCGCGCTACGGCGACCGGATCCGGATGGTCTTGTTCGACCAGCGCGGGCACGGCCGCTCCGGCACCCCGACCACCGACAGCTGCACGGTGCAGCAGCTCGGCCACGACGTCGCCGCCGTGCTGCGTGAATGCGCGCCGCGCGGGCCGGTGGTGCTGATCGGGCACTCGCTGGGCGGGATGGCCGTGCTGGCCGCCGCCGCGCGGTTCCCGGAACTGTTCGCCGCCCGCGTGGTCGGCGTCGGGCTGTTCTGCACCACGGCGGCCGAGGTGACCTCGGCCGGGCTCCCGCAGCTGCTGCGCAACCCCGCGATCGACGGCTTCCGGCTCGCGGCGCGTACGGCGCCCGCCGTCGTGCAGGTGAGCCGCAGCGCCAGCAAACAGATCGTGACGCCGTTCCTGCACGTGAGCTCGTTCCACGGGCCGGTGAGCCCGACGCTGTCGCGGTTCACCACGATGATGATCGACCGCACCCCGGTCGCGACCATCGAGAAGTTCCTGAAAGCGATTGAGCTGCACGACGAGTCGGCCGCGCTCGCGGTGCTGGCCCCGCTGCCGGTGCTGATCCTCGGCGGCACGCACGACATGGTGATCCCGTTCCGCAACTCCCGCGCGCTGGCCGCCGCGCTGCCCGGCAGCGAACTGGTGCGGATGTCGGAGGCCGCGCACATGCCGCACCTGCAGTACCCGGAACGCACCCTCGACGCGGTGGAGCGGTTGCTCGCCCGTGCCGGTTTCGGCGACCCGCGCGCCGCGGAGGAGGTCATCGGTGGTTGAGCCACAGCAGCGCGTCCTGGCCACGGTCGAGGACACCGAGGCCTTCGGCCGCGAACTGGCCCGCAACCTGCGCGCGGGCGACCTGGTGGTGCTCGACGGCCCGCTCGGCGCCGGGAAGACCGCGCTGACCAGGGGAATCGCCGCCGGGCTCGGGGTCGAGGGGCGGGTCAGCTCGCCGACGTTCATCATCGCCAGGGCGCACCGCGCCGGGCAGCGGCCCGATGGTTCGCCGGGGGTGCCGCTGGTGCACGTCGACGCGTATCGGCTCGCCGGTGACCTGGACGAACTCGACGCCCTCGACCTCGACACCGACCTGCATCACGCGGTCGTCGTCGTGGAGTGGGGCAAGGGTGTCGTGGAACACCTCGCCGAGCGGCACCTGCGGGTGCGACTCGCCCGGGAGCCGGAATCCGATGTGCGCACGGCCATCTGGGAGTGGATCGAATAAGCCGCCGTGCCCGTGGCACAGTGGCGCGCCGAGCGCGGATACCACCCGGTATTGTTGAGACAATCATGCTCGTACTAGCAGTCGACACCGCGACGCCCGCCGTTACAGCGGGATTGGTGCACCTGTCACCTGCCGCCGACGCGGACGCCCGGCCCGCCGTGGCGACGCTCGCTGCCCGCGTGAAGGTCGACGCCCGCGCCCACGCCGAAGTGCTCACCCCGCAGATCCTGGAATGCCTCGCCGAAGCCGAGGTGCGCCGCGACGAACTCGACGCGCTGGTCGTGGGGATCGGGCCGGGCCCGTTCACCGGCCTCCGGGTCGGGATGGCCACCGCCGCCGCCTTCGGTGACGCGCTCGGGCTGCCCGTGCACGGCGTCTGCAGTCTCGACGCGATCGCCGCCGCGGCCGCGGGCGAACAGCGCGACCCGGGTGAGCTGCTCGTGGTCACCGACGCGCGCAGGCGCGAGGTCTACTGGGCCCGCTACCTGCACGGCGCCAGGGTCGCCGGTCCCGAGGTCTGCAAGCCCGCGGAGGTGCCGCTCGGCGACGCCGTGGCGATCGCCGGATCGGCCGCGCACGTGGACTACTTCGATCTGCCGGTACTGCCCGCCGAGACGCCCTCGCCCGCCGGTCTGGTGACCGTCGCCGCACCGGCGCTGCTCGCCGGGGTCGTGCCCGAGCCGCTGGTCCCGCTGTACCTGCGCAGGCCGGACGCGGTGGAGAACAGCTTCCGCACCCTCGACCGGACCGGAGCGTGAGCGCCGTGTCCGGATACCGGATCGCACCGATGACGGTGCTCGACATCGACCGCTGTGTCGAGCTCGAGCAGCTGCTGTTCCCCGAGGACGACCCCTGGCAGGCGGTGTCGTTCCGCTCCGAGCTGGCCGGCGCGCACAACCGCTACATCACCGCCCGCGACGCCGAGGGCAGGATGGTCGGCTACGCGGGCATCGCGCTGCTCGGTGACGCCGCCCATCCCGAGGCCGAGGTGCACACCATCGGCGTCGACCCGGAGTGCCATCGCGGCGGCGTCGGCACGTTGCTGCTGGAGGCGCTGCTCGCGACGGCGGCCGAGCGCGGCGGACCGGTGTTCCTCGAGGTGCGCACCGACAACGCGCCCGCCATCGCGCTCTACGCCAAGCACGGCTTCCACATCATCGGGCTGCGCAAGAACTACTACCACCCCAGCGGCGCCGACGCCTACACCATGCGGCGCCCGGAACTCACCGCCGCGGCCGACGAATGGGCCGCGCGCGACAGGCAGGACGAGGTGCTGTCGTGATCGTCATGGGCATCGAAAGCTCCTGCGACGAAACCGGAGTCGGCATCGTCCGGCGGCACGAGGACGGCACGCTCGAACTCCTCGCCGACGAGGTGGCCTCCAGCGTCGACCAGCACGCCCGCTTCGGCGGCGTGGTCCCCGAGATCGCCTCGCGCGCGCATCTCGAGGCGATCGTGCCCGCCATGCGCAGGGCGCTGGCCGCGGCCGGGATCAGCAAGCCCGACGCGCTCGCCGTCACCATCGGACCAGGCCTGGCCGGTGCGCTGCTGGTTGGCGTCGCCGCGGCCAAGGCCTACGCGGCGGCCTGGGACGTGCCGTTCTACGCGCTCAACCACCTCGGCGGGCACGTCGCGGTGGACACGCTCGAACACGGGCCGCTGCCGCCCGCGGTGGCGCTGCTGGTCTCCGGCGGCCACACCCACCTGCTGCGGGTCACCGACCTCGGGCAGCCGATCACCGAACTCGGCAGCACCGTCGACGACGCCGCGGGGGAGGCCTTCGACAAGGTCGCCCGGCTGCTCGGCCTCGGCTACCCCGGTGGTCCGTTCCTGGACGCGGCCGCCGCCGACGGCGACCCGAACGCGATCGCGTTCCCGCGCGGCATGACCGGTCCGCGCGACGCCCGCTACGACTTCTCCTTCTCCGGCCTCAAGACCGCGGTCGCCCGCTACGTGGAGGCCGCGCAGCGGCAGGGCATCGGCCCCGACCAGTTGCCGATTCCGGATATCGCCGCGTCCTTCCAGGAGGCGGTGGCCGATGTGCTCACCATGAAGGCCGTGCGCGCCGCGACCGACGAGGGGGTCGACACGATCGTCCTCGGCGGCGGCGCCACCGCCAACTCGCGCATCCGCTCGCTCGCCGAGGAGCGGTGTGCCGCGGCCGGATTGACCCTGCGCGTGCCCAAGCCGCGGCTGTGCACGGACAACGGGGTGATGATCGCGGCGCTCGGCGCGCATGTGATCGCGGCGGGCGCGCAGCCCGCGGAGCTGACGGTGGCCACCGATCCGGGTCTGCCGGTGTCGGTGAGCGCCCTGCGCGGCTAGGTCAATCGGCCAGCTGCAGGGGTGCCGAGTTCGGCACTGACGCGGCGGGCGGGATCGGCAGACCGCCGCGGGAGGGTCGCTGGGTGGGGGAGGTGTTCGGCGTCGAGGGACGCTGCTGGCCGCCCGCGGAGCCGCTGTTCAGCGGCCCCAGGGGCGACTCGGGGTACGGGATCTCCGGCAGATTCGGATCGGGCCGCAGGGAGGGCGCCGTCGACGAGGTCGGCCCGCTCGGGCTCGGTGTCGTCGTCGAGGGTGACGGTGTGGTGGATGGTTGCGTCGTCGGGGGAGTGGTCGCCGCCTCCGTGGTCGGCGGGGCGACGGTGACGCCGGTGCGGTCGCTGCTCTCCCGGTTCGACTGACTGGAGGGCGGCAGTTGCGGGACGACGGGCAGCGGCGGCTGCCGCACGGTGCTGCTGGTGCCCGCGGGCGTGACATCGGGGGTGTCGGGCGAGATGGCCTGCACGCCATAGCCGATCACCAGGCCGACGACCACGACGGCGCCGGCCAGCGTCCCGGCCACCTTGGTGAACGTGCCGTTCGGCGAGTCACCGAGGGCGGCGGCCTGTAACGCGGACGGCGCCGAGGCGTCGGCGACCAGCGCCGCGCCCTTGGCGATCACGGCCTCCGGATCGGGCACGGTGACCACGGGCACGTCGAGCCGGGCCTGCAGCGTGTCGACGACGGCGGGGATGTTGGCGCACCCACCGATCACCGCGACGGCCTCCGGATACTTCGGGGCACGGGTGAACACCGAGCCGGCGAACAGCGCGATGTTGCGCAGCAGCCCGCCGATGAGCTCCTCGAAGTCGGAGCGGGTGAGCTTGAGCGGCTGCCCGGCCACGTGGTCGATGGTGACCGCGGGCGCGACCGAGAGGTGTTCCTTGGCGGCCCTGCCCCGGTTGGTGAGGGTGCCGCGGTTGGGCCTGGTGCCGCGCCGGGCGTAGTGCAGGTCGACGAGGTGGTGGTAGATCAGCTCGTCGATGGCGTTGCCGCTCAGCGTCGGCGTGCGCTCGGTGTGCAGGATCGCGGTGTCGGCGAAGTCGACGACGCTGACGGTGAGGCCGGTCGCGCCCAGGTCGATGACGGCGACGGTGGAGTACCGGTCGAGCAGGCCGGTGTCGCGCAGATAGGTCATGGCGGCGGTGCCCTCGGGCACCAGCCGCAGATCACGATGCCGGGTGGTGGCCGCGCGGATGGCCTGCGCCTGTTCCCTGTTCCGGTAGGCGACGGCGACGCTGGTCGGCGGCCGCGAACGGGCTGCTTCGGCTCTGCGGTGCGCGCCGGAGTAGCGGCCGAGTGGTTCGCCGAGGCCCGCGCTCTGGGAGACGGGTAACTGGGTCGTCATCAGCTCGATCGAGGACGACACGAGATCGCCGAGATCGGAGTGTGCCGCGTCGGCGGACACGACCCGGTAGTCGAAGTGCTGCTCACCGGCGGGCCCGGTGGCGACCAGTGCTGAGCACACCACCTCGTTCCCGGCGGAGATGCCGAGGGATGTTCGCATGTTCACCTCCCTTCGAGCGGATGGTTCTGTGATGCCGACCATCTCGAATGGAACGTTGTACATATCCTTTCACAGCCTGTTATGCGAACGTTACAGATTTTGGCAGGCGAAGTGAAGATCACTGTCCAGTGTGGGCGTGTCGAAAACGCGACATTGGCAGAACCCGGCCTTGAGCGCTGGCACTCTCGCGTATAGAGTGCTAGTCGGCACTGTGTAGCTGTGCTTGTGCCATCGACTACTGGGCTTCGGGTCCCGGCACCCGCGACGACGGGGCTGACGCGCAGAGTCGCAAGCTGACCGAAACCCGGTCCGGGACAACAGTTCCGGACGACCGAATTCCCTGAAAGTGGAGGGCTCAACGTGGCGAGCGTGAACATCAAGCCGCTCGAGGACAAGATCCTCGTCCAGGCCAACGAGGCCGAGACGACGACGGCCTCCGGCCTGGTCATCCCGGACACGGCCAAGGAGAAGCCGCAGGAGGGCACCGTCATCGCCGTCGGCGAGGGCCGGATCACCGACAAGGGTGACCGCATCCCCGTCGACGTCAAGGAAGGCGACGTCGTCATCTACAGCAAGTACGGCGGCACCGAGATCAAGTACCAGGGTGGGGAGTACCTCATCCTCTCGGCGCGCGACATCCTGGCCGTCGTCACCAAGTAGGCCAACGCCGCATTCGCGTTCCGCCCCGGCGTCGTCCAGCGACCCGGGGCGGATTGCGTTCTCACCCGCGGCGTGAGCGTCAGGCCCCGGAGGCGGTAGCTTGCGTGACCACGTAGGGGCTGGGGAACGCCGCAATCAGACACAGGAGCTGAATCCTTTATGGCAAAGCAGATCGAGTTCGACGAGAAGGCTCGCCGGGCTCTGGAACGCGGTGTCGACAAGCTCGCCGACGCCGTCAAGGTGACCCTCGGTCCCCGTGGCCGCCACGTCGTGCTGGCCAAGGCCTTCGGTGGCCCGACCGTGACCAACGACGGTGTCACCATCGCGCGTGACATCGACCTCGAGGACCCCTTCGAGAACCTCGGCGCCCAGCTCGTCAAGAGCGTCGCCACCAAGACCAACGACGTCGCGGGCGACGGCACCACCACCGCCACCGTGCTGGCCCAGGCGTTCGTGCGCGCCGGCCTGAAGAACGTCGCAGCGGGCGCCAACCCGATCTCGCTCGGCCAGGGCATCGCGCTGGCCTCGGAGAAGGTGTCGGAGGTGCTGCTCGCCGCGGCCACCCCGGTCTCCGGTGAACAGGCCATCGCCCAGGTCGCCACCGTCTCCTCGCGCGACGAGGAGATCGGCGAGATGGTCGGCAAGGCGCTGACCACCGTCGGCAAGGACGGCGTCGTCACCGTCGAGGAGTCGTCGAGCACGCACACCGAGCTCGTCGTCACCGAGGGCGTGCAGTTCGACAAGGGCTACCTCTCGCCCTACTTCCAGACCGATCCCGAGACCCAGCAGGCCGTGCTGGAGGACACCTACGTCCTGCTGCACCGCGACAAGATCAGCTCGCTGCCCGACCTGCTGCCGCTGCTCGAGAAGATCGCCGAGTCCGGCAAGGCCGTGCTGATCATCGCCGAGGACGTCGAGGGCGAGGCGCTGTCCACCCTGGTGGTCAACTCCATCCGCAAGACGATCAAGGCCGTCGCGGTCAAGGCGCCGTTCTTCGGCGACCGCCGCAAGGCGTTCCTCGACGACCTGGCCGTCGTCACCGGTGGCACCGTGATCAACCCCGATCTCGGCATCACCCTGCGCGAGGCGACCATCGAGCAGCTGGGCCAGGCCCGGCGCGTGGTGGTCACCAAGGACGAGACCGTCATCATCGACGGTGCGGGCAGCGCGGAGGACATCGCGGCCCGTGGCGCGCAGCTGCGCCGCGAGATCGAGGCCACCGACTCCGACTGGGACCGCGAGAAGCTCGAGGAGCGCCTCGCCAAGCTGGCCGGCGGCGTCGCGGTGATCCGCGTCGGCGCGGCCACCGAGACCGCGCTCAAGGAGCGCAAGTACCGCGTCGACGACGCGGTCGCCGCCGCCAAGGCCGCGGTCGAGGAGGGCATCGTCCCCGGTGGCGGCACCGCCCTGGCGCAGGCCGCGACCGCGCTGACCGAGCTGCGTGACTCGCTGACCGGCGACCAGCGCATCGGCGTCGAGGTCGTCCGCAAGGGCCTCGAGGCGCCGCTGTTCTGGATCGCCACCAACGCCGGCGTCGACGGCGCCGTCGTGGTCAGCAAGGTCGCCGAGGGCAAGGACGGCTTCAACGCCGCCACCCTCGCCTACGGTGACCTGCTCACCGACGGTGTCGTCGATCCGGTCAAGGTGACCCGCTCCGCCGTGGTGAACGCCGCCTCGGTCGCGCGGATGATCCTGACCACCGAGAGCGCCGTCGTGGACAAGCCCGAGGAAGAGGCCGACGACCACGGCCACCACGGGCACGCGCACTGACGCAACGCACGACGAAGGCCCCTGGACCGCACTGCGGTTCGGGGGCCTTTGTGGTGTGGGCTAGCTCGCTACCGGGGGCTCCTCGGCCTCGATCGCGGCCAGCAGGCGCGCGCGCAGGGAGGGCGGCGGCGGGGTCGGGGTACTCGCTCCGATCACGGCGAGAACCTCGCGGGTGCCGCGGAGCTCTCGCCGGAAATCGGAACAGAGGGTGGGGTCTTCGTTGTCGATGATGGTCTGAATGGCGTGATGGTCTTCGTCGTCGATCAATCCGAGCGCGACGGTGTGCGCGAGATCGATCTGGGCTTCGTTCATCTCACGTCACCCCCAAACTTTTCTTCAGTCGTGTCAATCCGTCCCGTATACGGGACTTAACGGTCGGTAACCCAATGCCGAGGTGCTGAGCTACCTCCGCGTAGGTGCGCCCGCCGTAGTAGGCGAGCGAGATCGCCTCGCGTTGGGTCTCGGTCAGTGTCGAGAGCCCGCGCTGGACGGCCTGTTGTTCGAGTCTGCGTTCCACCTCCTCCGTGACCTCGTCGAATTCGTTGCCGAGCACCCGGACCCCGTACGCGACCTCGCGCTGGGTGTGGGCTTGCTCGGCGCGAACCCGGTCGACCGCCCGTCGGTGTGCCAGCGTCATCAGCCAGGTCACCGCAGACCCCTTGGTGGGGTCGAAACTCGTTGCGGTGCGCCAGATCTGGAGATAGACCTCTTGCGTGGTCTCCTCCGCGTATCCGGGGTCGTGGAGGACCCGGAGGATCAGGCCGAAGACGCGTGCGGACGTCCGGTCGTACAGTTCGGCAAAGGCTTGCTGGTCGGACATGCCGCATCGTTCCAACAGTGCAGCTAGCTCGACTCCTTCGGCCGCGCGTGCGGTAACCGCAGAATCCACGCTCGGTGGGAAGGCTTCGCTTCGGAACCCATTCTGTGTCATCGGTCACGAATGTAGCCCGCGGCTATGACCTCCCTTCGCCCGGGGTGCCTTTGGATCGCGTGCCAGCTGTTTGCTAGAGATTCGGCACGCCACGCCGGGCGGATGGGATTTGATTTGCCGAGCTATCTACACGGCCATGCGGCGCCGGTTGCGGCGCGCGTGCATCTCCCGCTCGGTCTCCGACATCCCGCCCCAGATGCCGTACGGCTCGCTGACCTTGAGGGCATGGGTGCGGCACTGCATCAGCACGGGGCAGGCCCGGCAGATCTCCTTGGCGCGCATCTCGCGCGCGGTGCGGGCACGGCCACGCTCGCCGTCGGGGTGGAAGAAGACGGCGGAGTCCTGACCGCGGCACGAGCCACGCATCTGCCAATCCCAGACGTCGGCGTTCGGACCGGGGAGGTGGGTGGGCATGGGCATGTGAACTCCTTGTGGTGCGAGCTCGTCAGCGTTGTCGAGCGACGTGGTGCGGCAGGTCTTCGCGCCACCTGGTGCGGTGGCCGGCTCGACGGTGCCTGACGGTGCGCCTTGAGGTGGTCGCTGCAATTTCGCGCGGCGCCGACCCCGGCGATGAGCTACGTTAGGTGCAGGCGGGAAATTCCGTCAATAGTTCCGCGCACTGATTCCGCAAATCCACAACGCTGAAATTTAACCTGCGAACTGTTTACATTTCACTTCCGATTCGTCCATACTGTTCGGTTGGCTATGGGTCGGTCCATGTGCGGTGTCCCTCGGTTCCGTGGTTTTCCCAGGTCGCGCGCTCATAGCCGGTGTACGGCCTGGTGAACGGCCCGCGGGACGGGTGGTGCGGGTCACAACCCCCGTCGGCGTCGAGGACCGCGCAGATGGCGGAAACGGGGCGCCGAGGTTAATTGCGCGAAACGCATGTGAATTCGAAACATTGCGGTAGAGGCGCCTACGGTCGGAGATTTACCTGATGGCAACATCGGGGCCCCGGAGAAAAGCTGACCGGTTGCTGATGGCGGACGACTGGGACATATCACGAGAACGGCCGCGGCGCGGTGGCGGCTACAGTCTCGGCGTGCAGACAACGGCTTCACCCGCGGATATCGGTTCCGAAATACTCGTTTCGACAGCTTTCGGGCCCACCCCCGGCCGGTCCGCTGCGGAGTTGCCGGAACCCGCGACCCCTGGACAACGATGGCAGCGCGCCGTCGCGCTCGGTGCCCAGGGTCACTACGCCGCCGCCAGAGCCGACCTGTCGATCCTCGCCAGAACCCGGATCGACCCCGCCCTGCGCTCGCTCGCCGCGAGTACCCACGGTTCCCTCGTGCGCCAGCTCGGCGGTCACGCCGCGGCCGCGACCCTCGACGGGCGCGCGGCCGCGTCGGCCAGGGCCGCCACCGGCTCCGCCGGGGCCGAGGCCATGGCCGACGCGCTCACCGGGCTCGCCGCCGACGCGCTCGGCACCGGCAGGCTCGCCCTCGCGCACCGCCTGCTCGGCCGGGTGGAACCGCTGCTGGTCGACGCGCCGGATCGCTGCGCGGTGCGGTGGCACTGGGTGCGCGCGGAGACCGCGCTCGCCGGGGGCGCGGCCGCGCCCGCGCTGGCCGACGCCGAGCGGGCGGCCGAGCTGGCCGCCGCACTGACATCGGTACGGCACCGGGTGAAGTCGGCGCTGCTGGTCGCCGCGGCCACCGCGGCGTCCGGTGACCTCGCGCGCGCGGCCGAGCTCGCCGACGCGGTCGATCTCGCCTGCCGCGAGCACGGCCTGCTGCCGCTGCGCTGGGCGGCCGCGATGCTGCGCGCCGGCGTGGCCGAACCGGCCGCCGCGCAGGTCGCCGCGCGCGAAGCCGCAGATCACGCCGCCCGCATCCGGGCCATGGGCGGGGATTTCGCCGCGCCGTCGCGCTGACCCACCCAAGTGATCTTCCTGAGAGCTCCCCTAGAAGGGACCAGGCCCGCTCGCGGGTGATCTCGGGGTCGCTATTGTTAGTTCCGTTCCGCCACTTCGGTGGAAGCTCGGTCACATCGGACCGCGCCACTCGTAACGCCAGGAAAATCTCTGACGATGACGCATATGGGCGAAGAGTTGGACCTCGCCGTCGCTGCGGCTGCGCAGGGCGACAGGACCGCTTTAGCTCAGGTACTGGAACTGATCCGGCCGCTGGTAGTCCGCTACTGCCGAGCCAGGATCGGAGCCGCGGAGCGCGGGCAGCTCTCCGCGGATGATGTTGCGCAAGAGGTCTGTCTGGCTGTGATGACCGCCCTGCCCCGCTATCAGGATCAGGGGCGGCCCTTCATGGCCTTCGTGTACGGCATCGCTTCGCACAAGGTCGCCGACGCCCATCGCAACGCCGCCCGTAACAAGGCGGAGGCGATGGCCGAAGTACCAGATGTCATATCCACCGACCAGGGACCGGAGCAGCGAGCTCTCGACTCGGAGACGAGCAGGCAGATGAACACTCTGCTGGCCACGCTCCCCGAGAAACATCGGGAAATCCTGATCCTGCGTCTGGTCATGGGTCTGTCAGCAGAGGAAACCGCAGTCGCCGTGGGCAGCACGGCGGGGGCGATACGGGTAGCCCAGCACAGGGCACTCGCGAAACTGAAGTCACAAGTGGCGAGGGCAGGTGAAATGTATGGCTAGGGATGGCGAGCGCGGTCGAGGCGACCGGAAGGTTTGGCGTGGGTCGCACGACAGCGGTCCCTACGCCGCCGAGGATGCCGGTGATTCCGGTCCGGTCGACATTGCGGCGGTGCGCAGCGACGATGCGCTGATCGACGCGATCGCGAGCGACGGACCGGTCCGTACCGACAGCCCCGAGGAGTTCCAGCTGGCGTCGTTGCTTGCCGATTGGCGGGCCGACCTGCTGGCCGAGCCGATGCCGGCAGGTCCTGATCTGGATACCGTCTTCGCGGCGGTCAATCAGGAGATCGGCGCGCGGCAGGTTCGAGTCGGAGCATCCTCGCGCGGACGTCTACGGCTGGTCAGGCCCCTGCTCGGGGCCGCCGCGGCACTGGCCGTGGTCTTCGGTGGTCTCACAGCGTTCTCCTACAGCGCGGCACCCGGCGATCCGCTGTGGCGGGTCAAGGAGGTCGTGTTCAGCGAACAGGCCCAGTCGACGGTCGTGCAGCATGCCGACGACGATCTGGTGGCCGCGCAGAATCTGCTCGACTCCGGCAACCCGGAGCAGGCGCGGGCCCGGCTGGAACAGGCGTCCGCCACCGCCAGCCAGGTCGACGACAAGGGTAAGCGCGAGGATCTGATCGCGCGCTGGAACCTGCTGCGTGATCAGCTCGCCGTGAAGGCGCCCGAGATCGCCGCGCAGCTCCCGACGCCGGCGCCGACGACCCCGGGCCAGACCAAGCCGAGTTCGCCGTCCCCGGCGAGCCCGTCGCCCGCCAATCCCGGCTCGACCGCGCCGGTGGCCCCGACCAACCCCGGTTCGGGCACCGCCGATCCGTCCGAGCCGCCGGTGATCATGCAGACGCCGGGTCCGGAGACCAAGCCGATCGCGCCGGAGCCGACCGAGCCGACGCAGCCGCCGGTGACCACGGTCCCGACGACTCCGCCGCCGGTCACCGTCCCGACGGCGCCGACGACCATCGCCGAACCACCGCCGGTCACCGTGCCGACGGTGGCTCCGACGTCGCAGCAGCTGCCGCCGACGATGCCGATCCCGCCGGTCACCATCCTGCCGGTGCCCCCGGGCGTGCCCTCGCCCTAGCACTCGACGCGAAAGGCCCCGAACCGTTCAGGTTCGGGGCCTTTCGCGTTGCCCGGATGGTCGTCGCGTCGTGACCCGCGCACGCGTGACCGGGGCGGGAGAAGCGGCGCCGTGCGGGCGGCTCAGTTGTCGAAGCCGTCGAACCCGTCGCCGTGGAACGCCTCGTTCATCGACGCGTCGGCGTAGCCGCGGCAGTAGTCCCACGTGACGTACGCCTCGGGCGTCGGGTCGTAGGCGGGCTCGTGCGGACGGACGGTGCCGTCGACGAGTAGCTGGAGCAGGTTCGCCCGCAGCATGTCCCAGTCGTGGTAGTGATCTTGCCGACAATCCTCACAGCTGACGACGAGCCCGCGGATCCCGCGATGGGCCAGCAGGGCTTCGTAGACGGCGAGGTCGGCGAGATCTTCCTCGACCGCGAGGCGCTCATGAGGATCCAGCGGCTCACCGGGCTCGATGGCATCGAGCGCGGCGGACGGGTCGGAGGGGTCTCCGGCGAAGGGATCCGGCGGCAGGCCAGGTGGTAGATGGTCACGCACATCCCCACGGTACGCAGTACTTGGTGGTCTGCGCCAGCGATGCACCGGGCAAGTTTTGCCACGGGCCTCACTTCGCAGGCGTGTTCGCCCGCCGGATACCATGGAATGCAGGCATCGGCGAGCTTGTTCTCACCGACCATCAATCTTTTCCGCTCAGCACCGTCGCATCGCAGCTTTCGGCGTACGTTGCTACCGACGACCAGGAGGGGTCGATCCGAATGAGTAATCCCGTGTCGGGCGAACGAATCGCGGTGCGCCCTCCTACGGGTGGCGACGATCCGAACAAGATCGCCATGCTCGGCCTCACGTTCGACGACGTGCTGTTGCTGCCTGCCGCCTCGGATCTCATCCCCAGTTCCGTCGAGACCTCCAGCAGGCTCACCCGGGAGATCACCCTGCGCACGCCGCTGGTGAGCTCGGCCATGGACACCGTCACCGAGGCGCGCATGGCCATCGCCATGGCGCGTGCGGGCGGTATGGGCGTGCTGCACCGCAACCTCTCGGCCGCCGATCAGGCCGCCCAGGTGGAGACGGTGAAGCGCTCGGAGGCGGGCATGGTGACCGACCCGGTCACCTGTCGTCCCACCGACACCCTCGCCGAGGTCGACGCCATGTGCGCCCGCTTCCGCATCTCGGGCCTGCCCGTGGTGGACGAGACCGGCGCGCTGGTGGGCATCATCACCAACCGCGACATGCGCTTCGAGGTCGACCAGGATCGCCGCGTCGACGAGGTGATGACCAAGGCGCCGTTGATCACCGCCCAGGAGGGCGTCACCGCCGAGGCCGCGCTGGGGCTGCTGCGCCGCCACAAGATCGAGAAGCTGCCGATCGTCGACGGCAACGGCCGCCTGCGCGGCCTGATCACGGTCAAGGACTTCGTCAAGACCGATCAGTACCCGAACGCCACCAAGGACCGCGACGGCCGCCTGCTGGTCGGCGCCGCGATCGGCGTCGGCCAGGACTCCTGGTCGCGCGCGATGACGCTGGCCGACGCCGGGGTCGACGTGCTGATCGTCGACACCGCGCACGGCCACCAGTCGCAGGTGCTGCAGATGGTCTCCAAGGTGAAGGCCGAGGTGGGCGATCGCATCCAGATCGTCGGCGGCAACGTCGCCACCCGCGCGGGCGCCGCGGCGCTCGTCGAGGCGGGCGTCGACGCTGTCAAGGTGGGTGTCGGTCCCGGCTCCATCTGCACCACCCGGGTCGTGGCCGGTGTCGGCGCGCCGCAGATCACCGCGATCCTCGAGGCCGTTGCCGCGTGCAAGCCCGCCGGTGTGCCGGTGATCGCCGACGGCGGCGTGCAGTACTCCGGTGACGTCGCCAAGGCCATCGCCGCGGGCGCCTCGACCGTGATGCTCGGCTCGCTGCTCGCGGGCACCGCCGAGTCGCCCGGCGATCTGGTGCTGGTCAACGGCAAGCAGTTCAAGGCCTACCGCGGCATGGGCTCGCTCGGCGCGATGCAGGGCCGCGGTCAGGCCAAGTCGTACTCCAAGGACCGCTACTTCCAGGACGACGTGCTCGCCGAGGACAAGCTGGTCCCCGAGGGCATCGAGGGCCGCGTCCCGTTCCGCGGTCCGGTCAACCAGGTGATCCACCAGCTCGTCGGCGGCCTGCGCGCGGCCATGGGCTACACCGGCTCGCAGAACATCGAGCACCTGCAGAACGCGCAGTTCGTGCAGATCACCGCGGCGGGCCTCAAGGAGAGCCACCCGCACGACATCACCATGACCGTCGAGGCCCCGAACTACACCGGGCGCGGCTGAGTACAATAGATGCGTTTGTGCGCCGGGAGGTACGCTCCCGGCGCACAGCCATGCGGTCGTCGAGGATCGTGACAACGCGCGCACACGCGCGCCCGAACACAGGGAGCAACTGTGCGTGACATGGTGGAAATCGGGATGGGCAGGGTTGCCCGCAGGACTTACGAGCTCGACGATGTCGACATCGTGCCCTCGCGGCGGACCCGGTCGTCGAAGCAGGTCTCGGTGGCCTGGCAGCTCGACGCCTACCGTTTCGAGATCCCGGTGCTCTCGCACCCCACCGACGCGCTGGTCTCGCCCGAGTTCGCGATCGAGCTGGGCCGCCTCGGCGGCCTCGGCGTGATCAACGGCGAGGGCCTGTGGGCGCGGCACGCCGACGTGCAGGACAAGGTCGATCAGCTGATCGACCTCGTCGACAAGGGCGGCTACGAACGCGCCATCTCCCTGCTGCAGGAATTACACGCGGCACCGATGCAGCCCGACCTGCTCGCGGCCGCGGTCGCGCAGGTGCGCGCGGCGGGCGTGACGGTCGCGGTGCGGGTGAGCCCGCAGAACGCGCGCGCGCTCACCCCGGCGCTGGTGCAGGCCGGTGTCGACCTGCTGGTCGTGCAGGGCACCATCATCTCCGCCGAGCACGTCGGCGACGGTGAGCCGCTGAACCTCAAGACCTTCATCGCCGAGCTGGACGTGCCGGTCGTGGCCGGTGGCGTGAGCGATCACCGCACCGCGCTGCACCTGATGCGCACCGGCGCCGCGGGCGTCATCGTCGGCTACGGCTCCTACCCGGGCGCCACCACCACCGGCGAGGTGCTCGGCATCGGCGTGCCGATGGCGACCGCGATCGCCGACGCCGCCGCGGCCCGCCGCGACTACCTCGACGAGACCGGCGGCCGCTACGTGCACGTCATCGCCGACGGTGACGTGGCCACCTCCGGCCAGCTCGCCAAGGCCATCGCCTGCGGCGCCGACGCCGTGATGCTCGGTGTGCCGCTGTCGGTCTCGGCCGAGGCGCCCGGTCGCGGCTGGTACTGGCCCTCGGCCACCGCGCACCCGTCGGTGCCGCGCGGCTCGTTCCTGCCGGTCGACGAGTCCTGGCTCGACGGCGCCGACGGCACCGTCACCCGGCCGAGTCTCGAGCGCGTGCTCTACGGCCCGTCCGACGACCCGTTCGGTTCGCTGAACCTGGTCGGCGGCCTGCGCCGCTCGATGGCCAAGGCAGGCTACTCCGACCTCAAGGAATTCCAGAAGGTCGGGCTCAGCGTTCGCTAACGCACGTGGGCGAGTGAGACCCGCTCCCGCAGGAAGCGCGCGATCGCCGCGTTCACCGGTTCGGGGTGGGTCATCGTCACGGCGAGACGGGCGCCATCGATCTCCACGAATGTGGAGGCGGTGAGCCCGTCGGCCAGCGTGCGGGCGCGGGTGCCCGCGATGCCGCTGTGGGTCGCGTGGATGATCAGCGCGGGGCAGGTGATCTCGCGCAGCCGGTCGAGGACCGAGTCGCGCCCGAGCAGGCAGCCGACGGCGGCGTCGAGGCCGTTGTGCGCGTCGCCGACCCAGCGCCTGGTCCAGATGTCGCGGTACCAGGCGTCGTCGCCGATGAGCCAGTCGGCGAGGCGGTTGGCGGCTTCCTCGCGCGAGCCCTTGTCGTGCCACTCGTCGAGGAAGCGCTGGGTCGCGGTGGACTGTTCCGGCGTCGGCCCGTGCGCCTCGGTGCTGATGAGGATGAGCGCGGCCACCCGTTCCGGCGCGACCAGCGCGGTGCGCAGCGCGGTGAACCCGCCCTGGGCGGTCCCGCCGACGATGGCGCGTTCGGCGCCGATGTCGTCGAGGATCGTCAGCGCGTCGCGCGCGGCGGTCCAATACGTGAACGGCAGTCGCTGATCCCTGGTGCGGCCGTGCCCGCGCGCGTCCCAGGCCACGATCCGGAATTCGGGGGAGAGAGCGGCCTGCTGCGAGGCGAACATCGTGCGGTCCATGAAGAACTCGTGGGCCAGCAACACCACCGGCCCCGTGCCACCGCTGTCCTCGTAGTAGATGTCGGCATCGATCGCGCGGGCGAATGGCACGAGCACGAGGATAGCCAGGTCGGCGCCGTCATGCGCAATGTTCGCCCGACGCGTGTAGCGACCACCGATCCCGCTGCTCGCCCGTCGTGTGCCGTCACTAAACTGTGGCGGTGGCAGAAACTCAGAGACCGGTCCTCGTCGTCGACTTCGGCGCGCAATACGCCCAGCTGATCGCTCGGCGGGTGCGCGAGTCACGGGTGTTCTCCGAGGTGATTCCACACACCATGACGGTGGAGGAGATCGCCGAGAAGCGGCCGCTGGCCGTGATCCTGTCCGGCGGCCCGTCCAGCGTGTACGCCGAGGGCGCACCGCAACTCGACGCGCGGCTGTTCGACATCGACGTGCCCGTGTTCGGCATCTGCTACGGCTTCCAGGCGATGGCGCAGGCGCTGGGCGGCACGGTCGCCCACACCGGCACCCGCGAGTACGGCCGCACCGAACTCAGCATCGATGGTGGCGTGCTGCACGGTGGTCTGCCGACCCTGCAGCCGGTGTGGATGAGCCACGGTGACGCGGTGACCGATGCCCCGGAGGGGTTCGAGGTCACCGGAACCACCGCGGGCGCCCCGGTCGCCGCGTTCGAGGATCGCGCGCGCCGCCTCGCCGGTGTCCAGTACCACCCCGAGGTCCTGCATTCGCCGCACGGCCAGCAGGTGCTGAGCCGCTTCCTGCACGAGCTGGCCGGCATCCCGCCGCAGTGGACCCCCGCCAACATCGCCGAGTCGCTGATCGAGAGCGTGCGCGAGCAGATCGGCGACGGGCACGCGATCTGCGGTCTGTCCGGCGGTGTCGACTCCGCCGTCGCCGCCGCGCTGGTGCAGCGCGCGATCGGGGACAGGCTCACCTGTGTGTTCGTCGATCACGGTCTGCTGCGGGCCGGTGAGCGCGAGCAGGTGCAGCACGATTTCGTCGCCGCGACCGGTGCCAAGCTGGTCACCGTCGACGCGGTCGACAAGTTCCTCGGCGAGCTGAAGGGCGTCTCCGATCCGGAGGAGAAGCGCAAGATCATCGGCCGCGAGTTCATCCGCTCCTTCGAGGACGCGGTCTCCGGCATCGTCGCCGAGCACGGTGGCGACGGCTCGGCGCCGAAGGTCGAGTTCCTGGTGCAGGGCACCCTGTACCCGGACGTGGTCGAGTCCGGCGGCGGCACCGGCACCGCGAACATCAAGAGCCACCACAATGTCGGTGGCCTGCCCGACGATCTCGAGTTCGAGCTGGTCGAGCCGCTGCGCCTGCTGTTCAAGGACGAGGTCCGCGCGGTCGGCCGCGAGCTGGGCCTGCCCGAGGAGATCGTCGGCCGCCAGCCGTTCCCCGGCCCGGGCCTGGCCATCCGCATCGTCGGCGAGGTGACCGCCGACCGTCTCGACCTGCTCCGCCAGGCCGACGCCATCGCCCGCGAGGAACTCACCGCCGCCGATCTGGACAAGCAGATCTGGCAATGCCCGGTCGTGCTGCTCGCCGACGTGCGTTCGGTGGGCGTGCAGGGCGACGGCCGCACCTACGGCCACCCGATCGTGCTGCGCCCGGTCTCCAGCGAGGACGCGATGACCGCGGACTGGACCCGGCTGCCCTACGACGTGCTCGAGCGCATCTCCACCCGCATCACCAACGAGGTGGCCGAGGTCAACCGCGTTGTCCTCGATGTGACGAGCAAGCCGCCGGGCACTATCGAGTGGGAGTGACGGGCGGCTTCGTCTCGGCCGGAGCCGTGGCCGGCGGTTTGTGCCGGTAGGCCAACAGGATTCGGCCCAGCGGTAGCCCGTTCGCGGGCCGAGCCGGGGGGCTGGTGTTTCCGGAGCCGTTGATGTCGTTCATCGTTCTCGTCTCAGGGTGTTCGGTTGTCTCTCACCGTCGTTTGCGGCTCGGGGCGAAGGTGAGCAGCAGGCCGACGACGATGGCCGCGAGGACCACGCCCCAGCCGATCGGCAGGATGCCGCCGTCGCCGGGGGTCGGCCCGCCGAGCAGGGCCCACACGCTCACCGCGAGGGCGAGCAGGCCGGTGACCAGCAGGGAGAAGGCCGGACGGCGGCGGGTTCCGGGAGCGGTCTGGTCAGCCACGGGTCACCGCCACGTCGCCGAGGTGCATCGTGATGCGCAGGTCGAGGACCGGGGCGCCGGGGGTGTTCGGTCCGGTGATCCCGTCGACACAGCCCGAGTCCGAGACCCGGACATCGCAGGTGGTCTTCACTGTCATTCCTTCCGGCAGGAGTACTTTCGCGTCACCGATGTTCACCGCGACCTCCACGGTGCGGGATTCGGTGAGCTCGAGTCCGCGCAGATCCAAGGTGCCCGAACCGATGTCGAGCGCGTAGCGCGGTTGCAGTTCGGTCACCGAGGTCGGTGCCCAGAGCCGCTCGCCGATGTTTCTGCCCTCGAAGTCGATCGGCCCGATCAGCGAGGCGAGCAGGACGAACCCGGCCAGTGGCGCGGTGAGGACGAGCAGCCCGTAGCCCCGGCGCAGGAAGGCGCCGGCGATGAGGCCGAGGCCGACGACGGCGAGTGCGAAGGCCGCGATGCGCGCCGGTGTCATCCATTCGACGCCGGAGGCGGCGACCGCACCGGCCACGGCGGCGGCCAGGATCGCCAGCCCGATGGTCACCGGGGTGAGCCGCGAGCGCGGCCGCTTCGGCGGTGGCGGGGCGGCCACGGCGTAGCGCGGGGCGGCCTCGGGGAGTTCCCAGGCCAGCGGGGCGATGCTGAGCGGATCGATGCCGGGGGGAACCTGGGCGCCCGCGCGCGGGAAGCCGGGGGTGGGCTGCGGGAATTCCTTCGCCAGGACCGTCGTCGGGTGGTCCGGCTCGGGGGTGCGCTGGTCGAGGTCGGGATTCGGATCGTCCTGGACGGCAGCGAGTTCGGACGAGCCGCCGGTTCGGGGGGACTCGTCGTCCGCCGTCGGGGAGCTCGCGGTGGAGGACTTGGTCAGCTGGACCGAATCCGAGGCGGGCTCACCCGGTTCCGTGGTGGACCCGTCGGCGGTCACGTCCGTGGTGTCCACCACCGCGGTCGCGGAGGTCACGACGTCGGCGGGGACCTCGATCGTGGGCTCGGGGTCCGTCGCGTCCTTGTGCAGGACGACCGTGTCGGTGGCGTCGACGCGCAGCAGCGGGGTGGATTCCGCTGTCGCCGTGCGGCTTTCCTCGCGGGGCAGCACGGTGGTGGCCGGGTCGGGGACGTAGGCGTCGGGCAGCTTCGTGTAGGGGGTGTACATGCCGGTCGGCGGCACGTCGGGGGTGTACGGGTAGCCGCGCACCGGCACGCCGGTCGGGTAGCCCACGGTCGGGTAGTCGCCGGTGCCGTACGCCGCGGCGCGGTAGGTGTCGAAGCCCGTCGGCAGTTCGGGATGCCGGATGTAGAGCATCCACCAGCCCGCCAGCATCAGCCCCATGCTGACCACGCCGGACCCACCGAGCCCGAGCCCGATCGGACCCATGGTCGAGACCGCGATGGCCAGCGCGACGATCAGCACGATCGTCTTGGTCTGCGAATGCCCGCCGCGCGCGTGATCGGTCAGCGCCTCGGCGGCCGAGGCCTCGTTCCCCGCGGAACTCAGCACCAGCCAGGCCAGCAGGTACAACACGATGCCCGCGCCACCGAAGATGGTCGACACCACGAACGCCACCCGCAACAGCACCGGATCGATCCCGTACCGCAGCCCGAACCCGGCCGCGACACCGGCGATCGGCCCCTGCCGCGGCAGCCGGACGGGCCGCGTATGCCACATCTGCTGGATCTGGTCACCGAAGCTCGTTCTGCTCATGCCCTCCATGGTCTGCCCGGCCAGCCCTTTCCCGCATCGGGGGGAACCCTGAGGTTTGCCCGGGTTCAGGAGCAGGGCGGGCGATAGGGGACATGCGGGAGCTGGCGCTCCCAGACCTGTTCGGTGAGCAGGTCACCGGTGGCCGCGCAGATCCGGTCGGCGACCCGCTCCGGGACGAGGTCCCAGACGCCGAGCTGGCCGTTGTCGGTGAGGAATACCAGGTGGCCACCGCCGGGGTGCAGGATCGCTCGCCGATTGCGGCCGTCCGCCGGGCCGATCGGGCCGCTGGCTCGGCGAGGAGCGCGCGGGTCGGTGGTGTCCCACAGCAGGGTGGTGCCGTCGTCGCTGACGGTGGCGAGCAGGCCGTCAGCGGCGGATGCCGAGACGATCGGCGCGATCTCGGTACTGATCGACTCTGTCAGTGGCTCGAGACTTGCTTCGGTCTGGCGCCACAGCCGGAAGTGATCGAAGTCGGCGACGACCGAGCTGTTGTCGTCGGGCAGGTAGACGGAAGTCTGGAAGGCGCCGGCGGGGTCGGGGGCGACACCACCGACGCGGGCCGGACCGCGTGGGTCGTCGAGGTTCCAGACCTGCCGGAGATAGGGCTGGGGCAGGTCGTCCATGTCGAACGAGATCAGCTCCATCCGTTTTCCGTCGGGCGATAGCTGCGCGCGGGTGATGTTGCCGTGTTCCGCGTCGATCGGTCGGCCGAGACGCACCGGCGCCAGCCGGTCACCGATATCCCATAGCTGGACGGTGGTGCCGTAGGTGACGGCCATGCGATTGTTTCCGACCACCGACTGCGCCGTTCCCCGGGCAGGCCAAGCGGGCAGCGCCCGCGGGCTGCGCGGGTCGTCGAGCGCGTAGACGAGCCGTTGGCTGCTCGCGCGGTCGTGCACCGACAGGGTGCGCCCGTCCGGGCTCAACGCCGCATCGGCGAGGTCCGTCGTGCCGGGGATCGTGGACAGCCGGACCGGGCGGGCGGGGTCGGTGGTATCCCAGACCACCATGGTGCCGGTGGCGTACAGGACCACCATCCGGTTCCCGGTCCGGTCGAAGACGGGTGTCTTCGGCAGGCCGGCAACGATGTCCACCACGGACCTCGGCAGTGACCACATTCGCAGCGCGCCGTCGTCTCCTGCCCCGGCCACCAGTCCCCGGCCGGACAGAAAGTCGACCGACTGGGGTCCGGCCTTGCACGGTGACATCACGTAGTACGGGCACGGCACGGGGCTGATCGACATCGTGGGCGCAAGCTGAACCGGCTGGTTCGGATCGGCGATGTTCCACAGCTGCCCGGCACCGTTCGAGCCGGAGGCGAGGATCGTTCCCGCCACGTTGAACGCGATCGAGTTCAGCACGTCGTTGTCCGCGTACCAGGGGGCGCCGACGCGACGCGGATCGCGGGGATCGGCGACGTTCCACAGTTCGATCCGGCTCGACTGGCCGGTGGTTGCCTCGGTCGATCCGTAGGTGGCGAGGGCAAGCGTGCGGCCGACCGGGCTGAACGCGAGGTCGCGCAGGCGCGTGTTGCCCGACGTCGTTTTCGCGGGACCGACCCGACGTGGCGCTCCTGGATCGCCGATATCCCAGAACTCGACGGTATCGGCGTCGTCCACCTCCAACTGAGTCCGGCCGAGCGCGAGCAGGTTGCCGTCCGGGCTGACGGCGACCCGGTGCAGTTGTCTGGAACGATCACCGGACAGCGCGATGGTGGCGGCGTGCGAGGGACGGTCGCGATCGCCGATTCGCCAGAGCGTCAGCGCGTCCGCGCTGACCGCGACCAGGCGTGTGTCGTCACCGGCTACCGCGATCCCGTGTTGGTTCTCGACGCCGAGGGTGTGCAGCAGCCGGGGCGATTCCGGTCGAGCCAGATCCCACAGCTGTACTCCGGACGGTCCGTCGGTCACCGCGTCGGTGCTGTGCGGAACGAAGGCCAGATGATCGATCGGCACGGGGAATTCGCCGCCGAGCCGCCGGGGGCGCGCCGGATCGATGGTGTCCCAGAAGAAGGCTTTTCCGTCGTAGCCGACGGAGGCGAGCATGCCGTCACCGGATCGGCCGACAAGCTCACTGATCCGCTGATCGTGCGCGACGACCGAGCCTGCCAGCGGCAGTTCCTGCGTATTCAGCAGCTGAGTGAGCGTCGACTCGTCAGGGCGCATCCGATAGGCGGCCAGTGACAACTGCGCCGACAGCGACGGATCACTGGCCCTGGTCCGCTGCGCCGCCGCCACCAGTTCGGCGTAGTCGCGGTCGGCGGTGCGCTGGTCGGCGAGTTTGCCGCGGTCCCAGGCCACGACGCCGGTGCCGAGCAGGGCGACGACGACCAGGGCGGCGCCGACGCGCCAGCGCTTGCCGAGGCGGGCGGAGCGACGGGAGGCGTCGAGGAAGGCGCGGGAGCGGGGGCTGGTGGTGCCGCGCGCGTGCTCGGTGGCGGTGTCGAGGCGGGTGCCGCGGTAGAGGAGGGCGGGGTCGCGGGCGGCGGCCTCCCATTCGGTGGCGTCGGCTTCCAGACGCTGGCGCACGAGGTGACCGACGCGATCGGTCGCGATCCAGCCGCGCAGCCGGGGCCAGGCGGTGAGGACGATCTCGTGGGTGAACTGGACCGAGTCGGCGTCGAGGGCGACTAGCCTGCTGGCGGCGAGGACCTCCAGCGCCTGCGCCGTGGCGTCGGGATCGGCGCTGCGGGAGAGCAATTCGGCGCGACCGGCGGTGCGCCGGGTATCGCGCGCGTCCTGCCCGACGGTGACCAGCGAGCCGAGCAGATCCTGGGCGGCCTCCTGCTGCACCGGCGTCAGCTCGCTCCACGCCAGTTCCGCGGTCTCGGCGACCGATCCGGCGACGCCGCCCGCCTTGCGATACCCGGCGACGGTGAGTTTGCGACCCTCGCGTTGCTGCCAGGTCGCGGCCATCACGTGCGAGAGCAGGGGCAGCGAGCCGGGGTCGTAGGCGTCGGTGTCGGCGTGCGCGCCCAGCCCGCGCAGTTCGCTGAGGACCAGCTCTTCCAGGCCCTGTTCGAGGGTGAGCCCGGCCGCGGTCGCGGGCCCGGTGATCGCCCGCGACACCTCCTCCATCGACATCGGACCGAGCAGATAGTGGTTGCGCCGCAGGCTGTCCCGCAGCACCGGGTGGTGCAGGCAGCGTTCGTAGAAGTCGGCCCGCAGGGCGAGCACGACCGTGAGCGGGTCGGCGGCTCGGGTGGTCAGGTCGGCGAGGGCGGTGAGGAAGGACGTGCGCTCGGCCTCGTCGGGACACAGGGTGAACAGTTCCTCGAACTGGTCGACGATCAGGACGCGCGGCTCGGCGGTGTCGACGGCGGCGAGCGCGGCCAGCGGCGCGGCGCCCGGGGTGATGGTGGCCGAGGGCAGGTCGAGGGCGGGGCGAAGGCCCGCGGCCAGCAGTGAGGACTTGCCCGCCCCGGAGGCGCCGATCAGCACCACGATGCCGGTGGTGGCGCGGACCAGGTCGACGAATTCGGTGGTGGCCTGCTCCCGGCCGAAGAACAGCGCGCGCTCGTCGGCGCGGAAGGCGCGCAAGCCGGGATAGGGGCAGGTGTCGCCGTCGGTGGCGGTGGCCGTCCAGGTCACCGATTCCTGCCACAGCCTGCGCCATTCGTGCGGGTCGGCGAGCCGGCGTGGCAGCTCACGCTGGGCCTTCTCGGTGAGATCGACGAGCGTGAGGACCACCGGCAGCAACGATTCGAAGCGGGCGGGCACATTGCGTCCGGCCTTCCAGTCGCTGATCCGCTGGGGTGACGGGGTGCCCGCCTGCGTGCCGCGCATGCGCCGCTCGGTGGCCGCGGCGACCCGGCGCAGGGTCGGATTGCCCGCGGCGGCATAGAGTTCGGCGAAGCGCTGCGCGAAAACCGCACGCGGCGAAGCGCTCTGCGGATCGGTGATGGTCAAGGAACCCCCCGTTCGATGAAAACGACCGAGGGGAATGATATTTGGTGGTTCGGGGCCCGGCACCTCGCCGGGCCCCGATCGATCACAGGAACATGGTGTCGCCGAAGATCGAGTTGGTCGCGCTCACCTGCGGAGTGCTCGCGGTGACGGTCGCCCAGGAGTAGATGTTGAGCGGGCCACCGCAATTGCCCACCATCAGGTGGAAGTCGCGATTCACCAGGTAGGTGGTGCCGGAGCCGAGTGGCATGCTGCCGACATCGATCTTCTTGATCTCGCCCGGCGCGAGCGTCAGGCTCAGGTCGATCCCCGCGAAGATCGACGGACCGATGTCGACCGACGCGTCGGGCCCCGACGAACCGAATCCGGCGGACGCCCCCGCGTCGACGGCGATGCCGCCGTCGAGTCCCACCGAGAGCTCCAGATCCACGGCGCAGGCGACGAGGTAGCCGGATTCGAGGGTGCCGGTGGCCCCGGCGGGCGCGGTGACATAGGCGGTGTTGTTCAGGAACACCTCCCGGTTGGTCGGCATGGCGTTGAGCGCGGGCACCTGCCGGTAGGACTCGTCGGTGTGGCCGAGGGTCAGCTCGAAACCCGCCGGCCCGAGATAGGTGGTCTCGTGCGGCGCCATCGGACCGGCCGCCGCGACGGGCGCGAGCCCGGTGGTGGCGAGTGCGACAGCGGTGGCCCCGAGCACGGTGGTGATGATGTTCAACGTTCCTCCCCTGACTGTCGGCCGTGGATTCCGGCCTGACATCAACGTAGGAACCGGCCCATGGTCCGGGCTGCCGGAAACCCGCTGCAAGAGCGGATAACCGCAGGTGCGAGGGCGGTGACCGGTTATCCGGTCCGGCGTCGCCGAGCGCGTCGTCGGCCGTCCGGTGGCCTCGGTGAATGCCCAGGTAGGGCGGGTTTTCTGTCCGGACCGGACAGTGTTTGCCCAGGTCGGGGCGGCGGGTGGGTGGGCACCCGGCCGGGCGGCGGCACAGCGCGTTGGGTGATCGGCTCGGCGCGGGTGTGGCAGCCCGCGTCCCCGATGCGCGGAAAGCGGCGAGATCAGGGAGATTCCCGATGCCGGGGGTCGGCGGAGCGTGCCACTATCGAAGGATGGATCCGTCTGTTCCTCCGCGCACCGCCGCTCCAGGGGCCGTGGCCTCGTCCGGGCTCGGCGCTGTCCCGGGGAACACCGCACCGCGCTCGTCCGCTGATCCGGGCGCCGGCCCGGCGTACCGGGCACCGGCACCGGGTGCGGTCGGCGCGCCGGGCGCTCCCGTGGCGAACGGTCCCGCGGTCGGCAGCGCGTACAACCCGGGCGGCCCGGCGCGGGGTGTCGCGGCGTCCGGTCCCGGCGCGGCCGCGAATCCGCGCGGTGGGCACTGGCCGCGGGGTCCGCAGCGCTTCGTGGCGCGCACCTTCGGCGCCGGGCACGCCGTCTACGGCGCGCCGCAGCCGTATCTGCCGCCGCAGTCCTACCGCTCGATGCAGCCGTATCAGGGCGCGCCCGCGGGCTACGGCGTCCCGCGCGGCTACCGGCCGGGCATGCTGCCCGCGCCGGGGCCGGAGCCGATCGGCGCGCCGCCCGCGGAGACCCGGCGACTGGTCCGGCGGACCGGCGGACGGGTCGTCGGCGGGGTCGCCGGCGGACTGGCCGATCACCTCGACGTCGACGTGTTCAAGGTGCGGATGGCGTTCGTGCTGCTGTCCGCGCTGATGGGCGCCGGTCTGGTCGCCTACGGCCTGCTGTGGATCTTCACCCCCGCGGGCGGTGACGCGACGAAGCCGACCGGCGACGAGCGCAGGCAGGCCATCGGCCTCGCCCTGCTCGGCCTCGGCCTCACCGCGACGGTGGGCTGGCTGTTCCAGGGCACCGCGGCGCGGGTCATCGCGCCGATCGTGGTGATCGCGGTCGGCGCCGCGCTGGTGTGGCGCGAGTACGACGTCGCCGCGCCGGGCCCGCGCGCCCTGTTCGGCCTGCCCGCGCGACCGTCGGTGATCACCTGGTCGCGGATCGTGGCCGGGGCGACGTTGATCGTGCTCGGCCTCGGGGTGGTGGTGCTGGCCAGGATCGACCTGAGTTCGCTCGGGTCGGCGCTGATCGCGGTGGCGGTCACCCTGATCGGCGCCGGTCTGCTGACGGTGCCGCTGTGGCTGCGGATGGTCCGCGCGCTCAACGCCGAACGCGGCGCCCGCATCCGCAACGAGGAACGCGAGGAGATCGCCTCGCACCTGCACGATTCGGTCCTGCAGACGCTGGCCCTGATCCAGCGCCAGGCCGAGGACCCGCAGGAGGTGCTGCGCCTGGCCCGCAGCCAGGAACGCGAACTGCGCAAGTGGCTCTTCGACGACACCGCGCCCGCCCACTCCAGCCTGGCCACCGCGCTGCGCACGATCGCGGGTGAGGTGGAGGACCAGCACGGGGTGAAGGTCACCCCGGTGACCGTCGGCGATGTCGCGATGGACCCCGGCGACACCGGCGCGGGCCTGCCGAAGGAGCATTTCACCGCCCTGCTCGGCGCCACCCGCGAGGCGCTGGTCAACGCGGCCAAACACGCCGACGTCCCCGAGATCGACCTGTTCGCCGAGGCCGAGCCGCACCAGGTGAGCATCTTCGTCCGTGACCGCGGCGCCGGATTCGACATCGCCACGGTGGCCGACGACCGGCGCGGCATCGCGAAATCCATCTGCGCCAGGATCGAACGCCGGGGCGGCACCGCCGAGATCGACTCCACCGTCGGCCGTGGCACCGAGGTGCGGATCGTGATGCCGCGCACCGACTCCGGCACCGCCGAGCCCGAGGCCGAACCGGCGCCGGACGGCGACGCGGAGGGCTCCGCCGTCGCCGGGCCGGGCCCGGCCGAAGCGGATCACCCGGCGGCCGAGGACCGCGCACACGACTGAGCACCGCGAGATCCGCGCCGGGATCGGCGGCGGGGTGACGCGCTGTGGTACCGATGAACCGAGCCGATCGCACGGTGGGATGAGGGAGAGCTGTCAGTGAGTGTTCGGGTGTTCCTGGTCGACGACCACGCCGTGTTCCGCTCGGGCGTGCGCGCCGAGCTGAGCCGCGAGACCGATATGGAGGTCGTCGGCGAGGCGGGCGGGGTGGCCGAGGCGGTGGCCGGGATCGACGCCGCGCGCCCCGACGTGGTGCTGCTCGATGTGCACATGCCCGACGGCGGCGGCGTCGCGGTGCTGACCGGGATCGCGGAGGGCCCGGTGTGCCTGGCGCTGAGCGTCTCCGACGCCGCCGAGGACGTGATCGCGGTGATCAGGGCGGGCGCGCGGGGGTATGTCACCAAGACGATTTCCGGCGCCGAGCTGGCCGACGGCATCCGTCGGGTGGCAGGCGGCGACGCCGTCTTCAGCCCGCGCCTGGCCGGTTTCGTGCTCGACTCGTTCACCGGCCGCTCGCCGGTCCCCGAGCCGCCGCTCGACCCCGAACTCGATTCGCTCACGCCCCGCGAACTCGAGGTGCTGCGCCTGCTCGCGCGCGGCTACACCTATCGCGAGATCGCCGAGACCCTGTTCATCTCGGTGAAGACGGTGGAGACACACGCCTCGAACGTGCTCCGGAAAACCCAGCAGTCCAATCGAAACGCGTTGACCCGCTGGGCCCACCGCCGCCGCATCGAGTGACTACATCACCGCGATGATGATCGCGATGAGGATGACCAGCCCGATCAGCACGCCCGCGCCGATGGCCAGCGGTGCGCCGTTGGGCAGGTTGTCCAGGAAGCTGCCGGTGCGCGGCGCCGCGGCCGGCGCGGCGACGGGCGCACGCTGGGGACGTGGCAGCGGCGCGGAGTGCGGGCTGCGCAGGCCGCTGGCCCCGTTGCGGGCGGCCCAGGACGGGATGGTGCCGTCCTCGGTGCGCAGCGGCACGCCGAGGATGTAGGCGGCGGTGCCGGGACCGAAGGCGGCGGTGAGGATCTCGTCGCGCGCCTGGGCCATGCTCGGGCGACGCTGCGGCGCGGGCTCGAGCATGTGCAGCAGCGGCTGGGTGAGGATGCCGGTGCGGCTGGGCGGGATGATCTGCCCCATCGCGGCCTTGGTGACGACGTCGTTCTCGTCGCTGTCGAAACCGAACGGCGGCTGGCCCTCCAGCATGGTGTAGAGCGTGGCGCCGAGGGAGAACACGTCGCTGGCCTCGGTGGGCGTGGCGCCGCGGGCGACCTCGGGCGGCAGGTAGGCGGGGGTGCCGGTGATGATGCCCTCGGGGTCCTCGCCGTGGGTGTCGCCCGCGCCACGGGAGATGCCGAAGTCGCTGAGCTTGGCCTTGCCCAGATCGGGGCCGCGGTCGGCGACGAGGATGTTGCCCGGCTTGATGTCGCGGTGCACGATGCCCGCGGCGTGCGCGGCGGCGAGCGCGTCGGCCACCTGCGCGCCGATCTGGGCGACCTCCACGGCGGGCAGCGTGTCGACCATCGAGAGCGCCTTGGCCACGCTGCGCGAGGGTAAGTGCTCCATGACGAGCCAGGGCTCGCCGGCCTCGAGCACCACGTCGTAGACGGCGATGGCGTGCTCGTGGGACAGCTTGGCCGCCACCCGGCCCTCGTGCACGATGCTGCTGCGGATCGCCTCGGCCTCGGCCTCGCTCAGACCGGCCGTGGAGAGCACCTGCTTGATGGCGACGTCCCGGTTCAGCAGCCGGTCGGTCGCGAGCCAGACCGCGCCCATGCCACCGCCGCCCAATTTCGACTGCAGGCGGTAGCGACCCGCGACGAGGTAGTCGGGGCCGATATGGGGACGAGCACGTTCGGTCACGGGTGCGAGGGTAGCCGAATATGCCGATGACTGGCCGGTATCACGGCGCGCGGGTATAAGGCCCCCGCGGTGGACACGGGGGAGGGGTGGGTGTCACGCTGGTCGCTATCGAACGTATATTCGAATACGATCGATAGCTGGAACGGTGCTGTGATTCCGGCGCCGAGCGGTCTCCGCTCACGGGTCCATCGTGGAAGTAGGTGGTGTTGATGGGTTCGGATGCGTCCTCACCCGAGGTCGATGCGCGGGCGGGCGCGATCGCCGACCTGCGCCGCCGCATGGCCGCGGTGCAGGGCCGCCGCGAGACCGCCACCCGGCACATGCCGGGTGACCAGCCGCTACGTCGCGATCTTCTGCCGGTGCCCGGCCCGCTCGCCGACCTGTTGCCCGACGGCGGGCTGCCCAAGGGCGCGGTGGTCGCCTACTCCGGCGCGCACTCGCTGCTCTCCGGTCTGCTCGCCGCGGTGACCGGCGACGGCGGGTACGCCGCGGTGGTCGGCCTGCCCCGGCTCGGTTTGCTGGCCGCCGCCGAGATGGGCGCGCAGTTGTCCAGGCTGGCGGTGATCGCCGACCCGGGCCCCGATCCCGCCGAAGTCGCCGCCGTCCTGCTCGACGGCCTCGATCTGGTGGTCCTCGGCCTCAGCGGGCGCGCCGTCCCGCCCGCCCGCTGCCGTGTCCTGGCCGCCCGTGCCCGCAATCGCGGCGCCACCCTGGTCGTGGCGGGCGGTGCCTGGACCGAGCCGGCCCTGCGGCTGGACACCCGCGTCACCGGCTACGACGGTCTGGGTCCCGGCCGTGGCCGCCTGCGCTCGGTCTGCCTCGACGTGCGCGTCAGCGCCAAGGCAGGCCCGCCGCGACACGGCCGGATAGACCTGTGCGCTGCCGCGGGCCGCACCGAATGGCTCGCGCGCGAACCGGTTTCGCGCCCGGCCGAGGTGCGCGAGCTCAGGGAGGCCGTGTCGTGACGGGCCTGCGGTACATGCCGGCGGCGGCGCACCCGGATGTGCCGCGATGACGCGTGCGGATCGGGTGCTCGCGCTGCTGTGTCCCGACTGGTCCGCGGTGGCGGCGGCCGCTGGGGCCGGGGTGGCGGCGGATCGCCCGGTGGCGGTCCTGCGCGGGAGCAGGGTGGTGTCGTGTTCGGCGCTCGCCCGTCTCGAGGGCGTGCGGGTCGGGCTGAATCGCCGGGAAGCGCAGTCGCGGTGCCCTGATCTGCTTGTCGCCCAAGATGATCCGGATCGCGATGCCCGGCTGTTCGAACCGGTGGTCGCGGGCGTCGACGCGACCGTTCCCGGCGTCGAAGTCCTGCGCCCCGGCCTGCTCGTCCTCGGCACGCGCGGCGCCACCCGCTTCTTCGGCTCCGAGGAAGCGGCGGCGGTGCGGCTCATCGACGCCGTCGCGGCGGCGGGCGCCGAGGCGCAGATCGGCATCGCCGACGCCATGTCCACGGCGGTGCTGGCGGCCCGGCGGGCCGCGATCGTGCGGGCGGGCGAGGGCGCGAGCTATCTGGCGCCGCTGCCGGTGGCCGAGCTGGCCGCCGAACCGGCGCTGGCCCCGCCCGAGCGCGCCGACCTGGTAGACCTGTTGCACCGCTTGGGTTTACGCCGCGTCGGTGACTTCGCCCGGCTCACCCCCGCCGAGGTCGCCTCCCGTTTCGGCGCCGACGCGGTGCAGGCCCACCGCCTCGCCCGCGCCCTGCCGGAACGTCCGCCCTCGGCCCGGCAGGCGGCGCCGGAGCTGGCCGTCGACCTGGACTGCGACCCGCCGATCGACCGGGTCGACGCGGCCGCCTTCGCCGGTCGCGCCCTGGCGACCCGGCTGCACACCGCGCTCACCGCGGCGGGCGTCGCCTGTACCCGGCTGGCCGTCACCGCGCGCACCGAGGCGGGCGAGGAACTCTCGCGCATCTGGCGCTGCGCCCGCCCGCTCACCCCGCCCGACACCGCCGACCGCATCCGCTGGCAGCTCGACGGCTGGCTCACCCACCGCGACCGCCCCACCGCGCCGATCGTCGCGCTGCGCCTGGAGCCGGTGGAGGTGGTCGCCGCGGGCGCGCTGCAGCTGGGTCTGTGGGGCGGGGAGGGGGAGGAGACCGAGCGGGCCCGCCGCGCCCTGGTCCGGGTGCAGGGTCTGCTCGGCGGCGAGGCGGTGCGGGTGGGGGTGCTCAGTGGTGGGCGCGGTCCCGCCGAACGCATCACCATGATCGCCCTCGGTGACGAGCTCACCCCCGCCGCCGACCCCGCTCAGCCCTGGCCGGGTCGCCTGCCCGAACCCGCCCCGACCCTGCTGCTCCTGCACCGGCCCACTGTCGAATTGACGGCCGCCGACGGCGTCCCCGTCGAGGTCACCGCGCGCGGCCTGTTCACCGCCGACCCCCTCCGCCTGCGCTGGGGCAGCAAGCAGTGGGCCCTGCTCGGCTGGGCCGGTCCGTGGCCGGTCGACGAACGCTGGTGGACCACGACCGACCCGGCCACCCCCGTCGCCCGCGCCCAGGTGCAGTTGGACGCCGCGCCCACCGAGATCCGGGTGGTCCTGCTCGTCTACGACGCCGACTCCTGGCACGCCGAGGGGGTCTACGAGTGAGTCCGCCGCGCACGAGATGAGTCCGGCGCGCTCGAAGCGGCCGAGCGGCGGTCGGTGCCCGACCTGGCGCGCGTCGGGACCGCCGTGTGTGCACGGTGATCCACCAGGACCACGGCAGCGGCCGGATCACAATGCGCCCGCGTCGCCGGTCTGCTGATCGACGCAGGGGAGTATCGCGGCACAGCCGAACACAGGGTGCCCTTACCGCTCGGCCCACACACGGCTCTAGAGTGAAATGACGCCTGGTCCGGATGGCCCGGCGATGCGGTCGCGGAAGGAGCTGTCATGAACCCGTTCGAGGGCATGGGCTGCTCGGCGGCCGCCGTCGACCTGCCGATGCTCGGCACCGCGGCGCACGTGCCCGGCTGGCTGTGCGTCGAGCACCCCGGCGCCTGGGGTCGCGACGTGATCGGTGACGAGGTGCTCGGCCCGGAGATCACCGCCGAACTGGCCGCACGGACGACGGCCGCTCAGGTGCGTCCCACGCTGATCCGCCGCCCCGGCCGCAACGAGTTCACCGGGAAACGCACTGTCCTGCTGGCCTCGTCCCGCCCGGAGGGCTCGTGGTGCGAGCGCTTCGAGATCACCGACCTGCGCGAACTGTTCGACATCGACCTGCGCCTCGTCGACGGTCCCGCGCCGGGAATCGGTGCGCGCGTGGACGACCCGGTGGTCCTGGTTTGCGCGCACGGCAAGCGCGACCAGTGCTGCGCCCTGCTCGGCCGCCCCATCGCCGCCGCGCTGGCCGCCGACAACCCCGGCCGGGTCTGGGAGGCCACCCACACCGGCGGCCACCGCTTCGCGCCCGCCGTGGTCCTGCTTCCGTCGGGCCTGACCTACGGCCGGGTCGACGTGCCCGCCGCCCGCACCCTGCTCGCCGCCGCGGATCAGGGCGAGGTGTCCATGACCGGCCTGCGCGGCCGCGGCTGCTACGACCCGATCGGGCAGGTGGCCGAAATCGCCGTGCGCGAACAACTCCCGCCCCTCGCGCTCGACGACCTCACGGTCACTCCCGCCCAGGCGCCCGCCGAGGACGCGACGCTGGCCGGCGCAGCTCTCGTCACCCATCGCGACGGCCGCCGCTGGCATGTCACGGTCCGCACCGTCGCGGCACCGCCGCGCCAAGCCAGCTGCGGTGGCCCGGCCAAACCGGTCACCTATCTGGAACCCGCCGCGGTGGAACAACTCTCCGCGGCGGCCGCCGTCCAGGCCGGCTGCCCGTCGGCCTGATCCGCGACTGCGACCTGGGTCCCGCCTCGCCGTCGCCCGCACCCGCCCCCGAGACGACTCGATGCGAGGGCTTGTCGGGAGCGCCTCAGCGGCTGATCACCAATGCGTGCCCGGCACCCAGCGGGCCGCGCGGCGCAGGGCGCTGCCGGTGGCCTTCCGTGCCGCCGACTTGGGCCTCGGCGCGGGCGCGTCGGTCGCTTCCACGACCACCGGCTCGACCGATTCGCCCTTGGCCGCAGGGGAATCCGGTAGCGCGCGGTAGTAGCGGTGCAGCACGCGGTCACGCAGCTTCGGGGTGATGATGCCGCCGTACTCGGCGAGGGTGCCGACGGGGACATCGATGCGCTTGGGCCGTTCGCTGAGCGCCCGGACGATGGTGGCCGCGGCCCATTCCGGCGATTCGGAGGGCCCCTGATCACCGCTCGGGGTGATCATCGGCGTGCGCACCAGGGGCATGTGGATGGTGGTGAAAGTGACTCCGTTGGCGAGGGTTTCGATGGCGGCGACCTCGGTGAACTTGTCCAGCGCCGCCTTGGAGGCGAGATAGGCGGCGAAGCGCGGGGTGGCGATCTGTACCCCGGCACTGGAGATGTTGACGATGTGGCCGAAGCCGCGCTCGCGCATCTGCGGCAGCAGCGCCAGCGTCATCCGCACCGCGCCGAAGTAGTTGACCGCCATGGTGCGTTCGAAGTCGTGCATGCGGTCGGTGGAGCGGTGGATGGCGCGCCGGATCGAGCGGCCCGCGTTGTTCACCAGCATGTCCACGTGGCCGTGCTGATCGAGGATCGTCTCGACGGTCGACTCGACGGACTCGGCGTCGGTGACATCGCACTGGTAGCCGTGCGCGCGCCCACCCGCGGCGCCGATCTCGGCGACCACCTCGGCCAGTTCGTCGCCGCGGCGGGCCAGCAGGAATACGACGGCGCCTTTGTCGGCGGCCGCCAGCGCGGCGGCCCGCCCGATTCCGGACGACGCGCCGGTGATCACGACATGCCGGTCGGTGAGATCGCGCCGCCGCCGACGGTTCGGTGTGCCGGGAGAAACCTGGGACATCACTGCTCCTTTGCAGCTCGTTGCCTCGAACTTACTCCAAAGTAAGTTCCGGGACCAGGTCTGGCGAAAAACTCGAAAATATGTTCGAACACCTCTCGCCATTGTTCGAACGTATGTGCGATACTTGTGCCCATGGCGGACGATCGGATGGCGGATATCTATGCCGCGGTGCGGCTCGGCGGTATCGACCCTGACGCTGCGCGCGCGGCGCTGACCAGGCTCTGGGACGAGATAGGGGAAGGCGGCGACGCGTTGCATCGCTGCGTGATCGCACATCACCTCGCTGATGTGCAGGAGCTACCCGAGGGCGCGTTGCTCTGGGATCAGCGGGCGCTGGCCGCGGTGTTCGGGCCGGGCGTCCCGCTGGACGAGGGGCTGCGCGGATTCCTGCCCTCGCTGTATCTGAACCTGGCCGACAGTCACCGGCGGGTCGGTGACTTCGAGATGGCGCGGATGCAGCTGGCCATCGCGCGCGGGCACCTGGACGTGCTCGCCAACGATGCCTACGGCGCGGTGATCCGGTCGGGCCTCGGCCATGTGGAGGCCGCGCTGGAGTCGCGGTCGATGGAGCGTTTGCCCGCGAGTTGAGGGGTCGGGCAACCGCGATCGAGTGGGAGGTGACGGGGCAGGGAGAGGAGTTGGCGCGTGGGCTGAGCAACGGTCCGCCGACCTGGTCGGAACTGGAGCGGGTGCTCTCGGGCAAGCCGAGTCGCCGCCCCGCCGAGGAGATGCATCCCGGCGACGGCGGTGACAGCCCCGCTTGGTCGCGCAAACGCGGGGCGTACGAGGCGGATTCGATCGAGCGACCCGCCGCGACCGTGCCCTTCGCCGAGTTGCACGCCCACTCCGCCTACAGCTTCCTCGACGGCGCGAGCCAGCCGGAGGAGCTGGTGGAGGAGGCGGTGCGGCTGGGTCTGGAGGCGCTCGCGCTCACCGACCACAACGGGTTCTACGGGACCGTCCGGTTCGCCGAGGCGGCCAGGGAATGGGGAATACCAACGGTTTTCGGTGCCGAACTGTCACTGGGAACCGATGCGGAGGCGGCGCCGGGCCGAGGGGATGCGGTCCGGCGCCGTACTGTTCCCCGGGGCGGCAGGCGCCCCCTCGGCGACCCGGCGATATCCGAGGGCGCCAACGGACATGTGCGGGCACCGGATTCGCTGCCGCGCACGGGATCCGCCGATCCAGGGGGACCACATCTGTTGCTCCTCGCCCGTGGTCAGGAGGGCTACCGCAGGCTGTCGCGGGAGATGGCGGCCGCGCACATGGCGGCGGGGGAGAAGGGCATCCTGCGCTACGACCTCGACACGCTCACCGCCGCTGCGGGCGGGCACTGGCATGTCCTCACCGGCTGCCGCAAGGGTCACCTGCGTTCCGCGCTGGAACTCGACCTGCGCGCCGGCGACACGACACTGCCGAAAGCCGAAGCGGCCCTGCGTGAGCTGGTCGAACGCTTCGGCGACGACCGGGTGAGCGTGGAGCTCACCCATCACGGCATCGCCACCGACGACGAGCGCAATGCCCATCTCGTCGCGCTGGCCGACCGGCTCGGCCTGCCCGTGCTCGCCACCACCGGCGCGCATTTCGCCTCGCCCGCCCAGCGGCGCAGGGCCATGGCGCTGGCCGCGATCCGGGCCAGGAGCAGCCTCGACGAGATGGCGGGCTGGTTGCCGTCCACCGGTGGCGCGCACCTGCGCTCGGGCGCGGAGATGGCGCGGCTGTTCGCCGCGCATCCGCGGGCCGTGGCGAACGCGGTGGAGCTGGCCCGCGCATGCGCCTTCGACCTGCGGTTGATCGCGCCGAAACTGCCCCCGTTCGAGGTGCCGTCCGGCCACGACGAGGACTCCTGGCTCCGCCACCTCAGCTACGAGGGGGCCGCCAGGCGCTACGGCCCCCGCGAGACGAACCCGAGGGCGTACGCGCAGATCGAGCACGAGCTCGCGGTGATCGAGCGGATGGAGTTCCCCGGCTACTTCCTCGTCGTGCACGACATCGTCGAGTTCTGCAAGCGCAACGGCATCCTGTGCCAGGGCCGTGGTTCGGCCGCCAACTCCGCGGTCTGCTACGCCATCGGCATCACCAATGTCGATCCGGTGGGCAACAACCTGCTGTTCGAACGCTTCCTGTCCACCGAACGCGACGGGCCGCCCGACATCGATATCGACATCGAATCCGATCGCCGCGAGGAGGCCATCCAGCACGTCTACGGCAAGTACGGCCGCGACTACGCCGCCCAGGTGGCGAACGTGATCACCTATCGCGGCAAGTCCTCGGTGCGCGATGCCGCACGGGCGCTGGGCTTTTCACCCGGCCAGCAGGACGCGTGGAGCAAACAGGTGAGCCGCTGGTCGGGGGTGGCCGCCGAGACCGGCACCGACATTCCCGCGCCGGTGCTCGAACTCGCGGGCGAGCTCGACGGTCTGCCACGGCATCTGGGCATCCACTCCGGCGGCATGGTGATCTGTGATCGGCCGATCGCGGACGTGTGCCCGGTGGAGTGGGCGCGGATGGCGGGTCGCAGCGTGCTGCAGTGGGACAAGGACGACTGCGCCGCGGTCGGTCTGGTGAAATTCGACCTGCTCGGCCTCGGCATGCTCTCGGCGCTGCGCTACATGATCGAGCTGGTCCACGAGCACAAGGGCGAGAAGGTCGAACTGCACGCGCTCGATCTCGCCGAACCGGCCGTCTACGAGATGCTGCAGCGCGCCGATTCGATCGGGGTGTTCCAGGTGGAGTCGCGCGCGCAGATGGCCACCCTGCCCCGGTTGAAGCCGCGGGAGTTCTACGACCTGGTGGTGGAGGTGGCGCTGATCCGGCCCGGGCCCATCCAGGGCGGTTCGGTGCACCCGTACATCCGCAGGCGCAACGGCAAGGAGGCGCCGGTCTGTGACCATCCGGCGCTGGAGAATTCGCTCGCCCGCACCCTCGGCATCCCGCTGTTCCAGGAGCAGCTGATGCAGATGGCCATCGACGTCGCCGGCTTCAGCGCCGCCGAGGCCGACCAGCTGCGCCGCGCCATGGGTTCCAAGCGGTCACCGGAGAAGATGGAACGGCTCAAGGGCCGCCTCTACCAGGGCATGCGTGACCTGCACGGGATCACCGGCGCGCTGGCCGACCGCATCTACGAGAAGCTCTACGCCTTCGCCAATTTCGGTTTCCCCGAAAGTCATTCGCAGAGCTTCGCCTCGATCGTGTTCTACTCCTCGTGGTTCAAGCTGCACCATCCCGCCGCGTTCTGCGCCGGGCTCCTGCGCGCCCAGCCGATGGGCTTCTACTCGCCGCAGTCGCTGGTCGCCGACGCGCGCAGGCACGGCGTGCGGGTGCACGGTCCCGACATCAACGCCAGCCGGGCCGAACCCACCCTGGAGAACGCCGGGACCGAGGTCCGGCTCGGCCTCGCCGCCGTCCGGCACATCGGCGACGACCTCGCCGAACGCCTCGTCGCCGAGCGCGCCGAGCACGGCCCCTACACCTCGATGCTCGACCTCACCGGTCGCGTGGGATTGTCTGTCGCCCAAGCGGAATCGCTGGCCACGGCGGGTGCGCTCGACGGGCTGGTCGATGCCGAGCCGGGCGGGCACGCGGCAGCCCGGCTCCTACCGGATGCGCCGGTGAAGCCGTCCGCTGTGGCCGAGGCCGGACAGAGTGGTGCCGACCGGGCGGCGCGCGGGAGCAGTGTGCGCAGGGCCGCGTTGTGGGCGGCGGGCGCGGCGGCGGGGGAGCGTCCCGAGCTGCTGCCCGGCACCGGCGCGGTGACCGCGGCCCCGTCCCTGCCCGGCATGAGCGCGCTCGAGCTCGCCGCCGCCGACGTGTGGGCCACCGGCGTCTCACCCGGCAGCTATCCCACCGAATTCCTTCGTGCGCACCTGGATTCGCTGGGCGTGGTGCCCGCCGCCGACCTGCTGCTCGTCGAGGACGGCACCCGCATCCTGGTCGCGGGCGCCGTCACCCACCGGCAACGTCCCGCCACCGCCGCCGGCGTCACCTTCCTCAACCTGGAGGACGAGACCGGCATGGTCAACGTCGTCTGCTCGGTGGGCCTGTGGACCCGCTACCGCCGCCTCGCCCAGACCGCCACCGCCCTGCTCGTGCGCGGCCGCCTGCAGAACGCCGAAGGCGCCGCCAGCCTCCTCGCCGACCACCTCGCCCCCCTCGACCTCACCATCGTCGCCCGCTCCCGCGACTTCCGCTGACGCGCAGCCGAATCGGCGCCGAACAGCCTGTCCGGCACCGGCAGAGCCGAGTACCGTGGACCTCGGGGCGGGGGGCAGAAGTCGAACGATGACCGCTCCGGTCGCCTCGGGAATCGGGGGGCGCTGTGCGGCGGCTGATCACGCGACGGGACCGGTGCACGGTCGCGCTGGGGACGATCGCGGTCTCGTTGCCCTCGATGGTGCTGAGCGGCTGGCTGCTCGCGACGGTCGCCGGGTATCCGGGGCGATGGGTGGCGGTCACGGTGACCGCGTTGTGGCTGCTGTGTGGTGTGCTCGTGCAGTGGCTGGGGGTGCTGCTCGCGACGGTCGCGCGGCACGGCACCCCGGTCGATCCCGAGTCGCCGGCGGGCCGGGCGTGGGCGGAGGTCGCGCGGGCGGCCGGGATCGACGCATCCGGCTTTCAGGTCTGGATCAGTGAATCGGACCGAGTGCACGGGTTCGCCACGGCCGGCGGGCATCTCGTCGTCACGCGGGCCGCCGTCGACGCGCTCACCGGCCCGCAGCTCGCGGCATTGCTGGCCCACGAGCTGGGACACCAGGTGCTGGCATCGCATCGGCTGGTGCTGCTGACCCGCTGGTATCGGTGGCCCGTGGACGGGCTGCTGTCCACCTCCACGTGGGCGATCTACCTCGTGCTCGGCCTGTTGCGCCCGGACCCGGTACTGACCGACGCTCGGTTCCGCGCGGGAACGCTGGGATTTCTGGTCGGTTCGCTGACGGTGTTCGTGCCGATGGTCGCGGCCTTCGCGTGCTGGGTGGCGCTGGTCGGCGCCGGTCTCGTCTTCCTGCTCGGGGTTCCCGGCGCGGCCTGCGCCGCGCTGCTGCTCATCGCGCAGGAATTCGCCAGGCCCGCGTTGTCGCGGTGGGTGGAGTCACGCGCGGACGACACGGCGGTCGACCTCGGCTACGGCCGCGCCTTCCTCGGCGTACTGATCCAGCTCGCGCACCAGGACCAGGAGGTGGAGCCGACGCTCCAGCTGTCGCGCCGGCTCGGCACCCACCCCACCGTCGACGCCCGCATGAGCCGGGTGCACCTGCGCGAAGCGCGCCGCCGCCGCGAGCTCACCGAGCGCACCCGGCCGCCATGACCCCCGCCGACGGCGACGTCGGCACGGCACGCCGTGCGCGATGGGTGGTACCATATATGGCATGATCAAGACGACCGTGTACCTCCCCGAGGAGTTGGAGGTCCGGCTCGATGCCGAAGCTGCCGCGACCGGCGTCAGCAAGGCGGAACTCATCCGACGGGGGATCGCGATGCTGCTCGACGCTTCCGAGGTGCCGAAGAACGACGCGCCGCTGCCGGTGTTCCGTAGCGGCCGGGCCCGCACCGTCGAGGAGATGGATCAGTCCATCTACGACCACATCAAGTCCCGGTCCGAGCGCCGATGATCATCGTCGCCGACACCTCGGCCCTGTTCGCCGCGTTCGACGCCGATCAGCCCGAACACGACCGCGCGGCCGCGGTCATGGCGACCGAGACCCTGGTGATCTCGCCGCTGGTGTTGACCGAGCTGGATCATCTCGTGCACCGCGATCTCGGTTTCGACGCGGCGATGCAGGTCACCGAGGCCTTGATGGCGCGCATGCTCGACGGCCGGTACCGGCTCGCCGAACTCAAGCACGTCGATCTCGCTGCGGCGCAGACCATTCGGGCCAAGTACGAAGGTTTGCGGCTCGACCTCGCCGACGCGGTCGGCGTCGCCCTGGCCGACAAGTACCGCACCGACTGCATCTTCACGCTCGATCAGCGGGACTTCCGGGTGATCGAACCGCTCACGCCTGGTGTCGCCGCGTTCCGGATACTGCCCGCCGATCTGTAGTCGGCGGCTACGCCCGCCGACGGCCTCGGCGCATTACGCTGCGACCATGCGCAAGCTTGCGGTGGTGTTGATCGGGGTGCTCGGCCTGTTGTTCCTGGCCGGGTGTGGGGACGACGCGGGGGAGACGAGCGCCGACCAGGCGTCCTCGCCAACGGTCTCCGGGCCCGCGGCGGCCGTCGCGCCCGGGTTCCGGGAGGGCGCGCCGGCGAAAGAGAGTCCGGCGCCGCAGGATTCGGCGAACCGGAAAGAGGTGATCACCGGGTCGGTCGACATCACCGCCGACGATCCGATCGGCGCCGCGGCCACCGTCGCCGAGCAGGTGCGCGCCCTGGACGGCCGCATCGACAGCCGGACCGAACAGCCGGGCACCGACAAGCGCACGCCGCGCGCGGTGCTCAGCGTGCGGGTGCCCGCCGACAAGACCGATGCCTTCATCACCGGGTTGGGCGGCGTCGGCAGCGTCACCAAGGTGAGCACCAACCGCGACGACGTCACCATGCAGTGGGAGGACCTCGACGCCCGCATCCGCGCCCTGCAGGCCTCCGTCGACCGGCTGCGCGCGCTCATGGCCAACGCGGCCAACACCGCCGACCTCATCGACGCCGAGGAGGCGCTGTCGAGCAGGCAGGGCGAACTCGACAGCCTGACCGCGCAGAAGCGCTCCCTCGACGACCAGGTCGCGCTGTCCACGCTCACCATCACGCTCACCGCCGACGACAAGAACGCCCCCGGTGACCCGGACAACTTCTGGGACGGCATCGTCGCGGGCTGGAACTCGCTCGTCGACTGGCTCCAGGACGCGATCGTCTTCGTGGGCAAGGCGATTCCGTGGCTCGCCTTCCTCGCCGTCCTCGGCGGAGTGGGCTGGCTGGTCCTGCGCGCGGTGCTGCGCCGCCGCCGTCCCGTCACGGCGCCGACCACCTCGACGAAGAAGGGGCCCAGCGGTGCCGACGGTACGGGCGACGATCAAACCGAACAGCCGTAAAGGCCCGCTGGTCGAGACCGCCGAGGACGGCACCCTCACCCTCTACGTGCGCGCCCCCGCCGTCGAGGGCAAGGCCAACAAGGCCGCCGCCGAACTCCTCGCCGCCCATTTCGGCGTCCCCAAATCCGCCGTCCGCCTGACCGCGGGCGCCACCTCCCGCTTCAAACGCTTCGACATCGACGCCTGAATTCCGCTACTCCCCGCCGGGGAAGCCGAGTTGGCGCCAGGCCTCGTAGACCGAGACCGCGGCGGCGTTGGAGAGGTTCATCGAGCGGCGGCCGGGCAGCATCGGGATGCGGATCTGGTCGGTGATCCGGGGGTCGGTGAGGACCTCGGCGGGCAGGCCCGTGGGTTCGGTGCCGAACAGCAGGGCGTCGTTGTCGCGGTAGGCGATGTCGGTGTAGCGGGTGCTCGCCTGGGTGGTGAAGGCGAACACCCGGCCCGGGTCGATGGCCGCGAACGCCGTCGCGAGGTCGGGGTGCACGGTCACCACCGCGAGGTCGTGATAGTCCAGTCCGGCGCGGCGCAGCTTCGATTCCGACAGGTCGAAACCCAGCGGCTCGATCAGATGCAACGCGCACCCGGTCCCCGCCGCCAACCGGATCGCGTTGCCGGTGTTGGGCGGGATCACCGGGTTGTGAAAGATCAGGTGCAGCACAGCGCACCACTCTGTCATGCCGGGGTGGCGCGGCTGACGCCGAGATCGGACTCGGGCCGCCCGCTCGGTGCCGGCGTCTGGAACAATCGGGGCCGTGAACAAGGCGGAGACGACCGGGAAGCATCGGGTCGTGCGGATGACGGCGGGTGAGCAGTACCTGCGCAGTCACCTGCCGATGACCGTGGTGAGCGCGCTGATCCTGGTCGCGATCGTGTTCGTCGCCTGGGATCGGTGGCGCCGTGGTGCGATCATCTTCGGCAGCGCGGCCCTGGTGGCCGCCGCCTTCCGGCTGTGTCTGCCGACGGTCCAGGTGGGCCTGCTGGCCGTGCGCAGCAAGCCCTTCGACGTGGCCACCCTGACCGCCCTCGGCAGCGCCATCGTCTTCCTGGCCGTCACCATCAACACCCTCGGCGTCAGTTGAGATAGCGCTCGGCGAACACCGTCAGCTCGCGCGGCCTGCGGCCCGGGTGCGGCGGAACCGCGACACCGTGGCCGACGGTGACCATGACCGCGATGGCCAGATCCGCGTCGGCGTCGATGCCTATCGCGTGCTTCACCAGCTCGGCGTCCCACCCGTTCATCGGCGCCGAGGCCAGCCCGAGGCCGGTCGCGGCGAGCATCACGTAGGTGGCGGCGATCATGGCGTTCTTCACGGCGTTCTCGCGCAGCAGCCCGCGCTCGCGCAGTGCGTGATACTCGGCGCGCGAGTCGAACATCGCCCGGAACTCCGCGTTCCAGGCGCCGCTCGCCGAGGCCTGCTCGGCGATGTCGGCGTTGGCCGCCGCCCAGGCCGCCGGGTCGGCGACGAAGACGAGGACGGCGGGCGCCTCCAGCGGTTGGGGTTGCCCGAAGGCGGCCTCCGACAGCGCTTTCCGGCCCTCGTCGCTGGTCACCACGACGATGGAACGGTCCTGCATGTTCCAGGCGCTCGGTGCCTGCACGGCGAGGTCGAGCAGTTCGTCGAGCAGCGCGGGGTCGAGCGGTTCGGGGCGGTAGTGGCGGACGGTGCGGCGGGTGCGGATGGCTTCGGCGACCGAAAGTGTCTGTGTGCTCATGATTCCTACTATCGGAGAGTCGCTCTCCATTGGGAAGTAGGCACCTGAAAGTGCGTTAGAATCAGCGAGGTGTCCACCATTCACGAAGCCAGTGGCCTGCCCGCCGATGTCTACTCGGCGAAATGTCCCACCCGCGAGGTCCTCGACCACATCGCGGGCAAGTGGACGGTCCTGATCGTCGACGCGCTGGCCGACGGCACTCTGCGCTACACCGACCTGCGCCGCCGCATCGAGGGCATCTCACAGAAGATGCTCACGCAGACGTTGCGGCAGCTCGAGACCGACGGATTCGTGGCGCGCACGGTGTATCCCACCGTGCCGCCGCGCGTGGAGTACACCCTCACCGAGCTCGGGCACAGTCTGCGTGAGCCGATCGCGGCGCTGCGGGAATGGATCGAGACCAATATCAACCGGATCGACGAGGCCAGGCGCGCGGCCGCGTCCTGATCCGGCGTGGGTGAAAGGCCGGCCACGGCATCGTCGGCGTGACCGGTCTCGCGCGATGCCCTTGTCCGTCAGGCGGATTCGGCGATCGCGGGCTGTTCCCACAGGCTGCGAGTGCCCTGGCTGCCGTAGAGCTCACGCGCCCGCTGCGGCGTGATCGTCTCCAGCTTCTGCGGCGGTGCGGCGTCGGCGTGGGCGGCGAAGATCGCGCCCGTCATCGGGGCGATGAACGGGGCTGCCTTGATGATGGCCCAGTTGTCGCGGCGGGCGGCGGTCCAGGCGATCACCTTCGCCGGGATCCGGACCAGCGGATCGACGACGCGCGGCACGGCGAAGCGCCCGAGCCTGCGCATCCACATCGGCAGGGTCGGAATGCTGGCCAGCGAGAGCAGCCTGCTGCCGATCGCGAAGTGCCAGCCCTTGCTCGGTGGCGTCCACATCAGGTAATGCATGCCCTCGATCGCCCGCTCGGAGGCGCACAGCCGGGGGCGCACCCGCTCGAAGTAGGCGCGCACCTCGGCACGGTTTCGCGGCACGTCGGCGGGTTTGCAGGTCTGCAATTCGGCGGCGATCGCGCACTCGGCCCAGAAGCGGTCCTCCTCCTCGGGGCTCAGCGGACCCGGCCCGTACACCTCGTAGCACTTGAGCACCGAATGCCAGCCGGTGATGTGGATCCACAGCTGGGTGTCGGGGCTGTTGGCGCTGTAGCGCTTGCCGCTGATCGGCTCGATGCCGGTCATCGGCGCGTGCACCCTCATCAGGTGCTCGGCGGCCTGGATGGCGGTGCGGCCGTCGCCGACCGCGACCAGCACGAAGTAGGCGAGGGTGTGGTCGAGGCGAGTCGCCGGGTTGTCGTAGATCCCCCGTGAGTCGGCCACCGCGGCCGTCAGAAACGGGTCGAAGTGCTCGAGGCTGACCGCGCGCTGGAACCCGATCAGCGAGGTGGGCGACGTCCACACCTTCCAGCTGGGGGAGTCCGGTCCGAAGAAGCCGTAATCGTCGCGGCGCAGGGTGGACGGGTCGAAAGCCATTGCACGTGCTCCTTTGCAGTGCCGAGGCGAACCTCGCAGGTGAATACAACGCCACCGTAGCAATTGCGCGCAGTGAATACAACGGCTGCGTAGGAATAGTGTGATGGGGCCGGGTATCGTCTGGTGGACGAAGGAGGTGTCCGGTGACCGCGACGCGAGAGCAACGACCGCGGCGCCGCTATGCCCAGCGCCTGCCCCCGGAGGAACGCCGCGCGCAACTGCTCGACGCCGCGTTCACCGTCCTGGGCCGGATGGAACTGCACGAGCTGAGCATGGAAGCGGTCGCGCAGGCAGCCGGCGTGGGAAAACCGGTGCTGTACACCGTGTTCAAGACCCGCGCCGAACTCGTCGAAGCCCTGCTCGAACGTGAGCGCGAACGTGGCCTGGAACAGATCGCCGACACTCTGCCGGAGAATCTGCTCGACACCGATCCGGTGGCCGCGGCCTCGGCGACCGTGGAGGCGTTCGTCGGTGTGGCACTGGCGAATCCGACGCGCTGGCGGCTGATCCTGGCGACCCCGGCCAGCGCCCCGGACGAATACCGGGCCGCCCTGCGCGCGGGCCGCGACGAGATCCTGGCCCGCGCGGAATCCCTTGTCCGCGTCGGCATCGCGATGTCACCGCGCTGGTCGGGAATGGACGCGCAACTACTCGCGAACTCGACCCTCACCGTCGCCGAGATGCTCGGCAGGCTCGCGGTGAGCGAGCCGCAGGAGTACCCGAAGGAACGGCTCCAGGACTACGTGCGCTCGATCGTCACCCTGCTGACGAGCTGAACCCGTCAGCGGTTCTCGCGCGCGAGACGCATGGTCTCGGTGAGCAGCTTGGCCACCGCGGCCGCCTCGGTGAGGAAGCCGTCGTGGCCGTCGCGCGAATGCACGATCTCGAGACCGGCGCAGCCGGGCAGCCCCTCGGCCAGCTCGGCCTGGGTGTGCAGCGGGTACAGCCGATCGGAGTCGACGCCGCCGACCACGCACGGGACGGGCGTCGAGGCCAGCGCGGCGGCGACACCGCCGCGCCCGCGGCCCACGTCGTGCCGGTTCATGGCCTCGCTGAGCAGCACGTAGGTGGCCGGGTCGAAGCGCTGGCACAGCTTCTCGGCCTGGTGCTCGAGGTAGCTCTGCACCGCGTAGCGGCCGCCGGTCCACGGATCCTCGTCGCCCTGGGCCTGATTGGTGAAGCGGTGGTCGAGCTCGCCTTCGGTGCGGTAGGTCAGGTGCGCGATCCGGCGGGCCAGGCCCATGCCGGTCATCGGCGCGCGACCGGTGCCGTGGTAGTCGCCACCGAGCCAGTCGGGGTCGGCGGTGATGACGGCCATCTGGGTGGTCTGGGTGCCGATCTGATCGGCGGTGGCCCTGGCGCCGACGGCGAGCACCAGCGCGGCCGCGACCCGCTCGTGCTGCCCGATCATCCACTCCAGCACCCGCATGCCGCCCATCGAGCCGCCGACCACGGCGGCCAGCCGCTCGATCCCGAGCAGATCGAGCAGCTGCGCCTCGGCGGCGACCTGGTCGCGGATGGTCAGGTCGGGGAAGCGGGAACCCCACGGCGCGCCGTCGGGCGCGAGCGAGGACGGTCCGGTGCTGCCGCGACAGCCGCCGAGCACGTTCGTCGCGATCACACACCACTCGTCGGTGTCGACCGGGGCGCCGGGACCGACCATCCCCTCCCACCAGCCGGGGGCGGTGTTGTCGGCGCTCGCGATGACCTGCGAGTCACCGGTGAGCGCGTGCTCGACCAGCACCACGTTGTCGAGCGTGGGCGAGGGCTCGCCCCAGCGTTGCACCGCCAGCCGCACATCGGGGACCACGGCGCCGTTCTCCAGCGCCACATCCCCGATGGCGACCACGCCGAGTCGCCCGTCCGGCGGCGGCAGCAGGGCCACCCCGGTCGCGGGACGGGCGATCGGCGATTCGGTGCTCACAGTCACGTGTTCGCCGCCGCGAATCCGGCCCGCAGATCGGCCAGGATGTCGTCGATTCCCTCGATGCCCACGGCGAGCCGGACCAGCCCCGGGGTGACGCCGGAGGCCAGCTGCTCCTCGGGCGTCAACTGCGAGTGCGTGGTCGACGCCGGGTGAATCACGAGAGAACGCACATCACCGATGTTAGCGACATGGCTGTGGAGGCTGAGAGCGTCCACGAACTTCTTGCCCGCGTCGACGCCGCCGGCCAGTTCGAACGAGACGATCGCGCCCGCGCCCTTGGGGGCGAGCTGCTTGGCCCGCGCGTGCCAGGGCGAGGTCTCGAGGCCCGCGTAGTACACGGCGTCGACACCCGGCTGCTCGGCGACGAACTTCGCGACCGCCTCGGCGTTGGCCACGTGCCGCTCGATCCGCAGGCTCAGCGTCTCGATGCCCTGGGCGATGAGGAACGCGTTGAACGGCGACACCGCCGCGCCCAGGTCGCGCAGCAGCTGCACGCGGGCCTTCAGCGCGAAGGCGGGCGCGCCCAGGTCGGCGAAGACCGCGCCGTGGTAGCTGGGATCGGGCTCGGTGAAGCCGGGGAAGCGGGCGTTGCCCTCGGCGTCGCGCACGGTCCAGTCGAAGGTGCCGCCGTCGACGATCGCGCCGGCCACCGCCGCGCCGTGGCCGCCCAGGTACTTCGTCGCCGAGTGCACGACGATGTCGGCGCCGTGGGCCAGCGGCTGGATCAGGTACGGGGTCGCGACGGTGTTGTCCACGATCAGCGGCAGGCCGGCGGCGTGAGCGACCTCGGCGATGCCGGGGATGTCGAACACGGCGCTGCTCGGGTTGGCGATGGTCTCGCCGAAGAAGGCCTTGGTGTTGGGCCGGACGGCGGCGCGCCACTGCTCGAGGTCGTCGGGGTCCTCGACGAAGGACACCTCGATGCCGAGCTTGGGCAGCGAGTAGTGGAACAGGTTGTACGTGCCGCCGTAGAGGTGCGGGCTGGACACGATGTGGTCACCGGCGCCCGCCAGGTTCAGGATCGCGTAGGTCTCGGCGGCCTGGCCCGAGGCCAGCAGCAGCGCCGCGACGCCGCCCTCGAGCGCGGCGATGCGCTGCTCGACCGCGTCCTGCGTCGGGTTCATGATCCGGGTGTAGATGTTGCCCGGCTCGGCCAGCCCGAACAGCGCGGCGGCGTGATCGGTGTCGCGGAAGGTGTAGGAGGTGGTCTGGTAGATCGGCAGCGCCCGCGCGTTGGTGCTCGCGTCGGGGGCCTGGCCCGCGTGGATCTGCTTGGTCTCGAACGACCAGTTCTCGGGCAGGGCGGAATCGGACATGGCTACATGCTCCAGGGGTTGTGCGTCGGTGGGTTCAGCTGGGGCGGATCGACGGACAACAACACATGGGGGCCTCCTGCGAATGCGCGCTTGCTCCCGACCTTCGAGAGCCCGGTCATCACCCGGAGCACCCCACCGCAGCTGGAGGGTTGCCGACCAGCGAGCCGGGGCTTGACGCTGGTACTCATGACCTTGCCGTCATGGTAACCGGACAGCCCGCCCACACGGAAACTTCCCACCGAAACGTCGCCTGGATCACTTCTCGGCCGGTGTGCCGGGCCCGGCGTGTCGGCACGGGCGCATGCGTCCCGACATCGGCCGATCGGGGTGCGGCCCGGCCGCAAATCGTTCGCAAGCGGGTGCCAATCGGAGGCGGTCAGGCTCGGCGCATGACGATCGAATACGCCCCGGAATCCACCACCACAACCGTCGCGGCGCCGCCTCGCCGTGACCGTGCCCGCGCGGTGACCCTCGCCGTCGGCGCACTGCTGTGGGCCGTGGGCAATCTGCTGCATCCGCTCGAACACTCCGAGGACGCCGTGCACGCGCCGACCTGGGCGGCCGCGCACCTCACCTTCGCCGTCGGCGCCGTGCTGATGGCGGTGGGTCTGCCCGCGCTGGTCCGCGCGATCCGCCGCCCGGACGGCGGCTGGGCGAGCCGGATGCTCACCCTCGCGCACGGACTGCTGTTCGCCGGGCTGGCCGTGGCGATCCCGATCGGCGCCTATCACGAGGTGTTCGTGAGCACCGGTGTCGACCACCACACCGCCGACGAGATCGCCGAGGCGTCCGCCGCCGTGCTCGCGCCGCTGTCGCTGGCGCTGCTGCTCGGTTTCGTGCTGCTGGCGGTGTACGCGCTGCTCCGGCCCGCCGGGGTGTTCGGGCGGTGGTCGGGTGTGCTGATCATCGCGGGCACGCTGTCGATGACGGTCGCGGCGATGATGCCCGGTGTGCTGCCCGGCGCCGAGGGTTGGTGGATCATCCCCGGCACGGTCGCCCAGGGTCTCGCGATCGGCGTCGCGGGGGTGCGTATCGCCCGGTAAATTGACCGTATCGAACAGGAAGGACCGTACGGCGGCGCGACCGCCGTACGCATCGATGTGCTCGGCCCGCTGCGGGTCGAGGTGGGCGAGCGGCCCGCCGATCTGGGTGGGCCGCGTCAGCGCGCGCTGCTGGCCAGGCTGGTGCTGGCCGGCGGCGAGGTGGTGTCCACCGACCGGCTGATCGAGGACCTGTGGGCGGGCGACCCGCCGCCCAAGGCACTGGGTGCGCTCCAAGCACACATCTCCTACCTGCGCCGCGCCGTCGAACCCGCGCGCCCACCGCGCGCGCCCGCCACCGTCCTGGTCTCCGAGGCGCCCGGCTACGCTCTGCGCCTCGATCCCGCGGCGGTCGACGCCTGGCGTTTCGAGCGGCTGCTCGCCGAGGGCGACCCGGACGACCACGCGCGCCGATACCAGCGGCTCGGGACGGCGCTGGCCTGCTGGCACGGCGAGCCGTACGCGCCCTTCGCCACCGCGCACTGGGTGCTCGCGGAAGCCGCCCGCCTGCACGAACTCCGCCGCGTCGCCGTCGAGGGCCGCGCCGAATCGGCACTGGCCCTCGGCCGCCCCGACGAGGCCTTCGCGCTGCTGCACCGCCACGTCACCGACCATCCCGACCGGGAGAACGCCGCCCGCCTCCTCGCCCTCGCCCAGTACCGCCTCGGCCGCCAGCTCGACGCCCTCGCCACCCTCCGCGCCCTGCGCACCTACCTCGACACCGAATTCGGCGTCCGCCCCAGCCCGGCCCTGAGCGCCCTCGAAACGGCCATCCTCACCCACGCCCCGGAACTGGACCAGCGGGTGGGATCGGACCGTGCGGACGATGCAGCCCCCTTCCCCGATCGGGTCGACACGGGCGCACCTGGTCAACCGGTCCCGCGGTCGGACCCGGAGGCCGATACCGCGCCCGAAACGGTCGCCGAGCCCACGCTGGTGGTCGGCTACGCCTCCGAACGCGCCGCCCTCGTCGCCGAGACCGCGGAGGTGGTCGCGCACAAGCGGGCGCGGGTGGTGTGGCTGGAAGGCGAAGCGGGCGCGGGCAAGTCGACACAGGTCGACGTGCTGGCCGGGGAGCTGGCCGCCGACGGATGGACGGTGGCGAGCGCGTCGTGTCCCGAGGTCGACGGCGCCCCCGCCGCCTGGGCCTGGGTTCATCTGCTGGATGCCCTCGATCCGACCTGGTTGTCTGCGATGGGGGACGAGTCTGCCCGGACACCGGTCCAGGCGGGGCCGTTCGCCATCGCGCGGGCGGTCGCGGAGGTGTGTGGGCGGCGGCTGGACGACGGTCCGTTGCTGGTGGTGCTCGAGGACGTGCATCGGGCCGACAGCGCGACCCTGCAGATTCTGCGGCAGGTGGTGGCGTGGTTGACGCGGCGGCCGCTGCTGGTGCTGGTCACCGCGCGGGGCTCGGAGACCGACGCGGGGGTGCGGGCCACCGCCGCGGCCCTGGCGGGGTCGACCGGTCGGCGGCTGGAGCTGGGTGGGCTCGACGGCGCGGCGGTGCGCGCGGTCGCGGAGCGCGCCGGGCTGACGTCCCTCGACGACGACACGGTCGAGTGGCTGCGCGCGCGGACCGCGGGCAACCCGCTGTTCGTCCGCGAGGTCGCCACGCTCGCGGCGGCGGTGGGCGATCTGCGCGCGGTGCCCGAGGGAGTGCGTGCCGTCCTGCACCGCCGCATCGCTCGCCTGCCCGCGGGCGCCGCCCGCGCCCTGCGACTGGCCGCCGTCTGGGGCGACGACATCGACTTCGACACCCTGCTCGCCCTGACCGCCGAACCCGAGGACACCCTCATCGATCTGGTCGACACCGTCACGGTCGCCGGTCTCGTGCGCGTCGACACCGATCGGATCACCTTCGCCCACGCTCTGATCCGCGACGCGGTCTACGGCGACATCCCCACCCTGCGCCGCGCCCGCCTGCACTGGTCGGCCCTGGAATTCCTCGAAAGCAGAACCTTTCCCACCCGGCCCCCGTCCCGCCCGGGCGCGGATCACGCGCACGGCGCCGCCGAACCCGGCCTCGATTCCGGCCCGATGCCGATCGGCGCCGAATCCGCCACCGACCTCGCCGCCGTCGACACGGTCGTCCTCGATGCCATGGCCCACCATGCCATCGCGGGCGCGGTCACCTCGACGGCCGATCACGCCCTGCGCTACGTCCTCGCGGCCGCCCGCCGCCGCACCGCCCGCCGTGCCCACCAGGACGCCGAACCACTGTGGCGCGCTGCCCTCGAACTGCACGCCCGCGCCGGCCACGACAGCCCCACGGCCACCCGCCCCGACCGCCTGGCCGCCCTCGCCACCCGCTGCGCTCTCATCAACGCCCTCGCTTACGGCGGCAACGACGACCAGGCCCGCCGCCTACGCGCCGAATCCCTGACCATCGCCCGCGCACTGATGCCCGCCGACAGCAGCGCGAGACCAAGCGAGGGCGGCGCGGCCGGTGATGATGTGCGGGCAAGCCACGATGCCGGTGCGCCCATCACCCGCCGAGATCCTGCCGCCTCGCCCGGTGACCACTCCGGCCTCGGCCGGTCCGCCGTGCCGGAGGCGGGCCGGGCGTCCACCGCGGACTCCCGGATCGCCGTGGACCCCGTCGTCGCGGTTCTCACCTGCTGGCGCGCACCCACGATCTGGACCAGCCGGGACCGTGGTCTGCCCGACTCCGACATGGCGGCCGATCTCGCGGCCGCGCTGGACCGTACGACCGCGCCGGATCTGCGCGTCCGGCTGCTGGTCACCACCGTGTTCGCGGTGGAGGGGTTCGACAATCCGCGCGCCTTCGCCTGCTCCGCCGAGGCCGTGCGTACCGCGCGCGAGTTCGGCGAGCCCGAACTGCTGTGCGCCGCGCTCAATGCCAGGGCCTTCGTCGCCCTCGGCCCCGACCTGTGGTCGGAACGCGCCGACCTGGCCGACGAACTGCTGCGCGTGGCAACGGCGGCAAGCCTGCCCGAGTATCAGGCCGTCGCGCACTTCCTGCGCTTCCTGGTCGCTTCGGGCGCGGGCAGGCTCGTCGACGCGCGGTCGGAGATCGCGCGGGCACTGGACTGCGCGGAGGGTGGACAGCTCGGCCCGCTGCTGGTCGTCGCCACCGCGCACCTGGCCGTCCTCGCGGTGCTGCGCGGCGACCTCACCACCGCCGAGGCGATCGACACCGACCTCAGCGCGAAGATGATCGCCGCGGGCAACGCCAACGGCGCCCAGCTGGTCCTGCTGGCCCAGATGATGACCGGATGGGCCCGCGGCGACCTCAGCCCGGGCCTGGACGGCTACGCCCAGCTGTACGCGGCCGCGCCGTACGCCATCAGCTACGTGTACGCCCTGGCCCTGCTCGACGCGGGCGACATCGAGCGAGCGGCCACCGTGCTCGACGCGGGCACCGAGGTGCTGCGCGACTACTACTGGGGCGCGATGTCGGCGTTCGAGGCCAGGGTGGTCGCCCGAATCGGCACCGTCGCAGCCGCCGCGCGGCTCTACCGCGACCTGCTCCCCAGAGCGGGCACCATCGCGGGCATGGATTCCGGCTCGGTCGCCTTCGGCCCCGTCGACACCGTCCTGGCCGAACTGGCCGACCGGCTGGGTGACCACGTCGCCGCAGCCCAGCACCGCGCCGCCGCCGAGCGAGTCCTCGCCAACCTGTCCACCGAGCTGGCGGCCCTCGACCACACCGGCGCGACACTCACCTGACCGGCCCAGCCGTCGCTCGCGCCCCGATCCGGCGGCCCTTCCCGCTCCCCTCGCGTGGGCGCCTGCCCGTGAGCGATCCGGCGGCCCCGCCCGCTCCCCACGCGTTGGGGCCCGTGATCCAGCAGCGGCCCCGCCTGTCCCCTCTCGCGTCGCGGGCCTGCCCGTGAGCCAGCGGGACCAGCCCGCGTGGCCGCCGGCACAACCCTCAGCCACCCGCCAGCGCCCGCTCCCGCCTGCGATGCCGCACCCCGAACACCGAGAGCATCGCGCGCACCGGCAGACCGCCTTCGCGCAGCACCTCGGCACGTTCGGCGGGTGTGCAGACCGCCATCATCCGTGGCAGTTCGAAGCGCAGTACCGCGCCACCGCGGGCGGCCGCCTCGACCTGGCCCCAGCGTGCGGGGCTGAGGTACTCGGTGACGATGGGGAACACGGTCCGCTCCTCGTCGGTGATGTGCTCGTCGAGCACGGTGTGCAGGCAGGTCAACCGGTCGGCGAGGTGCGCGGCCGCCCCGGCCCGGCCGGCGACGAGGTCGGCGCAGGCGGCCCTGATCCCGGCCAGCATCGGGTCGAGCTGGGCGTGGTCGTCGGTGAGTTCACGCAGGTCCACCGCGTCGCCCGCGGCGGCGGCGAGCATGGGCCAGAGGACCTCGTCCTCGACCCGGTGGTGATGGTGGATGGAGTCGCACAGCAGCCCGAGATAGCCGGCGACCGCGCGCGCTCGGCGCGGCGGGCACGGCCCACCGGCGAGTTCGCGGGCGAGGGTGGCGAAGCGGGCGGTGTCGGCGAGCATGGCGCGGTGGGCCAGCCGGATACCGAGCAGGTTCGGAGTCGGAGGTATGTCGGTCACCTCCCGAGGGTGTGCCCGCTCACTTGCGACCCGTTTGCCATCCGCTGCCTGCGGGTTCCGTCATTACTCGCGAGTACGCGGAGCGGGTGTGGCGGCGGTGTCCGGGCGGGGTAACTTCGTGGAGTCCCGCACAGCGGGCCCTCCCGTCGCGGTGAGGGCGGGGGCAGCAGTACGCTCGTCTTGTTTGCACCACACGTCCCGCAGACAACGCGGGGCATATACGTTGTCTGTTGGAACAGCTGGGGTCCGCTCACAAGCGTGTTCGCCTGGCCGTGCAATGAGGGCACCATCCTAGGAGGACACGAAGATCCATGTCCAAGATCAAGGTTGAAGGTACCGTCGTAGAACTCGACGGCGACGAGATGACCCGGATCATCTGGCAGTTCATCAAGGACAAGCTGATCCACCCGTATCTCGACGTGAACCTCGAGTACTACGACCTCGGCATCGAGTACCGCGACAAGACGGACGACCAGGTCACCGTCGACGCCGCGAACGCCATCAAGAAGCACGGCGTGGGCGTGAAGTGCGCCACCATCACCCCCGACGAAGCGCGGGTGAAGGAGTTCAGCCTCAAGAAGATGTGGCGCTCGCCCAACGGCACCATCCGAAACATCCTGGGTGGCACCATCTTCCGCGCGCCGATCATCATCTCCAACGTGCCGCGCCTGGTGCCCGGCTGGACCAAGCCGATCATCATCGGCCGTCACGCGTTCGGCGACCAGTACCGCGCCACCGACTTCAAGGTCTACGAGGCGGGCACCGTCACGCTGACCTTCACGCCGGAGGACGGCAGCGAGCCGATCGTGCACGAGGTCGTGAAGATGCCCGAGGACGGCGGCGTCGTCATGGGCATGTACAACTTCAAGAAGTCCATCGAGGACTTCGCGCGGGCCTCGTTCAACTACGGCCTGCAGCAGAACTACCCGGTGTACCTCTCCACGAAGAACACCATCCTCAAGGCCTACGACGGCATGTTCAAGGACACCTTCCAGGAAGTCTTCGACGCCGAGTTCAAGGCCGAGTTCGACGCGGCGGGCCTCACCTACGAGCACCGTCTCATCGACGACATGGTCGCCTCCTCCATGAAGTGGGAGGGCGGCTACGTCTGGGCGTGCAAGAACTACGACGGCGACGTGCAGTCCGACACCGTGGCGCAGGGCTTCGGCTCGCTGGGCCTGATGACCTCGGTGCTGCTCACCCCGGACGGCCGCACCTGTGAGGCCGAGGCCGCGCACGGCACCGTCACCCGGCACTACCGCCAGCACCAGCAGGGCAAGCCGACCTCGACCAACCCGATCGCGTCGATCTTCGCCTGGACCCGCGGTCTCGAGCACCGGGGCAAGCTGGACAACACCCCCGAGGTGATCGGCTTCGCGCAGGCGCTGGAAGACGTCGTCATCAAGACCGTCGAAGGCGGCCAGATGACCAAGGATCTGGCGCTGCTCGTCGGCGGCGACCAGGGCTACCTGAGCACCGAGGAGTTCCTCGGCGCCCTGGACGTCAACCTGGCCCGCGCCCTGAAGCGCTAGCACCACCCCTCCCGACACCCGGCCGCCCGGCGCGCGATCCGCGCCCCGGCCGACGGCGAGGCAGATATCCCGACCCGGTGAGTCACCCGTGTTCCCCCAGAACACGGGCCACTCGCCGGGTCGCACGCTTTCATGGGGGATTTGTGCATCGTGACCTGCTGCCCTGGCCTGCGGGCTTCGGCTCGCAGCAGCCCAGGTACCTCATCGCCGGGGCGATCGTGGCGACGTTCGTCCCGGGAACGATGCTGTTCCTGGCGGGCTTTCTCACTGCGGTCGAAGACGCCGACGTGCCGCTCGCGGTGTTCTGCGGGTCGGGTGCCGCGATGTGTGGGTTCGGCCTGCTCGGTCTCCCCGTCTTCGTCCGGGAGATCCGCATCGACGCGACCGCGCACCGCATCGACCCGGCTCTGCTCTATCACCTGATCCGGTTCTATCGCGCCGAGGCGAATCGTCGCCCCGAACTCGGGACCGAGGCCGCTCTCGCACGGGTTCGGGAGGGGGACCTGGCAGTCTGATGCCCGTGGTGGGATAACTCACGGTCGGGTCGGGTAGCGATCGGGGGGTGGGGGTCGTTGCATGGAGGCGTGACTTCTTCCCTCTCCACCGCTGACCGCGTCGAGACGCCCCGCACGAGCTGGCACGTCCCCGCGATGCTGGCGTTGGCGCTGGGTGGGTTCGGTATCGGGACCACCGAGTTCGTGACCATGGGGTTGCTGCCCGACATCGCCGCCGACTTCGGTGTCTCCGAGCCGACGGCGGGGCACGCGGTGTCGGCGTACGCGCTCGGAGTCGTGGTGGGCGCTCCGCTGATCGCGGCGCTGGCCGCGCGGGTGCCGCGCAAGAAGCTGCTCATCGCGCTGATGGTGGCGTTCACCATCGGCAACGCGGCGACCGTGCTCGCGCCGACGTTCGGCACCCTCACCCTGGCCCGGTTCGTCTCCGGCCTCCCGCACGGCGCCTACTTCGGCGTGGCCTCGCTGGCCGCCGCGACCCTGGCGCCGGTCGGGCAGCGGGCCAAGGCGGTGGCCGCGGTGATGCTCGGCTTGAGCGTGGCCAATGTGATCGGCGTGCCCGGCGCGACCTGGCTCGGACAGCATCTGGGTTGGCGCGACGCGTATGTGGTGGTCGCCGTGATCGGCGTGGCGACGGTGGCCGCGCTGTGGCGGTTCGTGCCCGACCTGTCCGGAATGAAGGTCACCAACCCGATCACCGAACTCGGCGCGCTGCGCAGGCCGCAGGTGCTGCTCACGCTGGCCGTCGGCGCGATCGGCTTCGGCGGCATGTTCGCCGTGTACACCTACATCGCCACCACCATGACCGATGTGGCCGGCATGCCGATCGGCGCGGTCCCGGTCGTGCTCGCCCTGTTCGGGCTGGGCATGATCGCGGGCAACATCCTCGGCGGCGTCCTGGCCGATCGCGGCGTCGACCGCTCGATCTTCGCCGCGCTGCTGGCGATGGTGGTGATCCTGGCCGGCTTCGTCCTGGCCGCGCACAACCCGATCACCGCGGGCGTCGGCGCGTTCCTGGTCGGCGCGTCCGGCGCCGCCCTGGCCCCCGGCCTGCAGACCCGCCTCATGGACGTGGCCGCCGACGCGCAAACCCTCGCCGCCGCCCTCAACCACGCCGCCCTCAACATGGCCAACGCGGCAGGCGCCTGGCTGGGCGGCCTGGTGATCGCCGCGGGCTTGGGCTACACCGCCCCTGCCCTGGTCGGCGCGGTCCTGGCGGTCCTCGGTGTCCTGCTGTTCACGGTCACCGTGTGGCTCCAGCGCGCGCCGCGCAACACGCCGTAGTTGATTCGAAAGTATCTTCGATTGGCCGTACGTTGCGGCGCATGCCGAGCTACCTCCACGTTCTGCGATTTCACCGATGTCGGTCCCAAGGAGTTCCGGGGCGATCTTGCGTTGAGTACGCATGATGCTCGAGATCGTCCCGTACTCGGTGTTTGTGTCGAAGTGCAGTTGGACCGCAAGGACGTACGCCGGTGGAAGTGGCCGGTATACCTCACCACGTTGCGCGCTCGGCTCTGCTGTCCGGTGGTGCTACTCGTGGTCACGCCGAGCCACAGCGTCGCGAAATGGGCGGAGATGCCGATCGAACTCGACACCTTCGGGTCGGTCATCCAGCCCCAGGTGCTCGGGCCCGACCGCTTTCCCCTGGTCACCGACCCCGATGAAGCCAGGAGGTGCCCAGGACGCGCGGTACTCTCGGCCATGGCACACGGGGCGGGACCACACATGGACGAGGTTCTGTCGGCGTTCCTGTCCGGCTTGATGAATACCGACGACGAACATGCGAAAATGTACCTCGACCTGGTTGACGAGGCGTTGACCATAGCGGCGAGCCGACGTCTGGAGGAACTTGTGAAGAGCACTCCCGAGTACCGTGGCCGCATCGCCACCAAGTATGTGGCGAAGGGTCGGGAAGAAGGGCGGGCGGAGGAGGCAGCGCACGCGGTCCTCACCGTGCTGACCGCCCGCGGACTCGAGCTCTCCGCTGCGCAGCGCGCTCGTCTCGCCGAATGCACCGACCTCGGTCAGCTCAATGCATGGCTGGTGCAGGCGGTCACCGCGACACGGACCGACGAACTCTTCGACTGAAGGCATGCGCGCCCGCCGCTCTGCGACCGGCCGGATGGACGTCCCGGGAAAGGCCTAGTCAGGACCAGTCCGGACGCGAAGCCGGACCATCGGCAACGTGCCCACCGGCGTGCCGGTCGCCCGTTCGATGGTGGCCCGGAGCTTGTCCCAGGCGCGCGGATGAGCTTGCGCGTACCGCGTGAGGGCCTGCGCCGATTCCTCCTCGGTCATCGGGGTGGCGAGGGCGGGGACGAGTCGCCGGAACCACCACGAGACCCGGACGTGCGGGTCGGCGACGACATTGCGGTACCACTGCGCGCCGGTGCCGAACCCCGAGACACTCTCGCAGCGTAACTCTCACCCCGCGCGGGGATCAGCGTTCACCGGCCGGGCGCGCCCAGCCGACACTGAGCTGCACCGCCCGCTGCCACCGCTCGTACTCCTCGTCGCGGACCGCTCGGTCGTCGCGCGGCACCCACTGCGCCGCCACCCGCCAATTACCCCGCAGCCCTTGCAGATCCGGCCAATATCCGACGGCCAGTCCGGCCGCGTAGGCGGCGCCGAGGGAGACCGTCTCGGTCACCAGCGGGCGCATCACCGGCACACCGAGCACGTCGGCGATGATCTGCATGAGCAGATTGTTGGCCGCCATCCCGCCCGCGACCCGCAGCGACCCGGCCCGGAGCCCGGCGTCGGCGTTCATCGCCTCGACGACGTCGCGGGTCTGCCACGCGGTGGCCTCGAGCACCGCGCGCGCCAGGTGCCCCTTGGTGACATACGAGGTCAGCCCGATCAGCAGGCCCCTGGCGTCGCTGCGCCAATGCGGCGCGTAGAGCCCGGAGAAGGCCGGGACCAGGTAGCAGCCGCCGTTGTCGTCGACGGTGCCTGCGAGCGTTTCGATCTCGGGCGCGGTGGCGATCAGGCCGACGATGTCGCGTACCCACTGCACCAGCGATCCGGTGACCGCGATCGGCCCCTCCAGCGCGTACACCGGTTCGGGGCCCACCTGATAACCGATGGTGGTGAGCAGTCCGTGCCGCGAGCGGATCAGTTCGGTGCCGGTGTTCATCATGAGGAATCCGCCGGTGCCGTAGGTACATTCGGTCTCGCCGGGCGCGAAGCAGGTCTGGCCGAACAGCGCGGCGTGCTGGTCGCCGAGGGCGGCGCCGATCCGCACTCCGGGCGCCACCGTGCGCGCTGTCCCGAAATCGCCGGTAGACGGCTCGATGCGGGGGAGCATGGCGCGGGGAATGTCGAAGAACCGCAACAGTTCCGCGTCCCATTGCCGGGTGGCCAGGTTCATGAGCAGCGTGCGGCCGGCGTTGGTGACGTCGGTGACGTGGACGCCGGTGAGGTTCCAGATCAGCCAGGACTCCATGGTCCCGAACAGCACCTCACCCCGTTCGGCGCGCGCCCGCAGCCCCTCGACGTGGTCGAGCAGCCAGCGCAGCCGGGGCGCGGCGAAATAGGTGGCCAGCGGCAGCCCGCTCAACTCTGTGATCCGGTGTGCGCCGGGCGCTTTCCGATACTCCTCGACGAGCTCCTCGGTGCGGATGTCCTGCCAGACGATGGCCGGACGCACCGGCACCCCGGTCCCGCGGTCCCACACCACGGTCGTCTCGCGCTGATTGGCGATCCCGATCGCCGCGACCTGCTCGACGGTGATCCCGGCATCCCGCAGCGCCGCGGGCACGAGGCGCTCGACCGTCCGCCAGATCTCCATGGCGTCCTGCTCCACCCACCCCGAACGCGGATACCGCTGACGATGCGCGCGCTGCGCCAGCCCCACCAGCCGCGCGTGCCGGTCGAACACGATGCACCGGGTGGAGGTGGTGCCCTGATCGATGGCGACTACGAACCGTTGCGTCACCGGAGCCTCCCGTTCATCGTGCCGCGGGCCTCGCACCTGCCGTCGGCCCGCTGCCACCCCGCGAACCGCGCCGATGGCCGCAGCGGCGAGTTCGTCTTCGGCGCGGCGGTGCGCATCATCGGACCGCCCCGAGATCGCGATGGACAGCCTGAGCGGCAGCACGTACCCGTTCGGCAGCGGCCGGTCGGATCTGTAATCGGTTGTCGCACAATCGCTCTGGCGGCCCTGTGATGCCGATGGCGGCGACCACCAGGCCGCCCCTGGCCCGGATCGGCGCGGCGATGCCTGCCTGGCCGGTCCGATACTCCTCGATCTCACCGGCCCAGCCGGTACGCCGCACCTCGGCGATCGCCCGGTCCAGCGCGGACCGATCGACGATGGTGCGCCGTGTAAAAGACTGCAGTGCACCGGTTTCGGTCGCCGCGTCGTAGGCGAGCAGTACCTTGCCCAAGGCGGTCGCGTGCGCGGGCAGCACCTCGCCGACGGCGAGCACCTGCTCGGTGTTGTCGGGTCGGAAGACGTGATGCACCACCGTCACTCCGGCAGGGCGCGCCACGGCCATCCGCACCGACTCGCCGGTCCGTGCGGCGAGCGCGTCGGCCCGGTGGATCGCGCGCGATCGCAACTCGTTGACGTCGAGATGGTCGCTGCCGAGTTCGCCGAGTGCCGGCCCGAGCAGATACCGGCCCGTCGCCGGATCCTGGTCGACGAAGCCCACTCCGAGCAGGGTGCGCAGGATCCCGTGCGCGGTGGGTTTGGCCAGGTCGAGCGCGGCCGCGATCTCGCCCACCGCCAGCGGCCCGGATCCGCGGGCGAGCAGTCGCAGCACCGCTGCGGCGCGTTCGATCGACTGGATCGGTCCGGGCACGATCCGAATCTAGCAGCCCTTGCGTTCAGCATTGTCGAACGGCAGCCGTGGCGTCCGGGTTGTCCCGTTTCTAGCGTGGAGCGCGGGCCCGGCGGCGACCGTGCGCCCGGTGGACGGACTCGACGGCGAGTCCCTCGAAAGGACCGCGATGAACCGGTATGTGGGTGCGATCGACCAGGGCACGACGTCGACGCGCTTCATGGTTTTCGACCACACGGGCAGCGTGATCGCCCGGCACCAGCTCGAACACGAGCAGATCATGCCGAGAGCGGGCTGGGTCGAACACAATCCGGACGAGATCTGGGAGCGCACCCGCACCGTCGTCAAGACCGCGCTGGCCACCGCCGATCTCACCGCCGCCGATCTGGCCGCGATCGGGGTCACCAACCAGCGCGAGACCACCGTCGTCTGGAACCGCCACACCGGCCGCCCGTACTACAACGCGATCGTCTGGCAGGACACCCGCACCGACCGCCTCATCGCCGCGCTCGACGCGGCCGGGCACACCGATCTGATCCGCGAGCGGACCGGATTGCCCCCCGCCCCGTACTTCTCGGGCGGCAAGCTGCGCTGGATCCTCGACAACGTCGAGGGCGTGCGGGCCGACGCCGAACGCGGTGACGCCCTGTTCGGCACCCTCGACACCTGGCTGATCTGGAACCTCACCGGCGGTGTCCGCGGCGGCGTGCACGTCACCGATCCCACCAACGCCTCGCGCACCATGCTCATGGACCTCGAGACGCTGCGCTGGGACGACGAACTCCTGCGGATCTTCGACATCCCGCGCGCCGTGCTGCCCGCCATCGCGCCGTCGTCGAACCCGGCCGGTTTCGGCACCACGAATCCCGACGGCCCGTTCAAGGGCGCGGTCCCGATCGCCGGCGTCCTCGGCGACCAGCAGGCCGCGAGCGTCGGGCAGGTGTGTTTCCAGCCGGGCGAGGCCAAGAACACCTATGGCACCGGCAATTTCCTGATGCTCAACACCGGCACCGAGATCGTCCGCTCGAACCACGGCCTGATCACCACCGTCGCTTACCGCTTCGGCGACGACAAACCGGTCTACGCGCTGGAGGGCTCGATCGCGGTCACCGGGTCGGCCGTGCAGTGGCTGCGTGATCAGCTCGGCGTCATCGCGGGTGCGGCGCAGATCGAGGACCTGGCCGGGCAGGTCGCCGACTCCGGTGGCGTGTACTTCGTGCCCGCGTTCTCCGGTCTGTTCGCGCCGTACTGGCGCCCCGACGCGCGCGGCGCGGTCGTCGGCCTGTCGCGATACAGCAACAACGCCCACTTGGCCAGGGCGACACTGGAATCCATCGCCTACCAGACCCGCGACGTGGTCGAGGCGATGCAGCGCGATTCCGGCGTGCGGCTGGCGACGCTGCGGGTCGACGGCGGCGTCACCATGAACAAGCTCGCCATGCAGATCCAGGCCGACCTGCTCGGCGTCCCGGTCTCGCGGCCGGTCGTCGCCGAGACCACCGCGCTCGGCGCCGCCTACGCGGCCGGGCTCGCGGTCGGGGTCTGGGACTCCACCGACGAACTGCTCGCGAACTGGCACGAAGACGTCCGCTGGTTCCCCTCCTGGTCCGGCGAGCAGCGCGAACGCGGCTACCGCCGCTGGCACAAGGCCGTCGAACGCACCCTCGACTGGGCCGAACTCGACTGATGCACGATCACCTCGACAAGGAGCAAGCCGTGTCCGTTTCCCTGGACCCCACCTACCGCGCCGCGGCGATCGCCGCCCTAGGCGACCGCGAGATCGATGTGCTGGTGATCGGCGGCGGTGTCACCGGCGCGGGCGCCGCGCTCGACGCGGCCTCGCGCGGCCTGTCGGTGACCCTCGTCGAGGCCCGCGATTTCGCCGCGGGCACCTCGAGCCGCTCGTCCAAGCTCATCCACGGCGGTCTGCGCTATCTCGAGCAGCTGGACTTCGCGCTGGTCCGCGAGGCGCTGAAAGAGCGTGGGCTGTTGCTGAACACGCTCGCCCCGCACCTGGTGCATCCGGTGCCGTTCCTGTTCCCGCTGCGGCATCGGGTCTGGGAGCGCGCCTACATCGGCGCGGGCGTCGCGCTCTACGACACCCTCGGCGGAGCGCGCGCGGTGCCCATGCACAAGCACCTGACCCGTTCCGGCGCACTGGAACTCGCCCCCGCCCTGCGCGAGGACGCGATGACCGGTGCGATCCGCTACTACGACGCCCAGGTCGACGACGCCCGCCACACCATGATGATCGCCAGGACCGCCGCCGAACACGGCGCGACCGTGCTGACCCGCACCAAGGTCACCGGGCTCGTGCGCGACGGCGAGCAGGTCGTCGGCGCCCACGTGGTCGACCTGGAAACCGGTGCCGCCCACACGATCCGGGCCCGCAGCGTGATCAGCGCGACCGGGGTGTGGACCGACGACATGATCAAGATGACCGGCGTCGACTTCCCGTTCCACGTGCAGATGTCCAAGGGCGTGCACATCCTGGTGCCGCGCGACCGGCTCGACCTGCGCACCGGCCTGATCATGCGCACCGAGAAGTCGGTGCTGTTCGTGATCCCGTGGGCCGAGCACTGGATCATCGGCACCACCGACACCGCGTGGTCGCTGGACAAGGACCACCCCACGGCCACCGCCGCCGACGTCCAGTACATTCTCGACCACGTCAACGCGCTGCTGCGCGAGCCGCTGACCAGGGCCGACATCGTCGGCACCTACGCCGGGCTGCGCCCGCTGATGACCGGCGCGTCCAAGGAGACCGCCAAGCTGTCCCGTGAGCACGCCGTCGCCGAGCCGGTGCCGGGGCTGTTCGTGATCGCCGGCGGCAAGTACACGACCTACCGGGTGATGGCCGCCGATGTCGTCGACGCAGTCACCGCCCGGCTCGGTGGTGACATCCCCGCCTCCGGAACGGCGCGGCTGCCGATCGTCGGTGCGCAGGGGTATGCCGAGATGCTCGCCGAGGCCGCCGAGCTGGCCGCGTCGGTGGGCCTGCCGCTCGAGGTCGTCGAGCACCTGCTCGGGCGCTACGGCTCGCTGGCCACCGACATCTTCGAGCTGATCGCGGCCGATGCCACGCTGCGGCAGCCGATTCCGGGTGCCCCCGACTACCTCGCCGCGGAGGCCGTCTACGCGGTGACCCACGAGGGCGCGCTGCACCTGGACGACCTGCTCACCCGCCGCACCCGCATCTCCATCGAGGTCCCGGACCGCGGCCTGGCCGCCGCGCCGGAGATCGCCCGGCTGATCGCGCCGCTGCTCGGCTGGGATGACGAGCGGACGAACGCCGAGATCAACCGCTACTTCGATCGGGTGCACGCCGAACTGGCCGCCAACGAGGCGGGTGACGACGAATCGGCGAACTCCGCCCGGCTGGTCGCCGTGCGGTGACCGCTTACCAACAGGTCTGTATGTAAGCGGTAAGATCGGCCGATGACCAGCACCGCAGCCGACAGACCGCAGCGGCGGACACAGGAGCAGCGCAGCAGCGAGATGCGCGTCCGCCTGCTCGACGCGACCATCGACTGCCTGGTCGAATACGGCTACGCGGGCACCACCACGCCGCGCGTCGCCGAGCGGGCCGGCGTCACGCGCGGGGCCCAGGTGCACCACTTCGGGTCCAAGCACGATCTCGTGGTCGCCGCGATCAAGCACCTCGCCGAGCGCCGGGTCGCGGCCGCCATGAGCGAGATGACACAGGTGCGGGTGGGCGACGACCCGGTCGGCGCCGCGCTCGAGTTCCTCTGGGACCTGCACCAGGGTCCGCTGTTCATCGCGACGGTGGAGCTGTGGGTGGCGGGCCGCACCGATCCGGTGCTGGCCGCGGCGATGGAGGAGGTCGAGCCCGTGGTCAACACGGCGGTGCTGCGCGCCATCGCCGAACTGATCCCGGACGACCTGCACCGCAAGGGCGCCCGCGACTTCACCTACACCGCCATGGACGCGCTCCGCGGCATCCTCGTCGCCAATTTCGTCGTCCCCGACCCGGAGCGCGCGCACCGCCGCTGGCGTCGTGCCATGGTCGACCTGCGTGCCGCCGCGGCCACGGTGATCGCCTCGGGTCCGCGCTGATCACGAACCGGGGACCGCGGTGATCACCAGCGCGTTCGCGGTGATCGGTTCCGCCCGTGGGGGCGGATGGCTAGCGTGAAGCGCATGGAATCGCACATCGAGCCCTCGTCGGCACCGGCGGTGACGTCGTGAGCCGGGGCACCATCGTGATCACCGGCGCCAGCTCCGGTCTGGGCGCCGAGATGGCCCGCCAGTTCGCCGCACTCGGCTATGACCTCGGCCTGTGCGCGCGCCGCACCGAACGGCTCGACGAGCTGCGCACCGAGATCCTGGCCGCGCACCCCGAGCGGGTCGTGGCGGTGAAACAGCTCGACGTTACCGATGACGCCGCCGTGTTCACCGTCTTCGACGCGTTCGCCGCCGAGTTCGGCGGCATCGACCGGGTGATCGTCAACGCCGGCCTCGGCAAGGGCGCACCGCTGGGCACCGGCAAGCACGCCGCCAACCGGGAGACCGCGGTGGTGAACTTCCTCGCCGCCCTGGCCCAGACCGAGGCCGCGATGTCGATCTTCCGCGCGCAAGGCCGCGGCCACCTGGTGATGATCTCCTCGATCTCCGGCCTGCGCGGCATGCCCAAGACCCTCACCACCTACGCCGCCACCAAGGCGGGCGTCGCCGCGCTCGCCGAGGGGCTGCGCGCCGAAGCCGTTCCCGGCGTTGATGTCTCGGTGATCTACCCGGGCTACATCCGCTCGGAGATGAACGATCGCATCAAGCACGAACCGAAGTTCATGGTGGACACCGAGACCGGCGTGCGCGCCATGGTCGCCGCCATCGAGAAGCGCCGCGCCAAGGCCTATGTGCCGGACTGGCCCTGGATCCCGATCGGCTTCGCCCTGCGCACCCTGCCGCTGCCGCTGGTCCGCAAGCTGCTCTGAGCACGACGAAGGCCGTACCCGGCGAAAGGTGTTCGCCCGGTACGGCCTTCGCGCACGCGGTCAGTGCTGGCGCGGCAGCAGGTGCTTGCCCTCGCGGTCCGTCGACAGCGCCAGCGAGCTGATGTACTGGATCTCGCCCTCGGGCCCCGGCACCGCGGAGGCGATCATGTCGGGCCGCTCGAACTCGAGCCCGGTGACGTGGCAGGGCAGCAGGTCGCCCGACGGGTTGCCGTGCTCGTCGAACATCGGCAGTTCGATGCCGTCGTCGGCGCGGCGCAGGTAGTACTTGCCCTTGGTGAGGACCGCGGTGAGCGGGGTGGCGACGAACGCCACCAGCACCGCGACCAGCGGCGAGTACGGCTTCAGCAGCTCACCGAAGAGTCCGAAGAAGGTCATGATCGACAGCACCGCCGAGAGCCCGAAGCCGACCAGGCCCACCGGGTTGAAGTCGTAGAGCATGCCGCGCCGGAACTCCGGGACCTTCGGCGAGATCTTCAGCAGGTACTTGTTGACCGCGATGTCGGTGGCCACGGTGACGATCCAGGCGATGCCGCAGTTGGCGTAGAAGCCGAGGATGTTGTTGAGGAAGTCGAACATGTCGGCTTCCATCAGCACCAGCGCGATGGCCAGGTTGACCACCAGGAACACCAGCCGGCCCGGGTAGGTCTTGGTGACGCGGGTGTAGGAGTTGGTCCAGGCCAGCGAGCCCGAGTAGGCGTTGGTGACATTGATCTTGATCTGGCTGATCACCACGAGCACCACGGCCAGCGTCATGGCCAGCCAGCCCGGCACCATGTCGCGGTAGATCTCCAGGAACTGGTGCACCGGCTGGTTCGCGATGCCCTGCGCGGCGGGCAGATTGGCGATCAGGTAGACGGCGAGGAACAGGCCGACGACCTGCTTGGCGGCACCGAAGATCACCCAGCCCGGCCCGGCGAGCAGCATCCAGCCCCACCACTTGGCGCGGTTCTCGGGGGTGCGCGGCGGCATGAAGCGCAGGTAGTCGATCTGCTCGGCGATCTGGGCGATCAGCGACAGGCACACACCGGCGGCCAGCAGCGCGCCCGACAGGCTCACCCCGGCGCCGTCCTTGCCGCCGTAGGCGAAGAACGAGCCGACCGAGTCGGGATGGCGCAGCAGCAGAAAGCCGAACGGCGCGACCATCAGCAGCAGCCACAGGGGAGTGGTCCACACCTGCAGTTTGGCCAGCGTGTTCATGCCGTAGATGACCAGCGGGAAGATGATCACCGTCGAGGCCAGATAACCCAGCCAGAGCGGAATTCCGAGGCCCAATTCCAGGCCCTGCGCCATGATCGAACCTTCGAGCGCGAAGAAGATGAAGGTGAACGAGGCGAACACGATATTGGTGATCACCGAGCCGTAATAACCGAATCCGCTGCCGCGCGTTATCAAATCCAGATCGATGTTGTAGCGCGCCGCGTAATAGGCCAGCGGGAAGCCGGTGAGCATCACGACGACGGCGAAGATACCGATCCCGATCAGCGCGTTTCCGGTGCCGTGGGCGATACCGATATTCGCGCCGATGGCGAAATCGGCCAGATACGCGATGCCGCCGAGCGCCGAGATGCCGACCACCGCCGGGCTCCATTTGCGGTAGCTCCGCGGGGCGAAACGCAGCGTGTAGTCCTCGAGTGTCTCTTTGGCGGCGGTATCTGCTCCGGCCATTGCCTCTCTCCCTCATCTGCTCGCCCCACGAATTCGTGCGACTCACCGACGGTCCTCGATGGATGTAGACGGCAATTTTCCGAACCGTTACGCCGCTGTTACGCACCCCGATGGTGACCGGCGTCACCGAAACCGTTGTGAAGATACATGCAGAGCTGTATGTTTGTGGCCACGCGCGAGGATGGGAGATCGATGGCGAACAAGGTCTATGTGATCGGCGTCGGGATGACGAAGTTCGAGAAGCCGGGCCGCAGGCAGGTCGAGGAGGCCGATGGAACCACCAGGGCCTGGGATTATCCGGACATGGCCCGCGAGTCGGGCACCAAGGCGCTGGCCGATGCGGGCATCGACTACCGCGAGGTCGAGCAGGCCTACGTGGGCTACGTCTACGGCGAGTCCACGTCCGGTCAGCGCGCGGTCTACGAGCTGGGCATGACAGGCATCCCGGTCGTCAACGTCAACAACAACTGTTCGACCGGCTCGACCGCGCTCTACCTCGCGGCCCAGGCGATTCGGGGTGGCCTGGCCGAGTGCACGCTGGCGCTGGGCTTCGAGAAGATGCAGCCGGGCTCGCTGGCCTCCACCTGGGACGACCGCGAGCAGCCGATGGGTAAGCACGTGCTGGCCCTGGCCGAGATCTCCGAGGTGCTGTTCCCGGTGGCGCCGTGGATGTTCGGCGCGGCGGGCCGCGAGCACATGAAGCAGTACGGCACCACCGCCGAGCACTTCGCCAAGATCGGCCACAAGAACCACAAGCACTCGGTGAACAACCCGTATTCGCAGTTCCAGGACGAATATTCGCTCGACGACATCCTCGGTTCGCGGATGATCTACGACCCGCTCACCAAGCTGCAGTGCTCGCCGACCTCCGACGGTTCGGGCGCGGTGATCCTGGCGAGTGAGGCGTTCGTCGACCGGCACGATCTGTCGGCGCAGGCGGTCGAGATCGTGGGGCAGGCGATGACCACCGACTTCGCCTCGACCTTCGACGGCACCGCCAAGAACCTCATCGGCTACGACATGAATGTCAAAGCGGCGCAGCTGGTGTACGACCAGGCCGGGCTCGGCGCCGAGGACTTCCAGGTGATCGAGCTGCACGACTGCTTCTCCGCCAACGAACTGCTGCTCTACGAGGCGCTCGGGCTGTGTGGCGAGGGCGAGGCCGGGAAGCTGATCGACGCGGGCCAGACCACCTACGGCGGCAAGTGGGTCGTCAACCCCTCCGGCGGACTGATCTCCAAGGGGCATCCACTCGGCGCCACCGGGCTCGCCCAGTGCTCCGAGCTCACCTGGCAGCTGCGCGGCACCGCCGACAAGCGCCAGGTCGGCGACGTCACCGCCGCACTGCAGCACAACATCGGCCTCGGCGGCGCCGCCGTGGTCACCGCCTACCAGCGCGCCGTGCGCTGACCCACAGGAGAACCGACATGGGACACATCGAAGCCACCAAGTCCGTCACCGCGAGCCCCGAGGCCCTGTGGGCGGTCGTCTCCGACCCGCAGACCTGGGACAAGTGGTTCACCATCCACGAGCGGTTCATGGAGGAACCGCCGACGGTGCTCACCGAGGGCGCCGGCCTGGTCGCCAAGATCGTCATGCTCGGCATGGCGAACAAGATGGAGTGGACGGTCAAGGCCGTCGAGGTGCCGAACCGTTTGACGCTCACCGGCGCCGGAATGGCCGGTGTGCGTACCGAATTCACCTTCGACATCCAGCCCGACGGCACCGGCAGCACCATCGTGGTCTCCGGCGATTTCGAGGGCGCCCTGATCAAGGGCGCGCTGGGCAAGGCGGTGGAGAAGGACGGTCACACCCAGCTGGACAAGTCCCTCGACCAGCTCGACGCGCTGGCCTCGGCGTAAGGCGCGCCGATGACAGCGCAGGCAGCGGGCCGGGCGGTCGAGTTCGACGACTCCGGCCTCGAGAAATGGAGTGACGCCGAGCAATTCGCCGTCACCGCCGAGCGGATCGGCGAGTACGCGGCGGCCACCAACGACCCGATCCCGGCGCACCGCGAGGGCGCCGTCGCGCCGCCGGTGTTCGCGATCGTGCCGGTGTTCGAGGCCATGATGATGCCCGTCATCGACGTGGCGCCGATGGACATCTTCGGCCGGGTCGTGCACGGCGAGCAGGACTTCCACTTCCATCGGCCGATCCGGCCCGGTGAGGAATTGACCTCGCGAGCCAAGGCCGTCGGCTACACGAGCAAGTCCACCGGGACCACCATCACGATCCTGGTCGAATGCCGCGACGCGGCGGGCGAACTGGTGAACGAGCAGTACCTGACCGCCTTCTTCCGCAACATCGACGCGGGGAAGTCGGTGGGCGAGCAGGCTCCGGCGCATCGTTTCGACGAGAACCTCAGGGCCACGGCGCCGTTCGCCGTCGTCGAGCACCACGTCGACGACGACCAGACGTTCCGGTACTCGCCCGCCTCCGGCGACCCGGTGCCGCTGCACCTCGACGAGCAGGTCGCCAAGGACGCCGGGCTGCCCGGCATCATCGCGCACGGGCTGTGCACGATGGCGATGGCCTCCTGGGGCGTGCTCACCGCGACCGCGGGCTCGGATGTGCACCGGTTGCGACGGTTCGCGGTGCGCTTCGCCAAGCTCGTGTTCCCCGGCGACGATCTGCAGACCCGGATCTGGCCCGTCACCAGCGCCGACGGCGCCACCACCTACGCCTTCGAGACGGTGCGCGGCGAGGACGTCGTGCTCAGCGACGGCCTCGCCGTGATCGCCGACTGAACCACTCACACACAGGAGTCCTATCCATGAGTTCCCTGGCAGGCAAGGTCGCCGTGATCACCGGCGCCGGGCGCGGCATCGGACGGGAGCACGCGCTGCTGTTCGCCCGCGAAGGCGCCAAGATCGTGGTCAACGATCTGGGCGGCAGCAACGCGGGCGAAGGCGCCGACGTGGGCCCCGCCCAGCAGGTCGTCGACGAGATCCGCGCCGCGGGCGGCGAGGCGGTCGCCAACACCGACAACATCGCGACCTGGGACGGCGCGCGCACCCTGATCGAGCAGGCCGTCGCGGAGTTCGGCGGGCTCGACATCGTCGTGAACAACGCGGGCATCCTGCGCGACGTGTTCGTCGCCGCGATGGACGAGACCCAGTGGGACGCCGTGATCGCCGTGCACCTCAAGGGTCATGCCGCGGTGCTGCACCACGCGGCCGCCTACTGGAAGGCGCAGAGCAAGGCCGGCAACCAGCCCAACGCGGCCGTCATTAACACGGCCTCGGCCTCGGGCGTCACCCTGCCCAACGCGGGCCAGGCCAACTACGGTGCGGCCAAGGCGGGCATCGCGGCGCTCACCCTGGTCGCGGCCGAGGAGCTGGGTCGTTACGGCGTGCGGGTCAACGCGATCGCGCCGATCGCGCGCACCCGGCTCACCCTCGCCACCCCCGGCATGGGGGAGATGTTCGCCGCCGAGGCCGCCGCGGCCGAGGAATCCGGCGGCTTCGACGCGTTCAGTCCCGCCAACATCTCGCCGCTGGTGGCCTACCTGGCCTCCGACAAGTGCCCGATCACCGGCAAGGTGTTCGCCGTGCAGGGCGGCGCCATCTCCGAGCTGGCCGGCTGGCACGACGTGAAGACCATCGAGACCGAAGGGCCGTGGGCGATCGACGACATCGCCGTGCGGCTGCCCTGAGCACGGGAGACGACATGATCGAATGGTCCGAGACGGATCTGATGATCCGCGACGCGGTGCGCACCTTCATCGACAAGGAGGTGCGCCCCCACCTGGACGCCCTCGACAGCGGGGAGATGCTGCCGTACCCGATCCTGCGGAAACTGTTCAGCCAGTTCGGGATCGACGCCATGGGCGAGGACGCTGTCGCCAAGATGCTGGCCAAGGAGGCGGCGGGTTCCGGCGAGAAGTCCGGTGCCGGATCGCCGTTCGGCGGGCAGCAGTCCATGATGGCGGTGCTGATCAGTGAATTGTCCGGCGTCTGCATGGGTTTGGTGTCGGCGCTCGGCGTGAGCATCGGGCTCGGCGCCACCACCATCATGTCGCGGGGCACGCTCGCGCAGAAGGAGCGCTGGCTGGCCGACATCGTGACGTTGCGCAAGGTGGCCTCGTGGGCGATCACCGAGCCCGACTCCGGTTCGGATGCCTTCGGCGGCATGAAGACTCGCGTCGAACGCGATGGCGAGGACTACATTCTCAACGGGCAGAAGACCTTCATCACCAACGGCCCGTGCGCGGACGTGATGATCGTCTATGCCAAGCTCGACGAGGGCGACGGCGCCGACAAGCGTGACCGCAAGGTGCTCACCTTCGTGCTCGACAAAGGCATGGAGGGGCTCACCCAGGGCAAGCCGTTCAAGAAGATGGGCCTGCACTCCTCGCCGACCGGTGAACTGTTCTTCGACAACGTCCGCCTCGGCCGGGACCGGCTGCTCGGCGAGACCGAGGAGCACAAGGGCGGCGACGGACGTGAAAGCGCCAGGGCGAGTTTCACCGCCGAGCGGATCGGCGTGGGATTCATGGCGCTGGGCATCATCGAGGAGTGTCACCGCCTCTGCGTCGACTACGCGCGCAATCGCACGCTGTGGGGACAGGAGATCGGGCGTTTCCAGCTGATCCAGCTCAAGCTGGCGAAGATGGAGGTGGCCCGGATCAACGTGCAGAACATGGTGTTCAACGTGCTCGAGCGCAGCAAGGCGGGCAAGCCGCCGAGCCTGGCCGAGGCGTCGGCGATGAAGCTGTACTGCTCGGAGGCCGCCACCGAGGTGGCCATGGAGGCGGTGCAGTTGTTCGGCGGCAACGGCTACATGAGCGAATACCGGGTGGAACAGCTCGCGCGCGACGCGAAGTCGCTGATGATCTACGCGGGCAGCAACGAGATCCAGGTGACCCACATCGCCAAGGGTCTGCTCGGCAAGTAGCACGGCACGACACCCCGGTCCCGAGGGGCCGGGGTGTCGTCGTGTTCAGACCGCGCGCAGGTGCCCGCGGCTGGCGTAGATGTGCTCGGCGATGAGGGTGGCGATCCGGTCCGGCGCCTCCAGCATCGGCACGTGCCCGACGCCGTGGACCAGGATGCGGTCCGCGGAGTCGGGCAGTTCGCGCAGGTAGCGGGTGGCGTAGACGTGGTTGGGGATGATCCGGTCGTACTCGGCGAGCAGCATCCGCACCGGAGTGGCGAGTTCGCCGAGGTCGTCCATGCCCGGCGCGCGCAGGCTGCCGAGGATGAGCGGGATCATCGCGTCGCAGTGCAGCACGGCCGTGAGGACGGCCGCCAGGTCGCGGCGGGGGACCGCGCCGGTGTTCTTGCTCACCAGGAAGGCGGCCACCTGCTGGATGAGCGCGTTGTTGACCGCAAGACCACCCAGGCGCTTGCCGATCTCCACGAACGGGATCATCGCCGCGAACTTCAGGCCCACCCGGAACTGGCTCAGCGACGGCGAGGCCCAGCCACCGGCCGCCGCCACCGTGGTGAGAGTGCGGGCCCGGCCGCGGCGGGCCAGCTCGAGGCCGACCCAGCCGCCGAGGGAATTGCCCGCGATGTGGCAGGTGCGCCAGCCCAGCTCGTCGAGCTGGTCCTCGATCTGGTCGGCCAGCGCGTACACATCCAGCGACCAGCCCTCCACGCGCGGCCCGCCCCAGTGCCCGGCGAAGGCGGGCGCGTAGACCTCGCAACTGGCCGACATCCGCCGCGCGACCTGCTCCCAACAGTGCGGCGACAACAGGAAACCGTGCAACAGCAGCACCGGGTCACCGGACCCGAGATGCAAGGCCGCGACGGGTGCGGGCGGGGCAGCGGGCTTCGCGGTGCGTGACGTCATCGTCATTCACCCCTTCCTGGACAACGATGTCCTCAGGGCGCGTTCCTGACCTGTCATTGTACGGTTTCCGAATGGCTCTCATCCTCTCTACCGTGAACGTCAACGGCGTGCGTGCCGCGGCGACCAAGGGCATGGTGCCGTGGTTGGCCGCGACCGAGGCCGACATCGTCTGCCTGCAGGAGACCAGGGCGACCGACGCGCAGGTCGCCACCGCGCTGGCCCCGGCGCTGGACGCGGGGTGGGTGCTCACACACGCCGAGCCGGAGTCCAAGGGCAGGGCCGGGGTCGCGATCCTGTCGCGGCGCACGCCCGACGCGGTGCGGATCGGGTTCGGGAGCAGCGAGTTCGCCCAGTCGGGACGCTACGTCGAGGCCGATTTCGACGACCTCACCGTCGCCAGCGTCTACGTGCACTCGGGCGAGGAGAACACCCCGAAGCAGGACGAGAAGTACCGGTTCATGGCCGAGTTCGGCGCCTACCTGAAGACGCGCACCGGCGATTTCGTGGTGAGCGGGGACTGGAACATCGCCCCCGCCGAGGTGGACCTGAAGAACTGGAAGGGCAACCAGAAGTCGGCGGGCTTCCTGCCCGAGGAGCGGGCCTGGATCGCCGAACTGCTGGCCGCGGGCTACGTCGACGTGGTGCGCGCCCTCCACCCCGACGTCGCGGGTCCCTACAGCTGGTGGTCCTACCGCGGCCGCGCCTTCGACAACGACTCGGGCTGGCGCATCGACTATCAGCTCGCGCGCGGCGAGCTGCCCGGCCGTGCCAAGCAGGCCGTCGTCGAGCGCGCCGCGGCCTACGACCAGCGGTGGTCCGACCACGCACCCGTTACGGTGCAGTACCGATGAACCTCTCACGCAAAACGCTCGGCCTGCTCGGCGGGCTCGTCCTGATCGTCCTCGCGGTCGGCTTCACGCTGCTCACCGGTCGCGGGGAGAACACGGCCGCGACCACCACCAAGCCGGTCGCCGGGATCACCACGTCCAAGACCGCGCCCAAACCCGGTCCCCCCGCGGGCAATTCCAGCGCCGCGACGACCGGCGCCGCGCCGGTCACCAAGGTCGCCGGCGTGCCCGATCGCGCCTACGCCACCCTCGTCGAGATCGACGCGGGACGCTGGCCCGATTCGGCGAACGCGCCGGGCACCAAGGGCGGCGAGCAGTGGATGAACCGGGGAACCAAACTGCCGCCCAAGGATTCGGCGGGCAAACCGGTGACCTACCAGGAGTGGGATGTCAATCCCAAGCAGCGCAACCGGGGTCGGGATGCCGAACGCATCGTCACCGGCAGCGACGGCACCGCCTGGTACACCGGCGACCACTACGAGACCTTCACGAGGATGCGCTGATGACACAGCGAATGACGCTGTCGCAGTTCCTTGCTCGTCCCACCACCGACGCACCGGCCGCTCTCGCGCGGCCGGTGCTCGGCGCCCTCGCGGTCGACGCCTCGGCGTTCAGCGGCGTCCGCTACGACGCCCCCGCCGACTACCGCGTCCGCGAACTGCGCGGGCCGAAGATGCGCGAGCTCGCCACGCTCTTCGACGAGTTCGCCGCCGCCTTCCAGTTCCCGTACTACTTCGGCGCCAACAAGGACGCTTTCGACGAATGCCTGCGCGACCTGGACGATTTCGTCGGCGACGCGCCCGGCTACGTGGCCGTGGTGCGCGACGCGGCCGACCTGCTCGCCGGACAACCCGACGAGCGCGCCTGGTTCGACAGCGCCATGCGCGACTGCGCGGCCTACTGGTCGCGCCGCGACGTCGTCTTCCGCGTCGTCCTGCAGGGCGAGCCGGAGACCTTCGACGCGGTGGCACTCACCGACTGACCGCTCGGGCGCGTCGGGGTGTGGTGCCAGGCAACAAGCGCGGCACAATCGCGCGGTCGCCACCCAGACCAACCGCCGCATCACCACCGGATCGACGTCATCGACCAGACCAGCACGCGCTGCACGTCGTCGACGAAGTCCGGTCGCCCGTGCGGCCTCGAGCCGCTCGCCGACCCTGGTCGGTGCCACGTGCACGCGGCCGACCTTCAATGCTCACATTCCAGAGGCCATATCAGCTGACATCGCGGCCTGCACTTCGCCCTGCACCACCGCCAGACCGACCCCGACCGCGCGCGAGAATTCCCGGAGCGACTGCCCTCGGCGTGACGAGCCAAGATCGCGCGCCTCTTGTCTTCGTCGACCACCCGAGGAAGTCATCACACCGCGGATTCGGGCGGACCGAGTAGATCCCATCGGTTTCCAGAGATGTCGTTGAAGACGGCGACCCGGCCGTAGGGCTCGGTGCGGGGCTCGGTCACGAACGCCACTCCGGCTGCGAGCATCCGCTGGTAGGCCGCGGCGAAGTCAGCGACTCGCAGAAAGAAGCCGACCCGGCCGGCGACCTGGTCGCCGATAGCGCGCTGTTGCCTTTCGCCGTCCGCTTGTGCGAGCAGGATTCCCGTCGTCGCGTCAGGCGGGCGAACGATCACCCATCGCTTGGGACGTCCGTCGTCGGTCATCGACGGCGAGTCCTCGATGAGGTCGAAACCGAGCTTCTCGACGAAGAATTCGATGGCCGAGTCGTAGTCCTCAACGATGATCGTGATGAGCTCCAGGTGCACTCGAAGAGCCTATGGCGTGGCCGCTCGGGTATCCGCACATGCCGCTGATCGCTCGCCTCGATGCCGCCACCAGTGTCGGTGAACGATCGTTTTCCGCGGTGGCGCCGCGGAGCATAGGAGTCAACCGAGGCGATGCCCTTCCCGGCCCCCCGTCCTTGGACTCATACGCCTGGCTCGCGGCGATGGTCTCGCCGTTGCCCGGCCTTCAGCCGCCACCGGCACTTGCCGCCCTGATCAGCGAAGATCTCGAACTTGCCCGCAGCCACTCGGGTCGAAGTCTCGGTCTCAGCCGAATTCATAGGAATCGCTCGAGATCCGGAAGTAGCGGTCGCCGTGGGTACACCGAACGCCGTCCGTGGCGCTGGTACAGGCGATCCCGGCGAAGGTGATCGACGCACCGTATTCCAGAACTTTCATGTTCACCGCTCACGCCCGGTGAACCCACCCGCTCCATTGTCGGTCCGCCGCGGATGTCGCGCATCCGGCGAATGCCGTAGTCGGCTACGCCGGTCTACGTAGAGTTCACGTGGTCCGGACGCTGACTAGGACACGACCAGTCGCGGCCGCGCCGCCGGGCGACCGCTCTTGGCGATGAGTCTCGCGTTCGGTCTCGCCGCCGGGATATGCGCGTTTCGCGGTGGATTACTCGAATCGCGCCAGGCGTTCGGAGAGCAGCACGATCCGCGTCACTGACCCGATCCCTTCACCCGATTCGATTACCCAGCCCCGTCGGCCGGGCAATGCATCGCATCGTCGGTGCGGCGAGCGGCGTGGTGGGTCGTGCCGGTGCCGATCGCCGATATCGAGTACCGCGAGGTCGGTAGCGACGGGCTGCTGCGGCACCCGAGCTCCCGCGGGATCCGCACCGACAAGACCCCCGACGAGGTCGGCTGACGGCGTCGGCTCCGACCGCTTGCCAGTAGGCTTCCGCCTCACCCTCCTCGGAGCCCCTTCGTTGACCGGGTCCCCGGACTTCGGCGGCTGGGCCGGCCCCGGCGACTTGTCAGCGGTGCCGTTCGGCGAGGTCGTCGCCGAGGAGGACGAAGACCTCGGTGACCTGGTCGATCAGTTCCTCGCGGGTGAGATCCAGGTCGCCTGCCAGCCAGGTGGTGAGGGTCTGGGTCAGCCCGCCGATGAGGTAGATCGCGCGGAAGTCGACGAGCTTCTGCGGCACCTCCACCCCGTAGAAACCGGTGCCTTCCGCGGCGACCAGCCGGGAGAACGCGCGCACCGTGCGGGCCGTGCGGGCCCGCAGCTCCTGTGTCGCCATGCCCGCGATCAGCGCGGCCTTCGCCTTGCGCGGATCGTCGATGAGCACCGCGATGCCCGCCTCGATCGCGGCATGTGACTGGGCCCGGCTGTCGGCAGGCGCCGTGGTCAGCGCGGCGACGATGGCGCCGGTCAGTTCCTCGGCGATGCGGTCGAGCAGGGCCTCGAGCACGCCGTCGCGATGCTCGAAATTCTCGTAGTAGTAGCGCTCGTTCAGCCCGGCGCGGGCGCAGAGTCCCGCGACGGTGAGCTTGGCCTGCCCCTCTTCGGCGACGATGTCGAGCGCCGCGTCCAGCAGGGCGGTGCGGCGTTGGGCCCGGCGCTGTTCGGCCGAGACGCCACCGTAGGTGCGTTGTGCTGCCACAGCTCCCATTCTGCGTCCTGCCGTCGCGGAAGATGTTTCTGGTAGAGACCCTTGCCAGATTGCCAATTCTGGTGGATTCTATTGCCAGATGCACTCGACGAGGAGGCGCAGCATGGCCGCACGGCAGGGCGAACCCGGATATTTCGCCGACGATTCGATGATCCGACGGGTGATGAGCAAGCGGGCGGTCGGTCTGACCTACGGCGTGCGGGCGCTGGTGATCGGCGCGGTGCACCCGCTGCTGTTCGTCGGCACCAGCGAGCACACCGCCCATCGCGCGACGCCCTACACCCGGCTGGCCGTCACCGGCGCGCTGTTCGAGGCGGTCTTCCTCGGCAGCAGGAGCGAGGCCGACCGCGCGCTGGCCTTCACCCGGCGCAAGCATGAACGGGTGGTCGGCGCCCTACCCGAGGACGCCGGCGCTCACCACCCCGCCGGTACGCCGTACGCGGCCCACGATCCGCACCTGATGTTCATGACCATGGCGTTCACCTTCGACTCCGCCGAGGCGATGTACGACCGGCTCGTCCGTACGCTCACGCCCACTGAACGCGAGGACCTTTACCAGGACTACGTGCGCTGGGGCGAGCTGTTCGGGATGCCCCGCGACGCCGCGCCGGCGGACTACCCGGCCTTCCGCCGCTACTTCGACGGCTACTTGAACTCCCCGGAGCTGTTCCTCACCGACGAGGCCCATCTGGTGGGCTCCTACCTGGCCGGTCACCGCAAGGCCTATCGCCTGCGCCCGCCCGCCGAGCAGGTCGGCGCGACGCTGTACCTGCTGATCCAGGGCAGCCTGCCGGAGCGGATCCGGCGGATGTACGGCATCGAATGGGGCCTGGCCGATCAGCTCGCCTACAGCACCCTGTGCCGCAGCCTGCGCACCGCGCACGTCGCCCCGCCGCTGGCGCCGCGCGTACTGGCCGGTGCGCTGGCCGGGCCGAGCGCACCGTCCTATCAGCTGCTGGCCCGCCGCGAGCAGCGCATGGTCCGCGCGGGCAAGCCGAGCATGCCGGGTGTCGATCCGCGCAACTGGGTGCAGCGAAATTCCGCTTGATGGTCATGGAAAGATCGGGGGCATGTCCAGTCCTGCCCCGGCCGCGACGGCCGAACGCAAGCAGCGGGTGCTGTCGGGCATCCAGCCCACCAGCGACTCCTTCCACCTCGGCAACTACCTGGGTGCGCTGCAGTACTGGGTGACGATGCAGGACGAGTACGACGCGCTCTACTTCATCCCGGACATGCACGCCATCACCGTCAGCCAGGACCCCAAGGCGCTGCGCGGCCGCACCAAGGCCGCCGCCGCGCAGCTGCTGGCGCTGGGCATCGACCCGGCCAGGTCCACGCTGTTCGTGCAGAGTCAGGTCCCCGAGCACGCCGAGCTCGCGTGGGTCCTGAGCTGCATCACCGGTTTCGGCGAGGCGAGCCGGATGACGCAGTTCAAGGACAAGTCGGCCAAGCAGGGTTCGGAGAACGCGACCGTCGGCCTGTTCACCTACCCGGTGCTGATGGCGGCCGACATCCTGCTCTACCGCCCGCACCAGGTGCCGGTCGGCGAGGACCAGCGCCAGCACCTGGAGCTGACCCGAAACCTGGCCCAGCGCTTCAACACCCGCTTCAAGAAGACCTTCGTCGTGCCGGAGCCGCACATCGTGAAGGGCACCGCGAAGATCTTCGACCTGCAGGATCCGACCGCGAAGATGAGCAAGTCGGCCAGCACCGACGCCGGGCTGATCAACCTGCTCGACGATCCCAAGGTCACCGCCAAGAAGGTCAAGTCGGCCGTCACCGACACCGAGCGCGAGATCCGCTACGACCCCGAGCACAAGGCCGGCGTGAGCAATCTGCTGGTGATCCTGAGCTCGCTCACCGAAACTCCGATCGTCACCCTGGAGGAGAATTTCGCAGGCAAGGGTTACGGTGATCTCAAGGCCGAGGTGGCCGACGCGCTGGTCGAATTCGTGACACCCGTGCAGAAGAAGGTGCAGGAGTATCTGTCGGATCAGGCAGAACTGGACCGGATTCTCGCGGCGGGTTCCGAGCGGGCGCGGGAGATCGCAGGCAACACACTGGCCCAGGTGTACGACCGGGTGGGCTTCCTCGCTCGCTGAGACGTTGTGCGCCTGGGGTTTCGGCTGAAGGGGCGCGCGGTATGCAGGTCATCGACAACATCTCGGCCACCGTCAAGCGGCAGGTCGAGCAGCGGCCCTGGCTGGATCATCTGGTCAGGGCGGGTGGGCGGTTCCAGAGCCAGCGCGGCGACTACTACGCCGCGGGCATCACCTACTTCACGGTGCTGTCGCTGTTTCCGCTGCTGATGGTGGCGTTCTCGGTGGCGGGCTTCATCCTGGCCGGGCGGCCCGAACTGCTGAACGAGCTGCAGGACAAGGTCGTCGAGAACAGCGGTGAGTTCGCCGATCAGATCAACGACCTCATCGACCAGGCGATCAACTCGCGCGGCACGGTCGGTGTGCTCGGTCTGCTGGTCGGTCTGTACACCGGGCTCGGCTGGATCGCGAACCTGCGGGCCGCGCTCACCGAGCAGTGGGCGACCAAGAGTCCCGAAAAGCCGTGGTGGCGTAGCAAGTTGTCGGATCTGGGCGCACTCATCGGCCTCGGCCTCGCTTTCGTCGTCTCGCTCGGCCTGTCGGCGGTGGCGTCGAGCGGGCTCGGGAGGAAGGTGCTCGAGGCGGTCGGCGCCGATCACCTGCCCGGTGCGTCGCTGGTGCTCTCGGCGCTCTCGATCGCGCTCGGCCTGCTCGCCTCGTGGGCGGTGTTCGCCTGGATGATCGCCCGGCTGCCGCGCGAGCCGGTCTCGCTGCGCAGCGCGATGCGCGCGGCGGCGCTGGCCGCGCTCGCGTTCGAGGTGTTCAAGTTCATCGCCGCGATCTACCTGCAAATGGTGCTGCGCAGCCCGGCCGGCGCGACCTTCGGCTCGATCATCGGTCTGATGGTGTTCGTCTACACGACCTACCGGATCCTGCTGTTCGCGACGGCGTGGGCGGCGACCTCGGCCGACAACGAGCGCGCGGCCGCGATCGCGGCGCCGGACGCGGTGGTCATCCGGCCGCGCGTCGTCGAGCACGGCATGTCGGCCGGGGCGGGCGCGGCCTATTTCGGCGCTGGCGCGATCGCGGCGCTGGCGCTGGTGCTGTTCGGCAGGCGCCGCTGACTCAGCGGACGCGCCGGTACGCGCGCCGGATCCACAGCAGCAGCACCAGCGCCGCCAGCGGCGCGCCGATCAGCACGCCGACCCTGGCGGCCTGATGCGGCGGCTGCTCGGGCTGCGCCTGGGTGCCGTCCGCACGCGGCGGCGGTGAGGCCAGCGGCACGCTGGGTTGCACTGCCGCGCTGCCGGATTCGGGCAGCTTGCCGACCCGGGCGTCGGCGTCGAGCGCGAAGCCGTAGTCGAGCAGCCGGGCGGCCTGCTCCCACGGCCGGATCGGCCGCACGTCGGCCTTGAGCAGGGTGACGACGAGGCGGTGCCCGTCGCGCTCCGCGGCGGCGACGAAGGTCTGCCTTGCGTCGTCGGTGAAACCGGTCTTGCCGCCGATCGCGCCCGCGTAGTTGTAGAGCAGCTGGTTGTCGTTGGCGATCGGGAAGCCGGGGTGGTCCTCGTCGCCGGGGATCTTCGGGTCGGCGGGGTAGCCGGGGAAGTCGACCTGCTCGGTGTGGATCAGCTCGGCGAACAGCGGGATGGTCATGGCCTCGCGGAACAGCACCGACAGGTCGTAGGCCGAGGTGCTCATGCCGGGCCCGTCGAGGCCGGAGGGTGTCGCCGCGCGGGTGTCCATGGCGCGCAACGACTTCGCGAGATCGTTCATCTTCGCCACAGCGGCCTTGTCGCCGCCGAGCTGGGTGGCGATGGCGTGCGCGGCGTCGTTGCCCGAGCACATGATCAGCGCCTGCATGAGCTGGCGGTTGGTGTAGCGGCCGCCCGGCCCGATCCCGACCCTGGTGCCGTCGACGTCGGCGTCGGCCTGGGTGCCGGTGACGACGGTGTCGAGGTCGAGGGTGCGCAGCGCGACGATGGCCAGGGCCACCTTGATGGTGCTGGCGGGCCGGTAGCGCCCGTGCGGGTCCTTGCCGGCGAGTACGCGTCCGGTGTCGAGGTCGGCGAGCAGCCAGGACGTCGCGGAGATGTCGGCGGGCAGCGGCGGCGCGCCCGCGTGCAGGACGACGCCGCATTCGCTCATCCGGTCGCCGCCGACGGCGGGGGAGGGCACGGGCAGGGCGCTCGGGGTCGGCTCGCCGGGCGCGGGGACCTCCGAGGTGTCGATCGGCGGCGGCGGTTGCGTGCGCTGGGCGCAGTTGTCGGTGTTCGGGGTGGTGAACGGCGGCGTGGTGGTCGTGCTGGAGCCGCTCGGCGGCGTGCTCGGCGTGGGGACGGCGAGGACGGGAGCGGCGGTCAGAGCGGCCGCGATGGCGGCGGCGCCGATAGTGCTGGCGGCGCGCACGCCGTGTTCGCGGAGCTTCATCGCCTCAGAGCCTAGCGAGTCGCCGCGCCCGGGTCGCGGCGGCGGGGCCCGTCTATTGACATAGGCAATCAAATGCGAGTTACTAGCAAATGACAGTAACTCTCATTTGGAGGAGATATGCGGACGGAATCCACGCGCCGCTGGCTCGCCCTCGGCGCACTGGCCCTGGCGATGCTCACGATCGGGCTCGACGTCACCGTGCTCACGGTCGCGATCCCGACCCTCGCGGTCGACCTCGACGCGAATACCGCGGCGCTGCAATGGTTCAGCAGCGCCTACACCCTCGCCCTGGCCGCGCTGATGCTGCCCGCGGGCGCCCTCGGCGACCGCTACGGGCGCAAGAAGGTGCTGCTCGCCGCACTGCTGTTGTTCGGGGTGGCCTCGGTGGCTTGCGCCTTCGCCGGCTCCGCCGGGCAGTTGATCGCCGCGCGCGTGCTGCTCGGCATCGCGGCGGCGGCCCTGATGCCGCTGTCGATGGCGGTGCTGCCGGTGCTGTTCACCGACCCCGGCGAGCGGCAGCGCGCGCTCACCATCTGGGTCACCTCGACCGCCATCGGCCTGCCGCTCGGGCCGATCCTCGGCGGCTGGCTGCTGCAGCACTTCTGGTGGGGGTCGGTGTTCCTGATCAATGTGCCGCTGGTGGTGGTCGGCGCTCTCGCCGTGGCCACGCTCGTGCCGGAATCACGCAGCGACAACGAGTTTCGCGTCGACGTGGCAGGCGCTCTGCTCTCGGCCGGCGGCATGCTCGGGCTCACCTACGGCTTCATCCGGATCGGCGAACGCGGCTGGGGCGACCCGCTCGCCTGGCTCGCGGTCGGCGCCGGCGTCGGGCTGCTCGCCGTGCTGCTCTGGTGGCAGCGCCGCAGCAGTCACCCGCTCATCGATGTCACGCTGTTCGCCGCGCCGGGATTCCGGTGGGGCACCGTGATCGCCATCGGGGTCAGCTTCGCGATGTTCGGCCTGTTCTTCACGGTTCCGCAGTACTTCCAGGCCGTGCTCGGCGTCGACGCGCTGGGCAGCGGCGTGCGACTGCTGCCCCTGATCGGGGGACTCGTCGTCGGCAGCAGGCTGGTCGACCCGCTGCTGCCCCGCCTCGGCGCGCGGGTGGTGGTCACCGCGGGGCTGCTGGTGGTGGCGGCCGGGGTCGGCCTCGGCGCATTCACCCGCGTCGAGAGCGGGTACGGGCTCACCGCGCTGTGGACGACGGTGTTCGGCGCCGGTCTCGGCGTGGTCATGCCCGCCGCGATCGGCATGGCCATGGGCGAGCTGACCGCCGAGCGAGCAGGGTCGGGTTCGGCTCTGCTGCAAGCGCTTCGGCAGGCGGGCGGCACGATCGGCGTCGCGGTGCTCGGCACCGTGCTGTCCACCGCCTACCGGGCCGATCTCGGTGAGCTGGACCGGGCGCCGATTTCGGACGGGGTGAACGCGGGCGTGGCCGTGGCGCGGGCGACGGGCGATCCCGCGATGCTGGACCAGGTGCGGCACGCATTCGTCTTCGGCATGGACACCATGCTCGGCGTGTGCGCCGCACTGTGCCTGGTCGCCGCCCTCGGCACGGGGCTGTTGCTGCGGCAGGCGCCCCCGGTGCGGCAGGCTGATGCGGCAGAATCGATGCATGTCGGTTGAGATGTCGCTGCGTGAGCGGAAGAAGGAGCGGACCCGCCGGACCATCAGGGTCGAGGCGTTCCGGCTGTTTCGGGAGCAGGGCTACACCGAGACGACGGTCGAGCAGATCGCGGCGGCCGCCGAGGTCTCCCCGAGCACCTTCTTCCGCTACTTCCCGACCAAGGAACAGCTGGTCATCGCCGACGACCAGGACGCGGTGATGATCGAGGAGCTGGCCACGCTGCCGCGCGGCATGAATCCGATCACCGCCATCCGCACCGCGGTCGCGGCGGTGTTCGGGCGGATGTCGCCGGAAGACCTGGCCTTCGAGCAGGAACGCCAGGCCCTGCTGTTCCACGTGCCGGAACTGAGCTCGGCGATCGGCCTGGAATTCCTGCGCAGTATCGAACTCGCCGCCCAGATGCTGGCCGACTACACGGGGCGATCCGCGGAGGACTTCGATGTGCGGGTCGCCGCCGGCGCGATGATCGGCGCGATGCTCGCCATCGCGCCGGCGACTCCGATGAATGTGGGCAACGTCAGCGCCGCCCTGACATTCCTGCAGGCAGGCCTGCCGTTCGACGAGAAGTCCTGATCACTCGGACTTGCCGTGCGGCACCGGGCAGCCGTGCGCCAGCGGGCCGAGCAGCTTGTTGTTGTCGTAGAAGTGTTCCAGCTCGAGGATGCGCAGATCCTCGCTCACGCGCGCGATGGTGACGCCGAACATCTCGATCTGCTCGCCGGTGGGCTGGTGGCCCTTGTACTCGCCCTCGTATTTGCCCCAGTGCCGCCACCGGAAGGTCACCGCCGGCGGGCCCGAGAGCACCTCGACGACCTCCCAGAAGAAGCCGCCGGGGAACGCGGTGTGGAACACCTTGTGCGAGGACTCGAAGGTCTCGTTCGCCGCGTCGTAGAACGGGTTGTCGCCGATCAGGATGTTGTAGCTGCCGATCCGCGCGAATTCCTCGGCGTCCTGCCACTGCCCGCCGTTGACCCGCCCGCGGTACTGCTCGGCGACGACCGAGAGCCAGGTGGCCGGGTCGCCCTTGTGTGAGACCTCCATCTCGAAGACCTTCACCAGATCCTCGACGATCGCCTCCAGTGAGCCGGGCGCGTGCTCGGTGCTGCGCTCACGCGGGATCACCACGTGGCTGAGGTGGTAGTCCGGCGCGCCGTCGCGCCATTCCTCCGGCGCGGCCGCGGCGATGACCGCCTCGCGGCCCTGCAGCCACAGTGGCGTCGCTGGTTCGGTGTTCTGCGTATCCGTCTCGTCCACAGTCATTTTCGGTCTACCGACCCTTTCGCAAAGCTCGAACAACCGGACGAAACTAACAGCCGACCGGAGTCCGCGCGCGGTCAGATCTCAGCATGTGAGACGGCATTAAGTGGCGAACTGCGTTCTGTGGCAACGATTTCGAGGGTTGCTAGGCGACCGGATGCAGCCGTGCGGGGGTGTCGTCGTCCATGGTCGCGAAGAATTCGCCGAGCACGTCGACGATCTGGTCGACGGATTCGGCGCAGAACAACACCGGCTGGTAGTGGGTGATGTCGTAGCTGATGGTCCCCATCTCGGCGACATTCAGCGGGCGTAGCCGGGCGTGGCGGAATTCGTCGATCTCGCCGTAGGAGGAAAGCAGACCGGCGCCGTAGCAACGGATCTCACCGGCCTCGCGCACCACGCCGAATTCCAGCGAGAACCAGAACACATCGGCGAGGAATTTCAGCGCGGTCTCGGTCTCCAGCCTGCCGACCGCGTTGCCGACCGTCTCGTACAGCGCGGCGAATCGTGGGCTCGCGATCTGATTGGCGTGGCCGATGATCTCGTGGATGGCATCGGGTTCGGGGGTGTACAGCGGCGCCGAGTGATGGCGGATGTACTGCGTCGAATGGAAGGTGCGCTCGGCGAAGGAGCCGAAGAATTCGCGCAGCGGAACCAGCCCGGCCGCCGGGACGTATCGGAATCCGGTGAGCGGGGCGAGCAGGGCTGACACCTCGTCGAGCTGGGGGATGTGATCGCGCGGCAGGGCGAGCGCGGCGGCGGCGTCGCGTACCTCGGCGCAGGCGTAGATCTCGTGTTTGCGGGCCAGTTCGGCCGAGGCGATCCGCCACACCCGCTGCTCTTCCTCGGTGTAGTCGACGTGCGGCAGCGGACTGTCCGGCGTGTAGTCGAGCGCCATCGCCGCGATCGCGTTGCGCCGCGTGCGGTAATCGGGATCGTTCACACCTGGGTGGTCGGCGCTCAGATGAACGGTGACATCGCCGTCGTTCTCGCGCGTCACCGGAGAATACAGCTGCGCCTCGGTGAACATGACTCAAGGCAAGCACCGCACCGGCACTTCGACAACAACGACGCGCACAACTGTGCAAACTGCCCAGTTTCGGCTGGCCCTTCGCCGCGATTCCGACGATCATCAGGGTTTTCTGTGCGCTTGCTGACGACTGCGGCGGCCTGCCGGAAACCGGTGATGTGCGTGTTTGCGAACGGCCGCGTCCGGTAACGAGACGGTGAATAGACCGACGCGTCCGCGGCGCATAACGCAAGATTGCGATCAGACGAAGGAGGACGATTGCGATCCCTGCGGATAGATCTCGATCAGCACCTGCTTGCCGCGGCGGCCGACATCATGGGCACAGCCGACAGCAACGCGACCGTCAACGAGGCGCTGCGCCGCATCGTCGTCCACGAGCGCCAGCTTCGCAATCTGGAGCGTTTGATGGCCGACTCGATCTTCAGCACCCGGCCGGAGGCCGATTCGGACCTCGCACTCGACGGCGAACCGGTGGCCGAACGATAGCTCCAGCGCGAATCTGTCGGTACCCGCTGGGAACATCGAGCACGTCACCGATCCGCAGGGGGAACGATGTCGGTACCGATCGCGCACTTGCCGGCGGCGCAGCGTCCGCGTGAGCGCCTGTTGCTGCTCGGCCCGCACGCGCTGAGCGACGGCGAGTTGCTGGCGCTGTTGCTCGGCCAGGGCACCCGTGGGCTCTCCGCGCTCGAGCTGGCCGCCCAGTTGCTCGGCGAGTACGGCGGATTGGCCGAACTGGCCGCGGCGCGCCCGGAGGAACTGGCCCGCAGGGCCGGCATCGGCCCTGCCAAGGCGGCGACGGTGATCGCCGCGTTCCATCTCGGCACCCGCTCGCGCACCACCGAGTCGGTGCCGCAACTGTCCACCCCCGCCGACATCGCCCGCGTCGCGGTGCCGCTGTTCGCCGGAGCCAGGGTCGAACGCCTGCTCGTGCTCATCTGCGACACCCAGAACCGCCTGCGGCACCGCGCTTTCGTCGCCGAGGGCGCCATCGACCACGTCGCCGTCCCCGTCCGCGAGGTGCTCAACACCGTGCTGCGCCACGACGGCCGCGCCTTCGCCGTCATCCACAACCACCCCTCCGGCGACCCGACCCCGAGCACCGACGACCGCAGAGCCAGCACCCTGCTCGCCACCGCGGCCACCACCGTCGGCCTGCGCTACCTCGACCACCTCGTCATCGCCGGCGAATCCTGGTCCACCGCACCGCCATTGGAATGAGCCGCCATGCCGGTGCAACCTCGCTAGCCTTGACCATATGGGCGAGGTCTTCGATCACCTCAGGCGCCTGCTGGGGGTCTTCTGTACGTTGCTCGACAAGGTGAGTCCGTGGGGCGTCCCGTGGCCGATCACGCTCGGACTCGTGTTCCCGGTCATCATGTCGGTGCTCACCGTGACGGTGTGGTTGTCCAGAGGCAGAGCGTGGCGCGTCGCCTGCGACTACCCGCTCACCTCGACCAATCAGCCGTGCCGCAATCCCGTCTTGGGGGAGTGGACGCGCTGCCACCATCACCGGCCGGGCACGGTTCGCAGCTCCGGGAGCACGGTGCGCGCACTGTTGCGTTGGCAGACGGTTCGTTCCGGTGGGGCGGTGGTCGAGCGGGCCGACATCCACGGACGCGGAGTACTCAGGGACAGACCGCGCTTCCGTGGGCTTCTCTACTACCGGGGCTTCGCTCGTCCGCCGCGCGACGTAGTCGGCTTCGCGCGAACGTGGTGGGATGAGCGCCTAAGCGACATCAAAGCGCTCTGGCGTCAGCTCCAGGACGCCGGAGCCGTCGATCTCCGTGTCATCCTGCGCGGTCCCGCTGGTCCGACTGCTCGGGTCGGTGTGTCCGACCATGTGGCCCAAGTGATCCGGGCGACCAGGGTGACTGCCGTACTCGTTGTGATCGGCTTGCTGATGGTCGGCTACATGGTGTGGAAACACCTGGGCTCGAAATACTGGCTGAACTACACCGCCACCTATGCCTTTCTGGCGGCGTGGGCAGTCGTGCGGTTCGGAATCTGGGCGTCCATTAGCGAGGGTGCGCCGACCGAGGAAGCGGCGAGCTGGCCGAAACAGGCCGCGAAGGCCGCTACGAAGTGGTTTGTCGCGTTCATCGTCATCTCGGTCCTGGCCGGTCAGTTCTTGGACTTCCTGGAGAAGCTGGTGAACGGACCGGACGCGATCAGAGTCGGGTTCTAGCGCTCGAGGTCGGCGGCGGTGAGGCGGGTCATGGCTTCGGGGGTGGGCCAGGTGCGGGCTTCGAAGCGGGTGGGCTCGATGGTGGGCAGCGGGGTGAGGCCGAGAACCTCGACGACGGTGGGGAAGGGGACGGTGCAGACCAGTTCGACCTCGCCCGCGTCGTCGCGGCGCAGGAAGCGGACGACGTCGGTCTCCGGGAGCAGGTACTCGACGCCTTCACCCCACACCACCGAGGTGAAGGCGCCGTCGGTGGACTCCTCGTAGTTCACCGAGGCGGCGTAGGCGGGCTCGATGTCGAGCTCGGGCAGCTCCAGGTACTCCTCGAAGGTGTTGTTCAGGTACTCGGTCTGAATGCTGTACTCGGTCGCGGCCAGGCCGGCCCTGGCCCGCAGGGCCAGGGGCATCGACGGGTGCTCGCCCGCCTCGTCGAACGGGACCACCGCGCCGTCGGCGTTCACCGTGTAGCCCTGCGGCGAGATCGGCCTCGCGGCGTCGCGGTATTGCTGCTCGACCATTTCGAACACCCCGACCAGCAGCTCGGGATCGTCGGGAACCACGAGCAGTGAATCGTTCTCGGCGATGAACGCGACCGGCCGGAATTGCCCGCCCGCGTACCCGGCCAGCCAGCCGGGCACCAGCAGCCACGAGGCCGTGTAGGAGTCGCCCGCGTCGAAGAAGCGCAGCACCTGCAGGTTCTCCGGCGCGCCCGGCTGCGCCAGCGCCGCGAGATTGCTCCGCGCCGCCGCGAACACCTGATCGGCGTCGACGCCCCACTCCGCGGGCTGAGTCGTCGACACGAAGGACCGGGTGCGCGGCAGGTCGACGACGACCACCTCGTCGACGAACGGGAACGCGGCACGGTGCAGCGGGCGTGGCCCGTCCTGCCCGAGGGTCACCGGCCGCAGCACCGAGCGCAACAGCGGCCGCACCGACTCCCAGTCGCCGGGAACCTCGTCGGAACTGGTCAGCGCGGCGACGAAGGCATCGATGCGGTCCTGACTCTCCGCCGCGTCGAGGTGCTCGCACTCGCGGAAGATGTTGCCGAGGAAGATCACCCGGCCGGTGCCGAGCCGCACACTGAACTCGTCGTCGGCGTACTCGGCGTCCTCGACGCCGCTGTCCCGCACGCTCGCCAGCACCGTCCGCACGAACTGCTCGCGCTCCATCGCTCGTCACTTCCCGTCCCTGTCGGTGTCGTCTCGATCTTGGCCCACCGCAGTGGGTTTCGTCGAGGCGAAGCCGGGCTCAAGGTGCGAAGCCGGTGGTGCGGGCCAGTTCGGCCAGCATCGCGTCGAACATGATCTCCGGCTCGGCCAGCGGGATCGGGTAGTTGCCGAACACCTCGAGCGTGACGTGCCCGAACAGCCGGGCCCAGATCTGCACCATCAGGTACGTGACGCCGAGGTCGAGCTTCTCGGCGGGGAACTTCTGCCCGGACTCCGACAGCACGGCGAGCAGTTCGGTCTGGAAGCTGACGAGGTCGTCGCGCAGCGCGGGCGGGATGGTGTCGCCCGGCGGAGTGGCGATGTCGAAGTTCGCCAGCAGCCGCCCGGCCGCGGCGAGGAAGATCCGGCCGAAGGGTTCGTCGAAGCGGCCGATCATCGGCCGCCCCGACGCGGGCGAGGCGAAGACCAGGGTGAACGCCCGGGGATTGGCCAGCGCCCAGCGCCGGAACCCGCGACAGATGGCGAGGAACTGCACCGCGCCGTCGTCGGGGAGCGGGGCGATCTCGGTCGAGAGGTAGTCGGCCAGATCGGCACAGAACTCCACCCGCATCCGCTCGATCAGCTCGTCGCGGGAGGCGTAGTGCCGGTACAGGGCGGGCGCCGTGACCCCCAGCTCGCGGGCGATGGCCCGCAGGGTGACGGCTTCGGGCCCCTGCTCGGTCAGCAGCGCCCTGGTGACCCGCCGGATGTCGGCATCGGTCACCACGGGCGCGCGGCCGCGCGCCTTTCCCGTCACCCGGCGGTCCCTTCGATCATGGTCTTGCTCAAGCGTATTCGACTTCCCAGCGCTTGATGCCGTTGAGCCAGCCGCTGCGCAACCGCACCGGATCGGCCACCTGGCGCAGGTTCGGCATCGCGTCGGCAATGGCATTGAACATCAGGTCGATCTCCAAGCGGGCCAGATTCGCCCCGACACAGTAGTGCGTTCCGGTGCCGCCGAAGCCGACGTGCGGGTTCGGGTTGCGCAGGACGTCGAAGGTGAACGGGTCGGCGAAGGCCTCCTCGTCGAAATTGGCCGAGCTGTAGAACAGGCCGATGCGCTGGCCCTTCTCGATCTGCTGTCCGCCGAGTTCCAGGTCGCGGGTGGCGGTGCGCTGGAACGCGGTCACCGGGGTCGCCCAGCGCACGATCTCGTCGGGGGCGGTGCGCGGCCGCTGCTCCTTGTAGAGCTCCCACTGCTCGGGGTTGTCGACGAAGGCCTTCATGCCGTGGGTGATCGAGTTGCGGGTGGTCTCGTTGCCCGCGACGGCGAGCAGGATGACGAAGAACGCGAACTCGTCCGAGCCGAGATGCTCGCCGTCGACGTCGGCGTTCACCAGCTGGGTCACGATGTCTTCGGCCGGACAGCCGCGGCGCTGCTCGGCCATGTTCCACGCGTAGCCCATCACCTCGGCGGTGGCGGTGTGGTGGTTGCCCTCGAACTCCGGATCGTCGTAGGAGATCATCTGGTTGGTCCAGTCGAAGATCTTGCGGCGGTCCTCCTGCGGCACGCCGAGCAGTTCGGCGATCGCCTGCAACGGCAGTTCGACGGCCACCTGCTCGACGAAGTCGCCGCGCCCGGACTTCTTGGCCTCCCACACGATCCGCTCGGCCCGTTCGGTGAGCGCGGCCCGCAGGCTCTCCACCGCGCGCGGGGTGAAGCCCTTCGACACGATCCGGCGGATCTTGGTGTGCTGCGGCGGATCCAGGTTCAGCATCAGCATGTTGCCGAGCATGTCGATCTGCTCGCGCGTGGTCTCCTCGTTGAACCGGATGATGGCGGTGTTCTCGTGCGAGGAGAAGTCGTCGGGGTTCTTGGAGATCTCCTTGATGTCGGCCAGCTTCGAGACCACCCAGTAGCCGCCGTCGTCGAATCCGCTGGCCCGGTCGGGCTGGGAGCACCACCAGACCGGCGCGGTCCGGCGCAGTTCGGCGAACTCCGCGATCGGCAATCGGCTGGCGAGCAGGTCGGGATCGGTGAAATCGAATCCCGCGGGGATGTTGGTGCTGGTCACGACTGTCTCCTCCGGTCTCAACGTGATGCGGACCACGTCCAGCATCGATGAAACCACGGATCGACTCTTTATGAACAGTGTTTAGTAATACCCGTTTATAAAGTGGTCCGCGGGGCGCGTGAGTCGATCGGCCACCGCGGCCGGGGCGCCTGGGCACAATGGCAGCCGTGGACCTGCCGTACCTGCGCGCGAACCCGCACCTGCTGCCCACCTTCCTCACCCATCAGCGGCTGCGGACGACTCCCGTCGGTGGTGGTTCGATCGCCGTCGCCGAACGGATCGGACTCGACGACGGGACGCAGTTGTTCCTCAAGACCTGGCCCGGCGGGGTCTCCGCGGCGCCCACCGACGGTGCGCCCGCCGCGGCGCCGCCCGGCTTCTTCGCCGCCGAGGCGGCCGGGCTGAGCTGGTTGCGGGCGGCGGAAGGGGTCGCGGTGCCGGAGGTGTACGCCGTCTCCGACGACCTGGTGCTCATGCGGTGGGTCGACCACGCCGAACCGACGGCCGCCGCCGCGGAGCGCTTCGGCCACGGTCTGGCCACCACCCACGACGCGGGCGCACCCACCTTCGGCGCGACCGGCGATGTCGCGGCGCGGGACGGCGACGGTGTCGGCTACCTGGGCAGCCTGCCGCTCGACACCACCCCCGGCGACGACTGGCCGACCTGGTTCCGCGAACGCCGCATCCTCCCGTTTCTGCGACTCGCCGTCGACGCGGGCGCCCTCGACGCCGCCGACGCCCGCCTCGTCGAATCCGTCCACATCGAGGCCCCCGCCGAACCACCGTCGCGCATCCACGGCGACCTCTGGCCCGGCAACATCCTCTGGGGTCCCGGCGACACTCCCTACCTGATCGACCCCGCGGCCCACGGCGGCCACCGGGAAACCGACCTCGCCACCCTCACCCTCTTCGGCGGCGCCCCGCAGCTCACCCGAATCATCGCCGCCTACAACGAAACCCATCCCCTCGCCCCCGACTGGCGCTCCCGCATCCCGCTCCACCAGCTCCCGCTCCTGCTCGTCCACGCCGTCCTGTTCGGTCGCGCCTACCGCTCCGCGGTACTCGACGCGGCCGCGCACCACCGATAGCCGGAATCCGCGCGGTCGGTCGCCGCCCTGTGGTGGTGATCTAGGCTCACCTACAGAATCCGGTCGGGGCGGCACAGGGGAGGTGCGGTCGATGGGCTACATCCAAATCGGCGTCGTTGTTCTCGCGCTGCTCCTGCGACTCACAGCGTTCGGCTGGTTCGCCATGATCTATGCCGGGATCAGCGTGTTCACCCTCGGTCTGCTGCCCGCCCTCACCTTCGGGCCGTTGATCTTCGCCGGATTCGCCGCCTCGCCGACGGTGTGGCCCCTGCTCATCGTCGCCGACACACTGCTGCTGGTGTGCGCGTTGACCCTGGACGACGGCGGCGACAACGAATCCACGAACCCGATGGAAGTGCTCACCGGACACGACGGCGGCCTCATGGCCGAGAAGGGGTTCCGATACAGCGGGATCGCCTATCTGAGCGCCCTGCCCCTGCTGGTGATCTGGACACTCGTAACCAAGGTATGAGGGGCCGAGCCGCGCCGAAGCGCCTCCCGTGGCCGGGTCGCCTGGGTGGAATACACTGTCTGAGCAGGCTCGATGGATCGAGGTGGCTGCCATGTCCCGCCTTCGCCACGGTGTTCGTCGTGTGCTCGCGGGCGAGGTCGGCCTGGAAGTGATCGTCGGTGGAACCGGGCCGCCGCTCGTGTTGATCCAGACCGGGCTGCTGGCCGAGGAATGCGCGCCGTTGGCGGACGCGCTGGCGCGCGATTTCACCACGATCCGCTGTCACCGGCGCGGCTACGCGGGCAGCGATCCGGTGACCGGTCCCGGTTCGATCGGCCGCGACGCGCGGGACTGCGCGGCCCTGCTCACCGCACTGGGAACCGACTCCGCGCACGTGCTCGGGCTGTCCTACAGCGGCGCCGTCGCCCTGCAACTGGCGGCCGACCTGCCGGAGCGCGTCCGTTCGCTCATCCTGATCGAGCCCCCGCCGGTCCATCTCGCCGAATTCCGCTCCGCCTGCGTAGAACTCGAGCGCGAATTCACCGTCGCGGGTGCCGACGCCGCCCTCGCGCACCTGATGGAGATCGTCAGCGGACCCGACTGGCGCGCCGTCCTCGACCGCCAGCTCCCCGGCGCGAGAGCGCAAGCGACGGCCGACGCGCCCACCTTCTTCACCACGGACCTGCCCGCCCTCCTGGCCTGGACCTTCACCGCCATCGACGCCGCCCGCGTCCAGGCCCCCGTCCTCTACCTCGGCGGCACCGCGAGCGGCCCCTGGTTCGCCGAGATCAAGGACCTGATCACCACCTGGTTCCCCCACGCCCGATCCGTCCTGCTCCCCAACGCCGATCACGGCCTCGCCCTCACCCACCCCACCTCCCTGGCCGCCGCCATCACCACCTTCACCGCGGAGCTGGGAGAACTTCCGGCACCGTGAAGCCCGCGATCACCGTTTCGCGGCACCGGTCGACGGACCCTCAGTCGACGGTGCCCGCAGGCACGACCCAGACGTGGGGCTGGCGGGTGACGGCGGCGATGTGCTCGAAATCGCGGTCGTAGTGGACGATGACGGCATCGTGGTACTCCGCGATCGCGGCGGTGAGCAGGTCGACCAGGCCCGCGCTGCGGTGGTGGCCCTTCTTCGCCATCAGCAGCTGAACTTCCTTGGCGCGCTGGGCGATCGAATCGTTCATCGGCAGGTCGTGGTACAGGGCACGGCGACGCTGGGCGATGTTCTGGACGTCGGCAAGGCTCCGGCCCGAGTAGCCGGCTTCGAGATCGACTGTCACGCACGTGGCCGCCGCGCGGTCTGCGATCAGCCCGGCGAGGACCGTGCGGACGGCCTCATGGCGGATCCTGGCCGCGGCCGACGTGTCGATCAGATGCAGCCGCAGGGGAGTGGCCTCGGTCAACGCCTGGCCTGGCGCATGATTTCGGGATCGTCGATATCGGGACCGACACCGAATCCGTAAGGATCGCCGAGGACCTGCTCGATACGCCGCCTGCGCTCGGCGACGAACTGCAACGCGGCGTTGACGGTGTCCTTCTTGGTGGTGGTCCCCAGTTCCTTGGCGGCCAGCGCCAGGGCCTCGTCGTCCAGATCGATCATCGTCTTCATGTTTCTCACGATATTTCCCCCGCAATATCAGCAGCAATACTCGTGCGGTATTCGAGACCGACCCGCCGCCGGATCGGTGCGCGGCGGCGATGAGTTCGTGGGTGCTGTGCCGTCTTATCCAGCGAACCCACTCAGTGCTCGTCAGAGGAGAACTTCGATGCGGAAAATCACTGCCGGACTGTTCATGTCGATCGACGGCGTGATCGCCGACCCCCAGGATTGGCACTTCCCCTACTTCGACGACGCCATGGGCGCCGCGGTCGACGCCCAGCTCGGCAGCGCCGACACGTTGCTGCTCGGCCGCGGGACCTACGAGGGTTTCGCCGGCGCGTGGCCGGACCGGGAAGCTGATGGCGGCCCGGACGCCGGGTTCGCGAAGAAGCTGGGTGACGCGCGCAAGCTGGTGGTCACGCACCAGGAAAATCCGGAACTGTCCTGGCGCAATTCCGAGCGGCTCGACGGCGAGCTCACCGAGGCCGCGGCCGCGCTGCGGAACGAGGACGGCGGGGACATCGCGATCAGTGGTTCGGTGTCGGTGGTGCGCCAGCTGCTGGCCGCGGGACTGCTGGACGAACTGCACCTGCTGGTGCATCCGATCGCGGTCGGGAAGGGCGAGCGGCTGCTCGAGGACAGCGCGCCGATTCCGCTGCGCCTGCTCTCGTCGGAGACCTTCGGAACCGGCGTGCTGCACCTGGTCTACACCCGCGACGAGAACGCCCCCACCGGCTCCTACGAGGAAGCCAAGGCGCACCTCGACTGAGAAACGGAAAGGCCGCCTCCCTCGAAAGAGGAAGGCGGCCTTCGCGTTCGGGCTGGAAGGATCAGCGGGCGAACAGCAGCGCGCGCTTGACTTCCTGGATGGCCTTGGTGACCTCGATGCCACGGGGGCACGCGTCGGTGCAGTTGAAGGTGGTGCGGCAGCGCCACACGCCCTCGACGTCGTTGAGGATGTCGAGGCGCTCGCGGGCGCCCTCGTCACGGCTGTCGAAGATGAAGCGGTGCGCGTTCACGATCGCGGCCGGGCCGAAGTAGCTGCCGTCGCTCCAGTACACGGGGCAGGAGGTGGTGCAGCAGGCGCACAGGATGCACTTGGTGGTGTCGTCGAAGCGGGCGCGGTCGTGCTGGGACTGGATGCGCTCGCGGGTCGGCTCGTTACCCGAGGTGATCAGGTACGGCTTGACGGCACGGAAGGCGTCGAAGAACGGCTCCATGTCGACGACGAGGTCCTTCTCCACGGGCAGGCCGCGGATCGGCTCGACGGTCATGGTGAGGGTCTTGTCGCCCTTGGGCAACAGGTCCTTCATCAGCACCTTGCAGGCCAGCCGGTTCACGCCGTTGATCCGCATCGCGTCCGAACCGCACACACCGTGGGCACAGGAGCGCCGGAAGGTGAGGGTGCCGTCCAGGTAGGACTTGATGTAGATCAGCACGTTGAGGAAGCGGTCGGTCGGCAGGACCGGCACCTGGAACGAGTCCCAGTACGCGCCCTTGTCGTTCTCGGTGCTGAACCGGGCCACCTTGACGGTGACCATGACCGAGCCCTCGGGAACGGGCGCGGGCTTCTGCGTGGTGGGTTCGGCGACAGCAGTCATCAGTACTTACGCTCCATCGGCTCGTAGCGGGTCTGCACCACCGGCTTGAAGTCGAGGCGGATCTCGGAGATGAGCTCCGGCCCCTCCTTGTACGCCATGGTGTGCCGCATGAAGTTCACGTCGTCGCGATCCGGGTAGTCCTCGCGGGCGTGGCCGCCACGCGATTCCTTGCGGTTGAGCGCGCCGACGACGGTGACCTCGGCCAGCTCGAGCAGGAAGCCCAGCTCGACGGCCTCGAGCAGGTCGCTGTTGTAGCGCTTGCCCTTGTCCTGCACCGTGATCCGTGTGTAGCGCTCCTTGAGCGCGTGGATGTCGGTGAGGGCCTGCTTGAGGGTGTCCTCGGTGCGGAACACGGCGGCGTTCATGTCCATCGTGTACTGCAGCTCGGTGCGGATGTCGGCCACGCGCTCGTTGCCGTGGTCGGACAGGATCAGCGTCAGCCAGTCCTGCACCATCTGCGCCGGGTTCTCCGGCATCTCGACGAACTCGGTGCGCTGGGCGTACTCGGCGGCCGCGATGCCGGCGCGACGGCCGAACACGTTGATGTCGAGCAGCGAGTTGGTGCCGAGGCGGTTCGCGCCGTGCACGGAGACGCAGGCGCACTCACCGGCGGCGTACAGGCCGGGGACCACGTCGGTGTTGTTGCGCAGCACCTCGCCACGGATGCGGGTGGGGATACCGCCCATCACGTAGTGGCAGGTCGGCATGACCGGCACGAGCTCCTTGACCGGGTCGACGCCCAGGTAGGTGCGCGCGAACTCGGTGATGTCGGGCAGCTTCTCCTCGAGCACGTCCTCGCCGAGGTGGGTCACGTCGATGTAGACGTAGTCCTTGTTCGGCCCGGCGCCACGGCCTTCCAGCACCTCGAGCACCATCGAGCGGGCGACGATGTCACGCGGCGCGAGGTCCTTGATGGTGGGGGCGTAGCGCTCCATGAAGCGCTCACCGGAGGCGTTGCGCAGGATGCCGCCCTCACCACGCACAGCCTCGGAGATGAGGATGCCCAGGCCCGCGAGGCCCGTCGGATGGAACTGGTGGAACTCCATGTCCTCGAGCGGCAGGCCCTTGCGGAACACGATCGCCATGCCGTCACCGGTCAGCGTGTGCGCGTTCGAGGTGGTCTTGTACATGCGGCCCGAGCCGCCGGTGGCGAACACGATCGACTTCGCGTGGAAGACGTGGATCTCGCCGGTGGCCAGCTCGTAGGCGACGACGCCGGTGGCGACGGGGCCACGGTCGGTGTCGGTCATCACCAGGTCGAGCACGTAGAACTCGTTGAAGAACTCCACGTCGTGCTTGACGCAGTTCTGGTACAGCGTCTGCAGGATCATGTGACCGGTGCGGTCGGCGGCATAACACGCGCGACGCACGGGCGCCTTGCCGTGGTCGCGGGTGTGGCCACCGAAGCGACGCTGGTCGATCTTGCCCTCGGGCGTGCGGTTGAACGGCAGGCCCATCTTCTCCAGGTCCATGACCGCGTCGATGGCCTCCTTGGCCATGATCTCCGCGGCGTCCTGGTCGACCAGGTAGTCACCACCCTTGACGGTGTCGAAGGTGTGCCATTCCCAGTTGTCTTCTTCGACGTTGGCCAGCGCGGCGCACATGCCGCCCTGGGCCGCGCCGGTGTGGCTGCGCGTCGGGTAGAGCTTGGTCAGGACCGCGGTGCGAGCACGGGGACCGGCCTCGATCGCCGCGCGCATGCCCGCGCCACCGGCGCCGACGATGACCACGTCGTAGCGATGTTCCTGAATCGGACGGGATTCACTCATGCGAGGTGGCCTGTTCCTAACCGGTGATGTTGGGGTCGAAGGTGAAGATGACGTACGTGCCGACGCCCATCACCAGGATCATCGAGACCACGAGGATGGTCTTGAGCCAGAACCGGGTGGAGTCGTTGCGGGCGTAGTCATCGATGACGGTGCGCAGACCGTTGCCACCGTGCAGCTGGGCCAGCCAGAGCATGGTCAGGTCCCACAGCTGCCAGAACGGGCTGGCCCACCGACCGGCGACGAAGCCGAAGTTCAGGCGCTTCACGCCGCCGTCGATCATCAGCATGATGAACATGTGGCCGAGCACCAGCACGATCAGCAGCAGGCCGGAGAAGCGCATGAACAGCCACGCGTACTTCTCGAAGTTGCTGTTCGACTTGGCCCGCGGGGAGCGGGGCGCGTCCAGGCTGGCCGGGCGGTCGTAGGACTTGCCGAGGACAGGTGCAGACATATCAGTGCTCCGTCAGCAGGTAGAAGAACTGGCGGCCGACGCCGGCGGCGGAGACCAGGACCCAGATGGCCAGCACGATCCACAGCATCTGCTTCTGGAAGCGCGGACCCTGCGACCAGAAGTCGATGAGGATCACGCGGACACCGTTGAGCGCGTGGTACAGCACGCAGACGACGAGGCCCATCTCCAGCAGCGCCACGATGGGCGTCTTGTAGGTCTCGATGATCTGGTCGTAGGTGTTCGGGTTGACCCGGACCAGTGCCGTGTCCAGCACATGCACGAAGAGGAAGAAGAAGATGGTGACACCGGTGATCCGGTGCAGAGCCCAGGACCACATGCCCGGGTCGCCGCGGTACAGCGTCTTCCGCTTCGGCTGGGCCGGAGCCGGAGCTTCTATCGTGGTCATAGAGTGCGGTGCCTCCAACGTCGTTGATGGACCCGGTCACAGATCCGACGCCAGCGTGCGTGGAGAGGCAAATGCCCAGGTGGCTGCGCTGTGTTCGCGAGCGCTGGCCCGCCGCCGGGAACCTGAACCGATCTTCGGCTGACTCTAATCCTCTCTGTTTCGCGGAACTAATTCGGCGTGCCGTGCGTTGCGTGCGAATCCGCCGAGTTAGGTTTACCTTTCTCAATGCCGGATACTGGTCCGGAGGGCGCTTCGCCGACGCGTTCGGCGGTATCGGCTGGAGGTTCGTGATGCCCGAAATCGACTGGAATACCTTGCATGACAAGGCAATTCACGCTATGGGCCTGGCGTATGCCCCGTACTCGGGTTTCCCGGTCGGCGCCGCGGCTCTCACCGCGGATGGCCGAATTGTGAGCGGATGCAATGTGGAAAATGTCTCATATGGGTTAACCCTGTGCGCCGAATGCGTACTCGTCGGTAACTTATTCGGTTCCGGTGGCGGGCGTCTCGTCGCGGTCTCGGTGACCGATTCCCGGGGCGAAATCCTGATGCCGTGTGGGCGCTGTCGGCAGCTGCTGTACGAGCACGGCGGCGCCGAGTTGCTCGTCGACCACGCCGCGGGCCCCAAGCCGCTGGCCGAGCTGCTGCCCTACGCGTTCGGGCCCGACGATCTCGCGGCCGGTCAGGCTGGCGAACGCGGGTGACCACTGGTTGAGTGGGCCCATGGGCAACAGCCACGACGCGGTATCGGTCATCAGGACCAAACGGGACGGCGGGGAGCTGTCGGACGGGCAGATCGACTGGGTGGTGGACGCGTTCACCCGCGGGATCGTCGCCGACGAGCAGATGTCGGCACTGGCCATGGCGATTCTCTGGCGGGGGATGACCCGCCGCGAGACCGCCCGCTGGACCGCCGCCATGATCGGCTCCGGCAGCCGCATGGACTTCACCGACCTGCCGCGCCCCACCGTCGACAAGCATTCGACCGGCGGCGTCGGCGACAAGATCACCCTGCCGCTGGCCCCGCTGGTGGCGGCCTGCGGCGCCGCGGTGCCCCAGCTGTCCGGGCGCGGGCTCGGCCACACCGGCGGCACGCTGGACAAACTCGAATCGATCCCCGGCTGGCAGGCCGACGTCACCGTCGCCCGGATGCGCGAGATGCTGACCGACCCGGCGGTCGGCGCGGTGATCTGCGCCGCGGGCGCCGACCTGGCCCCGGCCGACAAGCGGCTCTACGCGCTGCGCGATGTCACCGGCACGGTCGAGTCGATCCCGCTGATCGCCAGTTCGATCATGAGCAAGAAGATCGCCGAGGGGACCGCCGCCCTGGTGCTCGACGTGAAGGTCGGCTCGGGGGCCTTCCTCAAAACGGTCGAGGGCGCGCGCGAGCTGGCGACCGCGATGGTCGAGCTCGGTCGCGACGCGGGGGTGAACACCGTCGCCCTGCTCACCGCGATGGACACCCCGCTCGGCCGCACCGCGGGCAACGCGCTCGAGGTCGCCGAATCGGTCGAGGTGCTCGCCGGCGGCGGCCCTGCCGACGTGGTCGAACTGACGTTGCTGCTCGCCCGCGAGATGGTCGCCCAGGCGGGCCTGCACATCGACCCGGCCGAGGTCCTCGCCGACGGTCGCGCCATGGACCACTGGCGCGCGATGATCCAGGCCCAGGGCGGCGACCCGGACGCGACCTTGCCCACGGCGCGCCACACCGAAACCGTCCACGCCGACGCGACCGGCACCCTCACCCGCCTCGACGCCATGGACGTCGGCATCGCGGCCTGGAAGCTCGGCGCCGGCCGGGCCAGGCAGGGCGAGGGCGTGCAGGCCGGAGCCGGCGTCGTCATGCATGCCAAGCCCGGCGACGCGGTGACGGCGGGCCAGCCACTGTTCACCCTGCACACCGACACCCCGGATGCCTTCGTGGCCGCGACGAGCGCCCTCACCGACGCGGTCACCATCGAGGCGACCTCCGAGTTCAAACCCGGCGAACTGTTCCTCGGCCGCATCGGCTGAACCCGGGGCGGCGCGCCGATCGGGGCGCCCGGGCGCTGAGGCACGACTGCGGTCTGGCTCTCAGGTACCCGCCAGGCAGCTGCCTGCGGTCGTTGATCGAGTGACGGGCGTGGGTGCACCGCGGGTGGCCCGCAGCAGTCCGTCGCGGGACGGGCGGTCGACGAGACGGTTGCCACGCGGGAAGTTCGCTGACGGGATCGGCGTCTGCGGCTACCGTCAGTACATGACTGGACCGGCGCCCCTAGACCTTGCTTCGATCCGACGCGCACCGAAGGCCCTGCTGCACGATCACCTCGACGGTGGTCTGCGGCCCGCGACGGTGCTCGAGCTCGCCGCCGACTGCGGCTACGACGAATTACCCGCCCACGACGCCGAGAGTCTCGGCGCGTGGTTCCGCGACGCCGCCGACAGCGGATCGCTGGAGCTGTACCTGGAGACCTTCGCCCACACGGTCGCCGTGATGCAGACCCCGGAGGGTCTGCGCCGGGTGGCGCGCGAATGCGCGATCGACCTCGCCGCCGACGGCGTGGTCTACGCCGAGGTGCGGTTCGCGCCCGAACAGCACCTGGAGAAGGGGCTCACCCTCGACGAGGTCGTCGAACACACCATCGAGGGTTTCCGCGAGGGCGAGGCCATCGCGGCCGAACAGGGCCACCGCATCCGGGTGACCTGCCTGCTCACCGCCATGCGGCACGCGGCGCGCTCCCGCGAGATCGCGGAGCTGACGGTGCGGTTCCGCGATCGCGGCGTCGGCGGGTTCGACATCGCGGGCGCCGAGGCCGGGTACCCGCCCACCCGGCACCTCGACGCGTTCGAATATCTGCGAGCCAACCACGCGCACTTCACGATTCACGCGGGGGAGGCGTTCGGCCTGCCGTCGATCCACGAGGCGCTGGCGTTCTGCGGATGCGACCGGCTCGGCCACGGCGTGCGCATCACCGACGACATCAGCGTGCCAGGGGGCGAGATCGCGGACGCTCAGCTCGGCCTCGTCGCCAACTACGTGCGCGACATGCGGGTGCCGCTGGAGCTGTGCCCGTCGTCGAACGTGCAGACCGGCGCGGTGCCCTCGCTGGACAAGCACCCGTTCGACCTGCTGGCCCGGCTGCGTTTCCGGGTCACCGTGAACACCGACAACCGGCTGATGAGCGACACAAGCATGAGCGAGGAGATGCTCAAACTCGTGACGACCTTCGGGTACGGCTGGAGCGATCTGGAGCGGTTCACCATCAACGCCATGAAGTCGGCGTTCATCCCGTTCCCCGACCGGCTGGAGATCATCGACGAGGTGATCAAGCCCGGGTACGCGGTGCTGGTGGGTTGACGGAAACGGGGTGGGCTCGCGCCCACCCCGTTTCACGGTCTATTCGCTGGTCAGCCGCGCTTCGAAGGCGCGCTGCAGCTCGCGGAAGCTCTGCGCCTCCGCGGCGAACGGCGGGTTCGGCGCCATCCGGTTCGGGTCGGGGTTGAGCAGGTAGGAGACGTACCAGCCGAGCGGATTCGACGGCGCCAGCGCCTGTTCCACGCTGTCGTCGTCGGCGTAGTCGGCCGCGTCGCTGAACAGTTCGACCGCCAGGTCGAGCTGCTCGATGTCGACCGCTTCCGGGCCCTCGGCCAGGTCGTCGACCAGACCGGTGAGCACGTACACGTTCTCGTCGGTCACCTCGACCTCGAGTGAGCCGTCCACCGCCGCGGTCTGCACGTCGGCGAAGGTGGAGACCCGCGCCAGTTCGTGCTCGTGATCGTCGGCCAGGTACCGCGCCAGTGCGCGCTCGGAGCCGAACACGGTGATGGTGCGGCCGTTGCCGAGGAAGATCGGCTCGTCGTCGAGGTAGCAGCGCAGCGTGTAGTGCTCGCCGTCGGAGGTGACGATCTTGACCGGGTCGATGCCGACCTCGTGCCAGAAGGAATCGTCCTCTTCGTCCTCGTCGTCGTCCTCGGCGTCGAGGTCGACGGGCTCGAACTCCTCGTCCTCCTCGGCGGCGTCGTCGGCGTCGACCTCGTTCTCCTCGGCGGCCAGCAGCTCGGCCTCGGCGACCGCGACCGCGGCCGCGTCGACCTCGGGCGTGGTGACCACACCGTCGATCGCGTCGAGCACGTCGTCCCAGCCCTTGACGATCGCGGCGCCGATCTGGTCCCACAGCTCCTCACCGTCGCGGCCGGCGTAGGTGTTCACACCGCCGGCCAACGTGTCGAGCACCGGGTTGGAGCCGAAGAACTTCGTCACCACGTCGAGCTCGCACACCTCGCCGATGTTGCGCACCATCGCCAGGGTGTCCTCGAGCTCGCCGACGACCTCGACGTCCGGATCGCCCGCGGCGAGCTCGGGCACGGCGACCAGATCGAAGCTGAAGTTCTCCTCCGGCTCCAGCTCGGCGGCCGACAGCCCGGCGATGATCGCCCAGGCAGGGTGGTCGACGAGATCGTTGTCGGAGTTGGTGCGGATGAACGCCGCCAGCTCCGCAACGGACTCGAATCCGTAGAGGTCGTCCTCGTGACCGAGGAACGCCTCCCACTCGTCGTCACCGTCGCGCCAGCGCGGTGCCCACAGGGTGACGAGATCGCCATCGGTCAGACCGAGCTCGATCGGGACGATGTCTCCAGAAGCCATGACGCGAAGCCTATCGACCTTCAGCCCCGCGCACTATCCGGCCCGGGTGCCAATTGCTCCGACGCCTGCGGCGCCGACCCGGTGAGCGATTCGTTCAGTGTCGCAATGATGTTGGAACGCGCCGAACCGGCCGTCTCGGTGGCCTGCTTGCAGGCGTGCAGGATCAGCTGCGAGGCCTCGGCGGGCGCCAGGGCGGTGATGCCTTCGTCGAGGGTCAGCGCGACCAGGGCGCCGTCACTGTTCACCTCCGCGGTGACCAGCCCGTCCTCGGTGGTGAAGCGTCCGTTGACCTGCTTCAAGCCGTACAGCGCCGCCTCCAGCGCCTCGAGCTTGCCGGTGACCCCGGCGACCAGGGCGTCCATTTCCGCGCTCACAGCGGCCTCATCCAACTCGTCTGGCCGGTGTCGGCGTCGTCGATGCGGTCGAGCTCGTCGACCGCCTGGCGCCGGGTCGGCAGGTTCATCCGGTCGAGCAGGTGATCGGGGATCTGCGCCTGCTCGCTGTAGATCTCGCGCAGCCTGGCGGCGGCGGCGATGGTCGAACGCCTGGTCAGCCGCAGGATCTCATCGGCGAGCGCCTGCGCGCCGTACTGGTATTCGCTGCGCTCGAACTTGATCGCGATGGGCAGACCCATGCTGGTCGCGCGGACCGAGATCGTGCCCGACCGGTTGGTGCTGACCGCGGACTCCACATTGGGAACCTCGGGGATCGGCGTGCCGGTCATGCGGTAGGCCTGTAGAAGCCGTAGAACTCCATGCCACTGTTCTCCGTTCGGATGGAACTGATCGAGACCGGGTCACCGGCCTCGACGAGCTGCCCGTTGCCGACCACCATGGCGACGTGGCCGTCCCACACGGCCAGGTCGCCCGGTTGGAGGTCACCGGGGGAAACCTGAGGATGTCCGATGTGCTGTTCCTGCGCGAGCCGGGGCAGCTCCACCCCGGCCTCCCCGTAGGCGTACTTGGTGAGCCCGCTGCAGTCGATGCCGGAGCCCGGGGTGTTGCCGCCCCACACGTACGGCGTGCCGACGGCGCTGATGGCCGAGCGCACCGCAGTGGCGGCCTCCTCGTTGGGCGCCTCGACCACGCTCCCGTCGGGCAGGGTGATCTTGACGCCGGTGCCGTCGGCGGAGCCGGTCGAGGAACCCGCCGACGAGCCGGTCGAGGTCTTGCTGCCGTTGTTGCCACCCGAGGTGGCCGTCTTCGACCCGTTCGAGGTGCCGCTCATGGCGGTGGACAACCCGGACGACACCGCGCTGAGCACCGTGCTGCCGCTGCCGGAGAGCAGGCTGGACGCCGTCGAGGCGAGGCCGCTCGCGCCCGAGGACACACTCGCCAGCGAGGTGCTCGACGGCGCTGGGGTGAGCTCCTGGATCGCGGCGGTCTGGGTGCCCAGCTCGTCCTGCACGCGGCCGACGACGCCGAGTCCCTGGCCGATGTGGTCTATCGCCGAGCTCACGACCGCGGCCAGCCCGACCGGGGTGCCGAGGGTGGGGCTGAGCGCGGACACATCGCTGAGGAACGAGTTGACGATGGTGTCGAGGTCCTTCTGCCCGGTCTCCACGTACGCGGCGGCCTGGTCGACCACGGTCGCCATCTCGTTGCCGGTGTCGGACAGATTGGCCGAGGAGTTCTGCACGCGCAGGGCTTTGGCCGTGGCCGCGTCGACGGCCTGGCCGTCCCACGCGGTGTTCACGTTGTTGATGCCGGTGCGGCCGAGTTGATAGATCTGGTCGAGATTGGTCGAGGTCGAGCGCAGACCGTCGGAGGCGCCGCCGGTGCCGGAGACGTTGAGGCCGAAGCTCGACAGCAGGTCGTAGAGCGGCTGGGCCAGCCCGCTGAGGTCGATCATGCGCCGGTCCCGATGTCGCCCGTCAGCGCGGTGATCGGCGCCGCGTTGTTGAGGTCGGTGTCGACGAGGGTGGTCGCCGCGCCCGCGGTGGCGGCGCCCATGCTGGCCATCACGGCCGAGAGCTGGGCGATCGCGGCGACGTGACCGGCGTGCGCCGCGGAGTAGGCGGCCACGAAGTCGCCGCCGATCAGGCCCATGATGGGGCCGAGCACGGTGGGATCGGAGGCTACCGAGCCCGCGGCCGCTGTCGCCAGGTCGGTGGCCATGACTTCGGCTGTCGCGCTGTAGGCGATGATGCCCTCGGCATCGGCCGACATCTTTGGCATCGAACTTCCCCCAATCCTCGAGTTCCCGGGCAGAGTACGTCACTCACATGGTTCGACGCACCGAGGCCGCTCCCGGTTCCCTCGACCGCGAAATTTCCCCAGCGGCCGTACCAGGAGCGCCCGGTGACCCTATCGTTTTTTCATGCGCACCGACACCGTCGACCATCCGCTCGCCGCGGCCCTGCTGAGCACCATGCGGGACGCCCGTACCGACAACGCCGCGTTCCGCACGGCGTTGCGCGACCTCACCGGCATCCTCATGTACGAGGCCCTGCGCGACGCGCCGGTCGTGCGCGCGCCCATCGACACGCCGGTCGCGGTCACCGAGGGTGTCCGGCTGGCCGCGCCGCCGCTGCTGGTCCCGGTGCTGCGGGCCGGCCTCGGCATGGTCTACGCCGCCGCCGATCTCGTCCCCGAGGCCAGGGTCGGCTTCGTCGGCATCGCGCGCGACGAGGACACCCACCAGCCCGTGCCCTACCTGGAATCGCTGCCTGCCGACCTGAGCGACCTGCCGGTCTTCGTCCTCGACCCGATGCTCGCCACCGGCGGCTCGATGCGCCACACCCTCGAACTGCTCGTCGCCCGCGGCGCCACCGACATCACCGCCGTCTGCGTCGTCTCCGCACCAGAAGGCGTTGCCGCCCTGGCCGACTCGGGCCTGCCGGTCCGCCTGGTCACCGCGGCGATCGACGAGAAACTCAACGAGAACGCCTACATCGTCCCCGGCCTCGGCGACGCGGGCGACCGGCAGTTCGGCCCGCGCTGAATCCGCTGCCGACCGGCGGACACTGTGCGATCCTGCCTGCATGGGGAGTGCGGACAGCGGGGACGAGCTGATCACAACGGCCTACGACGACCTGATGGATTGGGTCACCGGGTATTTCGTGATCCTGGTCGGCGACGGCGTGGGTTACCGCGACGGTGAGCGGATCCACTGGTGCCCGCAGTGGTGGCGGCATCCGGGCGCGGTGGTGCGGCTGGACGCGCTCTGGCGGGCCTGGGAGTACTGCAGGCACGTGGGCGCGTTCGGGATCAGCCAGTGGCTGCTCGACCACGCGGATCCCCATGTGCGGGTGTTGCTCTCGCCGTCGGGGCCGTTTCAGCACTGCTCGGGCGAACACGGCCACCGGGCCACCGAGCCGCTGCCGGTGGTGGACCTGCCGACGGAGGTTCCCGTGTTCTCCGCCCCGAAGCTGCCCGGCGACAGCAGGGCCTAGCCGAGCGACCGGCAGTAGGCGGCAAGCTCGGCGAGCCGGTCGGCGGCCGCGACGCGGGCGCCGGGGAGCGCGGCCGCGTCGGGGACCGGGGCGAACACCTCCAGATAGCACTTGAGTTTCGGCTCGGTGCCCGACGGACGGATGACGATGCGGAAGTCGTCGGCGTCGAAGATCAGCGCGTCGGTCCGCAGCCGGCCGCGGACCTGGGCCTGATCGGTGAACTTCACCGGGGTGCCCGCGATCTCGCTGGGCGGGGCGGCGCGCAGTGCCGCGGTCAGGGCGATCGCGGTGGCCTGATCGGGCAGGCGCAGCGACACCTGGTCGCCGGCGTGCAGACCGAATTCGACCGCGTAGGAATCCAATTCGTCCTGCAGGGTGCGGCCTGCCGCCTTCAACAGGGCGACCAGGTCGGCGGCCGAGACCGCGGCGGAGATGCCGTCCTTGTCGCGCACCGTGGCCGGGTCGACGCAGTGCCCGATGGCCTCCTCGTAGGCGTACACCAGGCCCTCGCCCGCCCTGGCCAGCCATTTGAAGCCGGTGAGGGTCTCGGCGTAGCGGGCCGAACGCGCGGGCGCCAGCCGCGAGAGCAGCCGGGAGGAGACGATCGTGGTGGCCACCAGCGCGTCGGCGGGCGCGGTGCGCAGCACGTAATCGGCCAGCAGCACGCCGGTTTCGTCGCCGCGCAGCATGCGCCACCCGTCCGGGCCGGGCACGCCGACAGCGCAGCGGTCGGCGTCGGGGTCGAGGGCGATGGCGACATCGGCGTCGACCCGGGCGGCCAGCGCGAGCAGCAGATCGGCGGCGCCGGGCTCCTCGGGATTGGGGAAGGCGACGGTGGGGAAGTCGGGGTCGGGTGCGAACTGCTCGTCGACCACGTGCACATCGGTGAACCCGGCCGCGGCCAGCGCCCGCACCGCGAGCTCGCCGCCGACGCCGTGCAGCGCCGTCAGCGCGATCCGCACCGGGGCCCGCTCACCGGCGCCGCCCAGCACCAGGGGCAGTTCGGCGACGCGCGCGAGATACTCGCCGACGAGTTCCGCGCCGGAGGGTGAAACGAACTGCCGCGCAATGGGTTCGGTGACGGCCTCGATGCACCGCTCGATCTCGGTGTCGGCGGGCGCGATGAGCTGGGAACCGCCGTCCAGGTACACCTTGTAGCCGTTGTCGGCGGGCGGATTGTGCGAGGCGGTGACCTGCACGCCCGCCACCGCGCCGAGCCGCTTCACCGCGAACGCCACCACCGGCGTCGGCACCGGTTCGGGCAACAGCGTCACCGGGAAGCCCGCCGCGGTGAAGATCTCGGCGGTCGCCGTGGCGAATTCCGCCGAACCGTGCCTGGCGTCGCGTCCGACCACGATCGCGCCGCCGCCGAGGCACCGCTCGCGCAGCCAGGCCGCGACACCGGCCGTCGCCCGCGACACGGTGGTCACGTTCATGCCGTCCGGCCCTTCGCGCAGCGGTCCGCGCAGGCCCGCGGTCCCGAAACGCAGCATCTAGACGCGCTCCAGGATCCCGCGCAGCAGCTTGCCGAGGCGGGGCGCGGCGGCCTGCCCCTCGGCGAGCACCTCCGCGTGCGACAGATGGTCGCCGGTGACACCGGCCGCCAGGTTCGTCACCAGCGAGATGCCGAGCACCCGCGCGCCCCGCGAGCGGGCCTCGATCGCCTCGAGCACCGTCGACATGCCGACCAGATCGGCGCCGATGGTGGCCAGCATGCGGATCTCGGCGGGCGTCTCGTACTGCGGACCGGTGAGCCCGGCGTAGACCCCCTCGGTCAGGCTGGGATCGATCTCCCTGGCCACCGTGCGCAGCTCCGGATCCCACGCGTCGACCAGGTCGACGAACCGCGCCCCCTCGAGCGGGGTGCGGGCGGTGAGATTGAGGTGGTCGGCGATCAGCACCGGTTCGCCGACCCGCAGGCCGGGCCTGATCCCGCCCGCGGCATTGGTGAGCAGCACGATCTCCGCGCCCGCCGCGATCGCCGCCGTCACGGGGTGCACCACCTGCTGGGGTGTGTAGCCCTCGTACAGGTGCTGGCGGCCCATCAACAGCAGCACGTGATCGTCGTTCACCGGGATCGAGTGGATCATCCCGCCGTGGCCCTGCGCGCTGGGCTTGCCGAAGCCGGGCAGCTCCGGCATGGCGATCGAGGCATGCGGGGCGCCGATCTCGGCCGCTGCCTCCTGCCACCCCGATCCCAGCACCACGGCGACGCGGTGACGCGGCACTCCCGTACGTTCGGCGATCGCCTGAGCGGCCTGTTCGGCAAGCATGCCGTCAGTCTATGACGGTGGCGACCGGAGCGCTGGAGTGCTCGTGCGTACCCGCGAGTAGCCACCCGCGAACTGCGGTTTATTCTTCCCGCATGCCGTATTTGGAGCGCTCCGGTGACGTGTTCGTGCTGTACCTCGGGAACGAGGGCGAGACCGACAACGAGAACCGTTTCTCGCTGGCCTGGATGGACGCCTTCCACGCTGCCCTCGACGAGGTCGAGGCCTCCGAGGGGGCCGCCGCGCTGGTCACCGTGGCGACCGGCAAGTTCTACAGCAACGGCCTCGACACCGACTGGGTGTTCGGCAACCTCGACAAGATCCACGGCTACCTCGACCGCGTGCACACCCTGTACACCCGGCTGCTGACCTTCCCGATGCCGACCGTCGCCGCCGTCAACGGGCACGCGTTCGGCGCGGGCGCGATGCTGGCCACCGCGCACGACTTCCGGGTGATGCGCGGCGACCGCGGCTTCTGGTCGCTGCCCGAGGTGCACCTGGGCATGCCCTTCACCATCGGGATGAACGGCCTGCTCAAGGGCCGTCTCGCCAACCAGGTGTGCGTGCGGGCGATGACCACCGGACACCGTTTCGCCGCCGACGAGGCGATCGCCGCGGGCATCGTCGACGCCAAGGCCGACGCCGACGCGGTGCTGTCCACCGCCGTCGCGCAGGCGGGCGCGCTGACCAGCCTGCGCAAGCCGATCACCCCGGTGATCAAGACCGCGCTGCACGCCGAGACCCTGGCCGCGCTGGCCACCCCGGTGACCCCGGAAAACCTGGCCTTCGGCAACTGACCGCTCGCCGGTGCGCCCGTGACACCCCCTGATGCGAGACTGGGGGTATGGCACTCTCGCGCACCGGCGAATTCTCGGCCACCACCTGCGACGCCGCGATCACCGCGGCGTCGGCGGAGTTGATCGGGCTCTCGCACGCGATTCACGCCGAACCCGAGCTGGCCTTCGCCGAGACGCGCAGTGTCGCCAAGGTGCTCGCGCCGCTGGTGGAGCGGGGTTTCGCGGTGACCACCGGGGTCGCGGGCCTGCCGACCGCCTTCCGCGCCGTCTACGGCGGCGGCCCGCTCACGGTGGGCATCTGCGCCGAATACGACGCGCTGCCCGAGATCGGGCACGCCTGCGGGCACAACATCATCGCCGCGTCCTCGGTCGGCGCCGCGCTCGGACTCGCCGAGGTCGCCGATCAGCTCGGACTCACCGTCGTCGTGCTCGGCACGCCCGCCGAGGAGAGCGGCGGCGGCAAGGTGCTCATGCTCGAGGCGGGCGCCTTCGACGACATCGCGATGGCGATGATGGTCCACCCCGGTCCCGCCGACATCGTCGGCGCGCGCTCGCTGGCGCTGGCCGACCTCGCCATCACCTTCCACGGCCGCGAGGCGCACGCCAGCGCCGCGCCCGAACTGGGCCGCAACGCCGGCGACGCGGTGACGTTGACCCAGGTCGCCGTCGGCTTGCTGCGCCAGCATCTGCGGCCCGGTCAGCAGCTGCACGGTATAGTGTCCGACGGCGGCGTAGCCCCCAACATCGTGCCCGGACGGGCGGAATTGCTGTACTACCTCCGCGCGGCCGACTCCGCGTCACTCGACGACCTGATGCGCCGAGCGAAGGCGTGCTTCGAGGCGGGCGCCCTGGCGACCGGCTGCACGCACGACATACGGACGCTCGCGCCCACCTATACCGAGCTCACCCCCGATCCGGTTCTCTCGGCTGCCTACCGTGCGCAGATCACCGGACTGGGCAGGACGCCGATCGCGCCCGAGCTCGAGGTGCTGCGACCGCTCGGGAGCACCGACATGGGCAACGTCACCAACGTCATCCCCGGTATCCACCCGGTCATCGGCATCGACGCCGGTGGCGCGGTGACCCATCAGCCGGACTTCGCCGCCGCCGCGGTGAACGCCTCGGCCGATCGGGCGGTGGTCGACGGCGCGCTCGCGTTGGCGCGTACCGCTGTCGCGGTGGCACGCGATGAAGTACACAGAGACAGGTTGTTGCAACGGCTGGTCGAACGACAGGAGGACATTCGGTGAGCATTTCCGGCTATTCGGGCACCGCGCGCGCAGGCGCCGAGTCGCTATCGATGGACGTGGACGTCCACTCGATGATGCGCGAGAACGCGGCCTGTCCGACCATGCCGGACGCCGAGCGAATCGAGATGTCAGGAGCGGAAATCGTCGACGCGTGGCTGGCCGAGCACACCGCCGACCTGGTGCAGTGGCGCAGGCACATCCACGCCAACCCGGAACTGTCGCGCGCGGAGTTCGCCACCACCGAGTTCGTCTCGGGCTGGCTCACCAAGGCGGGCCTGAGCTGGGAGGTGCTGCCCGGCGGCACCGGCCTGATCTGCGATCTCGGCCCCACCGACGGTCCGCGGATCGCGCTGCGCGCCGACATGGACGCCCTGCCGATGCAGGAGTTCACCGGCCTGAGCTTCGCTTCGACCGTGCCCGGCGTCTCGCACGCCTGCGGACACGACGCGCACACCACGGTGTTGCTCGGCGCCGCGCTGGCGCTGGCCGAGGCCGAGGACAAGCTGCCGGTGGGCGTGCGGCTGGTGTTCCAGCCCGCCGAGGAGGTGATGCCGGGCGGTGCGCTCGACGTCGTCGCGGCGGGCGCCATGCGTGGCGTCGACCGGATCTTCGCGCTGCACTGTGATCCGCGTCTCGAGGTCGGCAAGGTGGGCATGCGCACCGGCGCGATCACCTCCGCCGCCGACACGGTCGAACTCGTCCTCGACTCGCCGGGCGGGCACACCTCCCGGCCGCACCTCACCAGTGATCTGGTGTACGCCATCGGCACCGTCATCACCGGCCTGCCCGGGCTGCTGAGCCGCCGGGTCGACCCGCGGACCAGCACCGTGATGGTCTGGGGCGCGGTGAGCGCGGGCAAGGCGCCCAACGCCATCCCGCAGACCGGCATGCTCACGGGCACCGTCCGCACCGGCGATCACGCCACCTGGCTGGAACTCGAGCCGCTGGTCCGCGAGATCGTCGACAGCCTGCTGGCACCGACCGGCGTGCGTTTCCAGCTCAACTACAAGCGCGGCGTGCCGCCGGTGGTCAACGATCCGACCTCGGCGCTGATGTTCGAGAACGCGATCCTGGCTCTCGGTCCCGACGCGCTGGCCGACACCCCGCAGTCCGGCGGCGGCGAGGATTTCTCCTGGTACCTGGAGGAAGCCCCGGGCGCGATGGGCCGCCTCGGGGTCTGGTCGGGCACCGGCGAGCAGCTCGACCTGCACCAGCCCACGTTCGACATCGACGAGCGCGCACTGGCGGTGGGCGTCCGCACCCTGACGAACATCATCCTCCAGGCCCCGAGCAGCACCGGCGTACAGGGGTAACGCACCGACCGACCCACTACCGAACCGCCTGCCGCCGACGCTACGTCGGCGGCAGGCGAGTCCGGCCAGAAGTCGCGGAGCGGCGGACCGGCTAGGCGCCCGGGCCCACGTTCTTGCTGTTGCGGGTGCGCAGGGCATGCACGTATTCCTCGGGGGCCCCGGCCTTTTCGGCCGCGTCGGCGATGACGCCGATGTAGCGCGCCGAGGGCAGTCCGCCCTCGTAGGCGTCGAGCACGTACAGCCAGGCCAGCCGCGACTCGCCCTGGGTCCCGGTGACGCGCAGCCTGATCTTCTTGTGGATCCCGAAGTCCGAGCCCTCCCAGCGGTCGAGGCGCTCCTCGTCCTCGGGGGAGACGTCGTAGAGCACGACGAACACCCGGGAGCCCGGATCCTCGACGACGGTGGCCAACGGCCCTTCCCAGCCGATGTCGTCACCGGCGAAGGTCAGGCGCCAACCTTCCAGCCACCCGGTCCCGGACATGGGCGAATGCGGGCAGCGTTCCAGCATCTGCGTCGAGTCCATGTTGGACCCGTAAGCGGCATAGATCGGCACCTGACGAACTGTAGCCAATAACAGCAGCGGAATTCCCGTCTCCCACCCAGATCGGCTGACGGTCACAGTCGTGGCGCCGTCGAACACGCCGAACACGTTCACCGATCCGGCCCTGGGTTGTCGCCGCGCACCTGAAATGATGGGGCGACAGTACGGGCGGGTCCTCACAAGGGGCGCGGCCGTTGCGGCGAATACAGGGAGCGTGGCTGTGGCACGGATTGCGATCATCGGTGGCGGACCGGCGGGATACGAGGCGGCGCTGGTGGCCGCGCAGCACGGGGCCTCGGTGACCCTGGTCGACGCCGACGGCATCGGCGGCGCGTGTGTGCTGTGGGACTGCGTGCCCTCCAAGACCTTCATCGCCTCGACCGGCCTGCGCACCGACCTGCGCCGGGCGCGCGATCTGGGCATCACCCTCGACGCCAGCCAGGCGCAGGTGCACCTGCCGGAGGTGAACGGTCGCGTGAAGGCCCTCGCGCTGGCCCAGTCCTCCGACATCCGCGCCAAGCTGCAGGCCGCCGGGGTGCAGCTGCTGGCCGGGCATGGCGAATTGGTCGGTCCCGCCGCCGGTTTGGCGCATCGGGTGCGCGCGACCCTGGCCGACGGCAGCACCGAGGAGTTCGAGGCCGAGGTCGTGCTCATCGCGACCGGCGCCAGCCCGCGCGTGCTGCCCGGCGCCGAACCCGACGGCGAGCGCATCCTGAACTGGCGCCAGCTCTACGACCTGCACGAACTCCCGGAGACCCTGGTGGTGGTCGGTTCCGGCGTCACCGGCGCCGAGTTCGTCTCCGCCTACACCGAGATGGGTGTGCGGGTGAAGCTGGTCTCGAGCCGCGACCGCGTGCTGCCCGGCGAGGACGCCGACGCGGCCCTGGTGCTCGAGGAGGCGCTGGCCGAGCGCGGCGTCGAGCTGGTCAAGCACGCCCGCGCCGACGCGGTCGAGCGCACCGCCGACGGCATCGTGGTGAAGCTGTCCGACGGCCGCACGGTCACCGGCTCGCACGCCCTGATGACGGTCGGTTCCACCCCCAACACCGAGCACCTCGGCCTCGACCGGGTCGGCATCGAGCTCGATCGCGGCGGCTACCTGCGGGTGGACCGGGTCTCGCGCACCTCGGTGCCCGGCATCTACGCCGCGGGCGACTGCACCGGCCTGCTGCCGCTGGCCTCGGTGGCCGCGATGCAGGGCCGGATCGCGATGTACCACGCCCTGGGCGAGGGCGTGAGCCCGATCCGGCTCAAGACGGTCGCCTCCGCGGTGTTCACCCGGCCCGAGATCGCGACGGTCGGGGTGAGCCAGACCGCCATCGACAACGGCGAGGTCCCGGCCCGCACGGTGATGCTGCCGCTCAACACCAATCCGCGCGCGAAGATGTCGGGGCTGCGCCGTGGCTTCGTGAAGATCTTCTGCCGTCCCGCGACCGGCGTGGTGATCGGCGGTGTCGTCGTCGCGCCGATCGCCTCGGAGCTGATCCTGCCGATCGCGCTGGCGGTGCAGAACAACCTCACCGTCACCGATCTGGCGCAGACGTTCTCGGTGTATCCCTCGCTCACCGGTTCGGTCACCGAAGCCGGGCGTTTGCTGATGCGCCACGACGATCTGGACTGAGTTCCGCGAAACCTACTGCCGCGTTGCCTGTCTCGGCGTCATGTGGTTGACTCACGGCCGAGGCGCGATCGGTATCGATCGCGTGGTGGAGTAGTGGGGGATTCCCTCCGGGAAAGGGATAAGCGAAAAGTGAAGCATCGTAAGCCGAGTCGGGCGCAGCGAGCGATGGCAAGCACGTCGTTGCCCCTGGCTGCCGCGGCCGCAGTGGCAACCCTCCTTGCGGCCCCCGCCGGCGCGGTCCCCAGCGACCAGCCGACGACGCCGGCCACGCCGGCCCCCGCGCAGCCGGGCACCAACCAGAGCGACGCCCCGGAGACCCCCGAGCAGGAGACTCCGGAGAACGCCAAGCCGGGCGAGAAGAAGCCGGGCGAGACCAAGCCGACCCCGGCCCAGCCGGGCGTCACCAGCCCCGCGCCGGGTCAGCCGGGTCAGGCCACGCCTGCCACGCCGACGCCGAGCCAGCCGGGCGTCACCACCCCGCGTGTCGCGCCGCTGCCGGTGCCGGGCCAGACCGGTCAGAACGGCGAGGCGCAGTCGGCCGTGCAGCCGGAGCGCACCGGTACCACCCCTGAGCAGGAGACGACCCCCGGCCAGCCGGGTACCACTCCGGGCCAGCAGGGCGGCACCACCCCGGGTCAGCAGTCGCAGGGCCAGCCCGCGCAGCCGTCGCAGACCCAGCCGAGCGCGCCGACCGAGGAAGGCGCCGAGGACGAGGGTTCCGACCAGCTCGTGCAGACCCCGACCTGGCAGGCGCCGCACTTCGCCGACGCCCCGGCCGCGCCGGTCGTCGAGATGGAAGGCCCGCACCAGGAAATCGGCGTCTCCGTCGACGGCGGCGGTGTGCTGCCCGGTGTGGTCAACACCCATCACTACAACAACGCGTCCGGCTACGTCGGCACCGTCGGCTACCGCACGCCGACCGGTTTCGGTGACGCGGGCGTCTCGGTCGAGTACATCGGCGAGAACTCGGTCAAGGTCACCAGCTACACCGGTGGCGCGGGCCAGGCTGACAACACCACGGTCACCGTGCTCGACACCACCCAGGCCAACCTGGCCAAGGCGGCGGTCGAGAACTGGATCAAGGCGCAGCCGGGCGGCGTCGCCGCGATGGAAGCGGCCGCGAAGGCTACACTTCCCGTGCCGGGGGAGCTGCTTCAGACGGTGAACGTCGCAGGTGTCACCACCCAGTGGGGTGGCTCGCTCCAGTACTGACACGCAGTACGTCGTGTGGGGCGGTCGGATGCGACCGCCCCACACGTGTGTCCTGGGGAAAGGATTGGAATTGGGCACCGACGGTGACGACAACGAGCGCGGCGAAAAGCGACCCGGGGCCGAATTCGGCCCTCCGGTAAGCGATTTCGGCCCGCCGCTCGACGACGCCGCGGGCTTCGGCGCGCCGCTGGCCGCCCCGCCGCCCACACCGCCGGGCGCGTTGCCGGAAATGGGCTGGCGTCCGGCAGGCGCTCCCGGTCCCTCGCCCGCGACCCCGCCGCCGGGTCCGTTCGGTGCGCCCGTCGCCGGGACGCCCCCGGTCGCTCCGCCGCCGGGTCCGCCCACCATGCCCCCGCGCGGGCCGGTGCAGCCGCCGCGTTCCGCGCCGACGTCCGTCTTCGGTGACGCCGTCGCCGCGCCGCCGCCGGTTCCGCCGCGTGCGCCGGACGCGTCGCCGTTCGGTGCGCCCGATCCGCGCGTCTCCGCGCCGTCCGAGGACCAGACCGTCCGCTTCAGCGGTGAGCGCAGGGACAGCTCGCCGTTCGGCGACTCGGTGCCGGTCACGTCCGGCCGCGAGGCCACCGAGGTGATCCGGCGCGACAAGCCGGGCCCGCGCGCGCAGGCGCCCGCCGCCGAACCGGCGCCGGAGACCGTGCGCATGGCCACGCCGGACATCGTGCGCCAGCCCGAGCGTGCCCCGAGCGCCGACGACGCCGAGGACAAAGCCTGGTGGAACAGCCCCGACGAGGGCGGCGCCGTGCCCAAGCCGCCGGAGGCCGGGCTGTCGTGGGCCGATGACCCGATCGCGCGGCGGCTCGCGCCGAAGAACCCCGTGACGCCCGCCGCCGAGCAGAACAAGACCAAGGAATCCGATCGGCGGCTGCGCTGGATCATCGGTGGCGCGGCCGCGGCGGTGCTGCTCGTCGTCGCGCTGGTGCTGACGATCGGCCTGGTCAAGCGGGGCGGCGGGGACGACCCCGGTGTGACAGCGGCGCCGATCCCATCGGTCGCCTCGCCCACCGAGTGCAAGGCGATGTCGGAGCAGGCGGTCACGGTGGGCAACGGCCCCGGCGACACCTCGACCGGCGCCAAGGCCATCCTCGGTTTCCAGTACGCGTTCTACGTCGACCGTTCCGGCGCCAAGGTGCGCGAGTACGTGGCGCCCGACGCCGAGAACATCTCGCCCGCCGAGACGATCCAGAAGGCGATCGACGACCTGATCCCCGCCGGGTCCACGCACTGCGTGCGGATGCGCGAGACCTCGGTCGGCCGCTACGACGTCGAGCTGCGTGAATGGCATCCGGACGGCTCGGCCATCGTGTACAAGCAGGAGATCGTCACCACCAACACCGACGGAAAGTGGCAGGTCAAGTCGATCACCGCGCGCTAGTGTCTCAGTGTTTGGGACTGCGATTTCACATTCTGGTGGACGATATGCAATCGTAGGATGATTGCTTCCCTTGTCGTCCCCGGAGGTTTCCCATGTCGCAGACCACTCCAGCATTGGCGGGCAAGCTCGCGGGTCTGCAGAGTTCGGCGATCCGGGACCTGCTCAAGCTCACCGCGCGCGCCGATGTCGTCAGCCTGGCCGGTGGTCTGCCGGACGCCGCGCTGATGCCGCGCGAGCGCATCGCCGCCGCCGCGGCGGCCGCGCTGGACGACGCCGCGGTCCTGCAGTACACCGAGTCGCCCGGCTGGCCCGCGCTGCGCGCCGTGCTCGCGGCCAGGGAGACGGCCAGGATCGGGCGTGCCGTGCCGGAGGCCGAGGTGTTCATCACCCATGGCTCGCAGCAGGCGCTGTCGCTGCTGGCCGAGGTGCTGCTCGATCCGGGCGCGCTGGTGATCGTCGAGGATCCCGCGTATGTCGGTGCGCTGCAGGTGTTCCGGGCCGCGGGCGCGCGCATCGTCGCCGTGCCGCTGGATCGTGACGGCATGCGGGTGGACGCGCTGGAGGAACTGCTGGCGGCGGGCGAGCGTCCCGCGGTGGTCCACACGGTCTCCAATTTCCACAACCCCGGTGGCGTCACGCTGGCGCCCGAGCGGCGTCGTCGCCTCGCGGAACTCGCTGAGGCGCACGGGTTCTGGATCATCGAGGACGACCCCTACGGCGAACTGTGGTTCGACGCGCCCGCCCCCGCCCCGATCGCCGCCTACTCACCCCAGGTGATCCGGCTCTCCAGCGTCTCGAAGATCCTCGCGCCCGCCCTCCGCGTCGGCTGGATGGTGGCCCCGGATCGCGTCTGTCGCGCGGTGGAGCTCCTCAAGCAGGGTGCCGATCTCTGTGGTTCCGCGCTCACGCACCGCATCGCCACGGATCTGCTCACCGACACCGACTGGCTCGCCGCCCACGTGACCGCGATCCGCACCGCCTACGGCACCCGCGCCAAGTCCCTGGTCGACGCCGTGCGCACCACCTTCGGCGATCGCGTGAGCTGCACCGACGCCACCGGCGGCATGTTCGTCTGGGCCGACTTCACCGACGGCACCGACACGTCCGCCCTCCTGCCCGCCGCCCTCGACGCCGGCGTCGCCTACGTCCCCGGCTCGGCTTTCGCCGTCTCCGACGCCTACCGCTCCTCCATGCGCCTGTGCTTCACCACCTCCGACGAACCCACCCTCACCGAAGCCGTCACCCGCCTGGCGAAGGCGGCCGAGTAGCCGGGCCGTCGTATCGGTGGGAACGACACGACGGAAGGCGCCCACGGCGATGCCCATTCGATTGTCAAGATCCTGACGATAGATCTCGGAAGTCACTGAGCCGCAGATAATGTGCCCGGCCGATCCGTAGCGGCGTCCGCAGTGATCGGGTTGGCTGCGATAGGTAGCGGGTACATGTTTGGCGTGACGTTCCAGGCGCAGGGCGGGGAAAGCGGCATTGCCGCACCGACATTCGTGTTTGTGCACGGGCTGGCGAGTACCGGATTCTACTGGGCGCCGGTGGTGCGGGAGCTGGTGTTGCTCGGGCATCGGGCGTTGGCGGTGGATCTGCCGGGGCACGGGTTGGACGCGCCGTTCCGGATGTCGTACCAGGCGCCGCAGGACCTCGCGGGGTTCACCGCTGCCGAGTCGCCGCTGGCGGGGATCACGCTGCGCGACAATGTGGCTCACGTGATCGAGGTGGTGCGGCAGGTGCGGCGCCACGGGCCGGTGGTGCTGGTCGGGCACAGCCTGGGAGGGGTGACGATCGGACAGGTGGCGGAGGAGATTCCGGACGACATCCATCGGCTGGTCTACCTGTCGGCGTTCTGTCCGACCACCGCCGAGGCGCCCAGCGCGATGGCCCTGGCCCGGCTGCCCGAGGCGGCCGAGGGGATCCCGGCTCCGGATCCGGAGCATTCACTGTTCCTCGGCCTGGACGCGGTGCCGCCCGGGATCATTCGCTTCAATCTGCGGTCGGCCGATCTCGCGGCCGTCGAGAACTTCCGGCTCGTCAACATGCCCGAGGCGACCTTGGCCCAGACCCTCGCGGTACTCGAGTTCGGCATGCAGCACGAAGACGGCGCGCACACCCAGTTCGCCGATGCCCGCGTCGGCGCCGAACGGTGGGGCCGGGTGCCGCGCAGCTATATCCGCCTCACTGAGGACAACGTTCTCTCCGCCGCCCTGGTGACCCGGATGATCGCCGACGCGGACCGGCTCACCCCGGACAACCCCTTCGACGTGCACAGCCTGCCCGCGGGCCACGCGGGCGTCGTCCTCCGGGCACGTGAACTGGCCGTGCTCCTCGGCAGCCTGCCGTGACTCACACCCAGCCGTAGGTGCGTTCGACGGCCTTGTTCCATTCGGTGTAGCGCTCGGTGCGTTCGTCCTCGGGCATCTGAGGGGTCCAGGTGTGGTCGGCGATCCAGTTGGCGCGCAGGTCGTCGAGGCCGGACCAGTAGCCGACGGCCAGGCCCGCGGCGTAGGCGGCGCCGAGGGCGGTGGTCTCGCTGACGACGGGGCGGACCACGGGGACGTCGAGGATGTCGGCCTGGAATTGCATGAGCAGGTCGTTGCCCGTCATGCCGCCGTCGACCTTGAGGGTGGTCAGCTCGAGGTCGAGGTGCTGGGCGGCGGCGTCGGCGCGCATGGCGTCGACCACCTCGCGCGTCTGGAAGGCGGTGGATTCCAATGCGGCCCTGGCCAAGTGGGCCTTGGTGACGAAGCGGGTGAGCCCGGCGATGACACCGCGCGCGTCCGGCCGCCAGCGCGGCGCGAACAGTCCGGAGAACGCGGGCACGAAGTAGGCGCCGCCGTTGTCGTCGACGCTGCGGGCCAGCGGCTCCACCTCCGCCGCCGAACCGATGATGCCGAGATTGTCGCGCAGCCACTGCACCAGCGACCCGGTGACGGCGATCGAGCCCTCCAGCGCGTAGACGGCGGGTGCGTCACCGAGCTGGTAGCAGGCGGTGGTGAGCAGACCGTGCTTGCTGAACACCGGCGTGGTCCCGGTGTTGAGCAGCATGAAATTACCGGTGCCATAGGTGTTCTTGGCTTCGCCTGGCGACAGGCAGGCTTGGCCGAAGGTGGCCGCCTGCTGATCGCCGAGGATGCCCGCGACCGGCGCGCCCGCGAACGGTCCCGCGGTGATCTCCGCGTACACCTCCGAGGAACTGCGGATGCGCGGCAGCAGCGACTCCGGGATGCCGAACTCGGCGCAGATCTCCGAATCCCATTGCAGTGTGCGCAGATCCATCAGCATGGTGCGCGAGGCGTTGGTGACGTCGGTGAGGTGCTCGCCGGTCAGTTTCCACAGCACCCAGGTGTCCATGGTGCCGAAACACAGGTCGCCCGCCTCGGCCCTGGCTCGCACGCCGTCGACGTTGTCGAGGATCCAGCGCAGCTTCGGTCCGGCGAAATAGGTCGACAGCGGCAACCCGGTGCGATCGGCGTAACGCTGCGGACCCTGATCGCCTGCGAGTTCGGCACACAGTTGATCGGTGCGGGTGTCCTGCCAGACGATCGCGTTGTACACCGGCTCCCCGGTGGCCCGATCCCAGACGACGGTCGTCTCGCGCTGGTTGGTGATGCCGATGGCGGCCAGGTCGCCCGCCGAACAGCCGCTGTTGCCCAGCGCCGCGCCGAGCACCCATTCGGTGTTGCGCCAGACCTCCACCGGATCGTGCTCGACCCAGCCCGGCTTCGGGAAGATCTGCCGATGTTCCCGCTGCGCGGTCCCGACGATCCGGCCCTGCCGGTCGAAGACGATGCACCGACTCGAAGTCGTGCCCTGATCGATGGCGGCCACATAGCGACGCATGGCAGCAGGCTACCCAAGCGCACCGGCCCGAATGTCCCAGTTGGCTGCCACGCCCCGCCGTAAGCCTCGCCCGCGCCGCGGAGGCACTACGTTTAGCGTGTACGCAGCGGTGCCGGACGTGGCCCGGCGCCTCCACCCACTGTCGGCTGAACCGGCCGCCCGGTCGGCGAGGAGTCCAGCATGTCGCAGACACCGGAGTTCCCGTTCCTGCACCCGGGGGAGTTGGTCGCGGGTGGTTCGCGGCTCGGGCCCGGCCAGCTCGGCCCCGAGCAGCGCCGCACCGCCTGGGAGCGCCTCGGCAAGGATCAGTTCGACGTGCTGGTCATCGGCGGCGGCGTCGTCGGGGCCGGCATCGCGCTCGACGCGGCCACCCGCGGCCTGTCGGTGGCGCTGGTGGAGGCCCGCGATCTGGCCTCCGGCACCTCGAGCCGCTCGTCGAAGATGTTCCACGGCGGGCTGCGCTATCTCGAACAACTCGAATTCGGCCTGGTCAGGGAGGCGCTCAAGGAACGCGAGCTGGCGCTGTCGACGCTGGCGCCGCATCTGGTGAAGCCGCTGCGGTTCCTGTACCCGCTCACCCACCGGATCTGGGAGCGGCCCTACGTCGCCGCGGGCCTGACCCTCTACGACACCATGGGCGGCGCGAAATCCGTGCCGGGACAGCATCATCTGACCCGGCACGGCGCGCTGCGGTTGGCGCCGGGCCTGCGCAGGGATTCGATGATCGGCGGCGTCACCTACTTCGACACCGTCGTCGACGACGCCCGCCACACCATGACCGTGGCCCGCACCGCCGCCCACTACGGCGCGGTCATCCGGACCTCCACCCAGGTCGTCGGCCTGCTCAGGGAGGCCGACCGGGTGGTCGGGGTGAAGCTGCGCGACACCGAGGACGGGCGCACCGCCGAGGCGCGCGCGAATGTGGTGATCAACGCGACCGGCGTGTGGACCGACGAGGTGCAGAGCCTGTCGCGCCAACGCGGCCGCTTCCATGTGCGGGCGTCCAAGGGCGTGCACATCGTGGTGCCCCGCGACCGGATCGTCAGCGACGCGGCGATCATCCTGCGCACGGCCACCTCGGTGCTGTTCGTCATCCCGTGGGGCGCGCACTGGATCATCGGCACCACCGACACCGACTGGAACCTCGACCTCGCCCACCCGGCGGCCACCAAGGCCGACATCGACTACCTGCTCGACCGGGTGAACGAGGTGCTGGTCACCCCGCTCACCCACGCCGACATCGACGGCGTCTACGCGGGCCTGCGGCCCCTGCTGGCCGGCGAGAGCGACGAGACCTCCAAGCTGTCCCGCGAGCACGCCGTGGCCAGGGTCGCCCCGGGGCTGGTGAGCATCGCCGGCGGCAAGTACACCACCTACCGGGTGATGGCCGCCGACGCGATGGACGAAGCGGCACAGGACATTCCGGCGCGGGTCTCGCCGTCGATCACCGAGAAGGTGGCCCTGCTCGGCGCCGACGGCTACTTCGCCCTGGTGAACCAGACCGTGCAGCTGGCCGAGCACTACGGCGTGCACCCGTACCGCATGACGCACCTGCTCGACCGCTACGGCTCGGTGGTCGACGAGGTGCTCTCGCTGGCCGTCGGCAAACCCGAACTGCTGCAACCGATCACCGACGCGCCTGCCTACCTCCAGGTCGAGGCCGTGTACGCCGCCGCGGCCGAGGGCGCGCTGCACCTGGACGACATCCTGGCCCGCCGCACCCGCATCTCGATCGAATACCCCGACCGGGGCGCGCACTGCGCCGAGCAGGTCGCCCACCTCGTCGCGCCCGTCCTCGGCTGGGATGTCGACGAGATCGACCGCGAGGTGGCCACCTATCAGGCGCGGGTGCGGGCCGAGATCGAATCCCAGACCCAGCCCGACGACGCGTCCGCCGATGCGCTGCGGGCCGCCGCCCCGGAACCGCGGCCGCAGCTGCTGGAACCGGTGCCGCAGGACCGATGACCGCGCCGGATCAGACGCCGACGCCCTGCAACCGGCGCAGTTCCACGGCGCTGTGCGCGCAGAAGACCGTGACCTCGTCGCCGTGACCGCGCAGGAGCTCACGCAGCCGTTCCTGATTGGCGACGCGCGCGGCGGGGACGGTCTGCACGAGACGTTCGAACAGGGTGGCGCCCGACGGCTGATGCGGGTGCTCCAGATCGACCTGGCCGGGGTGGAAGTAGGCGTCGCCGACGGAGAACTTCCAGCCGTCGCCGGTGTCGATCGCGATGCCGGCGTGGCCCCTGGTGTGCCCCGCCAGCGGGATGAGCAGCAATTCGGCCGGTAGCCCGCGCAATTGACGCACCGCGTCGAAGCCGAACCAGGATTCGCCCAGTTCGTCGTAGCTCTCCCACTGTGGGCCGTGCGCGAATTGGGCCGCGCGATAACGGAACTTCTCGCGCGGGCCGTAGTGACCCTCGAGCGCGCGCAGTTCGGCGCCGTAGACATGGACCTTCGCCTGCGGGAAGTCCGCGAGGCCGCCCGCGTGGTCGAGATCGAGGTGGGTCACGACGATGTCGGTGACGTCCTCCCTGCGATAGCCGAGCGCCTCGATCCGGCGGGCCACCGTGCGCTCGAGTTCGAGAACCGGGCTGGTCATCCGGATGAACTGGCGGCCGAGCCATTCGTCGGGCCTGCGCACCGCGCCCTCGCCGATGCCCGTTTCGATCAGGACGAGGCGGTCGTCGAGCTCGATCAGCACACAGTGGCAGACCATCTCGGCGCGGAGGGTGAGGCCGCTGACGCCGTCGAGCAGGCGGCCGCCGAGGGGGCGCATGGTGCCGCCGTCGAGGTGATGGATTCGCATCAGGAGAGCTCCCGTTCGAGTGTGGCGCGCAGGTGGTCGGCGACCGTGCGCAGGGGGGTGAGGTCGCGGCGGGTGCGGGCCAGCAGGAGGCCGCCCTCGAGCATGGCCAGCGCGACGGTGGCCAGTTCGTCGGCGCGGCGGTCGGGAATGCCCTTGGCGCGCAGGAACTCCTCGATGGCGGTGCGCCAGGATTCGAATCCGGTGACGCAGGCTTCGCGGATCGGTTCGCTGTCGCCGCCCGCGTCGAGCGCGATGGTGGCGATGGGGCAGCCGCGCTGGAAGTCCGAGTCGGTGAGCATCGCGCCGAGCGCGTCGAACACGCCGTCGACGTCGCCGTGGTCGAGGGCGGCCGCGAGCGTCGCCCGCAGCGCCTCCGCCGATTGGACCAGCGCCTCGGCGGCGAGCTGTTCCTTGCCGCCGGGGAAGTGGAAGTAGAAGGAACCCTTGGGCGCGCCGCCCGCGCTGACCAGCTGGTTGACGCCGGTGGCGTGGTAGCCCTGGGTGTGGAACAGGTCGGCGGCCGCGTCGAGGAACCGCTGCCGGGAATCCGTGCGTGGAGTCACTCCCCGAGCGTAGCTCGAGTATGACGACCGGTCTAGTTATTGGGCTCGGGTTGGCAGCGGGGACAGAAGTAGATGCCGCGTTCGCGCTGGGTGATGCGGTCGGCGGGGTCGTCCTCGCCGAGCAGACGGGTGACGATGGCGGTGCCGCAGCGGGGGCACGGCCGCCGGGTGCGGCCGTAGACCATGGGGCGCCACGGTGGCTCGTGCGCGGCTTTGCCCAGCACGCGATGGGCCTCGTCGACCAGGGCGGGCAGATCGGCGATGTCCCCGGTGGGGGTGGCCGGGTGCACGCGCCGTAGGAAGCAGATCTCGCTGCGGTAGATGTTGCCGATCCCGGCCAGGTTGCGCTGGTCGAGCAGGGCAAGGCCGACCGCCCGGGCGGGGTGTGTCTCGAGCCTGCGCAGCGCCTCGGCGCCGTCCCAGTTCGGGCCGAGCAGATCGGGGCCGAGATGGTCGATGACGGTGTGTTCCTCGCCGCGCGGCAGCACCTGCACCTTGCCGAGTGAGAAGCCGACGGCCTCGACCTCGTCGGTGGCGAGCACGACCCGGGCGGTGACGCGCGGCTTGGTCCAGCGCTGGCCGCAGTGGAACACCCGCCAGACGCCCTCCATCTTCAGATGGGTGTGAATGCTGACGCGGTCGGTGCGGATGAACAGGTGCTTGCCGTAGCTGCCGACCTCGGTCACGAGATCGCCGACGAGGTCAACGGTGGCGTAGCGCGGCACGCGGAAGTCGCTGCGGGTGAGCGTCTTTCCGGCCAGCGCGGTGCGCAGCCGCTCGGCGGTGCGGAAGACGGTGTCGCCCTCGGGCATCCGGCTACACCTGCCTGCGCAGGCGCAATCCGCGCGGCGTCATCGAGAAGCCCGCTTCCACCAGGACGTCGGCGAAGGTGTTGCCGTGCACGGATTCCCCGTTGGCCTTGTCGATCACCAGGCTGTCGACGCGGCGCTCGTGCACCAGGCCGGCGAGCGCGACCGCGGCCGTGCGGCGGAGCCCGGGGTCCTCGGTGAAACTGAGCAGCGTCTTGCCGCCGCGCTCGACATAGAGCACCAGCTCGCCGCCGACCAGCACCACCAGGGCGCCCGCCTTGCGGCCGGGACGATGCCCGCTCTCGGCGTCGCCCTTGGGCCACGGCAGGGCGGCGCCGTACGGGTTGGCGGGATCGCAGGCGGCCATGGCCAGCGCGGCACCGGGCTGGGCGGCGCCGCGGTCGGTGTCGAACGAGCGCAACCGGTCGACGGTGTCGGTGGTGGAGAACTGGGCGCCGCCGAGGGTGTCGACGAAATAGCCGCGTCGGCACCGGCCGCGGTCCTCGAATTCGGTGAGCACCCGGTACATCAGCGCGAAACCGCCCGGCACACCCTCGTTCTGGACCGATCCGCGCGTCAGGACGCCGTAGCGTTCCAGTAACTGGTCGGCGGTGGCGTGGGCGCGAAGGGTGTTGTCCCGCACGCGTTCCGGCAGGATCGACCAGCGGCCCGCCAGCGTCGGCGGGCCGGAACGGGTCGGCATGGACGGCCGCGGCAGGTAGGCGCGCCCGCGGGGTGCCCGGCGCGGGGTGCGGTGCGCGGTGGTGCTGCGGGTGGTGCCCGAGAGCAGGGCGCGGACCGGCGCGAAGGTGTCGCCGGCGAGGTAGCCGGCCCAGACCAGCTGCCACAGGGCATCGCCGACGGCCTTGTCGTCGAGCAGGCCGGTGGCATCGGAGAGCTGCCGGAAGAAGAACGCGCCGCCGCCGCGCAGGGTCTTCGGCAGGCGGAAGGCCTGGCCGTGATCCCCGGTGTGCGCTCCACCGATGTCGCCATGCACAGCGTCGGTGTCCCGCCGGCCAGGTGTGGAGTGCTGGGGTGACCGCGCGACCGATTCGGCACGCGGCTCGGTCCGGGAGCCGGCCTGGTCGGCGGTCGCGGTGGGCGGGGCGGCGGATTTCGGCGTGGCATCGGTCGCGTCGAGGTCGACCGGGGGGTGCCGGTCGGCCGGCCACGGCTCCAGTTCGGCGCCCAGGGCGGCGAGGAGGCCGAGCTGGATGTCGGTGGGGTCGATGTCGTCGGGCGGCGGCAGGGTGTACGGCGCCTGGTCGGCCAGGTGCAGCGCGATCCAGCCGTCCTTGGCGGTGATCGCGCCGTGCCCGGACCAGATCACCTCGCCGCTCGCCATCAACTCGTCCAGCATGGCGGGGGAGTAGTCGCGGACCCGGGTCGGCAGGATCAACGACTCCCAGGCCGAGGCCGGAATCGGCACGCCCGCGAGCTGTTCCACCACCGTGGCGACGCCGTCGATACCGCGCAGCTCCCCGGAACCGACGTGCTGCCAGGCGGGCAGGAAGCGGCCGAAGGCGGCGGTGGTGACCGGCTCCACTTCGTGCCTGGCCGCCGCCAGTGAGCGGCGGCGCAACCGGCGCAGCACCTGGGCGTCGCACCATTCCGTCCCCGCCGTGGCCGGCGTGAATTCGCCCTCTACCACGCGCTTCTCGGCCAGCAGGTGGTGCAGCGCCGTCGCCGCGACGGCGCTGCCGAGCCCGAAGCGAGCCGCCACGTCGGCGGTGGTGAACGGGGCGTGGGTGCGCGCGTACCGGCCGACGAGGTCGCCGAGCGGATCGGGCACCGGCTCGATGAAGGCGGCGGGCACCCCGATCGGCAGCGGCACACCGAGCGCGTCCCGCAGCCGCGCGGCATCCTCCACGGCGACCCACCAGGTACGGCCCGCGAACGAAACCTCCAGTGCCCGACGGGCATCGCGCAATTCGGCGAACCAGGTCGGTGCGTCGGAATCGGCGAGGGGATCAGCGCCTGAGCCGTCGAGGCTCCCGGCGGCACCGCGCTCCGAATCGGCCACGCCCGCTCCCGCGGGACCACCATCGTGCGGCTCGGCGCCGGCGGTCTCCCGTTCGGCAGGCGCGGCACCCAGGTGGGACTCACCGCCGATGCCGCTGTGCCGCGGCTCGATGGGTCCGCGGGGAAGGTCCGGAGACGCGGGTTCGGAGGACGTGGCCTGAGCGCCACCGCGCCGCACACAGCGGGCCGCGGCCTCATCGGGAGTGAGCGGGCCGAGCAGGCGCAACAGGTCGGCCAGGCCCTCGGCGTCGCGAGCCCAGCGTTCCGGGGTGAGTCGCTGGAGTTCGCGTTCGGTGAGGGCGAGGACCTCCGGGTCGAGGAGTTCGCGCAGTTCGACCCGGCCGAGCAGTTCGGCCAGCAAGCTGGAATCCAGCGCCAGCGCGGCCGCGCGGCGTTCGGCCAGCGGGCTGTCACCGTCGTAGAGGAACTGGCCCACGTAGGAGAACAGCAGGGCGTTGGCGAACGGCGACGGGCTCGCGGTCTCGACATCGATCAGCCGCACCTCCCGGCGCGCGACCTTGGTGAGCAGGTCGCGCAGCGAGGGCAGGTCGTAGACGTCGCGCAGGCACTCTCGCACCGTCTCGAGCAGGATCGGGAACTCCGGGAATTTGCGTGCCACATCCAGCAATTGGGCCGAGCGCTGCCGTTGCTGCCACAGCGGCGCCCGCTTGCCGGGATCGCGGCGCGGCAGCAGCAGCGCCCTGGCCGCGCACTCGCGGAACCGGGACGCGAACAGCGCCGACCCGCCGACCTGCTCGGTGACGATGTCGTCGATCTCATCGGGTTCGAACACGAACAGTTCGGCGCCGGGCGGATCGTCGGTGGTGTCGGGGAGCCGGACCACGATGCCGTCGTCGGACGCGGTGGGCGCGGCGTCGATGCCGAAGCGCTCCTGCAGCCGGGCGCCGACGGCCAGCGCCCACGGCGCGTGGACGGGGGTGCCGAAGGGGGAGTGCAGCACCAGCCGCCAGTCACCGAGCTCGTCGCGGAACCGTTCGACGATCAGGGTGCGGTCGGTCGGCAACTGACCGGTCGCCGTGCGCTGTTCGTCGAGCAGGCCGACCATGTTGGCCGTCGCGTTCTGATCGAGGCCCGCGGTGCGGACGAGCTGATCGAGGCGGGCGGCGGGCTTGCTGAGCTCGCCACCAGGTGAGCCCATCCCCGCCACGATGCGGGCGAGCTCGTCACCGGGCACCTGACCGGCGGTCCGCACGAATTCACCCAGCGCGGAACCCAATTCGGCAGGCCGGCCCAATCCGTCGCCGTGCCAGAACGGCAGCCGCCCCGGCAGCCCGAACGCGGGCGTCACCAGGACCCGGTCGAAGGTGATCTCCTCGATCCGCCAGCTGGTCGCACCGAGCGCGAACACGTCGCCGACGCGCGACTCGTAAACCATCTCCTCGTCGAGTTCGCCCACCCGCGAGGCCTTTTCGCCCACCATGAAGACCGCGAACATGCCGCGATCGGGAATGGCGCCGCCGGAGGTGACGGCCAGCCGCTGCGCGCCGGGGCGGCCGGTGAGCGTGCCCGCGTCGCGGTCCCAGACCACGCGCGGCCGCAGTTCGGCGAACTCGTCGGAGGGATAACGGCCCGCCAGCAGATCGAGGACGGACTCGTACGCCGACCGCGGCAGGCTCGCGTAGCTGCCGGTGGCGCGGACGATGTCGAACCAGCCGTCGACGTCGATCGGTTCCAGGGCGCACGCGGCGACCGTCTGCTGGGCGAGGATGTCGAGCGGATGCGCCGGGATCTGCAGCACCTCGATCTCCCCGGCCAGCATGCGCTGGGCCGCCACGGTGCAGTGGATGACATCGGTGCGGTGCTTGGGGAACAGCACGCCACGCGACACCTCACCCACCTGGTGCCCGGCCCGGCCGACCCGCTGCAGCCCGCTGGCCACCGAAGGGGGCGCCTCCACCTGCACCACCAGGTCGACCGCGCCCATGTCGATGCCGAGCTCGAGACTGCTGGTGGCGACCACGCAGCGCAGCCGCCCGGTCTTGAGATCGTCCTCGATGATCGCCCGCTGTTCCTTGCTCACCGACCCGTGGTGGGCCCGCGCCAGCAGCTGATCGGCGCCGTGGATCACCTCGGTGGACGGACCCAGCTGCGCGGGGGGCGCGTGCTGGGTCTCCACCGGTTCGCCCAGGCGCGTGGCGTAGGCCTCGTTGAGCCGGGCCGTGAGCCGTTCGGCGAGCCGTCGCGAGTTCGCGAACACGATCGAGGACCGGTGCTCGAGCACCAGGTCGACGATGGCCTCGTCGACGTGCGGCCAGATCGAGCCGGGCTGCTCGGAATCGCCGGGGTCGGTCATGTCGGCCACCGGCACCCGCACCGACAGGTCGAAGGTCTTGGGCGCGGGCGGCCGCACGATGGTGATGGGCGCCGAGCCCACCAGGAAACGGCCGACCTCCTCGGGCGGGCGCACCGTCGCCGACAGTCCGATCCGCTGCGCGGGCCGCTCGGTGAGCTGGTCGAGCCGGGCCAGCGACAACGCCAGGTGCGCGCCCCGCTTGGTGCCCGCGATGGCGTGCACCTCGTCGACGATCACCGTGTCGACCTGCGCCAGGCTCTCCCGCGCGGCCGAGGTGAGCAGCAGGAACAGCGACTCCGGCGTCGTGATCAGGATGTCGGGCGGGGTGCGCTGCATGGCCCGGCGCTGCGCGGGCGTGGTGTCGCCCGAGCGCACCCCCACCGAGATCTCCGGCGGATCGAGCCCGAGCCGTTTCGCGGTCTGGGTGACCCCGACCAGCGGCGCCCGCAGATTGCGCTCCACGTCCACCGCCAGCGCCTTGAGCGGCGACACGTACAGCACCGACGTGCCGCGCGGCGTCCCGGGCTCCGGCGCGGGCCGGTTGGCCAGCCGGTCGATCGCCCACAGGAAGGCCGACAGTGTCTTGCCGGACCCTGTCGGCGCGATGACCAGCGTGTTCTCGCCCCGCGAGATGGCATCCCACGCGCCGAGCTGGGCCGACGTGGGCCCGGCGAAAGCCCCGTCGAACCACTGCGCCGTAGCGGGTGAGAACCGTTCCATGGGATTCAGTGTGCACCGCGGCACCGACAAACCCGTCCAGGTGAACGGCGTCACTGTGACCGGCGCTACTCTGGGCACTCGTGCAAACGGTGCTCAGAGTCGACCTCGTCGGCCACGGCCTGACCGAGGCGGTGCGCAAGGCGCGATTCCCTGTTGACGAACCCCTGGACGAGTCCGGGCGGGCCGCGGTGCGTGCGTACGCCGTGCCGCCCGACGCGCAGGTGCGGACCGCGCCGGAGCGGCGGGCCCGCGAGACCGCCGAGGCGCTGGGCGTGGTGGGCGAGCTCGACGCGCGATTACGCGACCTCGACGCGGGCTCCTGGCGCGGTACCGAGATGAGCTCGCTGGCACAGGATCAGTTGTTCGCGTGGCTGACCGATCCCGAATTCCGTGGGCACGGTGGCGAATCGGTGACCGACCTGGTGGACCGGGCGCGCTTCTGGCTGGCCGAGATCGCCTCGGCGGGCCGCGACACGGTCGCGGTGACGCATCCCGCGGTGATCAGGGCGGCGCTGCTGGTGGTCCTCGACGCGCCACCGAAGTCGTTCTGGCGCATGGACATCCCACCCGGCAGCGTCACCCGCCTGCACTTCCGCGGCACATGGACTCTGCGTCTGGGCTGACCGGGAAACGAAGAAAGGCCCCGGAAGAATCCGGGGCCTTTCGACCAGTAGCGGGAACAGGATTTGAACCTGCGACCTCTGGGTTATGAGCCCAGCGAGCTACCGAGCTGCTCCATCCCGCGTCGTAAACACCACTGTACACGGCCCGACGCGGATGACGAAATCGCTTTCTGATCAGCCGAAATGTATGCCCTGGGCCAGCGGCAGCTCGGTGGAGTAGTTGATGGTGTTGGTCGCCCTGCGCATGTAGGCCTTCCAGGAATCGGACCCGGACTCGCGCCCGCCGCCCGTGTGCTTCTCGCCGCCGAACGCGCCGCCGATCTCCGCGCCGGAGGTGCCGATGTTGACATTGGCGATGCCGCAATCGGATCCGGCCAGGAACAGCTCGGCCTCGCGCTGGTCGAGGGTGAAGATCGCCGAGGAGAGGCCCTGTGTCACATCGTTGTTCAGCGCGATGGCGGACTCGATGTCGTCGTAGGTGAGGACGTAGAGGATCGGCGCGAACGTCTCCTCGCGCACCAGCTCGGTCTGCGCCGGCATGCGCACGATGGCCGGCCGCACGTAGTAGGCGTCGGGCCCGACCAGCTCCACTCGCTCACCGCCGCAGACGATCTCGCCGCCCGAGTCGACCGCCCGCGAGAGCGACTTCTGCATGGCGGTGAAGGCGCGCTCGTTGATCAGCGGGCCGACGAGCACGCCCTCGTCGAGCGGATTGCCCACGCGCAGTTGGCCGTACGCGGCCGCCAGGCGCTCGACGAGCCGGTCGGCGACGGAGGTGTGCGCGATCAACCGGCGCAGGGTGGTGCAGCGCTGGCCCGCGGTGCCGGCGGCCGCGAAGACGATGCCGCGCACCGCCAGCTCCAGATCGGCGCTGGGCGCGACGATCGCGGCGTTGTTGCCGCCCAGTTCCAGCAGGCATCGACCGAACCTGGCCGCCACCTTCGGCGCGACCGTGCCGCCCATCCGGATCGAGCCGGTGGCGCTGAGCAGCGCCACCCGCGAGTCCTCGACGAGGGTCTCGCCGACCGCGACCCCGCCCTGGACCAGCTGGTGCACTTCGGGATCGGCGCCCACATCGACCGCGGCGCGGCGCAGCAGTGTGTGACAGGCCAGCGCCGTCAGCGGGGTGGTCTCCGAGGGCTTCCACACCACCGTGTCCCCGCACACGAGCGCGATCGCGGTGTTCCACGACCACACCGCGACCGGGAAGTTGAACGCCGAGATCACCCCGACCACGCCCAGCGGGTGCCAGGTCTCCATGAGCCGATGGCCCGGCCGTTCCGACGGCATGGTCGCGCCGTACAGCTGGCGCGAGAGGCCGATCGCGAACTCGCAGACGTCGATCATCTCCTGCACTTCACCCAGCGCCTCGGCGCCGATCTTGCCCGCCTCCAGCGTCACCAGCTCGGCCAGCTCGGCCTTGTGCGCGACCAGCAGTTCGGCCAGTCGGCGCACCAGCGCCGCGCGGACGGGCGCGGGAACGGTGCGCCAGCTCTCGAAGGCGGTGGCCGCCCGGTCGATCGCGGCGTCGACGGCGGCGGGGGTGTCAGCGGTCAGCTGGAGCAGGGTGCCGCCGGAGATGGGTGTGCGGGCGAGCCAGGCGCCCGGCTCCGGCACGCTGGCCCCGAGGCCGTGCAGCAGGGCCCTGGCGCGCAGCGAGAGCTGCTCGGAGAAGTGCTCGGTCACGGTGTGGGTCATCGCTGCTCACCTTCTGCTCATTGGTACGGCTCACGGAAAAGTTGGGTCGAATTCGGTGGGGGAACAGAAAGAAGTTTTCCCCGCGCGACCCTCGCGCTGGGTTAGCCTTCGCTGATGGCGGATACACCGGCGAGACCTCAGCTCGACGACATCGATCGACTATTGATCAAAGAACTCATGAGCGATGGTCGCGCCACGTTGTCGAACCTCGCGGAGAAGGCCAGCCTCTCGGTCTCGGCGGTCCAGTCGCGGGTCCGCAGGCTCGAAGCGCGCGGGGTGATCCGCGGATACGCGGCACACGTGGACCCCGAGGCACTCGGGCACCTGTTGTCGGCGTTCGTCGCGATCACTCCTCTCGACCCGTCCCAGCCCGATGACGCGCCCGCCCTGTTGCAGCACATCCCCGGGATCGAGGCGTGCCACTCGGTGGCGGGCGAGGAAAGCTACGTGCTGCTGGTCCGGGTCGCCTCCCCGCGGCATCTGGAGCAGCTGCTGCAGGAGATCAGAGCCACCGCCAATGTGCGGACGCGCAGCACCATCATCCTGCAGACATTCTACGACAGGTAACGATTCCTCGTAATAGTTCCGCGATTTCGTAGAGGTTCCGTAAATATTTGCGTACCCTCGGTGGCGTGACCATCGAACTGGAGCGCCCCGGCGCGGCGGTCACCCCCGCCAACCGGGTCAACGAAATCCTGTCCTCGCACATCCTCGCGGACGGCTTCGAGCTGGTGCTCGATCTACACAAGTCGCACGGCCGCACGCTCATCGACGAGCGCGACGGCACCGCCTACCTCGACATGTTCGGCTTCTTCGCCTCCAATGCGCTCGGGATGAACCATCCCGCGCTCGCGGACGACGAGCGCTTCCGCGCCGAACTGGCCACCGCCGCGATCAACAAACCCAGCAACTCCGACATCTACACCGTGGAGATGGCTCGCTTCGTCGAGACCTTCGCCCGCGTGCTCGGTGATCCAGCGCTACCGCATCTGTTCTTCGTCGACGGCGGTGCCCTCGCGGTCGAGAACGCCCTCAAAGTGGCCTTCGACTGGAAGAGCAGGCACAACGAATCGCACGGCCGCTCACCGGATCTCGGCACGAAGGTGCTGCATCTGACCGGGGCGTTCCACGGGCGCAGCGGCTACACGCTGTCGCTGACCAATACCGATCCGATCAAGACCGCGCGCTTCCCGAAATTCGACTGGCCGCGCATCGAGACGCCACATCTGTTCGCGGGACCCGACATCGAGGCACTGGAGGCCCGCGCCATCGCGCAGGCCGCGCAGGCCTTCGCCGACCATCCGCACGACATCGCCTGCTTCATCGCCGAACCGATCCAGGGCGAGGGCGGCGACCGGCACCTGCGCCCGCAGTTCCTCGGCGCCATGCGGCGGCTGTGCCACGACAACGACGCGCTGTTCGTGCTCGACGAGGTGCAGACCGGCGTCGGTATGACCGGAAGCACCTGGGCCTACCAGCAATTGGACGTGCAGCCCGATGTCGTGGCCTTCGGCAAGAAGACACAGGTGTGCGGGATCATGGCGGGCGGCCGGGTGGACGAGGTACCGGACAACGTCTTCCGGGTGAGCTCGCGGCTGAACTCCACCTGGGGCGGCAATCTCACCGACATGGTGCGCACCCGCCGCATTCTCGAAGTGCTGGAGCGGGATCGGCTGATCGAGAAGTCGGTGCCGCTGGGTGCCTACCTGCTCGGCGAGCTCACCCAGCTCGCGACCGCGCATCCGGACAAGGTGAGCGAGCCGCGCGGCCGCGGCCTGATGTGCGCGATCACGCTGGCCTCCCCGGATCTGCGGGACCGGGTGGTGACGGCGCTGCGCGAACGTCAGCACGTGCTGCTGCTCGGCACGGGCGAGCGGGGCATCCGGTTCCGGCCGCCGCTCACCGTCACCGAGGACGAACTCCGGCACGTCGTGGACGCGCTCGACGCGGTGCTCCTGCGCGAACACCTGTAGCGCACCGGGGTCGCCCGCCGAAGCCACCGCGCTTCGGCGGGCGTCCCGCTATTCGGCGACGGTCACGCGGTGACGGTGAGTCCGAGTGCGCCCGCGACGAACCGGTGCACCGAGGCCAGGCCGGCGGCCAGCGCCTCGTCCTCGCCGGGTCTGGCCCAGCCGGTGACGGTGGCGGTGCCGTCCGGGCCGGGCGTCACGCCGATCTCGGCGACCAGTTCCGCGGTGGTCGGCACGCAGACCGCCCAGGAGAAGTGGCTCTCGTCGGCCCACTGCGCGGCGCGGGTCGCGACGTAGCCGGGGTCGGTGACGCCGCCGTCGGCGAGCGCGGGGCGGTCGTCGATGCGGTCGTCGGCGCGCAGGGCGCGCAGGTACCAGGAGCCTGCGTTGATCTCGATCGGTTCCACGGGCCGAGCCTAGTGCGGCGGCTAGCGGTAGTACGGCGTGGCCTGCACCCAGTGGAATCCGCGGGAGACGGCCGGGAACTGCGACAGGTCCACCAGGTCCAGCCGCATGCGCACCGCACGGCCGCCGAGCGTGCCCTCCAGGATCAGCTGATCCGGTCGCGGCCGGACGTAATCGAAGACCGCGATCTTCCACTGGTGCCCGGTGTCCTTCGACAGCGTGATGGTGTGCCGCTCGGTGTCGACGCGCGCGGGGAACGACACCAGGGAGTCGTCGAGCCGCTGGGCTGTCATGCCCTGCGGGATGTCGAAGATGATGCGGCGGAATCGTTCCGTGGCGCTCGGGAGCCTGGCGTCGTCCGGTGCGCGGAAGTCGACGAGAGCGGGGACCGCCTCACCCGCCACCGAGTACTCGGTGACGTTCCAGATGCCGTAGAGCGGGGACTTCGGCCGCGCACCGCCGTAGGTGTGCCACCCGTCGTAGGCCTCGACGGTCGTCGCGCACAGCAGCCACAGACCGAGCAGCACCTGGGTGACCGACAGAATCCGCCGGCCGCGTGGCGTGGTGACTGGCAGGGCTGGTGTGTGGGCGGGCACGTGGTGGCCGAGCAGTGCTCGCACGATCCGGACGAGGTGCGGCGCCGCCAGGATCGCGGCGAACAGGAGTACCTGCAGGGCGAACAGCTTCACCGGCACGTCGAAGGTGAGATTCACCAGCACCACCTGCAGCGCCACGAGCACGGCGAGTACCGCGCCGAGGCCCGCGGTGAGCGGCAGGATCAGCAGCAGCGCGGCGGTGACTTCCGCGGCGCCCAAGGCGATTTCGTACGGTTCCGAGAGCGAGGACTGCGCCCACAGCACCGCCATCGGGCTCATGTGCCCGAACGGTTCGACCAGCCGCTCGAGGTTGAACGACATCTGCGTGGGCAGCACCTTGATCATCCCGTACAGCAACAGCGCGCTGACCAGGGTGAACCGCAGCAGCAAACGGAACCACGCGAACAGGCGCACGTAGTTCGGGCGGTGACGGTCGAGCACCGACCACACGGCGGTGACCGGCACGGCCACCAGGATCAGGGAGCACACCGCGATCCATTTCGCCGCCGTGTCGCCGCTGCCGGTGACGGCGTAGTCGATTCGCACATCGAACACGTGCGCTCCGATCCAGTCGGTGAGGGGACCCAGCGCCGTCCACTCGGCGACCCCGGCCACCGTCGCCGGCGGCAGCCCCAGGGTGCGCAGCAGCGCGTGCAGCAGCCACGCCCCCGCCATCCCGACACCGACCGTCACGAACGCGAACCGGAACAGGACGAGGACAGCCGGATGCCACCGCTCCACGGATTCCGGACCGAGGTCGTGACGAGCGACCTCGGGCTCTCGCCGAGCCAACACCTCTGTACTCACCCGTCACTCCCACGTTCGACCGCCCCTACGGGGGAAACGCTATGGGCGCGAGCCGAACCGGGGAATCCGGCAAAGTTGTTGCCCCGAGGATTCGGGCCAGTGGTTCAGGCGGGGCGCACCGCCGGGCCGAGCAGCGTGTGCACGGCGGAACGGCCGATCTCGAGCGCGCGGGTGAGCAGGTCGGTGTCGCGGGCGGCGCTGTCGATGGCGGGGGAGTCGGCGGGCGGATGGACCTGCAGCACGCGCGTGCCGAGGCCGGACAGGAAGTCGTCCTCGACGGCCTGCTGACCCGGCCGCTGCGACCACGCCCGGAACGCGCCGGGCGCGATGGCGCGCATGTAGCCGCCGCCGACCACGCGATGCAGCCACGGCGCGGGCGGGCGGACCTCGTCGGTGCGGCGGGTGCGCAGCACCAGGGCGTGCGTGCTGCCCGCCGCGACCGCCGAACGGATCGGCACGGTCTCGGACAGTCCGCCGTCGAAGTAGCTGCGGCCACCGAGCGTCACCGGGGGACCGGCGAGCAGGGGCAGGCCCGCCGAGGCGCGCAGCGCGGTCATCAGCGTGGTCTTGTCGACGATGTGCGGGCCGAGGTCCACCGGCTCACCGGTGCGGACGTCGGTCGCGATCGGATGGAAGGTGGTGGGGTTGGCCAGAATGGCCGGGAAGTCCATCGGCTCGATGCCGTCGTAGACCTGGTGGACGAGGTAGCGCAGGTCGAATACGGGCCGCCCGCGCAGGATCCGCACCGGGTCGACCACGCGCCGCATGATCGCCGCGTCGGTCCAGGACCGCATCCCGGTCGCGGCGCGCCCGCACAGCAGCCACGCGCCGTTGATCGCCCCGGCCGACGTGCCGTAGACCGCGTCGAACACCCCCGACAGGCCCAGTTCCTCGATGGCCTGCACCATGCCGCTGGAGTACACCCCGCGGCTGCCGCCGCCCTCGATCACCAGCGCCAGCCGGTGCCCGTCCGCGCGGTCGCCCGCCGCGCGCCGCCGCCGGATCACCTCGGCGACCGTGGCCGGACCCGGAGAAGCCGACGGGTCCTGATCGATCTGCGCAGTGCTGGTCACCCGATCCACGATACGACAGCGTGCGGGCGTCCGGCCTGGCACGAAGGCTGATCTTCGCCACTCGTTCACCCGGGCTGCGGGCGCTGTTGGGGTGGAACGAGAACGGGCGCCGGTCGATGTCGACCGGCGCCCGCGCTACGTCTGCGTGCTACTTGATCTCCGCCAGGACCGTGCCCTGAGTGATCGCGGCGCCCGCCTCGACGCTCAGCCCGGTGACGACACCGGCCTTGTGCGCGTTGACCGGGTTCTCCATCTTCATGGCCTCGAGCACCACGATCAGGTCGCCCGCCTCGACGGTCTGGCCCTCTTCGACGGCGACCTTCACCACGGTGCCCTGCATGGGCGCGGTGACCGCGTCACCGGAGGCAGCACCGGCGCCGGCACCGCCGCGCTTGCGCGCCTTCGGCTTCTTACGGATGACGCCCGCGCCGTTACCGGCCGAACCGGCGGCACCGCCACCGAGGGTGAACTGACCGGGCAGCGACACCTCGACGCGACGGCCACCGACCTCGACGACGACCTTCTGCCGGGGCAGGGCCTCCTCGTCGTCCTCGGCGACGCCACCGGCCGTGAACGGCTCGATGGTGTTCTTCCACTCGGTTTCGATCCACTTGGTGTAGACGTCGAACTTCTCGCCGTCGCCGATGAACGCCGGGTCCTCGACGATCGCGCGGTGGAACGGGATGACCGTGGCCAGGCCGTCGACCTCGAACTCGGCCAGTGCGCGCCGGGCGCGCTGCAGGGCCTGCTCGCGGTTCTCGCCGGTGACGATCAGCTTGGCCAGCATCGAGTCGAACTGACCGCCGATGACGCTGCCGGCCACGACGCCGGAGTCGACGCGCACGCCGGGGCCCGAGGGCTCGCGGTACACGCTGACCGGGCCGGGGGCGGGCAGGAAGCCGCGACCGGCGTCCTCACCGTTGATGCGGAACTCGAAGGAGTGGCCACGCGGGGTGGGGTCTTCCTTGATGGTCAGCTCTTCGCCGTTGGCGATGCGGAACTGCTGACGCACCAGGTCGATGCCCGCGGTCTCCTCGGTGACCGGGTGCTCGACCTGCAGGCGGGTGTTCACCTCGAGGAAGGACACGGTCTCGCCCTGCACCAGGTACTCCACGGTGCCGGCGCCGTAGTAGCCCGCCTCGCGGCAGATGCGCTTGGCCGACTCGTGGATCTTGGCGCGGACCTCGTCGGACAGGAACGGCGCGGGCGCCTCCTCGACGAGCTTCTGGAAGCGACGCTGCAGCGAGCAGTCGCGGGTACCGGCGACGACGACGTTGCCATGCTGGTCGGCGATGACCTGGGCCTCGACGTGGCGGGCCTTGTCGAGGTACTGCTCGACGAAGCACTCGCCACGGCCGAAGGCGGCGACGGCCTCACGGGTCGCCGACTCGAACAGCTCGGGGATCTCCTCGATGGTGTGCGCGACCTTCATGCCGCGACCACCGCCACCGAAGGCGGCCTTGATGGCGACCGGGACGCCGTACTCCTTGGCGAAGGCGACGACCTCGTCGGCGTTCTTGACCGGGTCCTTGGTGCCCGCGGCCATCGGGGCCTGCGCCCGCTCGGCGATGTGGCGCGCGGTGACCTTGTCGCCCAGGTCGCGGATGGACTGCGGCGAGGGGCCGATCCAGATCAGCCCGGCGTCGAGGACGGCCTGGGCGAAGTCGGCGTTCTCGGAGAGGAAGCCGTAACCCGGGTGGATGGCGTCGGCGCCGGACTTGGCCGCGGCGTCGAGGATCTTGTCGAACACGAGGTACGACTCGGCCGAGGTCTGACCGCCGAGGGCGAACGCCTCGTCGGCGAGCTTCACGAAGGGAGCGTCGGCATCGGGCTCGGCGTACACCGCGACGCTGGTGATCCCCGCGTCCTTGGCAGCCCGGATCACGCGGACCGCGATCTCGCCGCGGTTAGCTACGAGTACCTTCGTGATCCGTGCGCTGGCATGGCTGGGCACTGAGCCTCCTGTGTGCAATCTTTGGTCGCTTCGGGGGACGGGTCGCCGTGTAGGCCCCGTGCCCGGTATCGACAACTTTCGTCTCGGGCGAGTGTAGGCAGTGTGCCAATTCGGCCCGCACTCGGCTAGCCCTACTGTCGAGTAGGTCGCAGGTCACACTACTCGCCGTGCCGGGCTGTGAACACGTTTCAATTGATCCCGCTATGGCTGCCCGGTTCGGCGCCGCGCGCGATGGGCAGGCGCACCGAATTCCCCCATTCGATCCACGAGCCGTCGTAATTGCGCACCGACCTGCGACCGAGCAGGAAGGCCAGGACGAACCAGGTGTGGCTGGAACGCTCGCCCACCCGGCTGTAGACGACCAGGTCCTCGGCGGGCAGCGCGCCGTAGACCGCGTCCAGCTCGGCCCTGCTGCGGAAACGGCCGTCCGGCCCGCAGGCGGCGGTCCACGGGATGTTCACCGCCGACGGGATGTGCCCACCGCGCAGCGCCGCGTACTCCTGATCGAGCGGCTTGTCCTCGAGCTCGCCGGAGTACTCCTGGGCCGAGCGCACGTCGACCAGCGGGGCACCGAGCCGGGCCAGGACATCGTCGCGGAACGCGCGCGCGCGCGAGTCGTCCCTGGCGACGAGGGGGTAGTCGCTGGGCGCGAGGACGGGCAGGTCGAAGGTGGTGTCGCGCTCCTCGGAGATCCAGGCGTCGCGGCCGCCGTCGAGCAGGCGCACGTCCTCGTGGCCGAAGAGGGTGAAGATCCAGGCGGTGTGGGCGGCCTGGGCGTTGCCGCGGTCGCCGTAGATCACCACGGTGTCCTCGCGCTGGATGCCCTTGGCCCGCATCAGCTCGGTGAAGCGCGGGCCGTCGACGTAGTCACGGGTCACCGGGTCGCTCAGGTCGCCACGCCAATCGATCTTGACCGCTCCCGGGACATGGCCGATGTCGTAGAGCAGGATGTCATCGTTGGACTCGATGATCCTCACCCCGGGCACTCCGATGTTTGCGGAGAGCCATTCTGTGGTTACCAATCGATGCGGGACTGCGTAGGAACCGAAGGCGGGGTGCGGATCCGGGGCGACGGGCACGGTGTGGTCCTTCACGCGAGAGTATGGGCGGGTGCGACAGTGTGATCTCGTCGCAGCCGATGGTATGTCTGTGGTGGCACATCACGAATCGACACAATGGTCGAATAAAGCGCAGGGCCGTCCGATAAAGTCTCTGGAGAGGAGGGGTGAGCTATGTCCGATTCTTGGCCGCGGCGGCGACTGCTCGCGATCCTACGTGGCGCGACCGAGCCCCTCGACGCCCAGGAACTGGCCAGGATCACCGGACAGCACGTCACGACCGTGCGTTTCCACCTCGATGTGCTCACCCGCGAATCGCTGGTCCGCCAGTTCCAGCAACCTCCGCGCGGCCGTGGCCGCCCACGCATCGGCTACCGCGCCGTCCAGCGCTCGGTGGGTTACCAGGAACTCGCCCAGGTCCTCGCCGACCACCTCGGACCCGACCCCATCACCCGTTCCGCCGCCGCGATCGCCGCGGGCCGCGCCTGGGGCGCGCGGATGGACATCGGCGCGCACCCGGTCGAGACGCTGGCCGACGCCAGGGACATCACGATGTCGCTGATGTCGGAACTCGGCTTCGCCCCGGAGAAGGACCCGGTCGGCGAGACCGAGGAACACGTGCAGATCACGCTCACCGCGTGCCCGCTGCGCGAACTGGCCCGCTCGCACTCCGAGGTGGTGTGCGGGGTGCACATGGGGCTCATGCGGGAGGTTCTCGACCGTAACGGCGCCCGCGGCCGCGTGGACGTGCGGCTGCATCCCTTCGTCGAGCCGGAGCTGTGCCAGGCCAGGCTGGAACTCACCCTCGGCGCGGAGAACTCCGCCGCGGCGCCCGGTGTGCCCGCCGCGGCCGACGAGCCGGTGATCGCGCCGTCAGGCCCGCGCGTCCCGCCACAGCTGCGTGACACCGACGCCGACATCTTCGAGCAGCCTGCGCAGCAGCGGTAGCCCGATCCCGATGACGCTGGACGGATCGCCCTCGATCCGGTCGACGAACCAGCCGCCCAGCCCGTCCAGGGTGAACGCCCCGGCGACCTGCAGCGGCTCGCCGGTGGCGATGTAGGCGTCGAGTTCGTCCGGCTCCGGCTTCGCGAAATGCACGGTGGTGCCGCTGCACTCGGCCGACTCGGCAACGATCTCGCCGTCGCGCAGCCGCAGCACGCAGTGACCGGTGAGCAGGTCGGCGCTGCGGCCCGCCATCTCGGCCCAGCGGGCCCTGGCGACCTCGGGCGTGTGGGGTTTGCCCTGCAGCCGCCCGTCGACCAGCAGCATGGAATCGCAGCCCACGACGACGCAGTCGGCGGCGAGCTCGGGAATCACGGCCGCGACGTCGGCCGCCTTGGCGCGGGCCAGGGCGACGACGACGTCGGATGCGGCGGTGTCAGGGGGAAGTGCGGCCGCGACCGCGTCCTCGTCCACGCCGGAGACCCGCACGACGGGATCGATGCCCGCCGTGCGCAGGACTCCGAGGCGGGCCGGGGACGCGGAGGCCAGGACCAGCCGGGTCACCTCAGCGCAGGTGCGACAGGAGTGGGTACGCGTACGGCGAGAACGGGGAGGTGCCCCGGTGCTGCAGCGTCGGCACACCCCAGCTGTCGGCCGGGCCCGCCGGCGCGCTCGCCGGCGCCGCCGCGGCGGCCGCGCTCAGCACGGCGACCAGGGCCGCGATGTCCTCATCGGTGGGCGCGCCCTTGACGATGCGGAACAGGGGCTCTCCGAGTGCCTCGGCGGGTTCGCCGGTCACCGCGCTCGCGGACAGTTCGACCTCGTCGACGAGTGGTTCGACAGCGAGCTCGAGCTCGGCGGCGGTCAACACGTCTTCTTCTGCCACAGTGGTCACAGTGCCAGATCCTTCCTGCCTCATCCGGGAGGTCCTCCCGGGCGATGCTGTACTACTCCGAATGACTACAGCGCGGTTGCCGCGATCATTCCCGGTAGGGACGCGACGATCAACTGTTGCGTCTCACGATCAAGTGTGCGCGGCCTACCGGGGATATCGCGTTTTCAGAGCGGAATGTTGCCGTGTTTCTTCGGCGGAAGGGTCACCATCTTGCGCTCGAGCAGACGCAGCGCCGACACGATCTGACCGCGGGTGTGCGACGGCGGGATGACCGCGTCGACATATCCGCGCTCCGCGGCGACGTACGGGTTCACCAGGGTGTCCTCGTACTCGTTCTGCAGCTCGAGGCGCAAAGCGTCCACGTCGGCGCCGCTCTTGGCGGCCTCCGACAGCTGCTTGCGGTAGACGAAACCGACGGCGCCGGAGGCGCCCATGACGGCGATCTGCGCGGTCGGCCACGCCAGGTTCACATCGGCGCCCATGTGCTTGGAACCCATCACGTCGTAGGCGCCGCCGTAGGCCTTGCGCGTGATGATCGTGATCTTGCCCACAGTGGCCTCGCCGTAGGCGTAGAGCAGCTTCGCGCCACGGCGGATGATGCCGTTGTATTCCTGGCCGGTGCCGGGCAGGAAGCCGGGCACGTCGACGAGGGTGATGATCGGGACGTTGAAGGCGTCGCAGGTGCGCACGAAGCGCGCGGCCTTCTCCGAGGCGTCGATGTCGAGGCAGCCGGCGAACTGGGTCGGCTGGTTGGCGACGATGCCGACGCTGCGGCCGTCGACGCGACCGAAACCGCAGATGATGTTCATCGCGCGCTCGGCCTGCACCTCGAGGAACTCGTCGTCGTCGAGCAGCCGGGTGATGACCTCGTGCATGTCGTACGGCTGGTTCGGCGAGTCCGGGATGATCGTGTCGAGCTCGAGGTCCTCGTCGGTGAGCGAGTCCTCGATCGCGCCGGTGATCGGGTCCGACGGCTCGTGCCGGGGCGCCTCGGCGCGGTTGTTGCTGGGCAGGTAGCTCAGCAGGTCCTTGACGTAGTCGAGGGCGTCCTGCTCGCCGGAGGCCACGTAGTGGGCCACGCCGGACTTGGTCATGTGGGTGTGCGCGCCGCCGAGGTCCTCCATGGTGACCTCTTCACCGGTGACGGTCTTGATCACGTCGGGGCCGGTGACGAACATCTGCGAGGTCTGATCGACCATCACCACGAAGTCGGTGAGCGCGGGGGAGTACACGTGGCCGCCCGCGGCGGGGCCCATGATCAGCGAGATCTGCGGGATCACGCCGGAGGCCTGCACGTTGCGGTGGAAGATCTCGCCGTAGAGCCCGAGCGAGACGACACCCTCCTGGATGCGCGCGCCAGCGCCCTCGTTGATGCCGACGAGCGGACGGCCGGTCTTGAGCGCCAGGTCCATCACCTTGACGATCTTCTCGCCGTAGACCTCGCCGAGCGAGCCGCCGAAGACGGTGACGTCCTGGGAGAAGATGCACACGTCGCGGCCGTCGATGGTGCCGTAACCGGTGACGACGCCGTCGCCGAGCGGGCGGTTGTTCTCCAGGCCGAAATTCACGCTGCGATGCTTGGCGAGGGCGTCGAGTTCGACGAAGGAGCCCTCGTCGAGCAGGGCCAGGATGCGCTCGCGCGCGGTCATCTTGCCCTTGGCGTGCACCTTGTCGACTGCGGCCTCACCCATCGGGTGTTGCGCTTCTTCCAGCCGATTCCGCAGGTCAGCCAGCTTCCCGGCGGTCGTGTGGATATCGGGGGCGCCCGCCGATTCCGATGCGGGCTGCTGCTGGACACTCGTCATGGGTTGCGAGTGTAACGAGTGACACCTCGTAGCACTACGGCAGTACGGCTACTCGCCGGTAGAGAAATCCCAGCTAGGTGCGGCCACAAGATCGCCGGTCCCGGGCCGAGTAGCGTGCCGGGAATGAACAGGGCACCGATCGATGCGCAGCGTCTGCACAGCTCCTCGGCCGATGGGCCGCTGTCGTTCTACGACCGGATCGAGGTCGTCGAATCGACCGGATCGACCAATGCCGATCTGGTGGCCCGCGCCGCCGACACCGCCGTCGACCGGCAGGTTCTGCTGGCCGAGGAGCAGGTCCACGGCCGCGGCAGGCATGCCCGCTCCTGGGTGAGTCCGCCGCGCGCGCAGATCTCACTGTCGATCCTCGTGCGGCTGCCCGATATCGACCCCACCACCCTGGGCTGGTTGCCGCTGCTCACCGGTGTCGCTGTCGTCGACGCGCTGCGGGCGACGCCAGGGGTGAGCGCCGACCTGAAGTGGCCCAACGACGTGCTGCTCGGCGGCCGCAAGCTGGCGGGCATCCTGGCCGAGGTCGCGGCCACCGGCGCCGCACCGGCCGTGGTGGTCGGCATCGGCGTCAACGTCGACCTCGATCAATCGGAGCTGCCCGTCCCCCACGCGACTTCGCTGACCCTGGCCGGGGCGGACACCGACCGCACCGCGCTGGTCGCGGCGATCCTCACCGAATTCGCCGCCCGCTTCACCGCCTGGCAGCGGGCGGGCTGGGCGACGACCGAACTGGCCGCCGCCTACCGCGAACGGTGCGCCACCATCGGCATCGAGGTGCGCGCGGAGCTACCCGGTGGCCAGGTCGTCACCGGCGTCGCGACCGATGTCGACGACACCGGCAGGCTGCTGATCGGGGACCGGGCCGTCTCGGCGGGCGACGTCTCCCACCTGCGCGGACAGTACTGACAGCGGCCCGCCGGTCAGGCGCTGTGGCTCGCTCCCGCGCCACAGCGCCTGACCGATCGACCGGGCCGCGAACGCGCCCGTACCTCTCAGCGGGCCGCGACGCCCGCGTTGCGCTCGGCGACCTCGCGCTCGCGGGCGAGCAGCCGGTCGCGCTGCTCCTCGAACTTGAGCACGTCCTTCTCCAGCTTCACCAGGAACTGCGCGAGCTCGTCGCGCGCGATCTCCCCGGCGGACCCGAAGTCGTTGCGGCCGAAGATGTCCCACTGCTTGAGCACGGGCCGCACGACCTCGTCGAGGTGCTGGCGCAGGTCGTAGATGCCGTGCTTGGCCATCAGCACGCCGTTGCGGCGCCAGTTCGGCATGCCCGCGCCGGGCATCTCGAAGTTGGTGAGCACCTTGGTGATCGCGGGCATCGCCTGATCGGGAACCAGGTCCAGGGCGGCCGCGCACAGGTTGCGGTAGAAGATCATGTGCAGGTTCTCGTCGGTGGCGACGCGGGCCAGCATGCGGTCGGCGATCGGGTCGTCACAGACGCGGCCGGTGTTGCGGTGGCTGACCCGGGTGGCCAGCTCCTGGAACGTCACGTAGGCCACGTTGACCAGGAACCCGCCCCAGTTCGCCGGGGCGTGCGCGCCCTGGGTCATGTGGACCATGCGCGCCTCTTCCAGCGCCACCGGGTCGACGCCGCGGGTGACGACCAGGTAGTCGCGGATGACGATGCCGTGGCGGTTTTCCTCGGCGGTCCAGCGACCGACCCAGGTGCCCCAGGCGCCGTCCTGGGAGAAGTTCTCGGCGATCTCCCGGTGGTAGGACGGCAGATTGTCCTCGGTGAGCAGGTTGGTGATCATCGCGGCCTTGGCGACATCGGTGAGCTTGGATTGCTCCGGCTCCCAATCGATTCCGCCCATCGCGGCGAAGTTGCGGCCCTCGTCCCACGGCACGTAGTCGTGCGGGTGCCAGTCCTTGGCGATCGAGAGGTGCCGGTTCAGATTCTGTTCGGCCACCGGTTCCAGGGCCGTCAGGATTTCGAGCTGAGTCAGGGTTTTGGTCACGCGTGCCTCCACTGTCGGGTGTCGAGCAAGCAGGAAATGGGCGAAACCTGGCAACGAGCGTCGAATCACAGTATCGCCTCGGCCGTGGCATCGAGAAATGCGGCGTGACAACGGGGTATCGTTCGGCCATGGGGTACCCGGAGGACGTTCTCGCGCCCGACGAACAGCTGATCCTGCACCGCCACCCGCATTGGAAAATGCTGGTGTGGCCGGTGATCACACTCATCGGCGGCACCGCGATCGCCGGGTTCCTCGGCGGCCTGGCCTGGCGCAACACCGAGGGCCACGTGCGCACCGTCCTGCTGATCCTCATCGGGCTGATCTGGCTCGGGCTCATCCTGTGGCGCTGCGTGGGCAAGGTGATCGCCTGGAAGTCCACCCATTTCATCATCACCGACCGCCGGGTGCTGGTGCGTCAGGGCGTGATCACCCACACCGGCATCGACATCCCGCTCAGCCGCATCTCCAGCGTGCAGTTCCAGCACGGGGTGTTCGACCGGATGCTCGGCACCGGCACGCTGATCATCGGCTCCTCGTCGGAGGAACCGCTCGAATACGACGACATCCCGCAGGTCCAGCAGGTGCACGCGCTGCTCTACCACGAGGTGTTCGAGGCGGGCAGCCGCCGCGACCAGTCCTGGGGCGGCGGTTACCGGTGAGCGCGCGGCGGCATCCGTAATCTGAGCACATGACCGCCGTACTGCTCGCCGAGGACGACGAGGCGATCGCCGCCCCGCTCTCCCGCGCCCTCGGCCGCGAGGGTTACACCGTCACCGTCGAACGGTTCGGGCCCGCCGTGCTGCGCCGCGCCCTCGAAGGCGACCACGACCTGCTGATCCTCGACCTCGGCCTGCCCGGCATGGACGGGCTGGAGGTGTGCCGTCAGGTCAGGGCCAGCGGCGCCGATCTGGCGGTGCTGATGCTCACCGCGCGCACCGACGAGGTCGACTTCGTCGTCGGGCTCGACGCGGGCGCCGACGACTACGTCGGCAAGCCGTTCCGGCTCGCCGAACTGCTGGCACGGGTGCGGGCGCTGCTGCGGCGCAGCGGCATCGGCGACGACGCGGTGGAGGTCGGCGGCATCCGGCTCGAACCGGCCGCCCGGCGCGTGCTGGTCAACGGGGCCGAGGTGAATCTGGCCAACAAGGAGTACGAGCTGCTCAAGGTGCTCATCGACCGGGCCGGCCAGGTGGTGCCGCGCGAGACCATCCTGCGCGAGGTGTGGGGCGACGCCGACCTGCGCGGCTCCAAGACCCTCGACATGCACATGTCCTGGCTGCGCCGCAAGATCGGTGACGAGGGCCCGATGGCGGAGCGGCGCATCGTCACCGTGCGCGGCGTCGGCTTCCGGTTGAACACCGACGGACCGTCGACCGGCAGAGGCTAGTGCGTCGCCGCATCCTGCGCTCGATCCTGACCGTGCTGACCATCACCACGGTCGTGCTCGGCGTGCCGCTGATCTACACGGCCTGGCTCTGGGTCGAGGACATCACCCGCAACGATCTGCAGAGCCGGCTCGAGCGCATCGCCGCCGAGGTGATCGCCCAGGAACGCGCCGACGGCATCGTGCCCGACGGGCTGGACACCCGAGCGATGCGGGCGCTCGTGCCGGAGGGCGGCAAACTCACGATCGTCTATCCGGCGCCGCACGACAACGCCGCCCGCAGCGACATCGGCGTCGACCACGTCGACGATCCGCTGGTGGAATCGCTGTCGATGGGCACCTCGGGGTCGCTGCGGCTCGAAGTGCCCGCCGGCCCGATGAAGGCCAGGCAGGAGCAGGCGGTGGCCGCCGTCGCGCTGGCCGTGCTCGCCTCGTTGGGCGCCGCCTTCTCGGTCGCGGTGGTGACCGCGCGCCGGGTCGCCGATCCGCTGCGTGACGTGGCCGCGCGCGCCGCCCGGCTGGCGATGGGCGACTTCCGGCCCGACCCGCGCAGGCACGGCATCGCCGAACTGGATCGCGTCTCCGATGTGCTCGATTCGGCCACCGTCGAGATCGCGGGCCGGCTGCAGCGCGAGCACGCGCTCGTGGCCGACGTCTCGCATCAGCTGCGCAGCCGGCTGACCGCGGTGCGGCTGCGCCTGGACGAGCTGTCCACGCACGCCGATCCCGAGGTGGTGCACGAGGCCGAGGAGGCCATGGCGCAGGTCGACCGGCTCACCGACGCCATCGACGACCTGGTCCGCGCTTCCCGCGACGAGGACGCCGCCGACCGCGATCCCGTCCCCGTGATGGCCGAGCTGCGCGGGGTGATGGCCGAGTGGGCGCATCCGTTCACCGAGGAGGGCCGTGAGCTGCGGCTCATCGGTGACGAGTCGTTGCGCGCGCCGATCACCGGCTCGCGGCTGCGCGAAGCGGTCGCGGTGCTGGTCGACAACGCCCTCATGCACGGCGGCGGCACCTGCACGGTGTCGGTGCGCACGGTCCCGACGATGAGCGCGCGCGACCCGCTGATCTGTGTGGAGGTGGCCGACGAGGGCGAGGGAGTGCGTGACGAGCTCGCGCCGCACATCTTCGATCGCGGCTTCTCCGCGGGTGGTTCCACCGGTGTCGGGCTGGCGCTGGCCCGTGCCCTGGTGGAGGCCGACGGCGGGCGCTTGGAGCTGCAACGGCGCCGTCCGGCCCTGTTCGCGGTGTTCCTGGGTTCCAAGGTCAACCGGTCACCGAACGCGACCCTGACCGAACCGCGCTGACCTCAGCTGTGGCCGAGGTGCTCCTGCTCTTCCTCGATCAGGTCCTCGAACTCGGCGACGATCTCGTTCATCTCGTCGGGGAAGACCCAGCGGCGCATCGCCCAGAACCGGAACGCCATCTGCAGCAGGTTGCCGATGATGAACGCGCTGACGAAGTCGGCCACGTTCTCGACCAGGAAGCTCACGTTCGGCTGCCGCAGGTCGAAGACGTAGCTCGAGATCCACAGCGGGATGTTGCTCAGCACCACGCCGATGCCGCTGACACCGAAGAACAGCAACGCCTCGTGATGCTTCTCGCGGCCGCCGCGATTCTTGAACGACCACTCCCGGTTCAGGATGTAGGACGCGATCACCGCGACCACGCCGGAAATGATCTTGGCGGTGACCGGCTTCTCGCTGAGTACGGTCCATTTCAGGAGGTAGAACAGGCCGCTGTCGATCACGAAGGTGGTGGCACCGACGATGGCGAACTTGATCAGCTCACGGTGCCGGTACGCGATATCGCGCAGGCGCGGGGGAAGGACGCTGACCACGTCGTCGACGATTGACACGAGTTCCGAGTGTACCGGTAGCAAAGATTCGCTTTCGACATGACAACATTGCACGACGTGAGTGCACGTTCGTTCGATCCGTCTGCCATGCCCACCGTCACGATGGTCGGTGGGGGCCAGCTCGCGCGCATGACCCACCAGGCCGCCGTCGCCCTAGGCCAGCGGTTGCGGGTGCTCGCCGAGCGCCCCGACGACCCCGCCGCACAGGTCACCCCCGAGGTGGTCCTCGGCAGCCACAGCGATCTCTCGGCACTGCGCAAGGCCGCGGTCGGCTCGCACGCGCTGACCTTCGACCACGAGCACGTGCCGACCGAGCACCTCGAGGTGCTGGTCGCCGAGGGCGTCAACGTGGCCCCGCCCCCGCAGGCGCTGATCTTCGCGCAGGACAAGCTGGCCATGCGCACCAAGCTGTCCGAGCTGGGGCTGCCGGTGCCCGCGTTCGTCGAGGTCACCGCGCCCGCCGACGCGATCGCCTTCGGTGACGAGCACGGCTGGCCGTTCGTGCTCAAGGCCGTGCGCGGCGGCTACGACGGTCGCGGCGTGTGGATGCCCGCCGACGCCGCCGAGGCCGAGCGCCTGGTCACCGAGCAGCTCGCGCACGGCGTGCAGCTGCTCGCCGAGGCGAAGGTGGATCTGGCACGGGAGCTGTCGGCGATGGTCGCGCGGTCCCCGTTCGGGCAGGCCGCGACCTGGCCGGTGGTCGAGACCGTGCAGCGCAACGGTCAGTGCGCCGTGGTGCTCGCGCCCGCCCCCGGCCTGGACGAGGACCTGGCCGCCCGCGCCGAGACGATGGCGCTGGAGCTGGCGGCCGGGCTCGGCGTCGTCGGTGTGATGGCGGTGGAGCTGTTCGAGACCCACGACGGCGAGATCCTGGTCAACGAGCTGGCGATGCGCCCGCACAACTCCGGCCACTGGGGCATGGACGGCGCCCGCACCGGTCAGTTCGAGCAGCACCTGCGCGCGGTCCTGGACTACCCGCTCGGCGACACCACCCCGCTCGCCCCGGTGACGGTGATGGCCAACATCCTCGGCGCCCCCGAGGCGCCCACGATGTCGATGGACGAGCGGCTGCACCACCTGTTCGCCCGGCTGCCCGAGGCGAAGGTCCACCTCTACGGCAAGGGCGAGCGGCCCGACCGCAAGATCGGCCACGTGAACATCCTCGGCGACGACGTCACCGAGACCAGGGAGAAGGCCGAGCGCGCGGCACACTGGATGTCGCACGCCGTCTGGACCGACGGCTGGGACCCGCACGGGGCATGACCCTCCACCACGACGAAGGAATGCAGAGATGAGCAACGGTCCCCAGGTCGGTCTGATCATGGGCAGCGATTCCGATTGGCCGACGATGGAGGCCGCCGCCGAGGCGCTGGCCGAGTTCGGTGTGCGCTTCGAGGTCGGCGTGGTCTCCGCGCACCGCACCCCGCAGCGCATGCTCGACTACGCCCGTGACGCGGCGGGTCGCGGCATCCAGGTGATCATCGCGGGCGCGGGCGGCGCCGCCCACCTGCCCGGCATGGTCGCCTCGGCCACGCCGCTGCCGGTCATCGGCGTCCCGGTCCCGCTGAAGTACCTCGACGGCATGGACTCACTGCTCTCGATCGTGCAGATGCCCGCGGGCGTCCCGGTCGCGACCGTCTCCATCGGCGGCGCCCGCAACGCGGGCCTGCTGGCGGTGCGCATCCTCGCCGCCGCCGACCCGTCCCTGCGCACCCGCATGGAGCAGTTCCAGGCAGGCCTGGAAAAGATGGTCCTCGACAAGGACCAGGCCCTGCGCACCAAGCTGCTGGGCTAGGACGGCGCCGTCGTGGGCGGTGACTACGGTGGGCGGGTGGCTCACGACGATGCGGCGCAGTTCCGGCTCACGGTGGTGGATCAGGCGTTGCGGTTGTTCGCCGAGCGGGGGTACGAGGCGACGACCGTGGACGAGATCGCGGTGGCGGCCGGGATCTCCCGGCGGACCTTCTTCCGGCAGTTCCGGTCCAAGGAGGACGTGATCTTCGCCGATCACGAATTCCAGCTCGCGCTGGCCGCGGAGTCGTTGGAGCGCTCGACGGGCGATCCGTGGGACGCGGTGTGCGAGGCCGTGATCGGGGTCTTCGAGCGGTTCACGCAGTGGCGCGACATCGCCGCGCGCCGGTATCAGGTGGTGCGGCGGGTGCCCGCGCTGCGGGAGCGCGAGATCGTCACCGTGTTCCGGTACGAGCGGCTGTTCACCGACTTCCTGCGCGAGCGGCTGCCCGAGGTACCCGACCTGGTGCGGGTGCAGTTCACCGCGGCGGTGACCGCGACGCACAACTACCTGCTGCGCCGGATGGTGCGCGGCGAGCCCGCGGCCGCGGTCACCGATCTGCGCACCGAACTGGCGCAGATCCCGCGCGGGCGTCGGGAGCGGGCGGCGGGCGAGGAGCTGGTCGTCGCGGTGTTCCCACGGGACATGCCGTCGCGCCAGGTGGCGGACCTGATCACCGCTCGCCTCGATAACCTGTGAACGCGGCCCGGACCGCAGCGCCATGATCTGACACTGAGTGCCATCGGTATATGCCCATGTCGCTCGCGACCGCCGAGGGTATAATCTGAGCGGAATGGCACTCGGTGCCGACCGTTCGACGCTGTCGACCGCAGCGATCACCACCCACGACCAGGAGCGTGCCCGATGGCGGGAAACCCGGATTTCAACCTGTTCCAGCTCGAGGACTTCCACGATGAGCTCCGCGGCGCCATCCGCGGCCTCGCCGAGAAGGAGATCGCGCCCTACGCCAAGGACGTCGACGGCAACGCCCGCTTCCCCGAGGAGGCGCTGACCGCCCTCAACGCCGCCGGTTTCAACGCCGTGCACGTGCCCGAGGCCTACGGCGGCCAGGGCGCCGACTCGGTCGCCACCTGCATCGTGATCGAGGAAGTCGCCCGCGTCTGCGGTTCGTCCTCGCTGATCCCGGCCGTGAACAAGCTGGGCACCATGGGCCTGATCCTCAACGGCTCCGAGGAGCTGAAGCAGAAGGTCCTCGGCGACCTGGTCGAGGGCAAGATGGCCTCGTACTGTCTGTCCGAGCGTGAGGCCGGCTCCGACGCCGCCTCCATGCGCACCCGTGCCAAGGCCGACGGCGACGACTGGGTCCTCAACGGCTCCAAGTGCTGGATCACCAACGGCGGCAAGTCCGAGTGGTACACCGTGATGGCCGTGACCGACGCCGAGAAGGGCGCCAACGGCATCTCCGCGTTCATGGTGCACAAGGACGACGAGGGCTTCGTCGTCGGCCCGCTCGAGCACAAGCTGGGCATCAAGGGTTCGCCCACCGCCGAGCTGTACTTCGAGAACTGCCGCATCCCGGGTGACCGCATCATCGGCGAGCCCGGCACCGGCTTCAAGACCGCGCTGCAGACCCTGGACCACACCCGCCCGACCATCGGCGCGCAGGCCGTCGGCCTGGCCCAGGGCGCCCTGGACGCCGCGATCGCCTACACCAAGGACCGCAAGCAGTTCGGCAAGGCCATCGCCGACTTCCAGAACACCCAGTTCATGCTCGCCGACATGGCGATGAAGGTCGAGGCCGCCCGCCTCATGGTCTACACCTCCGCGGCCCGCGCCGAGCGCGGCGAGAAGAACCTCGGCTTCATCTCCGCCGCCGCCAAGTGCTTCGCCTCCGATGTGGCCATGGAGGTCACCACCAACGCCGTCCAGCTCTTCGGCGGCGCCGGCTACACCACCGACTTCCCGGTCGAGCGGATGATGCGCGATGCCAAGATCACCCAGATCTACGAGGGCACCAACCAGATCCAGCGCCTGGTGATGTCGCGCCAGATCCTGCGCTGATCGCCTCCTCGCGCCGGCACCTCGGCGGCCCCCGACGTTCGCGTCGGGGGCCGCCGCTGTTTTCCGGGGCCGCCGGCCGGGTTGCGCGGTGTTATCTGAATTTCCCCTGCTCGGCGGGCGTTTGATGATCGAAATGTGGCCGTTGATAAAGCGGAAATCGTACCGGGAAATTTGTCCGCTATCGGAGGGTTATTCATTCGTGTCGCTGGAGCGAATCGATTCGCGCTGTGCGTGCCATATACCAGGACAGGTGGGATCCAACTGAGCCGTCGGGGCTGAGGTAAGTGGCCGATGTCGAATCCTCCTGAAGTAGATAAGGGTCTGTGAGCTGGCCCTTTCGGCCGTCTATAGCAGGAGTCGACAACATGGTGCATAGCGTTGAAACCTTGTGCGAGCGAGGCCTTCCCGGATATTCGAGCGGCCCCCTGCGCGCGTGCCCGATGTTGTCGTCGGTGAATTCCCGACCTCGTGTGTGGCGAGGTGAATCATGACCGACGTTATTTCTGGAACCCGTTCTGGTATGAGTTGGTATCCGCTGTCGACTTCCGGCGAAGTGGAGCGTTTCACGCAGGCCACGCTCGACGGTCTCCGTGAATGGGCGCTTGACCATTTGACCCAGCCGCTGGACGAGATCGGCCGCGAGGGCCCGGTGTGCCCGTATGTCGGCCCGGCGATGCGCCGCGATCTCATCTGGGTCGGCCGGGTCGCGGGGGCGCGTCCGTGGCCGCCGTACGTGCGGCTGGTGATCGAGGACGCGCTCGAGCTGTTCCCGCGGCTCGACCCGGAATCGGGCGGCTCCGCGGTGCTGCGCTGCCTGGTGACGGCCGTTCCCCAACTGCGCGACTACGCGCTGATCGACGAGCTGCACGCCGAGCTCAAGACCCGGTTCGTCGAACGCGGTCTGATGCTGGGCCAGTTCTATCCCGGCTGCAAGGAACCCGGCCTGTGGAACAAGGACTACCACCCGCTCGACGCGCCGATCCCGATGCTGGTGGTGCGCACGATGATGGCGACGGACTTCCCGTTCCTGCTCTCGCGCCCGGAGTGGATGTCGGCCTACGTCAAGAAGTTCGCGCCCGGCCTGCCCGCCCACGTGCGTGAGGTCGTGGTGGGCAGGCTCATGGCGAGCACGAACGGGGAGGTGCCGGAGTACCACCTGGACGTGCGACCGCCGGAGCCCGTCGGTGCGGGGAGAAGACACCGATGACCCGCGAACTGTCCACCGCGCCGACCAGCGATTCGGCAGCGGTCGAGGAGTTTCCGCTCTCGCCCGCCCAGCTGGGCATGTGGTACGCCCAGCAGCTCGATCCCACGGTGCCGCTCTACGAGGCGCAGTACATCGACATGCGCGGCCCGCTCGATCTCGACCTGCTGGTCGCGGTGTCGCAGCAGGTGAGCCGCGAGTTCGAGTCCGGTCTGCTGCGCCTGGTGGACACGCCCGACGGGCCGCGTCAGGTGGTCGACCGGCGCGTCGAGCTGACCATGTCGCACCTGGACTGCTCCGGCGCCGCCGATCCCGAGGCCGAGGCGCTGCGGTGGATGCGCGCCGACATCGCGGCGCCGATCGACCTGCTCGGCGACCGGCTGGTGCTCACGGCCCTGATCCGGATCGCCCCCGACCGCGTGCTCTGGTACTCACGCGCCCACCACATCGTGGTCGACGGCTTCGCCTCGGCGACAGCGCTGTATCGCGTCGCCGAGCTCTACAACGCCGCGCTCGCCGGGCGGGAACCGCCGCCCGGCCGGGCCGCGAGCCTGCGCACCGTGCACGAGGCGGACCTGCGCTACCGCGCGAGCACGCGCTTCGCCGCCGACGCCGAGTACTGGGCGCGGCGGGCCGCCGACATGCCGTCGCGGTGCAGCCTCGTCGACGCCGCGGCGCCCGCGCACGCGCTCGGCCGCCAGTGCCGCGCGGAGCTGCCCACCGCGACGGAGGAACGCCTGGACGCGGCGGCGGCCCGTTTCGGCGTCGGCACGCCGGGCCTGGCGATGGCCGCGCTGGCCGTGTACTACGCGCGGGCGACCGGCACCGAGGACGTCGTGCTGAGCCTGCCCGTGTCCGGCCGCACCACCGCGACGCTGCGCCGCTCGGGCGGCATGCTGGCCAATGTGGTGCCGCTGCGGGTGCGGGTCGCGGGGGACAGCACCGTCGCCGAGCTGGTCGACGCGATCCGGGTGGAGGTCTCCGGGGCGCTGCGGCATCAGCAGTTCCGGCACGAGGAGATCCGGCAGGGCGAGGCCGGTCGCGGTTTCGTCGGGCCGGTGGTCAACATCATGCTGTTCCCGACCGAGGTCGACTTCACCGATGTGCGGACCAGCCTGCACGTGCTGTCCTCGGGCCCGATCGAGGACCTGTTCGTCAACTTCTATCAGCACGGCGCGAGCAGCCCGATCCACGTGGACTTCACCGCCAACCCGGACCTCTACGACTCCGCGACGCTGTCGCGGCACCACCGGCGGTTCCTGACGCTGTTCGAGGCGATGATCGACGCGGACCCGGCGACACCGGTCCGTTCGCTCGAGTACTTCCTCCCGGACGAGCGGCCGTTGCGCGCCGGGCTGTCCGGCGCGCCCGCACCCTCACCGCGCCTGCTCGCGGAGGTGCTCGACGACGGTCTGCGGGCCGCCGGTCCCACCGCGACGGCCGTCGTCTTCGGCGACCGAACGCTCAGCTACGGTGCACTGGAGCAGGTTTCGGGGCGGTTGGCGCACCGGCTCGTCGCTGCGGGCGCGGGCCCCGAGACTCCTGTCCTCGTGGCGTTGCCGCGGTCGATGGAATCGGTGGTGGCGTTCTGGGGCGTCGCCCGTTCGGGCGCGGCGTATGTGCCGGTGGGGGTGGCGAATCCTACCGAGCGGCTCGCGACCATGGCTGCGGAATGTCATGCACAGCTGGGCCTTACGACCGCCGACCGCGTCGAGGAGCTGCCTCGATCGGTGAATTGGATTGTGCTGCAAGAAACCGATGTCGAAGCCGAAGGAACTGCTGACGGCGCGCTCCCTCGGCCGATGACCGACAACCCCGCCTACATCGTATTCACCTCCGGGTCAACGGGTACGCCCAAGGGTGTCGTGGTGACCCACGGGGGAATCGCCGCGCTGGCGGCAGCGGTCCGCGATGCCTATGGCGCGGACGAGAATTCGCGCGTACTGCACTGTCTCAACCCGAGTTTCGACGCCTCGCTGCTCGAATTGCTGGTCGCTTTCACCGCCGGGGCGACGCTGGTGATCGCCGACCCCGACGCGGTGGCGGGCGCCGGGCTGGCCGCGGTGATCCGCGACAGCGAGATCACCCACCTGTGCTCGACTCCCGCCGTTCTCACGACGCTGCCGCCCGGCGCGCTCGACGGTGTCCGCGCGGTCTCCACCGGCGGCGAGGCCTGCCCGCCGGAGGTGGTCGCCCGCTTCGGACCCGGCCGCGCCCTGGTGAACTCCTACGGCCCCTCGGAAACCACGGTCGCCGCGACGTTCACGCCGCCGCTGCGGGCCGACCGTCACGCGGGCCTCGGCTCACCGATCCCCGGCGTCACCCTGCACGTCCTCGATCGGCACCTGCGACCCGTCCCGGCCGAAACTCCCGGCGAGCTGTATATCGCTGGTCCCGGCCTCGCCCGGGGTTACGCGAGCCGCCCCGGCGCCACCGCCCAGCGCATGATCCCCAACCCCTTCGGCGCCCCCGGCGAACGCATGTACCGCACCGGCGACCTGGTCCGCTGGCACGCCGCCGAAACCGCCGGCCACGCGTCGCCCGACCGAAACGGCGCCGACCCGCACTCCAACGACGAGGCGATGGCATCGTCGGCGCCCGGTGCGGACCGAACGGTGAGTGGTGAAGTACTTCATGTCGATGGCGCTCGGTCGACCGGCTTCGTGCTGGAGTACCTGGGGCGCAGCGATTTCCAGGTGAAGTTGCGGGGGATGCGGGTCGAGCCAGGGGAGGTCGACGCCGTGCTGGCCGGCTGCCCTGGGGTGGAATTCGCGGTGACGGTGGTGCGGTCCGGGGCGTCGGGGCGGGACATGCTCGCCTCGTATGTGGTGCCGGTGCACGATGAGCCGATGTCGCTCGACGGGGCGATGCTGCGGGAGTACTGCCTGGAACGGTTGCCCGCGCACCTGGTCCCGGCGACGGTGACCGTGCTGGATGCGTTGCCGCTCACCGGAAACGGGAAGGTCGATCGGCGGGCACTGCCCGAACCGGTGGCCGCGCCTGCGGCGCAGAGGGCCGGTGCCACCGCGGTGGAGCAGGCGCTGTGTGCCCTGTTCGCGCAGGTCCTCGGGGTACCCGAGGTGTCGGCGGAGGCGTCGTTCTTCGCGCTCGGCGGCGACTCGATCCTGTCGATCCAGCTGGTGTCGATGGGCCGCGCCGCCGATCTGATCTTCTCGGCGCGCGACGTGTTCGAGCATCCCACCCCGGCCGGGCTGGCCGCGGTGGTGGCCGAGCCGGGGGAGCGGCAGGTCCTGCGCGAATTGCCAGGCGGCGGAGTGGGTTACGTCCCGCCGACGCCGATCGTGAAGTGGCTGCTCGCCCGTCCGGGCTGGCGGCACTTCGCCCAGACCATGGTGCTCGCCCTGCCCGCTGGCGTCGATCGCCGCACCCTGGCCCGCACCCTCCAGGCCGTCCTCGACCGCCACGACATGCTGCGCCTCCGCGTCATCGACGGCGACCGCCTCGAAGTGGCCGCCCCCGCGACCATCGACGCCGCCACAGTGCTGGACCACCGCTCATGCGCCCGCCTCGACACGCCCACCATCGACGCGGCGATCACGGCAGCGGTCGACCGCCTCGACCCCGCATCCGGTGTCGCCCTGGCCGCGACCTGGCTCGACCTGGACGAGACGGACCACAGCGCGCCGGCCCACCGCCCCGGCGACAGCCGCTACGACACGCTCCCGGTCAATGGCGATGGCGGACGACACGACACCCTTCCCGGCGCGCGCTCCGAGGGCGGACCCGGTGGCCACGAGCTGCGCGGCATGGGCCGGGGCGAGCCCAGCGGTGACGCGATGCGCGGCGCGGACCAGGGTGCATCGCGCGGGCGGCTGGTCGTTGCCGCGCATCACCTCGCTGTCGATGCCGTCTCCTGGCGCATCCTGGTCGCCGACCTCATGACCGCTTGGAGCGCTGTCGCGGTGGGGAATTCACCCCAGCTGCCACCGGTCGGCACCTCCGTACGGACGTGGGCGCACGCACTCGCGGCGGCGGCCGAGCAGCCGCAGTGGCGGGACGAGCTCGACTACTGGTGCGGTGTGCTCGATGCGCCACAACCGCGATGGGGGCGCCGCGACCTGGATCCCGCGCGCGATGTGGGTACCGGGCTGGACCGGTGGGAGCTCACCCTCTCGACAGAGACGAGCGCACAGCTGGTGCGGCACCTGCCGACCTGCCTGCGCTGCGGCGTCGAGGAGGCGTTGCTCGCCGCGCTGGCGGCGGCCGTGTCCGATCATCACGGCACTTCGGGGCCCGCGCTGCTCATGCTGGAACGCCACGGCAGGGACGAAACGGTGGTGCCCGGCGCCGACCTGTCCCGCACCGTCGGCTGGTTCACCAGCCAGTTCCCGATCGCGCTCGACCTCGGCGACGATCCATACCCGGTCGCCATGGTGGCCGCGGTGAAGGAGCAGCTGCGAGCGATCCCGCACGGCGGCTTCGGCTTCGGGCTGCTGCGGTACCTGCGGTCCGACACGGCCGAGCGGCTCGCGGCCCTGGGCGAACCAGCCGTCGGGTTCAACTACCTGGGCCAGCTCGCGAACACCGACCCCGGCCTCCCGTGGCTGCCCGTCGACGTCGCGGACCGGCTCGGCGCCGCCGGCGATGCCGAACTCCCCGCCAACGCGGTGCTCGCCGTGGACGCGGTGACCATCGAGGACGCCGACGGGCCGAGAGTGCACGCGGTGTGTCGGTTCCCGTCGGACGTCCTCGCTCGCGACGAGGTGACACGGATCGCCCGGCGCTGGGCGGACGGCCTGACCGCGATCGCGCGGGCGATCGCCGAACCAGGCGCGGCCAGGCTGACCCCGTCGGACATCGCGCTGGTACCGGTCACCGGGGCCCAGCTCGTCGACTGGCAGTGCCGCTACCCGCGCCTCGAAGACGTCTGGCCGCTGTCACCGTTGCAGCAGGGCCTGCTGTTCCACACCCGGCTCACCGCGGGGCACCCCGACAGATACGCCGTGCAGGCCGTCTTCGCACTCGACGGCGATGTGGATCCGGCGCGGCTCGAGTCTGCGACCGCCGCCCTCGTGCGCAGGCATCCGGCGCTGCGCACGGCCTTCGTGACCACCGCCGACGCGGCGGTGCAGCTGGTCGTCGACGAGGTCACCGTCCCCTGGCGGGTGCTCGACGCGAGCCCGGACGACTGCTCCCGTCTCGCGGCGGAGGAACTCGCCCGCCCGTTCGACCCCGAACGGCCACCGCTGCTGCGCTTCCTGTGCGTGCGATGCGGGCCGGGCGATACCCGCTTGATCGTCACCAACCACCATCTCGTCCTCGACGGCTGGTCCATGCCGCTGCTGTTCGGCGAGCTGCTCGCGCTCTACGACACCCCGAGCGCCGCCCTCCCCGAGCCGGTCTCCTACGAGCGGTATCTGAGCTGGCTGCACCGCCAGGACGCCGCCGCGGCCGAGGCCGCCTGGTCGGACGCGCTGACGGGATTGGCCGGGCCGACCCTGGTCACCGCGGTCCGTCCGCCGCGCACCCACGACGGTGAGCCCGATGAGCTGCGTCGCGAGGTCCCGCTGGCACCGGGTACCGCCGCCGCGCTGGACCGCCATCGCGCCGAGCGCGGCGTCACGCTGAACACCGTCGTGCAGACCGCGTGGGCGCTGCTGCTGGCCGAACTGACCGGCCACACGGATCTCGTGTTCGGCACCACGGTGTCCGGTCGCCCACCGGACCTGCCGGGAGCGGAGCGCATCGTCGGCATGCTGGTCAACACCGTCCCGGTGCGCATCGGCCTGACCCCGGACGAGCCGGTCGGTGATCTGCTGACCAGGGTGCAGCGCGAGCAGGGCGCACTGGTGGATCGAAACATCCTGGGCCTGAACGAGATCCAGGCGATCGCCGGACTCGGCCCGCTGTTCGACACCAGCATGGTCTTCGAGTCGTATCCGATGGATGTCGAGGCCCTGCGCGCCGCCTCGGCCCAGGCCCAGCTGCGGGTCCGCGATTTCCACGGCCGCGACGGCACCCACTATCCGCTGTGCCTGGCCGCGTTCGCCCACGACGGTCTGCGGCTCGAACTCACCTGCTCGGATCGGTTCTTCGACGAGGCGGAGGCCACGGCCCTCGCCCGGCGGCTGGCCAGGATCCTCGATCAGCTCGCCGACCCGGCGCAGCCCACGGTGGCGGTGCGCGGTGTGCCCGGCGGGGAGGTCGTCCGGGTCCGGCCGCGACCCCTGCGCCTCCTGCCCGACCTGATCGCGGACGGCCTGGCCGACGGCCGGATCGCGGTGGTGGACAACGACACAACGCTCAGCTACGCCGACCTCGACAGCCGGTCGAATCAGCTGGCTCGCGCGATCATCGCCGCGGGCGCGGGACCCGAGGACACCGTCCTGATCGCCCTGCCGCGCTCGGCGGACTGGCTGCTGGCCGCGTGGGCGATCGCCAAGTCCGGCGCCGCCTTCGTCCCCGTCGACCTCGATCACCCCGCCGACCGCATCGCCACCATCGCCCGCGGCTGCGGCGCCCGCCTCGGCATCACCGGTGACGACTATCGAAACATGCTGTCCGACAGCGTTCACTGGCTGCGTGTCGACGGCCGGGCCGCCGCCGCAGACCCCCGAACGGATGCGGCGAGCGTGCCGACGACGCACACCTCGCCGGTCGACACGGCGACCGGCGACCGTACGCGCACGGAGGAGGCGTCCACGCGAGTCGGGCGGCGAGCGTCGTCGGCCGACTGTTCGACTCGGCCGGTGACCGATGCCGACCGTGTCCGACCCCTGCACGCCGGGCACCCCGCCTACCTGATCCACACGTCCGGCTCGACCGGAATCCCCAAGGGCGTCATGGTCTCCCACGCCGGCCTCAGCGGCTTGGTCGCCGGTGTGGCGGAGCGCCTGCGGACCGGCCCCGGCGACCGGCTCCTGCTGTGCATGAATCCGGCCTTCGACGCCGCGATCCTGGTGTGGCTCACCGGCTGTCACACCGGTGCGACGCTGGTGATCGCCGCGCCGTCGGCCACCGCGGGCGACGCGCTCGCCGACACGATCACCGGCACCGGGGTGACCCACCTCGTCGCCCCGCCCGCGGTCCTCACCACGCTGCCGACGGCCGCCGTCGCCGGCGTGCGCACGATCGTCACCGGCGGCGAATCCTGCCCACCCGAGCTGGTCGCGCGTCTCGGCCACGGCCGCACGATGCTCAGCTCCTACGGTCCGGCCGAAGCCACCGTGGCCGTCACCCTGAGCGCGCCGCTGAGCAGGGACGACGCGGGCGATCTCGGTGTGCCGCTGCCCGGCTGCGGCCTGGCGGTCCTGGACCGCTGGCTGCGCCCGGTGCCACCCGGCGCGGTCGGCGAGCTCTATCTGATGGGACCCGGACTGGCCCGCGGCTACGTGGGCGCGCCCGCCCGCACGGCCGAGCGGTTCGTGGCCGACCCGTTCGGCGCGCCAGGCGAACGGATGTACCGCACCGGCGATCTGGTGCGCCGCACCACGGCCAACCGGCTGAACTACTTGGGCCGCAACGATTCCCAGGTGAAGCTGCACGGGATCAGGGTGGAACCTGGCGAGGTGGACGCGGCGCTGCTCGGCGCGCCGGGTGTCGCGTTGTCGGTGACCGTGCCACGGCAGGGGCCCGACGGCAAACAGACACTGGCCTCGTATGTGGCGCCGGTCGCCGGCGCCGAGCCGTCCCCGACGGCACTGCGCGAATTCCTGGTGCGCAGGCTGCCCCGGCACCTGGTGCCCGCCACGGTCACCGTGCTCGACGCGCTGCCGGTCACCGGCAACGGCAAGGTCGATGTGCGCGCGCTGCCCGAGCCACGGCTCACCGCCGCGCCCTATGTCGCGCCGGTCGGCGCCGAATGCCTGGTCGCCCAGGCCTACGGTGCGGTGCTCGGCCGGTCCGAGGTCGGCGCGGACGACGACTTCTTCGCCCTCGGCGGCGACTCGCTGTCGGCCACCAGGGTCGCCGCGCGGCTCGGCGCCGAACTCGGTGTCGAGGTGCCGCTGCGGCTGCTGTTCGAGGCGCCGACCGTACACGGGCTCGCGGCCCGCCTCGGCGGCGAGACCGCACTGCCCGCGAACGCGCTCGGCGGCCCGTCCGCCGGGCCACGCCCCGACCGGATTCCCCTCGCCCCCGCGCAACGCCGCATGTGGTTCGTCAACCAGTACGACCCCGACTCCGGCGCCTACAACATTCCGGTCGTCCTGCGACTGACCGGACGGCTCGAGGTCGCCGCCCTGCGCGCGGCGCTGACCGATGTGGTCGGCAGGCACGAGGCGCTGCGCACGATGTACCCCGATCACGACGGCGTCGGGTACCAGGTGGTGGTGGCGCCAGAGGAACTCGCCGACCATGTCGAGCCGATCGACGTAGCCGAGTCCGAGCTGTCCGACGCCGTCTTCGACTGTGTCAGCGCCGGTTTCGACGTCGCCTCGGCGGTTCCCCTGCGGGTGCGGCTGTTCCGGCTCGCCGCCGATCGACACGTGCTCGCCGTGGTCGTGCACCACATCAGCGCCGACGGGTACTCGATGGGCCTGCTGGCCCGCGACGTGATGACCGCCTATACCGCCAGGGTCGCCGAGGACACGCCGCAGTGGCCGTCGGCCCCCGTGCAATTCGCGGATTACACCCTGTGGCAGCGTGATCGGCTCGGCGATCCGGACGACCCCGACTCGCTGGCCGCCCGTCAGCTCGCCTACTGGACCGAGACGCTGGCCGGGCTGCCGGATCGCCTCGAGCTTCCGGCCGACCGCCCGCGCCCACCGGTGGCTTCGTTGCGCGCGGGCACCGTGCACCGTGTCGTCGACGCACGCACGCGGGCCGCGCTGGAACAGCTCGCCGCGACGAACCGCTGCTCGCTGTTCATGGTGCTGCACAGCGCGCTCGCCGTGTTGTTCGCCCGGCTCGGCGGCACCGACGACGTCGCCGTCGGCACGCCGGTGGCCGGGCGCGGCATCGCCGAGCTCGACGAGGTGGTCGGCATGTTCGTCAACACCGTGGTGCTGCGGACCCAGGTCGGCGCCGCGATGCCGTTCACCGACCTGCTGGCGCACGTGCGGCGCACCGACCTCGATGCCTTCGCGCACACCGAGGTGCCGTTCGAACAGCTCGTGGACCTGCTCGATCCAGCGCGCTCGGCCGCCAGGCACCCGCTCGTCCAGGTCATGCTGGTGTTCCAGAATCTCGGCCACACCGAGTTCACGCTGCCCGACCTGCGGGTCGAACCGGTCGAGCTCGAGCAGCGCAGTCTGCGCTTCGACCTCAGCGTCACCGTCGGTGACGACGGCGCGGGCGGGCTGTCGGCGCGCTTCGGCTACGCCACCGACCTGTTCGACGCGAGCACCGCGGCGCGGATCGCCGACCGCTGGTTGCGCGTTCTGCGTGCGGTGGTCACGAATCCCGCTGTGCCGGTGGGCGATATCGATCTCCTCGACGGGCGTGAGCGCACGATCCTGCCCGGTGCGCCGCTACCCGCCGTCGCCCCGCCCGCCCTGCTGCCCGACCTGTTGCGCGCCGCCGCCACCCGCAACCCGGACGGCATCGCGATAGTCGACGGGACAACCGAACTCACCTACCGCGAACTCGACCGGCACTCGAACCGCCTGGCCCGCATCCTGATCCGTGCGGGTGCGGGTCCCGAACGCCCGGTGGTCGTCGCCCTCACCCGCAGCGCCGGCTCCGTGCTCGCCGTCTGGGCCGTGGCCAAAACCGGCGCCCCCTTCGTCCCCGTCGACCCGGCCTATCCGACCGACCGCATCACCCAGATACTCATCGACTCCGGCGCGACCCTAGGCATCACGAGCGACCGTCCGGGGAGTGGCGGGGAAGCTGTGCGGTGGTTGATGCTCGACGACCCGGCCTGCGACGGCGAGCCGGCGGGTACCTCGGACGCGCCGATCGATCCCACGGAACTCCGCGGGCCCACGCGACTGGCGAACCCCGCGTATGTCATCTTCACCTCGGGCTCGACCGGCCGCCCCAAAGGTGTGGTCGTGACGCACGCCGGTCTCGCCAATCTGGTCGCCGCGCAACGGGAGCGGCTGGGCCTGAATGCCGAATCCCGCGTGCTGCACGTGGCCTCGCCCAGCTTCGACGCCGCCGTGCTGGAACTGCTGCTCGCCGTGGGCGCCGCGGCGACGCTGGTGATCGCCGGGCCGACCGCGTTCGGTGGGGCGGAGCTGGGGGAGTTGCTCGCCCGCGAGCGGGTCACCCACATCGCGCTCACCCCGTCGGCGCTCGGCTCGGTCGACACCGTGCACCACGAACACCTGCGCGCCATCATCACCGGCGGCGAACCCTGCCCGCCCGAACTGGTCCAGCGGTGGGCCGCGCCGGAGCGCCTCCACTTCAACGACTACGGCCCCACCGAGGCGACCATCTGGGCCACCGGCACCGGATCCCTGCGTCCCGGATGCGAGATCACCATCGGCACCGCGGTTCCCGGCCTCGTAGCCATGGTCCTCGACGAGCGCCTGCATCCTGTCCCTGACGGCGTGGTCGGCGAGCTGTACTTGGCGGGCCCCGCCCTCGCCCGTGGTTACCACAACCGCCCCGACCTGACCGCCGCACGCTTCGTCGCGAACCCCTACGCGGCGGGCCGACCAGCCACGCGCCGAACAGCCACGCGCCGAGTATCTTCCGCGGTCAGCGAGACCTCCGCACCGGCCGGCGCTTCGGCATCCGCTGCGGACCCCGCGGCATCGGCTGCCGGTCCCGCGGCGCACCAGTCGGCCGGCCAGCCGGTCCGCAGCGACGCCTGCGGCGAAAGGATGTATCGCACCGGCGATCTCGTCCGCAGGCGCAATCACGTCCTCGAATACCTGGGCCGCTCCGATCTGCAGGTGAAGCTGCGCGGGCTGCGGATCGAGCCAGGCGAGATCGAGGCGGCCCTCACGGCCGACCCGGCGGTGCATCAGGCCGTGGTGACGGTGCACGCCGACGAGGCGCTGGGCGAGTTGCTCGTCGCCTACCTCGTACCGGAACGCGACGCCGCCTTCACCGTCGACACGGTGAAAGAAGCGCTGGCTCAGCGTCTTCCGTCCTACATGGTGCCGACCGCGTTCGTTGTCCTCGACGCGCTGCCGCGCACCGGTAACGGCAAGCTCGACCGCAGGGCCCTACCCGCCCCCGATCTGCGGTCCGGCCGGTTTCGCGCGCCGGTGACCCCCACCGAGCGGACCGTCGCCGACACCTTCGCCGAGCTGCTCGGCGTCGCCAGGGTCGGCTTGGACGACAACTTCTTCGCACTCGGCGGCAACTCGCTGATCGCGACCAGGATCGCGGCCAGGCTCGGCGCCGCCCTCGACGCCCGGGTGCCGGTCCGCATGGTCTTCGACGCGCCGACGGTGGCCGAGCTGGCCTCGGCCGTGCGCACCGCCACGGCGCCGCCGGGACCGAGGCCGGGCCCACGGCACCGCCCGGACCGCCTCCCGCTCTCGGCGGCGCAGCGGCGCATGTGGTTCCTCAATCGGTACGACCCCACTTCTGCCGCCCACAATGTGCCGATCGCGCTGGAACTCGACGGCGAGCTCGATCCGGAGGTCCTGCGGGCGGCGTTGATGGACGTGGTGGCCCGGCACGAGTCGCTGCGCACGGTGTATCCGGTCGACGCCGACGGTGAGCCGTACCAGGAGATCCGGCCGGTCGCCGCCGCCCGGATCCCGGTGCGGGTCGCCGACTGCGCGCCGGAGCGGATCAACGAACGCGTGGCCGAGGAGATCGGGCGCGGCTTCGACCTCACCACCGAACTGCCGCTGCGGGTCACGCTGTTGCGCGTCGACGAGCGGCGATCCGTGATCGCGGTCGCGATGCACCACATCGCCTCCGACGGCTGGTCACTGGCGCCGCTGACCCGCGACATGCTCCTCGCCTACGCGGCCCGCCTGGCCTGCACGCCGCCCACCTGGACACCGCTGCCGCTGCAGTACGCCGACTACGCGCTGTGGCAGCACGAACTGCTCGGCGCCGAGGACGATCCCGACAGCGTGGCGTACCGCCAGCTCGACTACTGGCGCACCACACTCGACGGCCTGCCCGAGGTCTCGGCGCTGCCGACCGACCGTCCGCGCCCCGCGGTGCTCACCCACCGCGCGGGGCTGGTGGAATTCGACATCGACGCCGCCGTCCAGCGGCGGGTCGGAGAGCTGGCGCGCTGGCACGGCGTCAGCGTGTTCATGGTGGCCCACGCCGCGCTCGCCGTGCTGCTCGCGCGGCTGTCCGACACCACCGACGTGTCGATCGGCTCGGTGATCGCGGGCCGCGGCGACGGCGAACTCGACGACCTGGTCGGCATGTTCGTCAACACCCTGGTGCTGCGCAGCCACGTCCATCCCGAGGCGACCTTCGACAGTCTGCTCGCCGCGACCAAGGACGGCGACCTGGACGCGTTCGGCAACGCCGATGTGCCCTTCGAACGGCTCGTCGAGGTGATGGCGCCCGCCCGGTCCACCGCCCACCACCCGCTGTTCCAGGTGCTGCTGGTCTTCCAGAACTTCGACCGGGAACCGCTGGAACTGCCCGGCCTACGGGTCGAGCCGCTCGAAATGCCGCCCGTGGGAGCGAAATTCGATCTGGAGTGGATGCTGGCGGAGAACGTCGACCGCGACGGCGCGCCCGCCGGGATCTCGGGCACGCTGACCTTCGCCCGCGATCTGTTCGAGGAGTCCACCGCGCGTGTCCTCGGTGAACGGTTCGTCGACGTACTCGACGCGCTGACCGCGAATCCGAAACTGGCACTGGGCGACCTCGACGTGACCGCGCCGCCGGGAACGGTCGTGCACCCGGTGGTGCCGGTGCATCGGGTCGACCTGCCGTACCGGCCCGCGGTGACGCCCACCGAGCACGCCGTGGTCGCCGCGTTCGAAACGGTTCTCGATGTCGAGCGAGTCGGCTTGGACGACAACTTCTTCGAGCTCGGCGGCACCTCCATGGTCGCCATCCGGCTGGTGGCCGAGCTACGCGAGCGACTCGGCGTCGCCATGCCGGTGCAGTGGATGTTCGGCGATCCCACACCCGCCGCGCTGGCCCAGCGCCTCGCCGACGCCGACGACACGGCCGTCGATCCGGCGCTGCGCACGGTCCTGCCGCTGCGGGCCGAAGGCGCCGGACCCGCCCTGTTCTGTGTGCACCCCGCGATCGGCGTCGCCTGGTGCTACTCGGGTCTGCCCGGCCATCTCGACCCCGGGTTCCCGGTCTACGGCCTGCAGTCGCCCGGCATCGCGGCCCAACAGCCCGATCGGCCGCTGCGCGATCGCGTGCACCGCTACGCCGACGAGATCCAGGCGATCCAGCCCGCAGGCCCCTACCGGCTGCTCGGCTATTCCGCGGGCGGACCGATCGCGCACGCCGTCGCCGTCGAACTCCAGCACCGCGGTGCCGCCGTCGACCTGCTGGCGATCCTCGACGGGCGCGCCGATGTCGACCCGGCCAGCGCCACCGAACTCCCGCCACCGGAGACCCTGCTCGCCGAATTCGGCGGACTCGATCCGGCCGCGGCCCGCGACGCCGCCCACCTCGTGCGCGCCGACGCCGCCTCCGATCGAATCGAGCCGCCAGCGTCGCCGGCCGATTCCGCGGCGGATCACGCGCCCGCCGCACCGCTGTCCGGCGCCGACAACGAGGTCGGCGCCGGCAACGAGGGCCTGCTCGGCGGCATCACCCCCGCCACGCTGCGCCGTCTCTACACCGACTACCAGCAGGTGATCCGCGAGTCCGCCGCCTACCGCCCCGAGCTCTACGACGGTGACCTGCTCTTCTTCAGCAGCACCAGCGCCCGCCCCGGCTACGAACCCAACGCCGCCACCTGGCGCCCCTACGTCACCGGCACGATCATCGACAACCAGACCGGCCACGAACACAACCGCCTCACCAGCCCCGCGGCCCTGTCCGTGATCGGCCCGATCCTGGCCCGACACCTGCGGAGCTAGGCCACCAGGTCGGCGTACTCGCGGTGTTCGGCGATGTACTTCTCGACGTACCAGCAGGTGGGGACGACCTGGTAGCCGTTGGCGCGGGAGTCGTCGAGGCCGAATTTCACCACGTCGGCGGCCACACCGCGGCCGCGGTACTCGGGGAAGGTCATGGTGTGGTGGAAGTCGCGGACCTTGGTGTCCTCGCGTTCGGCGTAGTCGGCGTAGCCCGCGAGGACGTCGTCGTGGTAGATCTCGTAGCGCGTGTCGGCGACGTTGTGCTCCAGCCTGGTGGTCATACCGGATGCTAACCCGGCCGCTCGGCCGGTTGTTCCGCTAGAGGACCGCGCCGGGGTTGAGGATGCCCTCGGGGTCGAGCGCGTCCTTGATGCGACGGGTCAGCGCCATCACCTCGGGCCCGACCTGATCGGGCAGCCACGCCTTCTTCAACCGGCCGACGCCGTGTTCGCCGGTGATGGTGCCGCCGAGGGCGATGGCCAGGTCCATGATCTCGCCGAAGGCGCGGTGCGCGCGGGCGGTGTTGTCGGGGTCGGTCGGGTCGTGCACGATCAGCGGGTGGGTGTTGCCGTCGCCGGCGTGCGCGATCACTGACACCAGCACGTCGTGGCGTTCCCCGATGGCGGCGACGCCGGTGATGAGGTCCCCGAGCCGGGGCAGCGGCACGCCGACGTCCTCGAGCAGCAGCGGCCCGATCCGTTCCACCGCCGGGATCGCGAATCGCCGTGCGGCCGTGAACGCTTCCCCTTCGGCGGCGTCCTCGGTGTCGAAAACCTCTGTCGCTCCGGCCTTCTCGCACAGCGACACGATGGTGCGCGCTTCGTGGGCGGCGTACTCGCCCGGTGCGTCGGACCGGGCGACGAGCAGCGCGGCCGCGGTGCGGTCCAGGCCCATCCGCATCTCGTCCTCCACGGCGTTGATCGCGACCGTGTCCATGAACTCGAGCATCGCGGGCCGCAGCGCCGAGGTGATGGCCAGGATCGCGTCGGTGGCGGCGGTCAGCGTGCCGAAGCTCGCGACCACCGTCGCCTGCGGCGGCTGGGCGGGCAGCAACCGCAGCGTGAGCTCGGTGATCACCCCGAGCGTGCCCTCGCTGCCGACGAACAGTTTGGTCAGCGAGAGCCCGGCCGAATCCTTCAGGCGCGGTCCGCCGAGCCGCACCGCGGTCCCGTCGGCCAGCACCACCTCCATGCCCAGCACGTAATCGGTGGTGACGCCGTACTTCACGCAGCACAGCCCGCCCGCGTTGGTCGCCGCGTTGCCGCCGATCGAGCACATCTCGAACGAGGAGGGGTCCGGCGGGTACCAGAGGCCCTCGGCGGCCACGGCCCGCTTCACCTCGGCGTTGAGCAGTCCGGGCTGGACCACGGCCGTCCGGGTGACCGCGTCGACCCGGATCTCGCGCATCAGCTCGGTGCTGAGCACGATCCCGCCGTCCACCGCGGTCGCGCCGCCGGACAGGCCCGAGCCCGCGCCGCGCGGCACCACCGGCACGCGGCGTTCGTGCGCCCAGCGCAGCGTGGCCGACACGTCCGCGGTGTCGCGCGCCCGCACGACCGCGATCGGTGTGCCCGCGTCGGGATCACGCGCCCAGTCCTGGCGATAGCCGGCCAGCAGATCGGGGTCGACGACCACCGCTCCCGCCGACACCGTGGAAATCAGCGCATCGAGGTCAACCCTGCTCTCGTCCACCCGTCAACGCTAACCCGGTCGGGCTCCCGGTCGTGGGTACAAAGGATTTTCGCCGCGGACGACACTCCGATGGTCGGCCGTCCAGCTCGGCTGCCCGGTGTGTGCTGGTCACCATGCCCGATGGTGGCGAATTGTGATCCAGCGCGCCGGGTTGGTGTATACGGCGTCCAACCCGTCACAATGCTCGTAACGGGTGTGTCGACCGCGGTTCGCCGCCGGGCACCCGGCGTGTTTCGAGTTCCGCTCCACGGTGTGCCGCTCAGCGCAGTGCGTTCTTCCGAGACGTCGCGTCGCACCGTCTGTCGCCGGGAGGGCCGGAAGATGATGGAACCGCAGGACCGAAGCGAGCTGGTGGCCGCCCTGCTGGCCGCCGAGTACGCCGACGCGGGCATCGATCCCGACGCGATGCGCCTCGTCCGCGCGGGCGAGCACGAGCAGTGGCTGTCGGCGCTGGAAGCGACCGGCATGTTCGGTGTCCGCGCGCTGGCCGACATCGCCGCGGAGTGGACGGCCGACCCCACCCTGCTGCGGGACGCCCTGCTCACCGAGGCCGACGAGTTCACCCGCCGCCGGTGCCTGAGCGTCTGGGCGACGCTGGATCAGCGTCCGGCGCCCGGCGGCGAATCGGCGCGAGCGCGGGCCATCGCCCTGCGCCGCTGAACGCCGCGGCGCAGCGGCCGCCGTTCGCCTTCAGCTCACCCTGGCGTCACCTGGCGCTGGCAGGCTGGGCCGCGTGGAGCAGCACGCGGGTGTCACCGACTCGATCGCCGACCGGTTCACCCGCTGGTGCGAGGCGGTCGTCGCCCGGCTGCCGTTCGGGCTGGACCGGATCGTCCCCCCGACCCTGCTCGGCTTCGCGCTCATCAACAGCTTCACCTTCGGCGTCGACCTGCTGCTGCTGACCCTGCTGCACGACGGGCTCGACCTGCCGGTGTCGCTGTCGATCTCGCTGGCCTACATCGCCGCGTTCGGCCTGGCCTTCCTGCTCAACCGCACCTTCAACTTCCACTCCCATGCCCCGATGGGCAAGCAGGCCGTGGTGTACGCGGTGGTGGTGCTGGTGAATTATCTGGCGTTCATCCTCGGCGTCGGATCCGGTCTGGTGGCGTTGGGGGTGGAGTACCACGTCGCGAGGCTGCTCGCGGGCGCCTGCGAGGCGGTGTACATGTATTCGGCGATGCGCTGGATCGTGTTCCGGCGCAAGCGATCAGCGGATCCGGTCGCCGTCGACCGCTGACCCGCCGCGCAGCACCTCGGTGCGCCCGTCCGCGACCACGACGACATCGTCATCGGTGAGCGCCCAGTGCGCGACCCCCTCGTCCCGGTACCGGGCGAGCAGCCGCGGCGCCTCCCCGTCGGGATCGGTGGCGGAGTCGAGATGCACGACGAAGCGGCGTTCCACCAATCCCAGTCCGTCCCAGCGTGCTTCGACGCCGGTGGCGGGCAGGACCTCGGCCGGATCGTCCATCGTCTCCAGGCCGCGCAGCGAGGGCGCCAGCAGGCAGGCGCCCGCGGAGTAGCCCGCGTAGGCCAGCGCGTCCTCGCGCAGCAGGGCGGGCAGGACGGAATCGGCTCCGCTGCGGGCGAATTGGGCCCGCAGGACGAAGGTGTTGCCGCCGCGCACCCACACGGCGCCGAACTCGCGCAGCCGTCGCTCCAGCTGACCCGGCTGCCCGGCGTAGTCGCGCAGGTCGACCACCTCCGGCGCGTAGCCCCGCTGCCGCAGCGGAGTCACATCGCTGGTGACCGCGGCCGACCACGCATCGGGCCACGCGTCGCAGGCGTTGGGGATCACCGCGATCCGCGCGGCCGGGCCGACCAGCTCGGCGAACCGGTCGGCGAACGCCCCGAAGCGGTACGACGCCAGGAACAGGCGCATCAGATGGTGAAGGCCAGATTCCGCACCAGGCGCTCGCCGAGGGCGGTGTCGCCGTCGAGGGTGATCTGGTCGCGGTGCGCGTCGGCGGTGGTCCGGCCGCCGCGCAGCCGCGCGAACAGCCCGGAGTCCAGGCCGATCGTCGCGGTGGGCTCTCCGTCGGCCTCGTCGAGGACCGCGCCGCGCCCGTCGATCACCGCCAGGTTGATCCGCCTCGGCACCGCGCCGGTGAGCTCGATGGTGACCCGCGACCCCTCCGGCGCCTTGGCGCCCTTCACCAGCGGACGGCCGAGGCCCATGGTGAGTTCGGTGTAGGCGATCTCGGCGCGCTCGCCACCCTCGGCGACGGCGCGGCCGATCCCGTCGGCGAGATCGAGTTCGTGCATCCAGCAGTCGAACAGCCGCACCCGCATGAACCGCCCGTAGGGCACCTGCCCGACCGGCGACACCGTCGGCGTCCGCCAGGCCTGCTCGTCCATGGCGGCCAGCGCCGCCCGCCGGCGATCGGTCACCTCGTCGAACAGGGCGAGCAGCCGCTTGCCCGAGAGCGGGCGCAGCCGGTCGACCCAGATCTCGTTGAGCACAGCGACCTCGTTGCGCACGTGCGGCAGGGTGCGCACATCGGTCTTGGGCCGCAACGGATCATGCGGCGGCGGGGTCTCGCCGAGCAGCCAGGACTCGGTGCCGACCACGTGCGCGACCACGTCGAACAGTGTCCATCCCGGCAGCGGCGAGGGCCTGCGCCAAGCGTTCTCGTCCAGATCGGCGACCAGGTTGCCGATGGCCTCCCACTGCTGTGCGAGCAGATCGGTGAGCTGCTCGCGGTCGGGTGTGCGTTCGGTCATCCCTGTGCTCCTTCTGCTCGGGCCAGCGCGGTGAGTCCGGCGCGGATCGCTGCCGCGGTCGACTCGGTGTCGTGCGGACGCCGCAACAGGAAGCCTTTCGCGAAGCTGAGTTTGTCACCGTGTCTGCGCGGCACCACGTGCAGGTGCACATGGCCGACGGTCTGGAAGGCGGCGGTGCCGTCGTTGAGCACGAGATTGGCGCCGTCACTGGCCAGGCCGCCGCGGCGCAGGGCGCGCGCGAGCCGATGGCCGGTGCGGAAGACCTGCGCGCCGAGATCGGGATCGAGATCGTCGAGCTCGGTGGCGTGCTGCTTGGGGACGACGAGCGTGTGCCCGCGGGTGATCGGCCGGATGTCGAGGAAGGCGCAGACCGCGTCGTCCTCGAAGACCTTGGTCGCCGGCGCGGTACCCGCCACGATCCGGCAGAAGACGCAGTCGTTCACAGCCTCGACCCTACGGTGTGGGCATGACGCGCGTCACGTCCGGCCGGTTACCCGGTCGTTCGACCAGGATTCGGACCCGGAGGTAAGTAGCCCACCACGGTGTGCGTTCTTGTCCGGCCCTACCTGCGGCGACGAATCTGATCATGGACGCGGACCCGCGTCCGACGGCAAGAAGGGGCGTCAACTTGGCGAAACAGGTCGGCTCTGTCCGATTCGGGGTTCCGCTGTCCAGCACTCCGCTGTGACGGGCATCTCGGCTAGGCTCACCGCGAGCCGAGTACAGTTGCGAGGATTTCAGCCGAACTTACTCGTAAGTAATGTCGGCTGACCCGTTGTTCCCAGGCTCGAAGCCAGCACGAAAAGGAAGTCTGACTAGTGGAGACAACGCAAAACGTTGGCGAGGGTTCGCCGCGCGGCGCGCGTGTCGGAGTCGTTCGCGAGTCCGGCGCGGGTGAGCGGCGGGTCGCTCTGGTGCCCAAGATCATCCCCGCCCTGACCAAGCAGGGCGTCGAGGTGGTCGTGGAAGCCGGGGCGGGCCTCGGCGCGCTCATTCCCGACGCCGCCTATGTGGAGGCGGGCGCGACCATCGGTGACCCGTGGTCCGCCGAGGTCGTCGTGAAGGTGGCACCGCCCAGCGATGCCGAGGTGGCCAAGCTGTCCTCCGGGCAGACGCTGATCGGGTTCCTGGCACCGCGCAACGCCGACAACCAGATCGGCGCGCTGAAGTCCGCCGGCGTGCAGGCCTTCGCGGTGGAAGCGATTCCGCGCATCTCGCGCGCGCAGGTGATGGACGCGCTGTCCTCGCAGGCGAACGTGGCCGGCTACAAGGCCGTGCTGCTCGCCGCGTCGGAATCGACCCGGTTCTTCCCGATGCTCACCACCGCGGCGGGCACCGTGAAGCCGGCGACGGTGCTGGTGCTCGGCGTCGGCGTGGCCGGTCTGCAGGCGCTGGCCACGGCCAAGCGGCTCGGCGGCCGCACCACCGGCTACGACGTGCGTCCCGAGGTCGCCGACCAGGTGCGTTCGGTCGGCGCCCAGTGGCTCGACCTCGGCATCGACGCCGCCGGTGAGGGCGGGTACGCCCGCGAACTCACCGAGGAGGAGAAGGCCAAGCAGCAGCAGGCGCTCGAGGACGCGATCAAGGGCTTCGACGTGGTGATCACCACCGCGCTGGTGCCCGGCCGTCCCGCGCCGCGCCTGGTCACCGCCGCCGCCGTGGAGGGCATGAAGCCCGGCAGCGTGATCGTCGACCTGGCCGGGGAGACCGGCGGCAACTGCGAACTCACCGAGCCCGGCGAGGTCGTCGTCAAGCACGAGGTGACCATCGCCTCGCCGCTGAACCTGCCGGCCACCATGCCCGAGCACGCCTCGGAGCTGTACTCCAAGAACATCGCCGCGCTGCTGGAACTGATGCTGGTCGACGGCAAGCTCGCGCCCGATTTCAGTGATCAGGTGCTGGCCGATTCCTGTGTCACCCGTGAGGTGGAAGCCTGATGTACACCGAACTTCTCGCCAATATCGCGATTCTCGTGCTGTCCGGCTTCGTCGGATTCGCCGTCATCTCCAAGGTGCCCAACACCCTGCACACCCCGCTGATGTCGGGCACCAACGCCATCCACGGCATCGTGGTGCTCGGTGCGCTGGTGACGCTGGGCAATGTCAAGGACCCGTCGCTGCTGGTGCAGGTGATCCTGTTCGTCGCCGTGGTGTTCGGAACGCTGAACGTCATCGGTGGCTTCGTGGTCACCGACCGCATGCTCGGCATGTTCAAGGGTAAGAAGAAGGCGGCCGAGTGATGCACGCAGTCGACAACATGACCTACCTGGTCAACGGCCTCTACATCGTGGCCTTCTCCATGTTCATCTACGGCCTGATGGGCCTGACCGGTCCCAAGACCGCCGTGCGCGGCAACCAGATCGCCGCGGTCGGCATGGCCATCGCCGTGATCGCCACGCTGATCTCGGTGCGGCACGCGGACATGATCAACTGGATCCTGATCGGCGCCGGCCTGGTCGTCGGTGTGGCACTGGGTGTTCCGCCCGCCGTGCGCACCAAGATGACCGAGATGCCGCAGCTGGTCGCGGCGTTCAACGGTGTCGGTGGTGGCACCGTCGCGTTGATCGCGTGGGCCGAGTTCATCGACAGCTCGGGCTTCTCCGCGCTGCACGACGAGCCCAACATCCACATCATCATCGGCTCGCTGTTCGCCGCGGTGATCGGTTCGGTCTCGTTCTGGGGCTCGATCATCGCCTTCGCCAAGCTGCAGGAGATCCTGTCCGGCAAGCCGATCGGCATCGGCAAGCTGCAGCAGCCGCTGAACCTGCTGCTGCTCGTCGGCGCGATCGTGTGCGCCGTGGTGATCGGCCTCGGCGCCGACAACGGTGGCGTCTCGCAGCTGTGGATGATCGGGCTGCTGGTGCTGGCCGGTGTGCTCGGCCTGATGGTCGTGCTGCCCATCGGCGGCGCGGACATGCCGGTCGTCATCTCGCTGCTCAACGCCCTCACGGGTCTGTCGGCCGCGGCCGCGGGTCTGGCGCTGAACAACACCGCGATGATCGTGGCGGGCATGATCGTCGGCGCGTCCGGCACCATCCTGACCAACCTGATGGCCAAGGCCATGAACCGCTCCATCCCGGCCATCGTCGCCGGTGGTTTCGGTGGCGGCGGCGGTGCGGCCGGTGGCGGCGCCGGTGGCGAGAACAAGCAGGCCAAGGCGACCTCGGCGGCCGACGCCGCGATCCAGATGGCCTACGCCAACCAGGTCATCGTGGTGCCCGGCTACGGCATGGCCGTCGCGCAGGCCCAGCACGCGGTCAAGGAGATGGCGTCCCTGCTCGAGGGCAAGGGTGTCGAGGTCAAGTACGCGATCCACCCGGTCGCCGGTCGCATGCCCGGTCACATGAACGTGCTGCTGGCCGAGGCCGAGGTCTCCTACGACGCAATGAAGGAAATGGACGACATCAACGGCGAGTTCAACCGCACCGACGTGGTGCTGGTGATCGGCGCCAACGACGTCACCAACCCGGCCGCCCGCGAGGACTCCTCGTCCCCGATCTACGGCATGCCGGTCCTCAACGTCGACCAGGCCAAGAGCGTCATCGTCCTGAAGCGTTCGATGAACTCCGGCTTCGCCGGCATCGACAACCCGCTGTTCTACGCCGACCACACCTCCATGCTGTTCGGCGACGCCAAGAAGTCCGTCGGCGCGGTCACCGAGGAACTGAAGGCGCTGTAAGCACGCACCCAAAAGGGCCCTTGCCGTTCTCTGGAACAGCAAGGGCCCTTCGCGTTGCCGCGGGACCGCCTCGCGCTAGTATTGAGGTCAATGAAGTCAATGGCGCCGATGGCGTCATTTCCTGGAGTGGGTGAGCGGGATGGCTCGATTGACAGTGCGCGATCTACCCGACGACGTGCGCGACCGCTTACGTCTGCGCGCTGCGGCCAACGGCCGGAGTACCGAAGCCGAGGTGCGTGCGATCCTGACCGACGCCGTGACGCCGGAACCCGACGAAGACATCAAGCTCGGCTCGCTCCTGGCCGATATCGGCCGCGACTTCGAACTGACCGACGACGAATACGACCTGATCAACGAGCGTGACCGCACACCCGCCGAGCCACTGGAGTTCGACTAGTGATCGTTCTCGACACCAACGTCATCTCCGAGACCATGCGCAAGGCGCCTGATGCGCGCGTCATCGCCTGGCTGGACGCGACCCCGTTTCGCACGCTCTGTCTCTCGGCCGTCACCGTGGCCGAGATCCGCTACGGCTTGGCCGCGATGCCCGCGGGAGCTCGGCGAGAGCGAATGCGCGACCGGTTCGAAACGCGGATCATGCCCTTGTTCGCGAAGCGGGTACTTCCGTTCGATGTGGCAGAAGCGGCGGCATACGCCGAGCTCATGGCCGCCGCACGTGCCATGGGTATAGCGATCGGCCGCTCCGATGGGTATATCGCGGCCACCGCCAAGGCCGCGGGAATGAGCATCGCCACCCGTGACGGGGCAGTCCGTGCGACCGGCGTACACGTCATCGACCCGTGGGAATGACCGTGAACGCGAACACCCCGCCCGCCGGTGTTCCGGTGGACGGGGTGAGCATGTGACGCGATCGTCTGCGGCTACTTCTTGAAGCGTTCGGCCAGGAGGTCCAGGGTGGCCATGGCCTGGCGGTAGTCGGGGCGCTTGCTGGCGGCGGGGAGCTCGTAGACCTGGTTCTGCTGGAAGGCCGGCAGGATGGCCAGGGCCGGGTCGGCCTTCAGTTGCGGGATGTCGCGGCCGCCGTCGAGGAGCAGGACGAACAGGTTGGGGGCGTCGACCACGGTGCTCAGCAGTTCGGGGCTGAAGGTGACCCAGTCACCGGCCTGGGTGCGGGGCGGGTTGCCCGCCTTCGCCTCGATCTTGTCGTCGATGGTGAAGCCGACCGCGGCGAGCAGGTTGGACAGCGGGGTGTTGGGGGCCAGCAGGACGGGCTTGCCGTCGGCCTGGGACTGCATCACCGCCGCGGCGCCCTGCGGCACCTTCAGCGCGGCCTTCACCTCCTGCACCCTGTCGTTGTAGGCGGTGATCATGGTGTCCACCTTCTCGGGACGGTTCACGAAGTCGGCCACCGTCTTCAGCTGGTCCTGCCAGTTGGCGAGGTCGGAGGGCACCAGGGCGGTGGGCGCCACGGCGCTGAGCTTGTCGTAGTTCTTGATCGTCTGCAGGCCGGGGAAGCCGGGGCCGCCGCCGATGATCAGGTCCGGCCGCTGGGCGGCGATGAACTCGAGGTTCAGGTCGTCACCGGAGGGCACCGCTTCGACGCCCTGCTCCTTGGCGTCGGCGGCCCAGGCGGGCGGGAACTCGCCGGCGCCGAGGGTGACGCCGAGAATGCGCGGGTCCGCGGCCTTCACCTTCGCGTCGAGGTCGAACAGGAAGCCGGCGAGTGCGCCGTTGAGGACCACGATGCGCTGCGGGTCGGCGGGCACGGTGATCGGGCCCTTGGCGGTTTCCACCTGGCGGGTGCCGGTGTCGGCGGCCTCGTCGGAGGTGGAGGTGCCGCAGCCCACGGCCGTCGCGGTCACCGCGACGATCAGGAGTGCGACGGCGGCACGCATGCGTGCCGTCATTCGGTGCGCTGACATGGAGTGTTTCCTTCTTTCTTTCCAGTGGAAGATCAGGTGCGGATCGCGGGATCCACGTCGAGGAGCGCGGCGACCTCGGGCCAACCGGCCGGCATCGCGATCTCGTTGTGTGTGTAGGGAAGTCGCCGGATCACCAGGTGCGCGCCTGCGGCTTGCCACCCGGTGAGCTGGGCGTGCACGCGTTCGGGTTCCAGACCGTTGTCGGCGCAGTACAGGGCCATCGGGCCGCTGTAGCTCGGCGACTCCGACTCGGTGACCATGCGCAACAGCTCGGTCGCGGCATGGACCACCACCGCCGCCAATTCGGCGGGGTACTCACCGATTTCGGGTACGAGCGCCTCCATACCGGAGGGATCGGCGAGCGTCGCGGCTGCCCGGTCGGTCAGGTTCGAGAGCGGATGCGAGTCGAGCAGACCCACGAAGCCGACCTGTTCACCCTCGGCTTCCAGGATGGCGGCCATGGCGTGGGCGATGTTGCCGCCCAGCGAATACCCCAGCAGGTGGTAGGGGCCGTGCGGCTGGATGCGGCGCACGGCGTCGAGGTAGAAGCGGGCCAGGTCGTCGAGCGTGCGCGTCGGCGTATCCGGTGCGGTGAGCTGGGGCATCTGCAGGCCGATGATCGGACGGTCGGCGCGCAGCAGGCGGGCCAGCGGCGCGTATTTCCATGCGGTGCCGCCGATCTGGTGGATGCAGAACAGCGGCGGGGCCGAACCTTCGGCGCGCAGTTCGAGCACCGGTTCGAGGCGCCTGCCCACACCGGCCAAGCCGTCCGCGGGTCGGCGCGCGCCGGGATCGACCGCGCCGACGCGTGCAGCGAGCCCGCGCGGGGTGGGCGCGGTGAAGACGTCGTCGAGCACCACCGGCAGATCCGCGCGGGTCAGGCGGCCGACCAGACGCACCGCGAGCAGCGAGTGCCCGCCCTGCTCGAAGAAGTCGTCGTCGGCGCCGATGTCGTCGATCGACAGCACCGCCGCCATCGCCGCGCGGATGGTGTCGATCGTCTCCCCGCCCGGCGTCGGGCCGCCCGCGCCAAGGGGGTCGACTGCGCCAACCGCTTCCGCCGCGCCCGTGCCAACCGTGCTGCCCGCCGCGCCTGTGCCGACTGGGTCGGCAGTGCCAACCGTGCGGTCCACCGCGACCGCGCTGAGTGGGTCGACAGCGCCGGCCGCGCCGCCGGTGCCGCTCGCGCCGAGTGCGTCGACCGTGGCGCCTGGGTCGGCCGAACCGGGCGCGGACCGCGCCGACCCGTGACGTGGCGCAGCGGCGACGGACTCCGGCGTGGGAAGATCCCGGCGGGCGATCTTCTCGGTCGCGGTGCGCGGCACGTGGTCGAGCACCACGAACGCGGACGGAATCATGTACGCGGGGAGCGCTTCTCGGAGTTGTGCGCGGACCGCTGTGGTGTCGAGCGTGCTGCCGGAGCTCGCGACGAGATAGGCGACCAGGCGCTGATCGCCCGGGGTGTCCTCGCGCAGCAGCACCACCGCGTGGGCCACCCCGGCACAGCCGAGCAGGGCCGATTCGATGTCGCCGAGTTCGATGCGCTGGCCGCGCAGCTTCACCTGGCTGTCGGTGCGGCCGACGTACTCGAGTTCTCCGTGCGGGTTCATCCGCACCAGATCGCCCGTGCGGTACATCCTTTCGCCGTTGCCGCCGGGGTCTGCGACGAAGGCCGCCGCGCTCAGATCCGGACGGGCCAGGTAGCCGCGAGCCAGCCGCACACCGGTCATGTAGAGCTCGCCGACGGTGCCCTCGGGCACCGGGCGCAGCCGGTCGTCGAGAATGCGGACGGCGTCGGCGGGCGCGCCCACCGGCACCGAAGTGGTGTCGGCGTCGACGGTCTCGTGGAAGGTGAAGCCGATCGCGGCCTCGGTGGGGCCGTAGAAGTTGTAGACGGCGGTGCCGGTGAGCGCCCGCACGCGCTGGGCGGTGGCGGGCGGCAGGACCTCACCGCCGGTGAGTACGCAGCGCAGGTCGGTGCAGCCGGACAGGTCGGCCTCTTCGGCGAGCACGGTCAGCATGGACGTGGTCATCCACATCGCGGTCACCCGCTCCGCGCGCATGAGCTCGGCCTGGTAGTAGGGATCGCGGTGGCCGCCGGGCCTGGCCAGCACGATGCGGGCGCCGACGTGCAGCGGCAGGAACATCTCCATGAGCGAGGCGTCGAAGATCGGCGGGGTGCGGTAGAGCATCGTGTCGCCGGGGCCGAACCCGCATTCGCGCTGCAGCCAGGTGAAGGTCGCGACGATCGCCGCGTGCGACAGGCTCACGCCCTTCGGCGTTCCGGTGGAGCCGGAGGTGAACAGCAGGCACGCGGTGTTCGCGGGACGCAGCGGGGCGAGCCGGTCGGCGTCGGTGAGCGGTGTCTCGGCGAAGCCGCTGGTGTCGGCCTCGTCGAGCGAGCTGAGAACCAGTGCGGGAGAGGCGGTGTCGAGGATCTTCTCGACGCGCTGCGCGGGCTGCTCCGGGTCCACCGGCAGGTAGACGCCGCCTGCCCGGCTGATCGCGTGCGCGGTGACGACCGAGTCGATGGTCCGTGGCATGGCGACGGCGACCACGATTTCGGGGCCGACGCCGCGCGAGACGAGCCACCGGGCAAGGCGATTGGCTTTCGCCTCGAACTCCTGGAAGTCGATGGTGACGCCCTCGGCGGTGATCGCCGGAGTCGCAGGAGCGACAGGGCGGCCCCAGTCGGCGAGGGTGGTGCCCCGCGGGTCCTGTTGCAGCGCTGCGGAGCCGGCGTCACTCCACGCACCTGCCCGGTAGGTTCCAGCTCGCCGCGCGGCGGGGGGTATGGAACTCGTGGTTGTGCAGGCCGCTGTCGGTGTCGTGGCGCGGCCCGCGGGCGAGGCGGGGGAGGTCGCCGAGTGATCAGCGGCCGGTGCGAGGCTCGCGGCCGGCGCCGACGGAGCGGCTGTCGGTGCTGTGCCGAAGTCCGACGCGGCGGTGGCAGGCCAGGCGACGGTCGGGGCCGGTGTCAGGGGCTCGATGAACTGGGCCGGTCGGACGTCCGCCGTGGTGGCGACGGCGGTCAGGATCGCGGTGATCCGGTCGGCGATGCGGGGCAGCGTGCTGTCGTGGACGGCGGCGCGGTCGTGCCAGATCACCAGTTCCAGGTGGTCGCCCGGCGGGGCGATGAGGGTCAGCGGGTAGTGGGTGTTGCCGTGGTTGTGGAACTCGCCGCGCCGCAGTTCGTGCGAATCGGGCTGTCCCGGACCCGAATTGGGGAAGTTCTCGAAGGCGACGAGGGTGTCGAAGAGCGTGCCGAGGCCCGCGATCCGTTCGATCTCCGCCAGTCCCGCGTAGTCGAATTCCTGCATGGCGAACTGGTTCTCCTGCAGTTCGGCCAGCTGGTCGAGCAGTGCCCGGTCGGGGTCGAAGGCACAGCGCACCGGCACGGTGTTGGCGAACAGGCCGACCATGCCCGAGACGCCGGGCAGTTCGGCGGGGCGCCCGGAGACCGTCGCGCCGAACACGATGTCGGTGCGGCCGGTGAGCGCGGCGAGAACCAGCGCCCAGGTGCCCTGGACCAGGGTGTTCATCGTCAGGCCGCGACGGCGGCCGAGTTCGGCCAGCTCGGCGGCGAGTGCGGCGGGCAGCGGAACCCGCCACTGCCGGAATTCTCGTTCGAGCGAAGTGTCGGCGCGGACCAACGTCGGTGCGTCGAGCCCGGCGAGCCGTTCCGACCAGGCCGCGCGGACGGCCGCGCGATCGCGGGTGCCGATCCAGGCCAGGTAGTCGCGGTAGGACGCGGCGGGCGGCAGTTCGTCGCCGTGGTAGGCGGCCAGGACCTCGCGCAGCACGATCGGGGTCGACCAGCCGTCGATCACGAGGTGGTGGGTGTTGAGCACCAGGCGGTGCGCGTCACCGGGCATCCGGATCATGGTGGCGCGCAACATCGGCGACCGATCCACCGCGAACCGGTGCCGCGTCGCCTCGGCTTCCAGCAGATCGGCAGCGGCTCGTGCCGCGCGCTCCGGCAGTCCGGACAGGTCGACCTCGCGCCAGGGCATGCTGACCGCGCGGGGCACGGCCTGCACCGGCTGATCCAGCCCCTCGTAGTGGAAGGCGGCCGCCATCGTGGGGTGCCTGCCGACGACGGTGTCGAACGCCGCCGACAACCGGGCACTGTCCAGCGGTCCGTGCAGGTCGACGCGCGCGCTCAAGGTGTAGACATCCTCGGCGCCGTCGCGAATCGCGTGGAACAGCAGCCCTTCCTGCAGCGGCGAGAGCGGCAGGAGGTCGGCCAGCGGGCCGTGCGTGGCCTCCAGCGCGTCGATGGTGTCCTGGTCGACGGGCACGCCGGAGTCCGAGGGGGTGAGCCCGCCGGGGAACAGCATCGCGTGCGCGGCGAAGGCTTCCAGCGCCAGCGCGAAGTGCCGCTGGAGTTCGGCCACCCGGTCAGCGCCGAGAATCCGGCCCGCCGCGGTCCACTCCACCGCCAAGCGGGCCGCGCCTGCCTGTTCGTGTACGAAGATGTTGAGCGCGAGCACCTCGGTGAGTGCCTTCTCGAGTGGCTCGGTCACCGCGAACGGGTCGTCTTCGGGCAGGCTCCAGCCCGCGGCGCCGCCGCCACCGAACCGGCCCAGGTAGTTGAGCAGGACTTCCGGCGCGCGCTGGTCGGCGAAGCGCGGCGCGGTCTCCGGATCGAGCCGGCGCAGCACCCCGTACCCGACACCGTTGCCGGGCACGGCCCGCTTGGCCTCCTTGACCGCGCGCAGCAGCCGCCCCGCCGCCGCACCGCCGGCCAGCGCCTCGGCCAGGCCGGCCGCGTCGTCGACGCCCGTGGCGGGCGTCCACACCGGGAACTCGCTGGTGAACCAGCCGACGGTGCCGGCGAAGTCGGTGTCGGGCCGCAGCGGCTCGCGTCCGTGGCCCTCGACGGTGACGGGCCTGCCCGGCTCCAGCGCCTCGCCGCGCTCACGCCGCCAGGCATTGATCGCCAGCATCAAGGCCGCCAGCAAGACCTCGTCGGGCTTCACCCGGTAGGCGGCGGGGAGCGTGGTCAGCAGCGCCTCCGACACCGCCGGATCGGCGAAAGTTCGCGTCTGCTCGGCGGTCTCGACGCGGTCGACTGTGTGGTCGAGCGGACGGTCACCGAGGGGCGGGACGGTGTCGTCGCCGAGCGCGTGCTCCCAGTGCGCCAGCTCCGGGCGGTAGTCGCCCGCGGTCCCGGACTCGGCGAGCAGCGTGGCGTAGCGCCGCCACGAACTTCCCTTCGTGGACAGCCGTGCCGAACGCCCGTCGCGGGCAGCCGCGCACGCCTCGTACAGCTCGGGCACCAGGATGCGCCACGAAACCCCGTCCACCACCAGGTGATTCGCGACCAGTACGAGTTTGTCGGGCGTCCCCGGCGTGGTGCGCACCAATGCCGCTTGAAGCTGAATCCCCGCCGTGGGATCCAATTCGGCGGCGAGGCCGACCGCCGTCGCCACGATCGGCGAATCCGGATCCGCAGCTGTGTGGTCCGGTGGCGACGATGTAATCGACCTGGTCGCCGTCGCATCGATGCGTTGCGGCCCGGCATTCGAGGTGTTGAAAGAGTCGGGCACCGGGGTGCCTTCGACGGGCCTTGCGGCAGCCGCTCGCTCCCGGTGTGCCGCCACGTCGGCGGCCGCCGCACGGGATGTGGTCCCGGCGGCGCCGGCTCCACTCGGCGTGTCTGGGAATTCGACCTCTGGTGGAGCGCCGGAGATTTCGGTGGTCCGAGTCGTCTCCCCGGTCTCCGTCCCGCGCCGTTCGTCGGACGCGTCGACCGCACCACATCCGGCCAGGGGGGTGTCACGTGCGCCGTCGGCTGGACGCGGCTCATCGAGCACCAGTTCGCGTCTCAGGTCCGCCGCGCGAACGGTGCCGACGCCCGCGACCTCGAGCCGGGGGTCGGAGTCCGCACCGCGCAGGACGAGGCGCAAGGCGTCGTGCCGGTCCAGCAGGGTTTGCAGGCCGGTGGTGAGGTGGTCGAGGGTGAGGTCCTCGTGCAGGGTCAGGGCGGTCCACTGGGCGTACCCGGCGACAGCGTCTGGGCTCGAATTCGCTGCCAGGAGCGCTGCCACCATGGGTGGGATCGGGATGGGGCCCGTCGCCTCGTCCGGTGTGGGGGCCGCCTCGGGGGCGGACTGCTGGGCGGCAGCGGCGATGCCGGCCAGATCGCGCTGGGCGAGCAGGGTTTTCGGCTGGACTTCCCAGCCGAGGGCGCGCAGGCGGCTGCTCACGCCGATGGCGGTGATGCTGTCGCCGCCGAGCCCGAAGAAATCGTCGGTGGCATTCACCTCTGGCAGGCCGAGCGCCTCGGCGACGACTGCGCACAACGCTCGCTCCCGCTCGGTGCGGGGCGGACGTCCGGTCGAGGTGAACTGGGGTGCGGGCAGGGCCGCGCGGTCGAGTTTGCCGTTGACGGTGGTGGGCAGGGCGGCGAGGATCACGAGCGCCGAGGGCACCAGATGATCGGGGACCAAGGTGGTCAGCCGGTGTCGCAGCGCGTCGGGTTCGAGGGCGCGGCCCGCTTCCGGGACCAGGTAGCCCACCAATCGGGTGCTGTCACCGGACTTGCGGATGGTGGCGGCCGCGGCGGCCACCCCGGGCAGCGCGCCGAGCGAGGCCTCGACCTCGCCCAATTCCACGCGGTAGCCGCGCACTTTGATCTGGGCGTCGGCGCGCCCGAGGTAGTCGTAGCCCTGGCCGGGCAGCCAGCGTGCCCGGTCGCCCGTGCGGTACATGCGCTCGCCCGGCACGAACGGGTCGGCGACGAAACGGTCCGCCGTCACCGCGACACGACCGAGGTAGCCACGCGCCAATTGCGGACCGGCCAAATACACTTCGCCGACCTCGCCGTCGGGGACGAGTTGCAGCGCACCGTCGAGCAGATACGCCCGGGTGCCCGCCAGCGGACCACCGACGTGGGGGAGCGGGCCGGTCACCGCCGCGCTGAGCGCGTCGACGGTGGCCTCCGTCGGGCCGTACATGTTGCGGGCGGGCACCGTCGAGGCGACGATCGCCGACCACAGCGCGGGTGGGGTCGCCTCGCCACCGAGCAGCAGCAGCTCGGGCCGATGCGCGCTGCCGAGCAGCCCGTTGTCGATCAGGGCCGCGGCCATCGAGGGCGTGGTGTCGACGACATCGATGCGATCGGCGCGCAACGCCGCGAGCTGCGCCGCCGCGTCCTTCTGGATGTCACTGTCGTACAGGTGGACCCGATGCCCACACCACAACCACAGCAACTGGTCCAGCGCCGCGTCGAAGGCGAAGGAGTAGGTGTGCGCGACCTGCAGTTGCCGCCCGCCCACGCGTGCGGCGGTGTCGGCGTACACGGTCGATCGGTGATGGTGCAGCAGATGTGCCATCGCGCCGCAGGAGATCTGCACACCCTTGGGCTTGCCGGTGGACCCGGAGGTGTACACGACGTAAGCAAGGTGCTCCGCCCGGCGCGGCGCCGCGAGTTCGGTCTCGGACAGCGGACCGTCGGCGAGGCATGCGACGGTCGCCCGAACACCGCTGTTCGACAACCGGATCAACGTCGTCGCGCCGCGCCCCACATCGGCGATCGGGGCGGGCGCGCTCGACCGGGTGGAGGCCACCACGCGCGCGGGCCTGCCGGCGATCCCGGCGAATACGGTGTCCGCGACAGCGTCGTCGGTGAGGATCAGTACCGGGGCTGCGTCGTCGACGATGTCGGTCAGCCGCTGGGCGGGATGGCCGAGGTCGAGCATGAGGAACGCCGCGCCCGCGTGCCGCACCGCCAGCAGGGCGACCACCAGGTCCACCGAGCGGGGGAGCGCGATGCCGACGATGTCCTCGGGGCCGATGCCGTGCGCCCGCAGGTACCGGGCCAGTCGATGCACGCGTGCGCCGAGTTCGGCGGCGGTGAGCCGCTCGGCGCCGTCGACCAGCACGATGTCGTCCGCGTGCGCCGCGACCATGCGGTCGAAGACCTCGACGGTGTCCTCGGGTGCGCCGGGCAGTGCGGTCCCGGCTCGATCAGCGCCGAATCCGTTCGGGTACAGGCTGATCGCGCCGATCGGCTTGTCCGCGTCGACCAGCTCGGTGAGCAGCGCGACCAGCGCGTCCATCCGCCGCCGGACCGTCGCCTCGTCCAGCGATCGGGCGTCGACCTCGAAGCCGAGCTGGACCCGGTCCTCCGACAGCGGAGTGACGGTCAGGCCGAGGTCCTCCGGCGGGCCGCCGGCGACATTGCGCAGCGTGCCGGTGGCGCCGTCGAAATCGAGGGCGAAGTCGAACGCCTTGAGGTTGATGCCGATGCCGTGCAGCAGGGCGCCGGTCTGCGCGCCGCCGAACTCGCGGGCCAGGTCCTCACCGCGAAAACGCTGATGGGCGCGCATCTCCCGCAGCGCGTCGGCCACCCGCTTACCGAGATCGCCGAGGCGATCCTGACTGGACACCGGCACCCGCAGCGGCAGCACGTTGACGGCCATGGACGGGGTGGTCAGGGCGGTCTTGCCGACGCGCGCCATCACCGGCAGCGCGATCACCACATCGGTCTCGCCGAGCACCCGGTGGATGAACCCCACGTACCCGGCGACGAGCACGTCGGCCCAGGTGATCCCGGCCGCCGTCGCCGCCGTCTTGACGCGGTCCATCAGGCCGGCGTCCAGAATCGCGCGCACCTCGTGGGTCCGCTCGACCACGCCCTCGGGCGCGGCCCCGCGCCCGTCCAGCGGCGGCAGCGGGGTGAGCCGGTCGCGCCAGTACTCGCGGTCGTGCTGATGTGCCTGGCTCGCACGGTAGTCGAGGTCCTCGGCCACCAATGTTTCGATCGAGCCCCAGCGCAGGCGCGGCACGTCGGTGCCGCGGCGCAGCGCGGTGTAGTGCGCGGCGACCCGGCGCGAGACCATGGCCGCGCTGTAGCCGTCGATGATCAGGTGGTGGTAGAGCTGGATGCACCACACGTCGGTGTCGGTGAGGCGCAGCAGCGTGTAGGTGTAGAGCTGCCGGTCGACCATCGCCCGGCACGCGGTGGCCGAACGTGTGCGCTCGGCGGCGACCAGGCGGTGCGCGGCGGCGAACGGGTCGGCCTCACCGCGCAGATCGACCAGTGGGCGCAGCTCCGGCTCGTGGTCGGTGATGCGCTGCCGTGGCCCGTCGGGCGTCTCGGCGAAACGCAGTCGCATCGTGTCGGTTTCGGCGATGGTGCGGCGAATCGCGGTGTCCAGCAGCGCCACATCGATCGCGTCGGGCCCGGCGATCTCGAGGACCTCGCCGACCATGTAGCTGAGCGAGTCGGGGTCGAGGCGCTGGGCGTTCCAGATGCCCAATTGCGCTCCGGTGAGCGGTAATCCGGGATGTTCGGCGCTCACGTCGTCCCGTTCCACCGAGCCCACAGCAACTCCTTCATCAACGTTCTCACCCGTCCGCGCGCGGTCCCGGCTCGATGAGCGGGGCCGCGGCGGAAGGTAGGTTAGCCTAAGTTTTGTTCGCGTAGCGGATTGTGGCCCGCGTCACCGCCAACCGCCGGTGACGCGGGCCGCGGATCAGGCGTCGGCCTCGACGCGGGCCGGATCCAGCTGGCGCAGCAGCTCTTCGGTACCGGTGACGGCGCCGCAGCGCCGGGCGACGTAGTTCAGCGCCATCACGTGCTCGTCGCGGCTGAAGTCGGCGGTCGCGTCGTGCACGAGGAACGGGCGCACATCGCCCATGAACGCCTCGGCGGCACTGAGCATGCAGCCCATGTGCGTGTAGACGCCGGTGACCAGGAGCTGGTCGCGCTGGTAGTAGCCGAGCAGTTCGCGCAGGTCGGTGCGCTGGAACGCCGAGTAGCGCCACTTGGTGACCTGGATGTCCTGCGGTTCGGGCGCGAGGGCGTTGATCACCTGGGTGTCGGCGCCCTCGGCCATTCCGCTGCCCCAGAAGTCGGCGAGGATGCCGCGCCGGGACGGGTGCTGGTTGCCGGGCTGCATCGTGTAGATCACCGGGATGTCGAGTTCGTGGCAGCGATCGCGCAGCCGGGCGATGTTCGCGACGAGGGTACGGGCCGGATCGCGGTGCAGGTCGTAGGCGTCGAGGAAGTACTGCTGCATGTCGTGGATGAGCAGCGCGCAGCGCCCTGGCTCGGCGACCCAGTCGACCTGCGCGGGGGTGAACTCGTCGGCGCCGGGCATCGGATAGGGCGCGATCGGGGGGATAGGCATGACGATCTCTCGTTCGGGGGAAGCCGGCCTCAGCCGACGGTGACGGGCAGATCCGCGATACCGAGCGGACCCAGGATGCGCTGGAACTTGCCGGTGGTCTCGGCCAATTCGGCGGCCGGATCGGACGCGGCGACGATCCCGCCGCCCGCGTGCGCGAGCAGGGCGGTGCCGTCGGCGGACAGTTCGGCGCAGCGGATGCTGACCATCCACTCGCCGTTGCCGTCGGCGTCGCACCAGCCCACGGCACCCGCGTAGAAGCCGCGCTCGCCCTCGAGCTCGGCGATCAGGCGGGCCGCGGCGCCGGTCGGGGTACCGCAGACGGCGGGGGTGGGGTGCAGGGCGACGGCGAGTTCCAGCGCGGACGGCCCGGCCAGTGGAACGGTGGCCGAGATCGGCGTCCCCAGGTGCCACATCGCCGGTGTCGAGGTGAGTTCCGGTGCGGGCGTGACGACTTCGGCGCACCGGTCGCTGAGCACGGCGGCGACCTGGTCGGTGACGTAGCGGTGCTCGGCGTGGTCCTTGGCCGAGGTGAGCAGGGCGTCGGCGGCGGCGCGGTCGGCGTCGGCATCGTCGAGGACGCGACGGGCCGAACCGGCCAGCGGATGGCTCAGCACCTCGGTGCCGGTGCGGCGCACCAGGATCTCCGGGCTGGAACCGACCAGGTGGCGCCCGGTGTAGCGACCGCCCGCGGCGGAGAGATCGACCAGGAAGCCGTTCGACAGCGGATCGGATTCGACCATCAGGTCCAGGATGTCGAGCGCCCGCACGGGGGTCGCGGAGACCGCGCGAAGCGCCCTGGCCAGCACCACTTTCCGGACCGGATGCGCGGGGTTCGCGAGGAGCCCGACCGCCGTCGCGACGCGGCGCTGGTGTTCCTCCGGCGCCGGCACCGCCTCGTCGAGCTCGAAGGCGGGCGCCGGGATGTGCGGGCGGGGCAGGTGCGGCGAATCGGTGACGGTCACCGAGTCCGGCGCCCACAGCGCCGTCGGTGCACCCGGGGTGAACGGCAGCGCGCCGACGATGTGGCTGATCCGGCCGCTGCGCAGCGCGGTCACCGCGTCGTGCGCCGAGCGGAAGATCGTCCCGCCCGCGGACGCGGACACGGTCCGCCGCGGACGGGACAGCACGAAAGCGGGGTCTGAACTGTCGGTACTGATGGTGATCACCCTTTCGGTCACATATCTAGCGTTGCGCCACCGTCGACCCGCAGGTCGTGCATGGTGATGTGGCGGGCGCCGTCGGACGCCAGGAAGTCGACGGCCGAGGCGATGTCGGCAGGAGCGGCGATGCGGCGCAACGGGATACCGAGCCGGTAGGCGGCGGGATCGCCGTCCAGCAGCGCGGTCTCGGCGGCCGCGTCGAGCGGGTCGCCGCCGAACATGTCGCGCAGCATGGCCGTGTCGGTGGAACCGGGGGAGACCAGATTCACGCGCACGCCCAGCGGAGCCACCTGCAGGGCGAGGGACTTGGTGAACGCGGTGGCGGCGGCCTTGGCGGCGCCATAGGCGGCCATGCCGATCCGGGGCGTGGCCGCGGCGTTGGAGGAGACCACGACGATCGCGCCGCGGCCCGCGGCGGCCATGTCGACGGCGGCGCGCTGGGTGACCAGCATGGTGCCGGTGGCGTTCACGGCCAGACAGCGCGACCAGCGCGCGGGATCGAGATCGAGCGCAGTGCCGTCGACCATGACGCCCGCGGCGTGCGCCAGCACCTCGACGGTGCCGTGCTCGGCGGTGAGCCGATCGTAGGCGGCGGCGACCGCGTCGGGGTCGGTGATGTCGACGGTGACGCCGTGCACAGTGGCGCGCTGCGTGGATGCTGTTGCCGCACCGGCACTTCCGGTGCGCGTGTGTTCGATGGCATCATCGAGGGACGCGGCGGTCTCGTGTACCGCCGGGTCGAGGTCCCACAGCGAGACCACCCGCTCCGTCGCCGCGAATCGCGCGGCGATCGCGGCGCCGATACCCCCGGCCGCGCCGGTGACGACGACGATCCGCCCACTGGAATCACCCTTAGACATGAGGTTAGCCTAACCTGAATATACCGTCGGATGGTTAGCTTCCCTCATAACCTCCGGCCGCAACACCGGAATGCCCGCTGGAAAGAGGTGCTCGACTTGACCGAACCCGTACTCCCCGGCTTCACCCCGTGGCCCGCTGACCTGGCACAACGCTATCGAGACGAGAAACTCTGGGTCGGTGAGACATTCGGTGGCATGCTCGCCGCGCGCGCCGCGGCCACGCCGGATCGGATCGCGGTCCTCGACACCACCCACCGCTGGACCTACGCCGAACTGCACCACCGGGCGCGCGCCCTGGCCGCCGGACTGGCCCGCCTCGGCATCGCGCGCGGTGAGCGGGTGCTCGTCCAGCTGCCCAATCGCGCCGAATTCGTCGAGGTGGTCTTCGCGCTCTTCGAACTCGGTGCGCTGCCGGTGTTCTGCCTGCCCGCGCACCGCGCCGCCGAGCTGGTGCCGATCGCCAGGGCGGCCGCCGCCACCGCGATGATCACCAGCGGGACCCATCAGCGCTTCGACTACGCGGCGCTGGCCGAGTCGGTGCGCGCCGAGGTGCCCGGCCTGCGCCACGTCCTGCTCGTCCTCGACGAGGGACAGTCCGCGCCCGAGGGCGCCCGTGACCTCGCCGAATTCCGGGACGAGCCGACGGATCTGCCGGGTCCGCAGGCGGGTGACGTGGCGTTCCTGCAACTGTCGGGCGGCAGCACGGGCATTCCGAAGCTCATCGCCCGCACCCACGACGACTACCTCTACAGCGTGCGCCGCAGTGCCGAGATCTGCGAACTCGACGGCGACACCGTCTATCTCGCGACCCTGCCGGTCGCGCACAACTTCCCGATGAGCTCGCCGGGCATCCTCGGCGCGCTGTGGGCAGGCGGCGCGGTGGCGATGACGCCCGACCCCACACCCGCGACGGCCTTCCCGCTGATCGAGCGGTTCGGCGTCACCATCACGGGCCTGGTGCCGCCACTGGCACGGCTGTGGACCGAACGCGCCGAGGCGGGGGAGACCGCCGATCTGTCCAGCTTGCGCGTGCTGCAGGTGGGTGGCGCGCGCTGCCAGGACGAACTGGCCCGCCGGATCGGGCCCGCGCTCGGGGTCACCCTGCAGCAGGTGTTCGGGATGGCCGAGGGCCTGGTCTGCTACACCCGCCTCGACGATCCGATCGACGTGGTGGTGAGCACCCAGGGGCGGCCGATGTCGGTCTTCGACCAGATCGCGGTCGTCGACGACGACGGCGTCGAGGTGGCGCCCGGCGCGCAGGGCAACCTGATCACCCAGGGGCCGTACACGATTCGCGGCTACTACGACAATCCCGAGGCCGACGCTCGCAGCTTCACCGGCGCCGGGTGGTATCGCACCGGCGACATCGTCTCCGTGCGCCCCGACGGCAATCTGGTGGTCGCGGGCCGGGCGGGCGACTGGGTGAACCGGGGCGGGGAGAAGGTCTCGGCCGAGGAGCTGGAGGCGCACCTGCTCGAACACCCGGACGTGCGTGACGCCGTGATCGTCGGTACCCCTGATCCCGTGCTGGGCCAGCGCATCTGCGCCTTCGTGCAGCCCGTCGACCCCGCGCAGCGGCCCACCCTGACCACGGTGCGCAAGTTCGTCAGGGGCCGCGGGGTGGCGGCGTGGAAGATGCCCGACGCGGTGGTGGTCGTCGACGAGTTCCCCGAGACCGGTGTCGGCAAGACGAGCCGAAAAGAGCTGCGCCAGTTGCTCGCCGAGGGTGCGCACGGGAACTGAACCGGAACGGGGTGGCGTGCCGGGCACGCCACCCCGTCGCTCAGGCCAGCAGCTCGATCCAGGAGCCGAGGACGGGATCGCCCGCGAGCGTGGGAAAGTCGATGTCCGCATGTCCGGCCGACCGCCATTTCTCCACCAGCGACATGATGCGCACCGAGTCGAGCCCGGCGTCGAGCAGATCGGTCTCGGCGTCCAGCTCGGCCGCCTCGACGCCCAGCGCGGTGGCCACGTCGGCGATCACCTGTTCGTCGGTCATGGTCATTCCTCTCGATCGAAGTCGGCGACGCCGCGCTTCCAGTAGCCCGCGATGAGCGAGTCCTTGGGGCCGATGCCCAGGTCGTTGCGGATGATCTTGCGGATCCCGCGCAGCACGCCCGCCTCGCCCGCGACCCACGCGTAGACGCGGTGTCCGGCAGGCACTTCCACCGTGCGCACCGCCTGCTCGAGCACGTCGCTGGTACCGGGCTCTAGGTCGCCGCGGTGCACGTAACGCACGGTGATGCCGGCGGGCGGGTCGAGCGGGATCTCCTCGGCGGGCCCGGCCACCTCGATGAACGCCCACCCGGTGGTGTCGCGCGGCATGCGCTCGAGCCAGCGGGCGATGGCGGGCAGCGCGGTGATGTCGCCGGCCAGCAGATAGTCGTCGTAGGTCTCCGGGATGACCACGCCGCCGGGCGGACCCGCGATGTGCACCTTGGTGCCAGGGGCGACCGAGGCGGCCCAGTCGGAGGCGAGACCACCGGGGTGGATGACGAAATCGATGTCGAGTTCGCCGTCCTCGACGCTGTGCCTGCGCACGGTGTACTCGCGCGAGATCGGTCGCGGGTTGCCCCACTCGAGCATCGTCCCGTCGAGCTTCGGCAGCCGGAGCACGCCGTCCTCGCCGGGGAAGATCAGGCGCACGTGCTCGTCCGGCACGTAGCTGTGGAACTTCGCGATCTCGGGGCCGCCGAAGGTGATCCGCAGCAGCGCGGCGCCGACGGGCACGACCCGCAGCACCTCGACTTCCTGCAGGCCGATCGGGTACGGGACCTTGGCGTAGTGGTCCCCGGCGAGCACCTCGGCGATGTTCGCGGCGTAGTCACTGCGATCCTTCACCGTTTTCCTTTCTGTGCAGCGGCCCGGCGACGAGCGCCATCAGGCCGGTGAGTACCAGGACGGCGACGCCGTAGAGCACGAGCGCGCGTCCGGGAGCGAAGGTCTGGCCGACGACGCCGGCCACCATGGAGCCGACCGCGGTGCCGGTGACCGACTGCACCATCAGCAGGCCCGACATGCGGCCACGCATGTGGTCGGGCGCGGCCTGCTGCAGCATCGTGTAGCGCAGCACCATGTTCACGGCCCTGGCCAGGCCGAACCCGGCGAGCCCGAGGAACACCAGGGCCGCGTGCGACCACAGTCCGGCCGCGATCACGCCGATCGGCATCAGCGCGAGCGAGATCAGCAGGGCGCGTCCGGTGTTGACGCGGCCCATCCAGCCGCTGGTGAGCGTGCCGAGCACCGCGCCCGCGCCGGGCGCCGCGTAGAGCAGGCCGAGCGTGCCCGGCCCCGCGTCGAGTTCGACATCGGCGAAGGCGGGCAGCAGCACGAGCGGTCCGCTGACGAGCATCCCGATGAGTCCGGTCGCCAGGATGAGGCGGATCGATTCGTGGCGCAACGCGAAAGAGATCCCGGAAGCCAACTCGCGCAAGGGGTTCTGCAGGTCGCGCTGCGGCGGTGGCGAGGGCCCGATCGCCGTGATCAGCCCGACCGTCGCGGTGGTGGCCAGCGCGCAGAGGAAATAGGCCGTGGCCACCCCGGTTTTCGCGACGAGCAGACCGGCGATCGCCGGGGTGACCATGGTGCCGAGGTCGGTGGTCAACGAGACCAGCGCGCCCGCGGCCGCCACCTTCTCGCGGCCGACCAGCACCGGCACCATGGCCATCAGTGCCGACCCGCTGATCCCGCCCGCGAGGCCGTCGATGACGGCGGCGAGATAGATCGCGGGCAGCACCGGATCCGGCAGCACGGCGTTCACGCCGAGCAGCAGGAAGCCGAGACCGGCCGCGCTGCGCGCCCATTGGATCACCGTGCGGCGGTCGTACCGGTCGGCGACGACTCCACCGGCGAGGCTGCCGAAGAACAGCGCCGCCGCGGTCGTGGTGGCCACCCCGGCGACCTGCACGCTGGAGCCGGTCAGCTCGTAGACCTGCAGCGGCAGGGCCACCATGAGCAGCCCGATGCCGAGCACCGACACCAGCCGCGCCGCGAACGCGCACCGGAAGGCGCGCGAGGCCCGCAGCGGGCTGATGTCGATGAGCAGTCCCGAGGTCACTTGAAGCGCTCCACCAGCAGATCGAGGGTGGTCATCACGGTGCGGTAGTCGGGGCGCGAGCTCGTCGCGGGCAGCTCGAACACCTTGTTCTGCTGGAACGAGGGCAGCGAGGCGTAGAGCGGATCGGCGCGCAGTTCTTCGAGCGAACGGCCGCCGCTGAGCGGGATGGTGAACAGCACCGGGGCATCGATCACCGTGTTGATCAGCTCCGGGCTGAAGCTGATGAAGTCGGCGCTCTGCTCCTTGGCGGGGTTGCCCGCCTTGGCCTCCACCTGCGTGTCCAGGGTGAAACCGACCTCGGCGAGCAGCGCGGGCAGGGCGGCGGTCGGCACGAAGACGGTCGGCTTCTGGCTCTTGATCGACTGGAACACCACGGTCGCGCCCGCGGGCGGCTTGATCTTGCTCTTGGCCTCGGTGAGCTTGGCGTGGTAGTTCGCGATCAGGGTGTCGACATTGGCGGGCTTGTTCACCGTTTCGGCGATGAACCGCAGCTGGTCCTGCCAGTTGGTGGTCTCGGTCGGCATCAGCACGGTCGGGGCGATCGCGCTGAGCTGGTCGTAGGCGTTGACCGACTGCTGGCCCGGGTAGCCCTGGCCGCCACCGATGATCAGGTCGGGACGCTGGGCGGCGATGAACTCGAGGTTGATGTTGTCGCCGGACTGCACGGCCTGGGTGCCCTGCGCCTTGGCGTCCTCGGCCCAGCCGGTCGGGAACTCACCCGGCTTGTTCGGGACGCCGAGCAGCCGCGGATCGGCCGCGACCACCTTGGCCTCGAGGTCGTAGAGGTAGCCGGCCAGATTGCCGTTGAGCACGACCACGCGCTGCGGATCGGCGGGCACCTTGATGGGGCCCTTCGCCGAGGGCACCTCACGTGGCCCGGTGCCGGCGGTGTCGGAGGACGAGGTGCCGCAGCCGGCGAGCGCCGCGACGAGCGCGAGGACCAGCAGGGCGAGGGCGGCACGGAGCCGGCCCGGAGAGCGGTGGGTGAACATGGACGGGGTTTTCCTCATTTCTTCAGTGCACCGGGGCGGCGTTCTCCGCCAGCGGAATCACCAGGGGCGTCCCGGTTTCCGGGTCGTCGATGATGCGGCAGCGCAGCGAGAAGACCTCGTGGACCAGGTCCGCGGTGACGATCTCGGCCGGCTCGCCGGTGGCGACGATCCGTCCGTCGCGCATGGCGATCAGGTGATCGGCGTAGCGGAACGCGTGGTTGAGGTCGTGCAGGACCGCGACGACGGTGCGTTCGGACTCGCGATTGAGCGAGCGGCACAGATCCAGCAACTGGATCTGGTAGGCGATGTCGAGATAGGTGGTCGGCTCGTCGAGCAGGATGATCGGCGTCTGCTGGGCCAGCACCATCGAGATCCACACGCGCTGGCGCTGACCGCCCGAGAGTTCCTCCACCGGCCGCGCCGACAGCTCGGCGACGCCGGTCGCCGCCATCGCCGCCGCCACCGCTTCCTCGTCGGCGCGCGACCACTGCCGCAGCAGGGTCTGGTGCGGGTAGCGCCCGCGCGCGACGAGATCGGCCACCCGGATACCGTCCGGCGCCGTCGAGGTCTGGGGGAGCAGACCGATCTGGCGGGCCAATTCCTTGGCCGGGTAGTCGGTCACGGGCTTGCCGTCGAGCAGCACAGTCCCGGACTCCGGCGGGAGCAGCCGGGCCAGCGCACGCAGCAGCGTGGACTTGCCGCAGGCGTTCGGGCCGATGATCACGGTGAACTTGCCGTCCGGAATGTCCACGGACAGCTGGTCACTGATCGTGCGGCCCTTGTACCCGAGCCGGACCTGGTCGGCGCGCAAGCGCGCGGCGTGAGTGTCGTTCATGTCGCTTTCCCTATTTTCCGTCGCGCCTCGGCGACGAGCAGATACGCCAGGTACAGACCACCGATGGAGCCGGTGACGATGCCGACCGGGATGGTGGTCGGCGCGAACGCGTGCTGGGCGATCCAGTCGCAGGTGACCAGCAGCGTCGCGCCCATCACCGCGGCCGGGAGCAGCGCGATCGACGGTGTGCGGGTGAGCTTGCGCGCCAGATGCGGTGCGGCGAGCGCGAGGAACGCGATCGGTCCGGCCACGGCGGTGGCCAGCGAGGTGAACGCGACACTGAGCGCGATCAGCCAACCCGTCGCCTTGCCCGCGTCGAGCCCGAGGGCGCGCGCGGTGTCGTCGCCGAGTTCGAGGATCTGCAGGCGGGGCGCGGCCGGGATGAGCGCCAGCGCCAGCACCGCCAGGATGCCGACGGTCGGCGCCACCTGCGGCCACGACAGGCCGTTGAGCGAGCCGGCGCCCCAGGCCGCCGCCGACATCGCCGCGTCCAGGTCGGCCCGCATGATCAGCCAGGTGTTGATCGAGGCCAGCATGGCGCTCACGCCGATGCCGACGATGATCAGCCGGAACCCGGTGACGTTGTGCCGGAAGGCGAGCAGGTGGATCACCAGCGCCGCGCCGAGCCCGCCGATCATCGCGCCCGCCGCGGTCTGGAACTGTCCGCCGCCGAGGGTGAGGATCACCAGCAGCGCACCAGTGTAGGCGCCGGTGCTGAAGCCGATGATGTCGGGACTGCCCAGCGGATTCCGGGTCACCGACTGCAGGATCGCGCCGCTCACGCCGAGCGCGGCACCCAGCGCCAGCGCCAGCAGGATGCGCGGCAGACGCCAGTCCCACACCACCAGCCGGTCGAACCGCTCGTCACCGATGACCAGCGCGCGCAGCACCCGGGCCGGGGCGATCTGGAAGTCGCCGCTGCCCAACGCCAGTACGGCCGTGGCGACGGCGACGACCAGCAGGATCGCGCACACCACCAGCGTGCGTACGCCGATCCTGGCGGTCAGCCGTAGCCGCGGCGGTCGCACGATCAGCAGGGTGCGGCCGAAATCGATCTTCGTGCTCATGTGGCTGCTCCCACTCGCGAGCGGCGGGCCAGCCAGATCAGCATGGGCGCGCCGAGGAAGGCCGTGACCAGCCCCGCGGGGACCTCGTCGGGCCGGATGATGACGCGGCCCAGCACATCCGCGGTGAGCACCAGCAGCGGGGCCAGCACCAACGAGTACGCGAAGATCCAGCGCTGATCGGGTCCGACCAGCCAGCGCGCGATGTGCGGCACCGCCAGACCGACGAAGGAGATGGGCCCGACGGCGGCGGTGGCTGTGCCGCACAGCAGCACCAGCGCCAGCGCGGTGAGCAGCCGGGTCCGGGTGACGTGCACGCCGAGCGAGCGGGCCAGATCGTCGCCCAGGGCGACGGCGTTGAGCGAGCGCGCGCAGACCGCGGCGAGCACCAGCCCGACCAGGATGAACGGCGCCGCCCCCGCGATGACGTCGAAGCCGCGACCGGTGAGCGAACCGGCGTCCCAGCGCCTCATCTCGTCGAAAGCCTTGGGGTCCACCAGGATCAGGCCCCTGGTGAGCCCGACGAGCACCGCGGTGGCCGCCACGCCGGCCAGGGTCAGCCGGATCGGATCGGTGCCCGAGTGGCCGGCGGTGCCGAGGCGGTACACAACCATCGACACCAGCGCGGCGCCGACGAACCCGAACCAGACATAGGAGGTGATCTCACTCACGCCGAGCAACCCCACGGCGATCGCGATGGCGAAGGCGGCGCCCGCGTTCACTCCCAGCAATCCGGGATCGGCGAGCGGGTTGCGCGTCAGGCCCTGCATCAGGCAGCCCGCGACGCCGAGGGCGAGTCCGGCGAGAAGTCCGAGGATCGTTCGGGGCAGCCGATATTCGGCGACGGTGACCTGGTCGGGCGAGATTTCCGGGCCGGTCAGCGCCTGCCAGACATCGGCGAACGGAATCGATTTCGTGCCGACCAGCAGGCTGAGCAAACAGGCCGCGACCAGCAAGCCGACCGCCAGCAACCAGCCGCTCCAGCGCGGACTTCTCATCAGGGATCTCTCTCGCAACGAACGTCGGACAGCTCAGAGGTTAGCCTAAGGAACGTCTTGATAGGTGAGGCTTACCTAGCTATGGTCTCGGTTCGTTCGGTCCGCAAGCCTCGAAAGGCACACCCTCGTGAAAATCACCAAGCTCGCCCTGCTGGCCTCGTCTGTCAGCGTGGCGCTCGGCGTCATCGCCGGAACCGCTCATGCCGCGCCCGCCGCGGAGCCCGCCGCGATCAACTACACCGCGACCACCACCGAGACCTCCACCATCATCGGCACCGACGCGGGCTCGATGGTCGTCGAGGACGGCGTGTTCAAGATCAAGGCCGCGGACGGCACCACCGTCGCCGGATCCGAACTGTCCTTCCGTGTGGACGAATTCGTCTTCCCGATCGCCGCGGAGATCTCCGGCCGCACCGCCACCCTGACCCCGCAGTTCGACATCGCGAAGGCCACCTACAAGCCGGTCGCGCTGCCCTACGAGGACAAGGCGCCGTGGAAGAGCGAGTACGACCGTGAGCAGGCCGCCTGGAGCCGCATGACCGGCACCATCTCCCTGGGCGCCAGCATCGCGACGCTGGTGGGCGGCATCGGCGGCGCGGCCGTCGGTTGTGTGCTCGGCGGCCTGGCCGGCGCGACCATCGCCGCGGCGACCATCGTCGGTATGTTCGGTCCGTTCATCCCCGCCGCCGGTGTCGGCTGCATCGCGGGCATCATGGCGATCGGCGCGCTCGGCACCGTCGCGGGTCAGATCCTGATCACCGCCCCCGTCGCGATCATGGCCGCGGTGCAGTACTTCACCACCATCAACTCGCCGATGCCGAACAACCCGCAGCCTGCCAAGTAGGCCGGGCGAAAGAGCCTCGTCGAGGGGACAACTCGAGGAGAAAGTGAAATCCCACCCGACTCGCACCGGGTGGGATTTCGCTGTATTCAGTTAGTTTAAGCAAAGTCTTGATAGGGAAGCCTGCCCTGACTTAGGGTTTCGAACTGTTCAAGATCGGTACAAACCGGTCATAACAGTGATGAGGACTTCCACGATGCGAAAAATCCTTGCCGCCACGGCGTTGGCCGCGGCCACACTCGCCGTCGCCGGCGGACCGGCGAACGCGGACACCTTCGTTCCGCTACCCGACGGTGAGAAGGCCGGCCCCGGTGTGACGATCAAGCGCGTGGGAGAGAGCGCGCTGATCTCGCCGTCGATGGCCGCCAACGGCGCGGGCCGGGTGGCATGGGTGAGTGGAACCGTCTACGCCGACGTCACGGAAACGCCCAAGGGCGAACCGAAGCCGTTCATCGGGGGCAACAACGCGCCGGGTACCAACAACTCCTCGACGCACGGCGCCTCGCGCATCAGCACCGGCTATGTCGTCGGCTGTCAGGTCAGCATCTCCGACAGCGCGGTGTCGGCGGGGCTGTCCGGTGGCGTGTCGACCAGCGGGGTCAGCGGCGGCGGGTCCATCGGCGTGCAGCTCGGGCCGGGCGATGTGAAATTCGTTGGCGTGGAAGGCTTCGACATCGTCGAGGCGGGCAACTATTACGTCAGCTACAAGGACGTCGAGCTGCAGATCCAGGGGTGCGGCGGCTACGCGCAGGCCCGCTCCTACACCGTCGTGGAGATCATCGGCGACAACTACACCAAGACCACTCTCTACGGCGCCCCGTTCAGCATCGGCTGACTCCTCGCACGTTCGACGAATAGGACTCTTTCGATGACCATCTTCACGAAGGCGACCGCTCGGGTGGCCGCCGCCGCGGCGGCCGCGACCATGGCGCTCGGTCTGTTCTCCACCGGCGCCGCCAACGCCGACACGTTCATCCCGCTGCCCGGCGGCGAGATCACCGAGACGCTGCCCGACGGCACCGCGGTGACGATCCGGCTGGCGGACGAATCGGTGACCATCAGCCCCGGTATGGGCGCGACACCGCTGCACCGCAATGTCTGGGCTTCCGGCCGGGCCGAGGTGCGGGTGCACGGCGAGCACGCGGGCACCAAGCTCTACCCCGGCTATGTCGTCGGCTGCCAGGTCGACATCAGCGGCGGCGGGTTCAAGGGTGGCGCCAAAGGCGCGGTCAACCAGTCGAGCAAGGGCAGCGGCGGGGTCACCTCCGGCGGCAACCTGACCCTCGGACCCGGTGAGGCCGCGACCTTCTGGCTGCTCGAGATCGAGGGCGCCGACGCCTACGGCGAGCAGAGCTCGGTCCCCGCGATCAAGTTCAAGGGCCAGGACGGCTCGGTGACCTGGGCCGATTCCACCCTCGCGCTCGACGGCTGCGCGGGCTACGCCCAGGCGCGGGCCTTCGTCGCGGTCGAGGTGACCACCAAGACCGGTCGTTCCGAGCTGCGCCTGTGGGGGCAGCCGTTCAGCCTCGGCTGAGCGTAGGACGAGCACGGCCCCGCCGGAGCGGTCGCTCCGGCGGGGCCGTTGTCGTCAGCCTTCGTCGGTGTCGGTGGACGCCACGTTCGGCGCCGGGATGTGCCGCAGCAACACCATCACCAGACCCGCCGCGACGGCGGTGAGCCCGATGCCGACCAGGGAATTCACCTGCAGCGCATGGGTGTAGGCCTGCCTGGCGATCGTGCTGAGTTCGGCGCCGAGCGCTTCGGGCAGCGTCGCCGCGAGCTGCAGTGCTCCGGCCAGCGTGTCCTCGGCGGCGTGCGCCAGCTCGGCGGGTAGCCCGTCGGGGAGTTCGTCGGCCATCCGGCCGCGATAGACCGCGGTGCCGATGCTGCCGATCACCGCGACACCCAGCGCCGCCGAGAGTTCCTGCCCGGTCTCGGAGATCGCGGACGCGGCGCCGGCGCGCTCCGGGTCGACGGCCCCGACGATGAGATCCAGACCGAGCACGAACATCGGGCTCAGCCCGAGCGAGAACACGACCATGCCGGTGACGATGAGCGCGAGATCGTCGGCGCCGGAGAGCTGGGTGAAGATCGCGTAGCCGACCATGGCGATCAGCAGACCGCCGGTCATCAGATAGGCGGGCCGGATCCGTGGCGCGAGCGCGCTCACCACACCGGCGGCCACCACCATGGCCAGCGCCTGCGGTACCGTCCACAGCCCGGCCTCGAACGCCGAGAGTCCCAGCACCAGCTGCAGATACTGCGACAGCAGCAGGAACAGCCCGCCCATCGCCAGCATCGCGACCATCAGCGCGACCAGTGACCCGCTGAACCGCACGTTGCCGAACAGGCGCAGATCGATGAGCGGATCGGTGAGCCGCTGCTGGCGCAGCACGAACACCGCGCCCAGCACCAGGCCGCCCACCAGCACCGCGACGGCGTCGAGCGCCCACCCGTCCTTGGCCAGCTCCTTGATGCCGTAGATCACGGCCATCACCGACACCAGTGACAACACGGCGCTGAGCACATCGAGCTTGCCGGGATTCGGGTCCTTGTATTCGGGCAGCAGGATCGGACCGGCCACCAGCAGCAGCACCATCGACGGCACCGCCACCAGGAACACCGAACCCCACCAGAAGTTCTCCAGCATGGCGCCGCCGACCAGTGGGCCGATCACCATGCCGACCATGAAGCTGGTCATCCACACGCTGATCGCGGTGGTGCGCTGGCGGTCGTCGTGGAACATGTTGCGGATCAACGCCAGTGTCGACGGCATCAGCGTCGCGCCCGCGATGCCGAGCAGGGCGCGGGTGCCGATGAGCGTGGCCGCGCTGGTGGAGTACGCGGCGACCACGGAGGCGACGCCGAAGGCGAGCGCGCCGATCATCAGCAGCTTGCGCCTGCCGATGCGATCGCCGACCGTGCCCATGGTGATGAGGAAGCCCGCCACCAGGAAGCCGTAGATGTCGAGGATCCACAGCAGCTGCGAACTGCTCGGATGCAGCGCCTCGCTCAGGTGCGGGATGGCCAGGTAGAGGACGCTCATGTCCATCGAGATGAGCAGCGTCGGCAGCGCGAGGACCGCGAGCCCGATCCATTCCTTGACCCCGGCCTTCCCGGCGGGTTCGGCGGTGGTCGGCTCGGGCTGGGTGGCGGTCACCTCGTCGACGTTACCGACGGGCACCGACAGGTCGCCATGGGTTTTTCGCCGGCTCATCCCGTGGGAAGTCACTGGACATTCCGCGGCGGGTGCGGCGAGTATGGGCGCGGTGTCCACACGAAATGAACAGCTCAGGCTCGTCGACCCGCCGCTTCTGCCGCAGGACCGGGATGAGCCGTTCCCGTGGTCGGCGGCGATCGACTCCACCTATTCCACCCGCGACGCGATCGATGCTCTCGCGCTCGCGCCGTTCCTGCGCGGCGACCAGCCCTTCGCTCGCCAGGCCCATCTGGACCGGGTGCGCGCCGAGGCGCCGTTGCGTCCCGAGGGCTCCCGGATCGTGCGCTCGGTGGCCGATGACGACAGCAGCGCGCTGCTCGCCGCGGGGGACGGCTGGTCGCTGCGGGCCGTGCGCTGGGCGGGTGGTTCGGCCACCGTCGAGGTGACCGCCGTCAGCGACGAACTCGCCGTCGAGGTGCTGGCCGCGGCGACCGCGGGCGCGGCCGCGGATCCCCATGCCGACACGACCGTGGAGATGGGCTTCTGGCACATGGACGTGCGGCGCCCGCTGCGCAGGCGGCGCCGGATCGTCGCGCCCGCCTGGCCGGAGATCCGCGGCAACTACGCGGCGGCGGTGTCGGCGAGCATGGATCAACTCATGGCGCTGCGGGTCGACGACATCAGGGGCAGGCTGGTGCTGCTGCACGGCGAGCCCGGCACCGGCAAGACCACCGCGCTGCGAGCGCTGGCCAGGGCGTGGGCGTCGTGGTGCCAGGTCGACTGCGTCGTCGATCCGGAGGAACTGTTCAGCAATCCCGGCTATCTCATGGAGGTGGCGGCGGGCGCCGACGGCGACGACAACAGCCGCTGGCGATTGCTGGTGCTCGAGGACTGCGACGAACTCATCCGTGGCGAGGCGAAAGAGGCGGCGGGACAGAAACTCTCGCGCCTGCTCAACCTCACCGACGGCATGCTCGGCCAGGGCCGCAAGGTGCTGATCGCGGTGACCACGAACGAGGACCTGTCACGCCTGCATCCCGCCGTCGTCCGCCCCGGGCGCTGCCTGGCCCAGCTCGAGGTCGGCCGGTTGTCGGCCGCCGAGGCGCAGGACTGGCTGGACAGAAATGATTGCGCCGCAGGAGGTCCGGTGTCCACCGAGGGGGCGACCCTCGCGCAGCTCGTCGCCCGCCGGGACGGCGAGATCCTCATCCAGTCGGTTACCAGGGAAACTCCGGGCGGCGGGATGTATCTGTGAGGCGTGCCGAGCGGCGACGCTGACCATTCGGTCGGCGCGTGTGGCGGTGGTGCGGTCGAGTCTTCGCTGTGTGTCGGGTGGCACAGGTTGTGGAGTGCCGCCGGGCCCGCCAGGGTGATCGTGTCGCCGGGCGCTTGTCAGGGCCGCCGGGCGACCATGGGCGCGGCCGCGGCGCTGGCAAGAGTGAGGACGAGCGGCACGACCAGCGCGGCGGTGAGTGGGATGAGCGCGGTCAACCAGCCGATCAGCGCCGGTCCGGCGAGCAGGCCGAGATAGCCGATGGTGAAGACACGGGACATGTCGGTCGCGGCCGTACTTCCACCGAGATTGCCCGCCGCCGTGAAGATCTGGGGAACACCACCGGCGAGGCCGAGCCCGCACATGGCCCAGCCGAGCAGCGTCAGCGGCAACCACGGCGAGGCGATCACCACCGCGAGGCCCGCCGCCGCGAGCAGGCTGCCGTAGCGCAGGATCGCGACCGGCCCGATCGCCCCGCTCACCCGATCGGCCCCGAACCGGCCCAGCGTCATGGTCGCCGAGAACGCCCCGAACGCCAGTGCCGCGTCGCCCTCGGAAACGCCGAGGTGCGCACGCGCCTGCAGTGCGCTCCAGTCGCCCGCGACTCCCTCGGCGAGGAGCAGCACGAACGCGATCACGCCGAGCGACAACACCTTTCGTGCCCGGGCGGTGTCACGGTGCTGCTCGCGGCGCGTACGTGCCGCGCTGGACGATGGTGTCTCCGGTGCCGCTCGATCGGCGGCCGCCGCGTGCCCACGCGCGCCGACATCTCGACGAGCGCTCGATGGCGTGCCCGCGTAGTCCTCGGCGGGCCGGATGTGAGCCAGGCGGTCGGCGGTGGGCGCATCGTGATTCGGTGCCGTGTCCGCCGGCCGTGTGGGTGTCAGGTGGTCGGCTGTCGCCGTGTCGTCACCTGGCTCGCCGGGGCATCCGGATCGCGACTCACCTTGGGGTGCTCGGCGTTCCGGAAATTCGGGCGTGGACGGGTCCGCGTGCTGGTGGTGCGCGACCAGGTGCGGCACCAGGAGGGCGGTGACGAGTAGTCCGACGGCTCCCGCGCAGGTCAGCGTCAGCGCCGGTGACCAGCCCGCGCGCTGGGTGGCGGCGCCGACCAGGGCGCCCGCGAAACCGCCGCCGGAGAACATGGCGTGGAAGGCCGACATGATCGGGCGGCGGTAGGCGCGTTCGACGTGCACGGCCTGGGTGTTCATCGAGACGTCGAGCGCGCCGTTGCCCAGGCCGAAACACGCCAGGGCGAGGCCGAGCGCGACCGGGCCGGTGGCCAGGCCGGGCCCGATGACGGTCACCGAGATCGCGGTCGCGGCCACCGCGACCAGTGTCCGGCTGCCGAACCGGTCGGCGGCCGGACCCGCGGCCCGCATGCCGACGATGGCCGCCCCCGCGAGGAGCAGCACGAACATCCCGAGCAGCGAGGGCGACACCCCGGCCCGGTCGGTGATGGCGGGAATGTGGACCACCCACAGGGCCAGCAGGAACCCGTTGAGGGTGAACGCGCCGAACACCGCCGCCCTGGCCAACCGGAGTTCGCGGTCGATCGTCGCTGGGGTCACCGATTCGACGGTACCCGGGCCGAGGCCGACCGCGCCCGTATCCGATCGAGCGACCCGGCTTCGGGGCGGTTCGTTCGCCGCTGCCACCTGCGCGCCCGATGTGCCGAACGTGCGCCGTCCGCTGCTGGACTCCTCGCGTGGTATCGACACGGGGAGTCCGTTCGGCAGCGGCCGTCGCGCGAGTCACGCCCGAGGTGTCCAGGCGCCGGTGGCTGCGGTCTCCTTCGCGTACTCGGTGAAATCGCGCGGTTCGCGGCCGAGGGCCCGGCGCACTCCGTCGGCGGTGGCGGAATTGCGACCGTCGAGGATGGTGCCGAACAGATAGTCGAGCAGGCTGATCACGTCCTGCGGTACCTGGTATTCGCCCAGTGCCGCGACGAATTCCGGCCGCGACACCGGGATGAACGCGATCTCGCGCCCGGTCGCGGCGGCGATCTCGCCGACCGCCTCGGCGAAGGTCAGCGCCCGTGGGCCCGTCAGTTCGTACACCTCGCCGCCGTGGCGCGGGTCGGTGAGCGCGGCGGCGGCCACCTCGGCGATGTCGTCGGCGTGCACGAACGGTTCGGGCACATCGCCGTTGGGCAGGGCGACCGCGCCGGCCAGGACATCGTCGACGAACGCGCCCTCGCTGAAGTTCTGCGCGAAGAAGCTGCAGCGCACGATGGTCCAGGTCAGACCCGAATCCCGCACGATCTGTTCGCATTCCAGCGCCTCGGGCTCGCCGCGGCCCGACAGCAGCACCACCGAGCGCACCCCGGCGGCCACGGCCGCCGCGGAGAACGCCCGGATCACGTCGGGCGCGCCGGGGACGGCCAGATCCGGCTGAAAGGCGAGGTACACGGAGTCGACGCCGGCCAGGGCGGGCGCCCAGGTGCTCCGGTCGGTCCAGTCGAACGGGATCGCGGCCGAGCGCGAGCCGAGCCGGACGGGTCGGCCCGCCGCCTCGAGCAGGGCGACGACCCGGCTCCCGGTCTTGCCCGTCGCGCCGGTGATGAGGGAAAGCTGCTGGTGAGTGGTGTTGTTTGGCATGAATCAAGTACACCGTCGCGCGCGTCGCGGCGACATCGTCGAACCGCTCACGGCCATGCGCCGTCGTCTACCGCCGTGCCTCACCGATGACGGGGGCTCGCCGTGCTTGGCTGTGGAGACCGAGCTCGCCGGGTGACAACGGAGGTGTGTTCCGTGATCTCAGCTGACAGTGATCTCTTTCCCGCCGCCGCGGACGACTACCTGTCGGTGCGCGCGCTGACCGTCCGGGGTACCGACCTCCACATCGGCGCCGCCCTGGGCGATCTCGCTCGCCGTGACTACCACGTCGCCCTCGCGCCCTACGCCTCGCCGGACTACGGCCACGGCCGCCTCACCTACCTCGACCGCAACTATCCGGCCCTCGGCGAGCGGTCCCGCGGCGTCGCCGACGCGTTCGGCGTGTCCTCGACGATGGCCGAACACGACACCACCACGCTCGGCTTCGACGTCCCCACTCAGGCTCCCGGCTGCTCGCTGGTGTGGTTCCCGCCTGGGCTCACCAGCACCGGCAGGCCGATGTTCGGCCGCAACATGGACTGGTTCATCGGCTCGCTCAGCGCGCAACGCGGCCTGACCCCGGGCCCCGACGAACATCCCTCCTGCTCCCGCGCCATCCTGCTGACCACGGCGCCGACCATGGGCACTCCGGTCGCGACCCTCGGCAGCCACGACCTGCTCAATCCGGCCCTCGACGGCGTCAATGCCGCGGGTCTGATGATGGCGGTGCTGGTCGACCACTCCGACCGCGGCAATGTCGGGGCGAGTCTGGCGGGCGGATTCACCAGCGGGCTCACCGCGTTGCAGGTGCCCGGCTGTGTGCTCAACGCGGCCACCACGGTCGCGGAGGCCAAGGCGGCGGTGCTGTCGCAAGCGATCTTCTGCGCAGGCGAGACCAACATGCACTGGTTCATCGCCGATGTGCACGGCGCGGCCACGGTGCTCGAGATCGATGGCGACTCACGGCAATACCGCTTCATCGACGCCGAACCGGACAAGCCGTTCGTGGTGACCAATCACGCACTGCACCGCTACCCGACGATCGACTCCTTCCCCGAGGTCTCGATGGACGCCGAGCACAATTCGTTCGTCCGGTACCGGGTGCTCACAGAGGCGATCGCGGCGCATCGTGGCCCGTGGGATCCCGCGGACATCACCGCCCTGCTCGATGTCGTGCAGTGTGCCTACGTCGACGACGCAGCCGCCGGGATCGAGGGCACGGTGCCGGAACGGACGCTGTGGCACTACGTGGCCGATCCGGTGGAGCGCCGCTATCGGTTCCGGTTCTACCAGCGCGATCTCGACCCGGAGCCGGGCACCAATCACCTGCGGATCCAGCGCACCGAGCCGATCGAATGGGACCTCGGCGCAGCGATCGGGGCGGGGGCGGGCGGGCGCGGCTAGGGTGGATGTGTGGATGCGTTGGCCGGACTGCTCGAAGGCCCGCGCGCCCGCGGCGCGTTTCTCATGTGCTCGTTGCTGAACCCGCCGTGGTCGCTGCGGATTCAGGACGAGGCGCCGTTGACGGTGCTGGCGATGATTCGCGGAAAGGCTTGGGTCAGTACGGATTCCGAGCCGCCGCGCCAGCTCGTGGCCGGTGACGTCGCGGTGTTCCGCGGGCCGCGGCCGTATACGGTGGCCGACGATCCCGCCACCGAGCCGCAGATCGTCATCCGGCCGGGGCAGGTCACCACCACGCCGGACGGTGAAATCCTGTGCGAGACACTGAGTCTGGGCGTCCGGCAGTGGGGCACCGATCCCGCGGGGGAGACCCTGATGGTCACCGGCACCTACGAGACGGCGGGCGCGGTGAGCAGGCGCCTGCTGCGCGCCCTGCCCCAGCTCGCGGTACTGCCGCGCGGCGAACTCGACACCCGGCTGCTCGACCTGCTCGTCGACGAGGCCACCAAGGACCTGCCCGCCCAGACCGCCGTCCTGGACCGGCTGCTCGACCTGCTGCTCATCGCCGCGCTGCGCGCCTGGTTCGCCCGCGACGACGCCCCCGCCTGGTACCACGCCTACAGCGACCCGCTGATCGGCAAGGCCCTGCGCCTGCTCCAGCACAATCCCGCGCACCCGTGGACGGTGAGCGCGCTGGCCGAGGCGGTCGGGATGTCCAGGGCCGCGCTGGCCCGCCGGTTCACCGACCTGGTCGGCGAACCCCCGATGACCTTCCTGACCGAATGGCGCCTGTCGCTGGCCGCCGACCTGCTCGCCGAATCCGACGCCACCGTCGAGGCCATCGCCCGCCAGGTCGGCTACGGCAGCGCGTTCGCGCTCAGCACCGCCTTCAAACGCCACTTCGGGGTGAGCCCGCGCGACCACCGCCAGGGCACTGCGATGATGACAGCGTGAACTATCCCGTCCTGTGGCCGATGCCGACCCGGTGGGCCGACAACGACCAGTACGGCCACGTCAACAACGTGACCTACTACTCCTACTTCGACACCGCCGTGAACGCCTGGCTGATGCGGGCCACCGGCACCGACATCACCGCGCTGCCCGCGCTCGGCGTGGTCGCCCAGACCGCCTGCCGCTTCCACGGCTCGGTGAGCTTCCCCGACCAGCTGCAGGTGGGCCTGCGCATCGCCCGCCTCGGCAACTCGAGCATCACCTACGACCTGGCGATCTTCCGCGAGACCGAGGGCGGACTCGAGCTCGCGGCGAACGGCGATTTCGTCCACGTCTACGTCGACGCCGAGACCCGCAAGCCGGTCCCGATCCCCGAGGTCGTCCGCACGGCCGCCGCGGAGCTGGTCACCGACTAGCCGCGCAGCATCGCCTGGAAGCGGCGCATGCCCGCGAGCCAGCGGTCGTAGTCGGCGCCCTTGTGCCGGTACATGTCGAGGACCTCGGGGTGCGGCAGGATCAGGAAGTGTTCGGCGGCCATCGCGGCGACGACGGTGTCGGCCACCTCCTCTGGGGAGAGCACCTTGCCCGCGGTGGTCACGGCCTTGATGGCCAGGGCCGCGGCCTCGGGCGCGTCGGGGATGAGGTCGCCGCTGAGCAGGCGGGTGTCGACGCCCATCGGGCACAGGCAGCTCACCCGCACGCCCTGGTCGCCGTAGGTCATCGAGAGCCATTCGGCGAAGCCGACGGCCGCGTGCTTGGTCACCGAGTACGGCGCCGATCCGATCTGGGTGAGCAGGCCCGCCGCCGACGCGGTCGTCACGAAGTAGCCGCTGCCGCGTTCGACCCAGCCGGGCACGAGCAGGCGCGCGGCGCGCACGTGCGCCATGACGTTCACATCGATGGCCGCCGACCACTGGTCCTCGGTGCTGTCCAGGCCGGGACCGCCGCCGATGCCCGCGTTCGCGAAATACAGGTCCACCGGGCCGTATTCGCGCTCCGCGGTCTCGATCAGGGTGCTGATCACCGCCTCGTCGGCCACATCACCGCCGACCGCGATCGCGCCCAGTTCCCCGGCCACCTTCGCCGCGCTGTCGGCGTCCAGGTCGGCCACGACCACCCGTGCCCCGCCGTCGACGAGCCGGCGCGCCAGCGCCGCTCCGATCCCCGCGCCGGCTCCGGTGACGATGGCGACTTTGCCCGCAATGTCCATGCCGCACCTTAACGTGACGCCAGGCTCGACACATCGAATCCTGGTGCGGGACCGAGCGGACGGCGTGCCCGAGCCCGCCGGCTCGTGGGCGGCTGTACCGCTCCGGACGCGGCCGCGGTCAGCTCGATACCGGCGCACTCGCCGCCGGGGTGACGGGAGTGAGTTGGGCGCGGGCCAGCGTGCCCAGCTTCGTGTGATTGAAAGCCAGGTTGAGCAGGAACGCCGCGCCCGCACCGAGGGTGACCCCGCTGTCGAGCAGGATCTGGGCCGAGGTCGGGAACTTGGCGAACATGCCGCTGGTCAGCTCGGGCAGCAGGCCGATGCCGATGGCCGTGGCCGCGATGGTGGCGTTCACCCGATCACCCAGGTCGGCCTGCCGCAGCGTGTTGACCCCGACCACCGCGACGGTCGCGAACAACACCAGTCCCACCCCGCCGACCACCGGCTTCGGGATCGCCGCGATCACCTCGCCGATCCGGGGCACCAACCCGAGCACCACCAGGATCGCCCCGCTCACGGCGGTCACGTACCGGCTGTAGACCCGCGTCGCCGCCACGGCACCGACGTTCTGGTTGAAGATCGTGTCCACGAAGGCGGTGAACACGCCGCCGAGCACGCCGGAGAGGCCGTCGCCGACCAGGCCGCGCGCGAGGTCGCCCTTGCCGATCGGCTTGCCGGTGATCTCGCTGATCGCCAGCATGCTCGCCGTCGACTCGGCGAACACCACGGCCATCACGATGCTCATCGCCACCACGGCGGTCACCGGGAACTGCGGTGCGCCGAAGTGGAACGGCTGCGGAATGCCGATCCAATCGGCGGTGCCGATCCCCGCGGTCGACACCAGGCCCATCGGCAACGCGAGCACGATCCCGGCGGCCAGCGCGATCAGCACGCCCAACTGCGACCACACCCCGCGACCGAGGCAGACGAATCCGACCGCGATCAGCACGACCACCGCGGCCAGGCCGATGTTCGACGGCGCCGCGAACCCCGCCGCCTTCGGGTCGGTCCCGATGATCAGGCCCCCGGCGACCCCGATCAGCGACACCCCGACGACCGTGAGCACCGTGCCGGTGACCAGCGGCGGGAAGAACCGCACCACCCGCGCGAACGGCCAGGCCAGCGCGATCCCGACCACGCCGCCGATCAGCATCGATCCGTACACGGCGTCGAGGCCGTACTCCTTGGCGATCAGGATCATCGGGTTCAGCCCGACGAAGGTGGCGCCGCAGATGATCGGCAGCCGGGCGCCCGCCAGCTTGCCCACGCCCAGACTCTGGATCAATGTGATGATCCCGGCCACCAGCAGATCGGCGCTGATCAGCAGCCCGATCGTGGCGCGGTCGAGCCCGGCGGCCGCGCCGAACACCAGCGGCACGGTGATACATCCCGTGTACATGATCAGGACGTGCTGGATGCCGAACGCCAGCTGCCGCGCGAACGGCAGCCGGGTGTCGACGGGATGTGCCTCACTCATGCACCTGTTTGTAGCCCGCCATTTTTACCGCGGATGCCCGCTGTGTTTCGTCGGCGTGACGGCTCGGATATATCGCTCAGACGCGGCTGAGCAGGGTCAACGGGTCCTCCAGGAAGCCCGCGGTGGTGGCGAGGAAGCGGGCGCCGAGCTCACCGTCGACGATCCGGTGATCGAAGCTGAGCCCCAGCGTGGTCACCCACCGCACGGCCAGTTCGTCGCGGAACACCCACGGCCGCTTGCGGATCGAGCCGAGACACAGGATCGCGGCCTCGCCCGGATTCACCAGCGGAACCCCGCTGTCCACCCCGAACACCCCGACATTGGTGATGGTGAACGTACCGCCACGCAGGTCGGCGGGCGTCGCGTTGCCCGAGCGGGCGGTCTCGGCGGCATCGCTGATCTCGCGGCACAGCTCGCGCAGGCTCAGCGTCTGCGCCTCCTTGAGGTTGGGCACCAGCAGCCCGCGCTCGGCGGCCACCGCGATCCCGAGGTTCACGTAGTGCCTGGTGACGATCTCCTGATTCGGCTCGTCCCAGGCGGAATTGATCCCCGGGAACTCCGCGATCGCCGCCAGCGTCGCCTTGGCGACCAGCGCCAGCGGGGTGAGGGTGAGGCCCTCGAAGGACTTCGTCGTGCGCAGGTGGTCGAGCAGTTCCATCGAGGCGGTGCAGTCGACGGTGACGAAGGTGCTGGCCTGCGGGATGGTGCGGGCGCTGGCCAGCATCGCGGCCGCGGTGCGCTTGCGGACGCCGCTCACCGGGGTGCGTTCCTCGCGGGCGGTCGGCTCGATCAGCCCGCCGTCGGTGTCGCCGGAATGCCCGTTCACGGGGGCGGGCGCCGCCTCGCCGACCCGGGCGGGGGTGCGCGGCGCCGTCACCGGCACGGCCGAGCGGACGTCGTCCACGGTGACCGCGCCCTCCGGCCCCGACCCGGCCACGAACCACAGATCGATGCCGAGTTCCTTGGCCAGTTTGCGGGCCGCCGGCGTCGCCGCCGCCCGATGGCTGCTCGGCGTGGTCGCGGCCATCGCCGCCGAGGGTGCGGGTTTGCGTCTGCGCGAAGTGGATTCGGCCTCGGGGCCGTAGCCGACGAGCACGTCGTTGCGCGTCGCGGTCGGCGGTTCGGTGACCTCGAGATCGTTGCGCACCCGGATCAGCGGAGCGCCGACCGGCACGGTGTCGCCCGGCTCGGCCAGCAGTTCCACCACCACGCCGGAGAACGGTGACGGCAGCGCCACCACCGCTTTCGCGGTCTCCACCTCGGCGATGGTCTGGTTCAGTTCCACCGTGTCGCCGACCGCGACGGACCAGGACACCAGGTCGCCGTCGGCGAGGCCCTCACCCAGATCGGGGAGGCGGAACTCGAGAACATGACCGTCGTCGGCGGCTTGTTCCGGCACAGGTGCACCTTTCATCTTCACGCGGCGAGAGTGCGGTCGACCGCCGCCAGAATGCGGTCGGGGTCGGGCAGGTGGTGCTTTTCGAGCTTAGCCGGGGGATAGGGGATGTCGTAGCCACCGACGCGCAGCACCGGCGCCTCCAGGTGATAGAAGCAGCGCTCGGTGATCCGGGCCGCGATCTCGGCGCCGAGCCCGGCGAACACCGGCGCCTCGTGCGCGATCACGAGCCTGCCGGTCTTGTCGACCGAGGCGGCGACGGTGTCGACGTCGAGCGGCGAGAGGCTGCGCAGATCGATCACCTCCAGTGAATGTCCCTCCTCGGCCGCGATCCTCGCCGCCGTCAAGGCGGGCGCGACGGTGCCGCCGTAGGCGACGACGGTCGCGTCGGCCCCGCGCGTGCACACCCTGGCCGAGTGCAGCGGCAGATCCGGTTCGCCTTCGAAATCTACGTCGGCTTTGTCCCAATAGCGACGTTTGGGCTCGAAGAAGATCACCGGGTCGTCGAGCGCGATCGCCTGGCGGATCATCGAATACGCGTCGGCGGGCGTGCTCGGCGAGACGACCCGCAGACCGGCGGTGTGCGCGAAATACACCTCCGGCGATTCCGAGTGGTGCTCCACCGCGCCGATGCCGCCGCCGAACGGAATGCGAATCGTCAACGGCGCCTTCACCTTCCCGCCGGTGCGGTAGTGGATCTTGGCGACCTGGGAGACGATCTGATCGAAGGCGGGATAGACGAACCCGTCGAACTGGATCTCCACCACCGGGCGGTACCCACGCAGCGCCATGCCGAAAGCCGTTCCGACGATGCCGGATTCGGCCAGCGGCGTATCGATGACGCGGTTGTCGCCGAAGTCCTTCTGCAGCGTGTCGGTCACCCGGAAGACGCCGCCGAGCCTGCCGATGTCCTCGCCGAGCAGCACGACCTTGCTGTCGTCGTCCATGGCGCGGCGCAGGCCGGTGTTGAGCGCGGCGGCGAAGGTGGTGATCATGACTGCGCTCCTTCGGCGAGGTAGGCCGAGAACTGCCGCGCCTCTTCGGCGATCAGGGGGTGCTCGGTCGCGTAGACGTGGTCGAACATGCTCATCGGGTCGGGATCGGGCATCTGGGTGGTCGCGGTGCGCACCCGGCGCGCGACATCGTCGGCGGTGGCCGCGACCTGGCCGGCGAACTCGGGGTCGAGCAGGCCCTCACGGTCCAGCAGCAGACGCACGCGTTCGATGGGGTCACGGTGTTCCCAGTACTCGGTGTCGGCGGCGGTGCGGTACCGGCTGGGGTCGTCGGCGGTGGTGTGCGGGCCCATCCGGTAGGTCATCGCCTCGATGAAGGTCGGGCCGCCGCCGGTGCGGGCCCGCTCGATCGCCTGCCGGGTGACGGCGAGGACGGCCAGCACGTCGTTGCCGTCGACCTGCACGCCCGGGATGCCGTAGCCGTCGGCGCGGCGCACCAGCGGCACATGGCTCTGCACGGTCACCGGTTCGCTGATCGCCCACTGGTTGTTCTGGCAGAAGAACACCACCGGCGCGCTCCACGCCGCGGCGAAGCCGAGCGCCTCGGCGATGTCTCCCTGGCTTGTCGCGCCGTCGCCGAAATAGGTGATCGTGGCCAGGTCGGCGCCGTCGAGGTGGGCGGCGTAGGCGTAGCCGGTGGCGTGCAGACCCTGGGAGCCGACCACGATGTTGGCGTTGGTCATGTTGACCGTGTCGGGGTCCCAGCAGTGGTGGGCGGCGCCGCGCCACAGGGTGGTGAGCTGTTCGGGCGGCACGCCGCGGACATAGGCGACGGCCGTCTCGCGGTAGGAGCAGAACACGTAGTCGTCGGGATGCAGGGCGTGCGCCGAGCCCACCTGGGCGGCCTCCTGGCCGAGCAGGGGCGGCCACAATCCGAGTTGACCCTGGCGTTGCAGCGAGGTCGCCTCGACATCGATCCGGCGGGTCACGACCAGGTCCTGATAGAGCTGCCGCAACCGCTCGGCGCCGACATCGGCCACCAGTGCGGCGTGCTCGCGATCGAACACACGCCTGCCGTCCGGCTGGATCAACTGGACCGGATAGGTCTGTTTCTCCGACATCGAGATCGCCTCCTCTCCACCTGGCCTTGTGGGCCGGTGCGGGTACGACAATCGCTGAGTGCGATGTGTATCACTCAGCATCCACGATAAAGCCGACTGCGCAAGCGACCGACACGGCAGTGCGCAGAATGCATGGTCCGCAGGGGTCCGGCGCTGTCATACTGCGTTGTATGACCAGTCGCGAACCCGACGTGACACTAGACGCCACCGACGCCAGATTGCTGCGCGAGCTCATCGCCAACCCCCGCGCGACCGGCGTGGAGCTGGCCGCGCGCCTCGGTCTGTCGCGCAACACGGTGCAGGCGCGGCTGGCGCGCTGGGACAGCGGCGGGGTCCTCGGCAGTTTCGAGCGCCGGGTCGAACCGCGCGCCCTCGGCTATCCGCTGGCAGCCTTCGTCGCGGTCGTCGTCGACCAGCACCAGCTCGACGCCGTCGTCGACGAACTCGCCGACGTCCCCGAGGTCACCGAGGTGTGCGGCATGACCGGCTCCACCGACCTGACCGTCCGCGTCGTCGCCCGCGACGCCGACGACCTCTACCGCATCGCCGGCCAGATCCTCAAGATCCCCGGCGTCGAACGCACCAACATGGCCCTGGTCATGCGCGAACTCGTCGGCCCCCGCACCGCCCCTCTCCTCGACCGCCTCGCCGGCCCGAACTGATCGTTCAGGTCGGCTTAACGCATGACGTTATTGACGCGATGCGTTATGATCGGTCGGTGATCAGGTCATTCGATGACCGGGACACCGAGCGTTTGTGGCGTCGTGAGCACGTAGCGAAGTTCGATTCCCGGATCGTTCGGGTGGCTTTGAAACCGCAAGGGGCAACACAGTATTCGAATCAATGATCAGTGGCGAATCTGCTTCGTATGGACCGATGCCGGCCCGGAGCATGTGGAAATCGTGGACTACCACTGAGGGAGGTGACGAGATGGGCAAACTTGCTCCGGTGCATCCGGGCGAGGTCCTGATGGACGACTTCATCGAGCCGCTCGGAATCACTCAGCACCGAGTTGCCGTGGCAATCGGCGTACCCCCACGCAGGATCAACGAGATCGTGCACGGGAAGCGGCGGATCACGGCCGACACCGCGCTGCGCCTCGGCCGATACTTCGGCACGAGCGATCTCTTCTGGATGAACCTGCAGAACCGCTACGACCTCGAGATCGAACGAGACGCGATCGGCGACGCCTTGGCGGCGATCCAGCCGCTGCGGGTGGCATGAGGGGCTCGGCTGGCGTTGTTGTCGTAGGGGCGCGATACTGTTGGGCGAGAGAGGGTTCGGTGGGTCCGGGCCTGGATATGACGGGGTGGGAATCTCATGCTCGAGCGCAGTGTGTTCGTTGTGGCCGTGATCGCGGTGTCCGCGGTGGTCGGTGGGTGTTCGGAGTCGGATCTGTCGAGTGGCGGCACGTCCACCTCGTCGAGTGTGGCGGTGTCGGCGCCGGTGGTGCCCGAGGTGCCGTCGCTGCCGCTGCTGAACCGGCGGGCAGGCAACGGGGAGGTCGTCCAGCAGGCCGGGCTCGTCGGGGCCGGGACGTTGACCATCGACAACGGCAACAGTTCCGATGTGGCCGTGGTGGTGGCGAACGGGAATCCGGCCGCGCCGCAGGCGACCATCTACGTGCAGGGCAACTCGCAGGCCACGCTCAGCGGGATCGACGGGTCGTACTACGTCTATCTCAAGACCGGCACCGACTGGGATCAGGCCACGCTGAGCTTCACTCGTGATCGCCAGTTCCAGAAGTTCGACGACGTGTTCGACGCAGGCTCGGACTGGGAGATCACCCTGAAGCCGTCGATCGGCGGCAACGCGAGCACGAGCGACGTTCCCGCGTTCTGATCCCGGTCAGGCGCCGCTGGGCAGGAACCGGCGCACCGCCAGGCCGGCGAGCAGCGCCCAGAACGCGCCGCCGATGCCGAGGAAACTCGTCCCTGCCGCCGCCACCAGGAACGTGACGAGCCCGGCCATCCGGTGCTCGGGATCGCTCAGCGCGCCCGTCAGCGCCGCCGCGAGGGTGGCCAGCAGGGCCAGGCCCGCGACGGTTTCCAGGGTGCCCGCCGGTGCCGCGGCGATCAGGGTGACCAGGGCGGCCGAGGCGAGCCCGAGCACCAGGTAGCTCGCGCCCGCGGTGGCCGCGGCGATCCAGCGGCGCTTCGGGTCCGGGCTCGCACTCGGCGCGGCCGAGAGCGCGGCGCTGATCGCGGCCAGGTTGATCGCGTGGCCGCCTGCGCCGGCTCCCGCGATGGTGCCGATCCCGGTGACCAGCATCGACGCCCGCCACGGCACCTGATAGTCGAACGAGCGCATCACCGCGACGCCGGGGATGTTCTGCGAGGCCATCGTCACGATGTAGAGCGGGATCGCGATGCCGACGATCGCCTGCCAATGCCAGTGCGGCACGGTCCATTCCACCGTCGGCACCATCGCGGCCAGGTCGAGGTGGCGGTCCCGCACCGCGATATCGATCCCGGTGCCGACCGCCGCCACGACGAAGGCGACCAGCACCGCCCACTTCGGCGCGTACCGCTGCAACACCAGCCACACCACGATGACCGGCACCACCACGGCCGGGGAGGTCTGCAAGGCCTTCACCGGCGCCAGGCACAGCGGCACGAGCACCCCCGCGAGCATCGCCTGCGCGATCGGCACCGGGATCGCCGCGACCAGCGAACCCAGCCGCTGCCACAGCCCGGTGATCACGATCAGCACACCCGTCACCGCGAACGCCGCGACAGCGCCCGCCCAGCCGCCGGCCACCAGCCCGGTGCTCGCCAACAGCGCCGCACCGGGCGTCGACCAGGCCAGCGTGATCGGGATCCGGTACCGGAAACTCAGCAGCAGAATCCCGATGCCCTGGGTGAAACACAGGATCATCAGGCCCGACGCCGCCTGCGCCGGACTCGCCCCCACCGCCCGCAGCCCACTCAACACCACCGCGAACGAACTGGTGAACCCGACCAGTGCGGTGATCGCGCCGGCTCCGAGCGGCTGAGCGATCCCCGCCCGATGCTCGGTGGCGTCTTCGGGTGTGGTGGTGACCTGCGACATTGTGCAGATATTGCCCCGTCGGTGAAGGTCTGTCGCCTGCCAGTGCCCGGAAAGTGGACTGATCGGCGAGCGCGCCGAACGGTCCAGTTGCGGTATCGACAGGCGAGAGCATCTGCAGCGGTATCAGGGGACCGGACTTGCTGCCGGCGCGCTTTCGCTTCCGTGCGGCGAGGTGACTGCGTAGGGTGGCGAAATCAGGGGGTCCGTAGGCGTGACGGCGAGTGAGGAGTGGGTGTGGGCGCGGTGGTGATCTCTCCGGAGGAACTCCGGAAGGAACTGGCGGACAACAAGATCCATCTACTCGATGTGCGGTGGGCACTTGGTGATCCGGACGGCCCGCAGCACTATCTGGACGGGCACATCCCCGGCGCGGTGTTCGTCGACATGGAGACCGAGCTGGCCGCCGCCCCCTCCCCGGCGCGTGGACGTCATCCGCTACCCGATCCGGGCACCTTCGAGAAGTGCACGCGCAGTTGGGGACTCGGCGAGGGCGAGCCGGTGGTCGTCTACGACGCGACCGGCGGCACGGCCGCGGCGCGCGCGTGGTGGCTGCTGCGCTGGGCGGGTGTCGAGAACGTCCGGCTGCTGGACGGCGGCCTGCCCGCCTGGACCGCGGCGGGCGGCGAACTGGCGACCGGCGCCGAACCCGACCCGGCCCCCGGCGACCTCGTCGTGCGCCCCGGCGCGCTGCCCGTCATCGACGCCGACGCGGCCGCGACCTGGTCGGGCACCCTCCTCGACGCCAGAGCCGCCGAACGCTACCGGGGTGAGGTCGAACCGGTCGACCCGCGCGCCGGCCACATCCCCGGCGCCCTGAGCGCGCCGACCACCGAGAATCTGGACAGCACAGGGCATTTCCTTTCCGCCGAGGACCTGCGCGCCCGCTTCGCTCCCTACGTCGACACTCCGATCGCCGTCTACTGCGGCTCCGGCATCACCGCCGCCCACCAGATCGCGGCCCTGGCCATCGCCGGCATCCCCGCCACCCTCTACGCCGGCTCCTGGTCCCAGTGGTCCAACGACCCGAAACGCCCCGCCGCCACCGGTGCGTGAGCGGCGCTGACGTCCGAGTGGTCCCTGTCGCGACAGGGACCGATGCCAGCGGGCGTCCGAAGCCCGGCATGTGCGGCGGGTGCCTGACTGCTCGGGCGCCGCGGAGCCGCCGGGCGCGCGTGTGGAGGTGAACGCCTCGCCACCAGCGGTGCACGCCGGTGGAGGCTGCCTGGCGCGACTGCCGCGCGATCACGGGCAGCCGCTGGCGACCTCGTGCAGCCTGGCGTTGTCGGCGGCGGTGATCGGTAGGTCGTAGTCGAGGGCCACGGTCAGGTACTTGGCCGCGTAGAAGCAGTGGTTGGGGCGGGCCGGGGGGAGCCAGTCGGCGGGGGTGTCGTCGCCCTTGGACTGGTTGGTCGCGGCGCCGGTGGCGAGCAGGTTCACCGAGAGGTCGTTGGCGAAGCGGGCGCGCCGGTCCGGCATCCACCCGGCGGCGCCCATGTCCCAGGCGGCGGCCAGCGGGTAGACGTGGTCGATCTGGACGCGGCCGCCGTCGGACTTGCGGAACGCGATCTCGGTGCCGGTGTAGGGGTCGGCGAGCACGCCCTCGACCACCACGCAGCGGCCGCGGTGCACCACGTCGCGCAGTTGCGCGGCGAGGACGTTGTTGCGGGTGTCGCAGCCGTCGTGGCCGCCGGGCGCGTCGGTGTCGTCGGACCAGGCCGGGCCGAACACACAGCCCTGGCCGGTCTTGCAGCCGCGTTCGTACCCGCCGGGGCGTGGGCGCGCGGCGACCACCCGCACCCGGTCGAGCAGCGCGGTGACCTCGGCGCGCGTCGGCGAGCCGGGCGCGGGCGTGACCGGCTCTTCGAGCGTGAGCACACCGCAACCTGTGAGGGTGAGCAAGAGCACGAGCGATCCGGCCGATTTCCGCATGCCTGCAGGTTGTACCCGGTGCCACCGACAGCGGCGGCCGGGCGACACGCGCCTACAGCCAGGCGCGCGCCAGGATGTCGTCGGCGGCAAGCTCGCTGGAATTCGGGGGGAATCGGGTGGCCGCGATCGAGGAGATGTGCGTGCCGTCGTGGCCGACCAGCCACGATCCGCCGCGATCCTCGCACTCGGCGATCTTGGCGAACACGGTGAGCAGGAACGTGATGGCATCACGGGGATCGTTGGTGTGTGCCAGACGCTGGGATTCGCCCGGTCTGATCAGATCGAGCCAGACGCCGGATTGGCCGTCCAAGCGCATGCCGACGATCTTGCCTGCGTCGATGAACGTGAATTTGCGCCGTTCCCACGGGGTTGTCGGGGTATAGCTCTGCTCGAGAACCTGGAGCAGAATCGTCATCGCTGCCCTCCGCACACATACAAGGGGTTCATCGGCCGAGCCGGAGCGAGCCCGGTTCGCCTGGGTCGTTGTGCAGTTGTCGCCGGTGGATGGTCCGGCCCGTGACCAGGGGATATCTCAGTATGTTCCGGGACGGGCGAGAAATCCAGGGGTGTGGCCGGTCGCGGAGGCTGTCGGTGCCGCCTGCTTGGATGGGGGCCATGCTGCACGGTCTGTGGTCCCCCGGTTCGGGCCTGCTGCTGTGGCACGACGGGGAGCCGGTCGCCGTGGGTTCGGTGCTCGGCGACATTCTGGAGCGGGCCAGGTTCCGGCACCGCGCCGTGGTGCTCGTCGTCGACGCCGAGGGCAGGTCGGAGACCGCCGAGGTGCGCGCGCACGCGTTGGCGCCGCCCACGGCGGCCGTCGTGCTGCGCAGCCGGCTGCCCATCGAGAACGTCTCCGGCGACCTGCGGTTCCTCGGTCACGTCGCCCGCGGCATCGAACGATGGATCCGGGCGGGCCGGGTGGTGCCGCAGGTCGAGCGGGCAGACGGTCAGTGGTGGGTGCGCTGGCGACTGGTCGGCGGGCAGCGGCAGCGCGCCTGGCTGGCCGAGCTCGCCGCCGCCATGCCCGCGGCGCTGCGCGTGGCCGGGTCGCCCGCGGCGGTGCTCGACGACCTGGTCACCGAGCTCACCGACCCGATCGCCCGCGAGTACCTCGCGCACCGGACGATGACCCACCCGCTGCTCGCGGCACTGGTCGCCGACACTCCGCTCGAGGTCGGGTCGTATCGGGTGGCGGAGACACTGGCCCAGTGGCGCGCGGGGTACGCCGCTGACGAGCCGGAACTCGTCCTGCGCCTGTGCGAACCCGACGGCGAGTTCGGCGCGACCGACGAATCGGTGGCGCTGTGGCGGCTGCAGGTGTGCCTGCGCCCGGTCGACGACGCGCCGAAACCCGTCGCCCTCGACGACGACCCGGTCCTGGTGCGCACCGCCGCCGAGAAGCTGGGGCAGGCCCGCAAGGCCTACCCGCGCCTGCGCGACCTGCCCACCGACCCGCGCGGCCTGGACCTGCTGCTGCCCACCGAGGTGGTCGCCGACCTCGTCGCGCACGGCGCCCACGCCCTGCAGGAGGCCGGCATCCGCCTGCTGCTGCCGCGCGCGTGGAACATCGCCGAACCGAGCATGCGCCTGCGCGTGAGCAGCCCGGCCGCCGCCGAGTCCACCGTGGGCCTGAGCGGATTGCTGTCCTACCGGTGGGAACTGGCCCTCGGCGACCTGGTGCTCACCAAGGCCGAGATGGAACGGCTGATCCGCAGCAAGTCGAATCTCGTGCAGCTGCGCGGGGAATGGGTGCAGGCCGACCATCGCGTGCTCGCCGCCGCGGCCCGCTACGTCGCCATGCACGCCGACGACACCCCGATCACGCTGGCCGACATGATCGGCGAACTCGCCGCCGAGCGCGTCGACGACGTGCCGGTCACCGAGGTCACCGCCGAGGGCTGGGCCGCCGAATTGTTCGCCAGGGAAGGCGAACCCGAGCCGGTCCCGGTGCCGATCGGCTTGAAGGCCGAGCTGCGTCCCTACCAGGAACGCGGGCTGAGCTGGCTCGCCACCATGAGCCGGCTCAACTGCGGCGCGATCCTGGCCGACGACATGGGTCTCGGCAAAACCGTGCAGGTGCTCGCGCTGCTGGCACATGAACGTGAGACCGCTGCTGAGTCGCCCCGCCTCGGTGCGGTCGCGGCGGCCGGGTCGGGTGGTTCGGCACCGATGGGGGAGCGGCCCGCGCCGGTGGGGCCCACTCTTCTGGTGTGCCCGATGTCGGTGGTGGGCAACTGGCAGCGCGAGGCGCAGCGGTTCACCCCCGACCTGCGCGTGCTGGTCCACCACGGCTCGGGCCGGCTGTCCGGCGCGGAATTCGCTGCGGCCGTGGGTGATTCGGACCTGGTCGTGACGACCTACGCACTGCTCGCCCGCGACGCCACCTTGCTCAGTGAACAGCAGTGGGAGCGCATCGTGCTCGACGAGGCCCAGCACATCAAGAACGCCGCCACTCGCCAGGCGCGGGCCGCCCGCGCCCTGCCCGCGCGGCATCGTCTCGCGCTCACCGGCACCCCGGTGGAGAACCGGCTCGAGGAACTGCGCGCCCTGTTCGACTTCGCCATGCCGAAGCTGCTCGGCAGCCCGCAGTCGTTCCGGGCCAGGTTCGCGGTGCCGATCGAGCGCGAACGCGATCAGCACGCCATCGACCGGCTGCGCCTGATCACCGACCCGTTCGTGCTGCGCAGGCTCAAGACCGACCCGGCCGTCATCAGCGACCTGCCCGAGAAGCTGGAGATGACGGTGCGGGCCAATCTCACCGTCGAGCAGGCCGCCCTCTACCAGGCCGTGGTCGACGACATGCTGGAGAAGCTGAAGGACGCGAAGGGCATGGCGCGCAAGGGCGCTGTGCTCGGCGCGCTCACCAGGCTCAAGCAGGTCTGCAACCACCCGGCGCACTACCTGGGCGACGGCTCGCCGATGCTGCGCCGCGGCAGCCATCGCTCCGGCAAGCTGGCCCTGGTCGAGGACGTGCTCGACGCCGTGCTCGCCGACGGCGAGAAGGCTCTGCTGTTCACCCAGTTCCGCGAGTTCGGCGACCTGGTGCTGCCGTACCTCACCGAGCGCTTCGGCGCGCCGATCCCGTTCCTGCACGGCGGGGTGAGCAAGCAGCGCCGCGACGACATGGTCACCGGGTTCCAGCGCGACGACGGCCCGCCGCTGATGCTGCTCTCGCTCAAGGCGGGCGGCACCGGCCTCAATCTGACCGCCGCCAATCACGTGATCCACCTGGACCGCTGGTGGAATCCGGCGGTGGAGAACCAGGCCACCGACCGGGCGTTCCGGATCGGCCAGCAGCGCGCGGTGCAGGTCCGCAAGCTGGTCTGTGTCGACACCATCGAGGAGCGGATCGACGAGATGATCAGCGGCAAGAAGCAATTGGCCGAGCTGGCCGTCGGGGCGGGGGAGAACTGGATCACCGAGCTGAGCACCGACGAACTGCGCGAACTGTTCACCCTCGGCGCCGAGGCGGTGGGCGACTGATGACCGATTTCAGTCAGTTCGGTCCGCGCCGGCCGGTCACCGGTGGCGCCAGGGCGCACGGTGGCTTCGGCCGCACCTGGTGGGGCCGTGCGCTTCTGGACGCGGTGGAGAAGGTGGCCGACGCGGGCAGGCTCTCGCGCGGACGCACCTACGCCAGGGTCGGCCAGGTGGTGAACTACCGGATCGAGCGCGGCGCCGTGACGGCCGAGGTCCAGGGCAGCCAGCCCAGCCCGTTCACCTCGGTGCTGGCCATGCGGCCCCTGCGCGAGGAGGAGGTCGACCTGCTGCTCGCCGAGATCAGGGAGGCGCCCGGCATGCTCGCCGAAATCGCCTCCGGCGCGCTGCCGCCCGCGCTCGGCCCGCACCTGCTCCCCAGCACCGCCTCCGAGCTGGACTTCTCCTGCTCCTGCCCCGACATGGGCTGGCCGTGCAAGCACGTGGCCGCCGTCTGCTACCTGCTGTCGGAACGTCTCGACGAACAGCCGAGCGAGATCCTCACCCTGCGCGGCCTCGACCTCGACACCCTCATCGGCGGCGTCGAGAAGTCCACCCGCAGCGAGGAATCCGACGATCCCTATGGCGACACCCTGGTCCTGCCCGACCTGCCGCGCATCGAGTTCCACCCCGTCATCGACGATCTCGACCCCGTCCCGCTCCGCCGCGCCCTCCGCATGACGACCGAAGACGAGCAGACAGCCGCCTCCGGTCTGCGCGAACTACGGTCCCTCTATCCCGAATTCGACAGCTGACGCCTCACGGCAGCTCGTACTCGAACCAGATGTGGTGACCGCCGGTGCTGTCGACGGACAGGGCGCCGGAGCCGGTGATGCCCGTGAGCGCGCCGGTGCCGCTGGCCGGGACGATGTGGAAGAACTCGTCGGTGCGGTCGGTGCCCTCGGTGGTGGCCGAGTGGACGAAGTTGAACGCGCCCGCCTTGTCGTGCAGGGCGCCTTCGAAGGACTCCATGGCGATATAGGTGCCTGCGCCGGAGGCCATGTCGAAGGCCGCCGTGAACAGGGTGGCCGAGCGGCCGGTGATCTCGCCCGCGTACTCCTTGGTGATGGTGCTGACGCCGACCGGGAGGCCGGTCTCGATGGGTGGCCGCGGGCCCAGGTCGGTGGGGTCGAACGCGGTGACTTCGAACGTGCCGGTTGCCTTCATGCGGCGAATGCTAGACCCGGGCACCGACACGTCGGCGCGATCGCCGGTCAGTCGATACGGTACACGCGAGTCGCGTTGCCGCCGAAGACCTTTCGCAGGCCGTCGGTGTCGGCGCCGGCGTCGGTGAGCACGGTGGCGACGGTCTCGGCGGCGCCGGTGATGCTGGTGATCGGCCGGTCGACCGGGAAGTTCGAGCCCCAGATCAGCCGGTCGGCGCCGAACACCGCGAGCGCGTGCGCGAGCATCGGCCGCACGCGCTCCACCAGGACGGGCACCGGCGTCGGCGCGCCGCGGGGCGGCACCGGATGGCCGAGCACCGGCATCATGAGCCCGCTGACCTTGGCCACCACATTGGGCTGCGCGGCCAGATCGGTGAGGTCCTGGCGCCAGCGCTCGAACAGGGTGTGCCGCTGGGTCACGGTGCGGCCGGTGGACTTGCCGACCGGCCCGAAGAGCCCGGCGGGCGTGCCCAGGTGATCGAGCACGATCGGCACCTCGGGGAAGCGTTCGGCCAGTGCGGTCAGTTCCGGCAACTGGACCGAGTAGATCCAGGTGTCGAACGACAGTCCCCGCTCGGCGAGCAGGCCGAACCCGTCCAGGAACGCGGGCGCGGTGAGCCGCCCGTCGTGCGCCGCGAACGATTTCACCGCGGGATCGGGATGGTGGGCCACGTTCGTCCTGATGCCGTGCAGCAGGGGTGAGGCCGACTGGTGCGCGTCCAGGACGGCCGCGAAGTCGGGAGCGGCGGGATCGGCCGCGCCGACGATCGCGGCCAGCCGCGGCGTGTCGACGCCGAAGGGCAGGCTCGCCACCCAGCGGGTCTCGTCGGGTTGCCACCCGGTCCAGTCCGCCTCGACGTGGACCAGCGCCGATGCCGCGGTGGGACCGAGGTCGGTGCGGTAATCGGCGGGCAGGTACGGGCCCATGTAGGCCGTGGCGTCACCGACGAATTCGCGGTCGCGCCGCGGGGTCAATCGCGTCGCGATATCGATCGGAATCGGCAGATAGCGCAGCAGGGTGGCGTGCTTGCTGAATTGCCGAGGTGTCGTATGCGGGTCCCACTGGTGCAGGTGCGCATCGATGATGTCGATATCGGTCAGTGTCATTCCGCCGCCGTCCCGTCGGTGCCGATCGCTTCGGTGGCGCGATTGTCACACATTCCGACGGGACGGGGTGGATGAACAGCGGGCGGTCAGCGTGCCGGGGTGAACACGTAATCGGCCAGGTCGAAATGGCCGCTGCGCCAGGTGGCCTCCAGCGTCGACGACGGCCGCAGCGGCACGTCGCCGTGCTTGTCGAAGTAGTAGCTGTTGGCGTTGGCGCAGCTGTCCTGCCAGAACACCTGCCCACCGCGCCGCGCGAGCACCTCGCGGAAGAACCGGTCGTTGGCCTCGCGGCGCACCTCCACCCTGGTGGCGCCGGTGTCGCGGGCCCGGCGCAGGCACCGCAGAATATGACGGGTCTGATTCTCGATGAGCGTGAAATACGAGGCGCCGTTGTAGCCGTAGGGACCCATGATGGAGAAATAGTTGGGAAATCCCGGCACGCTGACGCCCTCGTAGGCCTGCAGCCGGTTCTCGTCCCACCATTTCTCCAGGTCGAGGCCGTCGACGCCGCGCAGATCGTAGGTCGGCATATTTCCCGACTCCATCACTTTGAAACCGGTCGCCAGAATCAGCACGTCGGCCGGGTGCTCGGTGTCCGCGGTGCGTACTCCGGTCGCGGTGATCTCGGTGATGGGCGCGGTCTCCAGCGTGACATTCGCGCGGTTGTAGGTGGCCAGATAGTCGTTGGAGAAGCTGGGCCGTTTGCAGCCGAGGGCGTAGTTCGGGGTGAGTTTCGCGCGCACGTCCGGGTCCTTCACCTGGCGGCGCAGATGGGCCAGGCCGGCCCGCTCGCCGATCGCGGCGGTGGGCAGCGAGCGGTGGTAGTGGGCGGCCAGCGGGAAGGTGACCTCGACGTAGGTCTGGCTGATCAACCGGGTGAGGGTACGGCCGCCGGGCAGGCGCAGCGCCCAGCGCGCGGGCGGCGGCACGGGCAGGTCGGGCCTGGGCAGGCACCAGATCGGGGTGCGCTGGAAGACGGTGAGGTGCTCCACTCGCGGGGCGATCTCGGGGATCACCTGCACCGCCGACGCTCCGGTGCCGATGATTGCGACCCGCTTGCCGCGCAGGTCGAGGCCGTGATCCCAGCGCGCGGTGTGCACCGTGGTCCCGGCGAAGGTCTCGATGCCGGGGATCTCGGGCAGCTTCGGGCGGGTGAGCACGCCGGTCGCGCTGAGCACGAAGCGGGCGGTCAGTTCGGCGCCGTCGGCGGTGCGCAGCAGCCAGCGGTCGGCGTCGGCGTCGAACTCGGCGGCGACCACGGTGGTGTTGAACCGGATGTGTTCGCGCAGACCGTGTTTGTCCACGCAGGATTCGGCGTAGGCCTTGAGCTCGCGGCCCGGCGCGTACACCCGCGACCACTCGGTGCGCTGGTCGAAGGAGAACTGGTAGCTGAACGACGGGATGTCCACGGCGACACCGGGATAGGTGTTCCAGTGCCAGGTGCCGCCGACCCCGTCGGCATCGTCGACGAGCAGGAAGTCCCCGAAACCCGCCTCCCGCAGAGCGATCGCGGCGCCGATCCCGGAGAAGCCCGCCCCCACGATGATGATCTCGTGCTCGATGGTGCTCACGCTGATTCCTTCCTGCCGACTCTGGCGGCTGTCGCGGGCAGCTGTCCGCCGCGACCGATGGTGCGCACGACGTGGTGGGAGTCGTCGGCGAAGACGATGGTGTCGACCCGGTGCTCGATGCCGTCGACGGTGCGCACGCCCCTCGGCGCAAGGCGCGCGATCGGCCAGGTGACCAGGCGGCAGTGCGGCTGCCGCAGGGTGCGGTAGTAGCTGTCGTGCACGGCCACCCCCGCGTCGTCGTCGGGGGTGAGCCGGTGCCGCATCCACGAATCACGTATCTGCAGACGGAGATTCGCCCGCGCGACGAGACGTACGAGCCGATCCGGCGCGTGCCGCAGCGCACCCGAGGGCAGCGGTGCGCGCGGCACGATCCAGACGGCCTCGGTCTGGAAAACCGTCACCCGCGCCGCCTCGGCCGCGATACCGGGGAGCAGTCGCGCCGCCGCCGCGCCGGAACCGATGATCGCCACCCGCTCGCCGGTGAATTCCCGGCGCGGGTGGAAGTCGAGGTGATGCACGATCCGGCCGTCGAAGGTGCCGGGGAGCCCGCTCATTTCGCGACCGGATCGTAGGTGAGCTCGCGGACCCACGACGGACGGTGACCCAGCACCCGGACCGGGAACCGGTCGATGCAGGCGCTGGACACGTCGGCGAGCAGCTGGAACGGCTGGCGCCGGTCGATGGTGGCCTTCGCGTGCAGGCGCACCACGTGATACAGCGGCAGCCGCCGGATCTGCGGGCTGCGCTCGCCGACGTTCTCATAGCGGCGCACCGCGTTCCAGAGCTTCTCCTCGTCGAGCCCGAGCGCGACGATATCGGCCGCCATCCGCGACAACAGCGGCGCGTAGAGCAGCGCGCCGAGCACGAACGACGGTCGCGCCGCGAAACCCGCTGTCTCGATGGCGATCTTGCGCAGCGGGCCGGCGCCGAGCTGCTCGAGCACCTGGAATCCGACGGCCAGGTGCCGGGATTCGTCGCTGTTGATGTGCCGGAACACCTCGTGGCACACCGGGTCGTCGACCTCGTCGAGCAGGAACTTCACCAGCGCGCCGTCCAGCGCCGTCTCCAGGGACGGGATGACGGTGCCGAGGACCGGCAGTGTCATGTCCTCGGCGTAGCGGTCGAGCCAGCTGATCACCAGCCGGATGTTCTTGTTGGGCACCGGCATCGCGTCGTCGTCGAGCATCCCCCAGCGGCGCATGAGCGCGAGCTCCGCATTGGCGTGCTTCTGCTCCTCGGCGTGGAAGTGCCGGTAGATCTCGCGCAGCGCGCCCGGCGGCGCCTGCTGGACCAGTGCGGCGAAACCGCGGGCGCCGACGTGTTCGATCCACACCAGATCGGACATGAACGCGGCAAGGCGCGGTCGCTGCTCGTCGGTGACCAGCTCGGCACCTGGTGCGTCCCAGTCGATGTCGGCCAGGGCCCATTGCTTGGCACGCACGGTGGCGAGCATGTCGGGATAGGCGAACGTCATTGTCCGTCTCCTCTCGGTCGGTTCAGCGCACCACCCGCTCGAGCAGGCCCGCCGAACGGGTGTAGGTGGCGGGCATCCAGCGTTTGGCCTGCCACAGCACTTTGGCTTCCAGTTGCGGGACCACGTACAGGTCGCCGTGGTCGACGGCGTCGAGGGTGGTCTTCGCGATGCTCGCGGGTGGGCGGCCGGTCCAGCGCAGCAGCGATCCGCCGAGGCGCTCGGCGGTGTCGTCCAGCGGCGAATCCGACCGCAGGATCCCGGTTTTCACGGCGGTGGGACACAGGACCGTGACGCCGACGCCGGTGCCCGCCAGCTCCGCGGCCATCGTCTCCGACAGCGCGAGCACGCCCGCCTTGCTCACGTTGTAGGCCGCCATCCGTGGGGCGGCACCGAAAGCGGCGGCGGAGGCGACATTGACCACCGCGCCCCGTCCGGCCGCGCGCAGGATCGGCGTGAAGACGTGACAGCCGTTGATGACGCCCCACAGATTCACCCCGAGGGTGCGCTCCCAGTCGTCGAGGGTGAATTCACCGACCGGCGGCCCGCCCGCGCCGATCCCGGCATTGTTGATCACGAGGGTGGGCGCGCCGCCGAACCAGTCCTGCGCGAGGGTCGCCAGCGCGGTGACCTCGTCGATCGCGGTGACATCGCAGCGGGCGCCGATGGCCTTGCCGCCCGCCTCGTCCACCAGGGCGGCGGTGTCGGCGGCCCGGCTCGCGTCGATGTCGGAGCACACCACTCGCCCGCCGCGCCTGCCCAGTTCGACCGCGAAGGCGCGGCCGATGCCGCTGCCCGCGCCGGTGACGACCGCGTCGGCGTGTTCGGTTCGGCGACGGCGAAACAGGCGCATGGCGACTCCCGGGTCCTGGCGGTCCGGCTCCAATTGGTGTCACATGCCACCATTGGCCGCACCTGACACCAATTAGGCGCGCGGGGGAGTACTTTGTCAACCATGGATGTGCGCGCACCGGCCCGGACATGGGGTGGCCGCACCGCGGAGCAACGCAGGGCGCAGCGCCGCGCCGAACTGGTCGAGGCGGCGCTGGCGATCTGGCTCGACAGCGGATGGGCCGCGGTGACGATGCGCGGCGTCTGTCAGCGCGCGGCGCTCAACGACCGGTACTTCTACGAGAACTTCGCCGACCGCGACGACCTGCTGGCCGCGGTCTGGGACGAGGTGTGCGCGGAGGTCTTCGCCGACCTGGCCGCCATCCTGGCCGACAACGCCGGGCGCGCGCCCATGGACATCCTGCGCGCCGCCATCGCCCGCGCCGTCGCCCTGCAGACCGACCAGCGTGGCCGGGCCCGCATCCTGCTGGCCGACCACGCGGGCAGCGCCGTCCTCGAACAGCGGCGCAAGGCGATGCTCACCGACGCCACCGACCTGCTGATCGCCGCCGCCTGGCCCTACCTGCGCCCCGACGTCGACGAGACGGCCGTGCGGATGAGCACGCTGGCCGGCATCGGCGGCTTCATCGAACTGCTCACCGCCTGGCGAACCGGTGCGATCGACGTGGACGCCGCGCGGATCGTCGAGCACACCTTCGCCATCGCCACCCAGCTCGGCGCGATGTTCCTGCCCCCGGAGATCATCGGCGGCTGAGCCTCACACCGTGCGCCGGTACTGGCCGCCCACCGCGAAGAACGCGTCGGTGACCTGCTGCAGCGAGCAGACCCGCGCCGCGTCCATCAGGACCTCGAAGATGTTGCCGTCGGTGTGGGCCACCTCGGCCAGCCGCGTCAGTGCCGCATGGGCCTGCTCGGCGTGTTCGTCCTGGAAGGCGTGCAGGCGATCGAGCTGCGAGCGGCGTTCGGCCTCGGTGCCGCGCGCCAGTTCCAGTGGGCCGTGCGCGGTCTCGTCGTCGTGCCCGCGGAAGGTGTTCACGCCGACGATCGGCAGCGACCCGTCGTGTTTGCGCTGTTCGTAGCGCATCGACTCGTCCTGGATGCGGCCGCGCTGATAGCCGGTCTCCATGGCGCCGAGCACGCCGCCGCGTTCGCTGATCCGCTCGAACTCGAGCAGCACCGCCTCCTCGACCAGGTCGGTGAGCTCGTCGATGATGAAGCTGCCCTGCAACGGATTCTCGTTGACCGCCAGGCCCCATTCCTTGGCGATGATGAGCTGGATCGCCAGCGCGCGGCGCACCGAATCCTCGGTCGGGGTGGTCACCGCCTCGTCGAAAGCGTTGGTGTGCAGGCTGTTGCAGTTGTCGTAGACCGCGATCAGCGCCTGCAGGGTGGTGCGGATGTCGTTGAACTGCATCTCCTGGGCGTGCAGCGACCGGCCCGAGGTCTGCACGTGGTACTTCAGTTTCTGCGCGCGCTCGCCGCCGCCGTAGCGGTGGCGCATGGCCACCGCCCAGATCCGCCGGGCGACCCGCCCGATCACCGTGTACTCCGGATCCATGCCGTTCGAGAAGAAGAACGACAGGTTCGGCGCGAAGTCGTCGATGGCCAGCCCGCGCGCGAGATAGGTCTCCACATAGGTGAATCCGTTGGCCAGCGTGAACGCGAGCTGGCTGATCGGGTTCGCCCCCGCCTCGGCGATGTGATAGCCGGAGATGGAGACCGAGTAGAAGTTGCGGACATCGTTGCGCACGAACCATTCCTGCACGTCGGCCATCATCCGCAGGCTGAACTCGGTGGAGAACAGGCAGGTGTTCTGGCCCTGGTCCTCCTTGAGGATGTCGGCCTGCACGGTGCCGCGCACGGTCGACAGCGTGCGCGCCCTGATCGCAGCGGCCTCCTCGCCCGTCGGCTCGCGGCCCTCGGCCTCGGTGAAGCGTTGGCGCGCTTGATCGATCGCGGCGTTGAGGAAGAAGGCGAGGATGGTCGGCGCGGGACCGTTGATCGTCATCGAGACCGAGGTGGTCGGTGCGCACAGGTCGAAACCGTCGAAGAGCGTGCGCATGTCCTCGATGGTGGCCACCGAGACGCCCGACGTGCCGACCTTGCCGTAGATGTCGGGCCGCTCGGCCGGGTCGTGGCCGTAGAGGGTCACCGAGTCGAACGCCGTCGAGAGCCGGGTGGCCTCCGCGTGCGCGCTGAGCACCTTGAACCGGCGGTTCGTCCGCGCCGGATCGCCCTCTCCGGCGAACATCCTGGCCGGGTCCTCGTTGTCCCGCTTGAAGGCGAAAACACCTGCGGTGAAGGGGAACCGGCCGGGCAGGTGCTCGGCGCGCAGGAAGCGCAGCAGCTCGCCGTGGTCGGTGTAGCGCGGCAGGGCGACGCGCGGAATGCTCGACCCGGACAGCGATTCGCGGCGCAGCGGGGTGCGGATCTCGCGGTCGCGGACCCGGACCACCTGTTCCTCACCCCGATAGCTCTCGGCGAGGGCGGGCCATTCGGCGAGCAGCGCCGCGGACTCGGGGGAGAGGTCGGCGCGCGCCTTCGTCAGCAGCTCGGCGACCGCGGTGTCGTCGGGCAGTTCGGCGGCCACGGCGGCGAGCCGCTGGACACGTTGCGCCGCAGCGCATTGCCGTGTCGTTTCGGCGTGGTAGGACCGCACGGTCTCGGCGATCTCGGCCAGGTACCTGACCCTGGCCGGCGGTACCAGCGTGGCGAAGCGGGTGGACACCTTGGTGTCCACCTTCGGTAGCGTGCCCGGTTCGAGGGCGAGGCCGTGTTCGCTCAGCAGGCCCGTGAGATGCTGGTAGAGCGCGGTGACGCCGTCGTCGTCGAAGGTGGCCGCGCTGGTGCCGAAGACGGGCATGTCGGCGGGGCTCGCGCCGAATTCGCCACGGTTGCGGATCAATTGGCGCGCGACGTCGCGCACGGCGTCGGCCGCGCCGCGCCGCTCGTACTTGTTCACCGCCACCACATCGGCGTAGTCGAGCATATCGATCTTCTCGAGCTGCGAGGCAGCGCCGAACTCGGGTGTCATCACGTACAGCGCCACCTGCACGTGGTCGACGATGCCCGCGTCGCCCTGGCCGATGCCGGGCGTCTCCAGGATCACCAGGTCGTGACCCGCGGCGCGGCAGGCGGCGATCATGGTGTCGATGTCGTCGGGCAGTTCGTGATTGCCGCGGGTGGCCAGCGACCGGAAGTAGACGTGCTCGCCGTCGAGGGCGTTCATCCTGATGCGGTCGCCCAGCAGCGCGCCACCCGCGCGCCGCCGGGTCGGATCGACCGCGAGAACGGCCACGCGCAGCTTGTCCTGCTGGTCGGTGCGCAGCCGGCGCACCAATTCGTCGGTGAGCGAGGACTTTCCGGAACCGCCCGTGCCGGTGATGCCGAGGACCGGGACCTGGCGTCGGCCCGCCGCCGTCAGGATCGCGGCGCGGTCGTCCTCGGTGAGCGCACCCTGTTGGAGGCAGGTGATGGTGCGCGCCAAAGCATTCCGGTCACCGGTGTAGAGGGCGTTCAGGTTCGGCGGGGCCTGCGCCGGATCGGTGTCGCACTCGCGGATCAGCTCGTTGATCATGCCGGGCAGGCCGAGTCGCTGACCGTCCTCCGGCGAGAAGATCCGCACCCCGCTGCGCGCGAGCCGCTCGATCTCCTCGGCGACGATCACGCCACCGCCGCCACCGAAGATCCGCACGTGTCCGGCGCCCGCCGCGCGCAGCGCCTCGGCCAGGTACTCGAAGAACTCGATGTGCCCGCCCTGGTAGGAGCTGACCGCCACGCCCTGGACGTCCTCCTCGACGACGGCGTCGACGATCTCGCGGACCGAGCGGTTGTGGCCGAGATGGATCACCTCGGCGCCCTGGGCCTGCAGGATGCGCCGCATGATGTTGATCGCCGCGTCGTGCCCGTCGAACAGGGCCGCCGAGGTCACGAATCGCACGGGATGGACCGGGACGTGCAGTGCGCCGGACTCGCTCATGACCGCCTCCACGAACAGTGGGTGGATCGCCCGATGCTAGGACGTCCAACTAATTCTAGTATGACCTGGGTCACGCCGCTGCGAAACGCGGCCGGCGCGAATCGCCGGATTCGGCGCGGGCGCTCGACATACTCGACGGATGGTTCGCGAGCATCGGGTCGGGGTGGCGCTGGAGCGACTGGTCGCGGGCGGGGTGATCAGTGCCGATCAGCGCGGGGCGATCCTGCGGGCCGTCGACGCCGAGGAGCGGGCGGGCCGGGCGGGCGCGGGGCGGGTGCTGGCCGAGATCGTCGCCTATCTCGGGGCCGGACTCGTGTTGGCCGGGCTTGCCCTGTTCCTCGGGCGGGCCTGGACGCAGGTGGCGCAGACCGGGCGGGTGGTGTTGCTGCTGGTCGTGGCGGGGTGCGCGGTCGGGGGAGCGGTGGTGCTCGCGGGCGGTTGCGACGGGGTGTTCCGGCGGGTCCCGATCGCCTCGGCCGGGCGCAGCAGGCTCGCGGCGGTGCTGCTGGCGCTGGCGGCCGGGGCCGTGTGCGGCGCGGTGGCCACCGCGTTCGGTGCCGGGGACGGCGCCGAGATCGCCGCGTCGCTCGCCGGACTGCTGATGGCGACGCTCGGCTATCTGCTGGTGCCGAGTCTGCTCGGAATGGCCGTGCTCGGCGCGTTCGGTGTCGCGAGCGTGGTGAACACGACCGGCGAGATCTTCGACTATCGGTCGGTGTGGCCAGGGGTGCTGTTGATGCTGCTCGGCGCGTTGTGGTTCGCGCTCGCCTGGGCGCGACTGCTCGTCGCGGAGTGGGCGGGCTACCTGATCGGCGGGCTCATCGCCGTCGGCGGCGCCCAATCGGTGACCTGGGGTGAGTCGCTGTGGCCGCCCGCCCTGACCCTGCTGGTCGGCCTGGCCTGCTTCGCCCTGTACGCGCTGCGGCCCGAACCCGTGCTGGTCCTCGGCGGCGCGGCGGCGGTGGCGGGCGCGGTCGCCCAGACCGTGGCCGACCACACCGACGGCGGCCCCGTCGCCGCCAGCGCCGTCCTCGCCATCGGCGCCGTCGTCCTCACCGCCGGCCTGATCGCCGCCCTGGTGGGACCGAAGCGTCAGGGCTGACTCAGCCCGCGAGCGCGGCCGGCGCTTCGGCCGTGGACGCCACGTTCACGACGGGTACCGAACTCGTCGTCGACGGCGGTTTCGCCCAGGGGCTGAGTTAGCGAACCTGTGCGGCCCAGGGGGATTCATCGTCGTGCCGGTGGATCCCCAGTCCGGATCGGCCCGGCAGGTGCGGCGGGCGCAGGTTCCAGTCGGCGTCGTAGTCGCCGCTGTCCTGGTGGCGGTAGGGGATGGGCGCGGTGGTCGGCAGGGCGAGCAGCCGGGTGCGCAGGTCGGCGGTGATGGTGGCGAAGCGTTCGTCGCTCACCCGGTTGGTGCCGGGGATGATCACCGGCTCGACCACGTCCATGCCGGTGTAGAAGAAGGTGCCGTGCAGCAGCGGGAACAGGACCTCGGTGAGGTCGCCGTGGATGCCGCGTGGGCCCAGACCCGCGTGCGCGCCGACCGACACGACGGCCGTCGCTCGTTTGCCGGCGAGGCCACCGTCGCCGTAGCGCCGGGTGCGCCCCGACTCGGGGTCGCGCACGCCATAGGCGTAGCCCTGCACCATGACTCGGTCCAGCCAGCCTTTCATGATGGCCGGCATCCCGTACCACCACAGCGGGAAATGCAGCACCACCGTGTCGGCCCAGGCCAGCTTCTCGTGCTCTGCGCGGATGTCGGCGGCCAGGCGTCCCGCGCGCAGGGCCGACTCGGACTCGTGCGCGACGTCGAGTCGCTCGACGCCGTCATGGGCGAAGTCCGAGGCCGTCACGACCGGGTTCCAGTTCATGGCGTAGAGGTCGGATTCGATCACCTCGTGCCCGGCCTCGCGCAGCGCGGCGATCCCGACCGTGCGCAGCTGGGCGGTGAGCGATCGTGGCTCCGGATGGGCGAACACCCACAGGACTCGCATCGCTTCGGCTCCTTTCCGTCGAGCGGTCACCTCGTCCAGGCTGCCGAGCTCGACAGCACCACACCAGTGGCTCGATCGACAAGATATGAAAGAATCGGGCCATGGCTGTCCATCGGGTCGCGGTCCTGGCTCGGGACGGGGTGATGCCGATGGAGCTGGGGATCGTGCACCAGCTCTTCGGCTCGGCCCGCTCCGGCGACGGCGCGCGGCTCTACGAGGTACGAACCTGCGCGCCCGAGCCGGGCACGGTGCGCACGGACGCCGATTTCGCGATCGCCGTCGACCACGGCGCCGCGGCGCTGGCCGCCGCCGACACCATCGTCGTCCCGGCCTCGCACGAGCTGGACGAGCGCGACGACCCGGCGGAGGCGGAGATCGCCGAACACCTGCGCGCGGCACGGCGGGCGGGCCGCCGGATCGCCTCGATCTGCACGGGCGCCTTCGTCCTCGCTCGCGCCGGTCTGCTGGACGGGCGCCGCGCGACCACGCACTGGTTGTCGGCCGAACGGCTGCGCGCCGAGTTCCCCTCGGTGCGCCTGGACGCCGCCGTGCTGTTCACCGAGGACGACGGCATCTTCACCGCGGCGGGCGAAGCGGCCGGAATCGACCTGTGCCTGCACCTTATCCGCACCGATCACGGCGCGGCCGTCGCCGGTGACGTGGCGCGGCGGACGGTCGTGCCGCCCTATCGCGAAGGCGGCCAGGCCCAGTTCATCGATCTGCCGCTTCCCGCCGCGGACGAGTCGACGACCAGCGGCGCCAGGGCATGGGCACTGGCTCATCTCGATCAGCCACTCACCCTGAAGGTCCTCGCCGCGCACGCCGCCATGAGCCCGCGCACCTTCACCCGCCGGTTCCGCCGGGAGACGGGCATGTCGCCGGGCGCCTGGCTCGCCGGGCAGCGCCTGATCAGGGCACGGCAACTGCTGGAACAGAGCACACTCGGCGTCGACCAGATCGCCGAGCAGGCCGGTTTCGGCACCGGAGCCTCACTGCGCCAGCACTTCTCGCGAGCGCTGGGCACCAGCCCGTCGGCCTATCGCGCCACCTTCCACGGCGGGGGATAGGTCAGCGGATCAGCGTGGTCTGCTGGGCGCGGATGGTACGGAAGAAGCGCGGGCCCACATCGGCGCCGTCGTGGTTGTAGCTGTCGATGATCTCGGCCAGTTCGTCGGCGAGGCGGCGCAGGTCCTCGGTCGCGGTGGTGCGGTCGAATTCGTCGAACTCCCAGCCCCACGACGGCGGGATGTCGTCGATGGTGACGACGATCTGATCGGCGAACGGGGTGTACACCGACACCGTCAGCTCGGCGGGCGCGGCGGCGAGCGGGCTGTGCACGGTCACCTCGCCCGGCCCGCCGACGACGGCGAAGCGGCGGGCGAAGGCGATGTCGTCACGCACCGACTCGACGATCGAGGCGGTGCTCGCGTGCCTGCCCGGCCGATCGTGGCGCTTGCCGTACACCCGGTCGGACTCGGCGCGGGCGGCCTCGGGGGATTTCCGCAGGATCCGGTCGAGCATCCGCTGCGCCGTCGCGCGCTCGTCCGGGCCGGTGTTCTCGTGCTCGATCAGCGCGCGCAGGCGGGTGATCCGCACGAAATGGTCGGTGCCCATGCCCCGATTGTGCCGTAGGCAGGCCGGTGGAATGCGTCACATCGTTCCGGGTTCGCCCAGCGCCGAATTTATCGTGACGGGCATGAGTGAAGCGGAAGTGCTGTTCGAGGTACGCGACGGGCTCGGTCTGATCACCCTGAACCGGCCGCGGGCGATCAACGCGCTCACCCACTCGATGTGCTCGGCCATCACCGCGGCCCTGCGCGACTGGGCCGTGGATCCGGCGATCCGCACCGTCGCCATCGTCGGGGCGGGCGAGCGCGGGCTGTGCGCCGGCGGCGACATCGTCGCCATCCACCGCGACGCCAAGGCGGTGACCGAGGGCGGGCCCGCGCCGCTCGATACCCCGTCGGCCGCGTTCTGGCGCGACGAATACCTGCTCAACGACCTGATCGGCGGCTACCCGAAGCCGTACGTGGCGATCATGGACGGCATCGTGATGGGCGGCGGGGTCGGCGTGTCGGCGCACGGCAGCCACCGCGTCGTCACCGAGCGCTCGCAGATCGGCATGCCGGAGACCGGGATCGGTTTCGTCCCCGATGTCGGCGGCACCTACCTGCTCGCACGCACCCCCGGTGAGCTGGGCACCCACGTCGCGCTGACCACGGCGCGGATGGGCGCGGGCGACGCGATCTTCGCCGGTTTCGCCGACACCTTCGTGCCTTCGGCCGACCTGCCCGCCCTCCTCGACGCCCTGCGCACCCTGCCCGCCGACGAGGCGATCGCCCGCTTCGCCGCGCCCGCGCCGGACTCCGAACTCGCCGCGCAACGCGGCTGGATCGACACCTGCTACGCCGCCGACACCGTCGAGGAGATCGTGGAGGCCCTGCGCGCCGCCGACGCGCCCGAGGCGACCAAGGCCGCCGAAGACCTGCTCAGCAAGTCGCCGATCGCGGTGAAGGCCACCCTGCGCGCGCTGCGCGGGGCCCGCGAACTGCCGACGCTGGCCGCCGCGCTCGCTGTCGAACTGCGCATGACCGTGACCGCGCTGAGCACCCATGACCTGGTCGAGGGCATCCGCGCCCAGGTGATCGACAAGGACCGCGCGCCGCGCTGGTCGCCGGCCACGCTCGCCGAGGTCACCCCGGCTCAGGTCGAGGCGTACTTCGCCCCGCTGGGCGCGGGCGAGCTGGGTTCGGCGGTGTAGAAGCCCGGCAGCGCCGCTGGGTATCGTCAGCGGCATCCGTGACCGTTGACGAACACAAGAGGGTGCGCTGTGACCGATTTCGAGACGATTCTGCTGGAGCGCAAGGGCGGCAGCGAGGGTAAAGGCGCGGTCGGCTGGATCACGCTGAACCGGCCCAAGGCGCTCAACGCGCTCAACAAGCAGGTCCTCGACGATGTCGTCGCCGCGCTCGACGAGCTCGAGGCCGATGATTCGATCGGTGCGGTGGTGATCACCGGTTCGGAGAAGGCTTTCGCCGCGGGTGCCGATATCAAGGAGATGGCGCCGCAGTCCTACATGGACATGTACATGTCGGATTTCTTCGCCGGGTGGGATCGGTTGGCGAAGTTCCG
>NZ_QGTL01000002.1:794977-846275 GCF_003182135.1 Nocardia neocaledoniensis | reverse complement strand
AGCATCATCACCACCATCAAGATGGCGATCACGGCGAGGCCGATGCCGCCGATGATCACCCAGCGCGGGACGCCGCGACGTTTGGGCGGCTCGGAGGTCTGGTAGGTCATGGTCGTCTCCTGGTTCGAGGAATCTGTCCACCACCAGTCTTTGCTATACAAATTGTCTCTGTCAATACGTTTCGTTCGAACTATGTCGTTGCGTATACTTGGGTATGCCGAAACTCTGGAACGACACCATCGAGGAGCATCGACGTGGTGTCCGCGAAGCGATCCTCGACGCCACCTGGGCACTGGTGAACGAGCGTGGCCCGACCTCGGTGAAGATGTCGGAGGTCGCCGAGCGAGCCGGAATCGGCCGGGCGACGCTGTACAAGTACTTCCCCGATGTCGAAGCCATCCTCGCTGCGTGGCACTACCGCCAGATCACCCGACAGGTCGCCTTTCTCGGCGAGGTTCGTGATGGCGCAACTGGTCCCATGCGGCGGCTGTACGCGGTCTTCGGTGCTTACGGCCACCATCAGCGTCGCCGGGCGCAACACCACCGGCACCAGCCCCATGGCAGTGAATTGGCGATGTTGCTGCACCGCTCCGACGAGCAGGTCGAGGCGGCCCAGCGTCAACTGCATGCGCTGGTCGCCGACCTGCTCGCCGACGCGGGTCGGGCGGGGGAGATCCGTTCCGACGTCACGGCCGACGAGCTGGCGACCTACTGTCTGCACGCGCTCACCGCGGCTGACGCCATGGCCGATGATCAGGCGGTCGAGCGGTTGGTGGATGTTGTCATGGACGGACTGCAGAAGGGCTAGGTCGCAGGAATGGTTCCCATGCGGCACTTCTCTGCGCGGTGCCACGATGCAAGGAGCGCGGGGCGCAACGTGAGCAACTGCTCGCTGGTCATTGGGTAGGGCTTGCTCGTGATCGAGGGATTCGTTTTCCGGGTTCCGCAGGTCAGAGCGTCAAGCTGTTCTCGGCCCCGGCCGGAACGGCGAACAGAAGCATCCGCTGGGTGCCCTCCGGTAGACCGGCGAGCCGTCCGGCGAACAGTCGCTGCAGCCGCGCGGTCAGCGGCAAAACGCTGGGCAGATCGGTGGGGGAGCGGCCGTCGGCGAATACGGTAGGCAGTTCCCAGCAGTGCCAGCGGGTTGCCTGAGGCGTCCGCACGCAACTGTCGGCCCACCCGTGCCGAGAGCGCCGGAAAGGTGCTCCGCAGCAGCTGATCAGAACTAGCTTCGTCCAACAGCCGTAGGTCGTGGACGGGGAAGCCACTGCGGGTGAACCCGTCATCGGCCTCGGCCCACTGCACATCATCGACGATCAGCAGCAGCGGAGTGCTCTGGGTTGCAGCGGCTTTCAATAGCGCCAACGTCGCTGCCGCAGTGATCAGCTGTGGTGGTGCCGCACCCGGCGCCAGCCCCATGACCACGCTCAAGGCCTGGCGGTGAGCCGAGCTGAGGTCGTCGATCTCGGCAAGCAGCGGATGCAGCAGTTGATTGAGCGTGCCGAACTTCGACGTGCCCTCGTACTCGAGCGCCGCCGCCCGCAACACTCGGCTGCCCCGGGCCGGCGATCTCGGCCGCCATGTCCAGCACCGCTGTTTTGCCGACCCCCGGCTCGCCCCGGATGATCAACACGGTCTCGGGTGTCTGCCCGTGGACGAATGCCGTCACCCGGTCCCGCTCGACCTCACGACCAACCAGCACGGCGACCTCACCCTGTTCTTGCGGAACTGTCCATTGAGTTAAGTCCACCGTTGCCAGAGTCGACAGCGACTTCACGGTTGTTACTGGTCGCAGAATCGAGGGTGCCGTTCGGAGCCCGGCCGATTCCGGGACCGCGGAGAGCCGGGTCAGGTGAATTCGGCGCACCAGGTGCGCAGCTGCGGGACCGGGATCGCCGAGGCTTCCTCGGCGGGGACGCGGACCGGCCCGGCCGGGCGTCCGCAGAAGGTCGCGTCGATGAGGTAGTCGAGGTCATCGCCGGAGTATGGGTCGCGGTCGATGCCGATGATCGGGCCGTGTAGCTCGACCAGGATGCCCCAGTGGGAACCGTCGATTCCACGGTGCAGGGTGGTCCAGCCGATTTCCTCTCCGAGCGTGAAGTGCGGCATGGGAAACAACCGTAGGGCCGCCACGTCACGATGCGGTGAACCTCCCGCTCGGCGCGGCGGTCGAACTATTCGGCGGCCAGGTCCGGGAACCGCCGGTGCAGGCCGTCGATGAACCGGCGAATCTGGCGCAGGTCGGATTGCCATGCGGCGCGCTGTTGTGGAGAGCCTGCCATGGCCATGTCGGTTTCGAGCCGTGCCGCGTGTGCGGTGAGCATGTCGAGGAATTCGCGGGCTTGAGCCACGTCGGGATCGTCGTCCGGGTGGGTCATGCCGCTGGCTCAGCTGGAGTTCGACAGGACCCGATCAGCGTTGCGTTCGACCAGCAGCGGAACGAATTCCCGGATCGGGGATGTCGCGAAATGCTGGAAGGCGTTGTGGACGATGTCGGCAACGGTGTCGGCGTCGATCTGGGGGTAGCGCTGCTCGAGGCGGGTGACGACCTCACTGATGTGTTTGTCCTCTTCGTTCGCCATAATCCATAGGTTGCGGCCTGTCGGCGAACGGTCAACCTCGCCGGCCCGATCCCGGCAGTATGGCACCGACCGGCCCCACGTGTCTGGCCAGGCAACCCGAGCTTCGCCGGGTCGCGGTCGGGCTCGCCGCCATCTGGTCCGATGACGACCTCGGCGGCTGGCCGCGTGAGTTCACCATCTGGTCGATATCGATGACTATGGTCACGCGGATGACCGATTTCGCGACGCCTCCGCTGCTGCGTGACCTCAGTTCGATCGCCGATCTCGAGACCGCGCTCGACCTGACCGACACCTCCGGTTTCGTCGTCGACGATCTCGATGACGACGATGATCCGCTGCTGTTGACCGCGGACGGTGGTTTCGTCGTCGACACCTGGCGCGAGGGCTACCCCTACGGTGAGCGCTTGGCCCGCCCGGTCTATGAGGCCGACAAGCGGCTGCTGCAGATCGAGTTGCTCAAGTTGCAGAATTGGGTCAAGGCCACCGGCCGCCGCCTGGTGATCGTGTTCGAAGGCCGCGACGCCGCGGGCAAGGGCGGCACCATCAAACGGTTCATGGAACACCTCAACCCTCGTGGCGCCCAGATCGTCGCGCTCGAGAAGCCCAGCGCCCGCGAGCAGACCCAGTGGTATTTCCAGCGCTACGTCGAGCACCTACCCGCGCAAGGGGAGATCGTGCTGTTCGACCGCTCCTGGTACAACCGGGCCGGGGTCGAGCGGGTGATGGGGTTCTGTACACCCGAGCAGCACCGGCGGTTCCTCGGGCAGGTGCCGCTGTTCGAGCAGATGCTCATCGAGGACGGCATCGACCTGGTGAAGTTCTGGTTCTCGGTGTCTCCGCTCGAGCAGCGCACCCGCTTCGCCATCCGTCAGGTCGATCCGGTTCGGCAGTGGAAGCTCTCGCCGATGGATCTGGCGTCGCTGGACAAGTGGGACGACTACACCGCGGCCAAGGAAGAGAACTTCGAGCACACCGACACCGATCACGCGCCGTGGATCGTGGTCAAGAGCAACGACAAGAAGCGCGCGCGCCTCAACGCGATGCGCTACGTGCTGGGCTTGTTCGACTACGACAACAAGGACGACGAGATCGTCGCCCCCGCCGACCCGCTGATCGTCGGCCGCGCCCGCGACGTCGTGGGTTCCTGACCGTCGCGCGGCGGAGTGGCCCCCGGCCGCGTGCGACAACGAAGACTCCCGAGCGCTCGACGCCGCCGAAATCGGGGCGGCCGAACTAAGGTTCGTCTCGACCCTGAGCTGAGCGGGTCGATCATGAACTCGGCGAAAGGCGCACGATGAGCGAACGCACCGAACCTGCGGAGCGCACCCGCTCGCACCGCCTGCGGCCGATGGTCGGGCGCGACCCGCAGGAACCGCATCGCGCCGCGACCCCGCTCGAGCTGCTGTTCGACCTGACCTTCGTCGTCGCCTTCGGTGTCGCGGGCGAGCAGTTCGCCCACCTCATCGCCGAAGGCCACCTCGGCAGCGGGCTGGCCGGATTCACCTTCGCGATGTTCTCGATCATCTGGGCGTGGATCAACTTCACCTGGTTCGCCTCGGCCTACGACACCGACGACTGGATCTATCGGATCACGACCATGGTCCAGATGGTCGGCGTGGTCATCATGACCCTCGGCATGCCACAGATGTTCGCCTCGATCGACCGTGGAGTCGAGCTGGATAACTCGGTGATGGTCTCGGGCTACATCGTCATGCGCGTCGCGATGGTGTTTCAGTGGCTACGCGCGGCCCGCAACGACCCCGCCCACCGCAGTGCAGCACTCACCTTCGCGCTGACCCTCGTCCTGGCCCAGATCGGCTGGGTAGCAGTCGTCATCGCACCGCTGACCGTGGAGCAGGCCTTCGCCGTCGGGGCCGTGCTGATCCTCGTCGAAATGACCGGACCGGTGATCGCCGAACGCTACAAAGGCGGCACACCCTGGCACGTACACCACATCGTCGAGCGCCACGGCCTGCTGGTCATCATCACCCTCGGTGAGGGCGTCATCGGCACCGTGGCGTCGCTGTCGGCGGTCGTGGGCCGACAGGGCTGGAGCCTGAACGCGATTCTGGTCGCGATCGCGGGCATCGGACTCACGTTCGGGCTGTGGTGGGTGTACTACATGATCCCCTCGGCCGAGGTACTCAGCGTTTTCCGCGGCCGCTCGATCGTCTGGGCTCTGAGCCACATCCCGCTCTTCGCCTCGCTGGCAGCCGTCGGAGCCAGTCTACACGTCGCGGCCTACTACATCGACGACGCCGCGCACATCAGCGCCAAGTCGACGGTGCTGACCGTGGCCACACCGGTCGCGGTTTACCTCCTCCTCGTCTACATGCTCTACGCGTACCTGGTGCGAGTGCCCGACCCGTTCCACCTGTTCCTGCTCGCCGCCACCGGCGCGACACTCGCGTTGGCCGTCGTCTTGGCCCAAGGGGGCGTGTCGATGGCCTGGTGCCTGATCGTGGTGATGGTGGCACCGGTGGTGACCGTTGTCGGCTACGAGGCGATCGGGCATCGGCACCAGAGCCGGGCACTGGCGATCAGTCTGGGAACCGAACAGCGTTGACCCAGTGCCCATCTGGGCGACACATCGACGTAGTCGTTACGCCGCTGACCGCTCGGTGGCCAACCCGTCGAGGAGGAACCCGAGCCCGCGTCGCCACCAGTCGGGGTCGAGACGAATCGACTGGGCGTTGAGCCAGATCAGCCGGTCGAGATCGGTGGCCGTGAGGTCGCCGCGTAGTGACCCGTCGGACTGCGCTTGCCGCATCAGCGATTCGCCGTGGGTGACGGCTCGGCCGTTGACCTCCCGGAGTACGTCGGCATCGGGATAGCGGCGCGCGAACACCTCGTTGAACCAGGGGTCGGCCGCTTGGGACTCGCCGAGGGCGAAGACATAGCTGCAGAACCGTTCCCACGATGTGGTTCCGGTGATCGCCGCCATCGCGGTGTCGAGTTTCTGCGCGGCGACATCGGCGACGACCGCGTCGATGAGCCCCTCGCGACTGCCGAAGCGGTGGTAGATCGTGCCGACGCTGACTCCGGCGCGGCGGGCGATGTCCTCGAGCGGGGCGTCCAGACCACGCTCTTCGAACACCTCCGAGGCCGCCGAGCAGATCCGTTCCAGGTTGCGCCGAGCGTCGGCTCGCATGGGTCTTCTCCTGCCAGGAATAACTTGAAGGAGCGTCAAGTTAGATCGGATATCTCAACTTGAGAGTACTTCAAGATACGGAGGATTCCATGACCGACTACGGCCACGAACCCGTCTTCGGCATCAGCATCGACCCCGCCGCCGCAGGCCTCGACAACGCGTTCAAGCTGGCCCGCCACGCCGACGAGCTGGGCCTGGACCTGCTCGCCGTGCAGGACCACGCCTACCAACCCTCCTACCTCGACGCCTGGACCCTGCTGACCTACCTCTCGGCGGCCACCGAACGGATCTCGGTGATGACCGACGTCGCCGACCTGCAACTGCGGCCCCCGGCGATGCTGGCCAAGGCCGCGTCCTCGCTCGCGGTCCTCAACGGCGGACGAGTCCAGCTCGGCGTCGGCGGCGGCCCGTTCCCCGACGCGATCGCAGGTATGGGCGCGGCGGGTCTGTCCGGACGCGCGATGGTCGACTACGCCGAAGCCTCGGTCGAGATCCTCACTCGCGCTCTGGCCGGCGGCCCCGTCGACGCGGGCAACGACACCCACCGAGTCTCCTACGTCGCCGGACCGCGTGCCACCACGGTTCCCCAGGTGTGGGTCGGCGCGCAGAAGACCCGCATGCTGCAGCTGGTCGGCCGACGCGCCGACGGCTGGATCGCCCCACTGAACATCTACGTCCCGCCTGAAGACGTCCCCGAAAAGCAGCGAATCATCGACGACGCCGCCCGGTCGGCAGGACGTGACCCCGCCGAGGTCCGCCGCATCTACAACGTCATCGGAGGAATCGACCTGCCCGCGCGCCAAGGTCTGGTCGGCGACACCAACACCTGGGTCGAGTTCCTGACCGACGCTGTGGTCGACCTCGGATTCGACACCTTCATCTTCTGGCCCGTCGCCGAGGCCACCACCCAACTGGACCTGTTCGCCGCTCAGATCGTCCCCGCTGTCCGCGAGCGGGTCGCACAGATCAGGAAGACCCGATGACCACACTGTCGTCCACACTCGCCACGGTCACCCCGACCGACAAGGCCTACCGCCTGCTGCGCTCGACCTACACCACGGTCGGATCGCCATCGCTGATCCTGCTGCCCCGCTCGGTCGACGAAGTCTCCGAAGCCCTCACCTACGCAGCATCCACGGACCTGCCGGTCTCGATTCGCAGTGGCGGCCATGGACTTTCGGGATCGGCATCCAACGACGGCGGCATCGTCGTGGACCTGGGCGCGCTGAACACGGTATCGGTCACCGACCCGGCCACCGGGATCGTGCGCGTCGGAGCGGGCGCTCGATGGTCGCAGGTGGCATCGGCGCTGAGCCCACACGAGCTGGTGATCAGCTCCGGTGACCACGGCAACGTCGGTGTCGGTGGTCTGGCGACCGCGGGCGGCATCGGCTGGCTGGTGCGTTCCTACGGCCTGACGATCGATCACGTCCGCGCCGCGACCGTGGTGCTGCCCAACGGTGAGGTGGTTCGCGCCGACGCGGCCGAACCCGACCTGTTCTGGGCGATCCGCGGCGCCGGATCGTATGTCGGTGTCGTCACCGACTTCGACATCGAGGCCGAGCATCTGCCCGGTCTGCAGGTGGGCCAGGTGATGATCGAAGTCGACGATGCGGGTACGGCCCTGCGGCGCTGGTCGGAGTACATGGCCGAGGCGCCACGAGAACTGACGATGAGCGGCATCCTCACGATGTCGGGCAGCCGAGTGGTCCTGGCGATGACCGCTGTTGTCGCCGAGGCCGATCCACGCGCCGCCGCCGCGATGCTCGCGCCGCTGAGTAACCATCGCGGCACCTACCGCAGCCCCCTGACACCCGCCCGCTACACCGAACTGATGCCACCAGGCCACATTCACGCCAACCTCGGCCAGCAGGCCACGACCACCACCAACGCCCTGTTCGGGCGGCTGACCGAAGCTTCGGCCTCTGCCTTGGTCGAGGTCGCGCGCCACCGCGCACGTCCGCTGCTACAGGTCCGCGGTATCGGCGGAGCGGTCAACGACATCGCCACGGACGCGACAGCCTACCCACATCGCGATGCCGAGGTCCTCGTGACCGCGACCTTGTTCCCGCCGCTGGGCGGGCGCGAACTGGGGGAGGCGGTCGCGCCGATGTGGCCGCACGCCCTCGGTGCCTACCGCAACTTCGACAGCAGCCCCTCGTCGGCCACCTTCGACCGTGCCTTTCCCGGAGCCACCGGTGAACGGGTGCGGGAGCTGGCGAACCGGTACGACCCTGACGGCGTGCTCTCTCGGACAGGAGGTGGACCTGAGCGAAAATGCTGACCACGCCGGCCGAGGCGCGCCGGGTGGGCGTCTGTGCTGCACCGGAACGGTCGCAGGTTCGATTCCTCGGCAGGACACGCAAAACATGGGCAACTGGAAAACGCCTGGTCATCGCGGATTCTTACGCGATTTAGCGATCCCGGTTCGCCGGTGTTGATCCTATCGCGTACCGATCTCCGATGTGCCCACGCCGGGGCGCATCGGAGATGGAATGTAGGTGACCTGGGTGTATGCGCCGGGCGGCTGGTGATTGAAGCGGATTTCGCCCTGGGCTGCCTTGGGAGTTGCATGCGCGGATGTTCCTGGACGGTTGACCGCGCGGTGAGATGTAGCTCGGCTTGGGGCCGATGTCGTTCGGACGATGATTTCGGTGTGAAGAGGTGGTCTCTGGACCTGAGCCAGCGCGTCGGTGCCGACCAGCACACTCTGGTGCCAGTCGCGCGCTACTGCACCGAACAATCCGAGCGTGTGGCCTACTTTCCGCTGTAGACGGGGAAGACGCTGTGTTCGCCGTAGTCGCGGGCGCGCAGGTTTCGGAGGATGTCCATGTCGTCGTCGGTGATGTCGAAGTCGAGTTGGGCGTTGCTGCGCATGTGGTCAGGGTTGGCGGTCTTGGGCAGTGAGACGGTTCCCAGTTGCAGCGTGTAGCGGATGCAGAGCTGCGGGACGCTGACCCCGTAGCGGTCGGCCATCGCCGCGACGTCGGGGTTGTTCAGGATTTCCCCGTGGGCGATGGGTGAGTATGCCTCGACGAGGATGCCGTTGTCTTGGCAGTAGGCGATGAGTTCGGTCGGGGTGTTGCCCGCGTGGACGAGGAGCTGGTTGACGTGCGGGGTGGTGGTGCAGTTGGCGAGGATGTTGTCGAGGTCGTGCTGTTCGAAGTTGGAGACGCCGATCGAGCGGAGTTTGCCGGCCTGGTAGGCGTTTTCGAGTGCTCGCCATGCTTCGCGGTTGCCCTCGGCGTAGTCGCCGCCTCGGAAGTCGTTCCATGGCTGGGGGCTGTGGATCAGCATGAGATCGACGTGGTCCAGGCCGAGCGTGGCCAGCGAGGTGTCGATCGCGGCGGTGGCTCGGTCGTAGGCCTTGATCTCGGCGGCGAGCTTGGTCGACACGAACAGGTCCTCACGCGCGATGCCGCTGTCACGGAAGCCTTCACCGACGCCGCGCTCGTTGCCGTATGCCTGCGCGGTGTCGATGTTGCGGTAGCCGATCTCGATCGCCGCCGTGACCGCGTCGGCGGCGTTGTCGTCATCGATGAACCAGGTGCCTAGTCCCAGCTTGGGGATCTCGACACCGTTGGACAGGGTGTAGGTCTCGGTCAGGATGGTCATGCGTCGTCTCCGTTCGTCGTGGGCAGCGTGCTGTAGACCTCGTCGGTGACCGGTTCGAGCCATTCGTTGCTGACGTTGGCGCCTGGGGTGATGAAGGCGAGGTGGGAGAACCACGAGTCGGCCTTCGCGCCGTGCCAGTGCTTGGTGCCCGCCGGGACGCGGACGCTGGTTCCCGGCTCCATGCTGACCGGTTCTTCGCCCTCGGCCTGGTACCAGCCGGACCCGGCCGTGCACAGCAGAACCTGCTCGCCGCCGCCCTCGGTGCCGTGGTGGATGTGCCAGTTGTTGCGACAGCCGGGTTCGAAGGTGATGTTGGCGACGGGCACGCTCCCACCGGTCAACGGAGCGTTGTAGCTCTGGCCGGTGAAATATTGCGCGTAAGCGTCGTTGGGTTCCCCGAGCGGAAAGATCTGGTCGAATTCATCGGTGCTCACGGTGTCTCCTGTTCTGCGCTTCGTGGAGGGGCTTCGCCAGATGTCGAGCTGTTGAGCGGAGCCTGGGCTTGGGCAGCTGGGGTTGTTCGTCAGTTGCCGAAGACTTGTTTGGCGACGGTCATGGCGCTCATGCCGTTGGGCCAGCCGGTGTAGAAGGCGAGCTGGGTGATGGCTTCTTTCAGTTCGGTCTCGGTGAGGCCGTTCTGTCGCGCGTAGTCGAGGTGGAAGGTGAGTTGGTCGGTCTTGCCCATCGCGGTGAGCGCGGCGACGGTGATCAGGCTGCGGTCACGTTTGGACAGGCCCTCGCGTTCCCATACCTCGTCGAAGAGGACCTTGTCGGTGTAGTGAGCCAGGCCGGGCGCGAAATCGCCGAACGCGCGTTGCCCGCCGGTCCAGCCGGTGCTCTGCTCCTGGGTCATTGCTCGTCCTTTCGTCGTCAGTGTCAGGTCCTGGCCCAGCATGCGGGACGACCGCCGCTGTGCAGGTCAGGCCAGGTTCTGCGTGTAGAAGGCGGTCAGCTTGTCGAAGGGAATGAGTTCGGTGCGATCGTAGAGATCGACATGCCCGGCACCGGGGACGATGACCAGTTCCTTGCGGTCACCGGCGAGTCGGTATGCCTCTTCGCTGAATTCACGGGAGTGGGCGTTCTCGCCGGTGACGAACAGCATCGGGCGCGGGGAGATGGTCTCGATGTCGTTGAAGGGGTAGAAGTTCAGGAACTTGACGTTGCTGGACAGGGTGGGGTGGGTGGTGGTTTCCGGTGTCGCACTGTCGGGGGTGACCGCGCCGCGCTGGGTGCGGTAGAAGTCGTAGAACTCGCGCTCGATCGGGGTCGATTCGGCGGTGAGTTCGTGCACGGTGCCGCTGGTGTATTCGGCGGGGCCACCTCGGAATTCGATGTCGCGTTGGGCGGCGGCGTCGTCGATCATGGTGCGGCGTTGGTCGAGGGTGACCGAGTGGTTGAGCCCGTTGCGGGCGGCGGCACCCATGTCGTACATGCTGACTGTCGCGACGGCCTTGATGCGTGGGTCGATCTTGGCGGCCGAGATCACGAAGCTGCCGGAGCCGCAGATGCCCAGGGCGCCGATGCGTTCGGGGTCGACGGTGTCCTGGGTGCGTAGGTAGTCGACTCCGGCGGAGAAGGTTTCGGTGTAAACGTCAGGGGCGACGGCGTTGCGCGGGTTGCCGTCGCTGCCGCCCCAGAAGGCGGTGTCCAGGGAAAGGGTGACGAAGCCCTGTTCGGCCATTTTGGTGGCGTAGAGGTCGGCGCTTTGTTCCTTGACCGCGCCCATCGGATGGCCGACCACCATGGCCGGTGCCCGGGTGCCGGGCGCGAGGTTCTTCGGGACGAACAGGTTGCCCGCCACCTCCATCCGGTACTGATTCTGGAAGGTCACCGGCTGCTTGGTGACCTGGTCGCTGGTGTAGAAGTTGTCGGCCCCGTGGGACAGGTCCCCGGTGGCCAGGTTCGCCGCCGGGGAGACCGGGGCGGAGCTGTTGGTGGTGTCGGCGCCGGTGCAGGCCGCCGCGGTGAGGACCGCCAGTGTGGTGATTCCGGCTCCGGTCAGCTTGCGCAGGCGGTGGCTGCCGGTTGCGGGGGAGAGGTTGGTTCGCATGGTGATTGCTCCTCGATGGCGGAAGTGCTGAAGTGGTTTCGAGCTGCGGTTATCGGGCGAGGGCGAGCTCGCTGGTTTTCGGTGGCGCCGGGAGTCGGCGGTGGCGGGCGGTGGCGGGCGGTGGCGGCGAGCAGGGCGAGCGGGATCAGCGCGGATGCGGTCAGCCCTGCCCCGAGTACGGCAGGCCCGACGACGCCGAGGGCGGTGGTCAGGGTGGTCGCGGCCAGGGCCGAGCCCGCGGCGGTGCCGAGGTTGAACGCGGCAGTAGCCAGCGACGACGCAAGCGTCGAACCGGGTGCGGCGTGGCGCATGGTCTGCGCGATGAGCACCGGGTTGGCACCCAGACCGGTCGCACCGAGCAACACGACCACCCCGACGACGATCAGTGAATGTGACGCGGTGGCGGCCAGGACCAGCAGCAACGTGGCGGTAGCGGTGATCGCGGCGGCGATGACCGGCAGGGGGAACCGGTCGCCGAGACGGCCACCCAGAGCCGTGCCACCGACCGCGCCGATTCCGAAACCGACGAGCACCAGCGGCACCAACGCCGAGGCGATGCCCGCGCGGTCGGTGAGCAGCGGGCTGATGTAGCTGTAGGCGCCGAGGAACCCGGCCTGGGCCAAGGTGATCACCGCGAGCACCACCCACATCCGCCACGGCCGCACCCCTGCCACCTCAGCCGACAGCTGCGCCCGAAGCGACACGGCGGCCGTTTCGCGGTCGTCGGCAGGTGTCAGTTTGACGACGGCCACGATCGTCACCAACGACAGGATCGCGAGAATCCAGAACGAACCGCGCCAGCCCGTGAGCTGCCCGGCGAAGGTCCCCAGCGGAACACCCGCGACCACGGCCAGGCTCAGCCCGCCTGACATGACCGCCAACGCTCGAGCGCTCGCTCCGGGTCCGGCGGCGCGCGTGGCCGTCACCGCCCCGACTGCCCAGAACGTGCCGGTCGCCAGCGCGGTGACCACGCGCGAGGCCGTGACCACGGTGAACGAATCACTGACCGCGCCGAGGACATGCCCGAAGGCGAATACCGCCAGCGCTCCGATCAGGGTCGCTTTCGCGGGGAGTCGCACGGTGGCCAGCGCCATCACCGGTGGTCCGATGATCATCCCGACCGCGAACGCGGTGACCAGCAGTCCGGCCCGCCCGATGTCGACGCCGAGGTCGCCGGCGACCTCGGGCAACAGGCCCGCGAGCATGAACTCGGTGGTGCCCATGAGGAAGATGCCTGCCCCGAGCACGTAGACCACGGTGGGTAGCCGGGTTGCCTGCGCTGTCACTGCCGCCTCTTTCGTCGCTGCTGATTCGCTGTCCGGAATCCATGCAACGCCGAATACGGCGTGTGTGGGAGGCGAGGCTGACAGGGGTGCTGCCAACACCCCCCCTCACAGCACCTGGCACGGGTGGTGAGCTGGGCCGTAGCCTCGCAGACATGGACAGCCAGCAACGTGCGGCACAGATCGGTGAGTTCCTCGCCTCACGGCGCGCCAAGATCACCCCCGAACAAGTCGGCTTGCCGGTCTATGACGCGGCCAAGCGCCGGGTGAAGGGATTGCGCCGCCAAGAGGTCGCCACCTTGGCCGGACTCTCGGTGGACTACTACACCCAGATCGAACGCGGCAAGGTCACCGGCGTCTCAGAGCAGGTCCTCGACGCGATCGCCCGGGCACTCGAACTCGACGAAGCCGAACGCTCCCACCTTTTCGACCTGCATCGCGCGATCACCACCGGCCCGCAACGTGCCCGTCCACGCCGGACCAAAACTGCCCGACTGATCGTGCAGCGGTTGCTCGACGCTTCGACGGTGCCCGCGTTCGTGCGCAACGCCCGCCAGGATCTGGTGTGCGCGAACCAGCTCGCCTACGCCTTCTACGCGCCCATGTATCCCGACCCTCTGCATCCCGATATCAGCACACCGGTGAACTTCGTGCGGTTCTGCTTCCTCGACCCGGGAGCCCGCGAGTTCTACCCGAATTGGGACCAGGCGGCCGACAACGCGGTCAATCTCCTGCGGACCGACGCCGGACGTGACCCGTATGACCGCACCATCTCCGATCTCGTCGGCGAACTGTCCACGCGCAGTGAAGAATTCCGTGTGCGCTGGGCCAAACACAATGTGCGCCTGCACTACACCGGCACCAAACACTTCCACCATCCCGTCGTCGGTGACCTCGAGGTGGCCTACGAAACGATGCCGCTGCCCGCCGAGCCCGGTCTGGTTCTCACCTTCTACAGCCCCGAACCCGCCAGCCCCTCGGCCGATGCCCTGTCGCTGCTGGCGAGTTGGAGCGCAACCAATCTCACCGCCCCCGCACCGCAGCAATCCGCACGGACCGATCCCCACTGAATCAGCCCGGTCCCCACCATCGCGTCCCCGAGAAGGAGTCATCGATGTCCCATGCTGACAGCTTCGCCGGAAAGACCGCGTTCATCACCGGCGCGACCAGCGGCATCGGCCGCGCCACCGCCCTGGCCTTCGCCCGCGCCGGAGCCAACGTCGTCGTCGCCGACATCAGCGAGGACGGTGTTCGTGACACCGCCCGAGCCATCACCGACCTCGGCGGCAACGCCCTGGCGGTGCGCTGCGACGTCACCCGCGCCGAGGACGTCGAGGCCGCACTGGCCGCCACGATCGACACCTACGGTCGCCTCGACGCCGCGTTCAACAACGCCGGTGTCGAGCAGCCGACCGCGCCCCTGGCCGACATCTCCGACGACGAGTTCGACCGCATCATGGCCGTGGACGTCCGCGGGGTGTTCCTGTGCATGAAACACCAAATCCCGCTCATGCTCGCCAACGGTGGCGGCGCGATCGTCAACAACCTCCTCCGGCGCGGGCGTCAAAGGGTTCAAAGACCAATCCGCCTACGCCGCAGCCAAACACGGTGTCATCGGGATGACCAAGTCCGCCGCACTGGACTACGCGAACCAGGGAATCCGGATCAACGCCATCTGCCCCGGCATCATCGACACCGCCATGATGGACCGCTTCACCGGCGACGACGCAGGCCGAGCCCGCGTGATCGCGCAGGAACCGATCGGCCGCATGGGCACTCCCGACGAGATCGCCGACGCGGTGCTATGGCTGTGCTCGGACGCAGCCTCCTTCGTCGTCGGTGCCGCCCTCGTCGCCGACGGCGGACAGACCGCGTGAGCCCACGCCGCGTCATGCTCGCGGCGGCCGCGATGCTCGCCACCGTGCTCGCCGGCTGCGCCAACAGTTCGGCGCCCTCGCCCACCACCGCCGCATCACCCACACTCGACCAACCAGGCCAGGAGCAAACGCTCATGCGTATTCGACTCACTGCCGGAACGGCCGAAGCCACCGGCCATCTCTACAGCAACGCGACCTCCCGCGACTTCGCCTCGCTGTTACCGGTCACGATCACCACCCACGACCTCGGTGGGCGCGAGATCGCCGGGCCCCTGCCACGTGCCCTCACCGGCGGCGACGGGCGCAGCGACTACCGCGCGGGCCAACTCGGCTACTGGTCACCCAGCAGCGATCTGGCCATCTATCACCACGAGGATGGGTTCCGCATCCCGAGCCCCGGGATCGTGATGATCGGCGAGATCGAGACCGGCCTCGACGCCATCCTCGCCGCGGCACCAGATCGGCCCCTCACCATCACCACCGACTGAGTTCAGGCACCGCCAACGACCGAGAGGAAGGTTTTTCATGCGTGGAGTAGTGATGTACGCACCCGGCGATGTGCGCGTCGTCGAACGCGAGGACCCGCAGATCATCGACCCCACCGATGCCGTCATCCGCATCACCGCGACCTGCATCTGCGGATCGGACCTGTGGCCCTACCGAGGTGTCGAGCCGGTCGACCACACCCTGATGGGCCACGAATACGTAGGCATCGTGGAAGAGATCGGCGCCGACGTGGCAACGTTGAAGGTCGGTGACTTCGTCGTCGGATCGTTCTGCATCTCCGACAACACCTGCCCCATCTGCCGCGACGGATACCAATCCCGCTGTGTGCACGGCTCTTTCGTCGCCGGGGCGATCGGCACCCAAGCCGAGAAGGCGCGCATCCCCTACGCCGACGGCACCCTCGTGGCCACCCCCGGTCAGCCCGACGAGGACCTGATCCCGTCGCTCCTCGCGGCCTCCGACGTGCTCGGCACCGGCTGGTTCGCCGCCATCGCCGCAGCGGCGGGCCCCGGCAAGACCGTCGCCGTGGTCGGCGACGGCGCAGTCGGCCTCATGGGTGTACTGGCCGCGAAACAACTCGGGGCCGAACGCATCATCGCGATGTCGCGCCACGCCGACCGCCAGACTCTCGCTCGCGAGTTCGGTGCCACCGACATCGTGGAAACCCGGGGTGACGACGGCATTGCCGCGATCAAGGACCTCACCGACGGGCTCGGCGCCCACAGCGTCATCGAAGCCGTCGGCACCCGCGAATCGATGATGCAGGCCATCGGCTCGACCCGCCCCGGTGGCCACATCGGCTTCGTTGGCGTCGCCCACGACGTCGCCCTGCCCCTGGACAACGTCTTCTTCGCCGAAGTTCACCTGCTGGGCGGTCCCGCGCCGGTCCGCCGGTTCCTGCCGGAGCTGATCGACCTCATCTGGAATCGGAAAATCGACCCTGGCAAGGTCTTCGACCAGGTCCTTCCCCTGGACCAAGCGGCCGAGGGTTACCGATCCATGGACGAACGCAAAGCGATCAAAACGCTGCTCACGCTGTAACAGGCGGCCCAGACTCCCACGTTTCCCCGTGGAATCGAACCTGCAACGATAAACGACGGCTCTGACCTGTGAAGATGCCGTCGCAGGTTGGTGCCCTCGGCGGGGCACATCGAAGAAGGGAACGCGGGTGACCTGCAACTGGGGAGCGGGCGGCTAATCGTCGAAGCCGCGTACCCGCTGTAGGCAGCTGCGGCCCTGATGAGCTGCTGGGCAGGACACGGCCTGAAACCCCATCGACGCCAGTGCATGCCTCGGCCAAGATTTCGTCACCACCGCCAGTGAAGTCATGAGGGGTTTTCATGCGGCAACACACCGCTGAGGTTCAGTTTCGTACGCGATTTACTGCATCTGGTAGAGTTCTGTGCGTGAGCGAACAACAGGACGTCATCGCCGAACTCGGAAATGCTGGAGTGCTCGCGGGTATCCGATGGGCGTATCAGTCGGCGACAGCACGGTTGTTGACGACCTCGGCCGACGACGCGGCCTTCGATGACCCCGGGTGGGTCGGTACCTCTCGCTTCAAACTGTTTACGGACCGCCTGGACCGCGTGTTCGCGTGTAAACGGTACTCGGTCAATGGTGGCGATCCTGACGCCGCGCTCGACCTGCTGTACGCACAGCTGCCCAGCAATGAAATCGAGTCGATGCCTCGGCTGGACCCGGGCGTTGTGGTGCGTAACAATCTCAACCTGAGCAATGGTTGGTCGTTTGGGGATAAGCGATTCCTGCTGGCCGCGGCTGGTTTCGGCAAGCTGCGTGAGCTGCCTTGGTCCCAGAAGAGTCCGACCAAACAAAAGGTGGCCTCCCAGCCCGACGCGTATCCTGACCAGGGCTCGCTGTTCGACGGCGACGCCGACACAGAGCTGAGCACTCTGGAAGCGCAACTCAAAGAAAGCCAGAAGCTGGATATGACCACCTTCGTGGTCGGCCACAGCATCGATATGGTCAGTGGCGACATCGAACTCGGGTTCGGTCGTCCGCGACTCAATTCTGCTGGCGGTGACACATGGCTGTGGCTTGAGAACCTGCTCAAACTGCCTCCTGTCAGTGGTGGGCGGCGTGGCGACACCGGCCCTGGTCCCACTGGGCTGGATGTAGAGCCGGATGCTCCCGTGCGTCTGCGGCGTCGGCCTGCCACCGAGTCCGGCGGCGATGCCATCGGTGCACAGTGACCACACGGTCCTCGACTACCGACCGAACGATCGAGGCGGCCGCTTTCTTCGACGGCGGCCGCCTGACATTGGCACGCCAGCTGGCTGGCTTGCGTAAGACTGCCTTGGCGGCAATGGTCGACAAGAGCCCGACTGCGGTTGCCAGCTGGGAGTCCGGTGCCAAGCGCCCGTCTGCTGCCGCGGTCGCTCAGTTGGCACTCGGGCTTGGGGTAGATCCGAGTTTCTTCGTAGTCCGTCCCGACGACGTCGCTTCGCTCAGCTGTACTCCGCACTTCCGGTCGTTGCGGTCTACCAGTCAACTCGCACGCGACCAAGCCTTCGCCTACGGGCAACTAGCAGTCGACATCTCCAGCTGTCTCGAACGGCACGTCGAGTTTCCCGAAACCGACCTGCCGAGCTTCCCTGTCGATGTCGAGCAGGATGACGACGACGGTCCGGAACGAGCGGCGCGGCTACTCCGCCAACGATGGAATTTCGGAGACGGCCCGGCCGGCCACCTCATCCGCACCCTTGAGAATCATGGTGTGCTGGTTGTATTCAGTCCTGACCAGGCAGCGGATGTCGACGCATACTCCTTTGACAGCCGACTGCGTCCCGTCGTGGTTTTGAATCCGATCAAGCGCGACTACTACCGGCAGCGGTTCGACGTGGCACATGAACTCGGCCATCTGCTGATGCACAGCGACGCCGAACCGGGCGGCAGGATCGTAGAAAATCAGGCCAACCGCTTCGCATCCGAACTCCTGATGCCAGCGGACCTTATCCGGGGAGAGCTGCCGACAAGTATGGGAGGCAGCGCCTGGAGAGACTTGCGCCAGCTCAAGGAGCACTGGGGTGTCAGCATCCAAGCGCTGCTCTACAGGGCTCGGACGCTCGGTGTGCTGAGCGATGTGTCCTACCGCAACGCGATGGCGACGATTTCGGCGCGCGGCTGGCGACGCGACGAACCCGCATCGATCAAGGTGATGGAACAACCGTCGCTTCTTCCGCGTGCCGTCGAGCTGCTTGACAGCGAAGGAATCAGCGAGAAGACACTGATCGAGCAATGTCTGGTTCCTGCCGAACTGTTCCGAACGATTACGGCTCGAAGTCCACTTCCGACTATGCCGAGTGCGACGATTCTGGCGAACGACAGCGGGACCGCGGGCAAAGTCGTCTCGCTGTTCGATGGACCATTGACCAGCGGTTGATGTGCTAGAGCACGATCAGGGCGTGCATTGGTCGGTGTCCAGCGCTCTCACCAACCCTGCTAGCGGCTGACTTCTGTTTGGGACCTTGCCACGACTGGGCCCCAGCGGTTCCAGAGGTTGTTCATCGTCTTGGCCAAGGATTACATATCTGAGCGTGGAGCGTGGTGCTCGATCATGGCATGCCTCGGTGGTCGACGCCAGCTGCGTTTCTGCGAGGAACTGGCAATGTTCGCGCGGGTGAGTCCGCCGATCCCGTTGCGCGCTGGATCGTCGCGGAACACGCCCGCGCGATAGGTCTGGCTGTCGCAGCGGTGAATTAGCGATAGGCTGCTGGACCTGATCCATTTGACTGGCGAATGTTCGGTTTGACACTTGCTTATGAGGAACTCATCGACCTTTCTGCGTTGATAAGTGCCTGTGCGGACAACTCGCGGGAGAGCTTCCGCCGACCCTGAGCGCTATCGCGGATCTCATCCATGCGTTCACCTAATTCTGCCTGTATATGTAGAGGGGGAATCGGAATTGGGAAGGTTGTTACCGCGTCGCCCGCAATACCGGCGAGGTTCGTGGTCATCTGCGCCCGCGCCTGGAACCATGTTCGTGCAACAGGTGTCGCCAGGTACGCGTTGACGTACCGTGGATCGAGTGCGTCGATATTGACCTCCAAGCGAAAAACATGGTCGTCATGGGTGCATTCCGAAATTTCGCCACGCCACATGGCTGCCTTACCTACCAGCTCAAGGCTGTTGTTTCGGCAGATGAGAATGTTACCTGATGAAATTCGGACCGCAGGAAAATTATTGGGTGGTACGTCTATTTCCCTAACGTCGGATAGGTCCAAGCCCCACTTCTGAATATTTGCCACGCGAATGTAGGGGCGGGGATGCCTGTCCGGACGATTTCGGGGAGATTTTGATACTCCACGTTTCAGTACTGACAGTCCATTGCTCCCCAGAGCTCTCAAGTCGTACTTCGAGCTTTCCTGGCTTGCTCCTTGAACGGATTCAAAGGCAGAACGGAGAGTCCACCGATTAACCCTTGAGCTGCCAACTATTATTGAACGGGGTCTCTGCTTGAGAAGCCGGTATTCAATCCCGAGCTCGGACAAGAACTCGATGTTCCCCTCTTTCTCGAGGAGATCCGCCTCGTCCGAGAGTCGGGACGCTTCAAGTATCTCGTTGGAGTATTCCGCAGCGATCCTGATTTGTTCTTGACGATCGGGGACAGGAACCTTCAGGGCTTCGAAATTTTCGGGCGTTATCCTACGTCGCCCACTATGTCCAACGGTAAGAGCTTCGACCTGGCTACGGAAAGTGCTCGTGCGACAGAGAATATGGAGATACTCTGGTACAAGGCGGTCTGGGCCGCTGACATCATATATCGGATACTCCGAGCTGAATCCGATCGGATCAGAGTCGTTCGGAACTAAGCCGATCGCACCGTTCCGGATATCGATCTTTGAGAAGACGAGATCATCAGGATGGGCTAGCCATGTTTTACCGGCAAGCCGCGTTTCCGGAGAGCGTAGTGAGATTGACCCATCGAAGTGAATAGAACCATATCGAACTGATCCCGCAGTATGCTCGTCGCGACGCCTCGAAACGAGCGTACCGATTTCTTTCAGGCTCCGATCCGTTCCCGACCAAGTTTGAGAAAGCACGCTTTTGACATCCCAGCGCGAAAGCCGGGAGGACGAGACTCCTCGTATGACCACCATTGAATCTGCTGCACCTACTCCTACTGGAAGAATTCGGATTCTTGTCGCTCGATGGAACCGGCTGGATCCTTTTCGAAGTCGCGGATGCTGTCGAGCACTTCCGGCAGCTCGTTCGGCACATGTGGACCTGTCTCACCGGACCCGGTGATGCCAGCTGCTGATACTTCGGCCATGAGGACCGGGTAGTCCCACTCCTTCTTTCGGCGGAGTCTAACTTCGGAGTCTATTCTCATTTCGAGAGCGTCTTCGCGACCTTTCACATCCCGTAACATCGCACGCGCTTTCGCCTTGCCAGCTGGTCCTAGTGCTCTTGAGAGCTGCAGTCTGAGCTTCTTCTCTTTCGCACTGCCCACACCAGCATCCAGTATCTCGTTTAGTAGAGGCAGAAGTGTGGTGTCACCTCCTACTTCAGCCAGGGCTCGGTCGCTTCTTAGTTCGTCGATCAGGCTTTGGAGCTCCGTTCTCACATCAATGTCTATCCGCTTTGTAAGGTCGCTCCACTCGCGCACCTCATGGTCAGTGAATCGGCGCAGAAATACCAGCGAAGTCTTCACGGTAGCATTCGCGGAGCGAAATACCTCGTGGGGAATGGATATGACAGAACTTAGTTTTGCTCGACCTTCTACGTATTCTCTCAACCATTCTGTTGATGGGTTATTGAGGATTCCGTCGGGTAGTACAATGCCCATTCTCCCACCCGGTTTAAGGAGTGAGATGCATCGCTCAACAAACACTTCTTCCGTTGCCCGAGACCGGCGGACTTTCGCTTGACCCATAGGCGCGGCAATCGGGCTGCGGCCTATGTCGAATAGCTCCAGGATCGGCCGCCTACTTTTCGCAGCTTCGACCATCCGGCCGTGTGCTAGGGACCAGCGGTCGCCGTATTTTTCGCTATATTTCTTAATGTAGGATCGATCAACGTTGACTTGCGCTTGTTCTGTAGTTCCAACGAGCTGGTCGTCGCCTACTGTGGCCCCAAAAGGTGGGTTGGTCAGCACTATATCGAACTGGCCAGGGAAGACCCCGCCCGTATCCAGCAGCCCGTCATGGTAGTAGATGCCGCCGTGGCCATCCCCATGCATGATCATGTTCATTTTGGCGGTCCGTGCGGCACGTGCTTCGGCATCTACGCCGAAAATTGAATTACGACTGACCTTGCCTAATCTCGAGTCCGGTGATGAGGTGTCCAACTCAGCATTTATCTTTGAGACGGCATCGCTGATCGCTTCGTCGAGCTTGTCTTCGGTCCAGCCAGCCTTCGCTGCCTTCTCGGTCAACTCCCTCTTGGCTGCTTCTTTCTGTTCAATGATAGACTTCTCGATATCATCTTTTATATGTTCGAAAGTCTTGATTAGAAATCCGCCTGTGCCGCATGCCGGGTCGCAGATGCGCTCGCCTTCTTGTGGGTTGAGTGCTGCGACCATGAATTCGACGATTGGCCTCGGAGTAAAGAATTGCCCGAGTTCTCCGCGGAACGTATCTCCGAGGAACCTCTCGAAGGCCAAGCCCTTGATGTCATCTCCCGTATCGGAAAGATTGAAACGTTCCAGCATTCGAACGATCCGCACGAAAGTCGGATAGGTTACTCTAATCCGATCATCTTCGGGAAAGAGATTATCGGCCTCAAATTTGCGCTTCGTGACTTCAAACAACTGGTTCAGTACGCCGGGATCCTCGACATCTAGGAGGTTTGCTCGCGCTACTTCCTTTATCTTGTCGGTGGTGAATACTTCAGCCTTGCCCATTCGTTCGTATGCCATCTTGATGAACAAGATCCTCGAAATATCGTCGAAGGCTGCGCCAGGCTCCATCTTATGGTTGTCTCTGAGTATGGAGTGGCATTCATGGAGTAGACGCTGGAACTCATCTCGTGTGAAGGTCTTTGTGGCGCGACGCACGGACTCAAGCCGCGTCGGGACCAGGATGTCGGCCGCTGACGGGATCTCGACGATTTGTATTCGCTGTCCCGGTGCGCCAGGAGTTAGGCGGAAGAAAGAGTGCTCTTTGTTGTTCTGGCAAACTAGAAATTCGGCTCCCACGGCCCTAGCGTAGCTCTCGCCCTGGGCATAGTCACGCACATCGATCGAGACATTATCTGATTTTACTTCGACGACAATTATGTAGTCGCGGTTATCCCTAAGAGCTTGCGCGTCCTTGGCGACAACTATGTCCGCGCGGCTCGATGAGCGGCCGCTTTGGGTGCGCCTCTCTTGAGACATCTGATCTAGTGAATATCCCCACTTCTTGTGGAGTCGATAAATGAAGAGCTGGCGTACGTGCTCCTCAGGGGTCGCCTTTCGCCAGGCGAGGCGTAGTGGCGCCCAGATCCAGCCGCCCTGCATGTGCAAAGGGTCGTCGCCGTCCTTGTACGGAACATCCGGGGCTCGCGTTGGTTTCCTGCCGACCGGAGCGTTCGTCATCGTGTCCCTTGCCTTCCGTACGATCGAGTCCCTCGGACAGGGAGACAATAGTCGTGTGCGGTGACGGGATGCACAGACACATCCTGAGTGGGCGTGACGTCAGCAGCGTGCAGGAGCTCTCAGGTGGGCCATCGCGGCGTCACGGTGAAGAGACGTTCGAAGGTCCTACCGATGCTGCTGGCGGATCCGACCTACGACTGGGTACCACAGCACCAATTGGATCCGGACATGGACGCGACTCGATGGCAGGGCCGCCGACGCACGCCCCCCTCGAGGAGCTGGCTGCCGAGTGCGGCGCTTCCGCTCGTAAGGTCCAGAGACAGCTGGTTCGGTTCGGAGGGGCCTCGTAAGCGCGAGGCCGTCGTTGACCAGTGAGTGCCCTGGCCTGCGCACCTCTTGGATCGCCCCGCAAATGCCGGCGAGCAGAACGACCTGCTCGATCAGCTCAAGCTGGCCACCGAGTCGTGCATTCCCTCCCCATCAGAACCTGGCGGCAGCAGTTAGACTCGACGAACTTCGCGTGCGCTCCCTGACACCCGCCCATCCTGCCGGACTTCACGGGCGGTCGAGGGGACGCCTTCGGTGTAGATAGGACTACTGCAAACGTGGCTGGATCTGAGCGCGGTCGGATCGCGCATCGCAAGCGGCGCAGCCTGAACCAGATGCAGGGAGACTCTGGTGAGGAATTGGTCGCCGCGGCGTTCCCGCGGCAGTGGTTGACTCGCAAGATCGGCGCCGACTTCGGGATCGATCTGCACGTCGAGGTCTTCGACTGGACCGACGAAAGCCGAAAAAGTGCCGACACTCTCGGAGAGCACTTGTTCGTCCAGGTGAAATCCCGTGCGACGTCGACATTTCGGACGTTTACGCTCCATGAGCGTAGGAACGTCTCTAAGTACGGGCTGAAGCGGACGAGCAGCGGCGAGTCTGCCCGGATCGAGGTCCTGCCCTGCGTTCTAGATGTCGACGAGATCCTCACGATCGAGGCGATGGGCAACGCCACGCCCGTGTTGCTGTGTGTCGCGACAATGGACACCGAGCTCATCTACTACGTATGCCTCAACGACTACATTTCCAGAGTTCTACTTCCCAGCAATCCCGACTTTGCCTCGCAAACGACAGTAACAATCCATATTCCGACGCAGAACGTGTTGGACCGCGATGATGCGAGCATTGCCTACCTCTGGTTGCTTGCTCGCCGGTCGAAGCTGTATTCGGCCTTCAATACCTTCAACTACCAGCACAACGAGATCCTCTATCTACTAGATGATTTGGACCATTACAGGCACGAGATCGCTACCGGGCTGAGCCCGCTACCCGACCATATCCTGGCTATGGTCGAGCACTTTCTCTCCTCGAACCTCAGACTCGACATCTGGCGGCCCATCGGTCGTGGAGGCTGGTTCGTCTTGCACGATGTTCAAGCCCGATTCGTGGCGCTGCGTGGGCAGCTGCCTTCGTATCGGCAACCGCTCGACGACATGCAGATGATCATGGCTGGCATCGAGATCCAGACCACCTTCGCTATGGCCGCCAATCTGAGCAGGATCTACGAAGAGGTGGTCAGGGAAGCGCGCCTGCCGACATGGCATTCACGTCTTGGCAGCAAACCGCAGTAGTCATTAACAGCCGTGACCAGGTCGACAAGGACTGATCTGCTGCGGAATCAAGCGGTTTCACTGAGCTGCACGCTGTTCAGCCGGGCTCTTCGAACGCGCTGCAACGCCGCATATCGCGTGTTCTCGGTGACAGATACCCTGATCGGGTGACAGATACGGTGGTCGGCCACACCGGTCCTTCGCGCGTAAGGAGCAAATGACAGTGAGAATACTCGAACATATGAGCGAAGGGTGGCAGTCGGTCTGGATGATCGGTCGGACCGTGGTCGAGCCCGGTTGACTCTACGCAGTCCGGGGCGGTTGGGCCACCGGGGCACCGCGCGCATGCCGCAACGGCCACCGTCTCGGCGCAGGGCGTGCGGTCGTCGTCGCGCTGCCGTGCCGCCGTGTCGGTGGGCATCACCGGGCGCACACCTGCCTCGCGTGTGGCGCGATGACCTACAGCCCGCCCGTGCACAACGACTGCGAGTACTGAGCCCACCCAGCGCCAAGTTTCTCGAACTCGGTCGGGGAGACCGGAGCTGAACTTATACTGAGCGCTCCGTCCACAGCCGCATGAGGCAGAGAATTTCCCGTGACCAACCCACAGCCACATCGGCAGCCTTATCCCCAGCCGCGCTATCGGCATCCCGGCATTCCCGAAGCCTCGAAGCCTTGGTGGATCAAACTATGTAAGTCCTGGCGAGGCGGTGCACGATCGAGCCGATCTCTTCGCGCATGATCTCCAGATGCATGTTTGCGTGATCCTCGCTTCGGCGCAACCACCCGTCCTCTTCGACAATCACATTTTTCATGAAGTTGATCGCCGCGGCGCGGATGGCTGTGAGATCTTTCCGCAACCGGTCGTCGTCGGTGATCTCGCCCAGTGCCCGGGTCATCTCTGATCGCAGGTCTTTTAGCGACTGGATCACATGAGGCCAGTTCTCCATGTAGACCGAGTGGTGCAGCGATCGCTTATTGGCAAGGATGTCGAACACCTGAGCCACGACTTTCGCGTTGTGTTCGAGTCGCATGAGTTCGGGAAGAAGGGGCAGGCGCGGGCTGGCTAGGAGTTGTCTACTCTGGCAGTGTGTTCGTCTCGCCATCGGGTCAGCAGTGCCACCGGGTATCCGGGCCCGCCGTTGTTGTCGACAAGGTCGTGGCAGACACCGCACAGAAAGATCGCGTTGGCCGGATCGGATCGTTGTTCGTCGGTCATGTCCTGGTCGTATCGGGCGCTCCCGGACTCTCTGCCCTGGATGTGTGCGAACTTTCCGATGTTGGACTTGAGCAGCGTGTCTGCGGTCTTGACTTCCGGGTCTACGAGTAGCCGGTTGCAGTCGGGATTGGTGCACATGTAGCCCGCGCACGCCGCGACCAACGCTTTGGTTGCTGCCGAGAACCTACCGTTTGCCATCAGACCCCCGATTCCGAAACATGTTGTTCTTCTGGGGAAACCGTACCTGCTTGCCCAGGGACCGAGCCCCTTTCGGAGCAGGCTCGGGCCTCGGGCGAGGAGGTAGTGACTGCCTTCCGCATGGATGCAACGCGCCGTTCGCTTAGCTACTACCGGTTGGCGTCTTCGAACCTCTCCAGAACGGCTAGATGTTGTTTCCACATCGCAGCGGGATTGCGGGTGGGCTCAGGGGAGTGCTCGGCCCAGACTCGTTGGTTCAAGATCGAACGGTGCCCTACTCGGCGGGTAACCTGATCTCGTCGAGGGCGGATCCCAGGCAATTCCGGGGACCAGAAGTCGACGGCACGATCGTCTCAATACTCCAACCAGCTCTTCCGCCCGTAGTACCGGTCCATCTCTTCCTCTTCCTCTGGGGTTGGCTGGCGACTTCTGGTCTGAGGCTGGTCAACCGCGCGTGGCGCTGGAGGTGGTGTGCTGACGAATCGGGACGCCGGAGCAGATGCTGGTTGGTTGTGCAGGCGGGGCTGAGTCGGTGCAGACGGCACTGCTGATCGAGGTGGAGTTGTTGCGGGCTGCGAAGGCTCGGGTTCGCTGGTGTTGGAGGGTGCGGGCGACGTGGATCGAGCCCCGGGGGTCGGCTGGCTGAGCGCATCAGCCCTGCGTTCGGTGAGAGTGGCGAGGCGCGGGTCAGCCTCCAGCGCGGCGATGGCCGCCGAGATCGCTTTCTGGGACTCTTCGACGGCCGCAGTGTGGACTCGGACGATCTCTACGACGAGTTCGTCGGGAGTCAACGCTCTGGCGGCGCCGGACAATTGCACGTCGCGAATGGTTCCGTCCGGATTCACCTCCAGCCGGACGAGGTCGCCGTCGGATCGGGCGGGGGACCGCGAGCCCAGCGAGCTCTGCAGGTGGTTGACCTTGTCGGCAAGCGGGTCGATGTCGCCCACGATTGTGCCTCCCCTCGGCGTGTCGCTCGTCCAGAGTATAAGGTGACCCGAACTGATCACGTGTGAGTGACGGCACCTGGGGGGTGGTTCCAGGGGCGCCGAGAAGGTGGGGCTTTTCCATGGGTGCGTACGACGATCTTGACCTGGACCCGGCCGCCGCGCGGGTTCTGGCGGACGGGTTGGGAACCGCGGGTCAGGAAACACAGGTGATCGGCAAAGGAGGCGCGCTGCCGGACGGGATGCTGGACGCGTTTCCTGGTGGGGATATCGCCGAGGCGTGCAAGAACGCGGCACGCGCTGCCGACAAGTCGATGCAGTCGGCTGGGACGGCGTTGGCTGAGTTGGGTGGGTTGACGGTCGCCGCGATCATCGCCTTCCAGCAACGCGATCAAGCCAACGCCGACGGAATCACGAAGGTGGGCGGGGGGATCAAGTGACCAAGGCTCTGACCGTTGCGCAGGTGCTGAGCTGGCGACCTGAGTCGCTGACGGCGTTGGCGAACGAGTGGAACCGGCAAGCCACCGAGCTCCGCACCAAGATGGACGAGCAGTGGCGGGCGGTCGACAATTCACGCGAGTCCTGGAAGGGCGCCGCCGGCGAAGCGATGCGTACTCGCTTCGAGACCGTGCGCACTCAATCAATGGTCGTGCTGACCGCGCTGGACAAAGGCCGGACGACGGCCACGTTGAGCGCTTCCAACTATCAGGTCGCGAAAACACTGGTGGCGGACGCGAAGACCACTGCCGAAGCCGCACCCAAGAATTTCGAGGTCAAGCCCGACGGCACCTGCGAGATCACAGAGGTCACCAAGCGAGGGCTCTACTCCGCGGTCGGCGGTGACGCTGACCGCTACAGCACGGCGATCGCGGCGCTGAGGACAGATGCCGATGCGTGTACGGCGGTGTTGAAGCGGGCACTGGCCAATGCCGCGGACGTCGACACGGCGGCGACAACCGCGATCAAGGCCGCGTTCACCGGTCTGCCCGACGACGCCAAGTTCGAGAACACCAGTACGTCGAATGTGCCCGTGTCGGTCCCGCAACCTCCGAAAGATGGGACCGCCGCGGAGAATCGGAAGTATTGGGACTCGTTGACACCCGAGCAGCAAGCTGAAGCTGTCCGGACCATGCCCCAAACGATCGGCAGCTTGGATGGGTTGCCCTCTGATGTGCGTGACACGGCCAACCGTAGTTACCTTGCCACCGAAACCGTGCGTCTCGAGCGGGAGTACCAAAGCCTGGTCGCACAGGCCGCGGCCAAACCGGAATCGTTCGCGATCGGACAGAAGCTCGAAGAAGCGAAGAACAAACTCGCCGACGTCAAGGCTGTCACGAAGACACTTGACGGTGCCACGGAACAGCAACCACGCAAGCTCTTGATGCTCGACACGACGAGCGGAGATCAGGTTCGCGCGGCGGTCGCCGTCGGGGATCCGGACACTGCCGACCACATCTCGGTCACGACTCCAGGCTTGACGTCGAATGTGCGTGAGTCTCTGGGCTCGATGGTCAGTGAGGCGGGCGCACTCCAGGATCAGGCGCAATCGCAATTGATCGGCGCGGGGCAGCCCGGAGCCAAGGTCTCGACAATCGCTTGGGTGGGGTACGACCCGCCGCAGAAAGACTCCACGTACCCGGAGGTCGCGCTCCAAAACCGAGCGCAGGAGGCCGCTGTGCCGTTGTCGAATTTCTACGCGGGACTGAACGAGGCCAATCAAAACACTGACCCACACATCACCGCTCTTGGTCATTCATACGGATCGTTGGCCACGAGCCTGGCCTTGCAAGAAAAGGCCGGTGTCGTGGACGACGTGGTGTTCTATGGCTCACCAGGACTCGGTGGAGACTGGCAGCTGAACAACGGCCCCAACCCCTACAACCTGTCGGGGTTGAACGATGCGGTGGAGTCGGCGGACGATCTCGGCCTGAAGCCAGGGCATGTGTACGAGATGACCGAAAAGGACGAGAAGGTAGGCAATCTCAACCACTTTGGTCGTAGCCCCAATCAGATGCCGTGGGTCACGCACCTCAGCACCGACGAAGTCACTGTCAACGGCACCACGTATACCGGCGCCGAAGGTCATTCCGAGTACGGCAGGGTTGATGGCGACACCAAGCAATTGCATCGCAGCGGGTACAACCTGGCCGCGGTCGTCGCTGGGCTTCCGCAGAACGCGATCAATCCGAACGGAGGCGGTCGGTGAGTTCTGGACGACGCGCTCAGGCAGTGCGCCAGGGTTTGACGGTGGTCTGGGTCGTTCTCGGATCCTGCGCGCTCGTAGTCGCTCTCGTAACGGCTATGTGGGTCTGGGCGACTTGGGGTGAAGACCCGTACCGTGCAGAACAAACGAATCACGACGACACGGCTGCCGCTGCGGCCGTTCTGCAGCAACGTGTCACGGCCGAGGAGAGGTCGGCGCAGGTAATCGCGCTGTCGAAGACCATCCAGGACGTGGCCTCCGCCGTATCGCCGGCGACGGTGTGGACAACCCAGCCGGTCCATCACGCATCCTCGGAGTGCGAGGCCCCGTTCGATCGGACCTACGGGGTCGTCGGCGGGTTGACGTATGCGATCAGTCAGTCGCCTATGCCGGAGAAGGTGTGGCCCGAGTTCTACGAGCGCGTTCGTGCGGCCTTGGAACCACACCATCTCGATTCGAACTTCATAGATCAGGCGTCTAAGTCACCTCGCAACCCTAACGTTCCAGCGATAACCTTCACAGACCCGAGCGACGGTACCAAGATTTCGGTGTTCAACTCGGAGACGACAGCGGACAAGCCTGCGGCGACCACCATTTCGGCGACTCTCGGATGTCACCTGCCTGCCATGCAGGTCAGTTCTCCGGTCCGCCCGACCCCATGACCGACGTTGTGATTGGAGTTTGCGATGAGCGCTGACGCCGCCTACACCAGGCAGCTCTTTGCCGCTGCCGAAGCGGGAACCTTCGTCCTGACTGAGGAAGCTGCGCGCGAGTGTGCTGGTCATTTCACCTGGTATGCAAGTCGTCTCACTGAATTTCAGAATCAAATAATGGATCAGTCGAGGCAGTCGGGATTCGGAGGATTCGAGTCAGCTAAGGAGTTGCAGGCGGGTTTCGAGAACAAGGCTCTGCAGGGATACGAAGCACTTGTCCGGGCGGAGCAAGTCGCACATCAGCTGTCGGCGGCGATATATCGCGCCGCGGGTCTGCTGGAAGACGTAGACGCCGCAAACGCAGCAGCGCTGCGCGTGTCCTCACGACAGGTTGGTGAACAGTGAGAATGTCCGATGTCCGGCGATTCGCTCCAGCTTCTATCGTCGTGATCGCCGCCGTGGTGGGCGGATGTGCTGGTGAAAATGCGTCCGACGGAGATGAGTCGGCATCGGTTTCTTCACCGGTGACAACAATTTCTGCCCCTGCGCGCCCGACCTTGACAGCCGCAAACTTGCAGCCACCATCGCAAGACAATAGCTACACTCGTTCGAGTAATCGGCCGAAAGTCGTGGTCGATCCATGTACTTGGGTTGACGATGCCGCAATTCAGGGCACGGGATTCGATCCGCAATCTCGACGCCGCGGAAAAGATATGATCGCGGAGTATTCCTTCCTCGCCTGCAATTTCAAGAAGGGAACCGACGCCACGCTGGTGTTGGAGTCAAGCAATGTGTCGCTGGACGAGGTCCGCAACAAGTACATTGGTGACACTGAAGACATGATCGTCAATGGTCGCCCCGCGGTCAAGTCCACGAAGGGCGACCCGGACGGTTGCTCGATCGACATCCAAACGGCGGTCGGCTACTTCGGGATTACCGTGCGTGTCCACACATCCGGGCGCACACAGGGTATGAGTCCCTGTGACGGAATCCTTGACCTCGCTACCGAATTGGAGCCATCCATCGGCAAGGAGAACTGAAGTGACAGGCGAGGGTTTGACCACCGACGGCATCATCACGGCCCTGACAGGTCAGACTCCTGAGGCACTCGCAGCGAACCAAGGCGCGGCGACCACGAGGCAGCGGGCGGGAGAACTCGCACAATCCGCGGCGAACGCCGCGCACGACCCCGAGTATATCCGCAACATGGAGGACTTCAAGAGCCGTCCGCATCAAGAGATCTACGACCATGCGCAGCAGATGCAGCCCGGCGTGATTCACGCCTCGGCGGAGGCGTGGAAGTTGATCGGGTCCGGGATGCAGTTCGCGACGATGGCACTGAGTAGCAAGGTGCGCAAGTCGGCGGAGAGCGGGTGGCAGGGAGCGTCGGCTGACGCGATGTTGTCGGCGTTGGACCGTTACGTCAGCGAAATGACCGGGATGCAGGACGTGGCCAATGGTGTCGGGTGGAGGCTCGAGTCGGCCGCGCTCGCCGCGGAGGCGGTGAAGGCATCGGTGCCGCCGCCAACATCTGGGACCAGCTCGTCCTCGCAGCTCGTTCCGGGATTGGAGAACCCGGCAGTTCTCATCGGCTCGACGCAAGCTGCCAGCGACGGCCACCAAGAAGCTGTCTGGGCAATGGCGAACCACTACATCCCCAACTATCAACCCGCAGGGCAGGGTGTGCCGACCTTCGGGGCGCCGACAGAGCCCGGCGATGGTGTGAATGTGCCAGGTACCCTGGGAAATTCGGGTCCTTCTTCCGGCTCGCCCCAAAGCGGCGGTGAACCCTCGCCTGCGGGTACGCCGGAACCGACTAGCCCGGGCGGGCAGCAGGGCAGTGAGAGCGCGGGGAACACTGACGACGTTTCGTCGAACGACAGCAGTGACGGCGGCACCGACGGTGCCCAGGAGTCGTCGTCGGGTGCCGATGACGACAGCACGACTGCCGCAGGCGCCGACACCGGTGGCGTGGCGGGCACGCCAAACTCCGGTTCTCCGGGTGTCGGCGGGGGAGTGCCGGGTTCGGCGAATCCTGGCTCTTCGAGTGGCTCTGGAGCTCCCCTGGGCTCAGGAGCAGGATCCCCGGGCGGTCAAGCGGGAGCAGGTGTTCCGGTCGCTGGTCGCGCTGTGGCGGGCAGTCCCGCGGTTCCTGGAGCTTCCGGTGGCGCGGCCGCTGGTGGCCCAGGCGCCCGGGCGGCGTCGGGTATGGGCGGGATGCCGGGAATGGCTGGCGGGGCTGGTCGTCGGCAGGGCGATCAGGACAGTGAGCACAAGGGTGTCCCGGAGTGGATGATCAATCAGCGCAACACGGACGAGCTGCTGGGTCCGCGGAAACCGACAACGCCAGCGGTGTTCGGTATCGATGCGGGGCCGGTCCGGGACGGGGAATGGGAAACCGTGCGCCGTGACGCGCCCGAGGAATCGGTGGGCCCGGCGGCTTTCGCGGCTGATCAGTCGACACAGGACGGTTGGAGTGCAGCACCTGGGGAACGAGGCGAGCGGCCTCGATGAAGTGGCGTTTCACGGCTGATGAGTTTATTTATGTGGCGCGGGAATTCGGTGCTGACCGGTACCCGGCGCCCCTGCGATTGTTGAGCTCGACTCGATATCAGTCGGAGTGGGAGGCGTTGGAGGCATCGTTCAGGTCGCGGATTCCGGTGCGTGGAGACGCGGACCTTGTCCCGGTACTGCAGACGATCTTCGAACCGGAGACCAAGGTTGAGGTGATTGGTCTCCGTCGAACTCCAGTCCGGGCGTTTGGAGCGATCGTGTCGGATATCGGGGTCGCGGTCGTGCAGCACCCCGGCGCATCTGACGACCGTGGCGGCGATGTGTCGGTGCGGGTCGGTTCGGTCGATGTCGTGGCGAGGATGGTGGCCTCGGTGGCTGGCAGCAGCGTTGCCGGTACAGCGGGCCGGTTGGTGGAAAGCTTGGTACGGCTGCAGGGGCGGGATCCGAACGACTCGTGGACTTCGGGCGGGAGCCGGGAGTCGATCCGGATGCGCGAGCTGTTGGCGGCACCCCGAACGAGTAGCGGGCATGTGCAGATCAGCCACGGTTGTCAGACCTCGAGGCCGTCACCGCCGCGGTTTGTCAGTTGGTTCGATGTTCGTGACGACGGCCGATATCTCTACTCCCGCCGGGGGGATGATCTTTACATCGATCCGTGTGGCGATCAGCAGTTCTTGGACGGCCTTCGCCATCTGGTGGGGCTCAATCCACGCGCGTAGTTCGTTGCGAAACGGTTTCCGAGCGCGTGACGGTAGGGGCGTCGGGATGTACGTGGCGCCGCCCCGGGAGACCGAAGTCGAGATTCTCACCGGCTCTCGAGGGAGCGCGCCGTGAAAAGCGGTGGCCGGAATCTGTCCGGCCTTTGGCGTGAAAGCAATTCGCGCAATGTTTCGGCGGAGGGAGTGTCGGTCGCACCTGCCAGCTCAATCACCCTCCGGATGGTGAGCGCGTCGATACCGCGAGCTGCCGCATCCTTCGAATACTGGTCGATTTCGGCAAGCACGTCCGCCGTCGGCGTACGCGCGGCGAAGTGGCCGGATAGTCGGTTGCGCTCAACGTCAACGTCGCTGTACCCACGCCGACTTCGTAGCACCTGTTCGATCTCCGCCAGGCTGGTCGCTGTCAGCACAAGTGTCGACAGGGAATCGTTCGCCAGAACTGTGCCTCGCAGCTGGAAAACGTGTGTTGTGGCATCGTCGATCCGAATAGTGCTGTTCCGCTGAGTTTCTACGGTGCCGCGCCAGCCGGCCGCGCCGGCGGCGAGCAGGCCGTTGGCTTCTGACGGATGCCAGGACCAGATGGGCTCGAATCCCCGCACGTCTGATCTGGTCAGCACCGCGATGTCCGTGGCGTCGAGGCGGGTCAGTCTGGTGTCGACCTCGGCGACGGGAAGTTCGCCGTCCAATCCGACGCCGGCGACTAATACGTGGGAGGTGAGTCCGGACATCGTCGCCGCGGCAAGAGCGACGGAGTCGGCCAGTGGACTACGGAGTCCCGGTTCGTGTCCCGCCGCGACGATATCTCCGCCGACGTCGACGACAACGATCTCCTCGGCATCGAATGCTGCCGCCGCGCTTCTGATTTGGTTGGAGAGTCCTGTCGTTCCCGCGTTGATATCCATCAGCAGGATCGGTAGGTCGATGTGTCGTGTGAGGCGAGGAAGGGTGGAATGCCCGCCCGTTCGCAGACCGGCGGTGGATGTGACTTCGTAGAAGCCGTCATGGCGTATGAGGCCGTAGAAGTCTGCGGAACTTCGTGGCCCAGGACTCGGGTCAATGATCAGCCTGTCCCAGGAATAGCTCATGATCGCCTCAATGCGGAGGTCCGGCATTTTCTGGGCGATCACGGCCGCGGTGACCGCGTCGCCACCTCCGCCTGCGGCGATCGCGATTGCCGTCATTGCTGCGTGGTCGACCTATCTGTAACCCGTACACTGGCTAGTGGCATATGGTACTCAACGAAGGATGCGGGTTGCCGGAAATCGAAGAGGTCTTGCCGAAGTACCTGCAGATCGCGGGATACCTGCGTGATCAGATCGTACGCGGCGACCTCGCGCCTGGTGCGGAGCTTCCTTCCGAGCGTGAGCTGGCCGCGACGTGGCGGGTGGCCCGTCCGACCGCAACGAAAGCGCTCCGTGCGTTGCGTCAGCAGGGGTTCGTCGAGGCTCGGCAGGGCGCCGGCACGTTCGTCCGGGCTGTGAGCCCTGCGGCGCCGCGAGCGCGTGAACGGTATGAACGCGCCGCGGCGATGGGGACGATGTACTCCGATGCCGAGCAGGTGGAGTTTCCGTTCGTCGGTGTCGTCGATGCGCCCGCGTATGTCGCCGCTCAGTTGGGCGTCGGCGAGGGCGAGCGGGTGGTGAGGCGCCAGCGCGTGATCAGCAATGTCGGTGTCGGTCCGATCGAGCTGTCGACGAGTTGGTTCCCCGCGGCTATCGCTGATGCCGCGCCGCGGTTGCTGTTGGCGGAGCGGCTTCGTGGCGGCACCGTCCCGTATGTCGCCGATGCGCTCGGGCTGCGTGATGCCTTCGCGCGAGACCAGGTCTCGGCTCGGTTGGCCGACGAGGATGAACAGTCGGCACTTGGGCTGCCGAATCCGTCTGCCGTGCTGATCTATTGGCTTGTCGCGTTCGACTCCGACGGGACTCCTGTGGAGTTCGACGAGGCCGTCTATCCGCAAGAGCGTTGGGCGTTCCGGCAGGACTACCCGATAATTCTCTAGCAGCCCGGCGATCCGCCGAAAATTTTCCATAGTCGACAAATTGGACTATGCCACTATCCTTTTTAGTGGCATAGTCCAGTTGGTAATCCTTTCGGGCGCTGCGGGGAGGTCAGGCGTGTCAGTCGACGACGCTGATCCGAGCCCGGCCGTCTGATGGATGCAATCGGAATCTCCACTACACGACACCAGGGGTGGTGAGCATGCGGCTCGCATCATGTCGACGTCCGCAAACGGAGCCGATCGCGGCGATCGAGACAACGTGGGACCGTTGCCTGCGCTACCGGCGGGACCTTCGGCTCCCGGCGTTGGTCGTGCCCCGAACGGAGCGGATCATCGTGCGCTGCCGCGACCGCGTTGTGGGCGCGGTGGTAGCTCCGACGACACTGGGAAAGCCTGCGATGGCGCAGCTGGCGGCGGGATTCGTCGTCGCCCATACGTGGTCATCGCGGATGACGTTTCTGACCGCTCCTGGCGATCAAAGTGACATAGAGTCTCTCAGTCGGGCCTTGCTGCGCAGCAACATCGCAACCGATGCCGCCGCGGTTGTGCTGCCATCGCCTCGCGATGAGCGCTGCGGATACCGGCAGTGGGAATCGCCACCGTGCCCCGGACCTCTGCTGCCGATGTTGACGGTGATCGAGGCGATTCTCGGAGTGAGTCGATGAGCGTGCCCGTGTTCGCGTATTACCGGCGACCGTTGGTGCGTGACCGGATTCGGTCGGTCGAGGCCCGGATCGCCGAGGTCGCTGCGGGCTATGGGTGTGGTGACCCTGCTGTCCGGACGTTCGTGGAGTTCGAGTCGCCGATTCGTCTGCTGTGGTCACTGGGGGAGTTCCTGGATCAACGGGTCGACGCCGACATCGCCGGGCAGGTGCGTCACCTGGCTCGGGTCCATGGCTATGACTACGACAAGATGTTCAGCTATCCGACTCCCGCGCCTGCGCTGTGGCAACTGATCTCCCGGCTGGAGGCCGTCGGCGGCGGCGTCGTATTGATTCCCTCGATACACCATCTAGCCGACCTCGAAGTTCCGGAATCGCTTATCCTGCAACACCTTTGGAAGAACCTGAACGCCAGTGTCGTCTGGATAGATGTTCCAACCAGGAACGTTCACCAGTCATCCGCGGTTGACCGTCCGCACCCGGACGGTTCCGCGACCGGGCTCCTTGGCGAATTCGAGGTCAGCCCGTTCGGTGCCGCGCTGCGCATGGCTCGCTTCTACAGTGAGGAATGTTTGGAACGATCCGGGTACGCGGCGATGGCAGGCACGATCGATGAACTGATGGTCGCGATTGTCGGCCCGATCGAACGGCGGTGGAGCGGAAACGTCGACCTACTCGATGAGCGGCTGGCGGTCCGGCTGATCAGGCAGGGGAAGTCCCACTTTCTGATTGTCGAGGTGATCGAGACCCGCGATGGCGGTGACGATCCCCTGGACTCAGCGCTGCCGCGAATCGGTGCGCTTGGGATCAGAGTGCACCGCGAAGGTATCTCAGGCGGTGGGACATTGACGCGCTTCGAGGTGCCACTTCCGGGCCTGGTGGGGCGCTGATGTGGGAGCTGGCTCTTCCGATTGTGCCGTGCGTGGCCGTCCTCGTCTGGTGCGTGCGGGATTCGCGATGGATATCGGTGTCCACCCGCTCGCGCCGGCTGGACTCGGCCGGCCGCGGGCGGGTGGTGAGGTCCGCGAACTCGCCTAAGCCGACGCTGCGTCGTAGGCGGCGATGACCTCGGAGGAGATTCGGCCCCGGCTGGACACGGTGTGGCCGTTTTCGCTTGCCCACGCCCGGATCGCCGCGAGATCGCTACGACGAGTCGAGGGAGCCTCCGTCGCGGCCGGTCGTCGGCTCGAAGGCTTGGTGCGGCCGATGCGGCGGGCGTACGGCAGCCACTGGTCGAATGTTTCGCGCAGTTTGGCTGCGTTGGTGGCGGACAGGTCGATTTCGTATGCTGCGCCGTCGATTCCGAAGCTGACGGAATCTTCGGCGACTGATGTGCCGTCGAAGTCGTCGATGAGGGTGACGACTACTTTGCGCGCCATAGCTTTGTATCCTGTTCGTTTGTTTGTCTGGAAGTGCCCGTTGCAGATACTAATTGTGAATCGGGGTCGTGCCTCGGGTCGGATCGAGTGGTCGCGGACGTTGGGCTTCCACCGTGCGGGCGGACATTAGCTTGAACAGCGCTTCGGCTCAACAGGCGATGGCGGTCGCGTTGTAGAGGCCGTGTACGGACAGGATCTCGAAGCACGCGCCGTATTGGTCGATTTCGAGATTCAGGTGGATCGTTTGTGCGGTGCCGGGGAGCCGGAGGCGGAGTGGAATCGACCGGTGCCAGTGGTAGCTGACTTGCAGAGGTGTGGAGTCCCATGCGGCTCGGAAGTCGGGATTGTTGCGCAGTGTCTGGAAGAGGCTTTGTGCTCGGGGAGCGTCGCGGTAGCGGCCGAGCGAGGCACGCAGACTGCGGATGTTGTAGGGCAGGTGTTCGTGCCAGTCCTCGAGGAGGTCGCGGGCGGTGGGTGTGAACATCCATCGCACGATGTTGTGGTCGGCGTCATCGAGGCCGGGCATGATCCGGTAGAAGACCTTGTTGCCGTGCAGGACGTTCTGGAGTGGGTCGAGGTAGGCGCCCATGACCTCGCAGCGGTCGAGGTAGTCGAGGTGGTGGTGGACGCCGTCGTTGGTGAGGTACCGGCGCAGGCCGGTGATCGGTGGTAGCTCGGCGGCGGGGTGCAGCAGGTCTTGCAGGTGTCGCTGTTGGTCGGGGGTGAGGTCGTCGAAGAAGGCGAACAGACCTTTCTGCACCTTGGGGCCTGGTTTGGTGCGGGTCTGAATGATCTGGTTGAGGCGGGAGATGCCGAATCCTGCTTTGTTGGCGGTGGATTCGCGGGATAGCTGGCGCTTGTGGCGCAGGAATTCCAGCGTGTCGTGGAAGTCGGGCATCCCGGATAGCACGAGGGACATGTCAGTGGTCTCGCTTCTGCGGCGGGATCAGGACGATGTCGACGGCGAGCGCAGCACACGGTGCCGGTGGCTGGTTGGCGACGTCGGGATTGGCTCCGCGATGGCGAGTGTGCTGGGGATTGCTGGTCATGGTCGGGCTCCTTCGTTCGGATGTCTCCGCCCGGGACTTCCGGGGGAGTGGTCGTGGGGCGGTGGAGGGTCAGGTGCTGCTCGGCGGCTCGCATGGGTCGGGGTAGACGAAGCAGAACCGCAGATCGGGAGGGCCTTCCGCTCCGACGCCGAGGTGGATACGGATGGTGCGTTGCTCGCCGGTGTCGGGATCACGCACCTGCAGCGGGTGCACGGTCTTGTGGCCGTAGGCGACCTCGATGCTGTCGGTCCACCGCTGTCGAAAAGTGGTTGCCGCGCTGAGCTTCTCGTGCAGCGTTCGTGCGCGGGGACTGTGTCGGTAGATGCCGAACTTCGCGCGCAGAGACGCGACCATGTAGGTAGCGGCGGCGTCCCAGTGCACGAGGAGGGGCTCGGCGGTGGGTGTGGCGGTGCCGGGGTGGAAGAACCACTGGCTGAGGTTGTCGTCGTAGTCGGCAAGCTCGGGCAGCTCGCTGCGGAAGCGCTCGCTGGCATAGACCACGTTCCACAAGGGGTCGAGATACGCACCGACCAAACCCCGCTCATCGAGACGACGCAACGTCGTGTGGTGCTCGCAGGCGACGGGGCGGGCTCGTAGTTCCTCGATCGACGGCAGCGGTAGCGCTGGCCCGGCGAGTTCGCGGGTGTAGCGGGCTTGGGACTCGTTCATGCCGAACCCGGTGATGAACTGCTCGCGCACTGTCGGCGAGGCCGAACGCTCGCCGCGTTCGATCTTCTTGATCAGGTCCTCGCTGACCTGGAGTCGGCCGGCGGCCTCGGCCCGGGTCAGGCCCCGGGCCTCGCGGACGTGTCGGACCCATCGGCGCAGGTCGGGTATCTCGGATGTGGTGCGGCGGGCCTTGCCTCGCCGCGGTCGCCGGGTCGAGCCGGTCCGCCGGTTCATGTGTCAAGCCCCTCCTATTTGAGTCTTCCGTCGCCCCTCCACCACGCGATAGGTTGAAGGGTTCACTCCCCCGAGTTGATTAACTTCTACCAGAAAGGGAACAGCCCGGCCACCGGCGGTTCACTGTGACCTGGCTGACAATTAGCTACGGACCTCCGTGTGGGGCGCACGGAGTATTCTGGGCACCCTTTCCCCGGTGCGGGACACCCGCCGGAAAAATTCTTCGGTGACACTTTTTGTACCTGTTTCGCTGATCGTTGCAGGCCACCGTGTGTGCGTGTGGGGGGACGGAAACTGGTACCGATTTTTGTCCCCGTCAAAAGGGTGGCGCACCAGTGGTTTTCGGGGTTGTGATGGTGAGGCAATCGCTCCTCCTCTGAAAGGGAAGTCATGGACCTCTACACCATCCTGTCGGTTCTCAGCGCCGGTGCGTCACTGGTCTCGAACGTGCTGGCAATCGCCACGCAGGTGCTGCCGTTCTTCTGATCTTAACTGATCATTTTTTGACTACTCAACAAATGATCAGTTAAGCCTCCCGGCTGCGATCCCGCCGGGAGCCGGGAATCTCCCGGCGGGATCGGCCGCTTCATTCGCCTCAAAACTTCCTATTACTTCTCTACTTCATTCATTCCTTCCCTTCCTTTACCTGAAAGGAGTCATTTGTCATGTCCAAAAACGGTGCTACATCATCCGCGTTCGTGTCCGTCGGGTCGTTCGCTGGTGCCGGAGGCCGGTGCATTCGCCGAGGCCAGGAGGGCTGGATGCTGTGGGGTGGCCGTGCGGTCGCTGTGGGTGCGGTACCGGTGCTGATGGTGTTGGCCGCCCAGCCCGCGAGTGCGATGGCGCCGCTGGCTCCGATCGCGGATCAGCCCGGCGTCACCGTCCCGGCCCAACCCGGAACCACTGCTCCCGCACCGCCTCCGGCCCCGGTCGAGCCGGAACCTCCGGTGTATGTGGAACAGCCGCCCGAGATTCGCAACGGGCCGGAACCGCGCCCGGAACCCTCACCCGCGCCCGCCCCGCCGGTGTATCTGATGGAGTTGCACTCGCCGGAGCCGGTGGAACCGGTCGCGCCGATCGAACCGCCGCCGGACACGATCCGGGTCGGGACGGCGGTGTTCCCCGATCCGGAATGGTTGCCCCCGGAGGTCGGCGACACGATCAACACCGTCAGCGCCGACCTGGAAGCCCAGGCCGCGACGTTCCTGGACTCGGTCGGGCTGCCCGCTGGGCGTTCGGACCGCGTTGCCGGTGCCACTGTCGCCGGGGCCGGGGCCGGTGGCGCGATCGGCGGTGCTATCACCGGTGCTCCGGCAGCGGCACTGGGTGCTGTCGTGGGTGGGCTCGCGGGAGGCACGATCGGCGGGATCGCCGGGGCCGCGATCGGCACCGTGATCGCGATCCCGGTGATCGGCACCGTCACCTCCGGCGTGGCCGGTACCGCGCTGGGAGCAGCGGCCGGGGCCGCAGCCGGGGCCGCCGTGGCTGGTGTGCCTGCCGCAGCGCTGGGGGCCTTGGTTGGCGGCACAGTTGGGGCGGGCTTCGGTGCCGGGGTGGGGGTCGGGCAGCCATGACCGGTCTACGCCTGCTCACAACCACAACCGTCGCCGCCCTCGCCGCGGTCCTCGGCCCCACGAGCGCGGGCCCGGCGAGCGCGCAGCCCGAGGTCGCCGGCCAGAGCTGCCCGGCCCTGTGGGTCCTCGGTGTGCAGGGCACTTCCGAGTCGTCTCCGAACGCTTCCGAGACCGCCGATTCCGGGATGCTCGGTCACTTGCTCGGCCCGGTCGCCGCCGCCGACCCGAGTCTGCTCGCGCGCTCCTACATCAGCTACCCGGCCTCGTTCGGCGGCGCACCGGGCACCGGGGACGGCACCGCCCCGTACTCGGCCTCAGCCAGCACCGGCCTGAACACGCTGCTCGCCGAGTCCGAGCGTGTCGCGGGAATCTGCCCGGGGACCTCGCAGGCGATCGTCGGCTATTCCCAAGGCGCACAAGTCGCTTCGGGGTTCGCGCAGATGGTCGGGGCCAGGGAAGGCCCCGTGGCGCCAGAGCGAGTCGCCGCGATGATCCTCTATTCCGACCCCGACCGCGCTCCCGGCTCGCCGGTGATCGCGGGCCGCCCCGGACAGACGAGCCCGGACCCGGCCCCTGGCACGAGCGGGGCGGCGGTGTCACGGGTGAACCTGAGCAGCGCCGTCGCCTCCGGCGGTGGGATCGCCACCACCTACGGGGTCGATTACGGGGCCCTCACCGGCCGGGTCGCCGACATCTGCGTCGAGGGCGATCTCAGCTGCGCGGCACCGGATCGCGCCGCGCTGCTGCGGGTGGCCGCCCAGATCGCGGCCCAGGCGGACCTGCGCGATCCCGTGGCCGCGATCGGCTCCATCCAGAACCTGCTCTCGGGCGCGCTGGGTGATGCCTGGACCACCGTGGTGCTCAACGACTTCCAGACCGGGCCGGGCACCGTCGCTTATGTGCCCGCGGCGAGTCTGGCCGACCGGCTCACCGAGGCCGCCGACTCCCGTACCCCGGCACCGGGCCCGGCCGAGACCGCCGCCGCGACCGCGCGGTGGGCCGAGATCACGGCCACGGTCGCCGCCAACCCGCTGGCCACGTTGCCGCCGCTGGCGGCGGGACTGTCGGCGGCGTGGGGCCAGCTCGTCTCCGACAATGCCGACTTGGTCAATCCTGCGGTGTTGTTGCGCTACACCGACATTCCTGCCCGCCACACCGGCTATGCCGCCAACGGGCTCATCGCCAGCGGGGCCGCGTGGCTGACCGCCGCTGCCCACGACCTCGCCGGAGGTAACTCATGACCGTCAGCGACTTCTATCAGACACCGCTCCTGCGCGAGGGCGTCCGACCGGGTGACATCGTCCGCGCCAGACCGGTTTTCGCGCCGCAGCTGGCGGGCGCGGCCGGGGCCTGGCAGCTCGTCTACGTCTCCACCGATTCCCGGTCCCAGCCGATCGCCGCCTCGGCCATCGTGCTGATCCCCGAAGCGGTCCCGGAGCCGGGAACCGGGGCAATCTTGCTCTACACCATGCCGTTTCGTGGCCTCGGCGGGCGCTGCGCACCCTCACAACTGCTGGCCACCGGCGCCGAGTCCGACCTCGCCGGCATCGACGCCGCGCTCGCGCGAGGTTGGGTCGTGGCCATCCCCGACGGGCAAGGACTCGGGGCGGGCACCGGCCCGCACACGTTCCTCGCCGCCCGCGCCGCTGGTGCGAAACCGGTCCTCGACCTGGCCCGCGCGGTCTACCGCGCCAGCGATCTGGACCTGCCGGTCGCGCCGGTGGTGGCGTGGGGATACGCCGACGGAGGGCGGGTCGCGGCGGTCGCGGGGGAACTACAGCCCTGGTACGCCCCCGAGATCGACCTGCGCGGTGTCGCCGCCGGAGCGGTGTTCTCCGACCTCGCGGTCCTGGCTCCGCTGGTCGGCCGGGGCACCAGCACCGGTCTCGCGGGGCTGGCATTCGCCGGGCTGATCGGGCTGTCGCACGCCTACAACCAGCTCCCGCTGCGGCACGTCCTCAACGAAGCCGGGCTCGTCGCCGCTGCCGAAGCCCGCCATCTCACCGCCGCCGAACTCGTGCAGCGCTTTCCCGAGCCGCTGGCGCACTGGTGCCGCGAACCCGACCCGTGGAACGACCACTGGTGGCAGCGAGTCCTCGCCCTGGAATCGCTGGCGCACGTGAAATCCGATGTGCCGCTGCACCTCTACCACGGCGAGCTGGACCTGGTCGTGCCGGTGCGCTCGGGACGCAAGGCGATGATCGCCTACCGGCAGCGCGGCACGAGAGTGGACTGGCGTGAATACGACGGCGACCACCGCTCCACCGCGCATTGGGCCATCTCCGATGTCCTGGCCAGGCTCACCACCGACATCCTCAACGGCCCAGTAACCCAACCGACCCCGACTCCCACCCAGGCGTCGGACGAGGCCGAGGCCGAGATGCGGCCCAGCGCGTGAGCCGCCCCTGAACCCCTCCGGGGGAACCTGCCCGCACCCCGGCACCCCACTTCCCCCACCACCGGGGTGCGGGCAGGCCCCGGAGACACCCCCGATCCGAGTCGAGGCGAGATGAATGCCGAGGTACCCGCACAACCCACCTGAGAACGAGGACGACGAGGTCCAAGCCTGGGTCGAGCTGCCCCCGGCTGTTGTGGACCTGCGCCTCGTCGCCGACACCGGCACCGACCACGACGTCGATGAGCACGTTCTGCCGGAGGAGTTCTGGTTCGACCTCGACCGGATACGCACGACTCCCGACGCGGCCGACACCGCCCCGGTTCCCCGACGGGGGACCGGATTGGCGGACCGGCTGCCGCGCAGTGCCTGGGCCGCGCTGGCGGCCACTGTCGCCGTCCTGGCCGGGGTCCTGCTACTGCCGACCGGCACATCCGGCGACATCGGCGCACAGGTGCCATCCACTGCCGCTCCGCCTTCCTCGACCACTCCTGTGCAAGGCCCGTGCACCGGCCTCACCGGTGAGGTGGTCACCGAAAGCGCCGGTGACCCCGCCACTCTGGCCGGGGTCATCGCCTCCTTCGAGGCCGCCTACTACATCCACCGCGACGCCGGGAAGGCGATGCCGCTGCTCGCGCCCGAGAGCGGCATCACCTTCGAGGGACTCGCCGCGGGCATCGCCTCCGTCCCGCCCGGCACCCGCCACTGCGTCGCGATCACCCCGATCGCCCCGACGGCTGCCAACGTCCACATCGCCGAGATTCGCCCGGACCGCACCCGAACGGACTACCTCCAGCTGATCAACACCCGCCCCGCCGACACCGGGGGCGCGCTGCTGATCTCCAACGTCCAGAAGCAGGGATAGGAGCCCCACCGATGAGGCCGCAGGCGCCCTACCTGATCGCCGTCGCCGGACTGAGCTCACGCGCGGGAACCACCACGACCACCGTCGCGCTCGCCCACACCTGGCCCGGCCCCGAAACCGCCCTCATCGTCGAAGCCGACCCCGCAGGCGGCCAACTCGCCGAAATAGTCGGCGCGGACCCACATCTCGGCTCGGCGAGCTTGGCCCGCCGAAAGGCTCTCGGTGTGCTCGTCACCAGGGACCTGCTGGCCCAGCACGTCCAGTATCTGCGCGGCGGGCAAGCGTTCCTCGCAGCGCCGCCCGGACTCGACCCCGAAGATCCGGTCCCGGCCGCTGCACTGCTGACCGATCCGGAGCGGGGCTGGCGGGAGTTCGGTGCGACGGTGTTCGCCGATTGTGGTGTTCCCGAGCCGGGTGCGCCCGCGCATCCGGTCGTCGCCGCCGCCGATGCCGCCCTGTTCGTGGTGCGCGCCGAGTACATCGAACCCGAGACTGCCGCGCAGCGGGTCCTCGATCTGACCCGCCGTCGACGCCCCCGGGGCATTGTGGTCATCGGGGGCAGCCGCGCCTACATCGACGCAATCGGGTTCCCCGTCGTGGGCGAGCTCCCTGCCTCCCACTCTGGGGCCCGTGCTCTGCTGACCGGCCGCCGCTCCCGCCAGCATCTGATCGCGCCCGCACGCGACGCGATCAGCGCCGTGGAGAGCCAATTGCGCCGTTACGAACGCACCGGCCAGTTCGACCCACCCCACATCGGACAAGCTGCCCGCCAACGCCAACGCCAAGGCCGTCCGGTCCAGCGCAGACACCGCAATGAGGACGGGCCCAGGATCTACAGCATCGACCCGCCCACCGTGCCGACACCGCTCGCGCGCCCCATACCGGCCGAGCCGGTCCCGGTCGACGTCGCAGAACCCCCGCCTTCCCCGGCCCGCGAGCCTGCGCGTGTCGACACTGGCGAGGCCGCCGGCGACTCACGCGAGACCGACCTCGCCGCGGCGCCCGAGCCCGTCCTCGACACCCACACCGCACCACTCGAGCCTGCGCCAGCCGAGCCTGAGCCGAACCCGGCACCGCACCCCGTCCCAGCACCGGCGGAGGTTCCGGCGTTGCGGGTGCGGGTGTTCGGGCCGACCCGGGTCTTCTGGCGTGTGCCCGAATCCGGGGAGAGCGTGGAGATCACCGGCCAGCTGCAACCGCGTCTGCGCGAGCTGCTGGCAGTGCTGGCCCTGCATCCGAGCGGGTTGTCGCGCAGTCAGCTGACCGAGCTGTTGTGGGGAGAACGCCCTGCCGATCGCTCCTCGGGCGTGCTGACCAACACCCTGAGCCGACTCCGCAGCGCCCTCGGTGCCGCGACCGGAGGCCGGTTCACCGAGCCCTTGGCCGAGGACCGGGTGCACTACCGGCTTTCCACGACCGCGGTGAGTGTGGACTGGTGGGACTTCACCGCCGCAGTCACCGCACGCCGTCGCGCCAGCAACGACACCGACCGCACCGCCGCGTGCCGGGCGATCACCGCCATCGCCACCGAAGAACTCGCCCTCGACCTCACCGACGCCTGGACCGAACCGATCCGGGAATCCGCGCGCCGCGACACTCACAACGCCCTGGGCTGGCTGGCCACCCACGACGCCGAGCACGACCCCCGCGCCACGCTCGAACTGCTCGAGACCACCGCCCAGACCGACCCCTACAACGAAGCGCTCTGGCGCGACATCCTGCGCCAGCACGCACGCCTGGGCGAATACCCGGCCCTCAACCGCGCCTACGCCTTGCTGACCCGCAAACTCGCCGAGATCGGCGAAACGCCGAGCAGAGAAACCCTTCAACTCCTCGAACACCTCCGCCAAGGTGAAGTCCCCGATCCGGGCACACCCAGCCGCTGAAGAAACCGGCAGAAAACCGTAGAATGAAACCGCTGATCGAATAGAATTCGACACGAACCATATTCGTTGTCTGCAAATTAGTGCGCTCGGTGATCTGTGTGGTGATGTGGCGACTCCTGTTGTTGATGCTTTATCCCGCTCCACCATTCACCTAATTCTTTTCCTGCGCGAGTTTCCGCCTTTTATTGGGCGTCGAATGGCCTGCGCATTCGACGCTGGCAACCTGGGGGGAAATGTGGGGGGAAACGTGGGGGGTTGTGTGGGGGGCCTTCAAAGGGCCCCGGCAGGCTCGCCTATATGTCCAGGTAGATAGCAACATCCGTCGGCGGGTGTCATCCAGGATTGTCTATACACAAAGCTGTATAGACATGCGTCGGCGTCGGTCGCTGTCGCCTCTCCTGTTCTCCCGGGCTACTAACTATTCTCACATTTATCGTGTTCCCGTTCCTTTTCTGTTCTTCCCGTTCTAATTCTTTGAATCATCTTCTTTTTGCCTGGCTTGGCGGTGGGGCTGGGTCGCGATTTCGCGGCGTGGTGCGCATTTCATTCGCGGCTTGCCTTGTTCGCGAGGTTGGCCTCGCGGACAATTTCGAAGAATTTCCGGCGAATTGGGGTTGTGAGGCTGTTCGAGGTCGAGCTAGCGTCGATCCCGTTCCCGGAATTCGCCGGGAAATTCGCAGAAATCCGAATGGCGGCCACGCCGCACGTATGCCGAAAACCGGCGCGAATTCGGAACGGAATTGCAGGAGTCGCAATGCCCACCACACCCGCCACCCCCGCCGCAACCGCTGCACCGGCCGCCGGTCGTCTGCCCAACGGTGAACTCCGCCGCATGGTGGCCGCCGCGCTGGCCGCCGACCCCGTCCGCGAACAGTCGCCCCGCGAAATCGCCACGGGGCTCGGCCGGTCTTCCGGCGCGGTCGGCAACGCTCTCGAGGCGTTGACCGCCGCCGGGCACGCCGAACGCACCTCGGCCGCGCCCCGCCGCTACCGCGCCACTGCCACCACGACTACCGCCGCCGCCCCGGCCACCCCGGCGGCAACGGCCCCGGCCCCCGCCGCGCCTGCCACCCCGGCGGCCCCGGCCCCCAGCAAGCCGCAACCGGCCCGCCGCACCAAGAAAACCGCCACCCCGGCCCCGGCCGCGCCCGCCGCACCGGCGGCCCCGGCCCGCACGGGTAACACGGTGGCCCGGCCGAACGGGCAGGACTACCACCTGCGCAAGCTCGCCGGACGAGCCGATGTGGAGGTGTTGCAGACCATGCGGGCCGCCGAGGTGCCGGTGCTGCTGTACGGGCCTCCCGGCACCGGGAAGACCTCGCTCATCGAGGCCGCCTACGGCGACCTGCTCACGGTGCAGGGCGACGGGGACACCACGGTCGCCGATTTCGTGGGCGAGTACACCCAAACCCCCGACGGCCGTTTCGTGTTCATGGACGGCCCGCTGGTCCGGGCGATGAAAGAGGGTCGGGTGCTGTTCATCGATGACGCGACCCTGATCTCCCCGACCGTGCTGGCGGCGGTGTATCCCGCGATGGACGGCCGAAAAGAGCTGGTGGTCAAAGCAACCGGCGAGGTGGTCAAAGCCGAGCCCGGGTTCTTCGTGGTGGCAGGCCACAACCCCGGCGTGCACGGGGCCATCCTGTCGGATGCGCTGAGTTCGCGGTTCGCGTTCCAGGTGCGCGTGGTGTCCGACCTCGACCTGGCTGCGCAGCTCGGTGTGGAACGTCGCGCGGTAAAAGTGGCGCGCGAGCTGGCCGCCCGGCAGGCCAAGGGCGAGGTCGGGTGGGCCCCGCAACTGCGCGAGCTGTTGGCGTTCCGCAAGATCGCCGCCGCCACCGACCCCGACACCGCGATGGCCAACCTCCTCGGGGCCGCCCCCGAAGAGGACCGCGACGTGGTGGCCGCCGTGATGAAAACCGTGTGCGGCACCACCCACACCCCGCTCGCCCTCGGCCCCCGCCTGTAGCCACCGCCCCACCCGCCGCACACACGCCCGAAAGGTATTGCCCGCCATGACCGGCCACGTGATCACCGCCCCCGCCCCCGCTAGCTCCGCCGGGCCCGCCGGGCCCGGCGCGCCCGCTGCCCCGGGCACCGCCCCCGCCACCGCTTCCGCCCCGGCCGACGCCGGGGCGGGGGCGGGGGCGGCCCCCGCCGCGCCTGCCACCCCCGCCCCCGCATCGGTGCCCGTCACCGGGGGATGGGCCACCCTATCGGCCGCCATGACCGCCGAGGTTCCACCCATCGCCGACCGTGACGATTTGACAGTGAGCATCGCCCCCGGTGCCGCGTTCGGGCACCCGGCGGTGTTCGTGCCCGCACTGCGCGCCATCGAACTCGACGGGGCCCGACTCAAGATCAACCCGGCCACCGCGCACCCGGCCCGCAACAGCGACCGCAACCGCTACCCGGCGGTGTGGGGCGCGCTGGTGCACGAGTGCGCGCACGCCAAACACTCGGTGTGGCGGGCCCCGTTGCTGGCGCACCCGGAGGTGGTGAAGGCGGCCGATTTGCTCGAGGAGTCGCGTATCGAGGCCGCCCAGGTTCGCCGCCGCCCCGACGATCGGCATTGGTTGCGCGCCAGCGCCACCGAGATCGTGATCGGCGACAACGGCGGCCAGACCGCCGCCGCGCATCTCCCACGCACCGCCTACGCTGCCGCGCACAACGCCGCCCTCGTGCTGGGGCGGGTCGATGCCGGGGTGTTGAAAGAGTCCGAGTGCGGGCCGCTGGTGCGCGAGCTCGAGTCCATCCTCGGCACCGACACCCTCGAAAAGTTGCGGGCGATCTGGCGTGAGGCGCACACCGTGGCCGATGCCGACACCGCCGCCATGCTCGAGCTCGGGCGGCGCTGGTTCGACATCGTGGGCCCCGAACCGCACGCCACCCCGATACCGAGCTCACTGTTGGGCGCGGCTATCGAGGCCACCGCCGCCGCCATCGCCCGCGAGGTCGCGGCCAACCCGGTTCCCGCCGACCCGGCCGAGTCCGCCGCCGCCGCGCGCGAGGCTGCCGCCGCCACCGCCAAGGAGGCACAACTCATGGCCGAGCACGTGTTCGGCGATGGTGAGGTACCGGCCCGTTCGCGCACGGTGGCCCGCACCCGTACCGCGCTGACCACGGAACAGAGCGCCGCGAGGGTGCTGGCCCGTGCGCTGGACACCGCCGCCGCCCGGGAACGCGCCACGGTGAAAACGACCTCGGTGGTGCCGCCGGGGCGGGTGCGGATGCGCGGTGTGCTGGCCCGGCAAGCTCAGCTCGCGGCCGGGGCCATCCCGAGCGCCGAGCCTTTCACCCGCACCGCTCGCAAGCCCAGCCCTCACCCGCCGCTGCAGGTCGGCATCGCGTGCGATGTGTCCTCATCGATGAGCGCGTTCGCCGCGCCGGTGTCCTCGGCCGCGTGGATCATCGCCCGCGCCGCCGAGCTGGCCGCGCTGCCCGCCACCACCGCGACCGTGACGTTCGGCGCGAGGGTCACCCCCATCACCTACCCCGGCACCGCCCCCGCCCAGGTGTCGGAGTTCGGTTGCCCGGACAAATACCACGCCCTCGGTGCTGCGACGGTCGCACTCGACGGGGCCCTGGGCCTGTCACGGCCCGGTGCGACCCGGCTGCTGGTCATCATCTCCGACGGCATCTACCGGGACTACGAACGCGAGGCCGCCCAACGCCGAGTCGACGCCGTACGCGCGGCGGGGTGCGCGGTGCTGTGGCTGGCACCGAACACCGGCAGACGCCCCGGCCGCCCCGGGGCCCCGACTCCGCTGAACGGGGCGACCGTGCACGTGGTCACCGACCCGGCCACCACCGCCACCGCGATCGCGCGCGCCATCACCGCCGCCGTGCGCGCCGCCTAGACCCCTGGCCCCGGGCACAGCACGTGCCCGGGGACACCCGGCCCGACCATCAACAACCCAGCCCGCCCCGCACCCGGGGCGGCAACTGCAGGAGACACCGTGACCGATCCCGCGATTCCCACCACCGCCGCGCTCGACGCGATCTACGTGATCGCCAACGCCGTCACCGGCGGCCAGTTCATCATCTACGGACCCGGCCCGCACGACGAGCGTGGCATGTTCACCGTGGCGCACGTGACCGGCGGCTACGCCGCGCCACGTATCCACCTCGTCCATCCCGACGACATCGCCGCCTACGCCGCCGGGGCCGCCGACAAGCTGCGCAAGGGCTCGCACGGCCACGCCGCGACGGTGTGGCTCGACCACACCACCGGCACCCTCCACGAGCGCCTCAGCCGATGAGCGCGTCAGCGAGCCAACCGAACTCGAACCGCGAACAGGAGCACCTCGCGTGAGAGACACTCGCACCCATGACGAGGACGGTGTCATCAAACCGGGAGCTAAACTCAGCGGCAACGACTACCTCGTGGTCAAGTTGAGGTAAAGCGCCGAGGGCAACCATGTCGGCAGGATCCACACCCGCCACGTTAGAGCGTTGACCGGGGGCAGCAGAAAGGCCCGGTGGGTTCCGCCGAAACGGAGACGATCCAACCGAGCATGCCCAATCAAGATACCTACACTTCCCCTACAACTCCACGAGCAGGGAGTCCTTAGCCCGCCGGGTCGAGCCGCTCTGGCGAGTGGCCTACAACCCGGGCGGGTTCCGTCGACGACAAACTCAGAGCGCGTGACCTAGCGTCGCTATCCACGGCAAGATTGCTCCATGCCAGAAGCGAACGGCCAGTTGACTATCCACACCACCGGGGGCGCAGATGAGTTGCTGCAGCTGCTGGACTGGTTTCGCCACGACGACGTGCTACGAGGACGGGTCAGTACACCGCCGACTCGGATTCGCGACGCGCAGATGGGCGACCTCTACGACGTGCTGATGGTGGCACTCGGAACGGGAGGACTCGCGCCCGCGCTGACACGGTCGCTGACCACATGGCTGACCCACCGCCGCTCCGACGTAACCGTAACGGTCACCCGCAACAGCGACGGCACCTCGGTGACCCTTGACGGCAACCGGATCAAATCGCCGGAGGTGTTGCGCGAGCTCCGCGACATCCTCGATGGGGCCGACCCAGACAACCCGCAGTGACCCCGCTCTCCGAACGCCGCGGCTCTCGTGCAGTCCTGATCGGGGTCGCCGAATACACCCACCCTGAGGTGTCGAATCTGACTGCAGTGGCCACAAACCTCACCGATCTGGCGCAGGTGTTGACTGCCGCGGACGGAGGTGGCTTCGAGCCGAAGCACTGCGTCACTGTCACCAACCCCGACCGTCGTAGACACGTCGGGGAAGCCATCAGTCGCGCGGGCCGCGAAGCGACCGATGTCCTGCTGGTGTATTACGCAGGACACGGCATGCTCGACCGTCGTGGCCGACTTCATCTCGCGCTGACCGACAGCGATCCTGATGACATCACGTGGAGCTCAGTGCAGTTCGACATGCTGCGTGAAGCGATCGTCGACAGCGGTGCCCGTGTCCGGATCCTCATTTTGGACTGCTGCTTCTCCGGCCGTGCATTCGAGGCTATGAGCAGCACTTCCAGCCTAGTCGCCGGCCAGGTCGAAATCAGCGGTACCTACGTCATTACTTCCTCCGGTGCGAACGAAACGTCGTTCGCACCGGCAGGGGACCGCAACACCGCCTTCACCGCAGCACTGCTGACAGCAGCGGCCGCGGGTCCTGGGTTGACTCTCGAAGAGGTCTATCGTCGAACCGATCAGCTCCTCATGCGCAACGGACATCCCCGGCCCAAGCGTCGCAGCGTAGACGTTGCTGGCGAGGTTCGCTTGTTCGGCAGCCGCACAGACGAAGTGGAGCTGCGCCGCGCGGCCGGAACGGGGCATGTTGACTCGATGGGCTCCCTTGCGCGGATGCTCCTTGAACGTGGTGAGTTGGCCGAAGCCGAAACCTGGTACCGCCGTGCTTCCAAGGCCGGCAGCACGCTTGCGATGCATAAC
>NZ_QGTL01000002.1:0-794880 GCF_003182135.1 Nocardia neocaledoniensis | reverse complement strand
CCCTTGCGCGGATGCTCCTTGAACGTGGTGAGTTGGCCGAAGCCGAAACCTGGTACCGCCGTGCTTCCAAGGCCGGCAGCACGCTTGCGATGCATAACCTCGGGTGGCTACTCGAGAACCGTGGCGAGTCGGCCGAAGCCGAAGTTTGGTGGCGCCGTGCGGCCGAAGATGGCAGCGACTTCGCGATGAACAGCCTCGGGTGGATGCTCATGGAACGTGGTGAGTTGGCCGAAGCCGAAACCTGGCTCCGTCGCGCCGCCGAAAACGGCACTACGCTCGCGATGTACAGCCTTGCGCGGATGCTCCTTGAACGTGGTGAGTTGGCCGAAGCCGAAACCTGGTACCGCCGTGCTTCCAAGGCCGGCAGCACGCTTGCGATGCATAACCTCGGGTGGCTACTCGAGAACCGTGGCGAGTCGGCCGAAGCCGAAGTTTGGTGGCGCCGTGCGGCCGAAGATGGCAGCGACTTCGCGATGAACAGCCTCGGATGCAAGCTCATGGAACGTGGTGAGTTGGCCGAAGCCGAAACCTGGCTCCGTCGCGCCGCCGAAAACGGCAACACGCTCGCGATGTACAACCTCGGGTGGCTACTCGAGGACCGCGGTGAGTTGGCCGAAGCCGAAACCTGGCTCCGCCGCGCCGCCGAGAGTGGCGAAGTGCTCGCGATGCGCCACCTCGCACGAACGCTTGAGCAGCGCGGCGAGTCGGCCGAGGCCGAAACTTGGCACCGGCGCGCCGCTGAAGCCGAACGCGCGTCAGGGCAGTGAGCGTCTAAGAATTGACTAGTTTTCAACAGCAACGCGACCTCGCCCGCCCGAGCCTGTCGGGACGTCGAAAAGTGTCGCGGATCCTGGCAGCGAGCGGATTCGTGTCGCACCCTGCTATCCGGTGCGTTGGCGGTCGGGCCGGAAACCGACCAGGACCATGCCTCCCAACAGGGATCCGGCTTCGACTACTGAACACCAGTCTCGAACCACTGCCTAGCAGCTCTGGAGGGCGCGCGGTTGGGTAAGCGCAGGCTCCGACTCGTGACGAGTCGGAGTTCGAAGATATAGCCGATGAAATGGGCTAATACGGTCACCCGAAGGTCGGAATGTTCGACAGTCGTCGACGGGTCCCGCTCTGCTGGAGGAGTCCCAGCACCCACCATCAGATCGGAAAGTCCATGGCCGACAACACCAGACCTGCGCGAGATGACGCGCAGCACCCGCTGCGAACCGAACTGGCCCGAGCTGGACGGTCCACGACCGCAGCGTCCCCGCGAGGTCGCGCTTTCGCTGAAAGCATGGTCGGCGCTACGCTCGGCCGACTGTTGGGCAAGTTGGGCGAAAGGTTTCTCGACCAGCACGACTGGTTCGATTTTAGCTAAGGGCGCTTCACAATGTCTGGAAAGTCCATCTCGGCGCGGGACAAGTACCTCGCGCGGTGGCGTGCGCTGTATTCGGCAGCTGGCAGCCCCTCACCGACGGTGATCGCCAAAGCGACTGGCGGGCAGGTGTCGGCAAGCACGATAGCGGGGTGGGTGGCCCTGGACGATTCCGTAGTGATCCCACGGGACCAGGCCGGATTCGAAAGGGTGCTGCTTGCTTTGTGCGCCATGGCCGGCACGACTCCGGCGGCCCGGACTCCCGATAGACGGACCCTCGCGACTTGGCAGACCCTACATCGCAACGCTCGCCGCAGCCGACCCCCAGAAGCGCCGACCACGATCGAAGATCCCGACGTGCCCGCAGATGGCCCGGGGGGTCAAGTTCATGTGTCTGAGCAATCGACCGCAGTACCACTGAGCGCTACCGATGGCATGTCTGGCCGCGGCCCTGGGGGGCCGCCCGCAGCCATTGCAGGCCCTCCTACGCGGCGCTCCGGGTGGAGGTACCTACTGCTCGTCGCTGCGGCATTCGTGTTGATGATCCTGCTCGCCGGGGGAGATCACCGCTCGTACCCCATTGAGATCCTAACGAACCAATCGATCGAACCTGAATCATCGAAGTCGTCGATGTCAAGCGATCAGGCTCTCGAACTCGCGGCTCGTCAACGAGGTGCCGAAGATCGCCGGTACTTGCCTGCCGTCGACCTCGTGGGACATGGCACGGTCGACTTCAGGGTCAAATACACAGCAGACGTCGATGTCAGCGGTGTGGCGATCAGGTTGTGGCTGCCCGATCAGCTCCAGCTTGAGCACTCGAACTTCGGCATTCTCAACTCGAACAACCCGGGTGGCGCGGTGCTCTCAGAGGCCTCCGTCAGCGAGTCCCTTCAGGAAGTACAAGTCGAGATCGGGAGCTACGTAGCCGGCTCCGATGCTCTTGTGGTGTTCCCTGTGAACCTACGTCGCCCGCAGGAGCTTCCATGCGGGACGAGTGTGTACATGGTCAGGGCAAGCGTAGGCCGCGCGACCACAACCGATCATTTTTCGAACGTAGTGCGACTGAGCTACCACCGGGACGGACCCGGCTGCTGAGTACCTGCCAGGTGAGGTGAGTCGGTAGACCGGCACCAACCCTCGATGGGCGGTTTTCCGAACGATTCGTCCCGGGGGGCTGCCTCCGAGCCCTAGCGAGTCGGTGTTCGGCAAACGGTCGTTTCCGAACATGGCGCTCGCGCCAGAATGGAGTTGCGCGACGTCCGTAGCCTTACTGGTATGTCGATACCGACACATACCCACCGCTTCATAGTCGGGACAGGTGCTGCCAGGCGACCGCTCGTTCTGCTGCATGGTTCTCATGGGAACGAATCCGACCTGATGGCTCTGGCCGCCGAGCTCGCGCCGGGCGCGGCACGGCTCGGAATCCGCGGAACTGTCGACATGAATCCCGGACATGCCTTCTTTCATCGCCGACCGGATCGCAGTGTCGACGAGGCAGACCTTGCCACCCGAGCGCCGAAGTTGGCGGAGTTCATCGCGACCGCTTGCGCAAGCTACGGGATCGCAAACCAGCCAGTGGCCGTTGGCTTCTCCAACGGAGCGATCATGGCTGCCGCACTGCTGATGACCCAGCCGGATCTCCTGGCGGGAGCGATCTTGTTCCGACCGCTCCTGCCCTTCAGCAGCGAACCGCAGTACCGCCTGGACGGCACGCCTGTGCTGATAGTTGACGGAGCGAAGGACACCCGCCGGTCCCCAGGCGATGGTCTGCAGCTCGCCCGCCAGCTACGCCATGCCGGCGCGGCCGTCACGTACCACCTGCTGCCAGTCGGTCATGCAGTGACTGCCGAGGACTCAGCAATCGGAAGCGGATGGCTTCAGGTACTCGACCTGTGATCGAAGGAGATCGGGAACTCACGCAAGCCGCTCCCGACGACGCGGGTTCACCAACGGGTGGCCGGAAGTCAGCACATGCAGACGGTCGTTTTCCGAACACCCGCCGCGAACTTCTTGTCAGCCAGCTTCCTCGGGGTTGCCCTCGGCCTCCTCGTTGAGTGTGATGCTGGTCTCTCTTTTGGGTTGCCGACTGCTGTCGTTCGATGCAAAGAATTATCAGCGATTATCAGCGATTGTCGTTTGGGAGCGATTTCGGCGATCGCTACCGCGCTGGGTTCTCACCACAGGTTTGCGCGGTGACATAGACTCTGTCCGGGAGTTCGATCGTGGACGGTTCCACGGGAAAACTCCTGCCGCATCTGTGATCTCGCACCGCCGATACTGCGGGTGGCGAGCTCCGGCCATGGGCCGTAGCTTCCCGTCCTCCGTATCCACCGTGAAGGACAACTTCGCGTACGTGAGGCAGTGAGGAAGGTGAAGGCCGATGGTCGGTCGCCACCGTCGCAGAGCCGCTGGCATGATCGTGCGGACATGGAAGAAGGTTGCTCCGGCAACCCAGTTCATCCGGAACACCGTCCAGATCGTCGCTGGGTGCCTCGTCGTAAGAGACGAAGCCGCCAGCATGATCGAGATCATTGCTGACGGCATCGCGGCTATGTTGTTGTTGCCCTGACGAGTTCCTGATCTAGGGGCAACGTATGGACAGGGCCCTCGTGTGAGCGCTGCAACGCTCGGGCGAGGGCTTTGTTCTGTCCGATCAGTAATCTACACGTTTTACGTCTCAAATTATACCGATGACAAGCCCCTGGCACGTTTTTCCCTTGTCAATCAGCAAGGGTCGAGTCCGTGTCGGGCTCGGTAGCCCGTCCAGCCGCGTGCGGCCCGGACGTGAAGTGCGTTGGCCTACTTCGCGGCGGTGAGGTCGACGACCGAGTCGCCGGCGGCGTTGGTCTGGACCGGGGCGATCCCGAGGGACGACGGACGAGGAAGTCGCGGAGTTCGTCGGGTGGCCCGTGGACAAGGTCAGTGCCTGTTGAAGTGAGTGAGCGCGTCGGCGCCTGCTGTCCCAGGAGAGTCTCGGGTCGGCCTTAGCCCGTGGTTGCGGGACATCCGGCCTGTGTCACGGGAGCCTCGCCGATCAGGGAGAAAGCTGATCGGCGAGGCCGGGGTGACTGGTGCATCCCGGTTCCGCCGCGGGCGTCGCCCGCTCGGCGGCCGGTTCGCGACTGCGCAGGTGCTTGGTCTGGTCGAGTACTTCGAGCGCGCCTTCGCGGCGGGCCTTGTCGGATGTGCTGGCCGCGACGAACTGCGCGGCACCCCAACCGAACCCGAACAGGAGCACTCCGTGAAAGACACTCGCACCCACGACGAGGACGCCGTCATCAAACCGGGAGCCAAACTCAGCGGCAACGATTACGTCGTGGCGACAGCGACGACCCGCCCGGCCGAATCCTGTTGGTAGGCAGAACGTGGCGCTGCGCGCACGGCTGCACCATCTGCGTCGAGTGCGCTGAAAGCTGGGAACTCGACCACCATGTGGACTACGAGCTGACTGGCGGCGAGCGACGACTTCGCGAGGCCCTCGACACCCAACCCGCCACCGGCAACACAGAACGTGCCGAGGCCGACTCCGGCGAACCCGGCACCGACACGGCCGACTTGCCTCTGGCGCACCCGCGACCGGCTCGTGCGTCGAGTCCGCGGCTCGCGTGCCACGCGCCCGCGGCGAGGTCGCCGGCCTGAGGCGCCTCGCCATCCCTGAGTCAACACCGGCGACTCGAATTCCGCTCGCGTCGAGGCTATTACGGAATCGGACGAGAGTAATTCGCGACCGGAACCAATTTCCACATTCCGCTTGACATCACACGCCCTATCGAGCGGTCATGGAAACCGGAACGGCACCGACCGCCCGGGGAAATCGCCCCGACCGGCGCGCATTCCGTCCCCCACTCGGGGACATCACCGAATTCACCAAACCCATTTGTTGGAAGGAACCCCCATGTCGAAAACCAAGAACGCCGCCGGGGCCACCGAAACGGCCGTACCCACCCCGGAAAACGGTTCGCGGTCGGTGCCAGTGCCGCGCCGCGACAGCACCTGGGCGTTGTGGGCGGCGCTGCGCGCCCACCCTGACAACACCACCGCCGCGCTGGCCGACATCGCCGGGATCGGCCAGTCCACCGCGCGGCGGCTGCTGCCCCAGTGGGAAACCGCCGGGTGCGCCCACTCGCACACCGACCCCGCATCGCCCCGCGCGGCCAAGACCTGGACCCAGGGCACGGGCACACCCGCCACCATCGAACCGGACCCGGCCCCCACCGCGCCCGCCGATCCGTGCCCGGCCGAACCCACCGACGCGGGCCCGGCCGAACACACCGATCCGAGCGCGGTGTCTCCTGAGACGGCCGAACCGGGCGGATCGTCGCCCGAAACCGCCGACCCCGCAACCGAATCCGCCACCGTGTCGGCGGCGGAGGTGCCCGCGTTGCACAGCGCCGAAGCTCGGGCGCTGTGGAAGGCGCTGGAAACCCACCCCGGCAGCACCACCGCCGATCTGGCGGAAATGGCGGCCATCGGGACCATCGCGGCGCGGCATCTGCTGACGGAATGGGAACTCGCCGGGGCCGTGTGGGCGGCCACCGATCCGGGCAAGCCCCGGGCTGGGAAGAGCTGGACCGTCGGAGCGAAACCCGAACCGTCCCCGGCCCCGGCCGCGCCGGAAGCGGCGGCCACCACACCCGCCGAACCGGAGCCCGCACCGGCCGACCCCGTGACTCCGGAACCCGTTGTGGCCGAACCCACCGCGCCCGAACCGGCCACCCCCGCCGAACAGGCGGCCCCGGCCGACCCCGCGCCCGGCACCACCCCGGAGACGGCGGCAGCCGCCCCCACGGGCGACGATCCCGCCACCGTGGCCCCACAATCCCCGGCGGCGGCCCACAGCGGCGCTGCGGGCGACGCGGAGTCGACGGTCGAACGCCTGCCCGCCGGTGCGCTGCGCGGGCAGGTCGAGGACTTCCTGCACGAAAACCCCGGAAAGGAGTTCACCCCACACCAGATCGGCAAAGCCCTGAACCGGTCCAGCGGCGCGGTCCACAACGCCCTGGTCAAGTTGACCGATGGCGGGACCGCGCGCCAGACCAGCACGGCCCCCAAGAAATTCACCCTCGCGTCCCGAATCTGAGCGATGCCGGAATCCCCGGAGATGGTAGCTCCGGGGAGTCCGACACCGCCCTCTCAATCTAACCTTTGAGAAAGGTGCTCGACTATGTACTCCACCCCAACCCCCGCCATCCTGGGTGCGGCCCTGTACCGGGTGTTCGCCGACTCCAGCCAGGCACCCGACGGTCTCGAGCTGTGGATCTCCATCGCCGAGACGGCGGTGCGGGAGCTGCAGATGCCCGTGCTGGCCTCGCTGGTGCCGTGGGTGCCGATCGCGTTGCGCTACGAGCAGGTGAGGACCGACGGTGAGTTCTTCCCGCACAGCGGTGCGGTACGTGTCATGACCGGTCCGTTGACCGGCACCCTCTACGGCGACCTCGAGACCGCCGCCCGCGAGGTGGTCGTGGCGACCCTGGACCAGCTGCCCGAACAAGACAGCGGGGACAGCAGCGACGGCGGCAGTGACGGCGGCAATGACGGTGACGAGCAGACTGTCAAGGTGTACAGGGCGTTGCCGTCGTGGCGGTTCCGCAACGGCGGGGGCCCGGCCGCGCCGGGCCTGCGCGCGGTGCCGCCGCTCATCTCCTGACCCGCCTACTCGCTGAAACGGCCCGTGGTGCCGAGCATTCCGCTCGGCACCACGGGCCGTTTCCTGTGCGCTGTACGTGGACGGCGCGGGCTACTTGCTGCGGTCGATGGCCTGGGCGATCCAGTCGGTCAGTACGGGGGCGGCGGTGTTGTAGCCGGTGGCGTCGAACGGGGCCGTGTGGCCGTCCTGGGTGGCCGGAACGGCGGTGCCCGTAGCGGTGCCCGCCGTGCCCGTCCCGCTGGTGGTGGCGGTGTAGGTGTTGGTCAGGGTGGGGAACTGCCCGCCGGTGAACGCTGCGGCGGCGGCCGAGACGAGATCGGCGGCGACCGGTGCCAGCCCGGTCAGCGCCTGCACCGCCGCGACCGGATCACCCTCGGCGAGGGATTCCACAGCGGTCCAAGCGATCTCCTGCGCGCGGCCGACATCGGTGGCGATACGCGAGATGTCGAGTCCGGCCAGGACACCAACGATCTCGGCAGCGATCGCCGCGACCCCGGTGGTGTCCAGTGGCGCGGCCAGCGCCAGCGCCCGCGCGACCAGGCGCAGGTCGAGTCCATCGGCGAGCTCGATCAGCGGGGCGAACTGGTTGTTCAGGTCGCCGGAGACGCGGTGCACGCCGCGCACGTCTCCAGCGGTGACCAGTCCGGTCAGCTGGGCGAGGTCGTTGATGATCGCGGGCACGTTCGCGGTGAAACTGGCAAGCCCGTTCAGAACGGTGACGACCTGGGCCAGGACCTGGGACACGCTGATCTGCCCGGTCGAGTCCGACCCGATGCTGATGATCGGTGTGCTCGTCGTGGTGGCTGGGGCTTTCGTCGTGGTGGTGGGCGAGGCGCTGCTGGTCGGGGCCGGTGGGGTGGTGGTTGTCGTGGTGGCGGTGGTGAGGGCGCGGCTCACCGCGGCGAGGACGGGCGAGGACTCGGTGGTGGTCGAGCAGTAGCTGTCGCCTTCGAGGCACAGGGTGCGGACCCGGTCGGTCAGCTCGCCGAAGCCCTGCGCGCGTGGCCCGGTGACGCCCTGGCCGGAGACCGGGGTGCCGAGCTGGGCGGTGGCCGGGTCGCGGCGCGGGTCCGAGACGAGTGCGACGGCGACGACGCGGGAGACAGGGATCGGGCCGCCTCGGTTGCCGAGGGTGGTGGCGAGGTCGCCGGCGACCTCGGCGCCCTGGCCGTAGCCGGCCAAAACGACTCGCGTGTCCGAGCACAGCCCCTTCACCGCCGCGGTGAGGTCGGCTTGGCTCACCGAACCCGCACCGGCGGAGGGCGCGAGTGTGCGGACCTCGATATCGGTGCCGTAGCGGGTGGTCAGTGAGTCCCCGAGCTGGGTGAGGATCCCGATTGTGTTCTGCCCGCTGGTCGAGGTTGTCTCGTAGGTGCCCGGTGTCAGCAGCGCGGTCCAGCGCGGGCACTGGGCTGTGGTCTGGCTGGGGGTGGGTTCTGCGGTGACGACACCGGCCGTCATGGTGGTCGCGGTGACGGCCGCGCACAGGGCGATGTGCACGGTTCGAGAGTGGTTGTGGCGCATGGAGGTTCTCCGTTCGACGGTGGTGGTGTTCAGGGCGCGGCGGGCGAGGTGTTGTTGTGGGCGGGGGTGGGTCGGGTGGCGGTGTAGTAGTCATCGCCGTCCCACCGGTAGGGCGAGACCTGGACGGGTTCGTTGAAGGTGGGTGCGTGCACCATCTGGCCTGCGCCGAGGTAGATGCCGACGTGGTGGACATCGCCGCCGGTGCTGTAGAAGACGAGGTCTCCGGGGGAGAGCTGGTCCTCGGGTATCGGTGTGCCGGTGTGGACCTGGTCGTAGGTGGTGCGCGGGATGGAGATCCCGGCTGAGCGGTAGGCGGCCTGGGTGAGCCCCGAGCAGTCCCAGCCGCCGTTCACCTCGGGCCCGTTACCGCCCCACACATACGGCAGGCCGAGCTGCGCGCAGGCGAACGAGATCACTTGCGCGGCTGTCGGGTTCGGCGGTGAGGCGGTGGCGCAGTCGCCGCCGGAGGAGTCGGGTGTGGTGGTGCGGTAGCGGACCGCTTGGTCGAGGACCTGGTTGACGTACCAGTCGGCGTGGTTGTAGGCGAAGATCGCGCTGTACATGTCCTCGGGCGCACCGGAATCGCACAGGTAGAACGCGGCGGCATGGATGGCGTCGGACGGGTTGTAGCGCGAGGGTGGGCTCGCCCCACCAGTGGGAAGGGGATGGCGCGAGACAACGGAGTCGAACGTCGGGGCGAGGAACTGCATCGGGCCGCCAGCCCCGGAGGCGTTCTCGCCGGAGGACACCCCCGGCAGGGTGGAGCGGCCGTGGTCGGTCTCGATCTTGCCGATCGCGGCGAGCACCGACCAGTCGAGCCCGGGGCAGTCCCCGGCGGCGGCTTGGTAGAGCACGAGCATCTCGGCCGGGATGTCCTGGACGGCTTCGGGACTCGGGATCGAACCGGTGCCGGTCGAGGCACCCGGGGCAGGGGCGAGCGCCTGGTCGAACACCACGACGGCGCTGACCACGGTCGCGATGACGACCGTGAGGAACACAAACCCGGCGAACCCTGCCCCGAGTGCCTTGACCAGCATCGCTAGCTCACCAGTCCTCGATAGCCGGTGGCCGGGGCGAGGGCGGGGCCAGCGCGACTACCCCGGCCGAGGGTGCCCAGGTCGGTTCGGACTCGTCGCCGGTCTCCGGGGCGGTGCGCGTCGGCCAGACGCCGGTGAGCCCGTGCAGGGGCTGGCGGCCGGTGTCGGTGTGCAGTGGCAGCCACACCGCTTCGGCCGGGCTCGCGGTGAGACCGGATGCGAGGAGGTCGGCGGCAGCGGTGGCGACGGGTACCGCGCCGGGGTCGGGCAGCCGCTCCCACGTCCGGCGCAATGCCGCGCGGGCGTTCGCCTCACGGTTGGTGGTCGGCACCCACAGCAGCACTGGTGTCACGACGCCGGTGGTGCGGGCCAGCTCGGCGAACCCGTGCAGTTTGGCCGCGACACGTGACAGGGCGGTGGAGCCGAGGTCGTATTCGAGGTAGAAGTCGAGGAGGTCCTCGCCGCGGGTGTAGCGGCCGAAGGCGTCGGGTCGGGCGAGATCACCCCAGAGGCGTTGGCAGCGGGTCTGCGACCACCACCGAGACACCTGCCCGCCGCCGGGCCGGGTGATGAGGGCGGTGAACCAGTCAGCGACGCCCAGGGCGTGCTTCAAATGCAGGCTGTGGGCAACCGCGAGCGCGGTCTGATGGTTGTAGCCGAGTTCACGGACCTTACTCCCGGCCTCGCCGGCCAGCACCGAGGCTCCGGCGGGGGCGAGGGTCCAGTGGTAAGGCGAGCTGCCCTTGCTGCGCCAGGGCCGGAACCGGTCCAGGACTCCGTAGTCGTAGAGGACGGCCAGGCGGCGGCGGGCGAGTTTGGCGGTCGGGAACGCGAGCGCGGCGAGGTGGTCGGTGGTCAGGACGCGGTGTTCGTGGACCATACGCAGGATCCAGCGGTCGCGCCCGGTCAACCCACCTACGATCGGGCGCGGTTCGCGCGCCCGGTGGGGGCGAGGCTCACGGGTGTCAGCCTGGCGTTCAGGCTTGGGGATGGAGATCATCAGTGCGGCAACCTTTCTCAGAGACGGGCGCGGGCAGCGGCGGCGATCTCGCGGGCACGGCCCGGGATCGGCGGGTCCAGTGGCCGGGTGGTGAGGGTGAACGGGCGCGCGTTGCGGCCGTCGACCAGCAGGCGGGCGGCGGCGTGAAAGGCGTCCAGGTGCGACAGGTCGTGCTCGGACAGCCACGGCTCTGTGTGTCGGGCCAGGTCCCGGGCGTCGTCGGGTGACACGGCGAAGATCACCTTGTTGCGGGCATTGGCCGAGATGCCGTCGCGCAGTTCGCGCGAGAGCTGGCCAAGGTTCTGGTGCGCCAGCAGCAGCGACAGGCGCAGTCCTCGGGCTTCGGCGAGCATGTCCTCGATCGGTGTCGACAGGTTGAGGAAGTTCTGGGCCTCGTCGAGCACGAGCGCGGCGTCGGGCCGGTCGGCAGACGGCACCCGGGCGCGGGCGGTGACGGCTTGCCAGGTGCGTGCCACCAGTAGCGACCCGACCAGGCGCGAGGTTTCTTCGCCGAGTGAGCCTTTCGGCAAGCGTGCGAGGCAGATGCCGCCGTTGTCGAGGATGTCGGCGAACTCGACCGTGGAGGGTCCGCCCGCGATGGCTGCGCGGACGAACGGTCGCAGCAGGAACGCGCGCAGCTTGTTCAGTAGTGGGCCGGTGAGTTGGGCGCGGCCGGTGTCGGAGAGCTGCTCGTAGGAGTCCCAGAACCCGCGAAGGACGGGGTCTTTGGCGGTTTGGGTGATGCGGGAGCGGAAGGCGGGCTCGGTGAGCAGGCGGGGCAGGTCGGCCAGGGTCGCAGTGCCGGGTTGCGCGCAGAGGGTGAGCAGGCTGGCGCGCATGATGTCGTCGGTGCGCGGCCCCCACCACTGGTGAAAGATCCGGTGGAAAACGGTGACGAGGTTGTCGACCGCGAGGTCCATTCCCGCGCGCCCGATCCGGCCGATATCGAGCGGATTCACGCACGGCGGCGGGGCGGGGGAGTCGGCATCGAACAGCACCACCCGCTCACCCATCCGCGACGGCAGCCGCGACAAGACATCGGTGACGAGGTCGCCTTTCGGGTCGATGACGATCACTCCGCGCCCGGCCTCGGCGTCATCGAGGATCGTGCGCGCCAGCAACGTCGACTTGCCGACACCGGTGGGGCCGAGGATGTGCAGGTGATGGCGTGCGTCGGAGACTTTGACCGCGACCGGGCGGCGAGTACCGGTGTCCGCCATCCCCAGCGGCTTCGTGTGTTGCCCGCCGACCGGGATCTCCGGGGCCGGGGGCAGGGCGCGAGCCCCGGCGCGCTGCAGACCGGGTAGCCCGTCGTCGGTGGGCAGATGCGCGATCGTGGCCAGCTCCGGCACCGACAGCACGTCTCCACGCCCGAGACGCCGCTGCCGGATCAACCGCTCCAGTCGGAAGGGGCGACGGCGACGCCGGTAGTAGTTGTGATCGGTGCAGGCCCCGAACACCGTGGCCAAAGCATCGGCGCGCCCACGTGCTACTGCCCGTGCCTGCGCGGTCGAGTCGATGTCGCCGGGATCGTCGGAGACCGGGATCGAGGCGGCGTAGCGGACGACCGTCTCCCAGTGCGCGCCTCGGGCTTTGGCCGCTGCCGCGCGTGCGGCGGCACTGTACTCCAGCGACGTCTGACGGTCGGTCGCCCGCCCGCCGCCGACACCACCGGCGGCGGAGCGTGAGCGGGCGCTGCTCGCACCGGGCGTGAGCAGGTTGAGGGCCTCGCGCAGCAGTCCCGCCACGACCCCGGCCCGAGCACCCGTGCTCGCCGCGGCACGGGTGGCTCGGGCGACGCGGCGGCCGGTGACCGGTCGGGCGAGGATCTGCACGCAGGTGGCCTGGCCGGGACCGAGGTCGTCGGCGGCGGTGATCAGCTGGCGCACCAGATCACCGGTGTGATCGGTACTCAAGGGGAGCCCTTCGCGGCGCCCGAGCCGCAACTCGCCCCCGGCCACCACCCGCCGCACCCCCTTCACCGAGGTCGGCAGCGGTGGTCGGGCGGGTTCGAGGGTGTCGGTGTGCGCGCCGGGCCACGCCGAGGCGATGGCCCGTTCGATCAACCCGGGTGGGACCGCGCCCGGCACCCAGAGCCGGATCGCCGCGCCTTCCTCCGGGGTGACGGTGTACTCGAACCCGATATGCGGCTGCCCCAACACCACCCGCGCCCAGGCCGGACGGAGCTGCCCGATGAGGTGCGCCCAGAAGGTGAGTGCGCCTTTGGCATCGACCTCCGGTGGGGTGAGCACGGTGATCTGGCGAGCCCGTGCACTCAGCCGGCGTCGCCGCCACCGGAGCGTGAGATGTGCCGCGGCGAGCACCGTGACACCGGCTGCGATCACGACCAGCCCATCGGTGGGCACGAGCGCGTGGTCGAGGGTTTCGCGGAGGTCGGCCAGGGCCCGGCCGGGCGCGAGAAGCGCCCGGCCCAGCCATCCCTGCTCGGGATTCACGCGGCCACCGATCCCGGGCCGGTGATCTCGGTGGTCGGCAGCGTCGCCGCGCTGCCGAACGGGAAACGGCCCGCCGCGCGGTGGCGTGCGGTCGCCTCCTCGGCCTCGGGTTTGCGCAGGATGATGACGTCCTCGTGGGCGATGAGGTGCATCGGCAGCCCGGCCGCGCGTTGCTTGACGATGAAGTCGCGCTGGAAGAACGAGCTGCGGGCGACGAGTTCGCCCTCGGTGAGACGCCCGAGTAGCGCCACGCACCGCTCGACCGGCACCAGTCCGGCGAGCTCGCCGCAGGTGTAGAGGTGGGCGGGCAAAGGTACGAGCTCGGCGTGCTGACGCCACGGCCGCGCGGTGATCACCACATACCCGCCCGGCGCGAGGTATTCGGCGGCCCCGGCCAGGATCTTGGTGAACCCCGAGAGCAGGCGGCCGAGGCCGACGTTGGCGAGATTGCCTCGGTCCAGGAGCTGGCCGTAGCGGTGGTTCTTCTTGAGCACCGGGTCTTTGCGGTTGGCGCGCACATGCCCGTGCAGAGAATCGCCGTACGGCGGAGAGGTGATGACCAGGCGCGCCTGCCCACGGAGCTCGGCCGGGATGAGATCACCGAGTTTGCGGGCGTCGCCGTGGAAGACGTCCGCGGCGAGATCGATCCCAGCCTGGCGGGCGAGCTCGATGTTGGTGCGCGCCAACTGCGCCCACTGCGACTCGTATTCCACACCGACCGCGCGGCGGCCCAGGTGCAAGGACTCGACCAGGGTGGTGCCGATCCCGCACATCGGATCCAGGACGAGGTCCCCGGGCCGGGTGTAGGTGTTCACGGCGTGGGCGACGATGGCGGGAAACATCTTGGCCGGATGAGCGGTGCTGTCGGGGTGATACCGGCCCCGGCGCTGCGCGGTGGGCGCGGTCTGCGCGATGGCCCACACCGACACCGGCGCGACGGCCGGGCCGGTCTGTGCGGGGCTGCTGGAGTCGATGGCGGTGGTGGCGGTGGTGGTGGTCGGTTCGAGCGTCATTCGGGTGTCCTTCACGTGAGAGTTCCGGTGGGGTGCAGAGCGTGTGGGTTCAGCCGTGGGCGGGCTGGAGGAAGACGAAGACGTCGGTGTGCGCGACGGCGTGACGCGCGGCCCCCGACGGTGTCGGCGAGGCGGGCGCGGTGATCTGGTGCCCGGCGATCGGGGCGGCGATGATGTGCTGGAGATAGAGCAGATCGGCGGACTGCGCGGCGGCCACGACCGACCCGGCCGGGTCGAACAAGGTCCCGGAGTCGCTGTGTCGGCAGCGGGAGAAAACGACCAGCAACCCACCCAACGCGAGGACTTCGGTCGCCAGCGCGGTGATGTGTTCGGCGGCGGCGATCGGGTCGAGCTGATCGGCGAGCAGGCTCGCGACAACCAGATCCACCGGCTCCCCGGACCATGTCCGGCCGGTGGGTGCGTCGAGACCGTGACGGCCCAGATCCCCGACCGTCGACAGTGCGGCGGCGGTGTCGGACTCGATGATCCGCAGCGTGCCGCGCCCGGTGGGGGCGGGCCAGCCCAGCAGCATCACCCTCGCGCCCGGCGCGGAGAATTCGGTGATCGTGTGGACCAGAGCACGGTCGGGCCAGCGGTCGTCAGGGTCCAAGGGTTCAGACCCCAGCGCCCACAGAGTCGAGGGGATCGCCACGGCGGCGGTGGAACGGGGTCGGCGGGAACTGGCGGGCATTGCGGCCTCCTGTGAGAGAGCGGTGTGTACTCGCTTACTTCCGCCAAAAAGCCGAAATCGGGACACCGAACCCGAAACTTTTTCCTGAGAATTTCGTGAGCGACAATCGGTCGCCGAGATGCCTCTGAGAAGGGAACGGTCGAGAATTTTTTCGAGATTTTTCGCCACTGTTTGCCGCGCCGGATGTTGATCTATCCGCACCGCATCCGCGCCACACCCGGATCGCACCCGCAGCGCACCCAAACCACACCCAAACCACATCCGTACGCGGATATACACAGGTAAGGCGTGGATGTGCGCGACATCCGCTGTGCGGCCGGAGCCGGCTCTCCGGTGATTGCTACAGGTTCGCTGTGTAGGTGCGGATGTGTTTTGGGTGTGGTTCAGGTGTTTCGCGGGTGTGTTTTGGGGGTGGTTTGGGTGCGTTTCGGATATGGGTGCGAGCTGTCCTTGGGAGGTCGGAACTTTCGATCGATCAAGGAGATTTGTGGTGACGAATTCACGCGTCGCGAATTATCGGGGGCCTGCCGGTATATCGGGCTCGCCGTTGGCGGTGGCGTGGGCGGGCTTCGACCGGCTCGCCCACCAGACCCTGCCCGCCGATCCGCACCCGCTGCCGCCCGCCCTCGTCGCCCCGATACGGACGTGGGGGCAGTTGCGCGAGCAGCTGTGGGATCCGGCGACGCCGATGGCCGAGGTCGACGCGATCTGGGTATGGCTGCTGCGCCGAGTCCGCGCCGAGGGCGACGACGCGATGCTGGTGTGCGCCGGGCTGGCCGCGCCGATGCTGTCACGGACCGCCAGCGAGTACGTCGGCGTGACCAACACCGCCCGCCACGACATCGAGTCCGAAATCCTGACCGCTTTCCTGACCCACCTGCCGCGCGTGGGCCTGGACGAGCCCGGAGTCTGGCATCGGCTGCGGTGGGGTGCCTACCGCGCCGTCCTCAAAGCGGCAACCCAACAGCGAACCGGCGCGACGGTCGTCGGAGACATCGACGCCGACCTCGCTGGAGCGGGGCAGCAGGTCCGGGCTATCGGAGCCGGGCCGGGCCATCCCGAGGCAGTCCTGACCCAAGCAGTAGCGGCCGGGGTGATCTCTGCCGATGCCGCCGAACTCATCGCCGCGACGCGGTGGGAGGGCCGGTCACTGACCGCGCTGGCCGCCGAACGTGGTGTGTCGCTGTGGAAGTTGCGCAAGGCGCGGCCCCGCGCCGAGCGTGCACTGCTGGCGTGGCTGTCCGATCGCGCCCGCGACATCGACCCGGACCGCACCAGCACGGTCGAAGCCGAGGCGGTCACCGCCCTCACACCACCGGATAGGTCACCGCGGCGAGGTCGCCGGCCGAACCGGCACTCGGTCACTCCGACACCGTCGAGCACCGAGCACGGGCAGGTCGCGGCATGAACACCAACCACGGACACCTCAACCAGACACCACAGTCGCCTCGGCACGGGCGGCGTTGGCTGCGGATGCTCGCGGCGGCGACGAGCGTGGCGCTGCTGGTCCTGCTCGCCGGATCCGCTTCGGCGACACCACCACACACCGAGGTGCTGGCCATCGCCTCCTCTCTGGGCGAGGTGATCGACAACGCCCGCAACTGGTTAGTGGGCATCCTGGCCGGGCTCGCGACCTTGTTTCTGACCATCGCAGGAGCCCGCTATCTGCTCGGCGGCGGTGATCCCAGCGAGATCGAGAAGGCCAAAACCGCCTTCCGCGCCGCGTGCGTGGGATACGCGCTGGCGATGCTGGCACCGGTCATCGTCGCGGTCCTGAAGTCCATCATCGGAGCCTGACCGTGACCACCTCGGCCCAGACACCACCCGCCCCCACCCGGTTCACACCGGCCGCGCGCCTCGCTGCCGCCAGCACAACAGCGGTGCTCGCCGCCGTCCTGATCGTGCTCACCGGTTCCGGCGGGGCCACCGCCCAACCCACCACGCCGACACCGACTCCGCCGGTGACCACCGCACCGGCGACACCCGCGCCGACCACCACGCCACCGCCCACGACAACGCGCCGATGGGTGACACCACCCTCGACCACCGCCCCGCCGACAACGACCGCGCCCGGCACAACAGCGCCAGCACCGGCACCCGGATCTGGGTCGGGCTCGGCGGAGTGCGGGGTGACCAACATCAATAAGTGCGTGGAGAACGCCGTCGACGGATTCTTCCGGCGCATCGTGGAGACCTCACTCAACCCGCTGCTGGAACTGCTGTCGCAAACCCTGCTCACCACACCAGAACCCGGGCAGATCCCCGAGATCGGGGTGTTGTGGAACCAGTCGTGGCAGATCGTGCTCGCCCTCTACGTGCTGGTCGTGATGGCTGCCGGGGTGCTGCTGATGATGCGCGAGACCGTCCAAACCCAATGGTCGATCCGCGACCTCGCCCCCCGCCTGGTCGTCGGATTCGCCGCCGGGGGGTTGAGCATGATGATCGCCACCGCCGGAATCGGTTTCGCCAACGCCCTCGCCGGTGCCCTCGCCGGAGACGGTGTCGACTCGGGCTCGGCCGCCGACGCGCTGGCCGAGTTGGCGTTCACCAGTACCCAGAGCCTCGGTGTCCTCGTTCTGTTACAGCTGGCGCTGTCGGTGATGCTGCTCGTGCTGATCATCAGCTACCTCGTGCGGGTGACGATCACGATCTTGCTGATCGTGGGCGCACCGCTGGCGTTGATGTGTCACGGGCTGCCTGGCCTCGACGGTGTTGCGCGCTGGTGGTGGCGCTCGTTCGCCGCCTGCCTCGCGGTCCAGGTGGTGCAATCACTGACGTTGGTGACCGTGCTGCGGGTCATGCTCCGTCCCGGCGGCTGGTACGTGTTCGGGCCCGACGCCAACGAGATCGCGGACCTCACTGTCGCTTTGGCGTTGATGTTCGTGTTGATCAAGACCCCGATGTGGTTGCTGTCGGTGCTCAAGATCGGGCAGGGGCGCAGCTTCCTCGGGTCGATCGTGCGCGGGTTTCTCGCCTACAAGACCCTCGGGATGCTCAAAGGTGCCACCGCGAGCAGTGCCCGCACCGCTGCCTCGGGGACATCGGCACGGCGAAGTACGCGACCTGTCCGTGCCCCACGAGCACCTCGCAGTGCCGCCAGCAGTGGGCCGCCCGATCCGTACGCGCGGGTGCGTTCGACCCGCGACGGGCAGCTCATGCTGCCCCTGGAAGGTGTCCGCCGGGTTGCCCGGCAACCCAGCCAGACACCGGTCCAGGCGAGTGGCACGCCACCGCCGCGCCCGAATCGGTCGGCGAGGGGACGGCAGCTCGCGTTCGACTTCACCCCGCCGGACCCGTATCGGGGCATCCGCGCCGGGGCCGGGGGACAGTACCCGCTCCCGATCCCGGTGCGCCGGGTCCGCCCAACACCACCGCCACCCGAGCTGCCGCCGCAGCGGCCCGGTCGCCGGGCGACACCGCAACAGCTCGCCTTCGACTTCTCCGAACCCAGCCCGCCCGACCCGTACGCGCGTGTTCGCCCGAACCGTAGCGGCCAGTACCCGCTGCCGTTCCCGGTCACCCGGGTCAGACCCGTTGCACCGCCACCGAACCCACCACAACCACCCGCACCGGCACGTCCAGCAGGACGGCAGCTGCATCTGCCCATGCCGGATCTGCCCGTGCGCCGCCGAGCGCCCCGCGCACCGAGAGGAGGAACCCTGAAATGAGCACTATCGTGCGCATCCCTGCCGACGTCGACCGCTCCGACCGGCTGCTGGGCCCGTTCACCGCCCGCCAGCTCACTGTCCTGGCCACCACTGCCGCGCTGTTGTATTCGACCTGGACCGCGACCCGAACCGTGGTGCCTCTGCCGGTGTTCGCCGCCACTGCTGCCCTGGTGTTCGTCGTTGTCGCGGTCGCGGTCCTCACCCGCCGCGATGGCCTGTCGGCGGATCTGCTGCTCGTGGCTGCCGTTCGTCATCGCCTGCGCCCACGCCACCTCGTCCGGTCACACGGCACTACTCGGGCCCACGCACCGCGCTGGATCACTACCCGCACCAACAGTCGACGTCCCCGGCTACCAGTGTCCTCGGAACTGTCGGCGACTCAGGCCCGCCTGCCCGAGTCGGTGTCGAGCAGCGGCAGCGGCGGGGTCGGGGTGATCGACCTCGGCGCCGACGGCCTCGCCGCCATCGCCGTCGCCGGAACCCTCAACCTGTCGCTGCGGACCCCGGCCGAACAAGACAGTCTCGTCGGCCAGCTCGCGGGCTGGCTGCACACCCTGCGCCAACCCGTACAGATCCTCATCCGCTCGGCCCGCCTGGACTTGACCGAACACATCACCGGCCTGCACACCGCCGCCACCCAGATGTCGGCCGACCTCGCCGCGGCAGCCCTCGACCACGCCGACCACCTCGCGACACTCGCCGCCCACGAAGACCCGGTCCACCGGCAGGTGCTGCTCGTCTGGCGCGAACACACCGAGACCGTGGCGACCAGCGGGCTGCGTGCCCGGCTCCCAGGACAGCGCCGCGCCCGGTCCACGCTCTCCGGCGGTGCGCGCCGCGCGGCCGAGTCCCGGTTGCTGCGCCGGATGAACGAGGCCGCCGACGTGCTGTCGCCGCTGGGGATCTCGGTGACCGCCCTCGACCACGACGCCGCGACCGCTGTGCTGGCCAGTTGCACCAACCCCGGGGGGTTGGTCTCGGCCGCCGCAGACATCACCCCCGCCGACACTGTCATCAGCACCGACCCAGATACTCCGACGCCGGACCCGTTTGCCGGGGACGGGCTCGACCGGTTCGCCCCGGAATCTCTGACCATCGGCACCCGGCACCTCGAGATCGGCTCGGATTGGAGTGCGACTCTCGCGGTGACCGGCTACCCGCGCGAGGTGACGGCCGGCTGGCTCGCGCCCCTGCTGTCGCACCCGGGCAGAGTCGAGGTCGCCGTCCATGTCGAGCCGGTCGACCCGGCCACCGCCGCGACCCGACTGCGCCGCCAGCAGGCCCGCCTCGAATCTTCCCGAATGCACGACCTGGGCCGAGGCCGTCTCACCGATCCGCAGGTCGATGTCGCGGTAGAGGACGCCGCCGACCTTTCCGCGCGCGTCGCCCGCGCCGAGGCCAGGCTGTTCCGCGTCGGGGTGTACCTGACCGTGCATGCCGCCTCGGAATCCGAGTTGGCCGACGAGGTGGCTGCCGTTCGCGCGTTGGCGGCGAGTCTGCTCGTGGATACCTGCACGCTGTCCTACCGGGCAGCGCAGGCGTGGGTGACGACGTTGCCGCTCGGACTCGATCTGATCCGGGTCCAGCGGACCTTCGACACCAGCGCCCTCGCCGCGGCGTTCCCCTTCGACTCCCCGCAACTGCCCGCCGCCGACCCCGCCCAGGCCGAACGCCCGCAAGGTGTGCTCTACGGCCGCGACGCCGCCTCGGGACTGTTGTTCGTGGACCGATTCGGGACCGAGGCCCACAACCACAACCTCGTCGTCCTCGGCCGCTCGGGCGCGGGCAAGTCCTACCTGGTCAAAACCGAGATACTGCGGGCGTTGTATCGCGGGATCGAGCAGGTCGTGATCGATCCCGAGGACGAATACCGGCGCCTGAGCGAGGCCGTGGGCGGCACCAACATCCGCCTCGGCGCACCCGGAGTCCGGCTCAACCCGTTCGACCTGGAAGTCCACACCCGCCCCGACGGCCGACGCAGCGCCCCAACCGACGCTCTCGTCCGCCGGAAGCTGTTTGTGCACACCCTGATCCAGGTGCTGATGGGGGACCAGAGCGCCGCGCAGCGCGCCGCCCTTGACGCCGCCCTGGCGGCCACTTACACCGCCGCTGGGATCACCGACGACCCCGCCACCTGGACCGGACCCGCGCCGACCCTGAGCGACCTGCGCGACCAACTCGACCAGTTGGCCTCGCCCGCCGCCCTCGAGCTGGCCGCCGGGTTGCACCCCTACGTCGGGGACGGCGCGTACGCGGGGTTGATCGACGGGCCGACCACGACCGAACCCGAGGGCGGAATGATCGTGTTCTCGCTCCGGGAGCTGCCCGACGAGCTGAAAACCATCGGCACCCTCCTCGTGCTGGATGCCACCTGGCGGCGAGTGGCGAACCCTGGCCTGCGGCGGCCCCGCATGATCACCGTGGACGAGGCATGGCTGCTGCTGCGCCAACCAGCCGGAGCCGCGTTTCTGTTCCGGGCAGCCAAGAGCTTCCGCAAGCACTGGGCCGGACTCACCGTCGCGACCCAGGACTGCGCGGACGTGTGCTCGACGGAGCTGGGGCGCGCGATCATCTCCAACGCCGCGACCCAGATCCTGCTGCGCCAGGCACCTCAAGCCATCGACGAGGTCGCCACGGCCTTTCACCTCTCCGACGGTGAGCAACAGTTCCTGCTCTCCGCCGCACGGGGTTCGGGACTGCTCGCCGTCGGCGGCACCGACCGCGCGGTCTTCGGATCTCTCGCCTCACCCACCGAGAACGCCCTCATCACCACTTCTCCGGAGTTCCTGGCCGCCCTAGCCGACGACCGCGACACCGACATCGATATCGACTCACCACCGCTACGACCGAGGAACGGGTCCAGTACCTCGACCCGTGAGCGCGATGAGCCGATTTCTCACACGCCGCCCGTCGATTCGGCCGTTAACCATCTCCTCGGATGACGGCAACCCCGGCCGCGATCGCCACGCCAAGTCACCACGTACGCCCCGCCAAGCTTGGTATCTACCACCGCTAGTGAACCTGCCAATGCGCGTCCACCCCTTCAGATCGGCCCCTATCCGCCGAATCGCACACCGGTCGGCCCAATAGCTAGAACATGCCGTCGGTCCGGCAGAAGCATAGGAGGAGAAGGCATTTGACGATATGCCCGTCATGGAGCGTTCATGGACCATTGTTGGCATTCCGGCCATCGCTCCACAACGTCAGAATTCAGGAATAGCGAAACCTGTCATATCACCAATTATCCGGTTGGTGAGATGACTTGAACGAAAGGCAAAGTGTTGAGGGACAATGCACACTCCAGTCGAACGGTAGTCACGGGGCTACGTCAGGCAAACGGCCAGCGGCGATCAGTGACTGACGAGGATGAGCCGATTTCCTTGGATTCCGACTATCGGCCCTGGCTCACCCGCAAAGAAGCTGCTGTTTACATGGGAATTCACCCTCGCACGCTGGCGAACTGGGCCGCCACAGGGCGCGGTCCACGCTACTCGAAGCCATCAGGCAGCTCGTGCATGTACCGGCTCGATGACCTGGATGCGTTCCTCGAGTCGCGCTTGGTGCACACCTACGACCAGCCCGAAGCCGCCTGACTCTCATCGCAACGAATGGAGAACGCCCGTGCCGCGACCAGCAACCGAACTCGGCAGTTATGGCGACATCGGAACCAAAGAACAGCCCGACGGGAATTGGCGAGCATGGGCCACATTCCGTGGATATGACGGCAAAGGAAGGGTGGTCGACGCCTATGAGAAGACAGAGAGCAAAGCTAAATCGGCGCTGCGGAAGAAGTTGGCAGCTCGGCAGAAGCAGTACAAGGGCCAAGCGCGTGCGAAGGTCACGCGTGACACCCGACTCTCGGCTTTGATGGACATGTGGCTCGCCGAAGTGCGACACGATGAGGGTGTCGATCAGCAATCATATGACCGATACGAGGCGGAGATAGAAGCCAGCACCGACAAACGCGCGAAGAAGGACGCGATCAAACTCCGCCCTGCCTTGGGCAATCTGCGTGTCTGGGAAGCGGACACAGGTCGACTCGATGAGCATATCCAGTCCGTCGTGGCTGCGGGTCTGATTCCGAAGGCTCGCCGTCAGAAGACAATCCTGAGCGGGATCATGGGTCTCGCAGTGCGATACGGTGCCCTGCCCGAAAATCCAGTACGCGATACGTCTCGCCTGCGCAGGCGCACACCCAAGCCCCAGATCATCGATCGGGAACGTCTCGACGGCCTTCGTGGGCAACTTCGAGAGTGGTTGGCAGGAAAAGATGTTCCGGGAACCCCGAAGTACACGCACGGACCGAGACGTGATCCGCTCATCGTGGATATCGCTGACCTGATCCTGGGCTCGGGGATCCGCCCCGGTGAGGCACTAGCGGCTTCCTGGGATCAGTTCGACCTCGAAGCGAACCCTGCGACGTTCACCATCACAGCGACCGTGGTGAGACTAAAAGGCAAAGGGCTATTCCGGCAGGAATGGACCAAGTCCGACGCGGGTCGGCGAATCGTCACCCTGCCCGCGTTCGCCGTCGACATGCTGAAGCGGCTGCAAGCCGACCACGCCCACGGACGGATGTGCGCGGTGAAAGGGCTTCGAGAGGTGGGCGGCAAAGTCGAGGAGGTAGACGACAAGACGGCGCTCGTGTTCCCTGGGCGCGGTGGCGTACTGCGCGATCCCCACAACTTCAACCGGACGTGGCGGGCCGCGCGCGGCACCGTCTACAAGGACATCACCCAATACACGTTCCGCAGGACGGTCGCCACCTTGATCGCCGAGGAAGCGGACGCGAAGACCGCCGCCAAGCAACTCGGCCAATCCCGGGAAGCGGTCACCGAGCGGCACTACATCGCGTCGGCGGAGCTGGCCCCGGACTCGTCGGCTGTGTTGGAGAAGGGACTGGGTAGGGGTTCCGCCGCATGATCGGGCGGATGACGGCCGATCCCCGGGAATTCTTGGCGTATTTTTGGTCGCAGCCCGTGGCTTGCGGGATTTCGCCGCAGGCGACCGGTGCTGACCAGGCATGTTGGTGCCCCCACAGGGACTCGAACCCTGACTTGGCGGATTTTAAGTCCGCTGCCTCTGCCAATTGGGCTATAGGGGCGTCTCGGACAGCCTAGCGACTCGTACGGGTGTACCGGAATTTTGGCAGGGAACCCGGTCGGTCCGGCGTGTCGCGGGGGACCACGCCGGACCGACCGGGCGGTACTAGTCGGTGGTGCGCTTGCCGAGGAGGGAGTGGCGGCGGCCGTAGGCGAAGTAGACGGCGATGCCGATGGCCATCCAGACGATGAAGCGGATCCAGGTGTCGACCGAGAGGTTGACCATCAGCCAGAGGCAGGCCAGCACGGCCAGGATCGGGATGACGGGAACCCACGGCACGCGGAAACCGCGGGGCAGGTCGGGGCGGGTGCGCCGCAGCACGAGCACGCCCACCGAGACCAGCACGAAGGCGAACAGGGTGCCGATGTTCACCATCTCCTCGAGCGTGCCGAAGTCGACGAAACCGGCCAGCACGCAGCAGATCACGCCGACGATGGCGGTGAGCCGCACCGGGGTGCCGCGCTTGCCGGTGTGGGCCAGCCAGCGCGGCAGCAGCCCGTCGCGCGACATGGCGAACAGCACGCGGGTCTGGCCGAGGAACAGCACCATGACGACGGTGGTCAGGCCGGCCAGCGCGCCGATGGAGATGATGTTCTTGGCCCAGTGCACGCCGTGTAGCTCGAAAGCCGTTGCCAGCGTGGCATTCTCGCCGGCGAGGTCGGTGTAGGGCACCATGCCGGTGAGCACCAGGGTCACCGCGACGTAGAGCACGGTGACGATGAGCAGCGAACCGAGGATGCCGCGCGGCACCGCCTTCTGCGGGTTCTTGGTCTCCTCGGCGGCGGTCGCGACGACGTCGAAGCCGATGAACGCGAAGAACACCAGGCTCGCGGCGGCGAGCAGGCCGTACCAGCCGAAGTTGGTGTCACCGGCGCCGGTGACGAACGAGAACAGCGACTGGTGCAGGCCGCTGGCGCCGTCCTCGGCGGGCTGCGACGGCGGGATGTAGGGGCTCAGGTTCGACGCCTTGAAGTACGTGATGCCCAGCACCAGCACCAGCGCGATGACGCCGAGCTTGATCGCCACCGCGATCGCCGACACGCGCGAGGACACCTTGGTGCCGATCGCCAGCAGCACGCCGAGCACGGCGAGCAGGGTGACGGCGCCCCAGTCGAAGGTGACCGAGCCCAACTGCACGGTGGCCGTCTCGAACCCGAAGACCGTGCCGAGGTACTGCGACCAGCCCTTGGCCACCACCGAGGCGGCGAGCGCGAATTCGAGGATGAGGTCCCAGCCGATGATCCAGGCCACCAGCTCGCCGAAGGTCGCGTAGGAGTAGGTGTAGGCACTACCGGCCACCGGCACGGTCGAGGCGAACTCGGCGTAACAGACCGCGGTGAGGCCGCAGGCGATCGCGGCGAACACGAACGCCAGCGAGACCGACGGGCCTGCCACATTGCCCGCGGTGCGCGCGGTCAGCGTGAAGATGCCCGCGCCGACAACCACCGCGACGCCGAAGATCGTGAGATCCCAGGCCGTCAGATCCTTGCGGAGTTTGGAATCGGGCTCGTCGGTGTCGAGGATGGACTGCTCGACGGATTTCGTTCGGAACAACCCGCTCGCGCGGGTCGATGGGCGACCCACCCCAGGTGTGGCTTCCGGTGTCGGCACGGTCTTTCTCCTTCTGTGCGAACGTCTTCGGGGAGTACCCGGACGCAGGTCAGTGCACGCCCTGCATGTGGCGTTTGATCCAGGGCGCGCACGCGACCACGACGAGGCCCGCCGCGATGGCGGCGGCGCCACTGATGCCGAAGTAGGCGCTCTCGCTGTCGGGGCTGTAGTAGCGGGCCAGGGTACCCGCCATCGAGGTGCCGATGCCCACCGAGAAGAAGTACAGCGCCATCATCTGCGAGCGGAACGCGGCGGGTGCGAGATGGGTGGTGACGGCGAGGCCGATGGGCGAGAGCAGCAGTTCCGAGACCGCGAAGCCGCCGAGGATGGCGAACACCGCGAGCACCGGCACCGTCTTGCCGTCGAAGCCGCTCAGCAGCGCGAACAGCCAGAACGCGATGCCCATGCCGATGACGCCCAGCGCGAACTTGATCGGCGTGCTCGGCGCCCGGTTGCCCAGCTTGGTCCACATCAGCGCGAACAGCGGCGAGAGCGTGATGATCCAGACCGGCTCCACCGAGCCGATCCAGCTGGCCGGCGCCTCCCAGCCGAAGATGCGCCAGTCGACGCGCTCGTCGGAGTACACCGCGAGCATGGTGAACATCTGCTGGAACAGCGACCAGAACACCGCGTTGGCGAGGAACAGCGGGATGAACGCGCGCACCCGCGTGCGCTCGAGCTGGGTCACCTTGGCGCTGGTGAGCATCACCGCGAAGTACACGATCGAGGCGACGACGATGACGCCGGTGGTGACGTCGGAGAGGTTGTCCAGGGTGATCAGCCCGGCCAGCGCGGCGACCACCACGACGACCGCGGCGACGGCGACACCGATCAGCACCGGCGTCAGCTCGCGGCGGGTGATCGGGTTGGGCACCTCGCGTCCGTGCGTGCCGAGATTGCGCCGGAAGACCGCGTACTGGGTGAGTCCGAGCGCCATGCCGACCGCGGCGGCGCCGAAGCCCACGTGGAAGCCCCATTCGCGCTGCAACAGGCCGGTGAGCAGCGGGCCGACGAACGCGCCGAGGTTGATGCCGAGATAGAACAGCGTGAAGCCGCCGTCGACGCGCGCGTCCGAGGGCGCGTAGAGCGTGCCGAGCAGCGAGGAGGCGTTGGCCTTCAACGCGCCGCTGCCGAACGCGACGAGCACCAGACCGACCCCGACGCCGGTCAGTCCGGGCAGGATGGCCAGCGCGAGGTGACCGGCCATCACCACGACACCGCCGTAGAAGACGGTGCGCTCCATGCCCAGCACCCGGTCGGCAATCCAGCCGCCGACCACGGTGGACAGGTAGACCAGGCCGCCGTAGGCGCCCACGATGCCGAGCGCGGTGCTCTGTTCGAGGCCGAGGCCGCCGTCGGTGGTCGAGTAGTAGAGGTAGTAGCCCAGGATCGTGAGCATGCCGTAGAAGGAGAAACGCTCCCACAGCTCGACGCCGAACAGGTTGGTCAAACCGATCGGGTGGCCGAAGAAGGTGTGTTCGGCCGCCCTGTCGGCGGGGCCGGGCGGGTCGCTCAGCCGCGTTTCTTCCGTGGACATAGGGGAACGATCCCACGTCGGCTCGGTGTACAGCAATTTTCCCGCATCTTTACGATGTCGGCGTGCCGTGTCGCTCACCCCGGCGCGCGCGCCGGGCGCGGGTGGCACGCGCCGATTACGCTGGAGTGGCCGCACTTCCGCGACCGACGAGGATTCAGACATGCTGACTGCCGAGGTCACCGTGCCGGTGGACCCGTCGGCCGCGTTCGCCACGCTGGCCGACGGGTGGCTCTACGCGAGCTGGGTGGTCGGCGCCTCGCACATCGGCGAAGTGGACCCGGACTGGCCCGCGGTGGGCAGCCGGATCCACTATCGCTTCGGGCTCTGGCCGGTGCTGATCAGCGACACCACGGTGGTGCGCGCGGTCGACCCACCGCACCGCCTCGAGTTGGAGGCGCGGCTGTGGTCGGTGGGCTCGGCCTGGATCCGGCTCACCCTCGCCGAGGCCGAGCCGGGGCACACCACCATCAGGATGACCGAGCGCGCGTCCGGCGGACCAGCTCAGCTGATCCCCGGACTGGCCCAGGACCTCGTCTTCGCCGCCCGCAACCAGGAGTCGCTGGACCGGCTGGCGAACCTGATCAGGGCCCGCGCTCAGTGACCTACTGGCTGGGCTCCGGCAGCGCGCAGTCGTCCACCTTGGGATTGACGCCCATATAGTTCAGCGGACCGGCGATGATCGTCACCGCGATGGTGCCGAGCGTCGCGCAGTTCTGCTCCCGATCGGTGTAGTAGCCGCGCTGCCCACCGGCGACGACGCCGATGATCAGCCACAGCAGCACGAGGATCGAGACTATTCGGGGCACATTCGCCGTCATGACACTTCCTCCTGGAGTCGAGCTGGGTCAGAAGTAGTGACGGCGGCCGCCGACCGGGCGTCCCACGCTGCCCGCGAGGGCCAGGACGACACCGATCACCAGCAGGATCACGCCCACGGTGGAGAGCAAGGAGATGCCGAAAACGAGTCCGGCGATGAGGAGTACTGCGCCGAGAAGGATCATGGAACTCACCTGTTCGCTATGGGATCTACGTCGAGATCGCGGCGGAACCTCCGTCGCATGGTGCGTATGCCCCGCAATTCCGAGGCGAAACAGGTATCGCTTGCGCGGGAACGGATGTCAGCGTCCGCCGCGGCGTGCGGCGCTCGCGTTGTCGGCGGTCATCCGGTAGGCCGTGCGCTCCATCGTGGAGCGGATCTCGGTGATCGGCAGGGTGCCCGCCGCGAACCGCCCGATCAGCGCCAGCGCCATGTTTCCCATGATCAGACCCAGGTCGGCGAGGTAGTCGGAGTCGAGTCCGCGCAGGGCGGCCTCGGCGGCCGGGAGCACGGCGAGCAGACCCTGGGTGTCGAGGCGCTCGCCGCCGGGACCGGTGCGCGCGTGGTGGTAGGCCTCGAGCATCTTGGGATTGCGCTCCCACGGCTCGAAGACGCTGCGCAGCACCCGGATCAGGGTCTCGCGCACGGATTCGCCGGGCTCGGGTGGGGCCACGTCGGCGTAGGCGTTGGCATCCATCCACTGGGCGAGCGCGGTGATGATCAGCTCGTCCCTGGTGCGGAAGAGCCGGTAGATCTTGGCCAGCGACACGTGGGCGCGCGCGGCGACGGTGCGCAGCTGGACCGCCTCGTACCCCTCGGTGTTCAGCAGGTCCAGCACCACCGCGACGATCTTCGCCGAGGCGTCGGAATCGGTCTCCCTGGCCACCGGTGAATGGTAACGTCGCCGACCGGTAACACGGTTACCACTCCTCTGACGAAGGTTTCCCGCATGTCGAAATTGAGCCGCCGCGCCCTGCTCACCGGGGCTGCCGCCGCAGGTCTGACCCTCGCCACCACTCGGACAGCCGCCGCGCGCGTCCCGAGTACCACCGAGGAACACCGCGTGGTGGTGATCGGCTCCGGCTTCGGCGGCGGCGTGACCGCCCTGCGCCTGGCCGAGGCCGGCGTGCCGGTGCTGCTGCTCGAGCGCGGCAGGCGCTGGCCGACCGGTCCCAATGCTCAGACCTTCCCCCTGGCCACCAACCCCGACAAGCGCATGCTCTGGTACCGGTCCGACCCGATGGTGTTCGGCCGCCCGCTGGTCTTCGAGCCGTATGCCGGTCTGGTGGAAGCCGTTCCGGGCGCCGGGATGACCGCGCTGTGCGCCGCCGGCCTCGGCGGTGGCTCGCTGATCTACCAGGGCATGTCCCTGCAACCGACGCGTGAGGTGTTCGAGACGCACTTCCCGGCCGGGCTGGACTGGGACCGGATGGACCGGGTCCACTACCCGCGCGTGGCCCGCATGCTCGGCCTGGCCACCGCGCCGGACGAACTGGTCAACCACGAGAACTACACCGCGGCACGCGTTTTCGCCGAGCGCGTGCGCGCCGCCGGACTGCCGCTCGCCAAGATCCCGATGCCGATCGACTGGAACTACGCCCTGGCCGAACTACGGGGCGAGATGGCGCCGTCCTACACCAACGGTGACGGTGCGATGGGTGTGAACAACGGCGGCAAGCATTCCGTCGACGTCACCTACCTCGCCGCCGCCGAGGCGACCGGCCTCGTGGAGGTGCGCACGCTGCACGAGGTGACCGACATCGAGCGCGCCGCCGACGGCCGCTGGGTGGTACGCGTGAACCGCATCGACACCGCCGGAAACGTGCTGGAGAACAAGGTGATCGCCACCAAGGCCCTGGTTCTCGCGGCAGGCAGCCTCAACACCACCCGCCTGCTCGTGCGCGCCGGCGCCACCGGCGGGATCGCCGACCTGCCCGACGAACTCGGCCGCGGCTGGGGCACCAACGCCGACCGCATCTACGTCTGGCGCGACCCCGCCGCCGGATTCGGTGCGGCCCAGGGCGGCCCGGTCGTCTACGGCAGCAAGAACTGGGACGACCCGCATTCCGCCTTCACCGTCATCCAGGCATCGATCCCGTCCCTGCCCGTCGACCCCGGCGCCACCATGCTCGTCGGCTACGGAGTCAGTTCCAGCCGAGGCGAATTCGTCTACGACTCCCGCACCGACGCCGCCACCCTGCACTGGCCAGGCGACGGCGACCACGCCATCCAGAACAACCACATCGACCCCACCGTCCGCCGCATCGCAGGCCCCGCCAGCACTCTGATCGACACCAACACCCTGTTCCCCTCCACCTGGCACCCCCTGGGCGGCGCCAACATGGGCACCGTCTGCGACCTCGACGGCCGAGTCCACGGCCAACGCGGCCTCTACGTCCTCGACGGCGCCCTCATGCCAGGCAACACCGCCGCCTGCAACCCGTCGATGACCATCGCCGCCCTCGCCGAACGGGCCTTGGAAAACCTGGTCCGCACGGACGTGGGCACAATCATCTGACCGATCGATAGGCTGGCGGCTATGAATCCGGGTTCGCGCTCGCTCCCGACTCGCGATGAAGCGCTGCGGATCGCACGCGACCACGCGAACGATCCCGACTCCCTCGTCCCTTATCCGCATCCGGGGCTCGAAACCGCCCGCCACGGCGGCGGTTTCGCATACCTGCAAACGATCCGAACCGATGACGGTGACCTCGACGGCTACGTTCTGGTGACCACGGAAGGACGCGGCAGCGGACTGCTGTCGCGGGCCGAACGCACCATCGACATGGTGATCGATGAACATCTGGCGCGCGCCGAACACGCCAACAGATACATCGCCGACAGTGAGCTCTCTGTGGCACACCGCGCGGCGATGGCGGCGTACGACGCCGGGCTCACGCGGATCGACGAGTTGCCGGGTCGAGACGCGCTCGACCCCGAGACCGCCGACCATGCCGAGTACCTCCTCATCGCCCTGCGCAGGTACAAGATCGCGGGCTCCGCACGGAGTTTCTTCGCCCGCGACGATCAGCTGATGCGCGAACGGGAAGCCGGACGTCGATACACGCAACCCTGCCCGCTCTGCGCGCGAGCCGCGGTCCACGACCCGCGATATCCGCGCGCGGTCTGTGACCACTGCCGAGGTCGCACCACCGACCGTGCCGGTCGACGGGTGACCGGCTTCAATGTCGACTTCTCCGGCGGCATGATCGCCTACTTCACGGGCGACAGTGGTGCCCAGCGAGAAGAATGCGTCGAGGTCACCCGCACTGGTAGGTGTTTCATCGATGGCCGTCCGGCGACCATGCGGGAAGGCCGTTTCGGGGGGATCGTCATCGAAGCGGCGACCGAGGAGAGCTAGGGGTTCAGCGGACTGAGCCGAGGCCGCGGCGCGCAAACGTGCGCGCCGCGGCGGGCGATCAGCCGACCGAGCCGGGGAACGGCGGCGGGAAGACGGCGGAGCCCGTGCCGGGGAGGGGTTGGGGGGCCGAGGAGCCGAGGTCGGCGTCGAAGGAGCCGGCGCCGCTGCCCACGTCGACCGAGCCCGCGCTGCCGGTGGGTGGGCCGATCTGGACCGAGCCCGAGGGGAGCAGGTCCCAGTCGAGGCCGCCGATGGCGTTGGCGGTGCCCGCGGCGCCGAGGACGGCCGCGGCGGCGATCAGGGCCGAAAGCCCCGCGCGCGTGGTGGATCTGGGGATGGACATGGGGGGATACCTCCGAGCACTTCGCTGTGATAGCGCCCATACAGTATCTGAAATATGACTATTTCATACCGGTGATCGCTCACCGACTTCCATCTGCACGCGATAGCGGTCGGAGCGGTACCAGCTGTGGGTGTGCTCGATCGGCACCTCGGCGCTGAACGACACCCGGTCGAAGTGCAGGACCGGGGCGCCCTTGCGCACGCCGAGCAGCATCGCGACGCCGGACTCGGCGGCCTGCGCGTCCACGGTCTGCACGGCCCGCTCGATCGGCCTGCCGTAGCGGTCCGCGGTGGTGCGGTAGATCGAACTGGTGAGGTCGTGCGAGATCAGGCCGGGCAGCAGCTCGGGGTTGAACCAGGCGTCGTCCACGCTCACCGGTTCCTCGTCGGCCAGGCGGAGTCGGCGGACGTGGTAGGCGGCCGTGTCGGCGGGCAGTCGCAGTGCGCGGGCGGTGGCCTCGGGCGGCACCGCCTCCTCGGCGACCAGGACCAGTGTGGTCGGGTCGTGGCCGAGCGCGCGCATCTCCTCGGTGAACGAGGCCAGATGCAGTCGCGACTGCACCGGTCGGTGCGCCACGAAGGTGCCCTTGCCGCGCACCCGGACCAGGTAGCCCTCGTTGACCAACTGCCCGATCGCTTCGCGCACGGTGATCCGGCTGACGCCGTAGTCCTGCATCAGATTGCGCTCGCTGGTCATGAGGTCGCCCGGCTGGAGCTCGCGCGTGCATTTCTGCAACAGGATCGCGCGCAGCTGTTCGTGTTTGGGCACTGCGCTGTCGCGCAGCGGTGCGGGCATGAGGGCGGCTCCTTCTCGCGAGCGGTGCACCGGTCCCTACTGGTCCTGTCCGGTTGCTTCGAGAATACGCGACGAGGAGTCACGCGCCCAGGGCCTTTTCCCTGGCGAACGAGGAGGGTCCCGCGCACCGAGGGTAATGGTGGGCGGGACCTTCCGGAGAACGGGATCAGGCGAGCGCTTTGTTCTTCAACTGATCGAACTCGGCCTGCGTGATGGACCCCTCGTCGAACAGCTTCTTCGCGTCCGCGATCTGCGCGGCCGGGCTGGTACCCGCGGTCTCCCTGATGTAGGAGTCCTGCGCCTGTTTGATCTGCTTCGCCTCCGCGCTCGACCGCTCAGCCATGCCCTGACCACGCGCGATCAGGTACACCAGGGCGGTGATGAGCGGGAAGAAGATCAGGCAGATGATCCAGACCGCCTTCGCCCAGCCCGAGGTGTTCTTGTCCCGGAACAGGTCCCCGACGATCATGAACAGCATCATCAGATAGGCGACAAAAGCGAAGCTCACAATGATGAGCCATAGCACTTCCCAGAATGACATGACGACACACCTCGCGTTCGGGCACTCGATCGATTCGCCCCGGGTCGGGCGATCGATTGAAGCACGCGTATTGCTGGAAACTTGCCGGTCTTCGGGATGTTTCACCCACCCTGTTCAGGGCAGGTACCTGTCAGCGTAGGCGTGCGGCCGCGGAAGGGGAACCGGCGCGCTCAGCGAATGCCGGGCGTCGCCGGGTTGGTGCCGACGCACCCCAGGACCACACAGCCGGGCGGCCAGTCGGAGAACGGCGGCTTGGGTGTCTCGCCGAGGCAGTCGACGAAGCTGCAGCCGGGGTAGGCGTACGGGCCGATGCCGAAGGTGCCGAGCAGGGCGTCGGGGCGCGCGATCATCGGATCGGTGACGCTCACATCCGGCCGCTCCTGGTACGGGCCGGGATCGGGCACGTGCGTGTCGAGGAAGGCCGAGCCGAGGGTGCGCATCACGTTGTGGGTGTAGGTGGAGGAGCCGGGCGTCGCGACGCCGGTCCAGTTCACCATCAGGCCGAGGCTGGGCACGATGTAGCTGTCGTTGCGCAGCATGCCCGAGATCTTCACCGCGTCATAGGGAAGGCCAGGGAACTCGAGCCGGCAGGGTTCGCCGTTGATCACGAACAGGAAGCCGTAGCAGGGCATGCTCGCCGAGGGCGACAGCGCCGCGCGCATGTAGTCGTCCGAGATCACCTGCAGGTCGTTCCATTTACCTCGATTGCCCACCAGCAGGCCGATTTTCGCGAAGTCGTCCGGCGGCAGGATGAGATGCGCGTGGCCGTAGGTGTTTCCGGCGCGGTCGCGGGCCCAGAAGTAGTCGCTGCGCGGGATGCCCAAGGGGTCGAACAGCTTTCGCTGGGCGTAATCCTGGAAGTCCTCGCCGATGGCCTGCTGGATCACGTAGACCAGCAGGTCGACGGCGCGCTGGCTGTAGCGGAACATGGTGCCCTGCGGGCGCTCGATCGGCATGGCCAGCGCCTGGGCGACGACATTGGGATCCAGCGCGGCCAGTCCGGTCGCGCCCTCGGCGGCGACCGCCACCTCCATCCCGGAGGACTCGGTGAGCAGATTGCGCACCGTGATCGCCCGGTGCGCCTCGTCGCCGAGACCCGCGGGCAGATAGGCGCCGATCGGTTCGTCGACGCGCAGGCGGCCGTCGTCCACCGCGAGGCCCGCGACGAGCGCGACAACGCTCTTGGTGCCGCTCCACAGATTCCAGGCCACGCCACCGGATTCGGCATTGCGCGGTCCGACGCCGACCAGGCAGTTGTTGCGATAGATCTGGATGTTGAAGCGGGTGGCGTTCGTCGCCAGCTGCATCGCCTCGCCGAGCCGGGCGGGATCGAGCGCCGCCTCGACAGGCGTCGCCGACTGGGGCGTGCGCCCCGAAGTGACCTCACACTGCTTGGCGGTGACCGGTTCGGCCCGCGCCGGACCGGGCAGCAGTGCGCCCGAAGACAGCGTCAGCGCGGTAACCGCCGCTGCCACAAGGTATTTCACATAGCCGTGCACGTCGCCCTCCAGAAAGAATGTCCGGGAGGGAATCGTGAACGATCACGTTCTTGTTACGGCGGGCTCAGTTGCCGTACGGCTCGCAGACGTCGATCGCGGCGTCCTTGGCGGCGTTGAAGGTGTCGATCACGCCGTTGAGCTCGTCGGTGGGAGCGCGGCGCTCGAGGGTGTCGGCAAGGGTGTTGGTGTTGTCGCGGTAGGCACGCAACGGTTCCGAGAGCGCGGGGATCACGTCGTTGGTGAGCTTGCGGGCGAAGTCCTTGGCGTTGTTGCGCAGGGTCGTCACCGCCTCGTTCGCCTTGGTGTCGGTGTCGGGCGCCCGGTTGTTGCTGGCCTCGATGTAGGCGTTGAACGAGGCGACCGAGCTCTTGTTGGCCGCGCGCAGGCCGTCGCAGGCGTCGTCGTTGGCCTTCTGCACCCGCGCCGCCGACGAGGCCGCCACCTCGGAGGTGTAGGACGCGAGGTCGGTTTGGTTGGCCTGGGCGTCACCGGGTACCTGCTTGGTGCAGGCGCCGATCAGGACCATGCCGGTCGCCGCGGCCGCGAGTGCGGTGGCGACCCCCACTCGTTCCCGTTGTCTCATGTCTGTCTCCTCCCTCACCGACAGCCGACGCCGGTTTGCGCCCGACGCCGAACATATCGACCGTACTGGCTGCGCGCCGGTGACGTCAGCTCGCGGCGGCGATTTCGATGATCAACCGAGACGTCGGGAGCGGCGCCGGAGCCGAGGCCCCGGCGCCGCGCGTGATCAGTTCTGGCCGAGCATGCCGCGCATCGTGCTGATCTCGGCCTCCTGGGCGGACACGATCGCCGTCGCGAGCTGCTTGGACTCGGCGTTGACGCCACCGGTCAGCTCGGTGTTCGCCATGTCGACCGCGCCCTCGTGGTGCTCGATCATCATCTCCAGCCACTGCCGGTCGAACTCGGCGCCGGTGGCTGCCTCGAGCGCCGACATCTGCTCGGCGGTCATCATGCCGGGCATGCCGTGGCCCTCGTGCCCACCGCCCGTGGTCGGCGCGGGCTTGCCGAAGCTGGTCAGCAGGGTGGTGATCTGCTGCATCTCCGGCGCCTGGGCCTGCTCGACCTGCGCGGCGAGCGCGATGAGCTGCTCATTCTGGGTGCGGCTGGGCACCATCTTCGCCATCTCGACGGCCTGCGCGTGATGCGGGTACATCATCTGCAGGAAGGTCACGTCGGCGTCGTTGAAGTCGGTGCGGGCACCGGCCGTCGCGCTGGTCGGGCTCGCCGACGTGGTGGTCGAGGAGTGGTGGGCGGGGGCGTCGGAGCTGTCGTCGCTACAGCCGGCGGCGAGTAGCAGCGAGCTCGCGGCGGCGAGGGCGACGATGGTGGCACGGGTACGGGTGATGAACACGGTGATCCTCCTGGGGATGCTGGGATGAGGTGACGAGAACTGGCCGCCCGCCGGGGACACCGGGGGCGGCTGACCTGTCAGATCCGCAGGATCGCCAGTTGCGCGAGGGAGAGCACCGTCCACGGCGGCGGACGTTCGCGCCTGCCGCGCCAGGGGCGCGCGGCCGCGGCGACGATCGCGGCGAGGTCATCGGTGAGGCGGTAGAGCAGCACCAGCGCCATCGCGGCGGCCAATGCGACGAGCACGAAAACGCATGAATGCACGGCGGCGTGTTCATCGCAGCCCGCAGAGCCGCAGCCCGAACCCGCGTGCGGGTCGCCGGCGGGTGCGGTGGTGTTCGGCGTAGCAACCGGCATCATGCCGACGGCCGATGCCGTCGCCGAACTCGGCGCGACGGCCGCGTGGTCGTCCACGACGGTGCCCGTGGCGGATGGCGTCGGCCAGATCATCGGCTGGGTATCGGCACTGCCCGCGGGCGGGGCGCTGGCGGGTCCTACCGGCGAGGTCGTCGGCTGGGTGTCGGCACTGCCCGCGGGCAGGGTGGTGGCCGCCGCGGTGAGTGCTGTGTCGGAGACCGATTCGGAATGCGGACGATGGTCGGTGGCGGTGCCCGCCTGGATCGCGGGAGCGGGGAGAGCGGCCGGGCGAGTTTCCGTTTCGGCGGGAGCACCGACGGCATGGGTTCCCGCGGCGTGCTCGGGCCCGCCCGCGGACGCGTGGGCGGTGCCGAAGACCGCGGAGTGCATGGCGACGATTCCGGCCATCAGAACCAGCACCGTGAGCGCCCAGGCGAGGCCAGGGGCGCGGCGGTGTGGTGGCCGGTTGATCACGGCGCCCAGTGTAACCAGCGCGATCAGCGCGGAACGAATACCCTCACGCCGTACGGGTAACTAACGATTCGCGATGTCGACGACCAGCCGGGTCGGGTTCGTCAGCGTGGTGACGGCGAAGGCGGGCTCGGCGGCGGTGACGCCGACGAACGACTGCGTGCTGCCCTCGTAGACCAGCGCCTCGTAGACCCCGGTGATGCCGGGCACGCTCGGGTCGGTGACCGGGTCGGGTCCCGCGTACGGGGGCACGGTCGAATCGAACGGGTAGGCCGAGCCGAGAATGCGGACCTCGAGGATCGAATTGCCGTCCACCTCGACCGGCTTGCCGCTGCCGTCCTGGACCGCGCTGCCGGTGTACTCGACCTGCCAGCCGGGCGTGCCGGTGCCGCCGAGCGTGAAGACCACCCGGTCGAAACCCTCGTGATGGCCCAGCCGGATATCGGTGACGGTCAGCGCCGCGCCCGCCGACGCCTCGCCGGACTTGGGCGTGTTGTCGCGTGGCGCCGCGCCGGTGGCGTCGGTGAAGGTGCTGGTCGTGCTGGTCGACGGTGGGGTGGCGGCGGGTGTGCCGTCGGTGCCGCAGCCGGACAGCGTCAACGCGGCGATGGCGGCGAGGCCGAGCACTAGAGCGTTACGCATGTGACTGATGGTACTCAGCGTGTCCGCTCGGGGCGGCCAAGCGAGGTGGGGCGTGTTCGGGCTACGGCAAGTTTGCTGGCGCTCGCGTCGGTGGCCTGGTCCGTGAATTCGGCCCCGGTGCGCCCTGGGCCCGCTGAAGATGCGCGCATTCCGGGCGATGTGACCCAGGTCGCGGCAGCGCGGGGGAGCGTCGGTGTCGGTGACTCGTCAGCCGAAGCGCTGGGAACCAACGGGATTGGCGTGATCTGCGGATTCAGGCCCATCTGCAAGGGTGTCGCAAATCGATGGAAGCTGTTCGAGCCCATCGGAATACATGCCACGACTACCCACTGTGAGCAAGGCCACCGCCCGATCTCAGGGCCGGATGTGACGGTGGGGCAACGATCTAGCACACTTGTCGCGTGGACAGAGTCGAGGACGTACTCACCCGGCTGCGCCGGTATCCGGACGTGGAGGCGCCGAACCTCTATGCCGTCGACGCGGCCGACCGATTACTCCTCGATACCGCCGTCGACGCGCTGGCGGCGGCGGGTAGCGGTGAGGTTGCGGTGATCGGTGACGCGTACGGCGCGCTGACCCTCGGCGCGGCCGCCCGCCACGATCTCACCGGCCTGCGCGTGCACCAGGACCTGCTCACCGGCGAACTCGCGCTGGCGGGCAACGCCAAGAACCTCGGGCTCGCCGATCGCTACACCGCGCACGAACTCGACGCCGGGTTGCTGGCCGGTGCGCGGGTCGTGCTGATGCGACTACCCAGGATGCTGTCCGGCCTGGCCGAGGCGGCCGAGGCCATCGCGCGCTACGCGGCGCCGGACGTCGTGGTGTTCGCGGGTGGACGCGACAAATACCTCACCCCGGCCATGAACGAGGTGCTCGCCGAGTCCTTCGCCAGCGTGCGCGCGGGCCGGGGTAGGCAGAAGTCGCGGGTGCTCGTCGTCGGTGAGCCGCTGCCGGTCGGTGAATCGCGATTCCCGGTGGCCGAGCGGATCGACGAGATCGACGGCGACGTGGTGGCCTACGGCGCCGCGTTCTCCGGCCCGCGCCTCGACATCGGCACCCGCTTCCTGCTCGAACATCTGGACCGGATGAAGCCCGACGCGCGCGAGGCCATCGACCTCGGCTGCGGCACGGGCATCCTCGCCGTGGCGCTGGCCAAGTCGCGCCCGCACATCCGCGTGGTCGGCACCGATCAATCGGCCGCCGCCGTCGCCTCCGCCAGGGCCACCGCGGCCGCCAACGGCGTCGCCGACCGGGTGACCGTGGTGCGTGACGACGCGATGTCCTCGGCGGCCGACAACAGCGCCGACCTGGTGCTGTGCAATCCGCCGTTCCATGTCGGCGCCGCCGTGCACACCGGCTCGGCGATCAAGATGTTCGCCGAGACCGGCCGGGTGCTGCGCCCCGGCGGCGAACTGTGGACGGTGTACAACTCGCACCTGAACTATCGCGGCGTCGTCGAGCGGATGGTCGGGCGCACCGACGTGATCGGGCGGAACAAGAAGTTCACGGTCACGAGGTCCGTTCGTGGTCTGCGTGACGTACAACGATAGGGACCGCCGAACGCGGTAGAGTCCGATTTGTCCGACCGGACACGATCTCGGTGACGGGAACTTTGTCCGGTCACGGCACGTTGAACAGGGCAAGTTGGAGCTGTGGCCCGCCGTCAGGCGTACAGCGACTATCACTCCAAGAAAGGCGCACGGTGCGTACCTCATCGAATCCGGTGTTCAAGAACTTACCTCGCCAGGAGGGTGTCGGCGGTTACGCGAACTTCGGTTCGGGCGTCGCCGGCGCCGGCCAGCTGGGCAACCAGCAGTACGGCGAATACGGGCAGCAGTACGGCCAGCAATTCCAGCAGGCCCCCGCCACCCGCGCGATGACCATCGACGACGTGGTCACCAAGACCGGCATCACCCTCGCGGTGCTGACCGTCACGGCGATCATCTCGTTCGCGCTGTCCTCGGCGAACCCCTCGCTCGCCCCGCTGTTCGTCATCGGCGGCGGCCTGGTCGGCCTGGTGCTGGTCCTGGTGGCGAGCTTCGGCAACAAGATGGACAACCCGGCCATCGTGCTGTCCTACGCGGCGTTCGAGGGCCTGTTCCTCGGCGCCCTGTCGCTGATGTTCACCGACGTCACCTTCGGCGGCGTCGGCGGTAGCGCCCTGATCGGCCAGGCGGTGCTCGGCACGTTCGGCGTGTTCTTCGGCATGCTCGTCGTCTACAAGACCGGCGCCATCCGGGTCACCCCGCGCTTCACCCGCATGCTGCTGGGCGCCATGGTCGGCGTGCTGGTCCTGATGGTCGGCAACCTGATCGCGAGCTTCTTCACCGACGGCGGCTTCGGCCTGCGCGACGGTGGCGTGCTGGCGATCGTGTTCAGCCTGGTCTGCATCGCCATCGCCGCGTTCAGCTTCCTGCTGGACTTCGACGCCGCCGATCAGCTGATCCGCGCCCAGGCGCCGGAGAAGGCCGCCTGGGGCGTCGCCCTCGGCCTGACCGTCACCCTGGTCTGGCTCTACGTCGAGATCCTGCGCCTGCTGAGCTACTTCCAGCGCGACTGATCACCGACACGAAAGAGCGGCCCACCGGATTCGGTGGGCCGCTCTTTTCATTGCCTATCTCAGCTGAGGCGCTCGATGACCAGCGCCATGCCCTGGCCGCCGCCGACGCACATGGTCTCCACGCCGAACTGCTTGTCGTAGGTCTGCAGGTTGTTCAGCAGGGTCGCGGTGATGCGAGCACCGGTCATGCCGAACGGGTGGCCCAGCGCGATCGCGCCGCCGGAGACGTTGAGCTTGTCCTCGTCGATCTTCAGCTCGCGGGCCGAGCCGAGCACCTGCACCGCGAAGGCCTCGTTGATCTCGAACAGGTCGATGTCGGAGACCGACTTGCCCGCCAGGGCCAGCGCCCGGGTGACGGCCTCGACCGGGCCGAGGCCCATGATCTCCGGCGACAGGCCGGACACGCCGGTGGAGACGATGCGGGCCAGCGGGGTCAGACCCAGCTCCTTGGCCTTGGTGTCGCTCATGATGACCAGCGCGGCCGCGCCGTCGTTGAGCGGGCAGCAGTTGCCTGCGGTGACGGTGCCGTCGGGACGGAACACCGGCTTCAGCTGGCTGACGGCCTCGTAGGTGACGCCGGCGCGCGGGCCGTCGTCCTTGCTGATGACGGTGCCGTCGGGCAGGGTCACCGGGGTGATCTCCCGCTCGAAGAAGCCGTTCTTGATGGCCTCCTCGGCGCGGTTCTGCGAGCGCACGCCCCAGTGGTCCTGGTCCTCGCGGGAGATGCCGGTCAGCGTCGCGACGTTCTCGGCGGTCTGGCCCATCGGGATGTAGACGTCGGGCAGCAGGCCGTCCTCGCGCGGGTCGTGCCACTGGCCCTTGCCGCCCTCGGCGGTCTCCTTGGTGCGGGCCTCGGCCTGCGCGAACTCGGGGTTCTTGGTGTCGGGCCAGCTGTCGGCCGAGCCCTTGGCGTAGCGCGAGACAGTCTCCACACCGGCGGAGATGAACACGTCGCCCTCGCCGGCCTTGATCGCGTGGAAGGCCATCCGGGTGGTCTGCAGCGACGACGCACAGTAGCGCTGCACGGTGGTGCCGGGCACGGTGTCCAGGCCCAGCTGCACGGCGACGTTGCGGGCCATGCCGAAGCCGCCCTCACCCGCCGGGGAGCCGGTGCCGAGCATGATGTCGTTGATCGTGCTCGCGTCGAGCGCGGGGACCTTGGCCAGCGCCGCGCGCACCATCTGTGCGGTCAGGTCGTCCGGACGCATACCCGCCAGGGACCCCTTCACGGCACGGCCGATGGGAGAGCGGGCAACGGAGACGATTACGGCCTCGGGCATGAGGACTCCTTTTCGGATGGTTCAGTGAACGGCGTTCACAAGCCGGTCTTTCTGGAATCTACGTCTCGCTGTGCGCGACCGGTAGACCAGGTCGGGTCTGCACCGCTTCGACGAGGACCGGCAGCAGCTGAGCCGCCGCCAGTTCGTACCCCGCCGCGGAGGGGTGGAATCCGTCGGTGGCGAAGAGGATCTCGGGGGCGGCGCGGAACTCCGAGGCGACCAACGGCGAGCCCATGGCCACCGGGATTCCGCCCGCGATGGTGGTCGCCACGGTCTGCGCCTTCGCCAGGCGCACGCTCCAGTTCGCGACCACGGTCCGCAGCGGCTGCGGAATCGCGGTGACGGTGCCCAGATTCGGACAGGTTCCGACGACGACGAGCGCGTCGGCCTCGCGCAGCCGCGACACCGCGGCGGCCAGCCTGCGCGCCGAGGCACGGATGGAGTGCTTCTTGGTGATGTCGTTCCCGCCTACCAGGATCACCGCGGCGTCCGGCGGCGGGCCCGCGACGAACATCGCGTCGACCTGACCGGCCAGCCCCTTGGAGGTGGCGCCGGAGATCGCCTTGGTGCTGAGCCGGATCCGCAGCCCGGTCGCGTCGGCGAGGCCGCGGGCCAGCCGTACGCCGGGCACGTCCGCGGCGCTCAGGCAGCCGAGTCCGGCGGCGGTGGAGTCGCCGAAGATCATCAGGTGCAGGTCGCTGGGCACGCCCTTGCGCCACGGTTCGGGGAGCTGCGCGCCCGGCGCGTAGACCCCGTCGGCCTCGGGCGGCTTGGAGGTGTCGCGCCCGATCACCGCGCGCGCCGCGCCCGCCTGCGTCATCAGCAAGCGGTAGGTCGCCCAGGAGACGGTGCCAGCACCCGAACCGGCGAGCACGGTGGTGGCGCCGGTGACGGCGGCGGTACGCCAGCTGATTCGTGGTGCGCTCACATCCGAAAATTGTACGGCGGGAATCGGCCGCCGGGCAGGCGCCGTGCCCACTGAGCGGGCGGCTCGCGCGGTGCCACGAGAGCCACCGATCCCACCGCGCCGCGCCGCCGAGCTACCCTCGCGCGCACGAAATCAGGGGTGCGGTGGTCGCGGCACCCACCGGTGCCCTGGGCCACATCGTCGGACCACGTCGCGCCGCGGACCCAGGGTTCTGCAACGATGGGGCTATGCGCATCGCGGATCATGTCGTCGACCTCATCGGCAACACGCCCCTTGTTCGGCTGAACTCGGTGGTCGGCCCGAACGCGGGCCTGGTCGCCGCGAAGATCGAATACCTCAACCCCGGCGGCAGCTCCAAGGACCGCATCGCGGTCAAGATGATCGACGCCGCCGAAGAGGAAGGGCTGCTCAAGCCGGGCGGCACCATCGTCGAGCCCACCTCGGGGAACACCGGCGTCGGGCTCGCGCTGGTCGCCCAGCAGCGCGGCTACAAGTGCGTGTTCGTCTGCCCGGACAAGGTCAGCGAGGACAAGCGCAACGTGCTGCGCGCCTACGGCGCCGAGGTCGTGGTGTGCCCGACCGCCGTGCCGCCGGAGCACCCCGACAGCTACTACAACGTCTCCGATCGCCTGGTCCGCGAGATCGACGGCGCCTGGAAGCCGAACCAGTACGCCAACCCCGGCGGCCCGGACAGCCACTACGAGACCACCGGTCCCGAGATCTGGGCCGACACCGAGGGCAAGATCACCCACTTCGTCGCGGGTGTGGGCACCGGCGGCACCATCACCGGCACCGGCCGCTACCTCAAGGAGGTCTCGGGCGGGAAGGTGAAGATCGTCGGCGCCGACCCGGAGGGCTCGGTCTACTCCGGCGGCACCGGCCGTCCGTATCTGGTCGAGGGCGTCGGCGAGGACTTCTGGCCCTCGGCCTACGACCCGAGCGTGCCCGACGAGATCATCGCCGTCTCCGACGCCGACTCCTTCGAGATGACCCGCCGCCTTGCCCGCGAGGAGGGCCTGCTGGTCGGCGGCTCCTGTGGCATGGCCGTGGTGGCCGCGATCGAGGTGGCCCGGCGCGATCCCGACGCCGTGGTCGTAGTCCTGCTGCCCGACGGCGGCCGCGGTTACCTGTCGAAGATCTTCAACGACAAGTGGATGAGCTCCTACGGCTTCCTCACCACCCCGCTCGAGGCCGGGCCGGAGCCGCTGGTCGGTGACGTGCTGCGCGGCAAGTCCGGCGCCCTGCCCGACCTGGTGCACACCCACCCGTCGGAGACCCTGCGCGACGCCATCGAGATCCTGCGCGAATACGGCGTCTCGCAGATGCCGGTCGTCGGCGCCGAGCCGCCGGTGATGGCGGGCGAGGTCGCGGGCAGCGTCACCGAGCGCGACCTGCTCTCGGCCGTCTTCGAGGGCCGCGCTCAGCTCACCGACTCGGTGGCCCAGCACATGAGCCCGTCGTTCCCGCTGATCGGCTCCGGCGAGCCCCTCTCGACGGCCACCAAGGCCCTCTCGGACTCCGATGCCCTGATGGTCGTCGAAGACGGCAAGCCCGTCGGCGTCATCACCCGCCACGACCTCCTCGGCTTCCTCAGCACCGGCTCGATCTAGCCGCCGGGCCGCGGCGCCGCCCGGGGTGGGCGACGCCGCGGAACCCGCTAGCTCGCCAGGGCCGAGTGCAGGGTCACCCACTGTTCCGGGTGGACGTAGGCGACCACGGTGTCGTCGGCGATGCCTGCGCCGCGTAGGGCCTCGTCCACGCCCTGGTAGCGGGTGCGCAGGGAGGCGCGGACGGTGCCGCCGATGCCCGAGAAACCGGTGCGTACCAGTTCGGCGTACGAATCCCGCTGGGTGACCAGGGGATTCGGGCGGCGGTCGATCCGCAGGACGGCGGAGTCGACCGAGGGGATCGGGCGGAAGCTCGTCCGGGGGACCTGGCCGCGCAGATGCCAGTCGAACCACGGCCAGTGCAGCACCGTGGTCAGGCTCCAGCGGCCGTAGTCGCCGGTGCGTTTGCGCGCGTACTCACGCTGGGTGAGCAGGGTCGCCGAGGTGAGCGCCGGGGCGTTCAGGCACCAGGCGACGATCTCCGAGGTGGCCGAGTACGGGATGTTCCCGACCACCGCGAACGGTTCTCGCGGTGCCCTGGCTTTGGTGAAATCGCCACGCACCACCTGGATTCCGGCCTCGTTCCTGGTCCGCGCCGAGAGTTTGGCCGCCAGCAGCGGGTCGATCTCGTACGCGGTCACGCGCGCGCCACGCTCGGCCAGCGCCCGCGTGAGCACGCCTTCGCCCGCGCCGGGTTCGAGCACGACACCGGCCGGATCGGCGACGGTCATCAGCAGGTCGACCGCGTGCCGATCCACCAGGAAGTTCTGGGAGAGGGTACGTCGCGCCAGGTCACGCGCGGTACGGGGACCGCGGCTTCCGGTGACCTTGCGCTGGGTATGCGAATAGTTCTTGTGTGAATGATCCTGCGCCACAGCAGTTGCCCTTCCGGGTCATCGAGTCGAATGAAAGCTCGATGGGCCCTGGGCACGCCGGTGGACGCCGACGATGAGATCCGCGTCCGCTAGCGGGCCAGAGCCCGGGCGTGGCGGAGACGGATGAACATGCAGCACGACATGCGAATCACCTTAGGAATCGGCGGATCGTCGGCGCAACCGATTTTCGGGCACCCCGATCCGGCCCTTCGCCGACCGGATCGAGACGCCGTGCTGTCAGGCGGATTCGGTCCGGGCGCGGGCGGCCTTGCGCGCGTCGGCGACGGCCGCGGCGGCCGCGGCGATGGCGCTGTTGATGGAGATCTCCCCGCGCATGCCCGGCGCCGCGACCATGTCACCGGCCAGGTAGACCCCGTCGCCTCGATCGACCGCGGGCCGGTCGCGCCAGGTCGTGCCGGGCAGGTCGAGCGCGCCGGTGCGCTTCTTGGAGGTCGAGGTGCGGTGGAAGGTGTTGCGGGAACGCCAGTCCGGGACGGCGAGGTCGGCGAACGCGCCGAGTCGCTGCTGGGCCGCGTCCCTGGACTCGCCGACGCGCACCGGCATCTGGAGCTGGAACAGCGACTCACCCGCCGGAGCGACGGAATCGTCCTGCGCGGAATAGCATTCGTGGAATCCACCCCCGTCCAGGTCGAAGACGAGGAACCGGTCGCGCCGGTCGCGGGGGACGGCGATGTCGAGCAGCGCGGCGAATCCGCTTGTGCCCTGGAGGGAGTCGTCACCGAGGAGGCGGCGCGCGGAGTCGAGGTCGGTGGCGACGATGACCGGCCCGTCCGTGGGCAGCGTGTCCACGCGTGCGCCGGTCTCGATGACGACGCCGAGTTCCCTTGCGCGGTCGGCCATTCGGTCGATCGTGCGCTGCCAGCCGCCCCGCACCCACCGGACCGCGGGCACCGCCGGACCGTACACCCGCTGGAACAGTCCCCAGACGAAGGCGGCCGAGAGCCTGCCGGTGTCGGCGTCGTAGGTGGTCACGCTGATCGCGTTGGCCAGCTGGGTGGCGGTGCGTTCACCCCAGTGTCCGGTGGCCCAGGTGTGGAAGTCGAGGTCGACGGGCGCCGTCATGCGCTTGCGCAGCTGTGCCCGCAGCATGCCGATCGGCGGGAGCCGCCGCAGCTCGCCGTCGGCGCGAAAGCACGCAGTCACCGCGTCGCCGAGGCCCGGCCAGCCGAGACCGGCCACGAAGCCGCGCTCCTTCAGCCAGGTGTAATGCGGCCCGTCGGCGTAGAACACGTGCGCTCCCTCGTGGGCGACGTGCGGCGGCTGGGTCGCCCGACCGCGTCCGCCCAGGGTCTGATGCGCCTCGTGCAGCCGCACCGGCACGCCGGTCTCGGCGGCGGCGATGGCGGCGGTGAGGCCGGCCAGGCCTCCTCCGATGACGGTGATGGGATTGTTCATCGTCGGTCCTCTCCCTCGGTGCCCGCCCAGTCCAGCCGGGCGGCGGTCATCTGCGCGGTCGCGATGAGATAGCGGTCGGTGTCGATATCGGCGGGGTGGCCGCCGTCGAAGATGTCGCGCATCATCCAGAAGTGCGCGAGCGCGCCGACGAGCACGGCGGCGGTGGCATCCCAGTCCTGGGTGGGCGCGTGCGGACCGGCGAGTTCGCGCAGACCCTTGGTGACGGCGGCCATGACCACCGCGTACTCCTGCTCGCGGAACACCTCGAGCAGTGCAGCGGGAATCGAATTGTCCCGCAGCAGTATTCGGGTCACATCGCGGTCGTGGTCCAGGCGGGTCAGGCCGATCCGGCACAGCGCGACGAGTTTGTCGACGAGGCCGCCGCCGGGGGTGATCGTGTCCAGTACCGCGGCGAGGGAGAACTCCGGCGCCATGAACCGGTCCCATTCGCCACGATCGACGAGCCGCGTCCCCACTGCCTGCACCAGGAGCTCGTCCTTGGACTTGAAGTGCCGGTAGAGCGCGCCCGACCCGCCGGAGAGTCCGGCCGCCTGCTCGATCTGCGCGATCGAGGTCTTGGCGTAGCCCTGCTCGCCGAACAGCCGCAACGCCTCGGTGATGATCCGGTCGCGGGAGGAGGTCGGCGGGTCGCTGGGGTAAGTAACCACTTACTTACCGTGCCTCGAGCTGGACGAAAAGGCAAGACCTGCCGGTCAGCGCGACGTAAGCAAATCCTTCGCTAATTTCCGATTCAGTCGGCGAATACGGGGGAACACCGCTTCATAGACGCTTCGGCTAATCGGCCGCAGCCGGAACGAGCGAAAGGAAAGTGCTGTGGATACCTCCGTCGTGGCGATAGATTTCCAGCAGGGCTTGACCGACGCGTGGAGTTCGGTCGCACAATTCCTTCCCAAAGCGGCCGCGTTCCTCGTCATCCTGGTCGTGGGTTGGATCATCGCGAAGGTGGTCGCCAAGATCGTGAACGCGGTGCTCGAGCGCGTCGGCTTCGATCGGCTGGTCGAACGTGGCCAGCTGAAGCAGATGATGTCGCGCAGCAAATACGACGCGTCCGACCTGTTGGCGAAGCTCGCCTACTACGCGATCCTGCTGATCGCGCTGCAACTCGGCTTCGGTGTGTTCGGGCCGAACCCGGTCAGTGATCTGCTCAACGGCATCGTGGCCTGGCTGCCCAAGGCGGCCGTGGCGATCATCATCGTGGTGATCGCGGCAGCCATCGCCTCGGCGGTGAGCGACCTGGTCACCAACATGCTGGGCGGGATGTCCTACGGGCCGATGCTCGGCCGCATCGCCGCGGTGTTCATCTGGGGCATCGGCATCATCGCCGCGCTGAACCAGATCGGCGTCGCCACCTCGGTGACCACGCCCGTCCTGATCGCGGTGCTCGCCACCATCGGCGGCATCCTGGTCGTCGGTGTCGGCGGTGGCCTGGTCCGGCCGATGGAGCAGCGCTGGAACAACTGGCTCGGCAACCTGGAATCGGAGATGCCCGCGATGAAGGGGCAGGCCGAGGCCTACCAGCGCGGTCGTGAAGACGCCGCGCGCGTGAGCGGCCAGGGGCAGGCTGTCCCCGGCGCGCACGCCGAGAACGCCCAGCAGTGGGTCGCGCCGGGCGCGGGCTACCCGGAACCGGGTCGTCCGGAGTGGGGCGGTGACACGCCTCGTTGACCAACCGGCGCCGGCGCTTCGTCACCGTTTCGGAGGCGAAGCGCCGATTCCGGTGTTCAGGCCGGAACGGCGTGGCGGCAGACCGCGGCCAGCCGTAGCTGCAGCCAATCGGCCTCGGGCCAGGAGGACGGCGCGCAGGCCCGGAGGCCACCCGCGAACTCGGCGACCTGATCGAGCAACCCGCGCGCGTAACCGGCGAGCAGCACGGTGAGCGGGATTCCCGTCGATTCGCCGACGCCGAACGCGAGAATGTCGCGCACTGCCGCCGCGTGCTGATCGAGCTCGGCGCAGAGCCCGGGATTTTCCGCCGCGGCCAGCGCGGCGGGAATTCCGTACATCGTATTCAGTTTATGCATGTGACGTCGTGCCGAGATTTCGAGCAACGCGGGGCCGGGCGATAACACCACCAGATGGTAGCAACAGCGCCGAATCGCCCCATCGGCGAACTCGTCGCAACCCCGCATTCCGCTCGAATTTCGTTGAGCGCAACCATGGTCGGCCGCGCGGCGCACTGGTGGACTGGCCGACATGGCCACCGAACGCCGCAGATTGAAGACCGTCACCGGGGTGAGCGGCTCACCCGATGTGTACGCCGCCGCGCTCGACCCCACCCGGTCGACCCTGGACGAGGCGGTGCGGATCGCCCGGATCGCCGAGGACAACAAGGTCGGGGCCGTGTTCGCCGCCGATCTGCTCGCCTTCGGGGCGCAGGGCGCGATCGGTGCGCAGGAGCCGATCGTGCAGCTGGCCGCGCTGAGCGCGGTGACCAGCCACGTCGGCCTCATCGCGACGGTCACCACCACCTTTCATCACCCGTACAACCTGGCCCGCCTGTTCGGCACGCTCGATCACGTGAGCAACGGGCGCGCGGCCTGGAACGCGGTGACCTCCTCGCTCGGCGAGGAGAACTACGGCGCCGACGACCTGCCGAGCCCGGAGCAGCGCTACGCCCGCGCCACCGAGGCGCTCACCGTCGTCAATGCCCTGTTCGACAGCTGGCAGCCGGGCGCGCTGCGACCCGACGGCCGGGGTGGGGCCGTCCTCGACCCGACGCTCGTACGACCCATCGACCATGCGGGGCAACACTTCTCGGTGCGCGGGCCGCTGAACATCCCGCCGCTGCCACAGGGACGGCCGGTGCAGTTCCAGGCCGGCCAGTCGGCGGGCGGCGTCGAACTCGGCGCCCGCTTCGCCGAGGTCGTCTTCACCTCCTTGCCGACGCTCGAGGACGCCGTCATCTACACGAAGCGGATCAGGACCCGCGCCGCCGAGCTGGGCAGACCCGACGGGCTGCCGCTGATCTTCAGTTCCTTCCACGCCACCTACGGCGCGACCGAGGCGGAGGCGCGCCGGCTGGTCCGGGAGGCCGCCGAGGCCACCGACTTCGTGGCGGGCCGGGCCCAGCTGGCCGACATGCTCGGCGGCGGGCTCGACCTGTCCGAGTTGCTGCTGGACAAGCCGCTCCCGGAAAGCCTGCTGCCCCAGCTCGATTCGGTACACCGACGGCGTGGCCGGGTGGAGATCTTCACCAAGCTGGCAGCCGGCGGCGCCACCCTGCGCGAGCTGATCGTGGCCGCCAAGGACACCGGCCACTGGGCCGCCGCGGGCACGCCGGAGCAGCTCGCCGACGCCATCGAGGAGCGCTACCGGGCGAACGTGCTCGACGTGATCTCCCTCGGCGGCCTCGCCGACGCGCGCACCGGCGACTTCGTGCTCAACGGCCTGCTGCCCGAGCTGCGCCGCCGCGGCCTGGTCGACACCGACTACCTGGGCGGGACCTACCGCGAGAACCTGGAACTGCCCGCGCCGAGCTGACGCTCAGAACGGCACCTCGGTGCCCAGCAGACCGGTACCGCTCGCGCGACCGGACAGGATGCGGCAGAACTCCATCGCGTCCAGCTCCAGCGCGGGTCCGTCACCCTCGGCCCAGGTGCCGCCCGCCGGGCCGTGCAGCGTCAGCCGGTAGGGGCCGCCGTGGCGCTGCGCCCATTCGCGCACCACGCCGTCGACGATGCGGCCGTCGTGCTCGGCGGTGATTTCGTGCGGTGTGCCGGTGGCGCGGCTCAGGTCGATCCGGTGCATCCACGGGTCGCGGGTGAGGATCACGTCGGTGAGGTAGCCGACCGTCCAGCGCTCGTCGACGCCGTTGACCTCCTCGGTGCCCGGCATCGCCAGCTTGCGCACGAAGGCGGGCAAGCGGCGGCGGGCGGCGGTGGCGCGCGGGGCCAGGCGCGCGATCATGGCGCGCAGTTCCTCGGGGGTGTGGGCGCCGTAGCGGGCGACCTGATGGGCGGTGAGTGCGTCGACTCGGCGTTCCTCGCCGCCGGGCCGACGATCGGCGATCCGGTTCTGCCGGATCATCTCGGGGATCGACGCCGTCATCGCCATCATGCCGACCATGTGCGCGACGAGCTGGTGCACGGTCCAGTCCGTGCAGTCGGTGGGGCGTTGCCAGTCCTCGGGCGCGAGCGCGGCGACGGCGCGTCCGACGCGCTCGTATTCGGTCGCGGCCAGGGCGACCGCCTCGGCGTGGGGTGTCGCGCTACGGCGCGGCGCGGTCGGTGTCGGGGTGGAGGTGGTCATCGGGGGGGCCTCGGTTCTGGCGGCAGGCCGACGCTGTCGGCCCACATGGTCATCGCCCGTTCGAGCAGCCGGCGCCTGCTGTCGCCGGTGGGATCGTTGGCGAGTTGTTGATCGATGAGGCCGCCGATCAGGCTGAACCAGATCTCGATGTCACCGCGATCGGTGACACCTGCCTCGGCGAAGAGGGCGAGGGCGTTGCCCATGACGCGCTGTGAGGGCTCGTACGCCTCGGGTGACGGCTCGAATCCGGCCACCGTGCGCTGGTTCATCAGCTGGTAGCGGGCCAGATCGGCGACTGCGAAATCGAAGAATCCGTAGGCCGTCGCGAGCAGCCGGGCACGCGGCGCGGCGGGCAGCGCCGCTGTCACCCGGACCGAGTAGGCCTCGAATTCCGTCCAGGCCTGCCCGAACATCGCGTCGTAGATCGCGTGCTTGGACGCGAAGTGTGTGTAGAGCGAGGGGGCCCGCATGCCGACCCTGGTGGCGACATCGCGCAGGGTGAACTGCGTGAGCCCGTGCTCCCTGGCGAGTTCCCACGCGACCTGCAGAATCTCCCGCCGCGTCGCCTCACGGCGTTCGGCTTGCCTATCGCGAGTAGTTTCACCTAACACGATTAGATTGTGACGCGGATCACTCACCAGGTCAAGGGGTTGTCGTGGCACGCGAGGCGCGGCGGAGTTGCGTGAACAACGCGCCGGGTGGATTCTGAGTGGGCAGTACCGACTCGAGACAACGTTCGGCTAATCGGCACGGCGAGCGGAGGGGCCCGTAGTGAATGTCACCGAACCGGCTATCCAGCTGCTCGGCGCGATCCCGGTGATCCCCGCTGCCGCAGGGTATCTGGCGCGCGAGGGAGTCGGCCGGACGTTGCGCCGGTGGCCGTACGCCCCGCTGTTCGGCCGGCTGGTGGCCGTGTTCGTCTGGGGCGCCGGTGGATTGGCGACGCTGACCGTGCTCGGCATCCCGACAGCGATCACGATTCCCCTCGCGATCGCCGTGGCCGCCGTGGTGCTCGGGACGTTGGCCGTCGCCTTCGCGGGCGGACTGATCCGCCCGGCGCCCGTGCCCGAGAACGTGCCGGTCGGCTGAACCGACCGGCCTATCGGAAGGCGTCGGCGTCGGTGAGCGCCTTGCCCAGGATCAGCTGGTGCACCTCGGCCGTGCCCTCGTAGGTGAGCACCGACTCCAGGTTGTTGGCGTGCCGCAACACCGGGTAATCGAGGGTGATTCCGTTGGCGCCCAGAATGGTTCGGCACTCGCGGGCGATCGCGATGGCCTCGCGGGTGCTGTTGAGCTTGCCCGCGCTGATCTGCTCGCCGGTGATCTCGTGCCGGTCCTTCAACCGGCCCAGGTGCAGCGCGAGCAGCTGTCCCTTGCCGAGCTCGAGGGCCATGTCGGCCAGTTTGGCCTGGGTGAGCTGGTAGCCGGCCAGCGGCTTGTCGAACACCTCGCGGGTGCGGGCGTAATCGATCGCGGCGGCCAGGCAGTCGCGGGCGGCGCCGAGCGCGCCGAAGACGATGCCGAAGCGGGCCTCGCTCAGACAGGCCAACGGTGAACTCAGGCCACGGGATTCGGGCAGCACCGCGTCGGCGGGCAGGCGCACGTCGTCGAAATCCAGTGCGGCCGTGAGGGACGCGCGCAGCGAGAGCTTGCGATGGATCTCCCTGGTGGTGAAGCCGGGTGTGCCCGCAGGCACCAGGAAACCGCGCACCCGCGGCCGGTCCTGGCCGGGCTCCTCGGCGTAGGCCCAGACCACGGCCACATCGGCGACCGCGCCGTTGGTGATCCACATCTTCGAGCCGTTGAGCACCCAATCGTCGCCGTCGCGCCTGGCTCTGGTGCGCATCCCGCCGGGGTTGGAGCCGTAGTCGGGCTCGGTGAGGCCGAAGCAGCCGATCGTCTCGCCCGCCGCCATCGCGGGGAGATACCGCTGCTTCTGTTCCTCCGACCCGTAGAAGTGGATCGCGGTCATCGCCAGCGAGCCCTGCACCGACACCATGCTGCGCACGCCGGAGTCGACGGCCTCGAGTTCCTGGCAGGCCAGGCCGTAGGCGGTGGCCGAGGCGCCGGCGCAGCCGTAGCCCTCCAGGTGCATGCCGAGCAGGCCGAGCTTGCCGAGTTCGGGGGCGATCTCCCTGGCCGGGAAGGTGCCCTCCTCGAACCAGTCCGCGATGTGCGGGCGCAGCCTGCGCTCGCCGAACGCGGCCACGGTGTCGCGGATCTCGCGCTCCTCCGGCGAGAGCAGCGGATCGATCGCGAACAGCTCTTCCACAGTCACCATGGCGTCAGCCTAACCGCCGCCCGCGCCCCGAATCCGGCACTTCGCGCACGGCCGATACCCCAGCATCGGGCCACGGAACGAGCCAACTAGTCTGAGGCCCATGAGTGAGCTGGGATTCTCGACCAGGGCCATCCACGCCGGATATGAACCCGATCCTCAGACGGGTGCGGTCAACGTCCCCATCTACGCGAGCTCCACCTTCGCCCAGGACGGCGTCGGCGGGATGCGCGGCGGTTACGAATACGCGCGCACCGGCAACCCGACCCGCACCGCGCTCGAAGCCAACCTCGCCGCCCTCGAATCGGGCGCCTACGGCCGGGCTTTCGCCTCCGGCATGGCCGCCACCGACTGCGCGCTGCGCGCGGTGCTGCGGCCCGGCGACCACATCGTCATCCCCGACGACGCCTACGGCGGCACCTTCCGCCTCATCGACAAGGTGTTCACCCAGTGGGGCATCGAGCACTCGCCCGCCCACATCGCCGACCTCGACGCGGTCCGCGCGGCCATCCGGCCCAACACCAAGCTCGTGTGGATCGAGACGCCGACCAACCCGCTGCTCAGCATCGGTGACATCCCGGCGCTGGCCGACATCGCGCACGAGGCCGACGCCAAGCTCGTCGTCGACAACACCTTCGCCACCCCGTACCTGCAGCAGCCGCTGCTGCTCGGGGCCGACATCGTCGTGCACTCGACCACCAAGTACCTGGGCGGTCACTCCGACGTCGTCGGTGGCGCGCTGATCACCAACAGTGAGGAACTCGACAAGGCGTTCGCGTTCCTGCAGAACGGCGCGGGCGCCGTGCCGGGCCCCTTCGACGCGTTCCTCACCCTGCGCGGCATCAAGACCCTGGCCGTGCGGATGGAGAAGCACTGCGACAACGCCGAGGTGATCGCCGAGTTCCTCACCAACCACCCGGCCATCTCGCAGGTCATCTACCCCGGCCTGCCCACCCACCCCGGCTACGAGATCGCGCAGAAGCAGATGCGCCGCAGCGGCGGGATGATCTCGGTGCGCCTGGCCGGTGGCCGCGAGGCGGCGCTGAAGTTCTGCTCGCGCACCGAGATCTTCACCCTGGCCGAGTCGCTGGGTGGTATCGAGTCGCTGATCGAGCACCCCGGCGCCATGACCCACGCCAGCACCGAGGGCTCGGAGCTGGAGGTACCCGCCGATCTGGTCCGGCTCTCGGTCGGCATCGAGGACATCAGCGATCTGCTCGCCGATGTCGAGCAGGCCCTGAGCTGACGGGCACTCACAGATGACGAAGCGGCCGCATCCGGGATTCGGATGCGGCCGCTCGCGTTCGGGTTCGGGTGGGCCGGGCTCTGGCTCAGCCGTGGTACGGCTCGGCGCTGACCAGCGTCACCTTCATGGTGTTGCCGTTGGGCAGCGTGTACTCGCGGGTCTCGCCCACCTTGGCGTCGATCAGCGCGCCGCCCAGCGGCGAGTTCGGCGAGTAGGTCTCGAGGTTGGTGGCGCCGAGGCCCTCTTCGCGGGTCGCGATGAGGAAGGTCTCGGTGTCGTCGGAGTCGCCGTCGTAGTACACGGTGACGACCGAGCCGGGCAGGGCAACGCCGGATTTGGTGGGGGCGACGCCGACCTTCGCGTTGTTCAGCAGTTCCTGCAGCTGGCGGATGCGCGCCTCCTGCTGGCCCTGCTCTTCGCGCGCGGCGTGGTAGCCGCCGTTCTCCTTGAGGTCGCCTTCTTCGCGGCGCTCGTTGATCTCGGCGGCAATGACCGGACGATTGGCAATGAGCGAGTCCAGCTCGCCCTTGAGCCTGTCGTGCGACTCCTGGGTAAGCCAGGTCACATTCTCGGTCATCTCGATCACTCCCTAGTAGTTGTTCCCGGCGCACCGGGATTCCCTGAAACCCGCGCGTTACCGACGAAGCGAAGGCATGCGCGGGCCCGACGGCTGGAGCGATCCTGGGGGTGAACCCGTAACCCGGAACAGCATCGCTGGCCGCCAATGCAGCAAACACGGCTCCGAGCCCCGGAACCGTGTATCAGGCCATTTTAGCATGTCTCATAAATATGCAGGTCAGGCTAGGCGAGGCCGCTATCCGAGGCGCAAATAGCCTGGAACATCCTCGGTACAGCCGTAGATGTCGCCCGCCGAGGCCCTGGACGAGGACTTGACCGTGGTGGTCACCTCGAGGCTGGGGTGTTCGGAGCCGGGCACCAGCACTTCGCGCCTGCCGACCTCGGCGGTGTCGCGGTCCATCGCCCGGACGATGCAGACCACGTCGCGCTGCGGGTCGTCGCGGGTGATCTTCATCCGCACGGTGAGGGTGGAGTCGTCGACGACCACGTAGCCGAGCTGCTCGGTCTCGATCGCCTTCGGGCCGTACTTCTGGAAACCGAGATAGGCCACGCCCAGGCCCGCGACCAGCACGCCGACGCCGAGCAGGGCCAGCAGCCATCCTCGACGCGCCGGTGGTTTCCTGCCGTAGCGGTCGGCGTGTCGGGCAGCGGCGGCGGCCGAGGCCGCGGCGGAGTCCGGTGCGGGCTCGGTCATCGGTTTCTCGCTCCCGGGGGTGGTCGGAACAAACAGGGGGTCGGATGGAACTATAGGGAACGTAGTTCTGACACCCGCGAGCGAGAGCGATGGTGAACGAGACGTGAGTGGCCTTCGCCTCATGGCGGTGCACGCACACCCCGACGACGAATCGAGCAAGGGCGCCGCGACCATGGCCAGGTACGCGGCCGAGGGCGTCGACGTCCTGGTCGTGACGTTGACCGGCGGCGAACGCGGCAGCATCCTGAACCCGGCCATGGACACCCCCGGTGTCCTCGACCGGATCGAGGAGGTCCGGCGCGAGGAGATGGCCGCCGCCGCGCACGCGCTCGGCGTGCGCCAGCACTGGCTCGGCTTCGTCGACTCGGGTCTGCCCGAGGGCGACCCGCTGCCCCCGCTGCCGGAGGGCTGCTTCGCGCTGGTTCCGCTGGAGGAGTCCACCGAGGCGCTGGTGAAGGTGGTGCGCGACTTCAAGCCGCACGTCATCACCACCTACGACGAGAACGGCGGCTACCCGCATCCGGACCACATCCGATGCCACGAGGTGTCGGTGGCGGCGTACGAGACGGCCGGTGACCCCACGAAGTTCCCCGAGGCGGGCGAACCGTGGACGCCGTCGAAGCTGTACTACGACCACGGCTTCAGCATGAAGCGCCTGGAGACCTTCGCCGAGGAGTACGAGCGCATCGGCGAGAAGTTCCCGCTGCAGGAGTGGCTGGACCGGATGCGCGAGTACCGGCGCGGCGACACCTGGAGCCGGGTGACCACGCAGATCGAGTGCTCGAAGTATTTCCCCCAGCGTGACGACGCCCTGCGCGCGCACGCGACTCAGATCGATCCGAACGGGGCGTTCTTCGCGATCCCGTTGGAGATGCAGCAGCGGCTCTGGCCGACCGAGGAGTTCGAATTGGCCAAGACGAGGGTGCGCACCGCCATCCCGGAGACCGACCTGTTCGCCGGCATCGAGGACGCCGACCGGTGATGTTGGTTCTCCTCGCGCAAAATCCCGGCACCCCCACCGGTCCCGAGTTCGGCAAGGCCTCGCCGCTCGGCCTGCTGGTGATCCTGATCCTGCTGGCGGGCACCGTGCTGCTGGTCCGCTCGATGAACAAGCACCTCAAGGGGCTGCCCGAGACCTTCGAACCCGAGCATCCCGAGCCGGATCAGAAGGCCGACGAGGGCACCGAACCCGGCGCCATCCCGGCCGAGAACGAGGGCTCCGACCCGCCGAAGCCCACGGCGACCTAGCGGGCCGCGGCCAGATCGGCGACGAGCTCGCCCACCAGATCGCGTGCGGCGGTGGCGTGTTCGGCCACCGACCGCGGCGCGCCCTGGGCGCTCAGTTCGATCATCGTGTTCATCAGGCCGAACAGCGCGACTAGTCGGCGCAGCGCGGCCTTGCGCTCGGCAACGGTCATCGGGGCGGTGGAGATCGGCACATTCACAGCTGTACCATCGGCCCCTCCCGTTCGTTTGTTTCTCCGTGCACCGAATCGTTACCTCGGCGAACGATCTCGGGCTACCAGTCGATGAGGTCCAGGGCGTGCAGCCGCTGGAAGACCATGAGGGAACCCGGCGCGACCTGCGGCATCGCCGCGTACTCGGCGCCGGTGAAGTAGCGGAATTCGGCGATCTCGCCGGTCGCGCGTGGTTCGCCGGTGAAGTCGGCGAGGAAACAGGTCATGTGCAGCGGGGTGTCCCTGCCGTGGCCGAACGCCTCGGCCTCGAAGATGCCCAGTTCGGCGACGCCGGACAGGCCGACGCCGAGTTCTTCCTCGATCTCACGATGTAGCGCCTGTAAGGGAGTCTCGCCCGGGTCGATCTTGCCGCCCGCCATGTAGAAGACGTCCTTGCCCTCCGGGCGCGTCTGGATGAGCCTGCGGTCGCGGACATGGGCGAGGGCGGCGGTGCGGATCATGGGCATCACTCTATGGAGCGATCGCCGCCTGCTCATCTCGAACCGCTGGTGGCCTGGGTCGCATCCGCACCGCACGCCGGGGATCACCCGAACACGAGGTCCTGCTGGTCCGGGACCACGCTGCCGTCGGGGCGGCGCAACGGCGCGCCGGTGCCGGCGGGTGTGATGAATCCCGCTGTCGCGCAGGGATACGGATCGGACCTGCGCGGCTTGGGGTCGAGGAACATCGGGTTCACCACCCATGTGCCGTCGCCGGAGCCGTAGGCGTTGCACATCAGTTCCGTCTTGTTGCGGTTGATGACCAGGCGCAGGCCGGTGGCGTCGCCGAGGAACACCACGTCGGTGTCGGAATCGCCCGCGGCGAAGGCGGCTCTGCGGTCGGCGGGCAGCTGCTGGAAGGCCGCGGCGCCCCGCACGCCGAAGACCTGCTCGTTGATCCGGCACCGCTTGCCGTCGATGTAGGTGATCACCTGGTCGGTCCCGGCATCACCGCAACCGGGCAGGTGCCCGGTGTACACGCCGTTGTCGCTCAGCTGGGGAACACCCATCACGCGGTCACCGGTGATGTCCAGTTCCTCGGCCCACACCCGGACCACCGGTTCGGCCGAGGCGGAGATGATGCGCACGTCGAATCCGTTGTCCCGCAACACCCGGACGAGGTCGGTCATCTGGGGGTAGTAGCGCACCCAGCCGTCCACCTTCGTGCTGCCGATGGTCTGCTCGGTCCCCTCGGCCGCGGCGAGGTTCTGCGCGCGGGCGGCGCGCGCGTACTCGGTGATCCGGGCCTCGGTGTGGCCGCGCATCAGCTGGACCACGAACGCGTACCCGGGTTCGGTGCGGCGGTGGTCGTATCCGGTGAAGGCGGCCTTGCCCGCCGTGGTCTTCCCGCTGTCGGCCACCGCGACCAGCTCGTCGGCACAGTCGGCGTCGGTCGAGGTGGGCAAGGGCGTATTCGGTTCGGCGGCGCCGCAGGCTGCGGCGAGCGCGTCGGCGGCCTCGCGGGTGAGATGCGCCCCGACCGTGGTCCAGTCCCGGCCCTGCGGCTGTAAGACCTTGTCGTTGGCCAGCATCCAGTAGAACGTGGCGACGCCGATGTCGTTCTTCACGATCGTGTTGTCCCAGTCGAACAGCGCCAGGGGTGCCGCGCCGGAGTCCGCGGCGCCGCAACGCCCGGTCTCTTCGATGAACCGTGCGAGGCGGTCCCTGTTGTCGCCGTACCAGACCTGGCTCGCGTCGAGGGTCGAACAGCTCTCGGATGCCGCGCCGGGTTCGCCGGTTCCGCAGGCGGTCGACGTCATCAGGGCAGCCGTCATCGCCACCGCCGCGAGGGCGGAGATCTTCTTCATGTCAGTGGTCCTGATTCTCCAGCGCCGCAGCGATGGTCGAGGTGTCGGCGGCGAGGCCGACGGCACGGGAGGTGTCCTTGAGGTCGACGCCGGAGCGGCCGAGCTTGCGCGCGCCTGCCACCAGTCCGGCGACCACGCGGGCGGCGTCGGTGTAGGTGAGGCCGTCGGGCGGGTGGATGTTGGAGATGCAGTTGCGTTCGGCGTCGGCGCGGCCGGGGCGGGGGTTGTGGGTGAGGTAGATGCCCAGGCTGTCGGCCACCGAGAGGCCGGGGCGTTCGCCGATGATCACCAGTACGGTCCGCACGCCCATCGTCGCGGCGATGTGGTCGCCCAGCGCGACGCGTGCCTGGGTGGCGATCACCGGCGGCGCCAGGGTGTACCGGTCGCCGAGTTCCTCGGCCAGTGCGGCGAGCAGGCCGGCGCCGTGATCGGTCAGGGCGCGGGGAGACAGTCCGTCGGCCAGCACGAATCCGATGTCGGCGCTGTGGTTCTCGACGCCGGACAGGTCTGCGGGCAGTCTGCCGAGATCGGGGCGGCGCAGATATTCCGAGCGGTCGGCGGCCTTGCTCGTCACCGTCACCGGGTCGCCGAGGCCCATACTCGCGATCTGTTCGGCGAAGATCTCGACCTCGAGCGGGACGTGCACCGCGTCGCGGGCGGCGGCGTGCGCGGCGCGCAGGGCGAGGACCTCGCTGGTCGGCAGCGCGTCACCGGTGCGGCCGAGCCCGATCCTGGCCTGGGTGTTGCGCCGTAGATCCCGCCAGAACTCCTGGGCCACCGCGTCTTCGGCACGTTCGTCGGGTGTCCGCTCGTTCACCGTGGCTCCGTTCCGGTCGTGGGATCGCACCAGGTGCAGCCCGGGCCTCATCGGTTCGCCGCCAGTGCGCGCAGGGGCGAGGACAGCGGCGGCACCTGGCGCACCCGGCCCTTCGCGTCGAGCATGCCGAGCCCGGACAGCCACGCCTCGAATTCCGGTGCGGGGCGCAGGTTCAGGACCTGGCGGGCGTAGAGCGCGTCGTGGAAGGCCAGGCTCTGGTAGCCGAGCATCACGTCGTCGGCGCCGGGCACCGCGATGACGAAGGCGCACCCGGCCGCACCGAGCAGGGTGAGCAGGGTGTCCATGTCGTCCTGGTCGGCTTCGGCGTGGTTGGTGTAGCACACGTCGACGCCCATCGGCAGGCCGAGCAGCTTGCCGCAGAAGTGGTCCTCGAGCCCGGCGCGGATGATCTGCTTGCCGTCGTAGAGGTATTCGGGCCCGATGAACCCGACCACGGTGTTCACCAGCAGCGGGCTCAGCTCGCGGGCGACCGCGTAGGCCCTGGTCTCCAGGGTCTGCTGATCCACCGGCCGATCACCCACGCCCAGATGGGCGTTCGCGCTCAGCGCCGATCCCTGACCGGTCTCGAGATACATCACGTTGTCGCCGACGGTGCCGCGCGCGAGCGAGCGCCCGGCCTCGTTGCCCTCGCGCAACAGCGAAAGGTTCACGCCGAAGCCGGAATTGGCACCCTCGGTGCCCGCCACCGACTGGAACACCAGGTCCACCGGCGCGCCCGCCTCGATCAGGCCGATGGTGGTGGTGACGTGCGAGAGCACACACGACTGGGTCGGGATGTCGAAGCGCAGACGCACCTCGTCGAGCAGGTGCAGCAGGTCGGCGGTGGCCTGGGGTGAATCGGTGGCCGGGTTGATGCCGATCACCGCGTCACCGCAGCCGAGCAGCAGCCCGTCGAGGGTCGCGGCGGCGATCCCGCGGGGATCGTCGGTCGGGTGGTTGGGCTGCAGGCGAGTGCTCAGCCGGCCGGGCAGGCCGATGGTGGTGCGGAAGCCCGCGGTCACCACGGTCGCCTTGGCCACGGCGATGAGGTCCTGGTTGCGCATGATCTTGCTGACCGCGGCCACCATCTCCGGGGTGAGTCCCGGGGAGACGGCGGCCAGGGTGGCCGCCGCCTCGTCGGTGGCGGCCACCGCGAGCAGCCAGTCGCGCAGCCCGCCGACGGTGAGGTGCGCGATCGGCCCGAACGCGGTCCGGTCGTGGCTGTCGATGATCAGCCGGGTGACCTCGTCGGTCTCGTAGGGCACGACCACCTCGTCGAGAAAGGTGGTCAGCGGGACGTCGGCCAGCGCCCACTGCGCGGCCGCCCGCTCGGCATCGGTCGCCGCCGCGCACCCGGCCAGCTGGTCGCCGCTGCGCTCGGGGGTGGCCTTGGCCAGCAGATCGACCAGGCCGTCGAACAGGTAGGTCGTGACGCCGACAGAACTGCGGTACACGGTCATCGGGTGCCGCCTCCTTTCGCGAGGTCGTCGGGGTTACTCGAGTTCTTGTTCGGCCTTCGCCAGCGCGGCGAATTCCTCGTCGGGCGACTTGGCGACCAGGTGATGGCGACTGTAGAGGCCGAAGTAGGCCATGAAGGCGCAGAACACACCGAGGGTGAACAGCGCGGCCTTCGGGTCGACCAGGAAGGTCGCCGCCACCGACGCGGCCGCGATGACCAGTGCGAACGCCGTGGTCGCGATGCCGCCGGGGGTGCGGTAGGGGCGCGGCATGTTCGGCTCGCGGACCCGGAGCACGATGTGGCTCACCATCATCAGCACATAGCTCACGGCGGCGCCGAACACGGCCATGTTCAGCAGCATGGCGCCCTCGCCGGTGAGCGAGAGGGCGAAGCCGACGAGGCCGGGCACGATCAGCGCGAGCACGGGCGCCTTGCGCGAGTTGGTCACCGAGAGGCTGGTCGGCAGGTAGCCGGCGCGCGAGAGGGCGAAGGTCTGCCGGGAGTAGGCGTAGACGATGGAGAAGAAGCTGGCGACCAGACCAGCCAGGCCGATGTAGTTGACCACCTTGGCCGCCGGGCTGTCGCCGAGCGCCTCGACCAGCGGGTTGCCCGAGGCCGACGCGTCCTGGGCGCCGAGCGCGCCGGTGACCAGGAACAGCACCACCGCGCCGGTGACCACCAGCAGCAGCATGGCGACGATGATGCCCTTGGGCACGTTCTTCTCCGGCTCGGTGGCTTCCTCGGCGGCCAGCGGCACACCCTCGACGGCCAGGAAGAACCAGATGGCGAACGGGATCGCGGCCCAGATGCCCATGTAGCCGAACGGCAGGAACGACGATGCGCCGGTGGCGTCCGGATCCGGCGCGATGTTGGTCAGGTTGGCGACATCGAACTTGCCGAGCGCGGCCACGGCGAAGATCGCCAGACCCACCAGCGCGATCGCGGTGATCACGAACATCGCCTTGAGCGCCTCACCGGCGCCGCCGAGATGGATGCCGATGAACAGCGCGTACACCGCCAGATACACCCACCACCCGTCGGTGATCCCGAACAGGTTCAGCGACTCCACGTAGGCGCCGATGAAGGTGGCGATGGCGGCGGGGGCGATCGCGTATTCGATGAGAACCGCTGTGCCGGTGGCGAATCCGCCCCACGGGCCGAGCGCGCGCCGGGCGAAGGTGTAGCCGCCGCCCGCGGCGGGCAGCGCCGAGGACAGTTCGGCCATGCCCAGCACCATGGCCAGGTACATGCCGGCGATGACGACCGCGGCGATCAGCAGACCGCCGAATCCGCCTTCGGCGAGGCCGAAATTCCAGCCGGAGTAGTCACCGGAGATCACGTAGCTCACGCCGAGGCCGGCCAGCAGGACCCAGCCCGCCGAGCCGGAGCGCAGGGTGCGTTTGGCGAGATAATCGTCGGCGGGGGTGTCCGCGCCGGCGGCGGGGATCGCGTCGGTACTCACAGGGGTAGCTCCTCATCAACAAACAAGCGCGTAGCGACGGCAACGGTGATCGTCGAGGGTTGAAGAATGGTTGACGACTGTTACGGCCGTGGATCCCGCAGGTCAGCGGCGCGTATCGAGCGCCGCCGACCTGCGGGAACAGTGTGATAGTGGGTGTTTCACATCACTGGGGAACGGTGTCACCGGTGGGTGGCGGGGGCTGGGATTCCAGCGCGGCCACCTCCTCGTCGGTGAGCAGGCGGGAGCGGATCAGGAACCGCACGCCTTCGGGGGCTTCCAGCGAGAAGCCGCTGCCCCGGCCGGGCACCACGTCGACGGTGAGATGGGTGTGCTTCCAGTATTCGAACTGGTCGGCACTCATCCAGAACGGGGTGTCGTCGGGCAGATGTCCGAGCAGCACGTCCGAGCGGCCCACGCGGAATTCACCGCGTGGGTAGCACATGGGGGAGCTGCCGTCGCAGCAGCCGCCGGACTGGTGGAACATGACCGGGCCGTGTCGCCCGGTCAGGTCCCGCAGCAGCGTCGCCGCCTGTTCGGTGAGGTCGACGCGCTGCCCCATCAGAAGAAGCCGAGCTTCTGCGGCGAGTAGCTGACCAGCAGGTTCTTGGTCTGCTGGTAGTGCTCGAGCATCATCTTGTGGTTCTCGCGGCCGATGCCGGACTTCTTGTACCCGCCGAAGGCCGCGTGTGCCGGGTAGGCGTGGTAGCAGTTGGTCCACACCCGGCCCGCCTTGATGCCGCGACCCAGGCGGTAGGCGGTGTTCATGTCGCGGGTCCACACGCCGGCGCCGAGGCCGTAGAGGGTGTCGTTGGCGATTTTCAGCGCCTCGTCGGTGGAGTCGAAGGTGGTCACCGCGACGACCGGGCCGAAGATCTCCTCCTGGAACACGCGCATGTCGTTGCTGCCCTTGAAGATCGTCGGCTCGATGTAGAAGCCGTCGCCCAGGCCCTCGACATTGCGGACCGCGCCGCCGGTGAGCACCTCGGCACCTTCCTTCTTGCCGATGTCGATGTAGGACAGGATCTTCTCGAACTGGTCGTTGCTGGCCTGCGCGCCGATCATGGTGGCCTCGTCGAGCGGGTTGCCGCTCACGATCGCCTTGGTGCGCTCCACACAGCGGGCCATGAACTCGTCGTAGATCGACGACGCGATCAGCGCGCGCGACGGACAGGTGCACACCTCGCCCTGGTTCAGCGCGAACATCACGAAGCCCTCGATCGCCTTGTCGAGGAAGTCGTCGTCGGCGGCCATCACATCGGGCAGGAAGATGTTGGGGCTCTTGCCGCCCAGCTCCAGCGTCACCGGGATGATGTTCTCGCTGGCGTACTGCATGATCAGGCGGCCGGTGGTGGTCTCGCCGGTGAAGGCGACCTTGGCCACCCGCGGGCTCGACGCCAGCGGCTTGCCCGCCTCCACGCCGAAACCGTTGACCACGTTGAGGACTCCCGGCGGCAGCAGATCCGCGACGAGCTCGACGACCTTCATGATCGAGGCCGGGGTCTGCTCGGCGGGCTTGAGTACCACCGCGTTGCCGGCGGCCAGCGCGGGCGCGAGCTTCCAGGTGGCCATCAGGATGGGGAAGTTCCACGGAATGATCTGGGCGACGACGCCGAGCGGCTCGTGGAAGTGGTAGGCGATGGTGTCGTTGTCGACCTCGCTGATGCCGCCCTCCTGGGCGCGCAGCACGCCGGCGAAGTAGCGGAAGTGGTCGACTGCCAGCGGCAGGTCGGCGGCCAGGGTCTCGCGGACCGGCTTGCCGTTGTCCCAGGTCTCGGCGACGGCGAGGGCCTCGAGGTTGGCCTCGATCCGGTCGGCGATCTTGTTCAGGATGTTGGCGCGCTCGGCCGCCGAGGTGGCGCCCCAGGCGTCGGCGGCGCGGTGGGCGGCGTCGAGCGCCAGTTCCACGTCGGCGGCGGTCGATCGCGCGATCTCGCAGAAGGGCTGTCCGTCGACCGGGGAGGTGTTCTCGAAGTACCGGCCCTCGACCGGCGGAACCCACTTCCCGTCGATGAAGTTGTCGTACCGCTTGGCGTAGCTGACGATGCTGCCCTCGGTGCCCGGCTTGGCGTAGATCATGTGCGGAGGCTCCTCGCTGATTCCGGTGAAGCGTGACGCCCATCACTATCCGCCGCGAGGGTTGATGAAACGTTGAAGCCGACCGATCAGGCGCGAAGTGCGCTGTGCAGGCGGGCGGCGGCGACCGCGCGCCGCGTGTCGCGCGGGGGCAGCAGCGCCATGGCGTGCTCGTGGACGGCGATGTCGTCGGGGGCGGCCTCGCCGTAGGTGAGCGCGTGCTCGGCGTCGGGGCTGGCCAGGACCGCGTTGCGCAGGGCGACGGCGAGGTAGTCGCGCCATTCGCTGATGCCGGGCGTGTCCGAATCCGGAAGCAGCGGACCGTGATACAGCCGCACGGCGGTGTCGACGTCGCCGGATTCCAGGGCGCGCAGCACGTCGACGGCGTCGCAGGACAGGGCGGTGGTGAACCGGTAGACGCGGCTGGTGATGTCGCCGCCGGTGGCCCGGCGCAGGTACGACATCTCCGATTTGAGGGTGCTCGCGCCGACCGCGCGGTCGCCGTAGACGGCGTAGTGCAGGCGCTCGTGGCTGTAGCCGTCGTCGTCGAGGGCGAGCAGGGTGAGGATCTCGAGCTGGCGGGGACGCAGCCGGATGGGAGTGCCGTCGCGCGTCAACCGGCCGGTGCCCAGGCAGGTCAGCCGCATGCCCGCCGGTGCGGGCGCGGCCGCGTGCAGCTTGGCCTCGATCGCGCTGGTCATGGTCCGCACGGTGGCCATGGCCAACGGGTGGGAGCGCTTCCAGGTGGTCGAGAGGTCGAGCACGCCGAGCAGGGTCCCGTCGGCCGCGCGGATCGGCGCGCAGTAACAGACCCAGCCGTGCAGCGCGGCGACCAGATGTTCGGCGGAGAACACGGTGTGCGGTTGATCGGTGCGCAGGGCCAGCGAGAGCGCGTTGGTCCCCATGTGCGCCTCGTCCCACCGCCCACCCGGCGCGAAGTTCACCTGCTCGGCCCTGCGCCGCATGACCGGGCCGCCGTAGGTCCACAGGATCGTGCCGGAGGCGTCGGTCACCGCGGCGACATACCCCGCGTCGTCGGCGACGCTGTGCAGTTGATCCTTCAACTCCGTGACGGGCCCACGCAGCGGCGACTCCGCCCAGCGCGGACCGATGTCGCCGGCCTCGCTCTCCGGCGCGTGGTCGCGCGCCGGATCCACCGTCCGCAACGACCGCAACCACGACTGCGCCACCTCGGTCCGCACCGACGAACTCCGCCCGAGTGCCGACTGCCCCGCGGGCACCCACTGCGCCCACTCCCGCTCCAGCGCGGCGCGCTGCGCGGAGAGCGTCAGCTGCGGTGCCATGGCGGTCCTGTTCGGTAGCGATCCGGGGATTTCACCCCTAATAATGCCCCACCGGCGCGCCCGCAACGGAGGTTTCGCCAGGCGGTGGCATCGCGATAGACGGCCGCGGTCTACGTTGGCCGGATGAGAGGGATCCGCGTATGAGCGTCGACGAACTCGACCTGGCGCTGATCACCGCACTGCAGGTCGCGCCGCGCGCGTCGTGGACCAGGCTGGCGGGCCCGCTCGGTGTCGACGCGTCGACGCTGTCCCGGCGATGGTCGGCGCTGCGGGAGAGCGGGACGGCGTGGCTCACCTGCTATCCGGGGTCGGGCTTCGCCGCGGTCGGAGTGCTGGCGTTCGTCCAGGTCGACTGTGCGCCGAGCGACCTCGCCGCGGTCGCCGCGGCCTTCGCCGAACTGCCCGCGGTGTTCAGCGTCGAGCTGGTCACGGGCACGCACCCACTGCTGCTCACCGTCGGCGCCGCGTCAGGGGCGCTGTTCACCGAGCAACTGCTGGCCTTCGGTCGCGTTCCCGGGGTGCGCGTGCTGCGGACGCACCCGGTGCGGCGATTGCATCGCGAGGGCAGCAGGTGGCGATTCGACGCGCTCGCGCCGGGACAGCAGCGCGAACTGGCCGTGGCCACGGTGCCGGGAGACGATGAGCCCGCGCCCCTGTCCGCGCGGGAACGCGCGCTCATCCTGGCCCTCGGCGCCGACGGCCGGCGCACCGTCGCTGCGCTGGCCGCAGACCTGGATCGCCCGGAGGCCACGGTGCGCAGGCTGCTCGGCAAGGTGCTCGACGGCGGCAGAGCAGTGCTGCGCTGCGAGGCCGCGTTGCCGGTGACCGGTTGGCGCACCACGGCCACACTCTGGCTGAACATGCCCGCCGCCGAACGTGTTCCGGTGATGGAGGCGATCGAGGGGCTGCGCGACACCCGGCTGTGCGCGGCCACCGTCACCGATGCCGACGCGATCGCGGTGACGTGCTGCCGAGGACTCGACGACCTGGCCGAATACGAGGCGCGGCTCGGCGCGGTCGCGCCAGGGCTGCGGGTGCTCGACCGCGCGGTGACGCTGCGCTGGGTGAAGCGGATGGGCAGGCTGCTCGGCGAGGACGGTCGCGCCACCGGGTACGTGCCGATGGATGTGTGGGCGGCGCCTACCTGACGGATTCGTGCACGAGGGCTCCGAATGCGCCGGAAACCCGCGTTTGCGCGGCGTGACACCAGGCCGCGAGTACGACAGAGCCCATGTTCCTCACGAAGACGTCACGTTCCGCCGTTCTCGGTGCCGCGGCGCTGCTCACCGCCGGTTCCCTCCTGCTCGGGTGCTCCTCCACCGACACCGTCGCGGCGCCGCAGGCGCCGGCCGGACTCGACTTCTACACACCCCAGGCTGAGACCGTCCCGGGCGAACACGGTTCGGTGATCTGGTCGCGTCCGCTCACCGGCATCCCCGGACTCGCGAACGCCGACAACCACCTGGTGCTGTACCGCTCGGTCGACCCGAAGGGGGAGAGCGTCGCGGTGTCGGGCGTGGTCGCCGTGCCGCGCGGCGAGGCGCCCGCCGGTGGCTGGCCACTCATCTCCTGGGCCCACGGAACCACCGGCATCGCCGACGCCTGCGCCCCGTCGCGCGACACCGACGAGAGTTACCCCGCGCATGCCTACATCGCGCGCACCCGGGTGGTCCAGCAGCGTCTGCTCGACGCCGGATACGCCGTCGCCATGACCGACTACCAGGGCCTGGGCACGCCGGGTCGGCACAGCTATCTCATCGGCGAAGCGCAGGCGCGAGCCGTCACCGACATCGCGCGCGCAGCGCGTGAACTCGCGCCGAGCATCAGCACCCGCTGGGCCACCATCGGTCATTCCCAGGGCGGCCAGGCCGCGATCTTCACCAATGCGATCGGGCCGACCTGGGCTCCGGAGCTGCAACTGGTCGGCGCGGCCGCGCTGGCTCCCGCCAACAACAACGGGTCGCGCCTGGCACTGCTTCGCGCCGCCGCGGAACTCGGCCCCGCCGCCGACGCGCCAGAACGGCGGGCAGCGCTGCCGTTCGCCCCGCTGGTGATCGCGGGCGCCGAGACCGCGGGCGGATTCGATCCCGCCGCCTTCCTGACTCCCCATGCGGTCGACAAGCTGAAGCTCGTCGACGACAACTGCATTCCGGCCCTGTCCACCCGTGAGCAGTGGACCGGCATCGGTGTGCACGAGGTGGTCGAGCCCACGGGTGACCTCTCCGGTATCCGCGCCGTCCTCGACGCAAACGAGCCGACCGCCGTCCGCTCCGGCCTGCCGTTGCTGGTTATCCAGGGCAGGCGCGACGTCATCGTGGTCCCCGAGGGCACCGACGCCATGGTCGCCCAGCTCCGCGCCGCAGGCACGCCGGTGGACTACCGGACCGACGAATACGCCGACGCCGACCATCGCGCAATCCTGGAATCCGGCCTGGACACCCTTCTCACCTGGACCGACACCCACTTCGGCCGCGCCTGATGCGAGTGTAGCCCGCTGTAGCACAGCGGGCTACACTCGGTCTATGAGGCAGATCAGTCAACGGGAGCTGCGGAACAACTCGGCGGCGGTCATGGACGCGGTGGAAGCGGGTGAGACCATCCGGGTGACCCGCAACGGCGTCGAGATCGCGGAAGTGCGGCCTGTCAGCCGTCGCCGGCGCCGGAGCGCGGAAGAACTGGTCGCCCGGCATCGCGCCCTGCCGCGAGTGGACTACGCGGTGATGCGACAGGAAGCCGACGACTTCTTCGGATCCGAGGACAGAATTGGTGACGAGGACCCGTGGGGCGGCCGATGAGCGTCAGGCATCCGGCGGGCGTGCTCGACACGTGCACCTATCTCGACCTCGGCTCGCTCGATCCGGGCGCCCTGCCGGAAACTCCCGAGATCACCGCGATCACGCTCGCCGAGCTGAACCAGGGCGTCGCGATGGCGAAGGACCCTGTGCGCCGGGCGGAGCGATCGGAGCAACTCGGCGCCGCGATCGTCGAGTTCGACCCACTGCCCTTCGACGAAGCCGCGGCGACTCGATACGGCACTCTGGTCGCGTTGACGCTGGCCGCGAAGCGGGATCCGCGCCCTCGACGGATGGACCTGCTCATCGCCGCGATCGCCTCGGCCAACTCCCTCCCGCTCTACACCCGCAACGCCGCCGACTTCAAGGGGCTGGAAAGCATGCTCGAGGTCGTCGCTCTCTGAGAGTGTCCGCATTCGGGGTGGGGCGTGCGGCGTCGCGGCCGAACAGTGCCGTCGGAATGATCGACCTGCCGGGTGGGGTACAACGCCATAGCGAGACCGCAGAGTGATGTGCGCCAGATGCTCGCGCGGCAAGGTTGGACGGGTGAGTTCCGCCGACATCGACCTCGCCGCGTCCGACCGAGCCGCCGCGGTGCGGGCCCCGGCGGCCGCGCGGGTGTGGCTCGCACTCGGCGTCTATGTGCTGTCAACCCTGGCTGCTTCGGGGATTCTCCTCGCGGTGCAGCGGCCTTCCGGGATCGATCCGGCGGCGTTGTCGCTGGTGCAGTTCGGGCCGGCGGTCGGGGCGCTGGTTACGTGGCTGATGTTTCGGCGGACTGTGGTCCGGGTGCTTCCCACGGCGGTTTCTCGGCGGTGGGTGGGGGTGAACCTCGCGGGGATCGTCGCGGTGTGCGTGGCCTATTGGCTGTTGATCACGGGGGCGGCGGTCGTCTCGGGTACGGCCATCGTCGGGCCGGCGGCGGTTGGGGGCGTGCCGTTCGTGGTGTTCGTGGTGTTGCAGTTCGTCGGGGCCGGTGGTGAGGAGGTCGGGTGGCGGGGTGTGATGCAGCCGATGCTCGAGTCTCGAATGGCGAAGGCCGCGGCGGTGTCGGTGACCGGGGTGACCTGGGCGCTGTGGCACGTGCAGGCTTTCACCGCGGGGGCGGTGGTCACTGTCTGCTTCTTCGTCGCGACGATGGCGTTCGCCGTGGTGCTCGGTTATCTGGGCACCGGCAGCTGCTGGCAGCGGGTGCTGGTCGCGGCGGTCGGGCATGGGCTGATCAATGTCGCCGGGTATCTGCTGGCGGGTGACAGCACGCTGGACCGGCCACAGATCGTGTTCGTCGCCGTGGCCGCCGTCCTGGTCGCCGCGGGCTCGATGGGGATCCGGGCGCTGGGGCGTTCGCGGCCCAGCGCGTGAACCAGCGCCGAAGCACCGGATTCTGCCGGGCCGATCACGCACCGTCGACCGGCTCCGGCAGGCGCGGGACCGACGCGACGAGGCGTCGGGTGTAGTCGTGCTGCGGCGCACGCAGTACCGATTCCACGTCGCCGGATTCGACGACGCGACCGTCTTTCATCACCAGGACCCGGTCGGCCAGGTGCTGGACGACGCCCAGGTCGTGGGAGATGAGCAGCAGGGCGGTGCCGAAGTCGGCGCGCAGGTCGGCGAGCAGGTCGAGGATCTGGGCCTGGACCGAGACGTCGAGGGCGGAGACCGGTTCGTCGGCGACGAGCAGCGCGGGGCTCGGGGCCAGCGCGCGGGCGATGGCGACGCGTTGACGTTGGCCGCCGGACAGGGTGCGGGGGTGCCGGTCGAGGACCTCGCGGGCGAGGCCGACCGCGTCGAGGCTCTCCCGCACCCGTCTCGCTCGGGCGGTGCCACGCACATCGACGGTGTCGAGGCTCTCGCCGATCACCCGCTCGACGGTGTAGCGCGGATCGAACGAGCTGAGTGGGTCCTGCGCGATCAGCTGCGCCGCACCCCGCAGGGGCCGCAACTCCCGCTCGGAGAGTTCGCTCCACGGCTTGCCGTCGACGAGTACGCGACCGGATGTCGGCGCCACCAACCGCAGCGCCAGCCGCGCGGTGGTGGTTTTGCCCGACCCGGATTCGCCGACGATGCCGAGGGTCTCACCCGCGAACAGATCGAAGTCGACGCCGTCGACCACCGTCCGCGCGGCCTGACCCGATCCGTAGGTCTTGCGCAGATCCCGCACCGAGAGCACCACATGACTCGCGTCGACAGAGCGCGGGGGCAGGGGCCGACGCTCCGCCGAGGGCGGTTCGCCGGCGACAGAGAGCCGGGATCCCCGTGACGCGGCCGACGGCACCGCCGCGAGCAGCTTCTTCGTGTACGGATGCGTCGGCTGGGTGAGCACGTCGAGGGTGCGGCCCTGTTCGACCACCTCGCCCGCGCGCATCACCAGCACCCGATCGGCCACCTCGGCGACCACCGCGAGATCATGGCTGATCAGCAGCAGCGCGGTACCTGCGGCTTTGCGGGCGCGCAGCAGCTCCAGGATCTGTTGCTGCACAGTGACATCGAGCGCCGTGGTCGGCTCGTCGGCGATGATCAGGTCGGGGTCGCCCGCGATCGCCGTCGCGATGAGGACGCGTTGACGGAGTCCGCCGGACAGTTCGTGGGGGTATTGGCGCAAGCGGCGTTCCGGCTCGGGAACCCCGACGGCGGTGAGCAATTCGACGCTGCGCGCGGTGCTCGCCCGCCCGGTCACCGCGCGCTGAACCTCGGCCAGCTGCGCGCCGACCGAGCCGAGCGGGTCGAGGGAGACGAGCGCGTCCTGGAGCACGAATCCGATGGCGCTGCCGCGGATCCGGCGCCACTGTCGTTCCCGATGAGCGCGCGCGTCCTGGCCGAACAGGTCGAACGTGTCGGCACTGACGCGCGCACCCGCGCCTGCCAGCCCGACCAGCGTGCGCGCCGTCACCGACTTGCCCGAGCCCGACTCGCCGACCAGGGCGACCGCCTCGCCCGGCTCGATTCGCAGATCGACGCCGTGAACCACCTCGCGCGCACCGTCTTTCGACGGAAACCCGATCCGCAGATTCTCGATCGCGAGCAGACTCATGCCGCGGGCCTTCCGTCGTAGTGCCGTTGCCAATGCCGTCCCAGCGAGCTCACCGCGATCACCGTCGCCGTCACCGCCACACCGGGCAGGACGCCGATCCACCAGGCATTGCGCAGATAGTTGCGGCCCTCGGCGAGCATGGCGCCCCATTCCGGTTCCGGCGGTTGCGGTCCCATGCCGAGAAAGCTCAGGCCCGCCGCGCCGAGGATGGCGGTGCCGAGGCCGATGGTGGCCAGGATGGGGACCTGCGCCACCGCGTGGGGCAGGACGTGCCGCCACACCAGCGTCGCCCTGGTGAGCCCGAAAGTCCGTGCCTGCTCCACATATCCGGATTCCTGCACGACGAGCGTCTGCGCCCGCACCACCCGCGCGAACCGGGGGATCGAGGCGATGCCGAGCGCGACGATCAGGTTCGCGGTGCCGGGTCCGGTGAACGAGATCAGCACCAGCGCCAGCAGCAGGTCGGGAAACGAGGAGACCACGTCGAGGAACCGGGTGATCAGCTCGTCGAGCCGCCCGCGCGCCAACCCGGCCAGCAGCCCGAGGACGGAGCCGGCCACCACCGCGATGGCGACCGCCGTGACGCCGATGAGCAGCGAATACCGCGCTCCGTGCACGACGCGGCTGAATACGTCGCGCCCGAGATGATCGGTGCCGAACCAGTGCTGTGCACTCGGCGGGAGCTGGGCGGTGAGTGGATCGGCCGCGAGCGGGTCGCTCCCGGCGAGCACGCCCGGCGCGGCCACCGCGAGCGCGACGAGTCCGATCGTCAACGCGGCGATCACGACACCGGGCGCGACGCCGAAACCGTTCGCCTGGTCGGCGACCCGCGCTCGCAGCGAAAGAGCCGCCGTCATGACGCACCTCCGGAGATCTGCCCGCCTCCCGCGGAGTCGCGGCGCAGCCGGGGATCGAGGACCAGGTACAGCAGGTCGACGGCGGTACTGATCACCACGTAGACGAAGGCCGACAGGATCGCTACGGCCAGCACCACCGGAAGATCCTGGGCCAGTACCGCTTCCACGGTGACGCGGCCCAGCCCGGGGCGGCCGAACACCTCCTCGATGATCACCGCCCCGCCGAGCAGTCCGCCGACGAGCCAGCCCGTCAGGGTGACGGCGGGCAGGGCGGCGTGGCGCAAGCCGTGCCGCACCCGCAGCTGGGTCTCGCTCACCGACCAGGAGCGCACCGTCACCGCGAACGGCTCGTCGAGGGCTCGCTCGAGCCCGTCGCGCAGCACCTGCGAGATCACCGCGCCGAGCGAGAGGCCGAGTGCGAGCGCGGGCAGCACCAGGGCGGCGAGTCCCTTGTTCGCCGCCACCGGGAAGATCTTCAGCTGGAAGCTGAACAGCGAGAGCAGCACGATGCCGAGCCAGAACGCGGGCGTCGAAACCAGGGCCAGCTCAACGGCATTGGCGACGGACCGCGCTCGGCGCCGCCGCGCGGTGGTCGTCGCCACCACGACGGCGAACACCAGCGCCACGACCAGCGCGGCACCGGTGAGCGCGAGCGTCGGACCGGCCTGCGAGCCGATGACCTCCGCCACCGGTCGCTGCAACACATACGACCGCCCGAAATCGCCCTGCGCCACGTGCCACAGGTAGCGGAAATACTGCACGATCGCCGGGCTGTCGAGCCCCCATTCGGCGCGGATGGCGGCCTCCACCTCCGGCGTGCGCGGCTGCTCGCCGAGCAGCACGTCGACTGTGTCACCCGGCGCCAGCCGCACGCCGAGAAACGACAGCGTGATCGCGCCCCACAGCACACCGATTCCCGTGAGCACACGCAGCGCGATCCGGCCGACGGTGCCGGCCCGCGCACCACGCACGGCGGTGTCTACCGGTGCCGTCGCCTCCTGCGCCAGCGCTTCGGCCGTCACGACCGCACCGATCCCGTACATCCGCCCGCGGCAGACCTCGCCCCGGTGGCCCGGCCACCGCGGCGGCGGACCCCGTCGACGCAGCGTCCATAGCCGGACCTTCGCGCCCGGCCGCACACTGGCACGAGCCCGGTCCGCCGACGGGAAAGCCCCTTATCCACGATCGACCCAGATGTCGTAGGCGTTCTCCGGAAGCTGCTTGTACGGCCGGTACCCCGCGCCGTACACGTGGGCGCCGGTCGCGATCTGGTTCTCGGGGATGTAGAGCGGCAGACCGTACGCCTTGTCGACGAGCGCGAACCGCTGCAGCTGCCCGTACTGCTTGGCCCGCTCGGCGTTGTCGGTGGTCGAGGCGGCGGCCTTCAGCCACGCGGACAGTTCGGGATCGGTCGCGCGGCTGTAGTTGAGCGTGCCGAGCGGGGTCGGCGGGTACCAGTGGTTCTCGATGTCGATGCCGCCAGTGATGGTGTCGGAGTTGGCGATCGCGCCGAAGGCGTTCTTCTTGCGCAGTTCGCTGTAGGTGCCCAGGTCGACGTAGGACAGCTTCAGGTCGATGCCCGCGTTCTGCTTGGCCTGCGCCTGCACGGCCTGCAACAGCACCTCGCGCTGGTCGCGCAGCGTCGACTGCGCCTGCACCAGTTCGATGGTCAGCCGCTGACCGTCCTTGGTCCGGTAGCCGTCGGCGTCCTTCGCGGTCCAGCCCGCCTCGTCGAGCAGCCGGTTGGCCGTCGCCTTGTCGGCGCCGTAGGCGCCCTCGACGCTCTTGTCGTAGAACAGCGTGTCGACGCTGGAGGCGATGCCCCAGCCGCGGGTGCGCTGGCCGCGGTAGATCGACTCCAGCACGGCATTCACGTCGACGGAGTTGTTGAGCGCCTTGCGGACTCGCTCATCGGTGGTCGGCCCGAAGGTCGAGTTCCAATACAGCGTGTACGGGCTGCCGTTGTTCAGCGCGGTCGCATAGGTGAAGTCGGGGTTGTCGCGGAACAGCGAGGCGTCGTTGCCGGACACGCCCTCGATCAGGTCGACCTGACCGGAGGTGAGCGCGCCGGTGCGCACCGACGACTCGGGCAGGAACCGGTAGGTCACCTCGTCGAGGTAGGCGGGCCCCTGGTGCTTGGCGTTCTGGGGCGCCCAGTTGTAGTCCGGGTTCTTGCGGAAGTGCAGTTCCTGACCCTTCACATAGCGGTCGAGGATGAACGGTCCGGTGCCCGCGATCTCCGGGCCGCCGGCCTTGAGCTGCGGCTTGTCCCACGCGGCCGGGGAGATGATGGGGAAGCCGGCGGCGAAGTCGAGGAACGGAGCGTACGGGTCCTTCAGGGTGAACACCACGGTGCGCTCGTCGCGGGCGGTCACCGCGGCCAGGTGCGACAGCGGTCCGGCGGACCAGCCGCCGGAGTACGACACGTCCTGCATCGTGGTGAAGTTGCGCGCCACGGCGCTCGCGGTGAGCGGCGAGCCGTCCGTGAACTTCACGCCCTCGCGCAGCGAGAAGGTGTAGGTGAGCCCGTCGGGGGAGATCTCGTGGCCGGTCGCCAGCCACGAGACGAAGCCGCCGTCGGTGGTGCGCGCCAGCAGCGACTCGAAGACGTTGCGCAGCATCAGGTGGGTGTTGCTCTGCCCGTTGAGGTGGGGGTTGAGCGTGGTCGGCTCGGTCTCCACACCCCAGGTCAGCGAACCGCCGCTGACGGGTTGCGCGGAGTCGCGTGCGGCGGTGTCGGTTCCGCCGCATGCGGTCACCAGCACGGCCGTCGCCGCGACCAGTGCTGTCAGTAGTCGGCGTGTCCGCATCACAGCGCGGCGCCCCTCTCCTCGATGAGAAACAATGGTTGATCCGTGGTGACCACCGCGCCTTCCGCGGCGTTCACCGTGACGATTCCGGCGTGCGAGGCCGTGAGTTCGTGCTCGAGCTTCATGGCCTCCACCACGCCGAGCAGCTGTCCTTCCTCGACCGGTGCGCCCGACTCGACATGCAGCCGGACGAGCGTTCCCGGCATGGGCGAACGGATTTCGGGTCCGGCCGCCGCGCCGCCCAGTGCGCGGTACTCGGCGTAGCGCACCTCCCGGGTGACGCCCGCGACCTGACATTCCCAGCCGGCGCCCCGCCTGCGGACCACGGCGGGGAGCGTGTCGACGGTGACGGTCTCGCCGTCGATCAGCACGCGGTGCGCCTGATCATCGGACGGCACCCGCACCAGCACGTCGTCGCCGTCGTAGCCGCGCACCCGCACGGTGAACGGTCGCCCGTCGACGGTCAGGTCGAGGCCGCCGAGATCGCCGTCGTCGGGATCGAGCCAGCTCCGGTCGCCGGTGGGCGCGCCGGGCGACCAGGGCGTCGCCGGGTCCGGCGCGCTGAGCAGGCCGCCGACGGCGAGCGCCGCGATCTCGTCCGGGTCACCGAATTCGGTGACGGGGTCGATCCGATCGAGGTAGGCCGTGTCGTGTTCGGCCGCGGCGACGATCGGCGCCGCGAGCACGCGCGCGGCGAAGCCGAGATTGGTCGAGATGCCGTTCCAGCGCAGGTCCAGGCTCGCCTGTCGCGCGGCGGCCAGCGCCTCGTCCCTGGTGGCGCCGGTCGCGACGAGCTTGGCGATCATCGGGTCGAAACCGCCTGTCACCCGGAGCTTTCGGGTGAAGGCCCGCTCGACGCGCACGGCGGGCCAGTGCGTCACCTCGAGGTCGCCGGGGCACGGCAGGAACGAGCGGAACGGGTCCTCGGCGTACATCCGCACCTGCACCGAGGCGCCGGTGTGGCCGATCTGGTCCTGCCGGGCGGGCAGCGGCTCGCCCGCCGCCACCCGCAGCTGCCATTCCACCAGGTCGACGCCGGTGATCTCCTCGGTGACCGTGTGCTCCACCTGCAGGCGGGTGTTCATCTCGATGAAGAAGAACTCCTCGCCGATCAGCAGGAATTCGAAGGTGCCCGCACCCACGTACTGCAGGGCCTTCGTGCCCTGGACCGCCGCGGCGAACATGGCCGCGCGCACCTGCTCGGCGATGCGTGGGGCGGGAGCCTCCTCGATCACCTTCTGGTGCCTGCGCTGCAGCGAGCAGTCGCGGTCGAAAAGATGGACGGCGCCGCCGAATTCGTCACCGAACACCTGCACCTCGATGTGGCGCGCGTGCTCCACATAGCGTTCCAGGTGCAGGCGGCCGTCGGCGAAGGCGGCGATCGCGGTGCGCGAGGCCGAGGCGAGTGCTTCGCGTAAGCCGTTGGGAGAGTACAGCACCGACATGCCTTTGCCGCCGCCGCCCCCTGCGGGCTTCACGATCAGCGGGTAGCCGATGTCGGCCGCCGAGGCGACCAGCGCGTCGACGTCGGCACTGGCGTGCGTGGTGCCGGGCAGCACGGGCACGCCGGCCTCGGCCATCACCCGCCGGGCCGAGGCCTTGTCGGCCATGGACTCGATCACGCGGGAACTCGGCCCGACGAAGACCAGACCCGCCGCCCGAACAGCTCGGGCGAACTCGGCATTCTCGGACAGGAATCCGTAGCCGGGATGAACGGCGTCGCAGCCGGTTTCGATGGCCGCGCGAATCAGCGCCGCCGCGTCGAGGTGGCCGCCGGTGGGCAGCTCCACGGTCGACACCGCTGCGGCGTGATAGGTGAGGTCGCGGTCCTCGGCCACGGTCACCGTCACGTACTCGATGCCGAGCCGGTCGCAGGTGCGTGCGATCCGGGCGGCGACCTCGCCCCGGTTCGCGATGAGCAGACGCGCGATCACAGCCGGAACACCCCGAACTTCGCTGCCGCAGGGGCGGTCCGGTCCCAGCGTTCGTGCGACAGCGACAGGCAGCGAGCCAGCCAATCGCGCGTGTCCTCCGGTTCGACGACCGCGTCGATCCACATGCGCGCGGCGATGTAGGTGGGCAGCGACTGGCGTTCGAAGCTGTCGATGATCGGCTGCTTGATGGCGGCCTCGGCGGCGGGGCTGAGTTCCTTGCCCTCGCGGCGCAGCCGGTCGCGCTTGAGGATCGCCATCACCGCGGCCGCCTGCTCGCCGCCGACCCCGGTGGAGCGGGCATTGGGCCACATCGCCATGAACTGCCCGCCCATCGACCGCCCTGACATCGCGAAATTGGCGGCTCCGAAGCTGCCGCCGATCACCAGCGAGATCTTGGGCACGCTCGCGCAGGAGACGGCGTTGACCATCTTCGCCCCGTGCTTGGCGATCCCGGCCCGCTCGTACTCCTCGCCGACCATGAACCCACTCACGTTGTGCACGAACAACAGGGGGATGCGTCGCTGATCGCAGATCTGGATGAAGTTGGTGGCCTTGAGCGCGCTGTCGGGGAAGATCACGCCTTGATTGGCGATGATCCCCACCTCGTATCCGGCGATCCGCGCGGTGGCGCACACGATGGTGATGCCGTAGTCGCGGCGGTACTCGACCCAGGAGCCCGCGTCGACGACGCAGCGCAGGATCGCCCGGACGTCCATCTCCTTCTTGGTGCTCGTCGGGATCAGGCTGGGCAGGCGGGCCGGATCGTCGGCGGGTTCGAGGGCGGCGAACGCGGGCGGCCGGACCGCGTCGCCCGGGGTGCGGGCGACGATGTCGCGCACCATGGCCAGCGCCTCTTCCTCGTTGACCGCGAGATGATCGGCCACCGCGGTCTCGCGCACGTGCAGGTCGGCGCCGCCGAGGGTCTGCGCGTCGACGCGCACGCCGGTCGCGGCCTCCACCAGCTGCGGGCCGCCGAGGAACACGGTGCTCAGGCCCTGCACCATCACGGTCTCGTCGCTCATCGCCGGGATGTAGGCCCCGCCGGCGGTGCAGATGCCGAGCACCGCCGAGATCTGCGGCAGGCCCATCGCCGACATCTCCGCGATGTTGCGGAACATCTTCCCGAGGTGTTCCTCGTCCGGGAAGATCTCCTCCTGCAGCGGCAGATAGATGCCGCCCGAATCGGCGAGATACACACAGGGCAAGCGGTATTCGCGCGCCAGCTTCTGTCCGCGCAACTGCTTCTTGATGGTGAGCGGATAGTAGGTGCCGCCCTTGACGTGCGGGTCGTTGGCGAAGATCATGCACGGCCTGCCGTGGATGGAGCCGATGCCGACGACCAGCGCCGCGGCGGGCAGATCGGTGTCGTACACCTCGTGCGCGGCCAGCCTGCCGATCTCCAGGAACGGCGTGCCCGGGTCGAGCACCCGGTCGACCCGCTCGCGCACGGACAGCTTCGTGTCGTCGGGCCGACGACGTGAGGTGACGATCCCGGCCGTGTGCTCGCGCAGCAGCGTGCGCTGGGCCTCGAAGCCCAGGGTGTTCTCGATGGTGACGGTCATACCGGCAGCTCCTCGCGGTGCGCGGCCAGGCTCGCGGCGAGGGTGTCGGCGAACCGGCGGATGGTGTCGGGATCGAGGTCGGCGCGCAGCATCAGGCGCAGGCCCGCGCTGCCGCGGCGGATGATCGGGAAGAAGATGGGGGAGGTGTAGAACCCGGCGTCGAGCATGTCGCGCGCCACCGCCACGGTGACGTCCTCGCGGCCGAGCTCGACGAACCGGATGGGCAGCCCGTCCCCGGCCAGCTCCGTGTCGACGAGTGCGTCGAACAGCCGGACCCGCTCGCGCAGATCGGCCTGCAGCCGGTCGACGGTGCCGTCGTCGTGCAGGTCGCACGCGGCGACGATCGCGCCGAGGCCCGCGGTGTTCACCCGCTGTGACCACATCAGCGGACCACTGGTGCGCAGCAGGGTGGCCTTGCGGGAGTCGTCGTCGGCCGCGCCGAAGAAGATCACGCCGCCGCTGGCGCCGAAGCCCTTGTTGAGCGAGGCGATCACGAGCGTGCGCTCGCGCCAGCCCTCGTAGGCGCCGAGCACGTAGCCCCGCCCTCCCCGGCCGAGGGTCGAGATGCCGTGCGCCTCATCGAAATACAGGAACAGGCCGTAGGTGTCCTGGAGCCGGTGCAGTTCGGCCAGCGGCGCGCCGCCGCCCGTGCTGTAGACGCCGTCGGCGACGTAGGCGACCACGGGGTGCTCGCGGCACAACGCTTCGAGCGCCTCGATGTCGTTGTGCGCGATGGTGACCAGCTCGGTCTCGTCGGCCACCAGCGGCTTCATCGCGTTCAGGCAGAAGTGCGCGTTCTTGTCGAACACCATCAGCGGCGCCTTGCCGTCGGTGAGCTCGCCGGAGGCGAGCAGCGGCAGAGTCGCCCAGGCGGCCGCCGCACAGGACGACACGGTGACGGCGCTGGCGCCGAAGGTCCGCGTCAGCCGCTGTTCGGCCTCCTCCAGCAGGCTGAGCCGGATACGCATGCGGGAGATGGAGGAATTGAGGGTCGCGGTCTCGTCGAGGCCGCGGTGCGCGCCGGCGACGATGCGCGGATCGCTGTCGAGGCCGAGGTAGGAGTACGAGGAGAAGTTGACGATGGCGCGGCCGTCGCGGTCGTGCACCGTGCCGTCACGCATGTCGGTCGCGACGATGTCGACCAGGCCGTGCGCGGTGCTGTCGTCCCAGAAGGTGTTACTCGTGTGCAGCTGCCTACGGATATTGGCGAAGTGATGACTGACCACTGGCGTTGTTCCTTTGCTGGCGAGGTACGTCAGGGAGTGGATTCGGGGGCCCGCACGAGCGCGACGTTCACGGCGGCGAGCAGGGTGAGGACGAGCGACCAGGCGAGCAGCCCGGACAGCGCGGGCCCGGCCAGCGAGGCGATGCCCGCCAGGCCCTGCTGGATCAGCGCGCACCAGGAGACCGCGATCGCGGCGCCCGCGGTGAGATGGCTCACGGCGTGCGCGGCGCTGTTGGGGAACAGCGTCGCCTGCCCGAAGGTCGTGGTGACGTATCCGGCCAGGAACAGCGGCAGCGCCAGCGCCTTCGGCAGCTCGACCACCCAGGCGGCGGCGATCAGCGCGCAGCCGGCCACCATGATCCAGGCGCCGTGGCGCATCATCGCCTGGGCGCCCACCCGCCGCACCGAGCGGCGCACATAGGTCGCGCCGCCGAGGTACGCGGCGCCGTAGAGCACCCCGAACAGGCCGAAGACCCAGGGCGGTAACGCGAACACGCCGGCGAACACGAACGCGGACTTCTGCTGGATCAGCACCACGATCGCGAAGCCGATCCCGCCTGCCACCGCGCTGGTGCGGAACACCCGGTCACCGAGGAAACGCCGGGCCGGGATCCGCTGCGCCGGTGGTGGTTTCGGCAGCGAGATGCGCAGCGCGAACAGCACCGGGATCGCGGCGAGCACGGCCAGTACGGCGAAGCCGTACCGCCAGCCGACCGTCGAGGTGACGATGCCGCCGATCACCTGCCCGCCGCCGAGCGCGACGACGAAGGCCATCGACAACAGCGCGAGCTGGCGCGCGAGGTCGGCGCCGGTGAAGAGGTCCTTGACCATCACCCGTCCGATCACCGCGATGCCGCCGGCGCCGATGGCCTGCGCCACGCGCAGCCCGAGCAGCTCCGGCGCGTTCGTGATGAACGCCAGGGCCGCGCTGGCCAGCACGAACACGGCGCCCGCCGCGACGAACGCGGGGACCCGCCCGAACCGCTCGGCGGCCCTGCCCCAGGCGACGACCGGCAGCGCGGCGAACACCACGAACACCGCCACCGACAGCTGTAAGACGCCTTCGTCGGCGCCGATGTCCGCACCGAGCGCGGGCATGCCGGGCAGGTAGATCGTTGTCGCCATCTGCGCGGCCACCACGGCGCCGCACGCGGCGGTGACGACGGCCCGCTGCGTCGCTGTCGACGCCACGGCGGTCTCCTGTCCCACGGTCACTGCGCCCCCTCAGCTGAACCGCGCCACGGTGCGGCGCGTGTATTCCGGGTTACAGATATACGGACCGGAGACAGCGCCGGACATGGTTGCGATCACGCTGATTTCGCGTGCGACAAGACTTTTCGGGATGCGGTACTACGCGGTGGCGGCGATCTCGGCGGCGACGCCGTTGAGGATGAGGTCCAGGCCGAAGACGTAGTCGGCGTCGTCCGGGACATCCGGCGTGTGGAACACCGGGGCGGCGAGGAGCTGGGCGACCTCGGGGAAGCGCTGCGGATCGACCAGCTCGGCCAGCGCCCTGCCGTAGTTCGCGTTGACCTGCGCCTCGTCCAGGCCGGAGCCCAGCCTGGCGTCGGTCAGCTGCTGGGTGAGCAGACTCGATTGCCGCACATGCATGCTCACCAGCATCACGATGCCCAGCTTGGTGCCCCAGTCCAGGCCGGTCGCCGCCAGGGTGCGCAGCCCGGCGTCGAGCCAGCCGATCGCGTGCGGTCCGCGTGGCGGTCCGGTGATCGGCAACTGCGGGACCCAGGGATGCTCGGCGAAGCCCGCCCTGAGCGCGTCGGCCCATCGGCGCAGCCCTTCGCGCCACCGGCCGGGTTCGGTGGCGAGGTCCGGCGCCGGGCCGAGCGCCAGGTCCGACATCAGCTCGAACAGTTCGTTCTTCGAGCCCACATAGCGGTAGAGCGCCATCTTCGTGAAGCCGAGGGCGGCGGCGACTTTGGGCAGGGTGACTTCGTCGAGTCCGGCTCGGTCGGCCAGGTCGACGGCCGTGCGGACGACGGTGTCGACGTCGAGTTCGGCGGGTCGGCCGAGCCGGGTCGCGGCCGGAACCCGCCAGAGCCTGCCCAGGTCGGTGGGCACCTCGTCGGCCGTCACGGTCACTCCCTCCTCGCGGTTCGGCGAATACTATCGCCTGCATTAGTATCCTCGAGATAGTATCCAATGGATAGTAATTGTTATCGCAGGTGGAGAAGGCAACGGCATGACTGATCAACTGGTGGTTCCAGGATCTCGGGTGCACGACGTGGACGCCCTGCGCGGCTTCGCGTTGCTCGGGATCTTCCTCGTCAACATCACCTTCATGGCCTCGGGATATCCGGGGAACCTGGTGACCGACCCGGCCTACGCCTCGACCGTCGACGACATCGTGCGCGGGGTGTCGTCGGTCCTGGTCGACATGAAGTTCTACGTGCTGTTCTCGTTCCTGTTCGGCTACAGCTTCACCCTGCAGATGACCTCCGCCGCCGCGGCCGGGGCCGCCTTCGCGCCGCGCATGCTGCGGCGCGTCGCCGGGCTGTTCGTGCTCGGCGCGCTGCACATCGTGTTCCTCTACGGCGGCGACATCCTGACCACCTACGCGCTGGCCTGCCTGGTGCTGTTCTGGATGCGCGGCTGCCGCGACCGCACCGCCTTGCGGGTGGCCGCCGCGCTGTACGGCGTCGTGGTGCTGAGTCTGGTGCTGAGCGGGTTGTTCCTCGACGCGTCGGCCGTGCTGCCCTCGGCCGAGGAAGCGCGGGCCAACGCCGAGCGGTCCACCGCGGCGATGCTCGGCGGTTGGGGTGAGGTCATCGGCCACAATCTCGGCGGCCTCGGCCTGCTGATCCTGCAGGCCGTCAGCATGCAGGGGCCGACCGCGCTCGCGATGTTCCTGCTCGGCATGGTCGCCGGACGCAGACGGCTGCTGGCCGGCGTCACCGGCGATGAGCCGATCCTTCGCCGGATCCAGTGGATCGGCTTCCCGGTCGGCCTCACGGGTGGGCTGCTGTACACCTTCGGCGGCGGCAACGGGCACTCGCTCGCCGTCGCCGCCGGCGTGGCCACCGCGCCACTGCTCGCCGCCGCGTACGTCGCCACACTGCTGCGCCTCATGCACAGCCCGCGCACGTCCTGGCTGCGCTCGGCGCTCGCCCCGGCGGGACGCATGGCCCTGACCAACTACCTGGGCCAGTCCGCGATCGGTCTGCTGATCTTCACCGGCGTCGGATTCGCCGCGGCGGGCCGCATGTCGCCGGGCCAGACCATGCTGGTGGCGGTGCTCGTCTTCCTCGCACAGCTGTGCGCGAGCGCGTGGTGGCTGCGCCGGTTCCGCTACGGCCCAGCGGAGTGGCTCCTGCGCTGGGTGACGATCGGCCACCCGCCCGCGTGGCGGGCAGCGGCGGATCGGGTCGGCTGAATCCCTTCGGCGCGCGGTGCATGGGGTGTCGCAGTGGTCTCGCGGGTTGTGGCACGCTGGCAGCGTGAACCGGTTGGGTAGCGCGACTTCACCGTATCTGCGTCAGCACGCCGACAACCCGGTGCATTGGCGGGAATGGGACGCCGATGCGCTGGCCGAGGCGGCCGCGCGGGATGTGCCGATTCTGCTCTCGGTCGGGTACGCGTCGTGTCACTGGTGCCACGTGATGGCGCACGAGTCGTTCGAGGACGCCGCGACCGCCGAGCAGATGAACGCCGGATTCGTGTGCGTGAAGGTCGACCGGGAGGAACGGCCCGACCTGGACGCGGTGTACATGAACGCGACCGTCGCCATGACCGGGCAGGGCGGCTGGCCGATGACGTGCTTCCTCACCCCCGACGGCGCCCCGTTCTACTGCGGCACCTACTACCCGAAGCAGCCGCGCGGCGGGATGCCCTCGTTCACCCAGCTGCTGAGCGCGATCACCGACACCTGGACCACCCGGCGCGCGGACGTCGACCAGGCCGCCGTCCAGGTCACCGAGGCGCTGCGCGGACAGGCCACCGGCCTGCCCGACGCCGAATTCGCCGTGGTACCAGAGCTTCTCGAACGAGCGGTCCTGGCGATCGCCGCCGACGAGGACCGCGGGCACGGCGGTTTCGGCGGCGCGCCGAAGTTCCCGCCCTCGGCCATGCTGGAGGGGCTGCTGCGGCACTGGGAGCGCACCGGCGACCAAGCCGTGTTCGACCTGGTGGAGCGCACCGCGGAGGCGATGGCCCGCGGCGGCATCTACGACCAGCTGCGTGGCGGCTTCGCCCGCTACTCCGTCGACGCGGGCTGGCTGATCCCGCACTTCGAGAAGATGCTCTACGACAACGCCCTGCTGCTGCGCGCCTACGCGCACCTGGCCCGGCGCGTGCCCGCGACGCCACTGGAATCGTTGCCGCACAGGGTCTCTCGCGAGACCGTCGAATTCCTGCTCGCCGACCTGGCGACGGCCGAGGGCGCGTTCGCCTCGGCGCTCGACGCCGACACCCAGCTCGAACCGGGCGGCCCCGGCGTCGAGGGCGCCACCTACGTGTGGACGCCCGCCGAGCTCGTCGGCGATCTCGGCCCGCTCGACGGGGTCTGGGCCGCCGAGGCTTTCGGCGTCAGCACCGGTGGCAACTTCGAACAGGGCACCTCGGTGCTCACCCGCCGCAGCGACCCGGTCGACGTCGAACAGTCGGCCCGGTTCGATCGGCTGCGCACTCGGCTGCGGGAGCTGCGTGACCAGCGTCCGCAGCCCGCCCGCGACGACAAGGTGGTCACCGCCTGGAACGGCATGGCGATCACCGCCCTCGCCGAAGCCGGTGCGGCACTGGAGGAACCGTCGTGGGTGGCGGCCGCCGTGCGCTGCGCCCGGTTCCTGCTCGACGTCCACCTGGTCGACGGACGCCTGCGCCGCGCCTCCCTCGACGGCGTGGCCGGTGCCCCGCCCGGGGTGCTCGAGGACTACGCCTGGCTCGCCACCGGCCTGCTCGCGCTGTACCAGGCCACCGGCGAGGCCGACTGGCTCGCCGCCGCCCAGGTGTTGCTGGACAGCGTGATCGAGCACTTCGCCGATCCCGAACGGCCGGGCAGCTGGTTCGACACCGCCGACGACGCCGAGACCCTGGTGGCCCGCCCGCGCGACCCGATCGACGGCGCCACCCCGGCCGGCTCCTCCGCCCTGGCCGAGGCCCTGCTCACCGCCTCCGCCGTGGCCGAGACCGACCGCGCCGTCCACTACCGCGAACTCGCCGACCAGACCCTCGCCCGCGGCGCCGTCCTGCTCGCCCGCGCCCCGCGCACGGCCGGTCACTGGCTCGCGGTCGCCGAAGCCTCGGTCCGCGGCCCGCTCCAGGTGGCCATCACCGCCACCGAGAAGTCCTCTGCCGCCACCGAACTCCTCGCCACCGCCCGCACCAACGCCCCGGGCGGCGCCATCGTCCTCGCGGGCCCCCCGAACACCGCCCCGCTGCTGACCGACCGCCCCCTGGTCGGCGACGCCCCCGCCGCCTATGTCTGTCGAGGCTCGGTCTGCGACCTCCCGGTCACCGACCCCGCCGCCCTCGCCATCGCCCTGCGCGGCTGACCCGCACGTCGTCCGCGGCCGCGCGGACGGATCAGCGCCCTGCTCCGACGGCCCGCGCGTAGACGGCCGTCAGCGCTCGCGGCCCGGTCTGATATCTGTCCAGGTTCGGGTGCGGCCGGGGATGCCGCGCAGGCGCAGGTCCTTGTGGCGCTGCCAGTGGGCGCGTTCGGAGGCGGTCGCCGCCTGGATGACCGAGTCGCTCACCAGGACTCGGCGCGGCACCTCCTTGGCGACCGTGGTCAGGCGGGCGGCCTCGTTGACGGCGTCGCCGATGACGGTGAATTCCAGGCGGGTGTCGGCGCCGACGTCGCCGGCGAAGACCTGGCCGCGGGCGACGCCGATGCCGACGTCGAGTTCGCCGGTGGCGACCACCTCGTCGCGGATGCGGCGCGCGGCGCGCAGGGCGGGGGTGGCGTCGTCGGCCAGCCGCGACGGGGCGCCGAAGATGCACAGGGCGGCGTCGCCTGCGAACTTGTTGACCAGGCCGCCGTTGTCCTCGGTGGCCGCGACCACGGTCGCCAGCAGGCGGTTCAGCTTGTGCACGAACTGGTCCGGCGCCATCTCGGCCGACAGCTGCACCGACCCGGTGACGTCGACGAACAGCGCCGACACGATCCGCACGTCGCCGGTGAGGTCGCTGCCGCCCGAGAGCGCGCGCTCGGCCACGGTCGAGCCGACATGCCTGCCGAACACGTCCTCGGTGTGCGCCTGCTCGCGCAGGGTCGCCGCGAGCTCGTTGACCGAATGTTCCAGCCGCCCGATCTCACTCGCGCTGCCGACCGGCACGCGCACGTCGAGCTCGCCGCGGGTGATTCGTTCCAGCGCCCGGTACATCGTGCGCATGGGCGTCGCGACCGAGCGGGCCAGCAGGGCCGTGGCGAGCGCGCCGACGGCCAGGGCGACGATCGAGAAGATCCAGGCCGCGCGTACCCGGTCCTCGGCGGGCGTGGCCCGGTCGCTGAGGACGACGATGATGATCAGTCCGGGCAGCGCCGCGGACACCGCCCAGGTGACCAGCACGCGCACGAGCACGGTGGCGGTCGGATGCACGGTGGGCCCGAGGACCGCGGTGATGATCGGGACGGCGGGCCGGATGAGCCGGTCCAGGATCAGGTAGGTGGTGCCCGCCGATTCGAGGGCGCCGAGGGCGAATCCGGCGATCACCACCGCGTCGTTGTCGTAGTCGGTGAACCGGTCGACCAACCACACCGTCAGCGCGATGCCGGGAATCCACAGCACGATCGCGCGCAGGGTGATGGCGGCGGGCAGGCCGAGCAGCCTGCGCGCCTCCTCGGTCGTCGGTTTGCGTCCGGCGTCGAGCCAGCCCAGATAGCGTCGCCGGTCGTAGATGGCCATGGCGATGCCGAGGCCGACGGCGAAGGCCGGATAGATGCCGAGCAGCGACGCGGCTTCGCGCCAGTTCGGGCCGACCCGGCCGAAGACGCCGTCGGCCCAGGCGACGAGGAAGATGGCGCCGAGCCCGATCAGGTTGGCGGTGATGACCACCAGGGCGAGTCCCCAATAGCTGCGCAGCGCCCAGCGGAGCAGCGCGTTCACCGCGCGCGCCCCGACCACCGGCAGGGAGGCGCCGTGGTATCGCTGGCCGCGCTGACAGGTGACACGAATATCGAGCATAGAAGGCCGTACCGACGCCGCCGCGCGCACGCGCCGGTCAACCGAGCAGCACGAACCAGATCGCGATGTAGTGGCAGACCGCGGCGACCACCGTCGCCGCGTGGAAGAACTCGTGGTGGCCGAAGTGCTCGGGCCACGGATTGGGCCACTTCGTCGCGTAGAGAACGGCGCCGACGCTGTAGATGACGCCGCCCACCGCGAGCAGAACCATCGGCCACACCCCGACATTGCGCAGCAGTTCGGGCGCGACCGGCACGATCGCCCAGCCGAGCAGCAGATAGAGCGGAACGCCCACCCAGCGCGGCGCGGTCGGCCACAGCATCTTCAGCGCCACCCCGGCCAGCGCGCCCGTCCACACCACGATCAGCAGCGTGCGGCCGGTCGAACCGGGAAGGCCGAGCAGCGCGAAGGGCGTATAGCTGCCCGCGATGAACAGGAAGATCATCGAGTGGTCCGCCCGCTTCATCCGCACCCTGGCGCGCACGCTCCGCCAGGTCACCCGGTGATACACGGCACTGATCCCGAACAGGGCGATCACCGACACCCCGTACACCAGCGTCGACCAGCCCGCGGTCGCCGATTCCGAGAACCCCACGCCGACGAGCACCGCCACCGCCACGGCGGCGACCCCGACTGCCCAGGTGTGGATCCAGCCACGGAACCGCGGCTTCCCCAGGCCGACAGCCTCGCCGATCCCCACGGTGACAGCGTCCACGAAACCCTCCAATGTCAGAACCTACGGTACCGTAGGTTACGCCCCCAACGTTACGTCGGTCGGACCGCGCTAGGGTGCGTGGGTGGAGTTCTTTGGTCGGGTGCGTGGACTGCCGTATCGCATCTACGAAGCCAGACTGTCCAAGCAGCTGGCCGACAAGCAGCATCCCCGCCATGTGGCGGTGATGTGTGACGGCAATCGCCGCTGGGCGCGCGAGAACGGCTTCACCGACGTCAGCCACGGCCACCGGGTCGGCGCGCTGAAGATCGCCGAACTGGTCGGCTGGTGCGCCGACGCCGGCATCGACATGGTGACCGTCTACCTGCTCTCCACCGAGAACCTGCGCCGCGATCCCGACGAGCTCGAGACCCTGTTCGAAGTCATCACCGACGTGGTGGAGGAACTGTCGGCGCCCGAGCAGAACTGGAGCGTGCGGATCGTCGGCTCGCTGGCCGGCTTCCCGGAGCTGATCGCCAAGCGGCTGCGCACGGCGGCCGAGCGGACCAGCGGCCGCGACGGCGTGCACGTGAACGTGGCGGTCGGCTACGGCGGCAGGCAGGAGATCACCGACGCGGTGCGTTCCCTGGTGCGCCAGGAGATCGCCGCGGGCGAGTCGGGTGAGGACCTGGTGCAGTCGATCACCGTCGACGCGATCGGCCAGCACCTCTACACCTCCGGTCAGCCCGATCCCGATCTCGTGATCAGAACCTCTGGTGAGCAACGGCTTTCGGGCTTCCTGCTGTGGCAGAGCGCTTACTCTGAGATCTGGTTCACCGAGGCGTATTGGCCGGAGTTCCGGCGCGTCGACTTCCTGCGCGCACTGCGCGACTACGCCGCACGGCACCGCCGTTTCGGCGTGTGATGTCACCGGGCTCGCGTACTCTGCGGGCAGTGCAGCCCGATCAGTCTTCTTACATCAGCTACGAGGAATTCGGCAGGCGTTTCCTGGAATACGCCGTATCCGAGCAGCGGATCGCCGAGGCTTTCGGTGAACTCACCGGCGCCGCTTTCGATTTCGGCCCGATCGGGGTCGGCCCCGGTCGCCTGGCGAAGGTGACCGCGCAGGTCGAGCTGGGGCAGCCACGCATACTGCGCTTCGTCGACGCCTACATCTCCTTCGAGCTCACCATTCCGTTGCACGTCGATCTGGTGGTCGACCTGGCGGTGGACCGGTCGCGGTTCCAGGTGGACGGCACCGTGCACCTGCACCTCACCGCGCGCACCGCCGACCCGCTGCGCGTGGTCATCGACATCGCCGAACCGCGCCCGAGCGACGTGCGGGTGAACGTCGCCAGCGCGACCAAGCGCGGCCAGTTGCTGCGCGTGCTGGCGAGTGTCGACCACGAGATCCGCCGCTTCGTGGCCCGCTACATCGCCCAGGAGATCAGGAAGCCGGAGATCGCGGCGGTCCGCAACATCGACGTGGCGACCAGGTTGGACGCGGCCTGGAAGTTGTAGGTGAGTCGCCGCGATCGCGGCCGCACGCGCAGTAGGCTGCTGCGCGAGACGAGCCCGACGACACGTGCAGGGGTGAGCTGTGGGAGTTGCGATCGAGCCGGGGCGGGGCAGACGCGCGGTGTTCGCCGCACTCGGCGCGGTGTTGCTGGTCGCGGGATGCGGCGCCGACCCGACCGCGCTGCCCGCGATGACACCGGCCGCGCAGCCGGACGCCGCGGGTGCCGTGTTCGCCTACCGCACCGCCGGTGAGCTGGCCGTGGTGCGCGGCGCCGAGACCGTCCGCGCGCCCGGCAGTTTCGGCTACTCCTCGGCGGCGGTGAACTTCACCGGCGACGGCCGGTACGCGTTCGCGGTCGAGACCGACTCCAAGACCCTGGTGGCGCTGCGGGTCAGCGACGGCGCGGTGACGCGCACCGAATGCGATTGCGCCGACGCGGTGGCCCTGCGCGACGCGGTGGTCGCCTGGTGGCGCGAGCCGGGCCAGATCATGACGATCGATCTGGCGGGCACCACGCCCGCGGAACCACGCCGCGAGGTCGACCTGCCGGAATCGCCGACCCCGCGCTCCGGCGGTGGCTGGGACGGCGCCCGGCTGGTCGCGGCCACCGACGAGTACCTGCTGCTGGCCCGGGTCGAGTCACGGGGGCTGTGGTGGGAGAAGACGCACCTGTACGCGATCGGCGAGGACGTCATCCTGCCGCTGGGCCGGGTACCCGGGCTCGACGCCGAACTGTCCGCGGCCGCCGGACCCGACGGGCACACCTTCGTGCTCGCGGGCTCGACCGCGCGCAGCGCCTCCTGCGGGACCGGACATGTCGCGTCGATCGACGTCCGCACCAACGCCGTCACCGAACTGCCCGCGCTGCCGGGCGAATGCTCGGTCGCCTACAGCCCGCGCTGGGGCGCGGACGGCACCATCACCGTCACCACCAGGAAGTGGGCCGATCAGCCCGGCGCGGCCGGCGCGGTCGACCGGTTGCAGTCGGCGGCGCAGGGCTGGGCGCCGGTCGGTGAGCAGCCGGTCGTCGACATGCTGCCCCGGGTGCGCGAATCGCTCGTCCAGGTCGTCGCCGGTGATCCGGCCGACGCCCGCGACACCCCGCGCGGCGTCCTCGTGGTCGAGAAGGACGGCACCCGAACGGAATTGGCCACCCAGGTGGTCTCCCTCGGCGCCCCGGTGGCGCGCGCCGGTTAGAGCTTGCGCAGGCGCAGCCGGTTGATGGTGTGGTCGGAGTCCTTGCGCAGCACCAGGGTCGCGCGCGGGCGCGTCGGCAGGATGTTCTCCACCAGGTTGGGCCGGTTGGTGGAGTTCCAGATGTCGCGCGCGGCCGCCGTGGCCTGCTCGTCGTTGAGCGCGGAGTAGTGGTGGAAGTGCGCCTCTGGGTCGGCGAAGCCGGTCTTGCGCAGCGCGAGAAAGCGCTGCACGTACCAGTTCTCGATGTCCTCGATCCTGGCGTCGACGTAGATGGAGAAGTCGAACAGGTCCGACACCATCAGCCGCGGACCGGTCTGCAGCACGTTGAGGCCCTCGACGATGAGGATGTCGGGCTGGCGCACGCAGTGCTTCTCGTCGGGCACGATGTCGTAGGAGATGTGCGAATACACCGGCGCGCACACCTCTTCGGCGCCCGACTTCACCTCGGTGACGAAGCGCAGCAGTTTGCGCCGGTCGTAGCTCTCCGGAAAACCCTTGCGGTGCATGATGCCGCGGCGGGTGAGCTCGGCGGTGGGGTAGAGGAAGCCGTCGGTGGTCACCAGATCGACCCGCGGATGGTGATCCCAGCGGGCCAGCAGCGCCTGCAGCACGCGCGCGGTGGTCGACTTGCCGACCGCCACGCTGCCCGCCACGCCGATCACGAACGGCACCTGCTTGTCCGGGTGCTTTTCCCCGAGGAAGGTCGCGGTGGCGGCGAAGAGCCGCTGCCGCGCGGCTACCTGGAGGTGGATGAGCCGGGCGAGCGGCAGGTAGACCTCGGCGACCTCCTCGAGATCGATCTGCTCGCCGAGACCGCGCAGTCCGGTGAGTTCCTCCTCGGTCAGGACCAGGGGAGTCGACTTGCGCAGGGTGCGCCACTGCTTCCGGTCGAACTCCACATACGGGCTCGGCTCGCTCATCCGTGCCACTTACCCGACGCTCCGTCCGGGCGCACACGCACAGCTCGGCTGCCCGTCCAGTGAGATCCGGGATAACTCTGACCGCATGCCGCGATTGTGCTCCGTCCCGGCCGTCCGCGCGCAACAGGGGGTTTGGCTACCGGTCGGTAACGAGTCACAACACCGAGGTAGGGCCCGCTTTTCGGATTCACCCCGTAAGGTCGGACGGCATGGGGTCACATCCACTTGTCACTGAATACCTGCGGCTCGGACTGGCTTTCGACCGGCTCGAGGAGGGCTTCGTCGACGCCTACACCGGCGACCCGCAGCTGCGCCGCGACAGCGAGAACGCGCCCGCCCCCGAGCCCGCCGAGCTGGCGCGGCGCGCGGTGAGCCTGCGCGCCGAACTGCCCGACGCCGGGCTCTCCGCGCGGCGCACCGAGTTCCTCGACGCCCACCTGGTGGCGATGGAGTGCTCGGCGCGCAAGTTCGCGGGCGAGGACATCGGTTTCGTCGACGAGGTCCGCGCCTACTTCGATGTCGACATCGCCCCCGGCGACCCCGACGACTACCGCGAGGCGCACCGGCAGATGGACGAGGTGCTCGGTGGCGAGGGCCCGCTGGCCGAGCGCGCCGCCGCGTACCGGCGCGGCGACGAGATCCCGCCGGAGCGGCTCGCGGTGTGCGTCGAGGCGTTCTCCAGCGCGCTGCGCGAGCGGGTGCGTGCGCGCTACCCGCTGCCGGACATCGAGACCGTCACCTACGAGGTGGTCGGTGACAAGCCGTGGTCCGGGTTCAACTACTACCTGGGCAACTACCACTCCAAGGTCGCGATCAACTCCGACCTCAAGCAGCACATGGGGCACCTGCCCGCGCTCATCGCGCACGAGGCCTACCCCGGCCACCACACCGAGCACTGCCGCAAGGAGGCCGGGCTGGTCGCCGCCGGCGAGGACGAGCAGACGCTGTTCCTGGTCAACACGCCGCAGTGCCTGATGGCCGAGGGCCTGGCCGACCTGGCGCTGCAGTCGATCATCGGTCCGGGCTGGGGTGTGTGGGCGCAGGAGATCTACGCCGACCTCGGCCTGCGCTTCGACGGCGAACGAGCCGAGCGGTTCTCGACCGCGTCGGCCAAGCTGCTCAGTGTCCGGCAGGACGCGGCGCTGCTGCTGCACGATCAGCGTCGTGGCGAAGACGAGGTCGCGGCGTTCCTGCAGCGCTGGAGCCTGGCCACGCCGGAGCGGGCGCGCCAGTCGCTGCGGTTCCTGTCCTCGCCGCTGTGGCGGGCCTACATCAGCACCTACGTGGAGGGCTACCGCCTGCTCGGCGGCTGGCTGGACCAGGCGGTCGACCCGCAGGATCGGGTCGAGCGGTTCGGTCGGTTGCTCGACGAGCCGCTCACGCCGGGGGCGATCCGGCGGATGCCTATTGGATGACGGCGCAGCCGCCGGGATTCAGCAGCGAACAGACCAGGTAGCCGATCTGCAGCAGCAGCGCCTCGATCGGGTTCGACGGTGCGATGGCCGGTGTCACGGGTAAGTGGTTCATGTCTGTGTCATCGGTCACCCCTCGGGTGCCTGTTACCGGCCGCGAGGGCTGTGAGCTGCGTCTCCCGGGTGGCGACCGCGGCCGTGTTGCGCTATCCCCGTGCTCGGGCGTCCACGCGCGGCCCATAGACTGAGGGTCGTGACGCAGACGACCGCTTCGGTGAATACCCAGTCTCTCGGTGAGCTCGATCCCGAGTTGGCCGCCGCGATGGCGGGCGAGCTCGCCCGCGAGCGCGACACCCTCGAGATGATCGCCTCGGAGAACTTCGTGCCGCGCGCGGTCCTGCAGGCGCAGGGTTCCGTGCTCACCAACAAGTACGCCGAGGGCTACCCGGGCCGTCGCTACTACGGTGGCTGTGAGGCCGTCGACGTGGTGGAGACCCTGGCCCGCGATCGCGCCAAGGAGCTGTTCGGCGCCGAGTTCGCCAACGTGCAGCCGCATTCCGGCGCGCAGGCCAACGCGGCGGTGCTGATGGCGTTGATGAACCCGGGTGAGACCCTGCTGGGCCTGGACCTCGCGCACGGTGGTCACCTCACCCACGGCATGCGCCTGAACTTCTCGGGCAAGCTGTACGACGTCCATTCCTACGGTGTGTCGAAGGAAGACCACCGCATCGACATGGACGAGGTCCGCGACATCGCCAAGGCGGCCAAGCCGAAGGTGATCGTCGCCGGCTGGTCGGCGTATCCGCGTCACCAGGACTTCGCGCGCTTCCGCGAGATCGCCGACGAGGTCGGCGCCTACCTGTGGGTCGACATGGCGCACTTCGCCGGTCTGGTCGCCGCGGGTCTGCATCCCTCGCCGGTGCCGTATGCCGACGTGGTGTCCTCCACCGTGCACAAGACTCTGGGCGGCCCCCGTTCCGGTCTGATCCTGGCCAAGCAGGAGTTCGCCAAGAAGCTGAACTCGGCGGTGTTCCCCGGTCAGCAGGGCGGCCCGCTCATGCATGTGATCGCCGCCAAGGCCGCCGCGTTCAAGATCGCCGCGACCGAGGAGTTCAAGGACCGTCAGGTGCGCACCCTGTCGGGTTCGCGCATCCTCGCCGAGCGCCTCACCGGTGCCGACGTCAAGGACAAGGGCGTCTCCGTCCTCACCGGCGGCACCGATGTGCACCTGGTCCTGGTGGACCTGCGCAACTCCGAGCTCGACGGCCAGCAGGCCGAGGACCTCCTGCACGAGGTCGGCATCACTGTCAACCGCAACGCGGTCCCGTTCGACCCGCGTCCTCCGATGGTCACCTCCGGCCTGCGCATCGGCACCGCCGCTCTGGCCACCCGTGGCTTCGGTGACGCCGAGTTCACCGAGGTCGCCGACATCATCGCCGCCGCGCTGGCGGGTACCTCGGACACCGAGACCCTGCGCGCCCGCGTCGCCAAGCTGGCCCAGAGCGTCCCGCTCTACCAGGGCCTCGAGGACTGGCGCCTGCTCGGCTGATCCCGAAACCGCACTGGCCCCGCTCGATTCGTTCGGCGGGGCCGGCGGTCTTCAGAGCACCAGATCAGTGAGCTGATCCCAATCGATCTGGATTCGCACCGGCAGTTCCACGGCGAAACCGGTGCCCGGCTTCAGGATTCGCGCGAGCCGATAGTGCCCGACACCGTGGTCGAGGGCGTAGGTCTCGATGGTGGTGACATCGGAGTCGGAGACGCTCACCAGCCAGTACCAGGGAATTCCGGCGGCCGCGTACTCGCTCATCTTCTCGAGCCGATCGGTCTTCACATGGCTCGGCGAGATCACCTCGACTGCGATCTTCAGGTGCCGGGCGGGCACCGGCCGGACCTCGGACGGCACGCATTCGAACAGCGCGATGTCCGGACGCCGAATCGTCGCCCGGGGCACTTCCCAGAGCACCACATCGAAATCGTGGTTCGCGTCCAAGCACGCTGACGGGTCCTCGACCATGTACTCCTTCGCGGCGGCCTCCAGCATGCCGAGCAGCCGATGGACAGCCTTCTGATGCGCACGGGTCGGTGACTCGCAGCGCACCGCATCGCCGTTGACCACCTCGACCAACCGGCAGAACTCCTCAGGGAGCTCCCGCCAGATGTCGAGCGTGATCGGTTCGGGCTGGACATTGTCCGGCCGCGCCCAGTCGAAGATGGCTGACATGCTCCGAAGTCTATCGACCGTGTTCCGCGCCCGCCCTGTGTGCGCCGATCGCTGGCCGGGTCATTCGAGCAGTTCGGAGACCTGACCGCCGAGTGTGGCGGCGTGGGCGCGGCAGGTGGCTTCGTCGGTGCCCGCCGCCGCGGTCCAGACGACGTCGATGTAGAAGATGCCTTGGGTGGCTATCAGGTTGCAGGCCGGGGCGATCTTGCGGCCGCACCAGGCGGAGCGGTCGGAGATGCCGATCGGGTCGATCTCCTCGCCGGGACACAGCATCAACATGTTGGTGAAACTGGCGTTGACGAGCGGTGGCTTCGCGTACTCCCAGACGCTGATCTGCGCACCGGTGTCACCGCCACGCCATTCGCATTTCACGGGGTTGTCCTTGGTCTCCGGCGCGGGTACCGCCTCGGCCCCCGTCGGCAAGCCGGGCAACGCACCGAGTTCGGCGCAGGTCGGCAGCACCTCGCTCGTGTCGGGGCCCAGCGTGATCACGCCCGAGCTGGTGGTCGGCGCAGCGGTCGAGGTCGGCGCGGGCACCGGGACCTTCTGATCCGGCACACACCCCGTCACCGCCATCGCGATCATGAATCCGGCGACACCCGCCGACAACCCCCGCATGAAGAACCCTCCCCTGTACGTCGAACGCGCCCCGACGTCGGGTGCGGGGCGTGTTCAACCTATCCCGGTCGCATTGTCGGCCGGTGCCGGGGCCGCTATTCTGCCGATGAACCAACGACATCGGGGGGGAACGATGACATCGAGAGCGATTCGCGCCGCCCTGCTGGCCGGAACGGCCTGCACGGCAATGATTCTGGCGGCGCCGACCGCCGCCGCCGTCGAGTTGGCGCCCGGCGTGCGGTGTGACGGCGCGGAGTGCGTCAACGACAACGACGAGGCCTATGTCGTGTACGGCCAGGTCACCTGCTCGGTGCTCACCACGCCGCCGTGGACCGATCTGAGCCAACCGGCGCCGCCGCCGACGCCGACCGTCCAGTATCAGGGCTGGTCGATGGTGCTCGAGCCGCACACGACCGGAACCGTTCGCGCCGGCTGTGCCGGTGGGCTGGACATGGGCTGGACCCTCGGTGGCGCCGATCCGCAGTCACGCCCGCCCACCGGCTCGGCGGGCTAGCCGACCAGGAGATTCAGCGCCCGGCCCGCCGCCTCGATGACGCCGGGTTCGTGACCGTTGGCCATCACGCCGTCGATGCCGTGGCCGACATCATCCAGCCGGCGAGGGCTTTCGTCGTCTCAGGCAGGCTGTCCGAGCACCCGTCGGGCATCGGTGCGACGCACCGCCGGGAGCAGATAGCGCTCGGGACGTTCCGGCACGGAGCTGTCGCCGAGGAGCAGCAGCGGCATGATCACCCCGATCAGCCAGGCCGCCAGCAGCCGGCGCGCACGGGGATAGCGGCCCGTCTCGCGGTCGATGACGACCAGCCCGAAAACGGCTTTGCCGAGCGTTGTTCTCGTGACGGATTGGAGGACGACCCGGTCGACGAACGACGCGAGCAAGAAGTATCCGATCACCGCCCACCACGCGAGCTGGGGACTGTTCCATTCCCGGTGCGTCACGGCATGACGCGTCGCCTCGTCGCTGAAGAACACGACACCGATACCGATCGCCACATGGAGGGCGATGTCGAGGGCGTAGGCCAGTGTTCGACGAAGCTTGCGCGGTGAGGGGAACGCGGAATCGTCCAATCCGCCGTGCTTACCGGCAGGTTCGGAGGATGGCGCCGAAGAGGTGCCGCGCGGCCGCGGAGACGGGGCAGAAGGATCGTTCTTCACGAACAGCGAGGTGCCGAAGCGCGGCGGCGTGTAGAAGAGCGAACGGTACGCCAGCTGGGTGTCGGCTCCGCCCGGTTTCGCGATGAGGCCCGCCTTGTTCGGCGCCCCGGCGAACCACACCAACCTGTCGTCGCCGCTGAACGTGCGCGATGTCCACTTCCGTAGCACCACCGTGCCGGCGATGGTTCCCCGGTCATCGATCAGATGGACCCATTCCTGGATTCCGGTTCGAAGCGACTCGATGTGCCACACCTGCCAACGATGCCGGGCCGACAACCACCGTCGAAACGCGGTTCGGGTCATGACGATTCCCGTCACGGTGAGCGGCAAGACTGCGAAGAAGCACAGTAGCGCCAGCCGGTCGGCGTCCTTCGCCGTCCGCCCTTTCTCCGTCTGCGACACGTCGACGAAGTGGACGAACGCCACCGCGCATCCCACGCCGAGCCCGAGCACGACCAGCGCGTGCACGGTCGTCCAGAGGAGTGTCCAGCGGGTTCGCGGCGTGCTCCATGCCCGCGCCCCGCGAACGTCGGTTCCGGTCACAGCGCGAGCGTGAATTGTTGATGGACAACGGTGTCGAAGGTGATCGAGCCGGCGAGCAGCACCATCATCGCGCCGAAGTCGGTTCCGTACTCCGCATCGGCGGTCGACAGCACGGTAACGATGTCGGCATTCCCGTTCTCGGACAGGGCGTCTCCGTTCCCCGCAGCAACTGGACGGTCTTGCCCAGGACATCGATGTCGACCTGGAGAATCCCGGTCATCTACCCTCCCCGTTTTCTCGCTCTGTTGGTTGGACGCACGAATCGTCTCTTCGGTTCCCTCGTGTTCTGGCGACGAACCGACGGGTCGTGTGATCCAGGGAGCCAACATAGCGGGAACCCGCGGTACCGGCTGCCGGTACCGCGAGTAGACGGCCCCTCGGAGCGAGAAGGGGGAGGTCAGCTGACCAGGGGCTTCAGCGCCCGGCCCGCGGCCTCGATGACGCCGGGTTCGTGACCGTTGGCGATCATGTTGACGATCACGCCGTCGATGCCGTGGTCGAGGACGCGCTGCTGGATCTGCTCGGCGACCTCGTCGGGGGTGCCGACGAACTGGCGGTCGGCTGGGGTGTTGCGGATCTCCTCGGGGGAGAGGGCGGACAGGTCGATGCCGGCGCGGGCGAGCATGTCGGACTGCAGCTTTCGGGCGCGGTCGCCGTCCTCGTCGGCGATGACGAAGGCCAGGAAGCTGGTCTCGAGGGTGGCCGGGTCGCGGTCGACCTCGGCGCAACGCTGGTGCAGCGCCTCGACCTTGCGCGGCAGTTCGGAGGCATTGCTGATGATGTTGAGGTGGTCGCCGAAGCGGGCGGCCAGCCCGAACGTCTTCTTCTCCCCGCCGCCGCCGAGCATGATCGGCAGGTCGTCGCGCACGCGCGGCTCGTTCATCGCGTTCTCGGTGTGGTACCAGCGGCCGTCGAAGGTGGGACGCTGCCCGTGCAGCATCGGGGCGATGATCTCGAGCGCCTCCTCCAGCCGCTGGAAGCGTTCGGTGAAGGTGCCGAACTCGAACCCGTACTGCTGATGCTCGAGCTCGAACCAGCCGGCGCCGATCCCGAGCACGGCCCGCCCACCGCTGACCACGTCGAGGGTGGTGACCGTCTTGGCCAGCAGCGCCGGATTGCGATAGGTGTTGCCGGTGACCAAGGCGGACAACTGGATTCGCTCGGTCGCGGTGGCCAGCCCGCCGAGCGCGGTGTAGGCCTCCAGCATCGGCTCGTCCGGCCGCCCGATACCCGGCAGCTGATAGAAGTGGTCCATCACGAAGGCGGCGTCGAATCCCGCCGCCTCCGCCGCTCTGGCCTGCGCGATCACCGTGGGAAACAGCTCACGCACCGAGTCGGTGTTACTGAAGTTGGGCATCTGGTAACCGAGGCGAATGCTCATGCGAAAAGCGTATGACTTGGAGCGCACTCCAGGTCAAGCGCGGATCAGGGACGGGTAGTCGACGAGGTCGATGTCGTTGGCGGCCTTGTCGCCGTATTTCATCATGAGGGTGAACAGGCGGGAGCCGAGGAACCAGTTGCGGGCCCGGATGCCCGCGGCGGTCTTGGGGGCGAGGAAGGGGCCCGCGTTGGAGTTGCCCGCGATCTTGGCGTAGCGGCGCATGACGCGGTCGTAGGCGGCGAAGGCGGCGACGTGATCGCCTGCGGCGGTGGCGAGTTCGCCCGCGAGGACGTAGGCGCCGACGACGGCCAGGCCGGTGCCGAAGCCGGCCAGGGTGTTGCCGTAGGCGGAGTCGCCGACCAGGGCGACGCGGCCGCGGGTGTACTCGCCGTGCATCCGGACCTGGCTGATCGAGTCGAGGTAGATGTCGTCGCACTCGGCCAGTTCGGCGAGCATGCGCGGGGCGTGCCAGCCCATGTCGGCGAAGGTGGTCTCGATGATCCGGCGGGCCGCGGCGGTGTCCTCGCGCGCGTAATCCAGTGGGGGACTGGTGAACATGTACATCTGCTGTGCCTTGGACCCGCCGTCGACGGCGAGCTTGCCCGGCGTGTTGTGGGCGAATCCGCGTGCTCGTTCGCGCGGCAGGCTCGTGTCGGTCCACCGGCTGGCGCCGGCCACGCAGTAGTAGCGGCCGAGGTGATGGACGAAGTCGGCTTCCGGCCCGAACGCGAGTTTCCTGACCCGCGAATGGATTCCGTCGGCGCCGAGCACCAGATCGAAGGTGCGCGCCTGGCCGCGTTCGAACTCCACCCGTACCTCGTCGCCGGTGTCGGTGAGTGCGGTGATCGTGTCGCCGAAGACGTACTCGACGGCGTCCGCGGTCCGGTCGTACAGGATCTCGGCGAGGTCGCCGCGCAGGATCTCGACGTCGCCGCCGGAGAACTCGCCCGACATCACCGCGAGCTCGCGGCCCGCCTCGTCGACGAACGCCAGGTCGGTGGTGCCGGTGCGGCGGGCGCGGACCGCGTCCAGTACGCCCATGCGCTCGAGCACGGTCAGGTGCGTACGGCCCTTGAAGTCGACGGCCTGGCCGCCCGGCCGGAGCGCGGGCGCGCGCTCGACCACGGTGGCCTCGAAGCCGTATCGGTGCAGCCAGTAGGCCAGGGACGGCCCCGCGATGCCGGCGCCGGAAACGAGTACGCGCATGGTTCTCTCCTCGATCGGAATCTGTGTCCAACGGAATCTGTATCCGGTGGACGCGGATTAGAGTATGGTAGACACAGTTCGAGTGTCAATCGGTGATTTTTCGAGAGGACCGACGATGCCGACCACCGTCGAACTGCTGTGGGGGACCGCGCAGCGCCCCACCCGCGGCCCCAAGCCGGCCCTCACCCTGGACGGGATCGTGGCCTCCGCGATCGCGCTCGCCGACGCCGAAGGGCTCGCCGGACTGTCGATGCAGCGCCTCGCGCAGAGTCTCGGCTTCACCAAGATGTCGCTGTACCGGTATGTGCCGGGCAAGGAGCAGCTCACCGCCCTGATGCTCGACACGGCGATGGGGGAGCCGCCCCAGCTGGACGGCGCGTCCTGGCGCAGCGGACTGCGGCAGTGGATCGAGGCGATCTTCGCGCGCTACCGCGCCCACCCGTGGACCATCGAGCTCACCCTCGGGATCCGGCCGCTCGGACCGAACGAGATGGGCTGGACCGAGGCGGCCGTCGCCGCGCTGGCAGGCACCGGCCTGACCGGCCCCGAACGGCTCGACACCATCGTGCTGCTCAACGGGCACGCCCGCAGCCTGGCCCAACAGGTCGACTCGGTCGGCGACGGCGACGCGGCCATCCAGTTCACCGAGCAGTTCACCGCCATGATGGCCGCGGCAGGCGGCCGGTTCCCCGCCGTCGAGGCGGCCTTCGCCGAGGAGTCGGCGGCCGTCGGCGCGGGCGCCGCGCCCGGCGCGGCCTTCGACTACGGCGTCGACCGGATCCTGGACGGGCTCGCCGTGCTCATCGACCGGCGCGCTGGGCGCGGGTAGCGCGCCGGGTCTGGTCTGGCGCGGGCGAACGCCCTAGGCTCGCAGCATGAACGACCAGCCGGAACTGCCGGAGAACGCCGTCACCGTCGTCCGCGAATTCTTCGCCGCCATGGAGGTCGGCGCCGTCGACGAGGCGCTGGAGCTGCTCGACCCGGAGATCGTCTGGAAGAACGCCGGCCTGCCGACCGTGCGCGGGAAGAAGCGGGTCGCCGGCTTGCTGCGCGGCCTGGACCGGCCGCAGCTCGCATTCTCCGCCGACATGCACCACATCGCGGGCGACGGCGACATCGTGCTCACCGATCGCACCGACTTCCTGCGCCTCGGACCGGTGACGATCGAGTTCTGGGTCACCGGCACCTTCGAACTCCGCGCGGGCCGAATCGTCCTGTGGGACGACCGCTTCAGCATGGGCAACGTGCTGCGCGGCACCGTCGTCGGCGCCGCCCGCGCGATCCTGCGCCGCTGACCTACCGGTGCTTGTTCAGGTACTCCAGATACGTCGGCCGTAAGACGTCGGCGAGTTTGCCGTCGCCGGCGTGGAAGTAGTCGTCGATCATCGGCAGCACGTACCGGATGTCGGCCTCGCTCTCGCCGAGGTCGCCCGCCTCGGCCTGGGCGGCCGGGATCGATTTGAGCAGCTCCCACAGGAAGCGCACGTCACCGTGCCGAACGGCCGTCTTCACCGCCCGGTCGTGCAGTTCCTTCGACGACAGCTTCTCCAGATCCTGCTCCTGCGTCATGTTCCGACTCTAGCGCTCGGCACCGACATCGCGCCCGATCCGGGCCGACGGTGCCGGTTAACGACAAATTCACGGACACGTCCGGTCGTCCGGCAGCGCGCACGGGGTGTCGACCGGTAGCGTCGGTGATGCGGGTCGCGTCGGTGTGACTCGTACGGGAGGTCCTGACCGTGACTGAGCTACTCAGTGCGAGAGGGCCGGCGCCCGGCCCTAGAGGTGGCTGACCAGCCACCTACAGGACGGACCGGTCCAGCGAGATCGTTCGCGCGGGTGCCGTGCGAACACATAAGGAGCCCACCGTGACTGCTGCACGCTCCGTTTCCGCCCCCGCGATGCACACGGCCTCGGCCTCGAAGAAGACTTTTGTCGTGGACACCTCGGTCCTGCTCTCGGATCCCTGGGCTGTCACCAGGTTCGGCGAACACAAGGTGGTACTGCCGCTGGTCGTCATCAGCGAGCTGGAGGCCAAACGGCACCACCACGAACTCGGCTGGTTCGCCAGGGAAGCCCTGCGCATGCTCGACGACCTGCGTGTCAAGCACGGCAGGCTCGATCAGCCGTTGCCGATCGGCACCGAGGGCGGCACCTTGCAGGTGGAGCTCAACCACACCGATCCGTCGGTGTTGCCCGCCGGATTCCGTTCGGAGACCAACGATTCCCGCATTCTCGCCTGCGCGCTGAACTTCTCGGCCGAGGGCGAGGAGGTGGTGCTGGTGTCCAAGGACATCCCGCTGCGGGTCAAGGCGAGCGCGGTCGGCCTGGCCGCCGACGAATACCACGCCCAGGACGTGGTGACCTCCGGCTGGAGCGGCATGGTCGAACTCGACGTCGCGAGCGCCCAGATCGACCAGCTCTACACCGATTCGGTGATCGACCTGGACGAGGCCCGGGAACTGCCCTGCCACACCGGCATCCGGCTGCTCGGCAGCAGCTCGAGCGCGCTGGGCCGGGTCACCCCGGACAAGCGGGTCCAGCTGGTGCGGGAGCGGGAGGCCTTCGGCCTGCACGGCCGCTCGGCCGAGCAGCGCATCGCCCTCGATCTGCTGCTCGACGAGAGCATCGGCATCGTCTCGATGGGTGGCCGAGCGGGCACCGGCAAGTCGGCGCTCGCGCTGACCGCCGGGCTCGAGGCCGTGCTGGAGCGGCGGACCCAGCGCAAGGTGGTCGTGTTCCGGCCGCTGTACGCGGTGGGCGGCCAGGAACTGGGCTACCTGCCGGGTTCGGAGAGCGAGAAGATGGGCCCGTGGGCGCAGGCCGTCTTCGACACGCTCGACGGGCTGGCCAGCCGCGAGGTGATGGAGGAAGTGCTCAGCCGCGACATGCTCGAAGTGCTGCCGCTGACCCACATTCGCGGCCGCTCGCTGCACGATTCGTTCGTGATCGTCGACGAGGCGCAGTCGCTCGAGCGCAATGTGCTGCTCACGGTGCTGAGCAGGCTCGGCACCGGCTCGCGCGTCGTCCTCACCCACGACGTCGCCCAGCGCGACAATCTGCGGGTCGGCAGGCACGACGGCGTGGCCGCGGTGATCGAGAAGCTCAAGGGTCACCCGCTGTTCGCGCACATCACGCTCACCCGTTCCGAGCGCTCGCCGATCGCGGCGCTGGTGACCGAGATGCTCGAGGAGTACGGACCGAACGCGTAATCACGGCAATCGGGTCGCGTCGCGGCCCGTAATCCGTTTGATTACCGCGAACTGTGGGTATTATCCGCGGCGACACCAATCCAGCAACGGCTCGGCGAACAACGTTCCGCCGGGCCGTTGCGGATGTCGGCCAGGCTCCATTCCGGGGTGTGCCCCGGGGGGCTACTCGCGAGAGGATGGATATGAACCACTTCGCTCGACGTACTGCCGCCGGAGGCGCCGCCGTGCTCGCCGCCGCCGCACTGCTGCTCGCCGCGGGCTGCAGCGACGAGGATCAGGACAAGGCCAAAGACACCATCGCCAGCGTCACCTCCAACATGAGCGGTCCCGACGCCACCACCACCGCCCCCGGCGGCATGGGCGGTTCGGCGACCGAGACCACCGAGCCGAACGGCACGGAGGGCTCCGCCACGGCGACCCCATCGGGCACCGCCGGCATGGGCGCCGGTGACTCGACCACCATCAACACCCCGAACGGCGAGATCACCGTCTCCGGCGAGGTCTACAAGAAGTACGTCGCCGCCGGTGGCGCGTCGAGCCCGCTCGGCGCACCGGAGGAGGCCCAGGAATCGGGCCCCAACGGCGGTCAGTACCAGGACTTCGAGGGCGGCACCATCTACTGGAGCAGCGATTCGGGCGCCCACATCGTCTGGGGCGACATCCGCGAGGCGTGGGAGGAGAACGGCGGCGCCAACGGCACCCTCGGCTACCCCACCAGCGACGAGAAGGACATCCCCGGCGGTAAGCAGAGCGACTTCACCGGCGGCACCATCACCTGGGTCAACGGCCAGACGACCGTCACCCCGAAGTAGTCCGACGACGTGCCCGGCGTGGGGACCCGAAGGTCCCCGCGCCGGCGGTCGAGGGACTAGGTTGTCCTCGTGCAGAAAACTTTGACCGACCGCGAGTTGCTGGATTCGCTCGCGGACGTGGTGGAAACCAACCTGGCCAGGCACATCGAGGCCGCCGAGGGCTGGCAGCCGCACGATTTCGTGCCGTGGTCCGACGGCCGCAACTTCGCCTTCCTCGGTGGCGCCGACTGGACCCCGGAGCAGTCCGAGCTGAGCGAGACCGCGAAGCTCGCACTGACCGTGAGCGTGCTGGTCGCCGACAACCTGCCGTCCTACCACCGTGAGCTCGGCAAGCATCTGCGCACCGGTCCGTGGTGGCGCTGGGTCGGCCGGTGGACGGCGGAGGAGAACCGCCACGAGATCATGATCCGCAACTACCTCATGGTGACGCGCGCGGTCGACCCGGTCGCGCTCGAGCGGGCCCGCATGGCCCACATGACCACCGGTTTCAACCGTCCGCCGCTGCACCTGATCGACGTGCTGGCGACCTGCGCCTTCGAGGAGCTGGCCGCCGCCATCCGCCACCGCAACACCGCCGCGCTCGGCGAGAATCCCGTCGTCACCGCGATCGCGGAGAAGCTGGCCGCCGACGACGAGCTGCAAGCCGAGTTCTTCGCCGTGCTGGTCGAGGCCGCTTTCGAGCTGGTCCCCGACCAGGCCGTCCGCGCCATCGCCGACCAGGTCGCGGCTTTCCGCGTCCCGCAGGTCGAGCTGCCCGGCGGCGGTTCCAGCGACGAGGCCCTGGCCCAGGCGGGCATCTACGACCCCGCCCGCGAAGGTGAGCTGGTGTTCAAGCCGCTGCTGCAGCGCTGGAACATCTTCACCCGCACCGATTTCAGCGAAGAGGGCGAGAAGGCGCGCGCCGAATTGGCGCACCTGGCCTGAGTTCCGCGCGAACGGCCGTCACTCCGCGAGGTGACGGCCGTTCGGCGTTTCAGGATTCGCGATCCACGTTGGCCATCGCGAGCACGTCGAGCTTGCGATCGAGTTCCTCGACGGAGAGCTTGTCCGGTGTGAGGCCGCGGTCGATCACGGTCTGGCGGATCGTCTTCTTCTCCCGCAGGGCCTGCTTGGCGACGGCGGCCGCCTCCTCGTAGCCGATGGCCGAATTGAGCGGGGTGACGATCGATGGCGACGACTCGGCGAGGGTGCGCAGATGCTCCTCGTTGGCGACCAGCCCGGTGACGCACTTGTCGGCGAAGAGCCGGGACACATTGGCCAGCAGGCGAATCGACTCGAGCAGGTTGCGCGCCATCACGGGAATGTAGACATTGAGCTCGAACGCGCCGCTCGCGCCGCCGAACGCGATCGCGGCGTCGTTGCCCACCACCTGCACCGCCACCTGCGTCACCGCTTCGGGCAGTACCGGATTCACCTTGCCCGGCATGATCGAGCTGCCGGGCTGCAGATCCGGCAGCTGCAGCTCGCCGAGGCCGGTGAGCGGACCCGAGCCCATCCAGCGGATGTCGTTGGCGATCTTGGTCAGGCTCACGGCGATGGTGCGCAGCGCACCGGAAGCCTCGACCAGACCGTCGCGCGCGGCCTGCGCCTCGAAGTGATCGCTGGCCTCGCGCAGCGCGTCGATTCCGGTGGCGCGCACCAGTTCCTCGACGACCTTGGCGCCGAAACCCGTGGGCGCGTTGAGCCCGGTGCCGACCGCGGTGCCGCCGATCGGCAGCTCGCCGAGCCGCGGCAGGGTGGCCAGCGCCCGCTCCATGCCGGCGGCGATCTGGCGCGTGTAACCGCCGAACTCCTGGCCGAGGGTCACCGGCACCGCGTCCATCAGGTGCGTGCGGCCGGACTTCACGACGGTGCGCCACTGCTGTGACTTGTCCAGCAGCGCCAGCCGCAGATGTTCCAGCGCGGGAACGAGATCGGTGACGACGGCCTCGGTGGCGGCCAGATGCGTCGCGGTGGGGAAGGTGTCGTTCGACGACTGCGACATGTTCACGTCGTCGTTGGGGTGCACGGTCACGCCGTTTCGCGCCGCGATCGAGGCGATCACCTCGTTGGCGTTCATGTTCGAACTGGTGCCGGAGCCGGTCTGGAAGACGTCGATCGGGAACTGATCGTCGTGCAGCCCGTCGGCGATCTCGTTCGCCGCCGCGACGATCGCGTCGGCCTTGCCCGGATCGAGCAGACCCAGGTCCTTGTTGACCTGCGCGCACGCGGCCTTCAGCAAGCCGAGCGCCCGGATCTGGGCGCGCTCGAGCCCGCGGCCGCTGATCGGGAAGTTCTCCACCGCCCGCTGCGTCTGCGCGCGCCACAACGCGTCGACCGGAACCCGAACCTCACCCATCGTGTCGTGCTCGATGCGGTACTGCACGTCGTCATCAGCCATGCCTCGACCCTAGGACGAGATCGCGGCGAATGGGGTCGCGCCGCCAGCGGAAAATCCCACAGCCCGGTGGGGAATAGGACGGTGTCCCCTTCGTCCGGATCGGCACTGCTATGGTCGGTCACGGACACGGGGTGCTCCGCCGACGCGGAGCTGAGAACACACCCGCGGAACCTGCTCAGGTAATGCTGACGAAGGGATGTCACGGCGTTGAGCGCGCACACCACCACGACGGGTCGGTTCACCGACCAGCTCTGGGACCAGACGAAGGTCCTGCGGGTCGCGATCGACGACCTCGAATTCCTGCGACGGCTCGGTGACGGCACGCTGCCGCCCGAGGTGTTCGCTACTTACATCGAGCAGGACTCGCTGTACCTGACCGGCTACGCGAAGGCCCTGGCCATCCTGGCCTCGAAGTCGCCCGACCCGCAGACCGCGGCGTTCTGGGCGAACTCCGCCGCCAACGCGGCCGCCGTCGAGTCGGCGATGCACGCCGAACTGCTGGCCAGTGGCGCGCTGCCGCCGCGCACGACCGCTCCGGAGCATTCGCAGACCTGCCTGGCGTACGTGTCGTACCTGATCGCCGCCGCGGCGACCGAGCCGTACGCCGTGGCCGCCGCCGCGGTCCTGCCCTGCTTCTGGATCTACGCCGAGGTGGGTCGCGACCTGGCCGCGAGCGCCGCGCAGGTCGTGGCCGCCGACCCGGGCCATCCGTACGCGCGCTGGGTCACCACCTACGGCGCCGAGGACTTCCAGGAGACCGCCGCCACCGCGCGGACCCTGGTCGACCAGGCCGCCGACGCGGCGACCGAGGCCGAGCGCGCGGCGATGGCGAGCGCGTTCACGCTGGCGACGCGCTACGAGTTGCTGTTCTGGGACACCGCCCTGCACCCGCAGCCCTGGCCCGCCGGATGACCGGCCGCTTGCGCCGCGCGCTCGCGGTTGTCGTCACCTCGGTCGCCCTGCTGTCGGCGCTCACCGCCTGCGCGTCGGGCGGCGACTCGGGCGACAAGATCCGCTTCGCACTGGACTGGACACCGAACACCAACCACACCGGCCTCTACGTCGCGATGCAGCAGGGCTTCTTCGCCGACGCGGGCCTGGACGTGGAGATCCTGCCGTACAACAACACCTCGGTCGACACGGTGATCGACGCCGGGAACGCGGAATTCGGCATCAGCACCCACAATTCCGCGACCTTCGCCCGCGCCGCGGGCGCGCACACCAAGTCGGTGCTCGCGCCGCTGCAGCACTGGGCGACCGGCATCGGCGTGCGCGCCGACCGGGCCGATCTCGCGAGCCCGAAGGACCTGGACGGCAAGACCTACGCCGGATTCGGCGACCCGGGTGAGAAGGAAGCCCTGCAGCAGGTCATCCGGAATGCCGGTGGCACCGGCGATTTCACCTCGGTGACCCTCGGCTCGTCGGCGTACGAGGCGGTCTACTCGGGGAAGGCCGACTTCACCGTCTCCTACCTGGCGTGGGAGGGCATCGAAGCCGAACACCACGGCACACCCATGAAGTACTTCCGCTACACCGATTTCGGCTTCCCCGACGCCTACGCCATCCTGATCAACGCCAACGAGGACTGGCTCACCGCGAACCCCGACCGAGCCCGCAAGTTCGTCCAGGCCCTGCAGCGCGGCTACCAAATCGCCGCCGACGACCCGGACGCGGCGGCCCGCGATCTCCTCGCCGCCAACCCCGGCGCCTTCAACGACGAGAAGCTGGTCTTCGAGAGCCAGCGCATGCTGGCCGAACAGTTCATGAAGGGCGCCGACGGCCGCGTCGGCGGCCAGACCCGCGAGCAGTGGGCGGCCAACTCCGGCTTCCTGTTCCGCGGTGGTCTGCTCAGCGGTCCCGACGGCGCCGCGCTGTCCACTGAGCCCGACTGGTCGAGCTATTTCACCAATGAGTACCTCACCAACCCGTGAGGTAGGCCCCCGCCTCCGCTGGGTGCTGCCGTCCGTGGTGACGGTGGCCGCGCTGGTCGTGCTCTGGCAGGTCTATGCCACCATCAGCGGCATCCGTCCCCAGGTGCTGCCCTCGCCCCTGCGGGTCGTGCGGCAGGGGTGGGCGCACCGCGAGGAGATCGGCGCGCACGCGGCGGCGACCCTGCAGGTGACGCTGCTCGGGTTCGCGGTCTCGCTGACCCTGGCCTGGCTGCTGGCGATCGTCGTCGACTTCTCGCCGTGGTTGCGTCGCGCGTTCGTGCCGCTGTTCGTCGCCTCGCAGACTCTGCCGATCGTGGCGATCGCGCCGCTGATGATCATCTGGTTCGGCTTCGGGCTGCTGCCCAAGATCCTGGTGGTCTCCCTGGTGACCTTCTTCCCGATGGTGATCGGCCTCATCGAGGGCTTCGCGGCGGCCGACCGGGAAGCCGGCGCGCTGCTGCGCAGCATGGGCGCGTCCCGGGTGCAGGAGTTCCGGTACGTGCGCCTGCCGTCGGCGCTGCCGCGCTTCTTCACGGCCCTGCGCATCGGCATCACCTACGCGGTGGTCGGCGCCGTGTTCGCCGAATATGTCGGCGCGAGTAAGGGTTTGGGTATCTACATGAGCCTGCAGAAGAACTCTTTCCGCACCGATCTGGTCCTGGCGGCCGTACTCGTGACCGCCCTGCTGAGCATCGTGCTGTACCTGGCGACCTTCGTCGTCGAACGTCTCGTCGCGCCGTGGGCGCTGGCCGAGGGGAGGAGTGGCCGTGCCTGAGGACCGCCTGGTCGTCGACGACCTGCGCAAGGCGTACCCCCGCGGCCGCCGTACCCCCGACCTGGAGGTACTCGGCGGGGTCTCGTTCACCGTCCGCCCCGGCGAGTTCGTCAGCGTCATCGGCCCCAGTGGCTGCGGCAAGAGCACCGTCTTCAACATGCTCGCCGGCCTCGAGACCCCCGACTCCGGCACCGCCGAATTCCGCGCCTCCGCCCCGGCCGCGCACTGTGCCTACATGCCCCAGCGCGACCTGCTGTTCCCCTGGCGCACCATCCTCGACAACACCATCCTCGGCCTCCAGGTCCAGGGCGTCCCACGCGCCGAGGCCCGCCGCCGCGCCGGCGAACTGTTCCCCGTCTTCGGCCTCGCCGGTTTCGAGAACGCCCGCCCGGCCCACCTCTCCGGCGGCATGCGCCAACGCGCCGCCCTCCTGCGCACCGTCGTCCAGGACCGCGAACTCCTCCTCCTCGACGAACCCTTCGGCGCCCTCGACTCCCTCACCCGCACCGAAATGCAAACCTGGTTGCAGGAAGTCTGGCAGCGGTACCGCTGGACGGTCCTCATGATCACCCACGACATCCGCGAGGCCGTCTACCTCTCGGACCGAGTCCTGGTCCTTTCGGCCCGCCCCGCCGTCGTTCGCCATGATCTGGCCATCGACCTGCCACGTCCGCGCGATCTGTCGATCATCACGAGCCCTGAATTCGCGGCTCTGGAGCAGGAGCTCCTGGAGATCCTGCACGAGGAGTCGCGTCGGGCGATGGAGGAACAGCAGGTTCCTGACGACGTATTGGGGTAATGATCGCGCAATACGTCACAGGGTGATGCTCCGAACATGCCCGGCGGTCTTTACGAGCCGTGCCGCCACCTGGTTCCTCGGTGGCGATCAGGTGCTAGCCAGTTGCATGGTGATGGCGGATGCGCGACCAAATGGCTTCCAACGCCGTCGGTGGAATTGTGGGAGCAAGCGACTCGTCAAGATGAGCAACCAATTCTCTGGCCGCAGATATTGTGCAACCATAGACTTCGTGTAAGACTTTTGTAAGAGCGATCTTCAATTGTGGGATGTTCTCGTCGCTCCGAAAGGTTGCTAGAATATCCGCGATGGTCGCGGTCTCAGTCGGTGGCCATTCGGTCATGCTGATCCAGGATTGCTGTTGGACTACGGGGTATACGCCTGTCGCGATCCAATACCCGTCTTCCTCTGTGGTGACCCCACAATAAGACTTGCCGTCGAGTGAGCGGGATACAAATTCTAAATCACCGCGGGCATCGGTAAGTGCGGTGAGGTCGACGGAATCGGTCAGTCGTACCGCGATCCATTCCAGCCTCTCGCCTTGATTTACCAAGGTTGGAGCTATCAGTAGTGCGCGATCGGCGGATAGTACGCCACTATGTCCGATGGCAATTTCCCAGGGTTCGGTTACTGATTCTGCACCCTCTGAATACGGAACAATTACGTCTGGAATTGTGGTGGAAGCTGCGACAAGCTGCCATGTTCGCGACACGCTGGGTCCATCTTCCAGTCGAGTGGATGAAACCGGTGTAAGCCCTGCTGCTCGCAGTCGCTCAGGTAGCAATCCCTTGGTATTCATGCGTATCCTTTTACTCGTAGAAGAAGTGATGGTCGCCGCGTGGCTTATCCATTTTCTGATAGCGCTCCAGCGGGTCAGCGTTCTTTGTGAGATCCCATCCGAAGTTGACGAAATTTCGGCTCGAATCTCCCTTTGGCATGCCTGCATGGAAGTGCGGCCCCGCAGGGTCATTAGTGTGCTCGACCACCACTCTGGAGCCCATGCCATCAAGTTCGAACTGTCGAAAGGTTCCCCAGTGGGTCGGGTTGTCCGAGTAGATATGGCCCGGAATGCCCTGGAGGGATCTATCGCTGGTAACAGACCACTCGAAGTCGGGATCCCTGCCATAGGGTACTCCGGCGAGCTCAAAGGCAGCTTGCTCGGCGGATTCTCGATCCGAAAATGGGTTCGAATGGTCACCCTTTGCGACATAATCTGGCTGGAGACCCAGTGGATCCGACCATACCGTCGGATTTCGTGGGTAAGTGTGTGGGTTGGGAGCGGGTGCACGACCCAGGGGGTCTATGGTGAGGTATCGGCCCGTTTCGGGGTCGTATGAACGGTGATTGTTGTAGTGTAAGCCTGTCTCCGGATCATAGATTTGTCCAGGGAATCGAATCGAGCTATCGGCGCTGCCCAACCAGACCGTCTTGCCCCACAGGTTTGTCGCGCTGCGGGCGGCAGAAACTGCGCTTTTTGGGTCTACGATCTCGGCGGGAGTGTCTGCGTTCACGCATGCGACCGCATAGAATTGGAGACCGCCGGGTCGCATTTCGGTTTGGCAGATAGGGGCAAACGAAGCTGGCCTGTATTGCCAGCGAGTCGAAGTCGTCGACCTTAACTCTTCGATTAGCTGGTAACCGTCCCAGTGGTACTGGGCTCGATTTTCGGCTGACGATAGATCGAATCGCCGATATTTGGCAGTCCGCCGGCCCCACCCGTCGTAAGAGTATTGCCACCACTCCTCCGTCGGTGTGTACACCTCAATTAGCTGGTCGAAGGCGTTGTAGCGGAAGTGCCAGACTGCGGGTTTGCGGGAGATTCGGGTGGTGACTTTGCGGATGAGGCGGCCGGCAGGGTCGTAGTAGTAGTGGTTGCGGCCGTCGCGGACCAAGAGGTTGTTGTGGTACTCGCGGCCCTCCATCTGGCGATGGGCTGGTGGGTCGGCGATTCCGGGGTCGGCAGCGGTGGGGAGACTGGCGGTGATGTTGGAGAGGGCGTCGTATTCGTAGGCCTCGGTGACGGCGTTGTCGCGGGTGATGGTGTTGACGCGGCCGATGGGGTCGAGAGCGTAGGTGGTGTGGGTGGTGCCGGTGTTGGGGCGGGTGGTGGCGTGGTGAGTGAGGTAGCCGTCGGGGCGGTAGGTGTAGTCGTCGCGGCGGATGGTGAAGGGGTCGGGGCGGTGTGACGCCGAGGGGCCGAAGTCGCCGAGGTCGAGGGTGAATTCTTGGGCGGGGAAGCCGGTGACGTGTTGGGAGGCGATGTTGCCGGTGGGGGTGAAGGTTCGGTCGATCTGGACTTCGCCGATGCGCCACCCGGTGAGGCGGCCTGCTGGGTCGTGGGTGAAGGCGATGTCGGTGCCGTCGGCGGTCATGGCGGTGACGTGGCCGAGGGTGTTGTGTTGCCAAGTTGTGACGCCACCGGTAGGGGTGGTTCGGCGGATGCGGCGCCCGCGGTGGTCGTGGTCGTTGACCATCGGCGGTTGGTCATCGAGTTGTTGGGTCGCGACTTGGCCGGTGGGCGTGTAGGTGAATTGCAGGGTGTGGGTGCGGGTTTCGTCGGTGCCGTTGATGGCTGTGAGGACTCGGCCTGCTGGGTCGTGTGTGTAGGCGAGGTATTCGCCGGTATCGGCGGTGATCGAGGTGAGGTTGCCGAGAATGTCGTAGCGGTGGTGGCGGGTGACGCCGGTCGCGGGGGTGACGGTGGCGATTCGGCCGGTGAGGGTGTGGGTGTAGCGGGTGGTGGCGCCGGTATAGTCGGTTTCGGCTTTCAAGCGGCCGTCGAGGCCGTATTCGTAGGTCCAGCGCTGGCCGAGCGGGTTGATGACGGCGGTGAGGGAGCGTTCGGTGTCGTAGAGGTATCGGTGGACCGATCCGTCGGGGTCGGTGCGGGTGGAGACCTTGTCGAAGCCACCGTAGGCGTAGTTGGTGACTCCACCGGCGCGGTCGGTGTGGGTGAGGAGGTTGTTCTCCCCGTCATAGGTCCAGGTTTCGGAGTGACCGTCGGGGTCGATACGCCGGGCTGGTTTGCCTTCGGGAGTCCATTCGTAGTGCGTGACGGCACCGAGTTGGTCGGTGAGCCGGCTCGGGCGGCCGAAGATATCGCGCTCGATTTCGGTGGTAGCGCCGTACGGGTCGGTCACCTTGACCGGGAGCCCCGCGTCGTCGACGTCGATGTGCGTGACGGCACCGTCGGGGTCGCGGATTTCGGCGACCGCGCCACATTCGTGGTAGCGGTATTCGGTGCGTGCGCCGGCTGGGTCGATGGTGGCGACGAGGTTGCCTGCCTTGTCCCACTCGCGGTGCTGGGTCGTGCCGTCGGCGTTGGTGATGGTGGACGGCCGGTTGGGGTAGGAGTAGTCGATCGTGATCTCGAGGCCGTCGGGGCGCGTGATGCTGGCGACGTCACCGTTGTCGGTGTAGGTGTATGTCGTTGTCGCGCCGTCGGGTTCGGTGACGGCGAGGGGTTTGCGCCCGACGTTGTAATCGATGTGGCGGTGACCGCCGTCGGCGGCTCGGACGTCACGTAGGCGCAGGTCGTTGTCGAAGCCGTAGCCGGTGACTGCGCCGCGGGAGTCGGTCATGCGGGTCAGGCGGCCGGTGCCGTTGCCGAATTCCAGGTATTCGTACTCGGCGTCGAAGACACCGTTGGTACCGCGCTGGAAGACGACGCGGCCGGATTCGTCGTAGGTGTTGGTGACCCAGCTGCCGTTGGAGTCGGTCCAGGACAGCATGCGGTGCTGTTCGTCGTAAGAGAATCGAGTGACGCCGCCGATGCCGTTGGTCACGGTCGTCAGTTCGCCGTTTTCGTAGCCGAATTCACGGACTCGGGTCGCGGTTTCGGTGCCGTCGATGTCGCCCACAACCGAGATCGCAGTTACACGGCCGTCGGACGAGTCCAGGACGACCCGGTAGCCGCCGGAGTGGGTCACCTCGATCGGATCACCGTTGCTGTTGTAGTGGAACCTGATTCGATTGTGGTGACGGTCGATGATCGCGGAGATCGCGAAGTTCCCCAGCAGCGTGTCCAGGCCGTCCAGCGATGGCTCAGGGGCGAAGTGCCATACCAATTCCCGGTCGGGATCCCAGAGTCGGTAGCCGCCGATTTCCGTCCGGGTCAGCGTCCAGCGCTGACCGCCGGTGATCGGTTCTACGCCGACACCGACCTCGGCGTGCGGGTAGGGAAGTAGCATGCCGTCTTCGAATACGACGGTGACACAGTCGTCTTCGACGACCACGCGCATGTCGAGGGTCGCCGACCAGGACGGGCCGAACCAGCGACCGAATCGATAGTTGGAGTGGTGCGCTCGCTTCAGAGCGAGGCGCAGGACGCCGGGTAGATCGAGGTCGGTGAGGGGGAGCAGGAATTCGCCGGTGGCGATATTGACCGGATCGCCACCTTCGGTGGTCTGATCCCGGGTGGAGTCGGTTTCCGGTGGGTTCCGTTGTCCGGCTTCGCCGGCGCTGGGCTCACCATTTCCGCCGGCGTCGGTGGTGGCGCGGGCTTCGGGCCCGCTGTTGTCGGGTCGATCGGGTGTCGCCCCAGTTTCTGGTGTGTGGGCGCCAGGCTGGGTGCCGTCGTTATCGCCGCCAGGGTTGCCGTCTTCGTCGGGACGGGCGGCAGGGTTGCCGGTGTCGTCGGAATGTGAAGCCGGCGGGGCGGCGTCGTCTGAGTTTGCAGGAGTGTCGCCGTCGGAGTGTGGTGCCAGAGGCCCGGAGTCGTTCTCGGGAGAGCGGCCATCGGGTGCGGTCGCCGCTGGATTGGGATTGGTCCCATCGGTTTCGGCGGGGCGATCTGCCGGGTTGTTCGGCGTATCGGGACTTGCGACGGGGTTGTCGGGTGTGTTGGGCGCCTGCGTATCCGGATCAGGGGTAGTAGCGTGCGGCGTTGATGGGTCGCCGCCAGGTGGTGCGGCGTCGTCCGTCGCGCCGGTGAGGGGCGAAGCAGGTGAGTCCGGGGTGGCCGCAGGTGCGGTGTCGCCCGTCTGGGTGGCGGGGCTCGGGCTTTCCGGGGCTGCCGCTGCGGGGTTCTCGGGAGTCGCGGCGGCGGGATTGGTGGCGTCCGGCGTGGCGGCGGGCGAGTCGCCGTTGTGGCCAGCGGGGTTCGTCGGCGCCGACGGGCCGTCCGGTGTAGTGGCGGGATTCGTGGGCGGGGCGGATGGGTTGTCTGCTTTGGTGACCGCGGGTGGTGTTGTCGGCGCTGCCGGAGCGTCGTCGAGTGCTCTGCCCAGGCGGCTGGCGTCGGCTGCCTTGTCGACGACGGTGGCACTGGCCTTGGCCGCACCGCCAGCACCGCCGGTCGCCGCGGTCAGCAACGCGTCGCCGGCGAAGGCGCCCAACGCTTCGGACGGGTTGGTCTTGAATCCCGCCAGCATCGCCGCGCCGGTCGCTTTCGGGTCGGCGGCGGCCAGGACCATGCCGGTGCCGAGGTCCGACATCTTCGACAGGTATTCGGCGGGGTGGGTCATGTTGTAGGCGTCGATCGGGTAGATCGAACGCACGAACTGGACCATGCCGGTCAGTGAGGTCAGCAGGCCGGTACTGAAGTTCAGGCGGGCCTGTTCCATGGCCGCGCCGAGGTCTTCGAAATTGCTGCCCCAGCGGGAGAGGAACGGAGGCTCCGTGGGGGCGGTGGCGGTGGCGGCGCTGATCGCGGCCACGGCGGCGTCGGCGGCGTTGTCTCGCTGGGTGCGGGCGCCGGACAGGATCGCGCGGGCGGCGTCGCGGATGCTGGTCCAGGTGTCGGTGAGGTTCTTGCCCTTGCGGTCGTCGTCGGACAGGGCGTTCCACGCGTTCTTGCGGTCGCGTTCCTCGCGGTCGGCTTCCTCCCACTTCGCGATGGCGTCGGCCGCCTTGGCTTGGGCGGCGGTGACCTCGTGGGCCCAGGCGTCCAGGGCGGTCTTGGCCTTGCTCATCGCGTCGGCGCCGTCCCACCAGAGCTTGGGCTGCTTGGCGAATTCCTCGTCGAACGCGGCGGCGGCATCGCCGGTCCAGTCGGCGGTGTCGATCTTGCGCAGCGCGTCACCGGTTTGTTCGATCGAGGTGCCGATCTTGCCGAGATGCCCGGTGACCTCGTTGATCTTGGCGACATCGCCGCGGATCAGTTCTTTGGGATCGGTGGTTTCGCCGAGTTCTTTCTCCGGGACGGCGCCGCCGGTGGCATCGACGACCTTGTCGCCGAGATCGTCCAGCCATTCCGACAAACCGTCGGCGCCAACGGCTTTGGCGACCTTCGACTCGGCGTCCAGGACGGTGTTGTAGGCCTGACCCACCTTCTCGGTCGCCGATTCGACCCCGTCCTCGATCGCGTCACCGACGCTGTTGAGGAAATCCCCGATGCCCATCTATTACGTTCCCCCGCCAGGCTGTTGCGTTTGTTTGAATTCGGCGACATGGGCGGCGACGCCGGTGTCGAGGCTGTAGGCCTTGTCCGGATTCTCGAGCAGATATTGGCCGGCCGAGCCCAGCGTCGACAGGTTGTCACCCATGTGCGAGAACGCCTCACCGAATGAGGAAGCGCTGTATTCGTGTTGGGCGGCGAGGTTCCAGGTGTTGTTGGACAGCACCTGCCCCCAGTCCATCTTCTCGATGTCTTCCCTGGTGGCGTGTGGGTTCCCGGCCAGGTGGGTGAAGGCCTGCTTGAGGGCGCTGGAGGCCTGTTGATCGATCAGGTAGTACCGGCCCGCCGAGAGGTCGAGGATCTTCGCGATCTCGTTGCCGGACTGCACCAGGGCCCGGATCCCCCAGGACCAGCGTTCGGTGAAGGTCTCGAAGGTGTTCTGCACGTTGGCTTTTCCGGCTTCCATCGCCGACATGGCGAGCTGGGAGAAGCCGCGGCCGACGGCGCCGGTTTCGCCGACGCCGAGGTCGGAGAGCTCGCTGATGATGCCGGTGATCCCGTTCGCGGCCTGGGTCAGCAGGGCGGGATCGACGTTCAGGTCAGACATCGGTCTGGTCTTCGGGCACGTCGGGCGGGAAGGTCATCGGGTGGCTGCCGAGCATGTCGACGGCGATCCCCGTGGGCTCGGGTTGGGCGGCGGCGAACTCCGACAGGCGGCGACCGAGGAAGGTGTGGAAGCGGTATTCCTGCTCGGCGACCACGCCGCGAGCGGTCATGAACTGGGCGTACTCGGTGACACCGGTGAACGCGCACAGCCAGGCGATGCCGCCGGATTCGAGGGTGAAGACGCGGTCGTCGGGGCCGATCAGCGGGACCAGCAGCGCTGCGGATTCGAAAGCGGACAGCAGCTCCGTGGGAGCGCCGAAACCGGCGTAGAACGCGGCGATCTCCGAACGTAGGCGTTCGGAATCGACTTCCACCATGTCCGTGACCCCTCCCGTTCCGGACGCTGTGCGAGTCACGGTAGCGAAAGGCTATGTGGTCGGCAACGCGGAAGGCCGCGCACCGAAGGGGTGCGCGGCCCGGGGCGTCAGGGGAGGGGCGGGTTGGCGGAATCGTCGCCGTCGAAGTCGACGGAGGAGTATTCGCGGAGCTTGGTGAGGCGGTGGTAGGCGTCGATCATGCGGACGGTGCCGGACTTGGAGCGCATCACGATGGACTGGGTGGAGGCGCCGCCGCCGAAGTAGCGGACGCCGCGCAGCAGGTCGCCGTCGGTGACGCCGGTGGCGCAGAAGAAGACGTTCTCGCCGGCGACCAGGTCGGTGGTGGACAGGACGCGGTCCAGGTCGTGGCCTGCGTCGATGGCCTTCTGGCGCTCCTCGTCGTCCTTGGGGGCGAGCATGCCCTGCAGCTCGCCGCCGAGGCAGCGCAGCGCGGCGGCGGCGATGATGCCCTCGGGGGTGCCGCCGATGCCGACCAGGATGTCCACGCCGGACTCGGGGCGGGCGGCGGCGATGGCGCCTGCCACGTCGCCGTCGGAGATGAGGCGGATGCGGGCGCCCGCGTCGCGGGTCTGCTGGATGATGTCGGCGTGGCGGGGGCGGTCGAGGATGCAGACCGTGAGGTCGGAGACCGAGGACTGCTTGGCCTTGGCGACGCGGCGGATGTTCTCGCCGATCGGGGCGGTGATGTCGATCGAACCGGCGGCGTCGGGGCCGACGGCGATCTTGTGCATGTAGAACACGGCCGAGGGGTCGAACATCGCGCCGCGCTCGGCGACCGCGAGCACCGAGATGGCGCCGGGGGAGCCCTTCGACATCAGCGTGGTGCCGTCGATCGGGTCGACCGCGAAGTCGACCTCGGGTCCGGTGCCGTCACCGACCGCCTCGCCGTTGTAGAGCATCGGCGCTTCGTCCTTCTCGCCCTCGCCGATGACGACGACGCCGCGCATGGACACCGAGCTGACGAGCTGACGCATGGCGTCGACGGCCGCGCCGTCCCCGCCTTCCTTGTCGCCACGGCCGACCCAACGGCCCGCTGCCATCGCTCCTGCCTCGGTGACACGCACCAGTTCCAGCGCGAGGTTACGGTCGGGTGCCTCGCGGCGGCTGGGGGCGGGCGATGATGCCGTCATTGCGGAGTGCCTCCTTGGCGTTGGTGTACGGGGGCAATTGTCGCATTACGAATCGGCACGGTCGTGCACGACTCCTGCGATGCCCCGTGGACGGCCCGGTCCGGCCCGAGTGGATACTGGTAGCCGTGGCCCAGCAGAAACACCGGATCTTCAACGACTACCGCGACCTGTTCTGGTCGCTGATCCCGTTGGTCCTGATCGCGGTGGTGCTGGCGGGCGCGGCGAGCCAGTGCACGGTGGCGACCAACGGTCCGACCCAGGGACAGATCCCGCATTTCGACGCCGACGCCGCCCTGAAGTCCGACGCGAAGTCGCTGCCGTTCCCGATCCGCAAGCCGGAACTGCCCCAGGGTTGGGTCTCGAACTCGGGCAGCCGCGACACGGTCGTCGCCGCGGGCGGCGGGCCGGTGAGCACGGTCGGCTACATCACCCCGCAGGGCACCTACATGCGGTACTCGCAGTCCTCGGCCACCGAGGAATCGCTGGCCAGGCACGTGCTCGGCTCACGCTACGCGACCGGGACCCAGGATGTCGCCGGGCAGAAATGGGTGCTCTACACCGACCCCACCGAGGAAGCGGCCTGGATCGCCGACCTGGGCGGGGTGCGCGTCCTGATCACCGGCGCGGGCAACGAGGCGGCGTTCACCACGCTGGCCGAGGCCGTCACCACCGCCACCCCGCTGGCGAAATAGTCCAGCCCGCAGAACTGGCGGGTTCCTTCGGCCCGCGACGACGCCTAGCGTCGCGGCATGAAGAAGACCATCACCGTCCTGGCCGTGACGGCCGCCGCCCTGCTCGCGCCGACCGGTGTAGCAACCGCCGCGGCACCGGAGGCCGCGCCCGTGGCGAGCGTCGACGAGGCGCTGTGCCGGTTGATCCAGATGTTGAAGGCCGGATATGTGGACAGTTCCGGCGGCGGGCCGTGCGGCCTCGCCTCCGGATCGGCCTAGGCGACGTTCAGCTGGTCAACCGGTAGGACCAGCCCTTGTTGGGCAGTGCCGTCGAGGTGAGGAGGTCGCTGGCCACGGCGTCGTCGAGCTTGCCCTGGCCGAGCAGGCCGTAAGGGTCGAATTCCTGCTTGAAACTCGCCTCCTTCGGTCCCCACGGTTTCATGCCGCCCGCGCCTAGCACCGGTGTGTGCGGACTGGCCACCGACAATCCCGCGCCTTGCAGCCGCTCGGTGACCTCCGCCAGATGCGCACGGCTCTGGAACGCGAACACGGGCGAACCCTGACACGTCAGGCCGCCGTCGATCCGCTTCATCTCCACATGCAGCGGGCCCAGATCGGCGAACTCGCGGTGCACCCGCACGATCGACTCGTACAGGTTCTCGCTCGGGTACAGCGCCATCAACCCGACGAGGTTCTCGTCGTGGCGCTGATAGTGCAACAGCGAATGGCCCCAGGTGAATTCGTACAGCGGAACGCCGTAGGCGCCCTTGCCCTCCAGACAGCGATAGCGGATCCGTCCGCCGTTCGCGCGCACCAGATCCTCCACATCGGTGACCGACTGCACGGCCACCATCACCAGCACCATCGCCTCGCCGTCGGGAACCAGGCCGGACAGGCCGGGGAAGTAGCGCGGCAGCGGATGCGCATGCGGCGAGACGACCTTCTTGAGCACGCCGTCGCTGTGACACACATCGACGGAGAAGCGCGCTGCCTGCTCGAATTCCGGGAACGAGATCACCAGCTCGTGCCACTCCCAGGCCGGGGCGACCGGCAGCTCCACCTCGGTGATGATGCCGTTGGCGCCGTAGGCGTGGTGCACGCTGTTGACATCGCGCCCGCGCACCTCGATCAAGCGCGGATGCTCCTCCACCGTCATCACTTCCAGCGCGGTGATGTTGCCGGTGTCGCGCAGGATGCCCCACTGGCAGCTGCCGACGCCGGCGTGTCCGCCCGCGATGTAGCCGCCGACGGTGGCCTTCTGCGCGGTCGAGGGATGCATGCGCAGTTCCCAGCCGGACGGGCGGATCGCCGCGTCGATGTCGGCGACGACCGTGCCGGTGAGCGCGCGGACGGTGGTCGGCACCCGGCGGCCACGGTCGCCGTGCCAGCCGATCACCCCGGCCAGCGCGGTGACATCGATCACCGCGCCCCCGTTCAGCGGCACACCCTGACCGAACTGCCCGGAGCCCGCGCCGCGCACGGTGATCGGGACGCGGTGCCGGGCGCAGGCGGCGACCGCGGCGCCCAGCTCGGCCTTGTCGCGCGGGGCGATGAAGATCTCGGCGTTGCGGCCGCGCAGCAGGTCGCGCAGCATCGGGTTCTGGAGGAAACGGTCCCGGCTCTTGGTGCGCAGCCTGCGGGTCTCGGTGGAATGGGCGATGGCGCCCAGCTCCGCGCACAGTCGCGCGATCACCCCGGCTCGGGGCTCCCCGTCGACGAGAACTGGCACGGCGCCTCCACGACTGCTCGGTATCCGACGGCACCAGCGTGCCCGGCCCGTGTTTCGGCGTCGTAAAGGTGGGATTCGCCCCGGGTAACCGGGCCGATCAGTCCTCGGTGGGTTCGGCGTGCGACAGGGCCGCCTCGACCCGTTGCCGCGCGCCGGCCAGGTGCTGCTCGCAGCGGGTGGCCAGCGCCTCGCCGCGCTCCCACAGGGCCAGCGAGTCGTCGAGGTCGAGGCCGCCCTGCTCGAGCATCTTGACCACGTTCACGAGTTCGTCGCGCGCGCGTTCGTAGCCGAAACCGGCGATCTCGGCGAGGGTGTCGGGCTCGGTTCCGGCGTCGGGCACGGTCAATTCCCCTTGTCGTCGGTGGCGGGTGTCAGGCGCTGGGTGCCGAGCGCGGCGGCGCTGACCGCGCCGTCGGCCACCCGGATGCGGAGCTGGCTGCCCGCGGGCGCGTCCTCGATGGTGCGGACGACGTGCCGTTCGGGACCGGCGACGCGTTGCACGACAGCGTAACCACGCGCCAGCGTCGCGGCGGGACCCACGGCGGTGAGCTTCTCCCGCAGGTGCGCGGCGGCGGTCGACTCGGTGCGCAGCGTCTGCTCGACGGTGCGCCGGGCCGCCAGCCGCAGCCGCTCCACCTCCTCGTGGCGGTGTCGCAGCTCGCGCAGCGGGTCGGCCAGGACCGGTCGCGAACGCAACTGGGCGATGATGTGGGTCTCGCGCTGCACCCAGCCGCGCAGCGCGGCGGCCGAGCGGGCACGCATCTCCCGCACCCCCGCGAGTTCGGCGGCGGCGTCGGGGACGATCCGTTTGGCCGCGTCGGTCGGGGTCGCGGCGCGCACGTCGGCGACGAGATCGCTCAGCGGCGAATCGGGTTCGTGGCCGATCGCGCTGACGATCGGCGTGGTCGCGGCCGCGATGGCGCGGCACAGCGCCTCGTCGGAGAACGCGAGCAGGTCCTCGGTGCTGCCGCCGCCGCGGGCGAGCACGATCACGTCGACGGCCGGATCGCGGTCGAGCGCGGCCAGGGCCTCCAGCATCTGCGGCACCGCGGTCGGCCCCTGGGTCGCGGTGTTCTTGACGACGAAACGTACTGCGGGCCAACGGGACTGGGCGACCGTGAGCACATCGCGCTCGGCGGCGCTGGCCCGTCCGGTGATCAGCCCGACGGTACCGGGCAGGAACGGCAGCGGCCGCTTGCGCCGCGCGTCGAACAGGCCCTCCGCCGCCAGCAGGGCCTTGAGCCGTTCGATCCGCGCGAGCAACTCGCCGATGCCGACGGGCCGGATCTCGGTGACCCGCAGCGACAGCGTGCCGCGCCCGGTGAAGAACTGCAGCTTGCCGTAGACGACCACCCGGCTGCCCTCGGTGAGCGGAACGGGGCTGCGCCGCAACAACTCCGGATCGCACGTCACCGACAGCGACATGTCCGCCGAGGTGTCGCGCAGCACCAGGAACGCCGTGCGGGTGCCGGGACGCAGATTGATCTGGGTGACCTGCCCCTCCACCCACACGCTGCCGAGCCGGTCGATCCACTGCGCCACCTTCACCGCGACCGAACGCACCGGCCACGGCTGGTCCGCCGAACTGCCCGGTGCGCCGGCCTGCGCGGCAGCGGCGGAGCCGTCCTCAGTCATGCCTGTAGGTATACGCGGCGGTACCGACACACACAAAAGTGACCGCAACCGGCGGCGATTGCGGTCACTTCGTGACGGGGGAGGCTACTGGGCCTGAACGGTGGCGATCCGGTTGGTCAGCATGGTGACGAACGGCGCGCGGGCGCGGGTCTGCTGCTCGAAAGCCAGCAGCTGGGCCAGCTCCTCGACGGTCAGCATCCGCAGCCGGGCACGCAGCTGGGCCAGCGTCATCGACGGGTAGTCGTAGCGGATGGCGACCTCGGGGGCCTGCACCTCCGCCGGCTCGTCGGCGGGTTCCTCGTCCTCGAGCACCAGCAGGGACGCGGGCGCCGCCTTGCCGTTGTGCTGCTCGGCCGGGGCGTCCTCGGTGTAGAGGTCGAAGCGGCTGGCGTGGCCGTTGGTGGCCGCGGCGGGCTCGGGCGCGAGATCCTCGTCGAAGGTGACCCACTCCGGCTGCTCCTGCGGAGCGGAACCGAGACGTTCGAAGACGAGATCGCCCTTGAGCGCGAGACTGGTCACGAACTGCTGCACGTGCATGGTGGTCTGCAGCACGCGGCTGATCGCGGTGATCGGGAAATTGACCGCGGCGACGGGTAACCGCCTGGTCTCTTCTAAGGCATAGACCGCGGCGCCTGCGGCGACCCTGGCCAGGAACGGAGGACGGAACATGGTCCCAGCCTGCCGCAAACCGCGTGTGATGCAAAGGTCCACACCGCCGTGATGTGACCTATGCCCCTTGATCCGCCCTGATCGCGTCCATCCGGCGCACGTAAGCTGTGGGGCATGACCTCGGCAATCCCCTTGAACGTCGGTATCGCGCGCTCGGCCGGCGCGTCCGCTGCCGGTGGCAAGCGCGTGCTGCTGGCCGAGCCGCGCGGCTACTGCGCAGGCGTCGACCGTGCGGTCGAGACGGTGGAGAAGGCGCTGGAGAAGCACGGCGCCCCCATCTACGTCCGCAAGGAGATCGTGCACAACCGGCACGTGGTGGAGACGCTACGGGAGCGCGGCGTGATCTTCGTCGACGAGACCGACGAGGTGCCCGAGGGCGCGCTCGTCGTGTTCTCCGCGCACGGCGTCGCGCCGATCGTGCACGAGACCGCCGCCGAACGGAACCTGCGCACCATCGACGCGACCTGCCCGCTGGTCACCAAGGTGCACCAGGAAGCCAAGCGCTTCGCCCGCGACGACTACGACATCCTGCTCATCGGCCACGAGGGCCACGAGGAAGTCGAGGGCACGGCGGGCGAGGCGCCCGAACACGTGCAGCTGGTCGACGGGCCCGACTCGGTGGACAAGGTGACCGTCCGCGACCCGTCGAAGGTGATCTGGCTGTCGCAGACCACGCTCTCGGTCGACGAGACCATGGAGACGGTGAACCGGCTGCGCGAACGCTTCCCGACGCTGCAGGATCCGCCCAGCGACGACATCTGCTACGCCACCTCCAACCGCCAGACCGCGGTGAAGGCGATGGCGCCCGAATGCGATCTGGTCATCGTGGTCGGCTCGCGCAACTCGTCGAACTCGGTGCGGCTGGTCGAGGTGGCCCTCGGCGCCGGCGCCCGCGCCGCCTACCTGGTCGACTACGCCCGCGAGGTCGACCTGGCCTGGCTCGACGGGGTCGAGACCATCGGCATCACCTCCGGCGCTTCGGTGCCGGAGATCCTGGTGACCGGTGTGCTCGACCTGCTCGCCGAGCACGGCTTCGGCGAGGTGCAGCCGGTGACCACGGCCAACGAGACCCTGGTGTTCGCGCTGCCGCGCGAGCTGCGCGCCTCGCGTCGCAACGCCTGACTTACCTCAACGAAGAATCCCCCGTCGCATCTGCGGCGGGGGATTCTCTCGTCTTCACACGGTGTCGGGCCTGCGGCGCTCGGTGCGGCCGGTGTCGGCGCGGTCGCGGTAGCGCACGGTGGGCTGCGGGTGCGGCGGCGCGTCCGGACGACGGCGTGGCGTGCGCACCGGCTCCGGCTCGCGCGGGGCTGCCGCCCTGCCGCCCCGTGGGGCGCGGGCGGCGGCTGGTGCCCGCCGCGGCTCGGCGGCGGCGGCGCGCTTGGAATCGGCGGCCGGGGCGCGCTTGGGATCGGCCGCGGGCGCGCGCTTGGCCTGGCGCTGCGGGCGGCGGGCCGGGCTGGCCATGTCCACGGCGGTGTCCAGGTCGTCCAGGACGGCGGCGCCGCGGCGACCACGCCCGCGACCGGTGTCGGCGAGATCGGCGGCGGTGCGGCGCCGACGGGTCGGCTTGCGTTCGGTCCTGCGCTCACCGCGGCGCTCGGCCGTGGCGGTGGCGGGGGCCCGCTTGGCGATCGCGATCCTGGCGCCGCCGATCGCGAGCACGAGCACGGTGGCCAGCATCATCGTGGGGAAGCGCTCCACCAGCGGGATGACCAGGTTCATCAGCACGTCTTTGATGGAGGTGGTCGCGCGGCCACCCAGCATCTGGCAGGCCACCGGCACCGCGACGAACAGCAGCAGCGGCGGCAGCACCATGGCCGAGAACAGGCCGCGGAAGCGCACCGCGCAGACGGCGAGCACACAGCCCAGCACGTACAGCGCCGAGAAGGTGCCGGTCGGGTAGGTCTCACCACCGAGCGCGTCGATCAGGAACCCCAGCAGCGTCATGCCGGCGGCGAGCGCAATCGCGGCCCAGGCGGGGATGCCGGGCACCGAGGGCACGATCGAACGTTGCGGCGCGGGCACCCGGGGTCGCGCACGTTGGGAAGCAGCCACCCTATGACACTAACCGCACATCGCTCCCGCAGGTGTTACGGCACGGGATCTCAAAGTCGATCCTCGGCGTCGGCGAACGCGACGACGCGCGGTCTGGTCTCGGTCAGCCGGATTGCCGGAAGCTCCTGATCGGCGATCCCGAGATCGTGCATCCGGCGTGCCGTGACCAGCACCCGCGACTCCACCGAACCGACCGTCGCGTTGAAAGCGGCAACGGCCTTACCGAGATTCACGCCGAGATTGTCCAGATGCTCGGCCACCGTGCCGACCCGGGTGTAGAGCTCCTTGCCCAATTGCTGCACCGTTGCCATGTCGCGGGACAGCGCTTCCTGGCGCCAGCTGAACGCGACAGTGCGTAACAGGGCGATCAGGGTGGTGGGAGTCGCGAGGATCACGTTCCGGCCGAACGCGTACTCGAGCAGACCCGCGTCGGTGGTGAGAGCGGCGTCGAGGAACGGGTCGCCGGGCACGAACAGGACGACGAATTCCGGCGCCGGGTCGAAGGCCGTCCAATAGGCCTTGTCGGCCAGCTGGTCGACGTGGGCGCGCAGGTGCTTGGCGTGCCGGGCCAGCAGCCGGTCGCGCGCGGTGGGATCGTCGGTGGTCGCGGCGTCGAGATAGGCGGTGAACGGGACCTTCGCGTCGACCACGATGTGCCGTCCGCCGGCCAGCCGGACCACGAGGTCGGGCCGCACGCCGCGCTCGTCGCCGCCGGAGCGGTGCACCTGGGTGTCGAAATCGCAGTGCCTCGTCATGCCGGCCAGTTCGACGACCCGCTCCAGCTGGATCTCGCCCCAGCGCCCGCGGACCTGCGGCGCGCGCAGTGCCGCGACCAGCTGCCCGGTCTGGTCGGAGAGCTGATGGGAGGTGCGCTGCATGCCCGCGACCTGCTCGCGCAGACTGGAGTAGGCGTCGATCCGGTGGTGCTCGACCTGGCGGATGTGCTGTTCCAGCGCGCCGACCGCGTCGCGCAACGGATCGACCAGCGCGCCGACCGCGGCCGAATGCCTGCGCGCCGCGTCCTCGTTCGCGGCCTGCAGCGAGCGCTGCAGCAACCGCTGATTGTCACTCGCCGCGGCGAGCCGGGCCTCCGCCACGGCGGCGCGTTGCCCGCCGCGGGCGGAATGCCCCAACCAGCCGAGACCGAATCCGGCGGCGAATACCAGGACGAGCGCGACGAGCATCGAGGCGGTCATAGCGGCGATAGTGCCCCAGGGCACCGACAAACTCGCAATCGCCGGGCAACCTGGGCGTGGTGAACGACACCCGCGTAGTGCGTCGATTGAATTCTGTCGGTGGTGTGGCCTAAGTTTCGCGGCATGCGGATCCTGCACACCTCCGACTGGCACATCGGGCGCACCTTCCACGGTGTCGACCTCCTTGCCGATCAGGCACGGGTGCTGGCCGCGATCGCGGAACTGGTCGCGGCCGAATCCGTCGATGTGGTGGTCGTTCCCGGCGATGTCTACGACCGGTCCATCCCGAACGCCGACGCCATCGCCGTCTGCAACAGCGGTTTCGAGGCGATCAGGGCCGCGGGTGCGCGGATCGTCGCCACCTCCGGCAATCACGATTCCCCCGCCCGGCTCGGCGCCGGCGCCAGCTTCGCCGCGGCGGGCGGGCTGCATCTGTGCACCAGGGTGGCCGACGCCGACCGGCCGGTCCTGCTGCCCGACGCCCACGGCGCCGTGGCCTTCTACGGCATCCCGTACCTGGAGCCGGAGATCACCCGTGTGGAACTCGGGGTGCCGCAGGCCCGTTCACACGCGGAGATCCTCGACGCCGCGATGAGCCGTATCCGCGCCGATCTCGCGGGCAGGCCGGGCACGCGCTCGGTGGTGCTGGCGCACGCGTTCGTCGTCGGCGGGGAGGCGACCGGCTCGGAGCGGTCGATCTCGGTGGGCGGGGTGGAGACGGTGCCGATGTCGTCGTTCGACGGCATCGACTACGTGGCCCTAGGCCACCTGCACTCACCGCAGACGCTGTCGGAGTCGGTGCGCTACAGCGGTTCTCCGCTGCCGTACTCGTTCGCCGAGAACTCCCACCGCAAGGCGGTCTGGATCCTCGACCTCGACGCCGACGGGCTCGGCGAGGTACGCAGACACGAGCTGCCGCTGGTGCGCGGGCTGAGCAGGCTCACCGGCACCCTCGACGAGCTGCTCACCGACGCCGGATTCGCCGAGGCCGAACAGCATTACGTCTCTGCCACCCTCACCGACAGCGCGCGCCCGGTGGACCCGATGCGTAAGCTGCGCGAGCGGTTCCCGCACGCGGTCCACGTGGAATGGGCGCGCCCGGAAGGCAATCCGGAGCTGCGCTATCGCGAGCGGGTGCACGGCCGCCGCGATGTGGAGGTGGCGGCGAGCTTCCTGACCGACGTGCGTGGCACACCGACCGAGGGGGAGATGGCATGGGTGGAGCGGGCGCTCGCCGCCGCGGTCCGCGAATCCGACGCGGCCCGTGTGTCCCCGGCGTCCGACACCGACCTGACAGAAGCGATCGCGTGAGCGCCCCGCGCGGTGCGACCGGGCGGGAACAGATCGACGGCGGTGCGGCATGAGGCTGCACCGACTGGAGATGGTCGCGTTCGGCCCGTTCGCCGAGGCTACCGTCGTCGATTTCGACGCGCTCGGCACCGACGGGCTGTTCCTGCTGCACGGGCACACCGGCGCGGGCAAGACCACCGTGCTCGACGCGATCGCGTTCGCGCTCTACGGCCGCGTTCCCGGAGCGCGGGGTGAGACGAAGCGGCTGCATTCCGACCACGCCGACCCGCAGACCCCGCCACTGGTCACCCTGGAGGCGACGCTGGGTGGTCGGCACCTGCGGCTCACCCGCAGCCCGGCCTTCGAACGGCCCAGCTTGCGCGACAGCGGCAAGACCCGCGAGGTCCAGGCCAAGGCCACGCTCGAATGGCTCGACGGGTCCGGGGAGAGCCTGTCCCGGATCACCGACGTGGGGGACGAGGTGTTGCGGCTGCTCGGGATGAGCGCCGAGCAGTTCTTCCAGGTGGTGCTGCTGCCGCAGGGCGATTTCGCCAGGTTCCTCTGCGCGGAGAACGAAGAGCGCGAGAAGCTGCTCGAAAAGCTCTTCGACACCCAGCGTTTCGGCACCGCCGAGCAGTGGCTCGCCGATCGCCGCCGCGCCGCGGCCGCCGATCTGGACACCCGCAAACAGGGCATCGATCGGTTGATCACCAAGGTCGGCATGGCCGCGGGGTACGGCGGCGCCGAGTCGATCGGCGTGGCCGACGCGGTGACCTGGTCGCAGGAGTTGCTGGCGAAGGCGCGCACCGAACTGGCTGAGGCGAACACGAACGTCGAACTGCGCCACAAGGAATCGGCCGAGGCGCGCACCGAGGCGGAGGAGCAGCGGCGCGTCACCGAACTGCACGCCAGGATGACAGCCGCCCGCGCGGAACTCGCCGCCCACACCGCAGGCGCGGCCCGGCGCGCCGAACTGGCGAACGAGCTCGAGCAGGCGCGCCGCGCGGAGCCGGTTGCCCAGGCGATCGACGAGGCGCGGTCGGCCGTGCGCCATTTGCGCCGCGCCGAGACCGCCACCCGCGCCGTCGCCGGTGACCTGGCGGTACGGCTCAGCGCCGACGAGGCGGCGGACATCGCGGGCGTCGGCCTGCTGCGCATCGTCTACGAGGACGAGCTGTTCGAGCTCGATGCGGCCGAGGCCGGGCGATCGCCGAGCCCTGAGCGCACGGCAGGTGTGGGCGGCACCGAGCTCGCGGGCGGCTCGCCGTCGCTGAGTGACCCGCGGTCAGTGGACGGCTCGCGGCTTGCGGACGGCCCGCTTGTGGCCAGGCCACGGTCTGTGGGTGAGACGACGCCGTCGAAGGACATCCGCAGTCCGGGGGCTTCGGCCGCGAGCGCGGTTCGATCGCAGGGCGTGGTTGCCGCTTCCGCGGGTGGATCCCTTGTGGCACAGGGAACGCCCGTGGCAAATCGCGCGGTCCGCGATGTCGAGGGTGACCTCGATGCGGCGATGAGCCAGTGGAATGCGCAGCTCGGTGTGCTCGGTGACGTGCAAGCCGAGGTCGATCTCGTCGTGCAGCTCGGCGCCGACCTCGCGGCGCACGAATCGGAGGCGACCCGGCTCGGCGAGCAAGCGAGCACGCTGGCGCGACGGCGGGCCGAGCTGCCCGCGGCGATCGCCGCGGCGGAGGAGCAGCTGCGGGAGGCCACGGATGCCGCCGCCGCCCTGCCAGGGCTGCGGACCGAGTTGGGCAAGTGGCAGGAGTCGGCGGCGGCCGCGGTCGAATTGGCCAGACAGCGACCGGCTCTGGATCGCGCGCGGGCCGAGTTCGATGCCGCGCGCGCGACCCATCTCGACGCGCGCGAACGAGTCCTCGACCTGCGGAAGCGGCGCCTGGCCGGGATGGCCGCCGAACTCGCGGGCGCGCTCGCCGAGGGCGCGCCGTGCGCGGTGTGCGGGTCCGCCGACCATCCCGAGCCTGCGCGGCCGACCGACGACGCCGTGTCGAAGGACGCCGAAGACGCGGCCACCGCCGACGAACGGGCCGCCGAGGCCGCGCGCGACCGGATCGCCGAGCGGATCGGCACACTCGAACGCGAGATCGAGGCGCTCACCGCACGGGGTGGCGACGCCGACCCGGTGGTCTTGGCCGAGGCCGTCCGCACCGCCACCCACCGCTTCGACGACGCCGCCGACACCGCCGACCGCGTCCCGGCGCTGACGACCGGCCTCGACACCCTGCGCGCCGAGGAAACCGCGCTGCACGAGCGGTCCCGCGACCTCGACGCCCGCCTGGGCACCGTCACCGCGAACATCGCCACGACCCGCGCCCGCCTCGACGAACTCACCCTCCGTCTACGCACCGCCGCGGGCGCCGACCACACCGTCGAAGCCCGGACCGCCCGCCTCGAATCCCTCATCGCCGCCGCCACCGCCCTGCGCACCGCCCGCACCGACGAATCCGCCGCCCGCGAGTCCGTCCGCCAGATCGCCACCCGCGTGGAAAACCTGGCCCGCGCAGCAGGTTTCGTGCCGGAAGGCTACGAACCAGCGGGAAGCCCAGCCGCCACCTCCCCCGCGAACGGCGCACATGACCCCGCTGTGACTACCGCACCCACTGTCGACGCGGCCGCTGTGGACGCACGTGCAGGTGAGGCTGCCCCCGCGAGCGGCGCGCATGACCCCGTTGCGGCTGCCGCGCCCACGGTCGACGCTACCGCTGCGGAGGTAGGTGCTGGCGAGGCAGCCCGCGCGAACGGTGCGCAGGACCCTGCCGCCACGCCCGGACCCGCGGCCGACAAGGCGCCCCGCGCGAGCGGCGCGCAGGACCCCGCCGCGACTGCCGCACCCACGGCCCACGCCGGTGCGGAGGCAGGTGCCGGCGAGGCTGCCCCCGCGGACGATGAAGCGACCGCCGCGTCCACAGCCGACGCCGCTCCGGCGGGCAGGCGTTCCGGTGACGTGGCTGCCGGGCAAGGAGGCACGGCCGGTGGGTCCGCGGCGATCACTTCCACAGGAGCGCCGACCGGGGAGAACAGCGGCGCGCCAAGGGCGTCCGCTGCTGACACCGAGTCCGGCACACGAACCGACCAGGGTTCGGCTGCCGCGGAGGACGGTGCCGCTGGAGACGGCGACACGCCGAAGGCTCGGTCCGGGCGAGGTGGGCGCGCTGTTCGCGTTGAGCCCGAGATGCCTACTCTCTTCGATCTTTTCGACGAGGAATCGTTCGACGACGAACCGGAACCCGAGGTCGAACCCGCCACGCCGCGCGACGACATCGCGTTGCTCACCGCGTACGCGAAGGTGGTCACCGCGCTGGCCCGCACCGCGCAACAGCAGGCGGCGCTCGAGGCCGAGCTCACCGCCGCGGATCGGGCGCGTGCTCATGCCGAGGCGGTGCTGGCGGAACCGGGTATCCGCGCGGTCGCCGAGCAGACGCCCGGCGATCTCGACGCGATGGAGCAGCGGTTCGCGCAGGCCCAGCGGGCCCTCACCGAGGCGGTGTCCGCGCAGTCGGCGGCGACGGAGCGGGTGGCCCAGCTCGAACAGCTCGGCACCCAGTTGTGGGCGGAGGTCGAGCGGATCGCGCCCAAGCAGCGCGACTTCGACGAGCTGGCCACGCTGGCCGAGGTGGTCGCCGGGCGCGGCGAGAACAATCGCCGGATGTCGTTGCGGTCCTACGTACTCGCGGCCCGGCTCGAGGAGGTAGCGGTCGCGGGTTCCCTGCGGTTGCGCCGGATGTCCGGTGGCCGTTACGAATTCGTCCATTCCGACAAGGCGGGTCCGCGCGGCCGGCGCGGCGGCCTCGGCCTCGACGTCCGCGACGACTACACCGGCGCGGTCCGTTCGGCCAAGACCCTCTCCGGCGGCGAGACCTTCATGGCCTCGCTGGCGCTGGCGCTCGGCCTGGCCGATGTCGTGGCGGCCGAGAGCGGCGGCCTGGTCCTGGACACGCTGTTCATCGACGAGGGCTTCGGCAGTCTCGACGCCGACACGCTCGACGCGGTGATGGGAGTCCTCGACGAGCTCCGCGCGGGCGGTCGTGTGGTCGGGGTAGTCAGTCACGTGGACGAGATGCGCCAGCGGATTCCGAGCCGCCTGCACGTCGTCCGCGGCCGCTCGGGTTCTCACCTGAAAGCCACCGTCGCATGACAGGCCCCGGCTACTCAGGCGCCTGAAAGGCGTTCAGGGCGGGCGCGACCCAGGTGGTGAGGTACGCGCGAAGTTCCGCGCCGCGCCGAGGTGGCCGCCCCGGATCGAGAACGAACGACTGGACGACGCGCAGCATGTGCTCGACCAGCTCGTCGAGGCGAGCGCTGTCGATACCGGCGCCGTCCCAGTCGACGGCGAAACGCTCGAGGAAGGACCGGCCGAAGGCACGCGCGGTGTCGGAGGTGACTCCCGCGGAGAGCGCGCCCACACGGCCAGGCGTCAGCAGCAAGCCGAGATAGCGATCCTCGGGCAGACATTCGAGGGTGTAGGCGATGCCTTCGACGACCGCGTCGGCCGGATCACGGATCTGATCGAGATGCGCGGCGAGCACATCGAGAAATCGCTCGGCTTCGGCCAGCGCGGTGGCGGCCAGCAGCGCATCGGCATTGGCGAAGTAGCGGTAGACCGTCTGCCGGGTGACGCCGAGCTCCCGCGCGATCTCGGCCATGGTGAACTCCCCACCGGAACGCTGGACGGCCGCACGGGCGGCAGCCAGAATCCGCTCACGCGCTTCGTCATCATTGCCCGGCGTGGTGCCCGCCCATCCGTGCGTCCGCATCGGCCCCTCCTCTGAACGGTGGTGCCAGCCGACCCTAGCTGGCCCCGGCCCTGGCAGGGCTGGCAGTGCGACCCTGAATCGGGCGAGGCGTACGACGCTGCGCCTGTCGAGCCTGGGTAGGCGTATGGCCGGACTGGCCCATTGAATCCGGCGGGGCGTGCGGTAGGGCGACCGCGATCCGCGCTGGGCGGGCGCGGCTCAGGTCGTCGGCTCCGGCACCTGGTCGGTGCTGGTCGTGCGGTCGGCGGGCTGTTCGAACCCGGGCAACCACCCGTCGAGGTACGGGATCATCAGCTGGATCAGCGGTCCGATGCCGAAGGCGTAGACCAGGGTGCCGATGCCCACGCTGCCGCCGAGCAGCCAACCGGTGATGAGCACGGTGGCCTCGATGCCGGTGCGTACGGACCAGACCGGCCAACCGGTGCGGGCGACCAGTCCAGTCATCAGGCCATCGCGGGGGCCTGGACCCATGCCTGCGCCGATGTACAGCACGGTGGCCGCGGCGTTGACGACCACCGCCACGATCATCGCCAGCACCCGCACCCACAGCGCCTCCGCGGTCGGGATCAGCCACAATCCCACGTCCACCGCGATGGCGATCACGACGACGTTGCTGATCGTGCCGAGCCCGGGCCGCTGGCGCAGCGGGATCCACGCGAGCAGGACCGCGACGCCGGTCAGCGCCGTCACCGCGCCGAAACTCAACGGCACGTGCGCGGCGACGCCCTGATGGAAGACGTCCCACGGATCGAGCCCGAGCCCGGCCCGGATCATCACCGCCATCGACGTCCCGTACAACCAGAGACCGACGTAGAGCGCGACCAGGCGACGAGTGAGCATGCGTCTCAGCATCCGCACAACTGGACCCGAGCGAAAGAGCCAGCTGTCGATTACTGGTCTGCTACGACCGCGCTCGGCTATCGCGGGCTCGCCGTTCACCTTCGTCCCGGCGATGTCGGAGAGAGCACGGCACCTGTCGAGAATCCCGCCGCCGGCGGGATGCCTACCCCTCGTGGTCGAGCAACCACCGCTTCACCGGCAGACCCCAGCGGAATCCGCCGAGCGCGCCGCCGATACGAAACACTCGGTGGCACGGCACGAACAACGCCGCCGCATTGCGCGCACAGGCATTGGCGGCCGCCCTGGTCGCCGCGGGCCGGCCGGACAGGCCGGCGAACTCGGTGTAGGTCACCGGTTCGCCCGCGGGCACCTTGCGCAGCACGTCCCATGCGTGGAGCAGGAACTCGCCCGAGTGCTGACGGACCGGAATCGTATCGATGGCGGTCAGGTCGCCGGCGTGATAGTCGAGGATCGCGCGCGTGACGGCGCCGAGCGAGGCACGCTCACGCAGCTCGCCCGGCCGCAGCGAGGGGTGGACGACGCTGGTCAATTCGCCGGGCTCGGCGGTCCAGCCCGAGGCCAGGACCGCGCCGTCGCCGTCGACGATCGCCGTGAACGGGCCGATCGGCGTATCGACGGTCGCCACGTCGGCGAGTCGAGTCGTAGTGGAGGTCATGATGATTCGCTTCCGAGGAGAGGGTCAGGCGGGGAGGACGCCGCGCTGGACGAGCGCGATCTTCCACAGGTGCATCGAGAGATAAGAACGCCACGGCGCCCAGCGCGCGGAATCCGCGAGATCGAGGCCGGCGTGCGCCGCGCCCTGACGCACCACCAGGTCCGTGTCGAGCAGGATGTCGGGATCGGCGAGCGAGCGCATGGTGACGTAGTCCGCCGTCCACGGGCCGACGCCGTCGAGCGCGAGCAGGTCACGGCGCAGGTCGGCGGAAGTGCGCCCGGCGTGCATCACCACCTCGCCGTCGGCGACCGCCCTGGCCGCGGACACGATGGCCGCCACGCGGCGGGCTGGCCCGGTCAGCACCTCGGCACCGTGCTCGGCCACCGCCTCGGGCGTCGGAAACAGCACCGCTCCGTCGACCCGCTCGCCGAGCGCCTCGACCAGCCGCGCGGTATGCGTCGCCGCCGCGCGCACCGAGATCTGCTGCCCGATCATGGTGCGCAACAACAATTCCGGTCCATCGAGGCAACCGGGAACCCTGATTCCCGGTGTCCATCCCGGGACGGGATCAATCCCCAGCCCCTCATCGATCCCCACCGGATCGGCGTCCAGATCCAGCAGATGACGCACCCTCGCCACCGTCGGCGCCAGGTCACGCATGTCCCGCAGCGCGAGTTCGGCCCGCACGTGACCCGGCTGGAACGACAGCCGAACAGTCGCGTGCCCGTGCGGAGTTCGCAGACCGCGCGTGTACACGCCGTCCTCCCACAGCTCCAGCCCGGGCACCGTATGCGACGACAGGAACCAGGCCAGCCACCCGGTGTCGATCGGTTCGCGGTAGGGCAGGCGCAGGGTCAGCACGCCGGGTGTCGCGGGCGCGACGACATCGGCGCGCGCGGACCGCCGCGTCTCGGTGCGCATGGCGGTCGGGCTCACCGCGAACACCTCGCGCACGGTGTCGTTGAACTGGCGAATGCTGGTGAATCCGGCCGCGAACGCGATATCCGACATCGACATCTCGGTGGTCTGGATGAGCAGCCGCGCGGTGTGCGCGCGATGGGCCCTGGCCAGCGCGAGCGGACCGGCGCCGAGTTCGGTGGTGAGCACCCGCGTGAGCTGCCGCGGCGAATAGCCGAGCGTCGCGGCCAGCGCGGGCACCCCACCGCGCTCGATCACCCCGTCACCGATCAACCGCATGGCCCGTGCGGCCAGGTCGGCGCGGACGTTCCACAGCGGCGAGCCGGGCGCGGCGTCGGGCAGACACCGGCGGCAGGCCCGGTACCCGGCCTGCTGTGCCGCCGCCGCGGTCGGCAGGAACGACACATTGACCCGCTTGGGCGTGATCGCCGGGCAGGAGGGACGGCAGTAGATGCCGGTGGTGCGCACCGCCGTGAAGAACTGCCCGTCGAACCGGGCGTCGCGGGTCGAGACCGCCCGGTAGCAGCGCTCGAAGTCCATCGCCGTGATCGTCACGCGTTCCACGATGCCCGTCTCCGGAACGCGCCGCTAGCGGAAATCGGCCATGACCACCTGGGCGTCGAACACCGTCAGCAGCAGCGGGTGGTCGGGTTGCGTTCGGCTTCGTCGTAGCGGTCGCGCCAGTACTGCTTCTCGCTCGGGACCGGGCAGCCGGGATGGTTGCGGCGCAGATGATCGACGTAGCGCTGATAGTCCTGGCCGCCGTTGATCGCGCTGTACCACCGGGCGACGCCGCGCACACCGCCCCACACCCGGGTCAGCAGTGCGCGGGGCGGCGAATCGGGACGGGAGCGGACGGCCGGTCCGACGAACCGGCCGTCCGCATCCCGCGTCACACTCACGACACGTGCGCCGATCCGGGCGCGCTCACCTTGCCCTCGGCGATGAGCACGTCCCACTCCTTCTGCACGTCCTTCTCCGCCGAGGTCGCGAGGAAACCGCTGGGCGAGAAGATCTTCGACGGCTGCTCCTCGGTCTCGGTGCTCGTCACCGTGCCCGAGCGGATGGCCTTCGCGCACACGATCGCGCCGACCACGGCCACGATCAGCACCAGTACCGCGAACACGATCGAGAGCGTGCCCTGGATGAAGGTGTTGCGGATCGCGATGTCGACCTGTTCCGGTGTCTTGGCCGTCAGACAGCCCTTCCCGGCGTCCTTGGCCGCCTGGCACAGGCTGTGCTGCTTCCAGTAGCCGAGCTTGGGATCGTCGGAGAAGATCTTCTGCCACGACGCGGTCATGGTGACCAGCAGGTCCCAGGCCAGCGGGATGCCCGGAATCCAGGCCCACTTCCACTGGCCGCGCTTGACGATGATCGTCAGCACGATGGTCAGCGCGATCGCGGCCAGCAGCTGGTTGGCGATACCGAACAGCGGGTAGAGCGCGTTGATGCCGCCGAACGGATCGTTGACGCCCATCAGCAGCACGCTGCCCCAGCCCGCGACGACCAGCACCGAGCACAGCCACGCGCCCACCCGCCAGGACGGATCACGGAACTTCTTGAAGCCGCCGCCGAAGTTGCCCAGCGCGTCCGAGACCAGGAACCGCGCGACACGGGTGCCCGCGTCGATGGTGGTGAGGATGAACAGCGCCTCGAACATGATCGCGAAGTGGTACCAGAACGCCTTCATCGACTCGCCGCCGAGGAACTGGTGGAACACCTCGGAGATGCCGACCGCCAGCGTCGGCGCGCCACCGGTGCGCGAGACGATCGAGTTCTCGCCCACGTCGGAGGCCGCGTCGGCGAACAGCTCCGGCGTCGCGGGCGGGCCGGACAGGCCGAGCGAGTTGGTGAACTTGGCCGCGCCCTCGGCGGTGCCGCCGGTGAGGCCGGCCGAAGCGTTCATGCCGAAGTACAGGTGCTGATCGATGATCGAGGCTGTGATGATCGCCATCACCGCGACGAACGACTCCATCAGCATGCCGCCGTAGCCGATCATCTTGGCGTTGGATTCCTTGGCCAGCAGCTTCGGCGTGGTCCCCGACGACACCAGCGCGTGGAAACCGGACAGCGCGCCGCAGGCGATGGTGATGAACAGGAACGGGAACAGGCTGCCCGCGAAGGCCGGACCCGTACCGCTGGAGGCGAATTCGGAGATCGCGGGCGCCTTCAGCACCGGCATGGTGATCAGGATGCCCGCGGCCAGCAGCACGATGGTGCCGACCTTCATGAACGTGGACAGGTAGTCGCGCGGGGCGAGCAGCAGCCACACCGGCAGCACCGAGGCGAAGAAGCCGTAGGCGATCAGGCACCAGGCGATGGTGGTGCGCGAGAGGGTGAACCAGTCGGCGCCCCACTCGGTCTCCGAGACCCAGCCGCCGCCGATGATCGCGGCCAGCAGCAGCACGATGCCGATCGCGGAGACCTCGCCGACCTTGCCGGGCCGCAGGAACCGCAGGTAGACACCCATGAACAGGGCGATCGGAATGGTCATCGCGATGGAGAACACGCCCCACGGGCTCTCGCCGAGCGCGTTGACCACGACCAGCGCGAGCACCGCGAGCAAGATGGTCATGATGGCCAGGATCGCGACGATCGCGGCCACACCGCCGACGGCGCCGAGCTCGTCGCGCGCCATCTGCCCGAGGCTGCGGCCGCGACGGCGGGTCGAGGCCCACAGCACCAGGTAGTCCTGCACCGCGCCGGCGAGCACCACGCCGACCACGATCCAGATGGTGCCCGGCAGATAACCCATCTGCGCGGCCAGCACCGGGCCGACCAGCGGCCCGGCGCCGGCGATCGCGGCGAAGTGGTGGCCGTAGAGCACCCGGCGATCCATCGGCATGAAGTCTTTGCCGTTGTCGTAGATCTCAGCCGGGGTGGCGACGTCGTCGCGCGGCTTGGTGATCTTCCATTCGATGAACCGCGCGTAGAAGCGGTACGCGATGATGTAGGTACAGACCGCCGCGATGACGATCCACACCGCGTTGACCGACTCGCCGCGGACGAACGCGAGGATCGCCCAGGCGATGGCGCCGAGCACGGCGATCCCCGCGAACACGGCCTTCTTCGCGGGCGTGATCGGGGTGCGATCGACGACACCGACCGGAGGCAAATCCGGATCGGTCCGCAGATATTCGATGGTCGCCATGACTCAACTCTCCTGGTATAAGGCGCAGAGCCTCGGGTGAAACATCGAACAACGTAGCCGATGCCCGATCAGCGCCGGAGAGATTCAGGCCCCATCGTGCGCAAGATGAAATTTTGTTCAGGAACTCACTCGCCGCGGTACGTGCCGAAGCTCCACAGGTTGCCCTCGGGGTCGGCGACGCTGAACCCGCGCGAGCCGTAGTCCTCGTCGCGCAGCCCGCGGATCACGGTCGCGCCCGCGGCCTTGGCGCGGTCGTGCAGGGCGTCGGGTTCGTCGGTGACCAGGTACAGCGAGGCGGCCCCGGCCGGGCGGGTGCCGAAGGGGCTGTCGTCGCGGCCGGTGGAGCCGAACATGATGCCGCCGCCCCCGGGCCAGCGCAGTTCGCCGTGCTCGACGACCGACGCGTCGTCCTCGCGGGCGTACAGCGCGACCTGTTCGAAACCGAAAGCGTTGGTGAGGAATTCGATCATGGCGCGCGCGTCGTCGAAGGCGAGGCACGGCCAGATCGCGGTCTGGGTGTTCGTTGAAGTAGCCATGTCCTCAGCCTCGCGCTTCCTCGGCGTCCGGGTCTTGGACGGATGGAATCTCCTCCGCGAGCCAGGTGGTGGGGGCACAACCGGCCAGCTCGGCGAAGTCGCGATTGAGGTGAGCCTGGTCGTAGTAGCCGCAGGTGGCGGCGACCTGCGCGATGGAGATATAGGAGGGAGTGCTCGCCAGCATGCGCCGCGCCCGTTCGAAGCGGATGATCCTGGCCGCCAGTTTCGGGCTCGCGCCGAACTCGGCGGTGAACTTGCGGGTCAGGTGCTGACGGCTCCAGCCGATCCGGTCGGCCAGCGGGGTGATCTCGCAGGTGCCGCCGCTGCCGACGAGAGCGCGCCAGGCCCAGGTGATCTCGGGTCCGGCGAGGGTGTCCGTCCGCGCGGCCGCGGTGAGCGCCCGGTCGCAGGCGGCGAAGCGGCCCGGCCAATCCTGGTGTGACTGCACGGCATCGGCGAGTTGGTCGCCGAGATGCCGGTGGGCGTCGGTGCATTCGATCGAAACGTCCCACAGCTCGCTGGCGGGCATCCCGAACAGCACCCGGCTGCCCAGCGGGGTCAACTCGATCGCGACCCCCTCCTGGAAGCCGGTGTGCGCGATCATCGCCGGACTCGCCTGCAGACCGCTCAGCACGCACCGGTAGTTGCCGGGGGCCTGGCGCGGGTCGGTCTGCTCGATGACGTCGATGGTGGGGCCGACGGCCACGATGAAGGTCATGTGGCGTGAGGGCAGGCCCCGGTGCAGGCCGGGCTCGAAGCCGGTCAGCCGGTAGCCGATGTAGCGGTCGATGAACGCGCGCAGCAGCGGCGCCGGAGCCGCGGTCACCACCTCCGTGGACGCCTCCATAGCCGTAACGCTACGCCGGGAAGGGTGCCGGCGACCAGCGTGAAAGTGCTCTCCGCGTTCGAAACGTCGCGGTGAGATGTAGCACTCACCGGGCCCGAGAGCTGTGGGAACGCGCACTTCGCCGGTTACCGTTTGCCCTTCGTCCCATTCTCAGGAGGTGTCATGCGGCGAGTTCGGTACGAGCGCAGCGGTGGTCCGGAGGTGCTCGAGGTCGTCGCGGCCGAGATGCCTGTCGCCGGGCCGGGTGAGCTGTTGGTGAAGGTCGAGGCGATCGGCGTCACCCTGTCGGCGATCCGGCGGATCAGCGCCGAGGTGCCCCAGCAGCTGCGCGCCGAGGTGGCCGGTGAGGTCGTCGCGGTCGGTGACGGCGTCGACGGGTACGCCCCCGGCTACCGCGTCGTCGGCCTGTGCGCCGACGCGTACGCCGAGTACGTCGTGCTGCCCGCCGATCAGGCCTCGGCCATCCCCGACGGCGCGTCCGCCGTCGACGCCGTCGCGTTGATGCGCAGCGGTCTGGTCGCGCTCGGCGCGCTCGACACCGCCGCGCCCCGCGAGGGTGAGACCGCCCTGGTCACCGCCGCCGCCGGTGGTGTCGGCCACCTCGCCGTGCAGCTGGCGCGCGTGCGCGGCGCCGGGTGGGTCGTCGCCGCCGTGTCCGACGAGGCCAAGGCCGATTTCGTGCGCGGCCTCGGCGCCGACGAGGTCGTCACCTACGACCAGCTGCTCACCGCCAAGCAGGCCGACTTCGCCCTCGACGGCGTCGGCGGCACCGGCCTCGGCGCCACCTTCGGCGCGCTCGCCGAGGGTGGTCGTGTGGTCACCTACGGCACCGGCGGCGGGCCCATCGACACCGAGGACCTGCTCGCGGGCGGCAAGACCCTGTCCGGTTTCCGCATCGGCCGCCTCGCCCAGCGCGACCCCGCCCGCTACGAGGACCTGCGCCAGGAGGTGTGGCAGTACTACGCCTCCGGCCTGCTGCACCCCGTCGTGCACGCCGAGTTCGCCCTCGACGACGCGGCCGCCGCGCACGCCGTCATCGAGCAGCGCGCCAACCTGGGCAAGGTCGTCCTGGTCCCGTGATCGCCGTCGACCCGCTCCGCGCGTGCGGGGCGGGTTCCGGTGGTCTCGTGACCGTGCGCACCGCGTAGACTCTGATCCTCGTGAGCCTCACCCTCGGAATCGTCGGCCTGCCCAACGTCGGAAAGTCGACGCTGTTCAACGCGCTGACCAAGAACGACGTGCTGGCCGCGAACTACCCGTTCGCGACCATCGAGCCCAACGTCGGCGTGGTCCCGCTGCCGGACCCGCGTCTGGACAAGCTGGCCGAGATCTTCGGTTCCGAGAAGATCGTCCCCGCCGTCGTGTCGTTCGTCGACATCGCGGGCATCGTGAAGGGCGCCTCCGAGGGCGCGGGCCTGGGCAACAAGTTCCTGGCCAACATCCGTGAGGCCGACGCCATCTGCCAGGTGGTGCGCGTGTTCGCCGACGACGACGTGGTGCACGTCGACGGTCGCGTCGATCCCACCGCCGACATCGAGGTCATCGAAACCGAGCTCATCCTCGCCGACCTGCAGACCCTCGAGAAGGCCATTCCGCGCCTCGAGAAGGAAGCCAAGGTCAAGAAGGACCGCAAGCCCCTGCTCGACGCCGCCAAGACGGCCCAGGAGTTCCTGAACGAGGGCACCACCCTGTTCGCGGCGGGCAAGAAGGTCGACGGCGAGCTGCTGCGCGAACTGTCGCTGCTCACCATCAAGCCGTTCCTCTACGTCTTCAACGCCGACGAGTCGGTGCTCACCGACGAGGCCAAGGTCGCCGAGCTGAAGGCCGCCGTCGCCCCCGCCGACGCCGTCTTCCTCGACGCCAAGGTCGAAGCCGAACTCCTCGAACTCGACGACGAGTCCGCCCTCGAACTCCTCGAGTCCATCGGCCAGACCGAGCCCGGCCTGCACGCCCTGGCCCGCGCCGGCTTCCACACCCTCGGCCTGCAGACCTACCTCACCGCAGGCCCCAAGGAAGCCCGAGCCTGGACCATCCACCAGGGCGACACGGCCCCCAAGGCCGCCGGCGTCATCCACACCGACTTCGAACGCGGCTTCATCAAGGCCGAACTCGTCGCCTTCGACGACCTGGTCGAGGCGGGTTCCATGGCCGCTGCCAAGGCGGCGGGCAAGGTTCGTATGGAAGGTAAGGATTACGTCATGGCGGACGGCGACGTCGTGGAGTTCCGCTTCAACGTGTAATCCGTTGCGCCTGGGGTGAATTGAAGGAGCCCCAGGCGCATGAATTGCTTCAGAGGCGACACTGGGGCGTTCCTCAACAGGATAGCATCCACGGGTGCCAGAGGACTATGTCGCGACCGATGTGTGGGGCCTGCTGTCCGAGCACAGGCTCGACCCGTTTCTCAGGGTTGCTGATGGTGACCGGGTAGCCGCTCTAGAGCTCTACGCATGGTCGAGCCGAACCGCGGCCGTGTCGTTCGAGGTGGTCGGGCATCTCGAGGTGCTGCTTCGCAATGCTCTCGATCGAGAGCTTCGAGCCCATTTCGATGAGGCTACGACAGGCATCCCGTGGTTCCTGATGCCGGTCCCGGACGGTGCTGACCTGTCCGTCGCCGTCGACACGGTGCGAATGCGCCTACGTCCGATGAATCGCGAGTCGCGTCACCAGATCGTGGCGGGTCTCAGCTTCGGATTCTGGTCCGGCCTGCTCGGTCGGAAGTACGAACAACTCTGGCGCGACTGCCTTCATCGTGCGTTCCCCTACTCGACTGGCCAGCGCAAGCAACTCGCAGCCGCCGTCGAGGGTGTCCGCAAGTTCCGGAACCGGCTGGCGCATCACGACAGCTTGTTGAATGTCGACGTTCCTTTTGAGATCCGCCGAGTTCTAGAGGTCGCAGGGTTCATCGATGTGTCGGCGGCCAAGTGGCTGCGGGAGGTGAGCACCGCGATGGATCAGTACGCGAAGCGTCCAATCGCAGTTGCTGACACGGCTGTTGTGGCCGCGAAAGATGCCTGGCCGCTGTATCAGCGAAGCTTCGCGTATGTATGTCAGCCAGGTCGATTCTTTCGGCCCGTCGACCGTCTCGCCTTCTACGTCGACTCCTGTGTCCAGGTTGATATCCCGCGTATTCAACATCGGCGTGACAACGTCGATTGGTCGGAGGCCTCTGCGGATCGACTTCGTGCCTCCTCTGATCTGATGGACCGGAAGATCGCCCGTGTGATCGACGAGTCACGGTCTGCCGGTTGGACCGGCGGGACGTATCAGGTCCTCCTGCTGACACGACCCGGCGATCCAACGCATCGACAACTCGTCGATCCATTGCCGCACAATGGTGTTGGTCGTGGTTCGGCTTTTACGCAGCGGCAGCGCTACGTAGCGCTGCACGCACTCGAGACCGCGACCACAACAAGTGAGCTGTAAGCCGCCCGCCGGCTTGAGCGGCTGGCTGAACTGCTCGAGTCCATCGGCCAGACCGAGCCCGGCCTGCACGCTCTGGCCCGCGCGGGCTTCCACACCCTCGGCCTGCAGACCTACCTCACCGCGGGCCCCAAGGAAGCCCGGGCCTGGACCATCCACCAGGGCGACACGGCGCCCAAGGCCGCCGGCGTCATCCACACCGACTTCGAGCGCGGCTTCATCAAGGCCGAGCTCGTCGCCTTCGACGACCTGGTGGAAGCGGGCTCCAAGGCGGCGGGCAAGGTCCGCATGGAGGGCAAGGATTACGGCATGGCCGACGGCGACGTCGTGGAGTTCCGTTTTCAAATAACGTCAGGTGGCAAGGCCGCTGCCAACAAATAGCGGGTGGAGGGTCTCAGCGTTGAGTGACGACGGCAGTGTCCAGGAGCATCAGCCTCGTGGATTCTTCGAGATAACCCCGGATCTTGAGGGAACCCGCTTCGGAGCGAACGACCTCGAAGGTGCCCGGGGTCTGTATCGAGACCTCTTCCGGAGACTCGAAATTGAAGGCTGGCCAGCCAATCCGGTTGGACCACTCCGAGTCTGGTGGACCCAGCAAGGCACACAGACAGCTTGCTACCTCATCTACATCGCAAGGATCATTTACCACCTTGCCCGCAACGTAACTAGTCGGTCCGAGCCGATCTTCTACGAAAAGGTGAGGAGGCTGTTCACGGAGATGACTGCCAGCGTCTACATGGAGAACTTGGCCGAACTGGAAGTAGCCTTCATTCTTTCGCATGCCATGAGCCCCTTGTCTTACGAGCCTATGGTCCCCGCCGAGCAGATCGGCTCCCCCAGTCAGCCGAAGTCGCCGGATTTTGGAATCCGACTGCCAAGCGGTGATATCGCGATCGAGGTCACCGTATGGCACTGGCAATCACTGAGGGATTGGGATGCGGCCCAAGAGCAAATCTCGGTCAGGCTGGGGGCTCGCCTTCGGCGTGCAGGGCTCGGACGTCAGGTCAGACTTGGCTTACCGCTTCATGTGCAAGGTGCGGACATCGAGGCGATTGCAAGCTCCGGTGTAGTCGAGACGATGAGGCATTCCGCCGGGGAGGCAACGGTCAAACTGTCTGGCGGCGATGCAACTCTGGAGTGGGCCGAGTTCCCTGTCTTCGCGTCTTTTGCGGAGCTGGCGGGAAGTTCACAAATGGCTGAGGGTTTGGGCATGGGTGCGATTGGGGGCGTCGAGAAGCCCTTCGGGTTCTCGGTTCATCCGTTGTTCGATGAGCGCGCGATCGATGAAGTCGCGACTTCCATGAGGAAGGCGCTGGACCGGAAGCGTCGCCAAACCGTTGACGGTCTGCCGAATATCATCGCTCTAGGGTTGGGGCACCACAGACTCCGCTGGGACTGGGTATTGCCAATGTTCGCGGAAAGGATCTGGCCGAATCCCAAATACAGATGGATTACGGCGCTCGCCGCTTTCATGCCGGAGCGAGCATGGGATCAGGCAATTGGCACAGCCTCGATCAAATTCGATTGGAACCCGAACGCGGCAATTCCGGCACCCCAGCCGCTGCGCGACGTAGCGGAAAAGGGAGCCACGTTCCACCTTCCGTAAGAGGCTGATCAGACCGAATTTCGGTTTCAAACAACAGGCGGCAAGGCGGTTGCCAAGTAGTGGAGGTGTAATGGCCATGAGTGACGAGCTGGAACCAACCGACGAAACCTCCGAAGCGACCTCAGTCAACAGCGAAGACGGTTCGGCTACCGTGGTCGTTCAGGCTGCTGCGGAGGCGGCCGCCTTCGCATTCACGGCGACGGTCACCGTCGGAATTACCTGGCGGTACAACACCTTTGGTCGGCACTGCGGTCTGCCCGGATGTGCGACGAACGCGAAACGGAGCTGGTCGCGGCCGGCGAGATCAATGTGGACCTTGGGCATCGTGCCGATGCGATCAACGCGGTTCTGTCGGCCGTGGCGTTCCTGGAAGCGTTTGTAAACGAGACCTTCTCTGACGCCGCCGAGCCTGGTGACAGCAAGTACCGTACTGACGGAGTCATCGCCGCCGCTGTCGATCAGATGGCTCAGTTCTGGACGGGTGGAGCTGTTCCCGTCGAGCGCGGTATGCCCGTGCTACGCAAGTACCAACTCGCGCTGCTGTGCGCTGGTGAGACGCCTCTCGATACCGGTAGCGGTCCGGCGCAAGCTGTTGGCGTGCTCATCGAATTACGTAACGCCCTGGTGCACTTCATGCCCAAAACTCAGGACGTTGCGTCCGCGCACAAGTTGGAGAAGGACCTGAAACCTCGCGTCACGGCGAACCGACAGTCCATCGGTGCGCCCTGGTATCCGAACAGTGCGCTCGCGGCCGGGTGCGCTCGATGGGCATGTGAGACTGCCATGGGGCTGGTTGATGAGTGGCAGAGTCGGATGGGTTTGGTGTACGACTACCGGACGACTCTCCATGGAATGCCGACTCCGTAGCGGTTCGGGTTTCCGTATGCCGCCCCCGCAGGTCGCTCCAGCGCTTCCCGGATGAGCGCTCGGGCGGAGGAGGGCTGGCGATGGATTGCCGGTGGCGAGGAGTTCGCCGAAGGCGCTGCCTGTGCGCTGTGAAGACAGCTTCCGCTCGGCGACATCCAGTTCCGCCCGAACGCGATAAAGTTCCGCTTCAACGGGTAGTCGCGTTCCCGTTCAACCTCGTGCGGTCGGCGGTCATCGGCTGGACAATTGTTCGGTGATGCTGCGCGGTGGTCGGCCGAGGAGTCGGGAGAGCGTGGGGTCGGGCTTGGCGAAATGGCCGGTTCGTGTCGCCTGGAACATCGAGAGAGTGAAGCGGGCGACCGGCTCGGGGGTGCCCTTCGCCATCTCGTCGGCGACCCATTTCTCGTCGTCGACGATGACGCGGTCGATGGTGCGGCCGCTGAGTTCGGATGCCGCCGAGGCGAAGTCGGTGAGGGTGACCGGCGTGGGCAAGGTCAGATCGATGGGGCCGTCGAAGCAGTGATCGCTGGTGAGGATCACCGCGGCCGCCTCCGCGGCATCGCGTCGATCCACCCAGGAGAACGGTCCATCGGCTGGTTTGGCGATCACCCCCGTCTGCTGCCACGGACCGAGGAGTTGGTCGAGGTCGCCGTAGAAGCCGTTGCGCAACGCGGTCCATGCGACACCTGACGCTGCGAGGTGCTGCTCGGTGGCGGCGTGAATCCCGAGCGGAGGGTAGGGGGAGTCGAAGCCGGTCCCGTGGGCGCTGGTGTACAGGATCCGCTGGGCTCCGGCGGCGACCGCGGCATCGATCGCTCTCCGGTGCTGGGCGACGACGTCGGCGGTGATGTCGTTCGAGGAGACCAGGAGCACCTGTTCGGCGCCCGCGAACGAGTGACGCAGCGCCGCGGGATCGTCATAGCTTCCGCGCCGCACGCGGATCCCTGTGTCGGCGAGATGTTTCGCGCGTTCGGGGTCGCGGACGCTGACGCCGATGTCGGCGGCGGGAATCCGCGCGAGGAGATGGTCGACCGTTGCCCCGTTGAGGGCGCCCGTCGCTCCGGTCACGATGATCATGGAGATGCCCTTTCATAGAGGTCAGTAGTTCGTGGCGAGCTCACGCAATAAGTTGACCTCCCGAGTCAACTTCCGGTCCGGCGCCATCTTGCAGTAAATTGACCAGGTAGGTCAAGTTTGAGTCGAGCAGGGAGGTGGGCGATGGTTGCCGACGCCGGGTCTTCGTCGACGCTTCGCACGGATGCCCGCCGCAATGTCGACCGGATCCGGGGCGCCGCGGTGCGGGTCTTTCGCGAGGAGGGGCTCGCCGCCCCGCTCGAGACGGTCGCCGCGGCTGCCGAGGTGAGCAAGGCGACGATCTTCAACAGGTTCGGTGGGAGGGTCGGGCTGATCGACGCCGTGATCGACGAGGTCGTCGCCGCGGAATTGCTCGGCATCATCGAGGCCGCGCGAGCCGTCACCGGCGTGCGCGAGCGGATCTGTCGCTATGTCGGCGCCATCCGGGATCTCCAGTTCCGGGTACCTGCCGTCAACGACGTCCTGTTGCAGGAATTCCCCGGCGCGGAGCAGCTCATGGCGCTGTGTCATGTCGCGGGAGCCTTCCACGAGGAGCTGGTCGAGGAAGGGCGCGCCGCGGGCGTCCTGGTCGAAGGATTCACGCCGGCTGACTTCCATGCGCTGACTCTCGACAATGCCCTCGTTCTCAAGCATGGCGGGCGACCGGTGCGGGAGGACTACGACCGCCGTACCGCGTTCGTTCTCGGCGGGATCTGTCGGTCGGCGCCGCGTACGGATTCGAGTTCGGGATCGTGATCCGTGTAAGCGTGTAACCCGTTGCATCTGAGGTTAATTGGCGCGGGTTCGTTGCGTATCGGTGTGATACGGTCGTAGCGATGTAAAGAGGCGGACCGGTTTGGGTGAGCCCCGGTCACCATCGCGATGCGGTGGAACCCATCGCCGAATCTCGGCGTGTTCCTTCATCAGACAGTGTATTTGTGCTGCCTGAAAGGGAATTGACATGCGGCTCAATCATCTCGACCTGCAAGTGTCCGACATGTACGCCTCGGTGCGAATCTTCGTCGAAGTGTTCGGGCTCGATCTGCTCTCGAATCCGCGTTCGTCGTCGATGGCGATTCTGTCGGATGGAGCGGACTTCGTCCTCGTCTTGCAACGCATGAAGAACGAGGGTGATCGATATCCGCGTGGGTTCCATCTCGGGTTCTACGTGGACACCGTCGCAGAGGTCAACGATGCAAAGGCTCGGGCCGAAGCGCACGGACTCGACGTCAGTGATGTGATCACCGGCAACCGGGGAACGCTGATCTACTGTGAACTCCCGGACAGAATTCTTGTCGAAGTGAATGCCCGCTCCGTGAATTAGCGGCACAGTCGGGAGAACGTCGCGGACGGTGTGTCATCCGTCCGCGACATTCCAACCTCGAGACCGTTCCTGCTGGCGATTCGGCGACGTACAGTTGCCACGGATCAACGGGTGTTCGAACTTCCGGTACTACGACAGCGAGGTTGTCATGACCGAGAAATCGAGTGTGTTGCCAGCAGCGGCTCTGGCGACCGCCTGTGTCCTCACCGGTGGGACGGGTGTGGCCGCGGCCGAACCGGCGTCTGTCCCCGCCGCGGAACAACGGCACGAAGCCATGGCGGGCTTCTCCGCGATACCCTGCCTGCCCTGGATTCTTCCTCCCAGCGTCAACGTCAGAGATTTCCTGATCTGCCTCGCCTGACCGGGCCCGGTTCATAACCGGACCATCGCGCAGCCCACCAGCGGTCGCCTCGGTCCAACGCGGAGGCGACGCGATCGGCCTCGCGCCAGACCGCTTCGGCTTCTGACGGGGTGAGGCGGCCTTCGGCGACTTGTTTCGCTACGTCGCCGCGGTCCTTCCAGCGCCAGGTTCCGTCCCGGATGACGATGTCCAGGCCGTGATCGCAGGTGTCGAAGTGGTTTCGGCCGCGAGTGTGCGGCCTTTCGAAGTTGATGTACCAGTGGTCGATTCGCTTCTGGCGGAAGAAGGCCCACACCGAATAGGCGTCGGTCGGGCGGTAGAGCTGGAGCACGCTGCAGCCGGTCCACCGGTCTCGGGCCGACCATGGGTGTGGGCCGATCGGGTGCGGCTGGGAGACGAGGGGAGTGCCGTCCTCGATCCAGACGGCGAGGACATCGTCGTCGGCGATCACGCGAACCGGCATCGTCATCCACACGCGGTCGTGCAGTACTTCGCGTCGTTGCACCGTGGATCCGACCGCGAACTTGTGCATGCCTCGGGACGGTAGTCGTTGCGAACGCGGTCGTCAGTTGGGGCGGTCGTGGGGTAGATCTGTGTGGTGGGTGCGACGTGGTATGGATTCAATGACTTGTTGGGGCGGCTTGTCGGGTGTCGGCTGTATTCGGTGCAGTTCGTGATGGACTATGTTCAGCTTCACTTCGATTCGGACAGTTCGGATGATCAGCCCCGGCTCAACTGCGATGTCTGGCCGGTCGTGGTCGGTGCGGGGGAGTCGTTGCGAGAGGGGATGGCGGGGTACTCGGATGCGCTGCGGCAGCTGATCTCTCAGAAGGTCATCGGTACCACCGAAGGGGAGGGGATCGGGTTCTCGATCGAGTTCGAGTCGATGGCGTTGGTCTTCCGGCCCGGTGCCGACGAGATTCAGACGCCGGAGATCGCGTATCTCTCGGGGTTTTCAGACCATCAGTGGATGGTGTGGCGGCCGGGAGAAGAAGTCTTCGAGTATTTGGATTGATCCTCCTGTTCGGTCTCCACGAATTTTCACTCTTGTTGAACGCCGCTAAATATTGAACATGCCGGGGACCGTGGCCGCGGGGCGTGTGGGCGGTACACCAGGGTGGGGTTTTGCGCACCCTGAGGGGGTGGGGACGAGCACTCGGGGGCCTGATAAGGGGTGGCGATTCGGTGGAGAGTTGATCCTGTTACCGCACGTGGACAGGAGGCACCGATGTCGATCAGCACAATCGCCCGCTCGGGGGAGCGGCGGGTCACGGTGTCGACCGAGGACGGGGTGGAGCTGGCGGTGCGGGAGTACGGTGCGCGGCGGGCTGAGCTCACGGTGGTGCTGATTCATGGGCACTGCCTGCGGACCGAGTCGTGGACCGATGTGCGGGACGCGCTGCTGCGCGAGCACGCGGGCGCCAAGGTGGTCTGCTACGACCATCGTGGGCACGGGGAGTCGGCGGTGGCGCCGCGGGAGACCTACAACCTCGAGCAGCTCGGGCGGGACCTGCACGCGGTACTCGACGTTGTCGCGCCGACGGGGCCGGTGGTGCTGGTCGGGCATTCGATGGGTGGCATGACGGTGCTGACCTATGTCAACCGGTATCGGCACGAGGTGGGCAACCGGATCGTCGGTGTCGGGCTGGTCGCGACGGCGGCGAACGGGCTGGCCGACGCGGGCTTCGGACGGCTGCTGCGCAACCCGATCATCTCCGTGTTCCAGGCGGCCGTGCGCACCGCGCCGCGGCTGATGCAGCGCGCGAAGATGCTGGCCTGCAAGGTGTTCGCGCCGGTCGTGCGCGCGGCTGAGTTCGGCGATCGCAAGGTCAGCCCGCGGGTGCTCGCACTGTCGGAGGCGATGCACAACGCGACCTCGATCGTCACCATGGCCACCTTCCTGAGCGCCTTCAAGACCTTCGACCGCACCGACGCGCTGTCCGCGCTCTCCCGCATCCCCACCCTGATCCTGTGCGGTTCGGCCGACCTGATGACGCCCCCGTCACACTCGATCGCCATGGCCGCCGCGGTCGACTACGCGGACTTCGTGCTGATCGAGGGTGCCGGCCACTCGGTGATCCTCGAACAGCCGGCCCAGGTCGCCGATGCCATCGCCCGCCTGGTCAACCGAGCTGACGCCACCGACCGGGTCGAGAGCTCCGGACTCGCCCTCGCCGCCTGAGCCGACTCCGAGTGCGTCCTGCGCGGCGCTGGCGTCTTCGCCGAAACAGGGCAGGAGGCACGGGAGGTAGGGCAACCGAGCGTGGGCGGTAGGGCAACGAGCACGGGGCCATGCATCGTTCGCGTCGACAGCGCACCGGGCTCGCTGCCACTCGAGTCGAGTGTGAAAGCTCACCGTCACCCTGCTGCGCAGAGGCGATGATCCGGAGAACTCGCCGCGCGCGCCCCGCGAGAGCGACGCCCCGCGAGAGCCGCGCCCGCGAGAGCGACGCCCCGCGAGAGCTGCGACCCAGGAGAACTGCGGCGCGCCGAGCGCTGAGTACCCAAGGGGCCGCACCGGCGACGCCCCTGCCACGACCGAGAGGCCCGCTTCCGCGGCACTCGACGGCGGCCTACCTACTCACGACCCCGCTCGACAGCGAGCACAGCGTACGTTCGCGCATCGCCGACCCTCGGACGTCGGCTCCGCTCGAGCTCGGTGAATCCGGCGGCGCCGAGCAGTTCGGACAGGGCCTCGACCGGCCAGCGGTAGGCGTCGGTCACCTTGTGGGGGAACACCTCGACCTGCTCGTCGGAATCGAAGAAGCCGAGGACGAGGCGGCCGCCCGGGGCCAGGACCCGGTGGAATTCCGACAGGATCTCGGGGAGCTCCGCCGGGGTGAAATGGATGAGGGAGAACCAGGCGAGCAGGCCGCCGATGGTCTCGGACGGTGCGTCGAGGGTGCGCAGCGAGTCGACGCGGAACGGGATGTCGGGGTATCGGGAGCGGGCGTGGGCGACGAATTCGGGGACGAGGTCGATGCCGGTGGCCGCGAGGCCGGCCGCGTGCAGGACCTGGGTGAAATGGCCGGGGCCGCAGCCGAGATCGAGGACGGGGCCCTCGGTGAGGTGGCGTAGGACGAAGGCTGTGTCTTCGGGGTCGATGTCGGTCGGCGAACCGAACAGGTCGATGTAGAGCTCGTGGATCGCGCTGTAGGCGGAGCGGACGGTGGTGTCGGACACCGGATCGACGGTAGCGGCTGTTTGTGCACCCCGGGACCGGGTAGGCGAGAGGGGGAGCCGTTTTCCCAGGTCGTGGACGAAAGGGAGCTGACGATGCCGATCAAACCTCTCCGGCGGGTCGCCCGCACACTGCTGGCCACCACGTTCGTGGCGGGCGGGGTGAACGGGTTGATGAATCCGAAACCGCGGTTCGCGGCGGCGAGCGCGCTGGCCGATCAGGGGCGCGAGCATCTGCCGGACGCGCTGGCCGCGAAAGTGCCCGAGGATCCGAGCCGGGTTGTGCAGATCAATTCCGTCGCGCAGATCGCCGGCGGATTGTTGCTGCTCAGCGGGCGGGCGCCGCGACCGGCCGCGTTCGTGCTGGCTGCGACCGTGGTACCGGGCACCGTGACCGAACAGGATTTCTGGGCCGAGACGGATCCGGACCGGAAGGCGGCCAAGCGGGTCGGCTTCCTCAAGGACCTCGGCCTGCTGGGCGGGCTGCTGATCGCGGCCGCCGACACCGAGGGCAAGCCGTCGCTGGGCTGGCGGGGCAGGCGCGCGGTGCATTCGCTGGTCGACCGCAGCCCGAGCCTGGCCGAACAGGCCCGCGACGAGGGCACAGTGTTGCTCGAGGCCGCCAAGTCGCGTGGGGCGCAGCTGGCCGAGGTCGTCAAGGAACGTGGCCCGCAGCTGGGCGAGGCGGTGCGGGAGCGCGGCGCGCAGGTGGCGGAGGTCGCCAAAGAGCGCGGCCCGCAGTTGAGCGAGGCCGTGCGGGAACGCGGCGCGCACCTGGCGGACATCGCGCGTGACCGTGGGCCGGAGCTCGGCGAAGCGGTGCGCGAGCGCGGCTCCCACCTGGCCGAGGTCGCGAAGGAGCGCGGTCCGGAGCTGGGTGAGGCGGTGCGCGAACGGGGTTCGCGCTTGGCCGAGGTCGCCAAGGAGCGCGGCCCGGAGCTCGGTGAAGCGGTGCGGGAGCGCGGTTCGCGACTGGCTGACATCGCGCGCGATCGTGGGCCCGAGCTGGGCGAGGCTGTGCGGGACCGTAGTTCGCATCTGGCCGCGGTCGCCAAGGACCGTGGCCCGCGAGTTGGCGACGCCACACGCGAGACCAGCGCCCGGCTGGCCGAACTCGCGCGCGAGAACGGACTCGCCCGCGACCGTGGCCACACCGTCCGCGACCGTGGCGCCCACCTCGTGGAGACGGCCCTGGACCGTGGCGCCCACCTCGCCGAATCGGCGCGCGACCACCTGGCGGACGCCGCGCGCGAGACCCGCCGCGACGCCCGTCGCCGCCGCTGACGCGCCGCGACGCGACACGCGCCCGACTCCGGGCACTGTGAGGGTGGCGCACCCCGGTGCCACCGTCGCACCTGACGCCGGGCCGAGACGAACACGTCACGGCCCGGCGTTCGGTATGTCAGCGACACCACCGATGCCCCGAGATCCGCGGTCTGTCGAACCGTTCCCGCACGGCGGAGAATGAACACGGGTCGGGATGGTTCGCCGAACAATTCACCACGAGAAGCCCGCGCGACGGTCAATCCGTGCGAATCGGGCGCATTGGGTGCTGTCGGCGTGAATACTGCGTATTCGCAGTGCTTTTCGGAGAGTGGGTCGTAACTGATGTTGTCGGGTCGTGAGACGTCCAAGCCTTTTGCCGTGCGGGTGGCCTTGATCGGGGTCGCGGTGACCATCGGCCTGCTGGGTGCGGCCGCGCCGGCCGCCGCGCTTCCCGGTGTGCCGGGTTCGGGTTCGGCCTCCGGATCGGCCGATCTGGCGACGGGATCCGCGTCCGGTTCCGCCTCCGGTTCGTCGGCCGCCGGTGCCGCGGGCGCGGCCGGTGCCTACCTGACCTGGCAGTCGGCGCAGTTCCTCCAGAAGACGATCCAGCTGCTGCTCGCGGTGCCGCGCATCTAGCCCTTCTTCCAGGCCTTTTCCCAGCGTTCGGCCGCCCAGTCGCGCACATCCGCGCTCACCAGGATCGCGGGCAGCAGCAGCGTGAAGCCGAGCGCGAGCAGCACCAGCCGCAGCAGGACCTCCAGCTCGGCCAGGGCGCGCAGCAGCGCGGGCAGGACGCAGAGCGCGGCAAGCACGACGAGGACAATTGCCGCGAGGTTGCGGCCTGGCCCCGCGATCAGCGCGGCGCAGACGCCGAAACACAGGCCGAGGACCAGTCCGCCGACGCCGACGAAGTAGTTGTCCCAGGCCAGCCAGCTCGGGCGGGAAGACCGTTGAGTGACCACGCGGCGCAGCTTAGCGCGCCTCGTGGTCCTTTCGGGGCGGTCTCGGCCACGGATTGCGCTCGATGCGCTCGACCGAGCGATTGAATTTGCCCATCAGTCTGCTGAATTCGGCGACGTCGTCGGCGTCCCAGTCGGCCACGACCGCGCCGATCCCGGCGGCGCGGTGCCGCTGATCGGCGGCGAGCGCGGCCCTGCCCTGGGCGGTCGCCTGGACTTTGCGGGCGACCCCGCCGTCGGGATCCGGCACCCGTTCCACCAGATCCTGTTTGAGCATCGCGCCCACCTGGCGGTTGATCGTGGAGATGTCGAGCTGGAACGCCTCGGACAGTTCACGCAGGCTCAGCGGCTCGTCGAGTTCCAGGCGCGTGAGGATGAGAAACGCCGAGCGGTCGAGCTGGAAACCGGGTCGGCGCGGGGCGGTCGGGAGGTGGCGCGCGATCAGGTTCAGCTCGAACACCAGGCGGGTGAACGGGGTGTCGTCGTCGAGGCCGGAATCGGACATGCGCCAACTATGTCGGGTGCGTTACCCCGACGCCAAATTGTGCACCATACACATGGTATGTACTGTACATATTCGTGTCTGTATCCACTGCCGACGTCACGCCGGCCACCCCTGAAACACGCGGCGTCACGCCTGCCGTGCTCATCGCGGTGCTCAGCACCGTCGGTGTCGTCGTCTCGCTCATGCAGACGCTCGTCATCCCGATCATCCCGTCGCTGCCGACGCTGCTGAACACCTCGGCGTCCAACGCCTCCTGGGTGGTCACCGCGACGCTGCTGGCAGGCGCGGTCTCCACCCCGATCGCGGGCAAGCTCGGCGACATGTTCGGCAAGCGGCTGGTGCTCGTCGCCAATCTCGGCTTCATGATCGTCGGCTCGGTGATCTGCGCGAGCTTCTCCTCGCTGCTGCCCGAGATCGTCGGCCGTTCGCTACAGGGCGCCGCGGTGGGCGCGATTCCGCTGGGCATCAGCATCATGCGCGATGAGCTGCCCGCCGGGAAGGTCGGCGGCGCGATGGCCGTGATGAGCGCGACGCTCGGTGTCGGCGGCGCGGTCGGCATGCCGTTCGCCGCGGTGATCGCGCAGAACGCGGACTGGCACATGCTGTTCTGGACCGCGGCCGGGCTCGGTGTGGTCTGCGCGGTGCTGGTGTTCGTCTTCGTCCCCGAGTCGCCGGTGCGCACGCCGTCGCGCTTCGATTTCGGTGGCGCGATCGGACTCTCGATCGCGTTGCTCACGCTGCTGATCGGCATCACCAAGGGCGCGGACTGGGGCTGGGGCAGCCCGTCGATCCTCGGATTGTTCGCCGCCTCGCTGGTCAGCTTCCTGCTCTGGGGCTTCTATGAACTGCGGCAATCCGCGCCGCTGGTGGACCTGCGGGTCTCGGCGCGACCGCGCGTGCTGTTCACCAACATGGCCTCCATCGCCGTGGGTTTCGCGCTCTACGGCATGTCGCTGACCTTCCCACAGCTGCTGATGGCGCCGAAGGAGACCGGCTACGGCTTCGGCCTGACGATGGTCGTCGCCGGCCTGGCGATGGCACCGGGCGGTCTGGTGATGATGTTGCTCTCGCCCGTCTCGGCGCGGCTGTCGGCGGCGAAGGGGCCCAAGCTCACCCTGGCGGTCGGCTCGGCGGTGATCGGCCTCGGCTACCTCTTCGCGGTGGTGTTCATGGACAGCGTCTGGCAGATCGTGGTGGCCGGGATCATCGTGGCGGGCGGTGTGGGCCTCGCCTACGCGGCCATGCCCGCGCTGATCATGGGTGCGGTGCCGATCACCGAGACCGCCGCGGCGAACGGCCTGAACTCGCTGATGCGCTCGGTGGGCACCTCCACCTCGGCCGCCGTGATGGGCGTGGTCCTCGCGCACATGACGATGCGGCTCGGCCCGCACACCCTGCCCTCGCTCGAGGGCTTCCGCACCGCCTTCTACATCGCGATCGCGGGCGCGGTCGTCGCCATCGCGCTCACCCTCTGCATCCCGGCCCGCAAGGCCGAGTAGCCCGTCAACCCCGCTCGCGATGGCCGACGTGTCCGGGGCGGGAATCGGCGCCGAGAGCTGTCGAGAGATGCCGCAGGAGCAGCCGTAGCGTGTCTTCGAGGTGGGCCTGCTCGTCGGGGGAGATCCCGTCGAGCAGCTCGCACTCCCGCGTCAGCACGGCGGTGACGAGATCGTCGACGGCGGCGTGCCCGAGTGGCGTGAGCTCGACGTCGACGGTCCGTGAGTCCGGACGGCCGGTGCGGACGACGAGTCCCTGCGCCTCGGCGCGGTCCACGCGCTGGGTGATCGCGCCCGCGGTGATGAGGGAGGCCGCCGCCAACTCGCGGGTCGTCATCCGATACGGCTCGCCGTGGCGGCGCAGCGTCGACAGCAGATCGAGCGTGGCCGTGTCGGCCTGACGGGCCCGCAGGAGCCGGGCGCGGTCGTCGCCGAGTAGTTTCGCGATCTGCCACACCCGGGTGACGATGCCGATGGAGCGCACCGGTACGCCCGGGAGTTCCCGCTCCCAGGCCGCGGCGATCGCGTCGACGGGGTCGTTGGGTATTGCGTCGGCCACGGGTCCTCCTGCTACGCTCGTTTAGGTCTAAACGTAACAGGAGGTAGCAGTATGCGCACTGTTGTCGTGACAGGTGGGGGCACAGGGATCGGCCGCGAGATCGCCGCCGGATTCGCTTCCGACGGTTGTGATGTCGTCATCACGGGCCGACGCGGGGACGTCCTCGAACGGGCGGCGAAGGAGATCGAGGGCGCTGTCCGGGCGATCACGCTCGACGGGACCGACCCCGAACAGACCGCCGCCGTGGCGCGGGCGGTAGGCGCCGTCGACGTGCTGGTCAACAACGCGGGCGGGAACACCGATTTCGATCACCCTGCCCCCGGAAACCTGGGTGAGGTCGCCGAGGCGTGGCGGCGGAACCTGGACAGCAATCTGCTGACCGCGGTGCTGATGACGACGGCGCTGCTCCCCGCCATGCCGAGCGGGTCGAGCGTCATCACCATCGGCTCGATCGCCGCGGACAAAGGCGCGGGGTCGTACGGCGCGGCGAAGGCGGCCGTCGCGTCATGGAATGTCGACCTGGCTCGCCGGGTCGGCGCCGAGGGCATCACCGCGAACATCGTCTCGCCGGGCTATGTCGCCGACACGGAGTTCTTCCGGGACAACCTCACCGACGAGCGCAGAGCGGCCCTGCTCGACGCGGCGATGACCAAACGCGCCGGGGCGCCCGCCGACATCGCCGCCACCGTGCGCTTCCTGGCCTCGCCCGGCGCCCGCCAGATCACCGGACAGACCGTCGCCGTCAACGGCGGCGAATGGACGACCCGCTGAAGCGGGGGGATCAGTCCTCGACCCGCTTCGGCGCGTAGACGACCAGGGACCACTCGCGGCGGGGGATCAGGGACGCGCCGAGGGAGTGCACCGTCATCGCGGTGGTCGCGCCGGTGAGCGGGTCGCGGAAGTACATCAGGGGGTCGTCGGTGTTGCTGGGAAAGGCCGGTTCGCTCGTCCAGAACTTCGTCCACTCCGGCGCGCGTTCGCAGGACTCGATGATTTCGCCGAGCCGCTGTTGCGTGGCCAGGCCGGGGCCCATCAGCCGGAAGGCGTACACGCACATGTGCACCTGCTGCTCCCAGTCGATCAGCGCGACCTTGGCGCGCGGGTCCAGCAGCATCCACTCGAGCATCGACATCCCGGTGTCGAGCCCGGGGAACAGCAGCCGCCAGGCGGCGTTGGTGGCCACCACGTCGAAGGTGGGGTGCATCTGCAGGCTGGCCGGATGGGTGATCCCGTCGAGCAGCACCTGATCGGCGGGACGGACCAGCGGGGTCGCCGCGGGGTCGTAGCGGCTGCTGATCGAGAGGGAGACGAGATGATCGCGCATCGCCTCGGGCACGCTCAGCGCGTCGAACAACGCGCCGAGCGCCTCCAAGGTTGGGGTGCGGGTGCCCTGCTCGATCTTCTGGATGAGCCCGGGCGAGATCCCGGCCACGGCACTGAGCGCGGCGCGGGTCAGCCCCGCGGACTCACGGCGTTCGCGCAGGTAGCGTGCGATGGGCGGGTGTGGATTCTCCACGTCGCGATGATCCTCTTTCTCGGTCTGTGGGGGAAGGGGCCGGGGTCAGCCGTCGGGTCGCGGCACCATGAGGACCAGAGCCCACGGGCGTCGCGGCAGTCCGAAGTCCAGATTGTGCAGGGCGAGCGCGGTCGGCTCGCCGGTGTCGACGTGGCGGACGAGCAGTTCGGGATTGTCGATGCCGTGCGGCGGGTGCGGCCCACCGGATCCAGGAGCATCCATTCGAGCAGGGTCGTGCCGGGGACCAAACCGGGGAACTGCCGGGTCCACGCGTGGTTGACCGCGTGGACGTCGAAGGTGGGGAAGGACTGCAGCGACAGCGACACCAGGTGGTCCCGGAAGGGCTCGGGTATCTGCAGGGCGGCGCACAGCGCGAGCAGCGCCCCCAGGGTCGGCGGACGGGTGCCCTGCTCGATCTTCTGGATCAGACCCGGCGAGACCCCGGCGACCGTGCTCAGCGCCGCCCTGGTCAGACCCAGCGATTCGCGGCGTTCGCGCAGGTAGCGCGCGATCGGCGGATGCGGGTCCTCCATGGCACCTTCCTCGTGGCGTCGCTGGGACAAATTGGGACAGTCGTCTAGCTTGACCGACAGTAAAGCGTTAGCAAAAATTCTCACAGCCGGGCGGATGATCGCACGGCAGCCGGTTCGGCGCAGGGTGACCGTGCGCTGGTCGGGTCAGTGTGTTCCGGAGCGGTACGTGTTCGAGACCACGTCCGCGCCCCGTGCGTGGACGTCGCCGGAGGGGACGGCACGCACGCAGTGCGCGCCGAGAGCGCGGTAGCGAGCCGATGCCCGGGTGGCGCAGGGGTCCACCCGGTACTCGATAGCCCACCCGGCCCGCTCCGGAGCACACTTCCGGGAACCGCCAACGCTTCCGGTTCGTCTTAGAGTGCAGAAGACAGATCGAAAGTGGGGGGCGATGACGCAACTTCAGGAACCGACGGGCCGGCTCGGCCGGTGGGTGCTCGGCATCTCCGGATTCCTCGCGGCGACCGCGGTGGTCGTCGTCGGACTGGTCTGGTGGCAGCACGACTGGGGCGAGCCGTTCCCCGCGCTGGACTCCGAACACCTCGACGAACAGCAGCTCTCCCTGGTCGAGGTGCTGCGCAGGGAGTACGAGAACCCCGGCGCCGGGACGAAGTACGCCGAGGGCGTCGAAGAGGCCTGGTGCGCCGATTTCGTCAGCTGGACCATGCGCGAGGCGGGGCGCCCGCTGGCCAATCCGAACTCCGGCTCCTGGCGGATTCCGGGCGTCTACACGCTGACCGAGTACTACCAGAAGGTCGGCCGATTCACACCCGGCGACGTCGGCTACCGGCCCCGCCTCGGTGATGTCGTGCTGTACGGGCCGTCGAGTCCGCTGGGGCAGCACACCAACATCGTGCTGAAGGCCGACGGCGACGAGATCACCACGATCGGCGGCAACGAGATGGGCGCCGTGCGGGTCCGCACCATCGACGTGTCGGAGACCGCTGATCTCGTCGGCTACGGGCGTTTCTGAAATCGATTGTCGCTCAAGACAACTGCTCAGCTCCTGGACGGCGGTACCAGGCGGGTGCCCGTACCATGGAGTTGGTGGCGCCCGGCAGCGCCACTGGCGCGCCTCCGTCCTGCTTCCCCCTCATCGGCAGGACGGAGGCGTTGTGCCACGATGGCTGGGTGCGCGCGAAGGTGACCGAGGAGGCACGGCGAGACCCGATGTGGATCGAGTATGCCGATTTCGGCGAACGTTTCGTCACCTACGCCGTCACCGAGGAGCGGATCGCGGCGGCCGTGTCGGGGATGACCGGGCGCGGCGTCCAGATCGGGCCGTTCTCGCTGGGCCCGGCCGGGCTGGCCGGTTTCGCGGCCGAGGGCGCCCTCGGCACCCCGGTGGTGACGCGCAACCCCGGTGACGCGCTGGCCTTCGGCGTCCGGATCCCGCTCACCCTGGCCGTGAAACTCGTGCTCGGCGGGCGCAAGCTGAAGCTGGCCGCGGTGGTGGAGATCGGGCTCACGCTGCACGCGCGCACCGCCGAACCCCTGCTCGTGGTGATCGACGTGGCCCCGGTGACCGCCAAGGACGTCAGCTTCACGCTGCGTGCCGAGGCCATCGACACCGCGTGGGAGATGCTGCTCGACCCGATCGCCGGACTGGTGCAGCGCGAGGTCGCCAACCGCGTCAACGCCATCGTCGGCGATCCCAAGGTCCGTTCCGAGCGGGTCTTCGACATCGAGGCGATCCTGGACGGATACCGCTCGCCACACCGCAACGACACCGTCTTCGAGTGGATCGACTTCCGCGAATTCGGCCTCCGGTTCTTCACCAGGATCGTCACCAGGGACCGGGTACACGACGTGGTCGCGCAGATGGCGGGCAGTCAGATCGCCGTGGGACCGCTGTCCGAGGGCCCGCGCGGCGCGGCGACGGTCACCGTGCGCGGCGCCATCGAGCAGCCGCGGGTCACCGACCGCGGCCTGGGCGAGCCGGGTGCGCCACGCGTCTTCGACATGACCCTGCCCGTCGGTCTCGACATCACCGTCGACGTGCTCAAGGCGAATCACTACCGCGCCGACCTGCGGATTCCGCTGGTCCTCACGGCCAGGGCGGCCGAGCCGCTGCAGATCGTGATCGACGTGCCGCCGCCCGCGCTCGAGGACATCTCCCTGGAGTTCACCGCGAAGGGGCTGCGCGCGGCGACCCTGGCCCGGCTGGCCGGGATCAAGAAGCAGGTGGTGGCGCAGGTCGTCGCCGTGGTCAGCACCGAGCTGGCCGATCCGACGGGCCGCACCATCGACGTGGGCGCCGCGATCGACGGGGCCACCTGACTCTCGTGTGACCACTGGGACGAATGTGACCTTTGGTTCTAGCGGTTCCTGTGTGGTTGTGGTGCAATGAGTGAACGTTCGAGGCTCCCGGCGCGCGGGATCGGGGAAGGCGCGCCGGGCACGCTGCCGGTTGCGGGTCGGGTTGCGCGAAGGAGTCCTGAGATGCGTTCTGTTCCGGTGACCCGGCGTGGGTTCTTCGGCTTCGCGGCCGCCGCGGCCACGGTCGGCCTCGGGCTGTCCAGCGCGCCCGCCCGCGCGCAAACCCTCGGCACCCTCATCGATTACGCCGCCGGCGTGCCGTCGGCCGCGGCCATCAAGGCCGCCGGGCACATCGGGGTGATCCGCTACGTCTCCGATCGCCGTCCCGGCGCGGAGTGGATGGCGGGCAAGCCGCTGCTGGCCGCCGAGGTCGAGGATCTGTGGCGGCACGGCTTGTCGATCGTGTCGAACTACCAGTTCGGGAAGGGCCCGACGGCGGACTGGCGCGGCGGCCTGGAAGCGGGCAAGCAGCACGCCGAACGCGGCTGGGCCCTGCACTCCGCGGCGGGCGGCCCCGACACCGCGCCGATCTACGCCTCCATCGACGACAACCCGAGCGAGCAGGAGTTCGAGGAGATGATCGCGCCCTACATCGAGGGCTGGCAGGCGGTCCTCGGCCCCGATCTCGTCGGCATCTACGCCAACACCCCGACCATCGACCGCGCCATCGACGCGGGCCTGGGTTCCTGGTTCTGGCAACACGATTGGGGCACCCCCGACGGCTATGTGCACCCGAGTGCGCACCTGCACCAGTTCGAGATCGATGAGCGCGCGATCGACGGTGTCGGCATCGATCTGAACAACGCGTTGGCCGAGGACTACGGCCAGTGGTGACCCGCTAGGTCTGGCAGTGACAGGTCGCCCCGGCGACCCGCATATCCGGCTCGTCGTCGGGCACGACCCGCAGCGTCGGCCGCCCCTCGGGCTCGGCGAGCACGCCGCGCCAGGACAGCAGCGACCACCGGGACAGGCCCGACAGCGCCGAGCCGATGCTCGCGAACGAGCCGGAGGAGATCAGCGACCCGAACGAGCCGACCGAGCCGACGGACAGCACCGAGCCGACGCTGCCGATCGAGAGGATCGAATAGGCCGAGCCGATCGACAGAATCGAGCCCTCGGACCGATACGAAAGAATGGACCGGCTCGACTTCCGGCTCCGAATCGAACTCCCCCGCCTCCCCGCGACTTTTGCCGGTCGCGGGAAGGCATCCCGTTCGCGACCGGGCCGCCGGTCGATCGAGCTGCCGCAGCTGGAGTTCCCCGGGGAGTTACCCATGTCCTCGCGAAATCGGATGGCTCGGATCACGAGATACCTCATTCCTGACGAAGGTTGGTACCTCTCGGTTTACACCTAGACGGTGAAGAAGCCCAGGGTCGGCAGGAAGTTGCAGGTGCGCGGGGCGGCGCCCTCGGCCTGCGTGGTCAGCGAACCGGAGACGACGGCGACTACGCGGCCGTGGCCGGTGTTCGCGATGGCCGACAGGGTGGCCGGGCCGCCGGGGTTGATCTTGGCCTCGTCGGTGAGCGTCTGCACGGCCGACTGGCGGGTGTCGATGTTGAGCCACTGCACCGTCATCGGCGGGTTCTGGTTCGGGGTCGGCGCCTTGGTGCCGAGCGCGGTGAACACGAAACCGGCCTGTCCGGCGGCGGGGCCGGGCGGGGGCAGCTGCGCGGGACCGGCGACGGCCAGCGCGGTGCCGACCGAGTCGGCGCCGTCACCGATGCAGCCCTTGCCGATGGTGGGGTAGAGGAACTGCGCGATGGCCGGGCCGTCCTCCGGAATCTCCGGGCCACCGCCGCCGCTGCCGTCGAGGAAGGTGATGATCCGCTCCAGCGTCGCCTTGATGGCGGGCGGCAGGTTCAGGGTGGCGAGCAGTGCGCGCGCCTGATCGAGCAGCGCGGTCTGCGGGCTGGCGACGTCGGCGGGGCCGGCGATCAGGCCCGCGACGGCGGGCGCGAACGCAGCGAGCGCGTCGACGGGGACGCCCTCTGGCACCATCGGAACGCTGATCGGGGCTGCCTGCGGCGCGGGCGCCGGAGCGGCGATGGTCGACGCCGGCGCGACGAGCATGACGCCGGCCGCCATGGCGAATGCGGTCGTTGCGATCCGCGATCCTCGGCTACGAAGCACTTGTCCAGCCGTCCTTACCTCGGTGTTGCCAATGGGGCGAGGGTGTCGAGCCCTTCGATGTCGGGGTCACTCTAAGGACATCGCCGCCGTGTTGTACAGCCGCCCGGCCCGTGGCGGCGAACAACAGGCGAACCGTGTTCATCGACGCTAGCCCCGACCGGTGTTACAGCTGGGGATGTTGATGCAAATGTTACCGATGGTGTCGCGCGCCACCCCGTCAACCCGTGCGCGCGGGCGTACGCGCCCGCCCGGTTAAGGTGATCGAAGCAACGCGACGCGGCGCTGACGGCCACCCACACGACCGAAAGTCTGGCATTGAACCGACACCTCCGATGGGCTCTCGCGCTGCTCGGATTGTCCGTGCTGGCCCGGTTGGCCTGGATGCTGTTCGCCGAGAACGGGCTCAATGTCGTCGATCTGCACGTCTATGTGGACGGGTCGGCGTCGCTGCTCACCGATCGCCTCTACGACTTCACCTACGCGGAGGAGACCCCGGACTTCCCGCTGCCGTTCACGTATCCGCCGTTCGCGGCGCTGGTGTTCTTCCCGCTGCACTATCTGCCGTTCACCGCGGTCGCGGTGGGCTGGATGCTGGCGACCGTGGCCGCGCTCTACGGCGTCATCCGGATCAGCTTCGAACTGCTGCTCGGCGCCGAGCGGGCCAGGCGCACGCGCTGGATCACCGCGGCGGTCGCCTGGACCGCGCTCGGCGTCTGGCTGGAGCCGGTCCGCACGACGATCGACTACGGCCAGGTCAATGTGTTCCTGGTGTTCGGGGCGATGCTGGCGGTGCGCAGCGCCCGGTGGTGGATCTCGGGCACGCTCGTCGGCGTGATCGCGGGCATCAAGCTGACGCCGGCGATCACCGGCCTGTACTTCGTGGCCCGCCGTCGCTGGGCGACGGTGGTGTGGTCGGCGGCGGCGTTCGGGCTGACCGTGGCTGTGAGCTTCCTCATCAACGCGCGCGAGGCGAAGCGCTACTTCGGCACGCTGCTCGGTGACGCCGACCGGATCGGCCCGGTGGGCTCGGTGTGGAACCAGTCGCTGCGCGGCGCGCTGAGCCGGATCCTCGGCCACGACGTGCAATCCGGGCCGTGGTGGATCGCCGCGGTGCTGGTCACCGCGGTGCTGGCGTTCCTGGCCTGGCGCACGCTCGACGCCGACGACCGGCTCGGCACCCTGGTGCTGGTGCAGCTGTTCGGGCTGATGATCTCGCCGATCTCCTGGTCGCACCACTGGGTGTGGCTGATCCCGACCGTGCTGTGGCTGTTCTACGGGCCCCTGCGTGGTGAGCGCGTCGCCCGGCTGATCGCCGGATTCTGGGTGCTCACGATGGTGATCGGCGTGCCGTGGGTGCTGTCGTTCGCGCAGCCGACGATCTGGACGATCCCGCGCCCGTGGCCGCTGGCCTGGCTCGGCGCGGTCGACGTGCTCACCGTGTTCGCGTTGCTCGGCTGGTTGGTCTGGCGCGGCCGCGACACCCTGCGGGCGCAGGCGCGCGGCCTGACCCGCGGGCGCGAGGTGGAAGTTCCGGCCTGACGCTCAGCCGATGATCTCGTCGATGGTGTGCGCGAGTGTGGTGTCGTTCGCGGTGAGTCCGCCGGCCGAGTGCGTGCTGAGGGTGAAACGTACTGTGCGCCATCGGATGTCGATGTCGGGATGATGGTCGGCGGCCTCCGCGGCGGTGGCGACCTTGCGGACGATCTCGATGCCGTCCAGGAAGGTCGGGGCCTTCACCGTTCGGGTGATCGCGTCGCCCTCGCGGGACCATTCCGGCAGCGTGGCCAGGGCGATGGTGATCTCGGGGTCGGAGAGCAGTGCCGGTTTCGGAGTACCCATACCCGCAGTTCTACGCCTGCCGCGGGCAGCGCGCATCGCCCGTCGTCGGCGCGCCTAGGCGGCGCGTGCGTGCTTGAGGGCCTTTTTGAGATCTTTACCGCACACTCCGGCGGCCTCGGCCTTCTTCATCCGCATGATGACGACGGGGCATTTGAAGCAGCGCGTCTTCTTCCTGCAGCACTTTTTCTTCGGCTTCAGGCTGGACACCTTCTTCGCCTTCACCTTGCCCATGGGAGTTAGCGTAGCCTAAGTACTGCGAATGTCCACGGCGGCCCGGAGGCGGTAGCGCAAGTGTAACCACGCAGGGCCTCGAGGGCATTCGCCATGTAATCGGCCTGACACGTGCGTGCCACTCCGGTACCGGTAGGGTGTAACAGGCCGCGATGCCAGTTGAATGCGCGCCAATACACCAACAGCAGGAGGATTGAGGCGTGTCGTCTACACGCGATTTTCGCAACGTCGCCATCGTGGCCCACGTCGACCACGGCAAGACGACGCTGGTCGACGCCATGCTTCGTCAGTCGGGCGCGTTCGCCGAGCGAGCCGAGCTGGTCGACCGAGTCATGGACTCCGGTGACCTGGAGCGCGAGAAGGGCATCACCATTCTCGCCAAGAACACCGCCGTGCACCGGCACCATCCCGACGGTTCCGTCACCGTCATCAACGTGATCGACACCCCCGGCCACGCCGACTTCGGTGGCGAGGTCGAGCGCGGCCTGTCCATGGTCGACGGTGTCGTGCTGCTCGTCGACGCCTCCGAGGGCCCGCTGCCGCAGACCCGGTTCGTGCTGCGCAAGGCGCTCGCGGCCAAGCTGCCGGTGATCCTGGTCGTGAACAAGACCGACCGCCCGGACGCCCGGATCGAAGAGGTCGTCGAGGAGTCGCACGACCTGCTGCTCGACCTGGCCTCCGACCTCGACGACGAGGCCGCCGAAGCCGCCGAGCTGGCGCTGGACCTGCCGGTCCTCTACGCCTCCGGCCGCGAGGGCAAGGCCTCCAAGGAGCGCCCCGAGAACGGTCAGGCGCCCGCCGCCGAGAACCTCGACGCGCTGTTCGAGGTCCTCATGAACAACATCCCGGCGCCCAAGGGCAACCCGGAGGCCCCGCTGCAGGCCCACGTCACCAACCTCGACGCCTCGGCCTTCCTCGGCCGTCTCGCCCTGGTCCGCGTGCACAACGGTGAGCTGCGCAAGGGCCAGAACGTCACCTGGATCAACGCCGACGGCGCCAAGCAGGTCAAGATCACCGAGCTGCTGCAGACCATCGGTGTCGAGCGTCAGCCCGGTGAGGTCGCCGTCGCCGGTGACATCGTCGCCATCGCGGGCATCCCGGACATCATGATCGGCGACACCCTCGCCGACATCGACAATCCGGTCGCGCTGCCGCGCATCTCCGTCGACGAGCCCGCCATCTCGGTGGTCATCGGCACCAACACCTCGCCGCTGGTCGGCCGGGTGCAGGGGCACAAGCTCACCGCCCGCATGGTGAAGTCGCGCCTGGACCAGGAACTGATCGGCAACGTGTCGCTGCGCGTGCTCGACATCGGCCGCCCCGACGCCTGGGAGGTGCAGGGCCGCGGTGAGCTGGCGCTGGCCATCCTGGTCGAGCAGATGCGCCGTGAGGGCTTCGAGCTCACCGTCGGCAAGCCGCAGGTGGTCACCAAGACCGTCGACGGCAAGGTGCACGAGCCCTTCGAAGAGCTCACCATCGACTGCCCCGACGAGTACCTGGGCGCCATCACCCAGCTGCTGGCCGCCCGTAAGGGCAAGATGGTGCAGATGAGCAACCACGCCGCAGGCTGGGTGCGCATGGAGTTCATCGTCCCCTCGCGTGGCCTGATCGGCTTCCGCACCGTGTTCCTCACCGAGACCCGCGGCACCGGCATCGCCAACGCCGTCTCCCACGGCTACGCGCCGTGGGCCGGTGAGATCCGCGCCCGCCACACCGGTTCGCTGGTGTCGGACCGCGCGGGCACGGTCACCCCGTTCGCGATGATCCAGCTGGCCGACCGCGGTCAGTTCTTCGTCGAGCCGGGCGCCGACACCTACGAGGGCATGGTCGTGGGCATCAACCCGCGCGCCGAGGATCTCGACATCAACGTCACCCGCGAGAAGAAGCTGACGAACATGCGCAGCGCGACCGCCGACGTGATGGAGACCCTGGCCAAGCCGCTGGCGCTGGACCTGGAGCTGGCGATGGAGTTCTGTGCCGCCGACGAGTGCGTCGAGGTCACCCCCGAGGTGGTCCGCGTGCGCAAGGTGGTGCTCGGCGCCAACGAGCGCGCCCGCGAGCTGTCGCGCCGCAAGGCCCGCGACCGCGCGGTGAGCAACTCCTGATCGAGTTCTGACAGTGGGACGGTACTTCGGTACCGTCCCACTGTCGTTTTCCACGGAGTCCGGTGCCGGGCTCCGCACAGATGGGCGAGGTAGGGTGCCAGAGTGAGCTCGGGGGTCAGACGCGCGAGGTGGCGCGTGGCGGTGATGGCGATGACGGCCTCGACGGCGGTCCTCGCCGGTTGCACCGCGAATCCACCACCGCCGATCGAGAGCACCGATTCGCCCAAGACCACCCAGGCCAAGCCGGGCAAGAACACCGTCGTGGTGGCGATCGACGACATCGGCATCGGCTTCAACCCGCATCTGCGCTCGGATCAGTCGCCCGCGACCAACGCGGTGAGTTCGATGGTGCTGCCGAGTCCCTTCCGCCCGGTGCCGAATCCGGCGCAGCCCGGCGTGGTCGACCGGGTGCCCGACACCTCGCTCATCGAGTCGGCGGACCTGACGGCGCAGGAGCCGTTCACGATCACCTACACGCTGCGCAACCAGGCCAACTGGTCCGACGGCGCCCCGATCGCGGCCGAGGACTTCCGGTTCCTGTGGCAGCAGATGACCACCCAGCCCGGCGTGGTGGATCCGGCAGGTTATCGGCTGATCTCGGACGTGGCGTCCTCCGGCGGCGGCAAGACGGTCACCGTCACACTGACCCAGCCGTATCCCGCGTGGCGCGAACTGTTCTCGAATCTGTTGCCCTCGCACCTGGTGAAGGATTCGCCGGGCGGGTTCACCAGCGGGCTCGTCGACCGGATTCCGGTCTCGGGCGGCAACTTCACGATCAAGTCGGTCGACCGCGGCCGCGACGAGATCCTGCTCGAACGCAACGACCGCTTCTGGGGCACGCCGGCCGCGCCCGACCAGATCCTGTTCCGCCGCGGTGGAACCCCTTCCCAGCTGGCCGAATCGCTGCGCACCGGCGACGCGCAGATGGCGCTGGTGCACGGCGGCGTGGCGACGCAGGCGCAGCTGGCCGCGATCCCGTCGGTGCGCACCACGATCATGCCGCAGGCGCGCGAGCTGCAACTGGCGCTCAACGGCCGCTCCGGCGACCTCGCCGACGCGCGGGTGCGCAAGGCGGTGCTCGCCCTGCTCGATCCCGCGCTGCTGGCCACCGTCGGCGCGCAGACCGGTGGCTGGGTGGAACCCGCACGCGCGCAAGTACTTCCGCCGTCGAGCCTGGGCTATGTGCCGACCGCCCCGCCGCGGCCGAGCACCGACGAGGCCTTCGCCCTGCTGGCCGAGGCCGGATTCGGCCGCGCGCCGGAGGCTCCCAAGACCGGCTCGCCCACGTCGCCCGCGCCGCAACCGCGTTCGGTCGCCCGCAACGGCAAGGGTCTGTCGGTGCGGATCGGCGCCGTCGCCGAGGACACCACCGCCCTGGCCGTGGCCAACACCGCCGCCGACCAATTGCGCAGTGCCGGTATCGATGCCAGCGTGCGCGGCCTGGCAGCCGACGAGCTCTACGGCAAGGACCTCACCGAATCGAGCGTCGACGCGATCGTCGGCTGGGAACTGGCCGGTGACGATCCGGCCACCGTTCTGGCCTCCCGCTACGGCTGCCCGCCGCCGGAGGTCCCCGGCGCCGACGGCAAGGTGCTCGCCGCCGCCGAGGCCTACCGCCAGGCGCCGAGCAATCTCGGCGGCGTCTGCGATCCCGGTCTGCAACCCTCGATCGACGAGGCGCTGCGCGGCGTCGACGTGCCGCGGGTGCTGGCCGAGGCCGAACCCCGGCTGTGGGAGCTGTCGACGGTGCTGCCGATCGTGCAGGACAACGTCGTCGCCGCGGCGGGCCCCCGGGTCGACGGCGTCTCGCTCTCGGGCGCGATCCAGGTGGGCATCTTCGGTGACACGGCGCAATGGCGGAGGCTCCCATGACCGATCGCGAGACCGGCGGACTGCTGCTGGTGCACGCGCACCCCGACGACGAGACCCTCACCACCGGCGGCACCATCGCGCACTACCGCCGCCGTGGCGTGCCGGTCACCGTGGTGACCTGCACGCTCGGCGAGGAGGGCGAGGTCATCGGCGAGCGCTGGGCGGGGCTGATCGCCGGCGAGGCCGATCAGCTCGGTGGCTATCGCATCGCCGAACTCACCGCGGCGCTGGCGGCGTTGGACGCGGGCGAGCCGTACTTCCTCGGCGGGGCGGGCCGCTGGCGCGATTCCGGCATGGCGGGCACGCCGTCGGCGCGCAACCCCAGGGCTTTCGTGAATTCCGGTGCGGCCGCGGTCGAGGAGCTCGTCGCGGTGCTGCTGGAGCTGCGCCCTCGCGTCGTGGTGACCTACGACCCGCGCGGTGGATACGGCCACCCCGATCACATCCGCGCGCACGAGATCACCACCGCGGCCGTGGCGGCGGCCGCCGAGCGGGGCTGGGACGTCCCGAAGTTCTACTGGACCGTCGCCGACGGCGACCTGCTGCGCCAGCACACCGCCGCCCTGGCCCGCCGCACCGTCGACGAGCTGCCGGGCGCGCTGCCCGCGGGCTGGCGGCTGCCGGTGGAGGCGGAGCTGGCGGCGATGTCGACGACGGGGGTGACCACCGTGGTCGACGTCTCCGACGCGCTCGCCGCCAAACGCGCCGCCATGCGCGCGCACGCCACCCAGGTGACCGTCGCGCCGAGCGGCCGGGAGTTCGCGCTGTCCAACAACATCGCGCTGCCGGTGCTGCCCGAGGAGCACTTCACCCTGGTGCGTGGCACGCGCGGTGCGGTCGGTGCGGACGGCTTCGAACACGACCTGTTCGCCGGTCTCGACTGACCCGCCCGGCGACACGGCCACCCGGAGCGTCGCGCGCCGCCGAATACACTCGCCCCATGGTGACCGACTCCGATCAGCCCGCGCCGACCGCCGTCCTGCGGATGCGGGTGCCGTCTCGCCTGGAACCGGTGATCACGGCGCTGATCGTCACGCTGCTGTTCGTCGACGCGTTGATCACCCTGGCGGTGGAGGTGCTGTTCCTGCCGCTCTACGTCGGCGCGGTGGCGCTGCCGGTCGCGGCGCTGCTGGCGGCGCCGATCAATGTGGCGCTGGTGTACGGCATGGAGTCGGTGACCGATCGAGTCGGCTTCACCTTCGCCCCGATCGTGGTGTGGGTCTTCGGTTTTCTCGTCTGCTCCTCGCGTGGGCCCGGCGGTGACGTGATGCTCGCCAGCGACGGGCGCACCCTGCTGCTGCTCGCCTGCGGTGTGCTGGCGCCCATGGCGTATCTGTATTACCGCGCCAATTCCGGTGCGGCGCGGTCGAGCTGAGGCAACTCAGGCGCTGCGGGTCTCCGCGCCGTCCAGGATCAGATCGACGGCCTGGGTGAACAGGCTCAGCTGTCCGGCCTTCGCCTCCGCCATCACTTGCGGACGCTGCTCGACATAGCGGCGGTGCAGTCGCGGGTACGCGGTCGAGGCCGCGATGCTCGCGGTCATCACCTTGTCGACCCACTGCTCGGCCGGTAGGCCGCTGCGGGTGACCGTCATCAGCATGGCGGCATCGTTGCTCGTGGAGCCCATGATGAACCGGAACAGCGTGTTCGTCGTGACGTCGACGGTCTCGTCGTCGAAGCCGCCCGCCTCCACGACGGCCAGCATGGAATCGGTGAGCCGCATCATGTTCGGGCCGAGGTAGGTCAGCGCCGTGTTGCTGAAGACGATGCTGATCCACGGATGCGCCAGCAGCGTCGCGCGCAGGCCGTCGGCCTGCGCGTGCACCCGCTCACGCCACCGCGCCGGGTCGGGCTCCGGGCACGGCACCTCGCGGATGACCTGGTCGACGACCAGTTCGAGGAGTTCGTCCTTGTTGGCGACGTGGGTGTAGAGCGAGGTCGCCCCGGCGCCGAGCCGGGCGCCGAGCTTGCGCATGCTCAGCGCGTCGAAGCCTTCGGCGTCGAGCAGGGCGATCGCCTCGGCCACGATCTGGTCCCGGCTCAGCGCGGGCTGATCGCGCCGTTCCCGCGCAGGCCTGGTCCATACCGATGCGATCTCCATCCGCTGCCTCCTGTGCTTGGTCCTTTCCGCACAGCATAGCCCCTGTAGGAACACTGTACGGTGCCCGAACACTGTTCCTATTGCGCACATTGTGCGGCAGCCGTACAGTGTTCGACAACGCCGCACGGTGTGCGGAGAACTTCGAGAGGAGACCGAGATGGACCCGACGTCCGCGGGCGGAGCGCCCCGCGATCCCCGCCGCTGGCTGATCTTGATCGTGCTGTGCCTGAGCTCGCTCGTGCTGGTCGTGGACAACATGGTCCTCACCGTCGCGATCCCGCAGATCGCCACCGATCTCGGCGCGAGCTCGCAGCAGATCCAGTGGATCATCGACGCCTACCTGCTGGTCTTCGCCGGCTTGCTGCTCACCTCGGGCAGCCTGTCCGACCGCTTCGGCCGCAGGATGGTGATGGTGATCGGCCTGGTGCTCTTCGGCGCCGCGTCGCTGCTGGCCGCCTACGCGAGCAGCCCGGAGCTGCTGATCGCGGGCCGGGCGCTGATGGGCATCGGTGGAGTGCTGATCATGCCGAGCACGCTCTCGATCCTGATCACCGTCTTCGACGACGAGGAGCGCCCCAAGGCGATCGGCGCGTGGAGTGCCGTGGCGACGGTGGGCATGGTCGGCGGGCCGGTCATCGGTGGTGTGCTGCTCGACCACTTCTGGTGGGGCTCGGTGTTCGTGCTGAACGTGCCGATCGTGGTCGTCGCGATCGTCGCGGCACTGGTGCTGATGCCCGAGTCCAAGGGCCCGTGGCGCAAGCCCGACTTCCCCGGCATGCTGACCTCGATCCTCGGCATGACCGCGCTGGTGTGGACGATCATCTCGGTGCCGCACTCGGGCTGGACCGATCGCGGGGTGCTGGCCGGATTCGCCGTCACCCTGATCGCGCTGGGCGCCTTCGTGTTCCGGGAGACGCGCACCGCCGAGCCGATGGTGCCGCTGCAGCTGTTCGGCAACCGCACCTTCACCGGTTCGAGCTTCTCGCTGGTCCTGGTGACCTTCGCCAACGGCGGTCTGGTGCTCGTGCTAACCCAGTACCTGCAGTTCGTGCTCGACTACTCGCCGATGCGGACCGCGCTCGCCTTCACGCCGATGGCGATCACCCTGCTCATCGCCAACGCCTGCGGCGCGCTGCTGGTCGGCAAGGTCGGGCCGCGGCTGGTCACCATCGCCGGGCTGATCGTCATCGCGGGCGGGTTCGCGGTCCTGGCCACCCTCGACGCGGGGGCGAGCTTCACCCTGCCCGCCGTCGCGATGGCGCTGCTCGGCGCCGGTGGCGGTCTGGCCATGCCCGTCGCGATCGGCGCGCTGATGAGCGCGGTGCCGGAGGATCACGCCGGCGTCGGCTCGGCACTCAACGACACCATCCAGCAGGCGGGTGCCGCGCTGGGTGTCGCGGTGCTCGGCGCGATCCTGGCGGGCACCTTCGCCGGTGCGATGCCGGACTCGGCGCCGAGCGCGGCCAGGGAGTCGATCGCGGGCGCCATCGGCACCGGCGACGATACCGTCATCGGCCTGGCTCGCGACGCCTTCTGCACCGCGATGCAGGTGACCTTCGGCGTCGGCGCCCTGGCTTCGGTGGCCGCCGCCGTGCTCGCGGTGATCCTCATGCGCGACGCGAAAGTCGTTGCGGGCGAGCCGGAGACGGAGCCGGCGAAGGCGACTGTCTGACGGCTGATCGCACACCGGCATCGGGCCGGGCCGGGCAGGCGGAACACGCCGCTCGACCTGGCCCGATGCTTCGTCGGCGCTGGATCGGGTTCGGCGGGTCGGGCATGATGGCGGCATGAAGTACGTGTTGTTGATCTGCGACGACGAGACGGCTTCGCCCGCCATGGAGGAGATCGCCGCCGATCCGGCGTATCAGGAATTCGCGGACGAGGTGGCGCGGCGCGGGGCCAGCCTCGGCGGTGCGCGCCTGCGCCCGGTGGCGACCGCGACGACCGTGCGCGTGCGCGACGACGAGACGCTCGTGTCCGACGGGCCGTTCGCGGAGACGAAGGACTTCGTCGGCGGGATCGACATCATCGACTGCGCGAATCTGGACGACGCGATCGCCATCGCGGCGCGTCATCCGTACGCGCGCCGGGGTTGCGTCGAGATCCGCCCCGTCTGGGAATGACCGCGCCACAAGCGGTTCGCGCGGCGGTGGCCGCGGCGTATCGCGACGAGTGGGGTCAGGTGGTCGCGACCCTGATCGGGTACACCGGGGATTGGGATCTCGCGGAGGACTGCGCGCAGGAGGCGTTCGCCGCCGCCTTGACGACCTGGCCGCGGGACGGGGTGCCGAGCCGTCCCGGCGCCTGGCTCACGACGACGGCGCGCAACCGCGCGACCGACCGGCTCCGCCGGGACACGGCCGCGGCCGCGAAGCTGCGCCAGCTCGCCGTGCTGGCCCGTGACCCGCTCGAGCCCCCGTCCGACGCCATTCCCGACGAGCGGTTGCGGCTGATCTTCACCTGCTGTCATCCGGCGCTGCCGTTCCCGGCCAGGGTCGCCCTCACCTTGCGCACGCTGGCCGGCCTCAGCACCGCCGAGATCGCCAAGGCGTTCCTGACCGCCGAGGCCACGATGGCGCAGCGGCTGGTGCGCGCCAAACGCAAGATCGCCGAGGCGGGCATTCCCTACCGCGTGCCGCCGGCGGAACTGCTGCCGGAGCGGCTGCATTCCGTCCTGGCCGTGCTCTATCTGATCTTCAACCAGGGCTACGACGACGAGGACGGAACCCGCGGACTGACGGCAGAGGGCATCCATCTCGCGCGCGTGCTGGTTCGGCTGCTGCCCACCGAACCCGAGGCGCGGGGCGTGCTGGCCCTCATGCTGCTGCTCGAGGCCCGCCGCGACAGCCGCACCGACGACGGTGTGCTGGTCACGCTGGAGGACCAGGACCGATCCCGCTGGGATCGCGCGCTGATCGCCGAGGGAGTGCGGACGCTCGACGAGGCGCTGGCCATGGGTCGCCCCGGCCCGTATCAGGTGCAGGCCGCGATCGCCGCCTGCCACGCCACCGCCCCCGACGCGGCCGCCACGGACTGGCCGCAGATCGCGGTCCTCTACGGCGAACTCGCGCGCAGGGCTCCCTCGCCCGTGGTCGATCTCAATCGCGCCGTGGCGGTGGCGATGGCCGACGGAATCGCCGCGGGCCTCGCCCTCGTCGACGCGCTCGCCGAGTCCGGCCGTCTCGACGGCTACTACCTGCTGCCCGCGACCCGTGGCGATCTCCTGCGGCGCGCCGGTCGGTTCACCGAAGCCGCGGCGGCCTACGTGGCGGCGCTGGAACTCGCTCCCACCGATGCCGAGCGTCGCTACCTGCGAGAACGCCTCCGCGGCTGCTGACGCGTCCGCTGCCCGAAATGTCGCGGAAGTTTTTTCGCGCCGATGTCCATCCCGCGGGTTCTCCTTCGTCGGTGGGGCAAAACCACCCGAGAGGAAGGCGAGAACAATGTCGAACACCGAGTACCTGAGCGCCACGATGTCGGTGAGCAAGTCGCCGGAAGAGGTCTTCGCCGCCGTCACCGATGTGCGCGGCTGGTGGAACCGGAACGTCATCGGTGACACCGCCGCCGTCGGCGACGAGTTCGTCTTCACCGACGACATCCACTACGCGGGCGAGACCGCGCGGACGAACAAGGAAGGCATCCGGTTCAGCCGGTTCCGGATCACCGAGGTGGTGCCGGGCGAGCGCGTGGTCTGGCACGTCGTCGACTCCGACCTCAGCTTCGTCGACGACCGCGACGAGTGGACCGGCACCGATGTCGTCTTCGAGATCACCGCGGACCGGACGGGCACGACCCTGCACTTCACGCACAAGGGCCTGACCGCCGCGGAATCCGAGTGCTTCGACGCGTGCTCGCGCGGCTGGACCCACTACATCACCGAAAGCCTGCCGCGGTTGATCACCACCGGCACCGGCCTGCCGTTCGCCAAGTACGACGCCTGATCAGCGGCTGCCCTGCAGGCCGGGGGAAACGGCCTCGATGAGGGCGACGGCCTGGTCGAACGGGATGTCGTCGACCAGGTACGCCTTCTTGCCCGCCGCGGTGGCGGCGACCACGGTGGCCAGGCCCGCCCGCCGCTGCCAGAACGTGCGGCGGATGGTCCAGCCGATGATGCCGGGGGACTCGAGGCAGTCGCGGTTGCGGTCGAGGCTGCCACGGCGGGTGATCAGCCAGGTCGGCCCGGCGCTGCCGGGCAGGACTCGATGGCCGAGACTGCGATACCGGTCCTCGGCCAGCGCCGCCATGGCGACGGCGAACACCACCGGAATCGCCCACACCCCGATCGGCAACGGCCCGGTCACCACGGCGAGCACCACCAGCGCCACGACCACCCCGCCCACCGGCCACGCGGCCTTGGTGAACCGCCTGCGATGCGCGGCCGGACCGTGTCGCACGAGCTCGATCGTCCCCAGCGTGGCCCCGGTGATCGGCTGCGGCGCATCATGTTTCGCCGGGGCGTCCGGGCGGCGGCGGGTGCGCAGCAATTCGTCGAGAGTGCGTTCGACGGCGGCGCGCGGGGCCTGGGGGAGGATCTTCTGGCGCGGGTTCTCGCCGGTCATGATCATCTCCAGCTGGGCGGCCTTGGCTGCCCGCAGCAGGAGGGGATCGTTGAGGGTGGCGCCGCGGAAGCGGGCCAGGTCGAGGGTGATCTGACGGGTGGTGAACAGGCCGTGGCGCAGATGCAGGGTGGCGCCGTTGTCGATGACGCGCAGGCCGAACCAGGTGGCGAGGTATTGCGCGCACGCGGCCGCGCTCACCAGGGTCAGCGAGAACAGCAGCAGTCCGGCGATCACGATCACTACGATCGACACGCTGTCATCGCCGAGATGGCGCACCGGCGCCGAATTCGACACCACGTCGATGAGCCCGTACTGGGCGCCGAGGCCCGCGATCGGTGCGACGACGGCGAGGCCGGTCAGCGACAGTGGTGCGTACCGGACCCAGGCGGCGCGCCAGTGCCCGATCTCGCGTCCCGATTCCGTCGCGGCGTCGGGACGCGTCACGTGCGGCGCCGCGTCCTCGGCGGACGTGCCCGGCGTGAATTGGCCGGTGTGGGAAAGCAATTCGGCGCGCAGGGCGGGAATCCGGCTGGTGTCGAGCGCGTCGAGTTTGAAGCCCTCGCCCTTGTCGGCCTGGGCGCCGGTGCCGATCTCGAGCACCGCGAGGCCGAGCACCCGGTGCAGCAGGTCGGCCTCGACGTCCACCGACCGGATCCGCGGCCGCGGCACCGACAGGGTCTTGCGCTGGATGATGCCGGTGCGCAGGCGCACGTGATCGGCGTCGACGCGATAGGAGGTGGTGAAGTACCTGGCCACACCGGCCGCGGCGACGAACAGGACCGGGATCAGACCCCACAGCGGATTGCCGCTGGTGGTGCCGACGATGATCGAACCGAGCAGCACCGGAATGTATTTCACGACCTCGGTCACCGGATACACCAGCAGCATGCGCGGATCCAGCCGCTGCCATTCGAGCTGCTCGGCGCCCGGTGCGCTCACGTGGCGTCTCCGCGGTGCTGGGCGGCGATGGCGGCCAACCGCGCGACGGCCTGCTCGGCGACCGGCAGATCGAGCGCGCTGATCTTCACCGCGCCCGCCGAGGACGCGGTGGTGACGGTGACCGTCGCCAGCCCCAGCATCCGCTCCAGCGGCCCGCGTTCGGTGTCGACGGTCTGCACCCGCGAGATCGGCGCGACCCGCGACTCCTGATCCAGCCACCCGACCCGCGTGTACACGGCCTCGTCGGTGACCTCCCAGCGGTGCACGGCGTAGCGCCACAGGGGCACCACGACCACCCCGCCCACCGCGAGCACGACCAGCGCCACGGCCGCGGCCACCTGCCAGCCGCGGTGCTCGGCGTCGAGCACGACCCACACCACGAGCAGCGCGCACAGCACGAGAACCGCGATCGCGTTCTCCACCGCCCACAGCAGTTTGGCCTTGGAACTCGGACGCCAGGCCGGTTCGGCCAGGATGGTGGAGCGCGGCAACGGCATGGATCCATCGTGGCATGCGGGCGGGTCGAGTTCTCCCCGCTCGGGAATACGCGCGGTCGCCCAGTGGGTTGTGGTGGCGACGGGGACGTCCGCCGCACGCCCATCCACGGGTCCGTGACCAGCCGACCGCACGTTCCGGAAAGAAGTAGCGCATGATCGACGGGGTGACCGACCTTCCGCTGCCGAGCGTTCCACTGCCGCCGCCGACGCCCGCCGCCTTGCGCCGGGCCCTGCGCCGGGCCCGTGACGGCGTCACCTTGAATGTCGACGAGGCCACCGTCCTGCTGCACGCCACCGGCGACGATCTCGCCGACCTGTGCGCCAGCGCGGCCAGGGTCCGTGACGCGGGCCTGGAATCCGCGGGCCGCCCACGCACCATCAGCTATTCGCGCAACGTGTTCATCCCGCTGACCCGCCTGTGTCGCGACAAGTGCCACTACTGCACGTTCGTGACGGTGCCGGGCAAGCTGCGCGCCGAGGGTCACGGCATGTTCCTCGAACCCGACGAGGTACTCGAGATAGCCCGCCAGGGCGCGGCGCTGGGCTGCAAGGAGGCCCTGTTCACCCTGGGCGACCGGCCGGAGGACCGCTGGCCCGAGGCCGCGCAGTGGCTCGACGAGCGCGGCTACGACTCCACCCTGGACTATCTGCGCGCCGTCTCCATCCTGGTGCTCGAGGAGACCGGGCTGCTGCCGCATCTGAATCCCGGCGTGATGAGCTGGGCCGAGATCGCGCGGCTCAAGCCGGTCGCGCAGTCGATGGGCATGATGCTCGAGACCACCTCGACCCGGCTGTTCACCGAGAAGGGCCAGTGCCACTACGGCAGCCCCGACAAGGACCCGGCGGTGCGGCTGCGCGCGATCACCGACGCGGGCAGGCTCTCGGTGCCCTACACCACCGGCATCCTGGTCGGCATCGGCGAGACCATGGCCGAGCGCGCCGAGTCGATCATGGCGATCCGCCGTCAGCACCGCGAGTTCGGGCACATCCAGGAAGTGATCGTGCAGAACTTCCGCGCCAAGGACGACACGGCCATGCGCGATACGCCCGACGCCGGGGTCGAGGAGTTCCTGGCCGCGGTGGCGGTCACGCGCCTGCTGCTCGGCCCCGACGTGCCGGTGCAGGCGCCGCCGAACCTGGTCTCGCACAGCGATTGCCGCGCGCTGATCGACGCGGGCATCGACGACTGGGGCGGGGTCTCCCCGGTCACCGTCGACCACGTCAACCCCGAACGTCCGTGGCCGAACCTGGACACCCTGCGCGAGATCACCGAGTCCGCCGGCTACACCCTGGTCGAGCGCACCTCCGCGCATCCGAAGTACGTGCGCGCCGGGCATCCGTGGATCGATCCGCGCATCGGCGCGCACGTCGCCGCGCTCACCGACCCGGCGACCGGGCTGGCGCGTCCCGACGCGCTGCCGGTGGGCCTGCCGTGGCAGGAGCCGGACGAGTCGTGGGACTCGGCGGGCCGCGTCGACCTGAACACCGCCATCGACACCGAGGGCCGCAACACCGACAGCCGCAGCGACTCCGGGCTCGGCCAGGAGGTCGTCGGCGCGTTCGGTGACTGGGAGACCATCCGCGAACACGCCCGCGACCTGGCCACCACCGCGCCGGAGCGGCTCGACTCCGAGGTGCTCGAGGCCCTGCGCGCGGCCGAGCGCGACCCGGCCGGGCTCACCGACGACCAGTACCTGACCCTGGCCACCGCCGACGGGGTGAACCTGGACGCCATTGCGGCGCTGGCGGATTCGCTGCGCCGCGAGGTCAACGGGGACGACGTCACCTACGTGGTGAACCGCAACATCAACTTCACCAACATCTGCTACACCGGCTGCCGGTTCTGCGCGTTCGCCCAGCGCAAGGGCGATGCCGACGCGTTCACCCTCAGCACCGACGAGGTCGCCGACCGCGCCTGGGAGGCCCATGTCGACGGCGCCACCGAGATCTGCATGCAGGGCGGCATCGACCCCGAACTGCCGGTGACGGGGTACGCCGATCTGGTGCGCGCGATCAAGGCCCGCGTCCCCGGGATGCACGTGCACGCGTTCAGCCCGATGGAGATCGTCAACGGCGCCTCGCGGGGTGGCCAGAGCATCCGCGACTGGCTCTCCGCGCTGAAGGAGGCCGGACTCGACTCGATCCCCGGCACCGCCGCGGAGATCCTCGACGACGAGGTGCGCTGGGTCCTCACCAAGGGCAAACTGCCCACCTCGGCCTGGATCGAGGTGATCACGACCGCGCACCAGCTGGGCATCCCGTCGAGCTCGACGATGATGTACGGCCACGTGGACAATCCGAAGCACTGGGTCGGCCACCTGCGGGTGCTGCGCGGCATCCAGGACGAGACCGGCGGGTTCACCGAGTTCGTGCCGCTGCCGTTCGTGCACCAGAGCGCCCCGCTCTACCTGGCGGGCGCGGCGCGGCCGGGTCCGACCAACCGGGACAACCGCGCGGTGCACGCGCTCGCGCGCATCATGCTGCACGGCCGCATCGACAACATCCAGACCAGCTGGGTGAAACTCGGCACAGTCGGAACCCAGGTGATGCTCACCGGCGGCGCCAACGATCTGGGTGGCACCCTGATGGAGGAGACCATCTCCCGGATGGCCGGTTCCCAGCACGGGTCGGCCAAGACCGTGGCCGAACTGGCCGAGGTCGCGCAGGGGATCGGTCGCCCGGTGCGACAGCGCACCACGGTCTACGGCCGGGTGGACGCGGCACCGGCGCCGCTGCCGCTCTCGATCGGCTGATCGAGAGCGTGAGTTAGGGCAGGCTGACCTGGGACTGAGGTGTGGTCTCGGGATAGGGTTTCGGGTGGCGGAGTACCACCGCAGGTGAGGACAGACTAGGAGAACGGCAGTGCCGTACATCATCGCTGAACCGTGCGTTGACGTGAAGGACAAGGCGTGCATCGAGGAATGCCCCGTGGATTGCATCTACGAGGGTGGCCGCATGCTGTACATCCAACCCGACGAGTGCGTTGACTGTGGTGCGTGTGAGCCGGTCTGCCCCGTGGAGGCGATCTTCTACGAGGACGACACCCCGGACCAGTGGAGCGGCTACATCAACGCCAACGTCGACTTCTTCGACGAGCTCGGTTCGCCCGGTGGCGCCACCAAGGTCGGTGTGGTCGACTACGACCCGCCGTTCATCAAGGCGCTGCCCCCCATGGCCGAAGAATGAGGGTCAGCTCCCTGCTGCCCGATTTTCCCTGGGACACCATCGCCGCGGTCAAGCAGAAGGCGGCCGCGCACCCCGGTGGGCTGGTCGACCTGTCGGTCGGCACGCCCGTCGACCCGGTCGACCCGCTGATCCAGGTGGCGTTGAACTCGGTCGCCGAGGTGCCCGGTTACCCGACCACGCACGGCACCCCTGAACTGCGCGCCGCGGCCGTGGCCGCCATGGCGCGCCGGTTCGGGATCACCGGCGTCGACCCGGCGGCGGTGCTGCCGGTGATCGGCACCAAGGAGCTCATCGCCGGACTGCCGCGCCTGCTCGGGCTCGGTGCCGAGGATCTCGTCGTGATCCCCGAGATCGCGTATCCGACCTACGAGGTCGGCGCCCTGCTGGCCGGCGCGAAGCCGTGGCGGGCCGACGGTCTCACCCAGATCGGGCCGCAGAATCCGGCCCTGATCTTCGTGAACTCCCCGTCGAACCCGACCGGCAAGGTGCTCGGGCTCGAGCATCTGCGCAAGGTGGTCGCGTTCGCGCGCGAGCGCGGCGCCATCGTCGCCTCCGACGAGTGCTACCTGGGCCTGACCTGGGAGGGCGAGGCGCTCTCGATCCTCGACCCGCGCGTGTGCGACGGCGACCACACCGGTCTGCTGGCGATCCACTCGCTGTCGAAGACCTCGAATCTGGCCAGCTACCGCGCCGGCTTCGTCGCCGGCGACCCGGAACTGGTCGCCGAACTGCTCGAGGTGCGCAAGCACTCGGGCATGATGCTGCCGTTCCCGATCCAGGCCGCGATGACCGCGGCCCTGAACGACGACGAGCACGAGGCCCGGCAGCGCGAACGGTACCGCGCGCGCCGCGACATCTTGCGAAAGGCGTTGCTGCAGGCCGGTTTCCGCATCGATCACTCCGACGCGGGGCTCTACCTGTGGGCCACCCGCGGCGAGGCGTGCCGGCGCACTCTGGACTGGCTCGCCGAGCGCGGAATCCTCGCCGCCCCTGGCGATTTCTACGGTCCGCGCTCGCCGGAACATGTGCGCATCGCCCTCACCGCGACCGACGAACGGGTGGCCGCCGCGGCCGAACGTCTGGTCTGAGGCGCCGCTTCCGCAAACCCCGGGCATCACGATGCCCGGGGTTTCGTTTATCCGAAACATGTTTGTTTCACTGCAACTCTCGGTATAACAGGTTCTCATTGCAGTCTCGATGAGGAGCCGCACGTTGCGTGAATTCTTGTATGAAAAGCCAGGTAGTAACCGCTACACCGGAGGCATCTCGCGCCGCGGGTTCCTAGCTGCAACAGGTTTCACGCTAGGTGCGGTGGCGCTGGGCAGCCGGGCGGTAGCCGCCGCGGCGCCCGCGGCCGACGGCGACACCGTGCCCGCCCTCGTCATCGGCAGCGGTTACGGCGGCTCGGTCGCCGCGCTACGCCTGGCCCAGGCCGGGGTCGACGTCCTGGTCGCCGAGATGGGCATGTCCTGGACCAAGCCGGGCCCCGACGGCGACATCTTCTGTCCCGTCCTGGAACCCGACGGCCGGTCCTACTGGCTGCGCGACACCACCGACCAGCCGGTGGGCTACTTCATGGGCGGTTCCTACAACAAGGACATCGACCGCTACACCGGCGTGCTCGACTCCGAGAGCTTCGGCGGCATCCGGGTCTATCAGGGGCGTGGCGTCGGCGGCGGATCGCTGGTCAACGGCGGCATGGCGGTCACGCCGAAGCGCGAGAACTTCGCCGCCATCCTGCCCTCGGTGAACGCCGACGAGATGTACGCCACCTACTACCCGCGCGCCAACAGCGCGCTCGGCGTGAACCGCATCGACAAGAACTGGTTCGAGTCGGCGGAGTGCTATCAGTTCGCGCGCGTGGGCCGCAAGCATGCCGAAAGGTCCGGCTTCGGCTGGACTTTCGTGCCCAATGTCTACGACTTCGAGTACATGAAGAAGGAGCAGGCGAACACGGTGCGCCGGTCGGCGCTGGCCGGTGAGGTGATCTACGGCAACAACGCCGGCAAGCGGTCGCTGGACAAGACCTACCTGGCGGCGGCCACCGGCACCGGCAAGGTGACCATCGCGGCCCAGCACATGGTCACCGCCGTCACGCCGAGCGGCAGCGGCTACGAAGTGGAGATGGCCCAGATCGACACCCAGGGCCGCACCACCGCCACCAAAAAGATTGTCGCGGAACGGGTCTTCTTCGCCGCGGGCAGCGTCGGCACCAGCAAGCTGCTGGTGGCGATGAAGGCCAAGGGGAACCTGCGCGACCTGTCCGACGCGGTTGGCCAGAAGTGGGGCAACAACGGCAATGTGATGGTCGGGCGCGCCAATCACATGTGGGACGCCACCGGCAGCCTGCAGTCGTCCATGCCGTGCCTGGGCATCGACAACTGGGCCGACGCGGGCGGCCCCGCCTTCGCCGAGGTCGCGCCGTTCCCGGCCGGCCTGGAGACGTATGTGAGCCTGTACCTGGCGATCACCAAGAACCCGAACCGCGCGAAGTTCACCTTCAACTCCGGCACCGGCAAGGTGGACCTGAACTGGCAGACCTCCTGGAACCAGTCCTCGATCAACGCGGCCAAGCGCATCTTCGACAAGATCAACAGCAAGGAGGGCACGATCTACCGGACCGACCTGTTCGGCGTCTACAAGACCTGGGGTGACGACTTCACCTACCACCCGCTGGGCGGCTGCGTGCTCAACGAGGCCACCGACAATTACGGCCGCCTGCACGGGTATCGGGGCCTCTACGTCATCGACGGCGCCCTCATCCCCGGCAACACCAGCGTGAACCCGTTCGTCACCATCACCGCGCTGGCCGAACGCAATATCGAACGCATCATCGCCGACGACCTGAGCTGACCTCGCGCTGCGGCTGCCGGATCGGCTAGGGTCCGGCAGTCGGAGCGGTACAGGATCGAAAGGCTCGTCACGGATGCACGGGGTGGAGTTCGGCGCGGGCACGGTGTTCGCCGGGTATCGGATCGACCGGCGGCTCGGCCGAGGGGGCATGGGCACCGTCTACCTGGCCGCGCACCCGCGGCTGCCGCGGCAGGTGGCGCTGAAACTGCTGAATCGCGAACTGTATTCGGATCCCGAGGTGCGCGGGCGGTTCGAGCGCGAAGCCGATGTGTCCGCCCACCTGGATCATCCCGGCATCGTCTCGGTGCTCGACCGCGGGGTCGAGGACGGGCTGATGTGGATCTCCATGCAGTACGTCGACGGGTCCGACGCCTCGGTCTTCCGTGGCGCCCCGCTCGATCCCGCGCGGGCGATCGGCATCGTCGCCCAGACCGCGGAGGCGCTCGACTACGCCCACGAGCGCGGTGTGTTGCACCGAGATGTGAAGCCCGCCAACATCTTGCTGGCCGCGGCCCGTTCGGGCGACCGCGTGCTGCTCACCGATTTCGGCATCGCCCGCCTGCGCGGTGACGCCCGTCAGCTCACCCGCACCGGGGCCTTCCTCGCCACCCTCGCCTACGCCTCCCCGGAACAACTCTCCGGCGCCCCCGTCGACCACCGGTCCGATCAGTACTCCCTCGGCTGCACGCTGTTCACCCTGCTCACCGGTGAAAGCCCGTTCCCCGCGGACAATCCGGGTGCGGTGGTGGCCGCACATCTGAGCAAGCCGGTGCCGCCGGTCTCGGGCGCGGTGCCAAGTCTGCCGCGCGCACTCGACGCGGTGATCGCCCGTGTGCTCGCGAAGGATCCTGGCGAAAGATTCGACAGCTGTATCGAATTCGCGGAAGCCGCGGTGGCGGCGCTGTCCTCGACACGCGTCGGTGACACGGCGGTGTCGACCGGCCTCCCGCTGCCGGTGGGGCCGCGGCAGAACCCGGTTCCTGGGTGGCAGGGCGCCGCGGCGGCTCGGCCGGACGGATCGAGCGGCGGGCCGGGGCAGTTCGGAGGCCGAGAAGGCTCGGCGCCACATGCCGATCCGTCGGAGCCGCGATGGCAGGGGGCGGAGCGCCAGGGAGCCTCCTGGAACTCGGCGCCGGGTGGCTCGATGTCAGCGGGTGACGGCTCGCGGGTATCTGCGGAGGCACCCGGGGCTCGCTTCGATGCCGCCGCGACGCGCGTCGGGCCGCCGGAGTACGCGGCGTCGGCGCTACCGGCTGCCGGGGGTGGGAATGCGGCGGTAGCTGGACAGCTCGGGCCGCACCCCGTCGGCTCGGTCGATCGGCGGTCGCCGAAGTCGGTGTCGGCGCGGTGGCGGGCGCTGGCGGTCGGACTGCTCGTCCTGGCGATGGTGGCCGGGGTGGGTGTGGTCGGGGTGGGGGCGATCTACTGGAAGTTCGTGCGTCCCGGCCGGATCGCGCCGCCGCCCACCTGGGGCGAGCACGTATCGATCTACAACAGCTACGCGAGCATCCTGCCCAAGGATCCGACAGCCACCGGCTGGAGCGGGGCGCGCTGCTTCCCCACCGGTGCGGTGGTCGTCCAGCCCGGCGACCCGGTCCCGGTCCGCCAGATCACCTGCACCGACTCCGCGAACCGCACCGCCTGGTACACCGAATACGCCACGGCCGCCGACGCCGACACCTACCTCAACCGCCACGGCGCCCCGGACCCCACCACCACCCGCGCGGTCGCGAACGGCACCGTCACCGCCTGGAGTGCCCGCCCCAACGAACCGTTCACCCTCGCCGTCCAGCGCATCGTCGACGGCGCTCCCCTCCCGGTCGTCATCGAGGTCTCCGGCGCCGCCTACGACACCATCCGAGGCGACTGGTTCACCGCGGCCCCGTTCTGAGCGTCCACCCGGCCGAGGTGGGCTGGGCCTGCGGGCGATCATGGCCCATCGGCGATAGCCTCGGGGTATGGACGCTGTCTCCGAGGTTCCGGTGCCGGTGAACGAGCCCGCGCAGTCGTATGCGCCGGGCACGGCGGGGCGGGAGCGGCTGCGGAAGAAATTGGCGGAGGTCGCGGGGGAGTGTGTGGACGTGCCGCTGGTGATCGGGGGTGAGCAGCGGCACGGGGTGGGGGAGCGGCATGCGATCGTCGCGCCGCATCAACGGTCGCTGGTGCTGGGGACCTGCACCGATGCCACGCACGAGGAGGCGAGCGACGCGATCGAGGCGGCCTGCGCGGCGGCCCCCATGTGGCGGGAGATGTCGTTCGACGCGCGGGCCGCGGTGCTGCTGCGGGCCGCCGATCTGATGGCGGGGCCGTGGCGGGAGACGATCGCGGCGGCGACGATGCTCGGGCAGTCGAAGTCGGCGGTGCAGGCCGAGATCGACGCGCCGTGCGAGCTGATCGACTTCTGGCGGTTCAACGTTGCCTACGCGCGCCAGATCCTCGAGGGGCAACCGCAGTCGAGCCGCGGGGTCTGGAACCGGATGGACTACCGCCCGCTGGAGGGCTTCGTCTACGCGATCACCCCGTTCAACTTCAGCGCCATCGCGGGCAACCTGCCCACCGCGCCCGCCCTGATGGGCAACACGGTGATCTGGAAGCCTTCGCCCACACAGACTCTCGCGGCCTGGGTGACGATGCGGATTCTGCTCGAGGCGGGCCTGCCGCCCGGGGTGATCAACCTCGTCACCGGTGACGGCAGGAATCTGTCGGAGGTCGCGCTGGCCGACCCACGCCTGGCGGGCATCCATTTCACGGGGTCGACGCGAACCTTCCAGCACCTGTGGCGACAGGTGGGCGCGAATATCGGTGAGTACCAAGGCTATCCGCGTCTGGTGGGCGAGACCGGCGGCAAGGACTTCATCCTGGCCCACCCCTCCGCCGACCCGGACGCGTTGTCCACGGCCATGATTCGCGGCGCCTTCGAGTACCAGGGCCAGAAGTGTTCGGCGGCGTCTCGCGCCTACGTGCCGCGGTCGCTGTGGCGGACGATGGGCGAGCAGTTCCTGGCCACCGTCGATCAACTCACCTACGGCGACGTCGCCGATCTCGCGAATTTCGGTGGCGCCCTGATCGATCAGCGCGCCTACGACAAGGGCGTGGCCGCCATCGAGCGCGCCAGGGACGCCGGCGTCACCCTCGCGGCGGGCGGCACCTACGACGACAGCGTGGGCTGGTTCGTCCGCCCGACCGTGCTGCTGCCCGACGACCCGCGCGACGAGGCGTTCCGCACCGAGTACTTCGCACCCATCCTCACCGTTTACGTCTACGACGACAACGCCCCCGACGCCTTCGACGTGCTGCTCGGCGAGGTCGACACGGCATCCCCGTACGCCCTCACCGGCGCGATCTTCGCCAGGGACCGCGCAGTGATCGAGAAGTCCGCCGCCGCACTGCGTTTCGCGGCGGGCAACTTCTACGTCAACGACAAGCCGACGGGCGCGGTCGTCGGCCAGCAGCCCTTCGGCGGGGCAAGGGCCTCCGGCACCGACGACAAGGCGGGCTCGCCGACCAACCTGCTGCGCTGGGTCGCGCCCCGCGTGATCAAGGAGACCTTCGTCCCGCCGACCGACTACCGCTACCCGCACATGGACTAGATCAGCGGCTTGCCCTTGCGCTGACGCCGCCGCATGTCGGCCAGGGTGGCGTTGAACGGGAAATTGCGGATCACGCGCGGCATCCGGGCCGACAGATGGCCGGTGGCACGCATCAGCCGGTTGAGCCTGCGCTCGTCGCGCGCGGTCCAGGTCATGTCCATCTCCGCGCGCAGGTGCTCGGGGAGCAGGCCGGTGGTGAACCAGCGGTGGAAACGCGCGAAGCCGAGGCGCAGGGGCGGGCTGATCATCTTCAGGTCGAGCAGGTCGTCGAAGTAGGCCTTGATGGTGGGGTCGATGCTGGTCTTGGGCAGGTTCTCGGCCCAGTAGGCGGCGAAGGCGGCGCGGTCGGCGGGCCACATCTCGCGCGGCACCTGCAGGGTGGTGCCGAGGTGGTGGGCGTAGGAGTAGAAGGTGTCGGCGATCTCGTCGTCGACGGGACCGTAGAGGCGGTCCATCACGTCGATAGAACCCCAGTAGAGACACGCGGCCACCCACATCTGCAGGTTCCGGTCGAAGGCGTTGTACTTCACCGGGCTCTCGGCGGTGGAGTGGACGTGTTTGTGCGCGCCGTTGACGGCGGCGCGGAAGGCGGCGCGATCGGCATCGTCGCCCATCAGCGCCACCGACAGATACGTGAGGGTCGTGCGCGTTCGCTTCACCGGATGACGCATGATGCTGCCGCTGTGCACGCGCGATTCCGCGACGCCGTAACCGACCGGGGCCAGGCTCAGCTGCATGATCACATTGGCGGTCGCGCCGTAGAAGGCGGCGGCCCCGTCGATGTAGTCCCTGATATCGAAATCCGCCGGATCGTTCTGACGCGAACGTGAGCGAGCGAGGATGGTCATCGTTGACCCCATTTTCATCGGTGAGAGAACTATACGAAGAATGTCTCATCACGTCGACGGGGTGTCAACGGACGGCGGCGCGGCGCGGGAGAACCGCGTCGCGTTAGCGTGGACGGATGTCCTACGGTCCGCCGCTGCTGCTCGCCTCGCTGAATCCGATCGCCGTCGCCGCCGGGGCCGACATCCCCGACGCCGTCACCATCGATGATGCCACGCTCTCGCGCTCCGATCTGCTGGGTGCGGCGACGTCGGTGGCCGAGCGGATCGCCCGCGCCGACCGCGTGGCGGTGCTGGCCGAGCCGACCGTGCGCACGGTGCTCGCGGTGGTCGGCTGCCTGATCGCCGGGGTCACCGTCGTGCCGGTGCCGCCGGATTCCGGCGCCGCCGAGCTCGAGCACATCCTGCGCGATTCCGGCGCCCAGGCCTGGCTCGGCGCGGCGCCGGAGGGGACGAGGCTGCCGGTGGTTCCGGTGCGGCTGCACGCGCGGTCCTGGCACAGCTATCCCGAACCCGATCCCGCCTCGACCGCCTTCGTCCTCTACACCTCGGGCACCACCGGCGCGCCCAAGGGCGTGATGCTCAGCCGCGCCGCCATCGCCGCGGGTCTCGACGCGCTCGCCGAGGCCTGGGACTGGACCTGGAAAGACACTCTGGTGCACGGACTTCCGCTGTTCCACGTGCACGGCCTGGTCCTCGGGCTGCTCGGTCCGCTGCGGGTGGGCAGCCCGGTGATCCACACCGGCAAGCCGACGCCGGAGGCGTATGCGGCGGCCGGGGGCAGCCTGTACTTCGGGGTGCCGACGGTGTGGTCGCGGGTTGTCGAGAGGCCGGAGCTGGCAAAGGAATTGGGCAAGGCGCGGCTGCTGGTGTCGGGCAGCGCGCCGCTGCCGGTGCCGGTGTTCGAGAAGCTCGCCGAACTCACCGGGCAGCCGCCGGTGGAGCGGTACGGGATGAGCGAAACCATGATCACCCTCTCGACCAGGGCTGACGGTGAGCGCAGGCCGGGCTGGGTCGGCACGCCGGTGCGCGGCGTGCAGACCCGCTTGCGGGACGAGTCCGGCGCGCCGGTCCCGCACGACGGCGAGAGCATCGGCGGGCTGCAGGTGCGCGGCCCGATGCTGTTCAGCGGCTACCTGAATCGGCCCGACGCCACCGCCGCCGACTGGACCGAGGACGGCTGGTTCCGCACCGGCGACGTGGCTGTCATCGACCCCGACGGTTTCCACCGCATCGTCGGCCGTGAGTCGATCGACCTGATCAAGTCCGGCGGCTACCGCATCGGCGCGGGTGAGATCGAGACCGCCCTGCTCGGGCATCCCGCCGTCGCCGAGGTGGCGGTGGTCGGTCTGCCCGACGACGACCTCGGCCAGCGCATCGTGGCCTTCGTCGTCGCGCGCGACGGCGAAGCCGACGCCGCCGAGCTGATCGCCCATGTCGGCGCCCAGGTGTCGGCGCACAAGCGCCCGCGCGAGGTCCGCTTCGTCGACACCCTGCCGCGCAACGCGATGGGCAAGGTGCAGAAGAAGCTGCTCGGCTGATCAGGACGCGGTGCTGCCCTTGGCACTCGCCCGCCGGATCGGCTCGATCAGGCGGTGGTAGATCGGCCGCACCAGCCGGCCGGGCAGATAGCGGTGCCGTTCCTCCTCCCACACCCTGGCGCGGCGATGCCCGGCCAGCGGCGAGAACCGATCGGGGTCGTGCGGTTGGCTGGTGTGGAAGGTGATGCGGCACAGGTGTTTCGTGTTGACGAACCCGTACTGACTCGGGCTCACCAGCCGGATCGGCGCGCCGTGGTCGCTGTTCAGCGGCTGCCCGTCGAGGCGGTCGGCGATGAGCACGTCCTCGCCGAGGGCATCCTCGAGCAGGACGACCGACTGGAATCCTTCGAGGCCCTCGAACACCACGTGGCTGATCACGCCGGTGCGCATCGGTTCGATCCGCGCCCGGTACAGCTCGGCGAACGGCACCCCCGCCCAGCGCAGGCCGGTGGCCGACCAACCGGCCACGCAGTGGAAGTCGGCGAGTAGTTCGCGCCGTGGCAGGGTCGCGAACTCGTCCAGGGTGAAGGTGAGCGGCTCGACCACCGCGCCGCCGAGTTCCAGCGTCGGCTCGGCCGGGACCGGCGGCGGCGGATGATGTAGGTGCGTGCCGAAGCGGGGAAATCCGTCGATGGCTCGCTGACCAGGGGGAAGTGCCATGCCGATCCTCCAGTTATACGGCTCCGTATAACTGTGAGCGTAGCCGTCGGGTGCCGCCCCGTCGAGGGTCCGACGGGCGAGGTGAGCGCTATCTCAGGTCGGGATCCGGACCGCCCCGAGCTTGTCCGGATTGCGGACGCAGTAGACCGCGGTGACGAGCCCGTCGGTGACCTCGATCGAGGTCACCTGGTCGAGGACGCCGTCCACGGTCGCGGCCACCGCGGGCATGGCGTTGTAGACGCCGAAGTGCACGCCGAGCTCGCCCAGGCGCGCACCCTTGCGGAACAGGCCGATGAGCAACCTGGCGACCTTGTCCGGACCCACGACCGGCCTGCGGACCGCGCTGACCACGCCGCCGCCGTCGGCGAGATAGACCACGTCGGGCGCCAACACGTCCATCAGCGCCTGCACGTCGCCGGTCGCCGCCGCGACCGAGAACCGCTCGACCACCGAGCGCGCCTGCTCCGGCGTGGCGACGGCGGTGTGCCGCTTCTCGTGTACCCGCGTCCTGGCCCGCTGATTGAGTTGCCGCACAGCGGTTTCGGACTTACCGACGGCCACGGCGATCTCGGCGTAGCTGAACGCGAAGACCTCGCGGAGCACGAACACCGCGCGCTGGACCGGCGTCAGGGTCTCGAGGACCAGCAGCATCGCGGTCGTCACCGCCTCGCCGGTCAGCACGTGCTCGACCCCGTCGTCGGACGGCGCCGCGAGCGGTTCGGGCAGCCACGGCCCGATGTACTCCTCGCGGCGCCGCGCCGCCGACCGCAGCACGCCGATCGCCTGCCTGGTGACGATCTGGGCGAGATAGGCGCGCGGCTGCTCGACCCGCGCGTGGTCGACGGCGGACCAGCGCAGGTAGCTGTCGTGCAGCACGTCCTCGGCGTCGACGACCGAGCCGAGGATCTCGTAGGCGATCGAGAACAGCAGACCGCGATTGTCGGCGAAGTCGTCGGCCGGTGTCATGCCCGCGGACCCGGCAGCCAGACGCTGATGCCCGAGCGCGCGCTCCACGCCGCGTACCGGACGACGCGTTCCTTGGTGAACGCCGCCGTGCGGCCCGCGTAGGACATCGGCAGCGGCGAGTCGTCCCGGCGGGAGGTCTGCACCAGCGCGCTGCGCCTGCCCAGGCTCAGTGCCTGGCCGCCGTATCCCATGGAGTAGGGCCGTGGTTCGCGTCCGGCGATCATCCTGACGAGGGTATCCGCGGCGTGCGCGCCCTGCGGTGCGGCGGTCGCGCAGGCCATCCGCGCGCCGGGGACCGCCGCGCAGTCGCCGACGGCGAAGACGCGCGGATCGGTCACGCTGCGCAGGTACGGATCGACCAGGGCCCTGCCCGAGGCGTCGACGGCGAGGCCGCTGCGCGCGGCGAGTGCGGGCACGGCGCCGATGACGGCCCACAGCGTCAGCTCGGTGTCGAGCCTCGCGCCCGACCGCAGCAGCACCTGTCCGTCCTCGACCGCGTCGACCTCGTCGGTGACGACTTCCACGCCGAGCCGGTCGAGCACCTTGCGCACCCGGCGGCGCCCACCGTCGGACAGGCTCGCGCCGATCTCGGTGCCCACCAACCGGACTCGCAGCTCCGGCCGCGCCTCGGCGAGCTCCGCCGCGGTCTCGATGCCGGTCAGGCCGCCGCCGATCACGGTCACCGCGGCGCCGTCGGACAGCTCGCCGAGCGCCGCGCGTGCCTGCTCGGCGCCCTCCCACGTGCCGACGGCGATCGTGCCCGGCAGCGGGTCGACCGTGCTGCCCACCGCGAGGAAGAGATGGTCGAAATCGAGGCTGCCGCCGTCGTCGAGGGTGACGACGCCGTCACCGATCTTGTCCACCCCGGCCACCCTGGCCGTGATCCCCGCGCCGAGCACCTGGCTCAACGGGGTGGCCGCGATCCCGCTCCCGGCGAGCTGCTCGTGCAACCGCACCCGCTCCACGAAATCCGGCCGCGGATTCACCACGGTGATCCGCGCGTCGGTCACCTTCTTCGCCAGCCGGTTGGCCGCCACCGCTCCCGCGTACCCCGCTCCGACCACCACGATGTTCATCTCAGCCTCCTGCTGTGGATTCCGCGTCTCGATCATGGGATGCGGCAGCGGGCCGATTCGTGATGGTGAGCTGAATCACAGCGGCCCCGCACTCGACGAGTGCGGGGCCGCTGGAAGAAAGAGAATCAGTCGTTGGCGTGCAGCGCGGCGTTGAGCTCGATGCCGGTGCCCGCGCGCGGGACCACCTCGACGGCGCCGGTGGTGGAGTTGCGCCGGAACAGCAGATTGTTCTGGCCCGCCAGGGTCGCGGCCTTGACGACGGTGCCGTCGGGCGCGGTGACCTTGGTGCCCGCGGTCAGGTACAGGCCCGCCTCGAGGACGCAGTCGTCGCCGAGCGGGATGCCCAGGCCCGCGTTGGCGCCGAGCAGCGAACGCTCGCCGACCGAGATGACCGTGGTGCCGCCGCCGGACAGGGTGCCCATGGTCGAGGCGCCGCCGCCGATGTCGGAGCCGTCGCCGACCACGACGCCGGCCGAGATGCGGCCCTCCACCATCGAGCTGCCCAGGGTGCCCGCGTTGAAGTTCACGAAGCCCTCGTGCATGACGGTGGTGCCGGAGGCCAGGTGGGCGCCGAGGCGGACGCGGTCGGCGTCGCCGATGCGCACACCGGTGGGCACGACGTAGTCGACCATGCGGGGGAACTTGTCGACGCTGAGCACCGTCACGGGGCCGCGGGCGCGCAGCTTCAGCCGGGTCTGCTCGAAGCCCTCCACCGCGCACGGGCCGTGGTTGGTCCACACGACATTGCTGAGCAGGCCGAACTGGCCGTCGAGGTTCACCCCGTGCGGCTGGACCAGCCGGTGCGAGAGCAGGTGCAGGCGCAGGTACACGTCGTGGGCGTCGACCGGCGCGGCCGACAGGTCGGCGATCGTGGTGCGCACCGCGATCACCTCGACGCCGCGCGCCGCGTCGGCGCCGAGCAGCTCGGCGAACTCGCCCGCCTCGGCCGCGTCGACGCGCTTGGAGCCGGTCTCGGTGAATTCGCCCAGCTCGGGGCTGGGGTACCAGGTGTCGAGGACGGTGCCGTCCGAGGTCACATTGGCGATTCCGACTGCGGTTGCTCCCTGAATACTCACAGCGGTCATTTTGCCCGGTGTGCGCGCGATTGTGTCGGCCACCCCCGGACAGCGCACGGGTGCGCGAGCGAGAACCGCCCGCGCACCCGTGCGGTGCTGCTGTCGCCGATCAGGGCTGGCCGGTGGCGAACGCGATCACGGCGTCCAGGAATTCCTGACCACCCATCACGTAGCCGCCGATCAGCATCCCGGCGGGAATGGTGATCAGCCACAGGAACGGGATGAACGCGCCGATGATGCCGCCGATGACGATGCCGGGCAGGTTCTTGTTGACCTGCTCCATCAGCCGGTCGTAGGAACTGATGTCCTTGGCGCCCGCGATGCTCTGCAGCTTCGCGGTGTCCTCCTGCGTCATCGACGCGGCCAGCTTCACGGTCTTGCCGTCTTCGCTGATCTGCTGGTTCACCGCGATCGGCAGGCCGGCGACCTCGGAGCGCAGCGGCGCCTGGTCGACGGTGACGCCGTCGGCGGTCTTGAGCAGCACGGCGCTGCCGTCGGCCGCGACCTCGAACCGGCCGCTGTCGACGGCCCAGGTGATGGTCTTGTCCGCGGGCGAGACCGAGGTCGTGTAATTGATGCCGTTGTTGGTCCCCGAAGTCGCGCCCCCCGAAGCCACTACAGCGGGCTGCTCGGTCGCCACGGCGGGCTGACCGTTGGCGGTGGCCGCGGAAATCCCCATCGCGGTGATCGCCATGATTGCAGCGGTAGTGATCTTTCCGAACTTCATTTTCTGTGCATCCCCTTCGTTTCGCGTGCCCTCGGAAATGGGCAGCGCCAGAACGCTAGCGCGACGGAAATTCACTGCCGCGCAAGGGGGTTCATCGTCAAACAATCGTAATATTTGCTGCTCGGATGCTTCGGGATGGCGCGCCGCCCGCGCAACGGCGGACCCGATGCGCGGTCCGTACTACTGTCGAGATGTGACTCTCGATTTGCATGCCGACCCCATTCAGCTCACGGCCGCCCTCGTCGATGTGCCCAGTGTGTCGCGGGACGAGGCCAAGATCGCGGACCTGGTCGAGCAGGCATTACGGGAGCAGACCACCGGGTTCGAGGTGCTGCGGCACGGCAATGTGGTGCTCGCGCGCACCCACCGCGGCCTGCCGACCCGGGTGATCCTGGCCGGTCATCTGGACACCGTGCCGATCGCCGACAACGTCCCGAGCCGTCCGGCGGAGGTCGACGGCGAGCCGGTGCTGTTCGGTTGCGGAACCGTCGACATGAAGTCCGGCGACGCGGTGTTCCTGCATCTGGCCGCCACCATCGCCGACCCCGCGCACGATCTCACGCTGATCTTCTACGACGGTGAGGAGATCGCCGCCGAATTCAACGGCCTCGGGCACATCGAACGCGAATTGCCGGAATGGCTCGACGGCGATCTGGCCGTGCTCGGCGAACCCTCCGGCGGCTGGATCGAGGCGGGCTGCCAGGGCACGCTGCGGGTTCGGCTGAGCACTTCAGGGGTGCGCGCGCATTCGGCGCGGGCCTGGCTCGGCGTGAACGCGATCCACGGGCTGGCCCCGGTGCTGGCCCGGCTCGGGGCCTACGAGGCGCGCGAGGTCGACATCGACGGCTGCGTGTACCGCGAGGGCCTGTCCGCCGTGCGGGTCTCCGGCGGGGTGGCCGGCAATGTGGTGCCCGACGTCGCCGAGGTGGATGTGAACTTCCGTTTCGCGCCGGACCGCACCGTCGAGCAGGCAATCGAGCACGTGCGCGAGGTCTTCGCCGGCCTCGATGTCGACTTCGTGGTCACCGACTCCTCGCCCGGCGCGCTGCCCGGACTCACCGCACCGGCCGCGCGCACCCTCATCGACTCGGTCAACGCCCACGGCGGCGGTGGCGTGCGCGCCAAGTACGGCTGGACCGACGTCTCGCGCTTCGCCGCGCGCGGCATCCCGGCCGTGAACTTCGGGCCGGGCGACCCCAATCTCGCGCACAAGCGTGACGAGCACGTCCCGCTCGCCCAGATCACGGCCGTCACCGCGATGCTGCGCACCTATCTGTCAGCCAGCTGACGGCTGTCGGTAAATCGGGCACAGTAGCGTGGTGGGCATGTCTACCGATTCCGCTGACCAGGCCGGGAAGGTCAAACCGACGGCGAAATTCCGGGGGCCGGTGATGTTCCGGCGCGAACGCAAGCCGGGCGTGCGGACCGCGGATCGAAACCTGCTCGACTCCCGGCAGGACAGCGACTGGGTGCACACCGATCCGTGGCGGGTGCTGCGGATCCAGGCCGAGTTCGTGGAGGGCTTCGGCGCGCTGGCCGAGGTGCCGCCCGCGGTCACCGTCTTCGGTTCGGCGCGCACGCCGAGCACCGATCCCGAATACGCGGCGGGCCGGGCGATCGGCGCGGCGCTCAGCGAGGCGGGCTTCGCGGTGATCACCGGCGGCGGCCCCGGCGCGATGGAGGCCGCCAATCGCGGATCCTCGGAGGCGGGCGGCTATTCGATCGGGCTCGGCATCGAGCTGCCGTTCGAGCAGGGGCTCAACGACTGGGTCGACCTCGGTATCAACTTCCGGTACTTCTTCGTCCGCAAGACGATGTTCGTGAAGTACTCCCAGGCCTTCGTCTGCCTGCCCGGCGGTTTCGGCACCCTCGACGAACTGTTCGAGGCGCTCACCCTGGTGCAGACCCGCAAGATCACCCGCTTCCCGATCATCCTGTTCGGCACCGCGTACTGGTCCGGGCTCGTCGACTGGCTGCGTGACTCGATGGCCGCGGCGGGCAAGATCTCGCCGGAGGATCTGGACCTGATCCAGCTCACCGACAGCGTCGAGGAGGTGGTGGCGATCGTCAAGGGCGTCACCGGCGATCACGCCGACATCGAGCGGCTCGGCACCGAGGACAAGTGGTGAGCTACTCCGTCTGCGTCTACTGCTCCGCCAGCACCACCGATCCCGATCTGCTGAGCCTGGCCGCGCGCACCGGCACCGAGATCGCCCGGCGCGGTTGGCAACTGGTGTCCGGCGGCGGCCACGTGTCGATGATGGGCGCGGTCGCCACCGCGGCCCGCGCCGGTGGCGCGCACACCGTCGGCGTGATTCCGAAACACCTGGTGCACAAGGAAGTCGCCGATGTCGACTCCGACGAACTGCTCGTCACCGATACGATGCGCCAGCGCAAGAAGCTGATGGAGGACCGCGCCGACGCCTTCCTCGCGCTGCCCGGCGGCATCGGCACGCTCGAGGAGTTCTTCGAGACGTGGACCGGCGGCTACCTCGGCGAACACACCAAACCGGTGGTGGTGCTCGACGCGGACGGCTTCTACAGCGGCCTGTTCCGCTGGATCGGCGAACTGTCCGATCGCGGCATGGTGCCCGGTCCCGCGCTCGACCGCATCATCGTCGCCACCGACCTGCCCGCGGCCTTCGCCGCACTCGAACCGGCCGCGACCCAAGGCTAGGAGTATCTCGACGTGAGCAACGACGCCCGCTCGACCGTCAGCGTTTTCGATCTCGCCAAGGCGCTGCCCGGCATGGCGCTGGACGCCCCCGGCATGCTGCGCAACGCGCGCGGAATGCTGGTGGGCCCCAAGGACAAAGCCTCCATCGGCCTGTATTTCCAGCGGGTCGCGCACCGCAGGCCCGACCGCCAATTCCTGCGGTTCGAGGGCCGCGCCTACACCTACCGCGCCGCCAACAGCGAGGTGAACCGATACGCGGCAGTGCTTTCCGAGCGCGGTGTGCGGCGCGGCCAGGTGGTCGGCGTGCTGATGACCAACCGGCCCGAGACCCTGTTCACTGTGCTGGCCGTGCTCAAACTGGGCGCCACGGTCGGTCTGCTCAACTACAACCAGCGCGACGAGGTGCTCGCGCACAGCATCGGCCTGCTCGACAGCGTGCTGCTGGTGGCGGGCGAGGAGTGCGCCGAGGCACTGGACTCGCTGTCCACGCCCGCCGAGAACGTGCTGTCCGCCGAGGAACTGGCCGAATCCGCCCGTACCGCACCGGATGCCGATCCCGCCGTGTGCGCGCAAGTCACCGCGGGCGAGCGGGCGTTCCTCATCTTCACCTCGGGTACCACCGGCATGCCCAAGGCCAGCGTGATGACCCACCATCGCTGGACCAAGAGCATGGCCGGGCTCGGCGGACTCGGAATCCGCCTGCGCGGCAACGACGCGCTGTACTGCTGCCTGCCGCTCTACCACAACAACGCGCTCACGGTCGCGCTGTCGGCGGTGCTGTCCGGCGAGGCCACCTACGTGCTCAGCCGCAAGTTCTCGGCGTCGAAGTTCTGGGACGAGATCGACCGCGAGCGCGCCACCGCGTTCATCTACATCGGCGAGCTGTGCCGGTACCTGCTCAACCAGCCGCCGCGGCCCGCCGAGCAGAACAACCGGGTCCGGCTCGCGGTCGGCAACGGACTGCGGCCCGAACTGTGGGACGAGTTCCGCAGCCGGTTCGGCATCGGCCGGGTGGTGGAGTTCTACGGATCGAGCGAGGCGCCGCTGGCCTTCGTCAACGCGTTCGGTGTCGACCGCACCGCGGGCTTCGGGCCGCTGCCCTACGCCGTCGTCGAATACGACGACGAGACCGGCAGGGCCCGGCGCGGCGCCGACGGCAAGCTGCGCAAGGTGCGCTCCGGCGGGGTCGGGCTGTTGCTGGCCAAGGTCAACGATCGGCAGCCCTTCGACGGCTACACCGACAAGAAGGCCTCCGAGGCCAAGCTGGTCCGCGACGGCTTCAAGAAGGGCGACTGCTGGTTCGACACCGGCGACCTGGTCCGCGACCAGCACTTCTGGCACATCGCCTTCGTCGACCGGCTCGGTGACACCTTCCGCTGGAAGGGCGAGAACGTCGCGACCACCGAGGTCGAGGCGGCGCTGGACCACGATCCGAGCATCGAGCAGGCCGTCGTCTACGGCGTCGACATCCCCGGCACCGACGGCAAGGCGGGCATGGCCGCGGTCACCCTGCACCCGGACACCGAATTCGACGGCAAGTCGCTCGCCGCCACCGTCTACCAGCGGCTGCCGGTGTACGCGATTCCCCTGTTCGTGCGGGTCGTCGCCGAACTCGAGCAGACCTCGACGTTCAAGAGCCGCAAGGTGGAGCTGCGCAAGCAGGGCTACGAGCCCGACGCCGAGAGCAAGCTCTACGTGCTCGCCGGCCCCGACACGGGGTACGTCCCCGCCTACGACGGGTACGCCGCCGACGTCGCGGCCGGTAAGGCGCCGCGCTAGCAAGGTAACGTCTGATTCCGCATGAACATCGGTAACTCGTCGGGCGCGCCCGAACCACGGCCCGCCGTACAACCGCCTGCCCCGAACTCCAGCAGCCGCGGTGCCGAGTCGTCGGCCGGCGTCGCGCCCACCTTCTGCGGCCGCCCGGTCGCCACCGATCGCGCGCTCGTGATGGCGATCGTGAACCGCACCCCCGACTCCTTCTACGACCGCGGCGCCACCTTCAGCGACGAGGCCGCGATGGAACGGGTGGCGCGGGCGGTCGACGAGGGCGCCGACCTGGTCGACATCGGCGGCGTGAAGGCGGGCCCGGGTGAGACGGTCGACGCGGCCGAGGAAACGCGGCGGGTGGTGCCGTTCGTCGCGGCGATCCGCGCGAAGTATCCCGATCTGTTGATCAGTGTGGACACCTGGCGCGGCGGTGTCGCCCGCGCGGCCGTCGCGGCGGGCGCGGACCTGATCAACGACACCTGGGCGGGCGCCGACCCGGAGCTGGTGCACGTGGCGGCTGAGCTGGGCGCGGGCATCGTGTGCAGCCACACCGGTGGCGCCGTGCCGCGGACCAGGCCGCACCGGGTGCGCTACGCCGACGTGGTGGCCGAGGTGACCGCGACGGTGGTCGCGGCGGCCGAGCACGCCGCGGCGGCGGGAGTGCGGCGCGACGGCATCGTGATCGATCCCACCCACGATTTCGGGAAAAACACCTATCACGGGCTCGAGTTGTTGCGCGGAATCGACGGTCTTGTAAAAACCGGATGGCCAGTCTTGATGGCGCTGAGTAACAAGGACTTTATCGGGGAGACTCTAGGTGTCGGTCTGACCGAGAGGGTCGAGGGCACACTGGCGGCAACCGCGTGGTCGGCCGCCGCGGGCGCTCGGATCTTCCGGGTCCACGAAGTCGCCGAAACCCGGCGGGTCGTGGACATGATCGCCGCGATCCAGGGCATCCGGCCCCCCGCACGAACTCTGCGAGGTCTGGCATGAAAATCCAACACCGCGAGCCCGCCTGGGCCACCACCCACACCTGGGACACCCCTGACTGGACGGTCGGCGAACTCGTCGCCGCCAAGGCGGGCCGCACCGTCTCCGTGGTGCTGCCCGCGCTGAACGAGGAAGACACCGTCGCCGACGTGGTGGCCAGCATCCGGCCGCTGCTCGGCACCCTCGTCGACGAACTGATCGTGCTCGACTCCGGGTCCACCGACGCCACCGCAGCCCGCGCCCGCGCGGCAGGCGCCGAGGTGATCACCCGCGAGGAAGCCGTGCCCGAGCTCGAGCCCGTGCCGGGCAAGGGCGAAGTGCTGTGGCGGTCGCTGGCCTGCACCAGCGGCGACCTGATCGCCTTCGTCGACTCCGATCTGATCGACCCCGATCCGGCCTTCGTGCCCAAGCTGCTCGGCCCGCTGCTCACGATGCCGGACACCCACCTGTCCAAGGCCTACTACCGGCGTCCGCTGCGCCAGGGCCAGTCCGTCGACGCCAACGGCGGCGGCCGGGTGACCGAGCTGGTCGCCCGCCCGCTGCTGGCCGCCCTGCGGCCCGAGCTGGCCCAGGTCCTGCAGCCGCTCGGCGGGGAGTACGCGGGCACCCGCGAACTGCTCACCGCTGTCCCCTTCGCGCCCGGCTACGGCGTGGAGATCGGCCTGCTCCTCGACACCTACGACCGGCTCGGCCTCGATGCCATCACGCAGGTGAACCTCGGCGTCCGTACCCACCGCAACCGCCCGCTGTCGGACCTGGGCGTGATGAGCCGCCAGATCCTCGGAACCGCCCTGCGCCGCAGCGGTGTTCCCGATTCCGGCGCGGCCCTCACCCAGTTCCCGATGATCGGCGGCGAATTCATCCCGCACACCACCGAGGTATCGCTGGAGGACCGTCCGCCGATGAACACGCTTCGGCCGGAACAGGTCGCGGCTTAGCCGAAACCCGCGGGGCGCCTCGTCGTGTCGAGGCGCCTTCCGCATGCGCGGCGCCCGCACGGCGTGCGCCGGAACCGCCACCGTGCGGCGCCTGGCCGAGGCTGATCGCGGCGAGCGCGGAGACCGCCGGAACAGTGGGTGTTCGGCGTCCGCGGTGCGTGGGGCGAGCGTTGGGGTGGCCCAACTCCGGCATCGTGGTGGTGGGCGTGCCGGTACGCGGCAGGTCTCCGCGTCGTCCTCGCCCGCCTGGCGCGTCAGTCGCCGGTCTGCGAGCGGCTTTCGGCCACGGCGGCTGCGGGCGGTGGGTCGGCCCTTCTAGTCGGCGGGAAATTCGCTTCGTCGCCGGTCGGATGGTGCGTCAGTCGTTGGTCGCCGAGCGGTTTTCCGGTCGTGGCGGGCGGTGGATCGGCCCTTCGAGCGTGTCCAGCGGGCGACCCGTCGCGGCGGCGCGCTCGGCGAGGATCTGGGCGAGCACGGAGATCGCGGTCTCGTCCGGGGTGTGCGCGCCGAGGTCGAGGCCGAGCGGGCTGTGGACGCGCGCGATCTCGGTGTCGTGCAGGCCCGCCTCGCGCAGGCGCCGGGTCCGGTCGGCGTGCGCGCGGCGGGAGCCGAGGGCGCCGACGAAGGCGACGGGGAGGCGCACGGCCCTCGCCAGCATCGGGACGTCGAATTTCGGGTCGTGGGTGAGTACGCAGATCACCGTCCGGTGGTCGATCCGGCCGGCGCGGTGCTCGGCGTCGAGGTAGCGGTGCGGCCAGTCGACGACCACCGCGTCGGCCGCGGGGAAACGGGCCGGAGTGGTGAAGGTTTCGCGGGCATCGACGACGGTGACGTGATAGCCGAGCCGGGCGGCGGCGACAGTGAGGGCGCGGGAGTAGTCGTTGGCACCCGCCAGGATCATGCGCGCGGGGGAGCGGAAGACCTGCACGAAGGTGCGGGGCCGCACCGCTGCGGCGGGGGTGCCGTCCTGACCGCCGATCAGTCCGCTACGGCCGGTGGCCAGGAGCGCGGCGGCGTCCTGATCGAGCGAGCGCCACGGCTCGAGCAGTGCCCGGTCCGCCGCCGATGCCGATGTCGTCACGTAGGCGACGGCCTGCCCGGCGCCCAGCGCGGCGGCGTCCTGGTCGAGGGCGCGCGACGGTGCGCTCCGGCCCGGGTAGAGCAACGTCCGATCCGGTGCCGACTCCAGCGTCGTCGCGTAGGCGACCGCCGTCCCGGCGTTCAGCGCGGTGGACAGCTCGCGCAGCAGCGGCAGCACGGTCTGGTCGAGCCGTTCGACGAACACCTCGATCTCGCCGCCACACGGCAGCCCGACCGCGAGTTCGTCGGCGGCCGCGAAGCGTTCGAGGCTCGCCACCCCGTCGCGCAGGACCGCCTCGGCCGTAGCCACGATCGAGGATTCGACGCAGCCGCCCGAGAGCGAGCCGATGACCCGGCCGTCCGCGGTCACCGCCATCGCCGCACCGGTCTCGCGCGGTCCGGCGCCGGTCCGGTCGACGATCCTGGCCAGCGCGACCGGCTCACGGGGGAGCAGTTCGAGTACCTGTTCCAGCAGCTCGCGCATCGCGCACCGGCCCTTCCCGGCCACCGTGAACGCGTTGTGACCGTGCAGACCAGCCTAGCTATCGCGCAGCATTCGCGCGCGTCGAGCGATCAGTCGAGAATCTCGCGCTGCTGCAGTTCGACGGGGACCACACCGTCGTGGAAGAAGTCGCGGAAGATCGGCGCCGCCTGCTCGGCGGTGAACACCTCGTCGGGGTAGACATAGGTGTCCTCCTCGCCGTGCGGCAGGTAGACCGTCGGCAGGCCGAGCCTGCTGCCGGGCAGACCGAGGGTGAAGCGGTGCGCGACGTGGTCGACGGTCCGGCGCAGCTGCAGCGTCATCGCGTCGGCGGATCCGGCGCACCACAGCGCGAGTTCGCCGCGCGCGGCGCTCACCGCGGCGGTGATCTCGGTGGCGGGCATCGGCTCGGGCAGCACCGTCAGATCCAGCGCGTAGCGCTGACGGCCGTCCAGGCGGCGCAGCGGGCGCAGGAAGCTGTCCACGTCCTCCTGCGGGCCGATGAAGACCTTCAGGCGGTCGCTGTAGGTCAGCCGATGGGTCGCGACGACCGGTTCGCCCGGAGTGGGATCGGGGGAGCCTGCCGCGCGAACGGGAAGCACCCGGCACGCGCTGGCCTCGGGAGACGAGAACATGTGAAGCTCACCTACTCACACTCGGTTACTCGCTAGCAATCTAACCATCGTTGTCGCTCTGTGAACAATAACAGTAGCGTGATCGAAGTCACAAAAGATGGCGAGTTTAGTTTCAGCTATGGACGAGCCCGGGTCGTAGCCAACCTCGGGTCTGTTTCGTGCCGATAGACCGGGGTGAGAAGGTCCGCATCCACCGGTTCTCCGGTGGCGCGGTCATAGCGGACGGCAATGAGTACCGAGAACAAATGGCTGCTGGCCCGCTCGTGCAGGGTGGCGAGACGGGTCGCCAGCAACCGGATCGCACCCAGCGAGCCGGGCGGGTGCAGGCCGTCGATGAGCATCACGCTGCCGCGCCGGTCCGGTCGGGGGAGCCGGGCCAGGTACGCGATGTCGTGTGGTTCCGTGCCGCCGGGCCGGTAGACGCGCCGCGCGGCCCGGTCCTCGATCCCGCGCCGGGTGTCGCCGGCCCTGGTGACCGTCCGGCGCAGCCGGGGATCGGCCACCACCAGCTGACGCAGGCTGGGGGAGAGCTCGGGGCCGCCGAGTACGACCAGCCCGTCGCGATTGAGATCCACGGGTCTGCCCGGCAGGAAGGTCTCCACCGACGCCACGAAGCCCAGCTGCCGCAGCAGCTCGGCCAGCCGCTGCGCCGCGGCCGGATCGGGGGCGCCAAGGAGCCTGCCCGCGCGGACCTCCGGCGCGAGCACGGTCAGCGCGCCGTGCCCGAAGAAGAGTCCCTCCGGCACCGGGCCCTGCGTGCTGACCTGATGGATCCGCGCACGGGAGAGCCCGGCGGCGGCGCCGATCCTGGCGAAGGTCCAGCCCTCGGCATGGAGTTCCCGGATCACGGCTCGCCGGATCCTGGTGAGTTCGTTGATGGTCTGCTGGGCAGCCGCCACCCCGTCGGTGGCTGCTTTGAGTCTTTCGACCTTGTCTTCGATCGCGAAGACTCGTGCCACGTCATCGGCCGACATGTGCGAAGTCTAGACAGCTCGACAGCATTCCGTGTCTATATCGGTTGACATCGAACTGTCTTGCGGCACAAGGGCAGTCATGCCCGGATTGTCGGCAATCACAGTCTTGCGAGGTAGTCGAGGCCCCGTCGGTTCCGCGCGACTTCGTGGCAAATGCCGACCGTGCGGTGTGCTCAGGTGGCGTCGAAGTCGATCGGGGGCCGCTCGTTCGGGTTGAGCGGCTTCGACAGCGAGGGTGACGAGGAGGGGGTGCCCGGCATGCCGCTGCTCGTGCCGAACAGTTCCTTCTTGTCGGGCACCGCGCTCTCCAGATCGCGCAGGATCTTGTCGTCACCGCCCAGCAGGTGCTTGGTGACGGCGGCGCGCGGAGTCATCCCACGCAGCTCGTTCAGCTCGGCCAACGGCTTGCGCAACTCGTCGAACTCCGGTCCCAGCTCCTGCTTCAGCTGCGTGGTGGCGCCGCTGGCGTAGTCGCGCACCTGGCGCAGGGACTGCGTGGTCCAGCGGACGGCGCCGGGCAGGCGCTCCGGGCCGAGGATCACGAGGGCGGCGACGAGCAGGATCATCATCTCGCTCCACCCGATGTTGCTGAACACGGATCCAGGTTACCCGGCGCGCGGCGCCGCAGCTCAGTCGGATTCCAGCGTCACAGGCACGTCCACCTGCCTGCCATCGCGGATCAACTGCACGTTCACCGTCTCGCCGATCTTGCGCGCCTGCACGGCGACGACCAGCTCGTCCGGGTTGGTGACCTCCCGATCACCGATCTTGACGATCACATCGCCCTCCACGATCCCCGCCTTGGCGGCCGGGCTGCCCGGGGCGACATCGGCCACGGCCGCGCCGCTCATCACCTCGTTGGCGACGGTCTTGGTGCGCGCGCTCAGGCCGATCACCGGGTGGTGCATCTGGCCCTCGCGGATCAGGGTCTGGGTGACGGTGGTCATCACGTCGACCGGGATGGCGAAGCCGAGGCCCACCGAACCGCCGGTCTCGCTGCGAATGGCGGTGTTGATGCCGACGACGCGGCCCTCCATGTCCACCAGCGCGCCACCGGAGTTACCGGGGTTGATCGCCGCGTCGGTCTGCACCGCGTCGATGACGGCGTTGGTGTCGCTGCCCTCGCCCGCCAGCTTCACCGGACGGTGCAGGGCACTGACGATGCCGGACGTGACGGTCTTGCTCAGGCCCAGCGGCGAGCCGACCGCGAGCACGTCGTCGCCGACCTGCACGTCGGCGGACTTGCCCAGGGTGGCCACGGTCAGGTTCTTGGCCTCGACCTTGAGCACGGCCAGGTCGGTCTTGGGGTCGCGGCCCACGATCTCGGCGGGCACCCTGGTGCCGTCGGAGAACTGCACCTGGATCGCGGCCCGGTCGGACTTGTCGGTCGCGGCCATCGAGATGACGTGGTTGTTGGTGACCACGTACCCGCCGCCGTCGATGACGACGCCCGAGCCGGTCGCGCCGTTGTCGCCGACGGTGACCCGGATCGAGACCACCGACGGCAGCACGGCATTGGCGACGGCGGCGATGCGGCTGTGCGGCTCCTCGATCCCAGCGCTCTGATCGAGGGTGACCTTGCGTGAGGTCAGCGTGGACGCGGTCTCGGCGGTGATTCGCCCGACCAGACCGCCGAGCACGGCGATGCCGAGCGCGAGCGCGGCGAGTACGGCCAGCGCCTTGGGCGCGACGCGCGAGCCGAACAGGACCTCGCGGGCGGACAGCTTCGGGGCGACGGGCAGGCGGTCGGCGGCGGGGGTGGGAACGGCGGGCGCGCCGAGGCGGGCTCCCGCGGCCGGATCGCGCCAGGGATCGACCGGACCGGCGACGACGGTGCTCGGCTCGTCGGAGCCGGGTTCGCGCTGCAGCAGTTCGTCGGAGCCCGCGGGCCGGGCGAAGGCCTCGGCCAGCACGCCGTCCGGCGGGCGCTGGGTGACCAGCTGATCGGCGTCGTCGCGTTTACCGGGCAGATTCGTCTCGTGCGGCGCGAACGAGCCGGTCTGGCCGTTGGGGCGGCGGAACGCGCGCGCGGTATGACTGTCGATGTGCGGCCGGTACACCGGACGCGGGCCCAGGTTCGGCGCGTCCGACGGCCGCAGGTTCCCCCGGTCGGCCGCCGAATCCGCGTGTTCGGTCGATCCGGAATTCGTCGATTCGCCTGTCACGTCCGAGACTCTACTTGCGCCGCCAGGTTGTCCACCGGGTCGCGGTGAAGGAATCGGTGATGAATCCGAGAAATGCCTCGTTACGGCGCGGCGGTTCGGGCGAGGTGCCGGGCAGTTCGGCCAGCGGGATCCGGGTCAGGCTGTCGTGCAGGCTGCGGGGCACGGCCACCTCGGCGGCCCGGCGCAGCGCGATGCGCGCCTGCTGCTGGGCGTCGACCTCGGCCGCGCATTCGGGGCAGACCGAAAGATGCTGGGCGGCGCGCAGATACGCGTTCATCCGCAGCTCGCCGTCGACATAGGCCGCGATCGCCTCGCTGGCCAGGTGCTCGGTGGGCTGGAAACGCGGGCGACGACCGGACGTATTGGGGTCCACACTCATGCGGAGTTCTTCCTTCCGACCGACATCAACCGAGTGCCCGGCGACGTCGCGAAACGGCGTCACCCTGCGTAGGCGTCAGCGGAGTACCGCTGCTCAGTTCCATTATGCGCAAGGTACTCGCGCAGTGCCTGGCGCCCACGGTGGATGCGGCTGCGCACGGTGCCGAGCTTGACGCCCAGCGTCGCGCCGATCTCCTCGTAGGACAGGCCCTCGATGTCACACAGGACCACCGCGGCGCGGAACTCCGGCGCCAGCGCGTCGAGCGCTTTCTGCAGGTCGGGGTCCAAGCGCGCGTCGTGGTAGGACTCCTCGGGAGTCGGCCCCTCGGCGGGCACCCGGTCGTAGTCCTCGGGCAGCGCCTCCATGCGGATGCGGTTGCGGCGGCGGACCATGTCCAGGAACAGGTTGGTGGTGATGCGGTGCAGCCAGCCCTCGAAGGTGCCGGGCTGGTAGTTCTGCAGCGAGCGGAACACCCGGATGAAGGTCTCCTGGGTGAGGTCCTCGGCGTCCTGCGCGTCGCCGGAGAGGCGATAGGCCAGGCGATACACCCGGTCGGCGTGCTCGCGGACCAGTTCGTCCCAGGACGGCATGACGGTGCGATCGCCGGTCGCGTCGAAGGCCGCGGTGCCGGTGAGTTCGGCCTCGATCTCGTCACCGTCGACGGCGGTGAGTGGCTGTTCGGGCAGTGTGGCGTGACGCGCCGTGTCTACCATCGGGATGGGACACCTCCTACTCGGGACCGCTGGCACGAAACCACGCCGGTCCGGGTCAGCGAACCTTGCAACCGGAATCAACCAGCAACTGTCTGTGGTTGTTCCCGGGTCTCGTACCCGCCGCGATCGGCTGGTCTTGCGTAGGGCAACTATTTCCTGCCCCGATATGGGCCAGGTGTGGAGATCCTGAGTGTGACCTGAGAATCCGTGCCGGACCCGACCCTAACCCCGCCGGCACCGGAAAAGCAGCAGTTCGGAGCCCTTCGTGACCGTTCCGCAAACCTTCGGCAATTGCCGGGTTCCGGGACGACACCCACCGGCACCGCCGCTTTCGCTGAATACACAGACCCCTCCCGTGACATAGCCTCTTAGCTGTGGCATCGAACGTGGAGCGCAACCTGACTTATGTGGAGGAGTCCGTCGTCGAGGACGAAGTCCTGCTCGACGCGCGCGAACGGGCCACCGAGCTGGGCGCGGCGCCCGTGCCCGCCTCCGTCGGCGCCCTGCTGAGCATGTACGCGCAGATGCTGGGCGCCCGCGCGGTCGTCGAGATCGGCACCGGGGCCGGGATCAGCGGTTTGTGGCTGCTCGACGGCATGCGTGAGGACGGCACCCTCACCACGATCGACTCCGAGCCCGAGCATCAGCGCGCCGCCAAGGAGGCCTTCCGCACCGCCGAGATCGCCCCGGCCAGGACCCGGCTGATCAACGGCCGCGCGCTCGACGTGCTGCCGCGCCTCGCCGACGGCGCCTACGACCTCGTCTTCGTCGACGCCTCGCCCATGGAACATCCGCACTATGTGGAGCAGGGTGTCCGCCTGCTGCGCGAGGGCGGCGCGTTCATCCTGCACAACGCCCTGCTCGGCGGTCGCGTGCCCGATCAGGCCCAGCGTGACCCGGCCACCCAGGCCGTCCGCGCGGCGACCCGGGCGATCGCCGAGAACCCCGAGCTCACCAGCGTGCTGATCCCGATCGGCGACGGCCTGCTCTGCGCCTCGCGGGGCTAACCGACCCAGATCCCCTTGCCGACGGTGACCACGCCGCCGTGGCTCACCGCGAAACGCTCCCGATCGCGTTCCAGGTCGACGCCGATGATCTCGCCCTCGCCGACCACCACGTTCTTGTCCAGGATGGCGTGGCGCACCACCGCGCCCTTGCCGATCCGCACGCCGGGCATGAGCACGCTGCCCTCGACGGTGGCGCCGTCGTCGATCATCACGTTCGAGCTGAGCACCGAATTGCGCACAGTGGCCGCCGACAGGATCGACCCGGCGCCCACGATCGACTCCTGGGCCAGGCCGCCGCGCGCGAACTTCGCCGGCGGCAGGTTCTCCGCGGCGCCGCGGATCGGCCAGTGCTTGTTGTAGAGGTTGAACACCGGGTGCACCGACACCAGGTCCATGTGCGCGTCGTAGAAGGCGTCGATGGTGCCGACGTCGCGCCAGTAGCCGCGGTCGCGTTCGGTGGCGCCGGGCACGTCGTTGTCGGCGAAATCGTAGACGGCCGCCTTGCCCTCGGCGACCAGCGACGGGATGATGTCGCCGCCCATGTCGTGATCGGAATCGGAGTTCTCGGCGTCGGCCCGGATGGCGTCGACGAGCACGCGGGTGGTGAACACGTAGTTGCCCATCGACGCGAAGGTCATGTTCGGGTCGTCGGGGGTGCCGGGCGGGTGCGCGGGCTTCTCCAGGAACTGGGTGATCCGGCCGGACTCGTCGGAGTCGATGCAGCCGAACGCGCTCGCCTCGCTGCGCGGCACCCTGATGCCCGCGACGGTGACCCCGGCGCCGGAGGCGATGTGGCTGGCCACCATCTGCTCGGGGTCCATCCGGTACACGTGGTCGGCGCCGAAGACCACGATGTAGTCGGGGTCCTCGTCGTAGATCAGGTTGAGCGACTGCATGATCGCGTCGGCGCTGCCGGTGTACCAGCGCGGGCCGAGCCGCTGCTGCGCGGGCACCGGGGTGATGTATTCGCCGGTGAAACCCGACAGCCGCCAGGTCTGGGAGATGTGGCGGTCCAGCGAATGCGACTTGTACTGGGTGAGGACGCACAGACGCAGATAGCCGGCGTTGACGAGATTGCTGAGGACGAAATCGATCAGCCGGTACGCGCCGCCGAAGGGCACCGCGGGCTTGGCACGGTCTGCGGTGAGCGGAAACAGTCGTTTGCCCTCGCCACCGGCGAGCACGATCCCGAGTACGTGCGGCTGGCTCCTCACCCTGCTCAAAGTACAGGCTGGGCGGCACAACGGTGGCTCATGTCGACCCGAGGGTCTAATTTGGACCAGTGAGTTCTGGCACCGACAGCCCCCAGGCGGAGGCGGACCCGCTGCGAGTCGCGATGCTGACCCGGGAGTATCCGCCGGAGGTCTACGGCGGCGCGGGCGTCCATGTCACCGAACTCACTTCCCGGCTGCGGGATCTGGTGGAGGTGACCGTGCACTGCATGGGCGCGCCGCGCCACGGCGCCGTCGTGCACCGCCCCGATCCGGAGCTCTACGCCGCCAACGCGGCGCTGCAGATGATGTCGGCGCAGCTGCGGATGGCCGACGCCGTCGGCGCCGTCGACGTGGTGCACTCGCACACCTGGTATTCGGGATTGGCCGGGCATCTCGCCGGTGCGCTCTACGGCATTCCGCACATCCTCACCGCGCACTCGCTGGAACCGCGCAGGCCGTGGAAGGCCGAGCAACTCGGCGGCGGGTACCGGCTCTCGTCCTGGTCGGAACGCAACGCGATGGAGTACGCCGACGCCGTCATCGCGGTGAGCGAGGGCATGCGTGGCGACGTGCTCGACGCCTATCCGGCGATCGATCCGGGCCGGGTCCACGTGGTACACAACGGGATCGACGCGAGCGTGTGGCATCCCGGCCCGCCCGCGGGGGAGGACGCGCCCGTGCTCGACCGGCTCGGCGTCCGCGCCGACGCGCCGATCGTGTCGTTCGTCGGCCGGATCACCCGGCAGAAGGGCGTCGGTCATCTGCTCGCCGCCGCCGCGGATTTCGACCCGGACGTCCAGCTCGTGCTGTGCGCGGGAGCGGCCGACACCAGGGAACTCGAGCTCGAGGTGGCCGCCGCCGTCGACGGATTGCAGGCCAGGCGCGGCAACGTGTTCTGGGTCAGGGAGATGCTGCCGACCGAGCAGGTGCGCCAGATCCTCACCGCGTCCGCGGTGTTCGTCTGCCCCTCGGTGTACGAACCGCTCGGCATCGTCAACCTCGAGGCGATGGCCTGCGCGACCGCGGTCGTCGCCTCGGACGTGGGCGGAATCCCGGAGGTCGTCGCGGACGGCGAGACCGGGCGGCTGGTGCACTACGACGCCGCCGACACCGCCGAATACGAGCGCGGGCTGGCCGCCGCGGTGAACACGGTCGCCGGTGACGCGGAACTGTCCGCGCGCTACGGCGAGGCCGGACGGGCGCGGGCCATCGCGAAGTTCGACTGGGCACGGATCGCCGAGCAGACCGTCGAGGTCTACCGGAGTGTGCTGCGGTAACGCGCCCGGCTCGGACGCTGCCGAGGATTCACAGCGATCGCCCGCGTGAGAGGCGGACGTTCTCCGTGGCCCGGGTCGTTCAGGAAGCCGGGAGATAGACCGAGATGTCGACCGAGGCGGTGACCTCGGTGGTGTCCGGGAGGGCGGCGATGCGTGGGTCGTCGGTGGGGGTGCCGTGGAAGGCGGACGGGCCCATCGCGATGACGTTGGTGACGTCGTGCCGGGACAGTTTCATCGGGAACTCGACCAGGGAATGGTCGGCGCGGGTGAAGGCGCCTGCCAGGGAGTCGGCCAGGCGGCGTTCCTTGTCCGGGTCGACGCGGACCATGTCGAGCGGGCCGACCAGCTCGTTCAGGTGGCGCGCGGTGGGGGTGACCACGACGAAACGGCCGCCGGGGGCGAGCACGCGGGCCACCTCGGTGGGATTGCGCGGGGCGAAGACCGACAGCACCCCGGTGAGAGCGTCGTCGCGGATCGGCAGGCCGCGCCAGGCGTCGGCGAGCACCGAAGCCATGCGGGGATGCGCACGGGCGGCCCGGCGTGCGGCGGGCTTCGACACGTCGAGCGCGATCCCACGCGCCTGCGGCTCGGCGGTCAGCACCTCGCCGAGGTAGTAGCCGGTACCCGCGCCGACCTCGAGGATCACGGTGGCGGGAGACGAGTCGCCCGCGTCGCGGGGATCGCCTGCGGCCGCCGTGCCGAACGCGCGCGCGACGGCGGTGGCGACGGGAGCGAAGTGGCCCGCGCTCTGGAAGGCCGCGCGGGCGTCGAGCATGTCGGCGGTGTCGCCGGTCATCTTCGTCGACGCGCCGGTCAGCAGCCCGACATAGCCCTGGCGGGCGATGTCGAAGCTGTGCCGGGTGTCGCAGCGCAGCGCACGGTCGTGCGCGCGCAGTTCCGCTCCGCACTCCGGGCAGGCCAGGAGCGCGGCCAGCTCGGTGAGTGCCGTCAGCTGGTGACGCTCTTCAGTTCGTCACCGAGCGCCGCAGCCTCGTCCGGTGTGAGTTCGACGACCAGACGCCCGCCACCCTCGAGTGGAACCCGCATGACGATTCCACGACCTTCCTTGGTTGCCTCGAGGGGACCGTCCCCGGTACGGGGCTTCATGGCCGCCATCCTCTGCTCCCTCCAGATCTGCGCGGTCGAGTGCGCACCTGTTCTCTGACTCGCCGGGTGTTCGGCGGGCCACACCGGTCCTATTCTTCCCTATTGCCGACTCGGGCGGACACCTGAGTACGAAATGTGACCGCCGGGTCGGTTCCGTTCGCGGCGGCGCGCACCCAGCAACCCGCCAGGTGATCGTCCACCATTCCGGTCGCCTGCATCAGGGCGTACGCCGTGGTCGGGCCGACGAAAGCGAAGCCGCGACGCTTCAATTCCTTTGCCAGAGCAATGGATTCGGGAGTCGCCGCGGGGACGTCCGCGTTCGTCGCCGGGCGCGGGCGTGGCGCGGGCGCGAACGACCACAGCAGCTCGTCCAGGCTCACCGGCAGGTCCCGAGCAACCTTCGCGTTGGCGATGGCCGCGTCGATCTTGGCGCGGTTGCGCACGATGCCCGCGTCGGCCATGAGCCGGGTGCGATCTTCGTCACCGAACTCGGCGACCTTCGCGATCTCGAAGCCGGCGAAGGCGGCGCGGAAGGCGGGCCGTTTACGCAGGATGGTGATCCAGGCCAGCCCGGACTGGAACGCCTCGAGACACAGCCGTTCGAACAGTGCGTCGTCGCCGTGCAGGGGCGTGCCCCACTCGGTGTCGTGATAGTCGCGATAGAGCTGGGAGCCGCCCGCCCAGGTGCAGCGGACGAGACCGTCGTCGGGGAGGTCGGTCACGGTCGTTCCTGGCCGGGCGCCACCTGGGCCTGCCACTGCCGCATCTGCGCCAGCTCGAACTCGAGCTCGTCGATCCGCTCGGCCAGCCTGCCGAGCGCCCAGTCGACCTCACCGGCCTTGTAGCCGCGCATCACCTGCTGGAACCGCAGCGCGCGCACATCGGCGCCGGTGACGCCCTGAGCGGGCAGCACCGTGGCGGTCGTGCCCTCGGGTAACGGGCCCAGCTCCTCGGACCGGCCGAACACGGCACTGGCCACGAGGAAGAGCATCGCCGCGACGAGTCCGACGATGAGCACGTAGAGCAGCAGCGTCAGCATGTGCACAGCCTAGGCAACCCCACCGACAACTCCGGTTCAGAGATGGCGGGTGGTATCGATGCCCAGCGACATGCCTGCCAGCCCACGCTTGCGGACGGCGAGCTTGTCGGCCACCCCGCGCAGGGCCTTGGCGGCCGGATTGTCCGGGTCGCCGAGCACGATCGGGGTGCCCGCGTCGCCGCCCTCGCGCAGCGCCTGCTCGATCGGGATCTGGCCGAGCAGCGGCACCGTGGCGCCGACCGCGCGGGTCAGCCGATCGGCGACGACCTGGCCGCCGCCGGAGCCGTAGAGCTCCATCCGCGAGCCGTCGGGCAGATCGAGCCAGGACATGTTCTCCACCACGCCCGCGATCCGCTGCCGCGTCTGCAGGGCGATGGCACCCGCGCGCTCGGCGACCTCGGCGGCCGCGATCTGCGGGGTGGTGACGACGAGGATCTCCGCGCCGGGGATCAGCTGCGCGATGGAGATCGCGACGTCGCCGGTGCCGGGCGGCAGGTCGAGCAGCAGCACGTCCAGATCGCCCCAGAACACGTCGGCGAGGAACTGCTGCAGCGCGCGGTGCAGCATCGGACCGCGCCACACCACGGGCGTGTTGCCCTGGGTGAACTGCGCGATCGAGATCATCTTCACGTCGTGCGCGATCGGCGGCATGATCATCCGCTCGACCTGGGTCGGGCGGGCGTCGGTGCCGAGCATGCGCGGAATGGAGTGGCCGTAGATGTCGGCGTCGAGCACGCCGACCGACAGGCCGCGCTGGGCCAGCGCGACGGCCAGGTTCGCGGTGACGCTGGACTTGCCGACACCGCCCTTGCCGGAGGCGACGGCGTACACCCGGGTGAGCGAGCCGGGCTGGGCGAACGGGATCACCGGCTCGGCCGAGTCGCCGCGCAGCGACTTGCGCAGCTCGGTGCGCTGCTCGTCGCTCATCACGTCGAGATCCACGGTCACCGCGCCCGCGCCGGGCACATCGGCGACAGCCTTGGTGACCCGCTGCACGATCTCGGTCCGCAGCGGGCATCCCGAGGTGGTCAGATACACCTCGACGTGCACATCACCGCTCTCGGCGATGGCGATGGACTTGACCATGCCCAACTCGGTGATCGGCTTGCGGATCTCCGGGTCGTCGACCTTCGCGAGCGCCGCCCGCACATCCGCTTCCGTAATCACTGACATATGCCCGATTTTATGCTGCCTCAGATTCGGGGCAGGTCTTGGGGCTTGGGGGCGAGGCCGCTCGAGTACGAGCCGGACCAGGCCATGACGTTGGCGACGTAGGCCATCGAGTTGTTGTAGCGCAGGATCGCCTTGGACTGCTGGGAGAGGTCGCGCATGTTCAGGCCGCCGTCGCACAGGTAGCGGCCGGCGGTGAGCGCGGCGTCGAAGAGGTTCTGCGGGTCGGAGATGCCGTCGGCGTTGCCGTCGGCGGCGTAGCGGTGCCAGGTCTCGGGCAGGAACTGCATGGGGCCGATGGCGCGGTCGTAGCCGCCGAGGCCGTCGAGCTCGCCGCCGTCGCTGTCGTAGATGACGTTGTTGCCGTAGAGGCTGCCGTCGAGGACCGGGCCGTAGACGGCCTTGATCGGATTGCCGTCGGCGTCGGCCTTGCCGTAGGCGTGCGTGGACTCCACCCGGCCGATCCCGGCCAGCAGCGACCAGGACATCCCGCAGTGCGGATTCTCCACGGCCAGTTGCTCTTCGGCGTTCTGGTAGGCGGCGACCGCGATGCCGGGGATGCCGAGCGGTCCGGCGGGCAGATCGCTGGCCGCCCGATCGTCGGGCAGCGCAACGGTTTTCACCACCGGGTTGGCGGCGGGGGAGAGGCGGGCCTCCGCGTGCTCGACCACGGCGGCATCGGCCTGCGGCGCGGCGACGAGATCGGGCGCGACCTCGGCATCGAGACCGGGCAGGTCGTGCTCGACGGCCGCGGTGCTCGCGGTGCTCGCGTCGGTCGCCGCGGCGGTGACGGCCACGAGTCCGGCGGGAACCAATCCGGTCAGGGCGATGAGCGAGCTACGTCGAACCGTTGTCGCAGGCTGTTTCCGATGACGACCCATGCCCCGAGATTACCGCACCCGAGACCCTTTTGTTACCCCCTTGTGATCTGAATTTCGGTTTGATCTCAGGGGGCGGGCGGAGCGGGCGGCAGCGGGATAACGATGTTGAACGGCAACGTGATTCCGGGCTGCGGGGTCGGCGTGGGCGCGGCGGGCGCGGGCTCCTCGGTCGCCTCGATGCCCGGCTCCGGCGTCTTCTCCGGCACCGGCGTGGCCTTCTCGACGGGCGCAGGCACGGGCTCGGCGGTGGCCGGCGTGCACACCGGCGCGCTCGCCTGCTGATCGGTGGCCTGCTGCTCGGGCTGGGCCGGATCCTTCGGCGCCGCAGCGCCGAACGTCTGCTCGGCGGGCTTCGCGGGGTCGACCGGGTTCGGCATCTGGGCGGGCACCGGCTCGCTGACGCAGTCCTGCGGCGGGGCGACGGGTGCCGGGCAGAAGATGCCGCACGGGATCGGCGGCAGGCCTGGCAGCGTGATCATCACCTGCGTCGGCGTGGTGACCTTCGGGGTGTTGGGCGGCAGCTGGTTGGTCGTCGACGGCGGCGCCGCGGTGACGGGCGCGTCGGTCGAGGCGGCCAGCACGTTCGGCGAGACCATCGGCGCGCTGCCCGGCGGCACGATGTCGGGCGAGATCGTGACCTGGCTCGGCGCGCCACCGGTGCGGTACGCGGCCGACCAGCTCAGCACATTGGCCGCGTAGGACATCGAGTTGTTGTAGCGCAGCACCGCGCGCAGTTCCTGCGACGCGTCACGCAGGTTCAGCCCGCCCGAGCAGAGGTACTTGCCCGCGCCGAGCGCGGCGTCGAAGACGTTGTGCGGGTCGGTGGCGCCGTCGCCGTTGCCGTCGGCGGAGTACAAGGCCCAGGTGCTCGGGAGGAACTGCATCGGACCGACGGCCCGGACGAAGCCGCCGTCGGCTTCCTTGATGACCTCGTTGCCCGGCAGAGTGCCGTCGAGCGCGGGCCCGAAGATCGGGGTGGTCGAGGTGCCCGCGGCGTCGGTGCGGCCGTTGCTGGCATGCCCGGATTCGATGCGACCGATCCCGGCCAGCAGATTCCAGGTGAGCCCGCAGCCCGGTTGCGCCGTCTCGAGCGCCAGCTCGGCGTTGCGATAGGCGGCGAGCACGATCTCGGGGATGCCGAGGGCGCCGCTGCCGGTGGGCAGCGAGATGCTCTGCAGCGGAACGGTTCCGGCGAAGGGGGCCTGACTGTTCGCGGACGGGGTGAGCGCGCGCAGTTTGCGCGGCGCCTCCTGCGCGATCGGGAGCAGCCCGACGACCTCGGACGGGTCGGTCTCCGGCGCGTCGTCGGTGCTGCTCGCGGCGGCCGCCAGCAGGGCCTCCGGCGCGGTGGGCGCCTTGCTCGGCGTCGCGGTCTGCACCGTCGATCCGGACGCGACGAGTCCCGCGACGACAAGGGCCGACATCGTTATCGGAGCAGAGATTCGCATTGCGGCCACACCAACCCTCTTCGTCGAAGCAGCGGTCCGCAAGTCCCCCTCCGGCCCGCCCGGAACAACGTGACCCAGGTTACCTACCGGTCAGGTAGTTGTTGAGCATTTCCGGTTACTCGTCTGAACCACCTGGCGAAACCGGGGTAGGAGTGGGTGTTTGACCGGAGGTTTTCTTGCGGGCGGCCTTCCGTTTCTTTTCCGGCTTCGGCGCGCCGTCGGGCGTGGTAACCGCGTCGATGCGGTCGAGCACTTCCCTGATCTCCTCGAGCTCGCGGCGCAGGTAGTCGCGGGTGGCGACATCGCCGACGGCCAGCCGCAGCGAGGCCAGTTCGCGGGCCAGGAATTCGGTGTCCGCCTTGGTCTGCGCGGCCCGGCTGCGGTCCTCCTCGAGGGAGACCTTGTCGCGGTTGTCCTGCCGGTTCTGCGCCAGCAGGATCAGTGGCGCCGCGTAGGCGGCCTGCGTGGAGAAGGCCAGATTGAGCAGGATGAACGGGTACGGGTCCCAGCGCAGCGCGACCACGAACACGTTCAGGATGATCCAGACGATCACGATCACCGTCTGGATCGCGAGATACCGCCCGGTCCCGAGGAATCGGGCCACCTTCTCGCTGCTGCGCGCGAACGCCTCGGAGTCCCAGTCGAACGTGAACCGTGACCCGACCGGCGTCTCCAGCCGGGCGCGCGCCGGATTCTTCTCACTCACGCCGTCGTCCCTTCACCCATGTGCGCGAACGGTTCCTCGTCCTCGCGCCAGTCCTCGGGCAGCAGATGATCGAGGACGTCGTCGACGGTCACCGCGCCGAGCAGATGGTTCTCCGCGTCGACGACCGGTCCGCACACCAGGTTGTAGGTGGCGAAGTAGCGGGTCACCGCCGAGAGCGGCAGTTCCGGTGACAGCGGCGTCAGATCGGCGTCGACGATCCCGCCGACCAGATGCGCGGGCGGCTCGCGCAGCAGTTGCTGGATGTGCACGCAGCCCAGATAGCGGCCGGTCGGGGTGGCCGTCGGCGGCCGCACGACGAAGACCATCGAGGCCAGCGCGGGCGTGAGATCGGGATCGCGGACCCGGGCCAGCGCCTCGGCGACGGTGGTCGACGGACCGAGCACCACCGGTTTGGGCGTCATCAGGCCGCCCGCGGTGTCGGGGGAGTGCGCGAGCAGGCGACGGACCGGCTCGGACTCCTCCGGGTCCATCAGGGCCAGCAGCGATTCGGCCTCGCTCTCGGGCAGCTCGCCCAGCAGGTCGGCGGCGTCGTCGGGGTCCATCGCTTCGAGCACGTCGGCGGCGCGGCGCACCTCGAGGTGGCCGAGCAGGTCCACCTGGTCGTCGTCGGGCAGCTCCTGGACGACGTCGGCGAGGCGTTCGTCGTCGAGCGCGAGCGCGACCTCGACGCGCCGTTTCTCCGGCAGTTCGCGTAGCCGGTGCGCGACGTCGGCCGCACGGAGCCCCTCGAACTGCTCGAGCAGGGTGGTGACGTCCTGGCCCGGCCTGCCCACTTCGGCGGGGGTCAGCCCGTCGACCTGCGACCAGTCGACCACGTGCACGGTGCGCCTGCGCCCGATCCGGCGGTGCCCGCGCACCGCGACCCGGCCGATCACCCAGTCCCTCGTCCTGGTCTGCTCGATGCCGAGATCGGCGACGAACACGTCGACGCCGTCCAGGTCGGGCAGGCCGGGATCGTTCACCCGTACCTGGCTGTCGACGATCTGGGCCAGCGCGAGCATCTCGCCGGGCCGCTGCGCGAAGCGGCGCAGGCTCACGGTGCCGGTGTTGAGCGTGACGATGCCGGGCTCGATCGCGGTGACCCGCAGCATCGGCACGAAAATCCGACGCCGGGTGACCAATTCGACGACGAGGCCGTGCACCCGTGGTTGCTGGCGCCCGTGCCGGACGGCCACGACGACGTCGCGGACCCGGCCGATAGACTCCCCGTCCGGGCCCAGCACCGTCAGACCGGCGAGCCGGGCAACGTACACCCTGGTGGTTGCCATAACCCTCAGGCTAGGCGAACAGAGGAGGAGCCCTTGCAGCCTCGCCGATCGGTGCTCGCCGTACCGGGCAGCAATCCCAAGATGATCGCCAAGGCCAAGGGCCTGCCGGTGGACGAGATATTCCTCGATCTCGAGGACGCGGTCGCACCCGGCGCCAAGGCCGCGGCGCGTGCGAACATCGTCGCCGCGCTGAACGAGCCGGACTGGGGTTCGCAGCTGCGGGTGTTGCGGGTCAACGACTGGTCCACCGAGTGGACCTACGCCGACGTGATCATGGTGGTGGAGGGCGCCGGCGCGGCGCTGGACGCGATCCTGCTGCCCAAGGTCACCGACGCGGCCCAGGTGCAGGCGCTGGATCTGCTGCTGACCCAGCTGGAGAAGGCCAGTGGGCTCGAGGTCGGGCGGATCGGGATCGAGCCGCAGATCGAGAACGCCCTCGGGCTGCGCAACATCGACGCCATCGCCACGGCGAGCCCGCGCGTGCAGGCCCTCGTGTTCGGCCCCGCCGATTTCATGGCCAGCATCAACATGCGCACCCTGGTGGTCGGCGAACAGCCGGAGGGCTACGACGTCGGCGACGCCTACCACCACATCCTGATGACCATCCTGCTCGCCGCCCGCGCACACGGTCTGCAGGCGATCGACGGTCCCTACCTGCAGATCCGGGATCTCGACGGCTTCCGCCGGGCGGCGGGCCGCACGGCCGCACTGGGTTTCGACGGCAAGTGGGTCCTGCATCCGAGCCAGGTCGAGGCCTGCAACGAGATCTTCAGCCCGCGCCAGGGTGACTACGACCGCGCCGAGCTGATCCTCGACGCCTACGCCTTCCACACCTCCGAGGCCGGCGGCGCGCGCGGGGCCGTGATGCTCGGCGATGAAATGATCGATGAGGCCAGCGCGAAGATGGCGCAGGTCATAGCGGACAAGGGCCGAGCAGCGGGAATGACGCGCACGACGCGTTTCACTCCACCACAGCCGGTCGCGGACTAGCAGAATGGGACTATGACGAATCCCTTGGGCAACCCGAACCGCGGACGGCAGGCGTTGCCGACGCCGCCGTCGGGCTGGCCGGTCGGCTCGTACCCGACCTACGCCGAGGCGCAGCGCGCGGTCGACTACCTGGCCGACGGGCAGTTCCCGGTGCAGGACGTGACCATCGTCGGCGTGGACCTGATGCAGGTGGAGCGGGTCCTGTACCGGCTCACCTGGGGCAAGGTCATCGGTGGCGGCGTGGTGTCCGGTGCCTGGCTCGGCCTGTTCCTCGGTCTGCTGCTGAGCCTGTTCACCACCACCGGCGGCGCGCTCGGCCCGCTGGTGGTCGGCCTGCTCGGCGGCATCGTGTTCGGCGTGATCACCACCTCGATCCCGTACGCGGCGACCCGCGGCCAGCGCGACTTCGCCTCCACGATGCAGCTGGTGGCCGGTCGCTACGACGTGCTGTGCGATCCGAAGACCGCCGAACGCGCCCGCGACATGCTCGCTCGATTGGCCCTGTGACCCGATGGACGTGGTGAACACGGTCCGCACCGCGGTGCTGGACCACTTCGGGGTGGCCCGCGACCAGGTCGACTCGGCCTCGGTGACCTTTCTCGGCCTGGAACCGATCGAGATCCTGCGCATCCCCGGCAGCGACGCCGTGCACTACGCGACGCTGGGCGGCTCGCGGCATCCGATGGGCGATCCGGCCGACCTGCTCGCCGACCCGGTGCGTGGCCCGCGCGCCGAACTGGTGCTCTCGCTGCTGGCCTCGGCGGGACCGCAGGCCGGTGTCGCCAGGTCACTCGGCGTGCTGGTGGCGACGCCGTCGGTGGAAGGCGTTGTGCTGCAGGCGGACGCGCTCCTGGACCTGGGAGAACCGTTGTGGCGCAATGCCCCGTTCACGGCCGTGCTGCTCGGTGAGAGCGAGATCGCCGAGGTCGCGCTGCCCGAACCCGCCGAACCGGTGCGCTATTTCAGCGTCACCCCGGTGACCGCGACCGAGGCCGCCTGGGTGCGGGTCCGCGGCGCGCAGGCGCTGCGGGAGGCATGGGCTGAGGCGGGGATCGACGTGCGTGATCCCGAGCGTGGCGCGGTGAACCTCTAGATCCACTTGTTGCGGCGGAAACTGCGGAACAGCAGGCCGCACAGGATCACCATGATCGCCACCACCACCGGATAGCCGGCGGGCTGGTGCAGCTCCCACATGTAGTCGAAGTTCATGCCGTAGATGCCGGCGATCATGGTCGGCACCGCGGCCATGGCGGCGTAGGCGGCGATCTTGCGCATGTCGGTGCTCTGCTGGACGCTGATCTTGGCCAGCGCGGCATTCACCAGGCCGCTGAGTGATTCGTCGAAGTAGGTGACGTGCTCGGTGACGCTGGTGTGGTGGTCGGCGACGTCGCGTAGATAGCGGCGGATCTCCTTGGGCACCGGCAAATCCAGGTTCTGCACCAGGACCTGCAGCGGCGGTCCCAACGGTGCCACCGCCCTGCGCAATTCGACGACTTCGCGTTTGAGCTGATAGATCGACTCGATGCCGACCTTCGAGGCCGGCGTGAACACCGCCTCCTCCATCTCGTCGATGTCGGATTCCACCGAGGTGGCGACATCGACGTAGGAGTCGACCACGTGGTCGGCGACAGTGTGCAGTACCGAGACCGGACCGAGCCGCAACTGCTCTGGCATGTCCTCCAGCTCCCGCCGCACCCCCGCCAGCCCGGTGTGCTCGCCGTGGCGGACGGTGATCGCGAAGTGCGGGCCGGTGAAGACCATGATGTCGCCGGTCTCGACGATCTCGCTGATGGCGTGGATGTCGTGCTCGACGTAGCTGACCGTGCGCATCACCAGGAACAGGGTGTTGTCGTAGCGTTCCAGCTTGGGCCGCTGCCTGCCCTGCACCGCGTCCTCCACGGCCAGCGGGTGCAGGCCGAAGATCTGGGCGATGTCGGCCATCTGCCCCTCGTCCGGATCGTGCAGACCCACCCAGACGAAACCGTCCTCGGACTCGCTCGCCTCGGCCAGCGCCTGCTGCGGGGTGAAGTGGCCGCGCAGGCGCTTCCCGTCGACGTAGACACCGCAATCCACGATGGCGCGCGCGGTCGGCACCCGGATCCGGGGCAGGGGCGGCGTGGTTCGTTGGGGGCCGCGAAAAGACGGCATCTGCGGGAGGGAAGGCACGACAGGGATGCTACGGACTCGACGGCGGCGCGTACGTCCGCCGAGACCGCACTGTAAGACTGAAGGTGTGCGCATTGATCTGCATACCCATTCGACCGCCTCCGACGGCACGGACAGCCCGGCCGAGCTGGTGCGTCGCGCCGCCGCGGCGGGCCTGGACGTCGTCGCCATCACCGACCACGACACGACCGCGGGCTGGGCCGAGGCCGAGGCGGCCCGCCCGCCCGGTCTGACGCTGGTGCGCGGCATGGAGATGTCGTGCCAGGGAATGGGCGAGGACGGCTGGCCCGTGCCGGTGCACCTGCTGGCCTATCTCTTCGACCCCACCGACCAGGGGTTCGCCGAGGAACGGGAGCGGTTGCGCGCCGAGCGGGTGGCGCGGGTGCGCGCGATGGCCGACAAGATGGTGGCCGACGGGCTCCCCATCGATCCCGACGCCGTGCTGGCCGGGGCCGGTCCGGCCGCCGGCCGTCCGCATCTGGCGCGGGCCCTGGTGGAGGCGGGCGTCGTCCCGAGCGTCGACGCCGCGTTCCAGGAGCTGCTCGCCCCGCACGGCCCGTACTACGCGGAGAAGGCCGACACCCCGCTCACCAGGGCGGTGCGGTTGATCGCCGCCGCGGGCGGGGTCAGCGTGCTGGCCCATGTGCGGGCACGCAAGCGCGGCAGGCTGCTCGCGCTCGACGAGATCCGCGAGCTGGCCACGCTGGGCCTGGGCGGCCTCGAGATCGACCACCCCGACCACAGCGACGCCGATCGCGCTGTGCTCACCGACCTTTCGGCCGAACTCGGCCTGCTGCGCACCGGCTCGTCGGACTACCACGGCCGCAACAAGACCATCGAGATCGGCGCCTGCCGGACCGATCCCGACCAGTTCGAGGCGCTGATCGGCAAGGCGAGCGGGGTGCCGGTGATCGCACCGTGACGCTGGTGCGCGGGTTCAGCGGTCTCGTCGCGGGCGGGGTCGTCGCGCTGCTGTGCGTCGTGGTCGGCGCCGCGGTGATCGGCGCGCGCCGGGACTTTCCCGGGCCCGGTGCCGAATCGCTGACCTGGCACGTCGTCGCGGCGGTGGCCGTCGTCGCGGCCCAGATCTTCGCCGATCGGCATCGCGGCGTCGCCGCCTTCGCCGGCTCGGCGATCGTGCTGACGGTGACCGGCGTGCTGCTGTGGACACAGTGGTGGGGTTGATGGGCGCGTAATGGTTGCGCCCGGGTGAACTGTGCTCGAATATCTCTCTTTGTGAGCAACATCGAGACGGATGTTCTGATCCTCGGCGGTGGACCCGCCGGGCTCTGGGCCGCCGTCTCCGCGGCCGCCGCGGGCGCGCGGGTGGTGCTGGTGGACAAGAGCCGCTGCGGCTCCAGCGGACCGGCCGTCTACGGCAGCACCGCGCTGTGGGACATCCCGCCGGGTCCGGCCAGGGCCGAGCGGGTGGCGGCAACGCTGCGGCACGGCGGCGGTCTCGGCGACCCCGCCTGGCTGGAACGCGTCATCGACGAGACCCACCGGCGGTTACTGTCGTGGCCGGGCGCTCGTCATCGCGTGCCCGACACCACCGATGCCGATCCGACGGTGCTTCGCCTCGACGGCGCGAGCTATCTGCGCAGACTGCGGCGCGGCGCGCTGGAGCTCGGCGTGCGCGTCCTCGATCATCACCCGGCGCTGCATCTGCTCGTCGACGGCGCGGGCACGGTCGTCGGCGCCGCGGGCATCCAGCGTCACAACAAGTTCCGGCCGTGGACGATCCCGGCGGGCGCGGTGGTGCTGGCCACCGGCGGCTGCGCGTTCCTGTCCGGCGGCGCGGGCACCGAGGTGAACACCGGCGAGGGCCTGCTGATGGCGGTGGAGGCCGGCGCCGAGCTGTCGGGCATGGAATTCTCCGGCGCCTACGGGCTCGCTCCGGTGCTGTCGCGGGTGCATCCGAATCCGGCTGTCGCGCCCGGACTCTCGGTGCACTTCGCGGCGCTCTACGACGAGGACGGCACGGAACTGCCCGGCGGCTACCAGGCCTCGCTGGCCGCGCTCGCCGACGGACGCCGCGTCTTCGCCGCGCTGCACGAGGTGCCCGACACGGTGCGGCACTGGCTCGGCAGGCACGGCGCCGTCGACGCGGCGGGCCGGGTGCCGGTCCGCGCGGTGCTGAGCGGGACGGTCGCGGGCTCGGGCGGTCTGGCGCTGGCGGGCCCGGACTGCCGCAGCACGGTGCCCGGGCTCTTCGCCGCGGGCGCGGTCGCGGGCCGGGAGGTCGTCGCCGGGGCCGCGGGCGCGACCGGCGGGCTGCGCGGCGCGTGGGCGCTGGCCTCCGGAGCCTGGGCGGGCGCGGGCGCGGCCGCCTTCGCCGCGGCCGCGGAGCACCCCACCGCGGGTCGTCCGGTGCCCGGCGCCGGGCTCGGCCCGCACGCGCACCTCGACCCGCGCTCGGTGATCGGCCTGGTGCAGGAGCACACCCTCCCGCTGCGGCGCAGCTACCGGCGCAGCGCGGGCAGCCTGCGCAACAGCATCGCCGAGCTGGACGCGCTGTGGCCGGGGGCGCGCTACGAACTCGGCGGCATCGGCGTCGGGCAGGTCAAGGCCAGGCAGGCGGCCGCGCTCCTCGCGGTCGCGCGGTGGGCGGGTCACAGCGCGCTCGCGCGCACCGAGAGCCGCGGCCTGCACCGGCGCATCGACCACCCGGCCGCGAGCGCCGACTGGGCGGTGGGGCAGCGCTGCGGTGGTCTCGACGCGGTGTGGGTGCGGCGGGTCGACGGACCCGACACACTCGGCGGCGAGCTCACCGCGAGCCGACCCGTCGCGGTGTGACTGTTCACCGGATGTTCCCCCTCGGCCGCGAGATTTCGCTAACGCCACGGCAATTCCCCGCCGCTACCCTCGATCCATGACGCGCGGCCGGGAGACACACGGGACCGGTTTGGCAAGTCCTCGTCCGGGCTGGCAGAATGTTGCGGATTCCCTGCCCAAGCCACCGCCGGGTACGGGGACCGAGGTGGGCCTCCGCCCCGCGACGCACCGTCGCGGCCGAGTGCCGACCCGTTTGTCCGCCCGGACCACCCGTCCGGCTCCGCTCGGCGGATCCGTGCCGCGCCACACGACCCGGTTTCACCCGTGTTCGCCCTGGCTGCGCACCCCTGAGCGCTCTGTGAATTCCGTAATCCCGATATACCCGGCGGTAACCGTCCCCCGGTTGAGTCCGACTCGAGCAGGAGTGAAATCGTGTCACCTGTGACTGACGCACCGAATGCCACCGCGGCGCCCAAGGCCGATGACGCAGCGAGCCTCGCTGCCATCACCCACGACGAAATCTTCGCGGGCCACCTCGGTGGCAAGCTTTCGGTCGAGCTCAGTGCCCCGCTCGAGACCCAGCGCGATCTGTCGATCGCGTACACCCCCGGTGTCGCCCAGGTCAGCCGGGCGATCGCGGAGGACGCGGCGCTCACCAAGACCTACACCTGGACCGACCGCCTCGTGGTCGTGGTCAGTGACGGCACCGCCGTGCTCGGCCTCGGTGACATCGGCCCGCGCGCCTCGCTGCCGGTGATGGAGGGCAAGGCCGCGCTGTTCAAGAAGTTCGCCGGCCTGAACTCGATCCCGCTGGTGCTCGACACCACCGATCCGGACGAGATCGTCGAGACCCTGATCCGCCTGCGCCCGAGCTTCGGCGCGGTCAACCTCGAGGACATCTCCGCGCCGCGCTGCTTCGAGATCGAGCAGCGCGTGATCGAGGCGCTGGACTGCCCCGTCATGCACGACGACCAGCACGGCACCGCCATCGTGGTGCTGGCCGCGCTCAAGGGCGCCGCCGCGCAGCAGGGTCGCGACATGTCCGCGCTCAAGGTCGTCGTCTCCGGCGCCGGCGCGGCCGGTGTGGCCTGCGCCAACATCCTGCTCGCCGCCGGTGTGCCCGATGTGGTCGTGCTCGACTCGAAGGGCATCGTCAGCGCCGGTCGCGACGGTCTCAACGGCGTGAAGGCCGACCTGGCCGCCCGCAGCAACCCGCGCGGGCTCACCGGTGGCGCCGCCGAGGCGCTGGCCGGGGCCGATGTGTTCCTCGGCCTGTCCGCGGGCACCATCCCCGAGGAGCTCATCGCCTCGATGGCGCCGGAGTCGATCGTGTTCGCCATGTCGAACCCGGATCCGGAGATCCACCCCGAGGTGGCCGCCAAGTACGCCGCGATCGTCGCGACCGGCCGCAGCGACTTCCCGAACCAGATCAACAACGTGCTGGCCTTCCCCGGTGTGTTCAAGGGCGCGCTCGACGCGGGCGCCCGCCGGATCACCGAGGGCATGAAGGTCGCCGCCGCCGACGCCATCTTCGGCGTGGTCGCCGACGAGCTGGCCGTGGACCGGATCATCCCGAGCCCGCTGGACCCGCGCGTTGCTCCGGCGGTCGCCGAGGCCGTGGCCGAGGCCGCGCGCGCCGAGGGCGTCGCCTAGTCCGTAGCAGTCCCTCGACAGCGCCCCGTTCCCCGGAACGGGGCGCTGTCGCGTTGTCTGGGATCATCGGGGGATGACGACCTTCTCCGCGCAGCTTCCCGACGAGGTGTACGCACAACTCGCCGGTGCGGCCGAGGCCGACGGCCTGTCGGTGAACGCGGCGGTGGTGACGGCCGTACAGGAGTGGCTGCAGACGCGCGCCCACCGCGTGCAGGAGCGTGCCCGCATGCAGCAGGTGCTTGCGGCCGATCCGCACCTGCGCGCGCTGCTCGGCGACGACTGATCACCGTCGCGGCGGGGGCAGTTCCTGGCAGGCTCGCGCGGATCGTCCTCGACTACTCCGTGACCGGCGCCGCGTCGGCGTCGACGATCGTCCCGCGCGCCAGCCGCCCGGTGCCCGGCGCGCTCAGCCAGACCGCCGCCGCCAGCAGCGCGTCCAGCACAAGAGCGAGCACCGCCACCAGGAGCGCGCCCACGAGGACGAGGTCATAGCGATACAGCCCGATCCCGTCGAAGATGTAGCGGCCGAGCCCACCGAGGTTGACGTAGGCCGCGATCGTCGCGGTCGCCACCACCTGCAGGGTGGCGCTGCGCAGGCCGCCCAGCGTCACCGGCATGGCGTTGGGCACCTCCACCCGGAGCAGGATCTGGGATTCGGTCATCCCCATCGCGCGCGAGGCGTCGACCACGTCGGCGGGCACATTCGCGATCCCCGCGTACGCGCCGGCCAGCAGCGGCGGGATGCCGACCGTGATCAGCGCCAGCAGCGGGGGGATCAGCCCGAGGCCCAGCAGCAGCACCAGAAAGGTGAGCAGACCCAGCGTCGGCAGTGCTCGCATGGCATTGGCGAAGCCGACCAACAGCGCGCTGCCGCGCCGGGTGTGCCCGATCAGCAGGCCGACCGGGACCGCGACGACGGCCGAGAGCGCGACGGTGAGGAAGCTGTACCAGAGATGTTGCAGCAGCCGGGTCTCGATCCCGGCCGAGCCGCCCCAGTTCGCCCCGTCGCTCAGGTACTGCCAGGCGTCGACGAACAGATTCACGCGGCGTCCTTTCCTCGCCCGTCGGCGCGGGTCCACGGGGTCGCGAGGCGGCCGAGCAGGAACACCAGCCGATCGAAGATCAGGGCCAGCGCCAGGGTGACGATGATGCCCGCGACGATCTGATCGGGATAGTCGCGCTGGTACCCCTGCGTGAACAGCTTGCCCAGCCCGCCGACGCCGATCAGTGCGCCGACCGACACCATCGCGATATTGGTGACCACCACGACCCGCAGCGTGGCGACGAAGACCGGCAGCGCCAGCGGCAGATCGACGGTGAGTGTGCGCCGCAGCCGCCCGAACCCGATCGCGTCGGCCGCGTCGACCACGTCGGCGGGCACGGTGTCGAGGGCGGTCGGTACCGCGATCAGCAGCAGCGCGGTGGAGTACACGGTGAGCGCGATGATCACGTTCAGCGGGTCGATCGCCGAGAGCCCGACCAGCGGCGGGATGATCACGAACAGCGCGAGCGAGGGAATGGTGTAGGCGAGGCTGGAGACCGTGGTGGTGATCCGGCGGGCCCAGCCGTTGCCGCGGATCAGCGCGCCGAACGGGACCGCGATCACCAGGCCGAGCAGCAACGGGACCAGCGCGAGGACCAGGTGCTCGCGGGTGATCGCCATGATGTCGGCGAAGTTGTCGATCAGGTATCTCACGGGGCGTCCTGGTCGAAGAACTCCCGATTGCGTTCGGCGTCCTCGGTGCCGCGCTGTTCGGCGAGCTGGGTGAGCACGTCGGTGGCGAGCAGCCCACCGCGCACCGCGCCCGAATCGTCCACGGCGACACCGATACCCGACGGCGAGGAGATCGCGGCGTCCAGCGCCTGGCGTAGATCGCCGTCGGGGGTGAACAGCGACCCGCCCGCGGACACGCTGGCGGCCAGTGGCTTCCCGGCGCGCACACCCTCCACGCCGGTGACATCGACCCATCCGCCCGGCTTGCCGTCGGCGTCGACCACCAGCGCCCATTCCCCTTGCGCCAGCCGCAGTCCGGCGACCTCACCGGCCTCGACGGTGCGGATCGGCGCCAGCGGGACACCGTCGGCCGCGCGGAACGACAGCGCGCGATAGCCGCGATCGCGGCCGACGAACTCCGCGACGAAATCGGTGGCGGGCTGGGCGAGTACCTGTTCGGGCGCGTCGAACTGCTGCAGCACGCCGCCGCGCCCGAACACCGCGATCCGGTCGCCGAGGGTGATCGCCTCGTCGATGTCGTGGGTGACGAACACGATCGTCTTGTGCAGCTCGGCCTGCAGCCGTCGCATCTCGACCTGCAGTTCGGCGCGCACCACCGGGTCGACGGCGCTGAACGGCTCGTCCATCAGCAGCACCGGCGGGTCGGCGGCCAAGGCCCGCGCCACCCCGACGCGCTGCTGCTGACCGCCCGAGAGCTGCGCCGGATAGCGCTGCGCCAGACCACGATCCAGGCCGACGCGATCGAGCACGTCCAGCGCGGCGGCGCGGGCGTCCTTGCGGGAGGCGCCGAGCAGCATCGGCACGGTCGCCACATTGTCGATCACCTTGCGGTTGGGCAGCAGCCCGCCGCTCTGGATCACGTAGCCGATCCCGAGGCGCAGCCGCACCGGATCGACCGCGGCGATGTCGCGGCCGTCGAGGGTGATGGTGCCCGCGCTGGGCTCGACCATCCGGTTGATCATCCGCATCGAGGTGGTCTTGCCGCAGCCCGACGGGCCGACGAACACGGTGAACGACCCCGACTCGATCCGCAGATCCAGGCCGCGCACCGCCCTGGTGCCATCGGGATAGGTCTTCTCGATTCCGCGGAATTCGATGTCGGACAACGGGTCTCCTAGCCGATGGGGGAGTTCAGCCCCTGCGCGGTGATCCAGGCGAGTGCGGCGGCCTTGGGCTCGATCTTGCTGTCACCGGAGACCGCGGTGTTGAGCGAGATCAGTTCGGTGGTGGTGAGCTTGGCCGAGACGGCGTCGAGCACGGCCACCGCCTTGTCGGTCTTCTTGGCGGAATTGAACAGCGGCACCACGTTCTGGGCGGCGAAGTTGCTCTTCGGGTCGGCGAGCACCACGAGGTTGTTCTGCGCGATCGCGGGCGAGGTGGTGAAGATGTCGGCCGCGGTGACCTGGCCGTCGACCAGCGCGCGCACCGTCGCGGGACCGCCACCGTCGGCGATCGGCACGAAATTGGCGTCGGTGATGTCGAGCCCGTAGTTCTTCTTCAGGCCCGGCAGGCCGCCGGGGCGCTGCGCGAACTCGGCGGGCGCGCCGAACTTCACCTCGGCCGAGTGCGGGGCGAGATCGGCGATGCTGGTCAGCTTCCAGCGGTCGGCCGTCGCGCGGGTGACGACCACCGCGTCGGAATCCTGGCCCGGCGCCGGGGTCGCGATGGCCAGCTCGCTGCCCAGCGCCGCGGTCAGTGCCGCGTTCACCTCGGGCTCGGCGGTGGCGGTGGCGTCCTTGTTCAAGTACTGCAGCAGGTTGCCGGTGTATTCGGGGATCAGCGAGATCGCGCACTGGCGCAGCGCGGGGATGTAGGCCTCGCGGCTGCCGATGTTGAACTTCGTGTCGACCTTGAAGCCGTTGATCCGCAACACCTCGGTGTAGATGTTGGCCACGGTCTCGGACTCGGGGAAGTTGGCCGAGCCGATGATCAGGGCGTCGCTGGCGCAGTCGCCCTTGGCGGCGAGCGGGTCGGAGTTGCCGCAGGAGGCGACGATCATGGCGGCGGCCAGTGCGACGGCGGCGGCGAGCACCCGGCCCGCTCGGACGGCGAGGCGGCGTGCCGGTCGGCGTTGTCCAGGTATGGAGGAGGCGAACGCGGTTTTCACTGGTGTCCTTCCGGCAAAGGCGGGCAGTGCGCTGTGCACGCGGCCACGGGGCCGCGGGTACATTCTGGTTGTTCATACTGCCCCGCGTCGCGCCGAATTGCGTGGGTTGACGGCAAATACAGGAAGGTGGTGTCGGCGGATGGGGTCGCGAGCGGTGCGGAGGACGGTCACCGCGATACTGGTCACCACCTGGTCTTTCGCCCTTGTTTCCTGCGCCGCCGACGAGTCGCGGACGCCGGTCGCGGTGGGCGCCGACGCCTCCACCGAATCAGTTCTGCTCGCCGAGATCTATGCCCAGGCGCTGGCCAGGACCGGCACACCGACCACGGTCGTGCGCGACTCTCCGGCGCCACTGGCCGATCTCGACGCGGGCCGGATCGCGGTCCTGCCCGCCCGCAACGGCGCCCTGCTCGACCGCTGGAATCCCGACGCCCCCGCCCGTACCCCCGAAGCCGTCGGTGGCGCGGTCAATGCCGCCCTGCCGCAGGGCCTGTCGGTCTCCGACCCCGCCGACGGCACCGACCTGCGCCCCCGGCTGCTCGTCACGCCCGAGCTCGGCGTCACCACCGTCGCCGCCCTGGCGCCGCGCTGCGCCGAACTCACCGCCGGATACGCCGCGGTCCCCGGCCTCGCCGCCACCGCGCCGCCCCAGCTCGCCGACTGCGCGTTCGCCGCGAGCAAGCCCTACCCCGACCCGGCGGCACTGCGAAAGGCCCTGCGCGACGGCGAGATCCAGGTGGGCGTCGTCAACGGCCCACCCGCCGACGCGGATTCCGCCGACCTGGTGGTCCTCGACGATCCGAAGTACGCCCTGCGCGCCCAGAACCTGCTCGCCGTCTACCGCTCCGGCATCTTCGACCGCGCCGAATCGAAGAAGCTCAACTACGTCGCCGGTGAACTCACCACCGAGGACCTCGTCGACCTCGTCCACCAGGTCGACACCGGCACCACCCCGGCCACCGCCGCCCGCACCTGGCTCGACGCCCACGGCCTCTGACCTACGGCGAGACCCGCCCCCGATGGCGGGTTCGGACCGGCCTGTCGGGCCGCCGCGTACCGCCGGGCGCATACTCGACAAGTGCACTTGACCGATATCGCGGGCAACGCCCAGGGCGGCGTGTTCTCGTCGTGCGCCCACCGCCGCGTGCCCGGAACCACCCCGGTCGACGACGCCCTCGCGTCGGCCCGCGAGAAGGAACCGCTTCGATGACCACTCAACGAAATCCGTGGCTGGCGCTGTTCGCGCTCGTGGTCGGGTTCTTCATGATCCTGCTGGACATGACGATCGTCGCGGTCGCCAACCCGGCGATCATGGCGGACCTGAACAGCGACATCTCCAACGTCATCTGGGTGACCAGCGCCTACCTGCTCACCTACGCGGTGCCGCTGCTGGTCACCGGCAGGCTCGGCGACAAGTACGGGCCGAAGAACATCTATCTGATCGGCTTGGCGATCTTCACCGGCGCCTCGCTGTGGTGCGGCCTGTCGGGCAGCATCGGCATGCTGATCGCCGCGCGCGCCGCGCAGGGCATCGGCGCGGCGCTGATGACACCGCAGACGATGGCCGTGATCACCCGCACCTTCCCGCCCGACAAGCGCGGTGCGGCCATGGGCCTGTGGGGCGGCGTGGCGGGGCTGGCCACGCTGGTCGGCCCGATCCTGGGCGGGGTGCTGGTCGACAATCTCGGCTGGGAGTGGATCTTCATCGTCAACGTGCCGGTCGGCATCATCGCGTTCGGGCTGGCCGTGTGGCTGGTGCCCGCCCTGCCGACCAACGACCACAAGTTCGACCTCGTCGGCGTGGTGCTCAGCGGCGTCGGCATGACGGCGCTGGTGTTCGGCATCCAGGAGGGCAACACGCACGACTGGTCGCCGCGGATCTGGCTGCTGATCGGGTTCGGCGTGGTGATGCTGGTGGCGTTCGTGATCAACCAGGCCAGGAACCGGGGCGAGCCGCTGGTGCCGATGAGCCTGTTCAAGGATCGCAACTTCTCGCTGTCGAACCTGGCGATCGCCGCCATGGGCGCCGCGGTCACCTCGCAGATGGTGCCCGCCTACTTCTACCTGCAGGGCGTGCGCGGGATGTCGCCGACCACGTCGGCGCTGGTGTTCGCGCCGATGGCGATCGTGACCGGCGTCAGCGCGCCGCTGATCGGCAAGTTCTCCGACCGGCTGCCGCCGCGCCTGGTGCCGACCATCGGCTTCACGCTGTTCGCCGGCTCGATCTTCGGCTTCGCCGCCCTGATGCGGCCGGACTCCTCGATCGTCTGGTTCCTGCTCGTCGCGGCCGTGGCCGGGTTCGCCAACGCCTGCATCTGGGCCCCGCTGGCCTCGACGGCCACCCACAACCTGCCGATCGCGCAGGCAGGCGCGGGCGCGGGCGTCTACAACACGACCCGCCAGGTCGGCTCGGTCCTCGGCAGCGCCGCCATCAGCGCCCTGATCGCGGCCCGGCTCACCGCCAACGGGCTCGGCGGCGACGCCCCGGTCGGCGAGGGCATGGGCACCGGCCCCCTGCCACCCCACGTCCTCGACGAGTTCAGCACCGCCCTGTCCCAGTCGATGCTGCTCCCCGCCGCCATCCTCGTCATCGGCATCATCGCCTCGGCCCTGTTCGTCGGCCACGCCAAGTCCGGCGCGGGCAGACCCACCGAACGCGCCAAGGCCGACACCGCCGCCTGAGCGCGCGACAACGTCATCGGACGAGGTCGGTCAGCCGCTTCCAGTCGATCTCACAGCGCACCGGAGCTTCGATCGTCACCGGCCCGTCCGACGGTCGAAGCTCCAGATGTGGGGTGTACTGACCGAGAACGTGATCGAGAACGAAGATCTTGATCAAGCTGATGCTGTTGTCGGCTACCCACACCAGCCAGTACCAGGGAATGCCGGCGAGCGCGTACTCGGTCTTCTTGTCGGCGATATCGACCATTTCGCTGCCTGGGGACACCACTTCGATCGCGATCTTCACCATGGAGGCGGGTAGCGGGCGCAGGTCGTTGGGAGCGCAGTCGATCAGTGCGACGTCAGGTCGCCTGATCGTCGTCCGCGGTGCCTCCCACAGCACGACATCGAAATCGGTGTCGACATCGAGGCAGCCGCCGTACTGGCTGATATGGGCTTCAGCGGCGGATTCGACGAGATCGGCGAGCCGTCGTGCGGCCTTCTGGTGGGCGCGTTGGGGAGACTCGGCCCGGACGATATCCCCGTTCACCACCTCGACCTGGCGGCAATAGTCCTCCGGCAGTTTGCGCCAGATCTCCAGCGTCACCGGTTCCGGCTGCAGGTTGTCGCTGGTTGCCCAATCGAAGATGGCGGACACGTGCGCTCCTCAGTTGTGCCGTGTTGTGCACGAACATGCACCATCTTGCCAGCACGCGGGGGCGTCTACAGCGGCTACCGCACCTGGATGGTGAGGGTGGGGTAGCCGGTGGCGCCGTCGGGGATGACGTCCTGTTCGACGGCGGTCTGGGGTTGGCCGGTGGTGTCGATGGTGCGGGCACGGAGGGTGTGCTGGCCTGGGGTGGCGTCCCAGTCGAAGGCCCATTGACGCCAGGTGTCGATGGAGACCTCGGTGGACAGGCGGGCGGGTTGCCAGTCGCCGTCGTCGATCTGGACCTCGACGCCGGTCACGCCGCGGTGCTGGGCCCACGCCACGCCGGCGATCACGGTGCGGCCCTGCGGGATCCGGCCGCGGCCGCGCGGGGTGTCGATGCGGGTCCCGGTCTTGATCGGGCCGAGCGCTGACCAGCCGCGGCGGGTCCAGTACGCGGTCGCGCGGTCGAAACGGGTGACCTCGAGTTCGGTGACCCACTTGGTGGCCGACACGTAGCCGTAGAGGCCGGGCACCACCAGCCGAGCCGGATAGCCGTGCTGGACGGGCAGCGGTTCGCCGTTCATGCCGATCGCGAGCAGCGCGTCCCTGCCGTCGGTGAGCACCGAGAGCGGCGTGCCCGCGGTCCAGCCGTCGTGACTGTGGGACAGGACCATGTCGGCCTCGGGCAGCGGGCCCGCCTCGGCCAGTAGTTCGTCGAGCCGGTAGCCGAGCCAGCGGGCGTTGCCGATCAGGTCGCCGTTGACGGGATTGGAGACGCAGGCCAGCGTCACCAGCTTCTCCACCGGCGTGCGCCGGGCGAGATCGTCCCAGCCGACCACGATCTCGCGTTCGACGAGGCCGTGGATCCGCAGCGACCACGACTCGGTGGACACCTTGGGAACCACCAGCGCGGTGTCGATCCGGTAGAAGTCGTCGTTCGGCGTGAGATACGGGGTGAGTTCGGGCAGACGCAGGTCGGCCTCCGGGGGCAGGTCGGGGAGCGGCGCGGCGGGACCGGGAAGGTCGACGGTGGCCCGCTCGGCCGACACATCGGTGCGCGCGCCGCCGAGCATCCGCCCCGCCAGCCCGGCGCCGAGCGCGAACACTCCGGTGGCCGCGATCCCGCCGAGTACCCGCCGCCGACCGGTGCCTTTCGACGCGACGGGAGGGGGATCCGACGGTCCAGGCACCGCGGTGTCTATCTGGTTCGCCTCGTGCTCGTCGCTCGCCTGCGACAGTCCATGGCTGTCCGGTCGGCCTGCCACGTCGCCGGTGTCTGTCGGGTGCGCGGCGTCAGTGGCCGTATCCGCCCGCGCGTCATCCGGTCTGACCGTCCCCGCGCCGGCGAGCGGCGCCGAGTCGGCGGGGTCTGCCCCGCCCTGCACGCGATCGACCGTCGTTGTTCGGGTTCGCCCAGGGCTGACCGGTCGGGTATCACCTGACCGGTCCGAACGCGCGGCGTCGATTCGATGCGTGAGCCCGCGCAACGCGAGAACCCCCGCGGCGGTGCCGATCACAGCGGGCAGCGCGCCGCCGATCCCGCCGATCCGTCCCGCCCCGATGATCGCGGCGACCAGGCCGAAGACGACGAAGAGGGCGGATCCGACCGGCCGGGTGCGGCGCTCGAGCACCCCGGCCAGCGCGGCGACGATCATCGCCACCACACCCATGCAGACGAACAGCACGGCCTTGTCGTTGGTCCCGAAGGTCTGGATCGCCCATTCCCGGAGCCCGTCGGGCGTGTGGTCGACGACGGTCGCCCCGAGCGCGTACGCGGGCGCGCTCTCCGCGCCGACGACGGCCGCGACCAATTCCGCCACTCCGAAAACCATCGCGGCGGCCACGATCCCGGCCACCGCCCGCAACAACGCCATGCGCCGAGCCTACGTCGCCGTGACCGACGCCGATTCGTGACAACCGAACGCCTGCGGGAACGGGCGGCTGAAAACTACACTGCGTAGTAGAACTGATCCCACTCGGCTGGAGAAACCGATGACCGAGACAGCAACCGATTCCACCCTGCGGGTCGCGACCGGCGTGTTCGCCGTCGCCCTGCTCGTCCACGGCGCCGATCATCTACGACGGGGCATGGGCGTCAGCTCCGCCCTGGTGAACACCCTCGGCACCCTGCAACTGCTCTTCGCCCTGCTCACGGTGTTCCTGGTGTTCCGCCGCAGGCCGGAGGCCCCACTCGCGGCGACGATCGTCGGCTTCGCCAGCGCGGTCGGCTTCACCCTCGTGCACGTGCTCCCCGACTGGTTCGGCCCGCTCAGCGACAGCTTCGTCGCCGCCCCGCCCGAAGCCCGCGTCACCGGATTCTCCTGGTTCGCCGCCCTGTTCGAGATCGCCGCCGACCTCGCCATCGGCATCGCCGGACTCCGCGCCCTGCGCGCGGCCAGGCAGCGCCGGGCTTTCGAGCTGAGCGCCGGAGCCGCTCCCCGCTGACCGGGCGTGGATCACCGCCGCCAACCTCCCCGCAGCGCTCGCGGCTGGTGCGCTCGACGCCCCCGGCGAAGGACGAGGTCGCCCTCGCCTCGTTCAGCGACCCCGTCTCCCTGGGGCCGACCGCCGAGCGCGCACCGTCCACGGGCAACGGCGGAACCGCTGAGACGCCCGTCCTCTGATCAGCAGGCCGCGCCGCCGTCGGTCAGATCGAGTCATCGTCCGAAAAATGCTGCCGGAGAGCGTGTTTCGATGCTCAGGAGGCTCCCGCATGGTCGGCGCGCCGAGCCATGGTGTCGATCCTGGTCTGCAGGCGGCGGGTGATCTCGGCGGGCGGGCCGGGGATGACGGTGAAGCTGTCGGCGTCGTGGTACTGCATCAGGTAGCGGCCGTCGTCCGGGTAGTCCAGCCAGAGGAAGGCCGAGCCGTCGTCGGTCGGGCGGGCGTCGAGCGCGAAGCCCGGGTAGACCGTGATCTCGCCCGTGCCGCTGCGGGGACGGCGGAAGAACTTCTGCAGTTGTTCGATCGGTGACAGCCGGGTGGGGTTCCTGGCGTAGACGGGCGCGTCGAGATCGGCGCGACGCCCTTCGAAACGCGGCAGGCTCCCGCCGACGACCTGGGGCAGCGTGGCGACGATCTGCGCCGCGACGGCACTCGCGGGCAGGCGCGTGAGCGTGATGTCGCCGCCGTCCTCTCGCGTGGCCCCCGGCGCCTGGACGGCGAGAGTCGCCTCGGCGCCGCTGATTCCGGCGTAGATGCGGACAGCCTCGGTCTGGCCGGGCCCGGTGAAGCCCTCGATCTCGACGCGGACCCGCGGCTCGAGCAGGACCTCGAACACGCGGTGCAGGTCCTGGTCGTAGATCTCACGCATCCGCAGGGCAGTGGCTCGGCGCCGCTCACCGAGAACCTCGAGCGATTCGGCGAACTCGGGCCTGCGGCGCAGGGGATACGGGATGCGATCGCGACCGTTGCCCTCCAGCGTGAGGGCGAATTCGGCGGGGGACAGCCGCCAACCCGCCGTCGTCGGTGGTTGGTTCACGCGCCGATCACTCCGCCCGGCGGTAGCGTCGGCGGCAACGTGCCGATCAGCTCGCTCTCCCGATCCTGGATCAGGTAGTCGGGCGAGGTGTGCTCATCGTCGTCGTCTCCCTTGGCGCCACGACCGGCGCCGCCCATCATGCCGGGCATCCCCGACATGCCGCGCGCGCCCGCAGTGCCCGTGCCCGCGCGCACCCCGGCTGCCTGCGCCGCGCCACCGCCCGTGGTCCCCGGGCGCGAGGTGCCGGCTCCCGGCACCCCGGCCGCCCCACCACCGGGCGAACCGCCACCCGAGCCGCCGCCGGGTGAACCGCCGCCGGGCGAGCCGGTTCCCGGCGTGCCGTCGCCGAGCTTGGACCCGGTCGGATCCGCCGTCGACGCGGGCGCCGTGGACCCGTCGTCGGTGGTCGTCGGCGTGGTGTCGGTGTCGTCGTCGGTCGTGTCGTCGTCGGTGCTGTCGTCCTCGGTGGTGTCGTCGGTGTTGGTGGGTTGATCGGTGGTCGCCGGGTTCTGTTGCGTCGCAGCGGGATCAGTCGACGGATTGTTCGTGTTGGGGTTGCCGCCACCGTTGTTGGTGTTGTCGCCGTTGTTGGGGTTGCCGTCGCCCCCGGGATCGGTCATGCCGTTCTTCGGCGTTGGCAGCACCGGGGTCTGGCCGTCGACGGTCGTGGCGCCCGGCTGATAGGTGCCGATCATGAACAGCTGCGCGGAGGCCTCGGCTTCGTTGGCGCGGTGACTCGCCATCTTGAGTACACCGTTGCCGGGCATGTGGGAGAGCCAATCGTCGGCGAGGGACAGGTCTTCCGGCTCCGGGATGGTGATCTTCGCCTGCCCCAACAGACCCTGCATCCAGTCGATCCCGTTGGCGACCATCTGGAAACTGGTCGACAACTGCGTCGCCTCGGTCGTGTACGTGCGGATCGCCTCGATGGCCGCGTTCCCGGACTGGCCGGACCACTTCTCCGCCACCACCGCGTCGAACTTGCTGCGGTACGTCGTCACGGCGGTTTCCAGACCGGTGGTGAGCCTGCGCCAGCCGTCGGCTCCGGCATTGACCTGATCGGCGTCAACGGCGCCGTCGGCACCCGCGTTGAGCGCGTCCCAGATCTGCTGGTGCGTCCACGAACTGAACGCTTCCGGTTTCTCGATGGCGGTCTTGGCCCTGGTCAAGGCCGCGCCGTTGGAGAGCCGTGCCCACTCGTCGCTGATGATGCCGCGGTCGCCCTCCCACTGCTGCTTGCCCTGATCGACGAGCTTGCCGCGCTCGGTGGCGGCATCGTGGGATTCGATCTGGTTGAAGATGGTGGCGGTGCCGATGGTGGCGACGGTGGTGCTGACCGCCTCGAGGGGTGAGACGACCACCGCTCCAAGAAAGCTTCCGACGTCGTCCCAGCCCATCAGATCGCCGCCCCGGTCGTGCCGAGCGCACCCGCGGTCTGCTGGTCGACGGCCTGCAATTTGCCGATAGCGGCGAGGAAGGTGTCGCGCTGATCGCGGGCGATGGCGATGTGCTGGTCGATGCGGGCGACGGCGGAGTCGTCGGCGCCGTCGGGACCACCTGCCACGGCCTTCTTCTCGTACTTTGCTCGCAGGTCTTTGGCAGAGGGCAGTCCGCCCCAGCCGGACAGACGGTCGAGGAATCGCGCGTCGTCTCGGAGTATTTCTAGGTCAGTGATGTATTGGCTGGCGACGTCGGCGATGGACTTGCCGAGGTCCTCGTCGATCTTGAACTCGCCGTTGATCGCTTGCTGTTTCATCTGGCGCCAGTAGGCGGCCTGGTCCTGAGTCATCGTTGATCCCCCTTCGGTTACTTCGGCAGGTCCGGTTCGAGCGCCTCGGCATACTGCTGGGCCATGGTGCACAGGTCCCCTACCCGCGGTCCTTCGGTACTGAGCCAAGAGGAGCGGATCTCGAACATTCCTTGCTCGGCGGAGAAGGACACGTAGCACGAATCAACGTCTCTGTTCTGCTGCGACACCAGTCCAGGCCGTGAGTTGACGGTGGTGGCACGAAGTACCGTGGCGTCTTCCTTCTTGCGAAGATCATCGAGCGTGAACCTGGTCGAAGCAATGCCGATGGTGCGCCGCCCCGACCCGTAGCGGTCATCAAGGGGTCGCCAAGTGCATACCCGCCAGGCAGACGCCCCTGTGGGGGGATCGGTCACGACGTGCAGCGTCGCCGGATCGAGGCCTGCCTCGCGCAGAGCGGCATCACTCATCGCCCCCCGGCACGGATTGAACAGATTGTCGCCGGCAGCATTCGCCGAAGTGGTCGCCCCCGACCCACCCCCCTCATTCCCCGAACACCCCGCGAGAACCGCCACCCCGACCATCCCGCCGACCACGACCCGCATCACCGCAACGTTGCGCACAGCTCTCCTACCTGACAACTCCGGCGGAAACCCCACCGCTATCTGTTTGGACGCGCCACCGGCCCGATCGGTTCCCTCGAGTCCCGCCCCGCGCGTAACACCCTATAAGCCCCGCTGCCTGGCTCACGTAAGCGACCGTCGACCCCGAAGCCGATAGCGGCTGGTCACCGTCGTCCTCGGTGAACATCCGCAGATGTCGGAGGTCGGACTGTGCTCCGGCAGGGCGCCGATGGCTCCGATCGGGTTGGGGCGAGGAACGTCAGCTGATCAGTTCGACGCGGCACGGAAGCCCGTGGGACTTGGCGAGTTTCGCGTCGGCGGTCAGCAGTGGGATGTCGAGGCGGGCGGCCAGCGCGGCATAGAGGCCGTCATAGAAGGAGATGCTGTGGCGCAGTTCCCACGCGTGTTCGGCCAGCCAGCCGTGCTGCGCATAGCGGTTGTCGACGACGGTGGTGACCATCCGTAGGCCCAACGCTGCCTCGCCCGCGGTGATCAGTCCTCCGCGTTCGTGGCGGCGCAGCACGTTTCCCACCTCGGCATCGATGAGATGGGGCGCGTGGCAGACGGTGGCCTCGAGCAGTCGGCCGACTGCTGTGCCGACGGCGTCCTTGCGAATGAGTGCCGTCAGTGCGGCGGAGGCGTCGACAACGAACTCCTCACTCGCCACGGGCGTCCGCCAGCGCGTCGAGGATGGATTCGTTCGTGGCTCCTGGACTTTCGGAGTTCGCCAGCGATTCCCTGATCGCCGCCATCGCTTCGGCCTTGGTGCGACGGCGTGCGGCGGCGATCAACTCGCGGCGCATGTACGCCTGCAGTGACATCCCGGCCTCCTCGGCGCGCCGGCGGAAGACTTCGGCGGCTTCCTCGGGGATGTCCCGGATCTGGATGGTGGCCATAGCGCCATAATAGCGCTGAATTGGCGTGTGTGTAGCGTTCAATCCTGAACGGGCTCCGAACGGCCGGAAGGCCGGTCGCGTTCGCACGCGACCGGCCTTCCGGAAGTTCAGCAGACGATCAGCTGTAGATCTTGTCGACCTCGGACGCGTACTGCTTCATGACGACGGCGCGCTTGAGCGACATCTTCGGGGTGAGCTCGCCGCCCTCCTGGGTCCAGTCGACCGGGAGGATGCGGATCTTCTTGATGGCCTCGGCCTTGGAGACCTTCTTGTTGGTCTCGTCGACCGCGGCCTGCACCTCGGCGACCAGCGCCGGGTTCTCGATCAGGTTCTCGATCGCGGTGTCGGCGGGGACGCCGTTGCGCTCCTTCCAACCCGGCAGCGCCTCCGGGTCGAGGGTGATGAGCGCGCCGATGAACGGCTGGCCGTCACCGACCACCATGACCTGGCTGATCAGCGGGTGCGCGCGCAGGGAGTCCTCGAGCACGGCGGGGGAGACGTTCTTGCCGCCCGCGGTGACCAGGATTTCCTTCTTGCGGCCGGTGATGGTGATGAAGCCGTCGGCGTCGATGGCACCGAGGTCGCCGGTCTTGAACCACCCGTCCTCGAACGCCTCGCTGGTGGCCTCGTCGTTGCCCCAGTAGCCGCCGAACACGACCGAGCCCTTGAGCAGCAGCTCGCCGTCGTCGGCGATCTTGGCGGCGTGGCCCTGGATCGGGCGACCCACCGAACCCACCCGGATGTGCTGGGGGGTGTTCACGCTGAACGCGGCGGTGGTCTCGGTCAGGCCGTAGCCCTCGTAGATGGTGACGCCGACGCCACGGAAGAAGTGGCCAAGGCGCGCGCCCAGGGGGCCGCCACCGGACACGGCGGCCAGGCACTGCCCACCGAGGGCGGCGCGCAGCTTGCTGTAGACCAGCTTGTCGAACACGAAGTGCTTGAGCTTCAGGATCAGATCCGGTCCGCCCTTTTCGAGCGCCTCGCTGTAGGCGATGGCGGTCTCGGCCGCGGCGTCGAAGATCTTGCCCTTGCCGCCGTCGTGCGCCTTCTGCTTGGCGGAGTTGAACACCTTCTCGAACACGCGGGGCACCGAGAGGATGAAGTCCGGCTTGAACTCACCGAACTGCTCGACCAGGGTCGTCCAGTCCGAGGAGTGGCGGATGGTCACCTTGGAATCGAAGGCGATCAGCGCCACCGCGCGGGCGAACACGTGCGCCAGCGGCAGGAACAGCAGGGTCTTCTGGCCCTCGGTGACGAACGCCGACAGCTCGATGCCGCCCGAGCGCGACTCGGCCCACAGGTTGGCGTGGGTGAGCTGCACGCCCTTGGGCTTGCCGGTGGTGCCCGAGGTGTAGATCAGGGTGGCCGGGGAGGCCGCGCCGACCTGCTTGCGGCGATCGTGCACGACCGAGTCGTCCAGCTCGGCGCCGCGCTTGGTGATCTCCTCGATCGCGCCCTTGTCGATCTGCAGGGTCTCGGTGAGCGCGGGCAGCGAACCGGCCTCGATCTCCTCGATCGTGGCGCGGTGCTTGTCGTTCTCGACGACCAGGATCTTGGTCTCGGAATCCTGCAGGATCCACTTGGCCTGCTCGGCGGCCGAGCTGTCGTAGATCGCGACGGTGACGCCACCGGCGGCCCAGATCGCGAAGTCGAGCAGCGTCCACTCGTACCGCGTCGCCGCCATGATCGCGACCCGGTCGCCCAGCTCGACGCCGCTGGCGATGAGGCCCTTGGCGACGCCGGTGACGGCCTTCGCGAACTCCTTCGCCGTGACGTCGTTCCAGCCGCCGCTGCCGTTCGGGACGTTGAACAAGACCGTGTTCGGTGACTCCTCGCCGAAGCGGAAGACGTTGTCGGAATTGTTCGCGTTGTCCGGGATGGTGTAGGAAGCCGGAACTTCGAACTCTCGCATCAGTGCCCTTCCAGTGGGTTCTACTCGCCAGTAATCTACGACACGTTCGCGCGGGTCGCGATATCGCCGCCCGAAATGACCTTCACCAGGCCTTATCGTAAATCGTCGATCGATACCGGCTGAATTGCTTCTCGCAGGAATTCCGCGAGTTCGCTGAGTGCCAGCGCGGCCTCGGTGACCAGCGCGGCTTGCAGTTGCGCGACATGCCACAGGCCGCGGGTCTCGGTGAAGCGCACGTGCACCCCGGCGCCGCGCAGCGCCGCGACGAGCCGTCGGCACTGATCGTGTAACAGTTCGCTCACATCGACCTGCACGTAGGTGGGAGGCAGCCCGATCAGGTTTCCCGTGAGCGGAGCGTAGCCCGCCTCGGTCGCGGCGGCGTCGCCGAGGTAGTGCGCGGCACACGCCTGCGACCAGGCCCGGTTGATCACCAGATCGCGCGACTTCGCGGGCACCTGCGTCGGGTCGACCCAGGGCGCGATGAGGCCCAGCGCGGCCGGGGTCATGGCGTGCCGTTCGATCAGGCGCTGGGCCAGCGCGAGCGCGAGCCCACCGCCGGCCGAGTCACCGGCCAGGCTGATCTGCTCGGGCCGGTAGCCGACATTGCGCACCAGATCCAGGAACGCGGCCTCGGCGTCGTCGAGACCGGCCGGGAACGGATGCTCCGGCGCCAGCCGGTAGTCCAGCGAGTACACCGCGCAGGCGGTCTCCCTGGCCAGCCGGGCCACCAGCGACCGGTGCGTGGTCAGCGAGCCGACCACGTAGCCGCCGCCGTGCAGGTACAGCACCGCGCCCGCGGCGCGCTCCGGCGGCACGGCCCCGGTACGCGAACCGGGGATGGCCGTCTCGGCGATGACGCGCTCGGCCGGGCGGCCGCCCAGCTGCAGGTGTTGCACGACGGAACCGTCGGGCACCAGCTGCATCAGGGAGGCCGCGTCGAGCAGGGCGCGCTGCACCGCCACCGGCAGCCGCGCGTTCAGCGTGACCCGGAAGATCGGGTCGAGCAGCACACGGGCGATCGGCAGCGGAATCTTGAACTCGCGCATGGCGTTCCGATTCTCAGTGCGGCATGAAGCGGCCGTTGACCACGGCCGAGATCCGGTTGTAGCCCGAGGCGAGGAAGCGCACGCTCACGTCGAGCACCTTGGCCTCCCAGCCGATCAGCACGCGCGCGTGGCCCTTGCTCACACCCTCGGTGATGGTCTGCGCGGCCATCTCCGGGCTGTGGATCGCCAGGTACTTGTCGAACAGCGAGGCGGTGTTGGCGCCGTCGATGCCCTCGGCATAGGTGGCGTTGCGGGCCACCGCGGTCTTGATGCCGCCGGGGTGCACGCAGGTCACCTTGACTGGCGCCTTGGAGATCTTCATCTCCTGGTACAGCGCCTCGGTGAAGCCGCGCACGGCGAACTTGGCCGAGTTGTAGGCCGCCTGGCCGGGCACGGTGACCAGGCCGAACAGGCTCGACACGTTGACGACGTGGCCGTCACCGGACTCGATCAGCATCGGCAGGAACGCCTTGGTGCCGTTGACGACGCCCCAGAAGTCGACATCCATGATGCGTTCGATGTCTTTGAAATCGGTCTTGACGACGTCACCGTGGTACGCGATACCAGCGTTGTTGTAGATCTGGTGCACGACACCGAAATGCGCCTTCACCGAGTCGGCGTAGAGCAGGAACGCCTCGCGCTCGGCGACGTTGAGCCGATCCGCCTTCACCTGCGCGCCGAGCCCCTCGACGATGCGCACGGTCTCGGCCAGGCCCTCGGCGTCGATGTCGGACAGCGCCAGCTTGGCGCCACGACGAGCCAGGTTCTCGGCCAGCGCGCGGCCGATGCCGGACCCGGCGCCCGTGATCACACAGACCTTGTTCGTGAAGTAAGCATCTTTGCTCACTGTGCTGCCACCACTTTCAGTTCGGTGTCGGAGTCGGTCGAGGAAGTCGTGTTGTAGGCCGCGACGTCGAAATTCTTGGTCAGCCTACGGAACTGGAAGGTGAAGTCCGGCCACAGCGTGGTGTTGTTGCCGTGCTTGTCCAGGTACCAGCTGGCGCAGCCGCCGTTCATCCAGACGCTGCTCGCCATCTTCTCCTGCAGCTCGCGGTTGTACACGCGCACCGCTTCGGGGCTGACCTCGACGGTCTTCAGGTTCTTCTCGTCGATGGTGGCCAGCGCGTCGGCGATGTAGTTGATCTGCGATTCGATCATGAACACCATCGAGGTGTGGCCGAGGCCGACATTGGGGCCGAGCAGGAAGAACATGTTCGGGAAGTTCTCGATGGCCGAGCCCTTGTAGCCGCGCTGGCCGACCTCGTCGAACTGCTCGGACAGCGTCTGGCCGGTGCGGCCGACGATCGTCTCGAACGCGGGGGAGTCGGTGACGTGGAAGCCGGTGGCCACGATCAGCGCGTCGATCTCGCGCTCGGTGCCGTCCTTGGTCACGATCGAGCCGGACTTGACCTCGGCGATCCCGTCGGTGATCACGTCGACGTTGTCGCGGTCGATCGCCGGGTAGTACTCGTTCGAGATCAGCATGCGCTTGCAGCCGATGCGGTAGTTCGGGGTCACCTTGGCGCGCTTGACCGGGTCGCGGACCTCGGCCAGCAGCTTGCCGCGGGAGATGGTCTCGAAGATCTTCATCAGCGCGGGGTACTTGGCCAGGCCGACGACCTGGGTCTCGCGCGCGGCGTAGATGGCCGCGCGGGACAGGCGCTGCACGCCGGGCAGGTACTTGAACGCCAGGCGCTCTGGCAGCAGGTACGGGCGGTCCATGCGGGGCAGCAGCCAGGGCGCGGTGCGCTGGTACAGGTCGAGGTGGGCGACCTTGCTCGCGATGGCGGGCACGATCTGGATCGCCGAGGCGCCGGTGCCGATCACCGCGACGCGCTTGCCGGCGAGCTCGACATCGTGGTCCCAACGGGCCGAGTGGAAGATGTCACCTTCGAAGTCGTTGATGCCCTTGATGTCGGGCAGCGAGGGCTCACACAGCGCGCCGACGGCGGAGACGACGGTGTGGGCGGTGAAGTCGCCCTTGCTGGTGGTGATGTCCCAGCGGTTGGTCTCGGCGTTCCAGCGCATGCCGAGCACGTCGCAGTCGAACAGGTGCTTGTCGAGCACGTCGTTCTGCTCGGCGACCTTGCGGATGTAGGCCTGGATCTCGCCCTGCTTGGAGAACGAGCGCGACCAGTCCGGGTTCAGTGCGAAGGAGTACGAGTACAGGTGCGAGGGCACGTCGCAGGCGGCGCCGGGGTAGGTGTTGTCCCGCCAGGTGCCGCCGACATCGCTGCCGCGTTCGAGGACGAGGAAATCATCGCGACCCTGCTGATGCAGGCGGATCGCCATACCTAGGCCCGCGAAACCGCTGCCGACGATGATCGTCTCGAAGTGGCGCGCGGCGCGGTTGTCGACAGCTTTGTCTGTAACCTTGCGACTCATGTAATCCAGCCTACGTCCCTATTGAGCCCGAGTCAACAGCTATTGAGCACAGTTCAGTAGTGGCTAGGATGGTGGATGTGAGTATCAGGAGTTCGGGAGCGACCAAGCGGGTCCGGCTCAGCCCCGAGGAGCGGCGGCTGCAGCTGATCACCCTCGGTGCCGCGATGCTGGCCGAGCGATCGCTCGAGGACATCGCGGTCGACGACATCGCCAAGCAGGCAGGCATCTCGCGGGGATTGCTGTTCCACTACTTCGCCTCCAAGCAGGAGTTCCACGAGGCGATCGCCCGGCACGTGAGCGCGGAGTTCTTCGCCGCCGTCACACCCAACCGCGAACTCTCGCTGTTCGACATGCTGCGCGACTCGATCGAGCGCTTCGTCGACTACGCGACCGAACACTCGGCCTCCTACCGCGCGGTGCTGCGCGGCCCGGCCAGCGTGGCGCCCGCCGTGGTCGGCTACGTCGACGAAACCCGCGGCGCCATCGCCGATCTCATCGTCAGCGAACTCCCCCTGCCCCCCGACGACCCCGATCTGGCCCGCCTGACCCTGACGGTCCGCGGCTGGATCGCCTTCGTCGAGGAGACCATCCTCACCTGGATGATCGAAAAGCCCATCACCCGTGAACAATTGGTGGACCTGCTGGTGGAGTCGCTACCAGCCCTGGCCCTGAGCCCGGCCCTGATCGCCGCCCTGCAGGGCTGAGACCGTCCGGTGGTCCGAGGTCTCGCATGAATGACCCGGGGACTCCCCACGGGCGACAGCTCGATCGCCCCGATGGTGCGACGCTGCGGGGGCAGGTGCGCGGCGCGGGGCCGAACGTCCTGCTGCTACACGCCGGTGGCGAGCGACGGCAGGTATGGGAGCCGGTGGTCGATCGTCTGGCCGCGGAGGGCTTTCGATGTATCGCCTTCGATCTGCGCGGGCACGGACAGAGTGGTGGTTCCGCGCGGTCGGTGACGACCTGCGCGGCCGACATCGCTGCGATGATTCGCGACGAACCGCCCGGCTGTGTCGTCGTCGGCGCCTCGCTGGGCGGGCTGGCCGCGCTCGCCGCCCTTGCCGATGCCGAGGTGCGCGCGCGGGTCGCCGGTCTGGTGCTGGTGGACGTCGTGCCGACCATGGATCCCGTTCGCGTCCGCGAGTTTCTTTCCGGTGCACCGGATTTCGGTTCGTATGTCGAGATCGTCGAGGACGTTCTCGATCGGATTCCTCAGCTCGAACAGGCTGCCGTGGCGCTGGAAGTGCCCGTACTGCTCGTGCGAGCCGGTGAGCGGACGCCGGTCACCGAGGACTACGTCGACGAGTTCGTGCGCCTGGTGCCGCATGCCGACGTCCACCGGATCGCCGGCGCCGGTCATCTCGTGGCCAGGGAGCGCCCCGGCGAACTCGCCGAGGTCATCGTCGGGTGGCTGCCGCGGGGCTGATCAGTCGGAGCCTTTGGGTCGGGCGCGGAGGTGGGCTCGTTCGCCCTGTTTGCCGAAGAGGCTGAGGAATTCGACGGGGTTGTCGTCGGCGGTGCCGAACCAGTGCGGGACGTGGGTGTCGAATTCGGCGGCTTCGCCCGGGGTGAGGACGATGTCGTTGTCGCCGAGGACCAGGCGCAGGCGGCCGTTGAGGACGTAGAGCCATTCGTAGCCCTCGTGCACCTTCGGTTCCGGGGTGGTGCGGGTGTTGGGGGCGATGATCATCTTGAAGGCCTGGATGCCGCCCGCGCGCTTGGTGAGCGGGAGCATGGTCATGCCGAAGCGGGTGACCGGGCGCAGGTGGATGCGGGGGTCGCCGGTCTGCGGGGCGTCGACGAGTTCGTCGAGGGTCACGCCGTGCGCCTTGGCCAGCGGGAGCAGCAGCTCCAGGGTGGGTTTGCGGTCGCCGGACTCCAGGCGCGAGAGGGTGCTCACCGAGATGCCGGTCTCGGCAGCCAGGTCGGCCAGGGTGGTCTGCCGCTGTTTGCGCAGCGTGCGCAGCCGGGGGCCGACCGCGTCGAGGGCTTGATCGAGGTCGTCCATGCGGATTAGTTTGCCATAACGGCAACAATTGTTGCCAGTGTCGGCGGTGTGGGCGCAAGGTGGAGCGCGAAGGAGGTCGAGATGACTGAGTTGAACGAAACCTATGACGTGGTGGTGCTCGGCGGCGGGGCGGCCGGACTGAACGGGGCGCTCATGCTCGCCCGCTCGCGGCGCTCGGTCGCCGTGATCGATGCCGGGGCGCCGCGCAACGCGCCTGCCGACGGTGTGCACGGATTGCTGGCCCGCGAGGGGATGCCGCCGCTGGAACTGCTCGAGCGGGGGCGCGCCGAGGTGCGCGGGTACGGCGGGCATGTGGTCGAAGGCCGGGTCGTCGGTGTCGAACGTCTGCCTGATGGTTTCACCGAATCGGAATCCGTTGGTGTGGGGCAAGATTCGACGGCCGACGGCCGCCCCGTCGCCGTCGCGCCGGTTTCCGCCGGGTCGGCGCCCGAGTTCCGGGTGACGCTGGAGGACGGGCGAGCCGTGAACGCGCGCCGCATCCTCGTCACCACCGGTCTCGCCGACGAACTCCCCGAGGTCACCGGCCTGCGCGAGCAGTGGGGTCACGGCGTTCTGCACTGCCCGTACTGTCACGGCTGGGAGGTGCGCGACCAGCGCATCGCCATCCTGGCCGCCGGCCCGATGTCGGTGCATCAGGCGCTGCTGTTCAGCCAGCTCAGCGACGACATCGTGTTCCTCACCCACACCGCTCCCGCCCTGTCCGCCGAGGACGCGGAAAAGCTGGTGGCCCGCGGTATCTCGATCGTCGACGGTGAGGTCACCGAGGTGCTGTCCACCGACGGCGCGCTGTCCGGCGTCCGCCTCGCCGACGGCACCGTCATCGCCCGCGACGCCCTCGTGGTGGCTCCGCGCATGAACACCCGCGCCACCTTCCTCACCGACCTCGGCCTCACCCCCGAGCCGCACCCCTCCGGCATGGGCGACCACATCCCCGCCGATCCGGCCGGCCGCACGGCCGTCCCGGGCGTCTGGATCGCGGGCAACGCCACCGATCCCTCCGCCCAGGTCGGCGCGGCAGCCGCGGCCGGCGCCATGGCGGGCGCCCAGATCAATGCCGAACTGGTGATGGCCGAGACGGCAGACGCGGTCGCGGCCCTCCGTGCGGCCGCGACAGTGGGCGTCGAGGCCTGAACCTGTTCACCGCGTTCGGGTGAGGGCCTCGTCGATCGCCCTCGCCAGCGCGGCGCGGGCGGCGTCGGCAGTGAGCTGGCCTACGCTGACGTGCAGAGCCAGCCCGTCGAGGAGGGCGAGAAGGGTCTCGGCCGCCGCGGTCGGGTCGGGGTGGTGGGGGAGCAGGCTCGCGACGTGGTCGCGGAAGGCCATGCCGTTGGCAGCCAATTTCTCGGCGACCTGCGGGCGGACCGAGGCGAAGGCGAGATAGCCGATCATCGTGCGGGTGTCGGCGGCGGACTCGGCGTCGGTGGGCAGGAGTGCGGTGAGCAGGTCGTGCAGGTCCGGGTCGGGGCTCGCAGCCGTCACCCGGGCTTCGATGCGGGCCGCGATGGTGCCTGCCGCGAACTCCATCATCGCGTCCTTGCTGGGGAAATAGTGCTGCACCTGGCCAGCGGAGACGCCCGCCTCGGCGGCGACGTGGCGCAGGCTGATGGATTCGAGGCCGTCGCGGGCGAGCAGGCGCATCACGGCGTCGCTGATCGCGGCCCGGCGAGAACTGTGGTCCACCCTCTTCGGCATCGCGACATTCTTTCACGATGCAGTCGTATTGCTATACCGGCCTCCGGCTCTTTACAATGCAATTGTATTGAATAGGAGGCCGAGATGCGCCAGATCCTGCTGCTCACCCGCCGTTTCGTCCGGTGGGAGATCGATGTGTGGGTGAGCCTCGCGCGGGCGATCGCCCGCAGGGCCGATACCGCCGACGGCGCGCCGATTCGCTACGCGGGCGCGATGTCGGCGGTGCTCTGGGCCTTTGTCATCGTCAGTGCGGTGGAGATCCCCGCGGTGCACCTGCTCATTCCGTGGGCGCCGGTCCGCCTCGCCGCGCTGGCGCTGGGCGCATGGGGGCTGCTGTGGATGCTCGGCCTGCTCGCCGCCCACCACATGTACCCGCACCTGCTCGCCGCCGAACATCTCCGCCTGCGCTACCTGCGCCGCACCGAACTCGCCGTCCCGCTCGCCGCCGTGCGTGCGGTGCGCGGCGACCTGCGTGCCTACGACGATTCGAAGTCGTTGCACCGCACCGAAAACGGCATCATCGCGCTCCCGGTCGGCAGCTCCACGAACGTTCGCGTCGACCTCACCGCGCCCCATACCTTCACCACCGGCCACGGCGAACTCACGTCGGAAACCATCGCCTTTTGGGTCGACGACCCACGCGCAGCCATCGCCGAGATCAGAGCGGCGCTCCCGAAGCAACGCTCCGAAGCCTGATCAGTCGGGCACCGGTGCATCCTCCGGGAACCGCCGGACCACCTCGATCACACCGACGATATTCCGGTTGAACTCCGCGAGATCCTCGGCGGGAATCCAGTATTCGAGGATCTCGCGCCCACCGGCCTGCTGGACTTCGTAGTTGTCCAGAAAGTCCGTGCGCACCTCGAATCGCGTCACGTACCCCGCCCCGGAGGCCGGGACATTCCAGTCCCGCGCGATCAAGACCGCGTAGGCCTCGTTGAGCACCGGATAGAAGATCGGCTGATCCGGCAACCGCGCAGGCCAAGCCCGCCAGCCGGATTCGGCGACCAACCCCAGTTCCGCAGGCCCCGTCGGCCGCCACAGCGTCGTCGTCCGCAGTGCGCTCATCGCCCCTCCCTCGTCGAAGCACGCACCTTATCCCGCGCCCCGCCGCGAAATCACCCGATATTCAGGCGGGGGTGATCCGTTGCCGGCGGGCAGCCAGTGAAAGACCGAGCCGTAGAGCTCGGTGAGATAGCCGAGGTCGGCGGCGTTGCGTGCGCTGAACCGCGCCTCGTCCCTCGTGACTGTCGACGCGCACAGCGCTCCGGTGATCGCGAGTTCGTCGATGGCGCGTTCGACGGCGGCGTTCGTCCGGTAGTGCGACATCACCGAGTGGTCGAGGAGATACCTCGGCCGGACGGTGGCCGCGCTCACCGGCGCTCGGGGCGATCGGCCGCGAGCTCCTCGGCGGTCAGCAACGGGTTGTGGTCCATCCGCTCGAGCCGTGCGAGCGCTTCCCGCTGGCGGTAACCCTGGACGAGCTCGGACATCGCGAGATTGATGACCGCCCTCTTGGTCGGCAGTCCGGTCAGCCGCAGGGCCTCCGCGAGTAACTCGTCCGGGATCTCCACCGTTGTCGCCATCACGCCTCCATATTTGATTCGGAGTTTGAGCCCGGACGGAACGGCGGGGTTATCCCGCGTCGAAGGCTTCGAGGCCGGTGACGCGGAGGAGGTCGAGGGCTGTCGCGGTGGGGGTGTTCGGGGGTGCGGAGTAGATGATGATGGTTTGGTCGGTGTCGGGGACGTGCATGGCGTCGCAGTCGAGGGTGAGAGTGCCCAGGTCGGGGTGGGCGATGGTTTTGGTGAGGCTGTGCATGGTGCTGGAGCGGCCCGCGAGCCAGTGGGACTCGAATTCCGTGCTGCCGGTGCGTAGTTCGGTGATCAAGCGGGTCAGGCCGGGGTCGTCCGGGTAGGTGGCCTTGACCGCGCGCAGGCAGCCGACGCAGGCGGCGGCATTGCTGTCGGCCTCCTCGGGCGTCATGACCACTCGGCCCATGCCCGTGCCGAGGAAGCGCTGCCACATGATGTTGCGCCGCGCCGGCGGAATGGCCGAGAAATCGCCGAGCAGCGCCGCCGACAACGGGTTCCAGGCGAGGATGTCGGATTTCGCCGAGAGGACGAGGACCGGCAGATCCGCCAGCCGGTCCAACAGCCGCTGCACGCTCGGGCGGATCACCAGCGGAATCCGCCCGGCCTGCGGTGGTTCGGCCCCCGCGAGCCGATAGACCAGATCCCGATCGACATCGGTGAGCCGCAGGGCTCTGGTGAGCGCGCCGAGCACCTGATCGGACGGCTTCGGTCCGCGCCCCTGTTCCAAGCGCACGATGTAGTCGACGCTCACGCCGGCCAGGCTCGCGACCTCCTCGCGCCGCAGTCCGGGTACCTGTCTGCGCGCTCCGGCGGGCAGACCCGCGTCGGCGGGGCTGAGCCGGGACCGCGCGCTGCGCAGCACCGTCGCCAATTCCGCTCTGTCCACGTCCTCCATGGTGCCGCAGGTCGGCCTGCCCGGGGTGGTACCGCCCGTCCTAGGCGGAACCGGCACTGGAGCGCGGCCCGGCGCGGCGCGAATCTGGGGGCATGACACAGACGATCGCCCTGGTCACCGGGGCAAACAAAGGGCTGGGCCGGGAAACCGTGCGTCGGCTTGCGGGCTCGGGCTGGCGGGTCTTTCTCGCCGCCCGAGACAAGAGCCGCGGCGAGGTGGCGGCCGCCGAACTCGCCGCGACCGGGCTCGACGTGCGGTTCGTCGCACTGGACGTGACCTCCGACGAATCCGTGGCCGCCGCCGCGGACTTCGTGCGCACCGAGGCGGGCCACCTCGACGTCCTGATCAACAACGCGGGCATCGGCGGTCCACGGGCCGCGCCGAGTGAGACCGGGCCTGATGACCTGCGAGAAGTGTTCGAGACCAATGTCTTCGGCCCGATCCGGGTGACCAACGCGTTCCTGCCGCTGCTGCGCCGGTCCGGCCTGCCGCGGATCGTGATGGTCTCCAGCGGCGTCGGTTCGATCGCCACGATCACCGATCCGAAATGGGCGGGCCTGCTGCCGCCCGCGCTCGGCTATCCGAGCACCAAGGCGGCGCTCAACATGCTCACCGTCATGTACGCGAGCGAGCTCGGCACCATGAAGGTCAATGCCGTCGATCCCGGCTACACGGCCACCGACCTCAACGGGCACAGTGGATTCCAGACCGTCACCGAGGGCACGGATGCGATCGTGGCCATGGCGATGGTCGGCCATGACGGCCCGAGCGGCGGTTTCTTCGACCGTGCCGGGGCCGCACCGTGGTGAGAGCCGGCGCCCTGCTCGCGGCGGTGCTCACGAGTGTCGGTGCCGTCGTGTATCTGATGGGAATGGAGAACGCAGTGGCAGAACAGGATCCGAATTCGGTGCTCTCGATCGGCCTGCACCCGAGCGCCGTCGACTATTCCCGTTATCCGGGACTGGACGAGGCGATCCTGACCGCACGCATCACCGCGGGAGAAACAGCGTTGCGGGAGGCCGGTTTCGACCTCGTCAGCTGCCAGTTGCCCGCAGAACCCGACGCGGCCGAGGCACAGCTGCGCGAGTGCGTGGCCGGCGGGGAGTTCCGCGTCGCGATGATCGGCGCTGGTGTGCGGATGGCCCCCGAACACACGCTGCTGTTCGAGCGCCTGATCAATGTCACGTCCGAGCTGGTGCCGGGAATCCGGTTCTGCTTCAACACCTCTCCGGAGACCACCATCGACGCGCTGCGCCGGTGGGTCCAGCCGGGCTGAACCCGCTCGGCTACTTGTGCCCGCCGCCGTGGCTGTGGCCGTCGCCGCAGGTGTCGGTGCGCCTGCCGTCGGTGGCCGCCTGCCCCGCGCCGTGGCCTTCCAGCGCCGCGAAAGGCCCGCACTCGTGCGGGGCGATCCACACATGCACCATCGGATTCCCCGCCCCGGGATTGATCGAGTTCGGCGGGCAGTTGCCCTGCGCGTCGGTGACACCCGCGACCTGGGGGCCGTTGTCGCCCGCCTTCCAGCACAGATTGTCGTGCACGTGCCACTGCATCAGGCTGCCCGCGTAGTCGGTGAGGGCGGGGTCGTCGATCTTCTTGCCCTTGGCCATGTACATGGCCGAGACGAGGGTGCGATTCTGCCCGTCGACCCGGTAGACCAGCGATTCCGGCCGGGTCGGGTCGAGGAATGCGTCGTCGCGGATGTAGCCGGTGTTGATCCAGTGCTCGTAGCCCGTGGCGGAATCGCCGATCGAGCGGAAGCCGAGCGCGCCGATGGTGGTGACGTCGGCGAAGGCGGGCAGCTTCTCCTGGGTGCGCTGGATCAGCGCGGTCGCGCGCTGCTCCTGCTCGGCCGTGACGCCGGGGACGCCGGAGACGTCGATCGGCTTGGTCGGGTCGAAGGGGCGCGGCCACGCGTCGCCGGTGTCGGCATGGTCGTCGCCCGCGGCGTGCGAATGACCACCTGCCGCGTGTTCGTCGCCGCCGTGGCTGTGCACGTGCCCGACGCCGTTGAGCATGGCCGCCAGCGCGAGGACGCCGACCGCGCTCGCCGCGATCCCGGACCGCAGGGGTGGCAGCGTGGCATCGGGCCGCAGCAGGGCGATACCCGCGGCGATCACGGCCAGCGCGCCCAGGGCGGCGCACGCGGTGTCGGCAACGCCCGGCGCCTCCGCGGTCAGGCCGGTGACCAGCGAGATGTCGGCGAAACGGGTGAACCCCCACACTGCCACCGCGAACGCGTTCACCGCGGCCAGCGCCGACACGATGATCTTGCGTTCGCTCAACAGCACCGCCAGACCGGTGGCGCACTGGATCGCGGCGAGCACGACCATCAGCCTGGCCAGCGTGGCGTGGTCGGTGTGCATGCCGGCGGCCAGGAAGTGCACCGCCCCCGCGCCCACCGACGCGATCCCGCCGAGCAGCAGGAATCCATTACGTCCGCTCACTATGTGCCTCCAGATCCGAGAGTTCGCGGCGGAGGTTACTCGCCGACCGTGTGAGAAGTGTGCCGCGTGGTTGAGAGAACTCTGTGACCCGCGTCTCCGCGACCCGTTGCCACATCGAGACCGTTACGGTGGTTAACGAACGCCGGGCGGGTCGCGAAATCCAGGGCATGAGTCTGAAAAGCACACAAGGACAACGGGTTTCGGTTCAGGTCGGGGTGGCCGCCGCAGCGGCCGTTGCCGCGCTCGTCGGGTTCAGCAGTCCAGCGGCGGCCTTGCCGTCCGACCAAGTCGTCCAGTTCAACCCGACCCTCGCGAGGACACCGGGCATCGGCTGCGCGGCCATCATCAACGCGGAGACGGTGCCCCAGCCCCAGGCGGGGCAGCTCGGGGTCCGGGTGAAGATCGTCCAGACCGGCCAGAGTTGTGAGGGCTATCGTGTCTCGGTCCGGTGGAAGAACCTCGACACCGGCGTCGCCAACGGCCAGTCCCACAAGGTCGACGGCAACGGCGTCGTCGAACACGCCCCCGACGGCGTGATCACCGGCATGGGGATGGCTCCCGGCCCCGGCCGCGTCGAAGCGACGATCGTCGCCACCTCCGACACCTACCCCAACCACCATGACCTGGAACAACTCTCGGGCATGGCCTGGATCACCCTCAACGCCTAGGAAGGCTCGCGGGGGCGGATCCTGAAACGGATCGCCCCCGCCGGTCCACCCGGCTCGTGGCCACCCACCACGGGGAGCGAGTTGCTCCCGGCAGTCGCGTGCACCTAGATTCGACCCGACCCAGGTGCGCCGAGCCTCGTCGCTCTGGACTGCGGCGGTAGAAGGTGGGCAGGGGTGGAACGCGGGACACTGTTCGCCGGGTACACGATCGAACGACTCCTCGGTACCGGCGGAATGGGCGCGGTGTACCTCGCCGAGCACCCGCGGCTGCACCGCCGCGTCGCGATCAAGGTGCTTGGCCACGGACTGTCGCTGGACAGCAAGGCGCGCAACGCCTTCGAACGCGAAGCGACGGTCGCCGCACGGCTCGAACATCCCAATATCGTCTCTGTCTACGACCGAAGCGGTCCGCACGATCAGGTGCTGTGGCTGTCGATGAAATACGTCGCGGGTGGGGACGCCATCGGTCTGCTCGGGGCCGAGCCCACCGGGCTGACCCCGGCCCGGGCTCTGCGCCTGATCCAGGGCGCCGCCGCGGCGCTGGACTTCGCGCATGAGCAGGGTGTACTGCATCGCGACGTCAAACCCGCGAACCTGCTCGTCGAACGTGATGCGGCGGGCGGGGAAACCGCGCTGCTCACCGACTTCGGGATCGCCCGCACGCTCGACGACACCGTCACCCTGTCCGGGATGGCGGCGACCTTCGCCTATGCCGCGCCCGAACGGTTCCACGGGCACACGGTGGACCATCGCGCCGACATCTACTCCCTCGGCTGCACGCTGTTCCAATTGCTCACCGGGCAGCCGCCGTTCCCGCGCGGCGATCAGGCCGCCGTGATCGCCGCGCACCTCGGCGCGCCACCACCGCGCCCCACCGAGCTCCGGCCGGAGCTACCGCGCGCCATCGACGCGGTCATCGCGACGGCGATGGCGAAACGGCCGGAGGATCGATTCGCCCGCTGTGCCGATCTCGCCGCCGCGGCGACCAGAGCGTTCGACACCGTTGCCCCGCCGACATCACCGGCCGATCCGGTCGTGGTCGATGTTCGGGCCGCATCGCCCGGTCGGCGGTGGGCTCGGGGCCGGGCGCTGCTGCCCGCGGCACTCACCGCCGTCCTGACAGCGGCGACGGTCGCGTTGCTCGTCGTCATGACGACCACCGACCTGATCCGTGGCGAACCCACCCGGGTCTACACCACGCAGAGTGTCGGCAACGCCTGTGAGCTGCTCGATCTCACCTCTCTCGAACAGCTCGGCGGGGCACCCGAATCGCCCCTGCACTCCGAATCCGTGGACTCCGAACCGTATTCGAGTCACCACTGCTCGGTCTCCTTTCGCGGTCTGGCGGTCACCGTGCTCGCCAAGGTCGTGAACGACGGGCACGGTGCCGAGGAGTTCTTCCGCGGCGACCGGGAGTTGGCGCGCGCGTCGGGGACCAATTCGGTGGATCGCACGCTCGGCGTCGGTGACGATTCCTATCTCTACCTGCGCCGGCTGGCGTACATGTACGGCCCGACCTGCGAGCTCGGCCTCTTCGACGACAACGTGGTCGTCGCCGTCACGCTGCACACACCGGCGCAGACGACCGTGGACGAATCGGAGATGACGACGGCCTGCGAACATCAGGGACGAATGCTCTGGGAGCGCCTCGCATGACGCCACGACGACGGTTCTCGTTGCCCTGGTCGGCCGCGGCGGTGTCGGCGTGTGTGCTGGCGGTGGTCATCGTGGTCGCCACCGTGATGTGGCTGGGGCGCGAGAACGGAGCGTCGGCGATCTCGCAATGGACGCCGGGCACACCGATCGACATCCCGACCTCGCGCAAGTACCGCGAACTGGAACAGGACAGTCACTGCGAGCTGATGGATCTGGCGGAACTGGCGCGTCGCGGCAGTGCCGGGTGGCAGCAGAACCGCCAGGAGCCCATCGGTTCGACCGGCTACTGCTCCGGCACCTTCGGTGATCTCACCGTGTCGCTGAATCTGGATGTCACGCGGGCGGGCGCCGACCGGCGACGGCAATACGACAACTTCAAATATTTTGTCGGCGAGCGTGTCTCGGACCCGAATGCGAGTTTCGAATACCTGCCCGGGCTCGGCGAGGACGCGTTCGTCCGGGAAGGTGCCAACGAGGACAGGCGCGCGGTGACCGAAGTGCGGATCGGCGTGCTCGACGAAAATCTGTTCGTGGACACCACACTGACGATCCACGGCAGCCGGATCGGCCGCGTCGAACTGCGCAGGCTGACCGAACAGCATGTCCGCACGGTGATGCGGAACCTGCTGGCCTGACAACGGCCGGCATGGCGCGGCGGGAGATGTGGCGGAGCTTGCCGAGGCGGTCGCCCCCACACCGTGTTTCGAGATCTCCTCAGCATCCCGCCCGGAGGAAGAGCTGCCTCTTCTCGCCGGAATCGTGGATGACGACCCACCTGGTCGGGCTCTTGTTCAGCTCGACCAGGTGTTCGTTCCCGGCATCCTGCGCCAGCGACTGCGCCTCACCGATGGCACTCCACGTTTGACGCCAGTAGTTGGGCACCCCCGGTGCGAACTCGGTCAGCTGCGATCGCTGCTTGAATTCCGGGACCGCGGCCGCGGATATCTCGACAACCGCGTCCAGGAGAGTGTCGCCGAAGGTGTCGTTCTCCTGAAACCAGATCACCTTCGCGTCCGCCGGGAACACGAACTCCCCGCAGGTCGCCAGGTTCTGCAAGCTGTCGGAGTCGCCGGAACAGCCGACGACCAGCCCTGCCAGCAGGCACGCCAGAGCGCCCGAGAAGATGCGCTGACGCGCGACCCGGCTCACAGCGATCCGCTCCAGTGGAGCATGGCGGATTGACCCCTGGACTTGAACGCGCGCGCCCACCCCGCCTCCTCCAGTTGCCGCGCTTCGTTGTTGATGGTCTTCGCGGGATTGATGTTGATCAGGTGATCACCTTTGAGGTCGAAGTTGTAGTAGTCGTAGACGTATATCCGGTAGTCCATTTCCGCTCGGAGACCGCCGTCGTCGGCTTGATAGACCGTGGTGTCGGTTCCTACCGCGACGTCGAAGTGTCCGAGAGCATTGGACAGGTCGTCGTCATCGCTGATTTCGACATTGCCGATCCAGGCAGCGGGCGTGATTTCCCTCGTCACGCCGATGCGAGGATCCGCCCGCGCCAGATCTTTCACCTCGTCCAAGCTGGCGGCCGCCGCCCGCTGCACGGCGCTCGTTTTGACGATCTTGCGGATCTCGGCGCTGTCGAATCGGTAGTTGTGGTTGGGACCCTCGTCACGCATATAGATTCGCAGCAGCTTCGGCGCGAGGTCGTAGCCCATCGAATCCCAGGCCACCAGAACGGCCGTGAGGTCGGTTCGTGCCAATCCCGCTGCCACCTTGCTCATGACTCCGGTGTCGGAACCGTAGATGGCCCGGTTGCTCGGCAGTTCCCGGTCTTCAGGCGGATGCAATGCTGTTCTCCCACCACACGTTGTCGTCGAGGCCGTATCGCCGCACACCCACGTCAGCGGCCACCTTGTCCGGGATCTCGAACTCGGTCGCGTTGTAAGTCGGGGTCGCCCGGCCGGGCGAATAGCCCATCGCCTGGGAGATGCGCTCGAGCGCTGTGGTTATCGCATCCCGTCTCGTGTTCGCCGATGTCTTCATCGCGTCGATGGCGGCAACGATCTCCGTGCGGAACGACTCGCGCATCGGCCCGTTGATCATCAGGGCCCAATGCGACAGCGGGAGCGTGATGTCCAGAAAGGTCATCGGCTGTGTGAGCGCGCTGCTGAGCCCCACTGCCTGGTTGTAGACCAGGCGCTCGAGGTAGGCCCCGCCGTTTCGGACGATCTTCGACACTGCGTCCAGGTCATCGCTGCGCGCGGATATCGCTTGTCCGAGGGTGGTTGCGCTCGTCGCAAAAGCTGCGGCCGCAGTCCCGGTCCAGGTGGACTGTAACCACTGGAGTCCTCCGGAGAGATTCTGCGACGACACGAAGTCATTGATGCTGAGCTGGGAGATCCGATTTCCGAGTGGTTGCAGGACCTCCCAGTCCGCGGCCAGCGGGGTCAGGTAGTCCGCGGCGGGTCTGATGCCAATCGCCTCGTTCAGCCTGTCGTCATAGGGCGAGAGAACCTCGATGCCGCTGTTCACCAACTGTCGAACCGTGAACTGGGCATCGTCGGTCGCCGTGAGCGTCGGAAGTTGCAGTCCGGCGAATCTGTTCACCGTCCCGGGGTCGCCGGAGACACTCACCGCCGCACTGTCACTCACCGCGGAAATCGCGTTCGCCGTGGTCGTGTCCAATGTCAGGTACTGGGTCCCGGCCGTGGCGAGACCGGAGCCGAATGCGGCCAGGGTTGTCACATCTTGTCCGTGGCACGACGACAGGGTGCTGTTCAACGTCTCGAATGACGGCGCCACAGTCGCCAGCAGCCCCGTGGTGCCGGCGGGGATCGTGAAAGACGACAGCATTCGTGACGCATTCGATGAGAAGTTCGCGCCGAGTTCCTCCAGGTCCAGCCGGAACCCGGCGAGGCTACCCAAATGGACCGAGAAGTCGTTCACCGCAGCTGCCGATGGCATCGGCCGGAATTGACCTCGAACATCACGAAAACAACTTTCCCCCAGGATGATTCATGCCGGCTCACCCTACCGCGTCGCCCCGACGCGGCCTAGCCGAAAGAGGACGGAAAACGGCTGACGCCGGGGGATCTGGTGATCCTCCGGCGTCAGCCGTTGTGCGGGAAGAACTTACGCGGTCGGCTCGAAGGCCTCGGCGATGATCTCGGCCTGTTCCACGGCGTGCACCTTCGACGAGCCCGAAGAGGGGGCCGACATGGCGCGGCGGGAGATGCGGCGGAGTTTGCCGAGGCGGTCGGGGAGGACCTCGGGGAGGTTGAGGCCGAAGAACGGCCAGGCGCCCTGGTTGGCGGGCTCCTCCTGGACCCACGCGATGTCGGTCGCGTTGGGGTACTTGGCCAGTGCCTCGTTGAGGCGGTACGTCGGGATCGGGTACAGCTGCTCGATCCGGACGATCGCCACGTCCTCGCGCTTGTGCTTGGCTTTCTCCGCGGCCAGCTCGTAGTAGAGCTTGCCCGAGGTCAGCAGGATGCGCTTGACCTTGGCGGTGTCGCCGATGCCCTGTTCGTAGGTGGGCTCGTCGAACACCGAACGGAACTTCGATTCGGTGAAGTCCTTGATGTCGGACACCACGGCCTTGTTGCGCAGCATCGACTTCGGGGTGAAGACGATCAGCGGACGACGGATGCCGTCGAGCGCGTGCCTGCGCAGCAGGTGGAAGTAGTTGGCCGGGGTGGACGGCACCGCGACGGTCATCGAACCCTCGGCGCACAGCTGCAGGAACCGCTCGATGCGGCCCGAGGTGTGGTCGGGACCCTGGCCCTCGTGGCCGTGCGGCAGCAGCAGCACCACGTCGGAGAGCTGGCCCCACTTGGCCTCACCCGAGGAGATGAACTCGTCGATGATCGACTGCGCGCCGTTGACGAAGTCACCGAACTGGGCTTCCCACAGCACGAGCGCGTTCGGGTTGCCCAGCGAGTAGCCGTACTCGAAGCCGACCGCGGCGTACTCGCTCAGCGCCGAGTCGTGCACCGCGAACCAGCCCGGCTTCTCCGAGCCGATGTTGTGCAGCGGGGTGTACTCGTTGGCGTTGAGGCGGTCGATGATCACCGCGTGGCGCTGGGTGAAGGTGCCGCGGCGCGAGTCCTGACCGGTCAGGCGCACATCGTGGCCCTGGTCGATCAGCGTGCCGAAGGCCAGCAGCTCGGCGAAGGCCCAGTCGACCTTGCCCTCGTAGGCCATCTCACGGCGCTTCTCCAGCACCGGCTTGACGCGCGGATGCACGTTGAAGCCGTCCGGCGGGGTGTTGAAGGCGTCGCCGATGCGCTGCAGGACCGACTTGTCGACCGCGGTCTGCACGGTGGCGGGGACCTTCTGGTCGTCCTCGACGGATTCCGACGGCTCGGGGACGTACTTCTCCAGCTCGCGGACCTCGTTGAACACGCGCTCCAGCTGGCCCTGGTAGTCGCGCAGCGCGTCCTCGGCCTCCTTCATGGAGATGTCGCCACGACCGATCAGCGATTCGGTGTAGGCCTTGCGCACCGACCGCTTGGTGTCGATGACGTCGTACATCTCCGGCTGCGTCATCGAGGGGTCGTCGCCCTCGTTGTGGCCGCGGCGGCGGTAGCAGACGAGGTCGATGACGACGTCCTTGCGGAACTTCTGCCGGAAGTCGACCGCCAGGCGCGCGACCCAGTCGCAGGCCTCCGGGTCGTCACCGTTGACATGGAAGATCGGCGCGCCGATGAACTTCGCGATGTCGGTGGAGTACTCGGTGGAGCGGCTGTTCTCCGGCGCGGTGGTGAAGCCGATCTGGTTGTTCACCACGATGTGGATCGTGCCGCCGACGCGGTAACCACGCAGACCCGACAGGTTCAGCGTCTCGGCGACCACGCCCTGACCGGCGAACGCGGCGTCGCCGTGCAGCATCAGCGGCATGACCGAGAAGCCCTCGGGGCCGTCGCCCTTGTCGAGCAGGTCCTGCTTGGCGCGCACCAGACCCTCGAGCACCGGGTCGACCGCCTCGAGGTGCGAGGGGTTGGCGGTGAGCGAGACGGCGATCTCGTTGTCGCCGAACATCTGCAGGTACTGACCCTCGGCGCCGAGGTGGTACTTCACGTCGCCGGAGCCGTGCGTGGCCGCCGGGTTCATGTTGCCCTCGAACTCGGTGAAGATCTTCGAGTAGGGCTTGCCGACGATGTTGGCGAGCACGTTGAGGCGACCGCGGTGCGGCATGCCGATGACGACCTCGTCGAGCGAGTGCTCGGCGCACTGGTCGATGGTGGCGTCCATCATCGGGATGACGGCCTCGGCGCCCTCGAGCGAGAAGCGCTTCTGACCGACGTACTTGGTCTGCAGGAAGGTCTCGAACGCCTCGGCCGCGTTGAGCCGGTTCAGGATGTACTTCTGCTGGGCGACCGTCGGCTTGACGTGCTTCTGCTCGACCCGGTCCTGGATCCACTGCAGCTGCTCGACGTCGAGGATGTGGGTGTACTCCACACCGACGTGGCGGCAATAGGCGTCGCGCAGGATCGACAGCACGTCGCGCAACTTCATGCGCTCCTGGCCGTGGAAGCCCGCGACGTTGAAGGTGCGGTCGAGGTCCCACAGCGTCAGGCCGTGCTGGGTGACGTCGAGGTCGGGGTGGCTGCGGAACTTGTCCTTGACCAGGCGCAGCGGGTCGGTGTCGGCCATCAGGTGGCCGCGGTTGCGGTAGGCCGCGATCATCTCGAGCACGCGGGCGCTCTTGTCGACGCCGCGCTCGGCGATGTCCTTGCGCCAGCGCACCGGCTCGTACGGCACGCCGAGGCCGTGGAAGATCTCGTCGTAGAACTCGTCGGAGATCAGCAGGTTGTGGATGGTGCGCAGGAAGTCGCCCGACTCGGCGCCCTGGATGATGCGGTGGTCGTAGGTCGAGGTGAGCGTCATCAGCTTGCCGACGCCGATGTCGGCGAGGCGCTCGTCGCTCATGCCCTGGAACTCGGCCGGGTACTCCATCGCGCCCGCGCCGATGATCGCGCCCTGGCCGGGCATCAGGCGCGGCACCGAGTGGACGGTGCCGATGGTGCCGGGGTTGGTCAGCGAGATCGTGACGCCGGCGAAGTCGTCGGCGCCGAGCTTGCCCTCGCGGGCGCGGCGCACGATGTCCTCGTAGGCGGAGTGGAACTGGCCGAAGCTCATGTCCTCGGTGCCCTTGATGGCGGCGACGACGAGGGAGCGGTTGCCGTCCTTGCCCGCGAGGTCGATGGCCAGGCCCAGGTTGGTGTGCGCGGGGGTGACCGCGTTGGGCTTGCCGTCGACCTCGGCAAAGTGGCGGTTCATGTTCGGGAACGCCTTGACCGCCTGCACGATCGCGTAGCCGAGCAGGTGGGTGAACGAGATCTTGCCGCCGCGGGTGCGGGCCAGGTGGTTGTTGATCACCAGGCGGTTGTCGATCATCAGCTTGGCCGGGATCGCGCGCACCGAGGTCGCGGTGGGGATGGTCAGCGAGGCCGACATGTTCTTCGCGATGGCGGCGGCGGGGCCGCGCAGCACCTTGGACTCGTCGGCGGTGGCGACGGCGGCGGCCTTGGGCGCGGTGGCCGGTGCGTTGGACACCGGTGCAGGCGTGGTCTGCGGGGTGCGCGTGGTCGCGGGCGCGGGCTTGGCGGCCGGAGCCGGAGCGGGGGCCGGCGCGGGAGCCGGGGCCGGCGCGGGAGCCGGAGCAACCTTCGGCTGCGCGGTCACCTTCGGCGCCGCGGGGGCAGCGGCCGCGGGCGCCGGCGCGGCGGCCGGAGGCTGGCTGTTACCGGATTCGGTGCTCGCCTCCGGGGTGTAGTCCGCGAGGAACTCGTGCCAACTCGCGTCGACCGAGGACGGGTCCTGTTTGAACTTCTGATACATCTCGTCGACTAGCCACTGGTTCTGTCCGAACTGGGAAGTTGAGCTGCTCACAGCTGGTGTTCGCCTCATTTCGTTCTTCGCGCTGCGACGTTTGTGACGTGCCCGGCAGGGGTATCAGCGGATGGCTGCCGATGCGCCCTCACCGAGCATATGCCCAGGGGCATAGTGGCGCTGCTACTGACCCGATCTCCGCGTAGCAGCCCGGTCACCGGGCGAGAATATTCCCTCCTGTTTCCGCGCCGCCGACCAGAGTCGCGCGTAACGTCCGCCGGCGGCCAGGAGTTCCTGATGCGTCCCGAATTCGACGATCCGGCCCTGCGCGACGACGCCGATCAGATCCGCGCGCGCCGCCGTGGCGAGCCGGTGCGCGACCACGACCGTGGTCCGGCCGCGCGCCAGCGATCGGCTCGCTACCAGCACCGACGCCTCGGTGTCCGGGTCGAGCGTGGAGGTCGCCTCGTCGAGTAACAGCAGGTCGGGGTCGACCAGTTCGGCGCGGGCGAGGGCGATCAGCTGACGCTGTCCGGCGGACAATCCCCGCCCTCTTTCGCCGACTGGTTGGTTTGTTTTTTGCGGTAATCCGGCGATCATCTCGGCCGCGCCCACGTTCTGAGCGGCCGCGTCGATCTGCGCCGGTGTGGCGAAAGGTTGTCCGAATGCGATGTTGCTGGCCACGTCGCCGGTGAACAAGTGAGCTTCCTGCGGCACAATTCCCAGCCGCCGCCGGTAGTCGGTGAGCGGAAATTTACGAATATCGACCCCGTCGACCCGGATCGAGCCGGCCGCCGGATCGTCGGGCAGGTCGTACAGACGGGCCAGCAGCTTCACGATCGTCGACTTGCCCGCGCCGGTCTCGCCGACGAGCGCCAGCGTCGCACCCGCGGGCACGGTGAACGAGACGCCGTCGAGCGCCGGATTCGTCGCGCCCGGGTAGCGGAAGACGACGTCGTCGAAGACGACCGCGCCGTCGAGCCGGTCGATCGGCACCGCGTCGGGTGCGTCCGGCGCGATCGAGGACTCCGTCCGCAGCAGCTCGCCGATGCGGCGCAGGCCGACCCTGGCCTGCTGGTAGCCGTCGAAGACCTGGGAGAGCTCCTGGATCGGAGCGAACAGCAGCCCCAGGTACAGCACGAAGGCGACGAGCGTGCCCGCGGTCGTCCGGCCGTCGGCCACGGCATTGGCCCCGAGATAGACCACCACCGCCAGTGCCAGGTCGGCCCAGGCGAGCCCGAAGGAGAAATAGGCCGCGATCGCGCGCTGGGCCCGGATGCGGGCGTCGCGGTAGCGGTGCGAGTACTCGGTGAAGCGCCGCGCCGCGGTCGGTTCGTTGCGGGCGGCCTGCACCGCGCGCAGGCCCGCGATGTTCTCCTGGAAGTCGGCGTTGACCGCGGAGACCCGTTCCCGCGAGACCGAGTAGGCCACCGAGGACACCCGGCGGAAGGCCAGCGTGGCCAGCAGCATCGGCGGCACGGTCGCCAGCACGACCAGCGCGAGCCCGGCATCGATGAAGACCAGCCCGGCGGCGACGCCGACCAGGGTGATCAGGCCGACCAGCCCGGTCGCGACCCCGGTCTGCAGGAAGGTCGAGAGGGCGTCGACGTCGGTGGTCATCCTGGTCATGATCCGGCCGGACAGTTCGCGCTCGTAGAAATCCAGGCCGAGGCGTTGCAGGTGCGCGTAGCTGCGCACGCGCAGGCCGAACAGCACCCGCTCGCCGGTACGCGCGGTGAGCACGGTGACCGCGGCGCCCACCGCCAGCCCGGCCAGCACCAGCACGATGCCGAGCCCGCCCGCCACCGCCAGCGCGGTGCCGTCGCCCGCGGTGACGCCGGTGTCGATGGCGTAGCGGACCAGCGGCGGGAAGGCGACGCCGATCAGCGCATCGATCGCGAGCAGCGCCATGACCGCACACACCAGGCCACGGACCGGGCGCAGCAGTGCGCGCAGGCCGAAGTCGGGTTGCGGCGCGCGCAGGTCACCGGGCAGGCCGGGCTCCTCGGTGGCGGGTGGCAGCGCGTCGACGGCGGCGCGGAGTTCGGGGGTTTCGCTCAGGTCGGCGGAGGCCGCGGCCATCGAGCGGGGACGGCCCAGTTCGGCCGGGCGCTTGACGAGCGAGGGCGCGGCGGGGACGGCCGTGGCGGTGGGCGCGGGCAGCCGGATGACGCGGTCGGCCTGCGCCAACGTCGATTCGCGGTGGGCCAGGATCACGGTCGTCCGGCCGCCGGGATCGGGCAGCCTGCGGAAGATCTCGGCCTCGGTGACGGCGTCGACGGCGGAGGTCGCGTCGTCGAGGACGAGCACGCGCGGCCTGGTCAGCAGCACCCTGGCCAGGGCGATGCGCTGGCGCTGCCCGCCGGAGAGGGTGAGCCCGCGCTCGCCGATGACGGTGTCGTATCCGTCGGGCAGCGCGGTGATGAACTCGTCGGCGGTCGCGGCGGTCGCGGCCGCCGCGATCTCGGCGTCGGTGGCCTCGGGCCTGCCGAGGGCGATGTTGGCGGCGATGGTGTCGGAGAACAGGAACGGGTCGTCGAAGACCACGCCGAGCGCGCCACGCAGTTCGTCGGCGCGCAGGTCCGCCAGGTCGACGCGGGTGCCGTCGGCGCCGACGAGGCTGATCCGGCCCGAGTCGGGCGCGTAGAAGCGGGGGAGCAGCAGTGACAGGGTGGACTTGCCGGAGCCCGCGGGCCCGATGACGGCGACCGTTTCCCCCGGCCGCACGGTCAGATCGAGGTCGCGCAGCACGGGCTGGTCCGGGTCGAAGCCGAAGCTCACGGCATCGAACTCGATGCCGAGCGGGCCCGGCGGCAGCGCGACCGGCTGGTCCGGGTCGACGAGCACGGGCGCGGCATCGATCACCTGGAAGACGCGGTCGACAGCGGCCTTGGTGAGCTGGCCCATGATCACCACCGAGGTGATCGTGCGCGCCGAGGACGTCATGGTGGCGAGGTAGGCGGTGAAGGCGAGGAACGTGCCGACCCCGATCGCGCCGTTCCGGGCCAGCACGCCGCCGACGATGATCACCGCGACCAGGCCGGCCTGCGGCAGCGCCGAGACGACCGGCGCGAATCTGGCGTTGATCCGCGCCGCGCGCAGGCGCTCGGCGAACAGGCGGCGGCTGTGGTCCTCGAGCACGTCGACCATCCGGGCCTCCTGCCCGAAGCCCTTCACCACTCGCACGCCGGTGACGGTCTGTTCGACGTGTTCGGCCAGGTCGGCGGCGCGCTGCTGGGCCGACCAGGTCGCCGCGTACAGCCGCGGCCGCAACCGCAGCACCACCACGGCCATCGCCGGGGCGACGAGCAGCGCGGCCAGTGCCAGCGGCGGGCTCAGCCACACCATCACCACCGCCGACAGCACGAATTGCAGCACCGCCAGCCCCGACCACGGCACCATCGCCAGCAGGCCCTGCACCAGTTGCAGGTCGGTGATCGAGCGCGAGACGACCTGTCCGGTGCGGATCGCGTCCTGTCCGGCGCCGTCGAGGCGCTGCAGCGCGGCAAGCAGCGAGACCCGCAGGCTGTGCTGGACCTCGAGGGAGAGCTTGCCCGCCCACAGCCTGCGCGCGAAGGAGACGAAGAACCGGCCGACGGCGAGCAACGCCAACAGCGCGGCGGCCGTGCCGATCACGCCGGTGTCGCCGGCGACGGCCGCGTCGACGGCGCGTTTGGTGGCCAGCGGCGCCGCGATCGACACCGCGGCGCCCGCCAGCACCGAGGCGAGGATCCCGGCGAGCAGGCGCGGATACGCCAGGCTCAGCCGCCAGAGTCGGCGGATCCAGCCGGGTTCGGTGGCGCCCACCGGCACTACAGGTCGCGGCCGCGCAGGTCCCACCAGCCCGCGGCACCGACCCCGGCGGTCCACAACAGCAGCACCACCAGCGCGGCGGGTGTCGGCGCGAAGACCTCCGCCTCGGCGAAGGAGCCGGCGCTCACCCCCGCGACGGTCGCCGCGACCGGCAGCACCGCGGCGAAGCCACCGGCCCCGAAGCCCTTGGCCACCAGCCAGACCAGCGGTTCCAGCACGAACGCCCAGCCGAGGATCAGCCACAGCGCGCTGTTGACCGTGCGGGTGAGCAGCCCGATTCCGGCGCCGAGCACCGCCCAGCACATGGCCACCAGCAGGCCGGCGCCGAGCACCTCGAGCAGGCGCCAATCGAATTCGAACTTGCCGCGCGCGGCGACCACGAGCGCCAGCAGGCTCGCCAGCTCGGTGGCGAGCGCGACCGCGAAGGCGTACCCGGCGAGCGTGACGTACTTGGCGGTGACCAGCCGATCGCGGTCAGGGGCGAACAGCACGGTCAGCGCCATGGTCTTGCGGCGGTATTCGCCACCGGTCGCGGCGCTACCGAGCAGCGCGGCCGTCACGAAGGCCGCGATCAGTCCGAGGTAGAGCCCGATGGTCGCCGCGCCCGTGGCGGGCTGGCCCTTCGGATCGATCGGTCCGGCCATCAGCCCGGTGATCAGCGTCGCGACCAGCGCCAGCACGACGGGCGCGCCGAGCAGGAGCCGGGACTGGCGCACGGCGAGCACCTTGCGCGCCTCGGACTCGATGCCGGGGACGAGGTCGGCGGGCAGCACAGAGGTCATCGTGGCATCCCGGGGGAGGTCGGGGCCGGGCCGAACACGGCGGGAGCCGCCGGTGGCGTCGGCCTGGTGTGCCGGTGCCTGCGCGGTTTCGTCAGCGAGGCCAGCACCCGGTCGGGGTGGATCGGATCGGTGACGACGCTCGCGATGCGCACCTGCGCGGTCTCGGCGATGGAACGGATGGTCGCCTCGCTCGCCTCGGCGACCGCGAGGCGCCCGTCGGGCCGCATCACGGCGTCGGTGAACCCGCGCGCGGCCAGTGCGGTGGCCAGCGCGATCGAGGGCGCCGCCGCGACGACGAGCCGGTCGGGATGGCCGCGGCGCAGTTTCGTCGGGGTGCCCTGCCAGACGACCGCGCCCTCGCTGAGCACCACCAGCTGATCCGCGCTCGCCACCACGTCGGCGAGCTTGTCCGAGCTCACCAGCACGGTGCCGCCGCGGGCGGTGTGGCGGCGCAGCAGGTCGTGCAGCCAGCCGCGTTCGAACGCCTCGGCGCCGACGAACGGATCGTCGAGCACCAGCAGCGGGGGATCGGCGAGCAGCGCGGTCGCCAGCGCGAGCCGGGTCTGCTGACCGGGCTGCAACCCGGCGATGACGGTATCGGCCACCGCCGCGAGCCCGGTTTCGCCGAGCACCGCGTCGACGCGCCGCCGCGACACCCCGGCCACCGGCGCGTAGCACCGCAGATGGTCGTAGACGGTGCGCGCGGGATGCAGGCCGCGCGGATTGAGGACCGCGCCGATCCGGTGCGGCCCCGTGCCGGGCAGGTCGATCTCGACGGCGCCGGTGCTCGGCCGCCGCAGGCCGACGATCATCCGCAGCAGGGTCGACTTGCCCGCTCCGGTCGGGCCCACCAGTGCCGTGACTGTCCCTGTCTGCACCGCGAAGTCGACCTCGCGCACCGCGTCGACGAGGTCGAACTGCTTGCCGACGCCGCGCACCCGCACGGCGTCGCCGCGGCGCGCGCTCACGGCTTCTTCGCCGGGGCGGCGTCGATGGCGGGCAGCGGGTCGGCGTCGATCACCCGGTGCAGCGGCGTCGGCCAGACCGCGGGCGCGGGCCCGAAGGCCTTGCGCGCGTTGTCGATCGTCACCTTGCCCAGCGCGCGGTTGCCCGCGCCGCCGATGGCCGCGCCGATGCCGGCGGGCAGGATCTTGCCCGCCATCAGCGCGGCGCGCTTGGTGATGAAGCGCTTGATGAACTGCTGCAGCAGCCGGTTGTTGATCGCGGCCATGCCGGGGACCTTGTTGGCGAGGGTGCCCGCCCAGTTCTTGGACGAGGTGCCGAGGCCCTTCTGCACGATCGCCATGCCCGCGTCACCGAGGACGACGGCCAGCACCATCGCGCGCCTGGCCTCCTTGTCCTCCGGCTCGATGCCGTGCACGTAGGCTTCGGCGAGGGTGAACAGAGCCGAGGCCTCCATGAAGAACGCGGTCTCGGCGCCGACCGCGCCGAGCGCGGCCAGGGTGCCGACGCCGGGCACTGCGGCGGTCGCGCCGACGGCGGCGCCGCTGCCGGTGACGGCGAGCAGGTACTGCTTCTCCAGCCGCTCCACGATCTGGGCCGGGTTCTCACCGGGATGACGCTCACGCAGGAATTCGACGTAACGCCGCACGGCGGGCGCCTGCAGTTTCGAGCCGGTGTCGAGCACATCGACCACGGCCTTCTCGATCGCTTTGTTGAACACGGCGTCGTCCTCCTCCTCGCCCCGACGAAACGAACTGTAGGGCACCGTGGTCCCCGACAGTTCATCTTGCCAACGAGTACCGACACCTCGCTGGTTCCGCTGTGTGGGCGCGGTCTCGTTCCGCCGGTTCTAGGCTGACCGGATGAGTGAAACGAACCCGACCCGCCTCACCCGCGAGTTCACCGCCGCCGGCGCCGAGATCGCCACCATCACCCTCGCCCACCCGCCGCTGAACCTGTTCGACCGCGCGCTCATGGACTCGCTGATCGCCGACATCGCCGCAGTGAGCAAGCAGCCGCCGCGGGCCGTGCTGATCAAGGCCGAGGGCAAGGTCGTCTCCGGCGGTGTCGACGTGAACGTCTTCGACGGGCTCAGCGTCGAGCAGGGCGCGCAGCTGTGGCGTGACCTGTTCGGCCAGATCATCCATCCGCTCGAGGCACTGCCGTGCCCGGTGGTGTTCGCCGCGCACGGGCTCACCCTCACCGCGGCGTTCGAGATCTCGCTGGCCTGCGACATCATCCTGGCCGCGCCGAAGGCCAAATTCGGGCTGGTCGAGACGGTCGTCGGGCTGACGCCGTCGATGGGCGGCCCGCAGCGCCTCGCCGAGCGCGCCGGTTCCGGTCGCGCCCGCGAGTTCGTGATGACCGGCGACCTCTACGACGCCGCGACCATGGCCGAGTGGGGCGTGGTCAACGCCGTGCACGAGGACCTCGAGTCCGCGACCACCGCGCTGCTCACCCGCCTGGCCGAGGGCCCGACCCGCGCGCACGCCGCGACCAAGCAGATCATCGAGGCATGGCGCTCCGGCGGTGTGGCACACGCGGATTCGGTGACGCCCGAGGTCTCCGGCGAGCTCTTCGCGACCGCCGACCTGCGCGGCGCGGTGCGCAGTTTCCTCGAGGTCGGCCCCGGTAAGGCGACCTATCGCGGCGAATGACCCGCCCGAGTGACTGACAGCGATGTGATCCACGTCATATAGTCGGTGGTGCGGTACCGCATCGACGTACGTGGAGGTCGGGGATGGGTCAGAACGAGAACGAGCAGGGCGCGACCATCATCGAGTTCCCCGCCAAGGGTGCGGCCGGCCGGCTGACCAGGGGGTCCGACGGCATCCTGCGCTATGGCGATCTCAATCCGGCCCTGACCGAGCTGCTCGACCTACGCGTCCACTCGTTCACCGGCCGCGAGGCGGTGGTGGAGGTCGGTGGTCCGCGCCTGACCTATCGCGAACTGTGGCACAGCGCCTCGCGCATCGCCGGCGGTCTGCAGGATCACGGCATCGGCTACGGCGATCGGGTCGCGGTGCACATGCCGACGAGCGCGCGCTGGGTGCAGGCCTTCCTCGGCGCGCTGCTCTCCGGCGCCGTGCCGGTGCTGGTGCCCGATACGCTGCCCGCCGCGATCGCCGAGCGTGTGATCGCCGACAGCAGCGCAGATTTCGTGCTCGGCCCCGACGGGCCGCTGCCCGACAGCGCCGCCTACATCGACGACGGCGCGGCCCTGGCCGATCCCGCGCTGCTCTGCTACACCGGCACCGCGGCGCGGCAGCCGGTGCCGACCGGCGTCGAGCTGACCAACGAGAACCTGCTCTCGGCGGTGTCCTCGGTGGTCGGCGCGCTGGATCTGCCCGCCGACGGTGTCCGCAATCTGATGCTGCTGCCCTTGGCGCACGCCAGTGGCTGCGTCGATCAGCTGCTGCCGACCTTCGCGGTCGGCGGCACCGTCGTGCTGGCGCCGCGCCCGCACCGCCTCGCCGATGTCCTCGCGGCCGAGCGGATCGACACCGTCTCGGCCACCCCGCGCATCCTCGCGGGCCTGCTGCCCGAACTCGTCGGCAGCGGCGCGGGGCGCGGCGTGCGGCGGATCAGCAAGGCCTGTCACCGCTCCGAACGAGCCGCCGCCGCGGCGCCTGCCTCGCTCACCGCAGCGCTACGCGAACAGTTCCCCGCCGCGCGGCAGTGGTCGGTATGGGGCGCCACCGAGACCAGCGGCATCGGCCTGATGGTCGACGACACCGATCGGGCCGAATCCGGCTCGACCCTCGGATTCGCCTTCGGCGGTACCGAATTGGCGCTCGCCGGGCCGCAGGCGCCCGCGGGTCGCGGCGAATTGCTGTGTCGCGGACCGAATGTCAGCAGGCGGTACTGGAACGATCCCGGCGCCTCGGCGGTGCGATTCAGCGGAACGTGGTTCCACACCGGCAATCTGGTGAGCATCGACGCCGACGGACTGGTCAGCGCCGTGCTGCCGGTCCGTCAGCGCCGGGTCAGCGGGCTCTGACTCAGACCAGCCGCGCGCGCAGGGCCTCGCGCAGTGAGCCGGTGAGCCCGATTCCGCGCAGGTAGCCCTCGGTGTCGCCGTAGCTCTCGCGCACGGTGGTGTCGGCGGTGCGCAGGTAGTCGACCTGCACGCCGAGCAGGTCGTCGGAGAGTTCGGCGCCCGCCGCGATCTTGGGTTCGAGCATGGTGCGCAGCGGCTCGACGGCGGCGTTGCTGGCCAGGTAGTCGGTGTAGACGTCGTCCTCGGTGACGCCGACCGCGCGCAGCAGGGTGGCCACCGCCCAGCCGGTGCGGTCCTTGCCCGCGGCGCAGTGCACCAGGGCGGCGCCGTCGCCGTCCACGAGGGAGTGCGCGAGCCGGATGATCGCCTCGCTGGCCTCCGGCATCACCGGGAACGCCCGGTACACCTCGATCATGTGGTCGCGCGCGGAGACGGCCTCCTCGGCCTCGTGCGGCGGCGCCTCGCCCATCCGGGAGTCGAACGGGGTGACGTGCAGGCGCACGCCCTTGGGCAGCGAGTCGTGCCCGATGTGGTCGATCTCGGGCAGGCCGCGCAGGTCGTGCACGTCGGTGACGCGCAGCGCGCGCAGGGTGTCGTGCCCCTTCGCGTCGAGACCGCTCAGCATGGCCGAGCGCAAGAGCACGCCGGATCGGGTGGCCGCGCCGTCGGCGGTACGGAGTCCGCCCACATCGCGGAAATTGAAGGTGCCGCTCAGGGCGAACTGATCGGCGGGAGGCGAGAGAGTCACTCGACCAGGTTATCGGCGGCATTGTCGCCGCCGCGCCCGAGTTCGCCGTTCCGACACGCACTGTGTTGTGTCCGTTTCGTCGGGTGCCACTGTGCCGTCGCCCACAGGAAGTGGCCGGACCTGCGGTGACTTGTAGTATTGATCGGTAGTCCGACTACGGCCCGGGGCGCCGAAGTCGCCGAATGGACAAATTCAAGCCGTATGGTCGGTTTTACATAAGGTCGCATTCGGGTAACAAAACAATCTTTCAGTCTGAAAAGGGCGGCTGAACCAGTTCGTGAATCCAGAAAACCTTCTAAGATCGAGCTTGTTGGATAGGTTGATCCGCATCCGGACGATCTCTCCGCGAAGCTCGCACCGCCGCGGGCAGCGAAATTTGTTGCCGAGGAGTTGTCGTTGAGCGCCAGTCGTGAACTTTCCGAAACCTCGCTGCGACCTGCTGTATGCCGGGCCGTCGAGGAAGCGGCCGCGAGCTCGGACGCCACCGGCGTACGGGCACTGCGGGTGCTGCTGCATGCCGGGCTCAGTGCGTATTGGCCGCTGGTGAAGGCCGCGCCCGACCGGCAGGTCGCCGCCTACGAGGCCGCGCTGCAGACCCTGCGGCAGCGGTGGTCGCCCGGTGGCGAGACCATCGGCGATCCGACCGCCGCGACGATGTTCCAGCGGATGGACGACGAGGCCATCAGCTTCCTCGGCCTCTCTGCCCGGCTCTCCGGGACCGAGTGGCTCGAACCGCTGGATTCGGTTGCCACGTATATGGTTTCGGTCATCCATGGCGCGGTGCTGCGCTGGCTGGCCGACGGCAACGACGAGACTACCCTGGTCGTCATCGACGATCTCGTCGGCTGCCTGACCCTCAAGGCCGTGGAAGCCTGACACCCGGCAATGCTGGACGACTGACCAGATAGGTGGTTCAGTAGTCAGGTGACCCACACGACATCGCTGCACGATCTGCACGCGGCGACCGCCGAACTCGACCCGCCGCTGGCCGCACTCGACCTCGCCGCGCTCGACGCCAATGCCGCCGACCTGGTCCGCCGCGCGAACGGGGTCGCGGTCCGGGTCGCCAGCAAGTCGGTGCGCTGCCGCGCGGTGCTCGAGCGGGTGCTCGGCACCGGACTCACCGCGCAGGGCGGCTTCGCCGGCATCATGGCGTATTCGCTGCGCGAGGCCATCTGGCTGGCCCGCCTCGGCGCCCGCGACATCCTGCTCGGCTACCCCGTCCTCGACAGGGCCGCGCTGGCCGAACTCGCGGCCGCGCCGACCTTGCTCAGCGCCATCACGTTGATGATCGACGACGTCGCCCAGCTCGAACTCACCCGCGCCGCCCTCGGTACCGACACCGTGCACCCGCGCGTCTGCCTCGATGTCGACGCCGCCCTGCGCATCGGTCCGCTGCACCTGGGCACCCGCCGTTCCCCCGTGCGCAGTCCCGACCAGGCGGCGGTGCTGGCCACCGAGGCGCGCAAGCGCGGCTTCGAGGTGGTCGGCGTGATGACCTACGAGGCCCAGATCGCGGGCCTGCCCGACAGCAATCCCGCCGTGCGGGTGGTCAAGCGCCTGTCGGCCATGGAGATCGGCCGCAGGCGCACGCAGGTGCTCGACGCGGTCCGCATGGTGACCGGGCCGCTCGAGATCGTCAACAGCGGCGGCACCGGGTCGATCGAGGTCTCGATCTCCGATCCGGACGTCACCGAGGTGACCGCGGGCTCTGGCCTGTACGTGCCGACCCTGTTCGACCACTACCGGTCCTTCACCCCGCGTCCTGCGCTGTTCTTCGCCACGCCGGTGCTGCGCAAGCCCACCCCGAGCATCGCCACCGTCTTCGCAGGCGGCTACATCGCCTCCGGCCCCGCCGGGCCGAGCCGGGTGCCGCTGCCGGTCTGGCCTGCCGGACTGAAGCTGCTCGGCGCCGAAGGTGCGGGCGAGGTGCAGACCCCGCTCGCCGGCGGGGCCGAACTCGAGATCGGCGACCGCGTCTGGTTCCGCCACGCCAAGGCGGGCGAGCTGTGCGAACGCTTCGCCGAGATCCACCTGGTCGACGAATCGGGTACGCACACAACGGTTCCCACCTATCGCGGCGAAGGCCAGTGCTTCGGCTGATCGTCAGCCGCGCAGCCGGTCGACGGCGAGGACGTGACTGCTCGGCGGTGACAGCGCCAGCAGCGCCGCGGCCGCCGCGGCACTGAACACCGACGCGTTCAACGGTGTCTCGAAGCCGCTGAAGAAGAACATGGACCCGCCGAACGCGACCAGCGTCACGAAGCTGGCGGTCCCCGTCCAGGCGACATTGCTCGTCCCTGGGTCGCCCCACAGCCCGAATCTGTCCGCGACGGCGGACAGGAATCCCGCGCCGAGCGCGGCGCGGGTGAAAAGGGTTGCCGCGGCCCATGTTCCGCGCCGATCGTCGGTGGTCCGCGGCTTTCCGGTGGTGTCGGTGAACGCCATGCGTCTGCCCTGTCTTTCCTGATGGTCGGGTCGTGTTCGACCGGGAAACGGAAGCGGAATCAACTTCCGATTAAGGAATACGGCAGAGCGGAGGGGCTGTCAAGAGCCCGTAGGCGGCTGGTCAGGCGGAGGGTGTCAGGCCCGCGAGGGTGATGTCGACGAAGCGGTGCCAGTCGCCCAGGTTCGCGCGGGCGACCGTCGCCAGCGCGCCCACGATCATGTAGAGGTCGGCGAAGGTGACGTCCGCGCGGAGGGTGCCGTCGGCCCGGCCCTGGTCGACGAGGGTCGTCCCGAGTTCGCGCAGCGCCAGCGCGACCTCTCCCCGGGGCGCGGTGTCGCCGAGCGTCGACTCGATCAGGCTCGACAGCGTGCGCCCCTCCTCGTGCACCCGGCCGACGCGCAGCAGTAGCGCGCGCACGGCCTCCCGGCCGGTGGGCGCCTGTGCGGATTCCGCCCGCGCGAAGTCGAGGATCTCGACGAAGCGCTGCTCGGCGACGGCCTCGATGAGGGCCTGGCGGGTGGGGAAGTGGCGATAGACGGTGCCGACGCCGACGCCCGCGGCGCCGGCGACCTCGGCCATCTGCACCGCGTCGCCGCGCTCGGCGAACAGCCGGACGGCGGCGTCGAGCACGTTGGCGCGATTGCGCCCGGCGTCGGCGCGGAGGCGGCGCGGGGGAGTCGTCATGGGTCCTCGGCTGATCGGAACGGGATTCCGATTGAGCACAGTACCCGAGGTGGGCGGGCCGAATGTCCGCCGTTGACAGCCCGGTGCCGCGGTGTCATTCTTTCGGAACCGGAATCCTATTCCTATTGTGAACGAGGTGCGCAATGTCCGATGACCGCTTCTTCCTGCTGGACGCCGGCGCTTCCCGGCCGACCCGAGTGCCGCTCCCACCCTGGGCGAGCGTCAAAGCGGGCAGCCGGGACACGCAGGGCCGATTCACCCTGATGGAGAACCGCGGGGGCGGCGACATCCCGCCGCACGTGCACGACACCTTCGACGAGTTCGTCTACGTCGTCGACGGCGCGCTCGGCCTCGACTACGGCGGGGCGACGCACGAGGTCATCGCAGGCATGTGTTTCCTGGTGCCCAGGGGTGTCACGCACGCCATGCGCACGCTCGGTGACGCGCCCGTGCACGCCCTGCAGTTGTCGGCTCCCGGCGGATGGGAGCGCTACCTCGAAGACGTCGCCGAAGCGCGCCAGAGCGGCGACTGGACCGGTGATCGCGACTGGGACAGGGCCAACGAGCTCGGCAAGCCGCACGGCATGCGTTACCACCTGGGCGAGGGCGATCCCGGCGAATGGGGCGACCAGGACCGCTTCTATCTCCTCGGCAAGGGCGAGGCGCGTCCCGGCCGGATCCCCGTACCGCCCGCGTTCAGCGTGAAGGCGCGGACGGGCGACACCGACGGATTGTTCTCGGCACTGGAAGTCTCTGTCGCCCAGCCGATCCCGCGCCACACGCACCACGTCGCCGACGAGTGCGTCTACGTGCTCGACGGCGTGCTCGAGGTGGAGTTCGACGACCGCGTCCACAGCGCCGGCCCCGGGCAGTTCGTGTTGCTGCCGCACGGCGTTCCGTACGCTCTGCGCCCGGGGTCGACCCCGCCGCCGCGCGTCGTGCAGATCTCCTCGCCCGGCGGCTGGGAGTGCGTCGTCGAGGCGATCATCGAGCATCGCGCCGAGGTCAGCGCGGGCGGGCGCTTCGACCCCGCGGCCCTCAATCGGCACACACGCCGCTATCACGTCGTCTACGAGGAGAACTGAGTCAGCTCAGCAGTTCGGTGACCTCGTCGTCGGTGAGCTGGTGGAAGTCGTTGTAGGCCATGCCGACTCCGCCGAGTTCGGCCGGTGTCCACAGGCAGACGAGTTCGTCGCATTCGCGCCGGACGCGGCGGGCCGCCTCCGGGGAGGACACCGGCATCGCCACCACCAGCCGCTCGGGCCGCTGGGCACGGGCGACTCGGCACGCGGCCACGACGGTCGCCCCGGTCGCCATGCCGTCGTCGACGATCACCACGGTGCGCCCGGTCAGCGGGATCGGTTCGGTGGTCCGCAGGGCGGCCTGACGACGGGCCAGCTCGGCACGTTCGGCCCGCTCGACCTCGTCGAAAGCCTCCTCGGTGACGCCGCCGCGCTCGACGACGTCGCGGTTGAGCACCAGCACGCCGGTCTCGCCGAGCGCGGCCATCGCCAGCTCGGGTTGCCAGGGCAGGCCCAGTTTCCGTACCAGCAGCACGTCGAGCTCGCCGCCGATCTCGGCGGCGACCGCCGCGGCGACCGGCACACCGCCGCGCGGCAGCCCGAGCACCACGGGACGCGCGTCCCGCAGGTGTTCGAGGGCCGTGCCGAGGACGCGACCCGCCGCTGCGCGATCCGGATAGACCATCGCCTCGAACGCTACTCCGCCACGGGCTCCGGCGAAACGCGCTCGATCACCTCGAACCGGCGCAACGCCAGGCTCGGGTTGGCGGTGCGGACCCTGGCCACGTGCGCGGGATCCACCGTCGCGGTGAGCACGCCCGGCTCGTCACCGAGTTCGGCGAGCACGCTGCCCGCCGGGTCGACGATCATCGACGCGCCCGCACCGCGCGGCGCGCACTGATCGGCCGCCGCCACGTAGATCGTGTTCTCGATCGCGCGGGCGCGCAGCAACGTCGTCCACTGGTCGACCTTGGCCGGGCCGGGGATCCACTGCGCGGGCAGCAGCAACACCTGGGCGCCCGCCGCGGCGACACGCCGACATCCCTCCGGGAAACGGAGATCGAAACAGGTCTGCATGCCGAAGATCACACCGTCGACGGTGAAGGTGGCGGGCGCGACGAGCGGCCCGGCCTCGACCACGTCCGATTCCTTGTGCCCGAACGCGTCGTACAGATGGACCTTGCGATAGACCGCGACCCGCGCGCCGTCGGGCCCGTGGGCGACGAGGGTGTTGCTGATCCTGGTCGCGCCCGGCGACGGCCGCTCGACGACACCGGCCACCAGATACACCCCGAATTCGGCTGCGAGCGCGCTCAGTCCGCTGGTGAACGGGCCGTCGAGGGGTTCGGCGATCGCCACCACCCGCTCGTCGAGGCGGGTCACCGCGTACATGGAGTACTCGGGGGTGATTACCACCCGCGCGCCCGCCTCGGCGGCCCGGCGGACGTGTTCGCGCAGCGTCGTCAGATTGGCCGCCGGATCGGTCTCCGGTGCGAACTGGACGACCGAGATGGGCACCTCGGCGGGCGCCGGTTCCTGATGTGCTGACCCGTTCTGCAGTTGCATAGGTCTCACCGTATTCACCCGGTGGCCGGGACAGCTACCGCCAGGCAGTAAACTGCTGGTCAATGAGTACCAATGAGGTCGACAGCGTTCCTGCCGACGACGACAGGCACGAAGAAGGCCCGACTTTCGCCGATCTCGGGATCGATGACCGCGTCCTCGCGGCCATCGCCGATGTGGGCTACGAGTCGCCGTCCCCGATCCAGGCGGCGACCATTCCGCCGTTGCTGTCGGGCGCCGATGTCGTCGGTCTGGCGCAGACCGGCACCGGCAAGACCGCGGCCTTCGCGATCCCGATCCTGATGGGTCTGGACACCGCGCAGAAGAAGCCGAGCGCGCTGGTGCTCGCGCCGACCCGCGAGCTCGCCATCCAGGTCGCCGAGGCCTTTGGCAAGTACTCCTCGCACATCCCCGGCCTGCACGTGCTGCCCATCTACGGCGGTCAGAGCTACGGCGTGCAGCTGTCGGGCCTGCGCCGCGGCGCGCACGTCGTCGTCGGCACGCCCGGTCGCGTGATCGACCACCTGGAGAAGGGCACGCTCGACCTGTCGCAGCTGCGCTACCTGGTGCTCGACGAGGCCGACGAGATGCTCAAGATGGGCTTCCAGGAAGACGTCGAGCGCATCCTGCGCGACACGCCGAACGACAAGCAGGTCGCGCTGTTCTCCGCGACCATGCCCGGCGCGATCCGCAAGATCTCCAAGCAATACCTGAACGAGCCGGTCGAGATCACGGTCAAGTCGAAGACGCAGACCAACACCAACATCACCCAGCGCTACGTGCAGGTCTCGCACCAGCGCAAGCTCGACGCCCTGACCCGCGTGCTCGAGGTCGAGGACTTCGAGGCGATGATCATCTTCGTCCGCACCAAGCAGGCCACCGAGGAGCTGGCCGAGAAGCTGCGCTCGCGTGGTTTCTCCGCCGCGGCGATCAACGGTGACATCGCGCAGAACCAGCGTGAGCGCACCATCGGTCAGCTGAAGTCGGGCGCGCTCGACATCCTGGTCGCCACCGACGTGGCCGCGCGTGGTCTCGACGTGGAGCGCATCTCGCACGTCGTCAACTACGACATCCCGCACGACACCGAGTCCTACGTGCACCGCATCGGCCGCACCGGCCGCGCGGGCCGTTCCGGTCAGGCGCTGCTGTTCGTCGCGCCGCGCGAGCGGCACCTGCTCAAGTCGATCGAGCGCGCCACCCGGCACCCGCTCATCGAGATGCAGCTGCCCAGCGTGGACGACGTGAACGCGACCCGCGTCACCAAGTTCGGCGACATGATCACCGAGAACCTGTCCTCGGACAACGTGGCGCTGTTCCGCAAGCTGATCGAGGACTACGAGGCCGAGCACAACACGCCGCTGGTCGACATCGCGGCCGCGCTGGCCGTCGGCGGCTTCGACGGCGACAACTTCTTCATGGAGCCCGAGCCGGAGCCCGCACCGCGCCGCGAGCGTGACCGCGACCGGGATCGTGACCGCGAGCGGGCCCCGCGCCGCTACGACGACGAGGACCGCGGCAGCCGCGGCCCCTCCTTCTCCCGGGAGACCGGTCAGGAGCTGGCGACCTACCGCATCAGCGTCGGCAAGCGGCATCGCGTGGTGCCCGGCGCGATCGTCGGCGCCATCGCCAACGAGGGCGGGCTGCGCCGCAGCGACTTCGGGCACATCAGCATCCGGCCCGACTACAGCCTCGTCGAGCTGCCCGCCGATCTGCCGCACGAGACGCTGGAAGCGTTGCGCCGCACCAGGATCAGCGGCGTGCTGATCCAGCTGCAGCCCGATCAGGGCCCGCCGGCGCAGCGGCTGAACTCGCGCGGCCCCCGGCGGGATCGTGACTTCCGGCCGCGCACGGAGCGGCGCAAGCCGCGGTCCTGAGCGCCGGGCTGCTCGGCGTTTGCTCGACATGTTCGCCGGGCGCGCCCTGGACGCGCGCCGTGCTGGTTAAGGTGTTTGCCGTCGGGTGTGCGTGAACACAGCAGGAGGGCCGCGGTTGTTCGTCTCCGGTGATCGGGTGATCGGTGCCGTCGGCGACCTCGTGCGCGCGGCGGACTGCGAGTTCGCGCTGCTGCGCACCGTCGACGCCGCCCTCGGCAATGTGCCCGGCGTCGCCGAGAATGCGCTGCCGCTCGTGCGCGCGGCCGAAGTGTCCCCGGACGTGCTCCGTCGGTACGGCGATGCCCTGGTCCGCATCGAGTCGCCGGACGCGCCCGGGGCCGCCCCCGCCGCGCGCATCGCCGCACTCACCGCGGCCGCCGAACAGACCCTCGCCGCCGTGCGGGCCGGTGCCGCCGCCATCCAGGGCGCGATGTTCTTCGACGGCCGATTCGCCTGCGGGGTGGATTTTCTGGTCCGTGATGCGGCCACCGGTCGATACACGCTGTGCGCCGGGGCCGGGGGTCCTGTGGGCCTGCCCTCGGTCGCCCCCGATCGGCCGCGTGCGTACGGCGAGCCGGGTGATACCGGGCAAGCGCCGGAGGACGAACAGCGTGCACCGTTTGCGCAGGCGACCGCCGCTCACGCGCACCGCGCGGGGGAGACGGACACTGCCGATCGGGACACCGAACGTGTCGGTGTGTTCGGGTCCGGGGCCGTCGATCGGGCGGCGATGGGTTCGGCAGGTGAGGTTTCCGCCGATGTCGACGAGTCGCGGCCCGGTGGAGACGGTGCCGCGTCGGCTCCCGGCGCAGCGGGGACCTGGATCGACGGCGCGAGAGCGTCTTCGGCCGACCCGAGGGTGATGCGGCGTGAACTGGCGGCGGGCCGGACGCCTTTCGAGCGGGCGACCGCGTCGATCGGTGTGCGCGAAGCCGATTCGGCGCGGATCGTGACGCGGGCGCGGCTCGGGATCGCGGCCTGCGCGCAGATGCTCGCCGCCGCGGACATCGAGGTGGACGCGTGGGCGTCGCTGTCGACGGCGGCGGGGGAGCAGCGCGTGCGGGCCGACGAGCTGGCGCCGGTGTATCTGGCTCGGCGGGCCCGGCTGGAGCGCATCGTCGAGGAGAAGTCGATCGAGCTGCTGCCGGTGCAGTGGGGAGATCCGCGCTACCTGGCGTGTGGACGGTGCGCGCGGTGTCGCGATGCCGTGCGCACCGCGCGGGATCTGCTGCTGGTCGCGGGGATTCGGCCGACCCAGCGCGCCCGGCTGCGCGAGGCGGGCGTGCTGACCATCGACCGGCTCGCCACCACCACGACCCCCGTCGCCGGTCTCACCCCGCGCACGGTGACCTCGCTGCGGCGCCAGGCCGAGATCCAGTTGCAGCGGGAGACCACCGGCGCACCGGCTTTCGCCCTGCGCGACGCGACCGCGCTCGGCGCCCTGCCCGCACCGTCGGCGGGTGACCTCGCCCTGCTCATCGACCTCGACGCGCGGGGCGCCGTCGCCACCGTGGAACTGGCCGACGCGCGGTCGGTCGTCTACCAGCCGACGATGCCCGGCGCCGTCGAGACCGAGGTGCTCGACGAACTCCTCGACATCATCGGCGAGCACCGCGCGATCGACCCGACTGTGCGCGTGTACCACTACGGTTCGGGCGTGCGCACCGCCCTGCTCGACTGGGCCGGGCGCCTCGGCACCGGCGCCGACCTGCTCGACGAGCTCCTCGCCGACGGGGCCCTGGTCGACCTGGCCCCGATCACGCGCACCGCCCTGCTGATCGGCGAACAGTCCTACGACCTCGCCGGCCTCACCGCGCTCCTGCCAACGACCGGGTCCCGGTCCGCCGAGGCGATTCCGGAGGACTCGGCGCCCGGTCGGGTCGTGGCGTCCGGGCACGCCCCCTCGCGGGCGGATGCCGTCGGATCGGACGCGGCAACGGCATTCGATCCGGCGACGAACGCTCCGGGTGACCCGGCGGGTCCGGCCGCGCGACTCGACCGGACTGTCGCCGGCGGCTCAGCGGGTCCGGATGTGTCGGCCGGCGCGAGCACACCCGACGACCACTACCCGGCGGACTGGTCCGTGCGGGCGGGGCGCGTACTCGCGCTGCGTGACTGGTTGCTCGAGCGGGCGGCCGAGGCCGGGATCGAGGTGCCGGGCAGCCGGTTCGCGGTGGCCGAGTCCGACGTGCCGCCGTCCCTGCGGACCGGGTCGCTGGAAGCCGCGCTGACCGAATTCGCCGCGGGCGCCACCGGCGAGGCCGCGCGCGCCGCCGCCGTGACGGCCGCGGTGCTCGGATACCACCGCAGGGAGCGACAACCGCGCTGGTGGGCGCACATCGATCGGCTCGGGCATCCGGTCGGGGAGTGGGCGGATTCGCCGGGCGTGCTCGTGGCCGAGTGGGGCACCGTCGACACCAAATGGCATCGCACGCCGCAACTTCCGACGATGCGGCGCTATCTCACGCTCACCGGCAGGCTCGGCACCGGCGCCACGCTCACCCCGGGCACCCAGATGGTGACCATCTACGACGGGGCCGCCGCGGCGGGCATGACCCAGGCGCTCGGCCGCCGCGCCACCGCCACGGCGACCGTGCTCGGCTGCGCGGTCGACGCCAACTTCGACGACACCGTCCGCCTCGAGGAGCTGCTGCCCGCGGGCTGCCCGCCCTACGACGACCTGCCCGCCGCCATCGCCCCCGGACCGCCCGACGGCGAGGCCGAAATCGACGCGGCGCTGGAACTCACGGCCCAGGACCTGCTGATGACGCTGCCCGGGGTACCCGAGTCGGCCGTCTTCGATCTGCTGCTGCGGCGCGCGCCCCGGCTGCGCGACGGCATGGCGCTGCCCGAGGTGCACGGTGACGTGGCGGCCGCGCTCGCAGGCGCGGTCGGCGCGCTCGATGCCTCGTACCTGGCCGTGCACGGCCCGCCCGGCACCGGCAAGACCGGCACCACCGGTCGCGCGATCGAGCGGCTCGTCACCCGCCACCGGTGGCGGATCGGCGTCGTCGCGCAATCACACGCGGTGATCGAGCGGATCTTCGACGCCGTCGTCGACGCCGGGCTGCTGCCCGAGCTGGTCGCCAAGAAGGACGTCGCCTCGGTGGGCCCGGAATGGTCGGCGATCGACGCCGACCGGTACCCGCGCTTCCTCGACAACGCGGTCAACGGCTGCGTGATCGGCGGCACCACCGCCGATTTCGTCGACGAGAACCTCATCGCGCCCGGCGCGCTCGACCTGCTGGTGATCGCCGACGCGGGCGCGAGCTCGCTGGCCGACACCGTCGCCGTCGCGGTGAGCGCCCGCAACCTGCTGCTGATCGGCGACCCGGTGCCAGCGCGCGCGCAGGCCGCGCACCCCGAACCCGTGCAGGTGTCGGCGCTGGAATGGTTGTGCGACGGTGCCGCCACCCTGCCCGAGGAGCGGGGCTACTTCCTCGACCGCACCTGGCGCATGCACCCGGCGCTGTGCGACCCGGTGTCGGCGAGCTGCTACGACGGCCGCCTGCGGTCCAGCGAAACGATCACGCTCGCACGGGATCTGGCGGGTATCGCGCCCGGTGTGAGCACCGTGCTGGTCGAGCACCGGGGCAGCGCCACCGAATCCGACGCCGAGGCGCGGGAGGTGGTGCGCCGGGTGCGCGCCCTGCTCGGGGAAACCTGGACCTCCGGCGGCCAGGCCAGAAGGCTGCACCCGCACGACGTGTTCGTCGTCGCGCCCTACGCCGCGCAGGTCGCCCGCATCCGAACCCTGTTGGCGCGCGCCAAGATCGAGGACGTGCTCGTCGGCACACCGGATCGCTTCCGTGGGCGCGAGGCCGCCGTCGTCGTCCTGTCGATGACGACATCCACCCCCGCCGACGCCCCCTTCGGCATGCGAACCCTGCTGTCGCGCACCATGATCCACGCGACCCTGTGCCGCGCCATGTGGAAGGCCATCGTCATCCGCTCGCCCCTGCTCACCGAATACCTCCCGGACACACCGGAGGAACTCGACGCACTGGCAGGGTTCCTGCGACTCGGCTGATCCGCTCTCACCGGAGGTCCAGCACGGCCTTTCCGTTCAGGCCGCCCGCGAGCAGCGCGTCGATCGCCTGGTCCGCGTTGGTCCAGTCGCCGCGCCAGGTGATGCCCGGGTCGAGATCGCCGGCGGCCACACGCGCCGCCAGCCAGCTCAGATCGGGGCCGAGGCGCGCGCAGGAGAGCAGGAAGAACGTGGTGAGCGTGCGGTCGTGGCGGCCCTGGTCGCCGAACAGCGCACCGTACGGGAAGGTCTCGCCCTGCTCGGCCGCGTGGCCGACCGCTACCAGCGTGCCGCCCTCGCTGAGTCGCGTATATCCCTCGACCAGCATGGAACCGCCCACCATGTCGATGATTCCGTCGACCTCGGCGGACAGGTCGGCCGGGCCTGCGACGACCTCGTCGGCGCCCAGCGTGCGCAGTGCCGCGCCGCGACCCGCCGGGTCCGCGCTCGTCGCGATGACGTGCGCGCCGCCGCGCGCGGCCAGCTGGACGGCGTAGCGCCCGACGCCGCCGCTCGCCCCGATGATCAGCACGCGCCGCCCCAGGATCGGGCCGAGCCGATGCAGCGCGCGCAGCGCGGTCGCGCCTGCCACCGGGATCGTGCCGATGGCGCCGGGGTCGGCGCCCGCGGGCGCCACGCCGAGCAGATCGGTGTCCACCGCGCGCAGCCGCGCCCACCCGCCGCTCTCGCCGAGGGTGACCACCGGGGTGCCGACCGCGGGCCCCGATCCGTCGGCGGCGGCGCGCACCACGGTCCCCGCGGCGTCCCAGCCGAGAACCGCGCCGTCGGGCGCGCCCGCCAGGCCGAAGCGCACCTCGCCACTGTTGAGCGAGGTCGCCGACACCTCGACGAGGGCTTGATGGGGAGCCGGGACGGGGTCGGGCACCTCGCCGAGCCGTAGCCCGGAGGGGGTGGAGTGGTCGACGACCAGGGCACGCATGGACAACGCCTTTCAACGGAGGATCGCATCCAGAATGTGCCACTGAGTGGCAAATGATGTCAAGGGGCGAAAGCCGCCGAAGGGCATTGCCCGGTTAGACTGGCGACCATGGTTGATGTCGTGGCGCGTCCGCTGCCGTTGCGCGAACGCAAGAAGCAACGGACCAGGCAGGCGCTGATCGACACCGCGCTCGAGCTGTTCGCGGCGCGCGGATTCGAGCACACCACCCTCGACGAACTCTGCGATGCCGTCGAGGTCTCCAAGCGCACGTTCTTCCGCACCTTCACCAGCAAGGAAGACGTGGCCATGGCGCCGCTCCAGGACCTGTGGACGGCCTTTCTCGACGAACTCGCCAGCGCCGATCCCGGCGCGGGCACATTGCTGACCACGTTGCAGGACGCCGTGCTCGCGGTCGTGGCCCGCATGCCCGCCGAGGGCTGGGCCGAACGCGCCGTACTGAGTCACCGTCTCGCGCACGTCACGCCGTCGATGAGCGCGCACAATCTGCAGTTCTGCGACCGCACGGTCCGCGCCGCCCTCGAGCTGCTGCGCGAGCGTTACGACCTCGACCCCGCCACTGACCCGCGCCCCCGGCTGGCGCTCGACATCCTGATCGCCGCGTTCCATTGCGCCCTCGAAACATGGAGCGCGCGAAGCACTCCCGCCGATACCGCGACGCTCACCGCGGAGCTGCGCCACGCCTTCGCCGCGATCCCCGAGGCGCTCACCCTGACCCCGCGGGCGGCTCGCTGATCGGTCGGCGGACTCCGGCGGCACGGAATACGGAAGCGATCTGCCCCGGGCGGCTCAGTGTCTGCTGAGCACCCGGCCGCCACCGAAACCGCCGTGCTCCGGGCGGCGCCCCCTGGGAAGCGCACTTCGCGCGGGTGGCATGGCCGTTTCGGGGGTTGCGGCCGACTCGGGGCAGACGCTGTTCGGGGTGGTCAGACGTTTCGGAGCAGTCTGCGTAACCAGTCGGCCGCGCACTCCGGCGTGGCGGGGGCGATGTCGACGCGGTGGGCGGCGTACACCAGGTATCGGCCGTCGCCGGTGACATCTATCCAGGACAGGACGCCGGTGGGTGATTCGCTCGTGCCGGCCCCGACGAGGATCTGACCGATGCCGGTGCGCGCTCGTTGGAGCAGACGCCGGATACGAGCGGCGTCGGACGGTCCGGCGACTGGCGCTGTGACCAGGTCGCGGCTGTCCTCGCGCACCCTGTCCGCGAGCGCGGACAGCCGGTCACCCGTGCCGGGCGGGTGCGCGGGTAGCCGCGAGAACACCTGGGCGGCGAAGCGTTTCGTGCTGCCGACCTGGACGTGCACGGCGCCGCCGCGGTCCTCGGCGCTGCCCGGTTCCTGGACCGCGAGCACGGCCACGTCACCGGTGACGGCGCCGAGAATCCGGACCGGCGCGGGGGCTCGGCCGCTCACCTCCACGCGGATCTCCGGCTTGGCGAGTACCCGCAAGGCCGCCGACAGGTCGGCGTCGAGCACCCGCGCGCACCAGGCGTCGAGCGCGGGTTGCTTGGCGGCGCGTTCGGCGGTGTCGCGGGCCGAGGCGCGGACCGCGAGCGGATACGGGATCCGGTCGCCGTCGGTGCGCGCCCAGGCCAGCGCGAACTGATCCGGGGTGAGGTGCCAGTTCACTCCCGGCCGGTCCACTCACCGAGCACGGCGGGGCTGGTCGGCTCCATCTTGCCGATCAGGGCGTTCACCTCGTCGGCGGGCTCGAGGTACGTCGGCTCCTCGTCGAGGTAGCGCAGGAAGTCGTCATCGTCGTCTTCCTCGTCCTCGTCCTGCCTGGGCTGCGGACGCGGTCCACCGGGCGGCCTGGTGTGGTCGGCAGCCACCATCGCGCCGCCCATCATCCCGCCGATCGCCCCGGCACTCATCCCCGCCGCGGCCTCCCCGCTCGCCCCGACCGCGTCCTGCCGACCTTCGGCGGAGGCCTGTGCGGTCTCCGTGCCGGAAGTCGCGCTGCTCGTCGCGGCCCCGGTCAGCGGTCCCGGGGAGGACCCGGTCGCCGCGGATTGCGTTGCCGCACCGGCTGCCCCGCTGCCGCCGGCGTCACCGCTGTGGTTGCCGCCGCCGGCCTCAGGGTGGCCGTTGTCGCTGAAGTGGCCGCTGCCGTCCGCATCGTCGCCGGTGTTGCTGTTGCCGGCACCCGTGCCTTCGGTGTCGGCGCCGTACCCCACGGAACCGCCGGTCGCGGTGGTCGACGTGTTGTCACGGCGGCGGCGTGTGTCGGTCGCGGCGAGGTATCCAGGGGGAGCGGTCGTCGCGGCGTGGACGCCGGACACGCTCGCCGGAGCGGTGACGCTCGGAGTCGCGCCGCCGGTGAGCACCTGTGCGGGTGCTGTTGTCGCCTGTCCACTCCCCGTGGCCGCGTATGTCGTTGCCGCCGAGATGGTTCCGTTGACCTGCGCGCTCGCCGCGGTGATGGCGTCGACGGTGGCGTCGACCTCGACAGCGGTATCGGCGCCGACCAGGACATCGGCCGCGGCGACGACGCCCTCCGTCGCGCCGGCGCCGGTCGCCGCCGGGCTCGCGGCGCTCGCCGAGAATCCGAGGCCTGCGACGGGTACCTCCGCACCCCCTGGCCCCGACGTGACGTCCGGGAACGCCGGCACGCCCGACCCCGTCGGTACGAAGGCCCCGGCGTAGATCGTCTCCATCGCCCGCACCGCGTCCAGCCGCGCGTTCTCGGCCTGCCGCACGATCGCGGCATTGGTCCCGGCCTGCTCGGAATCGATGAGGGCGGCCGACGGATCGGGTTGTGCCGCCGCGGGTTCGGCGACGGCGGCGCGGACCGATTCGGCCGCGTCGCCCGCCTGGCACAGGCGCACGCCGACCGCGGTCAGCACATCGGCGATCTTCCTGCCCGCCTGCTCGAAGTCGCGGACCGCGTCGACGGCCTGCTGGGCGGCGGCGCCGCGCCAGCCGTCGGCGATGGCGGCCCTGATCTCGCCGTGCGCGTTCTCCACCTCGTCCCCGAGCCCGGTGGACGTGGACAGGAACAGCTGACCCGCGTTGCTCAGCGCCGCCGGATCGAGCTGACGGACGGCCTGATAGATCTCGGTGTGCGAGAGATTGTCGAAGACCTCGATGACGGGCACGTAGTCGGGATCGGTGCCTGGCGTGCGGCCGGAGATGCTACGCATGGCTCTCACCCGGCACTTCGAGCTTGGCGACCGAGTCGGACAGCGCCCGGTCGCCTTCCTGATACGCCGCGCCCGCCGCGCGGAACACCGCGGCCAGTTCGCGCGCGGTGCTCGCGTAGGCGCGCAGCTGCGTCAGCGCGTCGGCCGCCTTGCCCTCGAAGCCGGTGCGCAGCGCGGCGCCGGAGGGGAGCCCGCCGAAGCCGGGAATGACCTCGGTGGCGCCGAGGGCCGCCAGCTGGGCGTCCACCGCGTCGGCGAGGCGCTCGTAGCGCTGGGCGCAGCGTTCCGGCGCGCCGTCGGCGACCAGCAGGCCGTCGATCCACAGCCCGCCCTCGTCCACGGCCTGGCCGAGCGCGGCCGTATTCGGCAGTCCTGTTCGATTCGGTTGCACCGGTTCCCCCTTCATCGTTCATCGCACCGCGGCGACGACCCACTCCGCGATATCGACAGCCACCCGCTGCTGTACCGGTTCGTGCAACAGGTCGTGCCCGGCGTCGGCGTACTCGCGCAAATCTACCGATCCGTGCCGCGCTGTCCATAGCCGGATCACATCGATGGGCGCCCGCCGATCGTCGACGCCGTGCACCGCGAGCACCGGCAATCGCGTGGGCGGCGCGAGCTCGGCGGCGCGGCGCGGCGTCCCGCAGACGACGAGTCCGCCCAGGTCATCGGGGTTCGCGGCGGCGACGGTGAGCGCGGTGACCGCGCCGAGTGAATGTCCCATCAGCACCGGTCTGGTTCCGGCGCCGACCTCGGCGAGCAGCCCGCGGGCGTCGGCGGCGAGTTCGTCGATGGTGCCCGGTGCGTCCGGGTCGCCCTCGCTCAGGCCCTGGCCCGCCGTGTCGAGCGTCCACAATTCGATCCGCGCCGTCCGCTCCAGCGCCGCGGCGAAGCGGTGGTAGTGCCCGCTGTGCTGACCCGTGCCCGGCAGCAGGACCACCGTGGCGGCCGCGGCGTCGACCGACCAACGCCGGTAGTGCAGCCGTCCACGGGCGCTGTCGAAGTAGGGCACCCTCCGATTATTACCGCTGGTCGAATCGTCCTGCGCGACAAGGGCACCACCTCGCGTGATCGTTGTGGTCGCGGCCAGACGGGACCCCCACGCATTCGGACAAACCACTACCCGGCGGTAGCCGTTAGACTTTCGCGCGTCGAGCCGGGTCAACAAGAGTCGAGGTCTTCCATGTCGTCGTTCCGCCGTTGCGTCGCCCACGTTGCCGTCGGCGCGGCCCTCGTCACCACCGCCGCCCTCGGCAACGGCACCGCGAACGCCGCCCCCGCCTCGAACTGCGGGCGCGCCGGCCAGGATGTCGCCATCCGCTCGAGCGTCCCGCTGCTGGACTGGTCGGAGAACTTCGGCATCGACGCCGATGGCGCCCTGTGGGTCTCGCGAGTCCTGCGCGGGGAGGTCCAGCGCTACGACCGCGACGGCAGACTGACAGCGACGGTGGAAGTGGCCGCCCCAGGCGCGGTCCGGCTCGGCCCCGACGGGCTGCTCTATGTCGTGACGGGGAATTCGCCGCTTGCGGGTTCGGGCGGCATCGTCCGCTTCGACCCGGCCGCCGCGAATCCGACGCCGACGCCGTTCGCCACCGGCTTCCCGCAACCCAACGGCGCCGCCTTCGACGCCGACGGCAACCTCTACGTGACCACCGCCAACGGCGTGCACCGCCTGCGCGCTGACGGCAGCGAGGACATGGACTGGTGGGCCGCGGTCTCGATCGACGGGCCCAACGGTGTTGTCGTCTCCGGTGATTCGGTCTACGTGACCGCCAACCACGTCGCGGGCGGTGGCGCACCGGTCGGCCGGGTGCTGCGCCTGTCCCGCTCGAATCCGGCCCAGGCCACCCCGATCGCCGACCTGACCTCGTTCGGCGCGCTGCCCGATTTCGTCGACGACCTCGTGGTGCGCGACGGCGACCTCTACGTCACCACGCTGGCCGGGCACCTCGTGCGCGTCGACCCGACCACCGGCGCTACCTGCACGGTGCTCGCCACCCAGCCACTGACCGCGGTCGTCGCCGATCCCACCGACTCGTCCGCGCTGCTCGCCGGTTCCGAGGAAGGCACCGTCCTGCGGATCCGCCCCGTCGGCTGATCGCTCAGGCGGTAGCCGGGCGGATCAGCCGCCGACGGTGACCGCGGACGGCGCGGGCGGGGGAGCCGGCTGCGAGGTCTGCGCGGGAGCGGGCGCCGGAGCCGGTGCGGGAGCGGGGGTTTCGGGTGCGGCCGCCTTCGGTGCGCCGCCGTTCGCCTCGCCGGAGCCGGGGTTGGCGGCCTGCGGTTCGGGCGCGGGCGGCGCGGCGGGCGCGGGCGCGGGCTCGACGGGCAGATCCGGGACGACGAACGTGCCGACGGTCGGCGTCATCACGCAGCGCGCGCCCGGGTAGTCGATCGTGCCCCACATCGAGGCGACCACGGTGCCGGCGCCGCTGTGCACGGTCTTCGACAGCGAGGGCGAACCGAACTCGGTCAGATCGTCGAGCGGGACGATGCCGCTCTGGCCGGTGTTCACGTTCACCCAGGCCACGTTCAGGCCGGAGGACAGCGCGAAACCGGTGTGCCGCGGGCTGGCGCTGAACCGGATGTCACCGGGGGTCAGGCTCGTCTCGGTGCGCGGGCCCGGACCCTCGAAGGTGGCGGCGGCGATGATCGTGGTGATCGGGCCGTTGCTGCCGCAGCCGAACGTGGGCGCGGCGTAGGAGAACGGGATGAACTGCGCCGAGATGTCGCGCAGGGTGTCGGAGCCGACCATCTTCGTGAAGCTGTCGAGCGCGCCGACGCCCGCCTTGGCGGCGGTGTCCTCGCCGGCGACGTGGGTCAGGTGGGTGATGGCGTCATCGATCGGGGCCGCGCTCGCGGACGGTGCCAGCAGTGCCAGCGCGCCCATGCTCGCCGCGGCGACCGCCGCTGCCCTGCCTGCGATGGATCTGCCGTTCACCCGTGACTCCTCGGTGGCTGCTCTCACGCCGGTGCCCCGGCCCGTCTGGGAAGGTACCAGGTCCGTGTCCGGGTCGCCGTGTCACCGGCTGGCGTGCCGTCGTTGGCACGGCGGCACGGACAAGTGTGATGTAGTCGACACTGCGGCTTACCCGGGGGTAAGTTTTTGTCGACGGCTACCAACCACGCTGGGAGACCCGGATGAAGATAGCCCTTTCCCCTGAAGAGGTCGCCTTCCGCGACGAGCTCCGGCATTTCTACACGACCGAGATCCCGGTCGAGATCCGTGACCGCGTGAGGTACGGACACGAGCTGTCCCGTGACGACATCGTCACCGCCAACAAGATCCTCAACGACCACGGCCTGGCCGTACCCAACTGGCCGGTGGCCTGGGGCGGCAAGGACTGGACGCCGATGCAGCGCCACCTGTGGCTCGACGAGATGCAGCTGGCCTCGGTGCCCGAGCCGCTCACCTTCAACGCCTCCATGGTCGGCCCGGTGATCGCCCAGTTCGGTTCCGAGGAGCTCAAACAGCGCTTCCTCCCGCCCACCGCCGCGCTCGACATCTGGTGGTGCCAGGGCTTCTCCGAGCCAGACGCCGGGTCCGACCTCGCCTCGCTGCGCACCACCGCGGTACGCGACGGCGATTCCTACATCGTCAACGGCCAGAAGATCTGGACCACCCTCGGCCAGTACGCCGACTGGATCTTCTGCCTGGTGCGCACCGACCCGAACGCGCCCAAGAAGCAGGCGGGCATCTCGTTCCTGCTGTTCGACGTGAAGTCGCCCGGTGTCACCATGCGCCCGATCAAGCTGATCGACGGCAGCTACGAGGTGAACGAGGTGTTCTTCGAGAACGTCCGGGTGCCCGCCGACCAGCTCGTCGGCGAGGAGAACCAGGGCTGGACCTACGCCAAGTTCCTGCTGGGCAACGAGCGCACCTCGATCACCGGCGTCGGCAAGACGAAGGTCAAGATCGGGCTCGCCAAGGACTACGCGCGCCAGACCAGGACGGGCCACGGCACCCTGATGGAGGACCCGGTCTTCGCCGCCAGGGTCGCCGAACTGGAGAACGAACTGCTCGCGCTGGAACTGACCCAGCTGCGCGTGGTCTCCAATTCCGCCGACGGCAAGCCGAATCCGGCCTCCTCGGTGCTCAAGCTCAAGGGCACCGAGCTACAGCAGGCGGCCACCGAACTGCTGCTCGAGATCGCGGGCGCCGACGCGCTCCCGGTCGAGGCCGACGGCATCGCCTCGCCCGGCTGGGCCCAGCACGCCGGACCCGGCTATCTGAACTATCGCAAGGTCACCATCTACGGAGGCTCGAGCGAGGTCCAGCGCTCGATCATTTCCTCCACGATCCTCGGATTGTGAGGCGCTGACATGGATCTCCAACTCACCGAAGAACAGACGATGCTGCGGGACACGGTGCGCGAACTGCTGCACCGGTCCTACGACGCCGAGGCGCTGACCAAGATCGGCGACACCGACCTCGGCTGGAACCGCACGGTCTGGAAGCAGCTGGCCGACCTCGGCGTGCTCGGCCTGACCATCGACGAGGACGACGGCGGGGTCGGCGCCGGTCCGGTCGAGGCGATGCTGGTGCAGGAGGAACTCGGCCGCGCCCTCGCCCCGGAACCGGTGCTCGACGCGGTGGTCGTCCCCGCCGAGCTGCTGCGCCTGGCAGGCAGCGCCGAGCAGCGCTCCCGGCTGCTGCCCGCGCTGGCCGCCGGGGAGACGTTGCTGGCCTTCGCCCACGACGAACCAGGGCAGCGCTGGCCGTCCACCGAGGTCACCACAGCCGCGAACGCCCAGGGCGACGGCTACGCGCTGAGCGGGGTGAAGAACCCCGTCCTGCGCGGCGACTGCGCCGACGAACTCATCGTCAGCGCGGTGCTGCCCGGCGGCGGGGTCGGCCTGCTGCTGGTCGATCCGAACGGCGCGGGCGTGCGCAAGACCACCTACCGGACCTTCGACGGCAGGCGCGCCGCGCAGTTCGAATTCGACGGCGCCACGGGCGAACTGCTCGGCGACACCGTCGACGCGGCCGAACAGATCGCGCTGGCCCAGGGGCACGCGCAGGTGGCGCTGTGCGCGGAGGCGGTGGGCGCGATGGAGGTCGCGTTGACCCTGACCGCCGAATACCTCAGGACCCGCAAGCAGTTCGGGGTCACGCTGTCGAAGTTCCAGACGCTCACCCAGCGCGCGGCCGACTGCTACGTCTCGCTCGAACTGGCCCGCAGCATGAGCCTTTTCGCGACGGCGGCGCTGGCCGACGGCGGCAACGATCCGGTGGTGGCCTCCCGCGCCCGGCTGCAGGTCGGGCGATCGGCCGACCACATCGGTCGCGAAGCGATCCAGATGCACGGCGGTATCGGCGTCACGGCCGAGTATCCGGTGAGCCACTACGTCGCCCGGTTGACCGCGATCGGGCAGACACTCGGCGGCGCGCTGGAGCATCGGCGGGTGCTGGCCGACCGCGTCGGCGAGTACGACCTGCCGGAGCTGTAGGACCGAGCGGTGATGGTGCGTGCCCCGCCGGGGTGCGCACCATCGCTGTGTCAGCCCGCGTCGACGGTGACGGCCGGTTCCGTGGTGGTGGGTTCGACCGGGGTGGTGGTGGTCGGGACGGCGCGGTCGTGGGATTGGGTTGTCGGCAGGTCCGGTTCGGTCGTCTCGGTGGTTTCCTCGACCTCGGGTTCGGTCGTGGGCCGGATGGTGCGCGGCGGGGTGGTGAACGTGGGCCGCGGCCGGGTGGTGGTGGGGCGCGGCGCGGTCGTCGTCGAGTGATCCTCGGTGGTCGTCTCCGGCGGGCGCGATTCGGTGGTGGCGGCCTCGGGCGGGGCGGACTCGGTCGACTCGCCCTCGGGCGGCCGCTCCGACGGGGAGGTCTCGGTGGAGCTGAGGCTGAACGGTTTCCGCGGCGACATGTACGGCGCGATCCGCCAGGTGGGTGACGGCGGGATCGGCACCCGGGTCGTGGTCGATGTCGTCTCGTCGGCGACCGGGCTCGGCGCGGCGGCGAGATTCGCCCGCAGGGGCGGTGGCGGGACGTAGACATCCTGCTGTCCCACACCGCAGGCGCCGATGACGATCAGACCGAGCGACACCGCGCCAACAGCGATTGCCGGACCTACGATCTTGGCCCTGCTGTCATCCATCGCGTGCACTCCTCGTCGACTTCGAGTCGCCTCACAGTAGTGCAGGAGTGGCGAAAGATAGCATTTTAAATGCTCATGAGTCAGATATCGGATTGATTTCGTCAGCGTGTCGCGGGGACGTGTCGCGCGCGATCGGCGTCGCCGAGTCGTAGCGTGTGTGAGCAAAGTTACGCATGAGACGCCCGGAACGAGACCCCTGACGCGCGAAGGTTGCGCGACGCAAGAATCTGATCGGCGTCACCGAGGAGAATCTGATGGGAGCTTACTCGACACCCCGGCTGGAACCCGCAGCGGCGAACGGCGATTCGGTCGCGGCGGCAAATGTTCAGCACGCACTGTCGAACCCGCCGGGCAATCGCGCTGTCGCGGTCGTCGCGCGGGTCATGGGCTGGTTGTTCTTCGTCGGCGGACTCGTCGGCGCCGGGCTCGGTATCGCGGGCCTGCACGTGGAGGTCACTGTCGCGGGCCTGATCCTGGCCTGCACCGCGGGACTGATCCTGCTGAAGCTGCGCACCGACCGCGAGGCGCTCGGGAAGAGCTGAACCGCAGCACAATTCGAGTGCGATCCGCCCGCTCCGGGCCTACCGTCGAACCCATGCGGATCGACATCACCGGAGACGCGGCCCAGTTCATGACCACCGCCGAGGCCTTCCTGCGGCGCGACCCGTTGCGGCACACGGTGATCGCGACCGGCGTGGCCAACGAGCTCGCCGGTCGAGCGGGCGGCGCCGGGATCAGATTCCTGACCGTGCGCGACGACACCGGTGCGGTGGTCGGCGTCGCCACCAGCGCCTACGGCGGGCGGGTCTACCTCGGCGACCTGCCCGCGGGCAGTGTCGCCGCCGTGGCCGACGCCTTCGCGGCCGAGGGCACCGCGTCCACCAGCGTCGAAGGCGTGCAGGCCGATGCGGCGGCCTTCGCGCGGCATTGGACCGAAAGCACCGGCGGTTCCGCGTCGCCCTTGTTCTCCGCGCGGTTGTTCCGGCTCGGCACCTTGACGGTGCCGCCCGCCGAGGGGAAGCCACGGCTGGCCACCCTCGATGACCTCGCGCTGTGCTGGTCTTTCGCGCAGGAGTTCTATCGTGAGATCGGCGACCCGCCGCACCTGGACGAGAACGCCGTCCGGCAGCGGATCGAGGGCGGGTTCTGGTGGCTGTGGGAGCACGGCGGCGAGGCGGTCGCGCTGGTCGCCCGGCAGGTGCAGGTCCTCGGCTGGGCCAGGATCGGGCCGGTGTACACGCCTCCGCAACACCGTGGCAACGGGTTCGCGAGCGCGCTGACGGCCGCCGTCTCCGGCGTCATCCGGGCCGAGGGCGGCGATGCCTGCCTGTTCACCGACCTGGCGAATCCGACCTCGAACAAGATCTACCAGGCCATCGGATACGAGCCGGTCCGCGACTTCACCTACTTCACCCTGACGCGGGCCGCCGCGCGCTAGACCAGCGGCGCGCGCTGCCACCATTGGAGCATCTCGGCCTCGTCGGCGATGAAGCCGCGGCTGTACATGAGCACGGCCGCGCGGTCCGGGTCGGCGTCGAAGCGGGTGACCATGCGCGGCGAGAGCGGCTGGCTGTCGTGCAGCACGAAATTCGTGTAGCCGTGGCCGGTGTGGGACGCGGCGCGGGCGTCGTTGGCGGGCAGCGCGTCGACGGCCCGCGCCGCCTCGGCCGCCGACGGGTACAGGAAGAACTCGTAGATCGCCTTGTTGCCGCCGCCGAAGCAGTGCCACATGACCAGCCAGTCGCCCATGTCGGCGTCGTCGGTGTCGCGGCTTGCGGTGGTGCGGTCGTAGGCGAAGCAGCCCGCGTTGTCCAGGCCCGACCCGGCGTGCACCAGGGTGCTCGCGGTGGTGGCCGGCAGCATTGCCGGGAACTCGGCGCTGAGGGTGGCCGCGTTGGCACCGACGATCTGGCGATCGGTGGTGGGCTTGGTGGTGGTCGTGGGGCGCTGGGCGGCGGCAGTGGTGGTGGGCGTGGGTGATTCGGTCGTGGTCGTACCGGCGCTCGCGTCATCCGGCCCGGTCAGCTGCCCGAAGATCAGCCAGCCGACCATCCCGAACAGCACCAGCGCCGCCACCCACCCCACCGGCGTCGCCTTCCACCGCGAATGCCGGTCGCGTCCGAGATAGTCGTCGGCCACATTCGACCGCCGCACACCCCGATCCTGCGGCCGCCCCGATCCGCCACCAGCCCCCACCCCACCCGCCCGGGGCGGCGTGAACGATTGCGGCGCACCACTCCATACACCTTCCACCGGCGACGGCTGGGTACCGGCCCAGGAACCCTGCGGCATGCCCGGCCGCGCCACGCCCCACGCGGCCTCTGGTGATGACGGCTGCGGCGCAGCGCCTGACGAAGCCTGCGATGCTCCGGGTGGGAACGGCTGGGCCCCGCTCGACGGGGACGGTGCCTGCCACGCGCCGTGCGAGGCTTGCGGTACCTCCGGTGATGACGGCTGAGCCCCACCCCATACGGCCTGCGGCATGCCAGGTGTCGACGGGGAAGCGTTGGCGTGCGCGGGATTCGGCGTTCGGGGGTCTGGACCGGTGAACGGCGTTCCTGCGAGCGGGTACCCGGATGCGGGGGTGTACTGGTAGGCCGCGGTCGGCGAAGACGGTGGGAACGGTTGTGCGGCGGCGGGATTCGCCAGGGCCCGGGCGGCGGCCGCGGCGAACTCCGCGCAGGTGGGGAAGCGTTCGGCCGGTCGCTTGGCCATGCCGCGCGCGATCACGGCGTCGAGGGCGGGCGGCAGGCCGGGGCGCAGGGCGCTCGCGCGGGGCGGCGGCTGCTGCAGGTGGCCCTGGATGACCGCGACGGGGTTGCCCGCCTCGAACGGGGTGGCGCCGGTGAGCAGTCGGAACAGGGTGCAGGCCAGGGAGTACTGGTCGGCGCGGCCGTCGAGGGCGATACCGGACAGCTGCTCAGGGGACGCGAAAGCCAGGGTGGCCGTGAAGGTTCCGGTCTGGGTGAGTTTGGCGGCCTTGTCGTCGTGCAACCGCGCGATACCGAAATCGGTGAGATACACCCGCTCCCCGCCGTCGACGGGCTCGAGCAGGATGTTGGCCGGCTTCACATCGCGGTGCAGCACGCCCCTGCTGTGCGCGAAGTCCAGCGCCGCCGCGGTCTCGGCGACGATGCGCACCGCCCTGGCCGCGTCGACCGGCGGCGGCAGTGAGGCCGCGTCGGAACCGTCGATGTAGCGCATCGAGATCCACAGCTGCTCGTCCTCGACACCGCGGTCGTACACGGTGACGATGTTCGGATGCTCGAGCTGCGCGACCAGGTCGGCCTCGCGTTCGAACCTGGCCCTGATCTCGGTGTCGAAGAACAGTTCCCGGTTCAGCAGCTTCATCGCCGTGCGCCGTGGCAGCCGGGGATGCCGGGCCAGATACACCGAGCCCATGCCGCCGCGGCCGAGCAGCCGCTCGATGGTGTATCCGGCGAAGACGCCGCTCTCGTCGATCATCCAGGTCAGTTCAGCGGCGCGGAACGCCACCAGCGCAACAACTCGTCGGCCTCGCCGTAGCCGTCGGTGAACATCAGGAACTGGGCGCGGTCGGGATCGCCGGTGAACTGGGTGATGATCTTGTTGCCGTTGTCGGTGAACTTGTAGTTGGTGTACTGCTTGCCGCCGTTGGTGTCGAGCGACTTGGTGTTGGTGGGCAGCCCGTTGATCACTGCCTGCACATCGGCGGCCGAGTTGTAGACGTAGATCCGGTAGAACGGGTCGTTGCCGTTGCTGCCGCCGCCGTCGTAGCAGCGCCACTGCCAGGCCCAGGCCCCGAAGTCGGGGTCGCCCTCGTTGGCCGAGGGCGTGTAGCTGGAATCGGTCTCCCAGCAGGAGGCGCCGTTGTAGCCGATGTCGCCGTCGGTGGTGGCGGGCACCATGCGGCTGAACTCGGCGCTGATCGCGTCGGCGTTCGGGGTGACGTGCTTGCCCGCGGCCGTCGAGGTCGTCGTGGAGGTCCCACCGCCACCGGAATCACTGCCGCTGAGCGCGACACCGACCACGACCAGCAGCACCACCACGACCACGGCGACGATGATGCCGACGATCAGCCCGGTGTTGGACTTCGACGGCGGGCGCTGCGGATACTGCGTGAAGTTGCTCGACGGCGGACGCGGCGGCGCGGGCGGTGTCTGGTTGTACTGCGGCCGCGACTGCTGGGTGTACGGGTTCTGCGTCGCGGCACCACCGGTGAGCTGCTGATTCGGCATCGGACCCGCGGTCAGCGGACCCTGGGTGTGCATCGGCCCGCCGGTCATCGGGCCCTGGGTGGCGGTGTGCATCGGGCCGCCGGTCATCGGGTTCTGATTGGCCACGGGATACGGCGCGCCGGTCTGCGGGATCGCGCCGCCCGTCGTCGGGCGCTGTCCGCCGCCGGTGATCGGCATCGCACCGCCGGTGGTGGGGCGCTGGCCGACGATCGGCAGCGCGGGCGCGCTGGGATTGTTCAGCGCGGTCAGGGCGGCGGCCGCGAAGTCCGAACAGGAGTCGAACCGGTCGTCGGGCCGCTTGGCCATGGCCTTGGCGAGCACGCTGTCCAGCGCGTACGACAGGCCGGGCCGCACGCTGCTCAGCGGTGGCGGCGGTTGCTGCAGGTGCCCCTGGATGACGGCGGCGGGATTGGTCGCGGTGAACGGTCCCGACCCGGTGAACAGCCAGAACAGCGTGCACGCCAGTGAGTACTGGTCGGAGCGGTGATCCAGCGACGCGCCGGTGAGCTGCTCGGGGGAGGCGTAGGCGAGGGTCGCGGTGAAGGTCCCGGTCTGGGTGAGATGACCGGTGTCGTCGCGCAGGCGGGCGATGCCGAAGTCGGTGAGGTAGACGCGTTCGCCGCGGCCGGCGCCGGAGCGGGCGAGCAGGATGTTGGCCGGCTTCACGTCGCGGTGCAGCACGCCCATGCCGTGCGCGTAGTCGAGCGCGTCGGCGGTCTCCTTCACGATCTGCAGCGCGCGGGCGGGCGGCAGCGTCTGCGGGTCCACCGAGGCGGCGTCGACACCGTCGATGAACTGCATGGAGATCCACAGCTGTTCGTCGTCGAGACCGCGGTCGTACACGGTGACGATGTTCGGGTGGTCCAGGCGCGAGACCAGATCGGCCTCCCGCTCGAACCGCGCGCGGACCTCCGCGTCGAAGAACATCTCCCGGTTGAGCAACTTCAGCGCTGTCATCCTCGGCAAGCGCGGATGCTTGGCGAGGTAGACCGATCCCATGCCACCACGGCCGAGCTGCCGTTCGATGACGTAGCCGGCGAAGACATCTCCGTTGGCCAGCATTGTCTGCTCCACTTCCCGCCGTGCTCCGGGACCCACCAGCGCACGCGCGTACAGCAAGAAAGCCGCGGCCGGGTGGCCCGCCACGGGAAAATCAACGAAACCTTAGCAGTCGCCGACCGCGCGGATGGTTGCTCGCGCGGGGACCGACGCGACGCCGCCGATCACGGTGGCCGCCGGGGCTGGGGCGGCACGATGTAGCCGGGATGATTACGGCCGCCGGGGAAGTCGATCGTGCCGCGGCGCTGGGTGCCCCGGCGCGGCGGGACGGCGGTGTTGCCCGTCGACGGTCGCGGCGGCGCCGGTTGCGGATGTGGCTGCGCCGGGGTGACGTGAGTGTGCGGCGGTGCCTGCGGATACGGCTGCGGCGGTGTGGCCGGACGCGAATACTGATGCGGCGGATAGGGTTCGCGCGCACGCAGGATCACCCCGGTCGCGGTGGGCTGCCTCATCTGCTGCCACGGGCCCGGCACCGCGAACAACGCGGCCTTGGCCGCCTCGGCGAATTCGGCACAGCTGTCGTAGCGCAGGTCGGCGCGCTTGGCGGTGCCCCTGGCCAGCACGGCGTCCAGGGTCGGCGGCAGATCGGGGCGCAGGCTGCGCAGCGGCGGCACCGGCCTGCTCAGGTGGGCCTGGATCACCGCGGCCGGATTGGGCCCGGCGAACGGCACCGACCCGGTGAGCATCCAGAACAGCGTGCAGGCCAGCGAGTACTGGTCGGCCCGGTGATCGAGCGGGGCGCCTGCCAGATGTTCCGGCGCGGCGTAGGCCAGGGTGGCGGTGATGCTGCCCGCGGAGGACAGCGTCGTCTCGCTGTCGCGCACGGCCGCGATGCCGAAGTCGGTGAGCACCACCCGTTCCGGGCGCCCGATCGGCGGTTTGGCCAGCAGGATGTTGGCCGGTTTCACATCGCGGTGCAGCACCCCGCTGGCGTGCGCGAAGTCCAGCGCGGTCGCGGTCTCGGCCACGATCTGCACGGCCCGGCCCGGCGTGAGCACATTGACATCGGCCGTGGCCACATCGGTGCCCGCCACGAACTGCATCGAGATCCAGAGCTGGTCGTCCTCGGTGCCGCGGTCGTAGACGTTGACGATGTTCGGGTGCTCGAGCTGGGCGACGAGGTCGGCCTCGCGTTCGAAGCGGTGCCGGATCTCCGCGTCGGCCGACAGGTCGCGACTGAGCAGCTTGAGCGCGGTGAGCCGGGGCAATCGGGGATGACGGGCCAGGTAGACCACCCCCATCCCGCCGTGGCCGAGCACGCGCCGGATCGTGTACCCGGCGAACACGTCGCCTTTGCGCAACACCGCGAAGTCACCCCCTCCAGGGCAAGAGCACCCGTCGAAATTCTACCGATGTATCTCTCGAAGCCCCCGGTCCGCAACATCCGGCGATCGGTGTCGGTGCCGCGGATTAGGGTGGCATCATGCGCATTGGAGCACACGTTCGTGACGAGAGCGATCCGATCGGCTTCGGTGAGAAGCTCGGCGCCGAGGTCATCCAGATGTTCGTGGTCGATCCACAGAGCTGGGACAAACCCCAGCCGCATCCGAAGACCGCCGAGATCCTGGCCAGTCCGATCGATGTCGTCGTGCACTCGTCGTATCAGATCAATGTGGCCAGCCTCAACAATCGGCTGCGGATGCCCTCGCGCAACGCCGTGGCCCAGCAGGCGAAGGCCGCCGCCGAGCTCGGCGCGTTCGGCCTGGTCGTGCACGGCGGGCACGTGCGCTCCGACGCCGAGCTCGACACCGGAATCGACAACTGGCGCAAGCTGTTCGAACGTCAGCAGGACAAGGGCGGCTTCGCGGTGCCGATCCTGATCGAGAACACCGCGGGTGGCAATCACGCCATGGCGCGGCACTTCGACACCATCGCCCGCCTGTGGGACGCGGTCGGTGACTACGGCGCCGGGTTCTGCCTCGACACCTGCCACGCGTGGGCGGGCGGGGAGGACCTGGTCGGCATCGTCGAGCGGATCAAGGGCATCACCGGCCGGATCGACCTGGTGCACCTGAACTCCTCGCGCGACGAGTTCGATTCCGGCGCCGACCGGCACGCCAACTTCGCCGAGGGCACCATCGATCCGCAGCTGCTGGCCGAGGTGTGCCGCACCGCGGGCGCGCCGGTCATCCTGGAGACCCCCGTCGACGGTGTCGCCGACGACCTGGCCTACCTGCGGGAGAACCTCGGCTGAGCCGTTCCGATCACCCCGAGAGAAAACCTGTCAGTGGAACGGATTTCGCGGTGTGCTTGACGCGCATCAACCGTTCCACAACGACAGAGGTGATCCCCATGACGGTCGACCACGCCACCCCAGCCACCGTGACGGTGACCAAGCTCGGCGCCCACATCGGCGCGCGGGTCGACGGCGTCCGCCTCGGCGGTGACCTCGACGCGGCGACCGTCGCGACCATCCGGCGCGCGCTCAACGAGCACAAGGTGATCTTCTTCCGCGGCCAGGACCACCTCACCGAGGACGGTCAGCACGAGTTCGCTCAGTTGCTCGGCAGCCCGACCACCCCGCACCCGACGGTGACCTCACAGGGGGTGAAGAGTCTGGCCATCGACTCCGAGAACGGCCGCGCCAATTCCTGGCACACCGACGTCACCTTCGTCGACCGGGTGCCCAAGGCCTCGATCCTGCGCGCCGAGTACCTGCCGACCTACGGCGGCTCGACCACCTGGGCCTCGACGGTGGCCGCGTACAACTCGCTGCCCGAGCCGCTCAAACTGCTCGCCGACAATCTGCGCGCGGTGCACACCAACGTCTACGACTACGCCGCCCGCAATGTCGAGCCGCTGCGCCCGAAGTCCGAGGAGTACCGGGCGGAGTTCCAGTCCACCTACTACGAGACCGAGCACCCGGTGGTGCGCGTGCACCCGGAGACGGGCGAGCGCGCGCTGCTGCTCGGGCACTTCGTGAAGAACTTCGTCGGCCTGTCCACCAGCGAGTCGCAGGCGCTGTTCCGCCTGTTCCAGGACCGGGTGACGCGGCTGGAGAACACCACCCGCTGGACCTGGGCCGACGGCGACGTCGCCATCTGGGACAACCGCGCCACCCAGCACTACGCGATCGACGACTACGACGACCAGCCCCGCCGCCTGACCCGCATCACCCTCGCCGGCGACATCCCGATCGGCGTCGACGGCCGCGCGAGCACCGTCATCGCGGGCAACGCCGAGCACTACTCGATCGTCGAGGAGCCCGAGCTCCTGGCCAGCTGAGACCTCCCGCCGCATCGCGCGGCGGCGGGCAGGCGCTAAGGTCGCTGGGTGGCGGACAACTCTATTCGGCCGTTGGACGGAGTGCGGGTCCTGGAACTCGGCAACTATGTGGCCGCTCCCACCGCCGGACGCATCCTTGGTGATTTCGGCGCCGAGGTGATCAAGGTCGAACGGCCCGGAACGGGCGATGAGCTGCGCAATTGGCGGCTCTACGGTGGCGACACGTCCATGCTGTACCGCACCGTGAACCGCAACAAGAAGTCGATCGTGCTCGACCTGCGCACCGAAGCGGGCCGGGCGGTGGTGCTCGACCTCGTGCGGCACTGCGATGTGCTGCTGGAGAACTTCCGGCCCGGCATGCTCGAGAAGTGGGGGCTCGGTCCGGAGGTGCTCGAGGAGGCGAACCCGAAGCTGGTCATCACGCGGATCTCCGCCTACGGCCAGACCGGGCCGATGGCCGCGCGGCCCGGTTTCGCCGCGGTCGCGGAGGCGGTCGGCGGCCTGCGTGAGCTGGTCGGCGATCCGGACCGGCCGCCGGTGCGCGTCGGTGTCTCGATCGGTGACTCGATCGCGGGCATCTACGCGGCCTTCGGCACCGTGATGGCGCTGTTCCAGCGGGAACGGGTCAGCGGGCCGGTGCCGCAGGCCGAGCGGATCATCGACGTGGCGCTCAACGAGTCGATCCTGTCGGTGATGGAGTCGCTGGTACCCGACCACCTCGCCTACGGGATCAATCGCGAGCGGGTGGGCGGCCGGATGGAGGGCATCGCGCCCAGCAACGCCTACCCGACCAGCGACGGCTACAGCATCATCATCGGCGGCAACGGCGACGCCATCTTCCAGCGGTACATGGGGCTCATCGGCCGCACCGACCTGGCGGCCGATCCCGAGCTGGCCGACAACGCGGGCCGCTGGCGGCACCGCGAGCGGCTCGACGCCGCGATCGCCGAATGGACGATCCGGCACACCCGCGACGAGGCGCTGAAACTGCTCGACGACGCGGCCATCCCGTGCGGCCCGATCTACACCGCCGCCGACATCGTGGCCGACGAGCAGTACCGGGCACGGAATATGATCCAGACGTTCCCCGTCGACGTGGGCGAGCCGGAACCCAAGCAGGTGGGGTTCCCCGGCATCGTCCCGGTGATCGGGGAACAGTCGCTGCCGATCCGGAACGTCGGCCCCGATCTCGGCGAGCACACCAGAGCGGTGCTCGGCGAACTGCTCGGGATGAGTGACGACCAGATCGACGCGCTGGAGGCGAAGTGAGCAGGCGAGTACACGGCAGGCGCCGCCCACCGGTGCGCAGCAAGTGGGAACAGCGCGGTCCGGGCCATGTGCGCCCGACCGTCCATCCGACCCCGGCCAGCGTCGGCGACAAGCCGTGCGGCGGGGTGATGTGTGTGCCTGCGCGGGAATCGGATCCGCGATGACGGCCCCGCTGCTGCGGGATGTGACGCTGCGCGACGGTCTGCAGCTCACCGGCAAGGTGCTCGAGACCGAGCGCAAAGTCGACATCGTGCGGCGGCTGCTCGCCGCCGGGGTGCCCGCGCTGGAGATCGGTTCGATGGCCCGGCCGGATCTCGTGCCGCCGATGGCCAACTCGCTCGAGCTGATCGCCGCGCTCACCCCCGATGAGCTGGCGAAATGCTGGGTGTGGGTGGCCACGCCGCGCCATGTCGAGAAGGCGGCGGCGGCCGGGGCGCGCAATTTCCAGTACTGCTTCTCGGTATCGGACGCGCACAACCAGGCCAATATCGGGCGCGACACCGAAGCCTCGGTGGCCGCGATGCCCGACGCGATCCAGCTGGCGCGCGAGGCGGGCGGCGAGATCCAGCTGTGCCTGGCCACCACGTTCACCTGTCCGTTCGACGGTCAGGTGGACCCGGCCAGGGTGCTCGCCATCGCCGCCGACCCGCGTACCGAGGGCGCCGCGGACATCGTCCTCGCCGACACCCTCGGCCAGGCCCACCCCGGGCAGGTGAACGCGCTGGTCGCGGCCGTGCGGGCGCAGACGCCGCCGCGCCGGATCGTCTTCCACGGCCACGACACCTGGGGCATGGGTGTCGCGAACACCCTCGCAGCCGTCGCGGCGGGCGCCGACATGGTCGACGGCGCGCTCGGTGGCCTCGGCGGGTGCCCGTTCGCGCCCGGCGCCAGCGGCAACACCGCCTCCGAGGACATCCTGTTCGCCACCCGCCCGGACTGGTTCACCCCGGACACGCTGGCGAGCCTGGTCGGCCTCACCGAGGAACTGCTCGCCGAACTCGGCGAACCGAACCGTTCCCGGACGGCGGAGGGCGCGCGCTCGAAGTCTCCGGCGTTCGAATGGGTTATTCCTGGGGCCTAGGGGGAATCCCGGATGGCGCGGTGCGCGGTGGACAGACAGACTGGACACCATGACTTCGCACGCCACGGGCACCGAGGCCGCCGACGCGGCTCCCGCCACCTCGATCGCGGCCGCCGCGCACGATCTGGTCAAGCTGTACGGCTCGGGAGATACCCAGGTCAAGGCCCTGGACGGGGTGTCGGCCGACTTCGCCAGGGGCGAGTTCACCGCGATCATGGGCCCCTCCGGCTCGGGCAAGTCCACGCTGATGCACTGCCTGGCCGGTCTCGACAGCGCGAGCGCGGGCTCGGTCCGCATCGGTGACACCGCCCTGACCGGCTTGTCGGACAAGCAGATGACGGCCCTGCGCCGCGACCGCATCGGCTTCGTCTTCCAGGCGTTCAACCTGGTCCCGACGCTGACGGCGCTGGAGAACATCACCCTGCCGCTCGACATCGCCGGCCGCAAGCCCGATCAGGAGTGGCTCGACACGGTGGTCAAGCGGCTCGGTCTCGGTGACCGGCTCGATCACCGGCCGAGCGAGCTGTCCGGTGGTCAGCAGCAGCGCGTCGCGTGTGCGCGCGCGCTGGTCGGCAAGCCGGAGATCATCTTCGGCGACGAGCCGACCGGCAACCTGGATTCGCATTCCTCCGGTGAGGTGCTGTCGATCCTGCGCGCCTCGGTCGACGAGTTCGGGCAGACCGTGGTCATCGTGACCCACGATCCGCGCGCCGCCGCCTACGCCGACCGGGTGGTCTTCCTGGCCGACGGCCGGATCGTCGACGAGCTGCGCGATCCGACCCAGGATTCGATCCTCGACCGGATGAAGGCGCTGGAGACCAGGTGAACACAGCATCGCGAAGCGGTTCGATGAGGGGCGGCGGTCGGGTGGCGGGTCGGGCCAACCCCATGCGCAAGGTGGCCTTGCGCAATCTCGCCGCGCACAAGGTGCGGCTGGCGCTGACGCTGCTGTCGGTGGTGCTCGGCACCGCCTTCATCTCCGGGTCGTTCGTCTTCACCGACACCCTGCAGCGCACCTTCGACGGCATCTTCGAGGGCCAGGCCCAGGGCGTCGACGTGCGCGTCGGACCCAAGGAGCGGCAGTCGCTCGGCCTGCCGACCAATATCGTCGACGCGCTGGCCAAGGCCGACGGCGTCGACCGGGTCGCGCCCGCGGTGAACGGGCCGGTCGTGCTGCTCGAGCCCGACGGCAAGAAGGCCGTGCAGACCGGCGGCGCACCGAGTTTCGGCCTGTCCTACCTGCCGCCGGAGCAGGCGGTCGAGGATCCGGAGACCTTCGTCGCCGGTCGTCCGCCCGCCGAGACCGGCGAGATCGCGCTCAACAGCAGCGGCGCCGAGAAGGCGGGCTTGCAGGTCGGGCAGCGGACGAAGGTGCTCATCCCGTCCAAGGGCGACCCGTTCGACGTCACCCTGACGGGCATCTACGAGATGCCGGGCGCCGAGAGCAGCGGTGTGGTCGCGGTGATGTTCACCGAGCAGCAGGGCCGCAAGCTGTTCACCGACGGCTCGCATGTCGCCTACGCCGACATCGCCGCCAAGCCCGGCGTCGATCCCGACGATCTGCGCGATCAGCTGGCCGCCGGACTGCCCAACTACAAGGTGCAGAACGCCGACGAGGTCCGCGAGGACATGAAGAAGGAGATCTCCGAGGCGCTCACCTTCATCAACTACTTCCTGCTCGCCTTCGGCGCGATCGCGCTGATCGTGGGCACCTTCATCATCTACAACACCTTCTCGATGATCGTGGCCCAGCGGCTGCGCGAACTGGCGCTGCTGCGCGCGATCGGGGCGAGCAGGGAGCAGGTCGGGCGGTCGGTGGTCGGCGAGGCCGTCGTGATCGGCCTGATCGGCAGCGTGATCGGTCTCGCCGCGGGCATCGGGCTGGCGTTCGGCCTGTCGGCGCTGCTCAACGCCTTCGATCTGGGCCTGCCCACCGGATCGCTGACGGTGCTGCCGCGCACCGCGATCGTCGCGCTGCTCGTCGGCCTGATCGTCACCGTGGCCAGTGCCTACGCGCCGGCGCGCCGCGCGGCCAAGGTGCCGCCGGTGGAGGCGATGCGTTCCGAATTCGCCAGCGCGGGTGACTCGTTGCGGCTCCGCACCGTGGTCGGCGCGGTCATGGCGGTGGCCGGTGGCGTGCTGGTGTACCTCGGCGCGCAGGGCACCGGCAAGAGCGCGGCGGTGACCGTCGGCGTCGGCGCGCTCGGGTTGATCCTGGCCGTACTGCTGGCCGCGCCCGCGTTGTCGCGGCCGATGGTGCTGGTGCTCGGCGTGCTCACCCGGCCGTTCGGGCCGATCGGGCAGATGGCGCGCAACAACGCGGTGCGCAATCCGCGCCGCACCGCCGCGACCGCGTTCGCGCTGACGCTGGGTCTGATGCTGGTCTCGGCGATCGGCATTCTCGGCGCCTCGGCCAAGACCAGTGTCGGGGTGCTCATCGACAAGGGCGTGAAGGCCGAGTACGTGCTGGCGGGCCCGCAGATGATCGGCGCCCCGATCGGCGCGGTCGACGCCGTGCGCTCGCAGGTGCCCGGGGTCAGCGACGTCACCGGGATCCGGGTCGTCGCGTTCAAGGTCGACGGCGAGCAGATCGGCGCCACCTCACCCGACGGGCCGATCGATCCGGTCATGGACATCGACGTGATCAGCGGCTCCACCACGATCGCGGCGAACGGGCTGCTCGTCGACGAGACCGCGGCGACCGAGCGCGGCTGGAAGGTCGGCGACAAGGTCACCGTGACCAGCCTCGACAACCAGAAGCTCGAGCTCACCGTCGGTGGCATCTACGCCAATTCGCCGCTGCTCGGCCCGATGGTCGTCGATCCCGGCGTGTACGAGAAGCTGATGCCGCAGAGCCTGCGCACCAACATCTTCGTGCTGGTGAAGGCGGAGCCGGGCACCGATCTCGCCGCCATGCGGACGAGTCTGGAGAAGGCCACGGAGCCGTTCGTGGTGGTGCAGGTGCAGGACCACGAGGAGTTCAAGGGCGCGCAGGGGCAGCAGATCAACACCCTGCTCGCCATCCTCTACGGCCTGCTCGCACTCGCGGTGGTGATCGCGGTACTCGGCATCATCAACACCCTGGCCCTGTCGGTGGTGGAACGGCGCCGCGAGATCGGCATGCTGCGCGCGGTCGGCACACAACGCTCCCAGGTGCGCCGCACGATCTACCTGGAATCCATGCTGATCGCGATCTTCGGCGCCATCGTCGGCCTGATCCTCGGCATCGCCCTGGGCGTCGGCTTCCTGCGCACCCTGCGCGACCTGGGCATCGACCAGATCACCATTCCGTGGTCGCAGCTGGTCGCGGTGCTGATCGCCTCCGGCGTGGTGGGTGTGCTGGCCGCGGTGTGGCCGGGTGTGCGGGCGGCGCGCACGCCACCGCTCGCGGCGATCGCCGACCTGTAAAGCGGAACGAGTCCTCGGGCCCTGGCGGAACAGTCCGTCGGGGCCCGAGTGCGTGTGTGGCCGAGGGGCGATCGCGCAGCGGTGTCGGTGGCATCGTTCGCTGGCCCGAGTGCGTGGCGGCCGGCAGTGATCGCGCGTCGGCGCTGTCGAGGCGCGGTGGCGGATCGTGGCGCCGCCCGCTCATGGAAGGCGGACCGGGCGCGCGGCCGCGCGAACGCCTCCGCTCGCGACGATCGCGGACCTGTGGGCGGAACGGATCATCGGGCCCCGGCGGATTCGTCCGTCGGGCCTGAATGCGTGATGGGCCGGGAGTCAGGCCGGGTAGCGATCGAACCAGTCGCGGGTGGGCTGGCCGTGCTCGTCTCGCGGTGGGGTGAGGCCGAATTCGGTGCAGTAGTCGGTGGCGAGGCGGTCGAGGGCCGGGCGGGCGTCGACGGTGCGGGCCCAGCGGCGGGGGAGGGCGGTGTGGCCGTAGCGGGCGCCGAGCAGGCTGCCCGCGAGGGAGCCGGTCGCGTCGCTGTCGCCGGAGTGGTTGACCGACAACAGGAGTCCGGCGCGCACGATGTCGTGCGCGGGGCCGCCGAGGCTCTCGGCGGCGAGTACCGCGAAGACCGCGATGGCGAGGGCCTCCGGACCGATCCAGCCCGCGCCGAGGGATTCCACGTCTTCCGGTGTCGGCGTTCGCTGTTCGCGCTCGATCCGGGCGGCCAGTGCGGTGGCGGCGGCGAGCGCGGTCGAGGTCTCCTCGTGGTCGGGGTAGCTCGCCAGCTCGGCGCGCGCGTGGGACAGCGCCGTCGGGGTGTCGTTACCGCGGGCGAGGCGGTAGATCAGCGCGGACAGGGTGCCCGCGGGCAGCCAGCCACTCGGGTGGCCGTGGGTGAGAGCGGCGGCGTCGCAGCCCAATTCGAAGATGGTGCCGGTCGCGGCGCCGGAACGGTCCGCCGCGTAGCCGAATCCACAGGGCGCCGCCCGCATCACCGCGCCGCTGCCCTTGGAGTTGTTGATCGGGCGCTCGCGAGTGCCGAGCGGATTCGTCGGCGCCTGCCGCTGGGCCGCCTGCCGCAGCGCCGTGTACACCGAATTCGCCACGCCCCGTTGCTCGATCAGCTCCCGGTGCCCGCTGAGCGAACTGAACAGTGTGACCGGCTGCTCGCTCACCTCGCCGACCTGCCCCCGCAACCACACCAGCATGCCCTGCTGCAACAACCCCATGGTCGCCCCGCCGATGCCCTTGGCCCTGGCCCGCACCGACCCGCGGATCAACGCCTCCACCGTGAACGCGGTCAGCTGCGTCTCCTCGGAGATGCGCGGCTCGTCGACATCGGTGACACCGTCGCGGCCGTACACCTCCCGGATCCGGCGCAGCGACAGCGCTTCCACCGGCGCGCCGAGCGCGTCGCCGACCGCGCCACCGAGCAGGCAGCCGTGCACCGCGTCGAGCCACACCGACGCCGCGCTGGGCACCGCGTCGCTGCTCCGACTCGCTCGGGCGGGGTGAGCGGTCGCCGCCGCGGAGTTGCCGCCCGCCTCGCGTTCGGGGCCAGCGGCCGCCGCACCCATGTGGTGGCGGCGGTCGGCGGACAGGTCGCCCGCAGGCCGTTCGCTGTGCCGGTGACGGGCGGATCGGTTGTCGTTCGGCGCATCAGGTCGCGCTTGGCCGAAAGCCGCTGTTCCCGAAGATCTTCCGATCGCGGGGTGCGGGCCGGGGCGACGGGTGTCGGCTGGGGCGTCGGCCCGCGCGGCGCCGGAATCCGGTGTTCCCAGCGACCTTCCGGCGACGCGGCGGGAAGCCTGGTCGTGGTCGACCGGCGGTGGGTTCGCCACGGCGCTGTGGCCCGAGCCTGGGTGGCGGTCCGGGTGCCGGGTGTTGATTCTGGGGCGGCCGTCGGCCGGGGTCGCCGGGCCGGGGGCCGTCGGGTCGAGGCGGCGGGCGAGATCACCCGCACCGAGCGGGAGGCCGCCCGTCGACGGACGCGATCGACCGCGCAGGGCGTCGGTGAGGGCTGTGGCGAAGTCGGTGCAGGTGGCGAAGCGGTGGGACGGGTCCTTGGCCATGGCCTTGGCGAGGACGGCGTCGACGGCGGGCGGCAGGGTGTCGCGCCGGGCGCTGGCGGGCGGGGGTGGGGCGTTGAGGTGGCCGAGCATCACGGTGGCGGGGTTCGGCGCGTCGAACGGGCCGGTGCCGGTGAGCAGCCGGAAGACGGTGCAGGCCAAGGAGTACTGGTCGCAGCGGTGGTCCAGCGGGGAGCTGGTGAGCTGTTCGGGGGAGGCGTAGGCGATGGTGGCGGTGAACTGGCCGGTGCGGGTGAGGCCGCCGGTGTCGTCGAGAAGTTTCGCGATGCCGAAGTCGGTGAGCACGACCCGCTCGTCGAATCCGGCGCCGACGCCGGCGGTCTGGGAGAGCAGGATGTTGGCCGGCTTCACGTCGCGGTGCAGCACGCCGCGCCGGTGCGCGTAGTCCAGCGCGCTCGCCGTCTGGGCGACGATCTGCGCGATCCGCTCCGCGCCGAACCGCGCGGCCGGGACCGCCGACGCGTCGACACCGTCGACGAACTGCATCGCGATCCACAGCCGATCCTCGTCGAGCCCACGGTCGTAGACGGTGATGATGTTCGGATGGTCGAGTTGGGCGACCAGGTCGGCTTCGCGCTCGAACCGGGCGCGGACCTCCCGATCGGTGAACAGGTCCCGGTGCATCAGTTTGAGCGCGGTCAGCCGCGGCAGTCTGCGGTCGCGGGCGGCGTACACCGCGCCCATGCCGCCGCGACCCAGCTCGCGTTCGATGACGAACCCGGCGAACACCTCCCCGCGCCGCACCATCGCCTGCCCCCGTTCACCGAAACCGATCGTTCGCAGCCTAGCGAACCTCGGGCCGTCACACGGCGGGAGCGTTGCGGTCGGCCCAGTGGGTGATATCGGCGCGCTCGAGCGCCGCGGCCAGCAGATCGGGGAACTTGTCCGGGGTACACGCGAAGGCGGGGATGCCGAGCGCGGCCAGCGCGGCCGCATTGTCGTGGTCGTAGGCGGGGGCGCCCTCGTCGGACAGCGCCAGCAGCACCACCACCTGCACGCCCGCCTCCTTCATCGCGTGGCAGCGCCGCAGCATCTCCTCGCGCACGCCGCCCTCGTACAGGTCGGAGATGAGCACGAACAGGCTGTCGGTGGGCCGGGTGATCAGCGACTGCGAGTACGCGATGGCACGATTGATGTCGGTGCCGCCGCCGAGCTGGGTGCCGAACAACACGTCGACGGGGTCGCTGAGCTGCTCGGTGAGGTCGACGATCTCGGTGTCGAACACCACCAGCGAGGTCTTCAACGACCGCATCGAAGCCAGCACCGCGCCGAAGACCGAGGCGTAGACGACGCTGGCCGCCATCGACCCGGACTGGTCGATCGCCAGCACCACGTCGCGCTGGATCGACTGCGCCTTGCGCCCGTAGCCGACCAGCCGCTCGGGGACGACGGTGCGGTGCTCGGGCAGGTAGTTGGCCAGATTCTTGCGGATGGTCCGGTCGAAATCGATGTCGCGCAGCTTCGGCCGGTGCGTGCGCGCGGCACGGTTGACGGCGCCGCTGACCGCGGCCACCGTCTTGGCCGCGATGCGGCGTTCGATCTCGCGCACCACCTTCTCGACCACCATCCGCGCTGTCGCCTTGGTGGTTTCGGGCATCACCCGATTGAGGCCGAGCAGCGTACCCACCAGGTGCACATCGGGTTCCACCGATTCCAGGAGCTCCGGTTCGAGCAGCAGCTGGGTGAGGTTCAACCGCTGCACGGCATCGCGCTGCATCACCTCCACGACGGTCGCGGGGAAATAGGTGCGGATGTCACCGAGCCAGCGCGCCACCCGTGGCGCCGAACCACCCAGGCCGCCGGACCTTTTCGTGGAGCCGCTCGACTCGCCGGTGTTGTACAGGGCGGCGAGCGCCTGGTCCATCGCCTGATCGGGGCCGCCGGACAGCCCGCCGAGCTGTTCCTCGGCGGCGGTGCCGAGCACGAGTCGCCAACGGCGCGCGTGGGATTCGTCGATATCGGTCATCGCAGCTCCTGGGGGACAGGGTGGGGCGCGACGGTGGGCGCCGTCGCGCGGTGGGATCGGTCTCCGGACGCGGGGTTCATCCTGTTGCCCCCAGGATCGCGGCGGCCGCTCGCAGCGCCAGCTGCCCGCGGGCCGGGTCGACAGCGGTGGTGGCCGCGGCCGGTGTCGTGGGCCCCGTATCGCGCAATGCCTGGCCGATGGCGCGGCGCTCGCCCGATTCGAACGAGCCGAAAGTGCGGCGCAGCAGGGGAAGGGTGGCGACGAACTGGTCCTCGGTGAGTTCGCGCAGCCATTCGTCGATGCGGCGCAACAACTCCCGATCGTGCACCAGCAGCAGGCCGCGGCCGCCGAGGAAACCGTCGATCCAGGCGGCCTTGGCGGCGGGGGTGTTGCCGACGGACAGGGCGGCGGCGAGCCTGCGCGCCGAATCGGCGTCGTCGATGCGCTCGGCGTCGCAGAGCAGCCGCACCGCCCGGCCCGCGATCGCGCCGTGCACGTCGTCACGATCGGCGATGCGCTGCAGGGTCGCGAGCCATTCGGTGCTCGCGTGCTCGTCGTCGCGGGTGCTGATGGCGGTGTGCGCGGCGTCGATCTGGGCTCGCAGAGCCTCGGCCGCGTCGGTGTCGAGGCCGGTGACGGCGCCGGGCAGCCCGGCGCAGATCCGCACCAGCAGGCCGTCGGCGACGTGCGCGAGCGCCTTGGTATCGGTGCCGCGGACGTCGCCGTAGCGCAGGGTCCGCGTCAGGCCGGGGAGCGCGCCGAGCAGGTGGGTGACGTCGTGGTCGAGGGCCGCGGCCGCCTCCAGCCGGGTGATCAGGCCCTCGGTGGCGCCGCCGAGATCGGCGAGCAGCGCGGTCTCGAGCGCGTCGGCGAGCTCGGTGACCGAGACACCGTCACGGCTCGCGGTGTCCAGGATCTTGGCCTCGGCGGCCGTGCGCAGCGTGGTGCCCCAGACCGCGGCCTCGACGATGCGCACCGCGAATTCCGGTTCCCAGCGCAGCGCCCACGTCTCGCGGAAGGTGCCGGTGTTGCGGACCTCGCCCACCGTCGGTGTGCCCCAGTCGATCCCGAGCAGGCGCAACCGGTGCAGCAGGTGCGAACGTTCGACGTCGCGGTCCTTGCGCAGGTCCAGGTCGACGGTGCGGGCGAGGGCCTCCTGCTTGAGCCGCAGGGTCTTGATCCTGGCCCGCAGGTCGGCCGCCAGCGGAACCGTCGGGGTGTCCTCGGGCACGCCGCCGAGGGTCTCGCCGACCACCAGTTCGTCGATCACCAGCCGCAGCATCGTCTCGTCGCCCGCGCACATCACCGACCGCACGGCCTCGGTGACCTCGGACAAGCCCGGCAGCGGCCGGTCCCGCAGCGCCGCCAGGGTGTCGGCCAGCCGGACGGATTCGATGATGTGCGCGCTCGACACGGGCAGATCGTGGGCTCGCAGTACCCCGGCGACCTTGGTCAGCCAGCGGGCCACCGGCCGCTCGGTCTCGGTGAACAGGTGGTGGTACCAGCCCGGCGAGGTGACGCCGGCGCCGTATCCGGAGCTGGTGGCCAGCCGCGAATGTGTCCACGGCACCCACGTCAGCGCGGCCTTGGTCTTCGGCATCCCCTTGAGCAGCCGGGCATCCGGCGCCGCGGGGCCGAGCGGCCCGGTCAGCGCGGGCGCGTGCCATGCCCCGCACACCACCGCGACTCGCTGGGCCCCGTCCTTCAGCGTCTGCCGCAACACCTGCCGCATGTACGCCTCACGTCGCAAGGTGTGCTCGTCGACGACCAACGGCGCCCACCGGGCGGGCCTCGAATCCCCGTGCTCGGGACCGGAATCCGGGTCCGGCGACAGTACGGCGGCCGGCTCCACTCCCGCGCTGTCCGTGGGGCCGGGCGCATCCTCGCGCAGGGCGGCCATGGCTTCGGTGATGGCGTCGAAAGCGGCGCTGTCGGGCACGGATTCGACGACCGAGTCCCACCAGCGTTCGGCGTCGTCGTAGCCGGCGGCCGCGGCGAGGGTGCCCAGCGGGTCGGTGCGGTCAGCGCGGGTGTCCTCGTCGGCGGCCAGGACATGGGATGCGGGCAGATCGCAGAAGCGAACCGGCACCGCGTGATCCACGCCGTAGCGCAGGGCCTGCCACTCCGGGGAGAACACCGCGAACGGCCAGAAGGCCGCGCGGGCAGGCGAGTCCGGCACATACGCCAGCAGTGCCACGGGCGGGTGCATGGTGTCGGCCGCGACGAACCCGACGAGGGGATCGGCGTCGGCGGGCCCCTCGATGAGGATGGCGTCGGGCTCGAACTCCTCGAGCGCCTGCCGCAAGGACCGCGCCGATCCGGGGCCGTGATGCCGGATCCCGAACACCCGGGTGACGCCGCCCTTCTCCGCGCCCCTGCGACGCGCCGCCCCCGTGACCGGGCCTGCTGTGGTGCCGAGACCCTCGCTCGCCGGTTCCCGGGAGTCCGTCGCCGCGCCCGTCCCGGCTCGACCCGCGCCGAACGCGGCTTCCGCATCGATCCCGGTCCCACCGCTGTGTTCACTCATCGAAAGTCCCTGTGCGCTTCGTGTTCCGTTCTCCCTGGCCTCGGTGTCAGTCGGCGATCTCGCGGCAGGCGCGATAGAAGTCGGCCCAGTCGGGGCGTTCGCGGACGACGGCCTCGAGGTACTCGGTCCAGATCACGGAGTCGGCGGCCGGGTCCTTGATGACCGAACCGAGAACAGCGCCGGCGATGTCGGAGGCGCGCAGCACGCCGTCACCGAAGTGGGCCGACAGCGCCAGTCCGTTGGTGATCACCGAGATGGCCTCGGCCGTGGACAGCGTGCCCGACGGCGTCTTGAGCTTGGTGCGGCCATCGGCGGTGATGCCGGAGCGCAGCTCGCGGAACACCCGCACCACCCGGCGCACCTCCTCGGCGGCCGCGGGCACGGTCGGCAGTTCCAGTGCGGCGCCGAGCTGTTCGACCCGCCTGCTCACGATGGCCACCTCGGAGTCCTCGTCGGCGGGCAGCGGCAGTACCACGGTGTTGAAGCGGCGGCGCAGCGCCGAGGACAGATCGTTGACGCCACGGTCACGATCATTGGCCGTGGCGATCACGTTGAAGCCCTTGGCCGCCTGTACCTCCGCGCCCAGCTCGGGCACCGGCAGCGTCTTCTCCGACAGGATGGTGATCAGCGCGTCCTGCACATCGGACGGGATACGGGTGAGTTCCTCGATCCGCGCGATCGCTCCCGTGCGCATCGCCGTCATCACCGGCGAGGCCACCAGCGCCGCGTCGCTGGGCCCCTCGGCGAGCAGCCGGGCGTAGTTCCAGCCGTAGCGGATCGCTTCCTCGGCCGTCCCCGAGGTGCCCTGCACCAGCAGCGTCGACTCGCCGCTGATGGCCGCCGAGAGATGTTCCGACACCCAGGTCTTGGCGGTGCCGGGCACGCCGAGCAGCAGCAGCGCCCGGTCCGTGGCCAAGGTCGCGACCGCCACTTCCATCAGCCGCCGCGGCCCGACGTACTTGGGCGTGATCACCGTTCCGTCGTCGAGTGTGCCGCCGAGAACATAGGTGACGACCGCCCACGGCGAGAGCCGCCAGGACGGCGGCCGCGGCCGATCGTCGACGCGGGCCAGCGCGGCCAGCTCGTCGGCGAAGGCCTGTTCGGCGTGCGGACGCAGCAGGGTGGTTGCCGGTTCGGTGGTGGTCATCGCAGCTCCTCGAGCATGGTCGCGCGGTCGGTGAGATCGTGGGCGAGTCGGTGGAAGGCCTGTTGCCAGGCGGGGTCCTCGGTGGTGTCGGCGAGCGCGGTGACGCGCGCGGCCAGGTCGACGGGCAGGTGTACGCCCGCGGCGGTGAGCAGCGCGCGGTCGGTGTAGACCCCCGCGCTGGCGTGCGGTTGACGGCCCGTGGTGCGGGCCCGTTCGCTCAGCAGCCGCAGCACGTGCGCGGCGACCGGCGCGGGCCACGGATGGTCCAGGCCGGGCAGGATCGCGTGCAGTTCGGTGAGCTGGTGCGCGTCGAGATCGAGGACGTGCTCGATCCGGTCGGCGGCGGCGAGCAGGCCGAACAGCTCACGGCGGCGCAGCACGGCCTGCTCGGTGGGGGTGGCATTGGCGAACAGCGCACGCGCCCAGCCGGTCTCGCGCTGGGCGATGGCCGCGTCGACCCAGCCGTCGACGATCGCCTTGGCATAGCGCGGCGGCAGGGAGAGCGCCATGGCCGCCGCGGCGGTCGCCGAGCCGGCGGCGCCGACCAGCGGCGCCCAGGCCGTGAGCGGCGCCGCCGACACGGCCTGATGCAGGGTCGTCACCGTCGAATCGGGGGTGTCCCAGCGCAATCGGGCCTGGTCGGTGCCGTCGGTGATGCCGTCGCGCCGGGCCTGTGCGTCGACCTCGGTGGGCACGCTGACCTCGACGCCGCCGTCGGCGTCGACCCGCACCCACGCGGCCACCAGGGCGGCCATCCGCTGCCCGTACGCGGAGCCGGGCAGGCGGGCCAGCAGGTTCGCCGCCGTGCGCCGGACATCGCCGCGGCGGTCGTCGAGCGCCCGCTCGAGCAAGGGCTCGTCGGCCGTGTTCAGGCCGTGTTCGAACAGCGCGAGCAGCTCTGCCTTGATCGGGCCGGACTCCTTGGCCCACGCGGCGCTCAAGACCTCGAGCGCGGCGGCCGGATCGCTGCGCCGCAGCTGGGCCAGCCAGTCCTTGCGCTCGCCCGGTGCGCCGAACAGCCAGACATCCTGGGCGACCACCGCGCTCTCCCCGTCGACGACCTCGCCGGCCCGGTCCACCGGGAACGAATCCAGCAGTGCCGACCACGCCGGATTGCGGGCCGCGAGCCAGCGCCCACGGCGACCGGCCAGCCGCAACAGCGGACCGCGCAGCTGCACGTCGGAGGCGGCCGTGAGCGCCTGCACGCACAGCACATCGGGCAGCCGGAAATCGGACGGCGCCGCGGCGGCGAACCACTCGGGCAGGAAGGCCGACTTGTCCGCCAGCATCCGGCGCAGCCGTTCGGCGGCCTTGCGCGGGAGCATCGGACGCGGATCATCCGCGGCGGCTTCGGGTTTCGGCGCGGTGCCGGGGAGCCTGCCGCCGCGCAGGTACAGGTCCTGGAGCGCGGCGGTGTCGAGCAGCCGGACGGCCGGTTCGCCCGAGCGGCGCGGCACCGCGTCCGCGACCGCCACTGCCACCTCGAGGCCGTCGACCCCGCGCCGCGCGGTACCGAGCAGCGCGACCGAAACCAGTTCGGCCAGTTCGGGAGACGGGGCGGACCCGCTCGGGAACTCGGTCTCCAGATCGCTCACCTCGCCCGCGCTGAGCACCGAGATCGGGTCGAAACCGTCGGCGCGCCACTCTCCGGTGACCGTCACCGGATGACCACCCGACACCGCGATCAACCGCCACGGCCGCACCCCGGCGGGCAGCGGCAGGGCCGTGCCCTCGTCGTCGACCAGTTGCCAGCCGTGTTCGTCGAGCACCGGGACGACCTCGGCCAGCACGGCGGGCCACGCCCGCAACCAGGGATCGGCGCCCAGCGCGGCGGCGTAGGCGTCGAGCGCGTCGGTGATGGTGCTGCCGCCGAGCGCGGGCACGGTGGTGAACGGTTCGGGCACGCCGTGGCGGGCGCCCCACTGCACGCGCAGCGGCGCCGCGCCGGGATAGAAATGCACGTCGGCGTCCACCTCGTGGCCGGGTGCGGGCACCTCACCGGTGAAGTTCGGGGAGCCGAAGGAGTGCTCGACCAGCACCGCCCAGCGCCCGCTGCCACGGCCGCGCAGCCAGGTGCGCCGGGTGTGCAGCCGTTCCTCCTCGCTGACCCGCATGCCGAGCACCTGCCAGCGATCCCGGACCGCGGGCTCGGCCAGCACGGTCTCCGCGTGCGTCGGATAGCCGACATGGGTGCGCACGCCCGCGCGCAGCGGCTCGGGCAGCGCGTCGATACCGCGATGGGCCAGCACCAGCAGATGCAGCCGGGCGTACTCACGCAGCAGCAGCTCCGGCCAGTGCTCGGTCGACATCATCGCGGCGGGTAGCCGGCGCAGCGTGGCCGCGACCCCGGGCGCCTGGGCGTCGACCATGCGCGCCGCGATGGCCTCGTAGGCGGCGAACGACCTGTCGGTCTGGGCGAGGCCGGTGCGGATCTGGTCGGTGAGCCACACCTCCAGCTCGGTCAGCCCCGCCGACACCCGCGCCCTGCGTTGCTCGACGGTCGCCTGCGACGGTGTCGTGGACGCCTTGGCCTTGGCGGGCGCGGCGGCCTTGGCGGCCCGGCCGGCCAGCCATTCGGCCGCGAAGCCGGCGGGCGCGTCCCGCTCCGGCACCGCGCCGCCCGACCAGGCGAGCAGCAGCGACAGGGCGTGCTTGCAGGGGAATTTCCGGCTCGGGCACGAGCATTTGTACGCGGGCCCGGCCAGGTCGACGACGGTCTGATACGGCTTGGCACCGCTGCCCTGACACAGCCCCCACACCGCGCTCCCGTCGGCACCGGTCTCGCGCCAGCGACCGGCCAGCTTGCGCGCGGCAGCCAGTGAGCTCGCGTCCGGCGCGAGTGCGCGGACCTGTTCCTCGGTCCAGGGCGCCTGTCGGTCGGTCATCGCCTTCCCCCGTTCTGTGTCGCCGCAATATCTACCGCAGCGCACCGACAACTGCCGCTCACGTCGGTGAACCACCTGGAAAACGCTGGTGCTGTGGCGGATTCACGTTTTCCCTCTTGCTGCCTGCGGCAAAGTCTGGCATTCTGACCTGTTCGGCTCGCCCGGACCGCCCACGCCGCTCAACGGAGCGTATCGCGGGTGTGAACACCTCATCGAGCTGCCCGCCGGGGTGGACGAGGGGTGGACATCGATGGGCCCGCCGCGGCTCAACGATGGCCATTCCACTCCCGCGGGCAGATTCGCTGGGGCACTGCGCATCCCCTGGGCGAACGCACCGCGATCGGGTAGCGTTTCCCGCGAGGATCTGGCCGGCCGTACAGCGGCCGCCGTGGTGCGCACGGGCGCGAAGGGGGATGTCGCAGGGTGTGCTCGGATCGGATCGCCGAGGTGGTCGCGCGCGAGCTCGCGGCCGATCCGGCCGTGGACGCGCAGGTCGCCGAGTGTGTGATGGCCGCGCTCGCCGAGGCCGACGACGACAGGGCCGAACCGGACACCGGTGACACCGGCGTCTTCCTGCGCGCCATCTCCGTGCACGGCTTCCGCGGTATCGGACCCACGGCGACGCTGCGGCTGAACCCGGGGCCCGGGCTCACCCTGGTCGTCGGCCGGAACGGCAGCGGCAAGTCGAGCTTCGCCGAGGCGGCGGAATTCGCCCTGACCGGCGGCAACCGGCGCTGGGACGGCCGGTCCACCGCGTGGCGGGAAGGATGGCGCAACCTGCACGAACCCGACCTCGCCCGGATCGAGGTCGACCTGCTCACCGCGGGCGCGGACACCGAGCTCACCGTCGCCGCGCACTGGGCGCCGGGCGGCGACCTCACCGACGCGCAGTGGACCGAGCGGCGCGGCGCCGCGCCGTCGACCCCGGTGGACCCGCGCAGCAGCCGTCAGCGGCTGGATCTGTACCGCCCGTTCCTGTCCTATAGCGAACTGGGCGCGCTCGTCGACGGCAAGCCCAGCGATTTGTTCGACGCGCTGCATCGCCTGCTCGGCCTCGACGAACTCGCCGCCGCCGCCGAACGCATCCGTCTGCGCAAGCTGGAACTCGAACGGGCCGTGAAGGATTCGCGCCAGTCGCGGACCGAGTTGCTGGCCGAACTGGTCGAGGTCGACGACGACCGCGCCCGGCGCGTCGCCGAGCTGCTGCGTGCGCCCGACCCCGACCTCGACGCGGTGGCCGCGGCCGTCGCCGGTTCGGTGCTGGACGTCGACGGGCCCGAGGGACTCCGCGCGATCCTGCGCCTGGCCCTCCCCGGCGCCGCCGAGGTCGAGGCGGCGGTGGATCGGCTCGCCGACGCCTCGGCGGAACTCTCACGACACGCCACCACCGACGCCGAGTCCGACCTGCGTGTCCTCGAATTGCTCATGCGCGCACGCGAACACGCGGCTCTCGCGGGCGCCTGTCCCTGCCCGGTCTGCGGCCGCGGCGACCTCGACGAGGCCTGGCTCACCGCCGCCGATGCCGAGATCGCCGAGCGCGGCGCCCATCTCGCCGCCTTGCGTGCGGCCCGCGCCGAGTTCGAGTCCGCGCTGGCCGGCGTCCGGGCGTTGTTCTCCCGGGTACCGGCCGAGCTGACTCCACCGCTGCCCGAGGGAACTGTCGCCCGCGATGCCGTGGAAGCCGGCGAAGGGCACGAGGCCGGCGGTACTCCGGTCGTCGGCGGTGACGCGACATGCGTGCTCAGCGCTCGGCTCGCGAGCGTCCGACGCTGCTGGACGGCGTGGGAAGCGCTGCGCGAAACCGACTTCGACGAGGACCTGCCGAAACGGATCCGCGCGACACACGCCGAACTCGCGGCGGAGCTCGCCGCCCTGCACCGCGAGACCGGCGCCGAACTCGAGCGGCTCGACGCGGTGTGGTCGCCGCTGGTCCCGCGCATTCTCGACTGGCTGCGCCCGGCGCGAACCGTGTCCGCCGACGCGGGCGAACTGCGGGTCGTGAAGAAGGCCGCCGACTGGCTCAAGTCCGCGACGGCGACCATCCGGGGCGAGCGGATGCGCCCGTTGGAGAGCACCGCCCGCTGGGTGTGGAGCACGCTGCGCCAGCAGAGCAATGTGGAACTCGGCGCGATCCGGCTGCAGGGCAGCGCGGGCACGGCGCGACGGGTGCTGCTCGACGTCACGGTCGACGAGGTCGACGGCGCCGCGCTCGGCGTGATGAGCCAGGGCGAGCTGCACGCGCTCGGGCTGTCGCTGTTCCTGCCGCGAGCAACCATGGCGCACAGCCCCTTCCGCTTCGTCATGATCGACGACCCGGTGCAGGCCATGGATCCGGCGAAGGTGGACGGGCTGGCCAGGGTGCTGGCCGAGGTGGCGATCACCCGGCAGGTGGTGGTGTTCACCCACGACGAGCGCCTGGCCGAGGCGGTGCGGCGGATGCAGCTCGACGCCACCGTGCTCGAGGTCCAGCGCCGCGAACGTTCCGTCGTCGAGGTGCGGGTGACCGGTGACCCGGTCCGTCGCTATCTCGACGACGCGCGGTCCCTGCTGCGCACTCCGCAGCTGCCGCCCGCCATCGCCGACGAACTCGTCGCCACCTGCTGCCGCTCCGCGATCGAGGCCGCCGGGCTGGCCAAGGCCCGCCACGAACTGCTCGCCACCGGCCTCGACCACGCCGAAGTGGAACGACGGGTGCGCAAGGCCCACACCACGCGCGCCATGCTCACCCTCGCGCTCATGGGTACCGGCGCCCGCGTCGACGACCTCAACAAGCATCTCAGCGCCGTCGGTGGCCGCTGGCTGGTCGGTGTGCTGCGCGACGCCACCGCGGGCGCGCACGTCCCGATCGACCGTCCGATGCGCGAATTGATCAGCGACACCGAACGATTCATCGCCTGGTTGCGGGCGCACGAACCCGCCGCGGTGCGCTCGTGAATCGGCGCACCCGCCGTCGCGGCCCGCGATACACCCCCCGCCCCTCGGTCGCCGAGCGGCTCGAGGCGGCCGAGCATCTGCTGTCCGGTTCCGTCTCGGACGCGGGTGGGGTGTGGTCGCGAGCGGTCGCGTGGATCCTGCGCCTGGCGCTGGAACAGGCCGTCGACGAGCTGTGGGCGCAGATCGCGCCCGAACTCATGCGCTGTCCGATGCGCGCCCAACTGCTGGCCTTGCGCGTGTACGCGGGGCCGGAGACCGCGGGGCAGGTGGGCGCGGTGTGGGCGGCGCTGTCGCGGGCCGCGCACCACCTCGACTACGAGATGGCCCCGAGCGTGACCGACCTGCGGCGCTGGCGGGACCAGACCGCGGAGCTGGCACGGGCGCTCGAGCTGGTCCCGCTGGCCCACCAGCCCTTCGCCTGACCACCCGCCGGCTCCCACCGGCCGACCGGGCAGGATGGGCCGCATGGGTGAAGCGAAACCATGTCCGTGCCGGCGCGGCGAACCGTTCGACGCCTGCTGCGGCCCGATCCTGGCGGGCGCCACACCGGCGCCGACCGCCGAGGCCCTGATGCGTTCGCGCTACACCGCCTACGTCGTCGGCGACGTCGGCTACCTCCTGCGTTCCTGGCACCCGAACACCCGCCCCGCCGAGCTCGAACTCGATCCGGCGCAGCGGTGGCTGTTCCTGGAGATCGTCGGCACCCAGCGCGGCGGCCCGTTCGACGACAACGGCACCGTCGAGTTCATCGCCCACTACAAGCTCGACGGCGTCCGCGACGCGATGCACGAGCTGAGCACGTTCGTGCGGGTCGACGGCGCGTGGGTGTATCTCGACGGCACCTTCCAAGCCTGACAGACTGACCCGGTGCCCCGGATCGCGATCGAGTACTGCACCCAGTGCCGCTGGCTCCTGCGCGCCGGCTGGATGGCGCAGGAACTGCTCACCACCTTCGCCACCGACCTCGACGAGGTGGCGCTGGTTCCCGGCCAGGGCGGCGTCTTCCGCATCACCCTCGACGACGAGCAGCTGTGGGAACGCAAGGCCGACGGCGGCTTTCCCGACATCGCGAGCCTCAAACAGCGCGTGCGCGACCGCATCGACCCCGACCGCGACCTCGGCCATTCCGACCGCCGCGACTGAGCGCTCCCGCGCGGATCAGCAGCAGCCGCCGCCTCCGCAGCAGCCACCGCCTGCGGGGCGGGGCGCCGCGACCGGGGCCGGGGCGGCGCCGCGGCCGGTGGTCGCGAAGGTGGTCAGCAGTTTGACGGTGTCGTCGTGGCCCGCGGGGCAGGCGGCCGGGTCCGAGGCCTGCGCCATCGGGCGGTTCACGTCGAACGTGTCGCCGCAGGAGCGACACCGGAAGCTGTAGTTCGGCATCGGCACAGTGTAGGCAGACGGGGCGAGCTGCGACACGGCGATATCAGCGCATTTCCAGCTAACTGTTACCTGCGGGAATGGTGCGTTGGGAGGCCCTCCGGCGCGGGTCGACGTACCCTCGAAGTGAGTCACCAGGTGCTGCGGCCTGCGGGAGCAAATACACAGGCACCCGTGGGGTCGCGCCGGCAAGGAGGTGTGCGATGAGCATTCAGTCCGATCTCGACCCCGACCTGCGGACACACGAGGCCGAGCCGCTGGCGCGCACGGAGTACGGAATGGTCAGCGGAATCTGGGACGGGCCGGTCGCCGTCTGGCGCAGCGTCCCCTACGCCGCCGCACCCGAAGGACCAGCGCGTTTCGCCCTGCCGAAGCCCCCGCGGCCGTGGGAGGGCGTGCGTGACTGCGCCGTCTTCGGCGACATCGCGCCGCAGGCGATGGGCGCGATGGTGCCGGTCGACTCCGATCTGGCCATGGGTGAGGACTGCCTGTGGGTCAACGTCTGGTCCCCGCGGCCGGAGCCCGGCGACGACGAGCCGCGACCGGTGATGGTGTGGCTGCACGGCGGCGCCTACTGTCTCGGCACGGCCGCGCAGAGCATCTACGACGGCCGCAAGCTGGCCGAGGCGGGCGACGTGGTGGTCGTCTCGGTGAACTACCGGCTCGGCGTGCTCGGCTTCCTCGACCTGTCCTCCTTCGGGGACGAGTTCGCCGCCAATCTCGGCCTGCACGACCAGCTGGCCGCGCTGGCCTGGGTGCGCGACAACATCGCCGCGTTCGGCGGCGATCCCGGCAACGTCACTGTCTTCGGCGAATCCTCGGGCGCCGGCTGCGTCACGGCACTGCTCACCTCACCCGCCGCGAAGGGGCTGTTCCACAAGGCGATCGCCCAGAGTCCGCCCGCCACCACGGTTTTCGGACAGGAGCGGGCAGCCGTCGTCGCACAGCGCTATCTCGAACTGCTCGAGCTGGGGCCGGGGGAGGCGCAGCGGTTGCTCGAGCTGCCGATCGCACAGCTCGTCGAGGTCGGCGCGGTGCTGCTCGACGAGGTGCCGATCAAAGAACCGGGCAGGCTGGCGGCGGCGCCCGTGGTCGACGGTGAGCTGTTGCCCGGCTATCCGATCGACCGGTTCCAGCAGGGCCGATCCCATCAGGTGCCCCTGCTGATCGGCACCAACCGCGACGAGGCCTCGCTGTTCCGGGTCCTGCGCTCACCGATCATGCCGGTGACGCCCGACGCCGTGAACGCCATGCTGCGCGATGTCGCCGCCTCGCATCCGGAGATGTCGCCGGAACGGATCGCCGAGATCACCTCCGCCTATCCGGATCTGATGAAAACCCGTGGCGCGCTGGCGATGTCCACCGACGCGGCCTTCCGGATGCCGGCCGCCTGGGTCGCCGAGGGCCACGCCCAGCACTCACCGACCTGGATGTACCGCTTCGACTACGCGACCCCGATGTTGAAGGCGGCCAGGGTCGGTGCGGGCCACGCCACCGAATTGCCGTATGTCTTCGGCAATTTCGGCACACTCAACCACGACCCCACCTTCTGGCTCGGTGGTCGCAAGGCCTCGCTCGCGGTCTCGGGTCGCATGCAGCGCCGCTGGCTGGCCTTCGCCGAACACGGCGTCCCCGCCGCCCTCGACGGTTCCAAGCACTGGCCGCACTACCGCCCCTCGGCCCGCACCACCCTGCTCATCGACACCATCGACCACGTCGTCGACAACCCCGACGCCGACCTGCACACCGCCTGGGGCGACCACGCCGTCGGCTTCAGTTAGGCGAGACACCGCGGGGCCCCGCCGGATGTCCGGCAGGGCCCCGCGGCGCTCGACTCACACGTCGGTGGAGAAGCGGATGCCGCCGTCGGGGATTTCGACGCCCGGCCACACGCGGGCGCCGCGCAGGAGTTCGCAGCGGGCGCCGACGTTGGCGCCGTCGCCGATCACGCCGTCGCGGACCAGCGCGCGGGGGCCGATCCTGGCGCCGAAGCCGACGATGGAACGTTCCACGGTCGCGCCCGCCTCGACGACAGCGCCGTCGAAGATGACCGCGCCGTCGAGCCGCGCGCCGGCGCCGATCTCGGCGCCGCGGCCGACCACCGTGCCGCCGATGAGCAGCGCGCCCGGCGCCACCCCGGCGCCGGGATGGACCAGCGACTCACCACGCTGACCGGGAAGGGCGGGGGAGGGGGCGATGCCGCGGACCAGGTCGGCCGAGCCGCGCACGAAGTCCTCCGGGGTGCCCATGTCGCGCCAGTAGGAGGCGTCGACGTGGCCCTGCACGCGGGCGCCCTCGGCGAGCAGCGCGGGGAAGACCTCGCGCTCCACCGACACCGGGCGCCCGGTGGGGATCTTCTCGATGTACTCGCGGCGGAACACATAGCAGCCCGCGTTGATCTGATCGGTCGGCGGATCCTGGGTCTTCTCCAGGAACGCGGTGACCCGGCCGTCGGCGTCGGTCGGCACGCAGCCGAACGCGCGCGGGTCGCTCACCCGGACCAGGTGCAGGGTGACATCGGCATTGGTCGACTCGTGGGTGTCGAGGATCGCGCCGAGGTCGGTGCCGCCGAGCACGTCACCGTTGAACACCATGACGTTGTCCGCGCGCAGCTTGGGCAGCACGTTGCGGATGCCGCCGCCGGTGCCCAGCGGCTCGGTCTCGGTGACGTACTCGATCTCGAGACCGAGGTCGGCGCCGTCACCGAAGTGCTCCTCGAACACCTCGGCCTTGAACGAGGTGCCGAGCACCACGTGTGTGATCCCGGCCTCGGCGATGCGGGCCAGCAGGTGGGTCAGGAACGGCAGTCCTGCCGTCGGCAGCATCGGCTTGGGCGCCGAGAGGGTGAGCGGACGCAGCCGCGTGCCCTGTCCGCCGACGAGGATGACCGCGTCGGTGCCTGCATTGCCTGCCATCGAGTTTCCCCTGTTCACAGTGGACCGGTACCTGCTCAGGCGCCGGTTCGCGCTTTCTCGCGCAGCGCCGATCGAACCGCAATCCGGGAGCGAACCGCAAGTCCGGCGCGCAGCGCGCCCCGCAACGGCGCCTGCCACCAGTGCGGATGCCGGTCGGCCTGGAATCGGTAGGCGCTGGCGTGGTGGGCGGGCAGCATCAGCTCGGGATGCTTGCCCGCGGCGTGACCCTTGGCGTGGGTCACCTCGGCGTCGGGGACGAACACATTGTGCCAGCCCGCCTTGCCCATGCGGTCACCGAAGTCCACGTCCTCCATGTACATGAAGTAGCGCGAATCGAAGCCGTCGATGGTGTCGAACGCGGCCCGGCGCACCAGCAGGCAGGAGCCGGACAGCCAGCCGACGACCCGCTCGGAGATCTCCTCGTTCTCCTGGCGGTAGCGCACCGACCAGGGGTTCTTCGGCCAGATCGTGCCGAGGATCGCGTGCCCGGCGCCGTCGGCCAGACCGGGGACCCGGCGCGCGGAGGGATAGATGCTGCCGTCGGGCTCGCGGACCATCGGCCCGAACGCGCCCGCCCGGGGCCAGCGCTCGGCGGCCTCGAGCATCTTGTCGATGGAGTCGACGCCCCAGCGGATGTCCGGGTTGGCCAGGATCACGAACTCGATGGAGGGGTCGATCTCGGCGACCGCGCGGTTGATCGCGCCGCCGTAGCCGATGTTGCCCCCGGTGCGCAGCAGCCGCACGTGCGAGTTGGCCTCGGCGACGAGTTCGGGCACACCGTCGGTGGAGCCGTTGTCGGCCAGGATGACCTGCGGCTTCTCGCTGGTGGCGTCGGCCAGGGTGGTGATGAAGTGCTCGAGGTGCTCGCCAGGTGAGTAGGTCACCGTGACGACGGCAAGGCCAGCAGGGGCCGCGGATTCGGCTGCGTTCACGACTGGGCAGCCTAGCCGGACACCGGCCGCAGTGCGTCGGTCAGCGCGGATTCCCAGGAACGCAACGGAGTGAGCCCGGCCGCGTTCCAGACCGCCGGGGAGAGCACCGAATAGGCCGGGCGCGGGGCAGGTCGGGGGAAGGCGTCCGAGGTGCACGGCAGCACCCGGGCGGGGTCTGCGCCGAGCTCGCCGAAGACCGCGCGGGCCAGGTCGAACCAGGTGGCGGTGCCCGCGTTGGTGGCGTGCAGGACGCGGGGCGCGTCGGGGCGGGTGGTGAGTTCCAGCAGCGCGGCGGCCAGGTCGGCGGCGCGGGTGGGTGAGCCCACCTGGTCGTCGACCACGGTGACGGTGTCGCGCTCGGCCTCCAGCCTGCGCATGGTGGCGACGAAATCCCCCTCGACACCGGAGTACACCCAGGCGGTCCGGACGACCTGGGCGGCGGGGCACAGCTCGAGTACTGCCTGTTCACCCGCGAGCTTCGACTGCCCGTAGACGGTGGCGGGGCCGGTGGGGTCGTCCGGTTCGTAGGGTGCGCGCGCCGTGCCGGGGAAGACGTAGTCGGTGGACACCTGGATCAGCCGGGCGCCCGCGGCGGCACAGGCGGCAGCCAGCACCGCCGGTCCGGTCGCGTTCGCGGCGAAGGCGGCCTCGCGATCGGTTTCGGCGGCGTCCACGGCGGTGTAGGCGGCGCAGTTGAGCACCACCGCGCCCGGCGTGAGGGCCGCGTCGACGGCGGCCCGGTCGGTGATGTCCAGATCGGCTCTGGCCAGCCCCGTTGCCTGCGGCGCGAGCCGCAGGATCTCGCGCCCCAGCAGCCCGCGCGCTCCGGTTACGATCAGGCGAGTGGGGGCGGGGGAATCGGCGTTCACGCGGCAAGTCTGGCACGCCGGGACACCTGCGGTTCGGCCCGAGTGTGGTAACTGTTGGTTAGCCTGTGATGGCCGGTTTCGGCGGACGAGCCCGGGTGCGCGAGATGGCGGGGTTTGCCGGGGGAGATGCGGAGCTGGGCGCGGAGTTCGTCGAGAGGATGCACGATGCGAGAGTCGACCCGACCACCGACGGTGGCCACACCCGTTGGCGCCTTCGGCCCCGCGAAAGTGATGGTGGCGATCGCGGCGGTCCTGGTGCTGGCTCTCACCGGCTTCGCCTGGCGCAGCGTCGACAATCTGATCGCCAACATCGACCGCATCGGCGGCCTCGGGCTCGGCGGCGGCCGCGACGGCGCGGTCGACATCCTGCTCGTCGGCGTCGACAGCCGCACCGACGCCCACGGCAACCCGCTGACCTCCGCCGAGCGCGCCATGCTGCACGCGGGCGACGAGGTGGGCACCAACACCGACACCGTCGTGCTGGTCCGGGTGCCCAACGACGGCCGCTCGGCCACCGCGATCTCGATCCCGCGCGACTCCTACGTCGACATCCCCGGCCAGGGCAAGGGCAAGATCAACTCCGCCTACGGCGCCACCAAGGAGACCGAGCGGGCGAAGCTGCTGGACAAGGGCGCCTCCGAGGCCGACGCCGAACGCGATTCCACCAAGGCGGGCCGCACCGCGCTGATCAAGTCGGTGGCCTCGCTCACCGGCATCACCGTCGACCACTACGCCGAGGTGAGCCTGCTCGGGTTCGTGCTGCTCACCGATGCCGTCGGCGGGGTGGAGGTGTGCCTGAACAACGCGGTCGACGAATACATGTCGGGTGCGGACTTCCCCGCCGGACAGCAGCGCCTCGACGGCCAGCAGGCGTTGAGCTTCGTGCGGCAACGGCACGGACTGCCGCGCGGTGACATCGACCGCATCGTGCGTCAGCAGGTGTTCATGGCACAGCTGGTCGGCCAGCTGCTCAACGCCAAGATCCTGGCCAATCCCGGCAAGCTGAGCGAGATCAGCGAGGCCGTCGGCCGGACCGTCGTCCTCGACGAGGGCTGGGACGTGCTGGCGTTCCTGCAGCAGCTCAAAGATCTCTCCGGCGGCAAGGTGGAGTTCGACACCATCCCGGTGGCCGACCTCAACTCCATGACCTCGGCGGGCGAATCGGTGGTGCGGGTGGAGCCCAAGGCGGTGCAGGACTACGTCGCCGGGCTGGTCGGTGACGAGAAGCCGAAGGACGACGAGCCGAAGGTCGACCCGTCGACGGTCACGGTGAGCGTGTTCAACGCCGGCGGCGCGACGGGCCTGGCGGCCAAGGTGTCGACGGCCCTGACGGGGAAGGGTTTCCGCGAGGGACTGGTGGGGAACTACACCGGGGGAAGCGTCAGTTCGAGCCGGGTGCTCGCCGTCGACGCCGAGGATCCGAAGGCGGCCGCGGTCGCCGAGGCACTGGGCGGTCTCCCGGTGATCGCGGACCCGTCGCTGTCGGCGGATACCGTGAGCGCCGTCCTGGCGAGCGACTACTCTGGTCCGGGCTCGGCCGCCGGCGAGATGTTCGATTTCGACGGAACGTCCTCCGCGACCGCGACGCCAGTACCGCCAGCCCCGCCGATCGACGCAGGCCAGAACGGACCGAAATGCGTGAACTGAACAATGCGTGAGCCGACCTCCACCCTCACCGACGCCCTCCTCGACCCGATCCTCGAACGCGATCCCGCGGGCCCCCGCGTCACCTGGTACGACGACGCCACCGGCGCGCGCATCGAGCTGTCCGGGCTGACGCTGGCAAACTGGGCCGCCAAGACCGCCAACCTGCTGCGTGACGAGTTCGCGCTCAGCCCCGGCGCCCGGGTCGCGGTGCTGCTGCCCGCGCACTGGCAGACCGCCGCGGTTCTGCTCGGATGCTGGTGGGCGGGAACCGAAGTCGTGCTCGCCCCCGATCCGGACGCCGACCTGGCGCTGGTCACCCCCGACCGGCTCGACGACGCCGACGGTGTCGACGAGGTGGCGGTGCTGTCGCTGGACGCCATGGGCACACCGGTGCGCGATCTACCGGTCGGCGTCACCGATTTCGCGACCGCGGTGCGCGTGCACGGTGACCAGTTCCATCCCGGCGGGTTCCGGGCCGCGCTGGACGGGCGCGCGGTCGCCGAGGTGCTCGTCGACGCCAGGAAATCGGCCGCGCTGCAGGGGATCACGGCCGGTGACCGGGTGCTGTCGAGCACGCCGTGGGACACCGCAGTGGAGCTGATCGACGGCTACCTCGCGGTGCTGGTGGCAGGCGCCTCGCTGGTGCAGGTCGTCAACCCCGATCCGGGCGCGCTGGAACACCGCGTCGCGACGGAGCGCGTGACAGTGCGCCGCTGAGGCTCCTACCCAGGTATAGGTCGAACTCCGACTGGAACACGTTTCGCTCTGTCGGAGAAGTCCGTACGGTGGAGGAATCCATTCGGCAGAGCGGCAGGGGTGGCCCATGATCGCGCAGTATTGGTTGCGATGGTCGGCGGAGCACGGTGCGGCGCGCGCGATCCTGCGCTGGCGCCGCCGCAAGGGCGATCCCTTCGCCGACCTGCTCAGCGGCCGGCGTGGGCTGCACGATCCCTATCCGCTGATCGACGAATTGCGCGCGTCCGGCGGGCTGATCCGCACCGCGGTGTCCTATGCCGCCTTCGAGCATCCCCAGGTCCGGGCGATCCTGCGCGACAACCGATTCGGGGTCCGTCAGGCTCTCGGTGGCGACCTGCCCGCGCCGTGGCGGTCGCTGGCCGCGCGGGTCACGGTCCCGCCGAATCCGGTCGAGCCGCCCTCGATGCTGGTGCTCGACCCGCCCGAGCACACCAGGATGCGCAAGCCGGTGGCCTCGGCGTTCACCCCGCGCGCGATCGCCCGGCTGCGCGATCGGGTGGAGGTGGTCACCGCCGAGCTGCTCGACGCGATGCCCGCGCACGGTTCGGTCGACCTGATCACCGATTTCGCGGCCAGGGTGCCGATCGCGATCATCGCCGAGATGCTCGGCTTCCCGGCCGAGGATCGGGAGATGTTCCTGCGCTGGGGCGACCGGGTGACGCCGCTGCTGGACATCGGCACCCCGTGGTCCGCCTACCGCGACGCCATGGTCGCCATCGAGGCGATGGACGAGTACCTGGCCGCGCACATCGGCAAGCTGCGCCGGGACCCCGGCGACGACATCCTCTCGACCCTGGTGGTCTCGGGTGATCTGAACCTGCGCGAGCTCCAGGCCGGGGCGAGCCTGTTGATGGGAGCCGGTTTCGAGACCACGGTCAACCTGATCGGCAACGCCGTCGCCGCGCTCTCGGCCCATCCCGAGCAGCTCGCGATCGCGCAGCGCGATCCGGATCGCTGGGCGGACGTGGTGGAGGAGACGCTGCGGTTCGATCCGCCGGTGCAGACCACCGCGCGCGAGACGCTCGAGGCGGTCGAACTCGACGGCGTGCGGCTGCGGCCGGGGAGCACGGTCATTCTGTCGCTGGCGGGCGCCAACCGCGACCCGGCCGTGTTCCCCGACCCGCACCGCTTCGACATCGACCGCCCGAACCTGAAGGATCACGTCGCGTTCAGCAGCGGCGTCCACTCCTGTCTCGGCGCGAGCCTGGCGCGGATGGAGGCGGTGCACGCGCTGCGTGCCCTCTACACCCGCTACCCGGACCTGCGCTTGCGCGGCGAGCCGACCCGGCGAAACCTGTTCACCCTGCACGGTTTCGAACACATGCCGGTCGACCTCGGCCCGGTCGCGCGCGAGACGTCGCCGGACGGACTGGCCGGCGCGGCGCGGCAGTCCTGAGTTCCTAGGCCCCCGCTCGCCAGCGGTAGCGGGTCTTCGGACGGCCCGCGCGGCCGTAGTCGGCGCGGCGCTCGGCCAGCCCGTCGTCGGCGAGTTTCTCCAGGTAACGCCAGGCGGTGATGCGCGAGACGCCGACGGCGGCCGCGGCATCGGTGGCGGTGATGCCGGCCTCGGCCGAGCGCACGGCCCGCGAGACCTCCTCGAGGGTGTGCTGGACGACGCCCTTCGGCGCGCCCGCCCGCTGGTCGGCGGTGCGCAGGGCGCCCAGGGCCCGGTCGATGTCGTACTGCGACAGGGCGGCCTCGCCCGCGGGCAGGGCGGTGTCGAAATCGCGGTAGCGCTCCAGCTTCTCGCGGAACGCCGCGAAGGTGAACGGCTTGAGCAGATACAGCACCACGCCGTGCGCGACGGCGTTGCGGACCATGGTGAGTTCGCGGGCCGAGGTGATCGCGATGACGTCGGGGCGCGGTTCGAGACCGTTGAGCGCGGCAGCGACCTCGAGGCCGCTGATGTCGGGCAGGCCGATGTCCATGAGCACGAGGTGGAACGGCCTGCCGTCGGCGATCGCCTCGGCGGCCAGCGTGAGCGCGTCGCGTCCGGTGTGCGCGACACCGCCGGTGACGAAGCCGTCGAGCCGCTCGAGGTAGGCCCGGTGCGCCTGCGCGATCAGCGGTTCGTCCTCGACGATCAGGACGCGGATCATGATTTCTCCCTCAGCGGAATGCGAACGATGACCGCGCTGTGTGGTGCGGCCGTGGTGGTGATGGTGCCGCCGTGTCGGTCGACGAGGCGGTGGACGAGCGCCAGGCCGAGGCCGGCGTGATCGGTCTTGGTGGTGTAGCCGCGTTCGGCGGCGCGCGAGAACATCTGAGCCGACATGCCCGGTCCGCTGTCGGCCACCCGGACCAGCAGCTCCCGGTCGCGGTGCCGCACCGAGACCTCCACGCGCTTGTCGACCGTGCCCGCGGCGGCATCGATCGCGTTGTCGACCAGGTTGCCGACCAGGGTGACCGATTCGTGCGCGGAGAGCGGATCGGTGGAGTCCAGCGCGGTGTCCTCGCTGATGGACAGGCTCACCCCGCGTTCGGCGGCCTGGTCGACCTTGCCGAGCAGCAGCGCGGCCAGCGCGGCGTCGCCCACGGAGGCCAGCAGCCGGTCGATCAGGACCTGGGAGAGCTGCAGTTCGGCGGTCGCGAAGGCCACGGCTTCCTCGGGCCTGCCCAGCTCGACCATGGTGACGACGGTGTGCAGCCGGTTGGCCGCCTCGTGCGCCTGGGCGCGCAGCGACTCGGCGAAGCCGCGTACCGAGTCGAGCTCGCCGAGCACTGCGCGCAGCTCGGTCTGATCTCGGATGGTGAGCACCGTGCCGATGGCCTTGCCCTCCCAGCTCACGACGTCCTGGTTCACCAGCAGCACCCGGTCGGTGGTCACGTGGGTCTCGTCGCGCACCACGCCCCAGCGCATCTGCCGCAGCGAGACCGGTAGGTCGCTGCGGTGCACGGCGCCGTCGGGCAGGTCGAGCAGGGTGCGCGCCTGGTCGTTGACCACCTCGGCCGGACCCGGGCCCGCCCCGAACACCACCAGGCCCTCGTGCACCGAGTGCAGCACCGCGTCGTGGTGCTCGTACATGGCGCGCAGTTCGTCGGGCGCCAGGCCGTGCGTCTGGCGGCGCAGCCTGCGGCTGATCAGGAACGACGACAGCGCGGCCAGCGCGAGACCGGCGGCGGAGACCCCCAGGATCACCGGCAGCTGGGAGGCGACCTGGGTGCTGATCTTGGCGCGGGTGACGCCCGCCGAGACCAGCGCCACCACCCGGCCGCTGTCGTAGACCGGGGTGACCGCCCTGATCGAGGGACCGAGGGTGCCGGTGAAGGTCTCGGTCAGTGTCTGCCCGGCCAGGGCGCCGTCGATGCTGCCGATGAACGGTTTGCCGATGAGTTCGGGGTTGGTGTGGGTGTAGCGGGTGCGGTCCGTCGCCATGACCACGATGAAATCCATCCCGGTGTCGACCCGGATCCGCTCGGTGGTCGGTTGCAGCAGGCCGCTGGGGTACGGCGAGTTCACCGCGGCCAGCGTGGACGGAGCGCGCGCGACCGTGACGGCCACGTCGCGGACCTTCAGCTCGGTGGCCACGTCGTGGTCGTGCCTGGCGTCGAGGACGGCCAGGGCGGTCCCGGTGCCGATCATCAGCGCCAGCACCACCAGCTGCCAGAGGAAGGCCTGTCCGGCGAGCGACAGCCGCCGACCTCGCATCTTGCCCTCCGACCTCATCCTCTGAACCTTATGCACCAATTGTGATGGGCATCACAACACATGCTCATGATTGGTCCCCATGAGCACAACCGCCGCATCAACACGAAAACGCGACCATACCCACTGGCTGTACATCGCGGTGATTATCGCCGTCCTTGCGGGCATTGTGGTCGGCCGGGTCGCGCCGGAATTCGGGCAGTCGTTGGCGCCGCTGGGCACCCTGTTCGTGAATCTGATCAAGATGATGATCGCGCCCGTCATCTTCTGCACCATCGTGCTCGGTATCGGTTCGGTGCGCGCGGCGGCCACCGTCGGCAAGGTCGGCGGGCTGGCCATCGGCTACTTCCTGGTGATGTCGACGATCGCGCTGGGCATCGGGCTCGTGGTCGGCAATCTGATCGAACCGGGGTCGGGGCTGGGTACCGGGAAAGCCGGGGCCGGGGCGCAGTACGCCGAGCAGGCGCACGGCGCGGGCGGCACCTGGGACTTCATCCAGAACATCGTGCCGACCACGCTGGTGTCCTCGCTGACGGCGGGCAGCGTGCTGCAGGCGCTGTTCGTCGCGCTGCTGGTCGGGTTCGCCGTGCAGGCGATGGGGGAGACGGGCGCGCCGATCCTGCGCGCGGTCGCGCTCGGGCAGAAGCTGGTGTTCCGGATCCTGGCGATGATCCTGTGGCTGGCCCCGATCGGCGCGTTCGGCGCCATCGCCAATGTCGTCGGGCGCACCGGCTGGTCGGCGGTGGTGGAGCTGGCGACGCTGATGATCGCGTTCTACCTGACCTGCCTGGTGTTCGTCTTCGGCGTGCTCGGTGTGGTGCTGCGGGCGGTGTCGGGGGTGTCGATCTTCAAGCTGTGCCGGTACCTGGCGCGGGAGTACCTGCTGATCGTGGCGACCTCGTCCTCGGAGTCGGCGCTGCCGCGATTGGTCGCGAAGATGGAGCACGCGGGCGTCGAGCGCACCACCGTCGGCGTGGTCGTGCCGACCGGCTACTCGTTCAACCTCGACGGCACCGCGATCTACCTCACCATGGCCTCGATCTTCATCGCCGACGCGATGGGCAAGCCGCTGAGCATCGGCGAGCAGATCGGCCTGCTGCTGTTCATGATCATCGCCTCGAAGGGCGCCGCGGGCGTCACCGGCGCCGGCCTGGCCACGCTCGCCGGCGGCCTGCAGAGCCATCGGCCCGAACTGCTCGACGGTGTCGGCCTGATCGTCGGCATCGACCGCTTCATGTCCGAGGCCCGCGCGCTGACCAACTTCTCCGGCAACGCGGTGGCCACCCTGCTCATCGGCACCTGGACCAAGACCGTCGACGCAGACCGCACCCAGCGTGTCCTGAACCGCGAACTGCCCTTCGACGAGGAGACCATGGTCGACGACCACCCGGTCGAGCCACCCGTCACCGACGCGAAACCCCCTGTCCCCGCGCGCTGACGTACGCGAAAAGCCCCGCGCGAGACGCGGGGCCTTTCGGCGTGCCAGGGCTCAGGCGCGCGCCCACTTCTCCGGATGCAGGTGGTACTGCACGAGCGCGGTGGCGTGGCCGTGGCCCATGCCGTGCTCGCCCTTGAGCCAGGTGACCAGCGCCGCGTGGCCGGTCGGCTCGGCCGTGCCGAGCAGGGTCAGCCACTCGTCCACGGTCCGTCCGTACTTCGCCTCGATGCTGGGGAAGTAGGACGCGGGGCCCTTCGGTGCGTCGGCCATGGTGGTTCCTCCTCGGTACGTGATCTTCTTCCGTGCAGACGGCGCGGCCGGACCGAATTCATCGCGGGCGCCGACCCGCTTTCCCTAGCGTTGCTAGGATTCGGGTATGGGCACACAGCTGCGCAAGGAACGGGAACGGGCCGAGCGGCATCAGCGGATCATCGACACCGCGCGGGAGCTGGCGGAGGCCGAGGGGTGGGAGGCGGTCACCATTCGCAAACTGGCCGAGCGCATCGAGTACAGCCAGCCGGTGCTCTACAGCCATTTCGCGAACAAGGCGGCCATCGTGGGCGCGGTGGCGCTGCAGGGCTGTATCGAGCTGGCCGAGGAGGTGCGGCTGGCGCGTGAGAGCGCCACCTCGCGAACCGACATGTTCGACAAGGTCGCCCGCGCCTACCTCGACTTCGCCGTCGCCAACCCGGCCCGCTACGACGCCATCTTCGTGCTCACCACCGATCTCACCTTCGGCCTGGACGCCCCGCAGCCCCTGCGGGACGCCTTCGCCGGTCTCGAGGCGATGTTCCGCTCGGGCGCCGAGGGCGACGAACTCGGCGCGCGCACCGAGGTGGCCTGGGCGGGTCTGCACGGCATCGCCACGCTGGAACGCAGCGATCGCCTGCGTCCGGAACTGCGCGAGCGGCGGATCGCCCTGCTGGTCGAGAGCTGGGCTGCGTTCGCGTAACCCGGCATCGCGGTGACCGACGACTCGTCGGCGCCGGTCCGCGCGCCGCGTAGGTTGGAGACAACGACGCAGGTCCAATGGCGAAGGGGACGACGGATGGCGGAAGTCGTAGTGGTCGGCTCTGGCCCGAACGGATTGGCGGCGGCCGTGATCGCGGCGCGCGCCGGGCTCTCGGTGCGCGTGCTCGAGGCCCAGGACCAGCCTGGCGGCGGGTCGCGCACCGCCGAACTCACCCTGCCGGGATTCCACCACGACGTGTGCGCGGGCGCGCATCCGATGGCCCTGGCGTCCCCGTTCTTCCGTGCCTTCGACCTCCCCGCACACGGCGTCGAACTGCTGACCCCGACCGTCTCCTACGCGCATCCGCTCGACGGCGGCGTCGCCGGACTCGCCTGGCGCAACCTGGAATCGACCGTCGCCGACCTCGGCGTCGACGGCGCCGCCTGGCGCGGGCTGTTCGGCCCGCTGGTCGAGCACTGGCCCGATGTGGTCGACCTGGCGATGTCGGACCTGCGGCACCCGCCGCTGCGGCCCGCCACCGCCGTCCGGTTCGGCCTGCGCCTGCTCGAGCAGGGATCGCCGCTGTGGAACAACCGCTTTCGTGAGCAGGTCGCCCCCGCGCTGCTCACCGGCGTCGCCGCGCACGCCATCACCCAGCCCCGCGCGCTGCCCGCCGTCGGCGCCGGGCTGCTGCTGGGCACCCTCGCGCACGCGGGCGGCTGGGTGATCCCGCGCGGTGGCAGCCAGGCGATCCCGAACGCGCTGATCGCGGAGTTGCGACGGCTCGGCGGCGAACTCGTCACCGGCCATCGCGTCGACGATTTCGCGGAGCTGGCGCGAGCGCGCGCCGTCCTGTTCGACACCTCGCCCGCCGAACTCCTGCGCGTGGCGGGCGACCGGCTGCCGGACCGCTACCGCAACGGGCTCGGCCGGTTCCGCTACGGCGGGGCGGCCTGCAAGGTCGACTTCGCGCTGGCGGGCCCGGTCCCGTGGGCCGCGCCGGGCTGCGAACTCGCGGGCACGCTGCATCTGGTCGGCACCCGCGCGGAGGCCATGCGGGCCGAACGTCAGGTCGCCGCGGGCGAATTCGCCGAGCGGCCATATGTCCTCGCCATCCAGCCCGGCGTCGTCGACAGCACCAGGGCGCCCGAGGGCAAGCACACCTTCTACACCTACGCCCACGTGCCCAACGGGTCCGACCGTGACATCAGCGAGGCCGTCATCGCCCAGGTCGAACGTTTCGCCCCCGGCTTCCGCGACCTCATTCTGGCCACCCACGTCACGCCCGCGGCCTTCATGCCCGCGCACAACGCCAACTACATCGGCGGCGACATCTCGGCGGGCGCGATGACCCTGCGCCAGACCGCCTTCCGCCCGCTGGCCCGCTGGAATCCGTACGCCGCCCCGATCCCCGGCACCTACCTGTGCTCGTCGTCCACCCCGCCGGGGCCCGGCGTGCACGGCATGCCGGGACTGCACGCCGCCCGGCACATGCTGCGCGAGCGCTTCGGCATCGTCACCGATCCGCTGGACCTGCTGCGCGGGGCGGCGCCCGCCTACCACTGAATCAGGGTGCCGCCGACGTGGATTCGGGATCGACCACGTGCGGTTCGAGATAGACGGTGTAGACGTTGGGCGCGGCGGCCCTGATCCGGCTGTCGGCGGCGTCGATGGCCGCGCCCACCTCGGCGATGTCGAGGTCGGGCGTCAGCGCGATCCGCGCGTTGACCAGCAGGTCCTCCGGGCCGAGGTACTGCGACTGCATGCGCGGCACCGCCACGATGCGCGGATCTTCGAGCAGGGCCGCGCGAATCGCGGTGTCCTCCTTGGCCGTCGCGCCCTCGCCGATGAGCAGGCTCTTGGTCTCCACGATCAGCACGATCGCGTTGACGCCGAGCAGCAGGCCGATCAGCAGGGTGCCGACACCGTCCCACACGCCGTTGCCGGTGAGCACGGTCAGGCTCACCCCGCCGAGGGCGAAAAGCAGGCCGACCAGCGCGCCCATGTCCTCGAGCAGCACCACCGGCAGTTCCGGATTGCGGGTGTTGCGGATGAAATGCCACCAGGAGTGCTTGCCCTTCAACGGCGCCGACTCCCTGCGCGCGGTGCGGAAGCTGACGGCCTCGAGCACCATCGACACCAGCAGGATCACGATCGCGACCGACGGCGACTCGAGCTCGTGCGGGAAGCGGATCTTGTGGACCGCCTCGTTGAGCGCGAACAGGCTGCCCATCGTGAACAGGATCAGCGCCACGACGAACGAATAGAAGTACCGGTTGCGGGAGTACCCGAAGGGATGCAGCGTGTCGGGGTCCTGCTCGGCCCTGCGCCGCCCGACCAGCAGCAGCGCCTCGTTGCCGGTATCGGCCACCGAGTGCACGGCCTCGGCCAGCATCGACGAGGAACCGGTGATGAACGCACCGACGAACTTCGCGATCATGATGCCCGCGTTCGCGCCGAGGGCGGCCAGGATCGCGATCTTGCTGTCTCCACCTTCGCCCGCCATGGCACCGAACGGTACCCGGAAAGCGCCGCCGCACCGGCCGCGCGCCGGACCGTGTCGCCCAGACGCCGATCGCCGCCGCCCCGGGCGGGACGACGGCGATCGGCGGGCCGGATCAGACGGACTGGGTCCGGTACAGGTCGGGCTCGAGGTAGATCAGCCGGGCGGTCGGCACCGCGGCGCGCACCCGCACCTCGGCCGCGTCGATGGCCTCGGCGATCTCGGCGATGTCGAGATCGGGCGCGATCGCGACCTTGGCGGCGATCAGCATCTCCTCCGGGCCCAGGTACTCGGACTTGAGGTGGATCACCGAGGTGATCTTCGCGCCGTCGACCAGGTTGTCGCGGATCGCGCGATCCTGCTCCGGCGTGGCGCCCTCACCGATCAGCAGGCTCTTCATCTCCACGATCAGCACGATCGCGATGAGGCCGAGCAGCACACCGATGGCCAGGGTGCCGATGCCGTCGTAGACCGGGTCGTCGGTGACCATGGTCAGACCGACCGCGCCGAACGCGAGGATCAGACCGATCAGCGCGCCCGTGTCCTCGAGCAGCACCACCGGCAGCTCCGGGCTGCGCGAGTTACGGATGAAGTGCCACCAGCTGGCTTCGCCCTTGAGCGGCTTGGATTCCCGCACCGCGGTGATGAAGCTGAAGGTCTCCAGACCGATCGCGATGCCGAGGATGACGATCGCGACGATCGGCTGACTCAGTTCCTCGGGATGCTGGATCTTGTGGATGCCCTCGTAGATCGCGTACACCGAGCCGAGGGTGAACAGCACCAGGGCGACGACGAACGAATAGAAGTAGCGGTTGCGGCCGTAGCCGAACTGATGCAGTTCGTCGGCGTCCTTGGCGGCCGCGCGCTGGCCGAACAGCAGCAGACCCTGGTTCGACGTGTCGGCGACCGAGTGCACCGCCTCGGCGAGCATCGATGCCGATCCCGTGATCGCCGCGCCGATGAACTTCGCCACCGCGATTCCCGCGTTGGCCGTCAACGCGGCGAGAATCGCCTTCTTGCCACCACCAGCCGACATCCTGGCCCGCCCTTCTGCTCCGCTGGACACGTTCGTGCCCGCAACAGCCTAAGCGTCGATCCCGGTGGGCGCGAAGGCGGCAGCGCAGTGTGACCACGCAGCGCCCTCGGGGGTCGGCGCGGTACAGCACAGCGGATGGCGGCGAAAGACGCGCCTCGAGGTCAGTTCTCGCGGCCGACGCAGGCGCTGAACAGCTGCGCCGCGCCACCGACCGCGCGCGCCTTGATCTCGCTGTCGGCCGCCGAGATCCAGGCCGCGCTGCCGCACTCGACGGTGAGGGTGCGCCCGTCCTGGGACAGCTCGACCGTGCCCGCGGTGCACAGCACGATCCCGGGCCCGGCGTCGGCGAGCACGATCGGTTCGGCGTCGGCGGTCAGGTCGAATCGGCACAGCGCGAATTCCGGTGCGGGCGTGCGGTACCGCGCGCCGCCGTCGGGGTCGAGCTCCGGTTCGATCACCGGCAGGTCGATCGGCTCGAAGTCGAGCACGCGCAGCAGCTCCGGCACGTCGACGTGCTTGGGGGTCAGGCCACCGCGCAGGACGTTGTCGGAGTTGGCCATGATCTCCACGCCCACGCCGTGCAGGTAGGCGTGCAGGTTGCCCGCGTCGAGGTAGAGGCCCTGTCCCGGTTCGAGGGTCAGCCGGTTGAGCAGCAGGGCGGCGAGCACGCCCGCGTCGCCGGGATACACCTCGGCCAGTTCCAGCGCGGTGCGCACCTCGGCGGAGAACTCGCGCGGGCCCTTGCCCGACAGGTAGCGCACGCAGCCCTCGAGCACCGCGGGCAGCAGTGTCGACAGGGCGGCGGCGGGCAGGGTGATCCAGGTCGTGAACAGCGTGCGCAGGCCGGCCGAATCGGGCTGGGCGGCAAGCAGTTCGGCGTAGACGTCGAGCCCGGGCACGGCGAGCGCGCGCAGCAGCTCGACGGTGCGGTGCGGGTCGCGGAACCCGGCCAGCGCCTCGAAGCGATCCAGCGCGACGACCAGTTCCGGCTTGTGGCTGTCGTCGCGGTAGTTGCGCAGGGGCGAGTCGACCGGGATGCCGCTGCGGTTCTCCCGTTCGAAGCCGACCCGCGCCTGCGCCGAGCTGGGATGCGCCTGCAGCGACAGCGGTTCCTCCGCGGCCAGGATCTTGAGCAGGAACGGCAGCCGCGCGCCGAAGGTGTCGGCGACGGCGCCGAGCTCACGGACCGGGTCGGCGCTGACGACGTCGAGCAGCGAACGCCGGCCGTCGCCGTCTTTCACCCGCGCGGGGTCGGCGGGGTGGGCGCCGAACCAGAGTTCGGCCTCGGGATGGGCCGAGGGCACCGGCCGTCCGCACAGCTGAGCGAGCGCGGTGCGCGAGCCCCAGGCGTAGGAACGCAGCGCACCAACGAGTTCCTGCACTAGTAGCGTCCCCCGTCGTGGTATCGATCCGGGTCCGGCGCGGTTCCACCGCGCGCACCCGTCAGTCGGAGATAGGCGGCGGCCATGTCCAAGCGCACCGCGAGCACCGCCAGCTGCTCGATCTCGCTGCCGTGCCCGCCCCCCGCGGCGGACGTGGCGGCGGCGCCCTCGGTGGTCGGTGCCGTGCCCGGCTCGGCCAGCTGGGCCTGCAGGACGTCGACGTCGGCGTGCACCAGATCGGCGTCGACGAGCCCGCGGCCCGCGCCCTCGAACACGGCCAGCTTGCGGCGCGCGGCGGCCTGATCCGGATGCACGCTCAGCGCGAGCACCCGCACCCGGTCGACCGGGGCCGGACCGTCGAGTTCCTCGTCGTGGAACAGCGGATCGAAACCGGGCGCCGCGCCACCGGCGGCCTCGCCGAGCCTGGCGACGGCGGCGACCGTGTCGGCCAGATCGGCGGCGGCGACCACCTTGCCCGCCGACTGCAACAGCACCTCGGCGCCGTGCCCGGCCAGTTCGACCGCGGCGGGCGCGTCACCGGCCAGCACCACGCCCACCCCGTGCATGCGGGCGGCGAGGGTCTTGGCCGGATTGCGGAAGACCTCGTTGTGCGGGCCGTCGCGCAGCGCCTCGGCGTCGAGCATGTCGGCCAGTTCGGTGAGCTCGGGTGTGGCGGGCACGCTGCGCTGGGCGTCGATCCCGCGCAACACCGCGATGCCGACCGCGAGGAAACGCAGCAGGCGATTGTGGTCGAGCACCGGAACGCGCGGTTCCAGCACGATCGCGCGGCCGGCGGCCACCGCGCGCAGCGGACCCTCGTTCGGCGCCGCGATCACCACCTCGGCGCTGCGGCGGATGGCCCGGTCGACGGCGTCGATCAGGCGCGGGTCGCCCGCGTCGTCGCCGGCGACGAGTACCACGTCCAGCGGGCCCACCCACGGCGGCAGCGAGGTGACGGGCACGATCGGCAGCCCGGCCCGGTCACCGAGGGCGGCGACCAGCAGTCCGGCCGCGCGGGTGGCGCGGCCCGACCCGGAGACGAGGACCAGGCTGCGCGGACGCAACTCCGCCAGCCGATCGATCAGCGAGGTCTCGGCGACCGCCGCCGCGGTGGCGCGCACCTGCGCACCGCCGGAGGCCGCCGAACGTAAGGCACCGCCCGTATCGGCCGCCTCCAGCGACGCGGCATCGTCGAGGTCGAATACCGGTGTTCCAGCGATCATCGCCGATCCCACCTCCCCTCATCGCGCTGTGTCGTCTGCCGATCCGTCGGCGAATACAAGGTCTGTGATTCCACTATTCCAGTCAGGCGCGGACGATGGCGAGGATCTCAGTCACGAGTGTGTTTACTTCGGCCTGCGATCCGGCTTCGACGTTGAGCCGAAGCAGCGGTTCGGTATTCGAGGCGCGCAGATTGAACCAGGCGTGCTCGCCCAGATCCACGGTCACACCGTCGAGGCGATCCACCGAGACGGTCCGGTCGGCGAAGGCGGCCAGCACGGCGTCGGTGCGCTCGGCGGCGTCGGCCACGGTCGAGTTGATCTCGCCGGAGGCCGCGTAGACATCGTAGGCGGCCATCAGCTCCGAGACCGGACGCTGACCCTCGCCGAGCGCGGCCAGCACGTGCAGCGCGGCCAGCATGCCCGAATCGGCGCCCCAGAAATCCCGGAAGTAGTAGTGCGCGGAGTGCTCGCCGCCGAACACCGCTCCGGTCGCCGCCATCTCCTGCTTGATGAACGAGTGGCCGACCCTGGTGCGCACCGGCTTGCCGCCGAGCTCCTCGACCAGCTCGGGCACCGCGCGCGAGGTGATCAGGTTGTGGATGACGGTCGCGCCCGGCTCCTTGGCCAGCTCGCGCTGGGCCACCAGCGCCGTGATCGCCGAGGGCGAGACCGGCTCGCCGCGCTCGTCGACGACGAAGCAGCGGTCGGCGTCGCCGTCGAAGGCCAGGCCGATGTCGGCGCCGCTGCGCCGCACCAGCTCCTGCAGGTCGACCAGGTTCTTCGGATCGAGCGGGTTGGCCTCGTGGTTGGGGAAGGAGCCGTCGAGCTCGAAATAGAGCGGCACGACGGTGATCGGGCCGAGCGTGCCGAGCACGGCGGGGACGGTGTGGCCGCCCATGCCGTTGCCCGCGTCGACCGCGATGGTCAGCGGACGGATCTCGTCGAGGTTCACCAGTTCGCGCAGGAAGTTCGCGTAGTCGGCCAGCAGGTCGACAGTGCTCGCGGCGCCGGGCGCGCCGTCGTAGGCGGGCACGCCCTCGACGATCTCGGCCGAGATGGTGGCCAGCCCGGTGTCCTGGCCCACCGGCAGCGCGTTCGCGCGGCAGAGCTTGATGCCGTTGTAGCGGGCGGGGTTGTGGCTGGCGGTGAACATGGCGCCCGGACAGCCGAGCTTGCCCGAGGCGAAGTAGAGCTGGTCGGTGGAGGCCAGGCCGATGTGCACGACATCCAGGCCCTGGGCGCGCACGCCCTGGGCGAAGGCCTCGGCCAGTTCGGGGGAGGACTCCCGCATGTCGTGGCCGATCACGACCCGGCCCGCGCCCTCTTCGCGCATCAGCCGGGCGAACGAGGCGCCCACGTCTTTGACGAACCCCGCGTCGATCTGTTCGCCCACCACCCCGCGGACGTCATAAGCCTTGATCACGGCGTTCACGAGTTCGCCAGAGCGCGCGACAGTCGTCATGGCAGTAACCCTAGCTGGTCCGCCTCTCCGCGTACTCAGGCCATACGAGTCCGGGAGCTCGGCAGTTTTCGGCAGGTCCCGCGTGGGAAGCGCCACGGCCGGGAGGGGTGCGGAGTTACCCATGTGCTCCGGAGATCAGTGGGTTGCGCGTGTCTACGGGTCGGGCAGGACGCGCAGGTGGCCGCGGCGGCCGGTGCGGGTGGTGCGCGGCGGCGGGGGCGTGGCGTCGCGGTAGCCGGGCTGGTCGGCCTCGGCCGGACGGCGGCGCAGGCCTGCCTCGCGGACGGCTTCGGCCAGTGCGGTCAGGTCGTCGTCGTCCGGGGTGCTCGAGGAGAACCCGCCTTCGTGGCGCACCAGTTCCCAGCCCTTGGGGGCGGTGATGCGGCAGGCGTGGGTTTCGCACAGATCCCAGGAATGCGGTTCGGCGACGGTGGCCAGCGGTCCGACGACGGCGGTCGAGTCGGAGTACACATACGTCAGCGTCGCTACAGCCGGGTTCTTGCAGCCGGGTCGGCAGCAACGACGCATGGGGATCACGACGTCGAGATTAGCCGTCCGTATCGCAAAAGTGGATACGGACACGCCCTTATTCGGGCTCCGGATCGATCAGATCGGGGTCTACGCCGAGATAGGTGGCGATCTGCTGGACCAGAACCTCGCGCAACAATTCGACGAGATCGTCGGGATCGGCGGCGCGCAATTCCAGTGGTTTCCGGAACAGCACCACCCTGGCTCGGGTGGCCGCGCCGTGCCGGTCCACCCCGGCGGGGATCAGCCGCGACAGCGGCACCGGGCCGTCGGCCACCACCTCGTCCGGCCAGGTGACCGAATCAGGGTGCAGCGGACGGATTTTCGGGACGTCGTCGACGGCGATGTCGAGCTTGGTGAGCCGGTCGTGCCACCGGGTGTCCAGGGGCGCGAAGGCCTCCAGCACGAGCCGATCGAATTTCTGGCCCCTCGTGCGCCACGCGGGAACGGTGGGCGGGAGCATGGGTCCGCGGACACCACGGCCGCGGCGGGTCACCGAACGCGCGGTGGGTGCCGGGGGATGACGCCGGGAACGTGCCATGGAACTCGTCCACCTCTCTCGCCTGCACTGCATCGTGCCCGTCGAGCCGGTAGACGGCGCGACCCTGGGCGTTCGCCCGAAGCACCGACGTACTGCGCCTGCGTGCTCCGGGCTGGAGCCTCAGAGTCTACTTTCGAACATTCTCTCAGCCGATTCCACGCTTCAGCCTGCGACGCTCCCGTTCGGAGAGACCGCCCCAGATACCGAAACGTTCGTCGTGCGCCAGCGCGTACTCCAAGCACTGGTCACGTACCTCGCAGCCCAAGCAGATGCGCTTGGCCTCACGGGTCGAGCCGCCCTTCTCGGGGAAGAACGCCTCGGGGTCTGTCTGGGCGCACAGTGCACGTTCCTGCCACTGCTCTTCGATGGAGTCGAACATCTCGTCGAAGCCCGGCACGACCAGACTCAGCCGGGGAGCCGCGACCTCGTTCGCCACGTCCGGTTCCGGCCAGCTCATATCGGCGCAGACAGCGTGAGCTGCGCCTGCTGTGGAATCGGTCGGCGAGACCATGTCTTCGGTCATCGTTCCGCCTCCTCACTATGTGTTAGCGCAGAATGATTCTTTCCGCCGGGCGGCCGATGCAGACCCCGGCAGCAAAACACCGCGACGTAGTCTCGCGGGCTTCCCCGAACCTGTCTTCCGGCGAGCCAACTCGCTCTCGCAAACGCCCCCGCGCCATGTCTTCTCGCGGTGACCGGAATGACATGTCTGTGATTAGACACGCCGCACGCGCCGGTGGTCAACCCGCCGTCACCCTTCCGTTACACTCGCGACCCGCCTTTCGTTTTGATCTTGTTATGTGCTGTGGCAAATGACCAGCAACTTTGCCGGAATTCGCCGCGGAACAAGTCCGCCACGCGCACCGCATAGGCTGTGACCCTGTGACTGCACAACACGCGGTGCGCAAGCCCCAGATCGCCGTTCTCGTCGGCGGCGTCGGCGGTGCGCGGTTCCTCCAGGGCGTCAGGCGGCTGCTGCCCGACGCCGACATCTCGGCCATCGTCAACGTCGGCGACGACGTCTGGATGCACGGTCTGCGGATCTGTCCCGACCTCGACACCTGCATGTACACCCTCGGCGGTGGCATCGACCCCGAGCGCGGCTGGGGCCACGCGAACGAGACCTGGCACGCGAAAGAGGAGCTGGCGAAATACAACGCCCAGCCCGATTGGTTCGGCCTGGGCGATCGCGACATCGCCACCCATCTCATCCGCACCGAGATGCTGCGCGCCGGATATCCGCTGTCCGCGGTCACCGAGGCGCTGTGCAATCGGTGGCAGCCGGGTGTCCGTTTGATCCCGGCAACCGACGACCGTTGTGAAACCCACGTCGTCGTCAGCGATCCCGACAACGCCGGCGAACGTCGCGCGATCCATTTCCAGGAATGGTGGGTGCGGTATCGCGCGGCGCTGCCGACTCACGGATTTGCCTCGATCGGGGCGGAACAAGCCTCCCCGGCCCCGGATGTGACCGAAATCATAGCCTCCGCTGACGCGGTGTTGCTGGCCCCGTCGAATCCCGTCGTGAGCATCGGCGCGATCCTCGCGGTGCCCGGGATCAGGGGCGCGCTGCGCACCACCGAGGCCGCGGTCATCGGGCTCTCGCCGGTGATCGACGGAAAACCGTTGCGGGGCATGGCCGATGAATGCCTGTCGGTGATCGGCGTGGAATCCACCGCCGAGGCGATCGGGCGCCACTACGGCGCGCGCTCGGCCACCGGCATCCTCGACGGCTGGCTGGTGCACTCCACCGACACCGCCGAGGTCCCCGGTGTCGAGGTGCGCAGCGTGCCGCTGCTGATGTCGGACCCGGACGCCACGGCCGAAATGGCCCGCGCCGCACTGGAACTGGCGGGAGTGAAACCGTGACCGTGCTGCCCGACCACGCGGCCGACGAGCTGCGGATCCTTCCGGTGACCGGGCTGCCGGAGTTCCGGCCCGGCGACGACATCGCCGAACACCTTGCGGCCCAGGCACCGTGGCTGGCCGACGGCGACGTCGTCGTGGTGACGAGCAAGATCGTCTCCAAGGCCGAGGGCCGCATCGTCACCGCCCCGACCGACCCCGACGAGCGCGACACCGCGCGCCGCAAGCTCGTCGACGACGAGGCCGTGCGGGTGCTCGCCCGCAAGGGCCGCACCCTGATCACCGAGAACCGGCTCGGCATCGTGCAGGCCGCCTCCGGCGTGGACGGTTCCAATGTGGCCGAGGGCGAACTCGTGCTGCTGCCCACCGATCCCGACGCCAGCGCCAAGGCGTTGCGCGCCGCGCTGGCGCAGCGGCTCGGGGTGAACGTGGCCGTCGTCATCACCGACACGATGGGCCGGGCCTGGCGCAACGGCCAGATCGACGCGGCCATCGGCGCGGCGGGTCTGCGGGTGCTGCACGACTACGCGGGCGCGGTCGACGGACAGGGCAACGAACTGCACGTCACCCAGGTGGCCGTGGCCGACGAACTCGCCGCGGCCGCCGATCTGGTCAAGGGCAAGCTCGGCGGCGTCCCGGTCGCGGTGGTGCGCGGGCTGCGCACCGACGACGACGGGTCGAGCGCGGCGGCGCTGCTGCGCGGCGGCGTCGACGACCTGTTCTGGCTCGGCACCGCCGAGGCCATCGAGCGGGGCCGCAAAGAGGCTGTGCCGCTGCGGCGTTCCGTGCGCGCGTTCGCCGCCGAACCGGTCGAGCCCGAGCGGATCAGGGCGGCGATCGCGGCCGGCCTCACCGCGCCCGCTCCGCACCACACCCGCCCTGTGCGCTTCGTCTGGCTGCGCACGCCCGAGCTGCGCACGCGCCTGCTCGAGGCGATGGCGGCGAAGTGGCGGGCCGATCTCACCGCCGACGGACTCGCGCCGGAGCGGGTGGCGCGCCGGGTCGCGCGCGGGCGCATCCTGTTCGACGCGCCCGAGGTCGTCATCCCGTTCTGCGTTCCCGATGGCGCGCACGACTATCCGGACGCCCGCAGGCAGGCCGCCGAGCGGACGATGTTCACCGTGGCCGTCGGCGCCGCGGTGCAGGGGCTGCTGGTGGCGCTGGCGGCCGACGGTCTCGGCAGCTGCTGGATCGGGTCGACGATCTTCGCCCCCGAGGTCACCCGCGAGGTGCTCGGCCTCGACGATGACTGGACGCCGTTGGGCGCCATCGCGATCGGGCACCCGCTCGACGAGCCCGCGCCGCGCGAGGTCGGCGAGCCCGGCGCCGGACTGGTGGAACTGTGAGCGCGGAGTCGCTGCACGCCTCCGCGACCGCCCTGCTCACCGAATGGAAACCGGGAGCGGGGCAGGACGGCTCGCTGCGCGAGGCGATGCTCGCCTTTCTCGGCTCCGCGCCGCGCGGGTGCCTGCGCGAGCACGCGCCGGGCCACATCACGGCGTCGGCGATCGTGTTGTCGCACGATCGGCGCGAGGTGCTGCTGACGCTGCACCCCCGGGTCGGTCGCTGGATCCAGCTCGGCGGTCACTGCGAGCCGTCGGACGAGACCGTCGCCGACGCCGCGCTCCGGGAGGCGGTCGAGGAGTCCGGCATTCCCGACCTGCGGCTGACGCCCGGTCTCTACGGCGCCCAGGCCCATCCGATCACCTGCTCGCTCGGCGTTCCGACGCGGCACCTGGACCTGCTCTTCGAGGTGATCGCGCCGGCCGGCGCCGTGCCGGTGCGCAGCGCCGAATCGGCGGATCTGCGGTGGTGGCGGGTCGACGAGCTACCGGCTGGCGCCGATGTCCTGTTGCCACCGTAAAGGGCTCTTGCAATAGATCTGTGACCTGCGAAGACAGCGACCGCGCCCAGGTGGGTGCGGTCGCTGTTCCGTTATCGGGCGGTTGCGGCTTTACAAATCTGCTGATTTGTCTAGACGCCGGACAAATCGACCCCTATCGTCTGTGACAGAGAGTTACGCACATCACAGGTGTGATCTGTGCCGCAGGATGGAGACGACGATGTCTACAGATGCCAACGCGTCCGAACAGCGGGTGGCGCCCCCGCAGTGGCGCGATTCCAAGCGCTATCTCTGGCTGTGGGGCCTGTTCGCCCCGACCGGCCTGTTCACGATCGCGATCCCGCTGATCTGGGGTCTCAACCAGCTCGGCTGGCACCGGCTGGCCGAGGTGCCGTTCTGGCTCGGCCCGGTGCTGGTGTACCTGGTCATCCCGCTGGCCGACCTGTTCTTCGGCCCCGACGGCAACAATCCGCCCGACGAGGTGATGGAGTACCTGGAGAACGACAAGTACTACCGGTACCTGACCTATCTGTACCTGCCGTTCCAGTACGCCTCGCTGGTCTTCGCCTGCTACATCATCACCGCCGACAACCTGCACTGGCTGGGCTTTCCCGGCGGCGCGAACGTGATCGACAAGATCGGCATCGCGATCAGCGTCGGCATGATCGGCGGCATCGGCATCAACACCGCGCACGAACTCGGCCACAAGAAGGTCGACCTGGAACGTTGGCTGGCCCGCATCGCACTGGCGCAGTCGTTCTACGGGCACTTCTACATCGAGCACAACCGCGGCCACCACGTCCGCGTCGCCACCCCGGAGGACCCGGCCAGCGCCCGCATCGGCGAGACCTTCTGGGCCTTCTGGCCGCGCACCGTCGTCGGCAGCCTCCGCTCCGCCTGGCATCTGGAGAAGGAGCGGCTGCACCGCCTGGACAAGGGCCCGTGGACGCTGCGCAACGACGTGCTCAACGCGTGGGCGATGTCGGTGGTGCTGTGGCTGGGGCTGATCCTGGCCTTCGGCATCGAGGTGCTGCCGTATCTGATCCTGCAGGCCGTCATCGGGTTCAGCCTGCTGGAGTCGGTGAACTACCTCGAGCACTACGGGCTGGTCCGGCAGAAGACCCCGTCGGGGCGCTACGAACGGCCCGCGCCCGAGCACAGCTGGAACAGCGACCACTTGGTCACCAACATCTTCCTGTACCACCTGCAGCGGCACAGCGACCACCACGCGTACCCGACCCGGCGGTACCAGACGCTGCGCAGCTGGGACGGCGCGCCGAACCTGCCGAGCGGCTACGCCAGCATGATCCTGATCGCCTACTTCCCGCCGATCTGGCGCAGGGTCATGGACAAGCGCGTGCTCGCGCACTATTCGGGTGATGTCACCCGGGCCAATATCGAACCCACGCGCCGGGAGAAGGTCCTCGCGCGCTACGGCCGGCAGGGAGATCCGGCATGAGTGCGTTTCGTTGCCCCGTCTGTGATTATGTCTACGACGAGACGAAAGGAGCCCCGCGGGAGGGATTTCCGGCGGGCACGCCGTGGGCGTCGGTTCCCGACGACTGGTGCTGCCCGGACTGCGGGGTGCGGGAGAAGATCGACTTCGAGGCGGTAGGAGTATCGCGGTGACCGAGTACAAGCTCTACCAGTGTGTGCAGTGTGGTTTCGAGTACAACGAGGCGCAGGGCTGGCCCGACGACAACATCGCGCCGGGCACCAAGTGGGAGGACATCCCCGACGACTGGACCTGCCCGGACTGCGGCGCCGCGAAATCCGACTTCTTCATGGTCGAGATCGAACGTTCGTGAGCGTGGCGGGCACGTCGCGCACGGGAGCGCGCATCCCGTACCAGGAGGCGGCGCGGGAACTGCTGCGCAGCTCGGTCCTGGACGGGATGCGCGAGCTGCTCACCGAGCGGGACTGGTCCAAGATCACCCTCGGTGACGTCGCCGCGCGCGCCGGGGTCAGCAGGCAGACGCTCTACAACGAGTTCGGTTCGCGCGCGGGCCTCTCGCAGGCCTACGCGCTGCGCCTGGCCGACGAGCTCGTCGATCACGTCCGCGAGGCGCTCGACGACAATGTCGGCGACGCGCGCGCCGCGATCCGGGTCGGCATGACCGGCTTCTTCTTCGCCGCCGCGGCCGACCCGCTGGTGCGCTCGCTGCTGGCGGGGGAGATGAAGCCGGACCTGCTGCGCCTGATCACCCTCGACGCGGGGCCGTTGCTCGCGCACGCCACCGCGCGGCTGGCCAATGTGTTCCAGCACAGCTGGGTCGACGCGACCGATTCGGAGGCCGATGTCCTCGCGCACGCGCTGGTGCGCATCGCGCTGAGCTACATCCCCAATCCGCCCGTGCCGGAGCGGGACGCGCCCGCGGAGATGAGCGCTCTGCTCAGCCCGTACGTCGAAGCGATCGTGCAGGTACGCGGCATCCGGACCCCCGTGGGTGACGCCGGTCACTCCGGTGCCTGAGGCGGCCTGAATCGCCCGCGTGTAACCATCACCACGTTTGCCGAATTGGCGCTGTGTAACGCGCCCGGGGTCTGTCAGTATTCACATCGGTCGGCGATTGGTCTTTTTACAGCGGAGCGGGTGTGCAAGCGGTTGGCAAACCGGGGGGATTTCGCGATCCCAAGCGGTATCTCTGGGCTCTAGGGTTGATCGCGCCGGCGTGCGCGCTTCTGCCCTCCCAGCTCGTGTACCGCACCGGTGCCGAGGTGTTCTGGTGGATCGGTCCCGCGATCGTGCTCATCGCCATCCCCGTGCTGGACTGGATCGTCGGCGAGGACGGCAACAACCCGCGCGACGAGGACTACGAAGCGCTGTCCAACGACCGCTACTACCGCTGGTGCACCTACCTGTTCCTGCCGATCCAGCTCATCGGCCTCGTCATCGCCTGCGCCATGTGGGCAGGCGACGAGCTGGACCTGATCGACAAGCTCGGCTTGGCGGCCACCGTCGGCTTCGTGAGCGGGATCGGCATCAACGCCGCCCACGAACTCGGCCACCGGGTGGAGCGTGCTGAAAGATTGCTGTCGAAGGTCGCGCTCGCCCAGTCGGGGTACGGGCACTTCTTCGTCGAGCACAATCGCGGCCACCACGCCCGCGTCGCCACCCCGGAGGACCCGGCCAGCGCCCGGCTGGGCGAATCGCTGTGGGAGTTCTTGCCGCGCAGCGTGTTCGGCGGCTTCCGCTCGGCGCTGCAACTCGAGCGCGTGCGCCTGGCCAGGCAGGGGCGCGGCTGGTGGTGCAGGCAGAACAACATCCTGCAGGCGTGGGCGATGAGCGCGGTGCTCTTCGGTTCGCTGGTCGCGGTGTTCGGGCCCGCCATCCTGCCGTGGCTGGCGCTGCAGGCCGTGGTCGGGATCGGTCTGCTCGAGGCCGTCAACTACGTCGAGCACTACGGGCTGCTGCGCGAGCGCAAGCCCAACGGCCGGTGGGCGCGCTGCTCCCCGCGCGACAGCTGGAACAGCGATCGCCTGGTCACCAACATCTTCCTGTTCCATCTGCAGCGCCACAGCGACCACCACGCCAACCCGGGCCGCCGCTATCAGACCCTGCGCAGCAGCAGCGAATCGCCGCAGCTGCCCGCCGGCTACGCCACGATGCTGCTGCTCGCCGCCGTCCCGCCGCTGTGGCGGGCGGTGATGGACCCGAAGGTGGCCGCCCACTACGGCGGCGACCTGACCCTGGCCAACCGCGCCCCGGCCAAGCCGCGCCGTTTGCTGGCCCGATACCGCGCCACGGCCTGAGCGCACCGCCCGACCGACCGGGGAACGAGCGCGCCCACAGGCGGTAGCCTTGCCTCGGTACTGACTACCAGGAGAGGCTGATGACGACCTCAGAACTTCCCGCGCGCACCGAGCTCACCGCTGACGTCCGCAACGGCATCGATTACAAGGTGGCAGATCTCTCGCTGGCCGATTTCGGCCGCAAGGAGATCCGCCTCGCCGAGCACGAGATGCCCGGCCTGATGGCACTGCGCCGCGAATACCACGATGTGCAGCCCCTGAAAGGCGCGCGCATCTCCGGTTCGCTGCACATGACCGTGCAGACCGCTGTCCTGATCGAAACGCTGGTCGCTCTCGGCGCGCAGGTGCGCTGGGCGTCCTGCAACATCTTCTCCACCCAGGATCACGCCGCCGCGGCGATCGTCGTCGGGCCCAACGGCACCGTCGACGAGCCCAAGGGCACCCCGGTCTTCGCCTGGAAGGGCGAGACGCTGGAGGAGTACTGGTGGGCCGCCGAGCAGATGCTCACCTGGCCCGGCGAGCCGGCCAACATGATCCTCGACGACGGCGGCGACGCCACCATGCTCGTGCTGCGCGGCGCGCAGTTCGAGAAGGCGGGCGTGGTCCCGCCCGCCGACGAGGAGCACTCGGCCGAGTACACGGTCTTCCTGAACCTGCTGCGGGATCGGTTCGAGACCGACAAGGGCAAGTGGAGCGCCATCGCCGAGTCGGTCAAGGGCGTCACCGAGGAGACCACCACCGGCGTGCTGCGGCTGTACCAGTTCGCCGCCGCGGGCGAGCTGGTGTTCCCGGCGATCAACGTCAACGACTCGGTCACCAAGTCGAAGTTCGACAACAAGTACGGCACCCGGCACTCGCTCATCGACGGCATCAACCGCGGCACCGATGTGCTCATCGGCGGCAAGAAGGTGCTGATCTGCGGGTACGGCGATGTCGGCAAGGGCTGCGCGGAGTCGCTGGCGGGCCAGGGCGCGCGCGTGCAGGTCACCGAGATCGACCCGATCAACGCGCTGCAGGCGCTGATGGACGGCTACGACGTGGTCACCGTCGAGCAGGCGATCGGCCAGGCCGACATCGTCATCACCTCGACGGGCAACAAGGACATCATCACCCTCGAGCACATGAAGGCGATGAAGGACCAGGCCATCCTCGGCAACATCGGTCACTTCGACAACGAGATCGACATGGCCGCGCTGGAGCGCTCGGGCGCGACCCGCCTCGAGATCAAGCCACAGGTCGACCTGTGGACCTTCGACTCGGGCAAGTCGATCATCGTGCTGTCGGAGGGTCGTCTGCTGAACCTGGGCAACGCCACCGGCCACCCCTCGTTCGTGATGTCGAACAGCTTCTCCAACCAGGTCATCGCGCAGATCGAGCTGTGGACCAAGCCGGAGGAGTACGACAACGAGGTCTACCGCCTGCCCAAGCACCTGGACGAGAAGGTCGCGCGCATCCACGTCGAGGCCCTCGGCGGCACGCTGACCAAGCTCACCAAGGACCAGGCCGAGTACATCGGCGTGGACGTGGAGGGGCCGTACAAGCCGGACCACTACCGCTACTAGGTCGCGAAACGCGAACTGGCCCAGCGACTTCCCATGTCGCTGGGCCAGTTTCGGTCAAGCGCCGGGGTTCGGGCCGGTGCACCAGGTGTTGCTGTCGGATCCGGAGCTGATCGAAGTCACAGCGCACAGCAGCGCCCATGCGATGGTGGAGGAGCCGGTCGCGGAGGCGGAGCCGCTGTCGACCCCTTCGGCCGGGGCGGCGAGCGCGGGGCCCGCCGTGAGCACGGTGGTGGCGGCCAGAGCCGCGAGGGAGATGGTGAACGTGCGGAACATCGGCGGTCCTTCGGCGGTGCTGGTGCGATATGCGCACACGATGCCGCGCGGTCACATCGGACTCCAGACCCGAAAAGCCGGGGCATGTGAAATGTACTCACTTCTGACCCTGTGTGCTACCGGCGCCTTCGCCAACGGCGTGGACGTGGAAGGCCGTACAAGCCGGACCGCTACCGAGCACGCAGTGAACCGGCCCGCCGACACTGTCGGCGGGCCGGTTCCGTTGTCGGGGGACGTTCAGCCGACGGGGCCTGTGGTGCAGATCGTCGGACCGCCGTCCGCGCTGGCCGTCAGGGCGCCGCACAACAGGGCGCCGAGCAGGTCGGACGAGCCGGTCGCCGCGCCGAGCGCGTTGCTCCCGGTGATCACGGCCTGTCCCGAGCCGGACATGACCAGGTCGTTGAACAGCGGCAGGACGGCGTCGGACCCGCTGGCGACCTCGGTGCCGGTGTGCGCGGCCTCGCCCGCGCCGCAGGAGGAGCCGCACTGGAGGACGTCGAGCAGGCCGGCGAGGAAGCTCAGTGGGGCGAGCAGCGCGCTGCCGCTGTCGGCGACCGCGGTGGTCGGTGCGGGCGGGGGCTGCTGCGCCGTCGCGGGGCCCGTGCCGAGCAGGGCGACGGCGGCCAGGGCGGCGGTCGAGGTGGTCAGTGTGCGAACGAGCATGGTGTGCCTTCGGGGAGAGCGTTCGGGTCCGGTGCCTGGCTCGGTCAGCCGATGATCACGCCGGTGCAGAAGATGTTGTGCTGGCTGCTGAGGCCGAGGACGGCGCACATCACGGAGTTGAAGGCCTCCGACGAGCCGGTGGCGGGGCCGGCGACCGGGGTCTCGGCGGTGGCGGTGGCGGTGCCGCAGGCCAGGGCGGCGGTGAGGGCGAGCGTGGCGGCGGTGGTGCGGACGATCTTGTGCATGGCGGAATCCTCGCCGGGTGCGGTGGGCACGGACCAGACCGCAGTTCTGGTGGCAGGGTCCGTGCCCGTCGCGCTCAGCTGAGCAGCAGGCACACCGGCAGCGGGACGACGGCCTCGAGCAGCACGCAGGCGGCGAGTTCGGCCGAGCCGCGGGCGGCCGAGCCGAGCGCGGAGGACCCCGCTTCGGCGGAACCGGAGAGCAGGCCGGAGCGATCGTGGTGACCGTGCCGGATCGGTTCGGCCGTCGGCGCGGCGGCGGCGAGGCCGCTGCCGGCGAGGGTGAGTCCGAGAGCCGCGGCGGCGACGGCGGCGCGGCGGGTGGTGCGGTGGCGCATGGTGACTCCTGGGTCGAGCGGGTCCCGGCCGGGCCGGGGGTGGTGCGCCCGCGGAGCCGGGGCGGGCGCCGGCTCCGCAGACTCTGGAATGAGAACACTTCACATATCCGCGAATGGCGGAATCGGCGAATTTCGCCCCGCTCGGAGCGTCAATGGGCCTACGTGACCCGCCCGCCGCGCCGCTCGCGGTCACACCGGCGTCGGGCACGTTCGCCGGCCGGGTAATCTCACCGATCATGGGCGTACTGATAGCGGTGGAAGGACTCGACGGCGCCGGCAAGCGCACGCTCATCGACGGCCTGATCGAAGACCTGTCCGGTAAGGGCCTGCGCGCCGCGAGCCTGGCGTTCCCGCAGTACGGCCGTTCGATCCACGCCGACCTCGCCGCCGAGGCGCTGCGCGGCGGCCACGGCGACCTGGCCGGCTCGATCAACGCGATGGCGATCATGTTCGCCCTCGACCGCGCCGACGCGCGCGCGGAACTGTCGAACCTGTTGGATGCCAACGACATCGTGATCCTGGACCGCTGGGTGGCCTCCAACGCGGCGTATTCGGCGGCCAGGGCCGCCCAGGACGCCGACGGCGAAATCGTCGGCTGGGTGGGCGATCTGGAATACGGCAGGCTGCGCCTGCCCGAGCCCGATCTCACCGTCCTGATCGACATCCCCACCGAGGTCGCCGCCGAACGTGCCCGGCGCCGTGGCGAAATGGACGCCACCCGCGCCCTCGACGCCTACGAGCGCGACGGTGGCCTGCAACAGCGCACCGGGGAGGTCTACCGGCAGCTGGCCGACCGGGACTGGCACGGCCGGTGGTGGACATACCGATCCGATGACGACAGGCCGACCCTGCTCACCCTCTGCTCGGAAATCTTTGCCGGATAAGGTTGGATACGCCAGGAGGTTCGCGCGATTAATGGCGTGGCGGCCCGATCCTGGCCTGGGAGATGACAACATAGGACTATGAAGCCCAAGATTCTGGTCGTCGACGACGATATGGCGCTCGCTGAGATGCTGACCATCGTCTTGCGCGGGGAAGGGTTCGACCCGCACGTGGTCGGCGACGGCACGCAGGCCCTGTCGGCGGTGCGGGAGATCCGCCCCGACCTGGTTTTGCTGGACCTGATGCTGCCCGGCATGAACGGCATCGACGTGTGCCGGGTCCTGCGGGCCGATTCCGGCGTCCCGATCGTGATGCTCACCGCCAAGACCGACACGGTCGACGTGGTGCTCGGTCTGGAGTCCGGCGCCGACGATTACATCGTCAAGCCGTTCAAGCCCAAGGAGCTCGTCGCCCGCGTGCGCGCGCGGCTGCGCCGCACCGAGGACGAGCCGGCCGAGCTGCTCTCGATCGCCGACATCGTCATCGACGTGCCCGCGCACAAGGTGACCCGCGGCGGCACGCAGATCTCGCTCACCCCGCTGGAGTTCGACCTGCTGGTCGCGCTCGCGCGCAAGCCGCGGCAGGTGTTCACCCGCGAGGTGCTGCTCGAGCAGGTCTGGGGCTACCGGCACGCGGCCGACACCCGCCTGGTGAACGTGCACGTGCAGCGACTACGCGCCAAGGTCGAGAAGGATCCGGAGAACCCGGAGATCGTGCTGACCGTCCGCGGTGTCGGCTACAAGGCCGGACCGCCGTGATCGGTACCCGCGAGGCGCCGCTGTGACCGACGGTCGACCTGCCGGTACAGCGTCAGCGCCTCCAGCGCACGACGGACGTGCGCACACCTTCGTCACGCGGTTGCGGCGATGGGCGGATCCCGTCATGGCCTGGTTCCAGGCCGTCGGGACCGCGCTGGGTCATCTCTGGCGCCGGTCGCTGCAGCTGCGTGTCATCGTCTCGACGCTGACTCTCTCGCTCATCGTCATCACGATCCTCGGTGTCGTGCTGACCGGTCAGATCACCGACCGGCTGCTCGAGGCCAAGATCAACGCGGCGGTCGAGGAGATGGATCGTGCGCGCAGCACGATCGAGAACATCCTCTCCGGCGTGCACGACGCCACCAGCCAGCAGCAACAGCTGGCCGACGCGCGGGCCGCGCTGTCGAGCCGCAGCGGCGGGCAGTCCAGTGGTGCCGCGGGCAGCTTCGACTCGGCGCTGGCGATGGTCGGCGGGACGCCGCCGCAGGAGATCGCGACCAGTTCCATCTCCGAGGTGCCCCAGGAGCTGCGCCGCTTCGTGCAGCGCAACCAGGTGTCCTACCAGTTCACCACCGTCGCCGACCCGGACGGCTACCGCGGCAGGGCGCTGATCATCGGCAGCCCCAGCGCCGAGGTGGCGACGCTGGAGATCTACCTGATCTTCCCGCTGGCCAGCGAGGAGTCGAGCCTGTCGCTGATGCGCGGCACGATGCTCATCGGCGGCGTCGTACTGCTGGTACTGCTCGCCGCGATCACGGCGCTGGTCACCAGGCAGGTGGTGCTGCCGATCCGGTCGGCGGCGCGGATCGCGGGCCGCTTCGCCGACGGCAGGCTCAAGGAACGCATGCTGGTGCGCGGCGAGGACGACATGGCCCGGCTCGCGCAGGCGTTCAACGAGATGGCCGAGAGCCTGTCCAACCAGATCACCCAGCTGGAGGAATTCGGCAATCTGCAACGCCGGTTCACCTCCGATGTCAGCCACGAGCTGCGCACGCCGCTCACCACGGTCCGGATGGCGGCCGACCTCATCCACGGCTCCAGTGACGACCTGGATCCGGCGCTGGCCCGCAGCTCCGAACTGCTGGTCAACGAGCTGGACCGATTCGAGGGCCTGCTCAACGACCTGCTCGAGATCTCCCGGCACGACGCCGGCGTCGCCGAACTGCAGGTGGAATCGCTGGACATGCGGATGTGCGCGCGGGCCGCGATCACCACGGTGCGGCACCTGGCCAAGGAGGCCGGGGTCGAGCTGGTCATCGACCTGCCCGAGGAACCGGTCGTCGCCGAGGTCGACCCGCGGCGCGTCGAGCGAGTGCTGCGCAACCTGCTCGCCAACGCCATCGACCACAGCGAGGGCAAGCCGGTGCTGATCCGGATGCGCGGCGACAGCGAGGCCAACGCGGTCGCGACCGTGGTCCGCGACCAGGGCGTCGGCCTGCGGCCGGGCGAGGAGAAGCTGGTGTTCAACCGGTTCTGGCGCTCGGACCCCTCGCGGGTGCGCCGCTCCGGCGGCACCGGCCTCGGCCTGTCGATCAGCGTCGAGGACGCCAACCTGCACGAGGGCAGGCTCGAGGCGTGGGGCGATCCCGGCGTCGGCGCCAGCTTCCGGCTGCTGCTGCCGATGGTGCGCGGTCGCAAACTGGGTGGCAGCCCACTCGCGCTGGAACCCATGCTGCGCAAGGTGCCCGCGCTGCCCGAGGTCGGCCAGGACGACGAACCCGATACCGTCGAGCCCGCGGGGGCCACGGCACCCGAGGCCCCCGGGCCCGCCGGCGCGGCCGAGCCGCCGGCCACCGGGCCGGCCGCCACCGACGACGAGGAGCCGATGTCCACCGAGACCGGAGACCGACAGTCATGACGAACGCGGGTCGTGGCGCAGCCCTGCTGGCGACCGTGCTGGCGGGCCTGCTGGTCCTGAGCGGCTGCGCCAGCCTGCCGGAGTCCTCGGCGCCGCAGGCACTGGGCACCATCAACCGCGCGCCGACCTCCGAGGGCCCGCCGCCGCCGCAGTCCGGCCGCGACCCCGACCTGCTGGTCGGCGACTTCCTCACCGCCAGCGCCGATCCGGCGAACCGGCACGCGGCGGCCAGGCAGTACATGGCGCCCGACGCGGCGGCCGAGTGGAACGACGAGGCGAGCACCACGATCGTCGACCGCCCGGACACCCTGCGCGAATCGCGCTCCGGCGACAAGGCCAGCTACGTGATCCGCGCGCGCAAGGTCGGCGAGCTGGCGGGCGACGGCAGCTATCGCGCCGTCGAGGGGACGCTCGAGAACAAGATCGAGATGAGCAAGATCGACGGCGAATGGCGGATCACCGATCTGCCCGACGGTGTCGTCTTCGACTCCAGCACCTTCGAGAAGGTGTACCGCCGCTACGTGCTGCAGTACGTCGATCCGGCCAGCTCGGTACTGGTCCCGGACCCGCGCTGGGTGTCGGTGCCGCGCGCCCAGCTCACCGAGCGGCTGATCGCGATGCTCGGCAGCGGTCCGCAGTCGACCATCGCCCCCGTCGTGCGCAATCAGCTGGCCGCGCCGATCAGCGTCCGCGGCCCGATCACCAAGGCCAACAACGAACCCGGCGAGGTGGGCATCGGCATCGGCGGGGTGCGCATCGACTTCGCCGGGGCAGGCACTCTCGGCCAGCGCGAACGCGAGCTGCTCGCCGCGCAGGTGGTGATGACCCTGGCCGGCGCCGACATCCTCGGCCCGTACGTGTTGCTCGCCGACGGCAAGCCACTCGACGACCGGTACGCGGCCAACGGCTGGTCGGTCGCCGACCTCGACCAGTTCAGCGCCTCGGCCCCCGGCCAGAACCGGATCGGGCTGCACGCGCTGCGCAACGGCACCCTCGTGCAGGTGACCCAGGACGGCATCGTCACCCCGAGCGGCTCCTTCGGCGAGGCGACCAACCTGCAGTCGGTCGGGATCTCCGCGGACGGTCAGTTCGTCGCCGCCGTGGCCGACACCGGCCGACCGGCTCCGGAGCCGGGCCGGACTCTGCTCATCGGCAACTACGGCGCGAAGGCGTTCGGGGTGGCGGAGGGCGCCACCATCGCGCGCCCGTCGTGGACCTCCGACGGCGGCGCGGCCTGGACGGTGGTCGACGGCGACCGCGTCATCCGGGCGGTCACCGATCGCGCGACCGGAAATGTCTCGGTGCAGGATGTCGACACCTCCGCGCTGTTCGAGGGGTCGGGCGCGCCCCGGCCGCCGATCTCGGAGGTGGCGGTGTCGCGCACCGGCGTGCGGGCGGCACTCATCGCCGACGGCAAGGTCTACGTCGCGGTGGTCGAACGCGGCGGCGACGGCCGATACGCGCTGACCAGGCCGGTGCCGGTGGCGCTCGGTCTGAGCACCCGCGCGGTCTCGCTGAGCTGGGTCACCGGGGACACCCTGATGGTCGCCCGCGAGGGCAATGTCGACCCGGTCTTCACCGTCTCCATCGACGGCTCCCAGTTCAGCCCGGTGACCTCGCAGAACCTCACCCCGCCGGTGCGGGTGGTGACCGCCGCGCCCGCCACCCAGTACGTCGCCGATTCCCGGGCCGTGCTGCAACTGCAGACCGCTGATCCCGCTCGCAACGACCGCTTCTGGCGCGAGGTGCCCGGCCTGACCGGCGACAGCGTCGTACCCGTGCTGCCCAGCTGATCTGTCGGTGGCCGGGGTGATACTCGGTCGCTGTGAACACGCTGCTCGATCTGGTCATCCCGGCCCGGTGTGGCGGTTGCGGGGCGCCCGGCACCGCCTGGTGCGACGTCTGCGCCGCCGTGGTCGGCCGCGGTCCGGTACGGGTGCGTCCGCGCACCGATCCCGGCGTCCCGTGCTGGGCGCTGGCGCCTTACGCGGGGCCCGCGGGCCGGGCGGTGCTGGCCGCCAAGGAGCACGGTAGGCGCGATCTGGCCGACCCGCTCGGCCTGGCACTGGCGACCGCGCTGGCCGCCTTGCGGGCCCCTGAGCGCCCGCTGGTGCTCGTTCCGGCGCCCACCCGAGCCACGGCGGCCCGGCGCCGCGGTGGCGACCCGGTGACGCGCTGCGCGGCCGCGGCGACGCGGTGGCTGATCGATAGCCGGACCCTGCCACTGCTGCGGACGAGCCGGGGTGTGCGCGATTCGGTCGGCCTCACGACGAGGGAGCGAGCACACAATCTGCGGGGCCGGATCATGATGGTTCACCACGAGGCCGCGGCCGCCGCGATCGCCGCGAACGCCGAGGTGATCCTGGTCGACGATGTGCTCACGACCGGGGCGACCGTGACCGAATCGGTCCGTGTCCTTAGCCGGTTCGGAGTACGTCCGCGCGCGGTTTTGGTGACTTGCACGGCTTGACTCCGCGAAATTTGCGTGAACAGTGGCGCACTTGCCCGTGGCGGACTAGCGTCGCGATCACACACCGAACGAGCAAGTTTTGGGAGGTGGCGCCGCGGACATCTGGTGCCGAGCGATTCCCGATCGGCACAGCTCAATCCCGCTGTACACATTCGATCGTGTACAGCCATATCCGGGAGGTACGCGTGACGACTTCTGCACGGGCATCAGTACGAGATGCTGACCCCACGGCGCTGGAGGACAGCGCCGACACCTCGACCCAGAGTCCCAACGCCGAAGTGGTGGTCTCCGGTCGAAATGTCGAAGTCCCCGACCACTATCGAATCCACGTCGCGGAGAAGCTGGCTCGGCTCGAGCGCTTCGATCCGTCGATATTCCTGTTCGATGTGGAACTGTTCCACGAACGTAACCGTCGTCAACGCAAGGCCTGCCAGCGTGTGGAGATCACCGCACGCGGACGTGGCCCGATCGTGCGCGCGGAAGCCTGTGCAGACAGCTTCTACGCGGCGCTCGAATCGGCCACCCAGAAGATCGAGAGCCGACTGCGCCGCAGCAAGGACAAGCGCCGCGTCGTGCACTACGGCGACAAGACGCCGGTCTCGGTCGCGCAGGCCACCGCGACACTCGTCGACGACGCACTGTTCACCGCGCCCAACGGCGCGGCCGCGCACGACCACGGTGAGGAACAGGAGGACCTCAGCGGTCCCGGCCACATCGTGCGCACCAAGGTGCACACCGCGACACCCATGTCGGTCGACGACGCGCTCTACCAGATGGAGCTGGTCGGGCACGACTTCTTCCTTTTCCACGACCGCGAAACCGACCGCCCCTCGGTGGTCTACCGCAGACACGCCTTCGATTACGGCCTGATCCGACTGGCCTGATCGCACCGACCGAATCCGGGCATCCGCCACCAGCGGGTGCCCGGATCGTGTTCAGCCCCCGAAGGTTTCGCGGTGCACGGCCTCGGTGAGCGCCCGCCCGGAGCGCCAACCGAACCGTTCCAGGTCCGGCACCCGCTGGAACTCGCGCACCGGACCGACACACAACCAGGCCACCGGCTCGATGCCCGCGGGCAGGTCGACCAGCGCGCGCAGGAAGTCCGGATCGTAGAACGACACCCAGCCGACGCCGACCTGTTCCGAGGTCGCCGCGAGCCACAGGTTCTGGATCGCCAGCACCGTCGAGTACACGCCGGTCTCCGGCACGCTCGCCCGTCCGAGCACCTGCGGTCCGCCGCGGCGATCGTCGTGGGTGACGACCACGCCGGTGCCGCTCTCGACGATGCCCTCGATCTTGATCGGGTCGAAGGTCGCCGCGCGGTCGGCGGGCAGGGCGTCGCGGAACTCCACCCGCTTGTCCGCGACGTGCTCGGCGAAACGGCGCAGGGTGTCCGCCTGCCGGACCACGACGAAGTCCCACGGCTGGGAATTGCCGACGCTGGGCGCGCGATGGGCGGCGTCCAGGATGCGCCAGAGGGTCTCGTCGTCGACGGGCTCGCCGGTGAATTCGGCGCGCACGTCACGGCGCAGGCGGATCGCGTCGTAGACGCTGAGCTGGTCGGCACACACGCCGATCAGTCAACCAGACGGTCAGGCCGCCGAACGGCGGGCCAGCTTGCGGCCCGCGGCCAGCGCGGTGCGCAGGCCGCGCCGGCGACCGGTCACCGGGTCGACGGTGGCGACGGCGTTGCCGCCGAACAGCTTCTCCGACTTGGTCTCCGGCGCGTCGTCGGTGGTGTGGCGCAGGTACTTGTTCGGCAGCGACAGCTTGAGGATCGTGCGCCACGACTTGAAGTACTGCACCGGCAGCGAGCCGGTGGTGTAGGGCAGGTCGTACTTCTCGGCCAGCTCGCGCACCCGCACCGCGATGGCGGCGTAGCGGTTGCTCGGCAGGTCGGGGAACAGGTGGTGCTCGATCTGGTGGCTGAGGTTGCCGGTCATGAAGTGCATGATCGGGCCGCCGCTGATGTTGGCGCTGCCGAGCATCTGGCGCAGGTACCACTCGCCCTGGGTCTCACCCTCGATGTCGGCCTTGGTGAACTTCTCGGCGCCGTCGGGGAAGTGCCCGCAGAAGATCACCGCGTTGGTCCACACATTGCGGACCACGTTGGCGGCCAGGTTGGCGGTGAGGGTGGTGAAGAACGACGGGCCGGTGAGCAGCGGGAAGATCAGGTAGTCCTTGGCGGCCTGCTTGCCGATCTTCTTCAGCACCAGCTTGCGATCGGCGTCGAACTGCTGCCACTCCGGCGAGTCCTTGGACCACTTCTTCTTGGCGACCTTGCCCAGCTCCAGGTGCTGGATGGCGACGCCGTACTCGAACAGCATCTGCAGCAGCAGGTTGTAGATCGGGTTGCCCAGGTAGAACGGCATCCAGCGCTGGTCGCGGGTGACGCGCAGCAGGCCGTAGCCGATGTCGTCGTCCATGCCGAGCACGTTGGTGTACTTGTGGTGCAGGAAGTTGTGGGTGATCTTCCAGTGCGCCGAGGGGCCCGCGTTGTCCCATTCCCACGAGGTGGAGTGGATCTCCGGATCGTTCATCCAGTCCCACTGCCCGTGCATGACGTTGTGCCCGATCTCCATGTTCTCGATGATCTTGGCGGTGCCGAGCAGGGCGACGCCGGCGAGCCAGGCGGGCGGCAGGAAGCTGGCGAACAGGACCGTGCGCCCGCTGATCTCGAGCGCGCGCTGTAACCGGATGACATTGCGGATATAGCGCGCGTCGTCCGCTCCCCGCGAGGATTCGATTTCGCGGCGGATCGCGTCGAACTCCGCTCCGAGGGCTTCGACATCCGCAGCGGTGAGGTGCGCGTATTCCTTGACATCCGAGATCGCCATGCCGGTTACACTACCGTAGGTTACGAGAGCGTAGGTTGGCGATTTCGGGTCTGGAATGTGTGAAACGTCCTATTGCGGAATCGAAACCGAGATGTTATCTCAGCCCTGGCGCGCCATCCGCCGGGCCGCCTTGTCGCGCAGCGCGCCCCGCTCCTGCTTGGCCCGCTCGCCCAGCGCGCGCTTGGCCTCGCGCAGCGCCAGCTTCTCCTGCCTGGCCCGCGCCTTCAGCGTCGCCTTGGCCTCACGCAGCACTTCCTTCTCGTGCCGCGCCTTGATCTCGAGTGACACCTTCGCGTCGTGCAGCGCCGAGCGCAGGCCGAAGCGCTTGCCCGTGTCGGGGTCGACCCGCAGCGCCTCCGGCAGGGTGATGCCCGCGAACTTGCGCTCCGAGGAGGTCTCCGGGGCGTCGTCGGCGGTGCGCTTGAGGAAGCGGTCCGGCAGGGCCAGCTTGTGGATGGTGCGGAAGGCCAACAGGTACTGCTTGCCCAGCGAGCCCGTGGTGTAGGGCAGGTCGTACTTGTCGCACAGTTCGCGCACCCGCACCGCGACCTCCGGGTACCGGTTGCTCGGCAGATCGGGGAACAGATGGTGCTCGATCTGGTAGCAGAGGTTGCCGCTCATGAAGGCCATCACCGGACCGGCCTTGAAGTTGGCGCTGCCGAGCATCTGGCGCAGGTACCACTCGCCCTGGGTCTCCCCGTCGAGCTGCTCGATGGTGAACTTCTCCGCGCCGTCGGGGAAGTGGCCGCAGAAGATCACCGCGTAGGCCCACAGATTGCGGACCAGGTTGGCGGTGGCATTGGCCTTCAGGGTCGACTTCCACGCGGGCCCGGTCAGTGCCGGATACAGCACGAAGTCCTTGACCACCTGGCGGCCCGCCTTGCGGGCGAACTCCTTGTTCGGTTCCGAGAGGACCTGCTTGGCCGGAACGCCCGCCAGCTCCTTCTCGATGCCGAGATCGTGCAGCGCGATGCCCCACTCGAAGGTGGCGGCCAGCAGCAGGTTGGCGGCGGGCTGCACCAGGTGCTTCGGGTGCCAGGCCTCGTCGCGGGTCATCCGCAGGATGCCGAAGCCGAGGTCCTCGTCCTTGCCGAGGACGTTGGTGTAGGTGTGATGGGAGTAGTTGTGGGCCCGGCGCCACTGCGCCGAGGTGCCGGTCATGTCCCACTCCCAGCTGGTGGAGTGGATCTCCGGATCGTTCATCCAGTCCCACTGCCCGTGGCTCACGTTGTGCCCGAGCTCCATGTTCTCGATGATCTTGGCCACCGACAGCAGCGCGGTGCCGCCGAGCCAGGCCCAGCGGTTGCGGCTGCCGAACAGCACCGCGCGCCCCGCGACCTCGAGCGCGCGCTGGGCGGCGATGGTGCGGCGGATGTACTTGGCGTCGCGCGCACCGCGCGAGGTCTCCACCGAGCGGCGGATCGAATCGAGTTCTTTCCCCAGGGTCTCGATGTCGGCCGCCGTGAGATGGGCGAAGGCCTGGATATCGGTGATGGCCACCGGGGTCCTCTCTTGTCGGTGTGGCGGCTGGTGGTCCGGATACGGAGCGAGCCGGAAACGAGCGGCCGTGCCGCTGTTCCCGGCCCTGGCGCGCCGGTCGGCACACGGGCCCTTGACCAGCCGCTGTCGGCCAGTCATATGGCCGACGTATGACTCCGAGGGTACCTGGTGCCCGGTGCGGATGGGGTGTTCAGATGTCGAGCGTGCAGTCACCCGCGGCGGCGGAGATGCAGGTCTGCACCTTGTCGCCGGGCTGACGTTCGTCGCCGTTGCGCAGGTCGCGGGCGTGTCCGGCCGACAGCGTCACCACACAGGTCTGGCAGATGCCCATCCGGCAGCCGAACGGCAGCTGCACGCCCACCGACTCGCCCGCCTCGAGCAGGCTGGTCGCGCCGTCGACGGTGAGGGTGCGGCCGGTCGTGCCGAAGGTGACGGTGCCGCCCTCGCCGATGGCCGAGCGCTCCACCTCGAAGCGTTCGATGTGCAGCTTCTCCGGGATTCCCGCTGTCTTCCAATGCTGTTCGATCGCGTCGAGCATCGGCGCCGGACCACATGCCCAGGTCTCGCGCTCGCGCCAGTCGGGGTAGAGCTCGTCGAGGCTGGCCAGGGAGAACAGGCCCTGGGCGTCGGTCAGTTGCAGGTGCGAGACGAAGCTCGGGTGCTTGTCGTGCAGGGCGCGCAGTTCGGCGCCGAACATCACGTCGGCGTCGGTGGGCGCGGAGTGCACGTGCACCACGTCGGTGACGCCGTCGCGCCGGTCCATCGTGCGCAGCATCGACATCACCGGGGTGATGCCGCTGCCCGCGGTGAGGAAGAGTACCTTGGCCGGGGTCGGCTGGGGCAGCACGAATCCGCCCTGCGGGGCGGCCAGCCGCACGATGGTGCCCGCGGGCACCCCGTTGACGAGGTGGCTGGACAGCTTGCCCTCGGGCATGGCCTTCACCGCGATGGAGATGAGCCGCTTGCCGCCCTCGCCGGTCCAGTCCGGCGGGCAGGTCAGCGAGTAGGAACGCCAGTTCCAGCGGCCGTCGATCAGTACGCCGATGCCGATGTACTGGCCCGGCTGATACTTGAAGTCGAAGCCCCAGCCCGGCTTGATCACCAGCGTCGCCGAGTCCGCCGTCTCCTTGCGCACCTCGACGATCCGCCCGCGCAGCTCCCGCGCCGACCACAGCGGGTTGGCCAGGTGCAGGTAGTCGTCGGGGAGCAGGGGAGTGGTCACCCGGGCGACCGCGCCGCGCAGCACATTGAGCTTGCCGCCGCGGTCGGCGACCTGCGCCGCCGGCGCTTCGAGCCATTCCCGGAACTTGTTCATGACCATGCTTGCCGTTGTCTCCCTGTTGTGCATCCGAGCCGCCGTGGGGTGGCTCGCTCGCTGCAAGGTTACGGCATCGTAGGTTTTAGAGCAGATCCAGCAGGAAGGGCAGTTCCTGGGTGGCGTACCAGGCCAGTTGGTGGTCCTCGGCGTCGCCGAGCACGAACTCGGCGTCCGGATCGCCCAGATCCGCGGCGTCGATCACGTCGACGGCCTTGGCGACCTGGGGTTCGGCCTCGATCAGGTCGACGTGCACCGAGGCCACCTGGTCGTAGGTGATCGGCCCGGCCAGCTTCACCACGGCGTCGTCGAGGTCGGGGCGCAGCTTCGCGCCGGTGACGTCGGCGGCGATCACCGCGCGCCGGTACACCGGGCCGCCGGGCGTGCTCTCCGCGCCGTCGGCGGTGTCGTCGTCGCCCTCGCGCTCGGCGGCGAGCAGGCGCAGCGAGGCCCTGGCCGCCTCCTGCATCGCCACCTCGGCCAGTTCGTCGTCGTCGCCGGCGGCGTAGGCCTCGCGCAGGGCGGGCGTCACGGCGAACGCGGTCGCGCCGAGCGGGAACAGTTCCCGGTCGGCGACGAGCTGACGCAGCATCGGGATCGTCGCCGGGACGTAGACCCGCAACTTGCCGTTCTCAGAGACAGGCACCGAGCAACTCCTCCATCGATTCGTGCACCGACGCGGCGAGAACGTCGATATCGGCCATGGCGTCGCGGTCGGCGTTGAGTCCGTAGAAGACCTGACCGTCGTACGAGGTGAGCCCGAAACTCAACGTCTGGTTACGCAACAGCGGCGAGACCGGATACATCTCCAGCATGCGCGCGCCGCCGATGTACATCGCGGTCTGTGGTCCCGGCGCGTTGGTGATCACCAGGTTGAACGTGTTGTCGGCGAAGGTACTCGCCGCGCGCACGCTCATCGCGTGCAGGCTGGCCGGAGCGAACCCGGCCAGGTGTACGAGCGTACGGGCGCGCACGCCGCGGCGCTGTCGTCCGGCGGCTTCGGTGGCGTGCGAGATGTGCGACAGGCGCATCACCGGATTCGGTTCCCCGACGGGCAGATCGATGAGGAACGACGACACCTCGCTGGCCGGCGTCGGCTGGTCGCCGCCGTCGACATAGACCGACATCGGCACCACCGCGCGCAGATTCGTCGACTCCACCAGCGCCTCGTTGCGCGAGAGCAGCCAGTTGCGCAGCGCCCCGGTGACCACCGCGAGCACGGTGTCGTTGATGGAGCAGTCGAAGTGACGGCGGATGGTGCGGTAGTCCTCGAGATCGGTGCGGACCACGTCGAAGCGGCGGCTGCGCGAGGTGCGGGCGTTGAGCGGGCTGTCGGCGACGCCTGAGGTCGCCGCGCGCACCGCGTTCGCCGCCGCCTGTACCGCCATCCTGGTGCCCCTGACCAGTCCGAACGCGTTGGACCCCGCGTCGCGGGCCACCTTGTAGGCCTCGCGCGGCTGGGCGGCCAGCTGACTCAGCGCGCCGGCGAGCAGTTCCACGTCGGAGGGTTCGCGCGGCGCGCGCCACGCGTCGGCGGCCAGCTCGCGCGGCAGCGGGCTGTTGTCGAGGATCACGTGCCCGATCTCGAGCGCCGTGTCCCCGTCGACGAGCGCCGAGTGCGATTTCGTGAACACCGCGCTGCGCCCGTCGGACAGGCCCTCGATCAGATACATCTCCCACAGCGGCCGCCCCTGGTCGAGCGGCCGGGAGGCCAGCCGGGCGACCAGGTCGTAGAGCTGTTCGTCGCTGCCGGGACCGGGCAGCGCGGAGCGGCGGATGTGGTAGCTGATGTCGAAGCGGCTGTCCTCCACCCACACCGGACGGCCCAGGTCCAGCGGGATCTCGCGGACCTTGCGCCGGTAGCGCGGGACCAGCGGCAGCCGGGATTCGACCAGGTCGAGGAGCTTGTCGTAGTCGAGGACCGGGTCGGTCGCGCCGGGCACGGAGTTCTGCAGGATCGCGAGAGAGCCGATGTGGATCGGGTTGCTGCTCGATTCGAGCCGATAGAACGACGCGTCCTGCGGCGTCAATCTCGTGATCACGCGCTCCGATACTCCTTCCGGTGCCGAATGGCGCAGATCGGGCACGTGGCCCATCCTACGTCACGGCAGGTGAAACGCGGTGCCGGGCAACGAGCCTCGTCGGCCGCCGTGACCTGGGCCGATGCGTCCGCCCGGTACGCCGGGCACGGGTACTCCCGGCCGGGTACGGTGGTCTGCGGACTACGATGGCCCATAACACCGTGGCTCACTAGCCGAACACACTCCGACCAGAGGACTGACGAGACCCGTGCCTGCGCTGACACTGACGAGGTTGCTACGGATTGGTGAAGGTCGCATGGTCAAGCGGCTCTCGAACCTCGCCGACGAGGTCATCGCGTACGGCGACGAGATCGAGCAGCTGACCGACGACGAGCTGCGTGCCAAGACCGACGAGTTCCGGCATCGCTACGCCGACGGTGAGACCCTCGACGACCTGTTGCTCGAGGCCTTCGCGGTGGCTCGTGAGGCGTCCTGGCGCGTGCTGAACCAGAAGCACTACAAGGTCCAGATCATGGGCGGCGCCTCGCTGCACCTCGGCAACATCTCGGAGATGAAGACCGGTGAGGGCAAGACCCTGACCTGTGTGCTGCCCGCCTACCTCAACGCCATCTCCGGCGACGGCGTGCACGTGGTCACCGTCAACGACTACCTCGCCAAGCGCGACGCCGAGTGGATGGGCCGTGTGCACCGCTTCCTCGGGCTCGAGGTCGGTGTGATCCTCGGCGGCATGACCCCGGCCGAGCGCCGCGTGGCCTACAACGCCGACGTCACCTACGGCACGAACAACGAGTTCGGCTTCGACTACCTGCGCGACAACATGACCCACTCGCTCGACGATCTGGTCCAGCGCGGGCACAACTTCGCCGTGGTCGACGAGGTCGACTCCATCCTCATCGACGAGGCCCGTACGCCGCTGATCATCTCGGGCCCGGCCGACGCCTCGTCCAAGTGGTACGCCGAGTTCGCGCGCATCGCGCCGCTGCTGAAGAAGGACGTCCACTACGAGGTGGACATCAAGAAGCGCACCATCGGTGTGCACGAGGCGGGCGTGGAGTTCGTCGAGGACCAGCTCGGCATCGACAACCTCTACGAAGCCGCGAACTCGCCGCTGGTGAGCTACCTGAACAACGCCATCAAGGCCAAGGAGCTCTACACCCGCGACAAGGACTACATCGTCCGCGACGGCGAAGTGATCATCGTCGACGAGTTCACCGGCCGCATCCTGGTCGGGCGCCGCTACAACGAGGGCATGCACCAGGCGATCGAGGCCAAGGAGAAGGTCGAGATCCAGCCGGAGAACCAGACCCTGGCCACGATCACCCTGCAGAACTACTTCCGCCTCTACAACAAGCTGTCCGGCATGACCGGTACCGCCGAGACCGAAGCCGCCGAGCTGCACTCGATCTACTCGCTCGGCGTGGTCCCGATCCCGACGAACAAGCCCATGGTCCGCAAGGACCAGGCCGACCTGATCTACAAGTCGGAGGAGGCCAAGTTCGCCGCCGTCGTCGACGACGTGGTGGAGCGGCACGAGAAGGGCCAGCCGGTCCTGATCGGTACCACCAGCGTCGAGCGCTCCGAGTACCTGTCCAAGCAGTTCACCAAGCGCGGTGTGGCCCATTCGGTGCTGAACGCGAAGTTCCACGAGCAGGAAGCGCAGATCATCGCCGAGGCAGGCCGGCCCGGCGCGGTCACCGTCGCCACCAACATGGCCGGTCGTGGTACCGACATCGTGCTCGGCGGCAACGCCGACATCATCGCCGACATCCTGCTGCGCAAGCAGGGCCTGGACCCGGTGAACACCCCGGACGAGTACGAGGCCGCCTGGCACTCCGCGCTCGAGCAGGTCAAGAAGCAGACCGAGGACGACGCCGAGAAGGTGCGTGAGGCAGGCGGCCTGTACGTGCTCGGCACCGAGCGCCACGAGTCGCGCCGCATCGACAACCAGCTGCGTGGTCGTTCCGGCCGCCAGGGCGACCCGGGTGAATCCCGCTTCTACCTGTCGCTGGGTGACGAGCTGATGCGCCGCTTCAACGGCGCCGCGCTCGAGGCGATCATGACCCGCCTGAACCTGCCCGACGACGTGCCGATCGAGGCGAAGATGGTCTCCAAGGCCATCAAGAGCGCGCAGACCCAGGTCGAGCAGCAGAACTTCGAGATCCGCAAGAACGTCTTGAAGTACGACGAGGTGATGAACCAGCAGCGCACCGTCATCTACGGCGAGCGCAACCGGATCCTGCGTGGCGAGGACATGGAGGGTCAGGTCCAGAACATGATCACCGACGTGATCACCGCCTATGTCGACGGCGCGACCGCCGAGGGCTACGTCGAGGACTGGGATCTGGACAAGCTGTGGACCGCGCTCAAGACGCTGTACCCGGTGAGCCTGGATCACAAGGAGCTGGCGGGCGAGACCGTCGCCGGTGACGCGGGCGAGCTCACCCGCGACGAACTGCGTGAGGCCCTGCTCGAGGACGCGCACAACGCCTACGAGAAGCGCGAGCAGGAGATCGACGGGCTGGCGGGCGAGGGCGCGATGCGCAATCTCGAGCGTCAGGTGCTGCTCTCGGTCCTGGACCGCAAGTGGCGCGAGCACCTCTACGAGATGGACTACCTCAAGGAGGGCATCGGCCTGCGCGCGATGGCCCAGCGTGATCCGCTGGTCGAGTACCAGCGCGAGGGCTTCGACATGTTCGCCGCGATGCTCGAGGGTCTGAAGGAGGAGTCGGTCGGCTTCCTGTTCAACCTGCAGGTCGAGGTGCAGCAGCCGCAGCCCGAGGGCGTCTCGGTCGGCACCGGCCTGCGTTCCCCGGTCGGCGCGACCCGCCCGCAGGACACTCCCGCCGAAACCCAGGCCCCGCCCGCCCTGCGCGCCAAGGGCATCGGCGACTCCACTCCGCGCGGCCTGAACTACTCGGGCCCCGCCGAGGACGGCCGCGCCGAATCCCATTCCGACGCCCAGGAATACGGCGGCCAGCAGCAGTCCGGCACCCGCCGCGAGCGCCGCGAAGCCGCCCGCTCCGACGCCAAGGGCAAGCGCCGCCGCTGAGGCGTGGATCGAACAGCGCGGGCTCCCACGGATTCCGTGGGAGCCCGCGCTGGGTACCGACCGAACTAGGCCCTGTCCAAAGCGTCGAACGTGACGGCCAAGGTCACCGGACTGTCCAGAACCAGTGCCGTTCGATGAACTCGATGCGGCATATACCGCATCCCCGACCAGTCGAGTCGATACTCCTCGACTCGGTCGATGGCTTCCCAGCTCTTGTCGAAATGCACGATCAGATAGACCGGAATGCCTGCACGCGCGTACATCTGCCGTTTGATTCCGGTATCGCTGTCGACGGTTTCGCGTGACGCCACTTCGACGACCAGCTGGATGTGATCGCGGACGGTGCTCACGTCATACGGTTCGCAGTCGCGAACGAAGATGTCGGGATACCGAACATTCAATCTGCGATCGGCCGACTTGTCGTCGGCGTCGGCGAATCGCACCGCGACGTCGGATCCGACCCGAAGACAAGGGCCCGCGGGGTCGCGCGCGTCCTCGAGAGCCGACGCGAGGCGCCGTACCACCCGACTGTGCGCCCGACTGTGCGCCTCACTCTGCGCCATCGCTCGCACAACGCGACCGTCCACGACCTCGAAATCACCGAAGGTACTGCTGAGTGCATCCGGCTCACCCGCCAGAAACTCCTCGGCAGTGATGCGCTGCGGCTCCTCGGGGTGCACCGCGGTCATGGTCGACTCCTCCTCGTAGCAGGCGACCACAGCCTACTGCGGTCGAGGACTCCTCATCCGATCGGCGAACGCGCTGGGCATCACGTTCCCGGTGCGGCTCCTCGACGACCTGGAAGACGTGCGCCCCCGCGGCGGCTAGTGCAACGAACGAACCGTCACGCCCGGTGCGCCCGACGCGGCGAACCACGAGGCGAGGGCGGCGCCGTCGAGCCACTGGGGGCTGCGCTCGCCGACGTCGACGGGGCCGTCGATGGTGCCGATCGCGTCCGTCACGTCGCAGCCTGCCAGGCGCGCGCGGTGGAAGCTGGCACTGTCGATGCGGCAAGCGCGCAGGCTCGCACCGCGGAAGTCGGTGTCGCTGAACGTGGCTCGGCGCAGATCGGCACCGGTGAGGTCGGCGCGATGGAAGTCCGAGCTCGCGAAGTCGGCCTTCATCAGGCGGGCGCCGTGCAGGCGGGATTCGCGCAGGGTGCAGTCACGGGCCTGGGCCTTGCCGAGGTCGGCGCCGGTGAGGTCGGCGCCGGACAGATCGGTGGACAGCATCCACGCGCCGAACAGGTCGGTGTCGACCAGGCGCACCCCGGTCAGCCGCGCTTCGCCCAGTTCCGCGCCGCCGAGGTCGAGGCCGGACAGGTCGCTGCCGCCGAGGTCGAGTCCCCAGCCGTTGAACAGCATTTCGGTGGTGCGCGGCGCGGTCGGGTCGGCGGGGAGCCGGTCGAGATAGCGGGCCAGCGCCTGTCGGGCGTCCGGGTCGGAGGGCCAGCGTGGGACCGGGTGCTGATCGCCTTTCGGCCGGCGCCGCCAGAAGCTCATGGGAGATGTTCTACACCGTGTGCTCAGCTGGCTCGGTGGATGGGATGTACTCGTGACAATGCCCGCTTCGCCTCGGCGAGCGAGATCAGCTGATCCTCGTCGTCGATCTCGGCGACGGCGGCCTCGGCCCACTCCCGCAGCAGCGTGGACACCCCGACGCGGCGTTCGTCGGCCAGGTCTTTCAACCGCGAATGCAGTCCGAGGGGCAACCGGATGGAGGTGGTCACCATGATGTCCTCGTTGGCGGGCAGCCGGGGCGGAGCGTCGGCGGGCTCGTCGGAGAAACTCAGCCGGTCCATGAAATCGGCCAGTTCTTCCTTGCTCGACGGATAGTCCTGATCGCTCATGAGGCTTTCCCACTTTCCCACTGCTCGAATTGCGCCAGTTCCTCGGCGCGCATCGCACGTGCGCCGATGATCACCCACGTCCAGTCGTCGCGCTGTCGTGTCACCACGATGAGCGGACGTCCGGCCGTGGTGCGCCCCCACACCGTCAGCACGGCCACCCTGCCGTCGAAGGCCGGGCGCGGCCACCGTCGTGACGCTGCGAGGACCTGCCGAACCTCGCTGGGTTCGATGCTGATCAGGTGAGCGATCGCCCAATCAGGCCACTCGAAACCCATGAGTCCATAATACGCACGTAGTAACACCCTGGGAACACGCCGTGGATTTCCGTGTGTAGGTTGCGCTGAATGCTGACCATCAGTCGCCTCGTCGCCGATCCTGCGCTCGGGCTGCGGGTGGTGACGCCGGAGCTCGGGGAGCGGCTCGGCGCCGAGATCCGCTGGCTGCACACCACCGAACTGCCCGATCCGTCGCCGTATGTGCGCTCGGGGGAGCTCGTGCTCACCAACGGGCTGTGGTACCCGCATGTCGCCGCGGAGCGGTTCATCGACGCGGTGGCGCGCGCGGGCGCGGCGGGGCTGGTCTTCGGGCTGACGGCGCAGACGCCCACGCTGCCCGCGGATCTGGCGTCGTTGTGTCTGGCGCGCGGTTTGCCGCTGGTCGAATTGTGTATCGGCGTTCCGTTCGCCGCGCTCACCCGGGCCGCGGCCCGCATCCAGAACGAGGTGCTGCAGGCGGAGCTCACCGCGACGGTGCGCCGCGGTGACGCCCTGGCGACCGCGTTGTCGCGGGGCAGCGGCGCGGCCGGGGTGCTCGAGATCCTGCGGGGCGATACGGAATTGCCGCTGCTGGTCGTCGACCGGCGCGGTCGCTGTCTGGCCGCCATCGGGTGCGAACCGGAGGGCGAGCAGATCCGGCTGGCCGCCGCCGCGCTCAACCGCACCCCGCCGCCGCTGGAGGTGGACCTGCTCGGGGCAGGCCCGTCGGCGTTGTATCTCGTCGAGGGCGCGATGGGTGAGATCGACGCCGGGCTGTACTGCCTGGAACCGGCCTCGGCGCTGACCGCGGCCGATCGCGAGGCGCTCGATCAGGCAGCGCGTTTCCTGAGCCTGGAGGTGACCAAACAGCAGGCGGTACAGGCCATCGAGGCGCGCTTCGCGACCGAGCTGCTGGAGATGATCCTGTCCGGCCCGGCCCGCGCCGACGAGGTGAGTCAGCGGCTGCGCGCCTACGGTGTGCCGCCGGACGGACCGCTGGCGGTGTTCGCGCTGGCCCCGGGCGACCCGACGCCCCTCGACGACGTCGCCGACGCGGCGGGCGCCCTCTTCGCCACCCACGGCCTCCCCGTGTTCACCGCCGCGGGCAGCCGGGACGTGGTGGCGGTGTGCCCGTGGGAGCGCGGCGCCGCGGAGCTGTCGCGCTTCACCGAGTCGCTCCCGGCCGATGTCGGCCGGCGCGCCGGCGCGGGCCGGATCGTGATCGGTCTCGGTGACATCGCGTCCACGGCGACCGAGCTGCGGGATCCGCTGGTCCGCGCCAGGGAGGTCTGCCAGGTACTGCGTTCCCAGAACGGCCCCGACACAGCCACTTTCGCCGACATCGCCACCCACCGCATGCTGCTCGGACTGCTCGACGCCGACGTGCTCGCCCGCTTCGCCGACCAGGTGCTCGGCGCGGTCCGCGCCCACGATGCCCGCGCGGGCGCCGAACTCGAGCACACCCTGCGCGTGTTCCTCGCCAACGACGGCCAGTGGAGTGTCACCGCGGCCGCGCTGCACGTGCACGTGAACACGCTGCGCAACCGGATGGGCCGGATCGCGGAGCTGACCGGTCGCGACGTCAACCGGCTCGACGATCTCGTCGACCTGTTCCTCGCCGTGTCCACCCGGGAGCGATCCGCGCGCGGGTGAACCGCCGCCGTCCGTTCAGTGCGGATAGACCGCCGCATCGATCTCGTACGCGGGCAGCGGGCGCACCGGGGTCGCCGGGTCGGCGCGCGCCCACTCCGCGACGTCGCGACAGCGCGCGAAGGTCACGTCGCCGCAGTCGCGGGCATGCTCGATCAGCCTGCGCAGCACCAGCATCCGGCTCGGGCGACCGGTGAGGAACGGATGCAGGCACAGGTTGAACAGGCAGCCGTAGTGCCGCATCCCGTCGAGTTCGGCACGCCACATCCGCTCGACCTTGTCGGGTTCCTCGATGACCGACCCGATGCGCGGCTCCGGCAGGAACGCGTACTGCTCCCAGTCGTCGAGCGACCAGTGCACCGGCAGCTCCACCACCGGCTCGCCCGCGCCGGGCACCAGGTACGGCCGGTCGTCGCCCATGAGCGAGGAGTCGTAGGTCAGCCCGTATTCGGCCACCAGGGACAGGGTTTCCTCGCTCGCGCTCCACATCGCGGCTCGATGCCCGCTGATCGGAATGCCCTGCGCGGCGAAGACCTCCAGTGCCCGAACGAAATCCGCGCGTTCGGCGCCCGCCGGCAGCGAGGTCGGGGCGCGGTGGCTGTAGGAGTGGTGGGCCACCTCGTGGCCGCGCTCCACGATCGAGGCGGCCAGGCCGGGACGCTGTTCGGCGACCCAGCCCGGGACGAAGAAGGTCGCGGGAACGGCCATCTCGTCGAGCAGCTCCAGGATGCGCGGCACCCCGACATCGGGTCCGTACGACTGGTGCGACATCACCATCGGATGCGCCGCGTAGCGCCCGCCCTCGGCGAGGACGGGGGTCTCCGCGTCCACGTCGAAGGTCAGGGTCGCCACCGCCGCGGCGCCGCGCGTCCAGGTCATCGCCGTGCGCGCCAGGCCGCGGTGCTGTCCAGATTCGCCATGGGATGCAGCATCTCACGGTCGAACGGCGTCAACGGCACCCCGGTCTCGACCCGGCGGGGCAGGTCGGGGTTGGCCAGCGCGCCGGTGCCCACCGAGAGCAGGTCGGCGTGCCCGCCGGTGAGGACATCGGCGGCCTGGGGGAGGGCGTGCATGCCGCCGTTGGCGATGACCGGCCTGCCCGACACTTCGCGAGCGAGCTGGGTGATGGTCGCGCCGTCGGCCAGCCGCGCCGTCTCCAGGAAGTTGCGTCCCTCGCTGGCGATGTGCAGGTAGGTGGCGTCGGTGAGCGCGCCGAAGATCACCCGGGCGTCGGCCTCGGCGCCGGGCCAGCGGTAGGTGAAGTCGTTGACCTTGGTCTGCGAAAGGCGAACGCCCACCGGCAGATCCCCGACCGCCGCGCGCACGGCCGCCAGCACTCGCGCGGTCAACCGGATCCGGTTGGCCACCGAACCGCCGTATTCGTCGGTGCGCTGATTCGTGTAGTCGGTGAGGAACTGGTCGAGCAGATAGCCGTTGGCGCCGTGGATCTCGACACCGTCGAACCCGGCCCGCTCGGCGTTCACCGCGGCCGCGGCGAACCCGGCGATCACGTCGTCGATGTCGGCCTCGGTCATCTCCGCCGGCGCGGCCCAGGCTCCGCCGACGCCGCCGTAGTCGGCCATCATCCGCCCGCGCGGCGTGACCGCCGAGGGGCCGATGGTGCCGAAGCCGTAGTGGTTGCCCTGTGAGATCGCCCCGGCGTGCATGAGCTGGGCGACGATCGGCGCGCCCGCCGCGTGCACGCCGTCGACCACCGCGCGCCAGCCCGCGACATGCTCGTCGGTGACCAGGCCGGGCTGGTTCAGGTAGCCCTGGCTGTGGGTGGCGTCCGGGTAGATGCCCTCGGTGAGGATCAGGCCGAAGCCGCCCTCGGCGTATTCGCGGTAGTACGCGGCCATCTGGTCGGTGGGCGTGCCGTCCGGCGTCGCCGAGATCCTGGTCATCGGGGCGACGGCGAAGCGGTTGCGCAGGCGCAGGTCGGCGAGGTCGAACGGGGCGAGGGCGGGGTGGGCGAGATCGGTGGTGGTCATCGGTGGTTCTCCTCGGTGGTCTGGACGGTCAGGGTCAGCGGGCTCGGTCCGGTCCCGTTGATGACGTTGTGGTCCTGGGGGCAGGCGGAGACGACGAGCAGGCAGTCCAGCTCGGCGCGGAAGGTGATCGCGTCGCCGGGGCGGGTGGCGGCGGGCAGCCAGGCCAGGTTCGCGTCGGCGTCGACGGGGATGCGCATGAACACGTTGATCGGCTGCGGGATGTGCGCGGGCGCCGGATACCCGCGCTCGGCCAGGGCCGCGATCAGGTTCTGCGCGCAGCTGGCGTGGTCCAGATCGCCGTACGCCGCATAGCGTTCCGGGTCGCAGGCGGCGATCAGCATGTCGTGCGTGCCCGGTGAGGTGTCGGCCAGGTAGGTCAGGATGGGGCGGCGCCGGTTCGTCACGAACGCCTCGCCCAGCGCCGGGAACAGGCGGCTGGTGTGGGTGCGGGTGTGCTCGGCGCTGTGGTACTCGGTGAGATCGCCGGCGTGGTAGGCGAAGACGTCGCCGACCTGGCCGCCGGCGACATCGGTGATCCGGACGGTGTCGCCGGTGCGCAGGAGCACCGACCTGGCCTGCCTGGCCGGTATCGTCACCGGCTCGGTGTAGCTCGCTGTCATGCCGTTCAGTCAACCGGTCCGCGCACCGCCTCGCCATGGAGATATACACACCATCTCGGCTTTCGGATGGATGTTTCTCCATTTCCGCCGGTGGTGGTGCGCGATAGCTTTCGAGAGTTAGCTTCTCGATGACGCCAGGAGTTCCGATGACCACTGCGACCGCGTCGGCGCGAGCCGTCACCACCGGCGAGACGACCGCGGTCGAACTGGCCGAGGGAGCGATATCTCGTGCACGGCAACTTGATTCGTCCTCGGTGTTGATCACGCTGACCGCCGAGCGTGCGCTTCGGCAAGCCGAGGCCAGTGACCGGCGCGCCGGTCGCGGCGTCCGTCGCGGGATGCTCGACGGGGTGCCGATCGTGTGGAAGGACCTGTTCGACATCCAGGGCACCGTCACCACTCTCGGCTCGGCCAGCCACCTGTACGACGAGCCCGCCGCGGTCGACAGTCCGCTGGTGCGCCGGGCGCACGACAGCGGCCTGGTCACCCTGGGCAAGAGCACGCTCAGCGAATTCGCGTTCTCGGGTCTCGGCATCAACCCGCGCTTCGGCACGCCGGCCAACCCGCTCGATCCCGCGGTCGTGCCCGGCGGCTCGTCCTCGGGGTCGGCGGTCGCGGTGGCGAACGGCCTCGTCCCGCTCGCGGTCGGCACCGACACCTCCGGCTCGGTCCGGGTGCCCGCCGCGCTGTGCGGAATCGTCGGATTCCGCGCCAGCCCAGGGCGTTACGGCCCGCACGACTTCGCGCCGCTGTCCCCGACCCTCGACAGCGTCGGCCTGTTCGCGACCACCGTCGCCGACATCGCCGCCCTCGACAGCGTGCTCCTCCCCGCCGGTTCGCCCCGCTTCCGGCCCGCACCGCGGCCGAGATTCGTCGTGCCCGCCGGAGAATGGTCCGAGGATCTCGCCCCGCCGGTGGCCGCCGCCTTCACCGCCGCCGTCGCCCGGCTGCGCGCCGCGGGCGCCGAGATCGAGACCCGCGTACTCCCGTCCCTGCGCACGGCCCAGCACCTGATGGACGCCCACGGCACGATCGTCGGCGCGGAGGCCTACCGCCTGCACGGCCACCGCCTGTCCTCCACGCTGCCGATCGACGAGGCCACCCGCCGCCGCCTCGCGGCCAACGCCGACACCCCCGACACCATCACCCCCGTCTACACCGCGATGCCCGACCTGCGCACCGCCTTCGCCGCCGACCTCGCCGGCGCGATCCTGCTCTGCCCGACCGTCCGCCACCCACCCCCGCGCCCGGCCGCCCTCCACGCCGACCCCACCCACTACGACACCGCCAACGCCACCCTCCTGCGCACCACCATGCTGCTGAGCTACCTGGCCACCTGCGGCATCTCCCTCCCCACCCCCCACCCCCACACCGCCGTCCTCCTCTCCCTTCCGCCGACCACCGACCCCGTTCTCCTCGCCACCGCCGAGTGGACCGAACGAGCGCTCGGCACCCCGCACCCTGTGCCATGATCGCTGGTGGTCACCCCACCGACAGGCCGGTGACCTCGACGATCCACGGTCGCCGAGCATCGAGACGCCGTGACTGCGCGCAGTGAGGAGTTCGAGATGGCCCGGTCCGAGCAGTCGACGAGGCGCGTGCGGACCGGGGCCCGGTGAGCCTCGAGGTGGGGCGGGCGTTGTCGGCGGGGGAGCGGTGGTTCTGGCTGGTGGATCAGTTGTCGCCGGCGAATTGTGTGATGCGGGTTCGGGTGCGCGGGGCGATCGGGGGTTACGGGCTCGAGGAGGGGGCCGCGGCGTTGGTCGCGGAGTTTCCGCTGTTGCGGGCGGTGGTGGTGCCGGGGCCGCGGTTCGCGCGGTCGGCTGATCCGCATCTGCCGGTGCTGCACCGGATCGTCGACGATCCGGAGGAATGGCGGCGGGTCTTCGACGAGCAGTTGGCGGAGCCGGTGGATATCGCCACGGCCCCGGGGCGGATCATCGATCTCGCTTGGCGGCCAGGGACTTCCGAGGAGATCCACGACGTGATCGTGGTGTTCTCGCATGTGTTCGTCGACGGCCGTTCGATGGCGTCGCTGGCTTCCCGGCTGCTCGCCTACACCTTCGGCGCACCGCCGCCGGGCGGTTCCCGTGCCCCGATCCCGGCGCCGGACGACCTGATCCCGCCCGAGTACGCCCGCCTCACGCGCTGTCTCCGGGTGAATCTCTCCGGGCAGTTCGGCGCCGTCGCCCGCCGGGCGCTCGGCATCCCCGGCACCCCACCGCCGCTGCCGATCCGCCGCACCCGCACGGTGATCCGCACGATCAGCGGCGACCGGCTTGCCGCCCTGCGTGCGCGCTGCCGCGCGGAGGGCGTCACGGTCAACGCGGCCCTTGTGGCCGCTCTGGCCGCGGCGATGGGCGAGCTCTTTCGGCCCGGTCGTGACGGCACCGCCGGGATCGGCATTCCGGTGGACCTGCGCACCCGCCTCGACCCGCCACCCGACGACGAGGAACCGGGCATGTTCACCGGCGTCGTCCCCACCTTCGTCCCCTTCGGCCCGAAGCGCACGATCTGGGCCGCGGCCAGGACCGTGAAAGACCAACTGACCCAGCGCATCACCCGAGGCGCAGACCTCACCGCCCTGGCCGCCATCCGCTACGGCTGCCCCCGCAGCCTCGAATCCGGCAGGCGTACCATCGAACTCATCGACCGCCGCGCACCGTGGAACGTCACCTTGAGCAACCTCGGCCGACTATCCGCCCCGAAAACCCCTGAGCCTTCGGACCTGACCGATCTCACTGTCGCGGGCACGAACTCCTGCGCCAGCGCCCTCACTGTAGCCGTCGCCACCCTGGGCGACACCCTGTCGATCACCTTCTGCTACGTCGACACCCTGCTACCCCGCCCCACCATCAACGCCCTCGCCGACCGCACCCTCGTGTCCCTCGCCCAGTGACCGCACTCAGCCCAGGCGGGTGCGGAGGAGGGTGCGGAGGGCGGCGCGGTCGGGCTTGTTGGTGCGGCCGGTGACCGGGACGCGGTCGACGAGGACGATGTCGTCGGGGACGGCGGTGGTGTCGATGAGGTGGGGGAGGTCGCGGCGCAGGCGGTCGGGGAGGTCCTCGGCGCCGGGTTCGGCGACGACGGCGAGCACGATGCGTTCGTCGCCGATCTCGTCGGGCAGGCCGACCATGATCGCCTCGCGGACGCCGTCGATCGCGGTGATCACCGGTTCGTAGAGGCCCGGATAGATGTTGGTCTTGCCGCGGATCATCATGTCCTTCTTGCGGCCGGTGAGGACGAGCTGTTCACCGTCCCAGCGCGCGAGGTCGCCGGTGTGGATCTCGGCGAGGGGCTCGGCGCCGAGGTAGCCGCGACACAGGTTGGGACCGGCGAGGACCAGCTCGCCGTCCTCGGCGATCCGGGCACGCACGCCGGGGACGGGGGCGCCGAGCAGGTCGCCGGTGTGCGCGAGCTTGGCGGCGTGGTTGGTGACGGCGACCGGCAGGATCTCCGTCATCCCGTAGACGGCGAGGAATTCGGTGTAGGGCAAGGACTCTCGCGCCCGGCGCAGCAGCGCGGCGGTGACCGGCGCCCCGCCGAGCGCGACCTGGCGCAGATGCGAGGGCGGGGTGATCGTCCCAGCTTCGAGCGCGTCCAGGGCGACGGCGAGATCGGCGGGGGTGTAGAAGGCGTGGGTCGCCGAGCCCAGGGACGCGGTGAACCGCACCGGGTCGATGTGGGTCCCCAAGCGCGGATAACGCGGCATGGCCCAGCGGGCGCCCGCCATCAGCGCGGGCAACCCCATCATGAGCTGTTCGGTGTGCAGGAACGCGCCGGGCGCGAGACTGGTCCGCCCGCCCATCGCGGCCAGCCCCGCGCTCAGCGAAGCGCGCGTGTGCACAACGGCTTTGGGTTCCTCGGTGGTGCCGGAGGTGAACACGATCAACGCGGGCGCTTCGGGATCGGCGCGTACCCGCGCGGTGCGTTCGGCGCCACCGGTGAAGCGGCGCAACGGCATCGAGCGCAGCGGTGTGCCCGGCAGCCACGCGCCGCTGTGGATGTGGCGGACATCGAGCGAGCCGAACCGGGGCAGGCTCAACCCCCGCCTGCGTCCGAACCCTGCCAGCGGACCACTCACGGCGTACAGCAGTGATTCGGTAGCGGCCCAGGTCGGTTCGACCAGGGTGACCCGCCGCGCGAACAGCTCCGGTCCGACCCCCGGATCGACGAACACGATGGACCCGCCCGCCGCGATCACCCCGAAGATCAAGCTCACCGACGCCACGCTCGGCCGGATCGAGAACAGCATCCGATCACCCGGCTCGAACCCGGCCGCCCCGAGATTGGCGGCCACCCGCCCCACCGTGTCGACCAGTTCGCGATAGGTGAGCGCGCGGGCCCCGACCGCGCCGAGCGCCGAGGCGTCGGGAATGCGGTCGGCCTGCATGGCCAGGAGGTCGAGGAAGTCGGCGGTCATCGGATGTCGACGACGTCGGGACGGTAGCGGTGGTCGGCGTACCAGGCCAGGGTCTTGCGGATGCCCCAGGCGCGCACCCGCCGGTTCGAGCCGAAAACCCGGACGTCGCGGCGCAATCCGTACTCGGTGGTGATGGTGCGCACCGCGTTCACGAGCGCGCGGTCCTCGTGCAGGTCTTCGATCGCGGTGCGCGGGAACCCGCCGGCGGCCAGGTACAGCTCGGCGGTGATGGCCATGTTGCAGCCGGGCGTCATCACATACGGCCCCAGATACTTCGGGTCACGGTTGCCCGAGCGCACCTTGCCGAAGGCCGACGCGACCTCGAGCGCCACCCGGATGATCACGCGGTCGCGCCACGAGACACCTTCGTCGGTGCGGGGAATCAACTGTCCACTCACCAGCCGCAATCCCGACGCGAACGCCACCTTGATCCGCTCGGTCCAGTCGGGCGCGGGCAGGCAGTCGGCGTCGGTGCGGGCCAACAGGGTCGCGCCGCGCTCGATCGCGTACCGCATGCCGGTGTCGGCGGCGGCGCCGGTGCCCTTCTGCGGTTCGGTGATCACCTCGATCGGGGGCACGGGATGCGCCGCGGCGAACGCGCGCACGATCTCGACGGTGCGATCGGTGGAGTTGTTGTCGACCACGACCACGGTGAAGTGGGTATCACTTTGCGCCGCTACGGCTTCCAGCGTCGCACCGATGCCGCGCTCCTCGTTGAACGCGGGAATCACCACCCACAGCCCGCTCACGACCGCACCTCGCTGACGCTCGCTCACAGCTCCTCCAGCAGCCGGTCGAGCCCGCCGATCTCGGTGACCCACGCGTGGAATCGATCCAGTCCCTCGGCGAACGAGACGGTCGGCCGGTAGCCGAGTTCGCGTTCGGCGCGGGAGATGTCGTAGGTGGCCGAGCGGGAGACCAGCGCGACCGCGTACCGCGACAGCGGGGGCGTCCACCGCCGCGCGATCGCGGGAATCCGCCACACCGTCTCGATCGCGGCCACCGCGCCACCGAGGACCGGTGCGGGCAGGGTGAGGCTCGGCGCGGGCAGCGCGAACCGGTGGGCCACCGTCGTCAGGGTCGGCCAGACCTCGATCGGCTCGGCATCGGCCACGAAATAGGCTCGCCCACCGACGTTCTCGGCGTCCAAGGCCAGCGCGACCGCCCGCACGAGGTGGTCGATGTAGCACAGCGAGGCCAGCACGTCCTTGCCGCCGGACAGGTCGGGCAGCCGCCCGGCCCGCAGCTTCGCCAGGAGCTGCACCACCGGGCCGCGCCGGTCACCGGGCCCCCACACGGCCCTCGGCCGCAGCGAGCAGGTGGTGAACTCCGGCGTATTCGCGGTGAGCACGAGTTGCTCGGCGACCGCCTTGGTCTCGCAGTAGCTGTTGAGGAATCGCGAGGGATAGGGCTCGGTCTCATCGATCCCGAGCTGATCGCCACCGTCGGGCGCCATGAGGGCACTCGGGCTGCCGAGGAACACGAACCGCCGCACCCCGGCCGCCGCGGCCTCCTGGATGAGCCGGTCGGTCCCGGCGACATTGACTGCGAAGAAGTCCGCGGGCCGCCCGAATTCCCCGAGCAGCGCCGCCGCGTGTACCACCGCGCTCGTGCCGGCGACCGCCGCCGCGAGCGCGCCCGCGTCGGCGAGGTCGGCCACCGCGACCTCGGCGCCGGCCGGCGCGGTGGCGGCATCGCGCACCATCGCCCTGACCGGTACCCCGCGCGCCAGCAGCTCGCCGACGACGGCCCCGCCGACGAACCCGCTCGCCCCTGTCACCAGCACTGTCATCGCGCCAGCCTAGGACAGCTGCCGCGCGTGGGGGCGGCTCATCGCGGCTCCTCGCCGAGGGTCTTCCACCAGGTCGCGCCGAACAACATCGTCATCACCGCGGCCCGGCCCGGCGCGATCCCGCGCTCGGCGGCCACCCGGCGCGCGGCCGGGATCTGGGCCGCGTGCACGCCGACGCTGAGCACCACGTCGATCCAGAACGCCACCCGCAGCAGCCGCGAACGGAACGGCCGGACCACGCCGAGGAGCAGGAACGCCCACCCGAACACCGGGATCGACCGCAGCGCGAGCACGGTGCCCCGGCTCGGTGACGGCGCGCGATGCCTGGCCTGTTCCTGCCGGGGCGCGTCGAGCGTCCAGACCCGGCCGTCGTCGCCCCTGTCCGGGACCGCGTGCATGGCCATCACCGCACCTCCGGTCCGCGATAGGTGACCGCCGCGGCGGTCGGCCCGCCGTCGGCGGCGACGAACAGCAGCGGACGATCGATGAGCCCGGCCTCGCGTGCGGCCACGTAGGCAGCCGTCAGCGCGGAGGTGTGGGCGTCGCCGGCGAAGTCGTCGGTGACCACGGTGTCGATGCCGAGTTCGGCGGCGAGCTGCCCGGCGTACTCGGGGGTCGGCTTGCCGCACACGAGCACCACCTGGTCGAGGTCGAGGTGGTCGGCGGCCAGCGCTTCGCGCGCGGCCGTGGCGGCGTGCTCGACGAGTTCCGGTGTGCTGGTGCCGAGTTCGAGCGTCAGTGCCGAACGTCCGGTGGCGCCCATAGCCGACAGCGTCACGTAGCCCTGCGGATCGGGCAGCGTGTCACCGGCACTCACATGGACCGCGCCGAAACCCGCTGCGGTGGGATGGTTCTCGAGGACCAGCGCCGCGCCGACGGGCTCGAACGCGAACTCCGCCTCCGCCGCGCCCGAGGGATGCGCGTCACCGGACACCACCACCACGTGCCCCGCGGGCAGGTCGGCCAGCAGCGAGGTGGCGACACCCACCGCGTTGACGAGTCCGCACGCGCCGTTCATCAGGTCGAACGACAGGCACGGCACATCGCCGGGCCGGTATTCCAGGCCGATCCCGGCGGCCTGCTGGATGAGCGCGGCCACCGCCGGTTCCACGAGGTTGGCGTCGCGGTACACCCCGACATTGATCAGCGCGTCGACCTGTTCCGGCGGACAGCCCGCGCCGGTGAGCGCCGCCTTGGCCGCCTCCGCCGCCTGGCCGACGGAGCTGACCCCGCCGGTCTGTGTCACGGCCGAAGAAATGATGATTCCCATACTGTCCTATACCCGAAGATCGCCGATTGTCACCGAAAGGAACCCGGCGACCACCCCGGAGGCGGCCGGGACGAGCAGTACTTTGGACCCCGGTGCGATGAGTCCCTGGCGCAGCGCGTCGTGCAGCACCACGAAGTGCGAGGTCGAGGCCGTGTTGCCGTACTTGTCCAGCACGGCGAGCTTGGGCGGCATCACCGAGTCGAACTCGCGCTCGGCGATCTTGTCGATCAGTTCGACCGCGGGACCGCTGAACTGGTGGTGGATCAGGTAGTCGTAGCCCTCCGCGGTGAAGCTGGAGCCCCGTTCGGCGAGGAACTCGCGCTGCCGCGAGGTCCACAGCAGGTACCTGGACTCGTTGTGCATCGCGCGGTTGTCGGTGTAGAGCGCGACGCCGGGACCCTGATCGCTGGGCATGCCCAGGCACAGTTTCGCGAAGGCGGCGCTGGTGTTGAGTTCCACGTAGTCCAGACCGGGACCGTCGGTGCCGTCGAGCAGCACCGCCGCGCCCGCGTCACCGACGGTGAGCGAGGCGAACTGCGGGTCGTACTTCTGCGAGATCTCGCGCACGGCGGTGTCGGAGATCGGGGTGATGCACTCACCGGAGACCACCAGTCCGCGGCGGACCGCGCCGGCGCGAATCATCCTGTCCAGCAGCAGGACTCCGGTCAGCATGCCCGCGCAGGCGTTCGACACGTCGAAGTGGATCGCGCGGGTGGCGCCGAGGGTGTTGCGCAGCATCAGGGCGAAGGACGGTTCGAAGCAGAAGTCCTCGCCGCGGGTGCGGGTGATCGAGCAGGAGATGATCACGTCCAGGTCGGCGGCGGCGTAGCGGGAATTGGCCAGCGCCGAGCGCGCTGCCGCCAGGGCGATGGTGAACGAGTCCTCCTCGGCGCCCTCGGCGTCGCGGCCGCGCACCCGCCGGGCGACCACCCCGCTGACCTTCTCCAGGTCCAGTGGCGCGTCGACGGCCAGCCGGCTCATCAATTCCGCCGTGGTCACTTCGCGGGTCGGCAGATACGCGCCGACCGCTTCGATTGTGGATCTCACCATGTGCCAGTTCACTTCCCCGGATAGCGCGCGTGATGCGAAGTCCTCCATCCGCGCATCTCGCCGATCCTAGTCACAGACCTTCACTATTCGGTCACGCTCGACTAGATTCTGCCGGGGTGTGGAGCGCTGCCCGACGCCATGAACTCACCCTACTAGCCGCAGGTCAGCCATGGCTGCCGGGAGTTCTGCTGCTCGGGCGGGTCGCGCGCCCGATCCGCAAGGTCCCCAAGCTCGGCTGGTTCGTCGCCGATCCGCTGGTCGCGAGGCAGATCTACAACGACAGCACGCACTTCAGCATCGTCTCCGAGGGCGCGGCGGGGCACTGGTGGGCGCAGGTCATCGGGGACTGGGTGGAGGACCTCTTCGAGGGGCCGGGACACACCGAACTGCGCGCCAAGGTGCGCGATCTGTTCACCCTCGCCCACACCGATGCCCTGGTCGAGCGGGTGATCGGGCCCGACCTGCGCGATCTGCGGGCGCGGCTGGCCGCGGGCGAGACCGTCGACATCGCCGCGCGGGCCCAGATCCTGGTCGGTCGCAGTGTCTCCGACCTGGTCGGCATGCGCCCCGAGGACATCGCCGCGGCCATCGGCGGCGACCCCACCGCAGACACCGACGCGCTGTTCCTGCGGCTGTTCCACCACGTCGAGGAGCTGGTCAACCTCGGTTTCGGCACCATGGCCTCGACCACCCTCGACCCGGTCGCGGTGGCGCGGGCGCGGAAGCTGGCGAGCCAACTCGCTGTCAATGTCCCTAGCGCCTACGAGCGGGCCGACCCCGACACGACGCTGGGGCGCTGCCGCGAGCTCGGGCTCGAGGTGCAGCACGCGGCCGGGTTGGCGATCCTGATGGCCGTCGCGGGCACCGACACCCTGGCCAGCGCCATGACCAGGATGGTCGCGATCATGCACGACTCCGGCCAGCATCGCGCGCTGATCGCCGCGCCGGACCGGATGCCCGACGCGGTGCGCGAGATCCTGCGCGTCACCAGCCCCGCCTATCTGGTCGGGCGCTCGGTCACCGCCGATGTCACCGTCGCCGGGCGGGAACTGCGCGCCGGCGAGCACGTCAAGATCCTCACCTGGACCATCAACAACGCGGTCGGTGAGTTCGACATCGCGCGTGACTACGTGCCGGAGACCCGTCAGCTCTGGTTCGGCGGCGGCCGCCACCTGTGCCTGGGCGCGCAACTCGTGCACTCCGAGCTCACCGCGCTGCTCACCGCGCTCACCGCGGAGGGACGGCCCTGGAAGATCGTCGAGCGGCGCTATCGCCGCAAGGTCTTCATCCCGACCTACGAGACCCTGCGGATCCGGCTCGCGCGCTGAGACTCAGTCGGCGGTCACCAGGCGCAGGCGGCGCGAGAGATCCGAGGCGAACACCCGCTCCGGGTCGACCCGGTCGCGCACCCGCCGCCATTCGTCCAGGCGCGGGTACATGGCCGCGATCATCTCCGGCGTGGTGCGCGAGTCCTTCGCGAAGTACAGGCGCCCGCCCGCCGCGAGGACCCGCTCGTCGAGCCCGGCGCAGAACCGGTCGAGCCCGGGCGTGAGCGCGAAGTCCAGGCTCAGCATGTAGCCGGGGTGCGGCCAGGACAGCGGTGCGGGGTTGCCCGGGCCCATGCGCTTGAAGACGTTCAGGAACGAGTGGTGTCCGGACTCGGCGATGGCCCGCACGGCGTCGGCGAGCTGCTGTTCCGCGCCGAACGGCATGGAGAACTGATACTGCAGGAAGCCCCGCTTGCCGTAGGCGCGATTCCACTCCCCGAGCAGATCCAGCGGGTGGTAGAACTGCGTCAGATTCTGGATGCGCCCACGCGCCCGGCGCGGGAACAGCCGGTACGCCGCCTCGGCCGCGATCCGCGTGGTGACGCTGTTGACCATCCCGTTCGGGAAGATGTCGGGCACCGTGAACAGTTGCGGCGCATCGAAATTCAGCGGTCGGCTGCGCAGCTTCGGTGGCAGCTGGTCGAGCGTGGCCAGCGACCCGCGGCTGAACCCGGCGCGGCCGAGCGACGGTCCGGTGGAGATCGTGTCCGGCACCGACATCGAGTAGTCGTAGCCGTCGTCGGACCCGCCGGTGAGCAGCTCCATCGTCTCGTCGAGGTCGCGGGTGCGGTCGTTGTCGACGAGGAAGTACGCGGTCTCGGTGTGCTTCAAGCGGATTCGGGCGCCGGTGATGATGCCGGTCAAGCCCATGCCGCCGACCGTCGCCCAGAACAGGTCGGCCTCGGCGCCCTCCGGGGTGAGCGTGCGCACCGATCCGTCGGCGGTGAGCAGGTCCAGCGACACCACGTGATTGCCGAAGCTGCCCTGCGAATGATGGTTCTTGCCGTGGATGTCGGAGGCGATCGCCCCGCCGACCGTCACCTGCCGCGTCCCCGGCAGCACGGGGACCCACAGGCCGTGGGGCAGTGCGCACCGCATGAGCGTGTCCAGGCTGACCCCGGCGTCGACCTCGACGATGCCGCTGTCCGGATCGATGCGGTGGATGCGGTCGAGCGCGGTCATGTCGACGACCACGCCGCCGCCGTTCTGCGCGGGGTCGCCGTAGCTACGTCCGAGTCCACGCGCGATCACTCCGCGCGGTCCCGCCGACCGCACCCGCTCGGCGATCGCCGCGACGTCCGGCGTGCGCACCACCTCCGCGACGGTCGGCGCCGTCCGTCCCCACCCGCTCAGCGCCCGTCGTGATCCCGTCTCGTACCCCTGCGTGAAAGTCACAGGAGCACACGCTAAGACGGCTTCCTGAGGACACGCTGAGCGGTGGGCCGTTGAGTCAGCGGGGCGTGAGGCTGCCATCGGCGACGGTGGTGATCTCCGTGCAGACGGCTTCCAGCAGTGGCTGGTCGTGGGTGATGAAGACGATGGCGAGGTCGCGGGCGCGGGACTTCAGGAGGTGGATCAGGGTGGCGGTGGTGGCGGCGTCGAGCATGGCGGTGGGCTCGTCGAGGAGGAGATAGCGCGGGGCTTGGGCGAGAGCCCTCGCCACGCAGGCGCGTTGGAGCTGGCCGTCGCTGAGGGCGTGCGGGCGGCGGTCGAGGAGGTCGGGGGTGAGGCCGACCGAGGCGGAGAGGGCCGCCAGGTCCGGCGGGGGAGTGCGCCGGATCTTCGTCGGCTCGGTGATGATCTCGGCGAGGGTGAAGTGGGGATTGGTCGCCGCGCGCGGATTCTGGAAGACCATCGCGATCTCGCCGCGCGCTTGTCGGGGCGGCCGGCCGTCGACGGTGACCCGCCCTGCGGTCGGCGCGAGCAGCCCGGCGAGGGTGCGGGCCAGCGTGGTCTTCCCCGACCCCGAATCGCCGGTGACGCCGACGATCTCACCGGGCGCGACCCGGAGGTCGACGCCGGTGAGTACGGGTGCCCCCCGGTAGCCCGTGGACACGGCGTCGGCGATGAGCATCAGGACCTCGCTCGGCGGATCAGGCGCCGGTCCTCGCGGAACAGCGCGGTGGGGCCGCCCGCGTACGGGCAGTCCGCGGACAGGTTGGTGAGCGCGCGCGGCGGATGGGGCAGTGGGGTGAGCCCGCGTTCGGGGAGCGCGCCGAGCAGGTCACCGGTGTAGTCGTGCCAGGGATCGGCGAGCACCTGGTCGGCGGGGCCCACCTCCATCAGCCGGGAGGCGTACATGATGGCGAGGGTGTCGGCGATTCCGGCGCGCAGCAGATGACTCAGATCGTGGGTGATCAGCAGGACCGCCGCGCCCCCGTCGGCGCAGTCGCGCAGCAGCTCGCCGATCTGATCGGTACGCGCCCGGTCCAGTCCCGAGGTGGGTTCGTCGGCGACGATCACCTCGGGATCCCCGGCCAGCGCCGCCGCCACCGCCGCCCGCTGCGCCATCCCGCCCGACAGCTCGTGCGGATACAGCGATAGTGCCGAGGCGGACAGTCCGGCCCTGGACACCAGGTCTTCCGGGCTGTGCCCGGTGCCGAGCGCCGCGATCGTCTCCGCCAGCTGCGAGCCGATGGTGCGGACGGGAGTGAAGTGCGTGCTCGGTGACTGTGGGATCAGCGCGATGTGCCGCCCACGGAACGATCGCGCGCCGGAGTCGGCGGGTTGGAGAGGGCGTGGCGGCGCGGTGTTCGTGGCGCGGCCACGTTTCCACACTCCACCGAGAACGATACGGAGGGATCGTGATTCGCTCCCGCCGCTCTCGCCCCGCGCCGGATCTCCGGACGGATGGTCGAGCACGTCGATGGTCCGATCGCCCACGCCGACCCGCACCGACCCGCTGACCACGGCCTCCGGCGGCAGCACGCCGAGCACCGCACTCGCCACGATCGACTTCCCACAGCCGGATTCGCCGACCAGCGCGGTGATCGACCCCGCGGGCACATCGAGCGACACGTCGGTCGCCGCATGCACGACGTCCTTGCCGCGCAGGGGAATTCGCACGGTCAGCGAGTCGATGGTCAAGCTCATCGGGGCATCCTCGACGGTTTCGGCGGGAGCAGCACTCCGCGCAGCGACGATCCGGCGACGGCGACCGCCACGGTGGTGAGCACCAGGAATCCGGCCGGGAACACCAGCGTCCACCAGCCGCCGAGCAGCAGCGAGGTGCGCGCCTCCGCGAGGAGCGTGCCGAGGCTCGGCTCGTGCGGCGGCAGACCGAAACCGAGGAACGACAGCGTCGACTCGTGCCAGATCGCGTGCGGCAGGAGCAGTACCACCGCGATCAGCGCCTGCGGCGCGACGGCGGGCAGCAGATGCCGCACCAGCACATGTCGCCGTCCCGCCCCGGCGAGCACCGCCGCCGCCACGTATTCGCGTTCGCGCAGGCTCAGGCTCTCCGCGCGCACGATCCGCGCCACCTGCACCCAGTGCGTGAGCCCGATCGAGAGCACCACGGCGAGGGTGTTGCCACGGAACAGGGCCACGATCACGATCCCCAGCAGCAGATGCGGCAGCGCGTTGGCGGTGTCGGCGAACCGCATGACAACACGGTCGACCCACCCGCCCGCCAGCGCCGACACCGCGCCGATGAGCACGCCCAGCGCCGTCGACACCGCCGCCGCGCAGGCCGCCACGAGCAGCGAGGTGCGAAGCGCCGCGGCGATCCGTGGGAACAGCGACCGGCCCGCCGCGTCGGTGCCGAACCACCACTGCCCCGACGGTGCCTGTCTGGCCGCGGCGAAGTCGGTGAGCCGATCGTCGACGCCGCCCAGCCACGGCACCAGCACCGCGTAGAGCACCACCGCGCCGAGCACCGCCAGGGCGAGGGTCAGCCGCCGCTCAGCCATCGGCCCGCACCCGTGGATCGAGCACGACGACGGCGATGTCGGCCAGCAGCGACCCGAGCATGACCGCGCAGGTCGTGCCGATGGTGAGCACCGCGAGCAACGCCATGTCCAGGTCCTTCGCCGATTGCACGAACGCGCCCGCGACGCCGGGCCAGGAGAAGATCTCCTCCACCAGCACCGCCCCGACGACGACCTCCGGCAGTCGCACGCCGAGGATGGTCACGAACGGGGCCAGCGAGGTGGGCAGGATGTGCCTGCGGGTGATCGTCGACGTGTCGATGCCGCGCGTCGCCGCGCCGACCACGAAATCCTCGCCGCGCCGGTCCGACACCGACTCCCGCACCGCCAGCAGCAGCCAGGGCAGCTGGGAGACCGCCAGCGCTGCGGCGGGCAGCACGAGATGCCGTGCCACCTGGCCGAATTCGGCGTCGGCGCCCGCGTCGGTCAGTCCAGCGGGCGGCAGCCAGCCGAGGCCGACGGCGAACAGCGCGATCGCGCCCAGCGACACCACGAACGGCGGCAAGCCCTGCAACGCCACACAGGTGGCGGCCACCAGTCGGTCGACCGTCCCGCCGCGATGCATGCCCGCCCACACACCGACGCCGAGCGCGACCGCCACGGCCGCGCTCATGCCGACGACCACGAGTAGCGCCGTCCACGGAAGACGTTGGGCGAGCAGCTCACTCACCGGCTGCCCGAAACTGCGGGAGAAGCCGAGATTGCCGGTGAGCAGATCGGCCGCCCAGTGCCAGTACAGCTGGTACCAGGGCGCGTCGAGGCCGAGCTGGTCGGTGAGCAGGGCGCGGTCGGCCGCGCTCGTCGACTCGTAGCGGGCGCCGAGGTAGCCGACCAGCGGATCGAACGGTGACACCGCGGCCGCCGCGAACAGGGCGGCCGAGACCGCCGCCAGCACCGGGACCAGGGTCAGCACCCGTCGCCGGGTCATCGCCCCGATGCCGCGGCCACGCCAGCGGCGGCGTCTCACTTGCGCGTCCACGTCTGCACCGACCACCACGGACCCCAGGTGACGCCATGGGTGTGTGGCTCGAGAATCGGGCCGGAGGTGTTCCAGGCACCGTCCTTCACCACATAGGTGTGATCGAGGTGGACGAGGAACACGTGGCTCGGGTCGCGTGCGTAGTCGGTCTGCACCTCGCGGTAGGCACTCGCCCGCGCGGCCGGATCCGTAGTGCGCCTGGCGGTTTCGAGGAGAGCGTCGACGGCGGGGTCGACGTGCCTGCTCGCGTTGTCGTACGGGCTGCCCGCGCCGGGGTCGGACGCCGGTGAGTGCAGGGTGGCGTAGGCCTGGGTGTCGGGATCGAAGGGTTCGCTGCCGCCGCCGAGCAGAATGCCGGCCTGCCCGATCCGCGGCTCGATCCGATCCCAGGACAGCGCCTCCAGATCGACCTCGACGCCGACCCGCTTGGCGTCGGAGGCGAAGGCCATGGCGAGATCGCGGCGCAGGGTGTCGGTGGAGTTGTACATCACCGTGAACCGGGCGCGCACACCGTCTTTCGCGCGGACGCCGTCGGCGCCGAGCCGCCAGCCCGCGCCGTCGAGGATCTGTTCGGCCTTGCCCCGGTCGAACGCGAAAGACACCGCCGGGTTGTGGGATTCGCCGAAGACCTCAGGGAACGGGGTGTAGGCGGGGCGGCCGTAGCCACCGAGGATGTTGTCGATCATCGCCTGCCGGTCCACGGCGTGATTGAGCGCGAGCCGCACCGCGGGATCACCGGCGACCGGGTCCGCGGCGGGCAGGGACACCCCGCGCCAATCGGCGGAGGTGTTGGCGCGCACCGTCATCGGCGGGCGTTGAGCGAAGGTCGCGGCGAGCAGGGGCGGCAGGGTGGTGCCGTCGAGCTCACCGGTCGCCATGCGCTGCGCGCGGGTGTTGTCGTCGGGGACGTACAGCAGCGTCAGCCGCTTCACGGCAGGCGCTCCGCCCCAGTAGCTTTCGTTCGCTTCGAATACCGCCCTGGTGGGCTCCAGCGTGGTCAGCCGGTAGGGGCCGGTGCCGATCGGGGCGGTGTTCAGCGACGACTCCGCGGCGGGGCCCGGCGTCGCGACCGACTCCGCCGGGACGATGCCGATGAGCAGCTTCGTCGGGAACGCCGCGTACGGGTGCCGCAGGGTGAAGCGGACCGAGGACGGGTCCACGGCCTCCACCCGCTCGATCATCGAGAACGAGGAGCGGGCCTCCGAGGCCGACGCCGGATCGAGGATCGCCTGGTATGTGGCGACCACGTCGGCGGCGTCGAAGGTGGAACCGTCACTGAACCGCACGTCGGTCCGCAGGGGCGCGGTCCATACCGTGGCGTCGGCGTTGGATGTCGGCAACTCGGTGGCCAGTGCGGGCGCGAACCCCGGCATGCCCTCGCCGCCCGTCAGCCGCAGCAGGCCGTCGTAGACCTTGGCCTCCCCGGCGGCGCCGTAGCCGGCGATCGGGTTGTATCCGCCCAGTTCGTAGGCATCGGCGAGGACCAGTGCGTCGGTGTTTCCGGTGGTCGGAGTCCCGCACGAGGACAGTGTCACAGCCAGCGCGCACGCGGCCCCCACAGCGAAAAACGGCCTGGCGCGGAGCTTCATCTGGCAGTCCCAACTGTTTATCTGAACAGATGGACAGATGATAGACGAGTTGTAAGCTGAAAGCGCCATGGGAGAGCCACGCACACTGGACGGATCGCCGGTCGAACTCGGCCGTCGCGCGATCAGTGATGTCGAAATCGCCGCCTGGGCACAGCGATTCGACCTGCTCTCGGATCCGAACCGGCTGGAGATCCTGCTCTGCCTGCACCGCACGCCCGGAATCAGCGTCGGCGAACTGGCCGCCGCCGTCGGCCGTACCGAGAACGCCATCTCCCAGGCGCTGCGGGTGCTCCGCCACGAAGGCTGCGTGACGTCGAGCCGGGAGGGCCGGACGGTCACCAACCGCCTGACCGACCCGATCATCCACGACATCCTGCACAGCATCGGCGCCGGGCACGACTGAACCAGCGGTGGCTAGCCCGCTCCGGGGCGCACGATCATGAGGACGACCACCACGGCCCACAGCAGGTTGTAGATACCCGCGAGCATCGAGAGGGTGCGCAGCCGGCTGCCGTCGTCGGGGGTATCGAGCGCCGCGCGCTGGAGCGGATGGATCTGCAGGGCGAGCAGGCCGCCCGCGACGGCGGTGAGGATCATCGCCAGGGTGATCCAGATTTCGTTCATCCGGCCCTGGACCGTGGCCAGGACGATGCCCACCACCGGAACGATGATCGCGAGTTTGGCGTAGTTGCCGGTGATGCGGTGCATCGCCACCGCGACGGCGCCGCTGCGCACGGATTCGGCCTGTTCCGCCCCGGCGAGCACCGGGGCATAGCGCGGGAACAGGCTCGCGGCGACGGCCGAGCCGCCGACGAAGACGATGCCCGCCAGGACATGTACGGACAGCAAGACGTGTTCCACCCGACCTCCAACCTTCAGTGTGGCTGAAGCCTAACTCGAGCTTCAGCCTATTTGAAGGTTGTCTGGGTCACGATTCTACGAATCGCCGGGCTCAGCACCGGTGAAGGCGGCGACGATCGCGGCGCCGACCTGGCGCTGGATGGGGTCGGCGTCGGGGCCGAACAGCTGGGAATCGACCCGGCTCACCACTTTTCGCGCCTCGCCGAGCAGCCGGATGCCCGCGTCGGTGAGTTCGATCGCCGAGGCCGAACCGGCCCGCGCGGTCCGGTCCTGCACCAGGCCCGCGGCGACCAGCGACTTCACCGCGGTGTGCACGCTCTGCACGCTGGTGCCCGACATCCTGGCCAGCTCGCTGAACGACGCGCCCGGCACTCCGTTGATGTGGCCGAGCAGGCCGAGTCTGGCCACCGTGAGTTCCAGCGGCGCCAGCGCCGCCGCCAGTTCCGCCTCGACCCGTCGGCTCAGCGTGATCACCAGGATGGTGGGGCTGATCGCCGGTGGGCCGGGTCGGGTGTTCTCGGTGGTCACCGGAGCATTTTCCCGCACACGCCCGCGCCGGGGCCCACCGGCCGGGGCACGGGTCGCACGCGGAATCAGATTCCCGAGCGGATCATCCCCTTGCAGCGCATGAGGAATTCGGCCAGGTAGCCGTCGTGCGGGACGCCGGGGCGCAGCCAGGTGGTCGGGTTGTCGCCGAGGTAGAGGTTGGTGATCGTCGGTTCGTTCAACAGGGCGTCGACGAGCTCGGCGCGGGTGGTCATGGCCGTGAGCACCAGCGAATCCCGCAGGGGCGCGATGCCGTCCGACGGCCGCCACGGGCCGACCCAGACGCACGGGAAGGCCAGTTCGATGCCCAGTTGGGGCGCGTTCGCCGAGTCGACGAGGTGCACCGTCGGCCGCAGCACCGCGCCGCCGCCGGGCAGTTCGTCGACGATGCTCTGCCCGCCCAGCAGCGGAGTCGCGGTCCCGGCGACCTCGTGCAGGTAGGCGTCGATCGCGGTGACCGTCGGCACCGGCTGCACGGTCAGCAGGGCGTCGGGGTGCTCGGCGGGCAGGCTCGGGATCCGGTCGAGCCGTTCGGCCAGGGCTTCGGCCAGCGGCTCCGGATCGCCTTCGACCAGGATCCCGGTGGTGCAGGTGCAGGCCGTGCCGCCCAGATGGCTCACCGAATCGGCGATCACGTCGAGGTGTTCGCGCCAGTCCACGTCGGCGGTCACCAGGATCTTCGATCGGCCGGGACCCTGGGTGAGCACGCGCGGACTTGCCCCGTACTTGTCGACGACATCCTGCCCGCCGTACACGATCGCGTAGTCGGCCTCGGCGATGATCACATCGGCCGCCGCGTAGTCGGTGGGCAGCAGCACGATCGACTCGGCGGGGAAGCCCGCCGCGCGCAGCGCGCTCACGAGCCGGAACGCGGTGAACGGTTCGCGCGCCGACGGCCGGACGACGACCTTGTACCCCAGCGCCAGCGCCTCGGGCCAGAGCCCGTGCACCGCCGGGGTGTTGCCGGCCGCGTGCACCGCGAAGACATCGCCCTTGCGCACCCACACCGCCGCGCCCGCGCGCGTGCGCTCGTCGGACCATTCGGCGACCGCGCCGCGAGGCATCGCCGATGCGATGGTGTCGCACTGGGATCGGAGCACCTCGGCGACCCACTCGACCGATTGCCGCACCACCTGACGGGGCACGCCGGACACGGTCGAGACGATCCGGACGTACTGCTCGGGATCGAGTCCGCCGATCGTGGCGGTGGTGAACAGCTCGGCCGCCTTGCTCATCAAGGCGAACCGGTCCGCGGCGGGGACCGTCGGCGCGGCACGCATAGCGGCCAGCGCGCGACGCACGTACAGCGCCGGAACCTGGCCGAGCGCACCGACTTCGGTGCCGTCGAGCGCGGTGATCGGGACGCGCTGCCTGGCGCGATACGGACCGGCGGGGCCGAGGGCGTCGATCTCGATCATCAGTACACCCCCTCGATGACGGACTTGTCGGCGAAGGTCGCCACCGGGCGCACATCGGCTACCGCGCAGCCGAGGGCGCCCGGCGCGGGTTCGGCGGACACGGCGGTGTCGCGTTCCAGATTGTTGGGCAGCAGCGCGTATTTGGTGAGGTGGTTCATCACGACCTGGCCGCGTTCGCCGTGCGCGAGGTCGTCACCGGTGGCCGGGTCGACCACGCGGAACGCGATGAACGGGCTCGGGGTGTCGAACACGGCGAGGCCGTCCGCGCGCTCGTCGTCGCGTTCGCGGGACATGCCGAGAATGGTGGTGCTGCCGTACAGACCTTTGAGGGGGATGCCGGGAAAGACCTCCTGGCGCAGGATCTCTCGGGTGTCGGCGTCCATGTGGGCGCCGCTCCAGCACAGGAATTCCACCTGCTCGCGGACGGCGTCGACCAGTTCCGGGCGCCGGGCCAGGCGTTCGAGCAGCGGCGGGGTGGCGATGAGGATGCCCACCGACTGCGTGGTCAGGATCGCGGCGGCCTGGTCGATGAGGTGCTCGGCGTAGCGGTCGGCGCCCTCGGTGTCGCCGGAGCCGATCAGGTGCTTGATCCAGCGCGGGTCGAGGTCGACGGTGAACTTCACCCCCTGGTGCCTGCGGGCGCGGCGAGTGGCGAACTCGCCGAACATGTGTGGGCCGCTCGGCGCGATCGCCAGGGTGTTCATCGGGCCGAGGTCGGCGTAGTGGTGCTCGTCCCAGGACAGCGCGAACTCCATCCACGGCTCGAACATCACGAACCGCTTCGGCGCCCCCGTCGTCCCGCCGCTCTCGAAGATTCCCGCGATCTCCCGATCCGCCCCGGTCAGGCCGCGTGGAACGAGGTCCTCGACGGCGACCGTGCGGAACTCGTCGATCACATTCGGGAACAGCCGCAGATCATCGAAGGTCCGCACGTCCACCCGCGGATCGAAGTCGAGCCCCTCGGCCCGCCGTAGCCAGTACGGACTCCCCGTCTCGGCATCGAAATGCCACCTCATCACCGCCCGGACGTAGTCGTCGGGATCGACGTCGACAGCGTCCAGCTCGAGTATGTCGGACCACATGGCACAGCCTCCGGAGTGCGCAAACAATGGGCGTTTTGCGAGCTTCATCGTTGCGCCGCACCACCTTCCGCAACGCCCGCGCCGACCCACGTCGATCAGACGATAGGAAGGTCTATGCCGAGCCCGGAGATCCGCTCCCGATCGCGGCGATCGTGGTCCGGGCCGCGGGGCATAATGACGGCAGGTTATCGATCGGGCTCGTGGGGGCAGGATGAGGTATCGGCGTTCGGGTTCGGTGGTCTTCCTCTGGGTGCTCGCCGGGGTCTGGTTCGTCGCGTGCGTCGCGGCGAGCATTTCGATAGCGATCGATCCCTCCATCGGGGAGAGCGACCGCGCCGCCACGGCGCTCGGGACGCTGGTCGTCGGACTCCTCCCCGGCGCCGGTGTGCAATGGCATGACAAGGGGCTCGAGCGTCGCTTCGCTCTCATGGCGGTTCGTGCCGCTCCGCCACCGGTGCCGATGCGGCCGCCGGGTCCACGTCCCGAGCCCGTTCGTGCTCCGCAATTGCCGCCCCGGTTGCAACCGGCGTGGAATCGCCTGAGCCAGGCCTGGAATGTGGTGTCCGAACTTCAACGACAGGGCTGGGTCGACGCCGACAGCACCCGTGGGCTGCCCCAGTCGATGGCGCGGCTGCATCAGCTCGGCGTCGCCGATGGTATGACCGACCACCTCGGCGGCCGGCGGTCGAGTTCGGTCGAGCAGCAGATCGGCAGGCTCGCCGATCTGCTCGTCGCGCTCGCCGACGAAGCCGTCGAGCACCAGGCCACGATCGGCGCGGGTGACTTCACTCCGGCCACGCTGGCCGCCGCCGCGCAGCGTCTGGCCGCCGACTCCGCGGCCTATCGAGAACTCATGGAGCTCAGCGGAACTTGGACCGCGCCGCCGAGCTGACGTCAGGCGCGCAGGGCTGGGGCGGTGCGGGGGTGGGTGGTTTCGGGGGTGACGGTGATGAGGTCGCAGACGGCGAGGAGGGGGTCGGGGAAGCCGTCGAGGTGGGAAAGGGTGGGGGTGACCACGGCGGCGGCCTCGGAGGCGGTGACCACGTCGAGGAGGCGGCCGATGGGGTCGACCGTGCGGTCGCTGAAGACGACCGTCTTGGTGAAGCGGTAGCCGAGACGTTCGGCTAGGGAACGGATCTGCGTTTCGTCCCAGGATTGGGCGACACCCGAGATGTCGCGGCGCAGATAACCGATCGCCGGTGGCTTCATGGGGGTAGACGGTACCGGCGCGCAGTGTCCGTTACCGGGTACGTACGTGAACGTGAGGCTGATTCGCAATCTGACTGAGACATGTTTCGGAATTTGGTCCACGGGGAACCCTGCCGTGATCTACTGCTGGCCACGCGGACGCGACAGCGCATCGACGACGGGGTCGAGCGGCGTCCGGGGCCATGTGGGAGACAACGATGGTGGACAGCAGAATGCAGCGGGCGGCCGGTTCGATGGCCGTGTTCGCGGTGGCGGCGGGCTTCGCGGTGGCGGCGATGCCGGGAACGGCCGCGGCCGCACCCGGCTCGATCACCTGGAGCGACGGGAACAGCAAGTTCACCCGCACCGTCTCGAACACCACACCGGTCGTCGGTGACACGATCACCGTGACCACGAAATTCGAGCGGACCGGGATTCCGGTCGAATACATCTACAACATCAAGGATCTGCACCCCGCCTGCCTCACGCCGGTGGCGGGCTCGGCCAGGATGGGCGGTGACGTCGTCACCCTCGACACCTCGTCCTCGGACTGGGTGCGCGCCGAGTTCGGCATCACCAAGTACCCGGTGTATCCGAACATCGAGCCGAAGTCCCAGACCTTCGAGGTGCAGTACAAGGTGGGCGTGAACTGCGCCCGCGACACTCCGCTGCCGACCTCCATGCACTACGGCGGCTCGCTCGGCGACGGCACGTATCAGGGCAAGGGCCCGGCGATCACGGTGTCCAGCGACGCGGTGTCGAACACCGCGCTCGCCGAGGTCACCGGCGCGCAGGTCGGCAAAGCCGTCACGCTGGAGGCGACCGTCACCCCGGCGGGCGCGGGCGGCACGATCCAGTTCAAGGCGGGCGACCAGGTGCTCGGCGACATCCCCGTCGCCGCCAACGGCAAGGCCTCGCTCGTCTGGACGCCCGGCGCGGCCGGCTCGTACACCATCGGCGCGACGTTCTCCGGCCGCAGCGGCGTGGCGAGTTCGTCCACCACCAAGGTGGTCACCGTGGCCGAGGTGCCGACCGAGCCCGAGCCCGGTGGCGGGGACGGCGGTGGCGGCTTCGGTTCGCTCGGCTTCTGAGCACCGCCCCGGCGCGGAAACGGTTGCTAATACGTCTCGTTGGAGATCAACGCGGTGAGCAGCTGACGGATCGCGGCGACGCGCCGTTCCGCGCCGGGGAGCTGGTCCAGGGCGCACTCGGGATCGGCGGGTGGACCCAGGTGGGTGCAGCCGCGCGGACAGTCCTCGATGGCGTCGGCCAGATCGGTGAACGAGGCGATCACGTCGTCGGGCGTGATGTGCGCCAGCCCGAACGAGCGCACGCCGGGCGTGTCGATCACCCAGCCGCCGTCGGGCAGCGGTAGCGCCACCGACTGGGTGGAAGTGTGCTTGCCCTTGCCGACCCCGGACACCTCGCCCACGGCCCGATAGGCATCGGGCACAAGACGATTCACCATCGTCGACTTGCCGACCCCGGAGTGCCCGATGAGGGCGGTGAGCCGGTCGTCGAGCAACTCCCGCACCGGCTCGATCGGATCGTCGATGCCTGCGTAGAGGATCTTCAGGTCCAAACCCTCGAAGGCGGAAGCGAATTCGGATTCCGCGGCCAGATCCCGTTTGGTGAGCACCAGGATCGGCTCCAGCCCGCCGGCGTAGGCGGCCACCATGGCCCGCTCGACGAAGCCGGTGCGCGGCGGCGGATCCGCGAGCGCCACCACGATGAACAACTGCTCGGCGTTGGCGACGACGATCCGCTCGAACGGATCGGTGTCGTCGGCGGTGCGGCGCAGCACCGTCGAGCGGTCGGCGACCCGCACGATCCGGGCGAGCGTGTCGGGTTTGCCCGTCAGATCGCCGACCACGTCGACCTGATCGCCGACCACGATCGGTGTGCGCCCCAGTTCCCTGGCGCGCATGGCGACGATGCGCCGGTCGGCGTCACCGTCGAGCACGCACCCCCAGCGCCCGCGATCCACCGCGACCACCATCGCGGCCTCGGCGTCGCTGTGCTGGGGGCGGGTCTTGGTGCGCGGACGCGAGGCCTTGCCGGGACGGACCCGGACATCGGATTCGTCGTAGCTGGCTGCGGTGCGGCCGCGGCGGCTCAGCGCGCCGCTCCCTCACCCGATAAGGCGGGTGCCAGCATCTGCTCCCACAGGGTGACGAAGGTCGGCAGCGTCTTGGCCGTGGTGCCGATGTCCTCGATCTCCACGCCGGGCACTCGCAGGCCCAGAATCGCGCCCGCGGTGGCCATCCGGTGATCGGCGTAGGAGTGCCACTGTCCGCCGTGCAGTGGGGCGGGCACGATCTCGAGCCCGTCCTCGGTCTCGGTGACGTCGCCGCCGAGCCGGTTGATCTCCGCCGACAGCGCCGCGAGGCGGTCGGTTTCGTGGCCGCGCAGGTGCGCGATGCCGCGCAGGACGGACGGGGAGTCGGCCAGCGCGGCCAGGGCGGCGACCGTGGGGGTGAGCTCGCCGACGTCGTGCAGGTCGATGTCGATGCCTGCCAGGCGCTCCGGGCCGCGCACGGTGAGCACGCCGTCGAAGATGCGGGCCTCGGCGCCCATCCGCACCAGGATCTCGCGGATCACGTCACCGGGCTGGGTGGTGCCGCGCGGCCACATCGGGATGCTCACCTCGCCGCCGGTCACCGCGGCGGCCGCCAGGAACGGGGTGGCGTTGGACAGGTCGGGCTCGATCTCCCAGTCGACCGCGCGGATCGGGCCCGGCTCCACCGTCCAGGTCTGCGCGCTGCGGGAATCGGCGGGGGTGTGCACGCGCACGTCGGCGCGGCGCAGCATCTCCACCGTCATCTCGATGTGCGGCATCGAGGGCAGCTGCTTGCCGTCGTGGTGGACGGTGATGCCCTCGTCGAAGCGCGCCGCGGAGAGCAGCAGGCCCGAGACGAACTGCGAGGACCCGGAGGCGTCGATGGTGACGGCGCCGCCGCGCAGGCTGCCGGTGCCGTGGACGACGAACGGCAGGGCGTCACCGTCGACATCGAGGCCCAGCTTGCGCAGGGCGTCGAGGATGGTGGTCAGCGGGCGGTGCTTGGCCTGCTCGTCACCGAAGAACGCGACGTCACCGGTCGCCAGCGCGGCGGCGGGCGGCAGGAACCGCATGATGGTGCCCGCCAGGCCGCAGTCGACCGCCGCGCTGCGCAGCGGGGCGGGGGTGACCTCGAGGGTCTCGGCGTCCCCGATGATCTCGGTGCCGAGGCTCTGCAGAGCCTTGATCATCAGGTCGGTGTCGCGGCTGCGCAGCGCACCGGTGAGGGTGGACGGGCCATCGGCCAGTGCGGCGAGGATGAGCGCGCGGTTGGTGATGGATTTCGAACCGGGCAGGGTGACGGTCGCGTGGACGGGGACCTCGACGTGGGGCGCTGGCCAGAAACTCACTCGCCCATCTTCGCGCATGTGCGGCCGGGACACACGGGTGGTGGTGAATTCGGCGTGGTCGGCACTTGTCACCGGCTGGTGCGACGATGGCCTCATGTGCGGACGATATGCGACGACCACCAACCCCGGTCGCCTCGCGGCCGACCTCGACGCCATCGACGAGACCGACCTCGACGCGGCTCAGCAGGAGTCCACCGTCAGCTACAACGTGGCGCCGACCACCCAGGTGCTGACCGTGGTGGAACGGCACGAGCACGGCGCCCCGGATGACGATCCGGCCCTGCGCGTGCGGCGGATGCGCTGGGGCCTCATCCCGTCCTGGACCAAGGCGGGGGAGCCGGGCGTCCCCGCCAAGGGCAAGCCGCTGTTCAACGCCCGCGCCGACAAGGCGATCACCGCGCCCTCGTTCCGTGACTCGGCCAAGCACAAGCGGTGCCTGGTGCCGATGGACGGCTGGTACGAGTGGTTGGTCGAGCCGGATCCGACCGCCAAGGGCAAGGCCGTGAAGCGGCCGTTCTACATGTCGCACGCCGACGGATCACGGTTGTACATGGCCGGGCTCTGGTCGGTGTGGCGCGATCGCGAGGTGCCCGACGCCCCGCCGCTGCTCTCGTGCACCATCCTCACCACCGACGCGATCGGCGAGCTGGCCCGCATCCACGACCGGATGCCGCTGCCGATGCCGCGCGAGCACTGGGACGCCTGGCTCGATCCGGACCGGCCCGCCCCGGCCGAGCTGCTGAGCGGCGCCTCGCCTGCCGAGGTGGACGCGATCGTGGCGCGGCCGGTCTCCACGCTGGTCAACAACGTGCGCAACAACGGCCCGGAACTGCTCGAACCCGCCGACACCACGGGCGGCACTCCCGCGCTGTTCTAGTCACCGAAAGCAGAGGGGCCGGACCAGCGGTCGCTGGTCCGGCCCTACTGCTTGGCGTGCTCAGAGCTTGCAGGGCACCGAATCGGTGGCGATGTTCAGTCCGCACTTGATGATTCCGGTGGCCAGGTCGATCAGTTCGGTGGCGACCCCGCCACCGAGCTTCTCCGCCTTCTCGGCCTTCTCGTCCTCCTGGGGCGCGGCCTGCGGGGAGTTCTTCGGGGTGCCCTGCCCGTTGAGCGGGTAGTCGCCGGGCTCGGTCGGCGCCGAGGGCGCGACCGGGGGGACGGCGGTGGCCGGCGCGGCGAAGGCGAGGGCGCCGAAGGTCAGGACGAGAGCACCGGACAGGGTGGCGATCGTCGAACGAGTGGACATTTCTCGCATCACATCCTCGGGTCGAATCGGTCGTACCGGGCGCGGAATGCGTCGCAGTGAATTCGGAACCGGACCACTATCGGATGGCTGCCGCGCCGGTTCAGCTCGTGACGGGCGCCGTCACGGCCCCGGCCGCGCGGACCAGATCGGCGGGGGCGAGCTCGATCTCCAGGCCGCGCTTGCCCGCGCTGCACAGCACTCGGTCCCAGCTCAGCGCCGAGGCGTCGACGACGGTGGGCAGCTTCTTGCGCTGTCCGAGCGGGCTGACCCCGCCGAGGACGTACCCCGTCGTGCGCTCGGCCTTGGTCTTGTCCGCCATCGCGGCCTTCGGCGCCCCGAGCGCCGCCGCGGCCGCCTTCAGCGACAACTTGGCGGGCACCGGCAGCACGGCGACCGCCAGCGCCCCGGTGGAGAGCTCGATCACCAGCGTCTTGAAGATCTGCTCGGCCCGCACGCCCAGCTCCGCGCCGAGGGCGTCCACCGCCTCGTCGCCGAAGGATTCCGCGCGCGGATCGTGGTGGTAGCTGTGCACGCGGTGCGCGATCCCCGCGGCGGCGAGGGCCTTGATCGCCGGAGTCGATGCCATGGGCGTCACAGTAACCACGCGCCGCACCCGGGCGGCAAACAATTTTCGCGCGGCCCGGGAACACGGATCCGGGGGTGCATGTTGCACACGAATGACGAACACCCGCCCGTGACCCGTGAAGGAGAGAGCGTGACACTGCTGCTCGAGGAGCGTCCCAGCTCGCCCGGGGGTGCGCGATTGCCGCTCGATTCCGTGGTGCCGGTAGATTCGGTGACTACGGCGATCGAAGGGATTGGTGTGACGAGCGACGATGACGTGGTGCCTGCCGAGGCATCCGGCTCAGGAGTCGACGAAGCCGAGCTGGCGGCACGGTTCGAGCGCGACGCGCTCCCGATGCTGGACCAGCTCTACGGCGCCGCCCTGCGGATGACCAGGAACCCGGCCGACGCCGAGGACCTGGTGCAGGAGACGTATGTCAAGGCGTTCCAGGGATTCAAGTCCTTCAAAGAGGGCACCAATCTGCGCGCCTGGCTCTACCGCATCCTGACCAACACCTACATCAACTCCTACCGCAAGAAGCAGCGCCAGCCCGCGCAGTACCCGACCGACGAGATCACCGACTGGCAGCTCGCGGCAACCGCCGAGCACTCCTCGACGGGCCTGCGCTCGGCCGAGGTGGAGGCGCTCGACGCCCTGCCCGACGACGAGATCAAGGCCGCGTTGCAGCAGCTGCCGGAGGAGTTCCGGATGGCGGTGTACTACGCCGACGTCGAAGGTTTCCCGTACAAGGAAATCGCCGACATCATGGGCACCCCGATCGGTACCGTGATGTCCCGGCTGCATCGCGGCCGCAAACAACTCAAGGGTTTGCTCGCCGATGTGGCGCGCGAACGTGGATTCGACCGTGGGGAACGCCAGGAGGTAGTCAAGTGAGCGACCCCGATATGGAGATGGACTGCACCGCGGTACTCGCGGACGTCTGGCTCATGCTCGACGGCGAATGCGACCAGGCCACCAGGGACCGGCTCCAGGAGCACATGGACCACTGCAGTCCGTGCATCGAGGCCTACGGCATCGAGGAGAAGATCAAGAGCCTGCTCAGCCGCAAATGCGGTGGTGAGCACGCGCCGGAGGGTCTGCGCGACCGGTTGAAGCTGGAGATCCACCGCTCGATCACGGTCACCAGGATCGAGACCACCGAGGGCTGAGCACTCGGACCGGACACAGAAAAGGGGCACCCGTCCGGGTGCCCCTTTTCCAGCTTCTGAGCGCGGCTCAGGAGTTGGGCCGCTTGCCGTGGTTGGCTGCGTTGCCCTTGCGGCTGCGCTTCTTACGTCCACGCTTACCCATAGGTGGCTCCCTTCTTCGGTCTGATCGACGGCCATTGTTCCACGTGTGGTTGGCTGTAGCTTCGGCGGATACGGCCAGCACCGCACGGCGGGGGCCGAACGACTACCTGAACGGGGTGCCATGTCTGAAGAAGTGCGCGCGGAGATGGTTTCGACCGTGCTCGCTGTCGAGGTCTCGGTGGGCGAGCACGTCACGGTCGATCAGACCCTGGTGCTGCTCGAGTCGATGAAGATGGAGATCCCGGTGCTCACCGAGGTCGAGGGAGATGTCACCTCGATCGACGTCACGCCGGGCCAGGTGCTGCAGGCGGGCGATCTGATCGCCACCATCGCGTAACGGCCCGACGGAAACGAAGCGGTAGATCCAGCGTGGCAACACTGAGCGAGCTCCTGGCCGAACACACCGACCTCCCCGGCATCGCCGTGGATCATCTGCAGCGGGTGGTGGGCGACTGGCAGTTGCTGGCCGACCTCTCGTTCTCGGATCTGCTGCTGTGGGTGGGCGCGGGACCGGTCGCCGACGGCGCCGACGTGGTGTGCGTCGCCCAGATCCGGCCGACCACCGCGCCCACCGTCCACCTCGACGACAAGGTCGACACCACGGCCTCGCGCGCGGACTTCCCGCAGGTCTTCGAGGCCCTGCTCACCGGGAACACGGTGCGCACCGACACCGAGGTCGAGGTGAGCGGGGTCTATCACCCCAGCCCGGTGCACGCGGTCCGCGAGGCCATCCCGGTGCGCTGTGGTGACGACGTGATCGCGGTGCTCAGCCGCGATTCCGATCTGGCGCGCTCGCGGGTCCGCAGCACGCTGGAGACGGCGTACGTGTCCTGCGCCGACGACCTGTGCCAGATGATCGCCGACGGCAGCTTCCCGACGCCGGAGGATCGCGCGGCCACCCATTCCAGTCCGCGCGCCGGCGACGGGTTCATCCGCCTCGACACCGAGGGCATCGTCGTCTACGCCAGCCCGAACGCGCTGTCGGCCTATCACCGGATGGGGATGCAGGCCGATCTCGTCGGCCAGGACCTCGCGGTGACCACCCGCTCGCTGATCACCGATCCGTTCGACGCGCAGGAGGTGGTGGCCGACATCCAGGCCGCGCTGGCCGGGCGCACCGGGCGCCGGATGGAGGTCGAGGCGCGCGGGGCCACCGTGCTGCTGCGCACGCTGGTGATGCGGCCCGGCGGAGAACTGGCCGGGCCCGCGGTGCTGGTCCGCGACGTCACCGAGGTGAAGCGCCGCGACCGCGCACTGCTCAGCAAGGACGCGACGATCCGCGAGATCCACCACCGGGTGAAGAACAACCTGCAGACGGTGGCGGCGCTGCTGCGGCTCCAGGCCCGCCGCACGGAGAATCCGGAGGCGCAGGTCGCGCTCACGGAGTCGGTGCGCCGGGTCACCTCGATCGCGTCGGTGCACGAGATGCTCTCGATGTCGGTGGACGAAGAGGTCGACCTCGACGAGGTCGTCGACCGGCTGCTGCCGATCATGGCCGATGTGGCCACGGTGCACACCGCCAGGATCAAGGTGCGCAGGGCCGGTTCGCTGGGAGTGTTCTCCGCCGAGCGGGCGACGCCGCTGGTGATGGTGCTGACCGAGCTGGTGCAGAACGCCATCGAGCACGCCTTCGACCCGGGCGAGAACGGTACCGTGACGATTCGGTCGGAACGGTCGGCCCGCTGGCTCGACGTGATCATCAGCGACGACGGCCGTGGCCTGCCCGCCGGCTTCAGCCTGGAGAGTTCCGACCGGCTCGGCCTGCAGATCGTGCGGACCCTGGTGACCTCCGAACTCGGCGGCTCGATCGGCCTGCACCCCGGCGCCGACGTGGGCACCGACGCGGTGCTGCGGGTTCCGCTGGGGCGGCGTTCCGCGCGCTGAGAAACGCCGAAAACCGCTGTGGGGCAACAATAAACCCGGCACCGCGAGGTGCCGGGTTCTCACATGCGTTACCGGGCCGGGGCTGCTGGCCCGGCAACGCCTCCTCGTCGACTAGACGGAAGTACGCGTACGGGTGCGCGCGTTGCGCCGCTTGAGCGCGCGACGCTCGTCTTCGCTCATTCCACCCCACACGCCGGCATCCTGTCCGGACTTCAGGGCCCACGACAGGCAATCGGCAGTGACGGGGCAGCGGGCGCAGACCAGCTTGGCATCGGCAATCTGCGCGAGCGCAGGACCACTGTTACCCACCGGGAAGAACAGCTCGGGGTCCTCGTCGCGACAGATGGCCTTGTGGCGCCAGTCCATTCCTCTGCTCCTTTGCACGGGCGCCACAAAGGGCACCGCTGGTTAGTGGATCGTTCACTTGTGCGACTCGAATGTTTCCGCACGGTTGCTTGTGAATGCTTTCACGAACACCGTAGATGTCAATAGGTGTCCGGCGCACCGTGGGGGAGATCACGCTCTAGAGACCCCGTAAGGGGAACCCGCCCGGTCCTTTGTACTCGCGTCTCCCGGTTTTCGCAGCGCAACCGGGAGATTTTTCCGCGTGTCCCGAGCTCAGGACGGTTTCGGCGCCACCACGTCGAGGATGCCGGGCACGGATGTGAAATGCACCATCTTGCGTTTTCCGATGAAGTCGCCATCGATTTGCAGGCCGATCTCACCGTCGGCCTCGACATGCACCGACGGCACGTCGTCGACCCGGAACAGCTTGTCCGACTGGGGATTTCCATTCTCGGCCAGCAACTGCCGAGCAAGCAGCAGCGTGCGGGTGACACTCATCGATCGCATCGCGAACACCCCGAGTCCGCTTTCGAAGGTGGTCCCCGGATTGGTGCGAACCGGACGGTCCTCGAGATAGGTCCACGGGCTCGAATTCGTGACGAAGGCGTAATAGACCGACTCCACCGGATCGTGTCCGTCGACCTCCACGGTGACGCGCGGTTCCTCGCGCCGGGCGCGGAAGAACTGCGCGACGGTGGTGCGCAGATAGCGCGCCGGCGTGGCTTTGCGGCCCTTCGCCCTGGCGACATCGATCGACTCGCACACATCCGCGTCGAGCCCGACGCCGGCGCTGAAGGTGAACCACCGATCGTCGGCGAGGCCGAGACCGATCCGGCGGTCGGCGTCGCGCGCCAGCAGATCGATGAGCTGGTTGGTCGCGGTGACCGGATCGGGCGAGATGCCGAGCGCGCGCGCGAACACGTTCGCCGAGCCACCGGGGATGATGCCGAGGCGCGGTCGCCAGACCTGGTCGTCCCCGACCTGCGGCAGCGGCAGGAAGCCGTTGATGGTCTCGTTGACCGTCCCATCGCCACCGTGCACGACGATCAGGTCCATCTCCTGCGTGGATGCCCACTGGGCGAGCTCGGCCGCGTGGCCGCGATGCTGGGTGTGCGCGACGGTCAGCTGGGTTCGGCTCTCCAGCGCATGGGCGAGCAGATCCCGGGTCGCCGGGGTGGTCGAAGTGGCATTCGGATTGACGATGAGCAGCGTCCGCACGAGTCGAGGGTAATGGGAGATCGTGAACAGACCGCGCGGTGCGGTCGAGCGCTGCGGTGCCGCGCGTGCGCCGAGGGGCGCGTCGTAGGCTTGGCCGTGTGGTGGAGCGCGACGTGACAGACGGTGACCAGCAGTCCGGCGACGGCCCGCGTCCGGGCGGTATCCCGACGGCGATCCGGGTGGCAGGCGCGCTGGTGACCTTCGAGGGCCTGGTCGGCGTGATCACCGCGATCGTGCTCGTCGTGCGGGCGCTCACCGGCCACGACCAGTCCGTGGCCAGCGGCGCGGGCACCGCCATCTGGTTCGGTGTGCTGTTCGGCGGCGTCCTCGCCGCGGGCGTCGGGCTGCTGCGCGGCAAGCGCTGGGGCCGGGCCATCGCGGTCATCGCGCAGGTGCTGCTGTTGCCGGTGGCGTGGTCGTTGCTGACCGACTCGCATCAGCCGCTGTGGGGCACGCTGCTGGCGATCGTGGTGGTCGGTGCGCTCGGCGCGCTGTTCGCGCCCGCGTCGAGCCGGTACATGGCCCAGGACTACGGCGAGATCCCGGACGAGCGGCCCTAGCCCGCCGTCGCCGCGCGCAAGGCCGCGCGGCACAGGTGATCGGCTCTGCGGGTGGTCTCCGGCTGCCGGAAACCCTGGGTGAGGGCGAGCACCTGCGCGCACGCGGTGTCGAGGTCGATGAGATGTCCGACCGAGACGAACAACGGCTTCACCTCGTCGCGGGTGCGCAGCGCGCGGCCGACGACCTCGCCGTCGATCCGGATATCGCTGACATCGCCGCGCCGTGGCCCCGGCGGCTCGTATTCACCCCACACCGATTTGGCCACGCCGATGGTCGGAATTCCGGTCAGCAAACCGATGTGACAGGCCAATCCGAAGCGCCGCGGATGCGCGATTCCCTGCGCGTCGCACACCAGCAGATCCGGTGTGCCGGTGAGTTTCCCCAAAGCCGCGACGGTGGCAGGGAGTTCGCGAAACGCGAGCAGTCCCGGGACATAGGGAAATGTCGAAATTCCCTGTGCCACTGCGGTTTCCACAGTTTCCATCGTCGTGAGGTCGAGTACGACCGCCGCGGTGGCGACGGTGCCGTCCTCGGCATAGGCCGAATCGATGCCCGCCGCTGTCGAGAAACGCGGCGGCGCCGGGTTTTCCGCGCGCACCAGTGGCCGCAGCTCATCCTGTAGTGCGGCCGCCTCCGCCGGGGTGCGCGGCCATTCGTCCGGTACGTCGACGCGCACGCGATTCAGCTCGCGGTCGCGGCCAGCGCGGTGAGTTCGGCGCCGGAGATCCGGTAGCCGATCCACTCGTCCTGCGGTGCGGCACCCAGGGATTCGTAGAACGCGATCGACGGCGTGTTCCAGGTAAGCACCGACCACGACACCCTGCTGTACCCGTGCTCGACCGCCTCCGCCGCCAGCGCCGCCACCAGCGCCCGCCCGAGCCCGGTCCCGCGCGCCTCCGGCCGCACGTACAGGTCCTCCAGATAGATCCCGTGCACACCGTCCCAGGTCGAATAGTTCAGGAACCAGATCGCGCACCCGACCACCACGCCCTCGTGCTCGGCGACATGCGCGAACAACGCGGGCGCCGCCCCGAACAACGCCGTGCGCAGCTGCTCGTCGGTCAGCGTGCACTCGTCCGGCGCCTTCTCGTACTCGGCCAGCTCGTGCACGAGCCCGACCATCGCGGGCACATCGGCGGGTGTAGCGCGGCGAACGCTCATCGGGCTCCCTCGGACGGTTCGGTGCGGGTGGTGAGGTTGTGGGCCCAGATGGTGTGGGCGTCGTGGTCGTAGCCGAGTTCGCTGATCGCGCCGGTGGTCATCGCGAAGCGGCGGCCCTCGGTGACGGCCAGTTCGGCCCAGCGGGCGATGAGGACGCGGGAGAAGTGGCCGTGGCCGACGAGGATCACGTCGCGTTCGGCCAGCATCGGCTCGGCCTTGCCGAGGACCCGGTCGGCGCGGGCGCCGACCTGCTCGGCCGTCTCGCCGCCGGGGGTGGGCGCGGTCCACACGGTCCAGCCGGGGACGGTCTCGCGGATCTGGGCGGTCGTGAGGCCCTCGTAGTCGCCGTAGTTCCACTCGGCCAGGTCGTCGTCGATCTCGGCGTGGCCGAGCCCGGCCAGTTCGGCCGTGTGCCTGGCGCGCAGGCGGGGGCTGCTGAACACGATCGGATCGCGCAGGTCGAGGGAAGCCAGTACCAGCCCGGCCGAGCGGGCCTGGGCCTCGCCGCGCGGGGTCAGCGGCAGATCGGTGTGGCTGGTGTGTCGGCGCTGACTGGACCAGGTGGTTTCGCCGTGGCGCAGCAGGACCACTCGGGCGTCGGGTGTGGACATGAGTCCATCATGGCAGGCGCCGCCTGCTCAGCCGAGCGCGTAGAGCTCACCGCCGCGGCGTTCGAGCACCGTGGTGCCGAGCACGGCGGTGGAGATGGTGCCGCCGTCGTAGTCGTTGCGCTGGACCGGGATCCGGGCGACGGTCGCGCCGCCGGCGGTGTCGACCGCGAGCAGCCCGTCGGGGACGGGAACGAGCAGCCTGCCCGCCATCAGCGCCGGGGTGCCGAGCGCGTCCGGGACGGTCCAGACGGGCTGTAAAGTACTGGCGCTCAACGCGATCAGGCTCTTGCCGGTGAAGACGTAGAGGGCCGAACCCAGCTTGGTGACGGTGGCCCGGTCACTCCACGGCTCGGCCAGCTGGTGCACCGCGATCTCGTTGCCGGTGCCGTCGTGCACGGCGATCCGGGCGGGCTGGCCGAGGCCGGTGGCCGTCGCGGGGGCGGGCGGGTAGTAGACGGCCACCTTGTTGTCCGAGACGGCGAGCACCCGGACCTCGGGGGAGTCGGCGCCCGGCGCGGTGAGCACGCGCGAGCCGTGCTCCTCGGGCTGGGTTGCCTCCTTCGGCGCCGGATTGAGCACGGTGAGCCGGGCGGTCGCGTCGGCGGGGCAGCGTTCCAGCACCGCGAGCCGCGAGGAACTCGACGCGGCCGAGGTGAGCGCGCAGCCGCTGCGGGGCTGGTAGCCCGGATTGATCGGCGCGTCGACGTAGCCGTATTCGAGGGTGCGCACCAGGTCGGAACGCCACATCTCCAGCCGGTCGGTGCCGAGGGCGACCAGGTAGGTGCCGTCGCCGGTGACCCGGACGGCGTCGTCCATGTAGCTGCTGCGGGCTGCCTCGCGCTTGCCGGTGTCGGCCTCGAGCATGGTGGTCTGGCTGCACCCGCGCTGATCGCGATAGGTGGCGATGACGGTGCCGAACTGGGATTCCACCGCGCACAGCGGCATGTCGCGGTGATACCACCACAGCTGCTCACCGCTCACCGGATCGCGCCCGCTCACCGTGCCCGCGTCGCCCGTCACCACCACGTTGGCGGAGGTGAGCGCCCGGCTGCTCGCGGTGTCGGCCGCGTGCCACATCTCGCGCAGCGAGGTGGGCAGCTGCGTCGCCGCGGTGACGGTCGGCGCGGGGGAGTCGGCGGTGACCGAATCGGTCCCCGTGACATCGGCCCGCGCCCACACCACGATCGCCGCCACCACAAGGATGACGGCGATCGCTACTGCGGCAAAGATATCGGCGCGCGTCCGCCGCTCGGGTGCGAGCACGTCAGCGAGACTAGCCGATCGGGACTACTGGACCGATCCGGCGGTCGCGGGCACCTGCGCCTCGGCGGCGCCGGTTTCGCCCTCGCCACCTGCGGGCTTGCGTCGACGCCTGCGACGAGCCGGCTTGGCCGCGGCGGCCGTGTCGTCGGACTCGGCCGCGGCCTCGGGCGCGGTGCCCTCGTCGGCGTTCGTGTCGGCGGCGGTCGCCTCGTCCTCGGTGGGCTTGCGGCGGCGACGCCTGCGGCGGGCGGGCTTGTCACCCTCGGCGCTGTCCTCGGCGGGGGCCGCCTCGGTGCCGGCTTCGGTGTCGGTCGCGGTCGCCTCGGTGGTGGTCGCGTCCGCCGGCTTGCCGCCGCGGGTGCGGCGCCGGCTGCGGGTCGACTTGGGACGCTCGGGGCGCTCCTCGACCACGTCGCCCTCCTCGCGCGCCGGCTTCGGCTTGCGGATGACGCCGGTGACGCCCTCCGGGATGCCGAGATCGGAGTACAGGTGCGGCGAGCGCGAGTAGGTCTCGGCGGGCTCGGGGATGCCGAGGCCGAGCGCCTTGTCGATGGACTCCCAGCGGTGCAGCTCGTCCCAGTCGATCAGGGTGATCGCGACACCGGTGCGGCCGGCGCGGCCGGTGCGGCCGATCCGGTGCACGTAGGTCTTCTCGTCCTCGGGGCACTGGTAGTTGATGACGTGGGTGACGTCGTCGATGTCGATGCCGCGCGCGGCGACATCGGTGGCGACGAGCACGTCGATGGTGCCCTTGCGGAACTTGGTCAGCGCCTTCTCGCGGGCGATCTGGCCCAGGTCGCCGTGCACGGCGCCGACCGCGAAACCGCGCTCGGCCAGGTCGTCGGCCACCTTCTGCGCGGTGCGCTTGGTGCGGGTGAAGATCATCGTGGCGCCGCGGCTCTCGGCCTGCAGCACACGCGCGACCAGCTCGCTCTTGTCCAGCGCGTGCGCGCGGTAGACGAACTGCGCGGTGCGGTCGTGCACCGCCGAGTCGCTGGCCTCCTCGGCCCGGATGTGGGTCGGACGGGTGAGGAAGGTGCGGGCCAGGGTGATGATCGGGCCGGGCATGGTCGCCGAGAACAGCATGGTCTGGCGGGCGTCCGGAACCATCGACAGGATGCGCTCGATATCGGGCAGGAAGCCCAGGTCGAGCATCTCGTCGGCCTCGTCCAGGACCAGCACGCCGATCTTGCCGAGGATCAGGTGGTTCTGGTTGGCCAGGTCCAGCAGGCGCCCGGGGGTGCCGACGACCACGTCGACTCCGTCGCGCAGCGCGGCGATCTGGGTGTCGTAGGGGCGGCCGCCGTAGATGGCGGCGACCTTCAGCGGGCCCTGGTGGTTGGTCAGGTACTTGCTCGCGTTCTCCAGGTCCTTGGTGACCTGGATGCACAGCTCGCGCGTCGGCACGATGACCAGCGCGCGCGGGGTGCCGTCGAGCGGGGTGGTGCCGGTGTCGGCGGTGGCGATGCGGTGCAGCAGCGGCACGCCGAAACCGAAGGTCTTGCCCATGCCGGTGCGGGCCTGACCGATGAGGTCCTCGCCGGCCAGCGCCAGCGGCAGGGTCAGCTCCTGGATCGCGAAAGTGCGCTCGATCCCGATCTCGCCCAGCGCGCGCACGATTTCTTCCCGCACGCCCAATTCGGCGAAACTCGGCGGGATGTGGGTGTTGTCCAGTTCGGCCGTCAGGAGTGTGTCGGTCAAACCGGGTTCCTGTTCGACAGTGATCTTGCTCAGGGTTCGTGCCTTCCTCGTCATTGCATCTCGCACGCACGAGGTGGGGCGGGCCGGTCGGCCCGCGACGACCACATATCCGCCTGTGATATTCACCGGGCCTGCACCGAGCGCTATCGCGTCATCGGCGCGGCACATCGGTGATGCGGATTCGGTGCGCGCACATTTTCCGTGGACTTCGCCGCCGCCGTCCGCCCGCATGTCGCGCGGGTGGAGGCTTCGCCAGCCGCGTCCGCACAGTGCGCCGGAGCGATGAATCTAGCGTTGTCCACGGTGATTGTAGCGTGATAATGTGCGCAACCCGAATTTCGGGAGCGGCGCCGGTCTCGTGAAAACGGGTGTGACCTTCGCTTTCGGCGGTGGAACGGTGTGTCACAGCACAATTCGGAGCACCGGATTTTCGCGCGTGTCCGCCGATGTAACAGAACTCACTTGGTACCGCCGGTACCAGGTATGAGACATTTCTTGTCGTGAGCATCACCGAGACCGTCACCACCGCCGCGCGCAACGCGTGGGCGCTGAGCTTCGGCGCGGGCATCGAGGCGCCCGATCCGGCGCCGTCGACCGTGCTGTACGACGAGCCGCATCGCCTGTTGCGTCGCTACGACGCCGGAACGACCTCGGCCACAACGGATTCCGCGGTGCTGCTGGTGCCGCCGCTGGCCGCGCCCGCGACCTGTTTCGACCTGCGGCGCGACCAGAGCCTGGCCAGGCATCTGGTGTCGAACGGCCGCCCCACCTATCTGGTCGACTACGGCGACATCTCCTTCGCCGACCGTGCCATGGGCTTCGAGGACTGGGTCACCGACATCCTGCCCGAGGCGATCCGGCGCGTGAGCGCCGATCGCGGGGGCGCGCCCGTCGACCTGGTCGGCTGGTCGATCGGCGGGGTGTTCTCGTTGCTCACCGCCGCCGCGAATCCGGACTTGCCGATCCGCTCGGTCACCGGGGTCGGCGCGCCGCTCGATTACGACAAGATGCTCGGCATGCCGCAGGTGCGCGCGGTCGCGAGCCTGACCGGCGGGTGGGCCACCACCGCGGTCGTCCGCGCGGCGGGCGGAATCCCCGCGCCGCTGACCAAACTCGCCTACCGGATCGCCGCGATCGACCGGGAAATCGCGCGGCCGCTGTTCGTCGCGAGCAATATCGCGCGCACCGAGACACTGGCGAAAATGGAATCCATCGATCGTTTCCAGGCGGCCATGCCCGGCTATCCCGGTCGCTTCTACGGCCAGATCTGGGGCCGGTTCATCCTCGCCAACGACATCGGCAAGGGCCGCCTGACGCTGCGTGACCGCACGATCGAACTCGCCGATGTGCGGGTGCCGGTGCTGCTGGTCGGCGGGACGGCCGACGTGATCACCCCGAAGGCCGCTGTCGAGGCCGGTCTACGCACACTCAGCGGCTCGCCGTCGGTGACCTACGAGGTGGCGCCGGGTAGTCACCTGGGCATCCTCGCCGGTCCCGACGCCCGCCACACCACCTGGACCTATCTCGACAAGTTCCTGGCGGAGCGCGACTGATCATCGATCGGGACTAAGGTATGTAGCCATGGGAGCACAGACCTCTGCCGCGCCGGATGTTGTCTCGACCGAACCGCTCGCCGCGGACCACCCCGGGGTGACCGAACTGTTCGCGGTCCTCGCCTACGGCGAGCTGACCGCGTTCTATCGCCTGGCCGAGGAAGCCAAGCTGGCGCCCTCGCTGCACGGGCGGGTGGCGGTGGCCAAGATGGCGGCCGCCGAACTGGCGCACTTCGAGGCGCTCGAGGCCGCGCTCACCGCGCGTGGCGCCGACGCGGAGTCGTCGATGGCGCAGTACCAGGGCGCGCTGGACTCCTATCACGCGTCCACCGATCCCTCGACCTGGCTCGAGTCGATGGTGAAGTTCTACGTCGGTGACGGGCTGGCCGCCGACTTCTACTCCGAGATCGTCGGCGTGCTCCCCGCCGAGGTCGCCGATGTGGTGCGCGAGGTGCTCGCCGAGACCGGCCACTCGCAGTTCGTCGTCGACGAGGTCCGCGGCGCCGTCGCGGCCAGCCGCTCCGAGCGCGACCGGCTCACGCTGTGGGGTCGCCGGCTGCTCGGCGAGGCGATCACCCAGGCGCAGTACGTGATGGCCCAGCGCGACGAGCTCGCCGAACTGGTGCTCGCCGCGACCGGCGACCTCAACGGCATCGCCACCCTGTTCGACCGCATGCAGGAGCGGCACGCCGCCCGCATGGCCGAACTCGGGCTGTAGGTCCTACTCGCCCGCCGCGCGGCCCTGCACCAGGCGGAGTTCCGGTGCGCGCGCGGCGGTTTCGCGCGGCAGCCAGATGACGACCTGCTGGTCGCGTTCCGCCGACAGGGTCTGCACGGTGAAGGTGAGGGTGCCCCGGGTCGGGTGTTCGAAGCCGAGCAGGCTCGGGACGTCCTCGGCCAGGCGGTGTGGTTGCCAGCGGCGCGCGAACTCCGGTTCGGTGCACAGGAACGCGATGATCGCGGCGACCCGCTCGTCGTCGGGGCGGCGCAGGCGGGTGCGGGCCAGCTGGTCGGCCAGGTGATCGGCGAACTGCGGCCAGTCGGTCACGGTGTCGCGTGCCGTCGGATGCCGGAAGGCCCAGACCGCGAGGTTCACCTGATCCCGATCATCGAGCAGGCCGAGCGGGGCGACCAGGTCTTCCCAGGCGCTGTTCCAGGCGAGGATGTTGGCGCGGGGGCCCAGTGCGAACGCGGGCGTCGGCGCGAGCGCGTCGATGACACCGCGCAGCGCGGCGGGTACCTGGTCCAGTGCCGGGTCGAAGGCGGTGCTGGGGCAGCGGGCCTCGGCGCTCGAGGTGAGTGCGAGCCAGCCGAAGTGCGAGCGGTCGGTGTCGTTGAACCGCAGGGCGGTGGCCAGTGCGTCGACCACGGCCATCGACGGATTGGTGTCGCGGCCCTGTTCCAGCCGGGCCAGGTAGTCGGCGCTCACCCCGGCCAGCACCGCGACCTCCTCGCGGCGCAGTCCCGGGGTGCGGCGGCGCCCGCCTGCGGGCAGGCCGACGTCCTCGGGACGCAGCTCGGCGCGGCGGGCGATCAGCAGTTCGGCGAACGCCGACCGGGCGCCCGGCTTGTCTGTCATCTCCGTACCCGCCATCCCTCGATCGTGCCCGGTCTCCGGCGCGGCAGCCACGCCCTGCCGGGTCCAGGATAAGCGCGGTCTGGTTAGCGGACCGCGGTCCGATCAGGGTGGTGGCATGACTTCCTCGACACAGACCCAGCAGCTGAAGACCGGATCCTGGGCGCTGGACGCCAGCCACTCCACCGTCGCGTTCACCGTGCGCCACCTCGGCATCGCCAAGGTCCGCGGCGGATTCACCCGCTTCGAGACCGAGTTCGTCGTCGACGAGAGCGGCGCGGCGACCATCGGCGCCACCATCGACCTCGACTCCTTCGACACCGGCAACGCCGACCGCGACGCCCACGTCCGCAACGCCGATTTCCTCGACGTCGCCAACCGGCCCACCCTGGCCTTCCGCGCCACCGGCCCGGTCCAGGTGTCCGAATCGTTCACCGTCACCGGCGAGGCCACCCTGGGCAGCATCACCAAGCCGCTGACCCTCGAGGTCGAATGGGGCGGCGTCGCCGACTTCATGGACGGCACCCGGCACGCGGGCTTCTCGGCCACCGGTTCCATCAAGCGCACCGACTTCGGCGTCGGCGGCCCGATGCCCGGCATGCTCTCCGACACCGTGAAGATCGAACTCGATATCGAGCTGATCGAGCCCGCCTAGTTCGCTCTCAGCGCAGGCCGGAGTGTCACCGGCGTCGTCGCGCTCGACTAGCCTGGTGTGGACAACACAGGACTCTTACGTTCGGAGGTTGGCCGTGGAGGTCAAGATCGGTATTTCGGATAGCCCGCGTGAGCTCGTGATCAACAGCGCGCAGAGCCCCGAAGAGATCGAAACGCTGGTGACCGAGGCGCTGACCAGCGCGAGCGGCGTCGTCGCGCTCACCGACGAGAAGGGTCGCAAGTTCCTGATCCAGTCGGCCAAGGTCGCCTACGTCGAGATCGGCTCCCCGGCCGTCGGCCGGGTCGGCTTCGCCACCATCTGAGTCCTGACACCGAAAAGCCCCGCACCGGAACCGGTGCGGGGCTTTTCGTCTGTCTGTCACCCGATGGGGTGCAGCGGCACGTGCTTGAGGCCGCCCCAGGCGAGCGCGACGGTGGTGTCGACGGCTTCGTCCTTGGGGATCGGGCGGTCGGCCTCGAGCCAGTAGCGGGCGGTGAACTGGCTCGCGCCGACCAGGCCGACGGCCAGGATGCGGGCCCGGTACGGATCGAGGCCCGAGTCGTGGGCGACCAGGTCGAAGACCGCGTCGACACAGGCTTCGGTGGCCTGCTCGACCCGGCGCTGCACCTGCGGCTCCGAGGTCAGGTCCGACTCGAAGACGAGACGGAAGCCCTGCATCTCGTTGTCGACGAAATCGAAATAGGCGGCGACGGCGGCGCGCACGCGCTGCTTGTTGTCGGTGGTGGAGCGCAGCGCCTGGCGCACGCTCGACACCAGGATGTCGACGTAGTTCTGCAGCACCGCCAGGTACAGCTCGAGCTTGGAGGTGAAGTGCTGGTAGAGCACCGGCTTGCTGACACCGGCCACCTGCGAGATCTCGTCCATGCCCGCGGCGTGGTAGCCGCGCTGCACGAACACTTCGCTGGCCGCGAGCAGCAGCTGCTGGCGCCGCTCGTCACGGGGTAGCCGGGTGCCGCGCTTGGCCGGGACCGTTTCCGGCACCGATCGGCGCGAGGTCATGCGGTCCACGAGGTCTGTCATCTCGGCTCTCTTTGTCGTTTACTCCGCGGCAGGGGTACGCCACCGGTGTCCCACGAACGATACCCGCCTGGTGTTCCCGATAAGTTTCGCCCTGGAAATGTAGTACCAGGCCGAGGGGTTCGCCGGGCCGTAACCGCGCGATCGCGCGCGGCCGCCGCGCGAGCCCACCGACCCACTGTGAGAATCTGATGGGGTGACCGACCGCCCGGAACGACCATCCGGCGGCGGGCGCGATGCCGCTCGCCCCACGCCACCCACCGAGTCCGGTTCTGTGACATCGGCGCCAGAAGGGCGAGAACTCGAGGTCTACGACCCGCTGGGGCTGTACACGCCCGCCGACCGATCCCGCCAGCCGCTGCGTGCCCGCTGGGACCCCACCGACGCCGACACCGGCAGGCCGCGCAGCCCGCAGCGCGACGCGAAGAAGCAGAGCGCGCTGGGCCGTTTCGTCTCCCGCTACGGCTGGCGCGCCTACGCGCTGCCGGTGCTGCTGGCCGTGACGGTGCTCGTCGTCGTCGACGCCGTGCGCGCCGGGCGCACCGCCCCGCCCACCGAACCAGGTTTCGGCGCGCTCAGTCCCGGCGTCGCGCAGTCGGGCATCATCGGCGCCCCGCCCGGGGACGGGAAGTTCCCGGCCGATCTGCCGCTGGGCGCGCTGCCGGAGGGCGGCGAGTTCGTCGAACGGGCCGCGGGCACCTGGCATGTCGTGCCGGGCACCACGGGTCAGGTGGGGGCGGGCACCGAACGCGTCTTCCGCTACACCGTCGAGGTGGAGGACGGCATCGACACCACGCCCTTCGGCGGCGACGCGGCCGTGGCGAAGATGATCGAGACCACCCTGGCCAACCCGAAGAGCTGGACCAACGACCCCCGCTTCGCCTTCCAGCGCGTCGACGCGGGCGAGCCCGACTTCCGGCTCTCGCTCTCCTCGCGCGAGAGCACCCGCGCCGCCTGCGGATTCGAGATCCCGATCGACTCGTCGTGCTACAACGCCGACATCGACCGGGTGGTGCTCTCGGAGGTGCGCTGGGTGCGCGGCGCGCTCGCCTTCGACGGCGACATCGGCTCGTATCGGCAGTACCTGGTCAACCACGAGGTCGGCCACGCGATCGGCTACCACGGTCACCAGCCCTGCGAGAGCGACGGCGGGCTCGCGCCGATCATGATGCAGCAGACCTTCGGCACCAGGAACAACGACATCGCCCAGCTCGATCCGCACGGCGTGGTCCCCGCCGACGGCAAGACCTGCCGCTTCAATCCCTGGCCGTACCCGAGGGGGTGAGCGCTCCCACGATGCGCGACCATGGACGGGAAGAACCCCGCGGCCCGGCATGTTGCATGTACCAGGGAACGCCGCCGATAAACACAGGAGCTCTGACGTGTCATTCAACGGGTCTCTGCCGCCGCTCGTGGAGCCGGCCGCGGAACTGACCAAGGACGAGGTCGCTCGCTACAGCAGGCACCTGATCATTCCCGATCTGGGCGTCGACGGTCAGAAGCGGTTGAAGAACGCCAAGGTGCTCGTGATCGGCGCCGGCGGCCTCGGCTCGCCCGCGCTGCTCTACCTGGCCGCGGCCGGGGTCGGCACGCTCGGCATCGTCGAGTTCGACGAGGTCGACATGTCGAACCTGCAGCGCCAGGTCATCCACGGCGAATCCGACATCGGCCGGTCCAAGGCCGACAGCGCCCGCGATTCCATCCTGGAGATCAACTCCGGCATCGACGTGCGGCTGCACAAGATCCGCCTCGAGCCCGACAACGCGGTCGAGTTGTTCCGTGAGTACGACCTGATCGTCGACGGCACCGACAACTTCGCCACCCGCTACCTGGTCAACGACGCCGCCGTCCTCGCGGGCAAGCCCTACGTGTGGGGCTCGATCTACCGCTTCGAGGGTCAGGTGTCGGTGTTCTGGGAGGACGCCCCCGACGGCCGCGGCATCAACTACCGCGACCTGTACCCGGAGGCCCCGCCGCCGGGCATGGTCCCGTCCTGCGCCGAGGGCGGCGTGCTGGGCGTGCTGTGCGCGTCGATCGGTTCGGTGATGGTGACCGAGGCGATCAAGCTCATCACCGGCATCGGCGAGACGCTGCTGGGCCGCCTGATGGTCTACGACGCACTGGACATGAACTACCGCACCATCAAGCTGCGCCGCGATCCGGAACGTCAGCCGATCACCGAACTGATCGACTACGAGGCGTTCTGCGGTGTGGTCTCCGAGGAGGGCATGGCCGCCGCGGCCGGGTCGACGATCACCGCCGCCGAGCTGAAGCATCTGCTCGACGCCGACAAGATCGAACTGATCGACGTCCGCGAACCGGTCGAGTGGGACATCGTGCACATCGAAGGCGCGACGCTGATCCCCAAGGACCGCATCCTGTCCGGCGAGGCGCTGGCCGAGCTGCCGCAGAACAAGCCGATCGTGTTGCACTGCAAGACCGGTATCCGTTCGGCCGAGGCGCTGGCCGCGCTCAAGCGGGCCGGTTTCGCCGATGCCACGCACCTGCAGGGCGGCGTCGTCGCCTGGGCCAAGCAGGTGGATCCGTCGCTGCCGGTGTACTGATCGAGTAGCTGCGCCGTTGCCGACCTCGCCGAAGATTGCGGCGAGGTCGCAATGTGCCGGTGTGCCAGCGTGCCTTCGGGCTTCGGCGGCGACACCGGGGTTACGGTACGGCCGTGACCTCAGTCGAACCTCCGGAACATGTGCGAGCCACGTTCGGGCTTCGCGAAGTGACACCGGTGTCCCTGGGCGATTGGGACGGCGGCTGGCGGCTGGGCGAGGTGGTGCTGAGCCCGGTCGCCGATCACGCGCGGGCCGCCTGGTCGGCGAAGGTGCGTGAGACGCTGGTGGTCGACGGTGTGCGGTTGGCCCGGCCGGTGCGCGCCACCGACGGCAGGTACGTGGTCTCCGGCTGGCGGGCCGACACCTACATCGATGGCGCCCCGGAGCCCCGGCACGACGAGGTGGTGTCGGTCTCGCTGCGATTACACAAGGCCACAGCGCAATTGGAGCGGCCGCGGTTCCTGGTGCAGCCGCCGGTCGCGCCGTGGGTCGACGTCGACGTGTTCGTCGCCGCCGACCGTGCCGCCTGGGAGTCGGTGCCGCTGCGCAGCCTGCGCGCGGGCGGCGTGCCCATCGCCCCGACCCCCGACGGTCAGCGCAGCCTGGAACTGATCGGCCAGTTGGCCACCCTGCGCAAGCCGGTGCGCAGTCCCGACCAACTGGTGCACGGCGACCTGTTCGGGACGGTCCTGTTCGCGGGCGCGCACACCCCCGGCCTCACCGACATCACCCCTTACTGGCGGCCCGCGGCCTGGGCGGCCGGCGTGGTCGTCGTGGACGCCCTGGCCTGGGGCGGCGGCGACGACGGACTCCTCGACCGCTGGTCGACCCTGCCCGAATGGCCGCAGATGCTGTTGCGCGCCTTGATCTTCCGTCTGGCCGTCCACGCCCTGCACCCCCGCTCCACCCCCGAAGCCTTTCCCGGCCTGGCCCGCACCGCCGACATGGTCCGTTTGGCACTGTAAGGGCGGATTGCGCCGATCGTGACCGATGGGTCGGATGTGGTTTCAAATCCATTGAGACCCAACGTTTCCTGGCGTAGCGCGTGCTATCTTCATCGAGCATCGCCGCCATGTGTCCTGCGCCGGACCGGGGGACCCACCGCGGCCCGTCACGAGCGGTGAGGATTGCTGCGGGTGAGAATCCAGCCCAGACAACAGATTCTGGATATTTGGAGCGCCATGCTCTCGGCCTGCTACCGGGACGAGAAATGGCACTGGGACGGCGTGCTCGCCGCGAATTCCATCAGCGATTCCGAGCAGCTGCTGTGCCTGCTCTATCCGGCGACCGAGATCGAGAGCTTCGCGCTGGACCGGCCCGAGGCCATGTCCGACGACGTGAAGTTCGTCCTGGAGGCCTTCGGCGGCCAGGCCAGGATCGGCATCACCGTGCTCGGCCTCGTCGAGGAATACCTCGCCCGCAACACCGATCCCGACGGCTTGCCCCGCTTCGACGCGGGCAGTTACCTGCGCGCGCCCGGTGACGGCGAACCCACCCAGGCCCAGCACACCCTCGAAGTGGTGGACGGCTACTCCATGTCGGTGACGCTGTGCATCGCGGCGCTGGGCTTCGCGCGCGTGTTCGACCGGTGGGCGCGCACCGAACGCCGCAAGGACATCAGCGCGCGGATCACCGAGCTCAGCGCAGGCCTGAGCACCCGCCTGACCGCCGCGATGACGGGCCTGGTGCGCAGTTTCGTGGTCAACACGGCCTCGCCGCGCTCGCCCGCGGGCAAGGTGATGCTCGGGATGCTCAACCAGTCGGGACAGTCGGAGAAGGCGGTCGTCGACGCGGTGGCCCGCAGCCTCGACCGCGTGCGCGCCCGCCTGCGCAACGACGTCACGTTGGGCAGGGCGCCGGAATCCGAACTCGACGACGAGGATCTGCTCTTCGAGTGCGGGTGGAGCTGGGGCGTGGTGCAGGGCGCCGACCCGGTCGACTTCGTCCCCGACGAAATCGGTTCCAGCATCGGCTACGCCGATCCCCGCCCCTACCTCTACTTCACCATCACCGCCCTGGACGGCATCAACGACGTGCTCTCCCAGCGCACCAGGGAGCTCGACCTGCTCGACGACACCCAGTACCGCCTGGCCGAGGCGCTGCGCATCCGCTGGGACATCACCCAGCGCTACTGGGCCACCGTCGCCCGGTTCGGCAGCGGCACCTGGCCGCTCGAGGACATCCCGTGGCGGACCTCCGACGGCGAGGAATCGGACTACTTCTCGCTGATCGTGTCCGCGGTCCTGATCCAGGAACTGGTCGCCCGCACGGCCTCCGACGACGACCTGACCCGCGCGATCGGCATCTTCGACGAGCTCGCCCGGCGGGGCCGCATCATCCGGCGGACCACCCAGGACGACCCGTCGGTGGCGCTGCATCACCCCGGCGTCCGGATGACGCTGCGCGGCAGCGAACTCGTCGAAGGCGGCGGCCCCCGGCTGGAGTGGATCGCCTCGGACTTCGCGCCGGTGCTGCTCAAGCGCAGTCTGCAGGCGGCGCGCCTGTCCGGCAACATCACCGCGCGCGACCGGCTGATGGAACTGGCCAAGAAGGTGATGGACCATCTCGACCTGCGCATGATCTCCGAGGGCGATGCCGCGGGCCTGTGGGACGACCCCGGCGCCGTCTTCGGCACCGCGGCCGCGCCCGGCCAGACCCGCCCCTCGTGGTACATGACCGAGCGCGTCATCGAATGCCTGGTCACCGCCGACCGCACCTACCGCGAGCCGCCGCTGCGCTCACCCGCCATGGTCGTGCGCGCCGTCGAACTGCTCAACGAGGCCGAGCACCTGCTCAACCAGGAGATGCTCAATGTCAGCGTCGAGGACACCTCGGCCAATCGCACCGCGCTCGACGGCGTCGAGCAGCAGCTGGCCAGGGCCAGAGACGTGGTGAATCTGCAACCGGGAACGGCGTTCACGCTCGCCTCGGCGGCTCTGATCGAACTCGACCGGCTCGCCTACGCTCGTCTCGACGCGATGAGGAGCACCTGACCCGATGATCGTTTTCGCCACCTCGGACAAGGGCGGCACCGGACGGTCGGTGACCAGCTGCAATCTGGCCTACCGGCTCGGGCTGCGCGGCATCAGCACGGCCTATCTCGACTTCGACTTCGGGTCGCCCACCGCGGGCGCGCTGTTCGAGCTCAGCGCCGTCGAACGCGGCACCCAGCCGGGCAGCGGCCTGCACTCGTATCTGCGCGGCCACAACACCCTGCCCCAGCGCATCGACGTGCGGGCCAACACCAATCGGGATGCCCTGCGCAGTCAGCGTTCTCGCGGCGGCAAGCTGGTCCTGCTGCCCGGCGACGAGGGCGGCGGCGAGGCCATGTCGGCCAACGACCAGCACGTGGTGCGGCGCTGCCGCGAACTGCTGCTCGACCTCGACAGCACCTACAAGGTGGTGATCGTCGACCTGAGCGCGGGCCGGTCGGTGGCCATGCAGATCGCGCTGGAAGCGACGCGGCCGCAGGACATGCCGGACAAGGAGGTGTGCTGGCTGGTCTACCACCGCTGGACCCGCCAGCACCTGATGGCCGCGCAGGGCCTGGTCCACGGGCCCAAGGGCCTGTTGAAGACGGGGGTGGAACTCGGCTACGCCCCCGACGACCTGCTGGCCCGGATCCGCTTCGTGCGCACCGCCGTTCCGCGCGTCACCGACGAGCACGCGGCCAGCGGCGGCCCGCAGGCCGCGTGGCTGCTCAAGCAGAACGACGCGCTGCGTTCCCTCGCGGCCGAGTACCGCCTCGGCGCCGGTGCGCTGCTGGGGGAGACCCCGGTGGAACCGGTCCTGCAGTGGCGCGAGCAGATCGTGCTCGACGCGGATGTCAACGCGGGCATCGCCAATCGCGCGACGGTGGAGGCGTTCGAGGAACTCGCGCGGCGGCTCTGGGATCGCGCGACCTGGGTGCGCGTCTAGCGTTAGAATCCGCTCCGGTTCTGTCCGGTCGGGTAGGCAAGGGGTTGCGGTGGTTGGTGGCGCTGTCTACGCCGAGTCGACGGCGTCCGTGCGGGTGGAGGACGTTCCGCTCGCGCATCTGTCGATCGAGGTCGGGCACTTCTACATGTCCGATCTGCTCAACGGCGAAGCGGCCATCGCCGCCCAGTTCAGCAAGGTCGCCCCGCTGCTCGAGGCGTTCACCGACATCGCCAGGCGGGAGTTCGCCGAGGTTGCGGGCGGCCCGTCGCGCGTGCGGGTGAGTACCTGTTTCCTGCTCGACGACTACTTCCAGACCGACGCCGACCCCAGGCAGATCGTGCCCAAGCTGCTGCGCATCGCCCGCGAATGCGGTGTGCGGATCGACTACCTGGCCAGCGAGGCCGGGTGCAGCCGGTATCTGCGCCGTCAGCACGACGAACCGCGGATTCCGCTGGCGCAGATGGTCGCCGACTCGATCGTCGCCGAACCCGCGCCGGGCAGTACCGGGCGGCGGCCGCCCACCGCGGAATCCGGGTGGCTGTGCAACGGTGAGCGTTCCAGCGACCACGAGCCGGGCCAGGCCATGGAGGTCAACTACCGGCCGCCGGTGGAGTTCGCGGCGCGCAATCACTCGATCTTCCTCGACGTCGAGATGTGGCGCGACCGCGGCGCCGGGCAGGACGTGCTCTGGTCGTGCCCGTTCCTGGCCTCGGTGTGGCAGCTGCTGCGGCTGGGCATGCTGCGCTACGAGGGCAGGGCCGTCGTCGACGCCGAATACTGGGAGCCCGAGCACGACTGGCCCGCACGCTGGGAGGACTTCCCGAGCGTGATCCGGCTCCAGGAACGGGCCGCGCCGTTCGCGGCGTTCCGTTCGCTGTCGCTGCTGCCGCAGCGGTACGTGGGCATCGAACACGCGGTGCGCATGATACTCGATCATGTGCAGCCCGATCCCGCCGTCGTCGCGCTCATCGCCCGGCGCGCGAACGAGCAGGGCGTCACGATGACCGACGACGTCACCGACCGCCTCTCGCATTTCTTCCTCAGCACGGTGTGATCGCCGTGCCGTGGCCCGGGCGACCGGTTACGCTGCAGCAATGCAACTCAGCGGTGGTCCGCTGGCACTTCTGGGTGAAGTGCGCACCGGCCTGCTCCCGGAGTCGGCGGCCCTGAGCCGCGGGTCGGCGGCGGAATTGCTGACCCTGGTTCGCGGCCGCCGCGTGCAATCGCGCGAGCGGCCGGTGAGCTGGGCGCAGTCCCCGGTCATCGCCGAGGGAGTCGACTGCCGGCTCGCCACCCCGTCGCGTGGCCGGGTCCGCGGGGTCGGCACCGTCGCGGCGCACGCGGTCGTGCTCGGCGGCCGGATTCTGCAGAGCTCGGCCATGGCCACCGTCACCGCGGCCGAGGGCACGCACCGGCGCGGCTGGGGCCACTATCTGAGCCGGATCGGTCTCGTCGAGATCCTCACCCGGATTCCCGCCGACATCGGCGCCCAGCTCGTCGACGGTTTCCTCGGCCCCGGCGATCCCACCGTGGCGACGCTGGATCCCGGCGCGATCGCGGCCCGCCTGCACATGCGGGTGCGCACCGATCCGATGCTGAATCAGAAGCCGCCCATCCAGACCGGCGCGTCCCGGCTGCGCTGGGCGGCCAGGGTGGAGCGCGGCGCGGCGCCGAGCATGTCGTTCGTGCTCGTCGACGACGAGACCAGGCTCGCCTCGGTCGTCGTCGGCGACGACGCGGAACTGCCCGCGGTGCAACGCTTCTGCGAAGACCTGGCCATGCACGACTGGCTGCTCACCGTGCTCACCGAAGTGATCGACGAGGCCGAGATGGCCGAGCTGTCGCGCAGTTCACCCGCCCAGGTGCTCACCCCGCTGCTGGAACACCTGGTCCACCTGTGGCTGCCGGGCGCGTTCACCCCGCCGCCGCTGCGCGGTCTGTGGACCGGTCTGGAGAGCAATCCGGGCTTCACCGTGCAGTGGAACTCGCGGATCGGGCAGCTGCGCGACCGGGTGGCGGTGGCCACGCTCGGCGCGCTGACCCGCAGCCAGAGCCGGTGGTGATCAGAGCCGGAACAGCTGACGCACGAGCAGAGCGAAGAACACCGAGGTCGAGACGATGCCCGCGTAGGACTCGACGATCAGCGTCGCCTGCGCGAACGAGCTCAGCGTGGGCAGGTCGTCGGTACCCACCGGATTCAGGAAGTTGAGCAGCCCCACCCTGGTGGCCGTGGCGAACCCGATCCCGGTGCTGGACAGGTAGAAGACCGCGACGAAGACCGCGATCTCGAGCGCGATCCACGCCAGCAGCAGGAACGGCCGATACCCGTAGCCGCACAACAGATCCGAGACGGTGCCGGGCAGCCGCCGCCAGCGCGGACTGCGCGCCCTGGTCTTGGCCCGCGCCATGTTCAGCCCGCACCGGTCCTGACCGCGCGGGTTCTCGGTGCTGGTGTGCAGGCGGTAGGCCTGCCGGTAGGCCAGGGCGGCGTGTGCGGGGAGCCGGTGTGCCGAAAGCTGTTCGCCGAGTTCCTCGTACACCTCGGCGAGCAGGGTGGACTGGGTGCGGCTCAGACGCAGCGGACCGCGGAATTCGACCTCGGCGGCGAACAGCGCGGTGAGCACGGTCTCGCAGGCCAGCTCGCGGCCCGCGTTGTCCAGCACGTCGGGGTCGGCGTCGCGGTAGAGGTGGGCGAAGACGAGGCTGTCGCCGACTCGGCGCGAGGACGGCGGGACATAGTCGGCGAGGAACTGTTCCACGCGGTGGTTGAGCTCGTCGAGCAGCGTGTATTCGGTGGCGGCGCCGGGCGCGCGCTGGAAATCGGCGATCACCTCGGCGAAAGCCCCGGCGTGCCTGCGGATGAGCGTGGTCTTGGAGGCGACGAAGTCGCCGAGCCGGTCGTGTTCGGCGTACTCGCTCATCCGTCGTCGACCGGTCCGCGATCTTTGCGCCAGCGCCGATCGGCCGGGTCGGCGGCGGACCACTCGGGAGATATGCGGTGCACCAGCAGGTCTCGTGGCTCACCCGCGCCGAAATACTGTTCCTCGTGGTCGAGCCAGGTGAAGCCGGAGTCTTTGTAGAGATTGGCCGCGGGCACGTTCGACGGCCGCACGGTGATGAAGATGGCCTCGACCTGCGAGGACCGGCAGCGTGCGAGCGCGCGGTCCAGGAGTGAACGGCCGAGCCCCTGACCCTGAAAGTGTGTCGACACGGCAAGCCCGATCAGCCACGCGCTGCGCCTGCCGACCGCGACGAGTGCGTACCCGCAGATCGCGCCGTCCAGATCGGCGACCACCCATTGTGATCCGTGAATATCGAACAGTTGCCGTAGTGCGAAATAGGGGTAGGCCAGCGGCGTGAATTCTTTCGATTCGAGCTCGGCGATCGCGGCCAGATCATCGATGGTGGCGGACCGGAATCGTAGCTCCGCCTGCTCCTTCGAGATGTTCAATACCGCTCACCTCTGCCGCCCCGGTGCAAGTCCGCTTTCCAGAGTAAAGCGCGGCACCGGTCGCGGCCACCACGATGGCCGAAATGTGTTGGCACACAGCCGAAGGCCGCGTCCGGGGAGGGGAACCCGGGCGCGGCCTTCGTGGTCGGAGAGCTGGGGGTCAGACGTTGGCGTAGGCCAGGGAGGGGACCTTCTCGATGGCGAAGGAGCTGCGCAGGTAGTACCACCAGGTGACAGCGGCCATCACCAGGAAGGCGCCGGCGTAGGCCCAGAAGGCGGGAGCCATGGTGCCGAAGTTGATGTTGGACAGGCGAAGTGCCTGCTGCAGCAGGTAGCCGCCGGAGGCGCCGATCGCGCCGATGACGCCGATCGCGGCGCCGGCCTGGCGGCGGGCCGAGGCGTTGGCCTCGGTGAGGTCGAGGCCGTGTTCGGAGGCGTGCTTCTTGGCGGTGGCGCTGAAGATGGACGGGATCATCCGGTAGGTCGAGCCGTTGCCGATGCCGGTGAGCACGAACAGCAGCAGGAACGCGGCCAGGTAGAGCGGGAAGCTCTTCAGGTCCAGCGCCACCATGATCAGCGCGACCGCGACGGCCATGCCGGAGAACACGAACACGGTGATCTTGGCGCCACCGATCTTGTCCGAGACCCAGCCGCCGAACGGACGGCTGAACGAGCCGACCAGTGCGCCGAGGAAGGCCAGGTTGCCCAGCGTGGTGATCCAGCCGATCTTGGCCAGGTCGGGGAAGTTCGCCTTGATCAGGGTGGGGAAGGCGAAGGAGAAGCCGATGAACGAGCCGAAGGTGCCGATGTAGAGGAACGACATGATCCAGGTGTGCGGATTGGTCAGCGCCAGCCGGTAGGACTTGCCGTCGGACTTGGCGTTGGTGATCGAGTCCATGTAGCGCAGCGCGCCGAACGTGGCGACCAGGATGAACGGAATCCACACCAGCACAGCGAGAGTGATGCCGAACCGGTAGCCTGCCGCGTCCTTGGCCGTCAGGTGCGTGCCGAAGGTGATCAGCAGCGGCAGGACCAGCTGGGTCTGCGCGACGCCGAGATTGCCACCGGCGGCGTTGATGCCGAGCGCGGCGCCCTTCTTGCCCTCGGGGAAGAAGAACGAGATGTTGGCCATCGAGGAGGAGAAGTTGCCGCCGCCGAAACCGGCGAGCGCGGCGAGCACCAGGAACACCCACATCGGGGTGCCGGGCTGGTTGACGAAGTAGGCCAGGCCCAGCGTCGGGATGAGCAGCATGGCCGCGCTGAAGGCGGTGAACGCCCGCCCGCCGAAGCGGGGGATCGCGAAGGTGTAGGGGATGCGCAGGGCCGCGCCGACCAGCGTCGGCGTCGAGGTCAGCAGCAGCGCGTTGCTCACCGCGACCGGGTTGCCCTTGCCGAGGCCCTCGAGGAATCCGAAGCCGGCGGCACCCATGCTGGTGACGACCGTGCCCCAGATGACCCAGACGCTGAAGCCGAGATTCTCGGCGAAGACGGAGAAGATCAGATTCTTGCGGGCGGTCTGCTTACCGCCGGATTCCCAGAATTTCAGGTTGTCGGGTTCCCAGTGGGTCAGCCAGCGACCCTTCTTCTCATATGCGAAGGACGGGTTGTCCGTCTCCTGGCCGGTGGCGGCAATCGCGGTCATCGGCTTCCTCTCGATCGAGCGCGTAACGCGGGGTCGAGTCAACGGTAGGAAGCGGTTGTTGCGTAGCCGTGGCCTCAGGTGACGATCCAGCCAACTCGGGCTCACCGGGGAAAGCGGCGGCTGGTGACCGTCCGGTTACATCAGCGATCGGGGTACTGGCCGATGAGGGTGGCCAGGAAGCAGCGGGTGGCCTGCATCGCCTTGTCGGCGTCGCCGTCGATGACGGCCTGCACCAGTTCGGCGTGCTCGGTGTCGTAGGCGTCGTCGGAGCGGGAGGTCCGCGCGTGGATCACCTGCTCGATGATCGGCAGCAGCGAATCGTAGAACTCCAGGTATACCGCGTTGTGGCTGGCGACGACGATCGCGCGGTGCAGTTCCACGTCGGCGGCGATGGCCACCGGGTCCGGCTCGTTCCAGGTGCGGTTGCTGCGTTCGGCCAGCAGGCGGCGCAGGTTGGCGATGTCGGTGTCGTCACGACGACGGGCGGCCAGGCCCGCCGCGGTGGTGTCGAGGGCCTGCCGGAGCTCGAGGATGTCGCGCTCCTCGGCGTCGGCGAAGTACTTGGCCAGGGTGCCGCCGACCTCCGAGGTGGCGATCACATAGGTGCCCGAGCCCTGACGGCGCTCGAGCATGCCTGCGTGGACGAGGGCTTGCACGCCCTCGCGGACGGTGTTGCGCCCGGTCCCGGTGAGCTCGGTGAGTTCCGGTTCGGTGGGGATCCGTTGGCCCACTGGCCAACGGCCGGAACGGATTTCGGCCCGAAGCTGCTCGGTGACCTGGGCGATGAGGCTGGTTCGCCGGACGGGTTGCACGACAGCAAGGGTACCGCTGCTCACAATCCATTGCCCCGATCATCGGGTCATCCTATGATTTACCGGTGACCGCGACCCTCCCCGATTCCCGAACCCTGCCCGATTCCGGCACCCGCAACCGTGCCCGCGCACTCCTCGAAGGCCGCCTGCTCGTGCTGGCGGCCATCGTCATGTCGGCGCTCACCCTGCGGGCCGCGGTCACCGCGTTCAGCCCGCTGGCGGAGGAGATCGGCGCCGACGTCGGGTTCGGGACGGCGATCGTCGGCGTCTTCGGCATGCTGCCGACCGCCATGTTCGCCGTCGCCGGACTGGTCACACCGGTGCTGGTGCGCCGGTACGGGCTGGAGCGGACGGTCCTGGTCGCCATGTTGCTCGCCGGTGTCGGCTCGCTGACCAGGGTGTTCGCGCACAGCACCGGCGAACTGCTGGCCTTCTCCGGCGTGGTCCTGCTCGGTATGGGCATCGGCAACGTGGTGATCCCGCCGCTGGTGAAGCGGTATTTCGCCGACCAGCTGGCCGCGATCAGCTCCCTCTACATCGTGATGGTGCAGCTGAGCACCGTTGTGCCCGCCTTCGTCGCGGTGCCGCTCGCCGAGGACCACGGCTGGCGGATCTCGATGGGCGTGTGGGCGCTGGTCGGCTTCGCCGCCGCGGTGCCGTGGTTGTTCGTGCTGCGCGACCGCAAGGGGCGCGACCTGGTCGACGTCACCGCGCTGCCCGCCGAACCCGCGCCCGCCGCGGGGAAGGCCTGGCGCTCGCCGGTGGCCTGGGGCATGGCCGCGATGTTCGGCATGACGTCGCTGACCACCTACGCCATGTTCGCCTGGCTGCCCAAGATCCTGTCCGACGCGGGCGCGAGCGCGGGCTTCGGCGGCAGCATGGTCGGGCTGTTCGCACTGATGGGTCTGATTCCCGCGCTCGCCGCGCCGACGGTGGTCTCGCGGATGCGCAACCCGTTCCCGGTGGTCGTCGGCTGCGTCGCGCTGTTCGTCATCGCCTTCGCCGGCCTGCTGATCGCGCCCATGGGCGCGCCGGTGCTGTGGGTGGTGCTGCTCGGCCTCGGCCCGAGCACCTTCCCCATGGCGCTCACCCTGATCAACCTGCGCACCCGCACCCCGCAGGGCTCGGCGGCGCTGTCCGGGTTCACCCAGGGCGTCGGATACGCGGTCGCCTGCGTCGGCCCGCTGCTGTTCGGCATGCTGCACACCTGGACCGGTGGGTGGCTGGCCCCGTTCGGTCTGCTCATGGTGGCCCTCGCCATCCTGCTGGCCGGGGCCTGGCAGGCGTGCAAGCCGCGCATGCTCGAAGAGACCTGGTGACGGCGAACTCCTCACCGTCGGCCATTTCCCGAAGTGCGCTTTCCGCGACTCTGGTCTAGAGTCGCGGAAAGCGGCGTAGCTCACACCCTCACCGGCGCATACCCCGAATTCTCGCCGCTTCCTTACCGGCGGAAATCGGCGTGTCACACGGCGGAAACAAACGCCTCGATCTCACCCCCGTAAATCGGGAATCGTGAGAAACCGTTGATTCAGGCGACATTTCCCGCAGCATTCCGGCAATACCCATTTCCTACCGTTGGGCCATCGCACTTTTGGGAGGCCCAACTTGAGGACGCTGCAGCGTAACCACGACATCGCGGACTGGGATGCCGAAGATGTCGCGGCCTGGGAGGCCGGCGGCAAGGACATCGCCAAGCGCAACCTGATCTGGTCGGTGATCGCCGAACACATCGGGTTCTCGGTGTGGTCGATCTGGTCGGTGATGGTGCTGTTCATGCCCACCGACAAGTACGGCATCGACGCGGCCGGGAAGTTCTTCCTGGTCGCCATGCCGACCCTGGTCGGCGCATTCCTGCGGATCCCCTACACGGTGGCGACGGCCCGTTTCGGCGGCCGCAACTGGACGATCTTCAGCGCGTTGATGCTGCTGGTCCCGCTGCTGCTGACGCTGTATTTCGTGAACCAGCCCGGCACCTCGTACACGACCTTCCTGATCGTGGCGGCGTTCGCGGGCTTCGGTGGCGGCAACTTCGCCTCCTCGATGACCAACATCAACGCGTTCTACCCGCAGCGGCTCAAGGGCTGGGCGCTGGGCATGAACGCCGGCGGCGGCAACATCGGCGTCCCGGTGATCCAGCTGCTCGGGCTGCTGGTGCTGGTCACCCTCGGTGGTGAGTACGCCTCGGTCATCTGCGCGATCTACCTGGTGTTCGTCGGCCTGACCGCGGTCGGCGCCGCCCTCTTCATGGACAACCTGACCAATCAGAAGGCGGACCTGTCCTACATGGGCAAGGCGCTGCGGGTGCCGCAGTCGTGGGCGATCGCCTTCCTCTACATCGGCACCTTCGGGTCGTTCATCGGTTACAGCTTCGCCTTCGGCCAGATCCTGCAGATCAGCTTCAAGGCCGGTGGCGACACTGCTGCCCAGGCCGCCGTGCACGCCGCGTCGATCGCCTTCATCGGTCCGCTGCTCGGATCGCTGTCGCGCCCCTACGGCGGCAAGATGGCCGACCGGATCGGCGGCAGCAAGGTCGCGCTCGGCACCTTCGGCGCCATGATGGCCGCCGCGCTGATCGTGATCGCCGCTTCGACGATGGCCGACCGCAACGGCGGCGTCGCCTCCGGTGCCACGATGACCGTCCTGGTCATCGGCTTCATCGCGCTGTTCGTGCTCTCCGGTTTCGGCAACGGCGCCGTCACCAAGATCATCCCGTCGGTGTTCGAGGCCAAGTCCAAGAGCCTGCCGCTCTCGCGGACCGAGCGGGCCGCCTGGTCACAGAACACCGCGGGCGCCCTCATCGGGTTCGTCGGCGCGATCGGCGCGCTGGGCGGTGTCGGCATCAACATGGTGCTGCGCTCGTCCTACTCCTCCACCAACTCCGCGACCACCGCGTTCTGGGTGTTCCTCGCCTTCTACGTGGTGTGCGCCGCGGTCACCTGGACGGTGTTCCTGCGCCGTCCCCGCCCGTCCGCCGACGCCGATGTCGTGGTCGAGGCCGAGTCCCTGGTCCTCGAGGCCGAACACACCGCTTCGTCGGCTCGCTGACAACCGGCCCACACCCTGGAGGTCACCCTCATGAACAGCACGCGCAAGACAGTGGTCGTGGTCGGCCACGGCATGGTCGGACACCGTTTCGTCGAGGCACTGCGGTCCCGCGACGAGGCAGGACAGTGGCGGATCGTCGTCCTGTCCGAGGAGAAGCTGCCCGCCTACGACCGGGTCGGCCTGTCCTACTACGTCGGCAACTGGAACCCCGACGAGCTGGCGCTGCCCGGCAACTCCTACGACGGCGACGACCTGGTCGAGCTGCGACTGGGCCAGCGCGGTGAGTCCATCGACCGCGCGGCCAAGACCGTCACCAGCTCCACTGGTGAGGTCATCGCCTACGACGCGCTGGTGATGGCGACCGGCTCCTACGCCTTCGTGCCGCCGGTGCCCGGCCACGACCTGCCCGAGTGCTTCGTCTACCGCACGATCGAGGATCTCGACGGCATCCGCGCCGCCGCCGACGCCGCCGGACCCGGCGCGCACGGCGTGGTCATCGGTGGCGGTCTGCTCGGCCTGGAGGCGGCCAACGCGCTGCGCCTGATGGGGATGACCCCGCACGTCATCGAGTACAACGACCGCCTGATGCCCGCCCAGGTCGATGCCGGTGGTGGCGCGATCCTGGAGAAGCTGGTCTCCGACATCGGCCTGAACGTGCACACCGGCGTCGGCACCGCCAAGATCGAGTCGATCGAGGAGGAGACGGGCGGGGTGAAGCTGCACCTGTCCGACGAGTCGGAGATCCACGCCTCGCTGGTCGTGTTCTCCGCGGGCATCCGTCCGCACGACGCCGTCGCCAAGGCCGCGGGCCTGGAGCTCGGCCCGCGCGGTGGCATCCTCACCGATGTCAGCCTGCAGACCTCCGACCCGCACATCTGGGCGATCGGTGAGTGCGCCGCCGTCGAGGGTGTCTGCTACGGCCTGGTCGCGCCGGGGTACACCACCGCGGAGATCGTGGCCGATCGGCTGCTCGGCGGCGCGGGGGAGTTCCCCGGCGCCGACATGTCGACCAAGCTCAAGCTGATGGGCGTGGACGTGGCCTCCTTCGGTGACGCGCACGCCACCACCGAGGGCGCGCTCTCGGTCGTGCTGCACGACGCCGCCAAGGGCACCTACGCCAAGCTCGTCGTCTCCGACGACGCCCAGACCCTGCTCGGCGGCATCCTGGTCGGTGACGCCAGCCAGTACGCGGCGCTGCGCCCGCTGGTCGGGCGTCCGCTGCCCGCCGACGCGGCCGCGCTCATCTCGCCCGCGGGCGCCGAACTCGGCGCCGACGCGCTGCCCGACGACGCCCAGATCTGCTCGTGCAACAACGTCAGCAAGGGTGCGATCTGCGGCGCGATCGCCGAGGGTGCCTGCGACATCCCCGGCGTGAAGAGCTGCACCAACGCGGGCACCTCGTGTGGTGGCTGCGTGCCGATGATCAAGAAGTTGCTCGAGCAGAGCGGTGTGGCGCTGTCGAAGGCGCTGTGTGAGCACTTCACCCAGTCGCGCGCCGAGCTGTTCGACATCGTGAACGTCACCGGCATCCGCACCTTCTCGGAGCTGATCGCCAAGTACGGCACCGGCTCGGGCTGCGACATCTGCAAGCCGACGGTCGCCTCGATCCTCGCCTCCACCTCGAGCGAGCACATCCTCGACGGCGAGCAGGCCGCGCTGCAGGACACCAACGACCACTTCCTGGCCAACATGCAGAAGAACGGCACCTACTCGGTGGTGCCGCGGATGCCCGGCGGCGAGGTCACCGCGGAGCAGCTGATCGTGATCGGCGAGGTCGCCAAGGAATTCGACCTCTACGTCAAGGTCACCGGCGGTCAGCGCATCGACCTGTTCGGCGCGACGGTCGAGCAGCTGCCGCTGATCTGGAAGCGGCTGGTCGACGCGGGCATGGAGTCCGGGCACGCCTACGGCAAATCGCTGCGCACCGTGAAGAGCTGCGTCGGGTCCACCTGGTGCCGCTACGGCCAGCAGGACTCGGTCGGCATGGCCGTGCTGCTGGAGAAGCGCTACCGCGGCCTGCGCTCGCCGCACAAGCTGAAGCTGGCCGTCTCGGGCTGCGCGCGCGAGTGCGCGGAGGCGCGCGGCAAGGACGTCGGCGTGATCGCCACCGAGAACGGCTGGAACCTCTACGTCGGCGGCAACGGCGGCCTGACCCCCAAGCACGCGGTGCTGCTGGCCGGCGATCTCGACGACGAGACGCTGATCCGCTACATCGACCGCTACCTGATGTTCTACATCCGCACGGCCGACCGCCTGCAGCGCACCGCGCCCTGGCAGGAGGCGCTCGAGGGCGGCATGGACTACCTCAAGGCCGTCGTGTGCGAGGACAGCCTCGGCATCGCCGCCGACCTGGAGGCCGCCATGGCCAAGCACGTCGAGGGCTATCGCGACGAGTGGGCCGCGGTGCTCGAGGACGAGAACAAGCTCTCGCGGTTCGTCTCCTTCGTCAACGCCCCTGAGGAAGCCGACCCGACCATCTCGTTCGACGACAGCGGTGAGCGCAAGGTGCCTGTGCTGCTCGGGCTGCCCGGGATGCCGGTCGGTGTTGGCTCGGACACAGCCGCGGCTGCGAAATAAGCGCTTAACGCTGCGGAAACAGGGCGCCTGTACCAATAGATGAGGCGTTCGGAGGAGGAACCGATGACCGTTGTCGATACACCCACCATCACCACCGAGACCACCACGACCTGGACCCAGGCGTGCCGGCTCGATTTCCTGATCCCGGGCCGCGGCGTCGCCGTGCTGCTCGCGGGCGGCAAGCAGGCCGCGCTGTTCCTGCTCGCCGACGGCACCCTCGCCGCTGTCGGCAACATCGATCCGTTCGGCCGGGCCGCGGTGATGTCGCGCGGCATCGTCGGTGACCGCGGCGGTGTGCCCGTCGTCGCGTCGCCGCTGCTCAAGCAGGCGTTCTCGTTGATCGACGGCCGCTGTCTGGACGACCCGACCCAGTCCCTGCCGGTGTACGCCGTGCGCCTCGACGGCGGCGTTGTCGCGGTCTCGGACGAACCGGTGAGTCCATGACACTGCCGACCGAACCCCGCCCGGCGCTGGCCGGTTTCACCATCGGTGTCACCGCCGCGCGCCGTGCCGAAGAATTCAGCACCTTGCTCAACCGGAAGGGCGCGACCGTGGTGTCCGCGCCCGCCATCCGGATCATCCCGCTGGCCGACGACACCGAGCTGGCCCGCGTCACCGAACAGCTGATCGCCGATCCGCCGCAGATCACCGTCGCCACCACCGGCATCGGGTTCCGCGGGTGGATGGAAGCCGCCGAAGGGTGGGGGCTGGCCGAGTCGCTGCGTGACACGCTCGCCGCCACCCGGATGCTGGCTCGTGGCCCCAAGGCCAAGGGCGCCATCCGCGCCGCCGAACTGCGCGAGGAATGGTCGCCCGCGTCGGAGTCCTCTGCCGAGGTGCTCGACCACCTGCTCGCCGAGGGCGTGGAGGGCGTGCGCATCGCGGTCCAGCTGCACGGCGCGACCACCGAGTGGGAGCCGGTCCCCGACTTCTGCGAGGTGCTGCGCTGCGCGGGCGCCGATGTCGTCCCGGTGCCGGTGTACCGGTGGGAGCCGCCGACCGATCGTGGTCCGATGGACTCGATGATCGAGTCGATCGTGGCGGGCAGCCTGGACTGCGTCACCTTCACCAGCGCGCCCGCCGTGGCCTCGATGTTGATGCGCGCCAAGGAAACCGGGCTGCTCGACGCGCTGCTGCACGCGCTGCGCGGGCGGGTGCTCGCGGCCTGCGTCGGCCCGATCACCGCGGCTCCGCTCGAAGAACTCGGCGTGCCGACCACCATGCCGGGTCGCGCGCGGCTCGGCGCCCTGGCCCGCCACGTCGCCGAGGAACTGCCGCGCCGGGCCAGCCGGATCTACGCGGCCGGTCATCTGATCAGCGTGCGGGGCGGCTGCGTGGTCGTCGACGGCGAGGTGCGCCAGCTCGCGCCCGCCCCGATGGCGTTGATGCGCTCGCTGGCGCGGCAGCCGGGCCGGGTCGTCTCCAGGGAGGACCTGCTCTCGGCGCTGCCCGGCGGTGGCGACGACACCCACGCGGTGGAGACCGCGATCGCCCGGTTGCGGGCCGGGCTCGGCACGCCCAAGGCGATCCAGACCGTGGTCAAGCGCGGCTACCGGCTCGCCCTCGACGCCGCCGACTGCTCCGACACCGACATCCCGCCGCGGCCGCCGGTGCGGCCGCCACATCCCGCCGGCATCGGCACGCCCGCGCGTTCGCCGCGGCCCGCGCACGCGATCGGGGCCTGGTGAGTGCGGGGCGGCCGGGTGATCCGGCTTCGGTGCGTGCCGTGACCGGCGCGGCGCACGGTGGTGTGCCGCGGCCGGGTGCGGCGTCCGGTGATGTGGTGCGTGCCGGAGATCCGGCCTTGGTACTCGTTGCGCACGGCACCCGCAGTGCGCGAGGGGTGGAGATGATCGCGGCGCTCGCCGAGGCCGTGGGCGCCGAACTCGGCGCCGCCGTGACGGGCGCGGAATCGGCTGGGGCGGCGCCCAATCCGGCGCTGCGCACCGCGTTCGTGGACGTGCTCGGCCCGTCGCCGTCGGAGGTCCTGCGCGATCTCGACGCCCCGGCCGTGGTGGTTCCCGCGTTCCTCGCCTCGGGCTATCACGTCTATCAGGACGTGCCGCGCGAGGTCGCCGAGAGCGGTCACCCGTCGGTGGCGGTGACCGCCGCGATGGGGCCGGATCCGGCGCTGACCAGGATCATGGCGGTGCGCCTTCGCGCCGCCGGTTGGCGACCCGGTGACGCGGTGGTCTTCGCGGCCGCCGGTTCCTCGGACGCCCGCGCCCGCCAGGACGTCCGTCGCGCGGCGGGCATGCTGGCCGAGCAGCTCGGCGCCCCGGTCCGCATCGCCTACGTGGCGACCGGCACCCCTCGCGTCCCCGAAGTCGTTGCCGCCCTGCGTGATTCGGGTGCCGAACGTGTCTTCATCGCCTCCTATCTGCTCGCCCACGGCCTGTTCCACCAGCGCCTGCACGACGCGGGCGCCGACGGCGTGGCCGAGCCCATCGGCGTGCACCCCGCGGTCGTGCGCCTGATCGCCGATCGCTACCGCACCGCGGCCCGCGATCTGGTCCACGTGCGCTGAGCGCCACGGTCGTCCGGGATCTCCTTCGCGTGCGACGGCCCGAGCGGCCGGTTCGATCACCGCAGCGGTCCTCGGCGCACTCACTTCGGCGATACCCCGAACACCTCGCCTGCGCCCGGCCCGCGTGGCTACCGATCCTGCACGGGTGGACGGCGGTCGTACCGGGGCGGGTCGCCGCTGGTCTGACGCCCGACGCGGTGACCTGGGCATTTGCCGGCTCGATCAGCACTGCGGTCGACGGGGCGGCAGCGCGACTTCGACGCAGGCGACCCGAGCGACGGCTGCCGGTGCCGTGTCGCCACTTCGATGCTCTCGCTTTCGAGGCGGTCGTGGTGATGGGTGGGCGCCGCTGGTCGGAGGCCAGACGCGGTGACCCGAGCGAACACCGCAGCGGTTGGCGGGGTGCCGGTCTCGGCACTGCGATGGCGCCACTGTCGCTCGTGCGGGGGCGTGGGCGGGTCGCCGCTGGTCAGGCCGGTTGCCGTGGAGCCGACTAGAGTTGGTCTGACTTCACCTAGAGGGGGCAGACACTGTGCCGGAATCGTCCGCGGAGCATGATCCGCGACCACAGGATGAGCTGACGTCCTACCCGGACGAGGTGCCTTCGCCCGCACCCGCGCCGGGGCACATCCCGCAGCCACCACCGGGCTCACCCCACGCCACCGGTCAGCCCCCTTACCCGCCCTACCCGGGCGTGCCTGGCCAGCCGCCGTATGCCGGCGTGTCCGGGCAACCGCACGCAGGCGTGCCGGGCCAACCGCCGCACGCAGGTGTGCCTGGGCAACCGCCGCACGCAGGTGTGCCCGGCCAACCGCCACACCCTGGAGTTCCTGGTCAACCGCCCCACCCGGGCGCGCCTGGTCAGCCGCCGCAGCCTGGCGGGCTCAGCCAATCGCCACCCCCTGGTCTGCCTGGTCAGCCGCCGCAGCCCGGCGTGCCTGGCCAATCGGCGCACTCTGACGGGACCGGCGCACCGGCGAACGCGGGTGCCGCCGGTGCGACCTCGTACCCGGGGCCGGGCGGTGAGCAACCGCCGCATCCGGGTGCGGTCGGTGCGCCGCCTTACCCCGTGCCCGGACAGTCGTCTCATCCGGCTGCACCCGGCGGCCAGCCGCCTCATCCGAGCGCGGCTGGTGCGCCGTACCTCGCGCCTGGGCAGTCGCCGGTGACCGGTGGCCAGTTGGCGGGCGCCGGGACGGGTGATCAGACGGCTCATCCGGCTCCCGAGGCGCCGGGCGTGGTACCCAACCCGGTCGGACAGCCACCGCATTCGGGGTTCGGTGGCCAACCGCCGTATCCGGGTGCGTACCCGCCGGGTGTCCAGATGCCTTATGTGGGGCAGGTTCCCGGGCAGCCGTATCCCGGTGCCGCGCCGTTGGCTGCCTACACGCCGGTGCCCGCCGACCAGGGACCGCGGGTGGTGCCCGAGGGCGTCCGGATGGCGTTCTTCGTAATGCTGGCCGGTGCCGTGGTGACACTGCTCAGTGCCGCGTACATGCTGACGACCATCGATCAGATCCGGGAGGAGGCGCTCGACGCCTCTGGTGGGGTGCTGCGCGGCAACGACCTGGATGTGGCCGTGTACGCCGGGATCGGCGGCGGGCTGCTCACCTCGGCGGTGTCGGCGGGGTTGTGGGTGTGGATGGCGTTCGCGTGCCGGGCCGGGAAGAACTGGGCCAGGATCACCTCCACCGTGTTCTTCGGCATCAACGTGCTGTTCTCGCTGATCGCGGTGGTCGGCGTGTTCGTGGGCAACAGTCTGGGTTCCGGCGGCGGTGACGTGCAGTCCATGATCTTCACCGGCGTCACGTTCCTCATCGGCCTGGCCGCCGTGGTGCTGCTGTGGCAGCCGCGCTCGGCCGCCTTCTTCGCCCCGCCCGTCCCGCCGGGCTACCAGCCGTACCCGCCTACCGGGCCGTGGTGAAGTTCGCGCGGTAGGTGCTCGGCGGCACACCGAGGTGCCGGATCATGTGCTGGCGCAACGATTCCGCCGTCCCGATCCCACTGTGCCTGGCCACCTGTTCGATCGGCAGCGAGGTCGATTCCAGCAGGGCACGGGCCCGGAGCAGGCGCTGGTGCAGCAGCCACTTCTGCGGGCTGAGCCCGGTTTCCTCGTGGAAGCGCCGGGTCAGCGTGCGCACGCTGGTGTTGGCGTGGCCGGCGAGTTCGCGCAGCGACAGGGGAGTGTCGAGGCGCTGCATGGCCCACGTGCGCGTCGCCGAGAGGGACAAATCCTCGTCGGCGGGGAGCGCGGTGTCGACGAACTGCGCCTGACCGCCGGGCCGCACCGGCGTCACCACGGCGGCGCGCGCGGCCGCGTTCGCGACGGCAGCGCCGTAGTCGGCGCGAATCAGGTGCAGGCACAGGTCGATTCCCGCCGCCGCGCCCGCCGAGGTGGTCACCGGACCGTCCTCGATGAACAGCGCGTCGGCGCGCACGGTGACGGCGGGAAAGGCCGTGGCCAGTTCGTCCGCCAGCCCCCAGTGCGTGGTCGCGGTGCGGCCGTCGAGGAGTCCGGCCTGAGCCAGCACGAACGCGCCGGAGCAGATCGAGGTCACCAGCGTGCCGCGGTCGACGGCCGCGCGCAGGGCGGACAGCACGGCCGGGCCCACTCCGGCGCGGCTGCCGGTGCTCGGCACGATCACGATGTCGGCGGTTTCGAGCGTCTCGAGCCCGTGCGGGATCACCACGTCGAAGCCGCCCGAATTCGCGGGCACCACACCGGGTTCCGCCGTGCACACGATCACCCGGTACCCCGGCTCGCCGTCGACGAGCGCCGATTCCAGCAGGGTGCCCGGCATCGCCAGATCGAACGACTTCACCGGCGGGACGGCGAGCACGGCAACGGTCTTCATGGCCTGATCCTTGGGATGGCTGACAATCTGGCCACTAGTGTAGGCCCAGCCCACCCGGCATCGTGGATTCCGTGCCCGGCGAGACCGGGAAGCGCATCGAAATATGCTGCTGGGAAAGGGAATCAACATGACTTCGCATGTCGTGATCGGCCGGGGCGCCACCGCCTCCGCCACCGCTGTCTCGCTCGCCGAGTCCGGCGACCAGGTGACGATGATCAGCCGCAGCGGCCTCGGCCCCGAGCATCCCCTGGTGCGCCGGGTCGCCCTCGACGCGCTCGACACCGACGCCCTGATCGCCGCGGCCGCCGGCACGCGGACCGTCTTCAACCTCGCCATGCCGCCGTATCACACCTGGCCGGAAACCGTTCCGCCCCTGTTCGGTTCGATCCTCGCGGCCACCGAGGCCGTCGGGGCCGACCTGGTGATGATGGGCAATCTCTACGGCTACGGCCCGGCCGACGGCATCGTCGACGAGAGCGCGCCGCTGGCCGCCACCGGCAGCAAGGGCGAGGTCAGGGCCAGGATGTGGACCGAGGCCCGCGCCGCGCACGAGGCGGGCAGGCTGCGCGTCACGGAGGTGCGGGCCGGGCAGTTCCTCGGCGCGGGCGCGGTGTCGATCTTCTCGCTGCTGGTCCAGCCCGCCGTCCTGGCCGGACAGCGGGCACGGGTGCCGCAGGAACTGGACCTCGCGCACTCGTTCACCGCGATCGACGACGCCGCCGCGGCCCTGGTCGCCGTCGCAGGCGACGACCGCGCGTGGGGCCGCGCCTGGCACGCGCCGATGATCACCACCACGGTCCGCGCGGCCGCGCGCAGGCTGGCCGAGCTGGCCGGTGCGCCCGACCCGGACCTGGCGGTGCTGTCGGACGCGGAACTCACCGCGCTGGCCGCCGACGACCCGTTCTGGGCGGAGCTGTTCGAGACGAAGCACATGTCGCATCGCGAGTTCGTTGTCGACGATTCCGCGCTGCGCGCCACGTTCGGCCTCACCGCTGCCGAGATCGACGACGTGCTGCGCGCCGTCGTCCCCGCGGCCGAGAGGGCGGGGATGCCCTAGGTTTGCCCCCGGCCCGACCGTGCGTCGACACGTGTCGGTCAATGCCGGATACCGGGGGTTCGGTGCGGCATGCTGAGAGGATGCGTCAGCTCCTGTGCTGTGTGCTCGTGCTGCTGGGCTGTGGGGTCCTCGCACCGGACGCGAGGGCGGAGGCGGGAATTCTCGACGTCAGGTCGCTCGGTGGCCGCCAGCTGGAAGTGGTCGTGTATTCGGCGGCGATGAACCGGCCGATCACGCTGTGGATGTCGCATCCGGGCGCGGGCGCGCCCGCCCTGTACCTGCTGAACGCGGTCGACGGCGGGGAGAACGGCGGGCCGTGGATGCGGCGCACCGACGTCGCCGGATTCTTCGCCGACAAGCCGGTGAACGTGATCGTCCCGATCGGCGGCCGCGCCAGCATGTACGCCGACTGGCAGCGCGACGACGCGATGCTCGGTCGCAACAAGTGGGCCACCTTCCTCACCGGCGAGCTGCCGCCGCTGCTGAACGCCCGCTTCGGCATGACCGGCGCCAACGCCATTGCCGGACTGTCGATGTCGGCCACCTCGGCGCTCAACCTCGCGATCGCCGCGCCGGGCCTGTACCGGGCGGTGGGCGCGTTCAGCGGCTGCACGCAGACCGCGAACCCGCTGGCACAGGCGCTGGTGCGGGCCCAGCTCGCCCTCTTCGCCGCCGACGCCACCAATATGTGGGGCTGGCCGGGCGATCCGGCGTGGGCGGCCAACGACCCGGTCGTGCACGCCGAGCGCTTGCGCGGCACCGCCGTCTACCTGTCCACGGGCAACGGCCTGCCGGGTGAGCACGAGGCGCTCAACGATCCGAGTATCGCGGGCAATCTCGGCGTTCTCGTCGACCGGCTGCTGGTCGGCGGCACCATGGAGGCCGTCGCAGGCAGCTGCACCGGCCCGCTGGCCGCGCGGCTCTCGCAGCTCGGCATCCCCGCCGACGTGCGCTTCCGCGCCGCGGGCACACACGCCTGGCCGTACTGGCAGGACGACGTGCACGATTCCTGGCCGATGTTCGCCGCCGCGCTGGGTCTGTGAACCTGTCGGTGCCCCGGCGCACACTGTGTCCATGGCCTACGACGAAGAGCTCGCCGACCGGGTCCGGGAGATCGCCTACCCGGGGCGCACGCTCACCGAGCAACGGATGTTCGGCGGGCTCGGGTTCCTGACCGGCGGCAACATGGCCGTCGCCGTCAGCGGTAAGGGCGGTCTGCTGGTGCGGGTCGATCCCGGCGAGTTCGAGTCGCTACAGGACGGGGACGCGGTCGCGCCCATGGTGATGGGCGGCCGGGTGAGTCGTGGCTGGCTGCGCGTCACCGCCGCGACCGTGGCGGACGACGCGGCACTGCGCGAGTGGGTCGAGCGCGGTCTGGACTACGCCGAGAAATTGCCGCCGAAAAAGAAGCGAAGTGTGTCGAAGTGACGGCATCGGCTCCGACCAGTGGGTGAACCGCAACCACCACCCAAGGAGTACACCATGACCGTCAGCACCTTCCTCTGGTTCGACACCGACGCCGAAGCCGCCGGCGAGCTCTACGCCGCGACCGTGCCGAACTCGCGCGTCGTCGAGATCACCCGGCAGGGCGACGGCTCGGCCTTCGTCGTCAGCCTCGATCTGGACGGCCACGCCGTCACCCTGATGAACGGCGGCCCGGGGCATCCGCACACCGACGCGGCGTCGCTGCAGATCACCGTCGACACCCAGGACGAGATCGACGCCCTGTGGGACGCGCTCACCGCCGACGGCGGTGAGCCCGGCCCGTGCGGCTGGCTGACCGACCGCTTCGGCGTGTCCTGGCAGGTCGTTCCGGCGGAACTGCCGAAGCTGTTGGCCGGCGAGACCGAGCGCGTCATAGCGGTGGGCACCGCCCTGCGCGCGATGTCCAAGCTGGACATCGCGGCCCTGCGGCGGGCCCACGACCAGGCCTGAACGCGACGCGGACCGGTCACGGCGCCTTCGTCGCGACCGGTCCGCCGCAGGTTCACCCCGAGCGGATGAGGCGATCGGACGCGCCCGCGTCAAGACTGGGAGACATGTCGACGTCGGGCCCGATTCGCTTCCAGTTCGTCCTCGAGGGCGAACTGTCCGAGCGCGCCGTCGCCGCCTTCCCGGAACTGCGTCGCAGCGCGCACTCGTCCACCGGCACCACCACCCTCTACGGCGAACTGGCCGACAACACCGCCATGCGCGGCGTGCTCGCCCAGATCGACGCTCTCGGGCTCACCCTGCTCGGCATGTCCCGCCTGCCCGACTGATTGCCGAAAATTAGCTGAATTCCGGTCGGCCGACGTCATGACGACGATCTGATAACCATCACGCCCACGCCTCGCGACAGGCAAACGCGCAGGTCAGGTTTGGCCTACCGTCGAACCTGCTGGCGGATCGACCCGGAGAACAGGCGACGAACGCAGGAGTGTGGGTGGTGGCAACCTCGTACCGTGCGATTGCTGAGGGTGTCGCGGCGTCCCGCATCCCGGAGTTGTCGTTCACCTCCGTCCGGTCCACCGAGCTGGCCGCGCGCCTCGACCACACGCCGAGCGGGCACACCGTGCTGATGTGTGCTCCGGCGGGCACCGGCAAGACCGTCGCGCTCGTCGACTGGGTGACCAGGTCCCGCCGCGCCCGCGCCGTGTCCGTCGCCTGGCTGACGGTCACCGAGCAGCTGGCCGAAGGCGGCGAACTGATCCCCGCGATCGCGCGGGCCCTCGACCGCGCGGGCGAGGTCGCCGACGGCGCCCTGTGCACCCCCGTCGACCAGGCCGCCGATCTCGCGCTGGCGCTGTCCGGCGCCGACCCGTCGGTGCTCGTGCTCGACGACGCCCACCTGCTGCGCGATCCACTCCAGCTCGCCGGTCTCGAACACCTGCTCACCCACCTGCCCGCCACGGTGACCGTACTGGTCGCGGCCCGATTCGACCCGCCGTTGCGCTGGCACGCGCTGGAACTGGACGGTAGGCTCCTGCGGATCGGGGGCGCCGATCTCGCCCTGTCGCCGGATCGGATCGCCCGGCTCTTCGCCCAGCACGGGTGCCTGCTCGACGACGACGAGCTCGCCCTCGTGTCCTCGCTCACCCGCGGGTGGGCCGCGCTCGTGCGGATCGCCGCGATCTACCTGGCCGCCGATCCCGAGGACCGCGACACCGCGCTCGCCACGCTGGCCAGACCCTCACACGCGGTCGCCGATTTCCTCGTGGCCGAGCTGATGGCCGCGTTGCCCGCCGAGACCCTCGAGTTTTTGCTCGTGACCGCGGTGCCCGCCCGGTTCTGCCTGCCGCTGGCCGAGGAACTCGCCGGCGAGGGCGCGGCGCGCGTCATCGACGAGCTCTCGCGCGCCAACTTCCCCATGCACACGGTGGCCGACGGCGGGGAACTGTGGTACTCCTACCATCCGCTGCTGCGCGCCTACCTGCTCGCCGAGGCCGCCCACACCCGGGCCGAGCGGCTGCCCGCGCTGCATCGCCGGGTCGCGGCCTGGTTCGGCGCCGCCGCGCTGCCCGGCCCCGCGCTGGAGCATGTGCTCGCCGAACCCGGCGCGCCGGGATTGGCGGGGTTCCTTCGTGAGTGGGGCCCGCGCCTGGTGCTCGACGGGGCCGGGCATCGGTTGCTGGCCGCCGTCGAGCACGTCCCCGAACTGGCCGAGGACACCTTCGTGCGGCTGCTGCGCGCGGCCGTCGCGATCGAGGCGGGAGAGAGCGCCGCGGCGGAGGTGTATCTCGAGGCCGCGCACGTCGGCTCCGGCGCCGCCTCGCGCCTGGTACCGGCGGCGTGGACCGACGCGCTGGACCACGCGGTCAGCGCGGGAGTCGCCGTGCTGGTGGGGGATTCGGCCTCGATGCGCTGGCCGCTGCCCGAGGTGACCGGGCAGGCGGACCTCGATTGCTTCGCCGCGCTGCACTGCGGCTGCGCGGAGGTGTCCGGTGGGGCGCTCGACAGCGGTGTCGCGGCTCTGCGGCACGCGATAGTGCACGCGGAGGAGGTGGGGCTCGGCCGCACCGCGGTGCGCGCCAGGACCGCCCTCGCCGTCGCGGCGGGCTTGGCGGGCCGGATCGGTGAGCAGTACGCCCTGGCCGAGGCCGCGCTGGACTGCGCCGATCGCCACGACCTGTCCGGCGCGGCCGAGACGATCTTCGCCGCGACGACCGGCGCCTACGCCGCCCACCAGCGCGGCGAGCAGGTCACGCGGGTGCTCGGCGTGCTGCCGGGTGACGCGGAATTCGAGATCGCCACCCCCGCGCCGCTGCGGCAGGCGGCGATCGTCACCGGCATCCTGGCCTTCGCGGACGCCACCGACCGCGCTTCGGCCGCCACGGCGCTGGCCAAGCAACTGCACCGGCTGCTCGACGAGACCCCGACCCTGCTCGGCACCGATGCGCTGGTCACCGATGTGCTGTGGCTGCTGCTGCGGGTGCAGGCGAAGATCGACGCGCAACAGCTGGTCGAGCATGCCGTGCGGGTGCTCGGCGACACCCCCGAAACCCTGGTCGCCGCCGCCGGTCTGGCGTTGTCCACGCAGCGGCCGACGGCGGCGCTGGCTCTGCTGGAACCGCTGCTCGCCGGTGCGCCGACCTGGCGGTCCGCCCACGAGGTGACGGCCTGGCTGGTGGTCGCGGTGGCCGCCGAGCGGCTCGACCGGCCGCGCAAGGTCGACGATGCCCTCGCCCACGCGCTGGCACTGGCCAGCGGTGACCAGCTGATCCGCCCGTTCCTCGACGTCCCCGGCGCCGCCGAGACCCTCGACCGGCTCAGCGGCCGCTTCGGCCACCACGACGCCTTCGCCGACCAGGTCCGCGCGCTGCGTGGCCCCGCCGCCGACGCGCCCCACCTCACCGACACCGAATTCGCTGTCCTGCGCCAGCTTCCGTCCGGCATGACCGCGGTGACCATCGCCGCCGGCCTCGGCGTCTCGGTGAACACCGTGAAGACCCACCTGCGCGGCATCTACCAGAAGCTCGGCGTCAACGCCCGCGCCGACGCCATCGCCACCGCTCGCGCGCTCGGCCTCATCTGACCGGCACCGCCGCGAACTTCACCCTGTTCGGATGAGGTCGCGCGGGCGGCGCGGTGTGATGCTGCGGGTGCGGTCGACTCGGCGGCCTCCACCCTGTCGCCGCGAGCCGCTCATCTGTCGTGGGAAGGGAACTGATGACCAGTCAGCAGGAAGCCTCGGCCAGTATCGAAGCGGGCAACGAGCAGGCCGCGCGCACACTGCCGTTCGGCGACACCCAGGACTTCGCCGACGCCGAGCGCGGTTTCATCGCCGCGTTGTCGCCGGGCGTCGTGCGTGACGCGGACGGCGATGTCGTGTGGGACAGCGGCGCGTACTCCTTCCTCGACGACGAGTGCCCGCCCACCGTCAACCCGAGCCTGTGGCGGCAGTCGAAACTCGTGGCGATGCAAGGCTTGTACGAGGTGAGCGAGGGCATCTACCAGATCCGCGGGCTCGACCTGTCGAACATGACTCTGATCGAGGGCGATTCGGGCGTGATCGTGATCGATCCGCTGATCTCGGCGGAGACGGCCGCCGCCGGGCTCGCGCTGTACCGCGAACACCGCGGCGACCGTCCGGTGACGGGCGTGATCTATTCGCACTCCCACATCGACCACTTCGGCGGCGTGAAGGGTGTGACCACCCAGGACGACGTCGACGCCGGAAAGTGCCCGATCATGGCCCCGGTCGGCTTCACCGAGCACGCGGTGGAGGAGAACGTCTACGCGGGCACGGCGATGGCCCGGCGCGCGGCGTTCATGTACGGCGCGGCGCTGCCGCGCGGGCCGCTGGGCGCGGTCGGCGCCGGCCTCGGGCCGACGACGTCGACCGGTAGCCCGACGCTGATCCTGCCGACCGTCCACATCGACCACACCGGCCAGACCGTCACGGTCGACGGTGTCGACATCGAGTTCCAGATGACGCCGGGCACCGAGGCGCCCTCGGAGATGAACTTCTACTTCCCGGCCCGGCGCGCACTGTGCATGGCCGAGAACGCCACCCATACCCTGCACAACCTGCTGACCCTGCGCGGCGCGCTCGTGCGCGACCCGCACGTGTGGTCGAAGTACCTGACCGAGGCGATCAACCGGTACGCGAGCCGCTCCGATGTCGTGTTCGCCTCGCATCACTGGCCCACCTGGGGCACCGAGCGGCTCACCGAATACCTGTCGATCCAGCGCGACCTCTACGGCTACCTGCACGACCAGACGCTGCGCGCGTTGAACAAGGGCGCCACCGGGATCGAGATCGCCGAGGACATCCAGCTGCCGCCCGCGATCGAGAACTCCTGGTCGACGCACGGCTACTACGGCTCGGTCAGCCACAACGTGAAGGCGATCTATCAGCGGTACATGGGCTGGTTCGACGGCAATCCGGCCAATCTGTGGCAGCACCCCCCGGTCGAATCCGCCCGCCGCCACGTGGATTTCATGGGTGGCGCGGACGAGGTGATCGCCAAGGCGCGCAAGGCCTACGCCGACGGTGATTTCCGCTGGGTCGCCCAGGTGCTCAACTACGTGGTCTTCGCCGACCCCGGCAACACCGAAGCCATCGCGCTGCAAGCGGATACCTACGAACAGCTCGGCTACGGCTCCGAGAACGGCACCTGGCGCAACTTCTTCCTGATGGGCGCCTACGAGCTGCGCAACGGCAAGGTCGGCACGCCGACGGTGGCCGCCGCGCCCGACATCCAGGCGGCGCTGTCGGTCGAGCAGCTCTTCGACGCCATGGCGCTGCGCATCGACGGCCCGCGCGCCTGGTCGGCGACGATCGTCATCGACTGGCGGGTCGAGGGCGGGCCGGTGCACCGCACGAACCTGCGCAACGGGCTGCTCGTCCACTTCGATGTCGAGGGCGACTTTCCGCCCGCCGACGCGACGTTCACCCTGACCGAACAGGACCTGCAGGCGGCCCTGCTCGGCGGCGAGTCGTTGCCGGACCTGATCGCCGCGGGCCGCGTGGCGGTCGAGGGTGACGCGAGCAAGCTGGCCGAACTGGTCGGCTACCTCGACGATCCCGACCCGGACTTCTCGATCGTCACACCCTGAGCGCCATGCTGGGATTCCTGGTTCCCGACCAGCAGCGCCGCACGCTCGACGAACTCACCGACAAACTGGATCTCTCCGTCGGTGACGTGACGGCGAAGCGGTCGGCGTTCTGGATCATGCTGGTGCTCTCGGCGGTCATCGCCATCTCCGGCGTCGTCGGCGACTCCACCGCCACCGTGATCGGCGCGATGATCGTCGCGCCGCTCTCGGTGCCCATCCTCGGGGTCGCCCTCGGCGTGGTCACCGGCCGGGCCGCGCTGGTCGGGCGCAGCCTGATCTTGGTCCTGGCCGGGATCGTCGTGGTGGTCGCGCTCGGGTTCGTCTTCGCGCAGGTGCTGCCGAACCCGGTCAACGTGCTGTCGAACGCGCAGGTGGTGGGTCGTACCTCGCCGAAGCTGATGGATCTCACCGCCGCGCTGGCCACCGGGCTGGTGGCGGCGGTGGCGATCACCCGGCGCGATGTCGGCGATGTGCTGCCCGGCGTGGCGATCGCGATCTCGCTGGTGCCGCCGCTCGGCGTGGTCGGGGTGTGCCTGGGGTCGGGGGCGCCCTCGCTCGCGCTCGGCGCGTTCGTGCTGTTCGCCTCGAATGTCGTGGCCATGATCATCACCGTGACGGCGGTGCTGCTCGTCGCCGGCTACGCCGGGGAGGCCGAGGCGGCAAGTGCCCGTCGCGGGCGCGCGTATCTGGTGCTCGGTGCCGCGCTGGTACTCGTCGCGATCCCGATGGTGATCAATTCGCTGTCGACGCTGTGGGCCAGGCAGATCGCCGACGCGACCACGGACTGGCTGGGCGACGCGCCGGGCGCGCAGGTCGTCGACGTCACCGTGCACGGCGACACCGCGACGGTCTCGGTGCTCGGGCCCGAACAGTTGCCGCCGGTGGCCGAGCTCCAAGCGGCCGTCGACGATCTCGTGCCGCTGAATCCGCGCGTGATCGTCGTCCACACGGTGGGCGCGCGCCTGCAGGAGTGAGCTCTGCGCGAAAAGCGCCGCGCCCCTGGATCATCCGGGGGCGCGGCGATCAGGGGATGTGATCAGCCGAGCAGCTGGGCCTTGGCCGCGGCGAACTCGGCGTCGGACAGCGCGCCGGCCGAATGCAATTCGCTCAGCTGCTTCAGCTTGCCGACCAGGTCGACCGGCTCGGCGGGCGGGGGCGCCTGCGGCGGGGGCGCGTACGCGGCCTGCTGCGCGGCGGCCTGCTGCGCGTGGGCCTGCTGCTGTGCGGCGGCCTGCTGATCGGCGTAGGCCTGTTGCTGGGCCGAGCGCTGGGCGGCCCGATTGTTGATCGCGTTGGACGTCGCGGTCGCGGTGCCGGCGACCACCGCCGTCCGCGCCACCGTCCCGAGTAGTCCGGGCCGACCGATGCGGCCCCGTCGTAGCGGCATGTCTGCTCCTCCCTAGGCCGTCGTCGCGGCGGACACCGCGGATTCGACGACGTCGCGCGGGACCGGCACCTGCAACGCGACCTCGCCCTCGGCGCCGCGCACCGCCGAGGCCAGCCGCACGGCCCAGGTCTGCTCGAAGACCAGGATCAGGGCCGTACTCCCCGGTTCCAGCGACGCGCGCACGACCTCCACGTCGGAGTCGCTGACCAGATCGATGTCGGCGGCGGTGAGCCCGGTCAAACCCACCTCGGTCAGGTTGTCATCGATCTCGGACTCGGTGATCGTGCCCGCCTCGTCCATCGTCAGCACCACCATGTCCAGCAGCGTCACCAGCCCGTTCCCGACCACCTCGGCGATCGCGTCGGTGACCGCGGAATCGATGCTGGTGCCGGGAAAGGCGAGGACGAGGAATTCGACCGGGCCGATCGCAGGTGTTGATCCCATCCCGCGATGCTGCGCCGATCGCGCCTGCCGCGCCTCACCCGATACGGGTGAACCCGGGCCATCTCATCCGATTCGGATGATGCGTACGGTCGTTCGCGCTTGCGATGATCGCCGGACCTGCACCATCCGGCGGGCCAGGAGGAGCGTGGCATGCGTAACCCATTCGCGGGTCAGCGCATGACGAAAGCCGATGTCGTCGCGGGGATCCCCGGGGCGATCGGCGGCGTGCCCGACGGGATGGCGGCGGGGCTGCTGGCCGGGGTGAGCCCGGTGCACGGGTTGTACGCGAGTCTGGCCGGACGGTTCTTCGGCGGCATCGGCACCAGCACCCGGCTCATGGTGATCACCACGACCAGTGCCTCGGCGCTGGCCGCGGGTTCGGTGCTGACCGATGTCGCGCCCGCGGACCGGTCGGCCGCCATGGTCGTGCTGACCTTGATCGCGGGCGTCGCGATGATCGCGGCCGCCGCACTGCGGCTCGGCCGCTACACCCGGTTCGTCTCCCATTCGGTGATGACCGGGTTCCTGCTCGGTATCGCGGCCAACATCGTGTTCGGGCAGTTACCGGTGCTCCTCGGCGCGCCCTCGGAAGGATCGGTGGCCGCGCTGAAGGCACTGCACGTGGTACTGCATCCGCGCCAGATCCACTGGCCGTCGGCGCTGGTCGGCGCGCTCGCGGTGGCACTGCTGGTCGCGGTGGCGCGCACCAGGTTCCGCACCGTCGCCGCGCTGGCCGGACTGCTCGTGCCGATGGCGCTGGTGCTCGGCTTCGGCTGGGACGGGGTGGCCACGGTCTCCGACGCGGGCGCGATACCGCGCGGGTTCCCGCTGCCGCAGGTGCCCGAGGCGAGCCTGCTGTCGCCGTCGCTGATCGCGGGCGCCCTGGCGGTGACGGTGATCGTGCTGGTGCAGGGCGCCGGCGTCGCCGAGGCCGCGCCCAATCCCGACGGCACGCGCGCGAAGACCGACCGCGACTTCTGCGCACAGGGGATCGGCAATGTCTTCGCCGCCCTCTTCCGGGGCATGCCGGTGGGTGGTTCGGTGGGGCAGACCGCGATCAACGTCACCTCCGGCGCGCGGACCCGGTGGGCGGGGATGTGGTCGGGCCTGTGGATTCTGGTCATCCTCGTCGCGCTCAGCGGCGTGGTCGGCCGGGTGCCGATGCCGACGCTGGCGGCCATCCTGATCGTCGCCGCCGTCGGCTCGATGAACGTGGACCAGGTCGTGGCGATCTGGAGCAGCGGCAACATCTCCCGCACGGCCCTCGTGGTCACCTTCGTCGCGACCCTCGTGCTGCCGGTGACCACCGCGGTCGGGGTGGGACTCGCCGTCTCCCTGCTGATGCAGATGAATCAGGAAGCGATGGACCTGCGGGTGGTCCGGCTGCGGGTCCAGGGCGAGTACCTGGTCGAATCGCCCGCGCCGAAACACCTGTCCGACAACGAGATCGTGATCCTGGATGTATACGGCAGCCTCTTCTACGCGGGCGCCCGCACCCTGCAGACGCGGCTGCCCGATCCGGCCGGGGCGCGCAACTGCGTGGTGATCCTGCGACTGCGCGGCCGGACCACGGTCAGCTCCACCTTCCTGCACATCATCGCGGACTACGCGCGTCGCCTCGACGCCGTGGGCGGCCGCCTCTACCTCAGCGGCGTCGACCCGCGGGTGCGCACGGTGTGGACCGACGAACTGCTCGACAGTCAGGGCATGAGGATCGAGTTCTTCCCCGCCTCGAGCACCGTCGGGGAATCGACCCTGTCGGCCTACGCCGACGCCGAGGTCCGGGTCGACGAGCGACGGAGGAGCTGACATGGGCGGCCTGCTGATCATGCTGTTGCCGGAGATCGTGGGCCTGATGATCACGCCCGGCGCCGTCATCGGCTGTGTGCTGCTGCTGCGCTCGCGCGAGCCGGTGCGCAACGCCTCGATGCTCGGCACCGGATTCCTGGTCGTCTACTTCCTCGTCGCGCTGGCCGCCGTGCTGGGCGGCGCGTCCGATCCGGCCGCCACCTCGGCGCGGTCCTCCGCGTTCGCCGGACTCGTCGTCGGCCTGCTGTTCCTCGCGGGTGGCTGCTGGCTGCTCTACCGCAAGCCGCGGAAGACCGCCGAACGGCCCCGGCTGCTCGCGGAACTCGAATCGGCCGGGCCGCGCAAGGCCTTCGCGCTCGGGGTCGTCCTCGGCGTTCTCAATCCGAATCTGTTCATCATGCTCGCGGGGATGAGCGCCATCTCCAGCTCCGCCGTCAGCGTCCGCGCGGCGCTCGTGGCCACCGTGGTGTTGCTGCTCGCGGCGGTCGCCGACTTCATCATTCCGATCGGGGTCTTCGCCCTCCTCGGCGAGCGCGCCGAACGCGGCCTCGCCGCGCTGGAGACGTGGATGCTCGCGCACAGCCGGGCGCTGACCTTGGCGGTGCTGTTCGGTTTCGGGGCCCTGTTCGCCGTCCGCGGCGTGCTCGACCTCGCCGGCTGACGCCTCGATCTCATCCAGAAGGTGTGAGGCGGGCCCGGGTCCGCGTTCCTACCGTCGTGGCATGGGCTCGGTACTCGGGGATCTGCTTCCGCTCGCGGTCGGTATCGCGCTGTCACCGATTCCGATCGTCGCGGCGATTCTGATGATCCTGTCGCGGAACGCGGGCGGGGCGGCGAAGGGCTTCGCGGCGGGGTGGGTCCTCGGCATCCTGGTGGTCGTCGCGGTCGTCACGCTGGTCTCCGGCTCGTTGAGCGACGGGACCGAGCAGGAGCCCGGCGCGGCGGTCTCCTGGATCAAGATCGTGCTCGGCGCGGGTTTGATCGTGCTGGCGGTGCGGCAGTGGCAGGCGCGCGCCGACACCGCGGTGCCCGCCTGGATGCAGGCCATCGATTCGATGACCACGGCGAAGGCGACCGGGCTCGGCGCGCTGCTGTCCGGGGTGAATCCGAAGAATCTGCTGCTCGGCTTGTCGGCGGGCCTCGTGATCGGCGGCGCGGGTCTCGGCACCGGCGCCACGATCACCGCGATCGTGGTCTTCACGGTTCTCGCCTCGTCCACCGTGCTCGCGGTCGTGCTCGGCTACCTCGTCGCCGCGGACCGGCTGCGGCCCACCCTGAACTCGCTGCGGGAATGGCTGCAGGCCAACAACCACGCGGTGATGGCGATCGTGCTGGTCGTGATGGGCGCGGTGGTGCTGGGCAAGGGGATCGGCGGACTGTAGGAGGTGCGAGTCGATGGCGGTCCCGATCTTCGAATCCCTGCGCGGCTACCAGCGCGGGTGGATCCGGCCGGATGTGCTGGCGGGCCTGACGGTCTGGGCGGTACTGGTCCCGGAGGGGCTGGCCTATGCCTCGATCGCCGGGGTGCCGCCGGTGGTCGGCCTCTACGCGGCGGTGCCCTCGCTCGTGCTCTACGCGCTGGCGGGCAGCTCGCGGCATCTCATCGTGGCGCCGATGTCGGCCACCGCGGCGCTGTCGGCAGCCATCATCACGCCCCTGGCCGGGGCCGACAGCGGCCGCTACCTAGCGCTGTCGACCGCGTTGGCCATCGCCACCGGCCTGGTCGGTCTGCTGGCCGGGCTGATCCGGCTCGGCTTCATCGCCGCGTTCATCTCCGAACCGGTGCTGAAGGGCTTCATCGTCGGCCTCGCGCTCACCATCGTCATCGGCCAGGTGCCCAAGCTGCTCGGCGTCGACAAACACGAGGGGAACTTCTTCGAGCAGGCGTGGGGTGTGCTCGGCGAGCTGGGTGAGACACACTGGCGCACACTGCTGATCGGCCTGGCGAGCCTGGCCGTGGTGCTCGGCGTGCGGCGCTGGCTGCCGCTGGTGCCCGGTTCCCTGCTCGCGGTGCTGCTCGGCATCCTGGCCGTGTCGCTCTTCGGCCTCGACGACAAGGGCGTCGCCATCGTCGGCCACATCGACGCCGGGCTGCCCGCCCTCGGCCCGCCGTCGGGCGTCGGCTTCCACGACTACCTCGACCTGCTCGGCCCGGCCTGCGGCGTGCTGCTGATCGGCTTCGCCGAAGGTCTCGGCGCCGCGAAAACCTATGCGGCCAAAGCCGGTTACCCCATCGACGCCAACCGGGAGCTGTTCGGGCTCGGTGCCGCCAATCTGGGGTCGGGGCTGAGTTCGGGGATGGTCGTCAACGGCAGCCTCTCCAAGACCGCGGTCAACGGCGGGGCGGGCGCGAAGACACAGCTCAGCGGACTGGTGGTGGCCGCCCTCACGCTGCTCACCCTGCTGTTCCTGACCGGCCTGTTCGAGAAGCTGCCGGAGGCGACGCTGGCCGCGGTGGTGATCGCGGCGGTGATCGAACTCGTCGACGTCTCGGCCCTGCGCCGCCTGTACCGCGTCTGGACCCAGCTGCTCGGCAGCATCTACGGCCGCGCCGCCCGCGCGGACTTCCTCGGCGCGATGGCGGCGCTGCTCGGTGTGCTGCTGTTCGACACCCTGCCCGGCCTGCTCATCGGCATCGGCGTGGCGATCCTGCTGCTGGTCTACCGCGCCTCCCAACCGCATGTCGCGGCGCTGGCCAAGAGTGGATCGCTGTGGGTCGACCAGGTCCGCCATCCCGACGTGGCCGCACGGCCCGATCTGCTGGTGGTGCGCGTGGAGTCCGGGCTGTTCTTCGCCAACGCCGACTACGTGCGGGAGCGGATCGAGGCGCTGTGCACCGACCAGACCCGGGTCGTCGTCCTCGATGCCGAGACCTCACCGACCCTCGACGTCACCGCCGCCACCGCGCTGCTCGCGCTGCGCAAGGACCTGGCCCAGCGCCGCGTCGACTTCCGGATCGCCCGCACGGTGGCGCAATTCGGGGACGAGCTCGGGTCCGCCGTCCACGGTGACACCCCGATCGGCGTCTACCCGACCGTGGCCGCCGCCACCGCCGATCTGCCCGACCAACCGTGATCGCGTTCGACTCTGGAAAGGAGTGCCCATGAACGGCATCGTCGTCGCGGTGGTCGGCGTCCTGCTCTGCTTCTACGGCATCCGCTCGGTGCACCTGGGGATCATGGCGATCGGCTTCGGCCTCGGCTGGCTGATCGCCGACCTGTTCAACGCCTCGTTCTGGTGGCTGCTGCTGGCCGGCCTGATCGGGGCGCTCTCGGCGTGGGTGGTGACCTCGCTGGTCTTCCGCTTCGCGTCGTATTTCATCGGCGGTCTCACCGGTGCGATGATCGGCACCAAACTGGCGATGGTGCTGCAGCCGGGGGACAAGAACATCGCGCTGAGCATGATCGTGGCGCTCGCCGTGTGCGTGGCGGGCGCGTTCCTGGCGCAGAAGTTTCGGGCCCGCGCCCTGCTGTGGCTCACCTCGATCGGCGGCGCGAGCATGGTGCTCAGCGGACTCGGCCGGATGAGCGATTCGCTGGCCTTCCTGCGCGATCCGGAACCGGGCTGGCAACAGGTGACCTCGACGCTGGCCTGGATCGGCCTGTCGGTGCTCGGCTGGATCACCCAGCGGCACCTGTTCGCCGAGAAGCTCGGCATCGAACGCCTCGTCGTCGACGACGACAAGGTCGACCAGCGCAAACGCAACGGCGGCTGGCCGACCCGCTGATCAGGGGGCCTGCAGCGCGGGAAACCACACGTCGGTCAGGACCGCCGCGGCCTGCTCGGCGGTGACGTCGATCGTGCCCTGCATGGCCCACCGGGTGAAGAACCGCTCGAGCTGGGCGACGAGCAGTTCGATGCGCAGCCTCGCCTCGTCGCGGCGGGCCTCGGGCCAGCGCGCGAGGTAGGCGGGCATGCTGTCGGCCAGGGTCATGATGCCCTCGCGCGCGACCGCGCGGAACTCCGGCTCCACCGCGGTCGCCTCGTCCCAGGCGGGCAGCATGTCCTTGTTGGTGAAGAACCAGTCGATCGCGCGAGACATCCACTCCGCGAACGCTTCCCGGGAACCGGTGGTGAGCACCCGGTCGAGGTCGGCGTAGAACTCCCGCACGCTGATGAGCGTGCCCTCGTTGGCGATCGCCCGCAGCACCTCGCCCTTGCTGGGGAAGTGCAGATAGAAGGTGGCGCGGCTGCAGCCGACGGCGGCGGCGATGTCGTCCACGCGGACATCGGAGTAGCCCTGCGTCTCGAACAGGGTGCGCGCGGTCTCGACGATCCTGGCCTTGGTGAGGCGTTTCTGTTCCTCGCGCAACGATCCGCGGCGGGCGGGTTCGGACGTCATGAGCCCATCCTAGACGATTCGCTCATTCACTAGACATGGTGTCCAGCGAAAGGCTATTCTGTGGGCCACGTCACTCGGCGGGGTCATCGAGGACCCGGGCCGTTCAGGAGTTGTGCATGGAAACACGAGAGCTACCCAAGGTGTGCGTCATCGGCGCGGGACCTTCGGGTATCACCGTCGCCAAAAGGCTTGCCGAGAACGGGATTCCGTTCGACTGTTACGAGGCCTCCGACGAGGTCGGCGGCAACTGGTACTTCAAGAACCCCAACGGGATGTCGGCCTGCTATCAGAGCCTGCACATCGACACCTCGAAGTACCGCCTGCAGTTCGAGGACTACCCGGCGCCCGCGGAGTGGCCGGACTTCCCGCATCACTCCCAGCTGCTGCAGTACTTCAAGGACTACGTCGACCATTTCGGCCTGCGCGACCGGATCCGGTTCAACAGTCTGGTCACGGCGGCCGAACGTGACGACGCCGGGCTGTGGCGGGTGACGACCGCCGCGGGCGACACCGAGACCTACGACGCGCTGATCGTCTGCAACGGCCATCACTGGAACCCCCGATTCCCCGACTACCCGGGCGAATTCGACGGCGTGCTCATGCACAGCCACGCCTACAACGATCCGTTCGACCCGATCGACATGCGCGGCAAGCGCATCGTGGTGGTCGGCATGGGCAACTCCGGGCTCGACATCGCCTCGGAACTCTCGCAGCGGTTCATCGCCGCGAAGCTGTTCGTCTCGGCCCGGCGCGGCGTGTGGGTGCTGCCCAAATACGTCAACGGTCAGGTGGGCGACCGCAGTTCGATGCCGAAGTGGATGCCCGCCAAGCTCGGCCTCAAGCTCAAGCAACGCTTCGTCCGCAAGAACCGCGGCGAGATGCAGAACTACGGCCTGCCCGCGCCCGATCACGAGCCTTTCGAGGCGCATCCCTCGGCCAGCGAGGAATTCCTGCACCGCGCAGGCTGCGGTGACGTGGAGTGCAAGCCCGCGATCACCCGGTTGGGCGGCGACACCGTGCATTTCGCGGACGGCAGCAGCGAGCAGGTCGACGTGATCGTGTGCGCCACCGGCTACCACATCAGCTTCCCGTTCTTCACCGACCCGGACCTGGCGCCGGGCGCCGACAACCGGTTCCCGCTGTTCCAGCTGATGCACAAACCGGGTGTGGACAATCTGTTCTATCTCGGCCTGGCCCAGCCGATGCCGACGCTGGTCAATTTCGCCGAGCAGCAGAGCAAGCTGGTCGCCGCCTACCTGACCGGCCGCTACCATCTGCCGCCGCGCGCCGAGATCGAGCAGGCGCTCGCCGCGCACGAAGCCAAACGCGCGGGGCGCTACTACGATTCGCCCCGGCACACCATCCAGGCCGAATTCGAACCGTACGTGCGGGCCATGACGAAGGAGCTCGCGCGCGGCGCGAAACGCGCGGCCGCCGCGGGCAATGCCCTGCCGGTGCCCGCCCGCGCGACGGCTGGGGTGTCACGATGAGCATCTCCGAGGGTTTCTGCCACGACGATTTCGCGGCCGTGCGCGCCGCGTTCGACGACCACCTCGGCTCCGGTGCCGAACTCGGTGCGGCGCTGTGTGTCACGGTCGACGGCGAACCGGTGCTGGACCTGTGGGGCGGCTACGCCGATCCCGCGCGCGAGACCCCCTGGCGCGCGGACACTCTGGTCAACGTCTTCTCGGTGACCAAGACGATGACGGCGCTGTGCGCGCTGCTGCTGGTCGATCGCGGCGACCTCGACGTCGACCAGCGGGTGGCGCACTACTGGCCCGAATTCGCGGCCAACGGCAAGGACGCCATCGAGGTCAGGCACCTGCTGTCGCACACCTCCGGCGTCTCGGGCTGGGAGAAGCCGATCGAGCTCGCCGACATCTACGACACCGAGGCCGCGGCGGCCCGGCTGGCGACGCAGGCGCCGTGGTGGGAACCGGGCACCGGCTCGGGCTATCACGCCATCAACTACGGCCATCTCATCGGTGAGCTGGTGCGCCGCGTCGACGGCCGCTCCCTCGGCCGCTTCTTCGCCGACGAGCTGGCCGCTCCGCTGGGCGCCGATTTCCACATCGGCACCGGCCCCGAGCACGCCGAGCGCATCGCCACCCTCGTCGCGCCGGAACTCCCCGAATTCGACCTGTCCACACTGGATCAGGACAGCGTGCTGATCAAGACGCTCACCAGTCCCTGGCTGGATGTGGCCGAAACCGCCACGCCCGCTTGGCGCGCGGCGGAGATCGGCGGCACCAACGGGCACGGCAACGCCCGCTCCGTCGCCCGCGTGCAGTCGCTGATCGCCAACGGCGGCACGCTCGACGGCCGGAAGTTCCTCTCGCCGAGCACGATCGAGCTGATCTTCCGCGAGCAGGCCGACGGCATCGACAAGGCCCTGCTCACCCCGCTGCGTTTCGGCATCGGCTACGGGCTGCCCCGGCCGCAGACCTTTCCGCACATCCCCGACGGACACGTCTGCTGGTGGGCAGGCTACGGCGGATCGATGGTGGTCAACGACCTGGATCGCCGAGTCACCTTCGCCTACACCATGAATCGCATGGCGACCGGCCTGATCGGCTCCGATCGCTGCGACAGCTACCTGAAGGCCACCTTCGACGCGGTGCGCCGATGAGCATGCGCGCGATGCAGCTGACCGCACCCGGCACCCTGGAACTGCGGACGGTCCCGATCCCGGAGCTCGGGCCCGACGATCTGCTGCTGCGGGTCGGCGCGGCGGGCATCTGCCACTCCGATTCGTTCGTCCTCGGCCTGCCGTATCCGATGGGGGACCGTCCGCTCACTCTCGGGCACGAGATCGCAGGCACCATCGAGACCGTCGGCACGGCGGTGGCCGACCGGGTGGTCGGCGAGCGCGGCATCGTCTACCTGTGCTGGTCGTGCGGGGTGTGCCGGGAATGCCTCGGCGGCAACGAGAACGTCTGCCTGGCGGCGGGCCGCACCGCCATGCCGCCCTGTCCCGGCCTGGGTCCCGACGGCGGCATGGCCGAATACGTGCGCATTCCCGCCCGCTCGTTCGTGCCCATCGGCGATCTCGACTTCGCCGCGGCCGCGCCGCTGGCCGACGCGGCGCTCACCCCGATGCACGCGATCCGCGGCGCCATGGACCAGCTCCGGCCCGGCGGCACCGCCGTGGCCATCGGCATCGGCGGGCTCGGGCACGTCGCCGTTCAGCTGCTGAAGGCGCTCACCGAGGCCACGGTGCTCGCCGTCGACGTGGACCCGGACAAGCTCGCCCTGGCCACGGCCTGCGGCGCCGACCACACGCTGCTCGCGGGGGAGGGCGCCGCCGCCGCGATCCTGGACCGCACCGACGGTCGCGGCGCCGAGGCCGTCTTCGACTTCGTCGGCTCCGACGCGACCGCGAGACTCGCCGTCGAGACCGTCGCCCCCAACGGCGCCTACCGCATGGTCGGGCTCGCGGGCGGCGTACCCGGCATCGACTCCGGCCCGGCGGGCGGGCCGGGACTGCCGTGGGGCGCCACCGTGCGCAAGTCCTACGGCGGCACCAGAACCGACCTCATCGACGTGGTGGCGCTGGCCGCCACGGGTGCCGTGCGCGCCGAGATCGAACGCTTCGACCTCGCCGACGCCCGCACCGCCTTCGACCGACTCGACTCCGGCACGATCCGTGGCCGCGCCGTCCTCATCCCCTGATGGAGCAGAACATGACCGACCCGCAGGAATTCGTCGCCCAGGTCGCCGCCGGGCTCACCGCGCCCGGCGCGCCGTTCGAACTGACCGTCGAACCCGTTCTCGGCGTGCCGATTCCGGTGCTGGCCCGCAGGCAGCGCAGTCTGCGTGAACTGCTCGAGCACTCGCTGGGCTGGGGCGAGCGCGACTACCTGGTGACCGAGGACCGGCGCATCTCCTTCGCCGAGCACGCCGCGGCCGCGGGCGCGCTGGCCACCGCGCTGGCCGAGCGCTACGGCGTCGGCAAGGGTGACCGCGTCGGCATCTTCGCCGCCAACGGCCCCGACTGGGTGATCACCTTCTGGGCCGCGCAGTGCCTCGGCGCGATCCCGGTGGGCTACAACGCCTGGTGGGCGCCCCCGGAGATCGCCTACGGCCTCGACCACACCACCCCCACCGTCGTCGTGGCCGACGCGAAGCGGGCCGCCGTGCTGGCCGAAGCGGGCACCCAGACCCCGGTGCTGACCATGGACACCGACCTGCCCGCGCTGATCGCCGAACACGGCGGCGGCGCGATTCCGAACACCTCGGTGGCCGAGGACGACCCGGCCGTGATCCTCTACACCAGCGGCACCAGCGGCAGGCCCAAGGGCGTGGTGCACTCCCAGCGGAACATGGTGGCGATCAGCGACTATCACCGCTTCACCGACGCCATGCTGGCCGCGTTCACAGGCCAGGCGCCCAGCGACGCGCCCAGCGATCGCCGGTATCTGGTCACCGCGCCGCTGTTCCACATCGCCAGCCTGCACAACCTCGTCATCCCGCGGCTGCGCACCGGCGCGGCCGCGGTCTTCCCACACGGGGCGTTCGAGGTGGGCCGGGTGCTCGACCTCGTGGAACGCGAGCGGGTCACCAACTGGGCCGCCGTGCCGACCATGGCCACCCGTCTGCTGGAACACGATGTCGCCCAGCACGATCTGTCCTCGCTGTCCGCGCTCTCGCTCAACTCCGCGCCCACCTCGCCGGCCCTGCTGGCCGCGCTGCGCGCGAAGATGCCGTCGGCGCAGCTGTCGCTGACCACCAGCTACGGACTCACCGAGAGCGGCACGGCGGCCACCGTCGCCACTCCGCTCGACCTCGCCGTCGACGACGCGTCGGTGGGCAGGCCGATCTTCGGCGTCGAGGTCCAGATCCGCGACGCCGACGGCAATCCGGTCGCCGACGGCGAGGAAGGCGAGATCTGTATCCGCAGCGCGTACGTGATGCTGGGCTACTGGAACGACGAGACCGCCACCAAGGCCGCCATCGACGACGAACGCTGGTTGCGCTCCGGCGATTTCGGCACCCTGCGCGACGGGCGACTCACGGTGTCGGGCAGGCGCACCGACCTGATCCTGCGCGGCGGCGAGAACGTCTATCCCACCGAGATCGAGAACGTGCTCAGCGAGCATCCCGCCGTCAGCGAGTGTGCCGTGTTCGGCGTCGCCCATCCCGACCTCGGCCAGGAAGTGGCGGCCGTCGTCGTCGCCGAACCCGGCGCGGTCGAGGCCGAGGAACTGCGCGCCTACCTCGCCGAGCGGCTCGCCTACTTCAAGGTGCCCGCCCGCTGGCGGATCACTTCGGACATGCTGCCGCGCAACGCGACAGGTAAAGTCACGCGACGCGAGCTCGCGCTGTAAAAGGGGTCACGACAATGTTCGACAGCATCATCAAAGGCGGCCGGTGGTTCGACGGCACCGGCGCCCCGTCCGCGATTCGCCACCTCGGCATCAAGGATGGCAAGATCGCCGCGATCTCCGAGACCCCACTCGATGAAACCGGTTGCGGCCGTGTGGTCGACGCCGAGGGCAAATGGGTCCTGCCCGGCATGATCGACATCCACACCCACTACGACGTGGAGGTGCTGCTCGACCCCGCCCTGTCGGAATCGGTGCGCCACGGCGTCACCACCGTGTTCGTCGGCTCGTGCTCGCTGTCGACGGTGCACGTCGACGGCGAGACCGCGGGTGACCTGTTCGGCCGCGTCGAGGCCATTCCGCGCGAATACGTGGTGAGCGGGGTCGACACGAAGAAGACCTGGTCCGGCGCCGCCGAATACGCCGACGCGCTCGCGGAACTGCCGCTCGGCCCCAACATCGCCGGCTTCATCGGTCATTCGGATATCAGGGCCGCTGTCATGGGCCTGGACCGCGCCACGCGCAACGAGGTGACTCCCACCGCCGCGGAGCTGGCCGAGATGGAACGCATGCTCACCGAGGCGCTCGACGCGGGCTTCGTCGGGATGTCCTCGCAGCAGCTGATGTTCGACAAGCTCGACGGCGAGGTCTGCCGCTCCCGCACCCTGCCCTCCACCTACGCCAAGCGCAAGGAACGCGGCCGCCTCAACGGCATTCTGCGCGCTCGCGGTCGCGCGCTGCAGGGCGGACCCGACATCGGCAGCCCCACCAGCCTGGTGTCGATGGCGCTGTCGAGCACCGGCGTGTTCCGCAAGCCGCTCAAGGTGAGCCTGCTGTCGGCGGCCGACGTCAAGGCGGTGCCAGGCGCGGCCAAGATGTTCCCGGCGGTCGGCCGGATCATGAACGCCCTGCGCGGCGACTTCCGCTGGCAGCACCTGCCCGTGCCGTTCGAGGTGTACTCCGACGGCATCGCGCTGCCGGTGTTCGAGGAATTCGGTTCCGGCGCAGCGGCTCTGCATCTGTCGAACCAGATCGAGGAGCAGCGGCACCTGCTGCAGGACGAGGAGTACCGGCGCTCCTTCCGCAAGGACTACGACAGCAAGTTCGGTCCGCGCGCCTGGCACCGTGACTTCTTCGACGCCGACATCGTCGCCTGCCCCGACGAATCGGTGCTCGGCAAGACCTTCGGTCAGGTCGGCCTCGACCGCGGCGGCCTGCACCCGGTGGACGCCTTCCTCGACCTGGTGGTCGAGCACGGCGACAAGCTGCGCTGGCGCACGACCATCTCCAATCACCGCCCCGATGTCGCCGATGTCCTCACCGCCGACCCGTCGGTCCAGCTCGGCTTCTCCGACGCGGGTGCGCACCTGCGCAACATGGCCTTCTACAACTTCGGCCTGCGGCTGCTGCGCCGGGTGCACGAGGCCCAGCGCACCGAGCGGCCGTTCATGACGGTCGAACACGCGGTGCACCGGGTCACCGGCGAGCTCGCCGACTGGTACGGGCTCGACGCGGGTCATCTGCGGGTCGGCGACCGCGCCGACGCCGTGGTGATCGACCCGGCCCACCTGGACGACTCGCTCGACGCCTACGCCGAAGCCCCGATCGAGGTGTTCGGCAATCTCTCGCGCATGGTCAACCGCAACGACGACACGGTGACGGCCGTGTTCGTCAACGGCCGCTACGTCTTCGGCGCCGGCCAGGCCGATCCCGCGCTCGGCACCGAACGGGTCGGCACCTTCCTGCGCGCGAGCTAGACCGGGGTCGCCGCTGATCGCCTGGCTGTCATCTGCGACAGTCAGGCGACCGGTCGTGTTCGGCGCAAGCCGACCCGCATGCCCGCACGTCAGCGAGAGGATTCGCCATGTCGGACCCGAAACGGATCACCTGGGGCAAGCCGCGCAGGCCCAGCGACGCCGACCGTGACGCCCTGCGCGCCGACCTGCTCGCCAAGGCCCGCGCGGTGCGCGCCGACGGCTGGGCCGCGCACCGCGAGGCGTGGTCGGAAGGGCAGGTCGCGGTCGTCGCCTACCTGCTCGACGACGTCGACGTGCTCACCGAACTCGGCGAGAACGCGGGCACGGTGTTGAGCCGCTACGCCGCCGACCTGTACGGCTTCGTCGGCGGCCGCAAGGACAACGAGAAGGGCCTGCCCGACACGCAGGCCTGGTTCGCCGGCGTCCGCAAGGAACTCGGCGTGGCCTAGACCGGCGTGGTGGGGCGCAGCACGCACTCGGTGCGGGTGTAGATGGTGGGCATGCATTCGTTGCAGTGCGTACACAGCGAGGGGGTCGCCGCGCCGGGCGCCCAGCGCCGGATCAGGTCGGGCTCGCGCAGCAGCGCGCGGCCCATGGCGACAAAATCGAATCCGTCGTCGATCGCCTGCTGCGCGGTGGTGAGGTCGGTGATGCCGCCGAGCAGGATCAGCGGCAGCGTCAGCTCCTGCCGGAACCGGCGCGCCTTGTCGGCGAGATAGGCGGGGCGGTAAGGGTATTCGCGCAGGAAGCCCTTGCCGACCAGCCGGAATCCCCAGCGCGCGGGCAGAGGCAGCACCTTCGCGAAGTTCTTGCGCGGTGCGTCACCGCGGAAGATCGCCATCGGGTTCAGCAACGAACTGCCCGCGGTGAGTTCGAGCGCGTCGAGCGCGCCGTCGTCCTGCAACCACTGCGCCACCTGCAGCGACTCCTCGATCGAGAAGCCGCCGCGCACACCGTCTTCCATCGTGAGCTTGGCGGTCACCGCCATCGAGTCGCCGACCGCGTCGCGCACGGCCTTGACGACCTCCCTGGCCAGGCGGGCGCGATTCACCAGCGAGCCGCCGTACTCGTCCTTGCGCCGGTTCAGCATCGGGCTCAGGAACGCGCTCGCCAGATAGTTGTGGCCCAGATGCACCTCGACCGCGTCGAATCCGGCGGTCCGCGCCAGCCGGGCCGCGCCCGCGTGCGCCGCGACCACCTCGGCGATGCCGAGCGCGTCGGGCACCTTCGTGAAGCGCATGCCGAGCGGGTTGAACATCCGGCTCGGCGCCAGCGCCGGCGCCTGATTGGACTTCGCGTTGGCGACCGGACCCGCGTGCCCCAACTGCGCGCTGATCGCGGCGCCCTCCCCGTGCACGGCCTCGGTCAGCCGCCGCAGGCCGGGCAGCGCCTCCTCGCGCATCCAGATCTGATGCCGGTCGGTGCGCCCGCCCGGCGCGACCGCGCAGTAGGCGACGGTGGTCATGCCCACCCCGCCCGCCGCGACCTCCCGGTGGAACTCCACCAGATCGTCGGTCACCAGGGCGTCCGGTGTGCGTCCCTCGAAGGTGGCGGCCTTGATCACCCGGTTGCGCAGGGTGAGGGGGCCGAGCCGGGCGGGTGCGAGCACGTCACTCATGCCGGAAAGTGAAACACGTTACAGTTCGTGAAAGCAATGGGTCTTCCCACCGAGCGGTCACATGCGCGCGAGCGCGTAATCCGCCGCCTGCAGCGTCATCCCGTTCGCCGCGTACAGCACGTGCAGCCCGTTCGGCGGGCCCGCCGGGGAGCCGTCGCAGATGGTGTCGCCCGCGACGCACAGCTCCAGGGTCTTGTCGACGTAGGCCGGACCGACGCGGACCGGCGGCGCGCCGACATCGGCCATCCACCGATCCGAGGGGCCACCGAACAGCACGACGGCCGCCACGTGCTCGGCGATCTCGGGCGCCAGCGGGGTCGGCAGGTACTTCGCGTCGGCCTCGGTGACACCGTCCGGGGTGTCGGCGATGGTGGCGAACCCGGCGAGGGCGGCGCCCTGGGAGTAGCCGCCGAGCACGATCTTCGTGTTCGGGCACGCCGCGACGACAGCGGCCAGGCGCCGGTGCGCGTCGCGGATGCCGTCGAGCACGGTGCCGGCGAAGACCCGGGTGTCGGTGAAGTCGCTGCTGGCCGGGTAGTCGACCGGGTGCGCCGCGACACTGCGGCCCCCGGCCTTGGCGCGCAGCGCCTCGGTCAGCGACTGGCCGGTGAAGCCGAGGCCGGGCGGCTCGGCGGTGCCGCGGGCGAAGACGACCTCGATATCGGAACAGGGCGCCGCGGTGGCGGTCTGCTGCGGCAGACCCCACGGGGCGATCGTGGCCACGGCCGCCGCCGCGAGCACGTGGACGAATGTGCGACAGGTCATAGTGCGAAAGCCTATAACGGGAGGTCAGGCGGTCCCGTCACCAGCGGTCGGGGGTGACCGGCGCGTCCCAGGCCTTGGCGAAGCGGGTCTTGTCCTTGATGTCGACCTCCTTGCGCCGGTACACGATGTACGGCCTGGTCAGATAGCCGATCGGCGCGCTGAACATGTGCACCAGGCGGGTGTAGGGCCAGGCCGCCACCAGCGCGAGCACCACCAGGCCGTGCAGCTGGAAGGTCCACGGCACGCCGACCATCAGCCCGGGTTCCGGGTCGATGGTGAACAGGCTGCGGAACCACGGGGAGACCGTCGTGCGGTAGTTGTAGGTGCCCCACAGCAGGTTGGCGCCCCAGGTGTTGAGCAGGCCGGTGACCAGGGCCAGCGTCAGCAACGTATACATCAGCACGTCGTTGCGGCTGGTGGCCTTGCGCACCGCGGGCACCACGAGCCGCCGGTAGCACAGGATGCCCACCCCGGCCACGACCATCAGACCCGCGACCGACCCCGCGCCGACCGCGACCAGGTGATAGGTGTGCTCGGAGATGCCGACCGCGCTGGTCCACGACTCGGGAATCAGCAGGCCCATCACGTGCCCGCCGAACACCCCGAGCATCCCGAAGTGGAACAGCGGACTGCCCAGCTGCAGCAGCTTGGACTCGTAGATCTGCGAGGACCTGGTGGTCCACCCGAACTGGTCGAACCGGTAGCGCCACACGTGGCCGAGCACGAAGGAGGTCGCGGCGATGTAGGGCAGGATCAGCCAGAGGCCCTCGGGGAGGGGGATGGTGGCGTTCATCGTCGACCTTCCGTGGCGTCGAACAGGGCGGGGTCCATGGCGAAGGGCTCGAGCCCGACTTCTTCCTCGGGCGGGCCCTGCGCGGCGAGCTCGGCGATGCGGCGCCGGTCGGCGGTGGTCACCGGCGGCAGCGTGGTCAGCACCGCGGCCAGCACGCCGCTGTAGGGAGAGTCGTTGTCGCCCAGCGACAGTCGCAGCAGTTCCAGGACAGGAACGTGCTCGCCGAGCAGTCGCTCCCCGCCGACCGGGTCGACGGTGGCGGCGAATTCGAGCAGCACCGGCAGGTGGTCGGGCAGTTCCTCGTCGCCCAGTTCCACGCCCGCCTGGCGGTAGGCGTGCTTGAACCGCAGCAGCGCCATCCCGCGCTTGCGGGTGTCACCGTAGGCGTAGAAGGTCAGGTGCAGGCTGGCGCGGCGGCGCATGTCGAAAGTCTCGACATAGCGCTGGGCGACCTCGATCGAGGAGGTGTCGCGCAGGTAGGCGAGCACGGCGTCGAAGTGTGCGCGCACGTCCTCGGGCAGTTGCCGTGCGGCGGCGGTCATCCGGTCGAGCAGCGCCAGCGTGGATTCGCCGGGGTAGTCCAGCAGCAGCGCCGCCAGCCGCCATACGACCCGGCGGTCGTGTTCGGCCATGGCCAGCACGGGTTGGGGACGTTTGCGGATCGAGAGCAGGCTCATCGGTGTTCCCCTCGCGCGCGGACATCCGGTTCCTCGTCGCGGGTGCGCCGGTAGGCCGCGAGGAGCGCGTCGACCGCGCGGCGTTCAGAGCGGTCGTGGTGGCAGGCCGCCGGGCCGATCGGCGGGGTCGCGGTCACGGCGCGATCCCGCTGACGGTGGCGTCGGTGGCGGCGGCGCCGTTGCCGTTGCCGTTGTGGCCGTTGCCGTTTCCGCTCGGCACCAGCCCGTTGGTGGACCGCCCGTCCCAGTTGAGCAGGTTGATCCGGCCCGACTTCTCCTCCGGCGCGGCCTGATTGGTGTCGGCCAGCGAGAACTTCTCCACCACCTGGTCGAAGGCGGTCATGCCGGGGCCGCCGTCGGTGTCGAGCGAGCAACCGGTGGCCAGCGAATCCAGCTCGTGCGCACGGGAAGTCGCGCCGGACGGGATCACGTAGCGATGCTCGTACTTGGCGATGGCGAGCAGCCGGTACATGGCCTCGATCTCCTCGGGCTCGAGCCCGATCGAGGGCGCGATGCCGGGCTCGGGTTCCTCGCCGAGGTTGACCGAGCGCATGAACGCCCGCATCCCGGCCAGGCGCTGCAGCGAGGCGCGCACCGGCCCGATCTCCCCGGCGGTGAACAGCTCAGCCAGGTACTCGATCGGAATGCGCAGCGCGTCGATGGCGCCGAACAGGTTGCCCGCGTCCTCACCGTCGTGGCCGGTCTCGCTGAGCACGTCCACCACCGGCGACAGCGGCGGCACGTACCAGACCATCGGCATGGTGCGGTATTCCGGATGCAGCGGCAGCGCCAGCTGGTAGTCCACGATCAGCTTGTACACCGGCGAATCCTGCGCGGCCTGAATCCATTCCGGTGAGATGCCGGCCTTCTCTGCCTCGGCGATCACCCGCGGGTCGTGCGGGTTCAGGAACACGCCGAGCTGCGAGGGGTAGAGGTCCTTGTCGTCGGTCACCGAGGCCGCCTCGAGCACCGCGTCGGCGTCGTAGAGCATCACGCCGATGTAGCGCAGCCGCCCCACACAGGTCTCCGAGCACACCGTCGGGATGCCGACCTCCACGCGCGGGTAGCAGAAGGTGCACTTCTCCGCCTTGCCCGTCTTGTGGTTGAAGTAGATCTTCTTGTACGGGCAGCCGGTGATGCACTGCCGCCAGCCGCGGCACTTGTCCTGGTCGACCAGGACGATGCCGTCCTCCTCGCGCTTGTAGATCGCGCCCGAGGGGCACGACGCGGCGCACGACGGGTTCAGGCAGTGCTCGCAGATGCGCGGCAGGTAGAACATGAAGGTCTCTTCGAACTCCAGTTTCACCTTGTCCTCGAGCTTGCCGAGCAAGGGGTCCTTGCCGACCGCTTCGGGACCGGAGCCCAGGTCGTCGTCCCAGTTGGCGCCCCAGGTGACCTTGGTGTCCTCGCCGGTGATCAGCGATTTCGGCCGCGCGACCGGGGTGGTGTCGGTGGGCGGGGAGGCCAGCAGGTTGTCGTAGTCGTAGCTCCACGGCTCGTAGTAGTCCTCGACCGTGGGCAGGTCCGGGTTGGCGAAGATGTTCATCAGGCGCTTGAACCGCGAGCCCGACTTCAGCGACAGCTTGCCGCGCTTGTTCAGCGTCCAGCCGCCCTTCCACTTCTCCTGATCCTGGTACTGACGCGGATAACCCTGTCCGGGGCGGGTTTCCACATTGTTGAACCAGACGTACTCGGTGCCGCCGCGGTTGGTCCAGGCCTGCTTGCAGGTCACCGAGCAGGTGTGACAGCCGATGCACTTGTCCAGGTTCATGACCATGGCGAGCTGAGCCATTACGCGCATGTCAGTACTCCACGTTCTGGTTGCGGCGGCGAATCGTCGTGACTTCGTCACGCTGGTTTCCGGTGGGGCCGTGGTAGTTCAGGGCGAAGGACTGCTGGGCGTAGCCGCCGATCAGGTGCGACGGTTTGATCAGCACCCGGGTCAGCGCGTTGTGAATGCCGCCGCGTTTGCCCTTGGATTCCTTGGTCGTGGTCTCGGTGCCCTCGATGCGCGGCACGTCCACGGCGCGGTCCTGCGCGTGGTACATGAAGACGGTGCCCTCGGGCATGCGGTGCGACACGATGGCGCGGGCCACGACGATGCCGTTGCGGTTGACCGCTTCGATCCAATCGTTGTCGGCGACACCGATCTTGGCCGCGTCGCGGTCCGACATCCAGATCGTCTGCCCGCCGCGCGAGAGCGTCAGCATGTGCAGGTTGTCCTGGTAGGCGGAGTGGATCGACCACTTCGAGTGCGGGGTCAGGTACCGCACGGTGACGCCGCTACCGCTGACGTTGCCGATGCTGGGCTCGGCGAACAGCGCGGTCATGTCCAGCGGCGGCCGGAAGATCGGCAGCTGCTCGCCGAGTTCGATCATCCAGTCGTGGTCGAGGTAGAAGTGCTGGCGCCCGGTGAGGGTGTGCCATGGCTTGAGCCGCTCGACATTGATGGTGAACGGCGAGTACCGGCGCCCACCGCTCTCACTGCCCGACCACTCCGGTGAGGTGATCACCGGCACCGGCCTGGCCTGGGTGTCGGCGAAGGAGATCCGTTTGCCCTCGGCCTCTTTGGCGAGATCGGCCAGTTCGGTGCCGGTGCGCCGCTCCAGCGCCTCGAAGCCCTCGACCGCGAGACGGCCGTTGGTGGTGCCCGAGAGCGCGAGGATGGCCTCGGCGGCGTGGGTGTCCTTGGCCAGCGACGGCCGTCCCGCCGCGATCCCGGAGACGATGGTGCCGTTCTGTCCGGCCAGGTATTCGACCTCGGCGTCGGGGTGGGTGGTGATGCCCTTGGTGGTCACGCCGAGCGTGTCGACCAGCGGGCCCAGCGCGGCGAGCTTCTCCGCGATCTTGGTGTAGTCGCGTTCGATCTCGACGATCTTGGGCATGGTCTTGCCCGGGATCGGCTCGCACTCACCGGCTTTCCAATCCAGCACCTTGCCGCCCGCCTGCGCCAGCGCGTCGGGGGAGTCGTGCTGCAACGGCACCGCGACGATGTCCTTGCGGGTGCCGAGGTGCTTCTCGGCCAGCCAGGAGAACCCGCGGGCGATCCGGTGGAACGCCTCGAAGTCGGTCTTGGCCTCCCACGGCGGGGAGATGGCCGGGGAGAAGGCGTGCACGAACGGGTGCATGTCGGTGGAGGACAGGTCGTGCTTCTCGTACCAGGTGGCCGCGGGCAGCACGATGTCGGCGAACAGGGTGGTGCTGGTCATGCGGAAGTCCAGCGCCAGCAGCAGATCCAGCTTGCCCTCGGCGCCCTCCTCGCGCCATTCCAGCTCCTGCGGGCGCACACCGGTCGCGTCGGTGGTCTGCAGGTTGGAGCCGCAGCCGAGCAGGTGCTTCTGGAAGTACTCGTTGCCCTTGCCCGAGGAACCGAGCAGATTCGCCCGCCACACGGTGAGCACGCGCGGGAAGTTCTCCGGCGCGTCGGGGTCCTCGCAGGCGAAGCGCATCTCGCCCGACTTCAGCTGCGAGACCACGTGTTCGGCGGCGGTCACGCCCGCCGCCGCGGCCTCGTCACTGAGGTCGAGCGGGTTGCGGTTGAACGTCGGGTAGCTCGGCATCCAGCCCAGCCTGCTGGCCAAGGCGATGTTGTCGGCGGCGGTACGGCCGGCGAACTTACCCTTGCCCAGCGGGGAGGCGAAGGCGTCGGAGGTGAACGGGTCGTAGCGCCACTGGTCGTTGGTGAGGTACCAGAAGACCGTCCCCTGCATCTGCCGCGGCGGGCGCTGCCAGTCCGACGCCGAGGCCAGCGTGGCCCAGCCGGTGACGGGACGGCACTTCTCCTGGCCGACGTAGTGGGCCCAGCCGCCGCCGTTCTTGCCCTGACAGCCGGTCAGCAGTGTCAAGGTGAAGAAGGCGCGGTAGATCTGGTCGGAGTGGAACCAGTGGTTGGTGCCCGCGCCCATCAGGATCATCGAGCGGCCGCCGGAACGTTCGGCGTTGTCGGCGAATTCGCGGCCGATGCGCGCGGCCTGCACGGCGGGCACGCCGGTGATGGCCTCCTGCCAGGCCGGGGTGTAGGGCGAGTCGGCGTCGTCGTAGCCCGTGGCCCATTCGCCGGGTAGGCCGTCGCGGCCGAGGCCGTACTGGGCGAGCAGCAGGTCGAACACGGTGGTGACGCGATGGCCGGCGACGATCTTGGTCGGCACACCGCGGCGGATCGTCTCGGCGGCGTCGGTGTCGAAGCGCGGCAGCGCGATCTCGGCGGGGGCGTCGTCGGAATGACCGAGCAGGGTGAGCAGCGGGTCGACGCCCTCGAGGTCGAGATTCCACTTGCCCGTGCCGTCCTCGCCGAAGCGGTGGCCCAGGGAACCGTTGGGCACCACCGGGTTACCGGCCTGATCGAGCAGCACCGGCTTGTGCTCGACGCCTTCGCCGGTCCGGCCGAGATCGGCCGCGGTGAGGAACTTGCCGGGCAGGGCGCCGCCCTGATCCGCCGCGTCGTCGAGGCGGATCAGGAACGGCAGGTCGGTGAACTTCTTGATGTAGTCGAGGAACATCGGAGTCTGCTTCTCGAGGAAGAACTCCTTGAGCACCACGTGGCCCATGGCCATCGCGAGCGCCGCGTCGGTGCCGGGGCGCGCGGCCACCCACTCGTCGGCGAACTTGGTGTTGTCGGCGTAGTCGGGGGAGACCACCACGACCTTCTGGCCGCGGTAGCGCGCCTCGGTCATGTAGTGCGCGTCGGGGGTGCGCGTCACCGGGACGTTGGAACCCCACATGATCAGGTACCCGGCGTCGAACCAGTCGGCCGATTCCGGCACGTCGGTCTGATCGCCGAACACCTGCGGCGAGGCCACCGGCAGGTCGGCGTACCAGTCGTAGAACGACAGCATGTAGCCGCCGATCAGCGAGACGAACCGGGCGCCGGTGGCATGGCTGACCATCGACATGGCCGGGATCGGCGAGAAGCCTGCCACGCGGTCCGGCCCGTACTGCTTGATCGTGTACACGTGCGCGGCGGCGGCGATCTCGGCCGCCTCCCACCACTCGGCGCGGACGAAGCCGCCCTTGCCGCGGGCTCGCTTGTACGCCTTGGCCTTGGCCGGGTCCTCGACGATCGACTCCCAGGCCAGCACCGGGTCCTTGAGCTCGGCCTTGGCCTCGCGGTACAGCTCGAGCAGGGTGCCGCGCACGTACGGGTAGCGCACCCGGGCGGGGGAGTAGGTGTACCAGGAGAACGACGCGCCGCGCGGGCAGCCGCGCGGTTCGTACTCCGGCTTGTCCGAGCCCACCGACGGATAGTCGGTCTGCTGCGATTCCCAGGTGATCACGCCGTCCTTGACGTAGATCTTCCAGGAGCACGAACCGGTGCAGTTCACGCCGTGGGTCGAGCGCACCACTTTGTCATGGGACCAGCGGTCCCGGTAAAAGGCGTCCGCGTCGCGGCCACCGACTTTGTAGACCGACCGGTGGTCGGGCGAGACCTCGCCGCGCTGAAAGTACTTTCCGACATTCAGCAGGGTGTCGCCGAAATCGGTGGGCGACGGACCATGAGTGCGCGAATTAACCACGACGCCCCCTTCGAGCTGTGCATTCGGGCTGTTAGCGGCAACTGTAAGGAGGCGCGGGGCCGCGGCAAAACAAACTTTTCACACCCTCGTGGGCACCCCTGTGAGCTGTGAGGTCGGCGAAATCTCGTGGTCACGGGCCCGCGGCGGGCCGGTCCCGGCGAATCGGGGCCGACCAGGGTGAATGCGATCCGAGCAGGCGTGACGGCCCCGCCGCGGAGCGCGTCGAGGCCGCGACGGTGATGCTTACGAAACCGCCGCTTCTCGGGCGGTTTACATTTGTTTACACATCCGGCGGGGCCGCTGAACAGGGAGAATGTGACGGCCCGCACATCCGGGCGGCCTTCCATGCGCCGCGGCCCGTGTGGTTGCCCACCGGTAGCTCTCGCGTGCTTGTCGCGTCAATATAAAGAAACGGCAACTTTCCCGTTCGGCGAATGGTTCGAGGTTTGAGCCTGCACGAGGATGGTGCCGTGCAGACAGGGAGGGTTGCGGTGCTATCGAAGTCAACAGCCGATGGTCCGGAAGGGTCGCCGAAGCCGCCGACATTGGGCGGGTTGCTGCGCCGCCTGCGCGACGATCGCCGGATTTCGCGGGAGAAGCTGGCCTTCGCGGCCGGGGTCAGCTCCAGCTACATCACCCACCTGGAGAGCGGCGATCGGGAACGTCCGACGCAGGTCGTCGTCGAGGCGCTGGTGCGCTATCTCGACCGCATCGAGCCGGTGACCGACATCGAGCGCAGGCACCTGTTCGATCTGGCCGGGCTGGCCCCCGTGGACAATCCCTCGGTCGAGGATCTGCGAGCCGAGATCAACGACGAGATGCGCCGGACGCTGGCCCTGCAGGAGCCCAACCTCGCCGCCTACGTCGACACGCGCTGGAACATCCTGGCGGGCAACGACTCGTACAACCACGCCTTCCCCGGCCTGGTCGAGGACGCCAACATCCTGCGCTGGTTCTTCGGTAATCCCCTCTCGCGCAAGGTCATGGTGGAGTGGGAGAAGGAATCCACACTGACCGTGCACTGGTTGCGCGGCCTGATCGGGCAGCAGGGCGGGGCGGACTGGTCCGCCGAACTGCTCGAGGAACTGGCGCAGTACCCCGACTTCCGGCGGATCTGGGACGACGGCGACACCGTCTATGGTCGCGAACACACCGCCATGCGGCTGTGCGACCTGCACACCGGTGAGCACTACACCGTCGACGTCCAACTGTTCCGCCTCGATTCCGTCGCCTATCCCGGCCGTATCCAGTACTACCTGGGCGTTCGCGGTCCTGCGGGCGACACCACCATCACCTAGATCCCGGCCACCGCGACCGGGGCCGCGAGGTCGGGCGCATCCGCCGCGACGAGTTCGAGCAGAGCTTCGGCCACCTGTTCCGGGTGGGTGAGCGCGCAGCCGTGACCCCCGCCCGCGACCGTGCGCACCGCTGTGGCGCCGGACAGTCCCCGCGCCAGCCGGGCGCACTTCTCGGCGGTGCTGCTGTGATCGTGCTCGCCACGCAGCACGAGCGCCGGGGCGGTGATCTCGCGCAGGCGCGGCAGTACCGAGTCGCGGTCGACGAGGCAGCGCGCGGCCGCGTGGATCGCCGCGCGGTCGTGGGTGAGCCAGCGGGTGATCCACCACTGCCAGATGTCGGGCCGATCGCCGCCGATCAGTTCCGGTGCGAGCGATTCCGCCAGTGGCACCAATTCCCCTGTGCCACACCATCCGTCGAAGAATTCCTCGTACCGGAGCTCGTCGGCGCGGGTACATGCCTCCGCTTCGGTGTTCAGCAGCGCCAGCGCGCGGACGCGTTCCGGTGCCAGCAGCGCCATACGTAGTGCCACGTAGCCGCCCTGGCTCATTCCGCCGACGACGGCGGTCTCGGCGCCGATCGCGTCGAGTACGCGCAATCCGTCCTCGGCCAGGTCCCAATAGTCGAACCGGGGATCGCGGCCGTATCCGGTGCGCCCGTGTCCGCGCGCGTCCCAGGCGACCACATTGACATCGTTGCGCGCCAATATCGTTCGTATCGGATCGAACATCGATTCGTCCATCAGGAAACCGTGCGCGAGCAGGACCGTCGGACCGCGGCCGGTACCGGTGCGGAAATGGATGTTCACCGAATCCGAATACACGAAGGGCATGCACGAAACATATAAGTGGAACAGGGCATTACGTGTATTCGCCGGATCGCCGGTTCGGTGAATTCACTGGGGAGTGTATGTACGTCACGGGGGGCTCACGATTCCGGTCAAAATGTGGACAGGGCTGTTCGCGGCCGATTGGATCGAAACCGGAACGCACGGCTCGATCAGCACATCTCGGGGAGAACCGATGAGGGTGACGGATTACGGGAACGACGCGCACATCTGGCTCGCGGCCGCCGGCGACGGCCTTTCCGACACATTCGCTGTCTGCGGCGCGGAGGGCAGGGCGGTCTGGTACGGCCCCTTTCTCGACGCCGATGTCGACCATCCACACGGCGACGCCGCCCGCGCGGCGATGAGCGCGGCGGGGCGCGCGATCTGGCTGGCGAGCCGGGCCCGCGAGGACGCGGGCGCCGAGAAGGCCACGCTGCACCTGTCGGTCAGCGATGACGGGCTCGACGCGGTCACGCTGGCCTGCACGGCATCGATGGCGGGCCTGGCGCTGGATCTCGTCGTCACCGACGACAACCCAGCCCTGGACTGGTGCCAGGCCTTCGGCCGGCTCGACTGGACGTCGGGCCCGCTCACCGATCTCGTCGACGCCGCCGAGTCCGACGCCCCCGCGCTGCGTTCGATCGCCGGTGGCCGTGACCCGCAGAAAGAACCACAGGAGAGGTCCCCCATGCCCGACATCGCACACGATCCCTGGACGGAACTACGCTCGGCGCTGGAGGGCCTGCTGCTGCACGACGCGGTGGGACTGGACGCGAAGATGCGGCACGCGATCGCCGCCGTCGTCCACCTCACGGTCGACACCCCGCACGGCCCGCCCGAGGACGCCGAGGAGTTCCTCGGCCGCTTCGACGCCTCCTGGCTGGTGGCCTCCTGGCTCGGCCACGACACCGAACTGTCCCTGATCGCCACCCTCGCCGCGGGCGAGATCCCGGCCCTGTCCTGGTGCGAACTCATGTTCACCACCACCCTGGCGCCCTGGTCGACCAGCCCCGTCGCCGCCCACGCCCGGCGCGTCTTCGCCACCGTGCAGCGCGGCAAGCTCGGCGCCGTACGTGCCCAGGTGAGCTGACGCCGCGGGCCGAACGCGCACCTGCTCCGCGAACTTTATGTACGGAGCAATCTGCCGGTTACATGCCTGTGCGACCATAGCCGACGGTAATCACGGCTATGAGGAGCAATCGAACAGTGGCTGAATTCCTGTCCACGATCAACGGGTACATCTGGAGCGACTCGCTGATCTATCTGTGTCTGGCCGCAGGGGTCTACTTCTCGATCCGATCTCGGTTCGTGCAGGTTCGCCAGATCCCGGACATGATCCGGCTGCTGATCCACGGCGAGAAATCCGCCTCCGGGGTGTCGTCGTTCCAGGCACTGGCCATGTCGCTGTCCGGCCGCATCGGCACCGGCAACATCGCCGGCGTCGCGACCGCGATCGCGTTCGGCGGCCCCGGCGCGCTGTTCTGGATGTGGGCGGTGGCGTTCCTCGGGGCGTCGACGTCGTTCGTCGAGTGCACCCTCGGCCAGATCTACAAGACCCGCGACCGGGTCACCGGCGAGTACCGCGGCGGACCCGCCTACTACTTCAGCAAAGCCATGGCGCACACGAAGGCCGCGCCCGCCTTCAAGGTCTACGGCGTGATCTTCGCGGCGGTCACGGTGCTGGCCTGCGGTCTGCTCATGCCGAGCGTGCAGTCCAACTCGATGGCAGCGGCGATGCATCAGGCGTGGGGCGTCTCGGAGTGGGTGGTCGCGCTCGGCACCGTGATCGTGCTCGCCTTCGTGATCATCGGTGGCGTCAAGCGCATCGCCGCGTTCGCGGCCGTGGTCGTGCCGTTCATGGCGGTCGCCTACATCCTGATCGCGATCGTCATCGTCTTCGCCAACGCGAGCGAGCTGCCCTCGGTGCTCGGCCTGATCTTCCGCAGCGCGTTCGGCGCCGAGGCGGCGTTCGGCGCGATCGTCGGCGCCGCGGTGATGTGGGGCGTCAAGCGGGGCGTGTACTCCAACGAGGCGGGCCAGGGCACCGGCCCGCACTCGGCCGCCGCCGCCGAGGTCTCGCACCCGGCCAAGCAGGGCCTGGTACAGGCGTTCGCGGTCTACATCGACACGCTGTTCGTGTGCACCGCGACCGGCTTCCTGATCCTGTCGACCGGCGCCTACCGCGTCTTCGACGGCGAATCGGCCGACGGCAAGGTCCTCGCCGACGGCGGCGTGCTGCCCTCCGACGTCGCGGTCGGCCCGGCCTACGCGCAGCACGGCGTCGACACCCTGTGGGGCGGTTTCGGTTCGACCTTCGTGGCCATCTCGCTGGCGTTCTTCTGCCTGACGACGATCATCGCCTACTACTACATGGCCGACACGAACCTGCGGTTCCTGGTCGGCAAGTACGCGGCCACCCCGGTGCCGTTCCTGCGCGGCACCGTCGCCAGCAACACCACCCTGGTGCTGCAGGCGGTCATCCTGGTCTCGTGCGCGGTCGGCGCGGTGGTCACCGCGACCGACGCGTGGACCCTCGGCGACATCGGCGTCGGCCTGATGGCCTGGCTCAACATCCTCGGCATCCTCGTGCTCCAGCAGCCCGCCTACAAGGCGCTGCGGGACTACGAGCGTCAGCGGCGCGAGGGCAAGGACCCGGTCTTCGACCCGATCGCCCTCGACATCAAGAACGCCACCTTCTGGGAAACCTACGAGCCGCAGGACGAACGCGACAAGGTCACCGTCGCGTCCTGATCCACCACGCTGTCGACCCCGGCTTATCCGTCAGCCGGGGTCGAGTCGTTCGAGCGCCCGCACGGCCGGTCAGGACGGCAGATCCACCTTGTCGAAGGTGGCGACCCAGAGGTGGGGTGGGCGTGGCGGATTGGGCTCGCCGGCACGGTGGACCCCGATGACCTGCCAGCCCGCCGCGACGGCGGCGTCGAGTTCGCCGGGATGGTCGGAGAGGAACAGGATGTCGGCGGCGTCGACGCCGATCCGGTCCGCGATGGTCCGGTAGGAGGCGGATTCGCGTTTGGGGCCCGCGGTGACCAGGTCGAAGTGGTCGGTGATCAGGTCGGACAGGTCGCCTGCCTCGGCGAAGGCGAACCAATCGCGTTGGTTGCGTTCGGAACCCGAGGAATACACGTAGAGCGGGAGTCCGGCTTCGTGCCAGGCGCGCAGCGCGGGGACAACATCGTCGAAGAACCGTCCGTGCAGTGCGCCCGCGCGGAAACCCTGGGCGCAGATCGCGCCCTGGGCTGCCTTGAGCGGCTCGGCTTTGACATCGGAATGCAGCCAGCCGACGAGGATTTCGGCGACCCGGTCGGTGTCGGCGGCGGGCTCGCCGGCGAGCTCACGGGTCTGCGCGATCACGGATTCGGCAGCGCCCGAGTCGTTCTCGGCCAGCCAGGCGGGCAGTCGCTGCTCGGTGTACCCGTAGAGGTCGGTGCGCACCGAGTCGGTGGGACTGGTGGTCCCTTCGATGTCGAGGACGATCGCGCGGATCACGGCGCGGTGAGCAGTTCGTCGAGGGTGGGGAAGCCCGCGCTGATCTTGTCACCGGTGAAGTCGCCGATCCAGCCGTCGGCCTCCTCGAAGAAGCGGATGGCGATGAAATCGGGACGGGTGCCCATGTCGAACCAGTGCAGGGTGCCCGCCGGCACGGACAGCAGGTCGCCCCCCTCGCACACGGTGGCCAGCACGGCGTCGCCGAGGTGCAGGTAGAAGCAGCCGCGCCCGGCGGCGAAGAAGCGAACCTCGTCCTCGGCGTGCCGGTGCTCGTCGAGGAACTTGGCGCGGGCCCCGGCGGCGGTGGCGGGCCACTCCGGGTTGTCGTCGTCGGGATGGATGCGCGCGATGTCGATGTGCCGGTAGCGGCCGTCGGCGTTCAGCTCGGCGATGCGCGGGCCGTAGTGGGCGAGCAGCGTGTCGGAGTCGGTGGCGGCGGCGTCGTCGAGAACGTCCCAGCGGGAGAACGCGATACCGTGTTCGGCCAGCTCGGCGCCGATCTCGGCGGTGTCGGTGGTGCGCACACGGACATCGGCGGCGTTGTCGGCGGCCATCACTTGCAGCAGGGTCATGAGCTATCCGATCTCGAGTGGCGTGGCGGCGGTGCGTCCGGTGCGGGTGATCAACTCGCACAGGGCTTCCAGGCATTCGGCGCGGTCGCGCGCCTGGGCAAGAGTGTCACCCCAGGTGGTGATCCCGTGCCCGGCAATGAACAGAATCGGTGGGGCGGCGGGGTTCTCGCGCAGGTAGCGCTCGATGTCGGTGCCGATGCGCGGCACCTGCGGCCAGTTGGGGAACACCGGGATCGTCACCGCGGACGGATCGGCCAGGCCGAAACCCTTGAGCAGTTCGTAGCCGCTGATCCGCAGGGGCGTCACCTCGTCACCCGGTTCGGCGGCGGTGGTCGCCAGCGCCGTGGCGAACGGGGAGTGGACGTGCACCACCGCTCCGGCCTGGCGCGTGCGATACACGGCGGTGTGAATGCTGGTCTCCGCGGAGGGTTTCCGATGCTGCCCCGGCAACGGAGTCGTGTCGGCCACGGTGACGCGCACCGTGTCGTCCTCGCGTAGTTCGCCTTTGGACAGGCCACTGGCGGTGATGAGTGCGTCGTCCCCGACGCGCACGGAGATGTTGCCCGCGGTGCCGGGCATCCAGCCGCGCTCGTAGAGCTGCCGGGCGACCGCCGCGATCGCCCGGCCCTGCTCGGCCCGGGTGTCCGCGCGGGGCGCCGCCGACTGCGCGTCGTCAGTGGAACACGGGATGTCGGCGCTGAGCATTCGTCCGTGCTCGCCGAACTCCACCGAATTCCGATAGACCACACCGTTTTCCGTCACCACCGCAGTGACGAGCTCGGCCGGTGTCACATCGAAAGCCGGATTGAACACGGCGGTTCCCGCCGGCGCGGTGGCGACTCCGCCGAACCCGGTCACCTCGGCGGCGGCGCGCTCCTCGACGACGATCTGCGCGCCGGTGGCCATGCCGGTGTCCCGGGTGGACTCCGGGGCGACGACGACGAACGGGATGCCGTGATGACGGGCGGCCAGCGCCAGTGCGAAGGTGCCGATCTTGTTGGCGACGTCGCCGTTGGCGGTGATCCGGTCGGCCCCGACGAGCACCGCGTCGACCTGCCCGGTCGCCATCGCCCACGCCGCGGCCGAGTCGATGGTCAGCCGGTGCGGGATCCCGGCCTCGGCCAGCTCCCACGCGGTGAGCCGGGCGCCCTGCAGCAGCGGTCGCGTCTCGTCGACGAGCACGTCTTCGACGGCGCCGCGCTCGTGCAGCACCCGCAGCGCGCCGATCGCCGTGCCGACCGCGCTGGTTGCCAGGCGCCCGGTGTTGCAGTGGGTGAGCAGCCGCAGCGGCCGGTCACCACACAGCCGCTGCACCAGGTCGGCGGCGTGCGTGGCCGCGGCAAGATTGACCCGCCCGTCTTCGGCGAGCATGTCGAGTGTCTCGGCCAGGACCGCGTCGGCGCCCTCGGCGATCCGCGTCCGCACCCGCTCGACGGCCCAGGCCAGGTTCACGGCCGTCGGCCGGGCCGCCGCGATCCGATCTGCCTCGGCCTGCACCGCGGCGACATCGATCACGCCCGCTGCCGCGGCGGCGCCGCCTTCCTGCGCGGCGGTGGCACCGGGCCGGCCGCCCTGCGGCGCGTCCACGCCGGTGGTGTGCGCCCTGGTGGCGATGACCACGCCGAACGCCCCCGCGATGCCGATCGCCGGTGCTCCCCGGATCGCCAGGGTCGTGATCGCCTCGATGATCTCGTCGACGGTGCCCAGGCGCAGCTCGCGTACCTCGTGCGGCAGCCCGCGCTGGTCGATGGTGACGAGCGCACCGTCATCCCAGGTGAGCGAACTGTCGTCCATCGGTGTCCTCACTGCCTGTCCGTCATCGTGCCGATAAACGGTATCCGACCTGGTCGGGCCTGGTCGCCCCGGTCCCTCCTCCGTCCGGGACGAGGGGACCCGTGTTCCCGCGTACCGCCCGTCCCTCGCGGGGTCGGCCGAGCGGCGGGTGGCGTGCTATTCGGCGACGTACTCGGCCTCCCGCTCGACCGCGTCGATGGTCGTCGTCGGCACCTGGATGGGCCCCGGCGTGTAGGTGACCGCGCGCAGCGCGCCGGTGTAGCGGAACGGTCCGCGGCGTTCGCGCAGGTCCCACGACACCGGGCCGCGCGCGTCGACACCCACCGAGATGCCGGTCCACGGCGCCATGCCGACGAGCTGGACCTGGTCGGTGAGTTCGGCGAGCGGGGTGCCGTCGACCTCGACGACGAAGTCCCAGCGCAGTCGCGGCCGGACCGTGGCGCGCACGGTGATCTCGCGCGTCCCGGCCGGAAGTGGCACCCCGATCGAGTCGTACCGGCCGTAGCTGTTCAGCCCGAACACCACCTCACCGTCCTCGATGTAGAGCAGATAGCCGCCGAGCGGATCACCGTGCGCGACCAGAACACCTTCGTCACCGGGCAGATAGCCGGCGTGCGCGGGCGCGAGGTCGCCGAGTCCGGCCGGGCGGGATCGGGACAGGTCGGCGGTGATGGTGAAGTCGCGGTACGCGATGAGCCGTTGCGAGCGGTAGCGCTCGAGTGTCGGGGTGCCGGGGAGCAGCCGCACCGGCGCGGCGAACCGCGCCTCCTCCGGTCGCCGCCGGAACAGATCGGCGCGGGTCAGCAGCGGGAAAACGGTGTTGGCCCAGGCGGATTCGTCCCAGGCGGCGGCGAGTTCGGCGGCCTTGTCCGGGTAGCGATCGGACAGGTCGTGCAGTTCGGTGGGATCGGCGCGCACGTCGAACAGCTGCCAGTTCGGTGCGTCGATGTCGGCGTCGCGTTCGTGCAGGGACAGCAGTTTCCAGCCGTCGCGGTAGTAGCCGCGATGCCCGGTCATCTCCGAGTACTGCTCCGTGTGCGCGGTCGGCGCGGCCGGATCACGCAGCAGTGCGGCGGCCGATACTCCGTCGAAGTCCTTGGCGGGCAACCCGTTGCGGACCGATGGCCGATCCAGTCCGGCAAGGTCGAGCAGGGTCGGCGCGAGATCGGTGACATAGGCGTACTCGTGCCGGATCCCCCCGTCGCCCTCGCCGCGTGGCAGGCCCTTGGGCCACGACACCACCAGCGGCACCCGCACCCCGCCGGCGAAGGTCTGCCCCTTGTAGAAGCGGAAGGGCGTATTCGACGCCTGGCCCCAGCCGCGCGGATAGTGCACGCCCAGCTTCGCGGTGCCGATCAGGTCCTCGTCGTGCGGCACGTCGCCGATCCAGTCGGGATCGTCGATGTGGGCGAACTCGGCGAAGTAGGAGCGGGTGCCCTCGGGGCCGCCCTCGGCGGTGCCGCCGTTGTCGGAGGTGAACACGATGATCGTGTCGTCGAGTTCGCCGAGCTCGTCGAGCAGGTCGACGATGCGGCCGAGGCTCTGGTCGATGCTGTCGACCATGCCCGCGTACACCTCCATGTACTTGGCGTAGCGCCGCTGCTCGTCGGCCGACAGCGAATCCCATTCGGCCGCTTCGTAACCGGGTTCGGTATTGCGCGGCTTCTGCTCGGTCCCCGGCGGGAAGAGGCCCTGCGCCAATTGTTCGGCGAAGCGCCGCCTGCGCAGTTCGTCCCACCCCTCGGCGTACTTGCCGCGATACTTCGCCTGGTCGGCCGCCTTGGCCTGGAGCGGGCCGTGCATGGCCACGTGCGCGAAATACAGGAAGAACGGCTTCGTCGCGTCGTGCGCGCGCAGATCCTTGATGTAGGACAGCGCCTTGTCGGTGAGATCGTCGGTCAGGTAGTAGCCCTCGGGATATTCCTCGACGTCGACCACCGAACTGTCGGAGACCAGTTGATTCGGGTAGTAGAAGGAATTCAGTCCCTCCAGCGACCCGTAGTAGCGGTCGAAACCGCGTTGCGTCGGCCAGGAATCCCGATGCGCGGCCGGGTTCATGGTGGCATCGCGGACGAGATGCCATTTGCCGACCGCGTAGGTGGCATATCCGTTGGCGCGCAAGATCTCCGGCAAGGTGAGGACATCGTCGGCCAGTTCCAGCCGCAATCCGGGATAGCCGGGGTCGGTATTGGCGACGAACCCGAAACCCGCGCGGTGGGAATTGATTCCGGTGAGCAGCGCCGCCCGTGACGGCGAGCACAGCGGGGTGGTGTGATAGTTCGACAGCCGCACCCCGTTCGCCGCGAGCCGGTCCAGCGTCGGCGTCTCGATCTCGGAACCGAACGGGCCGATGTCGCTGTAACCCATGTCGTCGACGAGGACGACGACGATATTGGGCGCGCCCCGGGGCGCGGTCGGCGGTGCGGTCCACTCCGGCGTGGAATCGGCGGCGGTGCGGCCGACCGAGCCGCCGAAGGATTCGTAACCGCGAGCGTGCGAGGGAACTGGCATGACCGGCAGTAAAGGCGAGATATCCGCTGGTCACCAGGATTATGTGCAGGGTGCGTGGAATCGGTGACCCTCGCTTCGCTACTTGTTAGCGTCACTGCCGTGCCCACGACCCAGCCCACCAGCTGCTGTTCGTGTCGCGTCCAGCGCGGCTGACGTCCGTCCGCTGACGGACGCGGCCGAACGGCCGATGTCTCCCTTTCCCCGGCGCCGCCGAGTGCCGCGCCGACCGGCCCGCCTCGCGGGCCGACGTGTCTTCGAGGAATCCCACGATGAGCTTCACCTCCGGTGGTCTGGACCGCCGTAACTTCCTGCGCGCCGGCGGAATCGCCGCGGCCGCCATCTTCGGCGGCGCTGCGCTGGCCGCGTGCACGTCCGCGGTGGGGGAACAGAAAGCGGGCGGCCGCGACGCCACCCCGGTGCGCGGCGGCACCTTGAAGGTGGGCATCCGCGAAGACCTCGTGCCAGCCAACATCCTCACCAACACCGCGGCGACGCCGGTCGTCATCGGCCTGGTCTACGAGTCGCTGATCCGCTACCCCAACGACAAGCTCGAACCCCGACCGCTGCTGGCGAAGGCGTGGCAGCTCGCCGCCGACGGCCGCTCGATCACGCTGGACCTGCGCGACGACGTGAAGTTCCACTCCGGCAGGCAGTTCACCGCCAAGGACGTGGAATTCTCGATCCGCACCTACGCCGACGCGAAATGGTCGGCGCAGCTGCGCAGTACGGCCGCCGCGGTCACCGGCTTCGACATCGTCTCGCCCACCCGCATCGTGCTCCAGCTGGCGCACCCGCTGAGCAACATCTACGACCTGCTCGACACCGTGCCGATCCTGGACAGCGAGTCCATCGACCGGCTCGGCACCGGCGACGTCTACATCGGCACCGGACCGTTCAAGTACGTGCAGCGGATCCCGAACTCGCAGTTGATCTTCGAGCGCAATCCCGACTACCGGATTCCCGAGCGGCCCTATCTCGACCGCGTCGAGGTGTCGATCATCCCCGATCCGACGGCGCTGCTGAGCGCGCTGAAATCGGGACAGATCGCCGTCGCCAGGGAACTGGCCTTCCGTGACGCCGAGAACCTGGGCAAGTCGGGCGGCTTCCAGGTGGACAATCTCGAAGGCGCCGAGCTGCAGATCTACGTCGGTGTCAATGTCACCGAACCGGCGCTCGCCGATCTCCGGGTGCGCCAAGCCATCGCGTACGGGCTCGACCGCGAGCGGGTGATCGCCGAGGTGTTCCGCGGTGCGGGCTACCCGCTCAACGCGCCGTGGCCGAAGACCTCACCCGCCTACGACGAATCACGCAACACCAGATTCGGTCGCGACATCGGCAAGGCCAAGGAACTGCTCGCCCAGGCGGGCAAGCCGCCGCGGTTGCCGCTGACGTTCGCGCCGGGATACGACGAGGTGGCCCAGATCGTGCAGGCCAACCTCGCCGAGATCGGCATCGAGGTAGTCCTCGACCCGGTCGACGCCGCGACCTTCGTCAAACAGCTCACCGGCCAGCAGTTCCGGGGCCTGTGGGTCACCGACCACTCGTGGGCCCAGTTCGTGCCGTCCACCCTGACGGTGAGCGCCTACCCGTTCAACGCCCGCCGCAACGCCTCGCGCTACGACTCGCCCGCCTACACCGGCGCCGCCGACGCCGCCTGGAAGTTGCCGCAGGCCACCGGCCCCGACGCGGTGCGCGCCTACCAGGCCATCAGCGACCAGCTGCTGGAAGGACTGTTCCTGATCGAGATCGGCGTGCGCTTCCAGCAGTACTCGTCGGCGAACAAGGTGCACGGTTTCGGCTGGACCAAACGCCGCGAACCCGTCCTCACCGACACCTTCCTGTCATGACCCGCTATCTGCTGCACCGGCTGCCGTCGGCGGTGCTCGTGCTGTTCGCGGCCTCGGTACTGATCTTCCTGCTGCTGCGGCTGGTGCCCGGCGATCCGGCCACCATCCTGGCGGGCAACGACGCCACCCCGGAGTCGATCGCGGCGATCCGGCATCAGCTCGGACTCGACCGTTCCGTTCCGGTGCAGTACCTGAGCTGGCTGGCCGACCTGTTCACCCTGGATCTCGGCCGTTCCTACATCATCGGCGGGCAGATCACCGACCTGGTCGGGCGGGGGCTCACCAACACGCTGGTCCTCACCGTGTCCGCGCTGCTGCTGGCCGTGCTGGTGAGCCTGGCCGTGTCGGTCGCCTCGGTGCTGTGGCCGACTCGTTGGCTGAACAGCATTGTCGCCGCGGCCAATACGGTCGCCGTCGCGCTGCCGACCTTCGTCGTCGGGCCGCTGCTGGTGCTGGTGTTCGCGGTGGCGATCCCGGTCCTGCCCGCCGGTGGTGTGCCGCCGGACGGGTTCATCGCGCGGCCCGACATCGCGGTGCAGTACCTGCTGCTGCCCGCGATCTGCCTGGCGCTGCCGGTGGCCGCGGCGCTGACCAGGTTCCTCACCGAGTCGCTGCGCACCGAACTGGCGAAACCCTATGTGCTGACGGCCCGTTCGCTGGGTGTCGCGCATCGCGAGATCGTCACCCGCGGCGCGCTGCGCAACGCGCTGCCGACCATGCTCACCGTGCTCGGCATCCAGACCGGGCAGCTGCTCGGCGGCGCGGTCCTGGTGGAGGCGGCGTTCGTGTGGCCCGGCATCGGGCAGCTCATCGAACAGGGCATCAGCAGGCGCGACTATCCGCTCGTGCAGGTGCTGTTGCTGCTGTCGGTGGTGGTGTTCGTGGTGATCCAGCTGGTCACCGACATCGCCCACGCCTGGCTGGATCCGCGGATCCGGATCGGGGGACGGTCATGACGGTCACGCAGGTGGCGCCGCCGACGACATCGAGCCACCCGCTCACGGCCCTGCGTCGGGGGCAGGGTCTGGCCGGGGTCGTGCTCGTCGGCGTGATCGCCCTGGCCGGCGTGCTCGCCGGAGTGCTCAGCGCCTACGACCCGCTCGCCCAGATTCCCGGCGCCAACCTGGTGGGCCCGAGCGCCGAGCACTGGCTCGGCACCGACCATCTCAATCGCGACGTGTGGTCCAGGGTGCTGGCCGGTATCCGGGTCGATCTGGTGATCGTGCTGCTCGCGGTGCCCGTCGGCGCGGCGATCGGCTCGCTGGTCGGGCTCGCGGCGACCGTGCACCCGCTGGCGGACGTCACCGCGCAGCGCGTGTTCGACCTGATCCTGGCGTTCCCCTCGCTGATCTTCGCCATCGCGCTGACCGCGATCACGGGGCCGGGCGCGCACGCGGTGGTCATCGTGATCATCGCCGCCGAGATCCCGATCTTCGGGCGCCAGATCCGCACGGCCGTGCTCGCGGTGCGCGAGCAGCCCTTCGTCGAGGCGTCGGAGGTCATCGGCGCCGACACCTGGTGGACGCTGCGCCGCCACGTGCTGCCGCACGTGCTCGAGCCGCTGGGCGTGCAGTTCGCGCTGTCGCTGTCGGTGGCGGTGTTCATCGAGGGCGCGATGAGCTTCATCGGCATCGGGGTGCTGCCGCCACAGCCCTCGCTCGGGTCGCTGATCGGCGAGTCCATCGGCAATCTCGACGCCAACCCGTGGATGGCGGTGGGACCGCTGGTCGTCGTCGCCGGCCTCACCCTCGGATTTCTGTTGATCGCCCAGGCACTGGGCCGGGCAAGGAGAGTGACATGAGCGGCGAGGTCGTGCTCGACATCGACGAGCTGACCATCCGATTCGGCGAGCGGACCGTGGTGGACGGCGTCCGCCTGCGGGTGCGGCGCGGTGAGATCGTCGCGCTGGTGGGCGAATCCGGCTCGGGCAAGTCGCTCACCGCGCGTTCCGTGCTCGGCCTGCTGCCCGCCACCGCCACCGCCGCGGGCACCGTCCGGCTGGCCGACACCGACATCGTCGGTGCGACCGAAGCGCAACTGCGCGCGGTGCGGGGCACCACGGCGGCCATGGTGTTCCAGGAACCGCAGACCGCGCTGAATCCGGTGCAGAAGATCGGTACCCAGTTGGTGCAGGCCCTGCGGGCGCACGGTGTCCGCGACACGAAAACGGCCCGGGCACGCGCGGTGGAACTGCTTGCCGCCGTGGACATCCCGGAGCCCGAGCAGCGGCTCGGCTGGTATCCGCACCAGCTGTCCGGTGGGCAGAAGCAGCGCGTGGTCATCGCCCTGGCACTGTCCGGCGATCCGGACCTGCTCATCGCCGACGAACCGACCACCGCCCTCGACGTGACGGTGCAGGCCGAAATCCTCGACCTGCTCCGGTCGCTGCAGCGGGAGCGGGGCACGGCCGTCCTGTTCATCACCCACAACCTGGGCGTGGTCGCCGAGATCGCCGATCGCGTCGTGGTGTTGCGGGCGGGCCGGGTGGTGGAGGAGCAGTCGGTGTTCGGGTTGTTCGCCGAGCCGGGGGAGGAGTACACGCGTACGTTGCTCGCCTCGGTACCGCGGTTGCCCGGGGCCGAAGCGTCCGCCGTCGGCAGTGGCGACGAAGCCGGCCGCAGCGCAACGGATCTCGCAGGGCGCGACGACCGGTCTGTTGTCGCCGGAGACGGCGCGGCGGGTCGCGCCGACGGCGTCGGCGCCGAATCCGGTTCCCGTGGAAGCGAAACCGGCCGCGGTGCCGCCGATCCAGTCGTCGCGCGGGGCGCCTCTGCCCGCGAGGGCGGCAGGGACGATTCCGTCGCCGGTTCGGACCACGATGCGGCAGGTGACCGTATTCGGCCACGTGGCGTCCTGCGGCGGGTCATCACGCGCGGGCCCGCCGTCGTGGCCGAGAAGGGCGGCGGCACCGCGGAAGCCGAGTATCGCGAGGTGCTGCGCGTCGAAGACCTGTCCGTGGTGTACCCCGGGCGGCACGGCGCCCCGTCCTTCCCCGCGCTGCACGACATCTCCCTCACCCTCGGGCCACGGGAAGTGCTCGGTGTGGTGGGCGAATCGGGGTCGGGCAAGAGCACGTTGGGGCGCACCGCCCTCGGGCTCGTTCCCGCTACCTCGGGAACCGTGACCCTGCAAGGAGTTTCGCTCGCCGGGTTGTCTCCACGGGAAGTGCGCGCGCTGCGCAGGAATGTCGCACTCGTGCACCAGGATGTGAGCGCGTCGCTGGACCCGCGCCGCAGCGTCGCCGACGCCATCGGCGAGCCGCTCGCGGTGCATCGCGTCGCGTCGGGTTCGCTGCTGCGGTCCAAGGTGGGTGATCTGCTCGAATCGGTGCGACTACCCAGGGATTACGCGGACCGCAGGCCGGGTGAACTGTCCGGCGGGCAACGTCAGCGGGTCGCGCTGGCCCGCGCGCTCGCCCTGGCGCCGCGCCTGCTGGTGGCCGACGAACCGACCAGCGCCCTCGATGTCTCGGTCCAGGCGCAGGTGCTGGACCTGTTCGCCGACCTGCGCGCCGAATACGGCTTCGCCAGCCTGTTCATCAGCCACGATCTGGCCGTCGTTCATCAGGTCGCCGATCGGGTGGTGGTGCTGCGGCAGGGCCGGATCGTCGAATCCGGCGCGGTCGGCACCGTCTTCGCGGCACCGGCCCAGGAGTACACCCGCCGCCTGCTCGACGCGGTCCCCACCCCCGATCCAACGGCCCGCCGCGTCCAGGCCGAATCCGTGGCCCCCGCGCTGCTCGGCGTCGGCTCCTGACGTGGACGAGCCGCCGGAAGGGGGACCGGCGGCTCGTCGACACACGAGGATCAGTGCTGGCTGGGGCGGCGCGGTTCACGCCGATCTTCCTGGCCGGCTCGCGTCATGCCTTGCGATTCGTCGCCCATCTGCTCCTGTCGCTGTTGCTGCTGCTGCCGCGACATCTGCTTGGGCATTTTCTTAGGCGCTTTCTTGGACTTGTCAGCCATCTCCACACGGTCCTTTCCGAGGGATAGTGTTTCGCCTAACGCGCCTACGATAGCCAGCGGAAATGCGGCGCGATAGAGGTGTTCGGAAAATAGTGCGCGGAGCGGCGCGAATGCGGCGTGTCCATTGTTCGACAATTCGATTCCTCGACAATATTTGCCTGAACATGAATTGTCGGGAAATCGCCTGTTGCGCGGGGACTATTCGCCGCGATGGTGTCGCTGCGCGCGACGCAGCATCTGCCGGATACCGGCCACCATGCGGGCGCCGTCCAGTGGTTCGGCGATGATCGGGTCGCCGGTCCGGGCGTAGTAGCGACCGTCCGGGTAGTCCATCCACCAGAACGTGCGCACCGCGGGCGTCGGGCGCGAATCCACCGCGCCGCCGGAATACGCCGCGATCTCGCCGTAGCCGGAGCGTGGCCGGCGGAACAGGCGATCGACCTGCTCGGCCGCCGACATCGCGCCCCTGCGGTACTCGAAGTGCTCGTCCTCCTCGGCGATGCGGGCTCGCGGAATCTCCAGTGGCGCCCGTGTGCCCGGACCGCATTCGGGCAGGGCCGCGACCGCCGCCGCGGCGACCTCGTCGGCCGCGCCCCAGGTGAGCACCACCTCGCCACCGGTGTCCTCGGCGGTGCCGGGTTCCTGGGTGAGCGCGGCGCCCTCCTCGCCGCGAATCGCGCCGTGGAATCGGATGATTCGCGGATCGCCTTTTCCGGCAAATCCTTTCGATTCGAGCCGGGCATCCGGATTCAGCAGTGTGCCCAGCGCGCGTTCTGCACCCGGATCGTATTTGTCGAGCAAATTCGCCACCGCGCGTTCGCGATCGCGGCGCAACGCGTCGAATTCCTCGATATCGGTACGGAATCGCAGCGGATAGGGCAAACGGTCACGACCGTAGGCCGACCACAGGATGTCGAATTCCTGCCCGGTGAATCTACTGCTGGGCACCGTCGTCCCCGCCGATCACCGGTGGCACCGTTCTGATGTCGCCGATCCCGGTGAGTATCTCGCCGTTCTCCTGATTGATCAGATAGTCCGGGACGCCACGGTGTTCGTCGTCGTTCTGGCCACGAGCGCCGGCGCCGCCCATGCCGGGCATGCCCATCATGCCCGCGCGGCCCGTGCCGGCCGCCGCTGCCCGGCCCGCCGCGGCCGCCGCGGGCTGGCCCGTGCCGCTCGGCGCGCCCGTCACCGAACGGCCGGCCCCGGGAGCGCCGGACGAGGTGCCGCCCCGGCCGCCGCCGCCACCGGAACCGCCGCCACCGCGCCCGGCGCCCGGAGTGGTTCCCAGGGGTGTCGCCGTGGCTGGATTCTGCGCGGACGGGCTTGCCGTCGTGGGTGTACCCGCCTGCGCGGCATTGGGATTCGTCGTGGTGGGTGTGGCCGTGGACGCTGCGGTGGTGTCGCCGTCGTCGGTCGACGAGGGATCGGTGTCCGGTGACGACGAATCGCCGTCCGTCGCCGTCGGATTCCCGGTCTCCTGCGGTGTCTGGTCCCCGCCGGTGTCCTCGGGCGTCTGCTGCCCGCCGCCCGTCCCCGAGGTGTCGGTGTTGCCGCCCGTCGGTCCCGAGGTACCGCCGCCCAGGGCGGACGGATCCCCGCCCCCGTCCTCGGCGACGATCTTCGGTGCGGTCGGCATGAAGGGGACGCCGGTGTCGGATTGGACGGCGACCTGGCCGTAGACGGTGCGCAGGATGCGCCGGGCTTCTTCCTCGGCCTCGTCGCCCTGGTAGTCACCGAGCTTGGTGTCGCCGTCGGTCGGAAGAGTCTTGTCGGTGAGCGTCGGCCGCTCGGTGAGCCCGGGCATCAGGGTCTGGGTCTGTTCCAGCCCGGTCTTCATCTCCGCGAGCTTGAGACTGACGGCCAAAGCCGCCGCCGGCAGCGACGCGGACTGCTGCACATAGTTCCCCACCGCGGTGACCGCCGCGCTCGCGGCTTGGCCGTCCCAGCCATCCGGTCCCGTGCTGACGGCTTCGAAGGCTTTGTTGAAGGCCTGCAGGGTGGTCGACAGGTCGGTGCTGATCTTCGACCACGCCTCCGACGCGCCCTGCACAGCACTCGGCTTCATCGCCGCGACGGCGCTCTGCATCTGGGCCAAGGTCATGTGGTCGTAGCTGTCGTCGTTTCCGTTGAGATGATTCGGTTGCGTCTCACCGGCAAAGATTGTCGATAGTTGGGCGAGATGCTGGGTGAGGTAGATCCCGCTGCGCTCTTGGTTCCAGAGCTCCTGTGCGGCAATGACTCTGGCTTTGTAGTCTTCGTAGGTCATCAGTTCCCCCCGAGACCGGTGAATTGCCCGGCGTTGTAGGTGTCCTGGGCTTCGAAGTTCGCGATTGCTTGGAGAACGGCGGCTTTGGCAGCGGTGACAGCCTCGACGTGCTTTCGCAGTGTCTCGTCCAATGAGCGGTCCCCGCCGACGGCGGTGAGCGAGAACTTCTTCTCGAGGATCGCGCTGGAGTTGAAGGTTCCGAAACCTGTGACCTTCTCGATATAGCTGACGTCAGCGAGGAGCTTTTCGAGGTTGTCGAGGTGGGTGTCGCAGACCTGAGCGAGCGACCTGCCGACGTCGGGGTTGATCGTCAAAGAGCCTGCGGCCGCCTGGGATTCCAGCCGCTTCCACTCCGAGGGATCGATCTGTGGAACCGGCATCAGCGGCTCGGAACGTCAACGATCAGCAGGTCGGCCAGACGCCGTACCTCGGCGCACGGCTCTGCCGCGACGTCGCGTGCACTGTGCCGGACCAGGACATCGAAGTCCACCATGCCGCCGCCGGGCTGCTGCACCGCGATGCTGCACGAGAAGTCGTGCCGCGAGCCGGTCGACCGATACTGAAGAGCCTTCTTGCCGCCGACCTCGGCATCGACGAAGTCCCCGTAATCCGACCGCTGTCGCACCTCGTCCAAGGTGTGGCTGGTCGTGAAGACACCGAAGGTGTACGTCTTCTTCGAATCTGTCCAGCTGCACACCTTCCAGTCTTCGAACTTCACCCCCGCGACGTCCTTCTCCTCGGTCGCTGGATTCAGACCGACGGCGGTCAGTGTGGCGTCGGGCAGCGTGCACGGATCCCACAGCCCCGCATCGGGATCAGCCGAACTTGTCGGCGCCGTCACCACCGTGGTCCCCGGCTGTGCCGTTTCGCTCGGTTCGTTGCCCCCGCAACCACCGACCAGCACACCCACCACAGCAATCGCTGGAAGAACCTTCCACCTAGCGTGCATCAGCGTCCCCTCCGTGTACTCCGGCTTCCCCGCCACCGTGACCGATCGGCCCCGCGACAACTCTGGCCGATCACTCTACCGGATCCCGCCAAGCCGCATCTTCGCTGGTAGAGGCGGTGCGGATTTCCTCGTACGCGGGCGGTTCAGGCCGGGAGGGGGAGGAATTCGACGGTGGTGCCGTCGGGGGCGTTCGGGGGGACGATGACGAGGCCGTCGCGGTCGATGAGGCCGGCGAGGTGGGCGGTGCGGACGTTGGGGTCGCCGAGCCAGCCGCCTTCGGGGGCGTGGCGGGCGGGGGTGATGCGCTGGACGGGGCCCGCGATGGCGGCGGCGTTGTGCAGGGGACCGCGGACGGCGCGGGGTGCGGGGGCACCGGTGCGGGAGGCGACGAGGGTGGGGGTGAGGGCCAGCAGGACGGCGATGGCGGCGAAAGGGTTGCCGGGGAGGCCGAGAACGGTGGGGCCGGTGGGGAGTTCGGCGACGACCGTCGACCCGCCGGGGCGCATGGCCAGGCGGGGGACGACGACGCGGGCCTGCGCGCGGGTGAGGGCGGTGCGCAGTTGGTCGGCGGCGCCGCCGCCGGTCGCGCCGACCACCAGGAGGAGGTCGAAACCGGAGGTGGCGGTGAGCATGTCGTCGAAGCCGTGGGCCGTGTCGCGCAGGTGGACGCGGTCGACCACCTGGACGCCGAGGCCGGTCAGCAGGTCGGGCAGGACGGGGCCGATCGAGTCGCGGGTCTGCCCGGCCTGCAGCGGGCCGGTGCTGCGGATCTCGTCGCCGGTCATCACGATGCGGGCCCGCACCGGGCCGCGGACCAGCGCGGTGGTGACCTCGACCGACGCGGCCGCCGAGCGCAGGGCGGTGCTCACCCGCGTGCCTGCCGGGGCGAGGAGATCGCCGACCATCTGGTCCTCGCCGCGGCGGCGGATGTCGCCGCGGATCGGGGTGTCGGGGCGGCGAGTGAGAGTGTCGCCGGTGACGGCGGCGAACTCGTCGCGCAGGACAGACGTGGTGCCGTCGGGCACGTGCGCGCCGGTCGCGATCCGCACCGCCTCGCCGGGCAGGAGGCCGACCGGCCGTGCGCCACCGGCGAATCCGATGTCACGACGCAATTGCCACGGACCGTCACCGCAGACCGCGTAGCCGTCCATCGCCGAGACGTCGAAGCGGGGCAGCGCGCCCGCGGCGACGAGCGGGGCGGCGAGCGCGGCGCCGGGGACCTCGCCCAGATCGGCCTCGTAGGGGACGAGCGCGGTGAGGCCGGCGCCGAGGCGTGCCCTGGCCTCGGTGAGGGTGAGCGGGGTCGCGGCGACGGATTCGCGGGCGCGGCGCACGGCTTCCTCGGTGTCGCAGTCGGTGGTGCCGGGCAGTTCGACCAGGGTCGTCTCGGTGGGCACGATCGCCTTCATCGGCTGGTTCACCAGGGCGTCCAGCCCGGCGAGGGCGGACGTGAGCGCCTCCCGCTGCCAGACCCCGACGAGATACTGTGGCCGACCGGAACTGTCGATGGCGAAGACGGCGTCGGTGGTGGATTCGTTTGCCCGGAGCAGCAATTGGCGCACCGTGTCGGCGGTGAGGAACGGCATGTCGGCGGCCAGGACCACGATCCACGGCGCCGTGCCCGCGCCGAGCGCGGTGAGTCCGGTACCGATCGCGGCCACCGGGCCCGAACCCGGCGGCACCTCGCGAACCTGCGTGATCCGGGCATCGAGCTCGGGACGATGCGGGCCGACGACGACGATCTCGCCGCACTCGCGCACCGCGTCCAGCGCCGCGTCGAGCATGGACCGGCCCCCGATCACGATCGCGGGTTTGTCGACCCCGCCCATCCGGCTGGCGCGGCCACCCGCGAGCACGATCGCGTCGGCGGCGGTCATCGGATTCGGCGTAGGGTTGTCGGCACGAATGTCATGCTAGCGGGGTGTGACAGCGCCGTTCGAGCGTCGGGGAACGGCGGCGTCGGCTCGGCGTGTGGTCTTCGGTGTTCGGCAAGGGGTGTGCATGTCCGGGGCAGGTCGAGGTCGTGGATCGGGGCAGCCGACGATGGTCGGTGACGTGTTCCGGGGGATCCTCGTCGTTGTCGTCACGATCGGCGGATTGTGGGGCGCGCTCGGCGTCGTGGTCGGGCTCGTCGAGCGCGACATGGCGATTCTGGGCGTGTACATCGTGTGGTCGCTGGTCTTCGCGATCCTCGGGGTCCTCGTCTTCTGGTGGATCAAGGTCTCCCGGACGCCCGGGCGGCGCGGCGTGAATCATGGTGCCCGGTCCTCTTTTTCGCCTGGGCGGCCTCCCGGCGCCGTGGACACGCAGCCGAAGAACTGGAGCGGCCCGATCGCTCCGCCGTCCGCGCGTGGGCCGGTACCCGGCGGTCCGATCCGAGGGGCGGCAGTCGGCAATCCGTCGTCCACGCCCGCGCGTCCCCTGCCGTACGTGGCGCCGCTGGGGTCTGGTCGACCCGGCCAAGGCCAAGGCCAGGGCCAGGGCCAGGGCCAGGGCCAGGGCAGGGGCCAAGGCCTGGGGAAAGGCCAGAGCCTGGGCCGGACGGGGGGCACCCCGCGACCCGTCGATCGCGGTACGGCCACGACCCGCGCCTCCGCCCCCACGCCGCCCGCACGCCCGAGCGCACCGCCCGTGCACTCACCATCGGCACAGACCCAGGCCGACGGCCCGACCCGGCGCCCGGTGACCCCGCCCGCACGCCCCGTCGCCCCCTCCGACCCCACGCTGGCGACCACCACCCCGCCCGTCGCCCCCTCCGACCCCACCATCCGCCGCCCCTTCCCCGGCGAACCTCCCCTGGACAGCTGATCACCACGCTCTGGTGGCGGCAACGCCCGAGAGCGTTCCGCCACCAGAGCGTGGTGATCAGCCGTCCAGCTGGAGGCGGGCGGTGCGGAGGTCGACGCGGCCGTCGGTGATGGGTACGCCCTCTTCGGCGAGGAGGCGCAACTGGCGGGTGGCCAGGTGGGCGGCGGGGCGGCCCGAGGCGCCGAGCACGCGATGCCAGGGGAGGTCGGCGGAATCCGTGCGCATGATCCAGCCGACCGTCCGCGCCGAGGACAGACCCGCGGCGTGCGCGATGTCGCCGTAGGTCGCGACCCGGCCGGGCGGGATCGCGGCGACGAACGCGCGTACCCGCTCGACCTGTTCCTCGGTGGTCGCCGCCATGACTACAGGAACGCGGCGATCAGCGCGGCCGACTCGGCGGGGCGGGCCTGGGCGACCATGTGATCGCAGTCCCACACCTCGACGGTGAGCCGGTCGCCGAGATGGTCCGACAGCGCGCTCAGGAACTCGGCGGTCACGTACGGCGGATCCACCTTGCCGGCGCGCACGAGGACCGTCGGCAGGTCGGCGGGCGGCAGCGCGAACGGGCGCGCCAATTGGCCCCAATAGGAGGTGATCGCGGGCTGGAAGATCCGCCAACCGACGCGGCCGCCCTCGGTCGGGACCAAATGCTCGGCGAGTTCGCGCTCGAGCGCCGCCGGGTCGACCTCGTCGGGGCTCCACGCGCTGTGCTGCTTGTCGGAGCGGGCCTCGGCGACATCGGTGTAGTCGGGCGAAGCGAGGTTGGCGAGGGCGACCTCTTCGATGAGTTTCGGGTCGATGCCGATCGCCGGATCGAGCAGGACCAGCGTCCGCACGAGGTCCGGATGCCGACGGGCCAGGTGGATGCCGACCGCGCCGCCGAAGGAGTGCCCGGCCACGACGACCGGACCGCCGGTCTCCGCGCGCACCAGGTCGGCGACATCGGCCACGATCGTCTCGAAGTCCCAGGGCGGCAGGGAGGTGGATCGACCGTGTCCACGCAGGTCGGGAGCGATCACCCGGGCCTGCGGGAGATGCTCGGTGGCCAGGGTTTCCCAACGGTTGCCGTGGCCGGTGAGCCCGTGCAGCGCCAGGACGACGGGGCCGTCGGCGGGGCCGAAACGATGTACGTGAAGCGGAGACACGAGTGCCATTCTGGCCGGTCGCGCTCCGTCGCGCAGCGTGTACTCCCGACGGGGTGTCCTGGCGTGTCGTACTGGTCTGTTGCAATAGCCGATGTGGTGCGATCGGATAGCTCGGTGCGACTCGTGCGCCGGACGACGCGGGCGCCCCGGCCGCGGGCCTGGGGCGCCGCTGTTCGCGCGCTGTTCGCCGAGCAGGCCGCGCCCGCGCCGCCGCGGCCGGGCTGGCGGCCCTGGCAGGTGCTCGGCGGGCCGGGCACCGGCAAGACCGCGCTGCTCGTCGACCTGGTGACCGCGCGGATCACCGACGGCGCCGACCCGGCCTCGATCCTGGTCCTCACCCACACCAAGCAGGCCGCCGCCGCCCTGCGCGACGCCATCACCGTCCAGCTCGGCGCGCACGCGGGCGGCATCCCCGGCGCGAGTACCGAGCCGATGGTGCGGACCCTGCACTCCTACGCGTTCTCCGTGCTGCGCAGACACGCCGACCTGCACGGCAACCCGCCGCCGCGGCTGCTCACCGGCGCCGAACAGGACGCGGTGCTGCGCGAGATGCTGCGCGGCGACCTCGCCGACATCGAGGCGGGCGCGCGCGGTCTGTGGCCGCCCCGCCTCCAGCCCGCGCTGGCGCTGGGCGGCTTCGCCGAACAACTGCGCGACCTGATGCTGCGGACCACCGAGCGCGGACTCGGACCCGAGGACCTCATGGCGCTGGGCCGCGAACACGACAACGACGCGTGGGTGGCGGCGGGCCGGTTCTTCCAGCGGTACGAAGAGGCCTCGATGTTGCGCTGGTCGGTCGGCGTCGCCGCGCCCGAGGCCACCGCGCCCGCGCTCGACGCCGCCGAGCTCGTCGGCGCCGCGCTGGACGCGCTCGCCGGTGACCGCAATCTCCTCGCCGCCGAGCGCGACCGCACCCGGTTCCTGCTCGTCGACGACGCCCAGCACCTCGACCCGCAGGCGGCGACCCTGGTGCGCGCCATCGGCAGCGGCAGCGCGAGCACGGTGATCACCGGCGACCCGGACCAGGCCGTGTTCACCTTCCGCGGCGCCGACGCGGCGTTTCTCACCGACCTCGACACCCTGCCGCAGCGCCGGATCACGTTGCGGCACAACTACCGCAGCGGCGCGCCGATCCGCCTGGCCACCGCGCGCATCGCCGCCCGGCTGCCGGGGTCCGCGCGTCATCGGGTCCTGCCGGGCAAGGAGAACGAGCCGCCACCGATCGTGGAAGCGCCCCCAGAACCCGACCTCGACCTGTTCGCGCACCCCGACGAGGGTCCGGCGAGCGAAACACGCACCGCCACCGAGACCGATCCGCGCCCCACCTCGCGCGGCGGTCCGGCTGCGAATCACGCGACGTCCGACGGCGATCCCGGCGCGGATGCGTCGTTCCGTGCCGCGCACGCGAGCGATCCGGCCGCGAACCATCCCGCCGATCCGGCCGTGCCGCACGGTCTCGACGTGGATCCGGCTGCGGGCCGCCGCGCTGATCCGACCGTGCCGCGCCGTGCTGACGTTGGTCCGGCGGAGGGCCGCCCCGCCGATCCGGCCATGCCGCGCCGTGCCGATGTGGATCCGGTCGTGGGACACCTTGCTGATCCGGCCGTGCCGCACGGCGTCGATGTGGAGGAAGGCAACAGTGACGCGCCCGAGGCGAGTGTGCGGGTGCGGGTGCTCGCCACCGCGGCCAAGGAGGCGGCGCTGATCGCCGATCACCTGCGCCGGGCGCATCTGACCGACGGGGTCCCGTGGTCGGAGATGGCGGTGATCGTGCGGTCGGTGCCGTTGTCGCTGGCGCCGCTGCGGCGGGCCCTGCTGGCGGCGGGGGTGCCGGTGCGCAGGCCCGCCGTGGCCGAGCCGCTGGCCCGGCGACGCGGCGCGGCGTGGATGGTGCTCGCCCTGCGGGTGCTGCTGGCGGGCGACCCGTCGCGGCCGGGCTCGCGCCGGGCCATCGATGCCATGTTCTCGCCCGAGGACGCCATGGACCTGCTCTCGGGTCCGCTCGGCGGCGCCGACCAGATCGCCCTGCGCCGCCTGCGCCGCGGTATCCGGCGCAGCGTGCTCGACCTGGAACGCACCGCCGTTCGCGCCGAATCGGCCGGTGACGCCGACCAGTTCCTGCTGTGGGACGAAGCACCCCCGCTGCCGGAAATGCCGGAGCCGGAACCGGATCCGATCGACGACGAATGGCTGCCACCGCCGCCCGCCCCCGAGGATCCGCTGCGCCCCGATCCCGAACCCGACTGGGACGTCGCCGAACGTCTTCCCGACGACATCGACATCCTCGACGCCGAGCCCATGCCCGCCGCGGCGCAGGCTCCCCCCGGGCCACCGCGCCCCGAGCCCGAGCCGCCCGCGATCCCGCTGATCGACCAGTCCTCGGCCGAGGTGCTGCGCGACCTCATCGTCGGCGTCGGCGAGAACCGTCTGCTCGACGGACTCACCGAGGTCGAAGCCGCGCCGCTGCAGCGGGTTCTGCGTGCCGTGGGCAAGGCGAAGGAGACCCAGGCGCGCGGGCAGGGTCTCGAAGACGTGCTGTGGACGCTGTGGACCAGCTCCCGGCTGGAGCGCCGCTGGTTCCGCCAGTCGCGGCGCGGCGGCGCCGCGGGCATGCAGGCCGACCGCGACCTCGACGCCGCCGTCGAACTGTTCGACGCAGCGGCCGCCTACGTCGACCGGCTGCCGCGCGCCAGTATCGACGGATTCGTCGAATACCTTCTGCACCAGCAGATTCCGCAGCAGGGCAGGCCGCTGGCCGCCGAGGGCGATGCGGTGTCGCTGCTCAGCGCGCACGCCGCCGCCGGCCGCGAGTGGGAGGTGGTCGCGGTCGCGGCCGTGCAGGAGGGGATCTGGCCCAACCCGCGGGCGCGCGGCACCTTGCTGCACACCGAGGACCTCGTCGACCTGGTCGCCGGTGTCGATCCCGGCGCGACGACGAGCCGGGCCGCGCCGATCCTCGCCGAGGAACGCAGGCTGCTGCTCGTGGCGTGCAGCCGGGCGCGCACCTCGCTGCTGGTCACCGCGGTCGAATCCGCCTCGGGCGACCAGGATCTGGTGCCCTCGCGCTTCCTCACCGAACTGCTCGGCGAGGACGACGACGGCGAACCCGGCGCGCTCCCCGTCGCCGATCCCGGTCGCGCGCTGGTGATGCACGCCCTTGTCGCCGAATTGCGCGGCGTGGTCTGCGATCTCACCACCGCACCCGAGCGGCGCGAGCGCGCCGCACGGCAATTGGCCCGCCTCGCCGACGCGGGTGTTCCCGGCACCGATCCCGCCGACTGGTACGGCACCGCCGAGCTCAGCTCGGACCGGGAACTGTGGGAGGACGACGACACGCCGATCGGGCTGTCCCCGTCGACGGTCGAACTGCTGCGCAGCTGCCCGCTGCGCTGGGCGCTGGAACGCCACGGCGGCACCGACGGTGACAACCCGCACGCCGTCAAGGGCAATCTGGTGCACACGCTCGTGCAGGCACTGGCGGGCGACGTGCCGGAGGCGCAGGTCCGCGCCGCCCTCGAACAGGCGTGGAAGACCGTCGATCCGGCGACCGGCTGGCACTCGCGCCAGGAACTGCGCCGCACCGAGGCCATGCTGGAGACCTTCCTGGCCTGGATCCGCAACACCCGCGGCGAGCTCACCCAGGCCGGGGTCGAGGTGCCGGTGGACTGCGTGCTGCCCGCGCGCGCCGAGGGGGAGCGCGCGGTGCGGATCCGCGGGCGGATCGACCGGCTGGAACGCGACGCGCAGGGCCGCTTCGTGATCGTCGACGTGAAGACCGGCAAGAACCCGGTGTCGGCGAAGTCGGTCGCCGATCACGCGCAGCTCGCGACCTACCAGGTCGCGGCCGCGCACGGGGCGCTCGACGAGGACGACACCGCCGAACCGGGCGGCGCGCGGCTGGTCTACGTCGCCAAGCCGAGTACCAAGACCGGCGCCACCGAGCGCGCCCAGACCGCGCTGGACGCCGAGGGCCTCGAGACCTGGCGCGACACCATCCACGACGCCGCCGAAGCCACCCGCGGACCGGGATATCTGGCCGTGCGCAACGACGGGTGCAGGCACTGTCCCGTCGTGGGCAGTTGCCCCGTGCAGGACACCGGACGGCAGGTGACCGACGAGTGAGCGGCGTGCGCGTCACCCCGCAACGGCTGGCCGACGCGCTCGGCCTCCCGCCGCCGACCGACGAGCAGGCGGCCGTGATCGCCGCGCCGCCGGGCCCGACGCTGGTGGTGGCGGGTGCGGGCGCGGGCAAGACGGAGACGATGGCCGCGCGCGTGGTGTGGATGGTGGCCAACCGGCTGGTCGCGCCCGACGAGGTGCTCGGCCTCACCTTCACACGGAAAGCCGCGCAGCAGTTGACCTCCCGCATCCGCACCCGCCTGGCCCGGCTGGCCGGCGCGCCGCTGGTGCGCGAGATCGACCCGACCGGCGCGCTGCGCACGCTGATCTCCGGCGCCGAACCCGAGATCAGCACCTACCACTCCTACGCGGGCAGACTGCTCACCGCGCACGGCCTGCTGCTGCCCGTCGAACCGTCGGCGGCGCTGCTCACCCAGACCCAGCTCTGGCAGCTCGCGCACGAGGTGGTGCGTTCGTGGGACGGTGATCTCGACACCGAGCGCACCCCGGTCTCGGTGACCGAGGCGGTGCTCGCGCTCGCGGGCCAGCTCGCCGAGCACCTGGTGGAACCCGAACAGCTCGCCGAGGCGCACGCGGAACTGGAGAAGCTCGTCTACACCCTGCCCGCCGGTCCACGGCAGCGCGGCGGGCCGAGCAAGGCGCTGACCGGCGTGGTCGACGCGCAACGCGAGCGGGTGGCGCTGCTGCCGCTGGTCGGCCAGCTCGCCGAGGCGCTGAACCGGCGCGGCGCACTGGATTTCGGCTCCCAGATGTCGCTGGCCGCGCAGCTGGCGGTGGACCATCCCGAGGTCGCCGAGGCCGAACGCGCCCGGTTCAAACTTGTCCTGCTCGACGAATACCAGGACACCGGGCACGCTCAGCGGGTCCTGCTGTCGGCGCTGTTCGGCAACGCCGACGCCGTGCGGCAGACGCGACCGCGACCGGTGCGAGTGCGCGCGACGGCGCCGCCCCCTGCGGCGGACGAGGAGATGCTGTGGTCGCCCGCGCCGTCTGTGCCCGGTGCCGGGACCGCGAACTCAGGGCCGCCCTCGTCGTCGAGGGCAGCACGGGCCGGGAACAGCGATCGGCCCGGCCGGGCGCACGCCGAGCACACAGCGGCGGCCGACCTCGCCGCGCGGGAAACTGGTGCCGTGGAAGAGGATTCGCATGTCGCGACGTCCGGGCCGCGTGGCGGGGTAGCCGACTCCGGCGCGCTCGCGGTGACCGCGGTCGGTGATCCCATGCAGTCGATCTACGGCTGGCGCGGCGCGTCCGCGGCCAACCTGCCCCGCTTCGCCACCGATTTCCCGGCGGCGCCGGGGGTTCCCGCGCCCATCCTGCCGCTGCTGACGAGCTGGCGGAATCCGCCGGAAGCCCTGGCGCTGGCGAACCTGGTGGCCGATCCGCTCCGCGTGCGGGCCGAGGCTGCCGGTGGCGCGACGGTGGACGCGCTGCGCGCCAAACCACAGGCCGAGCAGGGCACCGTCGAGTTGGCGCTCACCGAGACCGTGGCGCAGGAACGGGACTGGATCGCCGAACGGATCGCGGCCGAATGGGCGGCGGCACGCGAGGCCGAGCGGCCACCGCCGACCTCGGCCGTGCTGATCCGCCGCAACGCCGACGCGGCGCCCCTGGCCGAGGCGCTGCGCGAACAGGGGCTGCCGGTCGAAATCGTAGGTCTCGGCGGGCTGCTGGCGACGCCGGAGGTCGCCGACATCGTGGCCACCCTGCGCCTGATCGCCGAGCCCGGCACCGGCAGCGCGGCGATCCGCATTCTCACCGGCGCCCGGTGGCGCATCGGCGTGGCCGACCTGGCCGCGCTCGCGCGACGGGCGCGGATGCTCTCGATCGGCAGTCTCTCCGGGGACGCCGCCACCACCATCACCGACGCCGCGGGCCTGGCGAGCGCGTTGCGCGAGGTCGCGCCGGAGCCCACCGAGCAGGCGGGCCTGGCCGACGCCATCGCCGATCCCGGTGCGCCGGACCAGTATTCGGAGTCCGGCTACACCCGGATCGTCGCGCTCGGCGAGGAACTGGCCGCGCTGCGCGAACGCAGCGGCCAGCCCCTGGTCGAACTCGTCGCCGATGTCGAACGCACCATCGGCGTCGGGGTGGAGACCCAGACGCGGCGCGCCATCGCGGGCGGCGGCGCGGGCCGCGAACACCTCGACGCCTTCGCCGAGGTGGTGGCCGGTTACGCGGCCGACTCGCGCGCCTCGCTGAGCGGGCTGCTGGCCTTCTTCACCGCCGCCGAATCCGTCGAGAACGGTTTGGAGCCGGGCGAAGTGGAGGTCGCGCGTGACCGCGTGCAGGTGCTCACCGTGCACGCGGCCAAGGGCCTGGAATGGGAGGTCGTCGCGGTGCCGCACGTGAGCGCCACGGTGTTCCCGTCGACCACGGCGCTGAGCACCTGGCTCGGTGCGCTCACCGAGCTGCCCACCTCGCTGCGCGGTGACCGGGCCCAGCCCGACGCCTCGGAGGGCGTGCCGGTCCTGGACCTGAGCGGCGTCGGCGATCGCGCCGAACTCGAACGCGCCATCGCCGAGCACAAGGACGCGCTCAAGAGCCGCCGCCTCGACGAGGAACGCCGCCTCTTCTACGTCGCGCTCACCAGAACCGAACGGGTCCTGCTGGTCTCGGCCTACTACTGGCCCGAGACCGGCACCTCGCAGAAGGGGCCCTCGGAGTTCCTGCTCGACCTGAAGCAGGCGAACGAGGACCCCGACAGCCCCGCCTTCGGCGTCGCCACCATCGCGCGCTGGGACGATCCGCCGCCGCCCGAGGCCGTCAACCCCTTCGCCGACAACCCGCCGACCGCCCAGTGGCCGCGCGATCCGCTCGGCGGGCGCCGCGACCCGATCGAACAGGGCGCCGCGCTCGTGCGCGCGGCCCTCGACGAGCTGCGGGCGCGCCCCGCCGCACCCGACGACGACGCGGACGACCCCGAGGGCTGGGCCACCGACGTCGACGCGCTGCTCGCCGAGTTCACCGCCGCCGAACTCGCCGACCAGCGGGTGGAGCTGCCCGGCCAGCTGCCCGCCACCGCGCTGGTCGAACTGCGCGCCGACCCCACCCGGCTGGCCGCCCGGCTGCGCCGCCCGCTGCCGTATCCGCCGAACCCGATGGCCCGGCGCGGCACGGCCTTTCACGCCTGGGTGCAGTCCTGGTTCGGCACCGAACAACTGCTCGGCCTCGACGAACTGCCCGGCGCCGCCGACAGCACGGCCGAACTCGGCCGCGCCGACCGGGAACTCGCCGCCATGCAGGCCGCGTTCCGTCGCTCACCCTGGGCGCAGCGCAGTCCGATCGATGTGGAAGTGCCGTTCGAGACCAGCATCGCGGGCACGGTCATCCGCGGCCGGATGGACGCGGTCTTCGCCGAACCGGGCGGCCGCTGGATCGTCGTCGACTGGAAGACGGGCGCCGAACCCGGCCCCGCCGACGAACCCGCCGTGGCCGTGCAGCTGGCCGTCTACCGGCTGGCGTGGGCGCGGCTGATGGCCGCGCGCACCGGCGCCACCGAGGACCAGATGCTCCAACGGGTCGGCGCGGCATTCCATTACGTGCGCTCCGGCCGCACCATCGCGCCCACCGACCTGGCGGGGCCGCGAGAGCTGGAACAACTGATCCGCGACGCCGCCCCCGCCCCGGATGTCGAGTGAGCCGGACGGGCTCACACGCAGTAGGCTCCCCGGTTGTGCCGGAGCCCGACGAGTCGGCGCCGGGTCGAGCGAGAGGAGGGGCGATGTTCGGGGGTAGACGCACTCCGATCGGGCTCAGCAGCAGCCCGGACTACGCGCTGGTCGGACTGTTGCGGATCCCGGCGGTACAGACCAGCCCGTGGATCTCGCTGACCCGGCGCGTGCTGGTCGCGATCGCGCTGCTGCTCACCGCCGCGACCGTCGTCTATCTCGGACGCGCCGGCTACCACGACAACACCGGCAACGAACTGTCGTTCCTCGACGCGCTGTACTACGCCACGGTGTCGCTGTCGACCACCGGCTACGGCGACATCACCCCGGCCAGCCCGTCGGCCCGGCTCATCAACACGATCGTCATCACCCCCCTGCGCATCCTGTTCCTGATCGTGCTCGTCGGCACCACCCTCAGCGTGCTCACCGAACGGTCGCGGCAGGCGTTCAAGATTCAGCGATGGAGGCACACCGTGCGCAATCACACCGTCGTCGTCGGTTACGGCACCAAGGGACGCACCGCCATCGACGCCATGCTCGGTGACGGGGTGGCGCAGTCCGACATCGTGGTCGTCGACACCGACGCGGTCGCGCTCGAGGCGGCGGCCAGTGCGGGACTGGTCACCGTGCACGGCTCGGCGACGAAGTCCGATGTGCTCCGGCTGACCGGCGTGCAGCGCGCGGCCTCGGTGATCGTGGCCACCAACCGCGACGACACCGCCACCCTGGTGACGCTCACCGCCCGCGAACTGAACAAGACCGCCAAGATCGTCGTCGCCATCCGTGAGGCCGAGAACACCCACCTCGTGCGCCAGTCCGGCGCCGACTCGGTGGTGGTGTCGTCGGAGACCGCGGGCCGCCTGCTCGGCATCGCCACCACCACCCCGACCGTCGTGGAGATGATGGAGGACCTGCTCACCCCCGAGCAGGGCTTCGCGGTCGCGGAGCGCGATGTCGAACCGGGCGAGGTGGGCGGCTCGCCGCGGCATCTGAGCGAGATCGTGCTCGGCGTCGTCCGCGACGGCGACCTCATCCGCGTCGGCGAACCCGAGGTCGACGCGCTCGAAGCGGGCGACAAACTGCTCTACATCCGGCGCAGCGCCAAGTAGCGCCGCGACGCGACACGCGCGACAGGGCTAGGCTCGGCGGTGTGTCCTTCCGCCTGAAAGACGTTCCGCTGCTGTCGCGTTCCACCATCGATCGAGCCGAGCACGTGCGCCTCGATCCCGAGGCCCTGCGTACCGGCTGGGCGAAAGCGAAGGTCCTGCGCGTCGACCCGCGCGGGCGGGTCCGGGTCGAGGACACCGCCGTCGTGCTCGACGCGGCGCTGTCGGTCGCCGAGGCGCCCGGTCCCGGCGCGGTGTTCCTCGGCGTTGTCGAGGACGCGCACGTCTGGGCCGTGCGCACGCCCGAACTCGACGGGGTACTGAAGGATCTGCGCACGCTCGGCGCCGTCGACGACTTCACCGCCGACCTGCTCGCGACCGCCTACGCGCTGCTGAACTGGCACGATCGCGCCGGCTTCCACGGCGGCGACGGCACCGCGACCACCGTGTCCAGGGGTGGGTGGTCCCGGCTCACCGCCGCGGGCGACGAGGAGTTCCCGCGCATCGATCCGGCCATCATCTGCCTGGTCCACGACGGGGCCGATCGGGTGCTGCTCGCGCGTCAGCACGCCTGGCCCGCGACGATGTTCTCGCTGCTGGCCGGTTTCGTCGAGGTCGGTGAATCGCTCGAGCACTGCGTCGAACGCGAGATCCGCGAGGAGGTGGGCGTCGACGTCAGCGACATCCACTACCTCGGCAGCCAGCCGTGGCCGTTCCCGCGCTCGCTCATGGTCGGCTTCGCCGCCGTCGGCGACCCGGCGCAGGAGCTGGTGTTCTCCGACGGCGAGATCGCCGAGGCGCACTGGTTCACCCGCGACGAGGTCCGTGCGGCTCTGCACGCGGGGGACTGGTCGGCGCGCGAGTCCGGCGCCCGCCTCCTGGTCCCCGGCTCCATCTCGATCGCGCGCACGATCATCGAGAGCTGGGCGCAGTAGCGACCCGGCTCAGGCCTGGGCGGCCAGCGCCTGCTTGACCTGGGCCAGCGACGGGTTGGTCGCCGTCGAGCCGTCGCGGTACTTGATCGTCGGGACGACGTGGTTGCCGTTGTTGACGCTGCCGACGAACTCGGCCGAAGCGGGGTCGTCCTCGATGTCGATCACCGTGTAGGTGATGCCCGCCTCGTCGAGCTGGGTCTTGAGGCGACGGCAGTAGCCGCACCAGGTGGTCGAGTACATCGTCAGATCAGTGGTTGCTTCAGTCACGCGATGTGCAACGTCGGGGACGCGTTTCCTGTTCCGGGGCGGGCGTCGGGCCCGGTTGTCGGCGGGCGCTGTCATGATGGTGCCCGTGCCAGCACTCGATCTCACCGCCCTCGACCCGGAACAGGCCGCCGCGGTGCGGGCGCCACGAGGACCGGTCTGTGTGCTCGCCGGAGCGGGGACCGGTAAGACCAGGACCATCACGCACCGGATCGCGCACCTGATCGCGGGCGGACACGTCAAGGCCGACCAGGTCCTCGCCGTCACCTTCACCGCGCGGGCGGCGGGGGAGATGCGCGGCCGGCTGCGGTCGATGGGGCTCGGCGGCGAGGCCGGACAGGTCCAGGCCCGCACCTTCCACGCCGCCGCGCTGCGGCAGCTGCGCTACTTCTGGCCGCAGGTGGTCGGTGACGTGCCGTGGCGGCTGCTCGACAGCAAGTTCCCGGTGGTCTCCCAGGCCGCGCACCGCGCCGGGCTGGGCACCTCCACCGAGCTCATCCGCGACCTGCTCAGCGAGATCGAGTGGGCCAAGGCGTCGCTGATCGCGCCGGAGGACTATCCGGCCACGGCCGCCAGGCATCATCGGGACGCGCCCGTCGAGGTCAGCCGGGTTGCTCAGGTGTACTCGGCCTACGAATCCATGAAGACCTCCGCCGAGGGCCTGCTGCTCGACTTCGACGACCTGCTGCTGCACACCGCCGCCGCGCTCGAGGACTATCCGGCCGTGGCCGACGAGTTCCGCGGCCGCTACCGCAGCTTCGTCGTCGACGAGTACCAGGACGTCACCCCGTTGCAGCAGCGGGTGCTCGACGCCTGGCTGGGCGAGCGCGACGACCTCACCGTCGTCGGTGACGCCAACCAGACCATCTACTCCTTCACCGGCGCCACCCCGAACTACCTGCTCGACTTCTCCCGCCGCTTCCCCGACGCCACCGTCGTCCGGCTCGAACGCGACTACCGCTCGACTCCGCAGGTGGTGTCGCTGGCCAACCGGGTGATCGGCGCCGCGCGCGGTCGCATCGCGGGGACCAGGCTCGCGCTGATCGGCCAGCGGCCCGACGGTCCCGAACCGGAGTTCGCCGAGTATCCCGACGTGCCCGCCGAGGCCGCCGACGTGGCGAACAAGATCAAGAAGCTGATCGCCGCGGGCACCCCCGCCGCCGAGATCGCGGTCCTGTACCGCATCAACGCCCAGTCCGAGCCGTTCGAACAGGCACTCGGCGCGCGCGACATCCCGTTCCAGGTGCGCGGCGGCGAGGGCTTCTTCCAACGGCAGGAGGTGCGCCAGGCGGTCCAGGCGCTGCGTCAGGTCGAGGCCCGCGACGACCTGCCCGACGAGGCGCGCAGCGGCGCCGAACTGATCACCCTGGTCCGCGCCGCGCTGGCCCCGGTCGGGCTCACCGCCGAGGAACCCGCGGGCGCGCAGGCCAAGGAACGCTGGTCCTCGCTGCTCGCGCTGGTGCAGCTCACCGAGGAACTGGTGGGCCACGACGACGAGATCGACCTCACCGGCCTGCTTCGTGAACTCGCCACCCGCGCCGAGGCCAAGCATCCGCCGACCGTCGACGGCGTCACCCTGGCCTCGCTGCACGCGGCCAAGGGCCTCGAGTGGGACGCGGTCTTCCTCGTCGGCGTCAGCGACGGCACCCTGCCCATCCAGCACGTCCTCGGCGACGACGGCAGCCCGTCCGACCAGGCGGGGCTGGAGGAGGAGCGCAGGCTGCTCTACGTCGGGGTGACCCGCGCGCGCGAACACCTCGCCGTGTCGTGGGCGCTGGCCCGCGCCGAGGGCGGACGGCGCTCGCGCAGGCGCTCCCGGTTCCTCAACGGCCTGGTCCCCGACGACTCGCCTGCCTCGCGAATCGCCGCCGCCGCGACCGGTCCGAAGGACGCCGACGGCAAGCGGCCGCTGTGCCGGGTCTGCGCCAAACCGCTGATCGGTACCTACGCCACGATGCTCGGGCGGTGCCGCCGCTGCCCCGGCGAGGTGGACCCCCAGCTACTCGAGGCACTCCAGGAGTGGCGGGCCGAGAAGGCCGAGGTCCTGCGCGTACGCGACTTCGTGGTGTTCACCGACACCACGCTCACCGCTATCGCCGAACAACTGCCCGCCGACGACGCCGCGCTGGGCGCCATCGCGGGGATCGGCCAGAAGAAGATCGAACAGTACGGCGCCGACGTGCTCGCCATCGTCGCGTCCCGGATGCGGGCTACGACACAAAACCGCAGGTAGAAAATAGGTTGTTCGGTTCTCGATCATTGCCTATGGTGGAGAACACGCACCGAGAGTGATCTCGGCGCGGGTAACTATCAGCACACGAGTTCAGGAGGGAGGCAGTCAGATGAACAGCATCACCGCTTACAACGCGATCGACAATCGCGTTCTGGTGAACGTGTCCGTGGTGTCGGCCTCCCGGGGGGTCCTCGCTCTGCAGGGGACCGGTCTGTCCGGCGTCGATACCACCGCTGTGCCGATGACTGTCGTCCATCAGCACACCCCGATTCGTCTCCAGGACAAGCCCAGCGTGGGTTGGCAGCCGACCGCCGCCGCGGCACCGGCAGCTCCGGCCGATGAATTCGGGTTCGCACCCGCATTCGACGGCGCAATCCGCCTCCGTGTCCACCCAGCGACCGTGATCAGGTCTCGACAGAAATGTCGAACTAGGTAGGGAACTCCTCCCAGACCTCCTGGCCACGGATCGCGAGAAGCGAAATCCGTGGCCATTTTCATTCGGCTCTTCAGCCGTTGGCACCGGGTTCGCACACCGAACGTAAAACCGCTGCAAACGAGCTGAAGGAGAACGACGTGTTCACCGCCCAGGACTGGCCGTCGGCCACTACTGACGTGACATGCCGAACCGTGGCGTCCATCCCGTGCCGGGCCGGGAACCCTGATCTGTGGTTCGCCGAGAGCCCGAACGACCTCGAGCAGGCCAAGCAGCTGTGCGCCGCCTGCCCGATCCGCAAGGGCTGCCTGACCGCCGCCATCGACCGCGCCGAGCCGTGGGGCGTCTGGGGCGGTGAGATCTTCGACCAGGGTGTCGTGATCGCCCGCAAGCGCCCGCGTGGTCGCCCGCGCAAGGTCGCGATCCCGGCATGAGCGCCGGAAAAGGTATGTACCGCAAGCGAACCGCTCACCGTGCGTCGGTGAGCGGTTCGTTTTGCTTTGTCCGGTGAGTGTGTTTCACGGTGCGTCCGTCGGCGACGGCGACGACCAGGGTGGTGGTGTCCGGGGAGTGCGCCCACCACCGGTGGCGTTCACCGGCCCGGCAGTAATACGTATCACCCTGTCCCAGTTCGTATTCGGTGCCGTCGGCGACGAGCGACACGCGTCCGCGCACCACATGGATGATCTCGTCACCCGCGTGGGCGAAATCCCGGTCGCCGCGGCTGGTTCCGCCGGTGAACTCCAGGGCGCGCAGGTCGCGGTCGCCGTGGGCGAGGACGCGCACGGTGCCGTCGCCCGGTTCGTCCTGTGGCAGCGCGGCGTTCTCGTCCGCGCGGACGATCGGCGCGGGTGCGGCGTCGTCGGCGGCGGCGAGCAGGGCGGTCGCGGTGGTGGACAGGGCATCGGCGATCTGCTGCAGGGAACGCAGGCTGGAATTGGTCCGCCCGTTCTCCAGCTGACTCAGGAACGACGCGGACAGGCCGGTCTCGGCCGCGAGAACGGCCAGCGTCTGTCCAGCGGCGCGCCGGTGCGCGCGGATGACGGAGCCGAGTTGTCGATTGCCGGCGTTGTCCACCTGCGGCCTTTCGTGTGTTCGGTCGTGCTGCGACTGTACTGAATCCGCCCGCGGCACGGCCGCCGCGTCGTCGCCCCGGATCGCGGTCTCACCAGGGTCTCCGGGGGTTTCGCGCATCCTGATCGGAACGGTTCCGGATCACCTCTGCGTACTGAATATTCAGTGGCGTCGAATATTCAGGAGAGGCGGCATGGAACAGAACACCCTCAAGCGCCGGGGCGTCGGGCTCATCGGCAGCGACCCGGACCTGGCCTCGCCGGGCTACACCCTCTACGCGCCGCTGGCCGGGAACGGCCGGGTCGACCTCGTCGCGCTCGACGGTACGATCGCGCACCAGTGGCAGTTGCCGTACCGGCCCGGCCGCCACGCGCGCATCCTCGCGGACGGCAGCCTCGCCTACAACGGCACGACACTGGCGCGCGAACCCCTGTTCGCCATGTGGCGCAAGTACTCCGGCGGCTCGATGGCGCGCTACGACCACGCCGGCGCGCAACTCAGCGAGTTCCGCGACGACCTGCAGCACCACGACGCGCACCACTACGACGACGGCAGCGTGCTCTACGCCGCCGTCCAGGCCCTCACCGGCGCCGACGCCGCGCGCATCCAGGGCGGAGTGCCCGGCACCGAAGCCGACGGCGTCGTGTGGTCGGACGTGATCCGCGAGGTCGGACCCGACGGCGCGTTGCGGTGGGAGTGGCGTGCCGTCGACCATCTCGATCCCGCGGAATTCGCGCTGCAACCACACTATTGGCGCGAGCACTGGCCGCTGATCAACAGCGTGCATCCGCTCGGCGAGCACACGGTGACCGCCAGCCTGCGCAGCGTGTCGGCGGTCATCCTGATCGACCGGCGCACCGGCGAGGTGACCACCCTCGCCGACCGGAACACGCTCGCCCAGCAGCATCACGCCACCCCGCTCGCGGACGGCAAGATTCTCGTGTTCGACAACGGCACCTTCCGCACGGGGGAATCGGTCACCTACAGCCGGGTCGTCGAAATCGACCCCGCCACCAAGGCGGTCGGCTGGAGCTATCAGGACTCGCCGCGCGAGGCGTTCTTCACGCCCTTCATGGGTGGCGCGCAACGCCTGCCCAACGGCAACACCCTGATCACCGAGGCCGCCTTCGGGCGGATCTTCGAGGTGACGCCGCAGCGGCGGATCTGCTGGGAATACGTGGTCCCCTCCTTCACCGAATATCCGGATCCCGACACCGCCCAGGTGTTCCCCGGCATCTCCAACGCCATCTTCCGCGCCTACCGCTACCAGGAACAGGAGCTCCCGTGGCTGCGGTGAGTGCGGCCGTGGTCGCGCCGGTCGACGAGATCCCGCCCGCTGGACGGGCTTTCGCCGGAGCGCTGCAACACCTGGTCGTGATGATCGCGATGCCGCTCACCTCGGTCCTGCTGATCAGCCGCAGCCTGCACCTCGACGACGACGCCGCCCGTGCCCTGCTCTGCGGTGCCCTGCTGTTCAGCGGCATCGGCACCGTGCTGCAGTCCTCCGGTCGCTACGGCCTCGGCGCGGGTCTGCCGTTCGTGATGCTGCCCGGCGGCGCGGCGGTGGTGCTGTTCATCCAGATCGCGCAGACCTACGACCCCGCGACCGCCACCGGCGCGGTGCTCATCACGGCGGTGGCGGGCATCGCGCTGGTGCCGGTCGCGCGCAGGCTGGTCCGGTTCATCCCGATGGTGGTGATCGCCGCGATGATCCTGGTGATCGGGGTCAATCTGGTGAAGGTCGGCGCGAATCTGATCACCTCGGCCGACGACCCGACACCGCTGCGGTCGGTCACCATCGCCGGCGCGACGATCGTGGTCACCATCCTGGCTCACCGCTTCCTGCCCGCGGGCTGGCGGCGCGTGTCGGTGCTCATCGGGATGGGTGCCGGGACCGCGCTGGCCGCCGCGCTCGGCCGGTTCACCTTGCAGCCCGGGGACGCACTGGTGCAGTTGCCCGATCCCTTCCTGTTCGGAACACCCCACTTCGATCTGCTGGCGGCGGTGCCGCTGCTGGTCTTCAGCATCGGGTCCATGGCCGAGGCCACCGGTCAGACGGTGCTCAACGCCAAGGTCGTCGACAAGCAGATCGACACCGCGCCCACCGTCGGGCGCACCATCCGCGGCGACGCGGTGACCTCCCTGCTGTCTGGTCTATTTGGTGGCCCCACCATGGTGACGAGCGGGGAGAACATCGGCCTGATCCGGCTCACCGGCATCCGGAGCCGCTACGTCACCGCGCTGACCGGCCTGCTGCTGATCCTGGCCGCGTTCGTGGCACCGGTCGGACGCATCGTGAACTCGCTGCCCGGCGCCGTGGTCGGTGCGACGGCGGCCATCGTGTTCGCGACCGTCATCGCGTCGGCGGTCGGCCTGTTCCGCCAGGTCGACCTCGACGACGACGCCAACCTGCTCACCGCCACGGCGGCGCTCACCGCCGGCCTGCTCCCGATCCTGGTGCCCGGCCTGTATCGCGGCTTCCCTGACGATCTGCGCCTGCTGCTCGGCAGCGGGGTCACGATGGCCGCCGTGGCCGGTGTCGCCGTCCACGTGCTGTGCACCGTGCGCAGGCGCGAGTCGCCGGGCTAGGAGGCCTGCTCGGCGCGGAAGCCGGGGACCCAGGTGCGGACCAGGTTCATGAAGCCGAGTTCCGCGTCGAGCTGGGCCAGGATGCCGACCGAACCGCCGAGAACCCGGAAGATCATCAGGTACTCGGGCGGAAGCTGCAGTGCGCGAGCCGTTTTCATCTCGGGGCTGTTGAACTCCGAGGCGGTGCCGGCGACACGCTGCATCCAGGCGCGGGTGAAGTGGAAGGTGTCGGTGCGGATCGGGTCGCTGAACGGGCGCAGGTACGCCGCGATCTCCTCGTGGGTGACCGTGCGTCCCGGGATCACCCAGCCGTGTTCGTAGAGCAACTCGGTGAGCGCGGCGTGGTCCTCGGCCACGGCCAGCGCCAGCATCCGGCCGAGCACCTCGGGGAAGCCGTCGGGCATCGGCGCGCAGGCGCCGAAATCGAGGACGGCGAGCTTGCCGTCGGCCATCACCAGGAAGTTGCCGGGATGCGGATCGCTGTGCAGCAGGTTGGCCTTCTCCGGCGACGAGAAGTGGAAGGTGCCCATCAGCTCGGCGATCCGGTTGCGTTGGGCCCGGGTGCCTTCGGGGTCCTCGTTGCCCGCGGCGATGAGCGCCGAGACCGGGGTGCCCTCGAGCCATTCGGTGACGATCACCTTCGGCGCGCCCGCCACCACGCGCGGGATCACGATCTGTGGGTGCCCGTCGAAGGCGGCGGCGAAGCGGCGCTGGTAGGCGGCCTCGTTGCGGTAGTCCAGTTCCTCCTCGGTGCGCTCGGTCATCTCGGCCAGCAGTGGCTTCACGTCGGCGCCGGGGATCACCGAGGAGATCAGCCCGGTCATCCGGGACAGTGTCTTCAGATCGGCGCGCAGCGCCTCGTCGGCGCCGGGGTACTGCACCTTCACCGCGACCGGGCGACCGTCCGACCACTCCGCCCGGTGCACCTGCCCGATGCTGGCGGAGGCGGCGGGGGTGTCGTCGAAGGACTGGAACCGTTCCCGCCACTTGGTGCCGAGCTGCTGGTCGAGCACGCGGTGCACGGTCTCGGCGGGCATCGGCGGCGCGGCGGCCTGCAGCTTGGTGAGGGCCTCACGGTAGTGCTCGCCGAATTCCTCGGGGACCGCGGCCTCCATCACACTGAGGGCCTGCCCGAACTTCATCGCGCCGCCCTTGAGCTCACCGAGGACGGTGAACAGCTGCTCGGCGGCCTTCTGATTCAGGGTGGCGTTGATCTGCTGCTTGTCACCGCCGACCAGCTTCTTGCCGAACCCGACGGCGGCTCGTCCGGCGATGCCGAGGGGAATTCTGGCCAACTTGGCATTGCGGCTGGAACCGCGGCGCACGATCTCCGACACGCTACCCATCATGGCCGAACCTGGCCGTCGTGTGCCATGGGAATGCTCACACCGCTCATCGGCCCGTCCCCGATCCGGCCGCGGCGAGGGTGCGACAGCCACAGTCCGGGTGTGGCGGCCAGGGCCTGCGCTGCACCTCGTGGGTGTCCAGATCCAGTTCCACGGTCGCGTCGAGCGTCCCGGGGCGCCTGCGCGGCGAACACGCGACGATCGCCTCCAGTTCGCCCATGGCCAACGCGGTGGTCGCCGCGATCCCGGCCGGTGACGCGTGGCCCGTCCGGCCGAGCAGTTGCGCGGCCAGATGCGGCCAGTCGGCGTCGAAGCCGGTGCGGGTCAGATCGGCACAGCGCAGGCAGCTCGTCTCGCCGGGCAGCACCAGCGGACCGACGATCCCGACTCCGTCGCGGACCCGGACCTGCAGGTGCGGGATCCGGCGCAGCACCAGATCCACCGACAAGCGCGGGTCGACCATCAGCGCGTCGGTGAGCACCACCAGATCCGCGCCGGCCCCGATCGGCGTCTCGGGCCGGTACTCGCGCGAGCGGGCGGGACGCAATCCCATGCGCCGCAGGCCGATCGCCACCGCGTCGGAGAGCGGGCCGAGGCCGTGCACGGTGACGGCACGGACCCTGCCCTGTTTTCGTTCGGGTTGCAGGAGCAGCCCGGCCTCGTCGATCGCGGTGAGCAGGGCGAGGGTCAGATCCGGGGGAATCCCGAATTCCCCGGCGCGCCAGATGATCTGCGGGCGGGACTGCAGACCGTCGAGCAATCGGAGGAACGCGAGCACCGTGCCGGTGTCGAGTTCGGTGGTCTCGAGCAGCAGGGCGCGTTCGGGATCCCAGCCCAGTTGCACCGTGCCCGACGGACGGACGAGCGTGGTCACCCGGGGGTTCAGCATCGGTCCGCGCAGCGGCGTCGTGGTGGTCATGCCCCGAGTATCACCGGCTCGACGGGGTCGACAGCCCGCGAAAAGTGGGGTTGTCCACAGGGTTTCGGCGTGTCGGACTCGTTGGGTGAACCTGTGGACAACTCGGACTCGGCCGGTCGGCGCGGAGTGTCGGCCCGCTTCGCGACCGCCGGAACCGTGTCGTGTCGCTCCGCCGCGAAGTTTTCCGCGGCGGGCCGGTGATCAGGACTTGTCGGTGTCGGTGTCGGAATCCGGTCCGGACTCGCCCCGCTCGGCCGCGTCCCGCTCGCGCGCCTCGGTCTCGGCGAGCTGCGCCAGCGGATCGTCGAAAGCGCCGGTGCCACCGCCGATCACGGAGTCGATGAAGCCGGCGGGGGAGTCGAGGTCACTGGAATCGGGCAGCAGATCGGGGTGCGCCCACACGCCGTCGCGCCGATCCATGCCCACGTCGGTGGTGAGCCTGCGCCACAGGGCCGAGGCCTCGCGGACCTTGCGCGGGCGCAGTTCCAGGCCGACCAGGGTGGCGAAGGTCTGCTCGGCCGGACCACCGGTCGCGCGGCGACGGCGCAGGGTCTCCGAAAGCGCGCTCGCCCCGGGCAGCCGCTCGCCGACCGCGTCGGACACCACCACGTCGACCCAGCCCTCGATCAGCGCGAGCAGCGTCTCGAGGCGTTCGAGCGCCTGCTTCTGCTCGGGCGTGGTCTGCGGTTCGAAGGTGCCCTGCGCGAGCAGTTCCTCCAGCTTGGACGGGTCGCTCAGCGACATCGGGTCGATGTTCTGCGCGGCCTCCTCCAGCGCGGAGAAGTCCATCTTGATGCCACGCGCGTAGTCCTCGACCGCGCCGAGCACCTGCTGACGCAGCCACGGCACGTGCGCGAACAGTCGCTGGTGGGCGGCCTCCCTGGCCGCGAGGAAGACCATGATCTCGCTCTCGGGCTGCTCCAGCCCCGCGCTGAACGCCGAGATCGCGGTGGGCAGCAGTGCCGCGGTACCGGCCGGGCCGAGCGGCAGCCCGATATCGGTGGAGGTCAGCACCTCCTTGGCCAGCTGGCCGAGGGCCTGGCCGAGCTGGGAGCCGAACGCCAGACCGCCCATCTGACCGAGCATGCCGACCATCGGCCCGGCGAACTGCTTGGCCTCCTCCGGCAGCTGCGCGGTCCACATGCCCGAGATCTGCTCGGCCACCGGATCGCACAGGCGCTTCCAGGTGGGCAGCGTCTCCTCGATCCAGTCGTTGGCGGTCCAGGCCACGGTCTTGGTGGCGCCCGCGGGCAGGACGGTGGCGCCGTCGAGCCAGAGTTCGGCGAGGTGAGCCGCGTCCGCCACCGCGGACGCGGTCTTGTCCGTCACGGGCGCGACGGTGGCGCCGAGCTGCTGACGCGCCAGGCGCTTGGCGACGTCGTAGTTCACCGGGCCGCCCTGCGCGCCGCCGGGCCCCATGCCCTGGCCCATGCCGCTGAGCATCTGACCGAGCTGGGTCAGCATCTGACCCAGCTGCGACGGATCGAAGCCGCCCGCGCCCGCCGCCCCGAACCCGAACGGATCGTTTCCGCCGGGACCGTTCGACTCGTCGCGACGCTTGCCCGACTCGTCGTCGTCGCGGTTCGAGAAACCGAAGGGGAGATCGCTCATGCCTCTAACGTTACGCGGGACCCCCGGGGCCTCGGTGTTCGCGCTTCGCGAAATCGACGCGATCCGGCCGGTGGGCAATTGCGTGCCACTCCCGTCGGTGACGATAGGTGATCACTACTGTGGGCGGAGTGAATCGTCGGATCCTCACCCTGATCGTGGCCCTGGTACCCGTGCTCGTGCTCGGTGTCGTCGGCAGCGTGGTCACCGTGCCGTTCGTCGCGCTCGGCCCCGGGCCGACCTTCGACACCCTCGGGGAGGTGGAGGGAAAGCAGGTGGTCGACGTCACGGGCGCCCCGCTGGATCCCACGACCGGACAGCTCAACATGACCACGGTCTCGGTGCGCGACGGGCTCAACCTGTTCGAGGCGTTCGGCTTCTGGGCCAGCGGTGACCACGGTCTGGTCCCGCGCGCCGAGGTCTACCCGCCCGGTGTGTCGCGCGAGGAGATCGACAAGTCCAACCAGCAGGACTTCAAGGATTCCGAGAGCGACGCCGAGGTCGCCGCGCTGCATCACCTGAAGCTGCCGACCGTGGTGCTGGTGCGCTCGCTCGGCGAGGACGGTCCGGCCAAGGAGGTCCTGCAGGTCGGTGACGAGCTGATCAGTGTCGACGGCATTCCGATCACCGCGCCCAAGGACGTGGTCGACATCGTCGCCACCAAGGCGCCCGGCGACACCGTCACCGTCGTCTACCGGCGTGGTGACGCCGAGCAGACCACCCCGATCACCCTCGGCACCCGCCCGGACGACTCGGCCAAGGCCTACCTCGGCATCACTCCGGGGGAGGGCGGTCGCCCGCCGCTGCGGGTGGAGTTCAACCTCGCCGACATCGGCGGTCCGTCGGCCGGGCTGATGTTCAGCCTGGCGCTGATCGACAAGCTCTCGCCGGGCGAACTCAACGGCGGCCGCTTCGTCGCGGGCACCGGCACCATCGATCAGGAGGGCAAGGTCGGCCCGATCGGCGGCATCCAGTACAAGATGATCGCCGCGCGTCAGGCCGGGGCCGAGACGTTCCTCGTGCCCGCGGACAACTGCAACGAGGCCCGCCAGCGCGCGCCGGAGGGCCTGCGCCTGGTGAAGGTCGACACCCTCGACAGCGCGATCACCGGCCTGGCCGACATCGACGCCGGCCGCGAGCCGGTCAGCTGCGGCTGATCACTCCAGGGTGTGGTGCAGGGCCTCGACCAGGCCCGGCGCCAGATTCGGGTAGGTGCGCAGATCCAGGTCGCCGAAGCCGTCGTCGTCCTCGGGGCGGATCTGCAGCAGGCACAGTGACGCGCCCTGGCGCAACACGCCCGCGATGAGTCGCGCGTCGCGGCGGCCCGGATGGGCGTGCGCCGCGGCACGCCCGGCCGCGTCGGCGGCATCGTCGTCGGCGAGCAGCGGGACCAGTGCCTCGTCGAGGTCGCTCTCCGCGTCCGGCGGGAGCACTACGATCTCCTGGACCAGCACGCAGCCCTCGACGGCCGGCGGCCAGGTGGTGGTGGCGAGGAACTCGTCGAGCGCCATCGAGCCGCCGGTGATGTCGTCGGGGAAGGCCTCCTGCGCGATGGGGGTCAGCTCGCTGCCGTCGTCCAGCTGGTCTTCCAGCGCGGGTTCGGCCGCGACCAGGTCGGCGGTCGGCACCAGGGCGAACATCTGGGGCGGGTTTCCCCAGCCCTCGGCGTCGGCGAACTCGACGACCTCGCGCACACAGCGGGCGAGGACGACTTCGGCGTGCTGGTCATCGGTCACCCGCCCATCCAATCATTTTCGGCCCAGGCGCTTGCACGGTGTCCGATTTCCGTAGAGTGGGCGCCAACGGTCCGGCAACGGACCACCCGCAACATCGGACTGCGGTGTCTGCGCCGATCAACCGGCGCCGAAACCGCCGGACCCTTGGAGAGTGGCACCGTGGGCATGCGGCCCCCCACCGGATTACCGTCGTTGTCCCGACGCAGCCGAGTGCTGCTGGTGACAGCAGTCGTCCTCGCGGCGCTGTTGCTGCTCGGGCCCCGCCTCACCGACGCCTATACCAACTGGTTGTGGTTCGGCGAGGTCGGTTACCGCAGTGTGTATCTCGGCGTGGTGATCACGCGACTGGTCCTGTTCGCCGTGGTGGCGCTGTTCGTCGGGCTCGTGGTGTGGGGCGCGTTGCTGCTCGCGTACCGCTCGCGTCCGGTGTTCGTGCCGGTCGCCGGGCCCAACGACCCGATCGCGCGCTACCGCACCACCGTGATGAGCCGGCTGCGGCTGTTCGGCATCGGCATCCCGGTGCTGCTCGGCCTGCTGTCGGGTCTGGTGGCGCAGTCGAATTGGGCCACCGTGCAGCTGTTCCTGCACGGCGGTGACTTCGGCGAGCAGGACCCGCAGTTCCACCTCGACGTGGGCTTCTACGCCTTCGATCTGCCGTTCTACCGGATGGTGCTGAACTGGCTGTTCGTCGCCGTGGTGATCGCGTTCTTCGCGAACCTGGTGACCCACTACGTGTTCGGTGGCCTGCGGCTGGCCGGGCGCGAAGGCGCGCTGACCAGGGCGGCCCGCATCCAGCTCGCCGTGATCGCCGGAATCTTCGTGCTGCTCAAAGCGATCGCGTACTGGTTCGATCGCTACGACCTGCTCTCGAGCACCCGCAAGGCGCCGACCTTCGGCGGTCCGTCGTTCACCGACATCAACGCGGTGCTCCCGGCCAAGCTGATCCTGCTCTCGATCGCGGTGATCTGCGCGATCGCGTTCTTCGCCGGCATCGTGCTGCGCGATCTGCGGGTGCCCGCGATGGCGGCGGCGCTGCTGGTGCTGTCCTCGATCCTGGTCGGCGCGGTCTGGCCGATGGTGGTCGAGCAGTTCTCGGTGCGCCCGAACGCGGCCGACAAGGAGAGCCCGTACATCGAGCGCAACATCATGGCCACGCGCCAGGCGTACGGCATCACCGACGACAAGGTCGAGTACCAGGACTACCGGGGCGAGAGCCAGAAGAGCCCGCTCGAGGTCCCGGCCGACGCCGCGACGATCGGCAACGCGCGGCTGCTGGATCCGAACATCCTCTCGCCCACGTTCACCCAGCTGCGTCAGCTGAAGAACTTCTACGGGTTCCCCGAATCGCTCGACATCGACCGCTACACCCTCAACGGCTCCACCCAGGACTACATCGTCGCCGCGCGTGAGCTGCATCCCGAGGCGCTCTCGGGCAACCAGAAGGACTGGATCAACCAGCACACCGTCTACACCCACGGCAACGGCTTCGTCGCCGCGCCCGCCAACCGGGTGAACAAGCCGCAGTCCGACGCGCAGAGCGCCGCGGGCGGCAGCGACTCCGGCTACCCGCTGTTCATGGTGAGCGACCTGTTCACCAAGCAGGAGGACCAGCAGATCAAGGTGGATCAGCCGCGCATCTACTACGGCGAGCTGATCTCCCAGTCCGATCCCGACTACGCCATCGTCGGCGCGACCGAGGGTCAGGCGCCGCGCGAGTACGACTCCGACACCGCCTCCTACACCTACGAGGGTTCCGGCGGCGTGCCGATCGGCAACTGGTTCAACCGCCTGGCCTTCGCGGCCAAGTACGCCGAGCGCAACATCCTGTTCTCCTCGGCGATCAGCGACAACTCCAAGATCCTGTACAACCGCAATCCGCGCGAGCGGGTGCAGAAGGTCGCGCCCTGGCTGACCACCGACGGCAACGCCTACCCGGCGGTCGTCGACCAGCGCATCGTCTGGATCGTCGACGCCTACACGACGCTGGACAAGTACCCCTACGCCGAGCCGACCTCGCTCGACGGCGCGGTCGAGGACAGCATCGACAAGAAGACGGGGCGCGTGATCCCGCGCAAGGAGGTCAGCTACATCCGCAACTCGGTGAAGGCCACCGTCGACGCCTACGACGGCACCGTCACCCTGTACGAGACCGACGCGAACGACCCGGTGCTCAAGGCGTGGCGCGGGGTCTTCCCGGACGCGGTGAAGTCCGAGAGCGAGATCTCGCCCGAGCTGCGCGCGCACTTCCGGTACCCGGAGGATCTGTTCAAGGTCCAGCGCGACATGCTCACCAAGTACCACGTGGACAACCCGCGCGAGTTCTTCACCAACAACGCGTTCTGGTCGGTGCCCAGCGATCCCACGATCGAGGGCGGCACCTTCAACCAGCCGCCGTACTACGTGCTGCTCGGTGACAAGACCACCAACAAACCGGTCTTCAACCTGACCTCGGCGATGGTCGGCTACAACCGGCAGTTCCTGTCGGCCTACATCTCGGTGCGCTCGGACCCCGACGGGTACGGCAAGTTCACCGTGCTGCAGTTGCCGACCGACTCGCAGACCCAGGGCCCGCAGCAGACGCAGAACTCGATGACCACCGCCGACGCGGTGTCGCGGGAGAAGACCCTGCTGTCGAACTCGAACAAGATCCGGTACGGCAATCTGCTCACCCTGCCGGTGGCCGACGGCGGCATCCTCTATGTCGAGCCGTTCTACAACGAGCGCAACACCGGGTCGTCGACCTTCCCACAGCTGCTGCGTGTGCTGGTGAGCTACCGCGACGCGGCGGGCAGCGTGAAGGTCGGCTACGCGCCGACGCTGGCCGAGGCGCTCAACCAGGTGATGCCGGGGGCGGGCGCGCTGGCGACTCCGTTCGGCGGCGACCCGGCGCTCAAGCCGAAGCCGGGCGCCACGCCGCCGGTCGAGGGCACGACGCCGCCGCCGAACGGCGGAACGACCCCGCAGCCGGAGACCACGCCACCGGCGGGTTCGGCGGCGCAGGAAGCGGCGGCGGCCGAGCTCAGCCGCAAGATCGAGGCGGTCCGCACGGCCATGCGCACGGGAAACTTCACCGATTTCGGTAAGGCGCTCGAGGAACTGGACGCCGCGGTGCAGGCCTACCAGGACGCGGGCGGCCGGTAACCGCACCGACCGAACGAAGAAAAGCCCCGCCGTCCGGCGGGGCTTTTCTCGTGCAGGGGGAACGGTGGATCAGCCGCCGATGGAGGCGATCAGCGGGGCGTTGGCATTGAGCAGGTCCTGGTACTGACCGGCGACGCCGTACTGCTCGGCGAGGGACTGCCCCGCGGCCTTGGCCTGGTCGACGGCGACCTGGAGGTCGGTCTTGGCCTGGGCGGGCAGCTCGACGGCGGGCTCCTCGACGACCTCGGGCTCGGGCTCGGAGGTGCCGGCCTGCAGGTACTGGCCGCAGTGCGGCCAGGCGCCGATGCCCTGGGTGGCGAGCACGTTCTCCGCGACGCGGATCTGCTCTTCCTTGCTGGCGTTGTGCGCCGAGCCCTGGCCACCGTTGGCGGCCCAGGTGCTCTGCGAGAACTGCAGGCCACCGTAGTAGCCGTTGCCGGTGTTGATACCCCAGTTGCCGCCGCTCTCGCACTGGGCGACGCCGTCCCAGTTGTGGTTCGCGGCGGAGGCGGTGCCGGAGGCCAGGCTGAACGGAACGGCAACCAGGGCGCCGGTGATGGCGGCGACGCCAAGGGCGCGGGTGCGGAATTTCCGGGTTTCAGTCATGGGGGAGACGCTAACCAACAAATCCGCGACGATCACATCTTGATAACGGCCGCACTTTATGATTGGAACAGACGTCTTTTCGATGTTTACGCAGGATAGCGGCGGGGAATACCCCAATCCTGGTCAGTCTGTTATTGGTCCGTTATGTGCGTGAGATCACGCAGAAATAGTGACACCGGTCACCGGAATTCCGCGAGCCCACTCGGCGCACTCTCTCGACCGTCGCCCTGTGACGACGCGCACATTCTCGGTCCGAATCGACTCCCCTGTCTCGCCGAAGATCGCCCGCGCACCCCGAAAAACCGATGCTGACCTCGCGATTTGGCATCCGAGCCAACCGGTGTGTAATGTTGTATTCACCGACGCGGGGTGGAGCAGCTCGGTAGCTCGCTGGGCTCATAACCCAGAGGTCGCAGGTTCAAATCCTGTCCCCGCTACAAACGAAAGGCCCGGAACCATCAGGTTCCGGGCCTTTCTTCTTATCTCAGGCGTCGAGGTCGCTGGCGACCATTTCGGCGATCTTGTCCAGCGTCGGCTGGTCCTCGCTGGCGATCACCACCTCGGCGCCCTGACCGGCGCCGAGGGTCATGATCATCAGCGCCGAGCCGGCGTCGACCGGGTCGCCGCCGGTCAGGGCGATGGTGACGGGGACCCCTGCCGCGCCGACCGCTTCGGCGATCAAGGCGGCGGGACGGGCGTGCAGGCCGACCGAGGAGCCGACGGTGACGGTGGTGCTTGGCATGGGTTTTCTCCTTGTTGTGCGGATGGATTACGCGGTGGTGAGAACGGGGGACGCGGACTGCCTGCGGGTGAACTCCTTGGCGAGGGTGACGCACACCGCGGCGACCGCGGTGCCGACCAACAGTGACACCACGAACCAGACCAGGGGCTGGATCGCGAAGAACACGAAGATGCCGCCGTGCGGCGCGCTCAACTCCACGCTGGTCGCCATCACCAGGCCGCCGGTGACCGCGCCGCCGACCATCATCGACGGCAGCACCCGCAGCGGGTCGGCGGCGGCGAACGGGATCGCGCCCTCGGAGATGAACGAGGCGCCCAGCAGCCACGCGGCCTTGCCGTTCTCGCGTTCGGCCTCGGTGTACAGACGCGGGCGCACGGTGGTCGACAGCGCCATCGCCAGTGGCGGCACCATGCCCGCGGCCATCACCGCCGCCATGATCCGCAGCGAGGCGGGGTCGGTCACCGACAGGCCGGCGACGGCGAAGGCATAGGCGGCCTTGTTGACCGGGCCACCGAGGTCGAAGCACATCATCACGCCCAGGATGACACCGAGCGCGATCGCGGAGGTGCCGGACAGGCCGTTGAGCCAGTCGGTGAGCCCGTTGGTGACGGCGGCGAGCGGCTTGCCGAGCAGCACGAACATCGCCACACCGACGATCAGCGAGGCCAGCAACGGAATGACGACGACGGGCATCAGGCCGCGCGCCCAGGTCGGCACCGGCAGCTTGCCGACCCACAGGGCCGCGAATCCGGCGACGAGTCCGCCGACCAGACCGCCGAGGAACCCGGCGCCGACGAACACCGCGATCGCGCCCGCCGTGAAGCCCGGCGCCAGACCCGGCCGGTCGGCGATGGCGAAGGCGATGTATCCGGCGAGCGCCGGGACCAGGAAGCTGAACGCCAGTGAGCCGATCTGGAACAGGACCGCGCCGAAGTAGGTGGCGAGGCCGCCGTCGGGCAGATCGGTGATCGAGTTGTTCAGCACGATGTCTTTGGCGCTGTCGGAGATCTCGTAGCCGCCGAGCAGGAAGCTCAGCGCGATCAGCAGACCGCCCGCGGCGACGAACGGGATCATGTAGCTGACGCCGGTGAGCAGGATCTGCCGCAGACGCGACCCCCAACCCAAGCCCTTGGCGGCGGCCTGCGACGGCGCCGGAACCGTTCCGCCCACCGTCGCGGCACCGGCGGAGGTACTGGCCGTGACCGCCTCGGCGATCATCGTGTCCGGCTCGTTGATCGCCCGCTTGACCCCGGACTCGACGACCGGTTTGCCGGCGAACCTGCCCCTGTCCTTCACCCCGACATCGGTGGCGAAGATGACCGCGTCGGCGGCCGCGATGACGGCGGGATCGAGCTTGTCGCCGCCACTGGAGCCCTGCGTTTCCACGACGACGTCCACCCCGGCCCGCTCACCGGCGGCGACGAGCGAGTCGGCGGCCATATACGTATGGGCGATGCCGGTGGGGCAGGCGGTGACGGCGACGATCTTCCGCCGCGATCCGGATGCGGTGTCCGACGTTCGCCCACCCTCTTGCTGGGCTTCCGCTGCGGATGATGTTCCAGCGGGCACACTCCCGGTGCCGGTGCCAGGCGTGGCGCCTGCGGACTGGCCGCTCGCCCCCGTGACTCCCGTAGCACCCGTCGCCGCGCCCCCGCCCACCGTCGCGTTCGAGTCAGCGGCGACGGCGTCGCCGGTCACGGCGTTACCGGTGTCTGTGCCGGCGCCGCCGTGCTCCGAGGCGGCCTCGCCCGCTGCAGGCGAGCCGGCCGCCGTACCCGCCGTGGAGGCGGCAGCCGTACCGCCCGAGCCCGCGGCCGCCGCACCCGAACCGGCTGCCGCGCTCGGCGAATCAGCCGCAGCGTCGCCTGAGCCGGCTGACGTGCTGGGCGAGCCGGCTGCCGCGCCGGATGGACCCGCCGCAGCGGCAGGCGGGTTGATGACGCCGTCGACCAGCACGACGACCTCCGCCGGAGTCGACGCCGCCCGCAGATCGGCGACGAAGGCCGGGCGCACGAGGGCCCGCGCCAGCGACGACAGCAGCTTCATGTGCTCGGCCCCGGCACCTTCCGGTGCGGCGATGAGGAACACCAGGTCGGCGGGTCCGTCGGGCGCGCCGAAGTCGACCTTCGGCGACAGCCGCGCGAAGGCGAGGGACGCGGTGGTGACGGCCGCCGATCGGCAGTGCGGGATGGCGATGCCGCCGGGGAGTCCGGTGGCCGACTGGGCTTCGCGGTCCAGCGCCGCCCTGGTCACCCCGGCGGCGTCGGACGCGCGGCCCGCGGTGGCGAGGGTGTCGGCGAGGGCGGTGATCACGGCGTTCTTGTCGGCGCCGAGGTCGGCGTCGAGGGTGATCAGGTCGGTGGTGATGATCGAATCGGCCATCGTGGTGTCTTTCGGGAGTGGGAAGTGAAGCGGTGGGCGATGTTTCGGCGGATGCTCAACCGACCCGCGGAACTGCTCGGCGAATCCCGGCGGCCGGCTCCGGCATCGCCCGCGCTCTGCGGCGCCGACGCTGTTCGCCGCGGGCCCGGAGAGTCCTGACCGCGATGCGGTCGCTCGCCAGGCGGTGGCGCGCGCCGGTGACTCGGTGTGGCGCGTGCCTGTCGCGGAGACGAGAGCGTGCGTGCTCGCCGCGGCGGGCGCCGGCCTCGTCCCGTACTGCCGACTCGGGGGCCGGGGAGTTCTGTGCCGTCGCCGCGGGGGAGTTCATGCCGACGGCCGATCGGAGAGAGCCAGCGGACGGGCGGTGACGGCGTCGAGGGCGATATCGGCCGGGCCGGGGAGACCGGTGCCGGGCAGCGCGGTGGCGGCGCTGCCGTAGGCGACCGCCGAGCGGAGACGGTCGGCCGGGGTGGCGCCGGATTGCTCAGCGAGCAGATACCCGGCCAGCGCGGAATCTCCCGCGCCGACGGTGCTGCGCGGCACGATGGGCGGGGCGGCGGCGAACCAGGCGCCCTCGCCGGTGACCAGTACCGCGCCGGCCGCGCCGAGCGTCGCCAGTACCGCGCCCACCCCGCACTCGAGCAGCCGCGTAGCTGCTGCCGCGGCGGCGCTCGGCTCCTCCAGCGCGACCGGGTCGAGGCCGGTCAGCTGCGCCAGTTCGTCGGAGTTAGGTTTGACGAGATCGGGTGCGGTACCGGCGTTCTCGCCGAACAGCGCGAGCAGCGGCGCGTCGGAAGTGTCGACCGCGATGCGGGTGCGTCCCGCGCCATCGGACGTCCCGCCGAGTGCGGACAGAGTGGTGACGAGCTGGGCGTACCACTCGACAGGCGCTCCCGGCGGCAGTGAGCCGGAGAGCACGATCCACGAAGCGCCGGCCGCCAGTTCGACGAGCAACGCCGTCAACTCGCCCAAATCGCGTTCGGTCAGCGGCCGACCCGGTTCGTTGATCTTCGTTGTCGTGCCGTCGGTTTCGGCGATGGTCAGGTTGGTGCGCGGCGCGCCGGGCACCGGCACCGTCCGGAACGCGATCCCCGCGGCGCGCAAACCGCTCACCACGGGATCGTCGTCGGCGCCGGGCAGGACGGCCAGGGTCCGCGCACCGCCCGCGGCGACGACCCTGGCGACGTTGACGCCTTTGCCGCCCGGATGGGAGGTGACCCCCGCCGCGCGGTGCACCTGCCCGCGGCGCAACGGTTCGGTGAGCGTGACCGTGCGGTCGACGCTCGGGTTCGCGGTCAGTGTGACGATCATGCGAGCACCACCTCGATTCCCGCGGCGGTCAGATCCGCGTGCGCGGCGGCCGGGATGTCGGTGTCGGTGACCAGGACGTCGATGTCGCCGGTGCCGCCGAAGCTGACGAAGTCCTCGCGGCCGATCTTGTCCGCGTCGGCCACCACGACCACCTGGTCGGCGGCGGCGATCATCGCCCGCTTGACGGCCGCTTCCTCGGGATCGGGCGTGGACAGGCCGTGCCGGACGGTCAGCGCGTTGGTGCCGATGAAGGCGACGTCGACGCGCAATTCGCCCAGGAGTCGCAGCGTCTCGGCGCCGACGGCGGCCTGGGTGACCCCGCGCACCCGCCCGCCGAGCAGCTGCACCCGCACCCCGGGAAAGCCGGTGAGCCGGGTGGCGATGGGCAGGGAGTTGGTGACGGCGACGAGCTCGAGATCGCTCGGTAGCGCCGCGACCATCCTGGCGGTGGTGGTGCCCGCGTCGAACACCACGCTGCCGCCCGCGCGCGGCAGGAAACGCAGGGCGGTATCGGCGATGCGGTCCTTCTCCTCGGCGCGGGTGGTGTCGCGTTCGGCGGTGCCGAGCTCGATCGTGGTGAGCGCGCCCGCGCCGACGGCGCCGCCGTGGACGCGCCGGATCAGTCCGAGGCGGTCGAGCACGGCGAGGTCGCGGCGCACGGTCTCGGTGGTGACCCCGTATTGATCGGCCAGCTCGGCGACGGAAACCCGGCCGCGATGGCCCACCAGGGTGGCGATCGCCTGCTGACGTTCCTCGGCGTACATGGGTCCTCCGGGCTCATGAGAATGTTTACTCATGTTGTTTTATGCCCGTTCGTGTGGCTTTGTCAATGATTTTTGGTGAGGCGAGTCACAATCGTTGCGGAGGGATATGGTCGCGATCCGCCGACGGAATCATGCCGAGGTACTGGAGACCCAGCTCAGAGCAGGTTCAGGGCATGGTGAAAGCGGCGCCCTCGGTTGGCGGCACCGTGTGGGAAACCAGATCGAGCTTCAGCCGGGCGGAAGTGGTCCTCAGTCGACGCCGAGGTCCGCGGTGAGCGGGTCGCGCAGCGCGCCCTCGGCGGCACGTAGTCGGTCGGTGACCGAGGTGAGCAGGTCCATCGAGTCCTGCGACAGACCGCAGGCGAGCAGGGTGAGATGACGGACGGCGCCGCAGGTGATGCGCTGCGCGAGTAGCACGTCCGGGTCGGCGGGTGCGGCCGAGTGTTCGACGAGGGTCACGACAGGGGCACTCACAATCTCGGAACGTGCTGCTGGGATCGCTGTCTACTTACGAGTATGACGCACCTTACATCGCCCCTGCGGTCCGCGAACCCAAGCTCGCGTGCGAGAGTTCAGCAATGAGTCAGTTCGCCGACTATCAGAACGAGATCTACCTGGCCGCGCTGGGCGGCATCCAGCCGGAATTCCCGATGGACTTCGCCACGCTGGAGCGCAAGGCGACGGCCGCGCTGCCCGAGACCTTGCTGAACTACATCGCGGGCGGCGCCGGTGACGAGCTCACCCAGCGGCGCAACGCCGAGGCCTTCGGCGACTGGGGCCTGGTGCCGCGGATGCTGGTCGGCGCCACCGAGCGCGACCTCACCGTCACCGCGTTCGGGCACACCTTCGCCAGCCCGCTGTTCCTGGCGCCCGTCGGGGTGATCGGCCTGGTCGGCGAGAACGGGCACGGCGACATCGCCCTCGCCCAGGCGTCGGCGAAAACCGGTGTGCCCGCGATGTTCTCGACGCTGATGGAGGACCCGCTCGAGGACGTGCGGCCGCACGCGGGCGACACCCCGGCGTTCTTCCAGTTGTACACGCCGAAGAACCGCGAGCTCGCCGAGAGCCTGGTGCACCGCGCCGAGGCCGCCGGCTACGCGGGCATCACCGTCACCCTCGACACCTGGGTGCCCGGCTGGCGGCCCCGCGACCTGGCCTCCGGCAACTTCCCGCAGCTGCGCGGGCACGTGCTGAAGAACTACACCAGCGACCCGGTCTTCCAGGCGATGGTCGGTTCCGACGACCCGAAGATGATTGTCCTGCACTGGGTCTCGACCTTCGGGCACTCCCTCACCTGGGACGACCTGACCTGGCTGCGCTCGCTCACCGATCTGCCGATCATCCTCAAGGGCATCTCCCACCCGGAGGACGCGCGCAAGGCCATCGACTTCGGCGCCGACGGCATCTACTGCTCCAATCACGGTGGGCGGCAAGCCAACGGCGGCCTCAGCGCACTCGAGACGCTGCCCGCCGTCGTCGCCGCGTGTGACGACCGGGTGCCGGTGCTCTTCGACTCCGGCGTGCGGTCCGGCGCCGACGTGGTCAAGGCGCTCGGCCTCGGCGCGAGCATGGTCGGCATCGGCAGGCCGTATGTGTACGGGCTGGCGCTGGGTGGTGTGCGCGGTCTGGTGCATCTGCTGCGCGGCTACGCCGCCGAGGCGGATCTGCTGATGGCGGTGAACGGTTACCCGGACATCGCCGCCGTGCGCGCCAACATCCGGCCGACCACCTTCGGCAACGCCTCCCGCGGCTGATTCCCGGACGGTCCGGATACCCGTTACCCGACGGGTTTTCGGGCCGTGACGGTGGGCTCGACCGGAACGTGTCGGTGGCGTGCGGCATCATCGGGGCACACGCAGCAGACGCACCAACCTCCCGGAGTCCACGATGTCCTCGCCGAGCACCAAGTCCGCATCCCGCCGATCCGCCCAGCAGGTACTGTCCGAGGCCGAGCTCGCGCGCATCGCGGGCGAGCTGGCGGAGGGCAAACCGCCGATGGTGTGGTTCACCGCCGCCGCCGTCGGTGTCGCCGAGGGCAAGTCGGGCAAGGTCGTCGCGCTCGGCGATCCGGCCGACGGCGACTTCCTGCAGGTACGGCCCACCGGTTCCAAAGATGTGCTGTCGTTCGGACCGAGCGAGGTGACGCTGACCAAGCCGGCCCGCGCGACTACCGTAGCGCCGGGCGGCTCCACGCGAACCCGCCCGGACAACGTCCCCGAGCAGAGCAATCGAAAGGACACCACCGTGACCCAGCCGTCGACCCAGCCGAGCGCGGCCGCGACGCCGCCGGCGCCTCGGTCGCTCGCGCCCGTTCCCGACGAGCCGGCGGCCGCGCCCAAACCGGCGGCGCCGCGGCCCGCCAAGGCCACCGCGGCGCGCAAGCCCAAGGCGCCAGAGGTGACCGTCACCCTCACCGGCACCGCCGACGGGGAATGGACCGTCGACGTGGTCAACGGCAAGAAGCGCAGTGTGAAGGGGCTGGCGGTGAGCAGCGCCGCCGTCGCGCAGGCCGCCAAGATCCTGCATCCTGAGGTCGAAGAGGTCGTCGACGGCATCCTGGAGGCCGCCCGTGGCGTGCAGCAGGCCAAGGTGGCCCAGCTGCAGGCCGAACTGGAGGCGGCCAAAAGGCTGTTAGCTGAACTCGGCGACTAGTGTCGCGGCCCACCGGCGCGGCTACACCGCTGTGCTGGTGGGCTTTCCGGTGCTGCGCAGCGCGCGGTGCACCGTGGCGTGCGGTGGATCGTCGTGGAATGCCAGGCCGAGGCGGTACTCCTTGGCGTGATACATGGCGGCGTCGGCCTCGCGCAGCAGGTCGTACACCGTGGAATCGGTCGGTCGCGAGGTCAGGCAGGCGACCCCGATGCTGGCGGTGATGGGGATCTCGCCGCAGCTCAGCTCGAACGGGCGGATGAAGGCACCGAGCAGCTGCTGGGCGAGGACGGCGGCTTCGGCGCGGGAACGCGCGGCCAGGATCACGAACTCGTCGCCGCCGTAGCGGGCGGTGATGTCGGCGCGGCGGGCGGTGCGGCGGATGCGGGCGGCGGCCGCGGCGATCAGCTCGTCACCCACGGCGTGTCCGTAGCTGTCGTTGACCATCTTGAATCCGTCGAGGTCGATGAACAGCAGGCACAACGGCTTTCCCGCCCATTCGTGCCGGTGCCGCTGGGGCGCGCGCAGCAGCGCGGACCGGTTGTACAGGCCGGTGAGCAGATCGTGGTCGGCCTGGTACTGGGCCCGCCGTTCGCTGCGCAGGCTGCGGGCGATGGCGCGTTCGCTGCGCACCAGCACTCCCACCAGCAGCAGGGTGAGCAGCAGGCAGATCACCACGCGGTCGCCGGAACCGAGATCGGCGCCGACCGCGCTGATCAGCGAGGCGGCCACCAGTGCCACCGCGATCACCCCGGCCCGGCGCCGGGACCGATGCGGATGCACCTCGTCGGTCTCCTGCATCGCGGCCATGGTGGGATGCAGCGCCGCGGCCCCGGCCAGCAGGTAGGCGCACTGCTGGAGAACCAGAGCGAACCCGCCGCCGTCGAGAGTGCCTGCGGCGGAAAGGCTTTCGATCAGGCCCGCGCCGAGCACCGCGATCAGCCCGGCCTGGAGCAGGCGCAGCGAGATCTCGGTGCGCACCACGGTGGCCAGCGAATGCGCCAGCATTGTCAGCAGCAGCGCCTCGATCAGCGGGTAACTCGCGGCCAGCAGCGTGTCGACGCCGAGGGGGCGGCGCAGGATCGGGGAGATCAGGAACGTCCAGGCGGCCAGCAACGCGCTGAAGCCGATGAGCATCGTGTCCAGCCAGAGATCGCGGGCGCTGCCGAGACGGCGCGGCCGCAGCCAGCCCACCGCGGCCAACGCGAGACACAGATACGCCGCCAGGGTGACCACGTCGTCGGTGGGATGCCAGGCCGAGTGCACGCCGAGTTCCCGGATGGCGGTGCCCACGGCGAACAGCGGGACCGAGAAGGCCAGCAGATACCAGGGGAGTCGCTGCGTGGGCCGGTGCCGGTAGAGGCCGAGCCCGATCATCGCCAGACTCCCCGCGACGATGACGACGAGCAGCAGGAACGACAGCCACCGCGCGCCCAGCAGTGGCGTGAGCAGCACGGCCGCGACCGCGGCGAGCAGGATTGTGCGCCGGCTCCGGTGCGGTGTTTCGCCGATGGTCATCAGCCCCCCTTGATCCGCTGCGCACGTGCCGAGCGCCGCCGATCGAACGTAGAGACGCTCAAAACCTTTACAACTCAGTCGATCATGACACGATCGGCGACCGATGTCGTGCCCTTGTCTGCAAATTCCGAATACCGATTCGGTACCCGCTGTCCAACCGGACCCGGCGGCGGTGTGTGCTGGGGACGACGAGTGGAGAGGAGTCAGGGGTGGACAGGTGGATCGCGCCCGGCCGGGTGAACATCATCGGCGAGCACACCGACTACAACGACGGGTTCGTGCTGCCCATCGCCTTGTCGCTCGGGGTGGTGTGCGCGGCCGAACGCACGGGCGACCGGCTGGTCCGGCTCACCTCGGCCCAGCGTCGCGGCGAGCGCGTCGAGGTCGGCGTCGAAGACCTCGCGGCACAGCGTGAGCAAGTCCCCGCTTGGGCGCGCTACCCGCTCGGCGTCGTGCATGAGTTCGCGCGGGCGGGTCATCGGGTCGACGGGGTGCGCCTCGAGATCGACGGCGCGGTGCCGATCGGCGCCGGGCTGTCGTCCTCGGCCGCGCTGTGTTGCGCGGTGACCGTGGCGCTGCGCGATCTGTTCGCGCCCGCGCTCACCGCGCGCGAACTCGTCGCGATCGCCAGGGCCGCGGAGAACGGTTTCGCCGGCGTGCCGACCGGCATCCTCGACCAGTCCGCATCGATCCTGTGCACCGCCGGGCACGCCCTGTTCCTCGACGTGCGCGCCTACACCGCGCCAGAGGGGCCGAAACCCGGTGCGGTCGAACAGATCCCGTTCGACCTGTCCGCCGCCGGACTCGCGCTGGTCGTCGCCGACACCGGTCACCCGCACGACCTCGCCGACGGGGGGTACGCCGAGCGCCGGGCGCAGTGCGAGGCCGCCGCGAAGGCGCTCGGCGTGTCCGCCCTGCGCGATGTCGCCGAGGCGCAACTGCCGCGGCTGACCGACCCGCTGTTGCGGCGCCGCGCCACCCACGTGGTCACCGAGAACGCGCGGGTCCTCGCGGTCGTCGACAAGTTGCGCGCCGGCGCCGATCCGCGCGCCATCGGCGCCCTGCTCACCGCCTCGCACGAGTCCCTGCGCGCCGACTTCCAGGTGTCGGCGCCCGCCCTCGACCTCGCGGTGACGGCCGCGCTGGGCGCGGGCGCACACGGCGCCAGGATGGTCGGCGGCGGGTTCGGCGGCAGCGTGCTCGCCCTGGTGGACCAGGCCGATACGGCCGCCGTCACCGCGCGGATCGCGGAGCGATTCGCCGCGGCGCGGCTGCCCGCGCCCAGAGTCTTCACCGTCGAACCGGCCGCGGGCGCGCGCCGACTCGGCTGAACAGATGTTGCGTAATCCCGATTCCGCCTGTGACGCACGGCACAATCGTCGACAGTAGAACCATCCGGAAAGTTCGGCGGGCGACGCGGGCCCGCGCCGTTCCCGACGACGCGGGGCGTGCCGCCCGGTGCCAGGCCAGGAGGGACACGCTGTGCCACTTGCCGTTTCCACCGTCACGCTCGACGCCTCGTCGACCCTGCGGCTCGACGCGGAGCCCGTCGACTACGCGCTGGTCGCCCTGTATTTCGTCTTCGTCCTCGGGATCGGGCTCATCGCCCGGCGCCGGGTCTCCACCAGCGTCGACTTCTTCCTCTCCGGTCGTTCGCTGCCCGCCTGGGTGACCGGCCTCGCCTTCATCTCCGCCAATCTCGGCGCGGTCGAGATCATGGGGATGTCGGCCAACGGCGCCCAATACGGCTTCCCGACCTTCAACTACTTCTGGATCGGCGCCGTCCCGGCCATGCTGTTCCTCGGCGTGGTGATGATGCCGTTCTACTACGGCTCCAAGGTGCGCTCGGTGCCGGAGTTCATGCGCAGACGGTTCGGCACCGGCGCGCATCTGGTGAACGCGTTGAGTTTCGCGCTGGCGCAGGTGCTGATCGCCGGAGTGAACCTGTACCTGCTCGGCACCATCCTCAACGTGCTGCTCGGCTGGCCGCTGTGGATCTCGGTGATCGTGGCCGCGGTCATCGTGCTCTCCTACGTGACCCTCGGCGGGCTCTCGGCCGCGATCTACAACGAGGTGCTGCAGTTCTTCGTGATCGTGGCGGCGCTGCTGCCGCTGACGCTGGTCGGCCTCCACCGGGTCGGCGGCTGGGACGGGTTGAAGGACAAGGTGACCGCCTCGCCCGGCGGCGCCGACCAGCTGCAGACCTGGCCGGGCAACGCGATGAGCGGCTTCACCGACAACTTCGCCTCCATCATGGGCATCGTGTTCGGCCTCGGCTTCGTGCTCTCGTTCGGCTACTGGACGACGAACTTCGTCGAGGTCCAGCGCGCGCTGGCCACGCATTCGATCTCGGCGGCCCAGCGCACGCCCATCATCGGCGCGTACCCGAAGATGTTCATCCCGTTGATCGTCGTCATCCCCGGCATGATCAGCGCGGTCCTGGTGCCGCAGATGATCGAGTACAAGCAGCAGGTCACCGCGAATCCGGACTTCACCGGCGACGTCACCTACAACCAGTCGCTGCTGTTCCTGATGAAAGAGGTGCTGCCGAACGGGCTGCTCGGCGTGGGCCTGGCCGGGCTGCTCGCGGCGTTCATGGCGGGCATGGCCGCCAATGTCTCGGCGTTCAACACCGTGTTCAGCTACGACCTGTGGCAGCAGTACGTGCGCAAGGGCCGTCCCGACGGGTACTACCTGAAGGTCGGCAGGCTGGCCACGATCGGCGCGACCGTCGCGGCGATCTTCACCGCCTTCATCGCGGGCGGGTTCAGCAACATGATGGACTACCTGCAGACGCTGTTCAGCTTCTTCAACGCGCCTCTGTTCGCGACTTTCATCCTCGGCATGCTGTGGAAACGGATGACGCCGACCGCGGGCTGGGTGGGTCTGGTCAGCGGCACGCTGGCGGCGGTGTTCGTCTTCGTGCTCAACGAGACCGGGGTGACCGAGCTGTCGGGTCAGGGCGCGAGTTTCGTGGCCGCCGGTGTGGCGTTCGTCGTCGACATCACCGTCAGCGTCGCGGTCACCATGGTGACCACGCCGAAGCCCGCCGCGGAGCTGGTCGGCCTGGTGTACTCGGAGACCCCGAAGGCGCTGCGCACCGACCCCGACGCCGACACGCTGCCCTGGTATCAGCGGCCGGTGCTGCTGGCCGGGATCGCGCTGGTGCTGGTGATCGCGCTCAACATCGTCATCGGATAAGGAGTCAGGGCAATGCTTTTCGACATCCGCACCATCATCGGCGCGCTGCTCGGCTGCTACGGCGTCGTCCTGGTGATCACCTCGCTGGTACAGGACAGCGCCGAGCAGGCGGCCAAGACCGGCGGCCTCGACGTGAACCTGTGGGCCGGTCTCGGCATGCTCGGCGTCGCCGTCGTCTTCATCGGCTGGGCCGCCCTGCGCCCGGTCCAGGTGCCTGCGCGACCCGATCTGCCCCTGGACGAGTTCACGCCCGACGCGTGAGGCGTGCCGACCGGCCGACCGCCGGCCCGGGTAGCGTCGCAGGCATGTCGAACACCATGCGCGCACTGCTCACCGGCACCGGCGCGCTGCGGGCCGCCTCGGTGCCGGTACCCGTAGCGACGGCCGATCAGCTGCTGATCCGGGTCGCGGCGGTGTCGTTCAACAATGCCGATCTCGACGCCGACGCGAGCGCCGACGGCGTCGAGCGGGTCGCCGGGTACGAGTTCAGCGGCGAGGTGATCGCCGCCGGGGACGACGCAGGTGCGGGACTGGTGGGGCAGCGGGTGATGGGAACCGCGCCCTCGGCGTTCGCCGAGTACGTCGTGGCGCATCGCCGCCACGTCGTCCCGGTCCCCGGCGCGGTACCGGCCACCGAGGCCGCCGCGCTGCCGGTAGCGCTGTTCACCGAGCACGGCGCGCTGACCGTCGCCGGGCTGCGACCCGGCGAGTCCGTGCTGGTGACGGCGACCTCCTCGGCGCTGGGGCTGATCGGCGCTCAGGTCGCCCGGGTGCTCGGCGCGGGGCGGGTGCTGGGCTCGACCCGTTCGCCGGGCAAACGCGCGCTGCTCGAACGGGCCGGCGTGGATGTCGCGCTCTGCGCCGACGGCGCGGATCTGGCCGACGAGGTGCTGGCCGCCACGCGGGGCGCGGGCGCGGAGGTGGTGCTCGACCACATCGGCGGCGCCATGCTCGCGGTCGCGATCGAGTCGGCCGCGCTCGCGGGCCGGGTGGTGAGTGTCGGCAGGCTCGGTGGCGCCGAGGCCACCATCGATCTGTTCGCGCTGGCGCGCCGTCGCGTCGGCGTGCACTCGGTCTCCTACGGTTTCGCCGTGCCGGCGGTCATCGGCGAGCAGCTCGACGCACTCGGGCCGGTCGTGCTGCCCGCCGTGGCCGACGGGCGGATCAGCGCGACCGTCGACAGCGTGTACCCGTTCGGCGAGGCCGATACCGCCAGGCAACGGCTGCGCGGCGGTGCGGCGGAGGGCAAGGTCGTGCTCACGCTGGAGTGAAGTCGCCCGGTCACGCCTCGACAGCGCCCGGAACACCGTCCTGGACAACGAAACTCGCACGGGTGGTGATGGGTGCGCCGGGGCGCGTCACATAGGGGACGACGCGGAAGTCGGTGCGCCACTGGCGATGATCGAGTTCCACGCGGGCGTAGCCGCGCTGGCGATTGTGGAACTTGATGTCGGGGTTGGCGGCCAGCAGGGCACGGCCACCGTCGGTGACATCGGCGCCGTCGCCGCCGGTGGAGATCGAGGTGCCGGTGAATTCGGTGGCGACGACCGGTGATTCGGACACGGTGTAGTCGCGGCGCAGGTCGGCGACGTAGTTCTCGTGCCGGTCGCCGGTGATCACCACCAGGTTCCCCGCCGCGCGGTCGGCGGCCGTGCCGAGCACAGTGTTGCGGTCGGCGATGTAGCCGTCCCACGCGTCGGTGCCCAGCAGCAGGGCGGGGCCGGGATCGTAGTCCGACTGTGCCATCGCGACCTGATTGCCGAGCACCTGCCAGCGCGCGGGCGAACCGGCCAGTCCATCGACGAGCCAATCCCTCTGCGCCGCACCGAGGATGGTGCGGTCGGCGGCGTAGCGGTCGGCGCAATCGAGCACCGCGCTCCCGTCGCCGCAGGCCTGCGGCGTGCGGTACTGCCTCGTGTCGATCATCGTGAACTCGGCCAGATCGCCGAATCCGTAGCGGCGGTGCAGGTGCACCGACGGGCCGACGGGCAGCTGCGCCAGCCGCATCGGCTGGTGCTCGTACATGGCCTGGAAAGCCGCTGCCTTCCGGCGGCGGAACAGCGGCGGCAGCCGGTACACGTCCACGCCGAGGCCGGGGCGATCGGCGGCCCAGTTGTTGTCGACCTCGTGGTCGTCGAAGGTGACCAGCCAGGGGAACCGCGCGTGCGCCGCCTGCAGCGGGATCTCGGCCTTGGCCTGGGCGTAGCGCAGCCGGTAGCCGGTGAGGTTCACGGCCTCGTCCTCGAGCTGGGGTGGCAGGCTCGCGCCGCGCCGGGCGAGGACCCAGGAGGATTCGTAGATGTAGTCGCCCAGATGTACGACCAGATCGAGGTCTTCGGCACTCAGATGCTCGTAGGCGGTGTAGTAGCCCGAACTCCACGACTGGCACGACGCGAACGCGAAACGCATCCGCGCCGTCGGGCTGCCCGCGGCGGGCGCGGTGCGGGTGCGGCCGACGGGGGAGATCGTGGAACCGGCCCGGAACCGGTAGTAGTACCACCGGTCCGGAGCCAGTCCGGCGATCTCGGGGTGCACGCTGTGCCCGAGCGCGCGCGTGGCCACCGCCGAACCCCGCGCCACCACCTTGGCGAAGCGCTCGTCCTCGGCGACCTCGTAGTCGACGGTCACCGGGTTGATCGGCATGCCGCCGTAGCCGTCGGGGGCGAGCGGATCGGGCGCGAGCCGCGTCCACAGCACCACGCCGTCGGGCGTCGGTTCGCCGGAGGCGATGCCGAGGGAGAACGGGTCACCGAGCGTGCGCGGCGCGGGAAACCGCGCGCTGCTCACCGCCGACACTCCTACCGCCGCCGCGACCGATCCGGTCACGCTGTAGCGCAGGAGTTGTCGGCGGGACAGCGTCATGTGTGCATTACACAGGATGCTCGGCGCGGGCCGCCAACCCGAGCGCCACGTCCACGAGCAGGAACGCCAGCAGACTCAGGCCGAGCAGCGGCAGGAACCAGCCCACCAGCAGGGCGGCGGCCACCAGCGGGACCGTCAGCCACGGCGAGGTCCGGCGCAGCACCCCGCGCCGCGGCGGCGTGCCGACGAGACGACGGCGGGCGCCGCGGGTGGGCCTGCGCTGCCACCACATCAGGTAGCCGAGCACGATCATCGCGACCAGGCCCAACGCCACCGCGAGCAGCAGCAACTGGTTGGGCAGCCCGAACAGCAGGCCCATGTGGAAGGCGATGCCCCAGTTGGTGAGCTTGGCCATCAGCGGCCAGTCCGCGTAGGCGAGCGAGTCGGTGACGGTGCCGCTCGCGCCGTCGACCGCGACGCTGTCGATGGTGTAGGTGCCGGGTGCGCGGACTTCCTTGACGCCGAACGCCTTGTCCGGTGTCGCCGGGACGGCGATCTCGGCACCCTGGGTGATGCCGTTGGCGCGGGCGGTCTCCCAGACCCCGTCGAGCTGGGCGATCCGGGTCTGCTGGTCGACGACCGCGGGCGCGACCTGCCCCGCACCGTGGTGGTCGCCTCCTGTCGGCTGTGCGGGGGCAGCTCCCGAGCCGTGGTGATCACCGCCGGCCGACGGTGCTGCCGCGCCGGGCAGCCCCACGCTCACCGCGGGCGTGGTCCAGCTCAGCTCCTCCCGCAGTTTCGTGACGTTCTCCCCGCCGTACGCCGACCAGGTGACACCCGTCGTCGACAGCAGCAGCGCCACCGGCAGCAGCCAGAAGCCCAGGGCGCCGTGCCAGTTCAGCTTGCGTCGCTTGGGCTCGGACAGATCCGGCGCTGCCAGCCAGGCCGCCGACCGCCGCGCCCGGCGCTTGCGCACCCGATGCACCCACAGGACCAGGCCGAACAGCGCGATGACCCACAGCCACGACGCCGCCAGCTCGCTGTAGACGCGGCCCGGCTCGCCCAGGTGCAGGCTGCGATGGAACTCGCTGATCCACGCGCGCAGCGGCAGGGCGCCGCTGCTGCCGTAGACGACGGCTTCGCCGACCGGTTGCGCGGTGTGCGGGTCGACGAACACCGAGAGCCGCTCGGAATCGCCCAGCGCGGGATCGTTGAACAGGACCCGGGTGGTCTCGCCCTCGCTCGGCGCGGGCGCCACGGCCACCAGGGTCAGGTCGGGTTTGCTCGCGACGGCCGCGCCGACCTGCGCCGACAGCGTCTGCTCCGGACCGGAGGTCTCGACCCGGAGCAGATCGCGGGAGACGAAGCCCTCGATGGTCGGCGCCATCGCGTACAGCGCGCCGGTGAGCGCGGCGATCAGAATGAACGGGGCGACGAAGATCCCCGCGTAGAAGTGCAGCCGCAGGGCCAGGGGATACAGCCGCTGGCCCCGCCGTGCGCGGGCGGGTGGAGTGGGTGGTGCCGAGGTGGTTTCCTCGGCCGAACGAGTGTCCGTGATGCTCATGATGATTCGTTTCTGCAGATCGGAACCCGGTGCGCACGACCATCGCGACGCGCGTGTCAGCGACAGCGGCGGCTACCGCAGCTACCGCAGCTATGGCAGCTATGGCAGCTATGGCGGCGACCGCGGCGGCTACAGCAGCGACGGCGCCGACCGCAGCGACGGTGGCTACGGCCGTGACGGTGCCGATGGCAGCGATGGCGGCTACCGCAGCGGGGCGCTAACGGCAGCTACCGCAGCAACCGCGGCCCGACGCGAGTTGTCCGGGCGTCGGCTGCGGGCGAGCCGTGTTCGCCGCCAGCTCGACAGGCCACAACTGCGAAGCCCGCTGTGGACCGCGCCGCTGTCGCGCGCATGGCCGCCGACACCCGTCGTAGCCAGGCATGACCACGCGGTGTGGCGACCGGATGCGCGGCCAGTGGTGTCGCCACGCGCCGCGGAGATTCACGGCGCGCGGTGTCGGCCGGGCGTCACGGGCTCCGAAGGCAGCGTGTGACGCGGACCGCCGGAGGATCGGCCGTCGCTGACGGAGCGCACGATGATGCGTGCACCGGGTGAGGGAAAGGATCAGAAAGAGATCGCGAGCGGGGGGCCGCGAGTGCGCAGCGTGGCGGCGGCGAGGATCCGCAGGATGACGCGGTCCCGGTGGGCCAGGCGCAGCGGCGCGGGGGCGGGAATCCGGGGCGAGCGGTAGCGCAGGGGGAGCAGCCGGGCCAGGGCCGTGCCACCGATCCGGTACGCCGCCTCGACACCGAGGATGACCACTGCCGCGACGACCGCCGCGATCGTGTGCGCCAGCAGCATGCCGAGCCCGAGGGAATCCTGGGCGTGGTGCCCGTGCCCGGACCAGCTCATCGTCGTGTGCCCGAGCAGCTGCCCGGCCAGCAGCACTACGGCCAAGCCGACAGTGCCCGATCGCAACGGCCCGAAGCCGCTGACGAGCGCGCCGACCACCGCGGCGACGGCGGCCAGCAGGACGAAGGTCGTGCTGCCGGGCAGCGCGCCCCCGGAGGCCACGCCGTGCGCGGCCAGCGCGAGCGCCCCCGACATCGAGCCCGCGCAGCCGCCGCGCAGCCGCGCGCCGAGGGCACGCGGCGGCGCGGCGGCGCGCCGGAACTCGATGATCACCGGCTGATGATAGACGACGGCGGGAACCGTCCTCCCCGGATCAACTCTCCTGGACGTCCATCTCGATCAGCGGCTTGCGCAGCAGCTTGCCGGTCGCGTTGCGCGGCAGCTCGTCGACGAAGATCACCTCGCGCGGCACCTTGTACCTGGCCAGGTTCTCCTTGACGAAGTCCTTGATCTCCTTCGGGTCGCGCGCCGACTCCGGGCCCGGCACCACGATCGCGCGCAACCGCTTGCCGTAGTCGCGGTCGTCGACCCCGACCACCGCGGCCTCGAACACGTCGGCGCGGCCCGCGATCAGGTTCTCCACCTCGAGCGGGAAGACGTTCTCGCCGCCGGAGACGATCATGTCGTCGTCGCGGCCGTCGATGTAGAGCAGCCCGTCGGCGTCGAAATGGCCGACGTCGCCCGAAGACATCATGCCGTCGACGATCTCCTTGGTGCGGCCGTCGGTGTAGCCGGTGAACGCGAAGCCGTTGTCCACGAAGATGGTGCCGGTGACATTCGGTTCGGTGATCGGCTTGCGATCCTCGTCGAGCAGCACGATGCGGATGCCCACGGGCGCCTTGCCCGCGGTGGTCGGCGACTTGCGCAGGTCGGCGGGGGTCGCGACGGTCATCACCGCGCACTCGGTGGAGCCGTAGAGGTTGTAGAGACTGTCGTTGAAGTAGTCGAGCGTGCGGGTCACCACGTCGGGCGCGATGGCCGAGCCGGCCGCGAAGATCACCTTGATCGTCTTCGGGTCGTACTTCGCCAGGATCTGCTCGTCCAGATCGAGGATGCGCTGCAGCATGGTCGGGACCACGACCAGCGAATCTGCCTGGTACTTCACGATATTGGCGAGCGTGCGCTCGGGATCGAAGCGGCGCTGCTGGAAGATCACCCGATTGCCCAGCGCCAGCCCGAGGGTGAACTGCGACAGGCCGGTGCCGTGGAAGATCGGCGCCGCCATGATCATGGTGCCGTTGTTGGGCAGCGGCACCCGGTCGACGAACTGCGCGGAGGCGAAGGGGCTCACCTTGTCGCGCGGGGCGCCCTTGGGGGTGCCGGTGGTGCCGCTGGTCAGGATCACCATGCCGCCCGGCTTGGCGGGCGGGGTGAGCGGGGTGACCGAGCGACCGGCGCACAGCGATTCGACGGTCGGGATCGCCGGGTCGACACCGTCGGCCTCGTCGACCCAGGTGAGCACCCGGGGGATCTCGGCCGGGATCGCGCTCATCAGGTCGACGAACTCGCTGTCGTGCAGCACCGCCTTGACCTTCTCGCGCGCGGCCACGTCGGCGAACTGCGGCTTGGCGAACCCGGTGTTCATCAGCACCGCGCGCACGCCGAGCTTGCCCGCCGCGAGCAGGCTCAACACCATGCCGCGGTGGTCGCGGGCCAGCACCGCGACCACATCGCCCTCGTTGATCCCGGAGGCCCGCAGGCCCCGGGCCAGCGCGTTGGACTGCTCGTCGAGCATGCCGAAGGTGAGTTCACCGCGCTCGTCGACGATCGCGCCCGCGTCCGGCCGCGTCTGCGCGGCGTGCATCACCACGCCGGCGAACGGGCCGAACTTCGAGACGTTGCGGAAGGAACGGGCGGCGTGATCCAGGCGCAGCGGATTGAACAGCTTGCGATCCATCATCACTTTGACGCCGAGCGCGAAATCACCGGCGCGCCGGGCCGTGCCACCGATCGCGGGCAGAGACAGAGACATCGAACAGCCTTCCGGCAGACCGATCCCACGACGAGGCGCGGGGCCGGACCGCGTCATCGAGATCCAGTGCTGGTGCTAACAATAGCAAGCATCGGTGGCTGGGATCACTGTGAAACCTCATAGTCCACCAGCACCCGGCGCAGGATCTTGCCGGTCGCGTTGCGGGGGAGCTCGTCGAGGAACACCACCTCACGCGGCACCTTGTACCTGGCCAGGTTCTCCTTGACGTGCGCCTGCAGGTCCTCGGCGGCTGTGCTGTGTCCCGGTTCCAGGACCACGAAGGCGCGCAGTCGCTTGCCGAATTCCACATCGTCGACGCCGACGACCGCCACGTCGAACACGTCGGGCCGCTCCACCAGGAGGTTCTCCACCTCCTGCGGGAAGACGTTCTCGCCGCCGGAGACGATCATGTCGTCGTCGCGCCCGTCGACCATGAGCAGGCCGGAGGCGGTGAAGTGGCCGACATCGCCGCTGGACATGAATCCGTCGATGATCTGCTTGTTCCGGCCGTCGGTGTAGCCCTCGAAGGGCGCGCCGCTGCGCACGAAGATCCGGCCCGCGGTCTCGGGCGTCTCGACCCGCTGGTCGTTCTCGTCGTAGAGGCGGACTTCGCAGGTGATCGGCGAGCGCCCGCAGGTGCCCGGCGCCTCGGCCAGCTCGGCCGGGTTCGCGATGGTCGCGATGGCGACCTCGGTGGAGCCGTAGAGGTTGTAGAGCACCGGCCCGAACGCCTCGGTGGCCTTGATGCACAGCTCGGGCGAGAGCGCCGACCCGGCGAACAGGATGACCTTCAGCGAGGACAGGTCGTACTTCGCGCGCACATCGGCGGGCAGTTCGGTCATCCGGTGCAGCATGGTCGGCACCGCGACCAGCATCTCCACCTTGTGCTCGGCGATGGCGGCCAGGGTGGCCTCGGCGTCGAAGCGACGGCGCATGACGATCTTGTTCGACAGGATCGTGCCGACCAGCCAGGTGCCCAGGCCCGTGCTGTGGAAGATCGGCGAGACGATCATCATGGTGCCGCGCTTGGGGAAGGGCACCCGGTCGACGAACTGCGCGGTCGCCATGGGCGTCACCTTGGTGCGCGGTGCGCCCTTGGGCAGGCCGGTGGTGCCGCTGGTGAGGATGATGAACCCGCCCGGCTTGCTCGGCGCGGGCAGCGGGTCGGTGGAGTTGCCCGCGATGAGATCGTCGAAGGTCGTCGCGCCCTCGGGGATCGCGGTGCCCTCGTCGACCCAGGTGAGGAAGCGGGGCAGCTCGGCGGGCAGCGCGTCGAGCAGGCCGAGGAACTCGCTGTCGTGCAGGACCGCGCGCACGTGCTCGCGCTCGCAGACCTCGGCGAACTGCGGCTTGGCGAAACCGGTGTTCATCAGCGCGATCCGCGCGCCCAGCTTGCCCGCGGCGATCATCGACATGATGAGTCCGCGATGGTCGCGGGCCAGCACCGCGATCACCATGCCCTCGCCGATGCCTGCGTCGTGCAGGCCGCGGGCGATGGCGGTCGACTGGTCGTCGAGTTCGCGGTAGGTCAGTTCACCCCGCTCGTCGGCCAAAGCGATCTGCTCGGGCGCGACGCGGGCGGAGTGCCGGACGAGGGTGGCCTGCGGGCCGTAGATCTTGGATTCCTTCATGGTCCGCAGCGTCTCGAGCGGCTTGGTCGGATCGGTGACGCCGCGCGAGCGCAGGACCCCGAGTGCCTTCACGGTTTCGAGCAGATGGGACACGTTCACTCGGGCTACCTCCACAGCGTCGATCTCTGGAACCCAACGGTATCAGTAGGTGTGCCTCACATCACAGTATTAATCGGTCATTTCGGGCAAAAGTCACTATCGCTGCGCGCTGGCCAGGGCCGCGAGCAGCGGGATGAGCCGGCCTTCCGGAACCTCGAAGCGGCCGAGGCCCGCGGTCTGCAGCCAGCCGACCGCGGCCAGCTGGCGCAGATGCTGATAGATGTCGGCGGAGGAACCCAGCTCGGAGATCGCGGCGAGATCGGCGGCGGTCCTGCGCCCGTACACGATCTCGCGCAGCAGCCGCAGCCGGACCGGGTTCGCCAGGGCAGCAAGGCAATTGGCGACCTCGGTGGTCCATTCCTCGCCGACGATGGTGTCGATCGGGAACTGCGCCTGCCAGTCGAAGCGCTCACCGGTCGGCAGGTGCAGCGCCCCGGCCATCAGCACGCCGCCGTTGCGGACCGCGGCGGCGTCGAACTCCTCCCGCAACCGCGCCACCGCCCACGGCAGCTGCGCGCCGTCGCCGCCCTCGGGCCGCGCGTCTTCGAGGGCGGCAACCCGCCGTTCCAGTTCTTCGAGTCGGTCGACCAGATCCACGCGGTCAACCTACGCCACACCGAACGCCTCGCGCTGCTTCCGCGACGAGCGCGCGCCCCGGAACCTCGCGGATTCCGGGGCGCGCGGCCGAATGGGACTAGCGGGTGACGGCGCCGAAGGACGGCTGCTGGATGTGGCCGAGCTGGTAGGCGTACCCGTCCGGGTGCGCCTCGTCGACCGGCACCGACCAGCGGTGCCACAGGCTGCCGTACACCGCGGCGACCACCAGGCCGCCGCCGGTGTCCAGCGGCGCGGTGCGGATGGTGGTGTCGACGGGCACGTCCTGGTGCTCGGTCAGCACCGCCGTGCCGCTGCGGCCGTTGGACAGGTTCAGCCACATCACCTCGAGCTTCGCGCCGCCCTGGTTGGGCGAGATGGTGCCCGGACCGCCGAAGAAGCCCATGCGGAAGCCGTCGATGTCGAGGGCGATGCCGGAGCCGTAGACGCCGGGGCCGCCGCCGTTCTGGCCGATGTCGGAGGTCGCCGGGATCTGGAACGGCTGCGCGGGCAGCGCGACGTCGACGGTGCCCTTGTCGACCAGCTGATCGAGAGCGGCCAGTGCGCCCGGGTTGCCCGCGACCGAGGTCCGCAGCTGTGAGACCGCCGCGGCCACGTCGACCGTGGACTGGGGTGCCGGCTCGGCCGCGGCCTGGCCGGCGAAGACGAGGGCGACGGCGGCCGAGGCGGCGGCCATCGCGGTGGTGAGGCGACGCGTGAAACTCAGATGATGCATAACCAGCTCTCCTCGAGTGTTCCTGGTACAGCTTTGTCTGGTGAATCGTTCGCTCCGGTCGGCCTGCGGCGACCGACCTCGTTGTGCACCGTAACCGACGGCGCTCACGGCATCGGCGCGACCTGTACTTTGTAGCCGCGATAGAGCTCGGGCTTGGCGGTGAGTACCGGCATGTCGAGGTTCTGCGCGGTGAACACGACCGGGGCGATGAGCGGCCATTCGGTGTGATCGTCGGCCATCGGCACGGTGGTGCCGGTGCGGATGGCGGTGGCCGCGTCGAGTTCGGCCCAGCGCACGGCGACACGGTTGTCGAGCAGGCGCCCGAGCTCGTCGATGTTGTCGACGGCGCGCATCGCGGCCATCAGGCTCACCGTCGGCACCACCATGATCCGGCGTTGCTGGGTGAACTGCCGCATGATCACCTGCCCGAACAACGGCGACAGCGCGAGGGAGGTGAGCGCGGTGTGGTCGGCGACGCTCACCGGGTGCTCGCGCCCGTGCCGTCCAGCGCGCTCATGAGTTTGTCCAGCTTCGCTTCCGCGTCGGCGATGTCGGCGGCGGAATGCGACTTGATCCGGTCGTCGAGACCGCCGAGGATCTGTTGCCGCAGATCGTCGTTGAAGTACGCCGGGGGCAACGCCCCGTGCCGCAACACCTCAGCGGGCACCACCGCGACCAGCTCCTTCCCCTCCCGCGTCACGATCACGGGTCGTCCGCTCGCGGACACCCCGTCCAGCACACTACCGAGCTGCCCCCGCAGTTCGGTCAACGGCACAGTTTCGTAATCGGCCATATTCCACTGTACATCGGGGTGTACACCCGTGTCGCCGGTTCAGGCGGCCTTGCGGGCCGGTTCGCTGCGGTACCTGGTCACCGGGCCGTCGATGCCGAGCAGGCGCCAGGTCAGCTTGGCGACCGGGTTCATCAGGCCGCTGTTGGTGGCCAGCGCGCGCACGTCGCCGAAGATGTTGCGCATGGTGGTCTGCGATTCCGCGCCGCCCCAGTACGCCTCCCGCATCACCTCGGCCGGGATGTCGAACTTCTCCACGAACTCCTTCGGCGGCGTCATGATCATGTCCAGCATCACCCGCATCGCGACCGGGAAGGCCACCGACAGCACCGATTTCGCGATCGGGTTCATGCCGGGGACGTTGCGGCGCAGGTATTCGTGGGCGAAGGAGATGTGCCTGGCCTCCTCGGCCACATGGATCTGCATCACCCGCTGCACCATCGGATGCAGATCGACACCGGCGCGCAGCAGCGACTTCTGCAGGTGATCGATCGGCTCCTCACCACCGAGGATCATCGTGAAGAACAGCTCGGGGAAGTACTTCACCGCGGGCCAGATGGCCATCGTCAGCTTGCGATCGATGCTGCCCATGCCCACCACATCGCGATAGCCGATGCGGTTGATCATCTCCTGGAACATCATCGTGTGGTTGCACTCTTCGGCCGCCTCGTGGGTGACGTACCGGAACTCCGGATCACCGTTGGGCACCGAGACCAGATACTGCATCAACCCGCGGATCAGCAGCTGCTCGAAATCCAGGCCCACCTTCGCGATCCCGGCCTGACGCCACATCCCCATCGCGATCCGGCGCTCCACCGGCTGGGCCTTGTACCAGGGGTGGCGGCCCAGCGGGTCCTCCTCCGGCATGATCCAGCGCGGATCGTCGCTGTGCACGGCGAACTCCGGCGAATCCCAATCGATGTCGACATAGGGATCGAAATGCCGGTTCACCGAACCGTCGGACAGATTGCGCAGGATCTCGTGGTACTCGGGATCGGTGGCGGTGTTCTTCGTCGTGGTCGACAGCATCGGCGATGTCTCCTTCGTGGGGTGGCGCAGGTCTCACGTTATATGAGACTCGCGGTCCCACACAACTGGGTGGCGCCGAATTTCCGGCTGCTGCGCGGTCTACCTGCGCCGACGTACGATGAGGCAGCGCGAATCGGTTCGGACGGTTGACCAGTCTGTCTAGGAAACGAGGATTGCGATGGCACAGCTGACCCCCGCGAAGGCCGTCTGGCCCAGCCTGCGCGTCGACTCCTGGGCCGATACCCGCGACACACTGCACATGTGGACGCAGATCATCGGCAAGCTGAAGATGGAGGGCACGCCGCTGGTCAACCACTGGTGGAACGTCACCTTCGCGGTCAACGCGCGGGGGTTGTCGACCGGTGCGATCCCCGTCGACGGGCGGCTGCTCGACATCGAATTCGATTTCCACGACCACGAACTCGTCCTGCGCACCAGCGACGGTCGCCACGCCACCGTCGCCCTGCGCCCGCGCACGGTCGCCGACTTCTACGCCGAGCTCGGCCACGTGCTCGGGCGTCTCGCGATCGTGATCGACATCGAGGCCTCACCCAACGAGGTGGACCCCGCGATCCCCTTCGCCGAGGACACCACCCACCATTCGTACGACGCGGGCGCCGTCGAACTCTTCTGGCAGCAACTCGTCCAGATCGAACGGGTCTTCCAGCTGTGGCGCGCCGGATTCGCCGGGAAGACCAGTCCGGTGCACGTCTTCTGGGGCTCGCTCGACCTCGCCTGCACCCGCTTCTCCGGCCGCACCGCGCCGACCCACCCCGGCGGCGCCCCCAACTGCGCCGACTGGGTCATGGAGGAGGCCTACTCCCGCGAGTGCGCCAGCGCCGGGTTCTGGCCCGGCGGCACCGAAGGCACCTTCTACGCCTACTCCTACCCGGCCCCCGAGGGCTACTCGTCCCAGCCCGCCGGCCCCGTCGGCGCCGAATGGGACGCCACCCTGGGCGAATTCGTCCTGCCCTACGAGGTGGTCCGCGAGAGCTCCGACCCCGACGCCACCCTGCTCCACTTCCTCGACGCCACCTACGCCGCAGCCGCCGACCTCGCCTCCTGGGACCGCAAACTCCTCGACATCAACCCCCACCGCCTCGACCGCCGCATCCACCACGACGACACCACCGCGATGTGATCCCGCCCTCAGGTGTTCCAACCCGGTAGGTCGCCGTCGCGATGCGGCCCCAGGTGATGCCGGTCAGCCCAGCGATGATGTCGAAGACGAAGTCCTCGCACCGGTGCCGTCACCGACCGTACGTTCACCGTTGCGGAACGGGCGGGCGCTGGATACGTTGACGCGGTGATTCTTTCCACTGAGAAGGGCGCCGTGCGCCTCGGTCGGTGATCCCCCGCAGGCCCCAGGCCCCCGGTGGGCGCTGTCGTGGGGGTACTGGGTCGATCACCCGAGATCGGAAGCGCTCGCCGCGCAACCGATGGACAGCGATCAGCGTGATTGGATTCGAATATCGGCCCGGACCGCCCGGACCTCTCGACGTCCCCCAAATCATGCCCAGCATCGATACCATCCCGCTGACCGATCTCATCGACACCTTCGAAACCAGCGTCGGTATGGAGCCTGTGGGCGGCCGTTACGGTGGCCTCGTCCCACTGTATGTCCCGTTCGAGTCGGCGATGGAACATTTTCACGGCTCCTCGCCCCTCACCACGGGACAGAGAACTCCCGTACTCGCTTGCAGCTGTGGGGATTTCGGCTGCTGGCCGCTGTCGGCGCGCATAACCTCGACCGGCGACCTTGTCGTGTGGGACCACTTCGAACAGCCGTATCGCGCCCCTCGTGACTGCGCCGCTTTCGGCCCCTTTCTGTTCGACCGCGAGCAGTACGACAATGCTGTCCGGGGCCTTGACGCAGCCATCGCCGCCGCCGTTCCAGGGTCTCGATGACGTCGAAGTCAGGAATCGTACGCACCGATGCGCAGCGCACTAGACGGGAAACAAGAATCCGGTGCGAGTCATCATGTCGACTCGCACCGGATTTCCTTGTCTACCAGCTCACTTCAGCTCGGCGCTGGTCTTTCCGAGGACGCGGCGAGCCACGATCAGCTGCTGGATCTGCTGGGTATCTTCGAAGATATCGAGGATCTTGCGGCCGGTTTCGCCCATGCTGGCGAAAGCTGCCAAAAACAGCCTATGAGCTGCCGATACACCTCTCGGGAGTTCTCGGCACTTCTGGGTACTTTTGGTGCGCGACGGCCTGTGGACGGCCCGGGGGGACGGATGACGGGACGGCTGGCCCACTTGACCTTCGGTCCAGCCGGTGGATGAAATCACGGGGCCAGAAGCATCTTTCGGTGGTTCGCCGATCGGCACTGACATCGGGGTTGTTCGACATCGTCGTAGTGTGTGTCCCGTTCCGGTCCCGCGAAAAGTCCGAGGTGGGCGTCCGCGGCTGAGATGTCAGACCGGATTCGTAGTCTGAGCTATGGCGGTCCAAGTGGAATCGCCAGCACCGCGAGGGGGACGAAGTGAAGACCTGGGCGCTACTGTCGAAGCTGGGAGAGCAACGACGGCTATCCGGATGAGCTCGGATCGACCTACGTCTACGACAGCGGTGTTGCCAATCACCCCCAGGTCAGTGTCGGGGACATGGTGGTCCTTCGTGATTCCACCTCGGTCCACGGTGTTTCGTGCATCGACCGGATCGACTCCGACCCGGGCATCAAGGTTCGGTATGTGTGCCCGATGTGCAAAAGACCGGACAGGTGCCGCGGACGACCAGGACGCCGAAGTACCTCTGCCGCCACAAGGGGTGTCGCCACGAGTTCCCCGAACCCCTTCGGCTGGAACTCCCCGTTACACGTTACGTAGCCACAGTGCACAGTGGCAAGCGTTGGACGGCGCACTGTCGTTCAGTGCGATCGAGTCGCTCCTGGACGGCGCGCAGCAAAATGCGGTACGACGGTGCGATCCGCAGGGTCTGAGCAAGCTTCTAGACGGACTCGCGGTGCCGCTGCCTAAGACCCCACCGCCTCGCTCAACGCCACCGAAGGGTGGCCGGCGGCAAGCGTTGGTACAAGTTCGCAAAGGGCAGGGCAGTTCCGCAGAGGCTTGTTGGAACGGTACGGACTGCGATGCGCAATCACCGGACCCTATCTCGCCGCCGTGCTGCAGGCAGCCCACCTGCGGGGCTTCACCGAGCACGAGACACACGATCTGGACGAGGGCCTTCTCCTGCGAACTGACCACCATCAATTGTTCGATGCCGGACTGATGGCCATCGAGCCCACAACTCGCTCAGTGACGCTGGCGCCTTCACTCGACGGGTACCCGGACTATCAGAAGCTCCGCGGCCTCGTAATCGACGAGGGACCGTACATTCCGGCCCTCAGCGACCACTACCACTCCGCCACGGATGCCTGGTGATGCGGCAGACCCCACTTGGATAGCCCAGGGCGCAACTAGACTCGCCCGGTGCTGAAAAAACCATCCGAGGGGAACGTGACCTTCCTTGCCCAGAAGCAGCCCGTCGATGAACGTGGTCGCGCGATGTATGCGGTGGCCCGCTCGATCATCAGGGCACAGCTGGACCAGCTCACCAAGGAAGACCTCGAAGATCTTAACCGTGATCGCAAAGACGTGACCCTGCGACAGTTGGCTAAGCTGTCACGGCTAGATCGCGACAAAGGCATGCGAGGCGACGGATTTGAGTGGGCCGTGCACGAAGCAGTTCTGGGCGAGGAGCCGACCGTCCTTGAACCGATCGCTGACGCGATGGGGCGTGCTTCAAAGCGCTTCAGATCTATGGACAAGCCCACCTCGCTACTTTTCGGGTATGAGCGCGCAAAATATCTGGGATTTATGGATGCAATTGTTGAAAACGCCGACTCGGAAGCAGTTCTATTACCGGACGGACGAGGGCGGCCTTACTTGTTCGATGGCCCTTGGATTAGACATGCCGCGCAAGGAGTTATAGCTGAGCCTTTCCTTGGGGAGCGGATAACCAAGGTTTGGAAGACTGATCTATTTATTTCAGATGAGTCTCGGCACCGTCACCTCGCGGCTACAATCAAGAGCAATCATCGCCAACTCGAAGGCGGGCCGGGGCTACGCTTGGCGATCGTCCCGGAGAGTAAAGACTTGTCGGCTGGTGTGCGATATAGTCATGCACACCAACTTTGGCAGGTTACACTTCCGGATCCGAATGGCTTCATGGGAATATTCAACGACGCCTACGCAAGCGTCGCTGAAGCGATTTTCACCCTCGGAAAACACGAACGCGGGCCGTATTTTCTTAAGCCCACACCTATGGGTCAGCGATTGCAGGCGCAGCTTGAGAAATTCAAGAACGCCACAGTGCTGGAGATCGAAGATGCGCTGAATGCGGCTGCGCAACAGGATTTGGTCGGTGTTGAAAACAGACTTGTTTCGGTCGATGCCCCATCTTGGCTGCATCTCAACGCGGCTCGCACACCGGTAATTGCAGCTAAACCGTCGTTCGAGAAGCTGGACTAGGCATCCTGATGGTCGTGGCACTACGCACCTCACCTTGAAGTATGGAGAAATCAACCCCGGTCTCACGCACGACACTCGCTTTCAAGTCGACTGCCGTTCGGCCTTGGGGCGTGTGCTGACGTCCGTACCCCTACATGAAGTGCTGGAATGCTTCCGTGGGGGTCCCGCCATGTCTGGGGCCGTACGGGCGAGTTGTGGCACCGGCGTGACAGTTTTGGTCGTGGCCGGGCTGGGGCTCGCGGCCGACCACCGTCGCGATACCCCGGGTGGACGGATGACGGGACGGCTGGCCCACTTGAACCCCAGTCCAGCCGGCGGGCGAAACGCCTGGTCAGAAGCAACTTTCGGCGGTGCTCCGATCGGCACGGACATGGGGGTTGTTCGGGATCGTTCGTAGCGTGTGTTCCCGTTCTGGTCCCGCTGCGGTCCCGCCAACTACCTGGCGAACCGGAGGTGTCGCCCGTACATGTTCAATCGTTGTTGCCACACTCGGTCTAGCTAGTCTCAGTGGTCTACGCTCGCATCTTGTCATCTCCATCTACTGAACCCAGGAGGCTTCGGTGGCCGAGTCCGGCATTAAAGATCTTGTTCCATTTTATGCCGCACTTCTCATTCAACCTACCAACAGGCACGAGGGATCATTTTCCTATAAGATCATTCGCGAGTTAACAATCGCTGAAGCAGACGAAATATTTTCCGCATACCGCGCACTCGACGAGATACTCAATGTGAGCGTTTTTGCGTACGTGAGAGAAACTCTGAGGAAATTCTTACACACGATACAGGACGATGTCGGCGACATGGAGGGGGCTTCGTCCACCGTGGATGAGCCCGATCTGATAGTAAAACTGGGCCTTCGCATGAGAACGGCAGTGTTGGCACTATGCTCATCGCTCCATTTCCATCAGGAGCACAACTATAAGCAGGTAATCTTGAAGTTCGGCGAAGGAAGTCCGCAACATAAGAAGATGCAGAAATACTTCAATAGGCTGTTTGAGAGATGCCCAGAATACCGACTCCTGTACCACTTGAGGAATACCATGGTCCACTATGCATTGGATGTCATCAAAATCAACGCTGGCTCCAAAGAAGTAGGCGGTGAAGCGAAGGGGTGGACAGACCCTCTGGTTGACCTGAAGTCGATGCTTGAACTGAATACTGAAATTGGCGAAAAGTACCGAATCCAGCTTGCCGCCATGCCGGATGATCCAAGCGTAGTAGAGCTCGTCACAAAGACAATGCCATTGCTATTCGAGACAGATAAAATGGTTGTGCGAATAATTCATCCGGAAGCTGATAAAGCCGTCAAGGTGCTTTCCGATTTCGACGCCTTGTTCGCAGATGAGATTGGCGCAAGAGCCCTATCAACCGGCAAGGTAGTCAATCCTGGATCGTCATTTCAATTTCAGTACTCAGCATTCGCGCACAACGTCCTTGAGGCGGCGCGGCGCGGCACTGTTTGAACGTTCGGATGGTTTGCAACAGCGACGCCTACCAGAAAGGTTGTGATGCTCCAAGGTCGCAGGAGCATCGATCGCTCGTCCTTGGACTCGATGCAGACCCACCGCGCAATCCCGCTCACGTTACACAGCCCGAGTTCCGCCGCAGGAACCCGACGAGACCGCCGAACTCGTTCGGCAGCCTCTCCGCGCAGGTCGGCTCACTTTCAAGTCGAATACCCGATGTGCGCCGCCAGCCTGCCGACGCCCGTACCCTACGTGAAGTTGCGAAATACTTCCGTAGGGGTTCCACTGCGTCCGACGCCGTATGGGCTACTTGTGACACATGCGTGGCACCGGACGCAGCACGTGCACGGTCGGCGCTTTACCGTCCAGGGCACATTGCCCGAGGCTACGAGACGATAATCTTGTGGAGGAGCTCAACGACGAACCGGTGCAGCTCTCCGTACTCGCTCCTGAGCTGCTCATGATCTGGACGGCTCATATTGCCGTGGACAATATTGCTTCGAATCTTATAGACGTTTCCAAAGTAGGTCGATGGGTCGACACCACCGTATATGTTGTCACCCAGTTTGGCCGCCAGCCTACGACCGGCTGCGCCGATGGTCTCCACTTTCCCCCGACTGAGATGGCCAACAACCTCTGTACGCTCCTCGTCACTGAGGTCGCTGTCGCGAACAGCATCCTGAAAAGAAGTGAGCAGTTCACGGACGACTTTCGACTGGTCTGCCCGTTTGATCAGCGCTTCCACCGCTGTAACCAGCAGTACGTACTTCGTCTCTGGGTTTTCAGCGAACCTTGATGCATGCAGGAGACTCAGCGCCAGCGTTTGACGTGCCGACATCTGGGATGCTCTTGGACCTACCTCGCGAATCGCGGTTAGCAACCCCTCAGACGATCGGCCGACTGCGAGATCAGCGGTGAACGCGGAAAACCCAAAGGTCGCGTCGTCGGCCGGAACTGGATAGACCTGCAAGCCATGCCGCTGCTTGAGGATCACGATATCGTCTGGTGAGAATTCTCGTTGACTGAGCGGGATTCGGAGGGGGCGAAGTTCAGCCTCATCGCCGATATCGATGCCGATCGAGCGATCCGAGCACGCCATGAGTAGCTGACGCCGCCAACTCTTACCTGCGCGTATGGCCTCGTTCTCCGTAGCATAGGGCCCGCCTTGGATCAGGAGGTGCGTGGCATCTTTGAACGGTTTAGACTCGTCGATTGGACGAATGATCACCTCTGTCCCTGACTGGGAGTACAGCACGAGCCGTGGACCATCCGTTGTCAGGGACTCGCCGGGCGCAAGCAATATCGTGTTCCGAAAGTTGAACTGAGTCACGCACAGATACTTTCACGAGCGTGAGACTGCAAGTCAGCCGGAACTTTTGGCCCTGCGCTGGGGCTGGGGTGCACACACCGGGGCTGGCTCACCGCCCGCCCCATAGGGCCTGCCTGTCATGCGCAGAGGCTCACAGGTCAAGGGTGGCGAACGCCATCAGCGCAGCTGACGCCAAGGGTGCCTTTGAGGTGTGAGGGGCGCGGGAACACAATGCAGGCCAACCCAGACCAGGGCCACGCGGCCACCGGTCGCGATACCACCGACTCACCGCGGATTCTGTTCGGCAACCGGGTTGGTGCCCTGCCATCCCGCGTGGGGAAGGTGTCCACGCGGGCGGCAGGGGTTCCGGCGAGTCAGTGCGCCGGGGTCCGGGCTGGGATCGGCGTCGTTGGCGATCCACTGTCCGACGTCGTTGTCGGTGCCCGGAAGGGTGAAGGGGCCGAAGCCCCCACGGGCGAGCCCCGCCCTCGCTTCGACGTCCCCAGCGCCTGGTACCTCGACGACCAATCCGGCCGACGTGGCAGAGGCACCCTGACCCGCCCGCGGGGGCTTCGGCCCACCACGCAACGTGCCGAGCGACTTCGCTTGTTCGCCGCTTGGACCGGGACCACAGCCGGTCGACCGGCACGATGCCGGCCGATTCGTTGCCAGGTCGCGGGAGAGACAGCCGGGGACGGCCGACGTCGTGCCCAGCACTGCTCGGTCGGAGCCTGACGCGGCCAGATAGGTGAAGGGGGCGTTCTGCCACGTCGCCGAAGCGGTGCCGACGCGCCCAACGGGCCACGGCGGGCCGGAGCGCAGCGGAGGCCTGGCCGTGCTGCGCGGTGCCGCGCGGCGGCAGCGCTGGGCGGCGCCAGCCGCCCCCTTGATGCGATCGACGACCACTTGAAGTGTTTCCCCGCGTCCACGGTGACGTTGCCGTGGGGCGCTGCTGATGGCGATCCGGTGGCTGTGCCTCTGCTGACCACTAACAGCAGGGGAGAGGCGATGTGCGGCGACCTGTTCAGCAAGATCGTGTGGAAGCCGGCATTCGCCAAAGCGGATCTCGAATACGTGAATCGGGCAGACGGGATGCACTCGGGCCTTCGGCACCTCTATGCCTCGAAGCTTCTCTCTCGTGGCGTCTCGGTCAAGGAGCTCGCCGACTACCTCGGCCACGAGGATCCGGGGTTCACCCTCCGCGTGTACACACACCTACTCCCGTCCAGCCACGAACGCGCCCGCCAGGCCGTCAACGAGTCGGCCCACATCTGGGAGCTTCCTCCCGTCAACGGCCTGGAAGCGGCCTGAGAGGCCATGCACCCGAATCGGCCGGGCCAGGGAAACAAGAATCCGGTGCGAGTCATCACGTCGACTCGCACCGGATTTCTGTTGTCTACCAGCTCACTTGAGCTCGGCGCTGGTCTTTCCGAGGACGCGGCGAGCAACGATCAGCTGCTGGATCTGCTGGGTGCCCTCGAAGATGTCGAGGATCTTCGAGTCGCGGCCCCACTTCTCCAGGAGCAGGCGCTGGGAGTAGCCGAGGGTGCCCGCCAGTTCGACGGACTTGAGAGTCACGTCGGTGCCGGTGCGGCCCGCCTTGGCCTTGGACATCGAGGCCTCGAGCGAGTTCGGCTTCTTGTTGTCGGCCATCCACGCCGCGCGCAGCGACAGCAGGTAGGCGGCCTCGTAATCGGCTTCCAGGCGCAGGAATTCGGCGGCCGCGGCGTGCTGGTTCATCGCGGGGGTGTCGTAGGAGATCTCGACACCGGCGTCGGTGAGGATGGTGCGCAGCTCCTCGAGCGCGGCGCGCGCGACACCGACGGCCATCGCGGCGACCATCGGGCGGGTGTTGTCGAAGGTCTGCATGACCCCCGCGAAACCCTTCTCCACGTTGACTTCCGGCGAGCCGAGGATGTTGTCGGCGGGAATCCGGCAGTCCTGCAGCAGCAGCACGGCGGTGTCGGAGGCCTTGATGCCGAGCTTGTGCTCGAGCCGCGCCACCGACAGACCTGGAGCGTCGCGCGGCACGACGAACGACTTGATCGCCGCGCGGCCCAGGCTCTTGTCGACCGTCGCCCACACCACGATGTGGGTGGAGCGCTCGCCCGCGGTGACGAAGATCTTCTCGCCGTTGAGCACCCACTCGTCGCCGTCGAGCACGGCGGTGGTGGTGACGGCGGCGGAGTCGGAACCGAACGAGGGCTCGGTGATGGCCATCGAGGCCCACACCTTGCCGAACCGCTCCAGCTGCTCGTCGGTGGCGACCGCGGCGATCGCGGCGTTGCCCAGGCCCTGGTAGGGGATCGTCAGCATCAGGCCGACATCGCCCCATGAGGTCTCGAGCGCGTTGAGCAGCGCGGACATGTTGCCGCCGTTGGCATTGGCGACGATGTCGGTGGTGCCCGCGTCGTCACCGCGACCGCCCGCGGCGCCGCCGATCTTCTGGGTGCCGGAGTCGGCGAGGCCCTCCACCATGGCGGCCATGGTGTCGAGCTCGACCGGGTACTCGTGCTCGGCGAGGTCGTACTTGCGGGAGATGGGGCGGAAGATCTGCGCGGCGACCTGGTGGGCCTGGTTCGCGCTCGCCTTCAGCTTCTTGGGGAGTTCGAGGTTGATCATGGAATTCTCCTGGGAATCGAAGACGGACGCGACTAGACCAGCACCACGCCCTCGGCGACGCCGACGGCTCGAAGGTCCCGGTACCAGCGCTCGACCGGGTGTTCCTTGGTGAAGCCGTGACCGCCGAGCAGCTGCACGCCGTCCAGGCCGATCTGCATGCCCTTGTCGGTGGCCAGCTTGCGGGCCAGCGCCGCCTCGCGAGCGAACGACAGACCCTGTTCGGCGCGCGACGCACCCCGCAGCGTCACGAGGCGCAGGCCGTCGAGCTCGATCGCCATGTTGGCCACCATGAACGCGACCGCCTGGCGGTGCGAGATGGGCTCGCCGAACGCCTCGCGCTCGTTCACGTACGGGATCACGTAGTCGAGCACGGCCTGGCCGGTACCGATCGCCAGCGACGCCCAGCCCAGCCGCGCGAGCTGCACGGCGTCGGCGTACTCCTCGGCGCGGGCCTTGGCGTCACCGTCACCGAGGACAGCCTCGGCGGGCACGGCCACGTTGTCCAGGATCAGCCGGCCCAGACCCGCGGCGCGCAGACCCATGCTCGGGTCGGCCTCCACCGACAGGCCCGCGGTGTCGGACTCGACGATGAACAGCGCGGGGCGCCCGTCGAGTTCGGCGGCCACGACGAACAGCTCGGCATCGGCGGCGGCCGGGACCAGGCTCTTCACGCCGTTGAGGCGGAAGCCGCTGGGGGAGCGGGTGGCCTTGGTCTGCAGGGCGAACGGATCGAACAGCGCGCGCGGCTCGGCGATCACGACGGAGGCCTGCGGCACGTTCTCGCCGGTGAAGGCGGGCAGGTAGGTCTGCTGCTGGGCGTCGGAGCCCCACTGCGACAGCGCGACGGCCACGCCGCTCGGCGCGAGGATCGGCAGCGCCAGACCCATGTCACCGTGCGAAAGGGCCTCGGCGACCAGGGAATTGGTGACGGCGCCACGCTCGCTCGCCGCGCCTTCCAGTTCCTCGGGCACGTTGATCAGGGTGATGCCGAGTTCGGCGGCGCGCTCGAGCAGGTCGCGCGGCGCCTTCGCCGCGTTGTCGGCGTCGTAGGCGGCCGGGCGCAGGATCTCGCCGGCGAAGTCCTTCACGGTCTCGACGATCATCTGCTGCTCGTCGGACGGGGTGAGGTCGAAGTAGTCCTTGGTCTTGGCCTCGTTGTAGGGCAGCCGCTTGGGCTGGCCGCCGCCGGTGACCTTGGCGAAGGAACGGGTGGCCGCGCCCAGCGTCCGGAAACCGGTCTTGGTGCCCTCGTAGGCGACGCGATCGATGGGCTTGCGCAGGTTGTACTTCTCGGCGAGCTCCGACCCGGTAATGGTCGTCAAAGCGCGCATCGCGGCGCCCATCCAGTCCCGCTTGGGCTGGCTGAGGCCGACCGCGGACGTGTCGTTCGGACGTCGCTTCGTCGCGCTGTCTCGAGTGCTCATCATCACCTGATTTCCTCGGCTGTCGGGGCGCTTGTGACCCCAGCTATCTTACTCCTCGGTAAGACTATCTTACTCTGGAGTAAGAAGCTCGTCGACGCCAGCGAAATCCGCGAATCCGTGTCAGTCTGGACGAGTGACCGTGATCGCGTCGGTTTTCGCCGTAGTTCTGCTGGTCACATCCTCGCGCTATGGGTACCACCGGGACGAGATGTACTTCCTGGCCGCAGGTCGCCGCCTGGATTGGGGCTATCCCGACCAACCGCCGCTGACACCCGCGCTGGCGCGTCTGATGGCGGCCGTTGATCCGGATTCGCTCTGGGTCCTGCGTCTACCCGCTCTCGCCGCCGCCACGCTGGTGGTCGTCTGCGCGGGTCTCATGGCCGGGGAACTGGGTGGCGGTCGCGGCGCGCGAGCACTGGCCGCGGGGGCCGTGGCGAGCGCGGCGGTGGTGCAGGGCGCCGGGCACCTGTTCGGGACGACGATCTTCGATCTGGCCGCGTGGTCGCTGATCTGTCTTCTCGTCCTGAAGCTGCTGCGTCCGGCGCCGGACCCGCGGTGGTGGCTGTTGATCGGCATCGTCGTGGGAATCGGCCTGTTGAACAAGGCCCTTCTGATCGTCCCGGTCGCGGCGCTGGCGCTCGGGCTGCTCCTCATCGGTCGTCGAAAACTATTCGCCAACAGGTACTTTCCGCTCGCTGTCGGCCTCGCCGCGCTCCTCGTGCTGCCGTACCTGTGGTGGCAGGCCGGGCACGGGTGGCCCCAATGGGAGCTGAGCCGCGCGATCGCCGGCGGCTCCTCGGGGACCTCGGATTCCCCGATCATGTTCGTACTCCTGCAGTTCGGGCTCTTCGGCCCGCTGCTCGTGCCCCTGTGGATCTACGGAGCATGGCGCCTGTGGCACTCGGCCTACCGCGCGTTCGTGCTGACCTACGGCGCGCTCTTCGTCCTCTTCCTGCTCGCCGGCGGCAAGGCGTACTACCTCGGCGGCATGTACCCGGTGCTCCTCGCCGCCGGGTCGGTGGGCCTCGCGTCGATCCTCGGCGACAAACGAAAGCTCTGGGCGGCAGTAGGTTCGGTGATCGCGCTGAACGCCGCGATGTCGGCGGTGCTCTTCCTGCCGATACTCCCGGTCTCGGACTTGCCCGACTCGCCGGTGCTCGCGGTGAACTACGACGCGGGCGAGACCATCGGCTGGCCCGAGGTCGTCGCCCAGGTGGCGGCGGCCCGCCCACCGGGCGCGGAGATACTCACCGCGAACTACGGCGAAGCGGGCGCGATCGAACGCTACGGCCCCGATTACGGCCTGCCGACGCCGTTTTCAGGTCACAACGCCTATTGGTGGTGGGGCCCGCCTCCTGACTCCGCGACCACGGTCCTGACCGTCGGCATCGACCAAAACCGACTCGCCGAGTTCTGCGCCGCGGTCGAACCCGTCGGCGTCCTGGACAACGGCCTGGACCTCGACAACGACGAACAGGGCGCCCCCCTGACCCTCTGCCGCCCCCGCGCCCCCTGGTCCACCCTCTGGCCGACCCTCCGCGCCCTGGGATGACCTGTCGGACACGTGATCACCACGCTCTCAGGTAAGCATCGGCCGAGAAGCGCACGCCACCACGGCGTGGTGATCACCTGTCCAGATCTAGAGGTTGTGCTTGGTGAGGAAGTCTGTGAGGTGGGTGGCCCAGGGAGCGGGTTGTTCGAGCATGACGACGTGGCCTGCGTCGAGTTCCACATATTCGGCGCCGGGGATCGCGGCCGAGAGGACGCGGGAATTGGCCGGGGCGACGAGTAGATCGGCGGTCGTGTTCACGATCAGGGTCGGCACCGCCACACCCGCGAGGTCGGCGGTCGTGTCGACCGTCTCGACGAGGGCGGCCTGCTGCCTCGTGCCGCCGGGGATCGCGGCTGCCGTTTGGGCGACCATTTCGTCGAGCACGGTCGTGGGCAACGCGTTGACGAACTCCGCCGAGAACCCGGTGAGCAGGACCAGGCGGGCGAAACTCTCGTACGCGCCGCGCGCGAGGAGATCCTGCCAGGCCTGGACCGCGAGCTTGGCGCGGTTGTCGGGCGCCGCGAGACCGGCGGTGAGCACCAGGCCGGTGACTCGCTCCGGGTGCCGGGCGGCCGCGCGCACGGCGACCGCGGTGCCGAGCGAGAAACCGATGATCGTGAAGGTCTGCACGCCGGCGTCGACGGCCGCGGCGACCAGGGCGTCGGCCAGCGCGTCGAGGTCGAGCGGGGTGTCGTCGGCGGGATAGTCGGAGGCGACCACCGTGTGGTCGGCGGCCAGCAGGGGGAGGATGCCGCCGAAATTGCTGTCGATGGAGCCGCCCGCGCCGTGCGCGAGCACGATGCCGGGGCCGGAGCCGTGGACGGTGGTCTGCAGGGGAATCGTTGCCATGGGACGGAGGTTAGGGATTCACATGGGTGTCAAGGTCAAGGCGAACGTGCGGGTGATCACATGCTGATCGGCGAACTCGCGCACCGCACCGGCGTCAGCACGCGGCTGCTGCGCTACTACGAGGAACAGGGTCTGCTCCAGCCGCGTCGCGACCCGAACGGGTATCGCAGCTACGCCGACACGGCGCCGCGGGTCGTGGCGAAGATCCGTGAGCTGCTCGCCGCCGGACTCACCACCGACGACATCGCCCATCTCCTGCCGTGCGCCGAATCCGACGGGCCGGTGCAGGCGTGCGAGATGTCGGTGCGGATCATGTCCGAGCGCAACGCCGAGCTCGATCGGCGGATCGCCGACCTGGACCGTCAGCGCCTCGAACTCACCGCCCAGCTCGGCGCCTCACTCGCGACGAGGGCGGAGACCCGATAGCGGGTCCCCGCCCTCGCGGCGCATCGAGCCGGAGCTACTCCCGTACGTAGAAGCGCAGGGTGAGATAGGCGGTGACCGCGGCGAAGACGATGCCGATCGGCGCGATCGTCAACGCCACGACCGCGATGTCGTCGCCGGTGATCCGCGGGAAGACATTGCTGTCGAACAGCGGGCCCAGCGCCCGATCGATCACCAGCGGCCTGGCGATGACCAGCCCGAGGATCGCCAGCACCGAGCCGACGAACGCCGCCGCCACCGCCTCCAGGAGGAACGGCAGCTGGGTGTACCAGCGCGTCGCGCCGACCAGCCGCATGATGCCGACCTCGGTGCGCCGCGTGTACGCGGCGATCTGCACCATGTTCAGCACCAGCAGCATCGCCGCGAGCGCCATCACCAGCGCCAGCCCGAACGCGGCGTTGCGCAAGCCGTCGAACAGGCTCACCAGCCGGTCGACGAACTCCTTGTCGTTGGCGACGATCCGCACGCCCTGCCTGGTCGCGAAGCTGTCGTAGATGTGCTGGTACTGCTCGGCGTCGGTCATCTTCACCCGCAGCGAGGCGGGCAGCGGCGAATCGGCGATGTACTGCACCATCTCCGGCTGATCGGCGAACAGTTCCTTGGCCTCCTCCAGCGCGTCGGCGCGGTTGAGGAACTGCACGCTCTCCACGCCGGAGGTGCCCTTGAGGTCGGCCAGCAGCGACTTGCACGGCTCGGCGGCGCAGTCGGGATCGCTCTCGGAGACCGCGTCGTCGAGGTAGAACCGCACCTCGAGCCTGCCGATGAAGAAGTTCTCGGTCTTGTCGGCCATCCGCACCGACAGCATGCCGCCGCCGAGCATCATCAGCGAGACCGCGGTGGTCAGGATCATCGCGATGGTCATCGTCAGGTTGCGGCGCAGACCGTCGACGACCTCGGTGAACAGGAAACTCAGTCGCATTATCGCCCCACCCCGTAGACACCGGTCGCCTCGTCACGCACGAGTCTGCCGTGGTCGAGTTCCACCACCCGCCTGCGCATCGAGTCGACGATGTGGTTGTCGTGGGTGGCCATCAGCACGGTCGTGCCGGTGCGGTTGATCCGTTCCAGCAGCGACATGATGTCGGCACTGGTGTCGGGATCGAGGTTGCCGGTCGGCTCGTCGGCGAGCAGGACCAGCGGCCGGTTGACGAACGCGCGCGCGATCGCGACCCGCTGTTGCTCACCACCGGAGAGCTCCGAGGGCAGCCGGTTGCCCTTGCCGCCGAGCCCGACCATGTCGAGCACCTCGGGCACGGTCCGCTCGATGAACTGACGTCGCTTGCCGATCACCTCGAGCGCGAAGGCCACGTTCTGCTCCACGGTCTTCTGCTGGAGCAGACGGAAATCCTGGAAGACGCACCCGATGCGCTGTCGCAGCTTCGGTACCTTGCGCCCCGGCAACCGGTCGACGCGGAAATCGGCGACCCGTATCTCGCCCGCCGTCGGCGTCTCCTCCTTGAGCAGCAGTCGCATGAAGGTCGACTTCCCCGAACCGGACGGGCCGATGATGAAGACGAATTCGCCCTTGTCCACCTCGACGGAGACATTGTCCAGCGCGGGTCGCGTCGACGTCTTGTACGACTTTGTCACGTTGCGCATGGTGATCACGGGGAGCCAGTGTAGCCAGCGGCCATGCCCGTGACCTGGCCGCGACGGTGTCGGCGAGGCGCGGGTCGTGTCTAGGGCGCGGGGTTCACCCAGGTCGGGACGGCATTGAGCAGCGACACCGGCCCGGCGTCCTTGGCCTCGGTGGGTTTGACGAACACATAGACGACGAACGTGGACACCCAGGTGGCCATGAGAATCGCCGTGGACTTACGCAGATTCACCGACTTGCGGAGATCCACCGTCTTACGAAGTTTCACTGATTCCTTCCTTACGCAGGGCGGCCGCGACGCGCACCCGCAGCTCGCGCCCCACCTCGAACTGCTTGCCCGGCAATGTGCGGGCAACCATCCGGATGTTCATCACATCGAGGGACAGATCCTCCACACCCATCACCGACGGCTCGTCGAGCAGCAGGGGCTTGAGCCTGCGGTCCTGATAGGCCTTGGTGCAGACCTCGTGCAGCACCTCGTTGATCTTGGTGATGTCGGCCTGCGCCGACACCGGCACGTCGATCGCGGCGCGCGCCCAATCCTTCGACAGATTGGTCACTTTCACGATCTGCCCGTTCGGGACGGTGATGACCTCGCCGTCGGAGTTGCGCAGCGTGGTGATGCGCAACGTCACGTCCTCGACGGTGCCCTCGGCCGGATCGGCCGAACCGGTGACCGCGATCTGCACCACGTCACCGAAGCCGTACTGGCGTTCGGTGATGAGGAAGAACCCGGCCAGGATGTCCTGGACGATGCGCTGGGCGCCGAAACCCAGCGCGGCGCCGAGCACCGCCGCCGGGGCGACCAGGCCCGTCACCGCGAAACCGAGCCTGCGCAGCACCTCCATGCCGACCAGCACGTAGACGATGGTCAGCACCACCCAGGTGATCACCTGCGCCAGGGCGTGCCGGTGCTTGGCCGCCTCGGTGCGGACCAGCGCGTCGCTCGAGTGGAAACCCGCGTCGATCTTGGTGGTCACCCGGTCGCGGACGAAGGCGGCGAAGCGGCCGAACAACACCGCGCCGACCACCAGCAGCACGATCTCGAGGCCGCTGGAACGCAGCCAGCCGGTGATCTCCGGGGCGGTGTTGATCGCGAGGACGCCGCTCACCGCGTCGACCCGGCCGGGCGTGGACGGGGCTGGCGCTGGCACAGTTCCGGTTCGTTCGAACACACACCAGAAAGGTTACAGCGCGGTCACGGTGCCCGGTCAAACGCGAGGAGTGTCACACCGGGCGAGCGAACAGGTGGCTACGCGTCGGCCTGTTCCCGCATGCGCCAACGGATTCCGGATTCGATGAAGCCGTCGATGTCGCCGTCGAGCACGGCCGAGGGGTTGTTGACCTCATAGTTGGTGCGCAGGTCCTTCACCATCTGATACGGGTGCAGGACATAGGAACGCATCTGGTTGCCCCACGACGCGCCCTCGTTGGTCTTGAGCGCGTCCATCTGCGCGCGCTCTTCCTGGCGCTTGCGCTCGAGCAGCTTGGCCTGCAGCACGCGCATGGCCGAGATCTTGTTCTGCAGCTGCGATTTCTCGTTCTGACAGGTCACCACGATGCCGGTGGGGATGTGCGTCAGGCGGACCGCGGAGTCGGTGGTGTTGACCGACTGGCCGCCGGGGCCGGACGAGCGGTACACGTCGACGCGCACGTCGCCGTCCGGGATCTCGATGTGGTCGGTGGTCTCGACCACCGGCAGCACCTCGACCTCGGCGAAGGAGGTCTGGCGGCGGCCCTGGTTGTCGAACGGGCTGATCCGCACGAGGCGGTGCGTGCCCATCTCCACCGACAGCGTGCCGTAGGCGTAGGGCGACTTCACCGCGAAGGTGGCGGACTTGATCCCGGCCTCTTCGGCGTAGGAGGTGTCGTAGACCTCGACGGTGTACTTGTGCCGCTCGGCCCAGCGGATGTACATGCGCATCAGCATCTGGGCCCAGTCCGCGGCGTCGACGCCACCGGCGCCGGAGCGGATGTTGACCAGCGCGTCGCGCTTGTCGTACTCGCCGGAGAGCAGCGTGCGCACCTCCATCGCCTCGATGTCGACGCGCAGGGTGGCCCGCTCGGCGTCGGCGTCGGCGGTGGCCTCCGCGGCGGCGGCGCCCTCCTCGGCCTCGGCCAGTTCGTAGAGCACCGGCAGATCTTCGAGGCGCTGACGCAGTTCCTCCACCCGGCGCAGTTCGCTCTGGGCGTGCGAGAGCTCGCTGGTCACCTGCTGGGCGTGGTCCTGGTTGTTCCACAGCTCGGGGTCGGCCGCCTGGTGCTCGAGCTCGTCGATGCGACGGCGTAGCTCCTCGACATCGAGAACCGACTCGACCGTCTTGAGCGTGGTGTCGAGTTCGGCGAGATCGGCGATAACGTCAGGATGCACGATGTCCAAGGTTACCGGTCGCCTCCGACACCGCGAAACACGCGCCCCGCAGGTCAGCTCGCGATGGCGCGCAAGCCACCGGGGTGACGCCCGACGAGGCGGTCCAGCGCGGTCGCGCTCGCCTCGTCGGCGGGCAGCAGCACGTACAGGGATTGGTCGTCGTCGATGGACAGATCCAGCGACTCGTAGGCCAGCCGCAGCGTGCCCGCCTCGGGATGGCTGATCCGGTTGATCCCGCCCGACGGCGGCAGCCCCGGCAGCGCGGCCAGCCGGTCGGTGAACGGGGTGCCCGCGGTGACGGTGAGCTCGTCGACCAGCGCGGCCACCAGCGGATCGGCGCGATACGGGCCCTGCTTGAGCGAGGCGACCAGCTTGTCGGCGGCGTCGTCCCAGTCCGGATACAGCTCGCGCGCGCCGGGATGGGTGAACACGAAGCGGGCCAGATTGGCGGGTTCGCCCTGCTCGAACAGGCCGCTGGGCGACATCAGCTTGCGATAGCCCTCGGTGCAGGCGAGTACCTCGGTGAACCGGTTGGTGATCGCGGCGGGCGCCGGATCCAGCTGCGCGAGGATGGCGCGCACCGTCGGGCGGACGGTGCGGTTGGGCCCGTTCTCGGCGGCGCCGCAGCTGAACCCCGACACGCCCTTGGTGAGCTGGTGCAGGTGCACGCGCTCGCGCGGGCTCAACCGCAGCGTGTCGGCCAGCGCGGAGAGCACCGGCGGCGAGGGATGCCGGTCGCGGCCCTGTTCGAGCCGGATCAGGTACTCCACGCTCACCCCGGCCAGCATCGCGACCTCGGCGCGGCGCAGGCCGGGCGTGCGCCTGCGCGGGCCCGCGGGCAGGCCGACCTCGGCCGGCGAGACCGCCTCGCGGCGCGTACGCAGGAACAGCCCGAGTTCGTTGTCGCTCACCCGTTCGACGGTACCCAGTGCGGCGCGCCGGAGAGTGGCCGTGGCACTACCACTCTCCGCGTGGTCTCCCTGCCCGGCTCGCGGGCCGCGAAGGTTGACGCATCGGCCGAGGGGCCGAGCAACGACAGAGGAGACGACATGTCCGCACAGCCACTGAAGCTCGCGATCATCATCGGCAGCGTCCGTGAGGGCCGGTTCGGTCCGGTGGTCGCGAACTGGATCGCCGAACAGGTCGACGATCGCTTCGACGTCGACATCATCGACCTGGCCGAGGCCGAACTGCCCGCCGCCCTGCCTCCGGTGCCGCCCGCCTTGGACCCCGACATGCCGCGCCCGGCGGGCATGAGCGACCTCACCGAGCGGCTGGCCGCCGCGGACGCCTATCTCGTGGTCACCCCCGACTACAACCGCAGCTACCCGGCCGCCCTGAAATCGGCCATCGACTGGCACTACACCCAGTGGGACGCCAAGACGATCGGCTTCGTCGGTTACAGCGGCGCCTCCGGTGGGCTGCTGGCGATCGAGCACCTGCGGCAGGTGTTCAACGAGCTCAACGCCCACACCGTGCGCAACTACGTCTCCTTCCCGCGCTACTACCTGCTCTTCGACGAGAGCGGGCGGCTGCGCGAACCTGCGGAGTTCGAGGAAGCGGCGCGGGCGATGCTCGACCAGGTGCACTGGTGGGCGAGCGCCCTGGTGACCGCGCGGTCGGCACAGGTGGCCGCCTGACCGGCACGGCGGCGTGACCGATCGTGCTGTCTCGCGTTCGCAGCGAGGCAGGGCCTGCGCGGCGCCGAGAGCTTCGGCCGAGCGGGCAGGTCGCCGCCGAGCTTCGGCCGCACGGGCATGCGGTCTCGCCGCCGCGGGGACGCGGCGCGCGTTCGGCACAGCACTGCCAGGGGCATCGGGCCGCGTGCCAAATAGACTGAGGCGGTGGCTGCTTACTCCGCTGACCTGGACCTCGCCCTGCGACTGGCCGACGAGGCCGACGCGATCTCGAAGGTGCGCTTCGGCGCCGTCGACCTGAAGGTCGACTCGAAGCCGGACCTCACCCCGGTCTCCGACGCCGACCTGGCCGTGGAGCAGGTGATCCGCCGGGTGCTCGGCGCCGAACGCCCCGGCGACGCCGTGCTCGGCGAGGAGTTCGGTGGCGACGCCGAGTTCACCGGCAGGCAGTGGGTGGTCGATCCGATCGACGGCACCAAGAACTTCGTCCGCGGCGTCCCGGTCTGGGCCAGCCTGATCGCCCTGCTCGTCGACGGTGTGCCGGTGGTCGGCGTGGTGAGCGCGCCCGCGCTCGGCAGGCGCTGGTGGGCCGCGGCGGGTTCGGGCGCGTGGGCACAGGTGCACCCGGGCGCCCCGAGGCCGATCACGGTGTCGGCGGTGGGCGACCTGGACTCGGCGAGCCTGGCGTTCTCCAGCCTGTCCGGCTGGCACGAGCGGGGACTGCGAGAGAAGTTCATCGATCTCACCGACGCGGTCTGGCGGGTCCGCGGCTACGGCGACTTCTTCAACTACTGCCTGGTCGCCGAGGGCGCGGTGGACATCGCGGCCGAGCCGGAGGTGTCGCTGTGGGACCTGGCCGCGCTCGACATCCTGGTCCGCGAGGCAGGCGGATCGTTCACCGCCCTGGACGGCCGTCCCGGCCCGCACGGTGGCGACGCGGTCGCGAGCAACGGACTGCTCCACGACGAGGTCCTTACCAGGTTGCGGCCCTGAATTCGGGTTGTCCACATGTGAGGGAATCCCGGTGAACGCCGTCGTCCGGTCTGCCGGACGGGCTGCGTGACCGGCTCGCGCTCGTAGGATGGCCCGGTGAGCAATTCCGGCGCCACAGCACCCGATGTCGAGGACTTCCCGCCCGAGGACTTCCCGCCCGACGACGCGTACCCGTCCGACGGCGGCTACGTCTCCGAGCACGATTTCGACGACACCGGCGGCTTCCACTTCGACGACCTCGCCCCGGCCACCCCCGGCCGCGCGGCGGCGCCCGCCCGTCCCGAGACGGCCGAGGAGGTGTTACGCCGGGTCTTCGGCTACGACAGCTTCCGCGGTGACCAGGCGGCGATCGTCGAGCAGGTCGTCGGCGGGGGTGACGCGCTGGTGCTCATGCCCACCGGCGGCGGCAAATCCCTGTGCTACCAGGTGCCCGCGCTGGTGCGTCCCGGTGTCGGCGTGGTCGTCTCGCCGCTGATCGCGCTCATGCAGGACCAGGTCGACGCGCTCAGCGCCCTCGGTGTGCGGGCGGGCTTCCTCAACTCCACCCAGTCGCCGGATGAGCGCAGGACGGTCGAGGCGCAGTTCGTCGCCGGCGAACTCGATCTGCTGTACCTCGCGCCGGAACGCCTGCGCCTGGAATCGACGCTGCGCCTGCTCGACCGCGGCACGGTGGCGCTGTTCGCGATCGACGAGGCGCACTGTGTGTCGCAGTGGGGCCACGACTTCCGGCCCGACTACCTCGCGCTGTCGCTGCTGCACGAGCGCTGGCCCGAGGTCCCGCGCATCGCGCTCACCGCCACCGCCACCGAGAAGACGCGCGCGGAGATCGTCGAACGGCTCGATCTGGGTACGGCGAAGCAGTTCGTGTCCAGCTTCGACCGCCCGAACATCCAGTACCGCATCGAATCCAAGAACCGGGCCGACCGCCAGCTGCTCGACTTCATCCGCGCCGAACACCCGGGCGACGCGGGCATCGTCTACTGCCTGTCGCGCAATTCGGTGGAGAAGACCGCCGCGATGCTCAACGAGAACGGCGTGCGCGCGGTGCCGTATCACGCGGGCCTGGACAACCGGACCCGCGCGGAGAACCAGGCCAGGTTCCTGCGCGAGGACGGCCTGATCGTGGTGGCCACCATCGCCTTCGGCATGGGCATCGACAAGCCCGATGTACGTTTCGTCGCCCACCTCGACCTGCCCAAGTCGGTGGAGGGCTATTACCAGGAGACCGGTCGCGCCGGTCGCGACGGCCTGCCGTCGACGGCGTGGATGGTCTACGGCCTCAACGACGTTGTCCAGCAGCGGAAGATGATCGACTCGAGCGAAGGCGACGCCGCGCACCGCCGCCAGCTCCAGCTGCACCTGGACGCGATGCTCGCCCTCTGCGAGACGGTCGGCTGCCGCCGCGTCCAGCTGCTGAACTACTTCGGTCAGCCCGGGCAGGCGTGCGGCAACTGCGATGTGTGCCTGAACCCCCCGCAGACCTGGGACGGCACCGTGCCCGCGCAGAAGCTCCTCTCGGCCGTCCTGCGGCTCAAACGGGAACGGGGACAAGCCTTCGGCGCGGGTCACGTCGTCGACATCCTGCTCGGCAAGTCCAACCCGAAGATCACCCAGCACCGGCACAACGAACTGTCGGTGTTCGGGATCGGCACCGATCTGCGCGACACCGAATGGCGCGGCGTGGTCCGCCAACTGCTCGCCGGCGGACTGCTCGCGGTACAGGGCGAATACGGCGTGCTCGCGCTGACCGAGGCAGGCAACGAGGTGTTGTTCGAGGGCAGGAAGGTGCCGATGCGCCGCGAACCCGAGCGCGCGACGCGCCCGGCCCGCGGCGCCAAGACCGCCAAGGCGGCCGTCGACCTGCCCGCCACCGACCTGCCGCTGTTCGAGCGGTTGCGGGCGTGGCGCGCGGCCACGGCGAAGGAACAGGGCGTGCCGGCCTACGTGGTGTTCCACGACGCGACCCTGCGGGAAATCGTTGCGCGCAAACCCGGTTCGCTGGCCGAACTCGGCTCCGTCGGCGGCGTGGGAGAGAACAAACTCGCCAAGTACGGCGAGGGGGTGCTGGCCGCCCTGGCCGAGGAGTAGCGGCGGGCGTGGGCGAAAAGGAACCCGCGACGGATCGAGGGGTCGCGCGTTAGTGTCGGTCCCATGGCGAACGGTGAAGGCTCTGACAGTGAACCGTCGGGCGGCGCGAGTTCGGGCGGCGCCGATGCTCCGCTGCCTCCGATGCCGCATCGGCACGCCGATCCCTCCGTCGCCCCTTCCCTGCTCGGCAGCCACCAGGCGGTGACCCATCGCGGCCGTCCCCGCTGGTCGACGATCGCGCTGGTCCTCATCTTCGCCTCGGCCCTCGTGCTGTACCTGGCGCTGCGCTAGGTACGACACGAGCGTCGTGATCCGGTACCTGCGCGGTTCCGGAATGTTTGCGATGCCGCGCCCCAGCATCTGACGGCCGTCCCATGTGACCTGTGGTAACCGCAGGTCGAAGCCCTTCCCGCACTGTGTTTCCCGGCGCACTCTTGGCCTCCTCCGACCGATCGAGCCGATCGGTCCCGGTCCGAGGAGGCGACGGGAATGGTGTGGGTGAACTGGGTGACGCGTGGGGTGTGCGCGGTCTTGACGGCGGCCGGATTCGTCTGTGCCGCACCACAAACCGGCATCGCGGACCCCTCGGTGCCGACCGCGGTCCGCGATCTGCAGCGGGTGCTCACACCCGGCCTGCCCGCCACCTACGGTGGGGAGACCGCGGTGGTGATCCTCGGCTACGGGCTGACCCCGGAGGGCACGATGCGCGCTGAACTGGTCCGCCGGCTCCGCGCCGGGTTCGTGCAGGCGATGTTCGCGCCGTGGTCGCCGATCATCGTCACCGGCGGCAATCCCCGGGCCGGCCTCAGTGAGGCCGACGCGATGGCCGACTGGCTGGTCTCGGCGGGCATCGACCCGGCCCGCATTCTGCGCGAGCCGCACGCCGAGTCGACGGTGGCCAACGCGCGCAACACGGCCGTGCTGATGGCCGAGCACGACCTGCGCTCGGCGGTGCTGGTCACCTCGAGCGATCACGTCGACCGGGCCAGGGCGGCCTTCGACGCCGCCGGCGTCAGCGTTGTCGGCCAGCTGACCCCGGACCTGACGCCGTGGCCGAGCCTGCCGTTGCGGATCGATCAGTTCGGTCCCGCACTCCCGCCTGCCTAGCCGGAACGGTGCGGTCCTGTGACCGCACACAAGGTTTCGTCATGTGCGGTCCCGAAGCCGCGACCAGCGCCCATGGTTGGCACAGGGGACCCGTCCGCAACACCGAGGTGACAATTCATGACGCTGCAGCTGACCGACCGCGACATCCTGGCCGAGCTCGAACCGACCGCCGAAGCCAACCTCAACGACCACCTGGCCAAGGCCAAGGACTGGCACCCGCACGACTACGTGCCGTGGGACGAGGGCCGCAACTTCGCCGCGATGGGCGGGATCGACTGGGATCCCGAGCAGTCCCGGCTCAGCGACGTCGCCAAGGCGGCGATGATCACCAATCTGCTCACCGAGGACAACCTGCCCTCCTACCACCGCGAACTGGCCGACACCTTCGGCTTCGACAACGCGTGGGGCACCTGGGTCGGCCGTTGGACCGCCGAGGAGAACCGGCACGGCATCGTCATGCGCGACTACCTCGTCGTCACCCGCGCGGTCGACCCGGTCGCGCTGGAGGAAGCCAGGATGGCCCACATGACCGCGGGCATCGCCAAGCCGGAGAAGGGTTCGCAGTTCCTCAAGGGCGTCGCCTACGTCACCTTCCAGGAACTGGCCACCCGGATCAGTCACCGCAACACCGGACGCGTGTGCGACGACCCGATCGCCGACCGCATGCTCGCCCGCATCGCGACCGACGAGAACCTGCACATGATCTTCTATCGCAAGCTCTGCGCCGCCGCGCTCGACCTCACCCCCGACGCGAGCATGCGCGCGATCACCGACGTGGTCTTGCAGTTCCAGATGCCCGGGCTCAATCAGCCCAATTTCCGCCGCAACGCCGTGCTGCTGGCCAAGCACGGCATCTACGACCTGCGCCAGCACCTCGATGTGGTGCTCGCGCCCGTGCTGCGCACCTGGCGGGTCTTCGAACGCTCCGACTTCGGCGCCGAGGGCGAACGTGCCCGCGACGAACTGCACACCTACCTGCTCGACTTGGAGATCAAGGCAGCCCGCTTCGAGGAACAGCGCGACCGCGCACTGGCCCGCGCCGCCGAACGCGCGGCGAGCTGAGGGTGCGCCGGTCCTCGGAATAAACGAGTGGCGCGGTCACTTAGAGTTGACCGTTATGAAGGAAAAGGGCAGGAAGGTCATCGCGACCAACCGCCGCGCGCGGCACAACTACACGATCCTCGACACCTATGAGGCGGGGATCGCGCTGGTCGGCACCGAGGTGAAGAGCCTGCGCGAGGGCAAGGCGTCGCTGGTCGACGCCTTCGCGACCGTCGACAACGGCGAGGTGTGGCTGCGCGGCCTGCACATTCCGGAGTTCAGCCACGGCACCTGGACCAACCACTCGCCGCGGCGCACCCGCAAGCTGCTGCTGCACAAGCGCGAGATCGAGCACCTGGTCGGCAAGTCCAGGGAGGGCAACCAGACGCTGGTGCCGCTGTCGATGTACTTCTCCGACGGCAAGGTGAAGGTGGAACTCGCCCTCGCCAAGGGCAAGCAGGACTACGACAAGCGCCAGGACCTCGCCCGCAGGCAGGCCGAGCGTGAGGTCACGCGCGAGATCGGTCGGCGGGTCAAAGGCATGCGTTGATCTCGGTCCTGCTCGCCCTGGTGGCGGCGACGGGATACGGGGTCAGCGATTTCTTCGGCGGGATCGCCGCGCGACGGGTCACCGCGTTGCGGGTGGTCGTCGTCTCGTATCCGTTCTCGGTGCTGCTTGTCCTGCTGATCGCGCCGCTGGTCGGCGGCCACGCCGACCCGGCGTCGATGCTGTGGGGTCTGGCCGCCGGCGTGGCGAGCGGGCTGGCGGTGTGGTGGTTCTACGCCGCGCTCGCCGACGGGCCGATGGCGGTGGTGTCGCCGGTGACGGCGGTGCTGGTCGCCGGGATTCCGGTGATCGCGGGGTTCTTCCTCGGCGAGCGGCCGGGCCCGCTGGCCGTCATCGGGATCGCGTTGGCGCTGGTCGCGGTCGTGCTGGTCAGCCGGGAGGCGCCCGACGAGACGACCGAGGAGATCATCGGCGGCCGTGAGCTGCGCTTCAGCCGCCGGGTCGCGCTGCTCACCATCGGTTCCGGTGCGGCCTTCGGTTTCGCGTTCTACTTCCTGCACGAGACCAGCCCCGACGCCGGCCTGTGGCCGCTGGTCGGCCAGCGCGCCGCGGCCACCGCGGTGGTGTGGACCTCGGCGCTGGCCGCCGGCCAGTTCCGCGGCCTGCACGGGGAACCGCTGCGGCTCGCGCTGGCCATCGGCGTGCTCGACGTGATCGCCAACGCGGCCCTGCTCTACGCCTTCCACGGCTCGATGCTGTCGGTGGTCAGTGTGATCGGCTCGCTGTATCCGGCGGCGACCGTGCTGCTGGCGATGGTGCTGCTCGGCGAGCGGATCGGGCCCACCCAGAAGGTGGGCATGGTGCTCGCGCTCGCGGCGGTCGGCATGATCGCCGCGAACTGAGCTACAGCCGCGTGCAGGGCTCGTGCAGGCTGAGCTTGCCCAGCGTGGCGCCCTGATAGCCGACCTCGACCGCCCGCGCGCCCATCGGCGCCTGCTTGTCCGGTTCGAACACCGAGGACCACTCCAGATCCAGATCGGGCCCGGCCGCGCCCGCGGGATGGATCGCGACCATGCCCTCGCCGTCGGGACGCAGGTCCGTGATCGTGCGCCGCAGCCCGGCGCGGGTCAGCTCGCCCTCGTTCGCGGCGGCTTTGAGCAGGGCTTTCAGCGGATAGGAGATGGCCCACCCGAGCGAGTAGCCGAAGTTCGACGGTTCGTTCTCGACCGCCGCGCGCGCGTGCTGGGCGCCGAGACTGGTGCCGCTCCAGCTGTCGACCGGGGTCGTGTAGTTGTAGAGCGCGGTCAGCGCGGGCGCCGCCGGCGTCTGCAGCAGGGCAGCGTTCCAGGTGGGCAGCGAACCGAGGAAGCGGCCGGTGTAGCCGGACTTCACCAGCTTGCCCACGATCTCGGCGGTCTCGGCCGGACCGGTCGCGAGCATCACCAGATCCGGTGCGGCGGCCAGGATCTCCTCGACCGGACCGTCCTGGTTGCCGACCTCGCCGTTGGGTCCGGTGTCGATTCGGTCAGCGATGGTCGCGCCGTTGGCGATGGCCCACTTCAGCGCGCCGCTGGCGTAGTCGCCGCCGTAGTTGCCGCGGTAGGCGACGACGGCGATGTTGCGCGGCGCGTAGTGGGCCCGGGTGAACCAGTCCAGTCCGGTCACCGCTTCGGTGCAATAGGAGTAGCCGGCGCTGAGCACCAGGTTGCGGTCGGCGCTGCGGTAGTTCCAGCCCGACCACTGGGTGGCGGCCACGCTGACCATGTCGTCGGCGTCCATCTGGTTGAGCATCGCGATGGTCTGGCCGGTGCCGAAGCTCATCGCCAGCGCCAGCACATGCGGCTCGATCTCGGTGTAGGCGGTGCGGTGGGTGCGCGGGTCGAGCGAGGTGTTGCGGGTGTAGGTGGTGATGTCGATGTCGTAGCCGCCGATGCCGCCCGCCTCGTTCACCGTGTTCCAGAACGCCAGCTGGCCCTCGTTCATCGACGCGCCCAGCGCCGTGAACGGCCCGTTCGCCAGGTCGGAGAGGACGCCGAGATAGATACAGCCCCGGTCCTTGTGCACCGAGCCGGGGCAGGGGGCGCTGGTCACGCCGGGTTCGGTGCCCGAGTCGCCCGAGGAGCAGGCCGCGGTGAGAACCAAGCCGGCCGCGACGGGAATCGCCGCGGCGCGCCGCAACCGACTGCTGAATGCCATGAGGTAACTCCTTGTTCCAGCCGCCCACGGGATCACGCTCGTCCCGAACCGGCCGATCGAGAACAGTACCCCTCCGCACCGGCGCGTCTGCCGTGATCTCACAACTCCGCGCGGTGTGGTTCGCTGCGGTGTCACAACGCGGACACCGCCCACTGGCACGAAAATAACGGGAAGAATCCGGCCAGGGGGAGTGTTATCATGACTAGCCCGCAGGGTGCGGGCACGTACGGGGCTGAACGGTTTCGACTGCGTACGTTGATTCAGGGGAAGCGTGTCGGTGCAGGCAAGAGACCACCGTAAGCGTCGTTGCAACCAATTAAGCGCCGATTCCAATCAGCGCGAGTACGCCCTCGCTGCCTAAGTAGCAGGTCGTCTCTGTCAGACCGGGTTCGTCCCTCGACCCGGACCCTGGCATCAGCTAGAGGGAATCACCGTCCGGCTCGGTCACGGAGTCGGATGGGACATCAAACAGTGACTGGGATCGTCATCCGAGCTTGTTCGCGAGACCCGGAGATCCGAGCAGAGACATAGCGAACTGCACACGGAGAAGCCCTGAAGACGCGGCGGAGGACCCGGGTTCGATTCCCGGCAGCTCCACTCGAGGCCCTCTACCTGTCACGACAGGTAGAGGGCTTTTTCATGCCTCGTCCGACTCGGTCAGCGCGTTGGCTCGACCGATGGATCCAGCTTGTCGGCGGGCAGGTGGCAGGTGATTTCCATCGCGATGACCACTTTCCCACCGTCCGGATCATCGACGGGCGTGTTGAAGACGGTGAAAGTAGCACCGTCGCTCGGTATTCCGAGAACGACCTGATTCGAGGCCGGGCCCAGTGTGGATCCGCGATCGACCAGCTCGATGCCGATCTCCCGGGCAGCGGCTATGGCCTGATCGCGAAAGGCGGGCCATCGCTGCGCCAGCCGGTGATTGCCGTCGTAGGAGCGATACTTCAGTTCCCGTCCGCCGGCCGCGCCGTCTGCCCCACCACAGTCCTCGATCCGGGCACTCTGGGAAGGCAGAAATCGCATGCTGGGGTCGAGCGTGCTCATCACGGTCTGTAGCTGGGCGACAACGGTCTCGCCCTTGGCTTGCGCTTCCTCCAGTGAACCGCGGGTACGCAGCTCGGCGTCGGCTCGAGCGACGGCCTCAGGGCTGGGCGCTGACGGGCTTTCACCACTGTCGCGCGCCGCCCAGCCCCACACCAGCACTACCGCGATCCACATCGCAACCACGGTCCCCAGCCCGATCACAACCGTCAGGACCAGAACTTTCGCAGCTGACGCTCCCTTCCTACCCATCTACGTCACCTGACCGTTTTGGGATCGGTTGCATTTTCGGGCAATCCAGCGACGATCGCGGCGAGGTTGTATCCGGAGCGATGCAGTTGGCCGGTTGTGCCGTCGGTGCGGCCGTACTCCGAGTGACCCGTGGCTCCGGAGAAGGTCATTGGCTTGCCGGTAGCGGGGTCCGTGACCGTGATCGGGTCGGTGCTGAGGTGGGTGACCCACGGCATGGAATTCGGGCTTCTCCCGAAGGCGTCAAGATTCGCGACGGGATCCCGGTCCTCGCTCATCTCGTACACGTGGCCGTTGCGCAAGCCCAGGTCACCGGCATTCTCCACCGCGTCGTTCCACCCGAGGTTCGTGATCGGCGACCCGGCCCCGCTGATTCCGGGCAGCCCGGGCACCTCCGCGCCCAGACCAGGGGAACCATAGAACACCACGTCGTCTACAACACCGGACTGCTCTTGCAGGGCAAGGCTGGTCGCCAAGGAGCCGTAGGAGTGCCCGAGCGCGGTGATATGCGGGTCGTTCTTCTCACTGGCGACGTCGAGGCCGTCGTAGAACGACGACAACGGCGCGGCGGCTTCCTGTGCGCGTCCCTCATTGGTCACGTTGATCATGTCCGGTTCGACAGCCTCGAGGCTCATACCACCCTGCGGCGGGTCGTAGCCGAACCAGGCGATCGCGGCGACATTTTCATCGCCCCGTCCGGCGTTGCCCAGCTGCGTCTCCGATGTTCTGATGAGTTGCTCGGCTTCGCCGATCATTCCGCCGTGCAGGTTGCCGGTTCCGCCCCCGAGCAGGGTTTCGTCGAGGTCCGAACCGAGACCAGGTGTTGTCACCGAGATGTGGTCAGCAGTGTCGGGGTTGCCGACAGCGACTGCGGCTCGACCTTGCCGACCGGATTGCATGTCCAGCGCCATCAGATAGCGTGGCGGGTTCGTCGCGGCAGCACTGTCCCCGACTGCGGCACGTACCGCTTCGAGATCTTTGATCTTCTGATTGGTCCTGTCCAAGCCCGTCTGCGCTTCGGCGACTCCCGCCATGTCGCCGGTGGCGCCAGCGGTCACCACGGCGTCCTCGAACCGGGCTTTGTCCGCGACGAGACGGTCGTATTCGGGCTGGATCATCGCGCGGTTCGCTTTGTCTCGGACCTCAGCGGGTAACCCATCGAGGTTGCCGACAGAGCCCGGCGAGCTGGACAGAATCTCGTTCTTCTGTGTTGTGGTCAGCGAGTCCCACCACTTGCGATTGTCCTCCGCTGTGCCGTTGACGGGCGGCTGCGGCGCCGCAGCCGCCGGTGTCGTCGCGTTGCCGAACGACTCCGGCGTCGGGAGGTTCTCGAACGCCGCTTCGATAGCGGTCTTCGCTGCTGTGTCGGCATTCATCGCACCGGTCAGCGCTGCCTTCACCGCGGCGGTGTGGGTGTTCGCGTCGACCTGTAAAGCGGCCATGCCTGTCGTGTACTTCTCCGCGACAACGGTCGGATCGGTGGATTGACTCGCGATCGACGAGTACAGACGCTGCTTGGCGGTCTCGGTGATCACACAGGTGCCATCGTCGCGCACCTCGAAGCTCTTCGCGACGGCGTCAGCCTTCTTCGCCGCAAGAAACCCTTGCGCGGATCCAACCGTCCACTGTGCCGATGTGGCGGCGTCCTTGCCGCGGTCGAGAGCATCGGCGATGAGCAACGCCTTCGTCCGCACCTGGTCGAACCTCGCGCGCATGGCGTCGCCGGTTTTCCGGCGGAATGTCTCGCGCGACCCGTCGACCGCGCGATATTGCGTGTCGATGGCGTTGCGCAGCTCAGCGGCTTGGCGGGTGAACTCGGCGGCCTGCGCACCGAACGCGGCGGGTTTCCACGACTCCACCTGTGGGACGGTCAGATGCTGGCTCATCGCGGTGCCACCCCGCCGAGCGCACCGGCGAACGCTTCGTCCTGCTGCTCGAAGGTGATCACCGCGCCGACTGTCTGGCCGCTGAGCTCCGTGAGTGCGGTCCCCACCGCTCCCATGGCCTTGTCCGCACGACGGGCGGCGAGCTGATACGCCTGCGGGGCATCGCCGTTCGGCATGCATTCGAAGACCCCATCGGCCAACGCCCCGCCCTTGCCGATGACCTGGACTGCTTGACCCGCCGTCCCCATCCCGGCCGCGAGCGCGCGTACCGCGTCGGGATCGAGATCGAACTGTTCGGCACTCGGCGTCGGACTCATCGGTTTCCCTCCCCACAGGGCACGTCAACGACGTGCTCCCCACCGCGATCGACTCCGGCCCACTATAGACTCCCTGAGCACCGCCAGGATGATCGATAGGGGATCAACATCATGACCGGCGCTCTCGACCCACTCCACGTCAACACCGGGCAACTCCACGCCGGTCTTACCTTGCCCGCCTCGGCTTCAGCGGCTGGGAACATCGCAACGGTCCAGGTCAGCGCCGATGGTGCGCTGGAAGCGATCCATCTCACCGACGCCGCACGACGCCTCGATCCCGACTCCCTCGTCGCCATGATCATCCGCCTGCACGCCACGGCACTGTCCGAATCCCGTGCCGCAGTTGCCGCAGCGGTTGCCCAACTCGACAGTGATCCTCGGTTGCAAGCCCAGCGCGAACGGTACGTCGACGCACTCCAGCAAGCGCTCCCCGTGCCACCACTACCACTGCCCGCTCAGCAACCGGTTCCGCAGGATCAGCAGCACCAGCCGATGACACCCCGACCGTCTGCGTCGCAGCCGTGGCACGATCAGCAGCCTGGCTGGAACCCGACAGCGACTTTCCCGGCTGCCTCGGCACGTCGGGAGCCCACGCCCGAAGACGACGAAGCCGACGACGCTTACTTCCAGCGTTCGTCCTGGCTCGAGTAGCGCACCGAAAAGGACGACCACAGCTACCTCGTCGGTTGGGCGTAATGCGGTCCGACGCAGACGGAGTGGTGCTCGTTGCGGTTCGGCCGTTTGGATCTGCGCCGGGCAGTGGGCCCTCCAGCTGGGAGCGCCCACTGCGTCTCATGTGCCTACTGTGCGGACAGGCTCTCGATTGCCTCGCGGATGAAGCAGAGGGGACAGATCGGGTCGAAGGGTGGGGTCGGCTGGCCACCGATGACGGGGTCGGCCGACGGGGCTGGTGGTGCGGCGGTGGCTACGGTGGGGACCGTGCCGATCGCCAGGATGATCGCGGCGGTGGCAACGGTTCTGGACAGGATTCGGGTCATCGTCTCTCCTGGCTCGATTGCGGTACCTGATCGTCGTGGGAGGGTGGCCCGGTCAGCCGCCGGCCTTGCGGCGGAAGGTCCGCTTGCCGCCGGCCGCCGACTGCGTTCCCCGCACCTTCGCGGAGTCGCGCGAGGCCGCAACACCTTTCGCGTTCGCGCCCTTGCGCTCCAGCGCCTCCCGGAACTTGCGCTTCGTCGCCTCTTCCGGCGACTCGGTCACCGCGTTCTCGGCGGCGCTTTCCTGTTGATCGGCCATTCCTACAGCCTGCCATCTCCGCGGCTTCCGCGTGGTTCAGCCGGTCGGAACGGCTGGGGGGCGGTCGGGGACGAGGTGGGTGGCGATGGCGGTGCCGAGGGGGATGGCGGTGTTGTCGGCGGGGGAGGTGGGGCCGAGGGTGGTGTAGGCGATGACGGTGGTGTCGGTGCGGTTGTCGTGGAGGACGACGCCGTCGTAGCCGCCGTAGGACGGGTTCATGTACAGCCAGTCGGCGAGGTGGACCACGCCGAAGGCGAAGTACTTCTCGGTGGTGAAGGGGCCGAGGCCCGCGGTGGAGGGGCCCATCATCTGGTGGAACTGGTCGGTGGTGAGGCGTTCGCCGGTCGCGAGGGCACGGACCCAGCGGGCGATGTCGGTGACGGGGGCGTTCATGTTGCCGCTGTGCAGGAAGGCGGTGGGGTTCCAGAAGGTGGAGTCCTCGAAGAACTTTCGTTCGTTGGTGTAGCCGTGCAGGTAGGGCGCGTCGATGGCGGGATCGAGGACCACCTTGCTGTTGTGCATGCCCAGGGGAGTGAGGATGTGTTCGGCGATCAACTCGCCGAGGGGCTTTCCGGTCGCGTTCTGCAGCACCTCGCCGAGGACGACGAGATCGCTGTGCGCGTAACCGAAGTCGGTGCCCGGCGCGAACACGGGCGGTCGCGCGTTGGCGCGTTCGAGGAGTTGGCTCGCCGTCCACTCGCGGATCGGGTTCTCGCCGAAGATCTTCAGGAATTCCGGCTCGGTGACGTAGTCGGCGATGCCGGAGGTGCTGTTGGCGAGCATGCGCGGGGTGATGGTGTCGGCGCGGGGGAATCCGGGGAGCCAGCGTGCGATCGGTTCGTCGATCTTCAGTACGCCCTCGCCGTCGAGGCGCCACAGCACCGTCGACAGCATGGGTTCCATCGGCTGCCCCACCCGCACCTTCATCTCCGGCCGCGCGGGCACGCCGAGCGGTGAGCCGCCGAGCGCGCCGAGTGCGATTCGCTCCTCGCCCCGCCACACGCCGTACACCGCGGAACTGAGGTCGAGGTCAGCCATCTTCGTCCGCACGATCTCGGTGATCGGACCGACCTCCGGACTCTCGGACGGGGCGGATTCGGTGTCGGAGCCGCACGCCGTGGTCAGGGCGAGCGCCAGCGCGAGCACCACCCCGAGCCGACGCGACACGCTCATGACGGCGATCCCTTCCTGGGGAGAAACGCACCCGAGCAGCGCAGACGAATCTACGCCGAGTGCGCCACCGGCGACAGCCCCGTCTTTCCCGGCCCGCGGTGGGCGTCAGTAGGATCCTGCGCAGCGGGGGCTGGCCAGGAGGTGGCTGTGATCGAGGTGTGGGGTACGCGGGTCGCTGTGCGATACGCGGACGGGCGGTTGGTGACGACGCCGTTGCGGGCCGACAACGAGGCGGCGCTCGACATCGCGGTGGCCGAGCTGTCCAAGATCGCGCTCGCGACCACCGACGACGATCAGCTGGCGCTGCTGCTGTTCTTCCGGTCCGCGCGGATCGGGGCGGACGGGACGGCGGCGGATCGGCATCCGGTGCCGGTGTTCCTCGAGACCGGGGTGCGGGTGCAGGCGCAGGTGCTGGTCCGGGCGGTGGAACGCGAGCTGGTCGGGTTGCGCAGGGTGTTTCCGCCGCGACCGGATCTCACGCCGCCGCCGGTCGTCCCCGGCCCGCGCGGCGCGCGGCGCGCCGATGTGTCGGCCGCGGCGGCGCGCATGCGCAACGCGGGCAATTCGGTGCGCGAGATCGAGATCCTGCACGGCTGCGTCCGGCCCGACGAGTACGTGCTCGAGCTGGCCCAGGCCGGACACGAGGGCGCGCCGGGACTGGTCGCGATCACCACGCTGCGCCTGCTGTTCGTCTCGGCGTGGGCGGTGTACGAGCTGCCGGTCGCGGTGGTCACCGGCGCCGAGGTGCGCACGGCGCCGGGCCAGGTGGTGACGCTGCGGATCTCCGGGGCGGGCACCGAACTGGACTTCCTCGACTGGGAGCCCGACGATTTCGGCCGCGTCACCGAAGCGCTGCGGCTGGCCTGCGAGATCGAGCACGTCGACGGGTCGATCGCCGCGTCGCTGCCGTCCTCGGCGGACCTGTTCGGCGAATGGCAACTGCTGGTCGAGCGGCGCAAGCTGGGCATGGTCGCCGACGAGCCGTTCCGGCGTCAGGCGGTCGGCATCATGCTGGCGATGCCGGGCTGAACACCGGCGCCCCCGGATGCAGCGCCACCCGACGCCACGGGCTGGACGGGCGCAGGTGCAACCCCGCGAGCATGCGCCTGCGTTCGGCGATCTGGGTCCTGGCCGAGGACAGGTCCTGGGTGGCCGCCCAGAAGATGGCGCCGGTGAGGAAACCGTCGCCGAGCTGACGCCAGTTGCGGTAGTGCTGCCTGGCGCGGTCCAGGCCGCCGAGCATGTGCTCCCACGCCTCGTCCTCGGTGAGGTATCCGGCCGTGTGGGCGGCGCGGGCGATGAACACCAGGCGGGCCAGATCCCACGCGGTCGCATCGGTCTGCAGCGGCGTCGGCAGGCTGTCGGTGATGCCGAGTTTGATGGCCTGCAGCCACGCGTCGTAGTCGCGGTCGATGCCGGCGGGCCCGCGATAGCCGCGGAAACCGGAGAGGGTGTGCAGGAATTCGCGGTGCTCGTCGGCCAGGCCGGAGCGGTCGACGCGGCCCTGCTCGGTCGCCGCGGCGACGGCCAGCGGATGGACCAGTTCGAACAGCGGCGCGTGCATGCCGACGAGCAGCCTGCGAATGGTGTCGCGCGCGTCCTCGGCGTTGTCGACGCCCCACGACTCGTGCAACCCCTCGATCGCGGTCTCGCGCCGGGTCGCGGTGCTGTCGTCCTCCTCGGGCAGGAACGCGACGCCGTCGCAGAACGCGCCCCAGCTGCGCCCGTAGTAGGCGCCGACGGCCAGCGCCCTGATCCGGTCGTCGTCGACGGCCGCGCCCGACCAGACATCGGGTTCGTCGTCGATGTCGGGACCGGGAAAGCCCGCGACGCGCGGACGCTGCGCCGAACCTGCCGGTTGCATGGAGCCACCCCTCCGCCGAGCCGAAATGTCGTGGCCGGATCTTACGACTGCCGCGTCAGCCAACGGCGCGCGGTGCGTACATGATGATGCCGACGCCGACCAGGCACACCACCGCGCCGAGCACGTCCCAGCGGTCGGGCCGGAATCCGTCGAGCGCCATGCCCCACAGCAGCGACCCGGCGATGAAGACCCCGCCGTACGCGGCGAGGATGCGCCCGAAATGCGCGTCGGGCTGCAGCGTCGCGACGAATCCGTAGACACCGAGCGCCACGACACCCGCTCCCGCCCAGACCATGCCGCGGTGCTCGCGCACACCTTGCCAGATCAGCCAGGCGCCGCCGATCTCGGCGACGGCGGCGAGCAGGAACAGCACAGCGGAGCGCACCACGGACATGGCCCGACCCTAGAACCTCAGCGCCCGAACGCCCGCAGCTGGTAGAGCCCACGGCTGGTGGCGACGGTGGTGCCCTCGGTATCGGTGACCACCGCCTCGAGCGTGAAATCGGACTTGCCGTGCTCGGCCGCCTCGGCGGCGACCCGCGCGATCTCGTCCTCGGTGAGCGAGGCCTCGGCGGTCAGATCGGTGCGCGCCATCTTCCGGAAGGAGATGTCGAAGGACTTCACCAGCGGGTAGAAGGCCGCCGTGTCGAAACTGCCCGCGGTGATCGCGCCGCCGAGAACCTCCGCGACCGTGAACTGCACGCCGGCGTAGATGGCGCCGAAGTGGTTGCCGTTTCCCTCGACCGGCACGGTGGTGCGCGCGTAACCGCGCCGCACCTCGAGCGCGCGGACCCCCATCTTCGCGGCGGCGGGAATGGTGAGGGCGATGGCGCCGTTCACGGTCTCGACCAGCGAAGTGTCCTCGTCGGGCATGGGAGACGTCCTTTCGATCCACCGTCCGGGCGGACGGTGAGCCCAGGGTAGCGGCGGGCCGAGCGCTCCCGGGCCGCTTCGGCGCACTGTCGGTGGGGCGGTCTACCGTCGAGAACGTGGCGGACTACCGGGAACGCGCGGCACGGCTCGACCGAGCCGTCGTCTGGTCGCGCACGGTCGCGCCGGACGCGGGTCCGGTGACCGTGTTCCCCGACGGCTGCATGGACCTGATCTGGACCGAGGGCGCGCTCATGGTGGCGGGCCCGGACAGTCGTGCCTTCCACGCGGCCGCGCCGCGGGCCGCGGAATTCGTCGGCATCCGGTTCGCGCCGGGCACCGCGCCGACCCTGCTCGGCGTCCCGGCCACGGAACTGCTCGACCAACGGGTGCCGCTGGCGCAGCTGCTCCCCGAACGCCGGGCGCGCGAACTCGTCGAACGGATCGACGACGCGCCCGACCGCGCCACCGCGCTGGAATCGATCGCGCGCGAATTCGCGGCAACGAGCGGACCCGCCGATCCGCGGCTCACCGCGATCGCCGACACCTTGGGCGCCGGCGCCTCGGTGGCGGAAACCGCTGCGCGCGTGGGGATGTCGGCTCGGCTGCTGCACCGGCGGTCGCTGACGGCGTTCGGCTACGGCCCCAAGATGTTGGCCAGGATTCTGCGTTTCCAGCGTGCGCTCGCCGAGTTGCGCGCGGGCGTCCCGGCGGCTGAGACCGCGGCCGTCACCGGGTTCGCCGACCAGGCGCATCTGTCCAGGGAGTTCCGTGACCTGGGCGGATGCTCGATTCGAGCGCTCCGACCCGGCTGAGCGGCCGGTCGGCGCCCGGAAAGTCTCATTCGGCAACGCCGCGCCGGAAAGTTATGCTCTCTGTGCACGCCCCGTCGCAGCAGGCAAGCCCGAACACCGACGAGAGGATGTGACCCCCATGATCGACGTATCGCTGTACTCCACGCTCCGCATCGAGGCCGAACGAGACGAGGTCCGTCGACTTGTGGTCGGCGCCGTCATCGTCCGGCACAACCGGGTCCTCATCCTGCGCCGTCGACGATCCGATTCGCTGAGTGGGCTGTGGGAACTGCCGAGCGGCGTCGTCGAGCCCGGCGAGGCACTCGACGACGCGGTGGTCCGCGAGGTGGCCGAGGAGACCGGACTCGAGGTCACTGGCATCGGCGACTATCTGGGCGAGTTCGACTACCTGTCCGGCGGCGGCGCCCGTACCCGGCAGTTCACCTTCGCCGTCGAGGTGGCCGCGCCGGGCCCGGTGACGCTCACCGAGCACGACACCCACCTGTGGGCCAGGCTGGACGGCGAACCGCCGGTCAGCGACGAGGTCGGCGAGATGCTGGGCCGATATCAGCGGCGGCAGCGCGATCCGCGCGGCTGGTCGGCCTACTCGTTCGGCAACGGCGCGTAGAGGTCGATGCCCTGGCCGTCGGGGTCGGCGAGCGTGGCGTAGCGCTGGCCCCAGACGGCGTCCCACGGCGCGAGGTCACCGTGGTATCCGGCGTCGACGAGCTCGTGCCAGAGTTTGTCGACCTCGGTCGCGTCGGCGCAGCGGAACGCGATGCCGCTGCGCCCGTGGCCGGTCGGCGGCTGCCAGCCGGGGGAGAAGGAGGCCACGACCTGCTCGGTGTCCAGGAGGAACCGCAGGCCGCCGGCCAGTTGGGCCTCCGCGTGGCCTTCGTTCTCCGCGCCCTCGGGGAACACGAGCCCGAGCTTGCGGTAGAAGGCGATCGAGGCGGCCATATCGGAGACGACGACGGAGATCGCATCAAGCTGTGGAGTCATATCCGCAGCGTAGGCGGGCCGCGGTGCGGTCGTCTTGAAGAAATCGGACCTCAGCGGGCCGGCACGGGCACCAGTTCGGCGATGAGGTTGCCGATCAGGATCCGCAGGTGGTCGCGCACACCGCGAACCACCTCGATCGGCTGTCCGGCCGGGTCGGCGAGGACCCAGTCGCGGTAGCTGATGCCGGGGAAGTAGGGGCACACCTCGCCGCACCCCATGGTGACGACCACGTCGGAGAGCCCGACCGCGTCGTCGGTGAGTGGTTTCGGCTTCTCGCCGGAGATGTCGATGCCGATCTCGGCCATCGCGGCGACGGCGGCGGGATTCAGCTCGGGCGCCGGTTCGCTGCCCGCGGTGCGCACCTCGATCCGGTCACCGGCCATCGCCCGGAGGAATCCCGCAGCCATCTGCGATCTACCCGCATTGTGGACGCAGACGAACAACACGCTGGGAGTGTGGGCCATGGTCGCCCTTTCGGTGCGGGAGCGAAGTGCTTGTGGCGCTTCGGGTTATCGCCACCATCATTCCATCCGTACCGCCACCCGCGCGGGCGGTGCGGAACAACCGGCGACACAATTGTCCGGCGATGTCCGCACCACGCCCGCCGCCGAGCACGTACGCGGGACGGGTCAGTCGAGGGTGCCGAGGACGCGACGCACGTAGTCGTTGGCGAACACTCCGGTGGGGTCGAAGCGGCGGCGGACCTCGGTGAAGCGGTCCCACTCGGGGTACCGGGCACGCAGGGTCTCGGCGGTCTGGAAGTGCCGCTTGCCCCAGTGCGGGCGGCCGGCGTACCGGTCGAACACCGCCTCGCAGGCGCGGAAATACGGCTCCCACTCCATGCCCTGGTATTGGTGCACGGCGATGTAGCAGGTGTCGCGCCCGCCCGCGGGCGAGAGGAACGCGTCGTCGGGGGCCACCCAGCGCACCTCGATCGGCATCGGCGTGCCGAAACCCTTGGTGAGCTCCACGATCTCGCCGATCGCGGCGACCGCGTGCTCGCGCGGGATCGCGTATTCCATCTCGGTGAACTTCACCAGCCGCGGTGACGCGAAGACCCGATAGGACCGGTCGACCTTGCGGTTGTGGCTGCCCGCCTGCGTGGCGATCCGGTGGATCGTGGGGATGGCGGCGGGAATCAGTTTGCCCGCCTTGCACATTCCGTCGAACACGTGATTCGACAGCAACACGTCGTTGAGCCAGGCCGTGAGTTGCCCGCGCGGCTGCTCGAGCTCGTCGGTGCGGTTGCCCGCCTTGGTCATCGCCACGCCGCTGTGCGCGAAGATGAAGAACTCGAAATGGTCGTTGCCGTCGACGTGTTCGTCGAGTTCGGCGAGGACGTCCGCGAGCGGGACCGGCCGCTCCACGAGGTCGAGCACGAACGAGGGCTCCAGCTGCAGGGTCACCGCGGTGACCACACCCAGCGCGCCGATGCTGACGCGTGCGGCCCGCCAGCCGTCGGGATCGGTCTGCTCGTCGAGTTCGACGCGGGTGCCGTCGGCGCGCATCACCTCCACCGCGTGCAGCGCCGCGGAGATGTTGCGCAGCCGGGCGCCGGTGCCGTGCGTTCCGGTGGCGGTCGCGCCCGCGATGGACTGGGTGTCGATGTCGCCCAGGTTGGGGAAGGCCAGGCCGTGCGAGTGCAGCAGCGGGCTGGCCGCGTGCAGGGTGAGACCCGCTTCGACCCGGACCCGGCCGGTCGCGGTGTCGACGTCGAGCACGCGGTCGAGACCGCCCAGGTTGATCAGGGTGCCGTCGGTGAGGACCGCATCGGTGAACGAATGGCCCGATCCCGCGACACGCACCGTGCGGCCCCCGGCGGCGGACGCGGTGACGATCTCGGCCAGTTCCTCGACGTCGCGCGGGGCGGCGACGACGGCGGGTGCGCAGCGCTGCTCGCCTGCCCAGTTCACCCAGGTGTTCTTGGTCATGCGTCCAACTGTAGAGGATCAGTTGTGACGCGCGCTACTGAACCGGGGGAGAAGTGCTGCTCAGCGCCGTCGGCCGAGGCAGCCCGCGGCCTTGGCCTGTTCGACCTCGACATCGGTCAGCGGGTCGACGAGCAGGGGCCTGCGCGGGACCGAATCGGTGCGCACGCCGTTGAGCGTGATGGCCATATAGCGCTGCCACACTTGGGAATTCACCGGCGCGGAGAATTCCGCGAACGCGGCGACCATGTGGATCAGCGCGAAGAAGTCGGTGGTCGTGATGTCGGGATGCACCGCACCGGCCGCGCGGGCGCGCTCGACGATCCCGGTGACGGCGGGCCGGATCCGGTCGCGGATCTCGGCGAAGCGGGCCGGGTCCTCCTCGAGCTCGAGCATCACCTCGCCGAACCCGCGATTGGTCGCCAAGTGCTGGCAGGCGTGCTCGAAGAACTCGACCAGGCCGAGCCACGGGTCCGGATTGCCCATCGCCGTGTCGGCCGCGTCGGCGAAGTCGACCATGTGCTGGTCGAAGACCTCGGCGATCAGTTCCTTCTTGTTCGCGAACCGGCGGTAGACGGTGCCGACACCGACCCCGGCCCGCTCGGCGACATCGTCGAGGGTGATCTCCAGCCCGTGATCGGCGAAGAGCTCGCGGGCGGCCGCGACGATGCGCGCCTGATTGCGGGCGGCGTCGGCGCGCAGTCGGCGGGGTGGTGTGGCAGTCGTCGTGGCGTGATTCACAAGTACATCCTATCAATCCGGGGATTAAGTGGAGGTGGTTTCTCCGTTACTCTGGTAGCTTCGGTGGAAGCGGAGGGGATACCTCCGATTGTGCCACCACTTCGACCACCAGCCTTCTCACAAGGGGAGTTATGACCACCACACTCGACACCGGGACGAAGAGTCCCGCGGCCGCGGACACGGGCCGCCGCGGGTCCCACGCCCTGCGCTGGTGGGTGCTTGCCGTGCTCGGCATCGCCCAGCTGATGGTCGTGCTCGACGCGACGATCGTGAACATCGCCCTGCCCGCGGCCCAGGCCGACCTCGGCTTCGGTGACGCCGACCGGCAATGGGTCATCACGGGCTACGCGCTGGCCTTCGGCAGCCTGCTGCTGCTCGGCGGCAGGCTCAGCGACCTGTTCGGTCGCCGCAACACCTTCATCATCGGCCTGGTCGGCTTCGCGGTGGCCTCCGCCGTCGGCGGCGCGGCCACGACTTTCGAGATGCTCGTCGCGGCCCGCGTCGGCCAGGGCGTCTTCGGCGCGCTGCTCGCGCCCGCCGCGCTCTCGCTGCTCACGGTCACCTTCACCGAACCCGGCGAACGCGCCAAGGCCTTCGGCATCTTCGGCGCCGTCGCCGGCGCCGGTGGCGCGATCGGCCTGCTGCTCGGCGGCGCGCTCACCGAATGGGCCTCGTGGCGCTGGGCGATGTACGTCAACCTGATCTTCGCCGCCGTCGCGCTCGTCGGCGCGGTGCTGCTGCTGGCCAAGCACACCACCTCGGCCGCACGGCCCAAGCTGGACTGGCCGGGCACCATCACCGTCACCGCCGCGTTGTTCGGCATCGTCTACGGCTTCTCGCAGGCCGAGACCGAGGGCTGGACCGCGCCGTCCACCCTGGCGTTCCTGATCGGTGGCGCCGTGCTGCTCGCGGCCTTCGGCTGGATCGAGACCAGGGTCGCGCACCCGCTGCTGCCGCTGCGCATCATCACCGACCGCACCCGCGGTGCCGCCTACCTGACCGTGTTCATCATGGGCATCGGGATGTTCGCGATCTTCCTGTTCCTCACCTACTACATGCAGCTGACCCTGGAGTACACGCCGATCATCACCGGCGTCGCGTTCCTGCCGATGGTCGCCGGCATGGTGGTCTCCTCCACCACCGCGCCGTCGCTGCTGCTGCCGAAGGTCGGTCCCAAGGTCGTCATCAGCGGTGGCTTCCTCGTCGCCGCGGCGGGCATGCTCTGGCTGACCCGCATCGGTCTGGACACCAGCTACGTCACGCACATCCTGCCCGCGCTGGTGCTGCTCGGCCTCGGTCTCGGTGGCGCCATGTCGGTGGCCTTCCAGGGCTCGACCGCCGGTGTGCAGCACGAGGACGCCGGTGTCGCCTCGGCGATGGTCAACACCAGCCAGCAGGTCGGCGGTTCCATCGGCACCGCGCTGCTGAGCACGATCGCGGCCTCGGCGATGACCGACTACGTGTCCTCGCACCAGCCGGGCCCGCTGACCATGGCCCAGGGCGCCATCGAGAGCTACACCACCAGCTTCTGGTGGGCGACAGCCACATTCGTCCTCGGCGCGATCGTGATCGGCGTGCTCATGCCGAACACGGTGCCCGCCCCGGCCGAAGGGGAGCCGGTGCTCGCGCACTGACGAACGAGCCGATGGCCCGGACCGGAACTCGGTCCGGGCCATCGGCGTCTGCGGGGCGCTCGCCGCGCGGCGCCAAGTGCTGAAGGTTTGCCTGGGTCCCCGGTTGTCGGTGCGTCTCGATACCATGAGCAACGACCATCATCGGATCGGCAGGGGAGGGCAGCGCCATGACATCGCGGCCCGCGACGCTCGATCCGGCGGTCCTCGCGGCGATCTCGGTGGGCGGCGGGGTAGGCGCCTGCGCCCGCTTCGGCGTGGGGCACTGGTGGCCGGTGCGCCCCGGCGCGATCCCGTGGTCCACCCTCACGATCAACGTCACAGGCTGCTTCGCGATCGGCGTGCTGATGGTGGCGGTCACCGAACTGTGGCAGGCGCCGAAGCTGGTGCGCCCGTTCCTGGGAGTCGGTGTGCTGGGCGGGTTCACGACTTTCTCCACCTACAGTCTCGAGCTTCGTACACTGTTCGATACCGGTGCGACGGCCTCGGCGCTGACCTATCTCGGCCTGTCGGTTCTGGCCGGGCTGGGTGCCGTGGTCGTGGCGGTGAGCGCGACCAGATGGGCGGCGGGCGCGCGACGGCGGCGGACATGAATCCGAGGACGGAAGGGTGCCATCCGATGGTCGAGAGGGGAGACTGCCGATGACGACCGCGCTGGTGGTGGCGGGCGGAATGCTCGGCGCTCCCGCCCGATACCTGCTCGACCGGGCCGTGTCCGCCCGGTTTCCGGCGGGGCTGCCGTGGGGCACGCTTGCCGTTAATATTGTCGGTTCGGCGTTGCTCGGCGGTCTGATCGGCGCGAGCGCGGGCAGTTCGCTGCTGGCGTTCGCCGGCATCGGCTTCTGCGGTGCGCTGACCACGTTCAGCACGTTCGGTTACGAGACATTTCGTCTGGTGACCGAGGGCGCCTCTGTGTATGCCGTGGGCAACGTCGTGATCAGTGTCGCGGCGAGCCTGGCCGCGGTGTACGCCGCGGCGTCCCTCACCCAGTGGTTGTGCGCATGATCCTCATGACCAGCCGCGCGCAGCCGACACGGAAGGGAACTCCCACCATGGCCCACGATCGCGCCGGACGGCCAGCACGCCCGACCGACCTGGTGGACATCGCTCACCTGGTCACCGCGTACTACAGCCACGTCCCCGATCCGGCCGAACCGGCGCAGCGGGTGGTCTTCGGCACCTCGGGCCATCGCGGCTCCAGCGAGGATTGCGCCTTCAACGAGGCCCACATCATGGCGATCACCCAGGCGATCGTCGAATACCGCGCCACCCGCGGCATCACCGGCCCGGTCTACCTCGCGCGCGACACCCATGCCCTGTCCGAGCCCGCGTGGACCACCGCGCTCGAGGTGCTCGCGGGCAACGACGTCACCGCGGTGATCGACGCCCGCGACCGCTACACCCCCACGCCCGCGCTGAGTCATGCTGTGCTGCGCCACAATCGGGGCGGCACCAAGCATCAGGCCGACGGCATCGTGGTCACCCCCTCGCACAACCCGCCGCGCGACGGCGGCTTCAAATACAACCCACCGCACGGCGGCCCCGCCGACACCAAGGCCACCGACGCGATCGCGGCCAGGGCCAACGAGTTGCTGGTCGGTGGCTTGGCGGCGGTGAAGCGGGTCTCGCTGACGCAGGCGCTGAGCACTCACGTCGAGCGCTACGACTACCTCGACCACTACGTCGCCGACCTGCCGAACGCCTTGAACCTGGACGCGATTCGCGGCGCGGGCATCCGCATGGGCGCCGACCCCATGGGCGGGGCGAGCGTGGACTACTGGGAGGAGATCGGCCAGCGCTTCGACCTCGAGCTCGAGGTGGTCAACCCGTTCGTCGACCCGACCTGGCGTTTCATGACGCTCGACAGCGACGGCAAGATCCGGATGGACCCGTCCTCGCGCCACGCCATGGCGGCCCTGGTCGGCATCAAGGACGACTACGACATCTCCACCGGTAACGACGCCGACGCCGACCGGCACGGCATCGTCACCCCCGACGGCGGGCTGCTCAATCCCAACCACTTCCTCGCGGTAGCGATCGAATACCTGGTCGCGAACCGGATGTGGTGGGACGCGCTCACCAAGATCGGCAAGACGGTGGTCAGCTCGTCGATGATCGACCGGGTCGTGAACGTGCTGGGCCGCGACGTCTACGAGGTGCCGGTGGGTTTCAAGTGGTTCGTCCCCGGATTGTTCAGCGGCAGCCTGGCATTCGGCGGCGAGGAGAGCGCGGGAGCGTCGTTCCTGCGTATGGACGGCACCGTGTGGACCACCGACAAGGACGGCATCCTGCTTGCCCTGCTCGCCGCCGAGATCGCCGCCGTCACCGGGCAGACCCCGTCGGCTCGCTACGGCGAACTGGAGCGTCAGTACGGCAGCCCGGCCTACGCGCGCGTCGACGCCGCCGCCACCAGCGCGCAGAAGGCCAAGCTCGCGGCGCTGACCCCCGACGCCATCACCGGCACCGAGATCGCCGGCGAGGAGATCACCGGCATTCTCACCACCGCGCGCGGCAACGGTGCGGCGCTGGGCGGATTGAAGGTCACGACGGAGAACGCCTGGTTCGCCGCGCGCCCGTCCGGCACCGAGGACAAGTACAAGATCTACGCCGAATCGTTCCTGGGCCCCGAGCACCTCACCCAGGTGCAGGCCGCGGCCGAGGAGATGGTGAACCAGGCGTTGAGCGAGTGAGCGCTCCGGCGAAGGTCCGGCTACCCGCCGAGATCTGGGTCCTGATCGCGGCGGCCTTCGTCATCGCGCTGGGCTTCGGTCTCGTCGCTCCGGTTCTGCCGCAGTACGCCCGCGAGTTCGGGGTCGGCATCGCGGCGGCCTCGGCGATCGTCAGCGCCTTCGCGTTGATGCGGTTGCTCTTCGCGCCCGCCAGCGGCAGGCTCGTGCAGAAGCTGGGCGAGCGCCGGGTGTATCTGGCGGGCATCCTGATCGTCGCGCTCTCGACCGGCGCGTGCGCACTCGCGCAGACGTATTGGCAACTGCTGGTGTTGCGTTCGCTCGGCGGCGTCGGGTCGACCATGTTCACGGTCTCGTCGATGGCGCTGATCATCCGGGTGTCCCCGCCCGCCGCGCGCGGACGCGTCTCGGGGATCTACTCGACCAGCTTCCTCATCGGTTCGCTGCTCGGCCCACTGGTCGGCGGTGGTCTGGCCGGACTCGGCTTGCGCGCGCCCTTCCTCATCTACGCCGCGGCGCTGCTGATCGTGTGCGTGATCGTGTTCGCCGGGCTGCGCGAATCACCGGTGCTGCGGGTCGAGGAGGGCTCGGCCGCACCGGTGTTCACGTTCCGCCAGGCCTGGTCCGAACCCGCGTACCGCGCGGTGCTGCTGTCCAGTTTCGCCGGCGGCGCCGCCGTGTTCGGTGTGCGCATGGCGTTCGTCCCGTTGCTGGTGGTGGAGATCCTGAAACAGGAATCCGGCATGGCGGGCGTGGCGCTGACGGTGTTCGCCGCGGGCAACGCCGCCGTGCTGTTCGTCTCGGGCCGGCTCTCGGACCGGTTCGGCCGCAAACCGTTCCTCATCGCCGGGTCGGCGATCTGCGCGATCGGCACCGGCGTGCTCGGCTTCGCGCCCTCGCTGCCCTGGTTCCTGCTCGCCTCGTTCGTGGCCGGGCTCGGCTCGGGCATGTTCAGCCCCGCCCAGCAGGCCGCGCTGGCCGACGTGATCGGCGCGCGCGCCCGCGGCGGGCCGGTGCTCGCGGCCTTCCAGATGGCCGCCGATCTGGGCACCGTCCTCGGTCCCATCGTGATCGGCTGGATCGCCGAACGCACCTCGTTCGGCGTCGGCATGGCCGTCACCGGCGGCGTGCTCGCGGTGTCGGCGGCCCTGTGGTTGGTGACGCCCGAACCGTCGCGGATCAGACACCCCGAGGACCCCGAGCATCCCGATCACGCCGGTGACGGCATCGACCCGCAGTGCACCGGCGACGGCTGTCCCGACGGCGTGCCGGTGGTGCGCAACGGACTGGCCCCGCGGCCCGTCGACTTCGACACACCGAAACGGTAGATCCCCAGGTCAGCACCGGTTTCTGCGGGCCAGGCGACACGGCGTCGTCATCTCGAGGCAAAGTGGACGGGTGAGCAGCGCCGGTTCCCAGCACAATCCCCGTCCCGTTTCGAGCAACACCACCTACGCCCTGGCCGCGGTGGCTGTCGTCGTGATCGGGCTCCTCGTGTTCGCCGCGTTCAAGTGGAACAAGCCGACTCCGACCGAGGTGCGCAACGACGGCTACGGCCCGGTGCGCGAGGCCGCGGTGCAGGTCACGACCACGCCCGAGGGCGTCATCCGCCTCGGCCGTCCCGACGCCGCCAAGACCGTCGACATCTTCGAAGACCCGCTCTGCCCTGCCTGCGGCGCGATGGAGACCACTTTCGGCCAGGAACTCGCGCAGAAGATCGACGAGGGCAAACTGGCGGTGAACTACCACTTCGTCGCGTTCCTCGACGAGCAGTCCAAGAGCAAGGACTACTCCACCCGCGCCATCGCCGCGAATCTCTGTTTCGCCCAGACCGGTTCGGGCCCCACCTTCGGCAAGTTCCACGAGGCCCTGTTCACCACTAAGCAGCCCGACGAGGGCGGCGCCGACCTGAGCAACCCCGCCCTGGCGACCCTCGCCACCGAATCCGGCGCCCCCGAATCCGTCGCCTCCTGCATCACCGGCGGCGCCCAGCTGGACGCGGCCCGCACCGCCGCGGGCAAGAACCTGGCCGACCTCGACGCCCGCACCGGCAACAAGTCCGCCACCCCCGCCATCTACGACGGCACCACCGCCATCGACTGGCGCGACGACACCTGGGTCACCACCCTCGCCCCCTGACCCCGCGTGAGGTTCGGCACATTCTAGTCCGCCCCCACCTCTCCCGCCCGCCCCACCCGCCTCTCCAAACCCCACTTTTTCGCCCTCTACCAGCCGATTTGTAGTCGCCGAGAACCATGGTGTAACTTCATTCAGGCAGCAGCGAGAGCGGCTGAAACAAAAGAACACGGGGCTATGGCGCAGCTGGTAGCGCACCACACTGGCAGTGTGGGGGTCAGGGGTTCGAGTCCCCTTAGCTCCACTTCAAAAGGGTCCGGCTTTCGAGCCGGACCCTTTCTCGTTCCATTGCTATTCACGTGGGCCGCTGGTTGATGGTCCACCGGGTGCGATCCTGCAATGATGTGCGTATGAGCACCCCGGACCAGCGTCGCGAGCAGCGGATGACCGCCGAGGAATTCCTGGACGGCGCGGCGGACGGATTCGGGGACATCGAGATCGTCGACGGTCGTGTCCTACGAATGATGGCGCAGAGCCCGTTGCACAGCCGGGTCGTCCGGAGACTGGCCGGCCTGCTCGAGGCGGGACGACGGCCGGGCGGGCCTTGCATGATCGTGGATTCCGATGTCGCGGCGCGGTTTCCGGACAGCGAATCCACTGTGGCCGATCGGCGGTTGAACATCCGCTATCCCGATGTCTGGATCCGCGATTGCGAGCCGTACGACGTGAACTCGGTTCGAGACCATCTGCTGCTGGTCGTCGAGGTGACTTCGGAATCAACAATCGACGCGGATATCACCGACAAGCGGATTCAGTATGCGGCAGCAGGAATTCCGCGCTATCTCATCGTGCGCCTCGACCAGAAGGAAGAGCGCATCGAGGAGATCGAGGAATATCGCCTCGACTGGTCGGGACGTCGCTACCGAGTGCACACAGTCCACCGCCGAGTACTCCTCCTCGACGAACCGGTCGAAGTGACGATCCCCTTCGACGTGCTCGAGCACGCCTGACAAGGGGATGCGGGCCCGAACACCTTCAACGGAAACCTGTCGCAGATGCGAGAGGCGATGGGGACGATGTACGCGTTGAAGTCCCAGGCCCGAGCGCTCATGCAGATGCCAAGCGGTGACGGCCGCACCACCGCGGGGCCCACCTTCGAGTACGTCGCGCCGCAGGATCGAGGGTAGTCGAACGGTCTCGGTACGAGCACTGTCACAGAATCTCCGCCTGCCCTGTCCTTGGTACAGCGGAGTTTCGCTGGCCCCGCGCAAACGTCCGAAGGAAAGGAATGAGCATGAAGATCGTCGTCATCGGCGGCACCGGCCTGATCGGTTCCAAGCTCGTCGCACGACTCGGTGAGCACGGCCACCAAGCGGTTGCGGCCGCACCCAATACCGGCGTGAACTCCGTCACCGGCGAGGGAGTCAAAGAAGTTCTGCAAGACGCGAACGTCGTGGTCGACGTTTCCAATTCGCCGTCGTTCGCCGACGACGACGTGCTGGATTTCTTCCGGACCAGCACAACGAACCTGCTCGAGGCCGCCGCCGCGGCCGGTGTCGGGCATTACGTCGCGCTGTCGGTGGTGGGTTCGGAACGGTTGCCGGACTCCGGGTACCTGCGCGCGAAGGTGGCGCAGGAGGAGCTGATCGAGGGCTCGGGCCTGCCGTTCTCGATCGTGCGCGCCACGCAGTTCTTCGAATTCGCGGGCGGCATCGCGGATTCCGCGACCGTTGACGGTCAGGTTCGGCTCCCGGGTTCCAGTATGCAGCCGATGGCCGCGGACGATGTGGCTGCCGCTGTCGGACGTACCGCCGCGGGCGAGCCGAAGAACGGAACCATCGAGGTGGGCGGCCCCGAGGTCATCGCTCTCGACGAATGGATCCGCACCGTGCTGAGCGCGCGGTCGGATGCGCGCCGAGTGGTCACCGATCCCGAGGCCCGGTATTTCGGGGCGGTGCCGCAGCGTGAGCTGCTGCCCGGCAGCGATGCGCAACTGGCGCGGACGCGGCTGTCGGAGTGGCTGACCAGCAACTGAACTGTTCGCGCGGGCGGCATCGGCTCGCCCGCGCGAACTGCCCCTTCGAAGGGAACGAAGCGATGCTCACATCCGACGAACGTCAGATCGCGACGTCGGTGCTCGTCGTCGGTACCGGCGGATCCGGCCTCCGTGCGGCGATCGAACTGGCCGAGCGAGGCGTCGACGTCCTGGTGGTGGGAAAGCGGCCGAAGGCGGACGCGCACACCACCCTCGCCGCCGGCGGCATCAACGCCGCACTGTCGACCATGGACGTCGAGGACAGCTGGCAGCAGCACGCGGCGGACACGATCACCGAAAGCTATCTGCTGGCGCGGCCGGATACCGCCCAAGTGGTCGCCGAGAACGCCGCGCGCGGAATCGAGGATCTCGAGCGTTGGGGGATGCCGTTCGCTCGCGAATCCGATGGCAGGATCTCGCTGCGATTCTTCGGCGCGCACACCTACCGGCGCACCGCGTTCGCTGGTGACTACACCGGCCTCGAGATCCAGCGGACCCTGGTGAACCGGGCCGCGCAGCTCGGCATCCAGATCGTCGATACCTGCTATGTGACCCGAATCCTGGTGCGTGACAACGTGGTTTTCGGCGCGTACGGCTTCGATCTCGACAGTGGCGAGCGCTACGTGTTCCGCGCCGACGCCGTGATCCTGGCCGCCGGTGGACATACCCGCATCTGGCGCCGCACCTCGTCCCGGCGTGATGAGAACACCGGTGATCCGTTCCGGCTCGCCGTACTCGCCGGTGGCCGCATCCGTGACCCGGAGCTGGTGCAGTTCCACCCGTCCGGGCTCATCGAACCAGAGAACGCGGCTGGAACACTGGTATCGGAAGCCGCACGGGGAGAAGGTGGCATTCTTCGCAACGCGGCGGGCGAGCGGTTCATGCGACGCTACGACGCGGAACGCATGGAGCTCTCGACTCGCGACCGGGTCGCGCTGGCCGCCTATACCGAGATCAAAGAGGGTCGAGGAACTCCGAATGGGGCGGTCTGGCTCGATGTTTCGCACCTGCCTCGCGAAACGATCATGCGGCGACTGCCGCGCGTTTACCAGACGATGTTGGAGCTGCAAATGCTCGACATCACTCGCGACCCGATCGAAATCGCGCCGACGGCACACTATTCCATGGGCGGGGTATGGGTTCGCTCCGAAGATCACGGCACCGGCGTCGAGGGCCTCTATGCGATCGGCGAAGCATCGAGCGGTCTGCACGGTGCCAACCGGCTCGGCGGCAACTCACTGATCGAATTGCTCGTCTACGGCCGGATCGTCGGTGAAGCGGCAGCGCGGTACTCGGCCGAGCTGGAATCGCAGCGTCGCTCGCCGGGTGCGCTCGTCGAGGCCAGGTCCGAGATCGATGAGCTGCTGGCGATCGACGGGCAGGAGAACGTACGGGCCCTGCAACGCGCCGTGCGTGACACCATGACCGAGCACGCGGGCGTGGTGCGCGACGAGACCGGGATTCGGGCAGGCCTGGCCGAACTCGACGAGGTCGAGGGCCGCATGACGAAGATCGGCGTGCACCCCGACGCCGCCGGGTTTCAGGATCTGGCGCACGCCTTCGATCTGAAGTCCTCGGTGCTCGCCGCACGTGCCACCTTGGAAGCCGCGCTGGAGCGCCGCGAAACTCGTGGCTGCCACAATCGGTCCGACTACCCCGATCTGGATCCGGCGCTGCGGGTGAACCTCGTGTGGTCCGGTCCCGGCAAGCTGGAACGCGAGGAGATTCCGGCGATTCCCGACGATATCGCCCGGCTCATGCGAGATGTGTCGACGGAAGGCAAATTGGTCGAATGACGTCGTCCGGGCGCTGCGAGACCGGTGTTCGCTGGTCGCTCAGCGTGGTTGCCATGTGCGCCGCACGCTCGCGGCCGGCGCGCGTAATGTCGTGGCAGATGGCGTCCGAGTCGAGGCGGGAATATGAACCATTCGATCGCCGGCAGCGGCGGAACGACCGCGCGATGAGTGGACCCGCGGGTACCGACCTGGACAAAGCAGTCCACGATTTCTCCGCGCAGAAGGGACGGCTGTTCGGCATCGCCTACCGCATGCTCGGCACCGTCGCCGACGCCGAGGACATCGTCCAGGACGTCTGGGTGAAGTGGCAGTCCTACGCCGGCCGCGATTCCGTGCGTGATGTGGAGGCGTTTCTCGTCACCATGACCACCCGGCAGGCGATCAATGCCACGCAGACGGCGCGGGTCCGCCGGGAAACCTATATCGGCCCGTGGCTGCCCGAGCCGGTGGACACCAGTGCTGATCCCTCGCTCGGCGCGGAGCGTGCCGCCGCGTTGGAGACCGCCGTGCTGGTCGTCCTGGAGAAGATGACGCCGACCGAGCGGGCAGCGTTCGTCCTGCGGGAAGCCTTCGACTACCCCTACAGCCGGATCGCCGAAGTGCTCGAAATAAAGGAACCGGCCACTCGGAAGCTGGTGAGCCGGGCACGCCAGGCCATCGAGTCCGACCGGCGCGTATCGGTCGACACCGCGCATCAGCGGCGTCTGCTCGCGGCCTTCCTGAATGCCGCGCGCGCCGGTGAATTCGATGAACTCGAGGCGCTTTTCGCCACCGAGGTCGCCAGCTACTCCGACGGCGGTGGCGCGGTGCGCAATGCTTCGCGCATTCCGGTGTTCGGACGCACGCGCGTGGCGAAGTACGTGGCCGCGTTCGCCTCACACTTCTGGACGGGGGTCGCCATCGACTGGGTCGACGCCAACGGTCGCGCGTCGGTGGTGATCAGCCGCGACGGAGCCCCCATCGCTTGGCTCGGGGTCGGCGCGGCCGATGACGAGACGATCGACCGTCTCTACTGGGTGTTCAACCCCGCGAAGCTCGGTCATATCGCCCATGCCGTCGCCGTACCGAGGGAGTCCGCCGGGCCGTGAAGACTCGAGCGGGGCCGGATACCGCGCCCAGCGGACGATGCGCCAGAACTTCTTGCGAAGCCGCCAGCCGTGGGCGGCGGAACCATCGGGGTCCAAGGCCGACAGGTGACGGATGAGATCCGAGCGCTCGAGGGCGGAGATCTGCGGGTGCACGAGGGCGCAGGCGACGGCGTCGTGGGCGCAGTAGGGGCGTCCGGTGTCGTAGGCGTGCCGAGCCGCGTCGAGTACCTCGGCGGGGGGATAGTGCGCCATGGACGACAGGCACAGGCGGGCGAGTTTCGTGAGGGGGCTGGGGAACAGGCCGTGCGCGACGGTGTCGCCCGGCAGGCCGTCGGCGAGTGCGCGCAGACCGATGAGCAACCGTGGATCGTCCGGGGCGGGAATGTCGGCGGTCGGCGGAAAATCACTGGCCAAGTAGGACAGAACGGCCCACGCCTCGTCGGTGGAGTCGAATACCGCGTGCACCGCGGCGAGCAGGTCGGGCCGCGGCAGGCGCGCCACACACAGCAGTCGCGCTTCGGGGAGGTCGGCCAGAACAAGGCTCAGCCGTTGCGGATCGGCAACCGACATGTTCTCCAGTGCGGCGAGAGCGAAAGTGGCCGCGGTGAATTCGACGCTGCGAGGATCCAATGTGGAGAACACGGTGCGGATGACGGAATCGTGCAGCCACTCCATCGGAAGCGGGCCGAAGATCGCGACCAGCCGGATGACGGCTTCGTCGAGGGGAAGTCGGCCCGCCGGCTCACTCGGGAGTCGGCCGAGGGCGTCACGCACAGCGGCGGTGAGCCGGGATCGTGAAGCGTCAGGCAGTATTTCGGGGATCATGTACCGGTACCCGTGGGCATGCGGCGAGTGGAGATGACGGCTGACGCCCAGCACGTCGGCGACCAGCTGTTCATGGTCGATGTGGCCATCGCTCAGCAGCTGTCGCCATATCAGGTATGAGGCGAAACGCCGCCGTTCGATGGAATACGGCGGGCGGGGATCCCGGCGAAAGAGTTCGGCGCCGAATTCTGGTTGGCCGGTCATGACCATGGAGGATAAGCGAGCGCCTCCCGAGAGCGCGCTGCTCGATGTCCGGCCGTTCCACTCGGGTAGCAGGAGATGGAAGGCGTCCCGATCACTGGGAGAGCGGCGGGGGGAGTCGGTGGGGCGGCCTTAGTGTCCCGGATCACACGAATTGGCACTAAGGAGTTTCCCCCGATGCGTCTCATGAAGTCTCGCCTGTCCGCGATCGCCGGTGCGGTCGTCTCGGTGGCCGCGCTCGTCGCGGCCGGTAGCGGAGGTGCGGTCGCCGAGCCGCAGACCGGTGAAATGTTCCTCACCTTCGTCCGGCACGCTCAGTCGGCGGGCAATGCCTCCGGGCTGATCGACACATCGGTCCCGGGGCCCAGCCTGACCGACCTCGGTCGTCAGCAGGCCGCGTCGGTCGCGGAGTTCCTGGGCGACTGCAAGTTCGACGGTGTGTACGCCTCGACGATGGTCCGGACCCAGCAGACCGCGGAGCCGACCTCGGCGCGGTGCGGGGAGTCCACCATCGTGGAGGAGGGCTTCCACGAGATCGAGGCGGGCGACTACGAGGGCACCCCGGAAGCGGACGCGACCAAGGGCTATCTCGCCGCGCCGATCCAGTGGCTGCGGGGCAACCTCGACGCCCGGATCCCCGGTTCGCTGAACGGCCACGAGTTCAAGAAGCGCGTCGACGACTCCATCCAGGATGTCCAGGACCGCGGCGACAAGCGCGCGGTGATCTTCTCCCACGGCGGCACGATCATGATCTGGGCGCTCATGTCGGTCGAGAACCCGGATATGAGCAAGCTGCAGTCCGATCCGCTGCACAACACCGGCCGTGTGGTCGTGAAGGGCAGCCCCGCGAAGGGCTGGAAGCTCGTCTCCTGGGACGGCCACGCCGTCTCCTGAGGCCTGGTAGGCGTCATTCGCCGGGCATCGGTGCTCTGTTTCTCGACACCGGTGCCCGGCGAAGTCTGTGGCGCAAGGGTTTCGGAGCCGGTGGATTGCCGGCAAGCCGAGGCCGATCACGGTCGGCGGGCTGGTTCAGCGCCTGCGGTGAAGCGGGTTCGGTAGCGGTGGGGGGAGATTCCGAGTTCCTGGGTGAAGGCGGCGCGGAAGGTGACGGGGGAGCCGAAGCCGACTTCGGTGGCGATGTGGTCGATCTGGTGGTCGGTCGTTTCGAGGAGTTCCCTTGCTGCGGCGAGGCGTTCGGTGGTGACCCAGCGCATGGGGGTGGTGCCGACGTCGCGGGCGAACTGGCGCGCCAGGGTGCGGGGAGACGTGTGGGCGGCGGTGGCCAGGTCGGCGAGGGTGACGGGGTGGGGGAGGCGCTCGCGCAGCCAGGCGCGCAGGTCGTCGAGCCAGGAGGCGGCGTCGGTGAGGGGATCGGCGTGCACGTATTGGGCCTGGTCGCCGTCGCGGTGGGCGGCGATGACGAGGTTGCGGGCGATGGTGTTGGCGGCGCGTTCGCCGTGGTCGCGGCGGATGAGATGCAGGCATAAGTCGAGGCCCGCGGCGGAACCGGCGCTGGTGAAGATGTCGTCGTCCTCGATGTAGATCGCGCGGGAATCCACCTCGATCTCCGGGTACATCCGCGCGAGCAGCGGTGCGTGGCGCCAGTGGGTGGTGGCGCGGCGGCCGTCGAGCAGGCCCGCCTCGGCGAGGGCGAACGCGCCGGTGCAGAGGGCGGCGACGCGGGCGCCACGGGCGGCGGCGCGACGCAGTTCTCGCAGCAGCGGGGCGCCGACCGGGCGTCCCGGTGGGACAGCGGGCACCAGGATCGTGTCGGCGGCGGCGAGCGCGCGCAGCGACTTCTGGGGGTGCAGGCGGGCGCCGGTGTGGGTGCGGACGCCGCGCAGGTCACCGCACAGCGTCACGTCGTAGAGCGGGGGCGCGCCCGGATCCCAGTCGTAGCCGAGCGCTTCGAGCGGCATGCCGATCTCGAACAGAGTCATCCCGTCGACCAGCGGAACCGCGATGGTCGGTCGATGCTGAGCCATGGCAAGATCCAATCGGTTTCTGTCGATCCTGCCACTCCCGCTGACAGTCGTCCACTGCGATCGTGGAGTCATGCCAGTCATCACAGAAACCCCGCGCCCCGGATTCGCCGACTCGCTCCGCGCCACCGTCCGCCACATCGCCGGCGGCATCGACGCGTTCGCCCGCGTCCGCCACGGCACCCCCGTCCCGCCCGACCACCCCGCCCGCGAACGGCACCAGGCCGACACTGCCATGCGGAGTAGCGGCACGCCGAGAACTGCGTCCGCGCGAATTTCCTGCCGCCGACTCTCAGCCCGTTGAGCGCGCCACCAGGTGCCGATCGGCCTCCGGTCGGCGACCGGTCGGCGTGATCCGGCGACTGGCCGCGCTCCCTGGCCGCGACCAGAATGGTCGGGTGCCCGAACTCCTCGATGACACCACCCTCGAACGCTCCGCCGTGGTGGCGAACAACGCGATGAACCGGGAGCGCGGGCTCGCCGGCGTCAACAGCTACGCCCGTGAACTCGGCTTCGATCCGTACGAGCGGCTGACCGAACGATTGCGGCACGATCCGACGGCCACGGTCACCTGGATCGATGTGTGCTGTGGCTCGGGCCGGGCACTGCTCGAGGCCGAAACACGTGTAGCCCAGGAGTTTCCGGACGCGGACGTCACGCTGATCGGCATCGATCTTGTCGACTACTTCGCCGCCGGGCCACGCACACCGCGCCTGCGTCTGATCGCGGCCTCCGCCACGACGTGGACCCCCGAGCGCCCGGCCGATCTGGTGACCTGCGTGCACGGACTGCACTACCTCGGCGACAAGCTCGCCATGATCGGCGTCATGGCGGAGTGGACCGCGCCGAGCGGGTTCCTCGCCGCCGATTTCGACCTCGACGAGGTCCGCGGTATCGAGCACACCACCGTCCTCGACGAACTGCGTGCCTGCGGTCTGACCTATGACCGGCGCGCCCATCGGCTCCACGGAGCGGGTCCGCGGACACCACGCTTCTCGGCGACCTACCTCGGTGCCGACGACACCGAGGGACCCGGCTATACCGGGCAACCCTCGGTCCGCTCGTACTACCGCTGAACCCGGCGCAACCTCCGCCAGGTCACCAGGCGACGGTGCCGTTGGCGTCGAAGAACGAACCCGACGGCGCGTCGGCGGGCAGGGTCGCGGCCCGCACGACCACCGCGGCGGCCTCGGTGGCGGTGAGCGGCGCCTGGTCGCGGTTGATGGGGGTGAGGTCGGTCTGGACGAAGCCGGGGCACACCGAGGTTACCTTGGTCGTGGTGTCGGCGAGCTTCTTGGACAGGGCGATCGTCACGGCGTTGAGCGCCGCCTTGGAGCTCTGGTACGCGGGCAGCACCATGCCGTAGTACGGGGACTCCGGATTCAGCTGTTCGGCGAGCGAACCCATCGTGGTCGACACGTTGACGATGCGGCCCGCGGCGCTCGTGCCCAGCATCGGCAGCAGCGCCTCGATCATGGCTACCGCGCCGAACACGTTGGTGTCGAAGGATTCCCGGAACAGCGGCAGCGAGGCGAACTCGTGCTCCTCGGCGTCGGTGGCCTCCGGCAGGATGCCCGCGTTGTTGACCAGGATGTCGAGGGTGCCGAAGTTCTGGCGTACCCACTCGGCCGCGCGGGCGACGCTGTCGGCGTCGGTGACGTCCAGCTCGATCCCGTGCGCCTCGTACCCCCGCGCGGTCAGCGTCGCCGCGGCGTCCTTCGCGTCGGCCTCGCGGCGCGAGGTGAGCAGGACGCGGGTGCCCGCGGCGGCCAGCGCCTCGGCGGTCGCGAAGCCGAGTCCACGGTTGCTTCCGGTGATCACTGCGGTCGACATGTTCTGTGCCCCTTCACTGTTCGGACGCCGAACCCTCGGCGTCGGGAGCGATGTCTGCCGCTCCTCACCCGGTAGACGTCGCCGCCGGCGAATTCGTGAGATGTCGTCGAGAGAAACTTCTGACGACGGGCTCCGGTTCGGCCGACGGCGCGGACGCCGCGGCAAGTAGCCTGTGGCGGTGAGACCGATGGACACGGCGCCGGGGGCGCCCGCACGGCCAGGAGTCGCCCTGGCGGCGGTTGTCGCCGTGGTTTTCGTGACCTTTCTCGACACCACCGTGGTCAGCGTCGCGCTCGGCGCGATCCGGCGCGAGATGAGTGCGGATGTCACGCTGCTGCAGTGGGTGGTCAACTCCTACACCGTGGTTTTCGCCGGATTGATGCTGGCGGGTGGCTCGCTCGGCGACCGCTGGGGTCGCAAGAAGGTGATGATCGTCGGGCTGGTGATCTTCTGCGCGGGCTCGGTGGTCTCGGCGCTGGCGAGCAGTGTCGCGTTGATCATCGCCGGTCGCGCGATCATGGGTCTCGGGGCCGCGGCCTCGGAACCGGGCACCCTGTCGGTGCTGCGGCACATCTTCCCCGGTGAGCGGTCCAGGGCGAAAGCCGTCGGAGTCTGGGCGGCGGTCTCGGGGCTGGCGCTGGCGGCGGGCCCGGTGCTCGGCGGCGTGCTGGTCGACACCTGGGGCTGGCGCTCGATCTTCTGGCTCAACCTGGTGATCGGCGCGGTGGCGCTGGTCGTCGCACTCTGGGCGGTGCCGGAGAGCGCCGACCCGCGCCACGAGCCGGTCGACTGGGCCGGAGCGCTGTTGGGGGCGTTGGCCTTCGGTTCGCTGATCTACGCCGCGACGGTCGGTCAGGACGAGGGCTACACCTCGCCCACCGTGCTCGGGCTGTTCGCGGTCGGCGGGCTAGCGCTGGTGGCGTTCGTGTTCGTGGAGAAGCGCGCACGGGCGCCGATGCTCGAATTCGCCTATCTGCGGCTGCGCGTGGTGCGTGGGGCGCTGGTGGTGTCGTTCGCCGTGTACTTCGGCATCTTCTCGATCTTCTTCTTCACCGCGATGTATCTGCAAGTGATGCAGTCTTATTCGGCGGCGCGCACGGCGGCGGTCTTCACGCCGATGGCCGTCACCATCGTGCTCGGCTCGTTGGTGGCCGGGTACTGGGTGGCGCGGCGCGGGGCGCGGATACCGATGATCCTCGGCTGTGTCGTCGGCGCGATCGGCATTCTGCTCACCCGCCAGGCGCTGTCGGGCACCCTGCACGATCCGTGGCTGGCGGCCGCGATGGCCGTCGCCGGCGTCGGGTTCGGTATCGCGGTGGTGCCGTTGACCTCGGCCGTGATGTCGGGTGTCCCCGCCGAGCATTCGGGGATGGCGGCCGCGGTGACCAATACGATGCGCCAGGTCGGGGCGGCCTTCGGCGTCGCGGTGCTCGGCGCCGTGGTGAGCTCGTTCCTCACCGGGGACCTGAAGGCCAGGATGACCGAGCTGGGTCTGCCCGCCTCCCTGCAGCCCGACGCCATCCAGGCGGTGGAGCGGGGCCGCATCCCGGAGGGGGTCGACATCGGCCCGTACCTGCAGTACCTGTCGAAAGTGAACGAGGTGCTCGCCACCGGCAAGGTCGCCTTCCATCACGGTCTCGACGTGGCCCTGGTGGTGTCGGCGATGATGATTCTGGCCGCCGCCGCGTTCACGGCCCTGGACAGCGAACGACCACGCGCGAAGGCGGGATAGCCACCGGAGGACGGACCGAGTTCACCTCGTGGTGGTCTCCGTACGCCATGCTGGACGCGTGACTGTGTCTGATGTCGCCCCGGTGCGCGGCAGTGAGTATTCGATTCTGTTGCGCCGGATCAGGGCGGCGGGTCTGCTGGATCGGCGAGTGCCGTACTACGCGTGGAAGAGCGCGCTCACCGCGGCGGCGTTCGTCGCCGGGTGGGCGGCGTTCGCGGTGCTCGGTGATTCGTGGTGGCAGCTCGTGGTCGCGGCGTTTCTCGCGGTGGTGTTCGCGCAGTGCGCCTTCCTCGGCCACGACGCCGGGCACAAGCAGATCTTCGCGTCGCGGCGGGCCAACTACCTCTACGGCCTGATCGCGGGCAATCTGGCCATCGGGCTCAGCATCGGTTGGTGGACCAGCAATCACAACCGCCACCACGCGCACCCCAACACCGAGGGCGCCGACCCCGACGCCATGGGCGTGCTGGCCTTCTCCGGGGACCGCGCCGCGGCGGGCCGGGGCTGGCGCCGCTTCGTCTTCCGGTACCAGGCCTGGCTGTTCTTTCCGATGCTCCTGCTCGAGGGCGGCAGCCTGCACCGCTCCAGCGTGCGCGCGGTGTTGCGCTGGCCCATCCCCAACCGGGTCCTGGAAGGCACGCTGCTCGCCGCGCACGCCGTGCTGATCCTCGGTGCCCCGGTCCTCGTTCTCTCGCCGGGAAAAGCGTTGGCGTTCATCGCCGTTCAGCAGGGGCTGTTCGGCTTCTACATGGGCTGCACCTTCGCGCCGAACCACAAGGGCATGGAGGTGCTGCCGGCGGGCGACAACACCGACTTCCTGCGCAGGCAGGTGCTCACCTCCCGCAATGTCCGCGGCGGCCTGCTCGTCGACACCGCCCTCGGCGGCCTCAACTACCAGATCGAACACCACCTGTTCCCGTCCATGCCGCGCGCCAACCTGGGCAAGGCGCAGCCGATCGTCGCGGAGTTCTGCCGCGAGATCGGTGTGCCCTACTGCGAGACGGGCCTGTTCGAGTCCTACGCCCAGGCGCTCGCCCACCTCGACGAGGTGGGCCGCCACGCCGCCGCACCGCGCTGATCACCGGCCCGCGCCAGGTGATAATCGCCGGGATGCCCGGTGCCGGCCGGGCCGGTGGAAGGTGGAGCGATGACGGTTGTCGGGCTGATCTTCGTCGGGGTGGCCGTGCTGCTGCACGGCTACATCTTCGTCATGGAATCGCTGCGCTGGACCCAGCCGCGCACGCGGGCGACGTTCGGGATCTCCGCCGCGGAGGCCGAGGCGACCCGGGAGATGGCGTTCAACCAGGGTTTCTACAACCTCTTCCTGGCGATCGTCGCCGCGGTGGGCATGGGCTTCACGGTGTTCGGTGACGCCGGGGTCGGTCTCGCGCTCGTGCTGGCCGGGGCGGGCTCGATGGTGGCGGCGGGCGTGGTGCTGCTCGCCTCATCGCCCGCCAAGGCCCGCCCCGCGCTCATCCAGCTCGTTCCGCCGCTGATCGGCTGTGCCGCACTGGTTCTCGCGTACCTCTGATCAGGCGAACGAGAACAGCGGCGGGATGGCGATGACCACGGCGGCGGCCCAGCTGCCGTAGACCGGGACGTAGCGGGTCTGCCAGCGTTCGAGGTCGGCGAACCGGTGCGTGCCGCGCAGGAATCCGAGCGTCAGGCGCATCGACCAGACGAGATTGACCAGCAGCACCACGTTCATGCCGAGGGCGACGACCTTGTTCGGCGTCGAACCGAATTCGGCGATGCGGGTGAGCATGGCGGCCAGCATCACCACGTCGACGGCCAGTGCGCTCACCACCAGGACCAGCTGGACCCGGTCGAAGAAGCCGGGCGGGGCCAGCGGGTCGCGGGCCGAGATCGTGTAGAGCAGCAAGCCCAGGACCAGCACCAGGATCAGGTCCATGAGGATCAGCAGTTCCCGGTCGACGTCGAGCACGCTGCGGGTGGTCGCGAAGGCCACCAGCAGCGCCAGCAGCATGAGGATCGTCAACGGGGTGAACACCCTGGTCAGGACCGGGGCGATGTTCTCGACCACATTCTGCTTCGCCTCGACCAGCCACGCCGCGACGACGACCGCGCCCGCCGTGCCGAACGGCAACAGCCAGTCCTCGAGCACCGGCTCGATATCGATGTCGATGGCGCCGAACGCGCCGGCCGTCAACCCGATCAGCACCCCGCCACCCAGGGCGAGCAGGGTGAGGTAGACGAACCATTCGCCGGTGAACCGGATGAAATCCATCCGCCGGCGATCCGAACGCCAGTCACCGCCCACGTAGGCGAGACCCACGGCGAACCACAGCGCGATCGGCGCGTGGATCGCGGCGATCACCTCGGTGGCGCTGTCGCGCTCGAAGGGATAGAGATTGAGCACCAAGGCGGCGAGCGCGAACGGAACGATCAGCGCCGCCGCGACTTTCGCGCTCACCTGCCGCTTCCACGCGAAGTACGCGGCCAGGAACGGCAGGATCAGCAGACTCACGTTCAGGCCGATCGCGGACTCCGACAGCAGCGCGAAGCCCGCCTTCACCGCCAGACCCGCACCGACGGCCAGCGCGAGCACGACGGCCAGTTCGCGATTGCCTTGCCGCTCAGCCTCTTCGGATTCGGTGGGCACGAGAACGAGCTGCTTCCAGAGGCGTTCGGAATGCTCGCGGGCGAACTCGCGGGAGATGGCGTCGAGGCTGCCCATCCGCTTGACGGCCACCAGGAAGGCCTCGTCGTCGGTGAGGCCGCCGCGCTGGAGGGTCGAGACCTGTTCGCGCAGATGGTCTTCCATCTCGTCGACGTCGGCGACCGAGATCGCCCGGTGTCGCTGGACGTAGCCGCGCCACTGATCGATGTGGGCCTGCAGTTCCGGTTCGGTGTCCATCACGCCCATCCCTTCGCCACGGTCGGCGGCAGCACCGTGCTGCGCCACACCTGATCCAGCGCCTCGGCGACCACGGCCCATTGCGCGCGGCGCTCGGCGAGGGCCGCGCGGCCGGAGTCGGTGATCAGATAGTGCTTACGCCGCCTGCCGCTCTCGGACGTGCGCCAGGCCGAGGTGACGTGGCCGAGCCGCTCGAGCCGGTGCAGCAGGGGATAGAGCATGCCGTCGGTCCACTGCATCCGTCCGCGCGAGAGTGCGTTGACCTGCTCGAGAATCGCGTACCCGTACGACTCGCCCTCGGCGAGGATGCCGAGCACCAGCGGCGTCGCCGAGGCCGCTACGAGATCTTTGTCTATCCGCATCGGACTCCTATACCTAGAACCTCTAGGTCATAACCTAGCAGATCTAGGTATGGAGACGGACGATGCTTGTGTTCAGTAACGACCCGGGGGTGCTGGATCGATACGGGAGGTGGGTATTTCACCACCAGTGGAAGGAACGGGAATGGCTCTACTGACGAGGTCGAAGATCGCCGGGATGGCGGCCGCGCTGGCCGCGGCGGCGGGGACGATGGTCGCGGGAGCGGGCGCCGCGAACGCTCTGCCCAGCAGCCTGGTGGGCATCAACTGCATGGGGATCAGCCCCAATATCGTCGACGTGCCGTACAGCAACCAGGTGATCGTCTCCTACATCCGCGACGTGTCGGGGCTGCCGACCTTCACCGTGCACTCGGGGGCCAGCATCTGGGGCTACCAGACCCACCCCACGCTCACCTGGACGAACCTGGCGACCGGGGCTTCGGGTTCGCTGACCGGGCACACCAACATCTCCTCGATGTTCGGCACCGGCGGCACCGTGTACTTCGCCGATGTGCCCACGGGCACCGGCCCGGTGCGCCTCGATCTGTCGATCGTGAACACCGGCCTGGTTCCGGTCCCGCCGGTCAACTGCTCGGGGACCACCGACATCCTCTGAGCGAGCGTGCCGTTGTCCGGCCGAGGTCGCCCGTGCCGCGGGCGGCCTCGGCCGTTCGCGTTGTATTGCCAAGGGGTGCAACAGTTCTCGCTGTCACGTGGACGAGGGTGATGGTTTCTCACCCTAGGGTGCGGATCGTCGAAAACGGCCTAACAGGGCTTCGAGGAGTCCCGATGGAGTCAGCAGAACGCGCGATCGGCGCGGCGACACGGAATCGAGGACGTCATGAAGAACGCAGTACGGATGAGCGCGCTGATCGTCGTGGCCGCGGCGGCGGTCGCGGGTTGCGCCGGTGACGGTGGTTCGACGGGTTCGGCTCCGACCTCGGCGAAAACCACTGTCATGGAGGGGACTCCGGCGCCGAGCGGTGCGTCGCAGCCGACCGGGGGACAGGACTCGTCCGGTGGCCAGGGTTCGACCGGCGGGCAGGGCTCGACGGGAGGAGGTTCGACGGGCGGCCAGGGTTCCTCGGGCGGGCAGAACGGTGGCGCGACGCCGGACACGACGCAGGTGTCCCAGCCCCCGGCCGGTGACGACATCAGCGGGCCGGGCAAATGCATCGACATCACCTCGACCGGCGTGCGCAACGCGCTGGCCCGGCTGGGTGACGGCTGGCACGCCCAGCGCGGCTCCAACGACATTCCCGGTCAGTGCGCCGACCTGCTCTGGGTGCAGGCGGTCGGTGGCAACTCCGCGGGCGCGCCGATCCATGTGCTGTTCTTCCACGACGGACAGTGGTTGGGTACCGCCACCTCCGAGCCGTACGCGTTCACCTCGGTGGTCGGTTACACCACGAATGTCGTCACCGTGGAATACAAGTGGCTCGCGGGCGACGAGCCCTTCGCCACGCCGCAGGGCGGCCCGGTCGCCATCCACTACACCTGGAACGGCTCGAATGTCGTGATGAGCGGCCCACTTCCGAGCGAAGTGACCCAGCCGCACCGCTAGGCGACCGGTGGCAGGATGGGCGCCATGCGCTTCACCCTGCCTGCCGTCGTGGCGCTGACGGCGGCCCTGCTGACCGGTTGCTCGCTCTACGCGGAGGGGCCCGATCAGGACGAGCGGGACAGGTGGTCGCGGGTGATCGAGTCGGCCATCGAGGACTTCCCGGGGTGACCGACGCGGCGCACACGTTCCGGTACCACCCCTACGGCCCGAACTCGTACTACACCTCCCGCCTCGAGGTGCGGCTCGAGGACGGCGCCACGCCTGCCGAGTCGGCGGCTGTCGTGCGGGTGATGGGCGATCGGCAACTGCCGCCGCACTATCGAGGTGACTCGACCACGGTCGAGATCCGCCGGTCGGCCGACTCCTACTCCGGAGGCTGGCTGTTCGGGCGGGACGTGGAACGGGAATCGAGCGCCGCGGCCACGTGGACCCGGGTCTCCGCGGCCGAGGTCGGTGCGCAGATCCACTGGGTCGCCCACGGCACCGGGGCCATCGGTGACGCGGCTGTCAGTGTGCGCGCGGGGTCGGAGACCGAACCCCAGCGGGCCACCGCGGCGATGCGCCGGATCATCCAGGCCTTCCCGGAGCTGGCGACCAATGATTGGACGGTCTCGCCCCCGCACGGGGAGGGGATGCTCGAGCAGTACTCGAGGCTCGCGCCCAGCGTGACCGACACCGACCGCCACGCCCGCTTCCCGACCGACGACGAACTCGCCCTGTGGGAGTGGTTCCTGACCGATCAACCCATCTCGGCGATCGTCGAAGTGGCGGTGTCCGACCCGCCCGGCACGGCGGGCCACGCCTTCGGTGTCACGGTGTTCCCGCCCGTCGGCGAGAAATTCGACGCCGCGCAGGCGACCCGGCTCGCCGACCGGCACCTCCGGTACCTGGCCGAGCGCGGCGGCGTGGTCGACTACCGGATCGTCACGCGCGCGGGCCTCGGGTTCGCCGTCCTCGTCGGTGGTTGCCCGGAAAGGCGGGAGTCGGTCGCCCCGGAGTCGGAGCCGTTCACGCGGCAGTACGAACGCTGCTGAGGCCGAGCGTCAGGCCGGGCGCAGGATCAGCACGGTGATCTCGCTCGGCGCGAACACGCGCAGCGGCGGGCCCCAGAAGCCGGTGCCGCGGCTGGTGTAGAGCTGGGTGTCGTTCGCGTGCCTGCTCAGACCGGCGACGACCGGCTGATCCAGGCGCACGAGATAGTGGAACGGCCAGATCTGGCCGCCGTGGGTGTGTCCCGAGATCTGCAGGGCCACCCCGGCCGCCGCGCTGTCGACGATCTGCTTGGGCTGATGCGCCAGCAGGACGACCGGCAGCGCCGGGTCGGCGCCGGCGAGCGCGGCGGGCAGATCGGGACCGTGGCCGGGGAGTCCGGTGCCGGTCGGGTCGTCGATGCCCGCGATCACCAGCCGGTCGTTGTCGCGCTCGACGACGCGGTGTTCGTTGCGCAGCGGCTGCCAGCCGAGTCCGCGCATGTGGTCGATCCAGCCCGGCGCGTCACCGAAGTACTCGTGGTTGCCGGTGATGTAGAAGCGGCCGAGCGGGGCTTGCACGCCGGCGAGCGGGTCGACCTGGGCGCGCCGCTTCGCCACCGATCCGTCGGCGAGATCACCGGCGTGGCAGGCGATATCGGGCCGCTGGGCATTGACCACCTCGACGATCCGCTCCGACCAGCGCCGGCGGTCCAGTGCCGCGAAGTGGGTGTCGGTGACCACGACGACGCGCAGGCCGTCGAGACCGGGGGCCAGGCCGCGCAGGGCGACGTCGACGGTGCGGACCCGGGGCACCCGCCGCGCCTCGTACCCACCCCACGCGATCAACGCGACCGAGACGATCAATACCCCGACAGCCACGGCCCTGGCTGCGACGACGCCGTCCAGGCCCGCGACGGCCAGCGCCCCGCGCGCGAACAGGCCGAGCACCGACCACGAGAACAGCACCCACAGCGCGCCGAGCGAGATGTCACCGACGATCACCGCAGGGTCGGACTGGGCGGGTCCGTGCCCGAAGTACATCGCCGCGGGCAGGCACAGGTAGACGAGCAGGCACACGGCGGAGCCGATCCAGAACAGCGCGCCCGTCCCGCCCGACGGCGCGGCGACCAGGGTCCACCAGGGCAGCGCGACCAGGATCGCCGGAATGAGCAGGATCAAGATCAGACGTACAGCGAATCTCACGGGGTCCCGTTCTGCGCAGTGGGCCGCCCGCCGAGGTCGCGGCCAGGAATAGAGCATCCAGCCTAGCGCCGCGCGGGCGAGCGGCCACGAGACTCCCGTCACCGCGGTGAGCGGGCGAACCGGCACAGGGGAATCCGGGTCGCGACAGGGCCGCGCGACGGCGGATAGCCTGAGGGCACTCACGGGGAGTGCGAAGGAGTGACGATGGAGTTCGAGCCAGGGGCGATCCTTGCGGGATACCGCATCGAACGCAGGCTCGGCGGTGGGGGAATGGGCGCGGTGTACCTCGCGGCGCATCCGCGGCTGCCGCGCCGGGACGCGGTGAAGGTGCTCGACGCGCGGCTCGCGGTGGAACCGACGTTCCGGGCCCGCTTCGAGCGGGAGGCCGATCTGGCCGCCCGGCTGCGGCATCCCAATGTCGTGCAGATCTTCGACCGTGGCGTCGACGGCGACCGGTTGTGGATCGCGATGCAGTTCATCGACGGTGTCGACGCCGCCCACCTGTTGCGGCAGGGGTTGTCGGTGCTCACGCCGGCGCGCGCGGTGCGTATCGTCGCCGAAGCGGCCAAGGGACTGGACTACGCGCACCGGCAGGGCCTGCTGCACCGCGACATCAAACCGGCCAACCTGCTGATCGCACGCGCCGACGACGGCGCCGACGAGGTGCTGGTCACCGACTTCGGGATCGCCCGCAGCATGGGCGAGACCACCAGCCTCACCTCGGCGGGCTCGGTGCTCGGCACCCTCGCCTACGCGGCGCCCGAACAGCTCGAAGGCGCGCCGCTGGACGAGCGCACCGATGTCTACGCCCTGGGCGGCACCCTCTACGAGCTGCTCACCGGGTTCGTCCCGTTCCAGCGGGAGACGCCGGGCGCGATGATCAGCGCGCACCTGCTCGAACCGCCGCCGCGGCCCTCGGCGGGCAACCCCGCCCTGCCGGTCGCGCTGGACGCCGTGATCGCGCGCGCCATGGCCAAGAACCCCGACGATCGGTACGCCAGCTGCGGTGAACTGGCCGACGCGGCCGTCGCGGCGCTGTCGGGCCGGACCGTCAGCGGGGACACCGCGGTACTGTCTCGTCCCGCTTCGGCAGGCGCGCCGCGCTCGTCGCGGACCCGGAAGTTCCTGCTGCTCGCCGGCGCGGCCGCCGCGGTCGCGGGGGTCACCGCGGCCGGGGTGCTCGCCGCGGTCAAGGGTGGGACCGCGGGTGACGGCAGCCCCGCTCCGGCCACCCAGATCGGCGCGGTGCCCGGCAGCCCGACCGCCGCGACGGTCCTCGGACCCTGGTTCGAGGATGTCCGCGACGGCGACCTGGCGGAACTCACCCGTAAGTGCTGGACCCAACCACCCGCCGAGATCTCCACGATGTACGGTGATGCCGCCCGGATCGCCGACGCGCTGCGCAAGCCGGGGAAGACAGAAGTGGCCGGACCGTTCTGGGAGAGCGGCGCGATTCGGATCACCCTGCCGCCCAGCGAATTACGGTCCGTCTACGGCTGCCCTTTCGTCACCGAACCCGGGGGACGGATCCTCTCCGACGAACAGGCCCGCTACACCGCCGAGCGGTACCTCAGCCGGGTGGTCGGCGATCCGGTGAACCCGGCCGACGTGGAACCGGACTATCCGCTGGTGTGCCCGGGCTCCCAGCTCGGAACCGCGCTGTCGGGGATCCGCCGATTCGAGGACAAGGCGCTGGAAGTCAGCCGTGGATCGGTGGTGCGTGCGACCGTCAACGTGCCGGTGACCGCCGCGGACGGAGCCGCCCGCGAGGTCGCGCTGACCCTCGACGACGGCGTGAACGGATTCTGCGTCAGCGGGGTCGCGGCGGTGCGCTGACCAAGCGAATTGCCCCGCATCGGTTTTCGAGAGTGTCCCGGCCGGGCCGGGCACGCTATGCTGCCCGGCAGGACCCGCGCGTCGGCTGTGCCGCGTTCGGGTGGAGTGGGGAAGCGGCGGGCGCCGCACAACGGGAAAGGCCTGAACAGCGATCATGCGTGGCGTAACCATGGGAGGGGCGCTGCGGCGCCGACACGGCTCGCGCGGGCTCCGGCGCGGGGTGGCGGTGGCCGTGGCCGCGGCGGTCTTGCCGCTCGGCGCGTCGGTGGCGCCGGCGACGGCCGACGCCGACCCGTCCGCGATCGACTTCCCCGTCGAGTCGTCGATGGGCACCATCAACACCCGCATCGTGCGCGCGGCCGACGGCAACACCGACCGGGTGGTCTACCTGCTCGACGGTGAACGGGCCGAGAACGACCTCAACGGCTGGGAGAAGCACACCGACATCCCCGCCAAGATCGCGAAGTTCAACATCAACGTGGTGATGCCGGTCGGCGGGCAGTCCAGCTTCTACGCCGACTGGGACCAGCCGAGCAGCTTCAACGGCGTCAACCCGGACGGCTCGGCGCTGCCGAGCGCCGATTCCGGGTCGGCCATCGGTGGCTGGGAGGACACCCAGGGCAAGGTCAACACCTATCAGTGGGAAACCTTCATCACCGAGACCCTGCCCGATGCGCTGCAGTCCCGGCTCGGGTTCAGCGCGACCCGCAACGGCGTGGTGGGGTTGTCCAGCGGTGGCGGGGCGGCGCTGATGATGGCGGCCTACCACCCCGAGCAGTTCACCTACGCCGGTTCGCTGTCGGGCTATCTGCACATGACCATGCCGGGGATGCGCGAGGCGCTCGGCGCGGCGATGATCGCCAGCGGCGGCTACAACATCGAGGCGATGGCGCCCGCGGGGAGCGAGAAGTGGAAGCGGATGGACCCGTACGGGTTCGCCGAGAAGCTGATCGCCAACAACACCCGCCTCTACATCTCCGCCGGTAGTGCCAAGCCCGCCGACCAGGACCTGTCCTCGGTCGACGCGATCACCCAGGGCATGCCGCTCGAGGCGATCGCGCTGGCCAACACCCGCTCCTTCGAAAAGCGCCTCACCGCACTGGGTTACACCAACGTCAGCTACGACTTCCCCGACATCGGCATCCACAACTGGGGCACCTGGGAGCAGGTCGCCATCCGCCTGATGCCGGACATGGCCCGCAACATCGGCAAGCCGCTCCCCGCGGGCGCCACCCCGCCCGGCGGCGGTGAGCCCCCGGCGGGCGCGCCGGGTGAGCCGCCTGCCGGTGGGCAGCCGCCCGCGAAGTAGGACCGCCACCGAAGACCGCCGTTCCCATCCTGGGCGGCGGTCTTCTGCTGTCCGGGGGCGCGTTGCGCCGGAACTCCGTGTCTGGCGGGGTGCCGACCTCCGGGGCACGGCCGTCGAGGCCATCTGCGCCTGGATGTCGGACGAGCGGACCGCGGTGTAGGTGGTCCACCGGATCAGCCGTCGCCGCTGACCCGCCGAGCCGTGGACGGCAGGGTCAGCGGTGTGGGCGGGCGAATCAGCCTGTCCTGATGGGGCTCTCGTCGGACCAGCCCCAGGTGTTCGCCGTGCGGACGGTGAGTTCCGCTGGTGGGGCGGCGATCAGGCGGGTGAGGCGTTGGATTTCGCCCCAGTCCCTGGTCCAGTCGTCGGCGAGGTAGGCGGGGATGGTGCGCGACTGCATGAGCAGACCGGTCCAGCCGAGTGGGCCGCCGCCGGTCTCGCCCTGCCAGGTCTCGGAGACCTGCGCGTTGAGCTTGTCGGGCTGGATCCGCCACAGCGGCATCTCCGCGACTCCGCCGCGGTGGTCGAACGGGCGCTGGCACGGGAAGGCCAGTCCCACATGCCAATCCGCGAGTACGGGATCGGTGCTGCCGACCACGGTGTTCAGTGGCGACAGCTTCGGCAGACGCGGGGGAGTGACGGCCAGCCACCGCATCGGATCGGGTTCGCCCGACTCGGCGACCAGCCGCACCGCCGTGGTTCCGGCCGGCACGGTGTCCAACCCGATCGGCAGATTCCGCCATCCCGGCGCGCCGCCGACCGTCGGCGGCGCCAGTTCGCCCAGCGGCGTGACGGTGCCGTCGTCGGCCCGCCGCGCGAACTCCACCCGCAACCGCTGCCCCGGCATCGACGAACCATCCGGCGCCGTCGACTCGATCCGCCCCGCCACGGTGAGCACCAGCACTCGATGCGCCGAATCCCGCTGCGCGGCGGCCAGATCCAGGCGATACCACTGCGTGGTCAACCGACTGCGTTGCGGCGCGCCGGTCGAGTAGCTCCCGAGCACCGGCGTCCGCTCCGGCACCAGCCCGAAGGGGAGCGCCACAGTGCTCCCGTTGACGCCGGCCACCCCTTGTGGCCCGGCACCGGGACCCGAGGCCGACCCACCACTCGGTGCGCCACCGCCCGCGCCCGGTGCGGTGCCGCCTGAGGTGTTGCCGCCGGGCGCACTCGTGGAGCCGCCACTCGAGCCAGGACCACCCTGCCCACTCGGAGGTGCTGCGGGCCCGGACGGGTTCGAGCCGCCCGGAGCGGTCGGCGAGCCGGCGCCCTGTCCGGAGCCGCTGGGACCGCTCGGGGCTGAGCCGCCGGGGCTGGTCGACGAGGGGCCGCTGGTGCTGCCAGGTCCGTTCGGGCTTGTTCCGGGTCCGCTGGGAGAGGCGCCCATGGGCGCGCTCGCGCCGCCTTGACCGGTGGGAGGCGCGCCGCCCGGGCCGCCGGGGGCCGGGCCGGAACCCGAAGGGGGAGCGGAGGATTGGCCGGGGCCCGGGTCCGGGGCGAGGCTGCCGACGCCGTTGGGGGTGAAGCCGGTGTTCTCCGCGGCGAGGCCGTCGGCCGCCGTGCCCGCGTACGGCGTGAGAAGGGAATCCGCCGTGTTGGTTTCGACGAGCACGTCATCGGCCATCGCGCAGCGGTCACCCGTCAGGGTGCGCAAGTTGGACAGCCCGACGGAATAGGCCGGGTACTGCGAGATCGCCGCGGTGGCCAACGAGCCCACTTCGAACAGCACCATCGCCGCCGCGGCGACGGTCAGCGGGGCCACGACCGGCAGCCTGGCCCAACGGTGGTCCCGTTCGCTCGTTTCCGGAACGGCCGAGCCGGGTGCGCCGTGGGCAGTGCCGGCCGTCGACGTCTCGTTGGCACCTGGCGTCGATTCAGGGGCACTGTCGGTCGAGGAGTGAGCGCCGGTCACCGGTGACACGGTGCCCGCGGCCTCGTTTTGCCCGGCGGCGGCCTCGACGGCAGACCCGCTGCTGTGCGGTGTGTCCGACCCTGCGGCCGATTCGGTGCCGATGTGCGCGGTGCCCGCGTGGTCGACGGCCGCGCTGTCTTCCTGGTCCGTCGCGTGCGAGGACTGCTCCCGCTGCGCGCTGGGCACAGCGGAATTCGCGATGCCGGGGGCGCTCGCGTACGCCTGGACGGCGCCATCGGTGCGGGTCGGGCCGTCGGATCGGTAGTACTGGCGCAGTGCGACCAGCAGGGTCAGGCCCGTTGCGAGGAGGAAGAGGGTGGAGACTTCGACGCCGGCGAGGCTGGGGGCGCGGTCGGGCCAGGGGACGCCGTAGCCGGAGACGTACCAGTAGCCGTTGGAGCCTGTTGTGCTGATGGCCAGCAGGAAGAGGACCGCGGCGGCGAAGAGCGTGCGAACGTGGCCGGCGCGGATCACGTTGCGGCTCAAGGCCATCGCAGTGACGGCGGCCAGAGCGGCGGCGAGGCCGGCGTAGACGCCGAAGTGGTGGGTCCACTTGGTGGGGGTGAACATCATCAGTAGCAGAGCCATGAAGGTCACCGCCAGCACGCGGGCGACCGGGCCGCGGGCGGTGGCGGGGATGCGACCGCCGTGGCGCACCGCCGTCAGGACACCGACGACCAGGCACAGGAGCATGGCGAGGACGCCGAAACGGCGGGTCAGTGAACCGTCGGGGTTCACCGACAGCAGCGAATCCCAGCGGGTGCGCTCCTCGAACCAGGACAGGTCGGGGCCGACGAGCTGACGGACCCGGGTCGCCTCCAGCACCGTCGAGAACGTCTGGTCGGCGAAGACCACGATCAGGACGAGGGTGCCCGCGGCGGCGATCGGCGCCAGTACCGCGGCGTACCGGAGGAACGCCGGTCCCGAGCCGGTCGCGGCGCGGCGCGCGATGGTGCGGAGCACGGGCCGCGCACCGGCGAGAAGTGCTGCGACACAGATCAATCCGGTCGGCCCGGCGGCCAGGGAGAACGCGGCGATCAGCACGGCGACGGCGGCGGGCAGCAGGCGCCGGGTGGCGATGGCGCGCTCCATGGAGCACCAGGTGAGCAGGGCGCCGACCGCGATCAGCGGTTCCGGGCGCAGGCCGTTGTTGTAGGGCAGCCAGAGCGAGAGGAACACCAGGGCCGCGGTCCAGCGGGCCGGCTTGCTCGACGCGACGCGGGAACCCAGGCGCGGCAGCACCTCCCGGCTGAGGACCAGCCAGCACACCAGACCGGCGAGCAGCGCGGGCAACCGCATCCACAGGCCCGCCTCGCTGACGCGGGTCAGCTGCGCCAGCACCTCGTAGGGCCAGCCGAACGGCGCCTCCGCGACCTGGAACCACCGGTAGTAGTTGGCCGTGTACCCGGCCTCACGCGAGGCCCGCGCCATGGTGAGGATGTAGCCGTCGTCGGAGCTGTTCGCGCCGATCACATGCCAGACCACGAGCGTCCCGGTGACGGTCGCGTCGAGACCGGTGGGTCGCCACCACCGGGCGGGCAGCACGCGACGCGCGCGCCGGCCGTCCCGAATGTCGCCGCGATGCAAGCAGATCAGGGCGAGCAGGGTGCACAGCACCGCACCGAGCATCGCCGCGAGCTTCCACCCGCTCGGGCTCGACGAGAACCGCGCATCGATCTCGGCGTGCAGCCGCGCATCGCCCATCCGCGCCCGATCGAGTTCGGTGTAGACGCCGACGACCTGTGGCCGTACATCGGCGTCGACGGTCGTCCGCATGGGTGTCCCGTCGGCGCGGGTCAGCCCGGTGATCTCGGCTGTGGTGCCGGTCGCCGTCGACGTGATCGTCAGCGCCACACAGGCTGCGGCGGTGGCGGTTTCCCCTGTGCCGCCGTGATTTTCCGGTGAGCCGGCGGGATTTCCGCTGGTCGGGGCGCCCGACGGTGGTGCGCCAGGCCCCGCAGAGGTGTTGTTGTTCGGTGGCGCCCCCGTCGGCGCCGGCCCGTTGGGAGCGTTTTCCGGACCGGGCCGTGCAGTTCCCGACGGCGCCGTTCCACCGGGCGGCGGGGTTCCACGCGGCGGATCGGTTGCCGCCGGCGCGCCCTCGGGAGGCCCGCCGGGGAGATTCGTGGCGGCGCCCGGTGGGGTAGCGACGGATCCCGTGGTGCCCGCGATCTCGGCGACCGGCACGCTCAGCAGCAGCCGATCGCGCAGGACGACGGCAAGCGTGCGGCCGCTGTCCGGGCGTTCTTCGATGCGGGCGACCAGGCCCTTCGACCCGGCGCGCGGCGCCTGCGGCGGCACCGTCGACAGCACGGTGGCGCCGGTCATGTCCCGCAGCGCGGTGCACGGCACGCTCAGGTCCAGCGACAACGGCACGTAGTCCACCAGCGGCGCGCTCAGTTGCAGCGACTGCGGCTGCGGCCAGTCCAGGCTCACCCGTTCCTGCCGGACCGGCAGGAACGGCGCCGCCACCGCCAGCACGAATCCGAGGACCCCCGCCACCACACCGATCACACGCACCCGGCCGAAACCGGAAGAATCTCCACCCACGAGCACCGATGCTAGCCACCGCCGCCCGATTCGGGTGGGTCAGTGCGGGCGGCGCAGTTCGGTGACGGCGATCCGCGCGGCCTCCCCGATGGCCGCGTCGACCACAGGCAGCGTGGGATCGGCGCGGGCCGCACGCGTGAACACCGCGACGGCGACCGGGGTTTCGCCGGGGAACTCCACCACCGCCACCTCGTTGCGGATCACCCCGATGGTGCCGGTCTTGCCGGCGACCAGCACGTCGCGGTGCGGGAACGCGGCGGCGATCCGGTGCGGCCAGATCTGCCTGCCCAGCACCGTGCGCGCGAAGGCCGTGTGCTCGGCGGGCAGGAGCCGGCCGGTCCACAGCAGACGGAGGAAGCGGGTCATCTCCTCGGGGGTGGTGGCGCTGGCGTAGGAGGGGTCGTAGGCCGAGATGGTCCAGGCCTCGTCGTTGTCGGCCAGCGCGGCGAAGGCCTCCGCGGTGGTGTGGGTGTCGGTGTCGCGGACCAGGCTGCGGTGCTGATCGGCGGTGCCGCCGACGACCCTGGTCTCGGTGAGGCCGACCTCGGCGGCGAGCTCGGTCACCGCGGCCAGGCCGATCTCGCCGAGCAGGACGTCGGCGGCGGCGTTGTCGGAGACCGTCATCATGGAGGTCGCCAGATCGCGGCGGCTCAGCGTCACCGGATCATGCAGTGCGGCAAGGCCGGTCGGGCCCGGCGTGCACTCGGCCGGGTCGACGGTGATCCGGGCCCGCGGGTCGATGCGACCACCGGCGACCTCCCGGCAGAACGCCACGAACAACAGCAGCTTGTACACCGACGCGATGACCACGCGTTCGCTCCCGCCGACGCACACCTCGTCGCCGGAGTCGTCGCAGCGACGCGCGTGCAGCCATCCGGTGCAGCCCGCGTCGGCGAAGACCGCGCGGATCCGCTCGGCCGCCGTGCTCATCGCAGGCGCTCCCGGTACAGCACCCGGTCCAGCGCGCTCGCGTGGTCGGCGGCGTCGGGGCGGCGAATGATCCTGACCCGCAGGGCGACCGACTGCGGCGCGAGGGTCAGCCAGGCGACGCCGGGCGTCGGCGTCGGCGGGGTGGTGGTCAGGCCGAAGCTCGTCCCCGCCGCGACGGCGGCCAGCACGGCGCGGTCGTCCGGGGCAGGCAGCGGCGGTGCGTCGAGGCCGCGTTCCCGGAGCAGGTCGCGCACGGTGTCGAAGGCGGGCGGATTGGCCGCGCGCGCCGGATGCGCGAAGTGCAGGCCGGTCAGCATGGGGAAGGTGGGGCGTTCGGTGGTGGTGGTCCGATGCTCGGCGGGCACGACCAGCCAGCGCGGCACCTTCACGATCGGCCCCGCCTCGACGCCGTCGACCAGCGCCGGATGCTCGACGACCGCCACGTCGCACACCCCGGCGCGCACCTGTGCCACCGCGTCGACGGTGGAGCCGAGCGTGGTCGACACCGTGGCGCCCGACGCGCGCAGCGCGGTCACGCACGCGGCGACCAGCCGGTCGGGCAGCGCCGCGGTGGCCGCGAACCGCACGGTCCCGCTGCGCTGGGCGATGCGCCGCGCTTCGGCGCGCAGCCGGTCGGCGTCGTCGACGAGCAGCCGGGCGCGGGGGAGCAGCTCCTTGCCCGCGGCGGTGAGCAACGCGCCCTGACTGGTGCGGTGGATGAGCTCGAGGTCGAGATACTGCTCGAGCCGCCGCAGCCCCTGCGACAGCGGTGGTTGGGTCATCTCCAGCGCCGCGGCGGCGCGCCCGAAGTGGCCCTCGTCGGCGACCGCGACGAAGAACCGGAGATGACGCAGCAGATCCATGCCGGTCATTGAACCAGCGCGTGCGAGGTCAGATCCCCGGTCTGCGGGGACCGAGCCGCCGAACAGCGGTTCGTATCGGCTCGACCTGCGCCGATATCGATGCCGACTCGGACCCGCCGAGGCCTGGTATTGGCCCGGCCACCACCGTCGGTGATGTCCTGCAGCGGTGACTTCCTCCGTGATTCCCCTGCGCAGGCGCCTGGCCGCCGCGGTACTGGCACTGTCCGTCGTCGCCTTCACCGCCTGTTCGAGCGAGACGCCGGCCACCGCCCCCGAGACCTCGACGACCGCGCCCGCCACTGTCTCGTTCGCCGACCTGGAGTCGAAATATGGTGCGCGCCTCGGCCTGATGGTCATCGACACCGGTAGCGGCCGCACCGTCGGCTACCGCGAGGGCGAACTGTTCCCGATGGCCTCGACGTTCAAGGGCCTGGCGTGCGGCGTCCTGCTCCAGGCACACCCGCTCGACACCGGCTACTTCGACCAGGTCGTCCACTACACCGCTGCCGACATCGTCGCGAACTCCCCGGAGACGGAGAAACACGTCGACAGCGGCATGACCGTCGCCGCGCTGTGCGACGCCGCGATCACCCAGTCCGACAACACCGCGGGCAACATGCTGCTCCGATTGCTGGGTGGCCCAGCCGGTTTCACCGATTCGCTGCGCCGGCTGGGTGACCCCGTCTCCCGGCTGGACCGCTGGGAGACCGAACTCAACACCGCCATCCCCGGCGACGTGCGCGACACCACCACCGCCGCCGCGCTGGCCGCCGACTACCGCGCGCTCGTCCTCGGTGACGCCCTGCGCGAACCCGAGCGCGCACGGCTGGCCACCTGGCTGAAGGCCAGCCGGACCGGCGCCAAGCGCATCAAGGCGGGCCTGCCCGCGGACTGGACCGTCGGCGACAAGACCGGCACCCCGGCCTACGGCTCCGCCCTCGACGTGGCCATCGCCTGGCCTCCGAACCGCGCCCCCCTCGTCCTCGCGGTCCTCACCACGAAGCCGGACCAGAACGCCGAACCGTCCAACGAACTCGTCGCCGAGGCGACGAAAGCGGCGCTGGCCCAGCTCAACTGAGCCGCCAGCCCGCCGCCACCGACCGCGCACAGCGCGCCGGATCGTCGCCTGCTGCCACGAACAACGCTGTGAGCAGCGGGATTCCGTGGTCGAGCGTGGTCGGTGGCAGTGGTCCGGTCGCGACCAGGGCAGCCAATCCGTGCCCGATGGTCCAGCTCTGGGTGGCCAGCTCGAGCGGATCGATCTCGGCACGGAACCGTCCCGCCGCCCTGGCCGCGTCCGCGGCGCGCACCAGCCGCTCCAATGTGGCGTCGGCGGCCCGCGCGTCCTCGAGGTCGAACTCCGCGTCGAACATCACCCGGTAGAGATCGGGGTTGGCCATGGCGTTGGCCAGGTAGGCGGCGCCGAGCGCGGCCAGATCGCGCACCGGGTCGGTGGTGTCGGGCACGTCGGCCAGCCGCGCCGCCAGCCGGGTGAACCCCTCCTGCCGGACCGCCCGCCACAGCCCGTCCATCCCGTCGAAGTAGGTGTAGACCGCCATCGTCGACACCTCGGTGCCGCGGACGAGCCCGCGCAGCGTCACCGGCTCGCGCTCGCGCAGCAGCAGCGCCGCCCGCTCGATGAGCATCGACCGCACCGCGGGGTTCTTCGTCCTCGCCATGGCGCAAGAATACATATCGCTGTTATGTTATCGACGAAACACCTCGACGATGGGAGCGGCGCATGGCTGTGGAACTGATCAATCCCGACGGACTGCCCAAGCCGGAGGTGTATCGGCAGATGGCGGTGGCGACCGGATCGCGCATGGTGTTCCTGGCCGGGCAGGTCGCGCGCGACGCCGACGGAAACCCGGTCGGCGCGGGCGATTTCGCGGCGCAGGTGGAGCAGGCGTACCTCAATGTCGGGACCGCGCTGGCCGCGGTCGGCGGTTCGTTCGACGACGTCGCGAAGCTGACCATCTACGTCGTCGACTGGAGCGCCGACAAATTCCCCCTGCTCGGCGAGGGCGTGGCCAGGGCCGCGGCGAAGCTCGGCGTCGATCCGGTCAAGCCGATCACCCTGCTCGGTGTCGCCGCGCTGGGTGAACCGGATCTGCTCGTCGAGGTCGAGGCGACTGCCGTCCTGTCCTGAGCGTCAGCGCGTTCCGGCCAGCAGTACGTCGGCGCCGAGCGCGCGGTATCGGCCCGGCGCCGTGCCGAATTCGCGTTTGAACGCCTTGCTGAAGGCATATTCGGAGCTGTATCCGGTGCGCTCGGCCACGCTGGACAGCGGGCGGTCGGAGTCGCGGAGCAGGCGGGCGGCGGTCAGCATGCGCCAGCGGGTGAGATAGGTGAGCGGGGGTTCCCCGACCAGCGTCGCGAAGCGTTTGGCGAAGGCCGCTCGGCTGAGACCCGCTCGGGTGCCGAGGGATTCGACGGTCCACGGGTGTGCCGGGTCGTCGTGGACGGCGCGCAGCGCGCGGGAGATGTCGGGATCGCCGACGGCCGCCGCCCACCCCGTCGGCTCGTGGTTCTCCGCGAGCCACGCGCGCAGCAGGTAGAGCAGGAGAAGATCCAGCAAGGGAGGGATCGCGGCGTCGGCGCCCGGGTGGGAGTCGGTGAGTTCCTCGGCGAGCAGGCCGACGGCGGCGCGTAACGCCGCGTGGGTGCCGAGCCGGGCCGGAATGTGCACGACCTCCGGCAATTCCGTCAGCAGGGGATGGGTGCGGTCGGTGGCGAGTTGATACGAGCCGCACAGCAGGGTCGATGGCGCTCCCGGTCCTTCGACGAGCCGGATGTCCTCGGGGCCCGCGGTTTCGGTGATCGGGCTGTCCAGCTGGTCGAGCAGGTCGTGGGCGACGCCGCGGGGCATGAACACCGCGTCGCCGGCGCCCAGCGCCACGGGTTCCGCGCCGGCGCGGACCAACCAGCACGAGCCCTGCAGGACCACATGGAATCCGGCGCTCTCGATGCGTGGATACCGGCGCCCCCACGGTGCGTGCCGCACGAACATGCCGGAGGCCGGGCTGCCGGTTCGCGCGGTGGCCAGGACGTCGCTGAGAAGATCCATATCTGTAAACATACCCATGCAGACGATTGGATATCCAGTTGAGACTATGGATGATTTTCTGTCTCCCACATCGCTCCTACGCTGAGTACATCAGCCAGGACGAACAAGGAGTGGGACATGAAGATCGCCGTCTACGGAGCCAGCGGCCACGTCGGGACATTCGCGGTGCGGGAACTGCGCGAGCGCGGCATCGACACGGTGGTGGTCGGCCGCGACGCCGCCCGCCTGGCCGGATTCGACACGGAGATCAGGGTCGCCGCCGCCGACGATCACGCCGCCCTCGTCGCCGCCTTCGGCGATGTCGACGCCGTGATCAGCACGCTGCCCGATTACACCGGCACCGGCGAAGGAGTGCTGCGTGCCGCAATCGCGGCGGGCGCGCACTATGTGGATGTCGCGGGCGAACAGCTCTTCGTGCGCAAGGTGTTCGACGAGTACGGCCCGCTCGCCGAGGCAGCGGGCGTCACCCTCGCCACCGCGACCACCGAGGCCGGCATCTTCGGTGACCTGCTCGCCCATGTCGGCGCGGCGCGGCTCGGCGGCGCCGACGAGATCGTCCTCAGTCATGTGGCACTGCCCGGCGGGGAAGGCTCGCGCGGCAGCATGCGTACCGTGCTCCGCAATCTCGATGTGTTCGCCGGTGGCGGGTTGTCCTGGTCGGAGGATCGCTTCCAGACCGGCCCGACTCCGCGCCGCGGTGAATTCCTGTTGCCCGACGCGACCGAACCCATCGCCGTGCGCAAGTTCCCGCAGCCCTCGGTGGTGACGATTCCGCGGCACACGAGGGCGGCCTCGGTGGAAGGCGTACTGGCCGAATCGATCTTCGAGGTCATCGGCACCATCACGGAGGCCGACCTGGCCGCCGCACCGGAGACGCCGTCGGCGCCCGCCGCCTACTCGATGGTCGTCGACATCCGCCACGACGGACAGCTCCTGCGCGGCATCGGCAGCGGACCCGACGCCTACCGCAACAGCGCCCAGCTGGCCGTGGAGGTCGCCGCCAGGATCGTCGCAGGCGCGGGCACGCCGGGCGCGCAGTCGCCCGCCGAGCTGTTCGAACCGGTCGATTTCCTCGACGCCCTGGCCCGATTCGGCATGTCCTGGACCCTGGCATGAAGATGCTCGCCCGGGCGGCCGCCGTCCTGCTCGCCGCCCTCGCCCTGGTCGCCTGCGGTGACACCGCCGCGACGCGGGAATGGTCAGGGGCGTGGGCGGCCGCCGCCCAGCATCCGGCCACGGCCGTGATGCCGAACTGGTCGATGACGGGGTTCGCCGACCAGACCGTCCGCCAGGTGGTGCGGCTGTCCGAAGGCGGCCCCGCGGTCCGGATCCGGCTGTCCAACCAGTACGGCGCGGCGCCCCTCGCCGTCACGGGCGCGACCCTCGCCCGCAGCGCGGGCGGCGCGGCCGTGGTGGCGGACTCGGTACGTCACCTCGCGTTCGCGGGATCCGGAGCGTTCGAGATCGCCCCGGGCGCCGAGGTTTCCAGCGACGCCGTGGACCTGCCCGTCAGCGCGGGAGAGGCCGTCACCGTGACGCTGTACTTCGCCGGGCCCACCGGCCCGGCCACCCAGCACGCCCAGGCCGCCGCGACGAGCTACCGCGCGCAGGGCGATCGCGCCGCCGATCCGTCCGCCGCGGCCTTCACCGAGACCTCTCAGTCCTGGTACTACCTGACCGGTGTCGACGCGGTCGAGACCGATCGGACCGGCGATGTCGTCGTCGCGTTCGGCGACTCGATCACCGACGGCTATCGCTCCGACGTCGACGCCGACCAGCGCTACCCCGACCACCTCGCGCGCCGCCTCGCCGCGGCGGGCAGAACCGGCGCGGTCGTCAACGCGGGGATCAGTGGCAACCGGTTGCTCACCGATTCGACCGTCCTCGGGGACAGCGCGCTCACCCGCTTCCGGCGCGATGTCCTCACGCAGCCCGGCGTGGACACGGTGGTCGTGCTGATCGGCATCAACGACATCGGGCTCGGTGGAGCGACCGGTCCGGATGGTGTCTTCTCGCCGGAGGTTTCGGCCGAACAGCTCGTCGCCGGATATCGGCACCTGATCGACGCGGCGCACGCTGCCGGGATCCGCGTCGTCGGCGCCACCCTGCTCCCGTTCGCGGGCTCGCCCTATTACTCGGCCGCGAAGGACCGGGTGCGCGAGGAGGTGAACAGCTGGATCCGGACGGCGGGATCGTTCGACGCGGTGGTCGATCTGGCTCGCGCCATGGCGGATCCGGCCGACGGCACGCGGTTGGCTCCCGCCTTCGACAGCGGAGATCACCTGCACCCCAATAACTCCGGTTATGGCGCTATGGCGAGCGTGACAGGCGAGACGCTTTCCGCATAACCGCAGGTGGGGGCTCGCCGCGCATGCCAATTCGGTAACGAATCGCATACGAACAGATGATGAACCCTCGCCGCTCGAGTGGCAGGCGTGGCGAGGGCTCGTTATGCTCCCATCGATATCGAAACGGGCTGCCGTGCTGCGTGTTTGGTTTGACGATTGGTGGTTGGGGGCCTGTGAGTACTGCGGAAGTCGAGCCGATGGCGCAGGCGGCGACGGGCGAGGAGGCCACCGGCGCGACCACGGGTTACGTGGTACTGGGAGCCGGCATCGCCGTGGCCGCCATCGCGGGCGTCACCGCGTTCTTCGCGCCACCCGCCATCGGCATCCCGGTGCTCGCCGCCGCGCTCACGCTGGCCCTGGTCGGCTGTCCCGCGATCTTCGCCGCGTTGCGTCAGCGCGGGAAGGCAAGGGCCGCGCAGGAACTCGCCCGCCGCGCCGAGGAACAGCGCACCGCGACCATCGCCGAGGCGAGTCAGCGGATCGCCCAGGCCGAGGAACACGCCACCCACTACGCGTGGGAAGCCCAGGAGAACAGTCGCCGCGGGGCCGCCGCGCTGGCCGCCTTCGCCGGCGCCGCCGGTCGCATCCAGGCGATGACCACCAGCATGCTGGCCGAACTGCGCGAGATGGAGCACCGGCACGCCGACCCGCGCGTGCTCACCGACCTGCTCCACATCGACCACCGCACCGCCCAGACCGGTCGGCTCGCCGACAGCATCGCGGTTCTCAGCGGGGCGCGGACCGGGCGCCGCTGGGCGAAACCCATCGCGATGGAATCGATTCTGCGTGGCGCGATGGGCCGTGTCGCCGGCTATCAGCGGGTGCGTCTGCGCGCGGTGGCCGAGGTCGGCGTCGCCGGGCACGCCGCCGAAGGCGTCATGCACGCGCTGGCCGAACTCCTCGACAACGCCTGCAACTTCTCCCCGCCCACCACCGAGGTGCACGTCTACGCCGCGGAAGTGCCCGCGGGCGTGGTGATCACGATCGAGGACAGCGGCCTGGTGATGAGCGAATCGGCGCTGCGCCGCGCCGAGGCGGCCGTGAGCGGACGCGACCACAAGGGCAAAGGCAGCGACCTGACCTCGCTCTCGGGCACCCGGCTCGGCCTCGCGGTCGTCGGGCACCTGGCCCGCAAGCACGAGCTCACCGTCTCCTACCGGCCGTCGGCGATCGGCGGCACCGCCGTCGTCGTGGTGATCCCGCGGGAGCTCACCGCCCGCGCCGAGCGCCGCAGCCGGGGGACCACCCAGGTGCAGGCACCGACACCGCGACCCACCGAACCCCAGCTCACGACGCTCGAGCAGTTCGATTCGCTGAGCCAGTTCGACGCGCCGACCCCGCGTCCGCAACACGCCAGGACCTCGGACATGCCCACGGTGTCCACCTCACCCGCGCTGCCCAAGCGACGCAGGGGCGACACCCTGGCCAAAGTCCACCCCGACGGCCTGGCGAGCACGCCGGTCGCCGACACCCCACCGGCCAAGCCCGCCGCCCTCGGCGCGTTCCAGCGGTCGGCGCCGGGCCGCGCGGCCGCCCCCGCTCCCGACCACATGGAGGACCGATGACCACCACCGCCTCGACGAACCTCGGCTGGCTGCTCGAGAAGCTGCTCGCCCGCACCCCGCGCACCCGCCACGCCCTGCTGCTCTCCGGCGACGGCCTGAAGATCTGCCACACACCGGAACTCGACGTCGACCGCGCCGACCAGCTCGCCGCGATCGCCGCCGGATTCCAGAGCCTGTCGCACGGGGCCTCCGTCGAGTTCGGTGACGGGCGCGGCGGCGTACGCCAGTCGATGACCGAGTTCTACGGCGGCATCCTGTTCGTGGTCGAGGCGGGGCGCGGCGCGCACCTGGCGGTGGTCGCCGCCGAGGACGCCGACGCCGGCCTGGTCGGGCACACGATGCACGAGCTGGTCGAACAGCTCGGCGAGCATATGTCCGCCCATCCCCGACGCGGAGTGCCGAATTGAACAGGCCCGGCCGCGACGACGATCCCGACCGGTTCTACACGCTGACCGGCGGACGGGCCCCGGCCACCGAGGATTTCGACCTGGTCACCCTGATCGTCACCGAGTCCGGGCCGTCGGCGGGCATGTCGTCGGAGCAGGTCGCGATCCTGGAGATGTGCCGCGCGCCCACGGCGGTCGTCGAGGTGGCGGCCGAGCTGCGGCTGCCGGTGGGCGTCGCCACTGTGCTGCTGGCCGACCTGCTGCACGCGGGCAAGATCACGATCCGTCCGCCGCTGTCCGCGGCGATGACGCTGGATGCCTCCACCCTCGAGAAGGTGCTCGTTGGACTTCGCAAGCTCTGAGACCGCCCCCGAGCGGTCGCTGGCCCCGCTGCACAGCACGGCCATGCACGGGTTGAAGATCGTGGTCATCGGCGGATTCGGGGTCGGCAAGACGACGCTGGTGCGTTCGGTGAGCGAGATCAGGCCGCTGGACACCGAGGCCACCATGACCGATGTCTCCGAGGGTGTCGACGACGCCACGGCCGTGCCCGGAAAGTCCACCACCACCGTGGCTTTCGACTTCGGCCGGATCACCCTCGACAACGAGCACGTGCTGTATCTGTTCGGCGCGCCGGGGCAGCAGCGGTTCTGGTTCCTGTGGGACCGGCTGTTCACCGGCGCGCTGGGTGCCATCGTGCTGGTGGACCAGCGCCGGATCAGCGACTCCTGGTACGCGATCGACCGGCTCGAACACCAGGGCACACCGTTCGTGGTGGCCTGCAACGACTTCGGCGACTCACACGGCCCCGAGGTGGTGCGCGACGCGCTCGACCTCGACCCCACGGTCCCGCTGCTGATGTGTGACGCGCGCTCGCGCGAATCCAGCAAGCAGGTGCTGATCGCGCTGGTCGAACACCTGTATTCCGCTGTTCCGCAAGGGGAGACCGTCTGATGAGCACACCCACCGGCGCCTGCCCGGTCACCGGCGCGGTGCCGCTGAGCGGTCCCGAGTTCCACATCGAACCGCACGAGGTCTACCGCAGGATGCGTCGCGACCACGGCCCGGTGGTCGCGGTGGAACTGCCCGGCGGGTTCCCGGCCTGGCTGATCATCGGCTACCGCGAACTGCACCAGGTGACCAGCGATCCGCTGCTGTTCCCGCGCGATGTGTCGCTGTGGAACCAGTGGGGCCGGGTGCCCGAGGACTGGCCGCTGCTGCCGATGGTCGGCAGGCCGATGCCCTCGATCTATTTCACCGCCGGCGCCGAACACCGCAGGCACCTGGCCATGGTGGAGCCCGCGCTCGACGCCGTCGACCACTACGAATTGCGCCGTGCCTGTGAGGAACTCGCCGACGGGCTGATCGACCGGTTCTGCGGACGCGGCAGCGCCGACCTGGTCGCCGAGTTCGCCGAGCCGCTGCCGGTGCTCGCGCTCGGCCGCATCCTCGGCCTGCCCGACAGCGAGGCCGCCGACCTCGCGCTGACGATGAAGCAGCTCGCCGACGGCGGCGCCGACGCCCAGGCCGGGCACATGCGCTTCGCCGAACACATGGCACGGCTCGTAGCGGCCAAGAAGGCAAGGCCCGCAGGCGATCTGGTGTCGCTGATGCTGGCCGACCCGGAACCGTTCACCGACGAGGAGTACATGAACGACCTGATGGCGATCACCGCCGCGGGTCACCTCACCACCGCCGACTGGCTCGGCAGCTCCATGCGGCTGATGCTCGTCGACGACCGGTTCGCGGCCGCGCTCGGCGGCGGCAGGCGCAGCGTCGGTCAGGCCATGAGCGAGGTCCTCTGGGAAGAGGGCCCGACCTCGATCCTGGCGGGTCGGTGGGCCGCGCGCGACACCCGCCTGGCCGATCAGACCATCCGGGCGGGCGACATGCTGCTGCTCGGCCTGGCCGCCGCCAATCTGGACCCGCACATCCGGCAGTCGTTCACCGACGGCGACACCGTACCGACCGGCAACAACGCCCATTTCGCGTTCAGCTACGGCGAATACCGCTGCCCGTTCCCGGCGCAGCAGATCGCCGAGATCATCGCCAGGACCGGGATCGAGGTGCTGCTCGACCGGCTCCCCGATGTCGACCTGGCCGTCCCCGCCGACCAACTCACCCGGCGACCTTCGGCTTTCCTTCGGGGCATGACCGCACTGCCCGTTCGTTTCACACCTGTTCGACCCGTCGGAGGTTCTTCGTGAGTTCGCAATGCCCCTTCTCCATCGACCCGATGGTCGGTGACCTCGACGGAGAGACCGCCCGACTCCGCGCCCAAGGCCCGATCACCAAGATCGACCTGCTCGGCGTCACCGCCTGGACCGTCACCGACCACGCTGTCGCACGCCAGCTGACCACCGACACCCGCCTGGTCAAGGACATCCACGCGTGGAAGCCGTGGACCGACGGGGTGGTCACCAACCAGTGGCCGCTCATCGGCATGGTCGACGTGGACCGCTCGATGTTCAACGTCGACGGCGTCGAGCACCGCAGGCTGCGGCTCAAGACCGCGCAGGCCCTCGCGCCGCGCCGGCTCGAGGAACTGCGCCCGGTGATCGAACAGCTCACCCTCGAACTGCTCGACGACCTCGCGGCCGCGGGCGCCGACGGCACGCCGGTCGACCTCAAGGAGGTCTTCGCCTACCCGCTGCCGATGCGCGTGGTCGGTGACCTGATGGGCGTCGCCCGCGAGGACCACGCCCAACTGCTCGACTGGTACAAGAAGTTCTTCTCGGTGATGACCCCGCAGGACGAGCGCCTGCGCGTGATCGGCGAGCTCGATGTGTACTTCACCGAGCAGGTGCGCCAGAAGATCGCGAACCCGGGTGACGATCTCACCTCCGCGTTCATCGTCGCCGACGAGGGCGGCGAGCCGCTCACCGAGGAGGAGGCGATCGGCAACATCAAGGCCCTCGTCGCCGCTGGGCACGAGACCACCGTCAGCCTCATCGTCAACACCGTGCGCGCCCTGCTCAACGAACCGGAGCAGCTGGCGAAAGTGCTTGCCGGGGACGTGGAGTGGAAGCAGGTGATCGAGGAGTCGCTGCGCTGGGACGGCCCGGTCTCGCACCTGCTGATGCGCTTCGCCACCGAGGACATCACCGTCGGCGACACCGTGATCGCCAAGGGCGACGGCGTGGTGATGTCCTACCGCGCCATCGGCCGCGACACCGCCGTGCACGGCGACACCGCCGACGACTTCGACGTGACCCGCGCGACCGCCAACCGCCACCTGGCCTTCGGGTACGGCCCGCACATCTGCCCCGGCGCCGCCCTGTCCCGGCTCGAGGCCGCGATCGCGCTGCCCGCGCTGTTCGCCCGCTTCCCGAATCTGCGGCTGGCCGTGCCCGACAGCGAGCTCGGCAACCTGCCGGTGCTGACGCAGAACGATCTGGCCGCGCTGCCGATCATCCTGAACTGACCGGCGTCGCGTCGCGCCCGGTGGTCTTTCGCCGGGCGCGACGCACTGCTTTCAGAGCCCGAGGTCGCGCCCGATGAGTTCCTTCATGATCTCGTTCGAGCCCGCCCAGATCTTGGTGACCCTGGCGTCCATCCACGCCCGCGCCACCCGGTACTCGCGCATGTAGCCGTAGCCGCCGTGCAACTGCACGCACGCGTCGAGGATCTCGTTCTGCACCTGCGCCGACCACCACTTGGCCTTGGCCGCGTCCACCGCGGAGAGCTTGCCCTCGGCGTGCGCGGCGATGCCCTGATCGACGAACGCCTGCGTCACTTCGAGTTTCGTGACGAGCTCGGCGAAGAGGAACTTGTTGTACTGGAAGCTGCCGATCTGCTGACCGAAGGCCTTGCGCTCCTTGGCGTAGGCGAGGGTCTCCTCTAGGATCGCCGCGGCGTGGGCGGTGTTGGAGATCGCGGCGCCGATGCGCTCCTGCGGCAGGCGCTCCATCATCGCGATGAAGCCGCGGTCGACCTCACCGATCCGGTTGGCGTCCGGGACGCGGACATTGTCGAAGAACAGCTCGGCGGTGTCGGATTCGGGCTGCCCCACCTTGTCGAGCTTGCGGCCGCGGGTGAAACCCTCCATGCCGTTCTCGACCGCGAACAGGGTGATGCCCTTGGCCTTCTTCTCCGGGCTGGTGCGGGCGGCCACGATCACCAGATCGGCGTTGAAACCGTTGGTGATGAACGTCTTCGAGCCGTTGACGATCCAGTCGTCGCCGTCGCGGACCGCGGTGGTCTTGAGCGCGGCCAGGTCCGAGCCGCCAGAGGGTTCGGTCATGCCGATCGCGGTGACGATCTCGCCCGTGCAGAACTTGGGTAGCCAGCGCCGCTTCTGCTCGTCGGTGGTGAGCTCCACCAGGTAGGGCGCGCACACGTCGTAGTGGATGCCGAACGAGGACGACAGCGCCGCGCTCGCCTTGGCCAGTTCCTCGCCGAGCACCGCGGCGAACCGGTAGTCGCCGGCGTCGCTGCCGCCGAACTCCTCCGGCACGCCGAGTCCGAGGTAGCCGAGTTCGCCTGCCGCCAGCCAGGTCTCGCGGTCGATGGCGCGCTCCTCGGCGAACCGCTCGGCGTTCGGCTCGATCGAGCGCTTGACGAATTCGGCGACCGAGGCGCGGAAGGCCTCGTGGTCCTCGGAGTAGATGGTGCGCTGCATGGGTTTCCTTTCGGTTCCTACTGTTCGGGCCGTTCGCCCAGCAGAACCAGCGACGCCTGGACGACCTTGGCCGCGTCGGGTTCCTCGCCGCTGATCACATCGGCGTAGATGAAGGTCTCGGTGATCCGGGCCAGCAACAGGGCCGCTTCCGGCACCGGCAGCGGCGGATCGACGGTGCCCGCCGCGATCTCGGTGGTGAGCAGGTCGGCGATGAACGCCACGAAGCGGCGCTGCATCGAGCCGGCCTGGGTGGTGAGCAGGCGCAGCGCGCGTTCGGGTTCGCGGCGCAGGAACTGGCGGAAGGCATCGGAGGTGTTGACCGCCTGCGCGAAATCGCCGAGGACCCCGGCGATCCGGCGCGCGCCGTGGCCGGTGTTCGCGGCGACGGCGCGCCGCAACGTGGGTTCGGCGACCGACCAGATCACCTCGGCCAGGAGTTCGTCGCGGCCGCCGACCCAGCGGAACAGGGTCGCGCGATTCACGCCGAGCTCGTCGGCGAGTTCCTTCATCTCCAGCCTGCGGCCCGCCAGGAACCCGGAGCGGGCGGCCTTGAAGGCGGTGATGGCGTCGGGACGTGCGGCGAGGTCGTCGAGGCGTTGGCCCAGTGCGGTCTGCTCGGTCACGTCACCTCCTGGTGCAACATTTCCCTCAGTGTATGGGCCATGCAACATCTGTCAATATGTCGCACGAGGCCGGACATGAAAAAACTCCCCGGTCACGAAGACCGGGGAGTTCTCGGTAGCCCCGACGGGATTTGAACCCGCGCTACCGCCTTGAGAGGGCGGCGTCCTAGGCCGCTAGACGACGGGGCCAGAACAACGATTCACCTGCGTGAACCGCGCGGATCATACGATAGCCGACGACCGGGCAATCGACCAAAACGGCTGGTCGGCCACTCGTGCGCCGGGTTCGCGCGGGAAGATTAGCGATGGCAAACAAGCTTGTATTCAATACATGCTGGTTCCATACTGGACCGGTGAGTGCTGCTGTTTCCCGTCGATACGACTCCACCCTGCGTCAGGACATGGCGGCCCGGACGCGCGCCGCGGTGTTCGAGGCGGCGGGCCGGATCTTCGTCGAGCGCGGGTGGGAGGGCACCGCCATGCGCGACATCGCCCGCGCGGCCGGGTGCTCGGTGGAAACGGTGTACTCCAAGGTCGGCAACAAGGCGGCGCTGCTGAAGGCGCTGCTCGACGTGGCGGTGGTCGGTGACGACGCCGCGGTGTCGCTGGCCGATCGGCCGTGGTTCGGCGTGGACGGCGATCGCCCGCTCGACGAGCGCGCCGCCGAACTCGCGGCGCTCGTGGCGGCGATCTACCGGCGCACCGCTCCGCTGCGCCGCGTCCTCGACATCGCGGCCGAGAGCAATGCCGAACTGCGCGAACTGGACGCGAAATGCCGCCGGGACGAGCGGATTTCACGGACCGCGATCGTGTCCGCCTTCGCGGGCCGACCGCTCACCGAGGTGGAGGCCGACGGGATCCAGGGCGTGTTCAGCAACGAGATGTACCTGTTGCTGACGCGCCGATCCGGCTGGACCCACGAGCAGTACCAGGACTGGGCGGCGGCGACGGTGGTGCGGCTGCTCGATCTTCGCGAGAAGAGGGACCATCATGAAAGTCCACACCGATCCGGCGGGCCCGGCTGACACCAGGGTCATGGGCATCGTGCACGCCGCGCTGCGACGCGATCTCGGACGTGCCCACGCGGTGCTGGCCGAATGGCCGTACCCGTTCGACGACCAACGCCACGCGGTGGCCGACCATCTCGTCTGGATGATGGAGTTCCTGCACCATCACCACGAATCCGAGGACGAGCACCTCTATCCGATCGTCCGTTCCCGCAACCCGGCCGCCCGGCCGCTGCTGGACCGGATGGACACCGACCATCGGTCCATCCTGCCCGCGATGGCGGCGGTGACCGCGGCGGCCACCGAATACCGGCGCTCCGCCGACGCCCGCGAAACGCTGATCGCGGCACTGGAAGACCTACGGGCTCTGCTCTTTCCACATCTCGAGCGGGAAGAGGAGCAGATGATGCCGATCGTGTCGGAGACGATCACCGAGGCCGAATGGCGAGAGTGGGACGACCGCTACAACGTGAAACCGCTTGGCCCGCTGGAACTCTCCGACCAGGGCCTGTTCATCCTCGACGGACTCGACGGCGCCGATCGCGCGGCCATCACCGAACTGGTGCCCGCGATCCCACGCTGGATCATTCTGCACCTGATGATCCGCCGCTATCGGCGACAGGCGTTCCGCCGGTGGCGAAGCCGCGAATTCTCTTCGCTGCGAACGACATTGCGTGGCAGACAGGAAGCGGTGACCACGGCGTCGCCCGATGCCGTCTGGGACGTGCTCGCCGATGTCACCCGGGTCGGCGAATGGAGTCACGAGTGCCGGGGCGCGCGCTGGCTCGACGGCGCCACCGGCGCGGTGGTCGGTGCGCGCTTCCTCGGTTCGAGCAGGTCCGGAGTCATGCGCTGGCGCCGGGCGTGCACGATCACCGTCGCGCGACCCGGCCGTGAGCTGGCGTGGATCACCCACGGCGGCATCTATGGCGACCACACGGAATGGCGGTACACCCTCGAACCCACCACCGCGGGCACCCGCATCGCGCAGGCCTACCGGGTCCTGGCCATGCCGCTGTGGTTCGACCGGCTCGCGTGGCTGAGCACCCCCGCCCACCACGACCGCCGCGACGCCCTGCACGGCGACCTCACCCGCCTGGCTCGGCTCGCGGAAGCGGCCGACCACACCAGAGCCGGGCTGCCGTGAAGACGGCACCGACGCGCCGGCGTCCCCAGGTCGAGGTGGGGGTCGTCGACCCGAGCCTGCACTGCCGGTTCGTGCCCGACTTCACCCAGCGCAACGCGCGCTACCTCGCGGCGGCCACGGGCGCCGATTCGCTGTGGACCATCGATCATCTGATCGGCTTGTTCCCCTCGTCGGTGTGGAAGCCCGAGAACGTCGGCGGTGCTCGCATCGCGCCACACGCCGACGCGTACTACGACCCCTGGACCCTGCTCGGCCACGCCGCCGCGCGGACCCGGTGGCGCCGACTCCGGCTCGGTGTCGGCGTCACCGACGCGGGTCGCAGGCATCCCGCGGTCACCGCGCAGGCGGCGGCGACGCTGCACCATCTCAGCGGTGGCCGGGCGATTCTCGGGATCGGGCCGGGGGAGCGCGAGAACAACGAGCCCTACGGCGTCGACTGGAGCAGGCCGGTGGCCCGGTTCGAGGAGGCGGTCGCGACGATCCGGGCGTTGTGGGAGTCGCGCGGCGAGCCGATCTCCCGCGACTCGCGGTTCTTTCCGCTGCGCGACGCCGTCTTCGCGCTGCCGCCCCATCGCGGCACCTGGCCCGAGATCTGGATGGGGGCGCACGGGCCGCGGATGTTGCGCGCCGCAGGCAGATTCGCGGACGCCTGGCTGCCCGCCTTCCCGAGCAGCCCGGCCGAGTATCGCGACAAGCTGACCACGATCCGGTCCGCCGCCGCCGACGCCGGTCGCGATCCCGCCGCGATCCGCGCCGCGGGGTGGATGTTCGTCGTCACGGCCAGGTCGGCGGCGATCGTCGACGAACTCCTCGGCTCGCCCGTGATCCGGGCATACGCGCTCGCCGCGTCGGCACAGGCGTGGGCGCGGCACGGCGTCGAACATCCGTTGGGCCCCACGTTCTCCGGCGCGCAGGACATCCTCCCGCAGACCATCGACGAGGCCACCGCCCTCGACTACGGCCGCCAGGTGCCCGACGCCGTCATTCGCGACTGGTTGCTGGTCGGGACGCCGGCCGAGGTCCTCGATCAGCTCGCCGAACGGCGCGATCACGGGCTGACCTACGCCGTTCTGATCGACCTCGGCGCCTGTCATCCCCGCCTCGGTTCTGGACTGCGCACGGCGGCGTCGTTCGCGAAGGTGGTCCGCGGTGTGCGTCGGTTGTGACCCGCGACAGGCGGGTCAGCCGCTATGTTGATCGTCGGTGCCGATGTCGGTTCGCGGTGGCTGCGTGGTGCGCGGGGCCGGACGCGCTACCGACCTTCGCGCGCGGGAGACGGTTGACGGCGGGTCGGTGGGCGGGGACTGTAGAGCGATGGCTGGAGGCGAGCTGCGTCACGGGGTCGAACTGTCCAATCTCGATCAGCCGTTGTTCGACGGGGCCGAGGCGACCAAGCGGGATCTGATCGACTATCTGGAGTTCGCCGGGGAGCGGTTGCTCCGGGTGCTCCGGGACCGGCCGCTGTCGGTGGTGCGGGTGCGGCCGGGGCAGGAGCCGTTCATGCAGAAGAACCTGCCGAAGTACACGCCGGAATGGGTGCCGCGGACGACGGTGTGGGCGGAGAGCTCACGGCGTGAGATCACCTACGCGCTGGGTGGGGATCTGCGGACGTTGATCTGGTTCGGCAATCAGCGCGCGGTCGAATACCACGCGACCCTGTTCCTCGCCGAGTCCGCGCCCGAACCCACCCACCTGGTGCTCGATCTCGATCCCTCGCCCGGTCAGAGCTTCGCCGACGCGGTCGCTGGCGCGCGATTGATCCGGGAGGCCCTGAAAGCCGACGGGCTGGCGGGCGCGGTGAAGACGAGTGGTTCCAAAGGGCTCCACGTCTTCGTCCCGCTGGCGGCCGGCGTGGATGTGGAAGACGCGGCCGCGGCGACACGGGCGGTGGCGGCGCGGGCCGAGCGGATCGACCCGGCGGTGGGGACGACGGCCTTCATCCGGGAGGATCGCCACGGCAAGGTGTTCCTCGACGCCACGCGTGCGGGCGGCGCCACGGTGGCCGCGGCCTACAGTCCGCGGATCCGGCCCGGCGTCACGGTGTCGTTCCCGCTGCGCTGGAGTGATCTGGACGACGTCACCCCGGCCGACTTCACCGTCCGCACCGTCCATGGTCTCCTCGGCGACAGCGATCCCTGGCAGTCGGAAATGCCCGAGCCGCAACAGCTTCCGGCCGATCTGGTCGAGGAGGGGCACACTGTTCCGGTGGCCCGGGTGCAGGCGATGCACGAGGGCAAACGGCGCGCACGGGCCCGGCGGGACTCGAACTAGCCCCTGGGCGGCGAGTACCGGGTTTTCGACAGCGGGGGTGGTGGGTAGTCAGGTCAGGGCAGTCGCCCGCTGTGATCGGTCGGGCCGCGCTGCCGTGGTGCCGATGGCCCTCCCGCTGCTCGGTGCCGGACACTCGTCGAAACAATCGCCAGGAGAATCATGCGTTCTGTCACAGTCGGTGCCGTCGCGGTCGCAGTCGCCGCCACCCTCGCCTGCCTCGCCGGACCAGCCACCGCCGCTGACAACCCCGCCGAGCCGAACGAGATCATCACCATCGACCTCAATGTGCTCGGGTGCTCCATCGGCGCCGGGCTCGGTGGCGAACTCGCCGCCGCGTTCACCGGAACCACGACCGGCTCCGCGTCCGGATCGAGCAGCAGCGTCGACACCGGCCTCGCGTCCCGCCTGCGTGCCGCCGGCTGCCTGCCCTGGAAATAGCCCGGACGCACACTCCGCGCCGAGCCACCGGGAGCACTCCCGGTGGCTCGGCGCGTTCGTGCGCTCAGTCGGCGCCGAGCGCGTCGATCGCCGCCTGGAGTTTCGTAGCGGCCTCCGAGGCGACGGGTTTCAGCGCGGGATCGGCGCTGACCTGCACCATGAGTTCGGGATTCATCGCTTCGACGATGACCTCGCCCGCGGCGTCGCGGGAGCGGCGAACGACCACGTTGCAGGGCAGCAGCAGGCCGATCTGCCGGTCGACCTCGACGGCGCGGTGCGCCAGGGGCGGATTGCAGGCGCCGAGGATGCGGTAGTCCTCCATGTCGTGGCCGAGCTTGGCATGCAGGGTGGCGCGCAGGTCGATCTCGGTGAGCACGCCGAAGCCCTGGGCGGCCAGTGCCGCTCTGGTGCGCTCGACGGCGTCGTCGAAGTCGGTGGTCAGGGTGGTCGCCAGGGCGAGGTCGGTCATGGTCGGTCCTCCGGGTGGTTTCAGGCCAGGGAGAGGAACAGCTTCTCCAGTTCCTCGACGGTCATCGGGTCGGTGCGGGCGTTGTCGGGGTCGGCCAGGCATTCGCGCAGGCCGGTCGCCACGATCTTGAAGCCGGCGCGGTCTAGGGCACGCGAGACCGCGGCGAGCTGCGTGACGACGTCCTTGCAGTCGCGTCCCTGTTCGACCATCGCGATCACGCCCGCGAGCTGTCCGTGCGCCCGCCGCAGCCGGTTGAGCACCGCGGCGGTGCTGTTCTCGTCGCCGACCATCTGTGTCTCCTTCTCGATCCGTCCCGGCCCAGAATACCCCACGGGGTATTTCGGGCCGGAGCGCTCAGTGATGCGCGAAGCTGATGTCGGGCAGCACCCGGCGCAGCCACCGCGGCGCCCACCAGGCGGCGTGCCCGGTCAACCGCAGCAACACCGGCAGCAGCACCAGGCGCACGACGGCGGCGTCCAGCAGCACCGCCACGCCGAGGATGACGCCCATCTCCTTGGGCGGGAGCGGGTCGGCCAGCGCGAAAGTGAAGAACACCGCGACCATCACCGCCGCCGCGGCGAAGATCACCCGGCCCGCGTTGGCCATGCCGTCGACCTGCGCGGTCCGCGGATCGCCGGTGCGCTCGTAGTGCTCCTTGGCGGTGGCCAACAGGAACACGGTGTAGTCCATCGCGATCGCGAAGATCATGGCGAAGAAGAACACCGGACCCCAGCCGTCGAGGAAGCCCTGCGGAGTGAAGCCGAGCAGTCCGGCGCCGTGCCCGTCCTGGAAGATCAGCTTCGCCACCCCGAACGCCGCGGCGGTGGACAACAGGCTCACCAGGGTGCCCAGCGCCGCGATCAACGGGGCCCGCAGCGCGACCAGCAGCAGTAGGAAGCCGAGCGACAGGATCACGCCGACGACGATCGGCAGGTAGTCGTCCAGTGCCCGCTGCAGGTCCAGATTCTCCGCGGGCGCGCCGCCGACCAGCGCCGACTCCGGGAGCCGCGCCCGCAATCGCTCGAGGGTGTCCGCCAGTCGCGCATCGGACGGGTCGACCGAAGGCAGGGCCTGCATGAGGACCAATCCCTCCCCACCAGCCTGGGCGGGGGTGAGCATCGCGACGCCGTCGACCGCGGCGGCGATCCGCGCGGTCTCGGCCGCGTCGGCGGCGGGCGCGACGATCTGCAGAGCTCCCGGCGCCCCGGCCCCGAGCTGACGTTGCACCAGCTCATAACCCTGCCGGACGGGGGCGTCGGCCGGGACGACCTCGATCGACGGCATCGCCACCCGCAATCCGAGCACGGGGATCGCCAGGCCGACCAGCACCGCCACCGCGGCGATCGCGAACGGCCACGGCCGGGCGTCCAGCCGCGCGGCCCACCGGCCGAACAGCGGCGACCGGGGCCGGGTCCGGGTGGTGAACGGGACGGCGCCCGCGTCGACACGGCGGCCGAGCGCGCCCAGCGCGGCGGGGAGCAGGGTCGTCGTGGCCACCAGGACGAAGATCACGGCGAGCATGATCCCCACCGCCATGGTCCGCACGGCGGGCGCGGGCACCAGCAGGACCGCCGACAGGCTGACCAGGACGGTCAGTCCCGAGAGCACGACCGCCTTGCCCGCGGTGTCCATGGTCTCGGCGACGGCCGCGCGTGCATCGCCGGTCTTCGCGATCGCCTCGCGGAAGCGGGCCACCAGGAACAGCGCGTAGTCGATGCCGAGGGCCAGCGCGAACATCATCGCGAAATTCATGGCCCACACCGAGATCGGCGTGACCTGGTTGAGCAACACCAGCCCACCCGCCGATGCCACCAGTCCCGCGACCGTCAGCAGCAGCGGCAGGCCCGCCGCGACCAGCGAGCCGAAGGCCAGCACCATGATGGCCAGGGTGACCGGCCAGCTGAACAGTTCGGCCTTGATCATCGCGTCGTGATTGGCCTTGTTGAAGTCGCTCCACAGGGCCGACGCGCCGGTCGGATACACCTCGATCCCGTCGCGGGACAGCGCCGTCAGCGCCTGCTTGTGGTCGTCGACCGCGCGGACCATGTCGTCGGGGGAGCCGGCGGCGCCCGCGACGACGATCCCGGTGTGGCCGTCGGGGCTGATCGTCATCCCAGGCTGCGGGGGGAGGACGGCGCCGAAGCGGTCGTCGCCCGCCAGTTCCGCGGTGACCGCGTCGAGCGTGCCGGCGACCGCGGGGCTGTCGATGGTGTCGGCGCCGGAATGCACGACCACCTGCAGTGCGGTCGAGGAATTGCCGCCGAAATGCTGCTGGGCGAGCTCGCGCACCCGCACGGACTCCGATCCGTTCGCCTGCCAGCCCGCCCCGGCGAGCGAGCTGAACACGCTCGGTGCGGCGGCGCCGAGCGTGACCAGGACCACCAGCCACACCCCGAAGACCCAGCGCGCCCGATCGGTCATCGTGGCGCCGAGCCGGGCCATCGGGCCGCCTGTCACCGGCGGCGCGGTCGTGGTGCGCCGCTGTGCGGGCATCGTCTCCGTCACTGTCCTACCTCCGCGTCGGATATACCCCAGGGGGTATCTTTTTGCGGACCAACATACCCCAGGGGGTATCAGGCGGGCGAACAGAGGTCGCCGATACGACGACGGCCCGATGACCGGGCAGGTCATCGGGCCGTGCGGGGGAGTGCCTACTTGCCGAGGGCGGCCACGCCGGCCTGGGCGAACTTCTCGTCCAGGTCGCCGCTGGGAGCGCCGGCCACGCCGATGCCCGCGATCGGGGCGTTGTTCGCCTTCACCGGGGCGCCGCCGCCGAGGAAGAGGGTGCCGTCGATGTCGGCCAGGTGGGGGGCGGATTCGAGGCGCTTGGCCAGTTCGGTGGTCGGGGCGTTCCAGGAGACGGCGGTGAAGGCCTTCTGCTGGGCGGCGTCGTAGGACTGCGGGCCGGCGCCGTCGCCGCGCAGGGTGACGATGACATTGCCGTTGCGGTCCACGACCGCGACGCTCACCCGCTGGTTCTCCTTGGCCGCGGCGTCGAGCGCGGTCTGCGCGGCCTTGGTGGCGGCGGCGATCGACAGGTGGGTCGACTGGGTCAGGTTGGCGTCGGCGGCGTCGGCCACGACCGGGGTGCGGGTGGCCGGATCCTGATCCTGGGCCTGCACGGTCACGACGCCGACCACACCGGCGGCGACGACACCAGCGGTCGCGCCGGCGATGATGAGGCGGTTGCGGGTGGTGGACTTGCTCATGGCTGCTCCTGTGGGGATCTCGGCCGGTCCGGCGGGTCGCCGTGGCCTGTTGACATTCATCCTGTTCGCCCGGCGGCCCCGGCGAATCGGCGTAGTGGCTGCACTCCGCGGCCGGATCGGTCGACACCCGGGTCAACCGATCGGATGACCCCCGCGTGGCGGTCGCGGGGCGAGAATGGGAGTTCGCCCAGGACGCGACGACAGGGAGGAGTGGCGATGGCGCAGGCGGCCGGTCAGGAGCGCGACGACACGCGCCTGCTCGCTGTCATCGTGCACAGTGCCTTCTACGTCCTGCTCGCCGCGTCGCTGATGCGCTGGCTGATCCGGCACAGCGAGACCAGGTCGACGCCGGTGATCGTCATCCTGTCGGTGACGATCGCGGTGCTGTACGCGCTGAGCGAGTTGCGGCAGTCGGGTCGGCTGGTGTGGTTCGCCTCGCTGGTGCTCACCTGGTCGGTGCTGGTGGTCCTGGCGCCCAGTTTCGCCTGGTGCGCGGTGCCGCTGGTGTACACGGGCCTGCGGATTCTGTCGGAGCGGGTGGCCGTGATCCTGGTCGTCGTGCTCACGGCCCTGGTGGTGACGAGTCAGGTGCGCATCGCCGGCTGGCTCGACCCGAATCTGGTACTCGCCCCGCCCGCCGTGGCCGCGGTGACGACGGCGTTGTTCGTCGGCATGCGCCGCCAGGCAGAACGGCAGGCCGCGCTCATCGACGACCTCGTCCGGACCAGGCGCGAACTGGCCGCCACCGAACGCAGGGAAGGGACCCTCGCCGAACGCCAACGCCTGGCGATGGAGATCCACGACACCCTCGCCCAGGGCCTGTCGAGCCAGCGCATGCTGCTGCAAGCCGCCGACCTGGTGTGGGACAGCGATCCCGACCTCGCGCACACCCATCTGCGCTCGGCCGCCACCATCGCCGAACGCGATCTGGCCGAGGCGCGCCGGTTCGTCCACGACCTGGCGCCCGCCGACCTCGCCGCGGGCGGGTCGCTGCCCGCGGCGCTGACCGCGCTGGCCGAGCGCGAGAGCACCGACACCCTGACCGTGCGCTGTCATCTGGAGGGCACGCCGGGCCCGCTACCTCAGCGCGTCGAGGCCACGCTGCTGCGGATCGCCCAGGGCGCGCTGGCCAATGTGCGCGAGCACGCGGCGGCCACCACCGCCACCATCACGCTGACCAGCCTCGACGACCAGATCGTCCTCGACATCGCCGACGACGGTCGCGGCTTCGATCCCGACGCGCTGACCGATCCGGACGAGCATCGAGGGCACGGGCTGCCCGCGATCCGCGCGCGGGTGCGTCAGCTCGGCGGTACCTGCACCGTGGAGTCCGCGCCGGGCGACGGCACCGTGCTCTCGGCCGCCATTCCGCTCGTCGTCGCGGGGGCGGACAACTGACGATCGGCGGCGCGTGCGCGCACTAGCATCGGCAGCTGTGACCACCACCGTGCGCCTGCTGCTCTGCGACGATCACGCCGTCGTCCGCGCCGGACTGCGCGCCCTGCTGTCGAGCGCGCCCGATATCGAGGTCATCGGCGAGGCGGCCGACGGTGCCGCCGCGGTCGCGCTCGCCGCGAGCCTGCGGCCCCAGGTGGTCCTGATGGATCTGCAACTGGGCGCCGACATGGACGGCGTCGAGGCGACCCGGCGGATCACCGCCCAGCCCGCCCCGGCGCCGCACGTCCTGGTGCTCACCACCTACGACACCGACGCCGACATCACCAGGGCGATCGAGGCGGGCGCCACCGGCTACCTGCTCAAGGCCGAGCGCCCCGAGGAACTCTTCGCCGCCATCCACGCCGCCGCGAGCGGGCAGACGACGCTGTCGGCGCCGGTCGCGGCCAAGGTGATGGCCAAGATGCGCAATCCGGGCCCGACGCTCACCGCCAGGGAACGCGACATCCTCGGGCAGCTCGCCCAGGGCCTCGGCAATCGCGAGATCGCCAAGGCGCTGCACATCAGCGAGGCCACGGTGAAGACCCACCTCGGCCGCATCTACGACAAACTCGGCGTCGACACCAGGGCCGCGGCGGTCGCGGTCGCGACCGAGCGGCGGCTGCTGGCCTGACTGTAACGATCCGGTGGCCTCGGGGCTCTGAACAAGGTCACGGATATGCTTCGCCGAGCGAAGGAGAGGAGCTTCTCGGCATGGACTGCGACGAATTCGTCGAGCTGGTCACCCGATTCCTCGACGGCGCTCTCGACGCCGACACCGAGCGGCGCTTCCACGACCACCTCGCCGTCTGCGAGGGCTGCGAGATCTACCTCGCGCAGATCCGCCGCACCGTCCGCGAGGTGGGCGCACTCGCGCCCGAACAGCTCTCCGGGCAGGCACGCGCCACGTTGCTCACCGCGTTCCGCGACTGGCACGAGCGCGGCTGAGCCGGTCAGGCCGGGGTGAGGGCGGCCGCGCCGAACGACACGTGGAAGCGCGCGCACCAGATGCTCACCGATTTCAGCGTCGACAGGTCGGTGCCCGCGGGCAGCTCGTAGTTCTGATTGCCCTCGTTGCCCTTGAGCGCGCCCAGATCCACGTGCGCGCCGTCGTCGAAGTTGTGCCAGTCGTCGGCGATCACCGGCTGATCGGTCAGCCACACCCGCAGCGCGGGCCCGTCGGAGGTGCGCAGGTCGCTGATCCGCAGCACCAGGGTGCCCTCGGGCGTGCGCTGGATCTGCGCGGTACCGGACGTCCCGTGCTCGTGGGACAGGAAAGTGCCGGTCACGAGCACGGGGGCGGGCCCACCGTCCACGGCCGTCGCGACCGGCGCCTCGTCGACGGTCGTCGTGGTGAACAGCCGCCACGGCTGGAACAGGTACAGCCCGACCACGACGGCGGCCACCACCCCCGTCGCCAGCAGGCCGAGCACGATCCGGCGGGTACGACGCGGTGCCATGGTTGTCTCCTTCGATCCCATGCACGCACTGTTCCCCGACCCCGCCGCGGCGTTACACGGGCGCGGGTTGCCGGATTTGCCGGGAACGAAACGTGACCGGGGTCTCTATATCGCGGTGATCCCGGTCACATAACGAGGCTATAACGACACCGTTGTCATTACGGATTTGTAACGGCAGACCTGGGCGGAACAGTGTTCTTTTGGACAAAGGTCGCTACAGAACGGCTCGTGATCATGACGTGATCTCAGCTGGCATCCCGGCTACATTCGGTCACGGCTTGAACAACAACCCGAGCCGAATCGAATCGCAGAACACCGGAAAGCCTGCCCCGCGATTCGAGGATCCCCGACATTCCTGAGGGGCAGGGACGCGGAAGATTCGATTCCCGTGCCGGTGGGCGCAGGCAGGAAAAGCGTATGTCTTTCAACCGCAAGTTCACCCGTACCCTCGGTTTCGCCGCTGTCGCCGGCGCCATGATCGCCGTTCCGGCCGGTCTGACCACCGCGACCGCCTCCGCGAACAACTGGGACGCCGTGGCGCAGTGCGAGAGCAGCGGCAACTGGAACATCAACACCGGTAACGGCTACTACGGCGGCCTGCAGTTCTCGCAGAGCACCTGGGAGGCCTACGGCGGCACCGGCACGGCCGACAACGCCAGCCGCGAAGAGCAGATCCGCGTCGCCGAGAACGTGCTGGCGGCCCAGGGCCCCGGCGCCTGGCCGACCTGCAGCGCCTACCTGTAAAGCGCGCTGAGTAAGACTTTCCTTTGTCGGGAAACGAATGACCCGCTATTCGAAGCACACGTCGAATAGCGGGTTTTTTCGTTGTCTTTTCAATTACGGATGAGCAGCGTCACACCGGCCGCGACAAAGGCCAGAACAATGGCGCCGACACCGTAGGCGAGCTTGTAGTCGCGCAGGCCGGGGACGAAGCGGTCGAGCGCGAAACCGCCTGCGCCGGTGAGGGCCAGGCTCGCCGCGGCCACCGCGAGAATCATCTCGAATTCGACACCCTTCGGCGCGAAGAACCCGCCCCATTTCACCGAGATCGCGTTGAGCATCGTGCCCAGGATCGCCGCCGCGGCCAGGGGCGTGAGCAGTCCGAGGATCAGGCCGATACCGCCGAGGGTCTCGCTCAGCGCGGCGAGCACCGGGAAGAACTTCCCGGCTGGATAGCCGCTCGCGGTGAAGAAGCGGTCGGTGCCGTCGAGGCCGCCGCCGTCGAACCAGCCGAACAGTTTCTGCGTGCCGTGCGCGGCCATCGTCGCGCCGACGCCGACGCGCAGGACCAGGAGACCCGCGTCGGTGGGAGTGGTCGTTGTGGTCATGGCGATTCCTTTCGTTGGTCCCGGTCAGCCGATCTGAACCGAGCGTCGTGCCATTCCGAACCAGTAGCCGTCGATGACGGTGCGCAGGGAGTCGAGGTCGTCGGCGCCCGCGCCGAGGGCGAGGAACAGCGGGGCGAAGTGCTCGGTGCGTGGGTGGGCCAGCCGCGGCGCGGGGGCGGTGTGCTCGAAGTCGAGCAGCGCGTCGATGTCGCGGTCGTCGATCGCCCGGCGGCCCCAGTCGTCGAACTCGGCGGTGAACGAGTGGACGGTGTGGTCGTCGGCGGTGATCGCACGCAGGTTGTGGGTGAAGAACCCGCTGCCGACGATGAGGACGCCCTCGGCGCGCAGCGGGGCGAGTGAGCGGCCGAGCTTCATCAGGTCCCGTGGATCCAGTGTAGGGATCGACAGTTGCAGCACCGGGATGTCGGCCGCCGGGAACATCTGGCTGAGCGGCACGTACGCGCCGTGGTCGAGGCCGCGTTCCGGGGCGTCGGCGACCGCGCCGCCGAGCAGGTCACGCACCCTGGCGGCCAGTTCGGGCGCGCCGGGCGCCGGGTAGCGCTGCTCGTAGTAGTGGGGCGCGAAGCCGGTGAAGTCGTAGACCAGGGGCACGGTGCTGGTCGCGCCGAGGGTGATCGGTGCGGATTCCCAGTGTGCGGAGACGATCAGGATCGCGCGCGGTCGTGGCAGCTCGGCCGACCACGCGGCCAGTTCGGCGGGCCAGGTGGCGTGGTCGATCAGCGGCGGGGCGCCGTGGGAGAGGTAGAGCACCGGCATCGCGGTCACGGTCAGCTCCTTCGGATCGCGTGAACAGTAGTTGTTCAAATTTGAACGATACCGGATGAGCGGCTATTCCACCCGCGATGATTAGGGTGCTGCGCATGGGAGAACCGAGGTGGCTCGATGCCGAGGAGATGCGGACGTGGATGGGGTTCCTGGCCGCTGGCGCACTGGTCGACCGCGCGGTGGACCAGCATCTGAAGGAGGAGGGCCTCACCCACACCCAGTACGAGGTGCTGGTCCGGCTCGCCGAGGCGCCCGGGTCGGCCATGCGGATGACCGACCTCGCCGCCGCGCTCTACACCTCCAAGAGCGGCCTGACCTATCAGGTCGGCAAGCTCGAGCGGGCCGGGCTGGTGCGCCGGGTCGACGATGACGCCGACGTCCGCGGCGTCAACGCGGTACTCACCGACGCGGGCCGCGCCCGGCTGGCCGCCGTGGCGCCGGGCCACGTCGACGTCGTGCGGCGGGTGTTCCTCGATGTGCTCGACCCGGCCCAGCGCACCGCCATCGCCGACGGCTTGGGCGCGGTGGCCGAGCGGCTGACGCGCTAGCCCTGCTCCTCGGGCCTGCCCGCCGAATCGAGCCGGTGCACGGTGAGGGCGGCGGCCAGCATCCGGGAATCCGTCGGATCGGCCGGATCGAGTCCGGTGAGCTCGGCGATCCGGCGCAGCCGATAGGTGAAGGTGTTGGGGTGCACGTGGATTCGCCGTGCCGCGGTCTTGCGGTCCGCGCCGTGACGCAGGTGCGCCTCCAGCGCCTCGACCAGATGCGGGCTGCCGAGCAGCGGAATCACGCGCTGCGCCAACCGTTCCCGGGCGGGGCCGGGCCGGGTGAGCTGGTACTCGAGCAGCAGATCGTCGAGGCGGTAGCAGCCGCCCGGCCTGCCGCGCAGCCGCGCCAGCTCGGTCAGTTCGGTGGCGTCCTTCGCCGTGGCCGGGATGTTGTCGCGGCTGACACCGGAGAACTCCGCGAGATACACCGTCACCCCGAATTGCTCGGTCAACCGGGCGGCGAGGTCGTCGAAGCGCCGCGCGTCGACGATGTCGGTCTCGGAGCTGCTGCTCAGCAACGCGATGCCGTTCGCGCCGTCGAAGGTCGCGGGTGTGGTGGTGCCGGTGAGTTCGTCGAGTGCGCGCTGTAGGACCCGGATCCGGCGCCGGGTCACGAGATTGGCGGCGCTGCCGGTGCGCGCGGGCTCGCTGAGGTGGATCGCGAGCACCGTGTACTGGTCGGCGAGGACGGTGTCGGCACGCGCCGCGAGCTCTTCGGCTGGCAGCCCGCGCACCAGCGCGGAACACAGTTCCCGCCTGGCCTCGCGCTCGGCGTGGTAGATCGACTGTTCGACCTCGGTGTAGGTCTCCACGACCGTCATGTTGATGTGTCGCAGCAGGTCGAGCAGTCTGCTGCCGACCAGGACCAGATCGCTCATCTCCGAGGGATCGGTGAGCTCGAACGCTTCGGTCAGCACCGACTGGGCCGAGCCGTGGATCGCGCCGATCAACATCGGCAGCGGCAACCGGTCCTCGGCGTGCCGCTCGGCGACCGGCGCGACGAACGCCGCCACCTCGGCCTGGGTGAACTCGCGATCGGCGCCGATCGCCTCGAGGACGGCCCGCCCGCACGCGTAGATCGTCGGCAGGACCTCGGCGGTGAAGTGGCCCGGCGGCAGTTCGGCGGGTGCGGTGGCGCCGAGGCCGTCGGCGAGCATGCGTTCGGCGATCTGGGGCCAGCGCGTCAGCAAGCGAGCGGTCAGAGCGGATCGTGCGGGAGCGGGGTGTTCGGCGAGCATGACCCGATTGTGTCCGAGGACAGGGCGATGTGGGTCGGTCCCGTCGAGAACGGACAGAACTTGGCTCGGGCGCCAACTGTTCCCGGGTTTTCTCGGTGCACGGTGCAGTGACAGCACTGTGGCGCCGGTCATAGATTCGCAGAGCGCGTCCGGGCCACCGCTCGTCGACGCGGTTCTACGGAAGTGAATTGATGACTGCAACGACGCATTCCCTTCGCCGTGCCCTGTGTGGCCTCGGCATCGCCGCGAGCCTGGCCTCGGCATCGGTCCTCGGCAGCGGTCCCGCCGTCGCGGAGCCCCCGCTCGAACCGACGGTCGAGTCGCTGGCCGCCTACCTCGACGCCACCGTCACCACGACGCCGGACGGCCGCCGCCCGACCGCGATCGCCGACACCGGCAGCGCCTCGGGCAGCAGCTCGGGTTCGGCGGGCAGCCGTTCCTCCGACGCGGTCGGCGAAGGCCCCGAGATGTCAGCCTACCTGCCCGCTTTCGCCTACGGCCTGCTCCATCCCGACGCGGCCCCGCCCGGCGCCAATCGCTGGAACTGCAAGCCCACCGCCGAGCATCCGCGCCCGGTCGTGCTGCTGCACGGCACCTGGCTCAACGCCTACGACACCTTCTCCTATCTCTCCCCGCGTCTGGCGAAGGCCGGGCACTGCGTGTTCACCCTGAACTTCGGCAAGTCCGGGCTGCTCGAGGGCGGCGGGCTCGGCGCGGTGCTGCCCGGTCGCTACGGGGTGGGGCCGATGGCCGACTCCTCGCGCCAGGTGGCCGCGTTCATCGAGCGGGTCCGGGCCGCGACCGGCGCCGAGCAGGTCGACATCGTCGGCCACTCCCAGGGCGGCACCATCGCCAACCACTTCCTCAAGTTCGAGGGCGGGCAGAGCAAGGTCGGCAAGCTGGTCACCTTCGGCGCCACCCATCACGGCACCTCGCTGATGGGCATCGCCAGCCTCGGCCGGCTGATCAACAACGCGGGCATCGACATTCTCGGCTTCTACCGGCCGATCATCGGGGTGTCCAATGTCGAGCAGGCCGTGGGCTCGGCGTTCTACGCCACCCTCAACGCCGCGGGCGACACCGTGCCCGGCGTCGACTACACCGTCGTCGGGTCCCGCTACGACGAGGTGATGAACCCGCTCGACTGGACCTTCCTGCGGGCCGGGCCCGACGCGACCGTCGACAACATCACCCTGCAGGACGGCTGCGAACAGGACGTCTCCGACCACCTGACGATGATGTACTCCCCGCGCGCGGCCTCGCTCGCGCTGCGCGCCCTCGACCCGACGGGCAGTCCCGAGCTGACGTGCACGTTCAACCCCTGGTTCTTCGGCGGTGGCGGCAGCCTATGACTCTCACCGCCCCGGCGTTGACGCAGTGGAGCCACGCCCCGCTGCTCCCGCCCGACGACCCGTTCTACCTCGCCCCGCCCGACCTCACCTGCCTCGCCCCCGGCGCGGTGGTACGCACCCGGCCGGTGGAGCTCGCGCTGTTCGGCCTCGTGCCGCAACGGATCTCCGCGTGGCAGCTGCTCTACCGCACCTGCGACCTGGACGGTGAGCCGGAGGTCTCGGTCACCACGGTGCTGCTGCCGTGGGACGCCGATCCGGCCGTGTCCCGGCCGCTGGTGTCGTTCCAATGCGCCATCGACGCCGTCGCGCCCCAGTGCTTTCCGTCCTACGCGCTGCGCCGCGGCGCGCGGACAGTGGGCTCGATCGCGCCGCTGGAGTTGCCGATCATCGCGATGGCGCTGCGGCAGGGGTGGGCGGTGTCGGTGCCCGACCACGAGGGGCTCGGCGGCCGGTTCGGCGCGGCGCGCGAACCGGGGTACCGGGCGCTGGACGGGATCAGGGCGGCGGTGGGGTTCGCGCCGCTGGGCCTGAGTCCGGCGGATCCCGTCGCGCTGTGGGGGTACTCGGGCGGGGGACTGGCGACGGCGTGGGCCGCGGAACTGGCGGCCGAGTACGCGCCGGAACTGAACATCGTCGGGGCGGCGGCGGGATCGCCGGTCGGGGACCCGGCCGCGGCCTTCGTCCGGCTCAACGGCGGGTGGTTCGCCGGCTTTCCCGCCGCGTTCGTCGCCGGGCTGCGCCGCGCCTATCCCGACCTCGACGCGGTGCTGGACGAGCACGTCGACGCGGCCTACCGCGCCCTGCTCGGCGAGGCCGAGAAGCGCCCCACCTTCGAACTGCTGGTGCGGTTCGCCCGCCGCGACGTCACCCGGCATCTGCGCGACGGGGTGGCCGGGCTGCTCGCCGAACCGGCGCTGCGCCGCATCCTGGCCGACATCGAGCCGGGCACCCGGGCTCCCGCCGCCCCGATGCTGGTGGTGCAGGGCGTGCGGGACGAGGTGATCGCGGTCGCCGACGTAGACGGCCACGTCGCCCGCTACCGGGCGGCCGGCGCCACCGTGGAGTACCTACGGGTGCGGCGCGGCTCGCATCTGCCGCTGGAGTTCCTCGTCGTCCCGGTGGTCCTGTCTTGGCTGACCGACCGCTTCGCGGGCCGTCCGGTGCGGTCGGGCACCAGCACCGTGGTGTCGGTGGCGCGTGGTCTGACGGCGCTGCGCGGCCATCTGGACTTCCTCGTCCTGGTGGCCACGATGCTGGGCGGGCAGCCGGTCCGCGGCGCGAAAGTAGGTGAGACCGTAAGTCTCATTATCAATCCGTGATTGGTGCCCCTATTTCTTGTGGCATCGGAAATTCGGACTTATCGGATGCCGCAACACGACTCTCAAAGAATTCTCATATTCCCCTCAGAAAGATGAGGTATCCGGACATAACCGCAGGTAGTGATAGGTTTACTCATCAACCTGTTAGCGCGGTCACTAATTCGGGAATTCCGTAACTCGCGGCGTTCGAGCGTCGATACGCCCTCTGTAAGCCAGCTGCGGCTGGGACTGAAGAGAACAGAGGAATTATTATGATCCCCGTTATCATCGACACCGGTAGCGCCGCTCTGAACGGCCTCTTCGACACCCTGGGCGCCGCCCTCCACGGCCTGGTCGACACCCTGTGGACCGGTTCCTTCGGCGGCTGAACAAGCCCCCTCGGTCGATGGACGGCCGGGTCCGCCCTCTGGCGTGACCGATGAGAAGGGCCCCGCACCTGTTCAGGTGTGGGGCCCTTCCGTCGTTCCGGGGTCAGTGCGAGTGCGCGGCCTTGCCGCTCGGCACGTGCCGCGGCCCGTGCGCCTCGCCGCAGTGGCTGTCGCTGTCGTCGGCGCCGATGCCGATCACCGACGGGCGCGCGTGGTCGACCTGCAGGGTGACGTGCTCGATGTGGTGCTCGTGGTCGAGCATGTGCGCGATGTCCTCGCGCACGGCGTGGCAATCGTGGCCCGGCTCCACCAGCACGTGCGCCGAGAGTGCGGGGGAGCCGGAGGTGATCTCCCAGATGTGCAGGTCGTGCACCTCGGTGACGCCGTCCCTGGCGGCCATGTCGCGGCCGACCCGCTGCGGATCGAGGTAGTCCGGCGCGGCCTCGAGGAAGATGCGGCTCGACGCGCGGATCAGCCCGATGCCCGCCTTGATCATCAGCGCCACCACGATCAGGGTGGCGATCACGTCGGCCTGCACCCAGCCGGTGAGGATGATGATCAGGCCCGCGACGGCCGTGGCGATGAAGGCGAACAGGTCGTTGAGGATGTGCTGATAGGCGCCCTCGACATTGAGGCTGGACCGGTCGGCCCTGCTGATCATCCAGGTGGCCAGCACGTTCACGGCGACACCGACGAGCGCGGTGACCAGCACCAGCGTGCCGTGCACCTCGGGCGGTTCGAACAGGCGGCGGATCGCCTCGTAGCCGAGCCAGGCCGCCAGCAGGAGCAGGGTCAGGCCGTTGGCCTGGGCCGACAGGATCTCCACGCGCTTCCAGCCGAACGTCATCCGGCCGGTCGCCGGCCGCGCCGCGAGCCGGATCGCCAGCAGCGCCAGCACGATGGAGGCGGCATCGGTGGTCATGTGCGCCGCGTCGGACAGCAGGGCCAGCGAATCGGCCACGATGCCGACGATCACCTCGCCGATGAGGAAGGTGACGATCACCGCCAGCGCGCCCGCCAGCCAGCGTCGATCGCTGTCGGCCGAGACCTTGTGGTGGTCGTGCCCGTGTCCTGCGCCCATCGCGTCATCCCTCCGTGCGGTTCGATCGGTCGCAATCATATGCACACATCGCTATGTGTGCAATTCGTTCTTGATCTGTCCGTGTCAGAGAGGGATCGTTGCTGGTCAACGGCATGCGGCTGCCTGCTGGTCCCGCTCGGGTTCCAGCCTAGATGTGCGTGGGGTCCGGTGGGGAAGCTCGTCGGGTCACGATCGGTCGTCCTGCTCCGGCCACTCGTCCTCGACGATCAACCGGCCCGTCGCGTAGAGCGGCGCGATCAGCTCGTACGGGTAGGTGGGCCAGTACGACACCGCGCCGGTCTCCTTGTCGATGACGTGCACCGAACCGCCCACCGGCCGTGATCGTCCGGCGGGCGTGGCGATCGGCCATACGGCGAGGACGATGAATCCGTCGTCGAATTCCGCGACGTGTCGCTCGGTGCCGGGCTCCGGCGCCGGGAGCCGGGTCTCCGCGATGCGGGTGGCCTCGGCCTGGTCGACCGGCGTCCTGGCGTCGGTCGGGTATGCATGGATGTCCACGTTTCTCGCTCCCCTCGCCGCGATTGTCGTCCTCGACCCCGGGTTGTGTCGCGGGATTCGGCCGGATGTGGAAAAAGAACGAGCCCGATGGCCCTGCTCCCCCCTCCTGGAGCAGGCCCGGCCCGGGCTCGCGAAACGAGTCTCGCGTGGCGGGCCAGCAGGATCCTGAAGAGTCGCTTAAGGCGTTGTCATCGCCGCCGCTCGCCGCGATAACCGGATATGACCGACGAACCCTGCGGTGCCCACTGCGCACGACTGTGTACCTCCGAGGGCTTGGCCGAGGTGCTGGCCGCCGACCGCGGGCTCCTGCACTGGCGGGCGCTGCGCGGATTGGGCGATCCGGGTCTGGCCGAGCATGCCGTACAGGAGACGCTGTTGCGCGGGTGGCGCGCGTGTCGCGACTTCGACGCGAGCAAGGGGAGCGTGCGGACCTGGCTGCTGGCGATCGAGCGCAATGTCGTCGTCGACATCGTGCGGGCGCGCGCCGCCCGGCCCGGCGATGTGGGCTGGGACGACGTCACCGACGTGGCCTGTCGCGATTTCGCCGACGGGCTCGTCGACGGACTGCTGGTCGACCAGCTCCTCGCGCACCTGCCCGAGCCACAGCGCGCGGCGGTCGTCGAGGTGATCCTGCGCGATCGCGGGTACCGGGAGGTGGCCGCGGATCTCGGCATTCCGGTCGGCACCGTCAAGACACGCGTGCACTACGCGTTGCGTTCGCTGCGCCAGCTGCCCGACGTCGCCTGATCGCCCCGTCGGGGCCGGTTTTGGGCGTCTGACCAGCGCTGATCTGGGCATTCCCGCCTGTCACATTTCGGTAACGGTGCTTGCTCTGCGGTTGCTCGTGTTGCAAGAGTGAACCACTGGGTTTGGTGTTACCTATGGGAAGGGAGGGGTGCTCCGTTCCGGGGTGCCGACCGAACATGCAACCAAACATCATGAAGGCCGGTCTCTGCTCCACTGTGTCCGCCGCGGTCGTGGTCTCGCTGACCGGGCTGGTGCCCGTGCAGGCCAACGCGACGCCCGAACCGGCGGTGAGCGATCAGCTCGCCGGCAAGACGATCTTCCTCGACCCGGGTCATCAGGGGTCCGCGCATTCGGAGAATCTGTCCCGCCAGGTCGACAACGGCCGCGGCGGCACCAAGGATTGCCAGACCACCGGCATGACCAGCCTCAACGGCGTCCCCGAGCACACCATCAACTGGCAGGTCGCCCAGCTGGTCCAGGCCTCGCTCGAGGCCCTCGGCGCCGACGTCGTGCTCAGTCGCGCCGACGACACCGGCTGGGGCGGTTGCGTCGACGATCGCGCCCGCGCCGCCAATGCCTCCGGCGCGGAGGTCGCTGTCAGCATCCACGCCGACAGCGCCCCCGCCGACCAGCGCGGCTTCCATCTGATCGTGCCCGCGTTGCCGATCCCGAATCCGGCCGCCGACCAGGCGCAGTCCGGGCCGGGCCGCGCCGTCTCGACGGTCGTGCGCGACGCCTATCTCGCCTCCGGTTTTCCCGCCGCCACCTACGCCGGCGTCGACAACGGGCTGCAGACCAGGGACGACATCGCCGGTCCGGCCCTGACCCAGGTGCCGATGGTGTTCGTGGAGATGGGCAACGGGGCCAACCCCGAGGACGCCGCGCTCCTCGAATCCCGCGAGGGTCAGCTGAAGCATGCCGTCGCCATCGCCACCGGCGTGGTCGGCTACCTGCTGGACAAGCCGGTCACCGCGACCCCCGCCGCCTTCAGCCCGGCGCCCGGCCGCGTCCCGGTCTCGACAACGGCCGAACCGAGCGCGACCACCACACCGAGCAAACCCGCCGCCGCCGTCGACCCGGACGGCGCCGCCGCCCCGGCTGACTCGACGGGACCGTCGGCGAGCGGCACCACCACGAAGAGCGTGCCGGCCGAGGACGAGTCCTCCGGCACGCCGACGACGAAGAGCGCACCCGCCGACGACGAGTCCGCGGGCACGCCGACGACGACGGCGAGCGCGCCCGCCGACGCGGCGGACCCGAACGCGCCGTCCGACACGGTGACGACGACGCGAAGCGCGCCGGCGCCTGCCGATTCGGGCTCCGCGTCCGACCGTCCCGCGGCCTACTTCCCCGCGCGGGTCCCGGTCTCGACCGGCGTCCCCACCACGACTCCGTCCGAGGCCGCCGACCCGTCCGCCACCGTCACGACCACCAAGAGCGCTCCGGCTCCGGCTGATTCCGGATCTGCCGCCGACCGCCCCGAGGCCGCCGCGCCCGCGCTGGTGCCGACCTCGACACCGAGCAAGCCCGCCGACGCCGCGGAGCCGACCGGCACCGCGACACCCACCCCCGCGAACTCGGCGAGCGGCACCACCACGAAGAGCGCCCCGGCCGACGACGCCGAGCCGTCGGGCGCGCCGACGACGACCACCGCACCGGCTGCCGCCGGCCAGGCCGGATCGACGCCGGGCGCGGACTCCACGGAAGCCGAGCCCACGGACTCGGAGGCGAACTCGACACCGCTCCCCGAGGAACCCGCACAGGACGGATCCGCGTCGACCACGACCCCGGCCCCGACCAGCACGCGGGCTCCGGCCGAGGAGCCCGCCTCGGACGCGGGCCAACCGCAGTCCACCAGCACGGTGCCGACGACGACCGCCGCCGCTCCGGCGCGCCCGGTCTCGGCGGCCCCGAAGCCGCCCGCCGGCTCCAGCGGTCACTTCCAGGTCCCCGGTGGCAACGAGGGCAGGCCGCCGAGCGGGTCCGGCGGACAGCTGGCGGTGCCGCCGAGCCCGGAGCCCGCTCGCGCAGGCACCGGCACCCACGTGCGCACCGCGGCCCCCGGTGAACCCGCCGCCCCTGCCGCGCCGAGCCCCCGGAAGCGGGAAACCACGCCGAAGCCCCAGGCGACCCCCGACGAGGAACTGCCCGACCTGAGCTCCCTCGGCGGCCCGATCCTGAAGGTCATGGACATGCTGATGCCGCTCGCCCAGTCCCTGGGCATGGACAACACCATGATCACCAACCAGCTGATCAACCTGGCCTACACCCTGGTCGGCATGGTCTTCGGTCCCACCAAGTAGCACCGGACACCGCGGCAGCCGCCGTCCCGCTCGTCCGGGACGGCGGCTGCCGCGCATCTGTCGTGAGGGGGCCGTGCCGCCGTGTCGGACCGGCGAGGCAAGATGAGAACAGTGATTCCTGTTGTGATCGTCGCGGGGTTCCTGGGCTCGGGGAAGACGACCCTGCTGAACTATCTGTTGCGCAACAACCGGGGTACCCGGATCGGCGTGGTGGTCAACGACTTCGGCGCGGTGAACATCGACGCGATGCTGGTCGCGGGCCAGGTCGACGCCATGGTGTCGCTGGGGAACGGCTGCGTGTGCTGCGCCGTCGACGTCTCCGAACTCGACGACCTCTTCGGTCGCCTGGCGCAGCCGCGCAGCGCGGTCGACGTGATCGTCGTCGAGGCGAGCGGACTGGCCGAGCCGCGCAACCTGATCCGGATGGTGATCGCCAACCCGAACCCGCGGATCGCCTACGGCGGCCTGGTCGAGGTCGTCGACGCCGAACTGTTCGACACCACCAGCGCCCAGCACCCGGAACTGGTGACCCATCTGCGGCTGGCTGATCTGGTGCTGGTCAACAAGGCCGACCGTGTCGCGCCCGACGCGCTGGCGGCGCTGCGCGCCCGGATCACCGAGTGGGTGGGCCAGGTGCCGGTCTACGCGACGACGCACGGGCGCGTCGACCCCGGTCTGCTGTTCGACGAGCGGGCGCGCGAGGAACCGAAAGTGGCGCAGCAGTTGAGTTTCGACGCCCTGCTCGACGACCACGACCACGACGATCCCGACCATCGGCACCTGCACGACGACTACGTCTCGGCGTCGTTCACCAGCAAGCGGGCGCTGGATCCGCGCGCCCTGGTCGCCTTCCTGGAGGATCCGCCGCCCGGCCTGTTCCGCGCGAAGGGCTGTGTCGCGTTCGCGGTGGCGGGGGAGCGGCGCAAGTTCGAGCTGCACGTGGTCGGCAGGCACGTCGTGTTCACGCCGGGCGCCTGGGCGCGCGGTGAGGAGCGGGTGTCGAACCTCGTGCTGATCGGCGCCGGGCTGGACACGGAGGCGGCCCTGGATCGCTTGCACGCCACCGTGTTCGACGGGGACGAGCCGCTCGACGAGCAGACGATGCTCGGCGTCTGGCGCTATACCCCGCGCTAGCGGTTCAGCCGCAGGCGTTGACCCATTCCGACATCCCGTCGGCGAACAGCTGCCGCTTCCAGATCGGCACCTCGTGCTTGATCCGGTCGACCAGTTCGGCGCACACGGTGAACGCCTCGGCCCGGTGCGGTGCGGCGACCGCGACGACGATCGCCAGATCGCCGATGGTGAGCGACCCGATCCGGTGTGTCGCGGCCACCGGAAGTCCGTGCGCGGCGGCGACTTCGGCGCAGATCGTGTGCAGGAACCGCTCGGCCTGTGGATGCGCCGAGTACTCCAGCGCCGTGACGGCCTGCCCGCCGTCGTGGTTGCGGACCTTGCCGGTGAACACCACGACGGCGCCGAATTCCGGTCCGTCGACGGCCTTTTCGACGGCGACGGGGTCGAGGTCCTGGTCGCTGATCCCGGTCAGCCGGACCGTGCCGTGGTCATTCATGAGCGCCGCCTCCGGCTACTTGCGCGAGCAGGTGATCGAGCAGTGGTTCCAGGACGGCGATCCCGTCCTTCACCCCGCCGGGCGACCCAGGCAGGTTGACCACCACGGTGTGTCCGGCCAGCCCAGCCACCCCGCGGCTGAGCGCGGCCAGCGGGAACTTCGCGGTGCCGCGCTGCCGGATCGCGTCGGCGACGCCGGGCAGCTCGCGGTCGAGCACGGCCCGGGTGGCCTCGGGGGTGGCGTCGGTGGGGGAGGCGCCGGTGCCGCCGGTGGTGATCACCAGCGCGGGTCCGCCGAGCAGGGCATCGTTCAGGGCCGCCTCGATGTCGGCGTCGGCGTACACCAGGGGGCCGCGCACCGAGAAGCCCCGGGCCGTCAGCCATTCGGCGAGCACGGGTCCGGTGGTGTCCACGCGCGTGCCCGCGTCGGCGCCGGTGGAGGCGACCACGACGACCGCGCGACGCGAAACATCCTGGGCGGCAGGGGTGTCGGGTGCTGTGCGGCCGGTGTCCTTCGCGACGTGCGCACCGATCGGCGGTCCACCGTCCGGCGCCTGCGCGCCGGTCGTTTCCGTGGGGACCACGCCGGGCGCGCCTGGCGCCGATGCCTCGGCGTCGGGCGAATCCGTCTCCGGCCGCACCCAATGTCCGTGCTTCCCACCCTCTTTGGTGAGCAGCCGCACATTCGTCAGCACCGCGGCCGGGTCGACGGCCTTCACCATGTCGTGCAGCGTGAGCCCGGCGACGGCGACGGCGGTGAGCGCCTCCATCTCCACCCCGGTCGGCCCGGTCGTCTTGGCGCTGGCCTCGATGGTGATGGCGTCGTCGGTGAACCCGAACTCCACCTTCACCGACGACAACGCCAGCTGATGGCACAGCGGGATCAGCTCCGAGGTCTTCTTGGCGCCGGAGATCCCCGCCAGCCGCGCCGTCGACAGCACATCGGCCTTGGGCATGTCGTCGGCTCGCACCAGCGCGAGCACCTCGGGCGTCGTGCGCAACTCACCCGCGGCGACCGCGATCCTGGTGGTGTCGGCCTTGGCGCTGACATCCACCATGCGCGCCCGACCCTCCCGGTCGACATGCGACAGTTCGCTCATAGCTTCAAGATTCGCACAGTACTGCCCGCGGGCAGCGAGGTGACCTCGGCGGGCACATCGACGAGCACATCGGCCCAGGCCATGCCGGCGATGAGGTGGGAACCGGGTCCGGAGACCACCTCCACCCCGTCACCGGTGAGCAGCCCGCGCAGGTACTGCCGCCTGCCCGCGGGGGAGCGCACCGGGGTGAGCAACGTGGTCTCGGCGGTGACGGCCGGGGGCAGTCCGCCCAGCGCGCGCACGACGTCGCGGGCGAAGACCACATAGGAGACCGTGGTGCTCACCGGATTTCCCGGGAAACTCAGCACCGGGACGCCGTCGACCACGGTGTACCCCTGCGGCCCGCCCGGCTGCACGGCGACGGACCCGAACACCCCGCCCAGCGGCCGCAACACCTCCTTGACGACCTCGAAGTCGCCCTTGGACACCCCGCCGGAGGTGCAGACCAGATCGGCGGAGGCCACCGCCGCGCGCAGCACGGCGGTGAACTCGGCCGCGTCGTCGGAGCTGTGCGCCACCTCGAGCACGTCGACCTCGTCGGCCCGCAGGGCCGCGGCCAGGGCGATCCCGTTCGAGTTGTAGATCTGTCCCGGCGCCAGCTCCGTCCCGGCGGGCCGGAGTTCGTCCCCGGTGGTGATACAGACCGCGCGCAGACGGCGCAGCACCGGCACACTCGGCAGCCCGACCGCCGCCAGTGCGGCGATATGGCGGGGCGCGAGCACGGTCCCGGCGCGGGCCACCAGCTCACCGGCGCGCACATCGGTGCCCGCTTCGCGCACGAACTCGCCCTGGCCGCGGCCACGCTCGACCACGATCCGGTCGCCGTCGGACCGCACGTCCTCGACGGGCACCACACAGTCCGCGCCGGGCGGGATCGGCGCGCCGGTCATCACCTTCAGCGCCGCGCCGTCCGGCAGCGGCGTCGTCCCCGGCTTGCCCGCCGCGACCACACCGGCCACCGGCAGGGTGACGGGCGTGACGGCCACGTCGGCGGCGCGCACCGCGTACCCGTCCATCGCGGAATTGCGGAACACCGGCAGATCGATCGGGGACAGCACATCGGCCGACAACACCCGGCCGAGCGCGTCGGGCACCGGCACCGTTTCGTCGCGGCGGTCGGCGAGCGGGGCCAGCAGCGCGGCGACGGTGTCGCGGTACTCGTCGACGCTGCGCGCCGACGCGGTGGCGGGCCGGGAAGTCATGCTGCCAGCCTAATCGCCCCGGGAGCGGCGCGAACGTGCCGGATGGCTCACAGCGACGGCCCCGATCCCGTGAGCGACGAGATCGTGACGGATCGGCGCTCCGGGCCGATCCGCCCGCCCCCACGGGGCATACTGAAGGCATGACGCTGGTCCAGATGGGGATACCCGCTGTGCGATCGGAGCGGCCTTCCCTGGACGGCCGGCCCGAGACGCCGCTCCTCGTCGACCGCTTCGGCCGGGTCGCGCGCGACCTGCGCGTCTCCATCACCGAGAAGTGCTCGCTGCGCTGCACCTACTGCATGCCCGAGGAGGGTCTGCCGCCGATCCCGCGCGAGGAACTGCTCAGCGCCGACGAGATCATCCGGTTGGTCAGCCTCGCGGTGCGGGAGCTGGGCGTGCGCGAGGTGCGCTTCACCGGCGGTGAACCGCTGATGCGGCGGGAGCTCGAGGAGATCATCGCGGGCTGTCACGCCGCGGTGCCCGAGACGCCGCTGGCGATGACGACCAACGGCGTCGGCCTCGAACACCGGGCGCGCGCCCTGGCGCAGGCCGGGCTGAGCCGGGTGAATGTCTCCCTCGATACGGTCGACCGGCAGGATTTCGCCCGCCTGACCCGCCGCGACCGGCTCGACTCGGTGCTCAACGGCATCCGCGCCGCCCGCGACGCGGGCCTGGCCCCGGTGAAGGTGAACTCGGTGCTGATGCGCCAGAACCTGGCCGGTGCGGCGGACCTGCTCGCGTGGTGTCTGGCCGAGGAGTGCGAACTGCGGTTCATCGAGGAGATGCCGCTCGACGCCGACCACGAATGGGCACGCACCGACATGGTGACGGCCGCCGATCTGCTCGAGGTGCTCGGCGAGCGGTTCGCCCTCACCGAGGCGGGCCGGTCCGATCCGTCGGCGCCCGCCGAGAAGTGGCTGGTCGACGGCGGTCCGGCCACGGTCGGCATCATCGCGACCGTCACCCGCAAGTTCTGCGACAGCTGCGACCGCACCCGCCTCACCGCCGACGGCATGCTGCGCTCGTGCCTGTTCAGCGACCAGGAGTTCGACGTGCGCACGGCGTTGCGCGCGGGCGCGGACGACGACGAGGTCGCCGAGCTGTGGCGCGGTGCGATGTGGCAGAAATGGGCCGGTCACGGCATCGACGCCGCGGGTTTCGTCCCCCCGGAACGCACGATGGGAGCCATCGGTGGTTGAGGTCCGCTACTTCGCCGCGATCGCCGACGCGGTCGGCAAGAACACCGAATCACTCGACCTGCCTTCGGGCGCGACGGTCGCCGACCTGCGTGCCACCCTCGCCGCCACCTACGGCTCCGAGGTCGACACCCTCGTCGGCGTCTGCGCCTTCCTGATCGGCGACGAACTCACCCGCGACCCGGCCGCCATGCTGCGCGACCGCGTCGACGTGCTCCCCCCGTTCGCGGGCGGCTAGCTCAGCGCCACCAGGTGTCGTGCGGGGTCACCGGGACCGTGCGCTTGTGGCGGGTGTTGGTGAAGATCGACTCGAGGCGGGTGGCGACCTCGTCGGTGACGTCCTTGCCCTCGAGGTAGTCGTCGATCTCGGCGTAGCGCAGGCCGAGGGCCTCCTCGTCGGGCAGCGCGGGGCGGTCGTCCTCGAGGTCGGCGGTGGGGACCTTGGACCAGACGCTCGACGGTGCGCCGAGTTCCTGCAGCAGGGCCGCGCCCTGGCGCTTGGTGAGGCCGGTCAGCGGGGTCAGGTCGACGCCGCCGTCGCCGAACTTGGTGAAGAACCCGGTGACCGCCTCGGCCGCGTGATCGGTGCCGACCACGAGCAGGTTCTCCTGCCCGGCCAGGGCGTACTGGGCGACCATCCGTTCGCGCGCCTTGATGTTGCCGCGCACGAAATCGCGCAGTCGCTCGTGATCGAGCGCACCGGCCACCTCGACCGCGACCGCGTCGACGCTGGGCCGCACGTTCACCACGACCGTCCGATCGGGGTCGACGAAGTTCAGGGCGACCTGCGCGTCGTGCTCGTCGGCCTGCACGCCGTAGGGCAGCCGCACGGCGAGGAAGGTCGCCTCGGCGCCCTCGGCGCGCAGTTCCTCGACGGCGAGCTGGCACAGCCTGCCCGCCAGCGAGCTGTCCTGGCCGCCGCTGATGCCGAGTACGAAGCCCTTGGCCGGGGTGGTGCGCAGGTAGTCCTTCAGGAAGTCGACGCGACGGCGGACCTCCTGCTTCGGCTCGATCTCCGGCAGCACGCCCAACTCGGCGATGATCTGTTCACGCAGTGTCCCCATGCCGTCTCACTCTACTTGCGCGGCAGGGGAAACGACCCGGCGAACGAGCCATTCCCAGTTGTCGCCGATCTGAGCGGGCGAGTAGCCGAGGATGTCGATCTGGTGAATGACCAGTGCCGCCGACAGGGTCGCCATGAGCGTGTCCGCGATCAGCGACACGTCGCCGTCGACCTCGGCGCCGCGCAGCAACAGCATGATGTGCGCCTTGTGCAGGGCGTACGGTCCGGCCCCGAAGCGGCCCTTCTCCTCGGCCGCGCGGTGCAGGTCGCCCTCGACCTCGATGTCGAGCAGCCGGGTGCGCCCGAAGGCGATCAACCGCTCGACCGGGCTCGCCTCGGGACCGAGCGGGGCCGGTCCGAACATGAACGCCGCTTGGAACTTCTGTTCGGAGTGGTCGAGCAGCGCCAGCATCAGCCCCGTGCGATTGCCGAAGCGGCGGAAGACCGTACCCTTGCCGACGCCGGCGCGCTTGGCGACCGCGTCCATGGTCAGCCCGCCCGCGCCGTGTTCACGCACGAGCTGCTGGGCGGCGTCGAGCAGCAGGGCCCGGTTGCGGGCGGCGTCGGCCCGTTCGCTCGGTTCGGCGACCGCGGGCTGCGTCGGCCCGATGCGCAGCAGCGGCGCGCCGTCCGGCCGGGGTGTGCTGTAGCTCACGCTGCTCACTCGTCCTCCGCGGGAAGTAATCGGACTGCGGTCCGGTTATGGTGATTGAACTTCGATCATTCCATTGAACACACAAGGAGTCGATAATGGCCGAGACCCGCATCCTCACCCTGGTCGGCAGCCTGCGCGCGGGCTCGATCAACCGCCAGCTGGCCGAGACCGCCGTGAAAACCGCCCCCGCCGGCGTCGACATCAGCATCTACGAGGGTCTCGGCGAGATCCCCTTCTACAACGAGGACCTGGATGTCCCCGGCTCGGTGCCCGCGCAGGCCGAGGCGCTGCGCGCCGCCGTCGCCGCGGCCGACGCCGTCCTCTTGGTCACCCCCGAGTACAACGGCACCCTGCCCGCCGTGCTGAAGAACGCCATCGACTGGGCCTCGCGCCCGTACGGCGCCGGCGCGATCAAGGGCAAGCCGGTCGCGGTCGTGAGCGCCTCCATCAGCCCCCGCGCGGCCGAGTGGGCCCACGGTGACGCGGTGAAGTCCGTCGGTGTCGCCGGCGGCGTCGTCGTCGAGGCGGCGCACGCGCGCTTCGGCACCATCGGCGAGCGGTTCGGCCAGACCCACCCGACCGAGGACGCCGAGGCGCTGACCCAGCTCGGCGCCACCGTGCACGAGCTCGTCGCCGCCGCTGACGGCAAGCTCGTCACGGCGTAAGCTGTCTCCTCGACCAGGGGCGTCGCATCCTTCGCGGGTGCGACGCCCCTGTGCTGTCCGTGGAGTTTGCTGAAGACTCGCCGGGATGCAAAATCGTGATCTGGACCACTGTTTCCCCAGCGTGTCGATGGCGCGTCCTGGGACTTACCGCGTCGGAATTACATCTGTGCGACTCGCAACACCTTGTGTTGTTCCAATCTGTCGGCCACTAGGTGTAGTGTCTTCGGTACTGGAAGACGGTGTCGAGCCACCACTGATCGGGCCCAAGGGAAGGGGTTACGAGCAGGGCTTTCTTCGCCAGATCCAGGAGTTTGCGCAGCATCACCGTTCGTGCATTGCATACGGATCACAGGCTGTGGATCAGGCATAGGAGAGAGGGACTTCAGATGACCATCACCGTGTACACCAAGCCCGCTTGCGTCCAGTGCAACGCCACCTACAAGGCGCTCGACAAGGCCGGGGTGGATTACGACGTCATCGACATCTCCGAGAACGACGAGGCGCGCGACTACGTCATGGCCCTCGGCTACCTGCAGGCGCCGGTCGTCGTCGCCGGTGACGATCACTGGTCGGGCTTCCGTCCCGATCGCATCAAGTCGCTCGCGGTCGCGGCCGCCTAGGACTTCGCCGGAAGGAGGCGTCGTGCCCGAGCGGATCACTCCGGGCGGGCTGGTCTACTTCTCCAGCGCTTCGGAGAACACTCGTCGTTTCGTCGAGAAGCTGGGTCTCCCGGCCACTCGGCTACCACTGCACACCGCTGATTCGCTGCGCGTCGACGAACCCTACGTGCTGATCACCCCCACCTACGGGGGTGGTCGGCACGTCATGGGGGGACAACGGTCCGACAAGGACCTCGTACCGCGGCAGGTCGCCAAGTTCCTCAACGACCCGCACAACCGCGCCCTGCTGCGCGGTGTGATCGCGGCCGGCAACACGAACTTCGGCGATACCTATTGCGCTGCGGGCGACATCATCTCGCGCAAATGCGGGGTGCCGTACCTGTATCGCTTCGAACTCATGGGAACCGCTGAGGACGTCGCGCGCGTCCGAGAGGGATTGGGATTGTTTTGGCAACAGCAACCACAGCACCGGCAGGCAAGACAGCCCGCCTAGAGCAGTCCGCCGCCCGCAGCGAGGCGGGCGAGGTTCTGGACTACCACGCTCTCAACGCGATGCTGAACCTGTACGGCCCGAACGGCGAGATCCAGTTCGACAAGGACCGCGAGGCCGCGCACCAGTACTTCCTGCAGCACGTCAACCAGAACACGGTCTTCTTCCACAATCTCGACGAGAAGCTGGACTACCTGGTCAAGGAGAACTACTACGAGACCGAGGTGCTCGACCAGTACTCCCGCGAGTACATCAAGGCCCTGTTCCAGCAGGCCTACGCCAAGAAGTTCCGGTTCCCGACCTTCCTCGGCGCGTTCAAGTACTACACCTCGTACACGCTCAAGACCTTCGACGGCAAGCGCTACCTGGAGCGGTTCGAGGACCGCGTCGTCATGGTCGCGCTGACGCTGGCCGCGGGCGACGAGACGCTGGCGAGCAAGCTGGTCGACGAGATCATCGACGGCCGCTTCCAGCCCGCCACCCCCACCTTCCTCAACTCCGGCAAGAAGCAGCGCGGCGAGCCCGTGTCCTGCTTCCTGCTGCGCATCGAGGACAACATGGAGTCCATCGGGCGCTCCATCAACTCCGCGCTGCAGCTGTCCAAGCGCGGCGGCGGTGTCGCGTTGCTGCTGAGCAACATTCGTGAGCACGGCGCGCCGATCAAGAAGATCGAGAACCAGAGCTCGGGCGTCATCCCGATCATGAAGCTGCTCGAGGACTCGTTCTCCTACGCCAATCAGCTCGGCGCGCGCCAGGGCGCGGGCGCGGTGTACCTGCACGCGCACCACCCCGACATCTACCGCTTCCTCGACACCAAGCGCGAGAACGCGGACGAGAAGATCCGCATCAAGACGCTCTCGCTGGGCGTGGTGATTCCTGACATCACCTTCGAGCTGGCGAAGAAGAACGAGGACATGTACCTGTTCTCGCCGTATGACGTCGAGCGCATCTACGGCAAGCCGTTCGCCGATGTCGACGTCACCGAGAAGTACTACGAGATGGTCGACGACAAGCGCATCCGCAAGTCGAAGATCAAGGCGCGCGAGTTCTTCCAGACCATCGCCGAGCTGCAGTTCGAGTCGGGCTACCCGTACATCATGTTCGAGGACACGGTGAACCGGGCCAACCCGATCAAGGGCAAGATCACCCACTCGAACCTGTGCTCGGAGATCCTGCAGGTCTCCACCCCGTCGGAGTTCAACGACGACCTCTCGTACTCCAAGGTCGGCAAGGACATCTCCTGCAACCTGGGTTCGCTCAACATCGCCAAGGCGATGGACTCCCCGGACTTCGGCCAGACCATCGAGACCTCGATCCGCGCGCTCACCGCGGTGTCGGACCAGACGCACATCTACTCGGTGCCCTCGATCGAGCAGGGCAACAACGAGTCCCACGCCATCGGCCTCGGTCAGATGAACCTGCACGGGTACCTGGCGCGCGAGCGGGTGCACTACGGGTCCGAAGAGGGCATCGACTTCACCAACATGTACTTCTACACCGTGGTCTACCACGCGATCCGGGCTTCGAACCTGATCGCCAAGGAGCGCGGCACCGCGTTCGGTGGCTTCGCCGAGTCGAAGTACGCCAGCGGCGAATACTTCGACAAGTACACCGAGCAGGTATGGGAGCCCAAGACCGACAAGGTGCGTCAGCTCTTCGCCGACGCCGGTGTACACATCCCCACCCAGGACGACTGGCGTGAGCTGAAGGCGAAGGTGCAGGAGTTCGGTATCTACAACCAGAACCTGCAGGCCGTCCCGCCGACCGGCTCGATCTCCTACATCAACCACTCCACCAGCTCGATCCACCCGGTGGCGTCGAAGATCGAGATCCGCAAGGAAGGCAAGATCGGCCGCGTCTACTACCCGGCCCCGTATCTCACCAACGACAACCTCGAGTACTACGAGGATGCCTACGAGATCGGCTACGAGAAGATCATCGACACCTACGCCGCGGCCACCCAGCACGTGGACCAGGGCCTGTCGCTGACCCTGTTCTTCAAGGACACCGTCACCACCCGCGACCTGAACAAGGCCCAGATCTACGCCTGGCGCAAGGGCATCAAGACCCTGTACTACATCCGCCTGCGCCAGATGGCCCTGGAAGGCACCGAGGTCGAGGGCTGCGTCTCCTGCATGCTGTGAGCTGAGCACGTGACAAAAAGGGCGGCCTCCGTTGGGAGGCCGCCCTTTTTGTCAGCTGAAGGTGCCGAAGACGTCGAAGCAGGCCCAGCCGCCGCGGAACCACTGGGCGATGAGCTGCCAGAGGGAGGGGTAGGTGCCGTCGGAGTTGCGCAGGCGCAGGCCGAAGGAGCACTTGCCGATGGTGGTTCGGGTGAGGCGCTGGACGATCGTGCGGTGCAGGAACGAGGCGGTGAGCCAGGCGAGGATGCCGTAGATGACGGCGATCGGGCCCGCGGCGAGATGCCAGACCGTGGCGCCGATCGCGGCGTGCAGGGCCATGTCGATGAGGAAGGCGGGGATGACGCCGGTCTCGGCACCGTCGGAAGTGGTTCCGGTGCGGACGAATTCGTCCTTCGGCGGGGCGGGCTCGGCGGGCTCGGCGGCGACGTACCTCAGGTGGCCTTCGGCGTCGCGCTCGTAGGCGCCGGTCCTCGTCGCGCGTCGGGGCGGTGCTGCGTAGGTCATGGTGCCGAGCGTGCGCCACGCCGCTTAACGAACACCCGGCGGAGACCTTGCCGCGATCGCTTGCGCCGCAACGGCGCCTGGGTTATTGTCGATCCGACCAATAGCGACGTGGGGGAACGCCGTGCTCGATCTGATCGCTGCTCTGCAGCAGCCGCTGTTCACGGTGCTCGGCACCCCGGTGAGCTGGACCGAGGTGCTCGGCTTCGGCAGCGGTGCGCTGTGCGTCTGGCTGGTTGCCCGGCAGCACATCGCCAACTGGCCCATCGTCATCGCGAACAATCTGTTCTTCATCCTGCTGTTCACCCAGGCCGGCCTGTTCGCCGACGCCGGATTGCAGGTGGTCTTCATCGCCCTCGCCGCCTACGGATGGTGGACGTGGACGCACGGCCCCCGCGTGGCCGACAAGGTGCCGGTGCGCCGGACCACGCGCACCGAGTGGGCACTGCTGATCACCGCCGGCGTACTCGGCACCGCCGTGATCACCGTGTTGCTCGACACCGCGACCGAATCCACGGTCCCGTTCTGGGACGCGCTGACCACGGCCTTGTCGCTGATGGCCACCTACGGACAGTGCCGCAAGCGGCTCGAGTCGTGGTGGTTGTGGATCGCGGCCGACCTCGTCTACATCCCGCTCTACGCCTACAAGGGACTCTTCCTGACCGCCCTGCTGTACCTCGGTTTCCTCGCGCTGTGCGTGCGCGGACTGATCGCGTGGCGGCGCGATGTGGTCGAGTCGCCGGTGATGGTCGCGGCATGAGTTGGTACGGCCACGGTCTGGTGCTCGGCAAGTTCTATCCGCCGCACCCGGGTCACCACCACCTGGTGCGCACCGCCGCGGCCCGGTGCGACCGGCTCACCGTGCTGGTGTGCGCGTCCTCGGTGGAATCCATCCCCCTCGCCGACCGTGTCGACTGGATGCGGGAAGTCCACGCGGAGAAGCACATTCACGTCGTCGGCACGGTCGACGACATTCCGATGGATCTGACCGACCCGGACGTGTGGGACGCGCACATGGCGGTCTTCCGCGCGGCGGTACCCGAAGCGGTCGACGCGGTCTTCACCTCGGAGGTGTACGGCCCCGAACTGGGCAGGCGCTTCGGCGCGGACGCGATCGACGTGGACTCGGCACGGACGCGATATCCCGTGTCGGCGACCGCTGTTCGGGCCGACCCCGCGGCCGAGTGGCGGTATCTCGCCGCCCCCGTGCGCGCCGCACTCGCGCGGCGGGTGGTCGTGCTCGGCGCCGAATCGACGGGCACCACCACGCTGGCGAACGCGCTGGCCGAGCACTACGGCGCCCGATACGTTCCCGAGTACGGCCGCGAGTACAGCGCGCGCAAACTCGCCGCCCTCGGCCCCGGTGCGCACTGGTCGCAGGTCGAGTTCGCGTCGGCGGAGTTCCCGCGCATCGCGGCGCGCCAGCAGGCGATCGAGGATCTCGCCGCCCGCGACGGGGGCCCCGTGCTCGTCTGCGACACCGACGCGTTCGCCACCTCGATCTGGCACGAGCGCTACCTCGGCTACGCCCATCCCGGCCTCGCCGCGGACGCGCGGCAGCACCTCTGGCTGCTCACCGATCACGTCGGTGTGCCGTTCGAGGATGACGGCCTGCGCGACGGCGAACACCTGCGCCCGTGGATGACTCAGCGCTTCCGCGACGAACTTGCCCGGACCGGAAGGAGATTCGTCGTGCTGTCGGGCCCGCATCGGCGACGCCTCGCCGATGCGGTGGCAGCCGTCGACGACCTCCTCGGAGAGGGCTGGGGTTTCGCCGACCCGCTACCGGAGAAGCGATGACGTGACCGCGGGCCGACCATTCCACCTGCCCGGAGACGGACGGCGCTTCTCTCAGCCCGCCGAGCCGGTCGACCAGGGGAATCCGGAGGCTGATCCACTCCCGCCGGAACCGCTCCCGCCGCCGCTCGGCAGCTCGGCGCCCGATGAACCCGGGCGGTGGATCCGGACGGTGACCGGCCCGGTGCCGTCGGCCTCCACGGTGACGATCCGCGCGCCCGCCGCCGAGGTGACCCGGCCGCCGGTAACCCGCACCTCGTAGCCCTCGGGATGCGCCAGGTCGGAGACGTAGATCTCGGTCGGGGCCGAGGCGGCGCGGGGCCGGTACCGGTACGCGAAATCGCCGGTGCCGGAATCGAACACCATCGCTTCGGGCGTGCCCGCCGTGGCTCGCGGATAGGTGCGAACCAGCTCCCGGCCGAGGTCCCCGCGGAACGGATCGCCCTCGCCGGCGCTGTAGTGCCAGTAGTGCCAGCCGACGAAGCGCTCGTCGGCGCGGGCGGTGGTGTTGCGCAGTACGGTCGGATCGCCGTCACCGAATTCGGTGACGAGGGTGGGGATGTCGGTGCGCCCGGTGAACGCGTCGATATTGGCCCAGGTCTTGTCCTGCTGCACCGAGCACACCGCCCGCAGCTCCTCGGGCAGGCCGAGGTAGATGGCGAGCTGACTCGGAATGCAGTAATCGTGCGGCGAGAACACGATATTCGGGCTGGTGATCGGTGGATTCTTGCCGAGATGGCTCGGCATCGTCTCGTTCCAGGTGACATTCGGTTCCCAGAACACCGGCACCGCGGCATTGCGCGCCCGTACCGCGTCGGTCAGCTTCTGCAGTGCGCTTTGGTATTTCGTGTCGAAGTCGGGGCAGCCGTTGGGGAAGCAGGTGAGGAACGGCGAGCCGGGCCACGGCTCGTTCAGCAATTCGATCCCGAGCACGCTCGCGCGCCCGTTCATCCGCTCGGCGAGCGCGCCCAGCGCGTTCCCGAGGTGATCGAGCACCCCGTAGGTGTTGTTCCACACCTCGTCCCAGCCCGCGTTCATGCTCGGCATCAGGTAGTACAGCGGGAATCCGGGGTTCGGCTCACCGTCGGTGGGTCGTGCGCGCAGGGCCCACTCGGGGAATCCGTTGCCTCCCCAGATCTCCGACAAACCGTCCTGATGATTGTCGAGCAGGGTGTAGATCCCGTGCGCCGCGAGCGTGTCCACCACGTTCTCGACCCGGTCCAGGTACGCGGTGTCGACCACCCCTTCGGTCGGCATCAGCCCGTCGAACGACACGCCCAACCGCACCGTGTTGAACCCGTGCCGGGCCAGCACCGCCGCAGAGGAATCGGTGAGGGTGAACCCGTCACCGGGCATCAGATACGGCGCGTCCTTGTCGACGTTGTTCACCCCGTGCAGGAGCACCGTTCGCCCGAACCCGTCGACCAGCGCCGCGCCCTGCGCTCGAAGGGGCGACAACTCCGCGCCCGTCTCCGCGCCCGCTTGTCCGCCCCCGGTCGCCGCTATTCCCGCGACCAGCGTCGCCGCCACCGACCATCGCGTCAGCCGGCTGCGCCATGGCGATCGCCCTTGCCGAATCAGCCGCCGAATCGCCGTGCTGGCCATGTACTTCCCTCGATCCTCAGGTGGACAATCGTCCATTTGAACGAGTGTCCAGCTCTGTTGGCGAGAGACCATAGCCGTCCCGTGCACATGTGGTCAAGGCCACAAACGGGGCCGTGATTCGGGTTCCGCGCGGTCGGGTCAGCGCAGCGCCGGGATGACCTCGCGTTCGAAGAGCTCGATGCCGGAGGTGTCGTAGGCGGCTTCGGGGAAGTTGAGGATGGCGTAGGCGAGGCCGAGATCCTTGACGGCGCTGAGGCGTTCGACGATCTGCTCGGGCGTGCCGACGGCGGCACTGTTGTCGAACAGTTCGTGCACGCGCAGCTTGGCCTCGTCGGCGCCGAGGAACGGGGTGTAGCGGTCGATCACCGTCGAGAGTCGTTCCTGGACTTCGGATTCGGTGCTGCCGACGATGGCGTTGAAGTTGGAGCTGCGGGTGATGGCGGCGAAGTCGGTGCCGACCTCGGCGCAGTGGGCGCGCAGGATGTCGGACTTGCGGGTGAACTCCGCCGGCTCGCCGGAGAAGTTGGTGTAGTCGGCGTAGGTCGCGGCGATGCGCAGCGTCTTCTTCTCGCCGCCGCCCGCGATCCAGATCGGGATGCCGTTCTCCTGCAGCGGCTTCGGATGCACGATGGCGTCGTCGACCTGGTAGTACTTGCCGTTCAGGGTGGCCCGGCCGGTCGACCACGCCTGCCGGAAGATCTGCACGCCCTCGTCGAGCCGGCCCAGCCGCTCACCGGCGGAGGGGAAGCCGTAACCGTAGGCGCGCCACTCGTGTTCGTACCAGCCGCCACCGATGCCCATCTCCACCCGGCCACCGGAGATCAGGTCGACGGTGGCGGCCACCTTGGCCAGGTAGGCGGGGTTGCGGTAGCTCATGGCGGTACACATCTGGCCGAGCCGAACCCGGGAGGTGCTGGCCGCGAAAGCCGACATGAGGGTCCACGCCTCGTGGGTGGCCTCGTTCGTCGGCACCGGCACCGTGTGGAAATGGTCGTACACCCAGATCGATTCCCAGTCCGAGCCCGCGTCGAAGCGCTGCGCCAACTCACGCATCACCGCCCACTGGTCCGCCGGTTCGATGCCGACCAGGTCGAGCCGCCAACCCTGGGGGACGAAGATGCCGAAGCGCACGAGTTTCTCCTCGGTGTGTGGATCTGACGTGAACTGCCCCGCCCACTTTTCCCACCGTGGGGCACCCGCGCAACTATTGAACGCGCGCCGCGCCGAATCCTGGACCGGCCGTTATCCGGTCGGCATGCCGGAATTCGGGCTCCGCGCGGATCAGGCGTTCGGGTCGCCGTAGGAGGCGGCGATGTCCTTGGAGCTGGGCCAGCGGCTGTAGGTCGGCGACTGCGGCCAGCCCTCGGGGCTGTCCTGCCATTCCTCCTGCCTGCCGTAGGGCAGCGCGTCGACGAGGCCGAAGGTGTAGGCGAGCTGTTCGGTGCCGCGGCCGTCGGTGTGCCAGCTGCGGTAGACGGTGTCGCCGTCGCGCAGGAAGGTGTTCACCGCGAAGCCCGCGCCCGGTCCGGCACCCATGTCGGCGCCGAACGGGCTGTCGTGGGTCGAATACCAGGTCATCGTGTTGCCCACCCGGTGCTTGTAGGCCAGTACCTCCTCGATCGGCCCCTGCGTGACGATCACGAAGCGCGCGTCGTAGGCGGCGAGGAAGTCCAGCCGCGCGTACTGCGCGGTCAGGCCGGTGCAGCCGGGGCACTGCCAGGTGTTCCCGTCGGTCCACATGTGGTGGTAGGTGATCAGCTGAGAGTGCCCGTCGAAGACCTCGGCGAGCGTGACATCGCTGCCGTCCTCGGCTTTCAGCGTGTACGGCGGCAGCTCGACGGCGGGCAGGCGGCGCCGCTGCGCCGCGACGGCGTCGAGTTCGCGGGTCGCGGCCTTCTCGCGCACGCGGAGCTTGTCGAGCTCGGCCTGCCAGGTGTCGTGGTCGACGATCGTCGGCAATGCGGTCATGGGGATCACCCTTCAATGTCTACGGCGTGCACATTTGATATGTTCACACCGTAGACTTCGCCGGAGAGGAGCGTCAAGGGTTGGCCTATCATCACGGCGATCTCGCCGCCGCCCTGGTCGACGCGGGTCTGGAGCTCACCAGGTCGGGCGGACCCGAGGCGCTCACGATCCGTGCGGCCACTCGGCGCGTCGGGGTCACGCCCAATGCCGCCTACCGGCACTTTCCCGATCGGCAGGCGCTGCTGCGCGCGGTGTCGGCCGCGATCGAGGCCGCGATGGCCGTCGGCATGGCCGCGGAGCAGGTGCCCGACAGCCCGCGCGCCCGGCTGCGCGCGGTCGGGCTCGGCTACATCGGGTTCGCGCTCGCCGAGCCGGGGTGGTTCGCCGTGGCCTTCTTCGGCGCGGGGGACACCTCGCCCGAATCCGTCCGGGACTCGCCGGCTTACCTCGCCCTGACCGACGCGCTGGACATGATGGTCCACATCGGCGATCTCGATCCCGCCGCCCGCGCCGCCGCCACGTGGAGCTGCTGGTCGACGGTGCACGGCTTCGCCGAACTCGCCCTGCGTGGCCCGCTGCGCCATCTGGATCGGGCCGAACTGTGGCCGCTGGCCGAGCGGGCGGTCGACACGGTCATCGCAGGTCTGCCGCAATCGGTGTGATGTGGATCACTGTGACCAGTGGTACGCCCGGTGAAGATGAAACGTGCGACCCTCGCATGTATTCTGCAGGTGGAAGGGTGTGCCCGGGTGGGTACTCCAAGCGATCTGCATCGGCGATGGCCTGCAGCGACGGCGAGGAGGTGGTGTTGCGATGCGCAGCGAACCCCCCAGTCGAAGGCCGCGCGGCGTCGCCCCTTCGTCCTCGCACTGATTCCCGGCCGGTGAGATCGGCTGTGCGACACGGTCGTGGTGGTCGACGCCCGCGGTGTGCCACACCGTTTCCCGATCCACTCTCGTAGCATTCCCGCGGCCTCGTCGTGGGTGTGCGCGCATTCGCACCAGAGGACTCTCCCATGTCGCAGATCGATCTCATCGAAGCACGTCACGTCACCCCCGACGCGGATTCGCCGCGCCCCGAGCCGACTCCTGTTGTCGCCGAAGACCATTCGGTGACCGAAGCGCTGGAGATCCTGTCGGAGTCGGTGCGCGACATCGTCGAGACCCACCGGGTCGACGGCGCCATGGACTGGCTCGACAACCGCCCGCCGCACGTCATCGCCGACGCGCTCGCCCGCATGGACGCCGTGCAGGCAGGCGTCGTGTTCCGGCTGCTCGACAAGGACCGTGCCATCACCGTCTTCGAGGAGCTCGAGCCGGTCGACCAGCAGCAGATCCTGCAGGGCCTGCGGGAGAAGAGCTTCCGCGATCTCGTCGAGGCGATGGACCCCGACGACCGCGCCCGCATGCTGCACGAGGCGCCGGCGAAGGTCGCCAAGAAGGTCCTTGCCGGGCTCAGCCCGCGCGAGCGCCGGATGACCGCCGCGCTGCTCGGCTACCCCGAGGGCTCGGTCGGGCAGTACATGACGCCGGAAGTCGTCGCGCTGCCGGACAATCTCACCGTCGCCCAGGCGCTGAGCTGGGTACGCGCCAAGGGCGCCAACGCCGAGACGGTGTACACGCTGCCCGTGGTCGACTGCGGTCGCAAGCTCACCGGCATCGTCGAGCTGCGCGAGCTGGTGCTGCACGCCCCCGAGGCCATGGTCTCCGAATTGGTGGTCACCGAACCGGCTTTCGTGCGCGCCACCGATTCCGCCGAGAAGGCCGCGCGCCTGATGAGCTCGACCAACGACATCAACCTGGTCGTTGTCGACAGCGAGGACCGGGTCGTCGGCCTGCTCACCATCGACGACGCGATGGAGGTGCTCGAGGCCGCCGACAGCGAGGACGTGGCCAAGCAGGCCGGTTCGGCGCCGTGGGAGGGCCACTACATGGCCGCCAAGGTGTTCCAGCTGGCGCGCTACCGGGCCCTGTGGCTGATGTTGCTGCTGTTCGCGGCCACGCTGACGGTGAGCGTCACCGACGTGTTCTCCACGACCCTCGAGCAGGCGGCGAGCCTGGCCCTGTTCATCCCGTTGCTGATCGGCGCCGGCGGCAACGCGGGCGCGCAGGCCGCGACCGCGTGTGTGCGCGCCCTGGCCGTGGGCGAGGTGCGGGTCTCGGACCTGTTCAAGGTGATCTGGCGGGAGTGCCGCGTCGGGCTGGTGCTCGGCAGCATGCTCGCCGCGGCGGGGCTGCTGATCGGCACCCTGTTCGTCGGCCCGAAGATCGCGGTCGTCGTGGCGATCACCCTGGTGCTCATCTGCGGCTGGGCGGCCACCATCGGCGGCACGATGCCGTTGCTGGCCAAGAAGTTCCGCATCGACCCCGCCGTGGTCTCGGCGCCCATGGTGACCACCCTGGTCGACGCGACCGGGCTGATCATCTACTTCACGACGGCGAAGCTGGTTCTGGGCATCTGACCCGAATCCGGTCCGCACCGCCCGATCCGGCGGTACTGTCCGTGCCGGGTCTGGACCGGTGCGAGTGGTGAAGAGGGTGCGGTGACCGTGGTGCGGTTGTTCGGCGCGGGTGTTGTCGTCGTCGCGGCGGTTGCCGCCTGCGTACTGCCCGCCGCGCCGGCGGGTGCGCTGCCAGAGACAGCCGGTGCCACCACGTGGCTGTGTCATCCGGCGGCGCAAGGCGATCCGTGCGATCTGCCGCTCGACACCACCGACCTCGGCACCGGCGAGGTGAGCTCGCCCGCGCCGGTCGCCGAGGCCGACAAACCGGTCGACTGTTTCTATCTCTATCCCACCGTCAGCAACCAGGTCGCGCTGAACCAGGATCCGGTGGCCCAGCCGGAGGTGCGGTCGATCGCGACGTACCAGGCGGCGCGGTTCTCGAACCTGTGCCGGGTGTTCGCGCCGGTCTACCGCCAGGTCACGCTGCCCGCGCTGCCACTGGGTCTGGCGACCGGCGTTGACCTCACCCAGGTCGGCTACCGCGACATCGAGAACGCGTGGAACGAGTACCTGGCGACCGAGAACCGTGGCCGCGGGGTGATCTTCATCAGTCACTCGCAGGGCACGCTGATGGCGCGCAGGCTGATCCGGGAACACATCGATCCGGACCCGGCCCTTCGATCCCGGCTCGTCGGGGCATTCCTCATGGGTGGCAACGTCACCACGGCACGTGGCAGCACCACCGGCGGCGACTTCGCGCGGATTCCCGTGTGCACGCGGCGCGGGGAGTTCGGATGCGTCGTCGCCTACTCGGTGGCTCAGCAGGATCCGTTGCTGTCGTTGTTCGGCAACGCGGACCTGAGCCTGATCTCGCTGCGGTGGGGTCTGCCACTCGGGCCCGGCTATCAGGTGGCCTGTACCGATCCCGGTGCGCTCAGCGGGGACGACAGCCCGCAGCCGGTCACCGTGCCGTCCGCGCCGTACGCGTTCGGCATCATCTCGATCCTGTTGGGCTACACGACCTTTCCCGCAGCGCCACCGCACTCTGAATCTTCGTGGACCTCGACCGCCGCTCGGGGCAGGGGGCAGTGCGAGGAACATGGCGGGTACAACTTCTACAACGTCGAGATCACCGGCCCGGACCGGATGAACGAGATTCCGCTGTTCGAATCCCACCTCGTCGACATCAACTTCGGCTACGACCGGCTGGTCGCCATCGCCGCGGAGCAGGCTCGCACCTGGACCGCGGCGAAGTAGGCCGGTGGGTCAGCTCTGGGGGAACAGGGTGAGGACGCGCGTCATCACGTCCCTGGCGACGTCGTCGGTGCTCGCGACCACCTCGACGATGGGGATCCGGCGACCGAACGCGGTCGATTCGGCCGGGAGTTCGGGGCCGACGGCGGCCGTGTAGATCGGAATCCTGCTGTCGTACACCGAGACCGAGCGGTGCACGGTGCGGCCGTCGAGGTGCTCCTCGGTACTGTTCGCGGCCAGGTAGGCGGGAACGCGGTACTCGTAGCCGACGGTGATCTTCTCGCCGCGGTAGCCGAACAGGCACTGGGTCAGGCGCTGCTCGTCGCTGGGCGTGGTGCCCGCCAGATTCGCGCGCACCGCGCACGGGTCGGCGCCGAGCAGCACGGTGGCGACGGTATCGGGGGAAGTGCCTTGTGGCGGGGCGGCCCGCCAGCGGTCGAGCATGCCGGGCAGCAAGCCGTCGGCGACCGCGCACGGGTCCTGGCCGGGTGGGGTGGTCAGGCCGAGGTAGAAGGCGGCGCCCGCCGGGAAGTGGGCGGTGGCGCCGCAGGAGCGCGGCATCGCGTCGTCGCGGTCGGGGACCAGGCGGATCTGCACGTCGCCGAGGTTCTTGCTCACACCGCGACCGGGCGTCAGGTCGGGCAGCAGCGTCGCGTGCCAGGTGAGGGTGGTGCCCTCGCCCGGCGCCGCCGAACCGAGCACCGCGCGGCACGAGTCGAGGCCGACGGTCACGTCGTGGATCTCGGCCATGCTCGACAGGGTGTCGCGCGGGATCAGTGCGCACACGTCGATCTGCCTGGTCGCCTGGGCGACGGTCGCGCGCTGCTGTTCGGTCGTGGCGGGCTGCGACCAGAATTCGGGCGGTGGCGCCGGGATCACCGGCGCGGGCGGCGCGGTCTCCTGCCGGGATTCGCTCGCGTCATCGTCACCACACGCGGCGCAGCACAGCAACACCGCGGCGGCCAGCACCATCCGACGATTCATCAGCACCCCTGTCCTCGGTGGAACCGGCCCGCGCACCGAGTCTGCCCGGGTGGCAATCGGGCCGCAAACATCGTGCCCGGAATGTTGTGACCCTGCTCAGGGAAACACGGCGAGGGTTTCGCGCATGACCCGCTCGGCGACGGCCGAATCGGCGGTCACCGCCACGGTCGGCACCCGGGGGCCGAGCAGGGCGTCGGTCGGGCCGGGCGCCATGCGCGGGCCGACGATCGCCGAAAGGGCCGTGACATCGGACTGGGTGCCCTCGAAGCGGTACACCTGACGGATGCCGACGGTGAAGGCGGGGACGTCGTCGACGATCGTGCGTTCCTCGTTGTAGTCGTAGGTGACGATCGCGGCGTGCCCGTCGACCGTCAGCTTGCACGTGGTGACACCCTGATCGGCCACGGGCACGGTGACCCCGAGCAGCGGGGCGACGGCGCACGGGTCGGTCCCGGTCACCACCGTCCGGTCCGAATCCGGTGAGCTGCCCTGCGCCGGTTCCTCGCGCCACCGCACCAGCGCGATCCGCATCAGCGTCTCCGCGGTGGCGCAGGCGTCGCGCGGCGCCCGCACGCTCATCGACAGATCGGCGCCGGAGATGAAGCGCGCCCACGCCTGACAGCTTCCGCGGACCTGCGGATCGTCGGATCCGGACGGCTCGTCGTGGAAGAGCACGCGCACATCGCCCATGGACCGCTCGCGCACCGGCAGGTCCATGCTCGGCTCGCCGGAGAAACTCACCCCCGTACTCCAGGTGGCGTCGATCCCGGTGAGATGTCCGTCGACGGCGATGTTGAACCGGCACTGCTGAGGATGCACGTTCTCGACGTCCCTGACCTTGCCCAGCGTGCCCAGCCGCACGCGGGGCAGCAGCCCGCACACATCGAGCGCGCGCACCTTCCGCAGCACCTCGGACCGGTCCTGGTCCGAGATCGCCGCGGTGGACCAGAACCCGCCCCGCGGCATGGTGTCGTCCACCGCCTCGCCCTGGCAGGCGACCAGCGTGAGGGCCGCCGCGAGGAGCGGGAGTGTGCGTCGCACGGCGGGTCCCTTCGGATCAGGCAGGGGGGAACAGCGGTAGAAGCTGTCGCATCACGTCTTTCGCGACATCCTCGGTATCGGCGAAAACGTCGACCACCGGAACCACGTTACCGCCGAAGCCGGTCGGGCCAGGCGGCAGCTCCGGGCCGACGACGGCGACCAAGCTGGTGTCGCGCGCGTACACGGTCCGCCCGTCGATGTTCTGCTCGGTCTTGCTCAGGAAAGCGCGCTCGAGCAGCTTGTACGAGATGACGACATCCGCGCCGCGGTAGGTGAACCCGCAGCCGGTGATGGTCGGCACACCGAAGTCGCCGGTGCCGTCGAGGCGGGCCCGCACGGCACACGGGTCGGCGCCGTGCAGGGCCGTGCGCCGCGTATCGGGGGAGGTGCCCTGCGGCGGCGCCGTCAGCCAGCGCTGCACCGTGGCACCGGCCAGCGCGGTCAGCCGTGCGCACCCGTCGACCGCGCTCGGCGTGGTGGTCTGGAAGTAGAGAGCGGCGCCGGAGCGGAACCGCGCGGTGGCGTTGCAGGTCTTCTCGGTGGCGCCCTCGGCCTCGTCGCCGGGCAGGATCGACAGCGAGACATCACCGAGCTGGGTCTCGGTGTAGCCGGGGAAGCGCGGGACATCGCCGAACAGGACCATCGACGCCCAGCTCAGCTTGTCCACCGCTCCGTTCGACGCGAATGCGACCCGGCAGGAATCGGTTTGGTCGTTGTCGACCGTGCGCACCTCGCCGAGCGCGGCCAGCTCCGAGCGCGGGACCAGCGCACAGACATCGATCTGCCGGGCCCGCGCGGCGACCTCGGCCTTCTGCTCGTCGGTCTGCGGAACGGTGTGCCACCAGTCCGCCGACACCGGCGGCAAGGCGGGCGGTTCGGCTGCGCGCGACGACTCGGCAGTTCCGCACCCGGCCAGCACCACGGCCGCGGCGGCCAGAACGAGCTGTCGCGCAGGGGTTTTCCGCCCGAAGCGCCGCCGTGCCGGCGACTGCTCGGTGTCGGCCCTCGGCCCGTGTGGCAGGGCCAGCGGAACAGCGGCTCGGGTGACGTGGCGCGGCATGAGTGATCCCCCTGGAAGATCGCGGTCCGGTGGTGGACAGCGCGAGCCGCAGTTTGCCGGGTGCGCGGGGAGAAAGCAAAGGGCGGCGGCGGACCGAGTGGCCGGCTTCACGCGGTGACGGGTCGGTGGGCGAATGTGGTGGATCTCTGGCGATGCGATGGTGGCGCGGCGGCGGTCGTGGCGCACAATAGGGGCCGCGTGTGTGGTGCGTCGGTACGGTCATCCTGGCCGGGCGGGGCGCGCCGCAACACAAGCTGTTGTGCTTACTGGCGATGTCACCCACTACGAGTAGTGTTCAGGTGAACGGGCTCGCGCACGGCGGCGGTGCGGGTAAACGGTCTGGCGGAAAGGTGTGGAGGCGGAATGAAGCTCATCGATCGGGTACATGCCATCAACTGGAATCGGGTGCCCGATGAGAAGGACGCCGAGGTCTGGGATCGTCTGACGGGCAACTTCTGGCTGCCGGAGAAGGTTCCGGTGTCCAACGACATCCCCTCCTGGAACACCCTGACCCCCGATGAGAAGCGGCTGACCATGCGGGTCTTCACCGGCCTGACGCTGCTCGACACCATCCAGGGCACCGTCGGCGCGGTCTCGCTGATCCCGGACGCGCTCACCCCGCACGAGGAGGCGGTGTACACCAACATCGCGTTCATGGAGTCGGTGCACGCCAAGAGCTACAGCTCCATCTTCTCCACGCTGTGCTCCACCAAGGAGATCGACGAGGCGTTCCGCTGGTCGGAGGAGAACCGCAACCTGCAGCGCAAGGCCGAGATCGTCCTGTCGTACTACAACGGCGACGACCCGCTCAAGCGCAAGGTGGCCTCCACGCTGCTGGAGAGCTTCCTGTTCTACTCCGGCTTCTACCTGCCGATGCACTGGTCCTCGCGGGCCAAGCTCACCAACACCGCCGACATGATCCGGCTGATCATCCGCGACGAGGCCGTGCACGGGTACTACATCGGCTACAAGTACCAGAAGGGCCTCGAGCTGGTCTCCCAGGCCGAGCGCGACGAGCTCAAGAACTACACCTTCGAGCTGCTTTTCGAGCTCTACGACAACGAGGTCGACTACACCCAGGACCTCTACGACGAGGTCGGCCTCACCGAGGACGTCAAGAAGTTCCTGCGCTACAACGCCAACAAGGCGCTGATGAACCTCGGCTACGAGGGCCTGTTCCCGAAGGACGAATGCGAGGTGAACCCGGCCATCCTGTCGGCCCTGTCGCCCAACGCCGACGAGAACCACGACTTTTTCTCCGGCTCGGGCTCGAGCTACGTGATCGGCAAGGCCGTCAACACCGAGGACGAGGACTGGGAGTTCTGACCCGGTCCGCGCGCTTGCGCCACCGCAGGGGCGGCATGCCGTAGCGGCGGTGGAAGGCGCGGTTGAACGCGGCTTCGGAGTGGTAGCCGACCGCGCCGGCGATCCTGCCCACCGGCTCGTCGGTGGAGCCGAGCAGGTGCGCGGCGTGTTCGAGCCGCCGGTCGGTGACGTAGGCGCCGGGCGAGCGGCCGAGCAGCCGGGTGAACCGGTCGGTGAACGCCGACCGGGACATCCTGGCCAGCGCCGCGAGTTCGGTGACCGGCCACGGACGGTCGGGTTCGTTGTGGATCGCGGTGAGGACCGGACCGAGCGCGGGGTCCAGCGCCGCGGTGAGCCAGCCGGGCGCGGTGTCGTCCTCGGCCGACCAGGCGCGCAGGGCGTGGATGAACAACAGGTCGAGAATGCGCGAGATCATCACGCCCGCACCGGGTCTGGCGTCGGTGAGCTCGGCGACGAGCAGCTGCGAACTGAGCGTCAGCCAATCGCGTCCGGCGCCCGCGCGGACGACCACGGCGGCGGGCAGGACCGACAGCAGCGGATCGGCGATCACCTCCTCCACCCGGAAGGTTCCGGTGACCCAGCGCGGGGTCGCCGGGTCGGGCAGCTGCTCGAGGCGCCGGACGGTGTCGGCCGCGGTGAGTTCGCGTTCGGGGGCGTCACCCCACGCCGATCACGTGACGGTCGCCGCGCGCGAGCAGCACCATGTCACCCGCGCGCAGCGGGACGGTCCGGCCGTCGACGTGGACGACGAGGTCGCCACGCTCGGCGATGTGCAGCAGCCGGATGCCCGCGGGGATCGCGATCGCGAACGGCGGCGTCGGGGCACAACGGACGAGCCGATCGCCGCGGAGCCGGACGGTGTGCAGGATGTCCGAGAGCGCGTCCAGCTCGCTGTCGGGGGCGAGCGGGTCCGAGGCGGCCGGTTGTTCAGCAAAGTTTTCTGGCCCATCAGTCATGGTATTTGCCTCATCATCCAAATATCGTGGCTCTTGTCCGTCGTGTCAACGGCGGTGAACCCGACCCGAGAGAAGGCATTCATGGCTGTGGAGCCGACAATCGTTCTGGTGCATGGTTTCTGGGGTGGCGCCGCCCACTGGTCGAAGGTGATCGTCGAGCTGAACCGGCGCGGTGTCACGCAGGTGCGCGCGGTGGAGAATCCGCTCACCTCGCTGGCCGACGACGCCGAGCGCACGCGGAAGATGGTGGCCCAGGTCGACGGCCCGGTCGTGCTCGTCGGGCACTCCTACGGCGGCGCGGTGATCACCGAGGCCGGTGACCTGCCCAATGTCGTCGGACTGGTCTACATCGCGGCCTTCGCGCCCGACGCGGGGGAGAGCCCCGGCGCGATCACCGAGCAGCAGCCGCCCGCCGCGGTCGCCGCGATCGCCCCGGATTCGGACGGCTACCTGTGGATCGCGCGGGACGAGTTCCACGACAGCTTCTGCCAGGACCTGACCGCCGACGAGGCGCTGGTGATGGCGGTGACGCAGAAGGCCCCGCTCGGCTCGACCTTCGGCGACACGGTGACCGCGCCCGCCTGGAAGGCGAAGCCCACCTGGTACCAGGTCTCGACGGAGGACCGGATGATCCATCCGGACAACGAGCGCCGCATGGCCGAGCGGATGAACCCGCGCAAGATCGTGGAACTCGCGGCGAGCCACGCCTCCCTGGCGTCGCAGCCGGGGCCGGTCGTCGACTTGATCGAGGAGGCGATCAGGGGCAGCGCGGACTGAACGCCGCCCGCGCGCTGTCGGCGGTTGCCCATGGAAATCGGGCTTTTCGGAAGTGGGGGGTTGTCGGTCTAATCGGTGGATGACCGCGATCCGGCAGCTTGGCACGTTCGGTGAGCTCCTCGGTCGAGGTGGGGCGGGGGAGCGCGTCGCCGTGGTGGACGGCGGGCGCAGCTGGAGCTATGGGGCGCTCGCCGACACCGCGCACCGGCTCGCACGCGAGCTGGTGGCGCGGGGGGCCGGGCCGGAGACCGTGGTGCTGGTGGCGGTGCCGCGATCGGTGGAGCTGGTGCGCGCGGTGTGGGCTGTCGCCGCGACCGGCGCCGCGTTCCTCCCGGTCGACCTGCGGCAGCCGCCGAGCAGGCGCGGGCAGCTGCTGGCCGAGGCGGGCGCCCGGATCGGCATCACCACCAGGGCCGTGCTGCCCGGGCTGCCGAGCTGGATCACCTGGATCGTGCTCGACGACGAGGAACTCCTGCGCCGCTGCGCCGAGCACGATCCGGCACCGCTCACCGATGCCGACCGGCTGGCCCCGGCCCGTCTCGACCAGCTCGCCTACGTGATCTACACCTCCGGTTCGACCGGCGCGCCGAAGGCCGTGGCGGTGACTCATCGTGGGCTCGGCACACTGCTCGCCGAGGTGTCGGCCGCGCTCGGACCACTCGACGACGCGCGCGTGTTGCAGATCGCCTCGCCGGGCTTCGACCTGTTCGTCAACGAACTCCTGCTGGCCTTCGCGCACGGCGCGACGCTGGTGATCGTGCCGCCGGAGATCACCGGCGGCGCCGAACTCGACGAGCTCATCGCCGGGCAGGCGGTGACGCACGCGATCATCACGCCCGCCGTGCTCGCGACCCTCGACCCGCGCAGGCACACCACACTGCGCGGGCTGATGGTCGGTGGCGACGCTTCGGATCCGGCGCTGATCGCGCGGTGGGCGCCGGGCCGGACCTACGTGAACGGCTACGGACCGACGGAGACGACGGTCTTCGTCACCGCCCGGCGCTTGGTCGCCGGTGCGCCGGTCGCGCTGGGCGCGGCGTTCGACGGCTGGACGGCACAGGTCCTCGACGAGCGCCTGCGCCCGGTGCCCGCGGGCGCGCCCGGCGAGCTGTACCTGTCGGGGCCGGGCGTGGCACGCGGCTATCGGCGCGCTCCGGGCGCGACGGCGGCGCGGTTCGTCGCCGGGCCGTCCGGGACGCGCAGGTACCGCACCGGCGACCTCGTCCGCTCCGACGCCGAGGGCAATCTGGAGTTCCTCGGCCGCACGGACTTTCAGCTCAAGGTCCTCGGCATCCGGTTGGAGCCCGGCGAGATCGACGCCGTGCTGACAGCGCACGCCGACATCCGTGCCGCGGTGACGACCGGCTGCCGCAATCCGGCGGGCGCGCTGGTTCCGGTGAGCTATGTGACCGCCGAACCGGGACACACGGTGGACATCCCCCGCGTACTGGCCTTCGCCCGCGAGCGGCTCGCCGCGCACGCGGTGCCCGCGACCGTGGTCGTGCTCGACGAGTTGCCGTTGACCCCGGTCGGCAAGGTCGACCGGGCCGCCCTGCCCGCTCCCACCTTCGCCACCGGGCGCGGCGCCGAGCCGGCCGACGCGGTCGAACGCCTGGTGAGCACGGTCATGGCCGGACTCCTCGGTACCCCGGTCGGCGCGCACGACGACTTCTTCGCCCTCGGCGGGAACTCGCTGCTCGCGGCCCAGCTCGGGGCGCGGCTGGGCGCCGCGACGAGCAAGCACGTCCCGGTGCGCGCGGTCTTCGACGCGCCGACCGTGGCTCGGCTGGCCGCCACGGTGCGCACGCTCTCGCGGACGGCGCCGCGACCACCGGTGACGCGGCGCGAACGTCCGGCGGCCCTGCCGCTGGCTCCCGCCCAGCGGCGCCTGTGGGTGCTCAACCGGATCGACCACCGGTCGCCTGCGGACAACATCGCCTTGGCGGTGCGCGTGCGTGGTCCGCTGTCGGTCGCGGCGCTGCGGGCCGCCCTCGACGACGTGATCGAGCGGCACGAGCCGCTGCGCACGCTGTACCCCGAGGTCGACGGCATCGGTGTCCAGCGTGTGCTGCCGATCGACGGGGCGCGCGGCGCGCTCGATCGGGTCATGGTGGACCCGGCTGGGCTGGACCCCGCGCTGGCCGAATTCGGCAGCGTGGGTTTCGATCTCACGTCGGAGCCACCGCTGCGGGCCAGGCTGTTCGCGATCGGTTCGGACGAGCACGTGCTGGCCCTCGTCGTCCACCACATCAGTGCCGACGGCTGGTCGCTGGGCCCGCTGGCGCGCGACCTGTTCGGCGCGTACGCGGCGCGGCGACACGGCGGTCTGCCCGACTTCGCGCCGCTGCCCGCCGCCTACGCCGATTACGCACTGGCACAGCAGGACTGGCTCACCGGTCAGGCCGGCGCGGCGGAATTCGACAGTCAGCTACGGTACTGGCGGGCCCGGCTCGCCGGGCTCGCGCCCCGGATCGACCTTCCCGTCGACCGGCCCCTTCCGGCTGTCGCGTCGGGCGTGGGCGCGGTCGTCACCCTCGAACTCGGCCCTGAACTCGCGTCGGCGCTGCGGCGGCTCGCGGTGGCGCACGGCGCGACCCAGTTCATGGTGGTGCACGCGATTCTCGCTGTGGCACTGGCTCGTTCGGGCGCGGGAGGCGATATCGCCATCGGCACTCCGGTGGCCGGTCGCGGCGGGCCGGAGCTGGACGACCTGGTCGGCATGTTCGTCAACATGGTCGTGCTCCGCACGACCGTCGACCCCGCCGATTCCTTCACCGGCGTGCTCACCCGCGTCCGCGACATCGACCTGGGTGCGCTGGCCAATGCCGATCTGCCGTTCGAGCGCGTCGTGGAGGCGATTGATCCGCCGCGCACCCGCGCCTACCATCCGCTGTTCCAGGTGGTGCTCACCGCGGCCGCCGCCGTCGACACGGCAACGGCCGGTCTGGCCGTCGAACCCGTCGAATCCTCGCTCACCCCCGCGAAATTCGACCTCCAGCTGACGATGTCGGAACCAGCCGCCGACACCATCGCGCTGGCGTTCACCTACGCGACCGACCTGTTCGACCGCGCGACGATCGAGCTGTTCGCCCACACTCTCGAGCGCCTCGCCGGCGCGGTCGCCGCCGACCCTGCCGCGACGGTCGGTGACATCGACCTGACCGATGCGAGCGCCCCGGCGGCGCCCCCCGCCGACCGCCGCGACCACCGTACGCTGAACGACCTGTTCGACGTCGCGGCACACCGGCACGCGTCCGCGACGGCTGTCCGCGCCGGGACGACCACGCTGACCTACCGGGAACTCGACGACCGCAGCGCGGTCCTGGCCCGGCGGCTCGTGGCGGCGGGAGCCGGCCCCGAGCGACGAGTCGCGGTCCGCGTCGGCCGCTCGGCCGAGCTGATCGTGGCCGTTCTCGCGGTGATCCGTAGCGGCGCGGCCTATGTGCCCATCGACCCGGAGTCGCCACGCGAGCGGATCGACTACCTGCTGGCCGACGCGCGGCCGGTGCGCGTGATCGAGGACGGGCTGGTCGTGCGCCCGGTCGCCGGTGGCGGACTGGCCGAACGGTGCGAGGGCGCCGCCGTCGGGCTGTCCGATCGGGTCCGCCACGCCCCGGTTCGTGCGGAGAACGTCGCGTACGTGATCTACACCTCCGGGTCCACCGGCGCGCCGAAAGGTGTCGCGGTCGAGCATCGTCAGATCGTCGCGCTGCTGGAGCGGTCCCGGCGGGCACTGACCACCCGCGCCGGCGATGTCTGGGCGCTGTTCCATTCGGCCGCGTTCGATTTCGCCGTCTGGGAGATGTGGGGCGCGCTCACCACCGGCGCCGCGCTGGTGGTGGTCGATCGCGAGACCGCGCGGTCACCCGAGCGGCTGCGTGAAATGCTCGGCCGCGAACAGGTTTCGGTGCTGGGCCAGACGCCGTCCGCTTTCGCCGGTCTGGACGAGGCGGACGCGCTGGCGACGACGAACGAACGCGTCGCGCGGGGCCGTGCGGATCAGGAGACGTCGAGCGCGCGGCGGATCCCGCCGCGGGCGACGCAGGGCGCCGGGCGAGTTCCGGAGGTCCGGGGCGAGCCGGAGCCCGCTCATGGCCCGCCGGCCGAGTACGCCCCACCGCCTCTGCGCCGCATCGTGTTCGGCGGTGAGCCGCTGGATCCGCGCCGGCTCACCTCCTGGCTCGACCGGCACGGGTCCGATGGGCCTCGGCTGGTGAACATGTACGGCATCACCGAGACCACGGTGCACGTCACACACACCGCGATCACCGACGGCGAACATCACCGGGCCGGGAGCCCGATCGGCCGACCGCTCGACGGGCTCACCGTCGAGGTGCTCGACGCCCGGCTGCATCCCGTGCCGACCGGTGTCGTGGGCGAAATCTATATCGGCGGAATGCAGGTCACCCGTGGCTACCTGCATCGGCCCGGGCTCACCGCCACCCGGTTCGTCGCGGACCCCCGTGCCGTGGGCCGCGTTCTCTACCGCTCGGGTGATCTCGGCCGCTGGAATCGCGAGGGTGGACTCGAGCACTTCGGTCGCGCGGACCGGCAGGTGAAGATTCGCGGCTACCGCATCGAGCCCGCGGAAATCGAAGTGGCGCTGCTGAAGTGCGCCGGTGTCGCCGCGGCGGTGGTGGTCGTGCGCGACGATCCGGCGAGGGGGCAGCAGCTCGTCGGTTACGTGGTGGCGGCGAGGGGCGCCGAGATCACGGCTGCCGCCGTCCGTGCCCGACTGCGAAACATGCTGCCCGAGTACCAGATTCCCGCCGCTGTGATGGTGATCGACGCCCTGCCGCTGACGCCGAACGGAAAGCTGGCGCTCGCCTCGCTGCCGGCTCCCGAGTTCGGCTCCGGCCGCGCGTACCGGGAGCCCGAGGGAGCCACCGAGCAGACGATCGCGGCGGTCTTCGCCGAACTCCTCGGCGCCGGCCGGGTCGGCGCGGACGACTCCTTCTTCGATCTCGGCGGCAACTCGATCCTGGCGACCCGGGTGGTGTCCCGCCTGCGCGCGGAACTGTCGGCCGACGTCGCCCTCGCCTGGCTGTTCAGCGACCCGACCCCGGCCGAACTGGCCCGCCGGGTCGGCGAGGGAGCCGCGGAATCCGCACTGGCGCCGGTGCTCACCCTGCGCGGCCGCGGCCGCGGCGCGCCGCTGTTCTGCGTGCACCCCGTGGTCGGCCTGGCCTGGAGCTTCGCCGGTCTGTCCGCCGAACTGTCCTGCCCGATCTATGGCCTGCAGTCGCCCGCCATCGCCGAGGACACCGCGCACCCCGAGTCGATCGAGGCCATGGCCGCCGACTACGTGACGAGGATCCGCGCCGTCCAGCCGCACGGACCGTACCGGCTGCTCGGCTGGTGCGTCGGCGGGGTGATCGCGCACGCCATGGCGGTCCGGCTGCGGGACCTGGGGGAGCGGGTGGAGGTGCTGGCCATGCTGGATTCCTTCGTCGGCGACGTCGGCTACCGCAGTGAGGATCCGGTGACGGTGGGCGACCTGCTCGGCCAGTTCGGCACCGAACACGAACTCGCCACTCCGGTCACCGAATTCACGCCGGCCGACGCGGTCACGCTGGTGTCGAGCCTGCCCGGCCCGTTCGAGGAACTGACCGAGGAGCGGGTGCACCGGCTCTTCGCGGGCATCCTGCACACGCAGGTGATCGGCGCGGCCCACCGCCCCCGCGTCTACGACGGCGACCTGCTGTTCTTCACCGCCGACCGCGACGACCGCGGCGAAGGCCGGGTGGCCGTCGCCTGGCGCGACCACATCGCCGGTGACATCCGCGACGTGCCGGTCGACGCCACCCACTGGAACATCACCGGCACCCGCGCGCTGAGCACGATCGGGCCCGCGCTGGCCGAGGCGCTCGACGGGCGTCCCCGTCGAGCCCACGCGTCGGTGGACCATCGTGCGGCCGAGGGCACCGACGTCGGGTGACGGTGGCGACGACCCCTCGCCGCCGCCACCATCTCAGCGCAGGGCCGCCAGTCCGCGGCGATCGATCTTGCCGGTCGGCGTGCGCGGCAGTTCGTCGACGAACACCACGTCGCGCGGTGCCTTGAACCGCGCCAGATGCGCCTTCACATAGGTGCGCACCGCGTCGGCGTCGAGGTCGGCCGCGCGGACCACGAAGGCCGCCAAGCGCTGGCCGAACTCCTCGTCGGGAACACCGATCACCGCGGCCTCGGTGACGGCCGGATGCCGGTAGAGCAGGTCCTCGACCTCGCCGGGGAAGACGTTCTCGCCGCCGGAGACGATCATGTCGTCGTCGCGTCCGTCGATGAAAAGCCGCCCGCCGCTGTCGAAGTGGCCCAGATCGCCCGTGCTCATCAGCCCACCGCGGACCTGCTTGGAGCCGCCGCCGGAGTACCCCTGGAAAGCGATCGAGTTGCCGACATGGACGGTCCCGATTCGCTCCGGTTCGATGACGGGCGTGTCACCGTCGAAGAGCGCCACGGTGATCCCGACCGGTGCTCGGCCGACGGTGCCCGGCGCGGCGAGCCAGTCAGCGGGTGTGGCGATGGTGGCGGTGCCGGTCTCGGTGCAGCCGTAGAAGTTGTAGAGCACCGGGCCGAACGTCTCGATCGCCCGCGTCCCGAGCGCCGACGGCAGCGCCGCGCCGGCCGTGAACACGATGCGCAGGGCGCTGGTGTCGGCGGCGGTCAGTACTCCCGGACCGAGATCGAGGATGCGGCGCAGCATCGTCGGGACCAGGACGATCATCTCGGCGTGATGCTCGGCGAGCTGGGCGAGCGCCCGGGCCGCGTCGAACTTGCCGTGCAGCACGACCGTCGACCCGAGATTCAGCGCGAGGATGAACTGCGAGAGGGCGGTGCCGTGGAACAGCGGCGCGCACAGCAGCACCGTCTGGCCTCGTCGCAACGGCACCCGATCGACGAATTGCGCACCGGCCAAAGGTGATTCGACCCTGCGCGGTGCGCCCTTCGGCGTGCCGGTCGTCCCGCCGGTGAGCAGGACGAAGCCGCCCTGCCGCACCGGATCGGGGAGCCGTGCGCCGCTCGCTGCGAATCGCCCGAGCCCGATCGCGTGCTTGTGGTCACCGCGCGCAGGGTCCGTGGCGGTGCGTGAATCGGACAGAGTGCTGTCGGTCGGCGGTGACGGGCTGGGGTCGAGCAGGGTGATTCCCGCCGGCAGATCCGTCGCGAGCACGGCGAGCCCTGGATCGAGCACGAGCGCGCCGACCTGCTCGCGGGCCAGCACGTCACGCAATTGCGCCGCCCCGAATCCGGTGTTGAGCAGCACCAGCCTGCTGCCGAGTTTGGCTGCGGCGGCGATGGTTTCGACCAATGCCAGCCCGTCGGGCGCGAGGACGCCGATCGTGTCCCGCGCGCGCAACCCCTCGGCGTACCAGCGCGCCGCGATCGCGTCGGTGTGCCGGTCCAGTTCCCCGTAGCTCACCCGGACCGTGCCGTCGATGAGAGCGATCCGCTCCGGTGCCCGGCGCGCCGAGGTGCGAATCCCCCCGGCGATCGGGCCGAGCGAGCGCATGGTGCGGGCGGTCCGGACCAGCTCGTCCGGTCGGCGGAGGTCGATGAGTCCGGCCCGCTGCATGACGGTGAGCTGCCGCAGTGACGTGCCCGCGGCGCGCACCCACCGGCGCCCGCTCAACATACCCGCGGCCCCGGATCCGCCCCCGCGGTCACCGCGAGCAGCCAGGCGACCGTCCCCAGCTCGGGCACGATCTCGGCGCTGATGTGCTCCGACATCGGCACCCGGAACATCCGCATGTTCACCCCGCGTGCGCAATAGGCCGCCGCGATCTTGTCGATGGCGAGTTCGGCGGGCAGCAGCTGATCGGTGGTCGAGTGCCACATGAGCAGCGGGATGTCGGGCGTGTTCTCGGGCCGGCCGAAACTCGCCGCCGAGAGTGCTTCGTGCGCGGCGGCCAGCGCGGCCTCCGGATCGGTCAGGTAGTCGACCACGGGACGCAGCAGCGTGGACGCGACAGTGGTGTAGAGACAACGGTTTTCGAGATCCGCGGCCACCTGCTTGCCCTCCGGTGTGAGGTAGGTCTGCAGGGCCTGATCGAACTCGGGGTACTCGCGAGCCAGGCCGAGCACCGCCAGCCAACCGGTGAAATTGGCCTGCGGCTGCTGACCGGAGATGGCGAACGGGGCGATGGCGACCTTGTCACCGGGGATGCCGCCCTGCGCGCTGCCCTTGATCTCGAGCTCGGGAGCGTAGTGACGGCGCTGTTCGGCCGCCGACGCCGAGGAATTGCCGCCGCCCGAGTAGCCCCACAGTCCCACCGGCGACGCCTCGAGGCCGAGGCCGCCGCGCTTGGCCGCGCGGATGCCGTCGAGCACCATCCGGCCCTCGGCCGGGGACATGATCGTGTTGCGCTTCCCGTCGAAATCGGTGACCGCCACCGCCGCGCCCGCCGACAGGAACTGGCCGATCAGCGCGACTTCCTTCTGGATGCCCGCCCGCAGGGTGTACGAGGGATTGCACTGCTGACCGAGACTGTCGATGGCCTCCTGGTACGAGATGAGCGGTCGCGCACCGGGACCCAGCCACGGGATGCCCGGCACGAGCACGGTGGTCGCGGTGCTGATGGGGGTGTCCTGCGCGTCTGTGCTGCGGAAGAGCAGTTGGGTGGTGTGCACCGGTACGGGGATGCCGAGCGCGTACGTCTGCACGACGCGGCTCCGGAGGACGTCGCCGTTGGCGCGGCTGTCGAGGTCGGCCGGGTCCGCGTACCAGGGGTCGTTCTGGGGTGTGGGCAGCGGGACCACCGCCGGGTACACCTGCGCCTCGTTCGGCAGCGGCGGGAGCTGGAAATCGTCGGCGGTGGCAGTCCCCGCGGCCAGCGTCAGCGCGACGGCGCCGAGCAGGGCGGTGGTGCCGAGACGGGATCGGTGGGTGGCCGTGCAGCGTCGCATGGCATCTCCTTCGGTAGGTGATCCCGATTACAGCAGGTTCTCTTGTTATGAACAAGAGGTCTTGTTCTTATTGCGCGATCGGTAGGCTGAGCTGCGTGACGTCGACCGACAAGAGTCCAGTGCGCTCCCGGCGCATCCAGGGACTGGACGCCGAACAGCGCCGCGCCCGCCGCCGCGAGCAGATCCTGGCCGCCGCGTTCGAGCTGATCGCCGCCGAGGGGTATGTCAACACCGCGATCGAGCAGATCTGCCAGACCGCGTTCGTCGGCAACAAGGCGTTCTACGAGCTGTTCGACAGCAAGGAGGACTGCTACCTGGCACTGCTCCAGCAGCAGAGCGAACGCGCCCAGGACATGGTCGCCGCGGCGCTGGCCGACTCCTCCGGCGACCGCCGCGCCGTGGTGGCCGCCGTGATCGGCGCCTTCGCCCATTCGATGGTCGACGATCCGCGCGTCGCGAAGGTGACCTTCGGCGAGGCCAGCGGCATCTCGGCCAAGGTCGAACAGCAGCGCCGCGTCAACCGCCGCTGGGCCGCCCAATTCCTCGAAACCCTCTGGCGCGAATACGGATTCGTGCCGCCCGAAGGCATCGGCATCGACCTGCACGCCCTCGCCGTCGCCACCATCGGCGGCCTCTTCGAAACCGTCTCCGACTGGTTGCACACCGACGCGGGAGCCACGGGCGACATCGACGTCCTGATCAGGGACCTGACCGCCTTCGCCGACACAGTCCACCTCGGTCTGAGCGCCACCCGCTAGACCGTGATCGGTCGCCGATCAGCGGTGAGCGGCACCGATGATCTGCTGGGTTTCGGCGGTGGTGGCGGCGTCGCACAGGATCAACACGATCCCCGGCGCCGGGAGCAGCTGTGCCGGATCGCACCGGGCGAGGCTGTTCGGCGGCGTGTTCTCGACGAGATCGCCGCGGTGCCACGTGCGCAGGCCGTCGTCGATCGAGACCACCTCCTCGGCCAGCAGGAGCGTCTCGCGATACGGCAGGGAGTACCTGGCGTGGCCGAGGACGACGGGAAGTGGCCTGGTCCCAGCGGGGTGGTCGCGCTCGGTCAGCGTCGTTCTGCTGCCCACCGTGCTGAGGACGGCGGTCGGGTCGGCGGACAGTACGCTCGCGGGTTCGGTCACCTCGGCGGTGCGCAGGTCGTCGGGAGAAGCGAAGTGCACGTGGCGAAGCGGACCGGCTCGCTGGTCCCAGTCGACCGAAACGACATCGTCCACCACGGACACTTCCGGCACCCGCCGGGCGTCGGGTACCGCGAGGTCGCGCTGGGCGATCGGTGTGCCGGTCAGGGCGTCGAGGGCGCGGATGGCGGTCGTCGTGGTGGATCCGGTGCCGCACAGCATCACCTGGTAGACGGCCGTCGAGGTGATCGCGGTGGTCGACTGTCCCTTCGCACAGTCGACGGGGACGCGCGGAGCGGACCACATCCGGCGCCCGGTTCGCGCGTCGTAGCGGATGAGCGCGCCGCCGTCGCGCCAGGTCAACATCGGGAGCGAGACGTCGGGCTCGACCGTGCCCAGCTCCGTCGACTCGCCGTGGCTGAAATCGGTGGAAGTCCAGAGCACTTCGCCCGTGGAAGCGTCGAAAGCCTTCCATCCCAGCCGGTTCCAGTAGGAAATCGCAACGTTCTCGGGTCCGATCACCGCGAGGGACCGAACGTCGAGGCGCACGCCCTGTTCGTGCGCGCCCGGACGCAGATGATGCCAGCGCGGTTCACCCGTGACGCCGTCATAGGCCGTGATGCCCGTGTCGGTTCCGACCAGAAATCCGGGCCCGCCCGCCACCACGGTGGCCGAGCTGGGCAGCTCGAGCCGGAACTGTTCGGTCCCCAGCCGGCTCGGCACGGGTGCCGCTGCCGCGGGCGGTGCGGTGCGGTGGTCGATGAACCGGCTGTCGTCCCCCGCGCGCACGGCGATACCCGTCGCGATCGCGCAGACCAGCACACCGATCATCGCCATCGTGGCGCCGGACCGCCGCGACAGCGCACCGCGCACCGGAGGGGCGAACGACGCGCCGAGCACCAGAACCGTGCCGACCACGGTCAGGATCCACGCCGCGACCGCTACCGGTAGCTGCGGAAACCGGGAGTAGTGCTCCAAGGTCCGCATGACGGTGTCGCGGATGTCGAGCTTGACGCTGATCACGAACTCGGCGACGACGATGAGATGCATCGCGACGGTCGGCACGTTGCCGAACCCGGCGGCCTGCAGCGACCGCGACCACCGCAGCGCGCCCGCGAGCGCCAGCAACGCCGCCACGCCGAGCACGATGGCGAAAACCCCTAGCTCGTCGGCGATGTCGCCGGCGATGCGCGGCTGGATCTCGACGGGATTGCCCGCCGCGAAGACAAGACTGTGCAGACCCAGCGCTATGCCCCCGGTCAACAAGACGACACCGAGAATCGCGGCGGCCGTCAGAGGCCGCGAATAGTCCCGTAGCCGTGGCAAAGTCGTCCGACTGTCGTCCATCGATCCCTCCCCGCGGCGGTACTTCCCCCGTCCGCCTCCCGCACCGAGGATAACGCTCGGTCTGATGCGGCGCTGAATCCCAGCAGCCCTACCGGACACCCGCACGGATTCCGGCATGACGCCCAGCATGGACCACCCGATTCGTTCATGCTGGTAGGCATGGCGAATCGGTGGATGGGGATCACGATCGACTGCGCGAAACCTTTCCGTTGAGGCTCGAGGGAACCCGTTCCGGAACGGCTACTCCACGGCGTTCTGGGGTGTGTCCAGGCGGGGGTTGGCGCGGGCGTTGGTGTGGAGGTAGCGGGCGGTGCCGTCGGTGAAGTCGTAGAGGGCGATCGTTCGGGTGTCTTCGGTGGGATCGATCGCGGGCATGAGGAAGTGGGTCTCGGTTATCGGTTGAAGCTCGTAGCGGAGGCGCTCGGGGTGGTGGAGCAGGTCGGCTCGCATCGGGTCCAGAACCATGGTCAGGTAGAGCTTGTCGTTCTCGGCGGACACCTCGTAGCGGGCGTCGGGGCCGCTGTAGACGCCCTCGTACCTGTGTGGGTCGAGACGCAGCGTCGGGTTCGGTGTGGGTGCGTCGGGGAGGGTGGTCGTGCCGAGGTCGGAGAGGATCGCGGTGAACGCCGCGCGGTGGAAGCTCTCCCGGGGGCTGCCGTTGATGAGGACGGCGATCGCGGTGCCGGAGTCGGGGAGCAGGCGGAGGCGGGCGTTCTGACCGATGGTGCTGCCGTCGGTGGCGTAGACGGTTTCACCGTGCCAGTCGCACACGACGAGGCCGAGCGCCCACTCGGGGCCGATCAGGTACGGGTCCGGCACGGGTACCCGGGAAGACGTCATCTCCAGGAGGCCGGCGGCGGAGACGATCTGAGTCCCGTTCGGCGCCACGCCTTCGTTGAGCAGGACATGGGCGAACCCGAGTACCTCCCGGATGGTGGAGGTGATGTTCCCGCCGGGGCCGAAGGCGCGCGGCAGGTGGTCGATGGGCGTGACGAAGGGGTCCTCCCCAGGCGAGCGGAGCAGATGACCGGTCGCGGCCCTGGTCTGGTCGACCTCCTCGTGTCTGCTGTTCGTACTGGTCAGGCCCATGGGGTTGAAGAGCCGGGCGCGCAGGACGGCGTCCCAGGGTTTGCCGTCGAGCACCTCCATGATCCGTGCGAGGACGGCGTATCCGAGGGCGGGACTGTAGCCGTGGGTGTGTCCGAGCGGGAACACATGTCGCGCGTCGGCCATGCCGGCGACCATGCGTGCGTAGACGTCGTCGTCCGCACCGGGGTCGCCGTAGGTCTCCTCGATGCCGTGGGTGTGCTGGAGCAGGTGACGCGCGGTGAGTGCGGCGCTCGTGCGGGGATCGGCGACCGCGAAATCGGGCAGGTAGGTCCGCACCGGTGCGTCGAGGTCGGCTCGGCCCTCGTCGACGAATCGCAGGAACGCCAGCGCGGTCCACGTCTTGGTCATGGACCCGATCTGGTAGACGGTGTCCGTGGTCGCGGGTTCGCGCGTTTCCACATTCTTGACCCCGGTGGCGAATTCGGCGATCTCGCCGTCGCGCAGCACGCCGATCGCCGCGCTCGGGATGCCGTGTTCGGCGAGTAGTTCGGTGATCCTGGCCCTGGACCGCGACAGATCGAGCGTCATCGCGGGAGGCCGATCGCGTTCGCGGCGTCGGCTTCGAAGTACTGCGTCGTCGCGTAGTCGCCGGCGTGGGCCTCGACGAACTCCCGGACGGCCTCGATCGAGTCGTGGGTGATGATGTTCACCGCCGCGGCGCCGTCCTTGCTCGCTACCGCCACCTTCCATGCGGCGCCCCGTGGGAGCCTGGCGTGTGCCCGCCGGAGTCCACTCCAGAATTTGTCGTTGTCCGAGACGGTCGATACAGCCATTACATGCATTCCGCTGCCTCTCATTCCTGCTTTCCGGATGAGAAAAAGCTATGTTGCGTTCACTATCTGATCAACGACCTGTCAGGGTAATGCCAGGACAATCCGCCAATCGTTGCAACAGCATTGACAACTAACGCAATTCTGGCGAGCGAGTTGTTGCACTGCGTTGTCGGGAAAGCAAAGGAGGTCGCGGTGCAGGGAGGCAGGCTGACGCACGAGGAGCGCCGCCGGATCGCGGTGTGGCTCGCCGACGGACTCGGGTACGCCGAGATCGGCCGACGGCTCGGCAGGCCGACCTCGACGATCAGTCGCGAGGTCGCGCGCAACGGCGAATCCGGCGACTACGCCGCCGAGCGCGCGCACCGGGCCGCGGGCCACCGTGCGCGCAGGCGAGTGCCGTCGCCGCCGACCTCGGACGACGGGCAGTCCGGTGCGGTGGAGCGCGAGTTCGTGGACCGGTTCGCGGCGCTGCTGTCCGCGACCGGCCTCCCCGGAATGGTCGCGCGAGTCTTCGTGCGGCTGCTCACCGCCGACACCGCGGGACTGACCTCCGCCGACCTCGTGCGCGAACTACGAGTCAGCCCCGCCTCGGTCTCCAAATCCATCGGCTACCTCGAAACGATGGAACTCGTCCGGCGCCAACCGGATTCGGTGGGACGACGCGAGCGCTACCGCGTCGACGACGGGGTGTGGCTGCGCGCGTGGCAGGCCGACACCGGCGCGCACGGCGAGATAGCGACCGCCGCCCAGCGGGGCATCGAGATCTTCGGTGCCGACACGACTGCGGGCGCCCGGCTCGCCGAGATGGGCCGGTTCTTCGCCCGGCTCAGCGCGCAGATGGGCGGCAGCGACCTCGCCGACGGTGCCGCCGACGACGCGCTGACCGTCCTCGCCGCCCTCGTCCACGCGGGCCGTCCGCGCACGATCGACGCGCTGAGCCTCGCGCTGGCATGGCCCCGGGACCGGGTCGTCGGCGCGCTCGACTTGCTCGAACGACACCCCAACCTCGGCGACCCACTCGCCCTACTCGCCACTGGCGCAGACACATTCACCGTCACCACGGGACCTGACCGCCTGTCCCCGGCGCAACGCGAGGCGCTCGCACGCTGAACCGTCAGCCCACGACCACCACGGCGCACGCGGCGAGGAAGATCATCTGCAAGGCCGTGCGGGCGGGGAGGGGCATGGTTTTGATGCCCAGGTTTTCGCGGGCGGCGCGGATGTTGGCGGGGAACATGGCCAGCAGGAGTGCGAAGAGGCAGGCCGCGGCGAGTTCGGTGGTGGCGGGGATGAGAAGGCCGAGGGCGCCTGCGATTTCGAGGATGCCGGTGAGTGTGACCATGGCGGGGGCCGAGGGGAAGCTCGGCGGGACCATGGCGATGAGGGCAGCGCGGCGCGGCTGCTGGAAGTGGGCCGTGGCGGTGAGGGCGAACATCGCGGCCAGGCCGACGGTGAGGGCGTGCGGCCAGGAGTCGGGCCAGGTGAGGTCGGTGAGCCAGCCGATCAGCCGGGTCGCGGCGGTGACGACGATGAGGACGATGAAGGGGGCCATGGGGATTCCTCGGAGACGAGCGCTGACAACAATCTTGACACTGCAAAGATTGACACCGCTCAAAGAACTTGTCAATGGCAAGTTTGTGGGTGAGGATCGAGGCATGAGCAAGACCGGGTACCACCACGGGGATCTGCGGGCGGCGCTGCTCGAGTCGGCGGCCGAGCAGATCGCGGCCGAGGGCGTCGAGGCGGTGTCGTTGCGCGCGCTGGCACGACGGGCGGGGGTGTCGCACGCGGCGCCCGCGCATCACTTCGGTGACCGGGCCGGCCTGTTCACCGCGCTGGCGATCGAGGGATTCGAGCTGCTGGCAACGGAATTGGCGGGCGCGGGCGACGACATGCGCGAGGTCGCGGTCGCCTACATCCGCTTCGCCCTGGCCAATCCCGGCCGGTTCGACATCATGTACCGCCGCGAAGTGCTGCGCGCCGACGATCCCGACCTGCTCGCGGCCAGGGCGCGCTCGGGCGCGGCCCTGCGGTCGGGGATCGCGGAGCTGCGGTCGGGGGAGTCGGCCGAACGGCAGCGCTCGACCCGGCTGGCCGCGTGGTCACTGGTGCACGGCTTCGCCACGCTGTGGCGGGAGGGCGCGCTGGAGGGATCGGAACTGGCCTCTTCGACAGACCCCGAAGAGCTCGCGCGGGCGATGCTGGCGACGGTGCAGTTCGACTGACCCGCGGCCCGGCGTCCGCTACCGGGGCGGCGGCCCGCTCGGCGGCTGACCACCCGGACCCCGGCCGCCACCGGGAGAACCGTTGTCGGACTGTGTGTTCTGTGATTTCGCCGCCACGCCCACCGTCAGTGACACCGCCATGCCGCTGGCCGGTGTACCGGTGACGGTGGCGAGTTCGGCGTCCCAGCCGTCGCCGAAGACATTGTCCGAGGACAGACTCACGCCAGACATGTTCGCGATGCTGGCGGAGTAGCCGGAGTCGGCCGCGAAGACCGACTGGCAGGCGTCCTGGGGGAGCGCGATCTGCGAGGTGAGGCGGGCGTTCCCGCCCGCGACGGCGGTGGCGAGAGAGTCGTAGACCTCGAAGTGGATGTGCGGCCAGCGCCCGGCGTAGCAGGCGGGGAAGACGGAGGTGAAGCGGACGACGCCCGTGTCGTCGGCGACCTGCACGCCGCGCAGGTAGTTCTGGTCGGTGACGCCGTCGCTGTAGAGCGAGTAGCGGCCCTCGCGGTCGCAGTGCCAGACATACACGGCCATGCCCGCACCGGCCGCGCCCGCGACCAGGTCGCGCAGGTTCAGGGTGAGCGTCATCGGAACACCTTGCGCCGCACCGGTGTACGCGCCGAAGCTCGGGGTGATGTCGGAGCGCACCACGCCGGATTCGATCAGGACGTTCGGTCCGTTCGAGCCGTCGCCCGGGTAGGGGCCCGCAGTCTCCTGGGGCGCCGCGGCGGGCGTCGCCGGGTCCGTGGTGGTGGCGGTGCTCGTGTCCGTGGCCGACGAGCAGCCCGCCGCCACCGCCGCCACGCCGGCGACGCCGAAGAAGCCCAGCGCCTTACGCCGCGACATCACCCGCAGATCGTGCCCAAGTCCCAGATCGTGTTCGTCCATACCGTGACGGTAGATCCGGCCCCTGCGCCGGAACCGCGAACACGCTGGGAGTTCGCTGGGAGTCGGGTCAGTCGGTGACGTAGCCGTTGAGGCTGTTGCGCAGGTCGGTGAGGACGGCGCGGGCAGCGGTGAGGCCGGTGGTGTGCCAGATGGCGTCGTCGACGGCGAAGACGCGGCGGTCCATGGCCGCGCCGAGTTCCTCGAACTCGTCCGAGCGCAGCACCTTCCTGCCGTGTTCCTCGCCGGCTTCGCCCGCGAACATCACGTAGATGATGTCGCCTTCGGCCTTGTCGGCCAGTTCGCCGGTGGCGATGTCGAAGGAGGTGCCGCGCTGGGCGGTGGGCCGCTGTACGCCGACGTCGGACAGGATCTGGGCGGCGAAGGTTTCGGTGCCCTGCGCCTGGGTGGTGTCCGCGGTGAAGCGCAGCACCGAAGCCTGCGACTGGTTCGCGTTGAGCGCGGCGCCGAGGTCGCGTGCCTCGGACAGGTAGCTCTGCAGCGCGACGTCGGCGGCGCCGTCACGGCCCATGCCCGCGGCGTAGGCGGCGAAATCGGATTGCCAGCTGCCGCCGGACCCGATCAGCACCGTCGGGGCGATCGCGCTGAGCGCCTCGTAACCACCGGCGGCGGGGGCGACGTCGCCGAGGATCAGGTCGGGCTTCAGTTCGGCGATGCGCGCGGGGTCGGGCTGCCCGATCGGGCCGACGCTGGGCACCTCGAGCACGCCGTAGCCCAGGTACATCGGCTGCGGCCGCGGGCCGTCGAGGGTCACCGCGCCGGCGACCCGCTCCCACAGGCCGACCGCGCAGGCGGCGTCGAGGGCCGAACTGGTGAGCACCACGATGCGCTGCGGATCGGCGGGGACCTGCGAGGTCCCGGCCGCGTGGGTGACGGTGCGGGTGGCGCCCTGCGCCGGATCGGGGGCGCTGGGCAGCGGGCAGGCCGTCGCGGTGTCGCGGTCGGCGCCGACCACGCCGGCGCCCGCGATATTGGTGGTGGTGCGGATGATCGTGCTCGCGTCGTCGTGCTTGTCCGCGCAGCCGGCGCTGACCACGGCGACGCACAGGAGCGCGGCAACGGCGAGGACGCCGCGCGAGCGGGCGCCACGGCCCTGCTCGGCGGTGCGACGGAATCGGGTGCGTTCTCGGGCGCTCACCGGCATGCGCACGAGGGTACTGCGTGGTCGCGCGCGCGACGGTCGCGGGCCGAGGTCATCGGCGACTGGCCCGCCGGAAGCCGATCGCGGCGGGGACGGCGAACAGCACGATAGCCCCGGCCGACCAGATCAGCGTGAGCACGAGCGGCCGGGCGATGGGCCCGTGGTCGGCGAGCCCGCGCATGGCGTCGACGGCGACCGACATGGGCTGATTGCGCACCACCGGCTGGATCCAGGTGGGAAACGCGACGAGCGGCACGAACCCGGTGCTGAAGAACATCATCAGCGAGGTGAGGATCGTGATGCCCTCCACCAGTGAGGCTTTCGCGGTGAACACGGCCACGGCGGTGACGATCGTGGCGAACGCCAGCCCGAACAGCACGGGCACCAGCAGGAACACGAGCGCGGCCAGCGGGCCCTGATGGAAACGGAAGCCGAGCAGGAAACCGACGAGCACCACGGCGAGGGTGCCGAGCACGATCCGGCAGCCCTCGGCGATGATGCGCGAGGCCAGCCCGGAGGCGCGGTGTACCGGCAGCACCCAGAACCGGGCCAGCAGCCCCGCGTCGCGTTCGCGGCCCAGCAGCACTCCGCTCGCGACGGCGCCGGAGAGCGCGCCGACGATGGCAACCATCGGCACCGAGCCGTAGAGCGCGTCCTCGCCGGTGAACTTCTGGATCTGCCCGCCGACGACGATGTCGAGCATGATCAGCAGCAGGCACGGGATGAGCAGGGTCTCGAGCAGGGTGATCGGATTGCGCGCCCAGCGCAGCAGCAGCCGTTGGGTCTGGATCGCGGTGTGCCGGACCAGCGCGCCCACCGAGGTCTCCGACGCGGGGTTCGTCGTGGACATCACGCCCTCCTCGCGCTCAGCCGGATGGCCAGTGGGGTGCAGATCAGCAGGATCGCGCCCACCCACAACAGCGGCGGGCCCATCAGCGACCAGCTCACCGTGCCCGCGTTGCCCGCGGTGTCACCGGCGAGGGCGCGCAGGGCGGTGGCGAACTGCGAGACGGGCTGATTGCGGACGAACCACTGGATCCAGCTGGGGAACTGACTCGCGGGCGCGAGCCCGGTCGAGAGCATGCCGAAGATCAACGGCGGCAGCACGAGCGCCTGGGAGGTGGCCTCCGGACTGCGCGACACCGTTCCGATGACATCGGCGCCGAGGGTGAAAGCGAGCCCGATGAGCAGCGAGAACGCCAGGAAACCGAGGGTGTGCGCGGCGTCCAGCCGGAACCGGAACCCGATGACGTACCCCGCCGCGACCGCCGCCGCCAACGAGATGAGCAGCCGGAAGACATTGGCCGACATGCGCGCCGCCACCGGAACGAGCGGCCGCAACGGCATCGAGCCGAACCGCCGGTTGAGTCCGGCGACGGAATCGGTGGCCGCCCGGAACGCCGCCGAGATGGCGGTGAACGCCGCGGCCTGCAGGATCACCAGCGGCATCATGTACTGGGCGTAGCTGCTGAAACCGTTGCCGGAGAACATCATCACCGTCTTGAGCGGAATGTAGAAGCTGGCGGTGAACGCGGCGGGCGCCACCACGGAGGCCAGCACCTCGCCGCTCTTCACCGACGGGACGATCAGGCGCGTGGTGAGCACCCACCACTGCTGCACGGTGTCGGGTGTGGCGCGCAGGTCGGTGCGCCAGGTGGTGGCGGTCACGAGAACGCCTCCGACGCGGGCTCGGTCGTGGCGAGATGCCCGGTGAGCTGCAGGAAGACATCGTCGAGGGAGGGGCGGCGCAGGGCGATGTCGACGAGCTCGACGGCCGCGTCGTCGAGCCGGCGCAGCGCCTCGGCGAGCGTTTTGGCGCCGTCGGGGGCGGGGATGGTGATGCGATCGGTCTCCGGGCCGAGCGTCGCCAGGTGGTCGGCGGGCAGCAGCGAATCGAGCGCGGCCACGATGGCGGGCAGTTCCTCGAGGTCGAGCGGGACGATCTCGCAGTAGCTGCCGCCGGTGCGGTGCTTGAGTTCGTCGGCGGTGCCCGAGGCGATGACGACACCGTGGTCGATCACGATGATCCGGTCGCTGAGCGCGTCGGCCTCCTCGAGGTATTGGGTGGTGAGCAGGGTGGTGATGCCTTCCTTCTTGAAGCCGCGCACGAGATCCCAGACTCCCTGCCTGCTGCGCGGGTCGAGGCCGGTGGTCGGTTCGTCGAGGAACACCACGTCGGGCCGGACCACCAGTCCGCAGGCGATGTCGATGCGCCTGCGCATGCCGCCGGAATAGGTGCCGACGCGGCGGTCGGCGGCCCGGTCCAGGTCGAACTCGCTGATCAGTTCCCTCGCCCTGGCCTTGGCCGCGGGTTTGCGCAGGCCCATCAGCCTGCCGAACATCACGAGGTTCTCGTAGCCGCTGAGCATGTCGTCCAGGGCGGCGTACTGGCCGGTCAGCATGATGGATCTGCGCACCGCGGCGGGATCGGCGACGACATCGTGTCCGGCCACCACCGCCCGGCCCCGGTCGGGGCTGATCAGCGTCGACAAGACGTTGACCATGGTGGTCTTGCCCGCGCCGTTGGGCCCGAGTATCCCCAGCACTTCGCCGGGCGGGGCCTCGAAATCGACGCCGCGCAGGGCATGGACCTCGCCGAACGATTTCTCGATGCCTTCGACGCGCACGCCGCCGGAACTCGTTGCGCTCATCGGTCTCCTGCTTCCATGTGGTCGTCGAGCACCGGCGAGATCGCCGACAGTGCTTGCGGAGTGGTCATCTCGTCGTGCGTGACGTCGACGGGGACGTCGACGATCTCGCCGGTCACGTAGGGCCGCCAGCCCTCGGGCCCCATCCATTCGGCGGGGTCGACGGTGGCCGTGAAATACAGGACGTCGCCGTCGTAGACGGGGCGCTGATAGCCGGTGCGGGTCCCCGCGGAGGCGTTGTAGGAGCCCGCCATGCGTTCGATGGTGGCGGCGTCGAGGAGTTCGACTCCGCCCATCTTCGCGGCGATGAGCTGGGCGGCTTCGGCGGCGGTGGCCTCGGCGGGGACGTTGTCGATGCCGAAGATCGAGCCGAAGGTGTTGATGAAGGCGCCGGGGGTGAGGCGCTCGATGGTGTCGCCGTCGATGTCGGCGGTGTCGGTGTCGAGCAGGGCGACCACGCCCACCCGCTCGCCCGCGGCCGTCAGCTCGACGGCCATGGCCTGGGCGATCAGCCCGCCGAACGACCAGCCGAGCAGGTGATACGGGCCGTGTGGTTGGACGGCCCGTATCTCGCGCACGTACCGCCGCGCGAACTCCTCGATCGAGCGGGCGGAGGGCTCGCGGCCGCTGAGGTCGGGGGCCTGTAGTCCGTAGATCGGGCGGCCTGGACGCAGTCGTTCGGCGAAACCCAGGTAGCTCCAGGACATTCCGGAGGAGGAGTGCACGCAGAACAGGGCGGGGCGGTCGCCGCCGAGCCGGATCGGCAGCAACACGTCCAGGCCGAGTCCGGCGGGTCCGGCGTCGGCGGCGCGCGCCGCCAGCGCGGCGGTCTCCTCGGCCGCGGCCCGCTGGGCGGCGGGAGAATCGGCGAATCGCGCTGCGGCGCTGAGCGCTTCGGCCCAGAGGTCGGCCAGTTCGGTGACGGCCTCGCGGGTCAAGAGGTGTTCCGGGTAGCCGAAGTCGGCCCGCAGGCGGTCGCCGGACACCAGGGCGTTCACATCGATCGCCGACATGGCCGGGACATCGGGATGTTCGGCCGCGTGCAGGTCGCCGAGATCGTCGGCGGGGAGCCAGCCGAGACCCTCCAGCCCGGCGGGGATCTCGGCGGAGGTGTGGCGGCCGAGATAGTTGACGACGATCTGTCCGGGCAGCCGGGTGGGGAGTTGCGCGGCGGTGTCCGGGTTCAGGTAGCGGAGCAGGCCGAAGCCGATTCCCTTGTCCGGCACCGCGAGCAGCTGATGCTTGACGGCGCGGATCGCGGTGCCGAGGGCCGGACCGCCGGCGAACGCGTCGTCCAGATCGATGTCGTCGAGGTCCAGGCGCACCGGGTACAGGGAGGTGAACCAGCCGATGGTCCGGGACAGGTCGGCGCCGGGCACGATCTCCTCCTGGCGTCCATGGCCTTCCAGGCGCAGCAGCGCCGATCGCTCGTCGACACCGCGGCGGGCGCGCCACCGCATCAGGGCCAGCGCCAGGGTGGCGTAGAGGCCGTCGGTGACGCTGCCGTGGAACAGCCGCGGCAGGGTGGTGAGCAGGGCGTCGGTGACCTGCTCGGAGACCTCGAGATCCACGCGGCGCACGGTCGGGCTCAGGTCGATCGCGGGATCGAGTTCGCGGTCGCCGAGCGGCGGGTCGGGGCAGTCGACGACGCGCCGCCAGTAGCCGAGTTCCTCGGCGCGCTCGCCTGCCGCCTCGGTGAGGGCGTACGACCAGCGACGCATGGAGGTGCCCACGTCGGCCAGGACCGGGGTGGCGCCCGCCGACACCTGCGCCCACGCGCCGATCAGGTCCTGCACGAGGATGCGCCACGAGACACTGTCGATGGCGAGGTGGTGGGCGACGATGATGAGCCGTCCCGGGCGGGTGCGGGCGCCCGCGTCACCGACCTGGTCGAGCCAGCGGAACTGCAGGACCACGCCGCGCGCGGGGTCGAGGCGGTTCATGGCGGCCTCGAGTTCGGTCTGCGCGTATTCGCGCAGGTCGATGCTGTCGAGCGCGTCGAACTCGGTGCGGTGCACCAGGGCGTCGACATCGACGGAGCCGGGCTCGGCGACCCGCAGGTGCCAGCCCTGCTCGTCCCGCCAGAGCCGCGAGCGCAGCATGTCGTGGCGGTCGAGCACGGCGCCGAGGGTCGCGACCAGGCCCTGGCGCTCGATGCCGACGGGCAGTTCCAGCACCGCGGTCTGGGCGAACCGGTCGAAGTCGCCGCCGCGTTCGACCATGTACCGGACGATCGGGGTGAGCGGGAGTTCGCCCACGCCGCCGCCGGGCAGCTCGGCCAGCTCGACGGCCGCGCCCGCGGTGTCGACGGCCGCGGCGAGCGCGCCGACCGTGCGGTGCTCGAACACCTGCAGCGGAGTGCAGTGCACGCCACGCAGTTTCGCCTGCGTCACCAGCTGGATCGCGAGGATGCTGTCACCGCCGAGGGCGAAGAAGGAATCGTCCACCCCGACGCGGTCGCGGCCGAGCAGTTCGGCGTAGACCTCGGCGAGGATCTGCTCGGTCGTCGTCTCCGGTGCGCGGTACGGCGCGTCCTCGACGGTGAACACGGGTTCCGGCAACGCTTTTCGATCGAGCTTGCCGACCGCGTTGATGGGGATCTCGTCCAGGACGACGAAGGCCGCGGGGACCATGTACCCCGGCAGGATGTCGGCGGCTTCGGCGCGGATCCTGGCGATGTCGAGGTCGATGCCCGGGGAGCGCACCAGATAGGCGGCGAGTGCGGTTGCGCCGGTAGGGCCTGGAACACCCAGTGTCACAGCGACGTCGACGCCGTCGAGGCGGCTGAGGACAGCGTCGATCTCGCCGAGTTCGATGCGCTGGCCACGGACCTTCACCTGGAAGTCGGTGCGGCCGAGGTACTCCAGGGTGAGTACCTGCTCCCGGTCCGGGTGCGCCCGGTGCTCCTGGTGCCCGACGGCCTCGACGTGACCACCCCGGGCGAGGCGGGCGTTGCCGGTCCAGCGCACGAGATCACCGGTGCGATAGAGGCGTTCGCCGGGCGCGCCGAACGGGTCCGCGACGAAGCGCGTGGCGGTCAGGCCCGGGCGGGCGTGGTAGCACCGTGCCATGGCGGAGCCGGCGAGATAGAGCTCACCGGCGACGCCGACCGGTACAGGTCGGAGCCGGTCGTCGAGGACGAGGGCCGCCGCGCCGCGGATCGGTGCGCCGATGGTCACCGGTTCGTCCGCCGACAGGGGCGCCGAGGCCGTGGCCCAGATGGTGTATTCGGTCGGGCCGTACAGGTTGACCATGGTCCGCCCGGACTCGTCACCGCACCAGCGCGCGACGAGGTCGGGGCCGACCGCCTCACCGGCGACCGCCAGGACCCGCAGGCTCGAGACGGTGGCCGGGTCGATGGTGGCCAGCGCCGACGGGGTGATCACCATGTGCGTCACCGACTCCGCCGCGATCAGCTCCGCGAGCGGGCCGCCGCCGAAGACGTCGGGCGGCGAGATCACCGACGCGCCGCCGGCGCCGAAGGCCATCAGGGCCTCGAAGATCGATGCGTCGAAGCTCGGTGAGGCGACCTGGAGTACGCGGGCCTGTTCGTCCAGGCGCAGGTCGGCGCGTTGCGCGGCGACCAGGTCGGCCAGCCCGCGGTGGCTGACGGTCACGCCCTTCGGCGTTCCCGTGGAGCCGGAGGTGTAGATCATCCAGGCGGGGCTGTCGATGTGGATGGGGGCCGGGAGTTCGGTGGTGGTGAGCGAGGCCGCGCTCATCGCGTCCAGGTGGGCGGCGCATTCGGGGTCGTCGAGGACCAGCCACCTCGTGGTGTCGGGCAGCTGCGGCCGGTAGGCGGCCAGCGTCAGCCCCACCGGCGCCCCCGAATCGGAGAGCATGTGCGCGATCCGATCCGTGGGATGCTTCGGATCCACCGGCAGGAACGCCGCGCCGGTCTTGGCCGCCGCCCAGATGCCGATGTGGAGCTCGGCGCACCGGGGGAGGCCCAGTGCCACCACGGTTTCGGTGCGCGCGCCCGCGTCGATGAGCAGCCGGGCGAGCTGGTTCGAGCGTGCGTCGAGTGCCTGGTAGGTGGTGCTGGCGGCGGGGGCGTGACCGCTGGCGTCGGCGGCGCGATCGTCCGGGATCTGGATGACGAGGGCGGGGCGGTTCGGGTGGGTGGCGGCGGTGGCGGTGAGCAGGCGGGCCAGGGTGGTCGTGCCGCTGGTGGACGGGCCGCGGACCGGGATCAGTTCGGCGCGTTCGGATTCCGCGAGGATGTCGATGTCGGCGATGCGGAGGTCCGGGTCGTTGAGGACCGCTGTGAGCACCTGGCGCCATCTGGCGGCGAACTCGGTGACGGTGGGCGGGTCGAAAAGGTCTGTCGCGTAGGTGAGTACGCCCTCGATGCCCGCGGGGCCGGTCTCGTCGAAGCGCTCGCGCAGATCGAGGGTGAGGTCGAAGGCGGAGGAGCGGCGATCGAAGTCCTCGACCTCGAACCGCAGGCCGGGGAGTTCGAGGACCGGCTCGACGAAGTTCTGCAGCGACAGCGACACCTGGAACAGCGGGTGATGCGCGGTCGACCGGACCGGGTCGAGCACCTGGACGAGCCGCTCGAACGGCACATCGGCGCGGGCGAAGGCTTCGAGGTCGGTGGCCCGCACCTGCCCGAGCAATTGCCGGAAACCGGTGCCCGGATCGACGGGGGTACGCAGGGCGAGCGTGTTGACGAACATGCCGACGAGGTCGTCGAGCGCGGCCTCGCCCCGGCCCGCGACCGGCGTGCCGATGACGACGTCGTCGGTGCCGCCCAGCCGTGCGAGCAGCACCGCCAGCGCGGCGTGCACCACCATGAAGACGCTGACGTTGTTCGCCGCGGCAGTGTCGACCAGCGCGCGGTGCGTCCGCTCGTCGATGGTGAAGGCGACGTCGTCGCTGCGCATCGACTGCACGGCCGGGCGCGGGCGATCGCTGGGCAGCTCGAGTGCGTCCGGCGCGCCCGCGAGAACCTCGCCCCAGTACCGGATCTGCTGCGCGGCCATCGAATCCGGATCGGACTCGCTGCCGAGCAGTTCGCGATGCCACAGGGCGAAGTCGGTGTACTGCACACCCAGCGGCACCCGATCCGGCTCGTCTCCAGCCACCCGCGCCGAATACGCGGCGACCAGATCGCCGGCAAGCGGCGCCATCGACGCACCGTCGGCACTGATGTGGTGCACGACGAGGACGATGACGTGGACGGGTGGGTGTTCCCCCGCGTCTGCGCCCGAGGGGGAGCCGGCGACCGCTGCTGCGCGCATGTCGGTGCCACCGGTCCGGTCCGGCGCTGGCGTGCCGATGTAGAACAGGGCGACGCGCAGGGGCGGTTCTCTGGTGAGGTCGAAGCCGGTTCCGGCCAGGTCGTTGATGCGGGCACGCAGGGGCGCACCGTCGTCGGTGGTGACGACCGGCATGGGGGGAACGGCGGTGTCGACGTCGACGACGACCTGGCGCGGGCCCTCGGCGTCGGCGGGGTAGCGGGTGCGCAGGGTCTCCTGGCGTTCGACCACGTCGGCGAGGGCGCGGCGCATGGCGTCGACATCCAGGTCGCCGGTGAGGCGAAGGGCGATGGCGATGTTGTAGGCCGAGGAGCTGGGGTCGAGCTGGTTGAGGACCCACATGCGCTGCTGGGCGGGGGAGAGCGGGACGCGGTCGGGGCGGATGCGCGCGGCCAGCGCGGGGCGGCCGGGACCGCCGTCGGCGGCGGGCACGACCCGGGAGGACAGGTGCGCGACCGTGGGGGCGTCGAACAGGTCGCGCAGGGCGATGGTGGCGCCGAGGGCGGAATTGACGCGGGCGACGACCTTGGTGGCGCTGAGCGAGTTGCCGCCGAGTTCGAAGAAGGACTGGTCGACGCTCACCCGCTCGGCGCCGAGCACGTCGGCGAACACCCGGGCGACGGCCTCCTCGGTCGGCGTGCGGGGCGCGAGGTACGGACGGTCGGTCACCGAGAAGTCCGGTACCGGAAGGGCTTTGCGGTCCAGCTTGCCGACCGGGGTCAGCGGAATCTCGTCGAGGACCACGACGTAGGCGGGCACCATGTACCCGGGCAGCTCGGCGGCCACCCCGGCACGCACCCGTTCGGTGTCGAGATCGATCCCGGGCACCGGCAGCACATAGGACACCAGCACCGTGGCGCCCGCAGGTCCCGCGCGGCCGATGGTGACCGCGTAGTCGATCTGGTCGTCGCGGGTGAGCACCGCGTCGATCTCGCCCAGTTCGATACGCAGCCCGCGGATCTTGACCTGGAAGTCGCTGCGGCCCAGGTATTCCAGTGCCAGGTCGCCGTCGTTCTCGACCCAGCGCACCATGTCACCGGTGCGGTACATGCGTTCCCCGGCGGCGCCGAACGGGTTGGCGACGAAGCGGCTCGCGGTCATCTCGAAGCGGTTGAAATAGCCACGGGCCAAGGCGGGGCCGGCCAGATACAGCTCGCCCTGGATGCCGACGGGGACCGGTCGCAGCCAGCCGTCGAGCACGACCACCGCCGCACCCCGGATCGGCCCGCCGATGGTGACCGGTTCGCCCGCGACGAGTTCGGCCGGACCGGTGGCCCAGATGCTGAATTCGGTGGGGCCGTACAGATTCAGCATGCGCCGCCCCGGCGCCCACTTCTCGATGAGCTCGGGTGTGGCGGCTTCGCCGGCGACCGAGAGCACGCGCAACGCGTCGAGTCCGGCCGGTTCCATGGTGGCCAGGGCCGACGGCGTGATCACCGCGTGGGTGACCCGCTCGGTGCGCAGCAGCTGGGCGAGTTCGTCGCCGCCGTACACCTCGGGCGGCGACACCACGAGCCTGCCGCCCGCCGCGTGCGCGGTGAGCATCTCGAATACGGAGGCGTCGAAGCTGGGGGAGGCCACCTGCAAGGCGCTGGCCGTCGGGTCCAGATCCATGGTTTCCCGCTGGGCGGCCGTGAGATTGGCGACGCCGCGATGACTGAGCAGCACCGCTTTGGGCTTGCCGGTGGAGCCGGAGGTGTAGATCAGGTAGGCGGTGTGATCGAGGTCGATGGGACCGCCGCGCTCCGCGTCGGTGATGGGCGCGTCGGAGACCAGCATGGCGCGGCGCAGGGTGTTCAGGTCGTCGAGCAGCAGCCAGTCGATGGTGGCGGGCAGTGTCTCGCCGATCGCGGTGACCGTGACGCCGATCGGCGCCTTGGAATCGGCGAGCATGTGCTCGATCCGTTCGACCGGGTAGCTCGGGTCCAGCGGCATGAACGCCGCGCCGGTCTTCACCAGCGCCCACACCGCGACCACCGATTCCAGCGAGCGGGTGAGCGCGAGCACCACGAACACCTCGGGCCCGATCCCGCGCCGCAGCAGCACGCGCGCGAAGCGGTTCGACCAGGCGTCGAGTTCGCTGTAGCGCATGGACAATTCGCCCGCGGTGACCGCGACCGCGTCGGGGTCGATGGCCGCGCCCGCCGCCAGGATGTCGGGCAGAGTCCGCATGGGCAGGGCGCTCGGGCCGCGCACCGGCGCCAAGGCGGCCCGTTCGATGTCGTCGCAGGGCTGCAGCTGCGAGACCAGGGCATGCGGGTGGTCGGCGAGCTGCCCGAGCAGCCGCACGAACCGGTCGAGCAGCGACTGCGCGGCGGTGGGGGCGAGCTGATCTGCCAGGAATTTCACGGTGATGCGCAGCGCGTCGCCGGTGTCGCCGCGCAGCGGGATCACCATGAGGTTCAACGGATACGGCGTCGCGTCGGTGCCCTCCACGTCGAGTACCCGCATCCCGGCGATGTCGAGCGCCTGCGACAGCGCCTCGCGATCGATCGGATAGGACTCGAAAACGGTGAGGGTGTCGAACAATTCGGCCAGACCCACCGCGCGGTGGATCGCCGCGAGACCGACGTGCTGGTGATCCATGAGCCGGGCCTGCTCGGCTTGGACGCGGGCCAGCAGATCGCTCACCTTCTCCGCCGGATCCAGCGTCACCCGCACCGGGACGGTGTTGATGAACAGCCCGACCATCTCCTCGACGCCGGACAACTCCGGCGGTCGCCCCGACACCGTGCTGCCGAACACCACATCGGTGCGGCCGGTGAGCATGGCCAGCAGCATCGACCACGCCGCCTGGACGAGGGTGTTCACCGTCGCGCCCGCCTCGCGGGCGGCGGCCTCGAGCACCCGGACGGTGTCGGCGGTCAGCTCGTGCGAGAGCATGCCGGTCTCGGTGGACTCGATGCCGGCCAGGGTGGGCACAGCGCGGGTCGGGGTGTCGATCCCGGCCAGGGCCTGCCGCCAGGCCGCGAGGGAGGCGTCGGCGTCCTGGGCGGCGAGCCAGGACAGGAACTCGCGGTAGGAACGTGCGGGCGGCAGCGCCGCGGCGTCACCGTCGGTGACGTAGAGCGCGAGCAGTTCGCGCACGAGCAACGGCGTCGACCACCCGTCCAGCACCAGGTGGTGATTGGTCATGACGAGCCGGAATTCGCCCGGTGCGGTGGTGACGAGGGTGAAGCGGACCAGCGGCGGTCTGGTCAGATCGAAGCGGGTGCGCGCGTCGAGCGCGATCACCCGATCGAGCTCGCGCGTGCGCTCCTCGGTGTCGGCGATATCCGTGAGATCGATCGTGTCCCAGCGGATCTCGGCGTGGTCGAGGACGAGCTGACGCGGCCCGTCGTCGGTTTCCACGAACGCCACCCGCAGATTCTCGTGCCGGTCGATCAAGCCCTGTGCCGCGCGGCGCAGGCGGGCGGCGTCGACCGTGCCGGCGAGGGTGAGCAGGGACTGGACCGTGTAGCCGTCGGCGGTGTCGGAGTCGTAGAGGGCGTGGAAGAGCAGGCCGTACTGCAGCGGGGACAGCGGCCAGACATCCGCGAGGCGCGGGTATGCGTTCTCCCATCGCTCGATCTGTGGCTGGTCGAGCGTGACCAGGGGGAAGTCCGACGGGGTGCGGCCACCCGCGCCCGCGTCGGCCGCGTGGATGACCAGCGCTTCGAGCGCGGCCGACCAGAGATCGGCCAGCTCCCGCACGGCGGCGGCGTCGAGCAGTCTGCTCGCGTAGGCCCAGGTGACTTCGAGGCCCGCGTCGGTGTGCACGGCATTGATGTCGACCACAGCCGCCAGGGGCGCATCGTCGTCGTTGGTCGCGGCGAAGCGGCGCGGGATCCACGGATCGGCGCCGCCGGTGACCGCGCGGCCGAGGTAGTTGAAGCTGAGCTGCGGGGTCGGGGCGTCGGCCAGTGCCCGCGCCGTCTCGTCGTCGAGGTAGCGCAGCAGGCCGTAGCCGACTCCCTTGTCCGGGATCGCGCGCAGCTGTTCCTTGGTCGCCTTGATCGCCGCTCCCGCCGACCGACCGCCGGCGAACGCGTCGGCCAGGTCGATCCCGGTCAGGTCGACGGCGACGGGGTAGACGCTGGTGAACCAGCCGACCGTGCGTGCGACATCCGCGCCGGGGAGCAGGGATTCGCTGCGGCCGTGGCCCTCGAGGGTCAGCAGCGCGCCGGTGCGGTCGCGCCACCGGCAGACCGCGAGGGTGAGGGCGGCGAGCAGCACATCGTCGGCGCCGCAATGGAATCGCTCCGGCAGGGTGGTCAGTACCGAGTGCGCGAGATCGGCCGGAATCTTCGTGCGGTACTCCGCCATGGTGGCGACGGTGTCGCCCGCCGGATCGAACGTGGCGTGGCCGTACGCGGTGTCCGGAGTGGCCAGAATCCTTTGCCACACCGGCAATTCGTCGCGGCGTGCGGCCGCTTGCTCGGGCTGGCTGTATGCCCACCGCCGGAACGAAGTGCCGACAGGGTCGAGCGCGCCACCGTACGCCGCGGTGGCCAGGTCGGGCAGCAGGATTCGCCACGAGACGCCGTCGGTGACGAGATGGTGCAGGACCAGCCAGCACAGGGGCGAGTCCTCCGGCCGTTCGAGCAGGACGTACCGGGCGACGACACCGGAGGTGGGGTCGAGCCGGTCCGCGGCCTGCTGGAGGGCGCGCTCGATCAGGTCGCGGTCGCGGGAGCTGACGGAGTCGAGGGTGGTGCCGGCGTCCTGCGCCGTGGTACCGGCGGAGGTGTGATCGTTGGTGCGTGCGGCTTCCGGCTCTACCCGGACCACCTCGATCAATTCGTCGACGTCGATCGAACCACCTTCGGCCACAACCCATTCCCAGTGGCCTTCGACTTGCCGCAGCGACGAGCGCAGCAGGTCGTGGTGCTCGGTGAGCGCCTGGATCGCCGTCGCCAGCGCGGCACGATCGGTGCCCGCGGGCAGACCGATCAGCACCGCCTGGGCGTAGCGGTGCCAGGTGTCGCCGTGCTCGAGCATGGCGTGCACGATCGGGGTGAGCTCCACCGGACCGACACCGCCGCCGGGCAATTCGTGCACCACGGCGGCTTCGGTGGTGGTGGCGACCGCGGCCAGGGCGGCGACGGTCTTGCGCTCGAAGACATCGCGGGCGCTGAAGCCCAGTCCCGCGGCCTTGGCGCGGGAGACCAGCTGGATGGAGACGATGCTGTCGCCGCCGAGGGCGAAGAAGCTCTCGTCGACACCGACCACATCCAGCCCGAGGACGTCGGCGAACAGCTCGGCCAGGAGTTGTTCGCGTGGGTTCGACGGCGCCCGCAGCTCGACCGCCCTGGCGCTGAAATCCGGGGCGGGCAGAGCCTTGCGGTCGACCTTGCCCAAAGGAGTGAGCGGCACCCGATCGAGGACCATCACGACCGACGGCACCATGTAGGCCGGAAGCTGTTCACCGACAGCGGCTTTCACCGCCTCGGGATGAACCTCCGCGCCCGGCGCTGCCGTCACGTACGACACCAGCGCCGTCGCACCCGAGGGTGATTCGACGCCGAGGGTGATCGCGTAGTCGATCTCGGCCAGCCGCTGCAGCGCGGCATCGATCTCACCCAGCTCGATCCGGAAGCCGCGCACCTTCACCTGGAAATCGCTGCGTCCCTGGTATGCCAGGGTGACGTGGCCGTCGGCGGCCGTCCACCGGACGAGATCACCCGTCCGGTACATCCGCTCACCCGGCGCGTGCGGATTCGGGACGAACCTGCTTGCGGTCAATCCGCTGCGGCGGTGATACCCGCGCGCCACTCCGGGACCGGCGAGATACAGCTCGCCCAGGGTGCCCGGCGCGACGGGCCGCAGCCACGGATCGAGCACCAACCCGGTGACACCGTGGACGAGACCGCCGATGGTCATGGGCGCTCCCGGCCGCAGCGGTGCGCTCAGCGTGGTGGTGACCGTCGTCTCGGTGGGCCCGTACCCGTTGAGCAGTACCCGGTCCGACCACTTCGACACCAGTTCCGGCGGACACGCGTCACCACCGACCACGATGGTGCCCAACTCGGGCAGCGTCGCCGGATCCAGCGAACCGACCACCGCGGGCGTGACATTGAGATGGGTGACCCGATGCGCGCGCAGCACCTGCGCCATGTCCTCGCCCGCGTACGCCGACGGCGGCACGATCGCCAGCGCGGCGCCGCTCGCGAGCGTCACCAGGATCTCCTCCACGGAGATGTCGAAACTCGGCGAGACAGCGTGCGCGACAACCGAACCCGTGTCGACACCGAAACCGCCGCCCGAACCCGCGACGAGATTGGCCAGGCCGCGATGCGACACCAGCACGCCCTTGGGCAGGCCGGTCGAGCCCGACGTGTAGATGATGTAGGCCACCTGATCCAGGTGGACCGCGCCCCGCCGATCGGCATCGGTGAGCGGCCCGGTCTCCTGCTCGGCGATCCGGCGCACGGTCGCCTCGTCGTCGAGGCAGAGCCAGGAGACGCTGTCCGGCAGCGACTTCCGTGCCTCGGCCACGGTCAGCCCGCTGACCACGCCGCTGTCGCCGACCATGTGCTCGATCCGGTCGGCGGGATAGGTCGGGTCGATCGGCACGAACGGCGCGCCCGTCCTGGCCACCGCGACGGTGGCCAGCACCGACTGCGCGGAGCGGGGAATCGAGAGCGCCACACCGTGTTCCGGACCCGCGCCCGCGGCGATGAGCACCCGGGCCAGCCGGTTCGTGTACTCGTCCAGCGCCCGGTAGGTGAGTGTTTCCGCGTTGCCCCAGCGCAGGGCGACCGCGTCCGGGTCGATGGCCGCGCCCGCCGCCAGGATGTCGGGGAGGGTGCGTGGCGCCACGCCGGCAGGACCACGCGCCGGCACCGAGAGCGCCTGCTCGTCGGCCGCGAGGACGGGCACCGTGGACAGCGGCGCGTCCGGCCCCGCCGCCAGGAACTGGTACAGGAACAGCAGGAACCGTGCGTGGTGGGCGGCCAGCTCGGCCGGGCTGTAGAGATTGCCGTTGCCCTGCAGGTCGATGTGGGTGCTCTCGCCGCCCACCCCCGGATACAGGTTGACGAACAGGTCGTCGATGAGCCCCGAGGTGAGCACGTGCAGGCGCCCGACGACCGAGCCCAGCGCGATCCTGGTGTCGACCATCATGAGATTCACCGCGGGCCCGAACGACGCCGCCTCGTCCATCGACCAGCCCAGATCGCGGACGATGTCCTCCTGCCGGTACCGCTGACGGCGCAGCGCGCCGGTCAGCTCGCCCTGCACCGCGCGGATCGCGTCGGCCACCGTCGTCGTCGGCGCGAGGGCGACGCGCAGCGGGACGACATTGGCGAGCATGCCGCCGGACCGGCGCAGCGTCGCCGAGGTCCTGGCCGACACGGGCAGACTCAGCACCACCTCCGTCGCACCGGTCATCGCCGCGAGATACGCGCCGAACGCCGCCACCACGGTCGGCGCCACACCCGAATTGACCTTCGCCGCAACGGTGTCGAGCAACGCCGCGGTCTCCGCGGGCAGCGCGCCCGACACCCGGGCCGGGTGGGCGTCGACGGGCGCGTCCCGGCCGGCGAGGTTCACCGGATCGGCCATCCCGGCCAGGTGCGCGCGCCAGTACTCGCGATCGGCCGCGAAGCGCTCGGAGGTCCGGTACGCCAGATCGGCCTCGACGATCTTCGACAGCGGTTCGGCCTTGGACGGCGGTGGCTCGCGGCCCTCGACGAGGGCGTTGTAGAGCTCGCCGGTCCGCTGGACCAGGGCGAGCGCGCCCATGCCGTCCAGCACGATGTGGTGCATTCGCGCGTACAAGAACCAGCGTTCCTCGCTCACCCGCAGCAGCGCGACCCGGACTAATCGGTCGGTCATCATGTCGAGTGGGGCGGAGTACTCCGCACGCATCCAGGCGTGGGCGGCCGTCTCGGGGTCCGGTTCGGCCCGGAAGTCCAGTTCGTCGACCTCGTCGTCGAGCGAGAGGTCGACGAGCTGGCGCGGCTCGCCGTCGACGTCGACCAGCCGCACGTACCCCGTGCCGAATTCGCGGCCGGTGCGCCGCACGGCGTCGGTCAACGCCGCGTGGTCGACCGGGCCGGTCAGCTCGATGTACTGGGCGATGGAGATGGGGGTCTCGCCCGCGATGTGCTGGGCGAACCAGATGCCGCGCTGGGCGGCGGACAGGGGAAGAGTGGCCTCGGTCGTCGTCGCACGCGAGGAAGACTGGGTCATGAGCAGACCTGCGTTCTCATGTGTGGAGCTCGGTGTTCACCATGGGTCCCCGACCCGGACGGGCAGCTACCTGCGGTGAGGTAGTGCTCGACGCTGCGCACTCACAAGGTCCATTCTGAACCTGTGGGGACCCGACCGGAACAGGTTCAGGAAGCCGCGCGCAGATCCGTGATGGACAGCGGCGCGTCCGAGCTGACCAGGTAGCGCTGCAGCGTCCAGCGGTCGTCGAGAACCAGCCAGTCGATCGCGTCGCTGAGCTCGGGCCTGCGGTCGGCGGTGGTGATCCCGAAACGCGCGTCCTGGGCGGCCGACGCGCCGTCGGCGACAGCCGCCGGCGTCGCGCCGATCTTGCGCACCGCGGCCGCGGCGACGATCGCCTCGACGTCGGCGTCGATCGCCAGCGCGATCCGGTCGCCGATCGCGGCGCCCCTCGTGAGCAGCAGCCGGGCCAGGCGGTTGGCCCAGCGGTCCAGGTCGGTGTCGGCGAGATGTCCGTCGGCGATCGGGGCGCCGGCCTGCCTGCGCGGCAGCTGGATGACATTGTCGGCGGTGACCAGAGTGCTCATCGGATGTCTCCTCGAAGGCGAGTCGGCGGTGCTTTTCGGTACACCTCCAATCTCGTCCCCGAGCCCTCTTTCCGACAGCAACCCCAGCGTTGGGGTGCCGACTCCCAGGGGGCGTGGTTCCCACCCCAAGGTGGGTGAACCCGGCGGCGGGCGTTCTCGTCGGGCGCTCCCGGACACGGGATCAGCCGAAGCCGATGACCTCGATTTCGCGGTAGTCGCGGTCCGTCGCGATCAACACGAGAGAGCCCCCGAGGGTGGTCCATCGCAGGGCCGCGGTCTCAGATGGCACGGTGACCGGTTGGGCCGGGCCAGGAAGACCTGTCCGCTTGTCCCATGTTCGCAGCGTGTACGCGTTGTGCTGACGGGTGACAGTGACGACCTGGTCGGCGAGCACGGCCGTCGCGTAGGTGAACCGCGCGTGCTCCTCGACCGATGCTCGGTCGAGCTCGGCCGTCCGCGTTCCGTCGGCCGCCGACAGGATCTCCCACCGGCGCACAGGATCGCCGGGGAGGGACGGACTGGCCAGGATGTCGTTGCCTGCCGCGAGCACCCCGGAGTGCCCTTCGCTCGATACGACCAGCGCCGAGGCCAACGGGGCGCTGGGGGAGAGGAGAACGTCGGTCACGCCACCGTCGTGCCGGCACGTCGTCCAGACATAGCCGCTGTCGAGCACTTGGACCTCGACATAGCAGGGCAATCGCCTGCTCGGCGCGGGAAAGGCGCGCCAGCCGAGTATTTCACCGGACTCCGCGTCGAGTTCGGTGACGGCCACCGCGGTCTCGTCACCGTGACCGCAGGACGCGACTCGGTAGATCGCGGTCATCGTGGCGACGACATGCTGAACTGTGCCGGCGCACGCGGACGATTCTTGTGGAGAGGTCCACAGGGTGCGGCCGGTCCTGGCGTCGACCCGAGTCACCGTCCCGTAATGGGAGACGAAGGCGAGCAGGTTGCCCCGCACGATGCTGCCACGGTCGTCGGCGGGAAGATCCGTCGCCGTCCAGAGGAGTTCGCCGGTGACAGTGTCGAAGGCCAGCCAGCCCCGCTTCTCCCAGTAGGTCAGCACGGCATTCTCGCCGCGCAGGGCCACGGTCTCCTTCGGCACGTTGCCCACGTTGTCGGACCGGACGCCGAGGCGCCGGTAGTGCCAGCGCTCGGTCCCTGTCGCACCGTCGTGCGACGTGACGCCGTCCCGGGTCGAGACGACGAATCCGTTTCCGGTGGTGATGATTCGAGCGTTCGGCTGATCAGGATCAACCGGAAGCCGCAGTCGGAACCGCTCCGGCCCCAACACCGCGGGTGCGGCCGTTTCCTGGCCGGGTCCGGCGGTGGCACGATCGATCGAGGTCGTGTCGTCACCCAGCCTTGCCGCGATCCCGGCGGCGCCGAGCACCGGCACGACGCCGACGACGACGGCCGTCGCCAGCGCCGCCACTCGGGGCCGCGCGACCGTCGGTGTCGCCACGAGCACGAAGACCAGCGCCGCGCCGAGGAGAACGAGGACCAGTGCGGCGATCGCCGATGGCACCCTCGGTGTGACGGCGAAGGTCGAGGTGAGCCGCTGATACGTCGACGGGATGTGCGCGGTGACCGCGAACGCGATGCCGCCGATGAGCACCGCGACCATCGCGAGCACACCACCGGCGGTGATACCCGTGGTGCGTTCGTCGACGCGATGCCTGCGGTTCAGCACCGCGGCCCCGAGGACCACCGCCCCGATCAGCGCGACCGTGCCGGCGAGGAGGAGGGTCCCCCGGACGAGGTGGAAGGGGAAATCGCGGGCTTTCGGGTAGTCGTCGTCGAACGGCACCGGAATCGGCGCCGCGAAGAACTGGCTGTACAGCGCCAGCGCCACACCGCCGACCAGGAGCACGGCACCGACCACACCCGCGAGGATCGGCAGCGGACTCCGCGAACGCGCGCGATCGATGGACGGATCGCTGGACATGTTCCCCCCGAAATGACTCGATCGGCACCACCCCCGGGTGCCGCGTCGAGACTAGCGCCCGTGACGGCGACGCGGAAAGCGCGTCGCCGTCACGCTCAGCGGGCGTTGCCGCCGATGCTGAAGTGGGCGCCGGTGGGGTCGGTGAGGCCGGCCATGCGGCCGTAGGGGGTGTTCATGGGGTCGAAGACGACGGTGCCGCCCAGGGACTTGGCGAGTTCGGCGGTCTTGTCGACGTCGTCGGCGCCGAAGTAGACGGTCCAGGCGCCGGGGACGCCCTCGGGGAGATGGCCGCCGCCGTCCATCACGCCGCCGCGCATCGGCGAGGTGGCGTGGATGGTGGTGTAGCGGAACTCGGGGGAGTCGGCGACGGTGAACGCGTCGTTCCAGCCGAAGACCTCGCGATAGAACGAGAGCGAGGACTCGTAGGAGCGGGTCATCAGCTCGAACCACGACGGCACCCCGGCGTGCTCGCTCCAGACGCCGTCGCCGACCTCGCCGATCGCCTCGAACCCGGCGAACTGATCGGCCTGCCAGACCCCGACGCCCACCCCGCCGACATCGGCCAGCACCGCCATCGTGCCGAGATCGCCGACCGCCATCGGCGCGACGAGCACGTTCCCGCCGCCGTTCTCCGCCCGCGTGGTCGTGGCCGCGGCGTCGAAGGACGACAGGTACACCGTCCAGCGGTCGGGGAACGGATCGCCGTCGTCGGGCATCCGGTTCATCGCACCCGCGACGGCCTTGCCGTCCTTGCGCAGCGTCGTGTACCCGCCGAATTCCTCGCCGCCGCGTTCGGCGGTCCAGCCGAACAGCTCGCCGTAGAAGGCGATGGCGCGGTCGAGATCGGCGGTGTAGAGATCGACCCAGGTGGGATCACCGGGTTGGCGGGTGACGGACATGGCGACTCCTCGGCTGCGGGGGACTGGCTCGACAGAGACGGTGGCGACGCGCACCCACCGTCATCGATCATGACGCCCGTGTGGCCGAAAAGTCATCGGCGACATCCGTTGCACCCGCGCGACCTGCGGAGGAAGATCGAGAACGGCGTCGGTTCGACACGCCGCGGATCGTCTACGGCGCGCTGAATACGACACAGAGTAGGACCCGCGCGTCGTGCTGCGGCAGCACGGTTTACGATTCACTCCAACGCATGCTGACCGTCGTCTGCCTCTGGCCCGAGGACGGAGAAGCCCGCGAGTGACGTACAGGCATCTTCAGGAGGATCAGTGACTGCGGTAGAGCCCAGGCCAGTCCCTCAGTTGGAAGCGACTCGACCGTATCCTGCTCGGACCGGGCCCAAGGGCTCGTTCCTGTACAAGGCGGTCACCACCACCGACCCCAAGGTGCTCGGCACCATGTACCTGGTGACGGCGATCAGCTTCTTCCTGGTCGGCGGCCTCATGGCGCTGCTCATGCGCGCCGAGCTGGCGCGCCCGGGTCTGCAGTTCCTCTCGCCCGAGCAGTTCAACCAGCTGTTCACCATGCACGGCACGATCATGCTGCTGTTCTACGCGACGGCGATCGTGTTCGGCTTCGCCAACATCATCCTGCCGCTGCAGATCGGCGCCCCCGACGTCGCCTTCCCGCGACTGAACGCGTTCAGCTACTGGCTGTACCTGTTCGGCGGCACCATGGCGACCGCGGGCTTCGTGACCCCCGGCGGCGCGGCGGACTTCGGCTGGACGGCGTACGTGCCGCTGACCGACATCCTGCACTCGCCCGGTGTCGGCACCGACCTGTGGATCCTGGGCCTGGCCGTCTCCGGTCTGGGCACCATCCTCGGTGGCGTCAACATGCTGACCACCGTGGTCTGCCTGCGCGCGCCCGGCATGACCATGTTCCGCATGCCGATCTTCACCTGGAACATCGCGGTGACCTCGGTCCTGGTGCTGCTGGCCTTCCCGCTGCTGACCGCGGCGCTGTTCGGTCTGGCCTACGACCGCCACCTGGGCGGCCACATCTACGACCCGGCCACCGGCGGCATCCTGCTCTACCAGCACCTGTTCTGGTTCTTCGGGCACCCCGAGGTGTACATCATCGCGCTGCCGTTCTTCGGCATCGTGTCCGAGATCTTCCCGGTCTTCAGCCGTAAGCCGATCTTCGGTTACACCACGCTGGTCTACGCGACGCTGGGTATCGCGGCGCTGTCGATCGCGGTGTGGGCGCACCACATGTACGCCACCGGCGCCGTGCTGCTGCCGTACTTCTCCTTCATGACCTTCCTCATCGCGGTCCCGACCGGTGTGAAGTTCTTCAACTGGATCGGCACCATGTGGCGCGGTCAGCTGACGTTCGAATCACCGATGCTGTGGTCGATCGGCTTCCTGGTGACCTTCCTCTTCGGTGGTCTGTCGGGCGTCATCCTGGCCTCGCCGCCGCTGGACTTCCACGTCACCGACTCGTACTTCGTCGTCGCGCACTTCCACTACGTGCTCTTCGGCACCATCGTGTTCGCCACCTTCGCGGGTATCTACTTCTGGTTCCCGAAGATCACCGGCCGCATGATGGACGAGCGCCTGGCCAAGTGGCACTTCTGGACCACCTTCGTCGGCTTCCACACCACCTTCCTGGTGCAGCACTGGCTGGGCGCCGAGGGCATGCCGCGTCGCTACGCCGACTACCTGCCCAGCGACGGCTTCACCACCCTGAACACCATCTCCACCATCGGTGCCTTCATCCTGGGCTCGTCGATGCTGCCGTTCGTGTGGAACACCTTCAAGAGCTACCGCTACGGCGAGGTCGTCACGGTGGACGACCCGTGGGGCTACGGCAACTCCCTCGAGTGGGCCACCACCTGCCCGCCGCCGCGGCACAACTTCTACGAGCTGCCGCGCATCCGCTCGGAGCGTCCGGCGTTCGAGCTGCACTACCCGCACATGATCGAGCGCATGAAGGCCGAAGCGCACGTGGGCTGGGGCTCGGGTAAGCACGCCACGCACGTCAGCGAAGGCGCGCTCGCCAAGAAGTAGGAAACACCGTAAGACGAGGGTGTGCACCTGCTGGGTTCACCAGCGGGTGCACACTCTTTTTGTGGGTAATCGAACGGAGCAGATCGACTTGGCCGACACCACAGTTCTCGTGACCGTCACCGGCCCCGACCGACCCGGCGTCACGTCCGTGCTGCTGACGGCGCTGTCCAAGCATCAGGTGAGCCTGCTGGACGTGGAACAGGTCGTCATCAGAGGTCGCCTGACCCTGGGCGTGCTGGTGTCGTGCCCGAACGACGCCGAGGCGCTGCAGGACGACCTCGAAGAGGCGATGAACACCGTCGGCATGCAGGTCGACGTCTCCGTCGACGCGCAGATCGGCAAGCCGCCGATGTCGACGCACGCCGTCGTCGTGCTCGGCGCGCCGGTCACCGCGCACGCCTTCAGCGCGATCTCGCGCATCCTGGCCGCCCTCGGCGCCAACATCGACACCATCCGCGGCATCGCCGACTATCCGGTGACCGGCATGGAACTGATGGTCACCGCGACCGACACCGGCGCCGACACCGACTCCCGGCTGCGCACCGCGCTGGCCGACGTGGCGGTCGCCGAGCAGGTCGACATCGCGGTCGAACGGGCCGGGCTGGCGCGGCGGGCCAAGCGGCTCATCGTGTTCGACGTCGACTCCACGCTGATCCAGGGCGAGGTCATCGAGATGCTGGCCGCGCACGCCGGCGTCGAGGACCAGGTCCGCGAGGTCACCGAGGCCGCGATGCGCGGTGAACTGGACTTCGCCGAGTCGCTGCGCCAGCGCGTGGCCACCCTGGAGGGCCTCGACGAATCGGTGATCGAGGAGGTCGCCGACCGCATCGAGCTCACCCCGGGCGCCCGCACCACCATTCGCACCCTGCGCAGGCTCGGGTTCCGCTGCGGCGTGGTCTCGGGCGGTTTCCGGCAGGTCATCGAGCCGCTCGCGCACGAGCTGGAACTCGATTTCGTGCAGGCCAACACGCTCGAGATCGTCGACGGCAAGCTCACCGGCCGGGTGGTCGGCGAGATCGTCGACCGGGCCTTCAAGGCCACCGCGCTGCGCAAGTTCGCCGCCGACGCGGGCGTGCCGATGGAACAGACCGTGGCCGTCGGCGACGGCGCCAACGACATCGACATGCTCAACGCCGCCGGGCTCGGCGTCGCGTTCAACGCCAAGCCCGCGCTGCGCGAGGTGGCCGACACCGCGCTGTCGCATCCGTACCTGGACGCGGTGCTGTTCATCCTCGGCGTGACCCGCGACGAGGTCGAGGCCGCCGACGCGCGCGACGGCGGCGTGCGCCGGGTTCCGCTGCTCGGCCGGTAGTCCTGGCGCGTCGCGACCGGCACAATCCCGGTCGCGGCGTTAGCCTCCAGCGCAGGGTGTCCATCGGCGTTGGGAGTGTGCCATGCGGAAAATCCTGCTCGCGGTCTGCGCGGTGGCGATGACGGTGACCGGGTGCGGAGACGACGACGACTCCGCCGGCACCCTCTCCTCGACCACGATCCGGCTGCCGGCCGCGGCGCCGCAGAGCGCGGCGGGCCCGGTCGAGGTCGACGAGCGGTTCAACGGGAGCACGGTCGCGCTCGAACTCGGGCAACGGCTGCTGGTCCGGTTGCCGCAGAACTCGAACGACACCGACTCCTGGTCGCCGGTGAACATCGAGCGCGGTGTGCTCGCCCCCGAACCGCCGGTGTCGGAGGGCACCAGCATGGTGTGGCCGTTCCTCGGGGTCGGGCCGGGGACCTCGACCATCCAGTTCGCCTACGGACCGGCCAGCGAGGCGCCGATCGAGCCGGGGCCGGAGTTCGTCATCACCGTGCGGGTGGCCTAGTGCCCGTCGCGTCGCCGGCCTGACCGCGCCGATAGGGTGGTCGGCAGTGGTGGTGTCGATCGAATCGGGTGTTGAGGCATGAGCGGCGGGGACGTGAGCGTGGAGACCGAGGCGCGAGAGCGCGACGACGCGGCCGAATTCGCGCTCCGGCACGCCGAATTGGCGCAGGGCTACGGCGGCGCGGGCGATCCCGACGACCCCGCCATGGTGCAGGCCATGCAGATGGTGCTGCACATCCCCAAGGCCGAGCCGCCCGCCCGCAGCGCGCTGCTGGAAGCCGCCGCGGCCGCCGCGGTCGCGGTGTGCCTGGATCCGCGCTCGGGGCCGGGCGGGGAGTGGGAATCGCGGTACCTGGCGTGGAAGCGGTCCAGGATCAGGAAGGTCGCGCGCCGGGCCCGTGGCGCGCAGTGGCTGGCCGCGGGCGAGGTCGACGGGGTGACGATCGAGGTCGACGGCGCGCAGGCGCGTGCCTTCGTGCCCGGCCCGGTCGGCGCGATCGACCAGCGCATCCGCAAACTCCAGATCGGCGGCACCGACCTCGAGCACGACGAACCCGGCCCGCCCAATCCGGAACTGCCCGTGCTGTGGGTGAACGCGGCGCTGGAAATGTCGGTCGGCAAGGCGGCCGCCCAGGTCGGACACGCCAGCATGTTGCTGGCGGGCGCGCTGCCCGTGGCCGCGGCGGCGGCCTGGGCGGAACGCGAATTCCGGTGCGCGGTGCGCGATGCCGGGCCCGACCGGTGGCCCGCGCTGGTGGCCGAGGTCGCGGCCGGACGCGCGGTGGCCGTGCGCGACGCGGGCTTCACCGAGGTCGCGCCCGGCTCGATGACCGTGATCGCGGTGCCGGGCGCCGCCTGACCAGCGCCGACGAATCGGACGCGGGCCGGTCGTTCCACTGACGGCTCCGGTGGGCCAAGATGGAGCGCGTGTCGCAACCCGATCCCGATCTGCTCATCGACTTCTCCGACGTGACCATCCGCCGCTCGGGCCGAACGCTCGTCGGCCCGGTCAGCTGGCAAGTCGAACTCGACGAACGCTGGGTGGTGCTCGGCCCGAACGGGGCCGGCAAGACCTCGCTGCTGAGAATGGCCGCCGCCGAGGTCCATCCGACCTCCGGCGCGGCGAACCTGTTGGGGGAGACGCTCGGCCGCGTCGACGTCACCGAACTGCGGCCACGCATCGGGCTGTCCTCGGCCGCGGTCGCCAGCCGCATCCCCGTTGACGAGAAGGTCAGCGATCTGGTCGTCTCGGCGGGCTACGCGGTGCTGGGGCGGTGGCGGGAGCGCTATGACGAGATCGACACCGAGCGCGCCATCGACATGCTGGAAACCCTGGGCGCCGAACACCTTTCCGATCGCACCTACGGCACCCTGTCCGAGGGCGAACGCAAGCGCGTACTGATCGCCCGCGCCCTGATGACCGATCCCGAACTGCTGCTGCTCGACGAGCCCGCCGCTGGCCTCGACCTGGGCGGGCGCGAGGAACTCGTGGAGCGGCTCGGCAATCTGGCAGCCGATCCCGACGCGCCCGCGATGGTCCTGGTGACCCATCACGTGGAGGAGATCCCGCCGGGCTTCACCCACGCCCTGCTGCTCAAGGAGGGCGAGGTCGTCGGGCAGGGTCTGCTCGAGGACGTGCTCACCGCCGAGAACCTCAGCGCGGCGTTCAGCCAGTCCATCGCGCTGGACCGGGTCGACGGCCGCTGGTTCGCCCGCCGGGCCCGACGCGCTGGACAGCACCGCAGGGCCTGATTCCCGCTCAGCGGGAAGCGTGCGGCCGGTGCGACGGGGCGCGGTGGAATTGTTTCCCTTGCGAACCACACGGGCGTTATGGTGCTGGCGGGTCGCCCCGACTGCCGCGACGGCGCGGGAGCGGGCGGCCGGACGCTTCGGCGGCCGTGGGTCCACGGTGGCCCGACCGGCTGTCGGTCGGTGGAGAGGAACGGTATGAGTGAGTCCGGGGCGCCCGCACGGGCCGCGTCGACGGTGATGCTGGTGCGCGACGGTGACGCGGGCCTCGAGGTGTTCCTGCAGCGCCGGGTGACGGGGATGGCCTTCGCCGCGGGCGTCACCGTGTTCCCCGGCGGCGGGGTCGACGCCACCGACGGCGTCGCCGACATCGCCTGGACCGGACCCGAACCCGCCTGGTGGGCGAAGCGTTTCGGCACCGACGAACCGGCCGCGCAGGCGCTGGTCGCCGCGGCCGTGCGGGAGACCTTCGAGGAATGCGGTGTGCTGCTGGCCGGGCCGACCGCCGATTCCGTCGTCGACGATTCGACGCGCTACCGCGAGGCCAGGGGCAAGCTGGAGCGCCGGGAACTCTCGCTGGCCGACTTCCTGGCCGCCGAGGGCCTGGTGCTGCGCGCCGACCTGCTGCGGCCGTGGTCGAACTGGATCACCCCGGAATCCGAGCCGCGCCGCTACGACACCCATTTCTTCGTCGCGGTGCTGCCGCAGGGCCAGATCGCCGACGGCGCCACCTCCGAGGCCGCGCACGTCGCCTGGAGTACGCCCCAGGCCGCGCTGGCGAGCTGGCGGGCGGGCGAACACGTGCTGATGCCGCCGACCTGGTCGCAGCTCGACGCGCTGTGCGGATTCGCCGACACGAACGCCGTGCTGGCCGCCGAACGCGACATCGTGCCGATCATGCCCAGGTACTCACCCGGCGCCGGAGGCAGGCCGCTCTCGGACTTCCCGGACAACGAACGGTATTTCGCGGAACTCCCGCAGCAGGCCGGATTCGGCGGCCGGTAGGTTTGGCCGCATGGCCGAATTCGTCACCATCGAGCTGCCCGCGGAGCCGTCCGCACGCGGCGTCGCGCTGCTGCGCATCGATCGTCCGCCGCTGAACCTCGTCGACGCCCAGCTGGCCCGTGAGGTCGCGGCCGCGGCGGCGACGGTGGCCGAGCACCCCGGGGTGGCCGCGCTCATCGTCTACGGCGACGAGCGGGTGTTCAGCGCGGGCGACGAGATGAGCGAACTCGCCGAACTCGATGCGGGCCAGGCCGCGGCGATGGCAGCCGACCTGCAGGCGGCGCTGGGCTGTCTGACCCGGGTGCCGCAGCCGACGGTCGCGGCGATCACCGGCTACTGCCTCGGCGCGGGCCTCGAGCTGGCCCTCGGCGCCGATCATCGGATCATCGGCGACAACGTCAAGCTCGGGTTGCCGCAGATCAAGGCGGGCCTGATCCCGCTGTCGGGAATCCGCAGGCTCTCGCTGCTGATCGGCGCGAGCCGGGCCAAGGACCTCGTCTACACCGGCCGCTTCGTCGACGCCGAGGAGGCCGCGGCACTCGGTCTGGTCGACGAGGTCGTCGCGCCCGACGACGTCCTCACCGCCGCCCGCCGTTGGGCCGAACAGTTCGTGACGGCCGCGCCGCGCGCGTTGGCCGCCGCCAAGGCGGTCTTCGAGGCCGGCCCACACGGCCACTCCGCGGCCGTCACCGAATGGTCGGCGTTGTTCGACACCGACGACGCCCGCACCGGCACCCGCGCCTTCGCCGCCGACGGTCCGAACAGCGCCGTTTTCACCGGACGGTGAGCTGAGACCGGTCAATCGACCAGTTGGAACGGCCGGAACCAAGACCGCCCATTGCGTGCTGAGGGTCTCCTATTACTCTTGGCGGTTATGACGGTCCACCCCGATGACCCGGCGCCGAACCCGCACGCCACCGAGGCCGAGGTCGAAGCAGCGCTCAAGGACACCAAGCTCGCCCAGGTCCTGTATCACGACTGGGAAGCCGAGACGTACGACGACAAGTGGTCGATCTCGTACGACGAACGCTGTATCGCCTATGCCCGCGGCCGGTTCGACCTCGCCGTAGGCCCCGCCCCGCTGCCCTACGAGCGGGCGCTCGAGCTCGGTTGCGGCACGGGGTTCTTCCTGCTGAACCTGATGCAGGGTGGCATCGCGAAGAAGGGTTCGGTCACCGACCTCTCGCCCGGCATGGTGAAGGTCGCGCTGCGCAACGCCGAGCACCTGGGCCTCGATGTCGACGGCCGGGTCGCCGACGCCGAGACCATCCCGTACGACGACGACACCTTCGACCTGGTCTGCGGCCACGCCGTGCTGCACCACATCCCCGACGTGGAACTGGCGCTCAAGGAGTGCCTGCGCGTGCTCAAGCCGGGCGGGCGCTTCGTCTTCGCCGGTGAGCCCACCACCGTCGGCAACTTCTACGCCCGCAAGCTCGGCCAGGCCACCTGGAAGGTGACCACCGAGATCACCAAGCTGCCGTTCCTGTCCGGCTGGCGCCGTCCGCAGACCGAGCTGGACGAGTCCTCCCGCGCCGCCGCGCTCGAGGCCGTGGTCGACCTGCACACCTTCGATCCGAGCGATCTGGAGAAGATGGCGAAGTCGGCGGGCGCCGTCGACGTGAAGGCCACCACCGAGGAGTTCGCCGCGGCCCTGTGGGGCTGGCCGGTGCGCACCTTCGAGGCCGCCGTGCCCGACGAGAAGCTCACCATCGGCTACCGCATGGCGCAGTACCGCGCCTGGCTGGGCCTGAGCTGGCTCGACGAGAACGTCCTGCGCAAGGTCGTGCCCCGCGAGTTCTTCTACAACGCCATGATCACCGGCGTGAAGCCGGGCGCGGCGCAGAAGTAGGTGGGATACCGCTTCGGCCGCGACGACGTCGCCTTTCTCGGCAGCGCGGCAGGCCGTGCCGCGCTCGCCGAGGTCGACCGGCTGGAGCTGACCACCGCGACGCACCTGCGCGACATCGAGCGGGTGCGTCGTTCCCATGCCGAGCACGCCGCCGCGCTGATCGAGACGGTGCGGCTGCGGCGCAAGGCCGCGGCGAAGCTGTCGGCGGCCGCCGAGTGGCTGTTCACCGACGACGCGCTGCAGCAGGCCACGCCGGCCCTGGTCGCCCGGCATCGGGCCGCGCGGCTGGCCGGTCGCGCCGTGCACGATGTCACCTGTTCGATCGGCGCCGAGCTGGCCGAGCTGGCTCCGGTGTGCCCGGTGGTGGTCGGCAGCGATCTCGACGAGGTGCGGCTGGCCATGGCCGCCCACAATCTCGCGGTCGCCCCACTCACGGCACCCGGGGCCGACGCCGACCCGGGCAGACAGGACCTCGGCGAGGCGGAATCGGCGCGCGTCTCGAGCGCCGCTGCCGTCGCATGGTCGGTGGCTGCGCGTTCAGCCGCGCAACCAGCGTCGACCGTGGCGGACAGTGGCCGAAACATCGTGCTGGCCAAGGCCGACGCCCTCGTCCCGACCACCCGCGACACGGTGATCATCGCCGACCCGGCCCGTCGCGCCGACGGCCGCCGCACCTACGACCCGGCGAAACTGCAACCCCCGCTGCCCGATCTGCTGGCCGCCTACGCGGGCCGTGACCTCGCGGTGAAGTCCGCGCCCGGCCTGGACTTCGACCGGCTCGGCTGGGACGGCGAGGTCGAGATCGTCTCCCTCGACGGTGCTGTGCGGGAGGCGTGCCTGTGGTCGCCCGGTCTCGCCGCGGCGGGCGTCACTCGGCGCGCCACCGTCCTCGACTCCCGGGGCGGCGCAACGACTCTCACCGACGCCGACCCCGACGACATCCCCGAGCGCGCGCCCGGCGACTGGATCGTCGATCCCGACGGCGCCGTCGTCCGCGCGGGGCTGGTCCGCCACTACGCCGCGAAACACGGCCTCTGGCAACTGGACCCGCACATCGCCTACCTCACCGGCGACACGGTCCCGGCGGGCATGCGCGGCTTCCGCATCGAGGACCGCTTCGAACTCCGGGAGAAGACGCTGCGCCAGGAACTGTCCCGCCGCGACTGCGGCGCCCTCGAGATCCTGGTCCGCGGCGTCGACATCGATCCCGACGCCCTCCGCAAGAAACTCAAGCCACGCGGCGCCACTCCCTACACCCTCGTCCTCACCCGCATCGGCCGCACCGGCGCCGCCTTCCTCTGCACCGCGGTCGCCCCCTAGGCGTCAGTGCCTGGTCCAGTCGGGCTGGGTGAAGTGGGCGACCCGGGATTCGGCGGGGGAGTGGCCGAGCAGGACGACCGCGCGGAACTGCCACAGCAGGGCCCCGGTGGGGGCGTGGATGGTCATCTTCGGGCCGATGCGCATCTGGAGCAGCCCGGCGGCATCCGCCTCCGGAAGATCGCCGCGCAGTTCGTGCTGGAGAGTGGCGTGTTCGGGGCGCACCCAGTGCGGGACGTCCTCGTCGGCGAGCCGGGCGAGGTCGACCTGGTGGACGGAGAACACCTCGTCCGGATTGGGCCGCAGGGCGTCGACATCGGCGACCGTGACCACGATCGGGGTGATCGCGAAGCCGGAGGTCGCCGGAAAATCGTCCAGCAGGCCGAGCACATCGGCCGGTTTCGCGGTCAGGTTCAGCTCCTCGTGCAGTTCCCGTAGCGCCGCCAGCTCAGGGGTCTCACCGGGCTCGAGCCGCCCGCCCGGCAACCCCCACTGGCCCGCGTTGCGACCGCGGTAGGCGCGCTTCATCACGAGCACCGACAGGCCGTCCTCGCCCGGCACCACGCACAGCGTCACGCCCGCGCGACGCATGCCGGGGGCGTCGGGGACGGCGATCCGGGGAAACGCCGTCAACCGGGCCTTGGCGAGGGCGCGGAATTCCTCGATGTCGCGCGGGAGGTGCGGGTGGCTCACCCCTCGATCTTGCACCCGGACTCAGGCCTCCATCTTCTTCACCACGCGCTGGACCGTGAGCCAGGTGCGGGTCGTGATGTCCTTGCCGTAGGTCTTCTCCAGGCGGGCCATGAAATCCGGCGTCTTGCCGGTGCTGTTGTCGATCACGGTGAGGAACGCGCGTGCGCCGGCGTCGTAGCCGATGACGCGGGTGAGCGGATCGTCCTCGAACGCCGTCGTATCCGCCTGACGCATGCGGTCTTTGAAGAAGGTGACCGTGAGATAGGAGCCGCGTTCGTGCGGCAGGCCCTCGAACGGGTCGCGGTCGAGCAGGGCGCGCAGTTCGGGATGGCTGCGGATGATGGTGCCGCCGGGGATGCCCAGCTCGGCCGACAGCGCCTCCTGGATGCGTTCCTCCAGATCGGCGGGATCATCGGCGGTGCGGAACACGAGGTTGCCGCTCGTCAGCACCGAGGCCACCTTCGTGAACCCGAGCCCCTCGAACACCGCGCGCAACTTCTCGTTCCGCATGTTCGGATTGGTGGGCATGATGCCCCGCAGCAGCGCCGCATAGCTCTCCACGGAGCAGACCGTACCCACCGCCACCGACACGCACCATCGTGCACCGCGCGCGTCGGCGGGGCGGACGATCACGCCTGGGCGGCGGCGTTCTTCTTGCGCTCGATATCGGCCAGCGCGGCCAGGTAGGCCTCGCGCTCCTCGGCGCTCGCGTCCCAGGCGACCTTGCGGTTCTTGACCACCTTGGCGGGCGCGCCGACGGCGATGCTGTAGTCGGGGACGTCCCCGCGCACCACCGCGTGCGCGCCGAGCACACAGCCACGGCCGACGCGGGTGTCGCGCAGCACCGTCACCTTGGCCGCGATCCAGGTGTCGGGGCCGATCCGGACGGGGCTCTTCACGATGCCCTGGTCCTTGATGGGCAGGGTGATGTCGTCCATCTTGTGGTCGAAGTCGCAGATGTAGCACCAGTCGGCGACCAGGGTGGATTCGCCGATCTCGATGTCGAGGTAGGTGTTGACGACGTTGTCCTTGCCGAACACCACCTTGTCGCCGATGCGCAGCGAACCCTCGTGGCAGCGGATGGCGTTGCCGTCGCCGATGTGCACCCACCGGCCGATCTCCATGCGGGCCAGTTCCGGGGTCGCGTGGATCTCCACATTGCGGCCGAGGAACACCATGCCGCGCAGCACGATGTGCGGGTTGGTCAGCCGGAACTTGGCCAGCCGGTAGTACCGCACGAGGTACCAGGGGGTGTAGGCGCGATTGGCGAGCACCCAGCGCAGCGATTCCCTGGTCAGAAAGCGTGCCTGCTGCGGATCGCGGCGGCGTGATCCACGCCAGCGCGCGCTCAGCGGCGCGCCCCACATGCTCGTCACGAACTACTCTCCCGTCGTGATCCGCCGGGCCTGGTACCCGGGGAGTCGGTCATCGGGTAAACAGAGTACTTTCGGAGCGCACACGAACTGTGCGATACCCCGATCCTCGGCTTCGAACATCACAGGGAGAACAGCAGGTGCGAACTCGGACTCGTGTCGCGGTCGCGTTCGCTGCCGCCGGTGTGGTGGCGCTGACCGGTTGCGGCACCTATGTCGACGACATCACCGTCGGCCCCGGATTGGGCTGGCCCGCAGCGCATCACGACGGCCGCAACGGGGGCGCGAGCCCGGTGACCGGGGCCGAGTCGGTGACGCTGAGCTGGTCGCGGCCGGTGGGCGGGCCCATCGCCCAGCCCGTGACGATCGGTCCCGAAGGCCAGATGTTCGTCACCACGAGCACCGCCAACTGCGCGATCTTCTCCTTCCAGATGCACACCGGGCGCAAGCGGTTCTGCAACGCGCTCGGGCCGTCCACCATCGAGGCGCCCACCGTCGTCGACGGCACCAACAACGTCTACGTCGGTGACGACGGCGCGGTGAACTCCTTCAACTACCTCGGGCAGCCGCGCTGGCGCACGCCGGTGGCCGGGGTGCCGGTGGCGATCCAGTTCACCGGCGACGGCAAGCTGCTCACCATCACCCAGTCCGGTCAGGTCGACGTGCTCGACCGCCAGACCGGCGGCCGCGAGGTGCCCACCCTGCAACTGCTCGGCGAGCCCGACTTCCTGCAGTACCCCGGGCTGACCCGCCCCGCCTCCGGCGACGGCCTCGACGACTGCCGCACCGGCGGCCCGCGCTGCGCGGTCGCCAACACCACCGCCGTCGACCCGGACTCGGGCCGCTTCTTCGTGACCGTCTGGGAGCCGGGCAAGACGGTCGCCGCGCTGCGCGCCCTGCGCTATGCCGACGGCAAGGTCACCCAGGTGTGGAGCGCCGACATGCTCACCGGCGGCAGCGCCACCAGCCCCACCCTGTCCGCCGACGGCGCCACCGTCTACGTCGGCGACAACAGCGGCCGCCTGATCGCGGTGAACACCGAGGACGGCAGCACCCGCTGGATCCACGCGCTCGGCTGGACCCCCAGCGGCGGGATCTCCGTCGTCGACGACCTGATCATTCCCGCGGGCGACGACGGCTACCTGATGGCCGTCCACGACCGTGGCGATCGCGTCGAGCCGGCCTGGGAACGTAAGGACCTGGCCCTGCGCGGCACCCCCGCCCAGACCGCGGGCGACATCGGCTACACCGTGGCGGCCATCGGCGCCGGACTCAACCTCATCACCTTCGACACCACCACCGGCAACACCGTCGACTCCGACGTTCTGCCCGGTGCGACCGGCACCACCACCGGCACATCGATCGGGCCGAAGGGCGAGGTCCTCGTCGCGACCCGGCTCGGCGAGATCTTCACCTTCCAGCCCGACGCTCAGTAGGGGTTGGCCCGGTCCGCCCAGCGCGCGTCGACCTCGGCGGCGAGCCGCCGGGGGAACGAGACGCGCGCCGGGTCGCCGTCGGCGGTGTAGCGCTGTTCGGGGTGCGCGGCCAGCCAGTCGAGCCAGTACGCCGAGTCGAAGGGGACCGCGCCCCGGCCCGACCGGATCCGCGGAACTCCGCCGGGATCGACGGAGCCGTACGGTGCGGGCGCCGGCTCGGCGCCGACCAGCAGTACCGCGTCGAAACGGTAGCCGGTGCCGTCCCAGCCGCCCGCCCGCGCCAGGTCGCGGTCGCGGGGCGCGATGCCGAGCGGTAAGGCCATGGTGCGCACCGTGACTCCGGGCGCGGCCACGGTGATCGCCCGCACGTTCAGCACCAGCTGGCGTTGCACGCCTTCGGCGTCCAGGCTCGCGAGGTTCGCGTGTTCGGCGGTGTGCGCGCCGATCTCGTGCCCGTTGGCCGCCAGCCAGGGGAGTGCGCGCGGATCGCCGCCGAAGGGCTCGTTGTTGACGTAGAACGTGGCGACCGGCCGGAAATCCGGGTGTTGTGCGCCGAATTCGGCGAGGATGCCCGCCGCGCTGTCCGGGGCAGGCGCGCCCCCGGCGGTGAACGTGAGCTGGCTGCTGGTGGAATCGTCGAAGGTGAGCACAACCGGGTGCGTGCCCGCGGGCAGGTCGAGTTCGCCGGAGATGTACTGCGCGACGGTCACCGGGCGATAGCCCTCGCGGTACAGCCGATCGAGTTCGTCGCGGAACTCCGCTGGGGTCTGGTCGTATTCGCCCGTGGGGTCGGGGGTGATCTGGTGATACATCAGGATCGGGACGAAACCCAGTTCGTTGGCGGCGATCGCGGCCGGATCCGCCGGGGTGCTCGGCGGGGGCGCCGGTGGTGGTTCGACGATCGCCTGCGGGGTTTGCGCCGCGCACGCGGTGAGGGTCAGGGCGAGCAGTGCCGCGCCGAAGAGCCGGGATACCGCTGTCGAACCGCCCGTCATCGCGGCAATGTTACGCGGCGGCAGAGGTTTTCCCTCGATCTTGCGATTACCGGTGGACCCCGCACGCTACTGCGCCATAGTGGCCTGGCGAACCGTAGTGGAAGTTGGTGTGGGCGTTGGGATTGCGTATCCAGTCGAGGGATCGGACGCGGTGGGCGACGATCGGCGGGGGCGCTGTCCTCGCCGTCGTGATCGTCGCGCTGCTGGCCGGATTCGCGTTGACCAGATCCGGTAGCACGCCCACCGCCGACACCACGCCCCCGGAACTGCGGGTGCTCGCGCCCGAACCGGTGTCCTCCTATCGTGCGCCGATCGTGGTGCGCGGCACGGCGATCGATGCGGTGCGCGTGTCCGTCGGGGACGAGTCCGTGACGCCCGCCGCGGACGGGGCCTTCGAATTCTCGGTGCCGTGGGCGCCTGCCGTCGAGGTCGTCGCGGTCGACGCGGCGGGTAATCGGAGCGGCGCGATCGCGGTGACGGGGTTCGCGTTGCCACGGCTGCGCGCCGTGCACGTCACCGCGCACGCCTGGTCGCACGAGGGATTGCGCGAGGGCGTGCTCGCCATGGCGCGCGAGGGGCGCATCGATACCGTGCAGCTCGACATCAAGGACGAGGACGGCGTCGTCGGATACGACTCGCAGGTGCCGCTCGCCCGCGAATCCGGCGCTGTCGCGGCCATTTACGACGCTCCGGCCGCTTTGCGTCAGCTGCACGACCTCGGGGTGCGGGTGGTGGGACGGATCGTCGCGTTCCGCGATCCGACGGTGGCCGCATGGGCATGGCACAGCGGCAGGCCGGACTGGGTCGTCCAGAATCCGTCCGGCCAGCCCTATTCCAGCCACTACGGCCCGATCGCCTTCACCAATGTCGCTCAGCCCGAGGTGCGCCGCTACAACATCGATCTCGCGGTGGAAGCGGCCAGGCTCGGTTTCGACGGCATCATGTACGACTACGTCCGCCGCCCGGACGGCAGCCTGTCCAGCATGCGTTTCCCCGGACTCGCCGACACGCCCACCGACGCGGTCGCGGGTTTCGTCGCCGAGAGCCGCTACCCGGTCCACGCCGCGGGCGCGCACCTGAGCGCCGCCGTGTACGGCATCGCCGCCACCCGCCCCGACCAGATCGCCCAGGACATCCCCCGCATCGCCCGCCACGTCGACTACGTCGCCCCGATGGTCTACCCCTCACACTGGAACCCCGGCGAATACGGCGTCGCCAACCCCAACGCCCAGCCCTACGACATCACCCTCGCCTCCCTCCGCGACTTCCAGACCACCACCGCGACCACCGGCGCGAAGGTCGTCCCCTGGCTCCAGGACTTCACCCTCGGCGTCCCCTACGGCGACAACGAAGTCCGAGCCCAGATCGACGCCACCCGAGCCGCGGGCATCGACAGCTTCTTCCTCTGGAACGCCGCCACCCACTACCACCCCAACGGCATCCCACCCGCCTGATCGCCGCTCAAGCCACCCAGGCGATGGCGTCGGGTTCGGCGGTGACGGGGAAGACGCGGATTTCGGCGGGGATGAGGAAGGCGAAGAGGTGGACGGCTTCGCCGAGGGTTTTGTGGTCGGTGACCAGGGCTATGCGGCCCCAGGCGCTGCGGGGGACCTGGACGAGTTTCAGGTCCTGCCACATCGCGTCGAGGGAGTAGCGGTCGAAGTCGGGGCCGAGGACGTAGACGACGTTCACCGGCTGCTGGTGCTCGAGGGCGGACTCGATCGCGGGATTCAGCTGGGTGGTGTAGTCCTCGGCGGTGACGACGCCGGACGCGCGGAAACCGATCGTCGCGGCGGGCAGGTCGGGGATCGGTGTCAAAGGCATGAGGCGACGGTAGGGCCGGACCGTCGGCGCGGCGTCATGCGTTGTGGGTGAATCCGGCGCGGGGAAGCGCCGAATCCGGTGCTACTTCGGGTCGCGCTCGGGCAGCGGGCGTTCGACGATGTCGGGGCGGCCGAGAGAGGTGCGGACGCGGCGCTTGGCGGCGGAGTACACCTGGGCGGTCTCGGCGGCGACCACGTCCCAGGCGAAGTCGGCGGTGAGCCGTTCGCGGGCGTTGAAGGCGCGGTCCTGGGCGGTGGCGGGATCGTCGAGGACGGCGCGGGCCGCGTCGACCAGGCCGTCGACATCGGCGGGTTCGAAGGAGGCGCCGGTGACACCGTCGATGACGGCCTCGCCCAGACCGCCCGCGGTGGAAGCGATCAGCGGCACGCCGGCGGCGGCGGCCTCGAGCGCGACGATCCCGAACGGCTCGTAGCGGCTCGGCAGCACGATGGCGTCGGCGCCGTGCAGCCAGCCGAGCAGTTCGGTGTGGCCGAGGCTGCCGACGAAGTTCACGGCCCTGGCGACGCGGTGCACCCTCGCGCGCTCACGCAACCACTCGAACTGGGTACCGACCCCGGCCACTGTCAGGGTGGTGCCGGGATGCGCGCGACGGATGCGGGGCAGTGCCGCGATCGCGTCCTGCACGCCCTTCTCGTACTCGAGCCGTCCCACGTACAGCAGCTTCGGCGGCCCGCTGCGCGGCGCGCGCGGCCGGAAGGTCCACGCGCCGACGTCGATGCCGTTGCGGATCACCGTGATCGGCGAGAGCTCGGGCCCGTAGAGCCGTTCCACCTCGTCCTGCATGGAGGTCGAGCAGGTGATGAGCTGATCGGCCTCGTTGCACAGCCACCACTCCACCGAGTGGACCTGCTTGTTGACCCGCCCCGACACCCAGCCGCTGTGCCTGCCCGCCTCGGTGGCGTGGATGGTCGCCACCAGCGGCACGTCGTAGAACTCGGCCAGCGCGATCGAGGGGTGCGCGACGAGCCAGTCGTGCGCGTGCACCACGTCCGGGGTCCAGCCCTCGCCCACGCCCGGCTTGCCCAGCGCGACACCGGCCCGCACCATCGCGTGCCCCATCGCCAGGGTCCAGGCGAGCATGTCCTCGCCGAAGTCGAAGCAGGGCGGGTCCTCGGCGACGGCGACGACGAGCACACCGTCGGCGACATAGGAGTGTGTGGGATGGGTGAGCGAGTCGGTGCCCGTGGGCCTGCGCGCCAGCACGACCACCTCGTGCCCGGCCGCGGCCAGTTCCACGGCCAGGTGGTGCACGTGCCGACCGAGCCCGCCGACCACGACCGGCGGGTACTCCCACGACACCATCAAAATCTTCATGCGAATCCTTAAGGGGCGGCCGACGGGACAGCCGTCGGCAACCGCCGCGCGTCCAGACCAGGGAAGAATCCGTCGGCCAGGCTCCATCCTGCCGCGAGACGGGTCGCTTTGGCGAACTGTCCGGCCCCGATGGCCTCGGCGAGTTCACGCACGGCGTGCGCGTGCTGGTGCGCGCGGTCGCGGGCGTACCCGGCGGCGGAGTCCTTGCTGACCATGAACGCCCAGTCGCTGGAGACGGTCAGGATCGCCTCGCGCAGCAATTGATCGGCCACCGGATCGCGCAGCGCGCCGTCGCGGCGGACCTTGTCCAGGGTGTCGAGCGCGAGCCGGACGACGTCGGCGTTGAGCGCCACGAGGTCGGCGACCTGGTCGCCCGCCCACACCCGCCAGTCCTTGCCCGAACCCCACGACGAGTCGTTGAGCTGCACGGGATCGCCCACGTACCCGTTGTCGCGGGCATCGGCGAGGGTGCCGACGGTGACGCCCGCCTCGGGCAGCGCGCGCAGCACCTGCTCGAGCCACTCGGGGCCCTCGTGCCACCAGTGCCCGAACAGTTCGGTGTCGAACGCGGCCACCACGAGGGCCGGTCGGCCGATCCGCGCCGACTCCTCGATGAGCCGGGTACGCACGGTCTCCACGAAGTCGGCGACGTCGCGGGTGATCGCGGTGGCGGCGAGCTCGGGATCGTAAGGGGCCTTGTCAGGTCCGGCGACGGTTTTGCCGGTGACGCGCGAGGGTTTGAGACCCGTCGCGTGGTCGTAGTGGTGGAAATCACGGTAGGCGCTCTGCCCGGGGTAGCCCTGTTTCGGCGACCAGACCCGGTAACTCACCTGCAGATCGCGGCCGAACGCGAGCACCTCGGAGTCGCGCACCGGCCTGCCGAGGGTGGTGTCGCCGCGCAGCGAGGGGCCGTCGACCATGAAATGCGTCACACCCGCGTCGTCGTAGCCGCGCTCCATGCCGGGGGTGTAGCCGCACTCGGGTGCCCAGATGCCGGTGGGCGTGGTGCCCCAGCGCTGCCGCGCGTCGGCCAGGCCCTCGGTGAGCTGGAACCGGCGCAGCCGCTCGTCCAGCAGCGGCTGGAACGGATGCGCCAGCGGGCCGCCGAGCAGCTCGATCGCGTCGGCGTCGATGAGCGAGCGCCACACCGGTGAGCCGCCGTGCCGCCAGTCGCGTTCGAATTCGGTCAAAGCCGTTGCGGCGAGCCGATGTTCGTGCCGGCCGAGGGCCACGTTGCCCGACATCGACGCCTCGTCGGCGCGCAGCTGCCAGTTGCCCAGCCAGTGGTGCATGCCGGCCAGGCAGTGCGGGTCGTCGAGCTGGGCGGCGAGCACGGGCGTGATGCCCAGGCTCAGCAGATGCGTACGGCCTTCGGCGGCAAGGTTTTTCAGCACTCGGACCACGGGCAGGTAGGAGGCGGCCCAGGACTGGTAGAGCCACTCCTCGCCGACCGGCCAGCGCCCGTGGTGGGCCAGCCAGGGCAGGTGGGAGTGCAGAACGAGCGTGAACTGGCCCGGCACGGCGCCGGACCGGGCGGAGCGGGAATCTGTCAACGCCGTGCCTTCTGCGCGATCGCGACCAGGTCCAGGCTCGCGTCGATGTCGCCTTCGCGCAGGTCGAAGTCGTCGATGGTCACGGCGGCGACGTCGGCGGTCAGGTCGGCGGGCCACGGCTCACCGGCCAGCGCGCGCTCGATCTGGGCGTCGATGAAGGACCCACCGTGCTTGGCGTCGAGCGCTTTCAGGCTCGCGCCGTGGTGCACGCCGAGCATCAGCTCGACGGTGAAGCCCGCCTCGACCAGCAGTTCGGTCAGCTCGGCGGCGTTGAGCTCGCGCGTGTGGAACGGGTTGAGCGGGGTGTCGCGGCCGGGGGAGAAGGTGATCCGGTTGGGGGTGCTGATCAGCAGCTGACCGCCGGGGCGGAGCACTCGCAGGCACTCCCGCAGGAACTGCGCCTGATCCCAAAGATGTTCGATCACTTGGAAATTCACCACGACGTCGACCGACTCGTCGTCGAGCGGGAGCGCGGCGAGGTTGCCCTGGATCATCTCCACCCGCGGGTAGCGCGCGCGCACGTGCGCGACGGCGCCCTCGTCGTAGTCGACGCCGACGACACGCGCGGCGACCCCGGCGATCATGTCGGCGCCGTAGCCCTCGCCCGAGCCCGCCTCGAGCACGGTCTTGCCGGTGCAACGATCGAGCAGGCGGGCATAGGCGATCTCGTGCCGACGGAACCAGTAGTTCTCCTCGGCGATGCCGGGCACGGTCCGCTCGCCGGTCAGCGGCAGTGGTTCATGTGTGGCGGCCACGGGTGCGGCAGGGATCACAGCCTCGCTCATTGCTCCGACGTTACTGGTACCGCCGGTTCGCGCAGGAGTCAGGGATCCCCTTGTCATGTAGGTTACCCACGAGTAACTTAGCGTAGGGTAGTGTTCCGCCCTGAGCAGTTTTCTCACACGGACGTACGGCCCAGCTCGTGCGGCCACCACACACGTGTACTCAGAAGGAGGTCGACGAAGACCGATGCCGAACATCGTCGTACTCATCAAGCAGGTCCCCGACACCTGGTCCGAGCGCAAGCTCACCGATGGTGACTTCACCCTCGACCGCGAGGCTGCCGACGCCGTCCTCGACGAGATCAACGAGCGCGCCGTCGAGGAGGCGCTGCTGATCAAGGAGGCGCAGGGCGGCGAGGTCACCGTGCTGGCCGCCGGTCCGGATCGCGCCACCGAGGCCATCCGCAAGGCGCTGTCCATGGGCGCCGACAAGGCCATCCACATCAACGACCCGGCGATCCACGGCTCCGACGCCGTGCAGACCGCGTGGGTGCTGGCCGGCGCGCTCGGCCAGGTCGAGGGTGTCGAGCTGGTCATCGCCGGTAACGAGGCCACCGACGGTCGCGCCGGTGCCGTGCCCGCGATCATCGCCGAGTACCTGGGCATCCCGCAGCTGACGCACCTGCGCAAGCTGACCGTCGACGGCGACAAGATCACCGGCGAGCGCGAGACCGACGAGGGCGTCTTCAAGCTCGAGGCGAACCTGCCCGCCATCGTCTCGGTGACCGAGAAGATCAACGAGCCGCGCTTCCCGTCCTTCAAGGGCATCATGGCCGCGAAGAAGAAGGAAGTCACCGTCTTCACGCTGGCCGATCTGGGCATCGACCCGTCGACCGTCGGTGTCGCCAACGCGGGCACCCAGGTCACCGGTTCCACCCCGAAGCCGCCGCGCACCGCGGGCGAGAAGATCGCGGACGAGGGCGAGGGCGGCAACCAGATCGCGTCGTACCTCATCGGTCAGAAGATCATCTGATCCGGCCGTCCGAGACTTCCCCAAGGAGAAAGAACAATGGCTGAAGTACTTGTGCTCGTCGAGCACGCCGACGGTGCCGTGAAGAAGGTCAGCACCGAACTGCTCACCGCCGCCCGCACCCTGGGCGAGCCCGCCGCCGTCGTCACCGGCCCGGCCGGTACCGCCGAGAAGCTGGCCTCCGCGCTGGCCGCCGCGGGCGCCGAGAAGATCTACGTCGCCGAGTCCGACGACGTCGACGGCTTCCTGGTCACCCCGAAGGTCGACGTGCTCGCCGGTCTGGTCGAGTCCGCCTCGCCCGCCGCCGTGCTGGTCGCCGCCACCGCCGAGGGCAAGGAGGTGTCGGGCCGCCTCGCCGCGCGCATCGGCTCCGGTCTGCTCGTCGACGTCATCGGCGTCAACGCCGACGGCTCGGCCGTGCACTCCATCTTCGGTGGCGCGTTCACCGTCGACGCCAAGGCCACCGGCGACGTGCCGGTGATCTCGATCCGTCCGGGCGCCATCGAGGCGGCCGCGCAGGCCGGTGCCGGCGAGCAGGTCACCGTGGCCGTGCCCGCGCAGGAAGAGGGCGTCGTCAAGGTCGTCTCCCGCGAGCCGATCGTCGCCGGTGACCGTCCGGAGCTCACCGAGGCCGGCATCGTCGTCTCCGGTGGCCGTGGTGTCGGTTCCGCCGACAACTTCTCGGTCGTCGAGGCGCTGGCCGACTCGCTCGGTGCCGCGGTCGGCGCCTCGCGTGCCGCCGTCGACTCGGGCTACTACCCGGGCCAGTTCCAGGTGGGTCAGACCGGTAAGACGGTCTCCCCGCAGCTCTACATCGCCCTGGGCATCTCCGGCGCCATCCAGCACCGCGCCGGCATGCAGACCTCGAAGACCATCGTCGCGGTCAACAAGGACGAAGAGGCCCCGATCTTCGAGATCGCGGACTACGGCATCGTGGGCGACCTGTTCAACGTCGCCCCGCAGCTGACCGAGGCCGTGAAGTCCCACAAGGGCTGATCGCTGCGGCGCTGAACGCGTAGGTGGCCCCGTCCGGTTCTCCGGACGGGGCCACTCACGTCTGGCGGTGGTCGGTGCCATATCCGGGTTCATTCGGAGCCCGCCCACGTGTCGCGCTCATTTATGATTGCGACATGTCCCTGCCCGGTATCGATCGTCCTGACCTGCCCGAATTCATGACGTGGGAGCAGTTGGCGGAACTTCCGGAGGAGATCGCCGAGCAGATCGAGCTGTGGGAGGGCAGGGTCGTCTGGTTACGGCGTGGCCCCGGCGAGCATCAGATCTTCACGCGCCGCCTGACCAATGCGCTGGAGCGGTCCGCGCGGGACGACATGACGGCACATCCCGACCGGTGCTGGGTGGCCAACCTCGAAACGAACGTCTTCCTCGGTGCGACCGGCAAATCGGATTTCGTCACCCCGGACTTCTTGGTCCACCGCTGCCTTGACGGCCCCTACCGCGATGTTCGTGCCGCCGACACCGTCATGGTCGGCGAAGTCCTGTCGCCATCGAATACCTCGGCCCTCATGCAGGCGAAACGAGCCCGCTACGCGGCGGCTGGGATCCCCTGGTACTGGGAGGTGATTCTGGAGCCGGACACCAGCGCGATCGCCGTCATTCAGGCGTACGGACTGGACACCGCTCCGGCGCGCCTGCCGCACGGGGTGAGTCCCCTGCACCCCGTCGACTACCGTCTTGTCGACGAGTGGATCAACGACGACGGCGCGGTGGTGGCGTTCCCCCAGCCCTTCTCGATCGAGATCCCCTGGTCCGCGCTCAGCTTCTGAGGGTGGCGCCCGTCATTACACTGCCCGCGTGGAAATCTTGTGGTGGGGGAGTCATCGCCGAAAAGCCTTCAGCGACGAGGGGATCGCCGGGGATCTCGTTCGCGGTGCGCCGGTTGACGTCACGAGGCAGCCTCGGCAGGGTGAGCGCATGACGCTGGGACGAATGCCGGTGGTGTTGCCCGCCGAGGTCGAGGACACCGTCCGGGAGGTCTTCGGTGAGCCGGGGGCGCGGTGGATCGAGGCACTGCCCGGGGTGGTCGCCGAGTTGGCCCGCCGGTGGGAACTGACGGAGTTCTCGGCGCCGTTCAGCGGCGGAACGCACGCCTATGTGGTGGCCGTACGGCGCGCGGACGGGTCGTGGGCGGTACTGAAGGTCCCGATGGTGGACGAGGAGAATCTCGCCGAGGCGAGCGCGCTGCACTGCTACGGCGGTGACGGCGCGGTCCGGCTGCTGGACTTCGATCCGGACAGTGGGGCGCTGTTGCTCGAATGGGCCAGGCCGGGAACGGAATTGCTGACTCAGCCGGGATTCCCGAGTCTCGAGGGCAGGCCGGAGAACCGCGACAAGGTGGCACTCGCGTGTGCCCTGTACCGCAGGCTGCGCCGTCCGGTGGTCGCGCTGCCGCCGAAGTTCCCTGCGTTCCCGCTCGCCACCGATCTCCCCGCCGGACTCCGCGAACGGCTCGGTGAACCGAATCATGAACTGGCACAGCTGCTCTCGACGCCCCTGCGGGACCTCGTCGAACACTGGTGTGGCGAACTGGCTGAACCCGACGGCCCGCCGCTGATCGTCAACCGCGACACCCACCTCGGCAATATCGTTGCCGCCGAACGGGAACCGTGGCTGCTGATCGATCCGAAACCCTGCCTCGGTGAGGCGGCGTTCGACGCGGGCTTCCTGCTCATGATCCAGGTGCAGTCCGACCCCACCCGCGAGCACGCGGACGCAGTCGTGCCCATCACCGCCGCGGCGCTCGGCGTCGATCCCGTCCGCGCCCGCGGCTGGGCGCTGGTCCGCGCGGTCGAGGAGATGACCTGGGCGATCGAGGACGAGGACCCCGAGATGCTCGCCCTGCACACCGCGGTCGCCTACGCCCTCGCCGACCTCCCGTTCGCCGACCGACCGCAATGACCGTCCGGTCACGCTGAGCACCCGGCCGGCCCACCGTCATCGCCGGTGCAATGCGTCCAGCAGCGTCTTCACGATCGGATTCTGGCGCCCGTCCTCGCGCAGCACGGCCGAGACCGGGATCCGGAGGCGGTGATCGGTGAGGTCGAGCGTGAGCAGACCTCGGGTCGGCCCCTCGTAGAGGATCGTCCAGGACTCCGGCCGGTTGAGCAGCTCCATCGTGGCGGTGTGATCGGGCGGGATCGGCGGGCCGAAGGTCGGGCCGGTCGGGAGGTCGGCGAAGGCGGAGCGGATCAGGGTGTGCAACAGCACCTGTTCCTGCTCGGGCGGAAGCAGCAGGGGATAGGGCGCCAGATCGGCGAGGGTCACCGCGCCGCGCCCGGCCAGGGGGTGACTGCTCGAGATCGCGATCACCAGATCCTCGACCCACAGCTGTTCCACCGCCAGGCCGGGCTGCTCGACGCTGCCGCGGATCAGCGCCAGGTCGCAGTCGCCGTCGGCCACCGCGGTGATCCGCTGCCGGAACGGTTTGATCACGTACTCGATCTCGGCGTCGGGGTGCGCGGCCCTGGCGGCGGCGATGGCCGAGAGCGAGCGCGCCGCGAACGACATGTTGGCGGCCAGTCGCACGCGCGGGCCGGTGGTGCGCACCGCCGCGCGGATCGCCGACTCGAGGCTGAGCATCTGCTTGGCCAGCGGGAGTAGGCGCAGGGTCGCGTCGGTGGGGACGACGGCCCTGGTGGTGCGCTCGAACAACTGGGCGCCGAGGTCACGTTCCAGTCGCGCGATCTGGTGGCTGATCGCGGATTGGGAGATGAAGCAGCGGCTCGCGGCGCGGCTGAAACTGAGCTCCTCACAGACCGCGACGAAGTAGGCCAGCTGGCGAAGTTCCACCAGGTCCCTCCTATTTATTAGTCATACAGATAAGAGTCATCTTCAGTATGCGCCCAAACACTGGAAACATCTACGTTCCGCATCGCGTTTACTCATATGAAAGGACTCATTACCCGATCTTGGAGCGCGCGATCATGGAACACACGGATGTCGTCATCGTCGGTTCGGGCTTCGGCGGACTCGCCGCTGCCAAGCAACTGAGCAAGTCACGAATCAACTACGTCCTGATCTCGAGCACGCCCGAGCACCTCTTCCAGCCCCTGCTCTACCAGGTCGCGACCGGGGTGCTCGCCTCGGAGGAGATCGCCCCGCCGATCAAGAACATCCTGCGCCGCCACGAAGGCGCCGACGTGCGACTCGGCAAGGTGACCGGGATCGACGCCGAGGCCGCCGTCCTCACCTACGAGACCGCCGAGGGTACCCGCCAGATCAGCTACGGATCGCTGATCGCGGCCACCGGCGCCAGCCAGAGCTACTTCGGTCGCGACGACTTCGCGGAGAAGACCTTCTCGCTCAAGACCATCGACGACGCCCAGCGCCTGCGCGACCAGATCGCCTCGGTGTTCGCCGCCGCCGAGCATGCCGACGCGGCCACCAGGCAGAAGCTGCTCAGCTTCGTCGTGGTCGGCGCGGGCGCGACCGGTGTCGAGGTGGCGGGCCAGATCAAGGAGCTCGCCAAGCGCCACTTCCACCAGGAGGTGTCGGTGACGCTGGTCGAGGGCGCCGGCGAGGTCCTGCCGCCGTTCGGCGGCGGACTCTCGGAGTACGCCAAGCGCTCGCTCACCGACAGCGGCGTCGAGGTGCTGCTCGGCACCTTCGTCACCGACATCGACGAGGGCAAGGTGACCGTGCGCGACCGCGACGGCATCGAGCGCGGCATCGCCGCCGAGACCGTGGTGTGGTCGGCGGGCGTGCAGGTCGGCGGGTTCGCGAAGCTGCTGGCCGAGGCCACCGGCGCCGAGACCGACCGCGCGGGCCGCATCCTGATCAACCCGGACCTGACCGTCGGCGGCCACGCCGACATCTACGCGATCGGCGACATGACCTCGCTCAACGGCTACCCGGGGCAGTCGCCGGTGGCCATGCAGGAGGGCCGCCACGCCGCCGACATCATCCGCCGCAAGAAGGACGCGGGCACCCCCTTCGTCTACTGGGACAAGGGCAGCATGGCGGTGATCAGCCGGTTCAGCGCGGTGGTGAAGCTCAACGAGCGCATCACCTTCCGCGGCACCATCGCCTGGGGGATGTGGCTGGCGGTGCACCTGCTGTACCTGGTGGGCTTCCGCAACCGCTTCGCCGCGGTGGCCTCGTGGCTGGTCGCCTTCCTCGGCACCGGCCGCCCCGGCTTCGCGGAGGTCCGCAAGGCCGCCCCGGCCCGCGACCGCGAATCATTGCCGCAAGCGGCTTGATCCGCCCCGACCCAACGGCCCGCCGGTGTTCCGGCGGGCCGTTCGCTGTCGTGGAAACAGCAAGTCCGCAGGTCGGCGAACGGTTCGCGGCCGGGTGGTGAACGGCAGGTGTGACCGAAGTCTCGTTCACCGAACCGGCATCGCGTCGACACTTCGCGGTCAGCCCGATGCCGATTCGGGCTGGCTTCATCAGGACCATGACAATTTCGTCCGTGTTGACCGCGCCGGCGCCGGACTCCGGGGTGGGGAAGTCTCGTTACTCGCTGGTCGTCGCGTCCGACGCCGAGCACCGGGAAGCCGCGCAGCGCTTGCGCTTCCAGGTCTTCGCGTCCGAGCCGGGATTCCAGATGCCCGACAACGGTACCGGCCTCGACGCCGACCGGTTCGACGAGCACTGCGATCACCTGCTCGTCCGTGACGAGTTCACCGAACAGTTCGTCGGCTGCTACCGGATGTTGCCGCCGGACAAGGTCGCCGCCGCGGGCGGGTACTACACCGCGACCGAATTCGATCTCGCCCAGCTCGATCCCGAGGGCCACCGGATCGTCGAGATGGGCCGGGCCTGCGTGGTGCCCGATCACCGCAACGGCTCGGTGCTCACCCTCATGTGGGCGGGCATCCTGCACTACATCCAGCTCACCGGCTACGACTGGGTGATGGGCTGTGTGTCGGTGCCCATGCAGGACGGCCCCGAGGACCCCGCCGGGGTCAATGTCCGCGGCGTGCGCGACCTGCTGCTCGGCCGCCACGCGTGCGATCCGGAGCGCCGCGTGCACCCCTACAACCCGGTCGTCGTCGACGGCCTGTCCCTCGACCAGCTGACCCCGCCGAGCCGCCCCAAGCTACCGCCGCTGCTGCGCGGGTACCTGCGGCTGGGCGCCGAGATCTGCGGCGAGCCGGCCCACGACCCCGACTTCGCGGTCGCCGACTTCGTCGCCCTGCTCGGCCTGGAAACCATCAACACCCGGTATCTGGAGCGGCTGCAGAGCGCGGCCGCCAATTTCGACGGGAAGTAACCGCCATGGTGTTCGACGCGCCGCCCGCCCCCCACTCGCACTCGTGGATGCCGTCGAGCCCCTGTGGTTCCGGCTGCATCGAACCGATCGACCAGGTCGGCACCGCCAGGATGTTCGCCCGCCTGGCCGGTGTGCTCGGACTCGTGCTCACCTTCCCGGTGCTCACCGCCGCGACCCCGAGGTCGCGCCGGGAGAACCTGCAGCGCCGCTACGCCAGGGCCGCGCTCGGCTGCCTCGGCATGCGCCTGCGCATCGTGGACAACCGCCCCCCGGAGCAGGTGTCGGCGGCCGGCTTCGCCGATTCCGGCACCGCGGTGATGGTGGTGACCGGCCACATCGGCTGGGCCGATGTAGTGGCGTTGGCGGCCGTGCAGCCGTGCAGTTTCGTGGCCCGCGCCGACATGGTCGAATGGCCGGTGCTCGGCAAGCTCGCCCAGCTCACCAAGGTGATCCCGATCGAGCGCGCCCGGCTGCGGGAACTGCCCGGCGTGGTCGGCCAGGTGGCGGGGCGGCTCGCCGAGGGCAACCGGATCGCGGTGTTCCCCGAGGGGACCACCTGGTGCGGGCGCGCCTACGGTTCGATGCGGCCGGCCATGTTCCAGGCCGCGATCGACACCACCACCCCCGTGCAGCCGGTCCGGCTGCGCTACCTCGACCGGCACGGAACGCCGTGTACCGTCCCCGGTTTCGTCGGCGAGGACACCTTCGCCGATTCGGCCGAGCGGGTGCTGCGCAGCAAGGGCATGGTTGTCGAGATCGTGCTGGAACCACACGAGCACCCCGGACTCGACCGCCGCGATCTGGCCCGCCGGTGCGAGGCGGCCGTGCGCGGCACCGACCGCTCCCGGCACGGCGTGCTCGACACCGAATGGATCGAGGCGGGTTCCACCCGCGTACAGGATCCGTCGGTGGATCAGCGGATCCCCGAGGCCGCCACGGCTACTGCCTGGTAATCGACAACAATTCGCAACCCTCCGGACCGGAGACCGCGTGACGTGGTCTCCGGTCTTTTCGCTTTCCGTGGAGTTAGCCGGAAATTCGCAGGTCATCGGCGGGGGCGTGGCAGCGCCGAAATGTGAAAAGCAACCGTCCGCTCGCGAGGTCGTTTCCCCTGCGTAAGAGGTGTCTATGACCTGGATTACATACTGAGCGGTTGGCTATACCCAATCCGTGGGATGTCAAACCTTCGAATTGCCCATGCGCCGAAATTGATGAGATATTTCCGGTACCGTCACGCAGGATTTTCCCGATACCCCGGTAGAGCCGAGAGTCCCGGCGACGTTCGAACAGGGCGAATGCCTGGGTTCTCCATGGTGAAGGGAAGCGTTACCGGTGTCCGAGCAAGCTTCTGGCGTCCGCCCTCCTGCCGTGCGCCGGGTGCGCCGCGTGTCCGGCGCTACCCTGCCCCGACTGCTGATGGCCGCCGTCGAGCGCGCCCCCGAATCGACGGCCCTCACCCACGCCGGACTGTCGTTCACCTACACCGAACTCGACCAGCAGTCCTCGCAGCTGGCCCGCGTGCTGATCGGGCGTGGCGTCGGTCCCGGCGACCGGGTCGTGCTCGCCCTGCCCAGGTCGACGGACGCCGTCGTCGCGCTGTGGGCGGTGGCCAAGACCGGCGCCGCGTTCGTCCCGGTCGATCCGCGCTACCCGGCCGAGCGGGTGGCCCACATGCTCGCCGATTCCGGCGCCGGGTTCGGCGTCGCACTGGCCGCCGACGCCGCCCGGCTGGACGCGGGACTGCGCTGGTTGGCCCTGGACTCCGCCTCGTGCCGCGAGGAGCTGGCCCTGGTCTCGGACGCGCCGCTGGCCGCGGCCGACCGCACGCGCAGGCTCTTCGGCGACGACATCGCCTACGTCATCTACACCTCCGGCTCGACCGGTGTGCCGAAGGGCGTCGCCGTCACTCACACCGGCCTGGCCGGGCTGTGCGCCGAGCAGGTCCGCCGGTTCGGCATCACCGGCGCCGCGCGCACCCTGCACTTCGCCTCGCCCAGCTTCGACGCCAGCATCCTCGAGCTGCTGCTCGCCGTCGGCGCCAGCTCGACGATGGTCATCGCGCCGCCCGACATCTACGGCGGCGACGAGCTGACCGAGCTGCTGCGCGCCGAACGGGTGACGCACGCTTTCATCACCCCCGCCGCGCTGGCCGGAGTCGACGGATCGGGGCTGCCCGACCTGGCCGCGATCGTCGTCGGCGGCGAGGCCTGCCCGCCCGATCTGATCGCGCGCTGGTCGCCGGGCCGGCGGTTCTACAACCTCTACGGCCCCACCGAGACCACGGTGGCGGCCTCCATCAGCGACCCGCTCGCCCCCGGTGATCAGATCACCATCGGCGCCCCCATCCCCGGCATGACGGCCCGGGTCCTCGACGCCCGGCTGCGCCCGGTGCCCGACCGGGTGCCCGGCGAGCTGTACCTGACCGGGCCGGGGACCGCGCGCGGCTACCATGCGCGCGCGGGGCTCACCGCGGCGCGCTTCGTCGCCGACCCGCTCGGCGAGGGCCGCCTCTACCGCACCGGCGACCTCGTGAAGTGGGACCGCGCGCCCGGCGGCGAACCGCAGCTGGTCTTCCTCGGGCGCACCGACGCCCAGGTGAAGCTGCGCGGCTTCCGCATCGAACTGGGCGAGATCGACGCGGTGCTCGGGTCCGACGAGTCCGTGCGCGTGGCCACCACGCTGGTGCGCACCCTGCCCAGCGGCGCCGACGCCCTCGTCGCCTACGTCGTGCCCGCCCCCGGCGCCACCGTCGATCCGGCGGCGCTCACGGCACTGGCCCGGCGGCGGCTGCCGCAGCACGCGGTTCCGGCGGCGATCGTGCCGATCGAGCGGCTGCCGCTGACCCCGGTCGGCAAGCTCGACCACCGGGCGCTGCCGGAGCCGGAGCTCACCGCCCGCGTCGTCGAAGCGCCCCGCGGCGACACCGAGGAAGCGGTGGCCGCGGTCTTCGCAGAGCTGCTCGGCGAAGACCGGATCGGCCGCGCCGACGACTTCTTCGCCCTCGGCGGCAACTCCCTGCTCGCCACCCAGCTGGCCGGGCGCCTCGGCGCGGTGACCGGCGCGCGGGTGCCCGCCCGCACGGTCTTCGAACACGGGACCGTGGCGGCGCTGGCCGACGCGCTCGACGCCCTCGTCGGCGACGCGGCCGCGCGCCTCCCGCTGACCCGGCGCGAGCGCGGCGAGCGGGTGCCGCTGTCCCTCGCCCAGCAGCGCATGTGGTTCATGGCGCGCCTCGACCCCGATTCCAGCGCGTACAACATCCCCGTCGCCCTGCGCCTGTCCGGCCCGCTCGACACCGCCGCGCTGACCGCCGCCCTCGACGACGTCCTCGACCGGCACGAGGTGCTGCGCACCGTGTACCCCGAGCGCGACGGCCAGGGCTACCAGCGGGTGCTGCCGGTGGCCGAGGCGGGCATCGACGTGGCCGTCACCGCGATCGCCGAGCGCGAGCTGCGCGGCGAGCTGGCCCGGCTCACGCTCGGCGGCTTCGACGTGTGCGCGCGAGTGCCGGTGCGCGCCAAGGTGTTCCAGCTGTCGCCGACCGAGCACGTGCTGGCGGTGGTGGTGCACCACATCGCCACCGACGGCTTCTCGCTCGGCCCCCTCACCCGCGACCTGATGACCGCCTACCTCGCCCGCGTCGGCGGCGCGGCCCCGGACTGGGCGCCGCTGCCGGTGCAATACGCCGACTACACGCTCTGGCAGCACGAGATGCTCGGCGCCGCGGAGGATCCCGACTCGCTGCTGGCGACCCAGCTCGGCTACTGGCGCGAGGAACTCGCCGGGGCGCCCACCCTGCTGGAGCTGCCCACCGATCATCCGCGTCCGCCGGTCGCGGGCAGTCGGGGCGCCGCCGCGCACTTCGCGCTCGACGCCGATCTGCACCGGGCGCTGGAGAGTCTCGCGCGCGAGCACAACGCCTCGCTGTTCATGGTGCTGCGGACGGCCCTGTCGGTGCTGCTCGCCCGGCTGGCCGGCACCGACGACGTCACGGTCGGCGCTCCCGTCGCGGGCCGTGGCGAGCCCGAACTCGACGACCTGGTCGGCATGTTCGTCAACACGGTGGTGCTGCGCACCCGCGTCGACGCCGCAGAGCCCTTCGCAGCCCTGCTGAGCCGGGTCCGCGAGACCGACCTGGCCGCCTTCGCCAACGCCGACGTGCCGTTCGAACGCCTTGTCGCCGAACTGGATCCGCCGCGCACCCAGGCCCACCACCCGCTGTACCAGGTGGCGCTGTCGCTGCAGAACTTCGGCGGCGTCCGGCTGGAACTGCCCGATCTGGTGGTGTCGGCGGTCGACCTCGGCGACGAGGTGGCCCCGGTGGACCTGCAGCTGACCGTCGTCCCGCACGAGGACGCCACCGGACCGGCGGGACTGCGCTGCTCGTGGCGCTACGCCGCCGACCTGTTCGACAGCTCGACCGTCGCCGCGCTCGGCCTGCGCCTGGGCGCCCTGCTCGAAGCGGCCGTCGCGGCGCCGCACCGGCCCGTCGGCGACCTGCCGATCCTGCTCGACGGCGAGCTGGTCGAACCGGCCGGCGCGCTGTGCCCGGTACCGGACCCGACGCTGCTCGACGCCTTCCGCGCGCAGGCGCTGCGCCGCCCGGACGCGCCCGCGGTCACCTTCGGCGACCGCACCCTCGGCTACGCGGAGCTGGCGAGCCGGGTGAACCGGTTGGCGCGCTTGCTGATCGCCACCGGCGTCGGTCCCGGCTCGACGGTCGCGGTGGGGATCAAGCCGTCGATCGATCTGGTGGTCGCGATGTACGCGGTGTTCGCCGCGGGCGGCGCCTACGTGCCGATCGACCCGGACTCGCCCGCCGAACGCCGGGCCGACATCCTGGCCGCGGCCGGTCCCGTCTGCCTGCTGACCACCGCGGCCGACGCCGTCACGGCCGACGGATTGCCGGTCGTCTCGGTGGATCTGGTCGCGGATTCCGGTGCGCTGTCGGCCTTCTCGGACGCCTGGGTCACCGACGCCGATCGGCCGCGCCCGCTGCGCGCGCTGGATCTGGCGTACGTGATCTTCACGTCGGGCTCGACCGGCAAGCCCAAGGGCGTCGGGGTGCCGCACGCGGCGATCGTCAACCAGGCGGCGTTCATGGTCGGCGAATACGGGGTGGGGGAGAACGACACCGTCCTGCAGTCGATTCCGTTCACCTTCGACGCGTCGATGATCGGGTTCGCGACGCCGCTCCGGGCGGGCGCGCACATGGTCGTGGCCGCCGCGCACGGCCTCACCGACCCCGCCTACCTGGCCGACCTCATCGCCCGGCACCGCGTCACCGGCACCACGATCGTGCCGTCGGTGTTGCAGATGCTGCTCGCCGACGCCCCGGAGGGCGCGCTGCGCTCGGTGCGCGCGGTGTGGGTCGGCGGTGAGCCGCTGCCCAACGCCACCATCGCCCGCTTCGCCGCCGCCACCGCGGGCAGGCTGCACAACCTGTACGGGCCCACGGAGGCCACTGTCTCGATCACCGGCGCCGACGTGACCGAGGTGGGTGCCGGCGTCGTCCCGATCGGTAAGCCGCACTGGAACTCTCGCGCCTACGTGCTGGACGCCCGGCTGCGCCCGGTGCCCGCGGGCACGCCCGGCGAGCTGTATCTGGCCGGTGCGCAGCTGGCCCGCGGATACCTCGGGAGCCCGGACAAGACGACCGAGCGCTTCGTCGCCGATCCGTTCGCCGACGGCGGTGAACGCATGTACCGCACCGGCGATCTCGTGCGCAGGCTGCCCGGCGGGGACCTGACCTACCTGGGCCGCACCGACGTCCAGCTCAAGCTGCACGGTCTGCGGATCGAGCCGGGCGAGATCGAGGCCGCCCTGCGCACCCATCCCACCGTCGCGGGCGCGGCGGTCGCGGTGCACCACGAGCAGCTGATCGGCTACCTCGTCCCGGTGGCAGGCGCGACGATCGACCTCGCCGACGTGCACGCCGCGATCCGTACCCTGTTGCCGCCGTACATGATTCCGCACCGGCTGCTGGTGCTCGACGAGTTCCCGCTCGGCGCCACCGGCAAGCTCGACCGCAAGGCGCTGCCCGCCCCTGCCGTCGAGGTGCGCGAGTACCGCGCGCCGGCCACCGCCGACGAGCGCGTCGTGGCCGAGGTGATCGCCGAGGTGCTCGGGCGCGACCGGGTCGGCCGCGACGACGACTTCTTTGTCCTCGGCGGCACCTCGCTCTCGGCCATCCGGGTTCGCGCGGCGCTGGCCGAACGACTCGACCTCGAGGTGCCGCTGCGTCTGCTGTTCAGTTATCCGCTGGTCAGCGATCTGGCGCTGGCCGTGCGCGACGAATCTTCGGCTGCGGCGAGCGGGCCCGACCCCGCCGCCGACGCGATCCTCGACGCGTCGATCGATCCCACCGGGTGCGCGCCCGCGCGTCCCGGCGACCCGGCGACGGTGTTGCTCACCGGCGCCACCGGTTTCCTCGGCAGCTTCCTGCTGCGCGAGCTGCTCGAGCAGACCGGCGCCGTCGTCCACTGCCTCGTGCGCGCCACCGACGACGCGGGCGCGGTGGATCGCGTCGTGCGCACCGCCGCGAGCTACGCCATCGACCTGCGCCCCTACGCGGACCGGATCGTCGGCGTCCCAGGCGATCTCGCGCGGCCCCGGCTCGGACTCGACCCGGCGCGCTTCGCCGAACTGGCCACCGGGATCGACGCGATCTACCACAACGGCGCGCTGGTCAATCACCTCGAGCCGTACGCCAGGATGCGCGACGCCAATGTCGGCGGCACCACCGAGGTGCTGCGCCTGGCCACCACCACCCGGCTCAAGCCGATCCACTACGTGTCCACGCTGTCGGTGCTGGCGGGGATTCCGCAGGCCGACGGTGTGCCCGCCGGGCTACCCGGCTACGCGATGACGAAGTGGGTCGCCGAACAGCTCGTGCACACCGCGATCGAGCGCGGCGTTCCCCTCGCCGTGTACCGGCCGGGCCTGATCACCGGTGACTCGCGCACCGGCGTCGCACCGGCCGAGGACGCCTGGTGGACCATGCTGCGCGCCATGCTGGTGCTCGGCGTCGCCGTCGACGTGCGCGCGGTCGGCATCGAGATGGCGCCCGTCGACCATGTCGCGGCGGGCATCGTCGGCCGTTCCCGCGATGCGGGAGCACTGGGCACCATCTATCGCGCGGCGGGTGCGCAGGTGCCGCTGCAGGTGGTCTACGAGGAGATCGTGCGCAGGCACTACCGCTTCGATTTCATCGACCCGATGGAATTCGGCCTCGCGCTCACCACCGCGGCCGAACGCGTCGACGCCGACCCGATCCTGGCGCGTGCCTCGGCGCTGAGCGGCAACTACGCGGCCGCCATCGCCAAGGCCGACCCGGCCACGGTCCTGAGCGCCGTCGAAGCGGCCGCGCCCACCGAGCCGTTCCGCGGCGTCCCGATCGAACTGCCCCCGGTCGACGCCACGGTCATCAGTCGCTACTTCGACCACTACATCGACACCGGGTTCTTCCCGGCTCCCGGGGGCAGCCTCACCCCGGCGTGACCCGATCCCGCGGGAGCCGGTCGACGGCTCCCGCGGCCGGACTCACTTGGCGTAGTCGTAGAAGCCGCGGCCGGACTTGCGGCCGAGGCGGCCCGCGTCGACCATGCGGCGCAGCAGGGCGGGCGGGGCGAGGTGCGGCTCGGCGAACTCGGCGTAGAGCGATTCCGAGGCCGCCAGGGCGATGTCGAGGCCGACGGTGTCGAGGAGGGTGAGCGGGCCCATCGGGTAGCCGCAGCCGCCCTTCATGGCCGCGTCGATGTCCTCGGCGGTGGCGTAGCCCGACTCCAGCATCCGGATCGCGGAACACAGGTAGGGGATGAGCAGCGCGTTGACGATGAAGCCGGAGCGGTCGCCCGCCTGCACGGTCATCTTGCCCAGGGTGTTCTTGGCGTAGTCGGTGACGGCCGCGGCCGCCTCCGGCGCGGTGACCAGGGTCGAGATGATCTCGACCAGCGGCATCACCGGCACCGGGTTGAAGAAGTGCACGCCGACGACCCGCTCGGGGCGCTGGGTCGCGCCGGCGACCTTGATCACCGGGATCGAGGAGGTGTTGGTGGCGAGGATGCCCTCGGGCTTCACGATCTTGTCGAGCTTGCCGAAGATCTCGTACTTCAGCGACTCGATCTCCGGCGCGGCCTCGATGACCAGGTCACGGTCGGCGAACTCGTCCATGTCCAGGGTGACGCGCACGCGCGCGATGGCGGCGTCGGCCTCTTCCTGGGTGATCTTGCCGCGGGCGACGCCCTTGCCGATCGATCCGGCGATGCGCTGCTGCGCGGCGTCGGCGAACTCCTGCTTGGTCTCCAGCACGAGGACCGAGCTCCCCGCCTTGGCGCACACCTCGGCGATTCCCGCGCCCATCGTGCCGCCACCGATTACACCGATCAACTCCACTGGAGAACTCCCAACATCGCATTACCCTGGCTGTCCCGGGGATTATTTCACCCGGGCTGGCACTCAGTGCCACAGGCTGCCGGAACGGGCGTCGGCGCACCACCCCGGCATGCCTCTGGCCAGGCAATTCGTTGGGCTTCCCGGCCTACTTCGCCGCCGGGTACACCGCGTCGACCTCGACTTCGACCAACCAACCCGGCACCGGCAGACTCGCTACCTCAAGGGCGAAGCGGCTCGGCCGGGCCGCGTTGCGGACCAGCGGCGCGGCCGGCGCCGCGGTACCGAGGGGAACCAGCTCGGTGTCGCCGGAGACGAGGTTCGTATTGGCGAAGAACTGCCGGTAGGCGCGGTTCCAGCCGGCGTAGTCGGCGCGATCGGTACCGGGGGCGTTGTCGAGGAACACGCGCATCGAGACCACGTTGTCCAGGGCCAGGCCCTGCGCTTCGAGGTTCTCCCGGATTCTGGCCAGCACCGACATGCCCTGCGCTTCGGTGAGGGTGACACCGGCGGGCAGCTTCGCGTCCGCGAACTGCTGGGTGTCGATGAAGGACTCGGGGCTGCCGGTGGGCGCGGCCTTGTTGGTGGCGGTGGGCCCGAGGCCACTGCTCTTGTAGACGGTGGCGTCGGCGGCGATCGTCACGCCCTGCGCGATCATCGGATTCTCCTGTCCCGCCTCGAGAACCGGGGTACTCGGCGCGGCGGACGGCTTCGACTCGACCGCGTCGGCCGAACAGGAGGTGAGGGCCAGCGCCGCGAGGGTCGCCACGGCCAGCGTGACAGTCTTCTTCATGATCGATACTCCTTGTCGGGTGAGGGACTCAGGCCGCGACGCGCGCGTGCAGCGCGGTCACCACATCGCGGGCGGAGGTGAAGGCGCCGTGCTGCCAGGCGATCGCGTTGGACAGGTGGTCGCCGGCGAAGTAGATGCGCTCCACGGGGGCGAGCAGTTTCGTGTATTCGGGGGTGGCCTCGCCGCCGTGGGAATCGCTGCCCGCCCAGCCGACCCACGCGCCCTCGGAGTACTTCGTCCGCCGCCAGCTGCCGGAGAACGACGAGACGATGTCGCGTCGATATTTCTCGCCGTGAATCGCCGCGCCTTCGTCCACTGCCTTCGCCACCCGTTGCCGGTGCGTGAGTGATTCGAAGGCTTGATGGCGTCTGCCGGTGTTGTAGTAGCCGACCACCACGCCGCGATCGCCGTGATAGTGGTCGTACGGGAACATGATCTGCGCGATGTCCTTGTCGGTATTGCTCGCGCCGCCGTAGATCCGGTCCTCGAGCTCCCACCAGCGGCGCGAGTATTCGATGCCGAGCTTGCCGGAGGACACCGGGATCGCGGCCTTCAGCGCGGTGAGCACGTCGGCGGGCAGGTTGTTGGCCAGGCGACCGACGAGATTGGGCGGCAACGTGCAGATGCAGTAGTCGGCGTCGAGGGTCTTCCGCGCGCCGTCCTGGGTGTACTCGACCCGCACGCCGTCGGGGGTGTTCCGCATCGCCGCCACCTCGGCGCCGAAATGGATTCGCTGCGTGCCGATTTCACGCTGGAAAGCGGCGTAGATGCGGTCCATGCCACCGACCGGGGTCATCATCATCATGGCTTGGTCGTAGCCGAACTCGAAGCTGAAGTTCCGGCCGAGGCCGCTGCGGATCGTGTCGGACATCGGGAACGGTGCCGGGTGTTCGCCGAAGTTCAGCCCGGCACCGGGTTCGGCGGTGTAGCCGCGCCGAGTCGAGCCGAGGTAGCGGCCGTCGCTGGACAGGTCGCCGAAATCGCGCAGGAACGACGACAACGCTTCCTTGTCGTCGCGGGTCAGCACGTCGTCGAGGGCGCCCCGCGACGCGGCCTTCTGCAGCAGCTCGGACAGGTAGCCGTACATGTCGGCCTTGGCCGCGCGGTACTGCACCGACGTCCCGGAGATCGAGGTGGCGCTCTGATAGTTCACCAGGGTGTTGGCGTTCTGGTTGCCGAAGGGCTGCACCTCGACGCCGAGCTCGCGACAGTAGTCGAGGGTGATGTGGCTCTGCGGAATGCGCGTGGCGCCGAGGTTGAAGTAGTGCCCGTCGGCGAAGCTGCAGCTCTGGGTCTCGCCGTTGAGATCGGTTTCGGTGGTGCCGTTGCGCACCGACCACACGCGCCCACCCACCCGCCTCCTGGCTTCGAGCACGGTCACGTCGTATCCGGCCTTGCCCAGTTCGTAGGCCGCGCACAGCCCCGCCGGTCCGCCGCCGAGGATCGCGACCTTGGCCGCGCCGTCGACCTTGCCGATGAGGTCGCCCATGGCGGGCGAGCGAAACGACACCTGCGCGGTGGCGGGTGCCAGGCCGAGAGTCGACATCGCGCCGTAGGCGAGGCCCGCGCCACCGGTGATGCCGAGACTCTGCAGGAAAGATCTTCTGGTGACTGCCATGGGTAGCTCCGTCCGCCGCGATATCCGTTCTGCGACAGCGTCCGTCGACGGTGGGTCGGCGCCGCTACGCCGCGGAAAACGTTCACCGGTCGGCGAGTGGGATCGGCCGCCGTCACTTTCTCGCTCGGTGTCCACCGGTCGACTCGCGCCCGCAATATCGCCGAAACCGGGTCTGGATATCCTCGCCCGCACCGACAACGCTGGGAGGTGTGTGGTGACGGCACTGGCCGAGGCGGTCGCGCGGTCGTTCGCGGTGGGAGAGCCCGAGCGACCCGCGGTGTCACCGCTGCGCGCGCTGGGGCGCGGACAACTCTCGGGGCCGGCGTTGCTCGGGCAGTCGATCGCCACCACGGCGCCGGCGGCGTCCATGGTGCTGTTGCCGGTCACGATGCTCACCCACAACGCCCTGCTACCCGGGCTGGTGACGATCGTCGTCGCGACCCTGGTCAGCACGCTGATCGCCTACTGCGTCGCGCATTTCACCCGGCGGCTGTCCGCGGCGGGCGGCCTCTACACCTTCGTCAGTCATGGCGCGGGGCCACGCGCGGCGCTGACGTGTGGTGTCGGAATGCTGGTGAAATACCTGGGCAGTGCGTCGTTGACGATGTATCACGGGTCGCAGACCGCGCTCGCGTTGGCGGCGCAACTGGGAATCACGGTGCGCGGTTGGCAGATCGGCGCCGTCTGTCTCGGCATCGCGGTGCTGATCGGGGCGGTGCTCGTGCGCGGCGTGCGGTTCGCCGCGATCGCGATCCTGGTGGTCGAGGCGTGCTCGCTGGCCTTCATCATCGGCCTCATGCTGGTCTCGGAGCCCGCGGTCGCCGTCACCCCGGCCGCGCCGGATGTGCCCGCGGTGCTGGCGATCGCGATGTCGGCGCTGTTCGCGCTCGCCGGCTTCGAGAGCGCCACCTTCTTCGCGCCGGAGACGCGGCGTCCACTGGTCACCGTCACCCGCACGGTGCTGGTCACCCCGGTGCTGTGCGGGGCGCTGTTCATCTTCGCGTCGTGGGCGGCCTGGTCCGGGCATGCGGGGGCGGTGGTCGACGCGTACCTGCACGGGACGGCGAGCGGGTCGAGTCTGCTCGTGGTGATCCTGCTCGACGCGGGCCTGACGTGCTCGTGGCTCGGCTCGTCGATGGCCTCGTCGAACGCGGCGTCGCGGCTGATGTATTCGATGAGTGTGGAAGGGGTGCTGCCCCGGGTTCTCAGCCGGGTCGGCACCGTGTTGCGGACGCCGCATGTGGCGTTGGTGGTGATCATCGGCGTCGTCGCGACCGTCGGTGCGGGCTTCGTCGCCCTCGACGGTGTGCCCGCGGCGGCCAAGACCGTCATGCGCACGGCGCTCGCGCTGTCCTACATCCTGGTCGCGGTGAGCGCGGTGCTGTTCCTCGGCCGGATCCGCGAGCTGCGCCGGGTCGATCTGCTCGCGGGGTGGATCGGCAGTGGCGTGCTCGCCGCGGTGCTGGCCTGCCTGACGGTGTCGGACGCGAGCGACGGGGTGCTGGTCGCCCCCGCGACAGGTCTCGCGGTACTGGTGGTGGGCGCGGCCTGGTACCGGTACCTGCGGGACACCCGTCCTCGAAGTCTCACGGCCATCGGCATTTTCGACAGTCCCGAGTCCGCTGACGTGCTGCCCGGTGCCGGGGTGTTCGCCGTCAACGCCCGTGGCGCGATGGCCCTGGTGGGGGCGAACCGCGGCGAACGGTGACAGCGACCACCCGCCGCGACGGCCCGACCGGGCACGAGCCGAGGGCTGTCCAGAAGGCCCTCGCCCTGCTCGAAGCGGTGGCGCGCCTCGGCTCGGGCGCCACTGCGAAGGACATCGCCGCGCAGACCGGCATCGCGCCCGCCACCGCGTACCGCCTGCTGAATCTGCTGGTCGCCGACGGCTACCTGGTGCGGATCGAGGATCTTTCCGGCTTCGCACTGGGCCGCCGCACCCGCGAACTGGCCGGGGCGGCCGAGCCCGGCTCGGGCAATTCCCGGATCCTCGGCGAACTACGCGCCCAGCTGCGCTTCGGCATCCACCTCGCCTCGTTCGCCGACGGCCGGATCAGGATGATCGACAAGGACCCCGACCACGAGCTGACCGGTGAGAAGGTCCTGGTCAGCTGTCCGCACGCCTCCGCGATCGGCAAGATCCTGATGGCGCGCCACCCCGAACTCGCGGTCGACGCGACACTGCGCAAGGTGACGGCCTTCACCCTGACCACACCCGCCGACCTCGCCGCGGAGCTGCGCCGCGTGGCCGCGGACACCGTCGCGGTCGAGGTGAACGAGTGCCGCCTCGGCCGCAGCGCCGTCGCCGTCCCGGTTCGCACCGCCGACGGCACCGTCACCGGTGCGCTGGCCGCGATCGGCAAGACCGGGCGCCTGCCCGTGCACGATCGCGACCTGATCGATCTGCTCACGTCGGCGGCCGATCAGCTGACACTCTGAGGACACGCGCGAACCCGGCGATCAGGGATCGCCGGGTTCGACGGGTGAGGTGGGCGCTAGTGAACCGGCGTCAGCTCCGGTTCCGGGGCATCCGGTTGCCTGCGTCCCAGGATCGAGTGCCTGCGCCCGTAGACGAAGTACACGACGACACCGAGGGCCATCCAGATCACGAACCGCAGCCAGGTCTCGATCGAGAGGTTCAGCATCAGCCACAGGCAGGCCAGCGCGGCCAGGATCGGCACCACCGGGACGAACGGCACGCGGAAACCGCGCTGCAGGTCGGGGCGGGTCCGGCGCAGCACCAGCACGCCGATCGACACCAGCACGAACGCGACGAGGGTGCCGATGTTGACCATCTCCTCGAGCGTGCCGAAGTCGACGAAGCCGGCCAGCAGCGCGCACACCACGCCGACCAGCACGGTCAGCCGGACCGGCGTGCCCTTCTTGCCGGTCTGCGCCAGCGAGCGGGGCAGCAGCCCGTCGCGGGCCATGGCGAACAGCACCCGGGTCTGGCCCAGGTACATCACCATCACCACGGTGGACAGTCCGGCCAGGGCGCCGATGGCGATGATGTTCTTCACCCAGGTCGCGCCGTGGATGGCGAAGGCCGTGGCGAGCGTGGCGTTGCCGTCGGCGAGTTCGGTGTAGGACACCATGCCGGTGAGGATCAGCGAGACCGCGATGTAGAGCACCGTCACGATGGCCAGCGAACCGAGGATGCCGCGCGGGACGTCACGCTGCGGGTTGCGGGTCTCCTCGGCGGTCGTGGCGACCACGTCGAAGCCGATGAAGGCGAAGAACACCAGGCTGGCCGCCGCGAGCAGGCCGTACCAGCCGTAGCTGGTGCCGCCGGAACCGGTGAGGAAGGCGAACAGCGACTGGTGCATCCCCTCGGCCTTCTCCGACGGCTGCGCCGGCGGGATGTAGGGGGTCAGGTTCGACGGCTTGAAGTAGGTCGCGCCCACCACCAGCACCAGCGCGATCACGCCCAGTTTGATCGCGACCGCGATCGCGGAGACCCGCGAGGACAGCTTGGTCCCGGTGGCCAGCAGCACACCGACGATCGCGATGATCACCACCGCGCCCCAGTCGAAGGTCACCGAGCCGAGGTGCACGACCGGTGCCGACGAGCCGAGCACTTCGCCCAGGTATTGCGACCAGCCCTTGGCGACCACCGACACCGCGAGCGCGAACTCCAGGATCAGGTCCCAGCCGATGATCCAGGCGATCACCTCGCCGAAGGTGGCGTAGGCGAAGGTGTACGCGCTGCCCGCGACCGGCACGGTGGAGGCGAACTCCGCGTAACACAGCGCCGTGAGGCCGCAGGCGATCGCCGCGAAGACGAAGGCCAGTGAGACGGCCGGCCCGGCGACCGTGCCCGCGGTGCGCGCGGTCAGGGTGAAGATGCCCGCGCCGATCACCACCGCGACGCCGAAGATCGTCAGGTCCTTGGCCGTCAGGTCCTTGCGGAGCTTGGCATCGGGATCGTCGGTGTCGCGGATGGACTGCTCGACGGACTTGGTGCGGAACAGGCCGCTCGTCTTGATCATCACAGTGCTCGCGGAATGGCGTCGAGACGGCGTTCGGCGAAGCGGTTGGCGGCGGCGCCGGTGCCGATGCCCTCCGTCGTCGCGTCGGCGATGATGTCGCGGCAGCGGCGGTAGATGCCCTCGACCTCGAGTTCCACCTCGGCCGGGGCCGCGCCGCGCAGCTCGCCCGCGACCTGGATCAGGCCGCCCGCGTTGGCGACGAAGTCCGGCACCCAGGTGATGCCGCGCGCGGTGAGCGCCTGCTCCACCTCGGGCGTGGCCAGCTGGTTGTTGGCGGCGCCGCAGATCAGCTTCGCCTCGATCGCACGGGCGCTGGACTCGGTGAGCGTGGCGCCCAGCGCGCACGGGGCGTACACGTCGACGGGCGCGGTGGACACGGTGGAGAGCAGCCGCACCGCGGGCAGTTCGTCGGCCACGCGGCGCAGCGCCGCCTCGTTCACATCGGTGACGCAGACCTCGGCGCCGTCGGCCAGCAGCAGCGCGGTGAGCTCACGCCCGACCTTGCCGACCCCCTCGACGCCGACCGTGCGGCCCGCCAGTGTCGGGGCGCCCCACAGGAATTCGGCGCCCGCGCGCATCGAGTGGAAGACACCGAGCGCGGTGAGCCGGGCGCTGTCCCCGCTGCCGCCCGCGGCGACGCTGCGGCCGGTGACGTAGCGGGTGTGGCGGCCGATCACGTCCAGGTCGTCGGTGTTGGTGCCCACGTCACCGGCGGTGATGTAGCGCCCACCGAGGGTCTCGACGAAGCGCGCGTAGGCGGCGAGCAGTTCCTCGCTCTTGAGCGTCGCCGGGTCGCCGATGATCACCGCCTTGCCGCCACCGAGGTCGACACCGGCCGCGGCGGCCTTGTAGGTCATGCCCCACGACAACCGCAGCACGTCCTGCAGCGCCGCCGACTCGTCGGCGTACGGGTAGAAGCGGGTACCGCCGAGGGCGGGACCGAGCGCGGTCGAGTGGATGGCGATGATCGCCTTCAGGCCCGACTTGTCGTCCTCGCAGAACACCACTTGCTCGTGGGCGCGGGCACTGAGTTCGTGCGATCGGCCGAAGACGCCTGCCTCGGTGTGCACAACGGTCACTGTCGATTTCCTTTCGGGTTCCCGCCTTTCCGGGTTGTGCCCGGGGTGGCGGTGTCGTGGTGCCGCAGGTCAGCGGCGGTTCATCGGTGCCGCTCGGTGCGGCGACGTGTGGGTGGGGCCGGGGTCAGTTCTCGATCCCCAGCTCACGCAGTCCGGCGCGATACAGCTCGACATTGCCGAGCTTGATGTCCTCGTAGCCGCGCACCACATCGGTGAGCGCGGCGGCCGCGGTCGCCGTGTCGTAGTTCCCGGCGGTCAGGCCCTCGGCCAGCCGCCGCACCATCGCGGTGTAGTCGGCCAGCAGTTCCCGCTCGACCCGGCGGACGTGCGCGTAGCCGAACGGATCGAGCTTGGTGCCGCGCAGGAACTTGCCCTTGGCCAGCATCCGCAGCGCCACATGCGATCTCGGCCGCAGGCCGATCTTCTTCTCGCGGCCCAGCGCGCGCAGCACCGGCGGATGCAGCTTGTAGGTGAGCTTCTCGCCGCCGGGCACCTGGGACTTCACCTCGGCCAGGAAGTCCGGGTCCACCAGCAGGCGTGCCACCTCGTACTCGTCCTTGTAGGCGGTGAACTTGTACAGCCCGCGCGCCACCGCCTCGCTGAACTCGGTGCGCTCGGTGACCGAACGCTCGGCCGCCCAGACGAATTCGACGGTGTCGACGTAACGGCGGGCCACCTTGGCGTTCTGGTAGCCCACCAGGTTCGCCGCGCGCAGTTCGACCAGCCTGCGCACCTCGCCCTCGAAGCTGGTGTGCGCCAGCAGTTCCGCGGGCGCCACCGGCGGGGTGCGCCGCGGCCGCCCCTCATCGACGGCCGCGGCGAACGCCGCCGGATCGGCGACGGCGACCCGGCCCCAGCGGAACGCCGCGACGGTGGCGTCCACCGCGACCCCGTTGATCCCGATGGCCTCCTCGATCGCCGCGGCGGGCAGACGCAGCCCGCCGGCCTGCACGGCGGCGCCGACGATCAGGAAATTCGCCGCGGCGGTGTTGCCGAACAGGGTCTCGGCCGCCGCCAGCGCGTCGAAGTGCGCGATCGACTTCGTCACGGCGGCAAGGCGTTCCAGCAGGGTCTGGGTCTCGGGGTAGTCGACCGACTTGTCGTAGACCATGTCGCCGGTCGGGGTCTGGCTGGTGGAGGCCACGCCGAGGGTGCTCGCGGCGTCGCCGTACTGGAGGTAGCGGGGATCGGTGGCGGTGAGCAGGTCGACCGCGAGCAGGCAGTCCGCGCTGCCGGGGGTGAGCCGGTTGGACGGCTCCAGCGCGGTGGTGGAGAAGCGCAGGTGCGAGACCACCGGACCGGCCTTCTGGCTCAGCCCGATCTGGTCGAGGCTCTCGACCTCGTAGCCGGCGCGCAGGGCGGCGGTGGCCAGCACCTGGTTCACGGTCACGATGCCGGTGCCGCCGATGCCTGCGATGAGCACGTTCTGGGTGCGTTGCGGCGCGGCAACGCCCGGATCGGGCACCGCGGGCGGCTCGGCGACCTTGCGCCGGGCGCCCTTGCTCGCGGCCGGGTCGACCTCCACCGTCACGAACGAGGGGCAGTCGCCGTCGAGGCAGCTGTAGTCGGTGTTGCACGAGGTCTGGTCGATCCGGGTCTTGCGGCCGAACTCGGTCTCGACCGGCTGCACCGACAGGCAGTTCGACTTGGCGCCGCAGTCGCCGCAGCCCTCGCACACGGCCTCGTTGATCACCACGCGGGTGTTGCGTACGGGCAGCGCGCCGCGCTTGCGCTGCCTGCGCGCGTCGGCGGCACAGTGCTGGTCGTAGATCAGCACGGTGACGCCCTCGATCTCGCGCAGCACGCGCTGCGCCTCGTCGAGCCGGTCGCGATGCCACAGCAGCGTGCCCTTGGCCAGCGCCCGCTTGTTGTGCCGCTTGGGCTCGTCGGCGCAGATGATGATCTGGCGGACGCCTTCGGTGGTGAGCTTGTGCGTCAGCTGCGCGACGGAGAGTCCGCCCTCGACGTCCTGGGCGCCGGTCATCGCGACGACCTCGTTCCAGAGCAGCTTGTAGGTGATGTTCACCCCGGCCGCGACACAGGCCTGCACCGCCAGCTGGCCGGAGTGGAAGAAGGTGCCGTCGCCGATGTTCTGGAACAGGTGCGGGACGTCGGTGAAAGGCGCCTGCCCGATCCACTGACTGCCCTCGCCGCCCATCTGGGTCAGCCCGGTGACGGCGCTGTCGGTGCGCCCGGACATGGTGACCAGCGTGTGGCAGCCGATGCCACCGCCGCCGATCGAGCCCTCGGGCAGGGCGGTGGAACGATTGTGCGGGCAGCCGCTGCAGAAATAGGGCGTGCGCTTGGCCGAGAGCACCTCCAGCGGAAGAGCGGGCGGGGCAGCCCTTTTCAGCTCGACGTGGCCGCGCAGTACGCGGCGCAGCGGAGCCAGCAGCCTGCCCGCGGTGAGCTCGCCGTCGACCGGCATCAGCCTCGCGCCGCGCTCGTCCTGCTTGCCGAGCACGCGGGGTGCGTCCGGGGTGCCGTAGAGGATCTCGCGGACCTGGGTCTCGAGGAACGCGGTCTTGTCCTCGACCACGACGAGCTGGTCGAGCCCGCGCGCGAACTCGGTGAGCGCGGCGGAACCGAGCGGGTACGGCATGCCGATGCGCAGCAGACGGATGCCGGCGCGGTGCATCGCCGCCTCGTCCACGCCCAGGTCGAGCAGTGCCTGGCGGACCGCGTCGAAGGTGGTGCCGGTGGCCGCGAGGCCGACCTTCGCCGCTGGCGGGTTCACCTCGATCACGTCGAGCGCGTTGGCCGCGCCGTAGGCGTGCACGGTCGCCCAGCGCGGGCCGTAGAGGTCGGCCTCGGCGAGCACGCTGTCGGTCGGCGCGGCCATCGGGCGCTGCCGGTACACGAAAGGCTTTCCCTCCCACTGCACTTCGGGGACGGTCACGGCCAGGTCGGCGACGCTCGCGTCCACCGTCCACGCGCCGTCGGCGACATCGGCGACGATCTTCAGCGCCACCACGCAGCCCGAGGCCCGCGACAGCGCGATGCCCTGCATGCCCAGCGTGATGATCTCCTCGGCGTTGCGGGGGAACAGCACCGGCACGCCCATGGCGGCCAGCGAACGCTCGCTCACCGCGGGCACGGTCGAGGACTTCGACGCCGGATCGTCGCCCACCAGCAGCAGCACGCCGCCGCGCGGGTTCACGCCGTACATGTTGGCGTGCCGGATGGCGTCGGTCGCGCGGTCGACGCCGGGGCCCTTGCCGTACCAGACGCCGACCACACCGTCGTGGGTCGGCTTGCCTGCGGGCAGATCGGCCTGGCTGCCCCACACCGAGGTGGCGGCCAGCTCCTCGTTGTACCCGGGCACGAAGGTGATGTCGTGCTCGGTGAGCACCTCGGGCATGCCGAGCAGCATCTTGTCGACGCCGCCGAGCGGGCTGCCCTGGTAACCGGAGACGAAGGTCGCCACGCGGCGACCGGCACGGATGTCGCGCACATGCTGTTCCACCAGCAGCCGGGCGATGGCCTGGACCCCGGTCAGCAGCACCGGGCCCGCGCCGGAGCGGTAGCGATCGGCGAGGTCGTAGGGGGCGGCCGGGTCGGCCAGCGGTCGGGCGGTGGAACAGACGACGCTGGTCATGATCACCTCACTGCGCGAAGGAACTTGCTATCGGTGCAGCGAAATGTGCCGGGGAGGGGTGATCTGTGTCAACAGTCGCCGAAAAAGTTGATCAGACTGCTCAAAAGTGATCTAGGCCACTGGGTCGAATGAGTCAATCTGCTCGAGCGCGGAGACCTAGGTCACATCGCGGGTGCTCGTCAGGTGCTCGACCAGCGGCAGGCTCCGGTAGCCGATCGGGGTGGCCAGCGCGAGCATCGTCTCGGTGTGTTTCACGCCGTCGATCGCGTGCACGCGCTGGATGATCTCCAGCAGGTCCTGCTGCGATCGCGCGGCGATGCGGACCAGCAGGTCGGCACGGCCGGTGGTGGCGTGCACCTCGAGCACGTGCGGGAACCCGCGCAGCGTCTCGATGATCGGATCCATCTTGTTCTGATCGAGTTCGATGCCGAGGAAGGCGTGCACGGCGTAGCCGATCGCCTGCACGTCGATGTCGGGCGGATAGCCGCGCACCGCGCCCGAGGACTCGAGCCGCCGCATCCGCGCCTGCACGGTGTTGCGGGCGACCCCGAGCCGCTGGGCCAGCTCGAGGATCGGCGCGCGCGGGTCGCGGGCCAACTCGGCCAGCAAGGCGGCATCGAGTGCGTCGAACTTGATGGTCATGGCCGCATTGTGACACGACGTCACCGGGTCGGCGCCGTGCTCGGAACGGACCGGCAGGCGCGTTCCCGCTCAGCGGTCGGCGCCATTGCGGGTGCCGCGCGGGTGTTGGGACTCTCGCCCGATGAACACGCCGACACCCGAGAGTGCGAATCCCCTTGGCCCGCAGGGTGCCGACGCGAGCCTACGGCGGCGCGCGGCGTTCTCCAGCCTGCTGGGAACGACGATCGAGTACTACGACTTCATCCTCTACGGGACGATGGCCGCGGTGGTGTTCGGGCCGCTGTTCTTCCCCGGGTCGAATCCCGCGCTGAGCACGATCGCCTCGTTCGGCACCCTCGCCGCGGGCTATGTCGCCCGGCCGCTGGGCGGAGTGATCTTCGGGCACTTCGGCGATCGGCTCGGCCGCAAATCGATGCTGCTGATCACCATGATCATGATGGGCGCCGCGAGCGCGCTGATCGGTCTGCTGCCGACCTATCACACGATCGGCGCCGCCGCGCCGGTGCTGCTGGTGCTGCTGCGGATCGTGCAGGGCCTGGCCGTCGGCGGGGAGTGGGGCGGCGCGGCGCTGATGGTGGTCGAGCACGCCGACGCGGGCCGGCGCGGGCGCTGGGCCGGAATCATGCAGCTCGGTACGCCGTTCGGGTTCCTGCTGTCCACCGCCGCGGTCGCCGTGGTGACCCAGCTGCCCGAGGACGCGTTCCGGTCCTGGGGCTGGCGGCTGCCGTTCCTGCTGAGCGCGGCCCTGCTGGTCCTCGGCCTGTACGTGCGGCTGCGGGTGGCCGAGAGCCCGGTGTTCGCGGCCGCGGCGGCCGAGCCGCGGCGTCCGTCGACTCCCGCACTGGAGGTGCTGCGCACGCCGCGCCCGCTCGTCCTGGCAGTGATCGCCGGGATCGCGCCCTTCGCGCTGACCGCGCTGACGAGCTCGCACATCATCGCCTACGCCACCGGAATCGGTTACGCGGTGGGCGATGTCATGCGCTGCCTGCTGTTCGTGGTGGTGGTCTCGATCGTGGCCATCCCGCTGTGCGCGGCGCTGTCGGACCGGCTGGGCAGGCGGCGGGTGATGATGGCCGGTGCGGTCGGCGCGATCCTGTTCGCCTTCCCGCTCTACGCCACGATCGACACCGGGTCCCTGGTGATCATGACCGCGGGCCTGATGTTCGCGCAGTTGCTGCAGAACGCGATGTACGCGCCGCTGACGCCGCTGCTGTCGGAGATGTTCCCGACCCACATCCGCTACAGCGGTGTCTCCATCGCCTACCAGAGCGCCGCCCTGATCGGCGCGGGCTTCACCCCGATGATCGCCGCCAGCCTGCTCGCCGGCTTCGGCGGCTCGAGCGTGCCGCTGAGCGTCATCATCGCCGCGACCGCCGCCCTGGCCCTGGCCGCCCTCGCCTTCACCGCCGAGACCAAGGGCCGCGACCTGCGCTCGACCACCGTCCCCTCGATCGGATCGGCGCCCGTCCGGGAGCGGTGACGACCTCGGCCGCGGACCGGCCGAGCGGACTCGTCACGGCCGGTCGCAGAGCGCGTGGGTGAGCAAGGCACGGATGTCGACCGTGGTCGGCGCGCCGGTCACGGAGAAGGTGACCGCGCGACCCGTCGTGGTGGCGCCGGAGACGGTGGCGAACCCGTGGACGCCGCCGACGTGGCCGAGATAGCCCGCACCGCAGGGCAGTTCGGTGTTCGCGAGGCCGAGCCCATAGGAGAATCCGTCGCCGGCGCCCATGTCCGAGCCGTCGAGCATCTGCGCGAGCTGGGCGGGCGGCACCACCTGCCCGGCCGCCAGCGCCGTGAAGAACCGGTTCAGGTCGGCGCCGGTGCTGACCAGCGCTCCCGAGGTCCACGGCAGGGAGGGCTCGATGCGCGTCGCCTCCGTCACCCGGCCCTCGACGGTGGCGTAGCCGGTCAGGTGCGGGTCGCGCAGGCCGGTGTCGCCGGTAGCGGGCAGGTAGGTCCACGTCAGGCCGAGCGGAATCAGGACGCGGTCGCGCAGTTCCTCGGCGTAGGGGCGCCCGGTCACCGCTTCGATGAGCATCCCGGCGACGATGTAGTTCACGTTGTTGTACTCGAACCGCGCGCCGGGAGCGAACCGGGCCGGCTCCCGCAGGGCGAGGGCGATCTCCTGTCGCGGGGTGAAGGTGACACCGTCGCGGGCCGCCGCGGCCTCGTTCAGTTCCGGCGTCGGCGCCGGACTCGGCAGTCCGCTGCGATGGCCGAGGATCTGACGCACCGTGATGGCCCGGCCGTCGACGCCGTCACCGGCCAGCAGGCCGGGCAGGTAGGTGTCCACCGGCTGGTCGAGGTCGAGCTCGCGCTCGGCCGCCAGGTGCAGGGCGACCGCGGCGGTGAACGACTTGGTGATGCTGCCGACCCGCACGTGTAGCGGGTGGTCGGTGGGAATGGGCGCTCCCGTCGCGAGGTCGGCGTGCCCGGCGGCGAGGACGGTGGTGACCCCGTTCTCGGTGAGCGTGGCGAGTGCTCCGACCGCACCGGCGCGCACGAGCGCGTCGAGGTCGGCGCGGACGGTGTCGTGCGGTGGCGTCGACGTGGCCGGGCCCGCGGTGCCCGCGGTCAGGGTCACGGCTGTGCAGATCGCGAGGGTGAGAAATCGATGGCGCATGCCCCGACGGTAGGAATGCGCTGTGCCACAACACATCCGACTGCGGTACGGGTGGGATGCGACCCCGGTATCAGAGTCGGTGCGCCGCAGGTTGTGAATCGAAATCGCATCGTTAAGGCGATTCGGGCGGCAGACCCGCGGCGGTCGCGCAGAACTGCCACAGGTGCTCTCGCTCGGCCGCCGACTCCCGGGTGCGTCGCGTGTAGTGCTCGGGTCGCGGTCTGCGGTCGTGCCAGAACCGGCCGGACGGGAGGTTGTCGGTGGCGGCGAGCCAGACGGCGGTGTCCGCGCCCTCGGCGGGGGCGCGCAGCAGGGGGTGGGTGAGGGCGCGGAACCTGGGCAGTGAGGTGGCTACGCCAGGGGTGTCGACCCAGCCGGGGTGCATGCTGTGCACCGCGATGCCCGCGGCGGCGTAGCGGTCGGCGAGGACGGGGGTCAGCGCGACCTGCATCCGCTTGGACCGGGCGTAGGCGGTGGCGCCGCGGTAGTCGCCGTCGCGGTATTCCGGATCGTCGAGGTGCAGCCGCTGGGTGTACATGCCGCCGGAGGACATCAGGACCACCCTGGCGTCGGTGAGCACCGGGGCGAGCAGGTCCGTGAGCAGTATGGGTCCGAGAACGTGTGTGGCCAAGCACAATTCGTGACCCTGGGGGCTCTCGGTGCGCGTCGCGGGCAGCACTCCCGCGTTGTGGACCAGCACGTCGACGCGGCGGGCCCTGCCGGTGAACTCGGCGGCGAATTCCCGCACGCTCGCCAGGTCGGCGACATCGCACCGCGCGACCTCGACCAGGGCGCCGGGCACCCCCGCGGTGATCTCCGCGGCGGCGGCCTCGCCACGTGCGCGGTCGCGCACCACCAGGCTCACCGATGCGCCGAGGCGGGCGAGCCCGGTGGCGACGGCTTTGCCGATGCCGGAGTTCGCGCCGGTGACGAGGGCGGTCCGCCCGCGCAGGGTGTCGGCGGGCAGTGGCGGCCACCCGCGACTCCGTAGCTGGAAGCCGACGCGGCTGTACCCGGGGGCCACGGCGCGGTCCAGTGCGGTGTCGAGTGCCGTCGGAAGCTGAGTGGTCATCGAATCCCTCTGCTTAGCTCTCCCGAAATGATGCATCGTTTGTGCATCAATTGCATGATAGCGTCGATGGTGCGCGCCGGACAGTGGACCGGCCCGAACTCCGGAGGACGCCATGATCGACAACCGGCCCAGCGGGCAGACCGCCGCCGAGCACGGGCGCAGGCGGATCGCGGTGATCGGCAGCGGGGTCGCCGGTCTCACCGCCGCCTGGGTGCTCGCCCGCACCTGCGACGTCGTGCTCTACGAGGCGGACACCCGCCTCGGCGGCCACGCCCACACGCACCAGGTGAACTCCCGCGCCGACGGCACCGGCGATCGGCTGGGTGTCGACTCCGGTTTCATCGTGCACAACGACCGCACCTATCCCACGCTGCTGCGGCTCTTCGACGAAGTCGGTGCGCGCACCCAGGATTCCGACATGTCGATGTCGATCCGCTGCGACGGCTGTGGGCTCGAATACGCCGGGGCCAAGGGCCTACGTGGTCTCTTCCCGCGCCCGGGGGCCGCGCTGAACGGACGCTATCTGCGGATGTTCGCCGAGATCGGCCGGTTCCACCGCCTGGCCCGCGCCGAACTGGACTCCGCCGGTGACGACGCCAGGACCCTCGGCGAGTTCGTCCGTGCCGGCGCCTTCTCGGCCTACTTCACCGCACATTTCCTCGTCCCGCTGGTGGCCGCGGTCTGGTCCTGCCCGCCGGACCTCGCGCTGCGCTATCCGGCCCGCTACCTGTTCACCTTTCTCGACCATCACGGCATGCTCACCGTCTTCGGTTCGCCCACCTGGCGCACCGTCGTCGGCGGCTCGGCCACCTACGTGCGAGCCGTCGCCGCCGGTGTCCAGGAGGTGCGGGCGGGGACGCCGGTGCGGACCGTGCACCGCGGCGGCTCGTCGGTCACCGTCCGCGACGACGCCGATCGGGTGGACGAATTCGACGCCGCGGTGATCGCCACCCACCCCGGTCAGGCGTTGCGGCTGCTCGACACCCCGACCTGGACGGAGTCGAGCATCCTCGCCGCGCTCACCTATTCGACCAATCACACGGTCCTGCACACCGACGAGTCGGTGCTCCCGCGCCGCGCGGCCGCGCGCGCCTCATGGAACTACCGTCTGCCGCAGTGTGATTCGTCTCCCAACCGCGTCCTCGTCAGCTACGACCTGAGCCGGTTGCACCGCCTGCCCGCCACCGCAGATCGCCGGTTCCTGGTGACCCTCGGCGACGGTGACCGGGTGGCCCCCGACGCGGTCCTGGCCACCATGACCTACGAACACCCGCAGTACACCCCGGGTTCCATGACCGCCAGGCGCCGCCTGCCCGAGATCGGCGACCGGGTCGTGGCCTTCGCGGGCGCCTACCACGGGTGGGGATTCCACGAGGACGGCGCGTTGTCCGGGCTGCGCGCCGCCGAACGCGTCGGCGGCCACTGGCCCGTGCGGCCCGCGCCCGTCTCGGTCGGGGTCGAGGTGGCGACATGACCCGAGCCCGCCTGGTGCGCACCGTGATCCGGCACTCGCGTCGCGAGCCGGTCCGGCACCGGTTCGTCTACCGCAGCTACAGCTGGCTCGTCGACCTCGACGACCTTCCGCGCCTGCCCTGGCCGTTGCGCCTGGTCGCCGGGTTCTCCGCCCGCGATCATCTCGGCGATCCGGCGGCGACCCTGCGCGAGAACGTGGTCGCTCACCTCACCGGGCACGGCATCGATCTGCGCGGCGGCCGAATCCTCATGCTCGCCAACGCGCGCGTGCTCGGCTATGTCTTCAACCCGCTCACCGTGTTCTGGTGCCACGACGAGACCGGCGCGTTGCGCTGCGTGCTGGCCGAAGTGCACAACACCTACGGCGAACGGCACCGGTACCTTGTCCCGCCGGTACCGGAACCGGTTGTCGCCAAAGGGTTCTACGTCTCGCCGTTCAATCCCGTCGCCGGGCACTACCGGCTGCGGCTTCCCGTTCCCGGCTCCCGCCTCCAGCTGGCGATCGCGCTCGAGGAACCGGACGGGCGGACCCTCTTCACGGCGACCGTGCGCGGTCTCGTCCGGCCGGCGAGCGGCAGCGCGGTGCTCGCCGCGGCGCTCGCGCATCCCGTCGAGACCTGGCGGATCGCCGCCCGAATCCGTTGGCAGGGCCTGCGTCTGTGGCGCAGGGGACTACCGATCCTGCCACGCACCCCGCATCTCTCCCAGGAGGCTCTGCCATGACCACCCTCTCTCCGTGCGGCCCGCGGCCCGTCACCGCGCCGCACGTCGACCGCTGGCCGGACCTGGCCGCAGTACCTCGCGGGATACGCGCCGATGCCGGCCGCCTGGTCGCCTCGGCGCTGTTCCGCCGCGCCGTCGGGCGGCTCCCGGTCCGCGTCGAATTGCCCGACGGCACGATGTTCGGCGGTGGGGTCGACGACCCGACGACACCGCGGATGGTCCTGCACGATCCGGACGCCTTCGCCACCCGGCTCGGCGTCACCGGGCTCATCGGATTCGGCGAGGCATACATGGCAGGCGACTGGTCGGCCCCCGATCCCGCGGCGGTCCTCACCGTGCTCGCGGCGCACATGGGCGAGCTGGTCCCACCGACACTGCAGGCCCTGCGGACGCTGCTCCTCCCGCGGCAACCCGCCCTGACCAGGGCGACGCCGGACGGTGCCCGGAGCAACGCCGCCCACCACTACGACCTGTCCAACGACTTCTTCGCCACGTTCCTGGACGAGACGATGACGTACTCGGCGGCGCTGTTCGATCGGCTGGAGCCCGCTCCGGAGTGGGCCGACCTCGCCGCCGCCCAGCGCGCCAAGATCGACCGTCTGCTCGACGCCACCGAGGTCGGGCCCGGGTCCACCGTGCTCGAAATCGGCACCGGCTGGGGCGAACTCGCCATCCGCGCGGCGCGGCGGGGCGCCACCGTGCACTCGGTCACCCTCTCGCGGGAACAGCGGGAGCTGGCTCGTCGACGGGTCGCGGCGGCCGGGCTCACCGACCGCGTGACCATCGAACTGTGCGACTACCGCGATGTCGAGGGGCGCTACGACGCCGTGATCTCGGTGGAGATGATCGAAGCCGTCGGCTACGACTTCCTCGCCGAGTACCTGACCGTCCTGGAGCGTGCGCTGACGCCGGGCGGCCGGATCGGCCTGCAGGTCATCACGATGCCGCACGACCGGATGCGGGTCAGCCGTACCACCCACACCTGGGTGCAGAAGTACATCTTCCCCGGCGGCTTCCTCCCCTCGGAGGAACTGCTGACGGGTCTGCTGGCGCGACACACCGGCCTCGACACGGTGGATCGCGCCACCCTGGGACAGCACTACGCCCACACGCTGCGATTGTGGCGGGAGCGCTTCACCGCCGCCGAGGACCACGTCGCCGCCCTCGGTTTCGACGAGGTCTTCCGGCGCATGTGGCTGCTGTACCTCGCGTACTCCGAAGCCGGATTCCGCTCGGGGTATCTCGACTGCCTGCAGCTGGTGCTCCGGCACGCCGAGCACAAGATCGATGCGGAGGTGTCGCGATGAGCGCCACGGTGCCGTCGCGCCTCCTCGGGGTGGCGACCGCCGCCTACGGTCTAGCCGTCGCGATCCGGCCCGAAATCCTGCTGCGGCCCAGCGGGCTCGGCACCGGCGCGGAGCCGGGGCTGCGCACGCTGGCCCGCTCGGTCGCGTTGCGGGACGTCTGCTCCGGGGTGGCGCTGGCGACGGCGACCGGCTCCCGGGCGCGTACGGTGGCCGCAGCCGTCCGGATCGGATCCGACGCCGCCGACACGGCGGTGTTCGCACATGCGTTGCGGGGCAGGCCCGAGCGGGGCAAGACATTGATGGTGACCACGGCGTGGGGCCTGCTGTGCTCGGCGGCCGCCGCCTACGAATTCGTCGGACAGGAGTGAATCCCCATGCGCTGCGTGGTATTCGGCGCCACCGGCTACATCGGTGGCCGACTCGTTCCGGAACTGCTGGCGGCCGGGCATTCGGTCCGGGTGCTGGCGCGTGATCCGGGCAAACTCGTCGAGGCGACCTGGCGCGACAGCGTCGAGGTGCTGCGCGGCGACGTGACGCGCGCGGAGGACGTGCGCGCCGCGCTGGCCGGACAGGATGTCCTCTACTACCTCGTGCACTCGCTGGGTCGCGCGGACTTCGAGGACGTGGACCGCGCGGCGGCGAGCCTGGTCGCCGCGGAATCCGCGCGCGCGGGCCTGACCAGGGCGGTGTACCTCGGCGGGATCACGCCCGCGGGCCAGGAATTGTCCCGGCACCTCGCCTCACGCGCCGAGGTGGGCGACATCCTGCTGCGGGGACCGACGCCCGCGGTGGTGTTGCGCGCGGCGGTGATCATCGGGTCCGGCTCGGCCAGCTTCGAGATCCTGCGCTACCTCACCGAACGGCTGCCGGTCATGGTGACGCCGCGGTGGGTGCGCAGCCGGGTGCAGCCCATCGCGGTCCGCGACGTCCTGCACTACCTGGTGCGCGCGGCGGAGCTGCCCGGCGCGGTGAACGCCGCGTTCGACATCGGCGGGCCCGACGTGCTCACCTACGAGGGCATGATGCGTGGCTACGCCGCGGCCGCCGAGCTGCCGCGCCGGGTGATCGTGCCGGTCCCCGTGCTCACGCCGTGGCTGTCGGCGCAGTGGGTCAATCTGGTGACGCCGGTGCCGCGCGCCATCGCCGTGCCGCTGATGGAGTCGCTCGTCAACGATGTCGTGTGCGCGGATCACCGGATCGCCGAACACATTCCGGACCCGAGCGGCGGGCTCACGAGCTATGCCCGCGCGGTCGGCCTGGCACTGCGCCGGGTCCGCGATCGAGACGTGCCGACCCGCTGGTCGGACGCCGGTTTACCCGACGCACCGTCCGATCCGCTGCCCACCGACCCGGACTGGTCGGGCGGATCGCTGTACTGCGATGTGCGCGAACGGGACACGCCCGCCGACCCCGCCACGCTCTGGAGCGTCCTCGAAGCCGTCGGCGGCGAGCACGGGTGGTACTCGTTCCCGCTGGCCTGGTCGCTGCGCGGGTGGATCGACCGGCTCTCCGGCGGCGTCGGACTCCGGCGCGGCCGCCGCGACCCGCACCGCCTGCACGTGGGCGAAGCACTGGACTGGTGGCGGGTGGAGCACCTTGAACGCGGGCGCGAGCTGCGCTTGCGCGCCGAGATGCGGGTGCCGGGCCGTGGCTGGCTCGAGCTGTCGGTCACCCCGGCGGCCGACGGCGGCGCGCACTACCGCCAGCGGGCCCTGTTCGAACCGCGGGGACTGGCCGGACATCTCTACTGGAAGGCGCTCAGCCCGTTCCACGCCGTCATCTTCGGCGGCATGGCCCGCAACATCACCGGCGCGGCCGAGGGCACCCGCCCGTGACGCCGCTCGGGGCTGGGCCTCGGCCGCTGCTCAGCGGCCCACGCAGTCGATGATCGGCTCGGGATACGTTGCCGGATCGACATTCTCGCGCCAGGGGCGGTGAATGCGCGCGCCCGGCAGGTGGGCGAGCTCGGGCAGCCAGCGCCGCACGTAGGTCCCGTCGGGGTCGTAGCGGTCGGCCTGGCGCACGGGGTTCAGGACCCGGTTGGGCCGGGTATCGGTTCCGGTGCCCGCCGCCCACTGCCAGTTGAGCTGATTGTTGGCGACGTCGGCGTCGACGAGCCAGTGCAGGAAATGCCGGGCGCCGAGCCGCCAGTCCTGGCGCAGCGACTTGGTGAGGAAGCTCGCCGCGATCAACCGCGCCCGGCCGGGCAGCCAGCCCTCGGCCCGCAGTTGCCGCATCGCCGCGTCGACGATCGGATACCCCGTGCGACCGTCACGCCAGTCGGCGAAGACTCTGTCGTCGGCCGGGCCGAGCGGTGCGCGCCGCCGATAATCCGACCAGGCGGCGTCGGGCCGCGCGGCGAGGACCTGATGGTGGAAGTCCCGCCAGGCGAGCTGGCGGGCGAAGGCGAGTCCGCCCTCGGTCGTCGCGTCGACCCGGCGCACGACCTCGGTGGGGGACAGGCAGCCGAAATGCAAGTGCGCCGACAGCCGGGAGGTCGCGTCGGCGCCCAGATCGTCGTTGTCGCGGGCGTAGTGGTCGATCGGCCCGTCGAGCCAGTCGTCGAGGAGCGCACGGGCGGTCGTCTCCCCGCCGACTGTCAGCTCGGGCGAGGGCTCGCCGGAGCTGAGATCGCTCCCGGTCGGCACGGGGTCGCTGCCGACCGACGGCACGGAGAGTGCGCGCGGTACCGGCAGCGGACTGCGCCGGTGCACCTCGATCCAGCGCCGGAAATACGGCGTGAACACCGCGAAGTGATCACGCCCTGTCGACGGCGCGAGTTCGGTGGAGGTGGCGGTGACGGAACCGGCGTGGCAGTGCACGGCGCCGCCGAGTCGTTCGCGCAGCGCTCGTTCGCGCTTTCCGCTGTAGTAGCTGACGTCGTCGGCCAGGTGCACGCTCGTGGCGCCGGTCTCGTCGACCACGCGCGCGACCTCGTCGATCACCGATCCGCGGCGCACGACGAGCGCGCCGCCCCGGTCGCGCAGCGCGGTGTCCAGCTCGGCCAGTGCCGCCGCGAGGAAGTGCGCGCGGTTGGGCGGGCACCGATCGGGCACCAGGGCCTCGTCGACGACGAACAGCGGCACGACCTGGTCGGCGGCACGGGCCGCCGCTGTGAGCGCGGGGTTGTCGTGCACCCGCAGGTCACGGGTGAACAGGGCGACGGCGACGCTCATCGCGCGCAGAGCGGTCGCGGCTCGGCGCGGCCGCCGGTCGTGGGCGAGACGAGATACACGCACGGGTCCTGGCCCGCCGACCTGATCTCGTCGTCGATCCGGCGCCAGGTGGCTTCGTCCAGCGCGGGGGTACGGGAGAGTACGAAGCCGGACAGCCTGCTGGGGGAGGTGACCAGGGCCCACTCGTAGTCCGGGCCGAGCGCGGTCACGATGTAGTTGGTCGCCCCCGCACGCTCGCCCTGGCCGGGAACGCCGGGGAAACTCACGTGCAGTTGCGCGTTGGTGACCGGATCGTTCACCGTCGCGGTCCCGCGGATCTCCGTCGTCCCGCCCGCCCAGTTCTGGCAGCGGTTGTGGACGCCGATATCGCCCCGCGGGTCGAGGGTGTACGTGGCCGTGGTGTCGCGGGCGCACTCGAGGTTGAACACCTGCGGAATCGCCGCGAGCTGGCGCCACTCGCCGAGATAGCGGTCGAGATCGAGCCGGGGGACCGGCGCCGGCGGCGCGGCGTGCGCGGCGCCCGCGCCGAGCAGGGTCGCGGCCACGGCGACGACCAGGGCGGTGGTTCTCGGGATACGTCGAACGCGCACGGAAACTCCTCGAGATCGTTGGTCTGGCCACGGTACCACTAAACGATGCACAATTGATTCATGGCGAGGGTGGTGGTGCAGGGCGCAGAGCGGTCGGATCGAGGCGCGGGCCGGGCGCGCCCGACGCGCGCGGGTCCGGCCGCGTCCCCGGTGTGGGCGACGGCGGGGCAGAATGGCACGATGCCCGCCGGTTCCGCTCCCGTCTCCGCCGTGGCCGGGTACACGGTGCGCTCGGTGGCCGAGCGGCTCGGCATCCCCACCGCCACGCTGCGCAGCTGGAATCGCCGCTACGGAATCGGCCCCGCCCAGGACCGGCCCGGCAGGCACCGCCTGTACTCCGATGCCGACATCGCCGTGCTGGAGCACATGCTCGAACTGATCGGCGGCGGGGCGAGCCCGGCGAGCGCCGCCGCCGCGGCCCGCGGCCCGGCGCCCGCGCTCGGCGATCGCACGGCGCTGCTTGACGCCGCGTTCGAGCTGGACACGGCGGCCGCCTGCGCCCAGCTCGAGGCGCACGTGCGGGCCTACGGCGTCGTGCGGACCTGGGATGCCCTGTGCCGCCCCGCCTTCGCCGACATCGTCGCGCGTCAGGGTGCTGGTGAGCGGTGCATCGACGTCGAGCACCTGCTGTCGTGGTCGATCGCGGCGGTCATGCAGCGGGTGGCGTCGGTGCCGAGCGCCGCGCCCGCCCTGCTGGCGTGTACCAGCGGCGAGACGCATTCCCTGCCGCTGGACGTGTTGCGCGCCGGCCTGGCCGAGGCCGGGGTCGGCGCGCGCATGCTCGGCGCGGATGTGCCGACCGAGGCGCTCGCCGGCGCGCTGGCCAGGCAGGCGGGCGCGTCGCCGGTGCTGCTGTGGTCTCAGCGCGAGTCGACGGCGTTGACCTCGGCGGTGCTGGCCTGCCGTGAGGCCGGGGCGCGGGTGCTGGTGGGTGGACCGGGCTGGGACGTGGTGCTGCTGCCGGAGGCCGTGGAGCGGGTCGACGGTCTGGCTGCCGCGATCGACGCCCTGAGCTGAGAAGCGATGCGCATTCGATGCGCCACTGTGGGGGTGGACCCTCAGCTTCGATCGTGTTGCGCGACCGCCCGGTTCGGGCCTAAGGGCCGAGCAGGGTGACGGCTTGGAGCGCGAGATGGAGTTCGGCCGAGTGCACCGGGTCGGCGGTGTCGCGACCGGTGAGGTCGCGGATCTTGCGCAGGCGATAGCGCACGGTGTTGCGGTGGCAGTGCAGCGCGTCGGCGGCCGCCGCGGTCGAGCCGCGGTAGCGGTACCAGGCGTCGAGCGCGGTGATCAGATCGTCGCGCTCGGGCGCGGGCAGGCGCAGGACCGGCCCGAGGATCTGGGCGGTGGCCCGCCTGCTGGCCTCCGGCACCGTGACGAGCAGATGCGCGACGGGCACGCTGCCGAACCGCACGACGGTGCGCGCTCCCGGCCGGGCACTGCGCGCGGCCAGCCGCGCCTCGGTCAGCGCGCCGGGAATGGCGGTCGGGCTGGTGAAGGCGGTGCTGAGGCCGATCCGGCCGTCGACGAGCTCGACCAGCGCGGCGGCGGCGCGCTCGATCGCGACCGGGTTCGCCGCGGTGAGCAACCCGGTGTGCGAATCGATCTGGGAATCCCACACCGACCTGGCGCCGAGATCCTTCAACGCGCCGATCAGGCCCGCGGGCAGCGCGGCGCCCGGATCGGCGGTCTCGATCGACACCACCGCGAAGGTGCCGTACTCGGAGAGCCCGAGGGTGCGCAGGGCCGACAGGGTGCGCGCGGGATTGTCGGAGTGATCGTCGAAAAGCGTACGGATCAAACGGCTCTGGGCCTGGGCGTCGACATGGGCGAGCATGACCTCGGTCTCGCGATAGGACTCGACCGCCGCGTCGGAGAAGGTGTCGATCAGCTCCCACAGCCGGGTGGCGAGATCGTGCAGCCGTGGATCGCCGGGGCCGGTGGAACGGGCGGTGAGTTCCTCCCAGGTCAACCGGCCGCCGAGGCGGTAGGCGTGCAGCAGCGCCGCGATCGGGACGCCGCGTTCGGCCTTGAGCCGGCCGACGGCCCGCGCGTCCTGCAGGCGCGTCGGCTGGGTGCCCGCGAGGGCGCTGATGATCGCGGTGAGATTGGCCAGGCAGGCCCCGCGCAATTCCGCGGCCGTCAGCAGGCCCGCGTCGGCGTAGGAGCGGTCGGTGTCGACGATGCGGATGACGAGTTCGTCGGCCATCGCCGCCACCGAGTCGAGCACGGTCGCGGCCAGTCCGAGCGACGGCGCGGAGACGGTCGGTGGTGGTGCGGTCACGGCTCCACCCTAACCGGCGCAACGTGACCGGCGCCACCCTGCCATTGTGCATGCGCACATCACGCTGTGCGAGCGATCGGAGAGATCATGCTGGTGTTCCCACTGATTGCGAGGATCGTGCAGGACTCGCAATGGCTCACGTCACCTCACGATTGTGCACGAGCACAAAGGCGGCCGGGGTCGATCCGCAACGTGGGCACATGGTGCCCAGCCCCTCGCCGTGGCCAGAATCGATTCACCTCGTCCACCGCGCCCCGTGGACCGCCCCAACAGTTGTGGAGGATCGCATTGGTCACCAAGAAGGCAGACCCCGCCCTGGACGCCGTGGACGCCGCGTTGTCCGACCTCGTCGAGGGCGAGCGGAAGTGGGCGGCGACCTCGCTGCGCGAGCGCCGCTGGCTGCTCGACCGCGTCCGTGAACTCACCGGGCGCCACGCGCAGGACTGGGTCGACGCGGCCGCCGGTATCAAGGGCCTGCCCGCCTCCTCGCCGCTGGTGGGCGAGGAATGGATCTCGGGACCCTACGTCATGGCCGCCGCGCTCGGCGCGCTGGCGAACACCCTGGAAGCACTCGCGCGTGGTGAGAGTCCGCTCGACAAGGCGCGTTTCGGCGTCGCGGGCGACCGGGTGACCGTCGACGTGCTGCCCGCGAACGCGTTCGACGCGCTGCTGCTCAACGGGTTCAGCGCGCAGGTGTGGCTGCGGCGCGGCATCAGCAGCGCGGCGGCCAAGGCCGAAGCCGGTCTCGCCCAGCGCGATCCGGCCCGCACCAACGGGATCGGGGCGGTGCTCGGCGCGGGCAACATCACCTCCATCGCACCGCTGGACGTGCTCTACGAACTGATCGCGCACAACCGGGTCGTCGCGTTGAAGCTCAACCCGATCACCGATCCGATGCTGCCGGTGTTCGCCGCGATCCTGGCCCCGCTGATCGAGCTCGGCGCGGTGCGGCTGCTGACCGGCGGCGCCGAGGTGGGTGGTCACCTGGTCGGCAACGATCTCGTCGACCACGTGCACATGACCGGCAGCGCCCGCACCCACGACGCGATCGTCTGGGGCACGGGCGCCGAGGCGGCCGAACGCAGACGCGCGGGTACACCGAAGCTCACCAAGCCCGTCACCAGCGAACTCGGCGGCGTGTCACCGACGATCGTGCTCCCCGGCGAGTGGAGCGAGGCCGACATCGCCTTCCAGGCCGAGCACGTCGCCACCCAGCGCCTGCACAACGGCGGCTACAACTGCGTCGCCTCCCAGGCCCTGATCCTCTCCGCGGACTGGCCGCAGAAGGAGCAGTTCCTCGCCGCGGTGCGCGCGGCGTTCGCCAAGGCGCCCGCCCGCCCGGCCTACTATCCGGGCAGCGACGAGCGCGTCGCGGGGGCGCGCACGAGCTACCCCGGCGCCGAGCGGCTCGGCACGAACGGCGAACGTCTGCTCGTCACGGGGATCGCGCCCTCCCCGGCCGAGCCGCTGCTGGCCGAGGAGTACTTCGCGCCGGTGTTCGGCGTGGTCGAGATCCCGGGCACCGGAGCCGAATTCGCCAGGGCGGCGACGCGGACCGCCAACGACGCCTTCGCGGGCACGCTCGGCGTGAACGTCATCGCCAAGCCGGAGACCATCGACGAACTCGGCGCGGCCTTCGACCTCATGGTCGAGGACCTGCGCTACGGCACGGTGGCGATCAACGCCTGGACCGGCGTCGGCTACCTCACACCCACCGCGTCCTGGGGCGCCTTCCCCGGCCACACCATCGAGGACGTGCAGAGCGGAATCGGGGTGGTGCACAACGCCTGGCTGATCGACGGGGTGGAGCGCACCGTCGTGCGTGGCCCGTTCCGGCCCGCGCCGCGGTCGCTGCTGCGCGGCGAGCTCGCCCTCTCGCCGAAGCCGCCGTGGTTCGTCGGCAACAAGACCGCCGCGAGCACCGGCAGGCTGCTCGCGGGATTCGCCGCCGACCCGGGCTGGCTGCGCCTGCCCGCGATCTTCGCCTCCGCCCTGCGCGGCTGAGCCCTACCCACCCGGGAGAATCAGATGAACACCAGCACCGCCGATTACGTCGTCGTCGGGACCGGCTCGGCGGGCGCGGTGCTCGCCGCGCGCCTGAGCGAGCGGTCGGGCACCAGCGTGATCGCCCTCGAGGCCGGACCCGAGGACAAGAACCAGGCCGTCCATATTCCGGCGGCCTTCTCCAAGCTGTTCCAGACCGACCTCGACTGGAACTACCTGACCACCCCGCAGCCCGAACTCGGTGACCGGCGCGTGTTCTGGCCGCGCGGCAAGATGCTGGGCGGGTCGTCGTCGATGAACGCCATGATGTGGGTGCGCGGATACGCCGCCGACTACGACGAATGGGCCCGGCTGGCGGGCCCGGACTGGTCGTTCGCGAACGTCGTCGAGTACTTCAAGCGCATCGAATCCGTCGAGGGCGCCGCCGAATCCGACGAGGGCCGCTCCGGACCGCTGCGGATCGCGCACCAGCGCAGCGCGCGGCGGTGGACCGAGGACTTCCTCGCCGCGGCCGAACACGCCGGCTTCAAGCGCGAGCGCGCGAATCTGCCCCAGCCGGAAGGCTTCACGCAGACCATGGTGTGTCAGAAGCGCGGCGCGCGCTGGAGCACTGCCGACGCCTACCTGAAGCCGGCGCGCAAGCGCGCGAACCTGACCGTGCTCACCGGCGCGCAGGCGACCCGCGTCCTGTTCGAGGGCACGCGCGCCGTCGGGGTCGAATACCGCAGGGACGGCAGCACACACACCGTGCGCGCCGCCAAGGAAGTGGTGCTGTGCGGCGGCGCGATCAACAGTCCCCAGCTGCTGCAGGTCTCCGGCGTCGGCGATCGGGAAGAGCTGCGCCGCCACGGCATTCCGGTCGTGCACGACCTGCCCGAGGTCGGCCGTAACCTCACCGATCACCTGATCTCGCTGCTCGGCTTCGCCGTCGACTCCGACACGCTCTTCGACGCGGAGAAGCCGCTGGAGCTGCTCAACTATCTGGCCCGGCGCCAGGGCATGCTCACCTCCAATGTCGGTGAGGCGTACGGGTTCGTGCGCAGCAGGCCCGAACTCGAACTGCCGGACCTGGAGATCATCTTCGGACCCGCCCCGTTCTACGACGAGGGGATCGGCGTCGCGCCCGGCCACGGCATCGCCCTCGGCCCGATCCTGCTCCAGCCGCGCAGCCGCGGCACCGTGACGCTCGCCTCCGGCGATCCGCTGGCCAAGGCGGTCGTCGACCCGCGCTACCTGTCCGATCCCGACGGGGCCGACCGCGCGGCGATGCTCGCCGGGCTGCGCATCGCCCATCGCATCGTGACCGCCGAACCGCTCGGCTCCCGGATCGGCCGCTTCCTGCAACCGAAACGCGAGCAGCCCACCGTCGAGGACACCCTCGAGGACGCTCTCACCTGGCACTCCCACACCCTCTACCACCCGACCGGCACCTGCCGGATGGGTACCGATCCGGCCAGCGTCGTCACCCCCGAGCTGAAGGTGCGTGGCCTCGACGGCCTCCGCGTCGCCGACGCCTCGGTCATGCCTGCCATCATCCGCGGCCACACCCACGCGCCCGCGGTGGTCATCGGGGAGCGGGCGGCCGACCTGCTGCGCTGACGTCGCGGGCGCCCACGGCGCCACGCCACCGGGATTCGTCGCTCGAGTAATCGCGCGGGAATTGGGCATTCAGGTGAGCGTGGGCCGTGGGCCCCTGTTCGGTGTAGGCGGCAAGAGGAATCCCGAGGGTGATGATGAGGCGCGCGATAGCGATGGTGGCAGTGGCTGTTCCGGCGACGTTCGTAGTCCCCGGCACCGGTTCCGCGCAGTTGCCGATGTGTTCGGCCGACATGCTGAGTGCGACCACCCGGCAGGACGCGGCCCCCACCGGACAGAACAAGCTGCGGGTGGTGCTCACGAACACCTCGTCGGGAAGCTGCCTGGTCCAGGGCTATCCCGGCATCGACCTGACCGGTCCCGATCACCCGGCGTTCGGCCCGACCTTCTCGGTGCCCCGCCAGGAGACCGGCACCGTCCCGATCACCGTCGCCCCCGGCGCCGCCGTGAGCAGCGAACTCACCTATCTGCCGGACGGGCCCGACGGCTGGGCGCCCACCACGATCGTGGTCACCCCGCCCGACACCGACACCTCGCTGGAAGTGCCGTGGCCCCAGGCGGGCAGCGTCGCCCGGCAGGACGCCGCCGCCCATCCCGGCACCTTCATCAGCCCGCTCCAGCTGGTCTGAGGCGCCCGCGGGCCCGCGCCGCTCAACCGTCGAGCAGGTGGGGCAGGCCCGCGCGGAAACGGTCGGCGTCGAGGGCTTTCGCGGCGGCGAAGGCGGGGAGTGAGACCAGCGGGAAGATCTGGGCGCGCGGCGACGGGTCGTCCGCGGCGTCGAGGATGGCGTTGGCGGCGGCGCGGCCGGATTCGTTGGCGCCCTCCATGGTGGCCAGGTCGATGTGGCTGCGGACGTGGTCGCCGCCGAAGTACAGGTTCGGGATCGCGCAGTGCGCCTCGGGCCGGTGGTCGTAGGACCCGACCGTGTTCACCAACAGCGGCGTCGCGTTGTGGATGCCGTCACCGGACCAGGTGATCCCCGGATCGAGGTGCCAGGAGTGGATGTCCTCGGCGCGCAACCATCCGGTGCCGGTGTTGAGCCACGCTTCGAGCTGGGCCCAGGTCTCGATGGCGATCTCGGCCGCGCTGCACTCCTTGGCGGTGCGGCCGAAGCGGATTCCCGGTGTGTCCCAATCGGAGATGTCGACCGAGAGACACTCCTGCACCGAGCCGTCGCCGTAGGTGGCGGGGAAGTCGCCCACCCACATCGGCGCCTGCCGCAGCGCGGTGAGCGCCCACGGCGAACCGAGCGCGGCGATGTGGCCCTCCGGGATCTCGGTGGGGCGCCGCAGGTAGTACTGGATCCCCACCATCCAGTCGGTGACCAGCTCGCGCATTCCCGCCAGGCGCGGATCGGCGTCCAGGATGGGGCCGTCGAGCAGCCGTACGGCGCGCTCGACGGGCATGGCGCACACGTAGTGGTCGGCGGTCACCGTGGCTCCGCCGGACATCGTCGCCGAGCTGATCCGGCCGCCCGAGAGGTGCAGCGCGGTCGCGCCCTGCCCGAGCACGAACCGCACGCCGAGCGAACGCAGGTGCTCCACCCACGGATCAATCCAGGCGCTGTTGGTCGGCCGGTTCAGGATCCGGTCGACGCCGCCGGCGAACTGCGGGATCGCGCCGGAGGCGGCCAGCACGAGCGCCTCGCCGATCGTGCCGATGGTGCGGGCCGAGCTGGTCTGCGGTTTCGCGGCGACGGTGATCCGGGTGAGTGCGTTCACCAGATACTTCCGGTACGCGGGGGATTTTCCCTCGGCCTGCATGATCTGTTCCCAGGTGACGTATTCCCACTGGCCGAAGCGGCGTTCGGTGCTGGAGGTGAACCAGACCAGCATCTGCTTGGCGAAGAAAGCGAGTTCGTGCGGCGGCAGGTCGGGCACGAAGCCGAGGGCGCCGATGATGCTGTTCTGCAACAGTTCCGGCGTCAGCTGGCCGAGGCCGCCGAGTTCCACGGGGGTGAAGATCGGCGGCAGCCCCTCGAACCCGGCGACGGTGCCCTCCACCCGCACCAGGTTGTCCAGCACGCCACGGGGGTTGCCGGGGAACGGGATTCGGCTCATCGTGTCGGGCACGTGCTGATAGCAGCCGGGGAAGAACCGGAACCCGTGCTCGCCGGGCAGTTCCGCCCGCCCTGCCGAGGCCGTGCCGGGCACTCCCATGCTGCGCGCCTTACCGCCGAGGTACGCCGGTTCGTACACGGTGACGTCGTATCCCCGCTCGGCCAGTTCGTGTGCCGCGCTCAGCCCCGCCATGCCGCCGCCGAAGACGGCCACGGACTTGCCGCCGGTGCGCAAGGCGGGCGAGCGCGGCGCAGCGGCGGCGAGCGGGGGAGCGACGGCGAGCGCGGTGCCCGCGGCGAGCCCGGCTCGGAGGGCGGTGCGCCGGGTGATCGGTGCGGACGACGGTGTCGGCTGATCAGGCATGGTGTTCTCCTGGACCTGCGGTGGTGAGCGAAGAGCGCGGCTTCGGTGCCGCGCCGCGGGAGCTCTTGCCACGCAAAGTCGTTCGCGTGGTGTGCCGGTCGCGGGCCGCGTCGCGGAGTTCGCGCGCCAGGTCGGCGAGGACGGCGGGGAGGTCGTCGCGCTGATGACGCAGCGCCCCGGCGGCCAGGCGCAGCGCCCTGGCCGGGGTGTACAGCTCGGCCGGCCTGCGGGTGCGGGCGAAGATGCCGGTGGTGAGCCGCGCGAGATCCGGATCGTCGACGGCGGCGCGATACAGCTCGATCTCCAAGGGCCGCATGGCCTCACCGCGCGCGAGCCGGTTGGTCCAGTGGAAGATCTCTCGGCATTCGACGATGCGGCGGCGTTCCCACTCCGTCAGTACCGCGTCGAGCGCGACGGGGTCGTCGAGAACGTCGGCGACCGCCTCGCCGAGCGTGCGACCGTAGTGCAGCGCGTCGCGGATGCCCTGCGCGGTGACGGGATCCTTGAAGTGACCGGAGTCGCCGGGCAGTGCCCAACCGGGTCCGGTGGAACGGCGGAAGTAGGAGGCGATCCCCGTGGCTGACCTGACCCGGCCCACCCGCTCGCAGCCGCGCAGCCGTTCGGTCAGGGGCGGAATCCGTTCCAGCGCTGCGGTATAGCGACGTTCCGCTTCGCCGGGACCGCGGCCGCCGCCGGTCTCCACCGGCGGCTGGACCAGGCTCAGCACCAGCCCGTCGTCGCAGGGGAAGGCGGTCCCGAGGTCGGCGCCCGCCCGCCACTGCGCGGCGACATGGCGCGCGGCGTCCGGCGCGTCGCGCCAGTACGCGAAGTAGCAGTCGCGCCCACTGGGCACGGTCAGGAACGGCTCGTCGGCGCCCACCGCCCGCGCGACGGTGCTGCGCCGCCCGTCCGCGCCGACGACCAGCTTCGCCCGGATCTCCCCGATCCTGCCCGCGGCGTCGACGTAACGCACACCGGCGCAGCGATGCCCGTCCCACAGCACCGCGGTGACCCGGCGGCGTTGCCGCACCTGCGCGCCCGCGGCCACCGCCGTGCGCGCCAGCGCGTCGTCGAATCCGGTGCGCCGCACGCACATCGAGTAGTCGATGCCGTCGACCGCGGGGAAGGCGGCGCCGACCCCGTATCCGCCGCCGTGCGCGAACGCCTCCGTCAGCCGGGGCGCGCCGAGTGCTTCGACGGCGGCCAAGGCGCCGAGCCTGCCCAGCTCGGCCAAGCCGGCCGGCCAGAGCAGGTGGGTCGACAGCGTGTCCGACGGGAGTGTGGCCGCGTCGAGGACGACGACGTCGCGGCCCGCCGCCGCCAGCGCCGTCGCGGTGGCCGAGCCGGCGCAGCGCGCGCCGACCACGACGACGTCGGCCCATTCGAGCGCGGTGCCAGGGGAATCGACCATGGGAACCGCCTCGGTCAAACAGTCTCGGACAGTGTGTCCGATTGATGATGGGGCCGTGCCGGGGAGGTGTCAACTACCGCTTCGCGCAACAAGATCGGGATCCCGCGCGCCGCAGGCGATCCGTCGTCCCGGGCTGCGGGCACAATGGGTCGCATGGTCTACGTCATCGCCTCGGCCGCGACGCCGGCGCCGGATCCCCGATGCCGTCGCTGACCCGCGTCCCGCGATCGGCGCGCAAACCCCCCGACGACCGGCGCGCCGAGTTCGAGCGCCGGGTGCTCGCGGCGGTCGAGGACCTGCTCGCCGACGGCACGCCGTTCACCGAGATCGCCGTGCAGAAGATCGCCGCGGCCTCCGGCTCGGCCCGCTCCACCTTCTACCGCTATTTCCCGGACAAGAGCAGGCTGCTGATCCGGATGGCGGAACTGGCCACCACCGACCTGTTCGCGGCGGCCGAATCCTGGTGGGGCGCCGAGCACACCGATCAGCAGGCCGGTGTCGTCGCGGCCATGCGCGCGATGATCGGCGGCTTCCGTGACCATCGCTACCTGCTGCTCGCGCTCAGCGAAGTCGCCTCCTACGACCGGGAAGTCGGTGCCTACTGGCGCGCGCGGGTGGCCACTTTCCTCGAGCTGGTGCGCGCGCGGCTCGAGGCCGAACGCGCGGCGGGCCGGGTCGGGCCGCGGCTCGATCCCCAGGCCACCGCGCTGGTGCTCACTTCGATGGTGGAGCGCACGATCTCGGTGGCCTTCGCCGTCGACACCGGGATCGACGACGAGGCGCTGGCCGAGTCGCTGGGTCGCGCGATCTGGCTTGTCGTCTACGGCGACGCGCCGCGGGCCTGACGGCGGCCGGTCTCAGCGCCGGGCCAGGCGGACCTCGGGATCGGGAGCGAACGAGGTCAGCCCGACGTCGCGGTACTTGGTGACCAGGCGCTCGTACTTGCGCCGGTTCCGCGCCATCGGCGAGTCGGTGACCGCCGCGGGCAGCCGCTGGTAGGCGACGCGCAGCAGCGCGGTGAGCACGCGGAACTCGATGTCCTGCCTGCGATTCCAGCTGATCGGCATCTTGGCGCGGACCCCTGGGTGCATGATGCCGCAGCCCAGGATCATCGCGAGGTGGCCGAAGGTGGGCGCGCCGAGACGCCACAGCGGACCGGCGGCGGCGGGCAGGAAATCCGGCCGGGGCGAACGCCGAACAGTCCTGGTGGCCGCCTCGAGCGTCGGGGTGACACGCAGTTCGGTGATCATGCGCTCGTAGTGGTCGACCAGCTCCGCGTAGTCGGCGATGGGCGCCGACTTGCCGGGCAGGTGCAGGCCGCTCGTCTTGTGCAGGTAGTGCTCCCAGATGGCCTGGCTCTCCGCGGGCGTCGGGGTGTCGCCGGTGAGCGCGAGGTAGGCGCCGCGCTGGACGAAGAAGGTCGAGTAGAGAATCCAGTTCCACGACTGCGGATTGAGCGCCGAGTACCGTTCCCCGTCCGGGCCGACACCCTTGACGTCGCGGTGCAGCAGCATCAGCCGCCGCGACTCGGCGTCGCGATCGGCGTCCTCGCCGTGGTAGATCAGCTGGTCGGCCGCCGCGGTGCGGATCGCGCGCCGCCACGGCTCGTCGCGGGTGCGCCCGGTCGCCTCGAGCGCGGCCGAGACCGGCGGCAGCATCGGCTGATCGAAGAGGGCGACGCCGAACAGTCCGAACAGTATCGATCCGCCGACGTTCTCGAATCGTTCGACCGCGCCGGTGGTGGCCCGGGTGGCGTCGAACGTGCGCTCCTGGTGCGGCACGGGACAGGTCATCGGTGAACTCCTTTGTTCCGCCTGCGGCTGTTCTGGTGCTACGTGACACCAAAACCAGTCTGGTGTCAGAGTGCACCAGAATTGACGGATGGTCAAGAGTGCTCGGTGGGCAACCTCCATTACTCTGGTGCAGTGCAGCACCACAAACTTCGGTGGGCATCGGATCGGGAGGTGGCCCATGGCTGAGCAGCCCAGCACCGCGGCGGCGCGAGCCTACGGGGGAGTCGCCGCCGAGGAGCGCCGGTCCCGCCGTCGCGACGCGCTTCTCGACGCCGCGCTCGATCTGCTCGCCGAGGGCGGCGCGCCCGCGGTCACCAAGCGGGCGATCTGCGCCAGGGCCAAGCTCAACGACCGCTACTTCTACGAGCACTTCGCCGACCGCGACGCCCTGCTCACCGCGCTGGTGGAGGAGCACACCGCGCTCGGCATCGTCGAGGTCGTCGCCGCCGCCCACGCGGCGGCGCCCGACATCCACAGTCAGGTCTACGCCGCCGCCGACGCCGCGATCGGCTTCCTGCTCGCCGACCCCCGGCGCCCGGCTCTGCTGCTCAACGCGCACAGCACCGAGTCGCTCCAGGCCGCGCGGCTCACCACCCAGCACGCCATCGCCCGCGCGATGTCGGCCGTCGCCCGCGAACTCGTCGCCGAACCCGCCGACCCCCTCGACTCCGACCTGGCCGCCTACGCCGTCGTCAGCGGCAGCCTCGAACTGGTCGCCGCCTGGATGCGCGACGAATTCCCCGCCACCCGAGCGCATCTCACCGATCTCATCGCCCGGCTCCTCCTGATCACCGACAACTCCGGCGTCCTTCAGGTGGCGGGCGCCAAGCCCGCGCGCTGACGCCTCGCCTACTGCTCGTCCACGCCGGGCGGGGGGATCGGCGCGGTGCGGTCGCCGAACAGGTAGTCGTGGAAGGCCTGGAGGTACTCGACGAGTTGCTCCTGGTCGGCGAACCTGGCACCGATCGGGTCGAACCATTCGTCGGGTGTCGGACGCTGGGAGATCATGTGGGCGAGGGCTTCTCGGAGCAGGTCGCCGTGGCGCGGATCCTCGGCCGCGAGGATCCGCGTCATATCGACACTGCTATCCCACTTGTCCCGGCCGAGCTTCGGCTGATGGATCCACATCAGTGGCGTTCCCAGCCGCCCGATGTGCGGGATGTCGTCCCACCAGGTCCGGGAGAGGCCGGTCACCGGCGTCGGGCGGCCGAAACGCGCGGCGCGCTCCTCGGCAGGCGCGACACCGTGGGGTCGCCACGTCGGACCGGTCCGGAGATTGTCCGGCGGAAACCACACGCCCCGCCACACGGGGACGCCGAAATAGGGCGGGCTCAACGGCGGCAGGTCGGCCAGGGAGATATCCGGCGTGATCCGCTGAACGGGCGGCAGCGGCTCGTCGCCCGGCAGCATGTCCGCCACCATCGACAGGGCATCGCGCTCGTCGAAGCCGGTGACGCCGACGCCTTGATACAGCCGCACGACCGGCCCGTCGGGTAGCGGTCCGGATCTGTCGAACGCGAACTCGATCCAGAATCGACGCACCGTGGACACCTGCTGACCTCCTGGTCGCGAACCCGCTGATTCGCGCGGGACGCGTCCAGCGTTCCACGAACGACGGGCGGAGTCCTCCGTGATCAATCGATTTCGGCCCGGATCGCGGAGAGCATGATCGTCCGTACCGGTAGGGGCGGGTCGTCGGTGATCCGGGTGATTCCGGCGAGTCCGACGCCGAGCATCAGGAGGCGCCCCGCCGCGGCCCGCGCGTCCGTGTCGCCCGACAGGACGGCGGTGAGGACGTCGGTCAGTTGAGCGAGGGTCTCGACGTAGCCGACCGCGATGGGGCCCCGGATCTGGGCGTGCGCACCTGCCTCGGCCCACCGGGCCAGCGCGTGCCCCTCGACGTCGCCCTCGCCGACCAGGTCGGAGAAGAACAGGGTCAGCGCGGTGTACTGGTCGAGGTCGACGATCGCGCGCTGATAGGCCTCGATCTCGCGGGCCGCGTACCGCCGCCACGCCTCGGCGGCGAGTTCGTCGGTGGAGGCGAAGTGATGGTGGATCTGCCCCGGTGAACCGCCCAGTTCGCTCGCGACCGTGCGCGCCGTCACCGCGCTCAGCCCCGCCCTGGCCACCACCGTGGCAGCCGCCTCGACGATCGAGTCGCGGCGCGCGGCGCGGGCCAGGTAAGCCATCGATCTCTCCCTCGCCCTCGGACACCGAACGTCAGGGTGTGATCGTACGCGGCCGGAAATCGGCTGGACACCAAATTTGTACATGGGTACAAATTGGTCATGCCCGTCTCCATTCGCCCCCTGTCCACAGCGGACCTCGATCGCGCCGCCCAGATCCTCGGCGCGGCCTTCGCCGACTACCCCTGGACGAACTGGTGTGTCGCGGAAGACGCTCACCTGGAACGCGTCTCGGCCCTCCAGCGCCTCTACCTCGAGCACATCGCACTGCCACACGGCCGTGCCTACATCGACAGCACACGCAACGGTGTGCTCGCCCTCCTCCCGCCCGACGCGCCCGCCCCGGCCGCGGAGGTGTCGGCCAGAATCGCCGAACTACACGGCGACCGCCTGGATCGCCTGATGGCGGCCGAGGAGCGGATGTCGACCCTGCCCGTCCCCGACGGCGCCTGGCTCCTGGCGACCATCGGCACCACCCCACAGTCCCGGGGAACCGGCCTCGGCACCGCCCTGATGAACCACGGCATGGCCGACCTCGACCGAGCAGGCCACCCCTGCTGGCTCGACACCTCGACCGAACGAAACCTCCCGCTGTACCAGCGTTTCGGCTTCACGATCGCCGACCACCTCACCTACGACGGCGTCCCCGTCTGGCGGATGCACCGTCGCGGACGATAGCCGCAGCGGGCGAAGTCATCGGCCCATCACGTATTCGACCGTCGGACCCGCAGTCGAGGTACGGCCGAAAGCGCAGTCGGTCGGCCGTACCTCTTTTTCTGGGCCACCTCAGGCGGCGAGAGCGGCGGTGATCTTCGCTGCCATGGCCGTGACGGCAGGGCTCGGCTTGCCGGCGTGGGTGGCGGCGTCGACCGCGAGCAGGACCGTGGCGCGGAAGTCGGCGGCTTCGGTGGGTTGGTCGGCCAGCAACGTCATGGCGGCGGTGAGGGCGGGCAGGACGTGGTCGGCGAGTT
>NZ_QGTL01000001.1 GCF_003182135.1 Nocardia neocaledoniensis | reverse complement strand
TTCGGTTGTGGCCCCGGGGTTTCGGGGCCGCTTCGTTCGATGAACACACTCTGTCCGGCCGTGCTGACACGGACCTGACGTCACGCTGACAGCCGTGCTGACACGGTCACGCGGTGCCGGAGTGCCACTCGCGGGAGCGTGATCTGGGTCTCGGGGGCGTGAGGTCCGTGGGAGGTCGGTGTCTTCCTCGTACAAGGTGTCACAGCTGGTAACGAGGAGAACGATGACGAGCAGGGTGCGAGTGGCGGCGGTGCAGGCCGAGCCCCGGTGGCTGGACCTGTCGGCCGGAGTGGACCAGGTCATCGCGTTGATCGAGGCCGCGTCGGATCAGGGAGCTCGGCTCGTCGCCTTCCCCGAGACCTTCGTGCCCGGTTTCCCGTGGTGGATGTGGCTGCCCGCGGTCCAGTGGGACGGCGACATCCTGGCCAGGTACCACGCCAATTCGATGGCCGCCGACGGCCCGGAACTCCGGGCGATCCGCTATGCCGCGCGTCGGCGCCGCATCCACGTCGGACTCGGCTTCTCCGAGCGCGCCGACAAGGGCGCGTACATGTCCCAGGCGTTGATCGACGACGAGGGCGCCATGGCGGTCTCCCGCAAGGCCCTGCCCACGGCACTGGAACGCACCGTCTTCGGCACGGCCGTGCGGCGGCCGCTGGTGCGCGACACCGCCCTCGGCCGGATCGGCGTTCTCGGCGGCACCGATCATTTCCTGCCCGGGGTGTGCGAGGCCATGCACCAGGCGGGCGAACACATCCACGTGGCCTCCTGGCCGGGGTTCACCGTTGCCCGCGGCGGCACCGAAACCGATGTGGAGCAGCTCAGTACCGCCGCCTGCCGCCGGTACGCGCGGGCGAGCCGCAGCTATCTGATCGCGCCGACGGCGGTGGTTCCGCTGCCCGGATGGCAGGCCGCCGACGCGGGCCGCCCGGATGTGCTGCACGGCCGCAGCGGCGTCGCCCGGATCCTCGGTCCCGACGGCCGCGACCTCGCCACGCCGCTGGCTCCCGACGAGGAGGGCCTGCTCGTCGCCGACCTCATCGTCGCCACCGCCGCCGACCGCCCCGCCGCCGACCGCCCCGCCTCGCCCGGCACCGACCGCGCCCTCGCTTGACCCGACCGATGCTGAGCGTGCCTAGCGCTCCGGTGTGGCCTCGTGCCCGGGCCGCCCGTGCGTACGGCGATCTTCCTTCATCTCGGCCTCGTACAGATGCGTGCGGCCGTCGACGAGCGCGTCCCTGATCTCGCGCTCCAGCTCCCGGAACCGCGCGTAGTAGCCCTCGTCGTACTCCTCCACGATCTGGAAGGTCCACCGCCCCGGCAGCACATTGCGCCCGACCAACTCGGTGGCGAGCCGGTCGGCGAGCTCACCGTGCCCGGCGTCGCGCAGCATGTCCACCGCCTCACCGAGCGCGAGATCGGCGCCCCCGGTGAGCTGATGAAAGCTGTAGAGGTGCCCCCGCGCACGCTCGGTGGTCTCCAACGCCTCGGACAGCTTCCCCACCGCGGCCACGGTCGCCGTGTCGACCCCCGCCGGCCGCTGATGCCGCCCCGCGGGCTGCTCGTTGTCGGTCATGACAAAAGGCTATCGCCGTCCGTCCCCGCCTGTCGCCGACGGGCTCGCGCAGGATCGATGTAGAGCCGAACACCCCAGCAGTATCAAGTCCCCACCCACTTCCGCGAGCGTACCGGCGAATCCGCGCGAAGCTGGATCCTTCACTGTTGCCGGAGCAATGAGCCCGGAGGTCGCGGGCCCTGGTCGCGTGCGACGGCAGGCGGCTCGGTAGCGGGTCGCGATCGATGCCGGTCCGCCGCGGACATGGCCCGCCACCGGCTGGGGCTGTGCCCGAACCGGGTGCGGAACCAGCGGGAGAAGTTGCCCGGTGAGGAAAAGGCCAACAGGTCGGCGATCTCGGTGAGAGCGTGGCGACGGCTGGCGACCATGTGCTCGGCGAGCTCGGCCCGGGTGGAGTCGACGAGCGAGGTGAACGTCGCGCCCTCGGCGGCGAGGCGCCGGTGAACGGTCCGACGGTCGACGCCGAGGCTGCGGGCGATCTGGTCGACCGAGCAACGTCCGGTCGGCAGCAGCAGTTCGATGAGTTCGCGGACGCGTTCGGAGGTCGTCGTCGCCGGGGCGGCCCGCGGCGCGTTGACGATCTGCTGTGCGTACGTGCGCAGCTGAGGGTCCGCCATCGCATTGGGCGCGTCGAGATCCGCGGTGTAGACGAGTATTCCGTTGAAGTCCTGATCGAAGCCGACATGCGGCCCCAGCACGCGGTGGTGGGTGCTGCGGTCGCGCGGCGCGGGGTGGGTGAAGCGGACTTCCAGCGGCTGCCAGGTGGGCCCGAGGAATCCGCGCATGAGGCCGTGCAGGATGCCGACCGCGAGCTCGATGGCCTGCCGGCTTTCGCCCGGAACGCCGAGATCGAGACTGAGCCGCAGGGTGGCGATGTCGTTGTGCTCGGTGATCCCGGTGTGCAGGGATTCGTTGAACATGTGCTCGTAGCGGGTCATGATCCGCAGCGCGCTGCGCACGTCGGGTTCCTCGCGGATCACCATGCTGAGCGGCCCGAGATTGGCGAAGCGGCGCCGCTCGGCCAGCCGCAGACCGATGTCCTCGTGCCCGGACGCGGCGGCCGATCGTTCGAGCAGGTCGGCGATCGCGGCGGCGGGCACCCAGCGGTCCTGCACGCTGAGACCGGCGGGGTCGAGTCCGCCCGCCCGGAGCAGGGCTACCGGATCGAGCCCGAGCGATCGACCGAGGTCGACGAAACCATGGATGGCCGCGTAGCGGGCGAGCGGCTTCACGCGATCTCCTATGTCCCGAAATGAATAGAAACTCGTCCCCACAGGATAAGCATCGGGGCGTGAGCCGAAATACAGTGGTTCCCATCACAGTGCTGGTGATCGGCGAATAAGGCGAGATCGCGCCCCCGAATTCGGCACACCAACGTCGACCGCACCCACGCCCGTGCGCTCGACCGACGAGGAGATCTGTTGTGGCACAAGCTGTTCGCTTCTACGAGGTCGGTGGCCCCGAGGTACTGCGCTGGGAGGACGTCGAGGTGGGGCACCCCGGCCCCGGCGAGGTGCGGGTCCGGCACGAGGCCGTCGGGCTGAATTTCGCCGACACCTACTTCCGCACCGGTCTCTACCCGGCCCCGCTGCCCGCGGGCATGGGCGTCGAGGCGGCTGGGGTGATCGAGGAGGTCGGCCCGGACGTCACCGGCTTCGCGGCGGGGGACCGGGTCACCTACACCGGCAGCCCGCTCGGGGCGTACAGCACCGAACGGGTGATGCCCGCCGAGCACCTGATCGCCCTGCCCGACGGGATCGCCTTCGACACCGCCGCGTCGATGACGATGCGTGGCCTGACCACCGCCTACCTGCTGCGCCGGATCCATCCGCTGCGCGCGGGCGACACGGTCCTGCTGCACGCCGCGGCAGGCGGCGTCGGGCTCCTGTTCGTCCAGTGGGCGAAACTGCTGGGGCTCACCGTGATCGGCACGGTCTCGACCGAGGAGAAGGCCGAGGTCGCCCGCGCGCACGGATGCGATCACGTCATCCTCTACACCCGCGAGGACGTCGCGGCACGGGTGCGGCAGATCACCGGCGGGGCCGGCGTGCCGGTCGTCTACGACAGCATCGGCGCGACCACCTTCGCGACGTCGCTGGATTCGCTGGCGCGGCGCGGACTGCTCGTCTGCTTCGGCACCGCCTCAGGTCCCATCCCGCCGATCAACGCCATGCAGCTGGCGGTGAAGGGCTCGCTGTTCGTCACGCGCCCCGCGCTGGCCGATTACATCGCCGATCCCGCCGAGCGCGCCGAGCTGGCCGGTGAGCTGTTCGCGCATGTCGCGGCCGGGCGCATCCGTGTCGAAATCAACCAGCGCTACAAGCTTTCCGACGCCGAACAGGCCCACCGCGACCTGGAGTCGGGCCGCAGCGTCGGCTCCTCGGTCTTCACCCTCTGATCCCGGCGACACCACTGGAGGACAACGATGACAACCTTTGCCGGATCCATCACCGCGACGCCACTCACCTGTTCCATCGGTGCCGAATTGGTGGACGTGGATCTCGCACGAGTCGCCGCCGACGATTCCCTCTTCGCCGAATTGCGCGCGCTGCTCCTCGAATACAAGGTGCTGTTCGTCCGCGATCAGAACATCAGCCGCGCCGACCATGTCGCGCTGGCGCGGCGATTCGGTCCGCTGGAGGACCACCCCGTCCTCGGCAGCGACCCCGATCACCCCGGGCTCGTGCGCATCTACAAGGATCTCGACAGCCCGCCCGAGCATTTCGAGAATTCCTTCCACTGCGACGCCACGTGGCGGGAGAACCCGTCGATGGGTTCGGTCCTGCGGTGCGTGCAGGCGCCGCCGGTCGGTGGCGACACCATCTGGGTGAACATGGCCGAGGCGTACCGGTGCCTGCCCGAGTGGGTGAAGACGCGGATCGAGGGCCTGCGGGCCCGGCACAGCATCGAATCGAGTTTCGGCGCGGCGATGCCGCAGGACCGGCGGCGCGATCTCGCCCGGCGGTATCCCGATGCCGAGCACCCGGTGGTGCGCACCCATCCCGAAACCGGGGAGCGCGTGCTGTTCGTCAATTCCTTCACCACGCATCTGGTCAATTACCACACCCCGGACAATGTGCGTTTCGGCGCGGATTACGCCCCCGGTGCCGCCGAATTGCTGCATTACCTGATGCGGCAGGCCACCGTTCCGGAATTCCAGGTGCGCTGGCGCTGGACGGAGAACAGCTTCGCCATCTGGGACAACCGCTGCACGCAGCATTACGCCGTTCAGGACTACTGGCCCGGGGTCCGCAAGATGGAGCGCGCGGGCATCGTCGGCGACAAGCCGTTCTGAGCTTCCTTTCGCACACCTCTCGACTGTTTCGATACCGATCGGAGAAAATCTTGCATTTCCACGACGATGCGCTGTTCCCGGAAAACCAGGACAGGCTGGTCATCACCTGCGCGCCGTACGGCCCGGAATGGGAGCCCGACGATTTCCGCGAGGACCTGCCGCTGACCATGGAGCAGCACATCCAGCAGGCAGTGGACTGCTACGAGGCGGGCGCGTCGGTCCTGCACATCCACGTCCGCGAGCTGGACGGCAAGGGTTCCAAGCGACTGTCGAAGTTCAACGAACTGCTCGCCGGGCTGCGCGAGGCGGTGCCGGACATGATCCTGCAGGTCGGCGGATCCATCTCGTTCGCGCCGGAAGGCGAAGGCGCCGACGCGAAGTGGCTCTCCGACGACACCAGGCACATGCTCGCCGAGCTGGACCCGAAGCCGGACCAGGTGACCATCGCGATCAACACCAGCCAGATGAACATCGTCGAGCTGATGACCGAAGACGACATCGCCGGCACCTCGATCCAGCGTCCCGAACTGTACGAGACGTATCGCGAGATGACGGTGCCCGCGGGCCCGGCGTGGGTCGAGGAGCACCTGCGCCGGCTGACCGCCAACGGCATCCAGCCGCACTTCCAGCTCTCCAGCATTCCGCAGCTCGAGACCGTCGAACGGTTGATCCGGCGCGGCAAGTACCTGGGCCCGCTCAACCTCACCTGGGTGGGCATCGGCGGCGGCTTCGACGGCCCCAACCCCTACAACATCATGAACTTCATCCAGCGGGTGCCCGACGGGGCGTGCCTGACCCTCGAGACCCTGATGCGCAGCGTGCTCCCGGTCAACGCCATGGCCATCGCGCTGGGCCTGCACCCCCGCTGCGGCAACGAGGACACCCTGTGGGGTCGCAGGGGCGAGAAGATGAAGTCGGTGGATCAGGTGCGGCAGCTGGTGCGCATCGCCCAGGAACTGGGTCGCGAGGTCGCCGACGGCAAGCAGGCGCGCGACATCTACCGGATCGGCGAGCAGTACGCGAGCGTCGACGAGACCCTCGCCAAGCTCGGCTACGCCCCCAACCGCAGGCCCGGCCAGGTCGGCTTCACCCAGCACGCCTGAGCATCTGTCTGTTCACCAGCTCCGGTGCGTCTCCACCGTCTCGACGCACCGGGTTCGTAGGAGCACCGATGAAGTTGCACACTACCGCCGCCGGAGCGGCAGACGACACCGTCGCCGCCCCGGTCGAGGCGATTCGACACCCCGGACCACGTCGGCGCTATCCGTGGGTCGTCTTCCTGCTGGCCTTCGGCCTGCTGCTGGCCGACTACATGTCCAGACAGGTGCTGAGCGCCGTCTTTCCCTTCCTGAAAACCGAATGGGCGCTGTCCGATTCGCAGCTGGCCTCGCTCACCAGCGTGGTCGCGCTCATGGTCGGCATTCTCACGCTGCCGTTGTCGGTCCTGGCCGACCGGTGGGGCCGGGTGCGCAGCCTGGTGCTGATGGCGGTGCTGTGGAGCGCCGCGACCCTGTTGTGCGCCGTCGCGGCGAACTACGAGCAGATGCTGGCCGCTCGCTTCCTGGTCGGTGTCGGTGAGGCCGCCTACGGCAGTGTCGGGATCGCCGTCGTGCTCAGCGTTTTCGCGCCCCGGATGCACGCCGCGCTCAGCGGTGCGTTCATGGCGGGCGGTTCGTTCGGGTCCGTCCTCGGTGTGGGGGTGGGTGGGGTCGTCGCCGTCCAGTTCGGGTGGCGCTGGTCGTTCGCCCTCATGGCGGTGTTCGGTTTGCTGCTGGCCGCGCTGTTCAGCGTGGTCGTCAGCGAGCCGCGGCTCGCCAGGAACGCGGCCGACCAGCCCACCGACGCCGCGCCGCTCGGCACCGGCTTCCGAGCTCCGGTCTCGACGCTGTTCACCAATCCCGCGGTGCTGTGCGCCTACGTCGGCAGCGGTTTCCAGATCTTCACCGCCGCGGTGCTGCTGTCGTGGATGCCGAGCTTCTTCAACCGCACCTACGATCTGGCGCCGGACCGGGCCGGCGTGGTCGCCTCGGTGTTCGTGCTGCTCGTCGGCTCGGGAATGGTGTGCTGCGGCATGATCACCGACCGGGTCGGTCGCGACGACATGTCCAGGAAGTGGTCCGCGGCGATCGTGTTCTGCACCCTCTCGCTGGTCTGCCTCGGCATCGGCTTCGGCCTCGGCGACGGTCCGGCACAGCTGCTGCTGATCGGAGTCGGCGCCTTCTTCTCGGGCGGCTCGTCGGGCCCGACCGCGGCGATGGTCGCCAATCTGACGCACAAATCGGTCCGCGCCTCCGCGTTCGGCACCTTGACGCTGGCCAACAGCCTGCTCGGGCTCGCCCTCGGTCCGTTCGTCGTCGGCGTGCTCGCCGACCACATCGGCCTCGGCGCCGCGCTGCGCCTGACTCCGCTGGCCTACCTGCTCGCCATCGCGGCGCTGCTCCTCGGCAGACGGGTCTATCCGGCCGGGCTGCGCGCACTGGCCGCCGTCGAACCGGCACCCGGGCACTGAACTCGAAAGGAACCACCGCACACCATGAAAGACTCCGCTGACCACACCGTCGTGATCGTGCCGGGACTGCGTGACCATGTGCCCGAGCACTGGCAGACGCTGCTCGCCGAACGCCTGGACCGGGTCCGCACGGTCCCGCCGCTCGAGCGCGACAAGCTCAGCCTCGCCGCGCGGGTCGCCGCGCTCGACGTGGTCGTCACCGCGATCGACGGTCCCGTGGTGCTGGTCGCGCACAGCGCCGGGGTACTGATCACCGTGCACTGGGCGCAGCGGCACCGGCGACCGGTGCGCGCGGCTCTGCTGGTCACCCCGGCCGACCTGGAATCCGCACTGCCGAAGGGGTATCCGACCGCCGACGACCTGGCGGCGGGTGGCTGGAATCCGATCCCCAGGGGACGGCTGCCCTTCCCCAGCATCGTCGCCGCGTCCACCACCGACCCGCTCGCGTCGTCGCGGCGGGTGGCGGGCATGGCCGAGGCCTGGGGCAGCCGCCTGGTGGATCTCGGCGATGTCGGTCATCTCAATCCGGCTTCCGGCTACGGCGAATGGCCACGGGCGCAGGAACTGCTCCGCGAGCTGATCGCCTCGACCGCGCCCGACACGGCGGCCGCGCGATGAGCGAAGTCGTCGCCTCGGCGGCAGCGGCGGTGGCCGACATCGCCTCCGGTTCCCGCGTGGCCGTCGGCGGGTTCGGGGTGTGCGGCATTCCCGACGCGCTCATCGCGGCGTTGGCGGCCAGCGCCGTCACCGACCTCGAGATCATCTCCAACAACTGCGGCACCGACCGGATCGGGTTGGGAATCCTGTTGCGGAACAAGCAGATACGGCGGGTGATCGCCTCGTACGTAGGGGAGAACGCGGAGTTCGCCCGGCAGTACCTGGCCGGCGAGATCGAAGTCGAGCTGACGCCGCAGGGCACCCTCGCCGAGAAGCTCCGAGCGGGCGGCGCGGGTCTGCCCGCCTTCTTCACCCCGGCCGGTATCGGCACGCCCGTCGCCGACGGCGGCCTGCCCTGGCGGTACGCGCCCGACGGCTCGGTCGCGATCTCATCGCCGCCCAAAGAGGTGCGCACGTTCGGCGGCCGCTGGGGCGAGCGGCGGTACGTGCTCGAGGAGGCGATCACGACGGACTACGCCCTGGTGCACGCGCTCGTCGGGGACACCGACGGCAACCTCGTCTTCGACAAGGCGGCCCGCAATTTCAATCCGGACGCCGCGATGGCGGGCCGCGTCTGCATCGCGCAGGTCGAACATCTCGTGCCCGCGGGCGCGATCGACCCGGCCGGGGTCCACCTGCCGGGCATCTTCGTCGACCGCATCGTGCACACCGGCGTGCAGACAAAGCACATCGAGAAGCGCACCGTCGCCAAGGAGAAATGACATGACCACTGCCGCAACAGTTGTCGGCTGGACGCGGACCCACATGGCGGCCAGGGCCGCCCGCGAGCTGCGGTCGGGGGAGTACGTCAATCTGGGTATCGGGTTGCCGACGCTGATCCCCGATCATCTGCCCGCGGGCGTGCGCGTCACCCTGCATTCGGAGAACGGCATCCTCGGCACCGGGCCGTACCCGGACGCGTCGGAGGTCGATGCCGATCTGATCAACGCGGGCAAGGAAACCGTGACGGTGCTCGCCGGGGCGTCGTTCTTCGGCTCCGCGACCAGCTTCGGGATGATCCGCGGCGGCCACATCGACACCGCCGTCCTCGGCGGCATGCAGGTCTCGGCGGCAGGCGACCTGGCCAACTGGATGGTCCCGGGCCACATGGTCAAGGGCATGGGCGGGGCGATGGACCTGGTCCACGGCGCGCGGCGGGTGATCGTGCTCATGGAGCACACCGACAAGAACGGCGGGCCGAAGATCGTGCCGCGCTGCACGCTTCCGCTCACCGGCGAGCGGGTGGTGCATCGGATCATCACCAACCTCGCCGTCATCGACGTCCTCCCGCGCGGGCTGGCGCTGCGGGAATGCGCGCCCGGCGTCACCGAAGCCGAGGTGAGGGCGGCCACCGCCGCCCCGCTGTGCGCCTGACCGGTACCGACCCTTCCCCGAAAGGCTGATCTGTGTTCAATCTCGCTGCCCTGCTGGAGGACACGGCCTTCCGCCAACCCGCCGACGAGGCGGTGGTGCTCGGCGCCGAGCGGTTGACCTACGCCGAGCTGAACGCGCGCGCAGGCCAGGTCGCGTGCCTGCTGACGGCGCGCGGGCTCGAACCCGGCGACAAGGTGGCGCTCTCGTGCCCGAACCTGCCCGAGTTCGTCGTCATCTACTACGGCATCCTCAAAGCGGGCGGGGTCGTCGTCCCACAAGTACCCGCGCTCGATCGAGTTCACCACCGAACTGCCGATGACCGCCGGCGGCAAGATCCTCAAACGCGAGCTCGCCGAGCGGAACCCGGCCACCGTCCCGGCCGGATGACGCCGCGCACGGACCGTCGATGCCATCGACCGCGAGGCCGCGCCGCCCACGGTCGCTCCTACCGAAACACGGGACACCTCGAATCATGCTCCAGCCCCCTGCGTCCGACCTGTCGAGCCGGGCGTCCGCGCCGGCCGAACCGGCACCTCTCTCGCGTGCGGTGCGCGCGCGCCGATGGGCCGGCGAGTACGCGCCCGGGTTGCTGCTCGCCGCCGCTGTCGTCACGGCGATCCTGCTGTTCACCAGCCGGTACTCCGTCATCAGCCCGCTGCTGGCGGCCATCCTGGTCGGGGCGATCGCCGCGAATGTCGTCGATATCCCGCAACGTCTGCGGCCCGGACTGCAGTTCTGCGCCAAACGGCTGCTCCGGATCGGCGTCGCGCTGCTCGGCGTGCAAGTGACCTTCACCGACATCCTCGGCCTCGGCCCCGCGACCCTGGTCGCCGTGCTCGTCGTGGTGGTCGGGGGCATCGGCGGCACCATGGTGCTCGGCCGTGCGCTCGGCATCGGATGGACCCAGCGACTGCTGATCGCCTGCGGGTTCTCCATCTGTGGCGCTGCCGCCGTGGCTGCCGCCGACGGCGTCGTCGACGCCGACGAGGAAGAAGTGCTGACCTCGATCGCGCTGGTCGTGGTGTTCGGGACGCTGTTGATCGCGATCCTGCCACCCGCGGCGCACGTCCTCGGGCTGGACGCGGCGACCAGCGGGGTATGGGCGGGCGCCGCCGTCCACGAGGTCGCCCAGGTGGTGGCCGTCGGCGGGGCACTCGGGGGGACCGCGCTGACCGTCGCGGTGGTGGTCAAGCTCGCCCGCGTCGTCCTGCTCGCCCCGGTGCTGGCGGCCGTCAGCTGGCACATGCGGCGCGGCCGGACCGACGAAACGGTGGATGCGGGCCACCGGCCACCGCTGGTGCCGATGTTCGTGCTGGCCTTCCTGGCCTGCGCCGCGGTGCGCTCGACCGGTGTGATCCCGGCGGGCCTGCTGGAGATGGCCCGCGACGCGCAGACCCTGCTGCTCACCGCGGCCATGTTCGCGCTCGGCACCGGTGTGAAGGTGCGGTCGCTGGCGCGGATCGGGCCCCGCCCGATCCTGCTCGCCGCCGGATCGACCGTGTGGGTGAGCTCGCTGGCATTGGCAGGCGCGCTGATCGCGACCCACTGACCTTCGTCCCTCGGCCGTCCGGGATCAATCCGGTCACGACCGCTGCCCGACTCGTTCCGACGTGGTCAGATGGAGCTATCGGTCGGCTCTAGACACCAGGTCCGGCCGTGCAATGTCGAGGCGTGCTGACTGCTTCGAGATGGTGAGTTGCCGTCTGATGAAGTCTCGTCCCCACAGCGTGGAACTCGTCCTCCCCGACACCGGCGAAACCGAAGACCTCGGCCGGCGGCTGCAGGCCGACCTCGACCTGCGCGCCGACGCGGTGATCTTGCACGTCTACGGTGAGGCCGATGCCTACACCCGGCCGCGCTGGCGGGCCATCCTCGACGCCGCCGTCGGCGCGGCGACACCACGGGGCCGCCTGGTGGTGGATGTGAGCGCGATCCAGTTCATCGGCTGCCGCCCCATCCTCGACCTGGCCGAGCGCGCCCAGCAGGCCTCGACCGGCGGTGTGCGGGTCGTGATGTTCAACCCGTACGCTGGCGTGGTCGATCGTGTGATCGCCATCGCCGGGCTCTCGGCCTGGCTACCGATCTACCCCACCCTGGCCGAAGCGCTGAACCCTCCGGTACCGGTGCGACCGGTCGTGCCGACGCCCGGATCCGGGTAGCGCCCCACAGTTGTCGGCTGACCGAGCATGTCAGGCGTGCGCGGCGACTCGGCGATCGAGGACAGTCAGCGCGAAATCGGCCCAGCGAATGTTCTCCTGCTCGAAGGAGATTCCGCGCATCAGCGTCAGGTAGGGCCCCACGCGCTCGACTTCCTCGAGGTAGGCCTGCTCGGTGCGACCCGCCAGCATGCGGGTGCGCAGACGTTCGTAGCGGGCGAGTTTGGCGACGCTCCAGTCCCGCCGTTCGGCGATCGCGGCACGCACCGCGGGCGCGGTCTCGGACTCGACCGCCTGGACCTTGACCATCATCTCGTCGCGGATGGCCGTCGGCTTCGACGCGGCCTCGAGGAATTCGACCAGGGCGGCGTGACCGGCCTCGGTGATGGAGTGCAGGCGCTTGTTCGGCCGGCGTTCCTGCTGGACGACACGGGTCGCGAGGAGCCCGTCGGCCGACATCCGGTCCAGCTCGCGGTACAGCTGCTGGGGTGTGGCGATCCAGAAGTTGGCCAGCGACGCGTCGAAACCCTTGGCCAGGTCGTAGCCGGAGGCCTCGCCGTCGAGCAGGGCGGCCAGGATCGCGTTGCGTAGTGCCATGCCCGAACTCTATCACTTCGGGTTATTCAACTTGGTGACCATTCCACTGTGGACATCGGTGATTGAGCTCGTTACTGTTCGAGTTACTTAGTCAATAAATTTCTTATGAGAGGAAGTCATGCATCCCTTCCGAGCGGCCGTGGAAGCCCGTGACGAGGCCGCCATCGAGGCCCTGCTGGCCGAGAATGTCGTGTTCACCAGCCCGGTCGCCTTCACGCCCTACCCGGGCAAGGCGATCACCGCCGCGATCCTGCGGGCCGTCATCCGGGTGTTCGAGGACTTCCGCTACGTCCGCGAGATCGGCGGCGACCGCGACCACGCGTTCATCTTCGAAGCGACGGTGGACGGCAAGAAGCTCACCGGCTGCGACTTCCTGCACTTCGACGAGCAGGGACGCATCGATGACTTCATGGTGATGGTGCGCCCGCTGTCGGCCGCCCAGGCCCTGGCCGAACGGATGGGCGAGCAGTTCGAACGGATCAAGGCCGAGGCCACCGCCGAGATCCAGCGGCAGGCGGCCGGGGCGTGACGACTGCCTTCCACCCCGGCGGCTGCCTGACCGCGGCGTCGACCTGCGCGAACGCGCTGACCAGGGGCTGCCTGCCGGGCACGGTCGTGGCCCGTTCTGACACGATGGCTGGGTGATCGAGGCACTGCACTCCGCGCGAGACAAGGCACGGCGGCTGCCGGGTGCTGTCTGGTATCTGGCGGTCGGCGGTGTCACCTCGCTGCTCGCGTTGTTCGCGGTGGTCGGGCTGCTGATCGTCGGCGCGTTCTGCCTGATCGGGGTGGGGATTCCGGCGCTGCCCGAGGCCGTTCGGCTGGTGCGGCCGCTGGTGTCGTTCGACCGGCGCAGGGCGGCGGGGTATCTCGGCGAGCAGGCGGTGCGGGCGTATCAGCCGTTGACCGGCGGCTTGCGGCAACGGGTGGCGACAGTGTTCACCGATCCGGCGAACCGCCGGGACTTCGGCTGGCTGGTCGCGCACGCGCTGACCGGCATCTACCTGGCGGTGTTCGCCATCGCGCTGCCGCTGAGCACCCTGGCACAGCTGGCGATCCCGGCGTTCTGGCAGCGGATGCCGCCGGGGCAGGAGTTCGCCAGTTTCGGTTTCGCGGTCGACTCCTGGCCGAAGGCGATCCTGAGCGTCTTCCTCGCGATCCCGGTGGCCCTGGTGACCCTGCAGCTTCCGGTGGCCGCGCGCTGGCAGGCGCTGGCCACCCGGGCGATGCTGAAACCCACCGAGGACGCCCTGCTGGCCGACCGGGTCGCGGCCCTCACCGCGACCAGGGCCGCGGCGCTCGACGCACACGGCGCCGAACTGCGCCGGATCGAGCGCGACCTGCACGACGGCGCGCAGGCCCGGCTCGCGGCGGTGATCATGCAGCTCGGGATGGCCGACCAGCTGCGCGACCAGGACCCGGACACCGCGCGGGAACTCGTGCGCAAGGCACAGGACACCGCGACGGCCGCCCTGGCCGAGCTGCGCGATGTGGTGCGCAACGTCTATCCGCCGGTGCTCGCCGATCGTGGCCTGGCCAGTGCGGTCGCGGCGGTGGCAGCCCGCAACCCCATCCCCTGTGTGCTCGATCTCGGCGAGGTGGGCAGACTCCCCGCCGCCGCGGAGGCGGCCGCGTACTTCGTCATCACCGAGGCGCTCACCAACGCCACCAAACACTCCGGCGCCACGGCGATCTCCCTGGCGCTCGGCGGGACGCCCGAGCTGCTCACCGTCGAGATCCGCGACGACGGAGTCGGCGGCGCCGTGGAGATCTACGACGGTGGGCTGGCCGGTATCCGGCGCAGGGCCGAGGCGCTCGACGGCCGGATGGTGCTGACCAGTCCGCCCGGTGGCCCTACTGTGGTGCGGGTGGAGTTGCCGTGCGGATCATGATCGCCGAGGACGATGCCCTGCTGCGGGAGGGTCTGGTCCTGCTGTTGAGCACGGCGGGCATCGAGGTGGTCGCCGCCGTGGACAATGCCGACGACTTCCTCGCCGCCGTGGCCGCGCAGCGCCCGGACGCGGTCGTCGTCGATGTGCGCCTGCCGCCGACCTTCACCGACGACGGGTTGCGCGCGGCCGTCAAGGCGCGGGAGCTGCACCCCGGACTGCCCGTGCTGGTGCTGTCGTCCTGGGTGGAGGACAGCTACGCCGCGGAACTGCTCGGTGACGGCATGGGCGGCGTCGGCTATCTCCTCAAGGAGCGGGTCGGCAAGGTGGATCGCTTCCTCGATTCGCTGCGCCGGGTCGCCGCGGGCGGCACCGCGATGGACCCCGAGGTGATCTCGCAACTGCTGGTGCGGCGCAAGGCCGACGACCCGATGGCCGCGCTCACCGCCCGCGAGCGCGAGGTGCTCGCGCTGATGGCGGAGGGGCACAACAACGCGACCATCGCCGAGCGCCTGGTGGTCAGCGAAGGCGCTGTGCACAAACACATCCGGAGCATCTTCGCCAAGCTCGGGCTCGCCGCCGACGAGGTCGGGCACCGCCGGGTGCTGGCCGTCCTCGCCTATCTGAACGCGTGAAGCCCTGAACCACTGGGGGTTCAGGGCCGCACCTGGTCCCGGTCAGTCGGCCCGGCAGGTCAGGTCGCCGGCGGGCAGGGTGCCGTCGCGGAAGTAGGTGTTCACCGCCGAGTACACGCAGGAGTTCGGGTAGCGCCCGAAGATCCAGTGGATCGGCACATCCTGGAGGGTGACCATGCGCGAGGCGCTCAGGTCCTCGTGCAGGGCGACCGCGCCGTCGTAGGCGGTCCTGGTGTCACCGGTGGACTGCACGATCAGTGCGGGCACCTGGTTGTGGACCACCGTGGCCGGTTCGGCGGGCTCGGCCCAGAACGCGCACGGGGTGATGTTGTTGGCGAACCCGGCGAACACCGGCTGGGTGGCCCTGGCGGCGTCGATATTGCGCTGGTAGAAGGCCGGATCCCGGGGCGCGGCGACGTCACCGCACATGATCGCCATCTGGGCCGAATTGTCGTTCGGCCGCGCCTTCATCGCGAATCCTAGTGTGGCGTCCAGTGTCTCGTCCGGCTGGACCGAGGCGCCTGCCGCCGCGTCGGCGATGGTGCGGAGTTGACCCGCGAGCATCCCGTACTGTTCCGGGCTGTCGAGCCCGACGAACAGCACCACCGGCAGCCAGTGTTCGTCGATCTCGTACTCGCCCACCCGGATCGGCGAGGCCGCGGCCTGTTCGATCAGGTTCTCGACCACGCCCCGAACCTCGGACCGGCTCGTGCCGAAGTGATATTCCCCGTCACGCGCGGCGACCCAGTCCGCCCACAAATCGAGCGCGGCCTCGTTGGCCGGGCCCATCGCCCGCATCATCTCGACCGTGCCGTAGGCCTCCGGATCGGCCGCGCTGTCGAGCACCATCCGGTCGCTGCGGTCGGGGAACAGCTGCGTGTACACCGCGCCGAGGTAGGTGCCGTACGAGGTCCCGAAGTAGCTGATCTTCTCCGCGCCGAGAACCTCGCGGATGAGGTCCATGTCGCGCGCGGTGTTGCGGGTGGTGATGTGGGGCAGGCGATCTCCTTCGGTGGCGGCGCAGCGGTCGGCGAGATCGCGGTGTGTCGCCGCCGATTCCGCGAAGCCGTTCGCGTCGAGGCCCGCCGACTGCAGCCCGAAGCCGATCGGCCACCGGCAGTCGACGGCCGAGGAGCGTCCGACGCCGCGCGGATCCATGCCGATCAGGTCGTAGCGGGCCCGTACCTCCGGCGTCATCGCCTTGCCGACGTCGACCATGAAGTCGAGTCCCTCGCCGCCGGGGCCGCCGGAGTTCGACAGCATCACACCACGCTGCGGGTCGGTGCCGGCGATCCGGGAGATCGCCACCGTGAGCGTGGCGCCCTCCGGGTCCGCGTAGTTCACCGGCACGGTGACCTCGGCGCACTGCGCTCCGGCCTCGTCCAATTTCGGTGTACCGCAGGCTTTCCATGCCAGCTGCTGACCGGTGAGCCGATCCGGGATCGCGGTGTCCGGTTTCGCTCCGGCCTCGGGGCCGGCGCAACCGATCAGACCGGCACAGACCGCCAGGGCGGTCGCCGTGGCCGCCAGACCTTTCACGCGTTTCACAGTTTCTCCTCGGAAGTTGTTCGGCCGCACCCTGTTCGGGGGCCGGTGGCACCACGTGGTCACGAGGCGCACAGGGCGGCATCCAGCAGCTTGTCGACCGCGTCGGCCTGTGCCTCGGTGCTCGGCAGCTGGTTGACCGTGACGGTCACCGCAGTGCCCTCGGCGGTCACGGCGTTGCGCGTCGCGAAGCCGACGATGCTGCCGCCGTGGCCCCACACCTGCGTGCCACACGATGTGGTCCGCTCGATCAGCGCCAGGCCGTACCCCGCGCCCGGCATGCGGTCGAACGGCACGGTGCGCTGCATCTCGGCCAACTGCGCCGGCGGGAGCAGTTCTCCGGACAGCAGGGCGGTGAAGAACCGGTTCAGGTCGGTCGCGGTGGCGACCATGTCGCCCGCGGTCGCGGCCCACGACGGGTCGAAGTCGGTGAAATCGACCGGTGCGCCGTCGATCTGGTGGTACCCGCGGGCGTGCGGGCCGCGGATGCCGGTTTCGCGGGCCGCGGGCACATAGGTGTCGCGCAGGCCGAGCGGTTCGAGGATCCGGCGCCCGATCTCGTCGGCGGCCGCATTGCCCGTGACCCGCTCGATCAGCAGACCGGCCAGCAGGTAATTGGTGTTCGTGTACACAGATTTCGCACCCGGCTCGAACTGCGGCGGCATCGTCATCGCCCGGCGGACCAGGTCGGCCATCTCGAAGTGCTGCCACCGCAGCGCTTCGTCGTCCGGGTCGAGCTGTTCGGAGCTCTGGGTGGTGATGTCCGCACCGGAGCCGACGTAGTCCGGCACTCCGCTGGTGTGCTGCAACATCTGTCGCACCGTGATCCGGTTGCCGTCGTTGCCGTTGCCCCGCACCACCCCGGGCAGGTAGCGCTCGATCGGTGCGTCGAGATCGATCTCGCCCTCGGCGACCAGCTGCATGATCACCGTCGCCACGTAGGTCTTGGTGTTGCTGCCGATCCGGACGCGCGCGTCGTCCGGGAAGGGCGCACGCGTGCCGAGGTCGCCGACGCCCGCGGTGAACGTGCGATGGCCGGCGGGGCCGTCGATCACCACCTGCACACCGGGGAACCCTTGGCCCACCACCGTGTCCATCGCGGTGGCCACGGCGGGCGGTGGCGTCTTCGCCTCGGTCACCGCGTCCACCGACGTCTCACCGCACGCGGCCACGGCGAGCACCGCGCCGGTCACGACGACCGCGAGTACCGCTCTACCGGAGTTGCGCCGAAATGGGTTCATGAGCAGTGTCTTCCTCCTGTTCGAGTCGCGGAAGCCATTGCGTTCCCGACGATTCGAGCCTAGGAATCCCCAGGTCGCGCGCCCATGCCGCGCGCACCCGAAAACCGGGTAGCGCCTGCCGGGCCCGCGTGGTGGTGCCAGCACCACCACGCCGGTGAACATCACGGCGTGAGCGACGCACCCGACCGGCACCGGAACCCACACTGGCGTGTGCCGTGGAATCGCCGCGACATATCCGACGCGGCGCCCCGTCGCCCTCGAAAGCGTGTGGGGTCCGGCGGTGTGGGACGGCAACACCGCGACCAGCTACCTGACGCTTCGGCAAGCACTTCGACCTCGGCACTTGCGCTCATCTTGGTCTGTTGCTAAATAATATCTATGCCGGATGGCAGAGATAATCTGAAGACTGATGGCTGGTTTCGATCAGCCCGGTAGCGACGAGGAGGTGATGTGTATCGAGCGAAGGACTCTTCCGATGAGTTCGACTCCCCTCGAGTCCGGTGGCCGAACCCTGGCGGGGGCTCGGCCACCGGCTCCGACACCGTCCGACAGCGAAATTCGAGGAGGATCCGATGACCGTCTTACCGACCGCCACCCAGGCCGACCACGCCGACCAGGAGACCTTCGTCTTCGACGCCGACCGCGAGTCGGGCCTCGATGTGGCCGCGGTGCGGGCCGGTGAGTCCGCGCACGGGCTCGCCGCCGCTGATCTGTCCGACCGTATCGACCAAGCATGGAGCGTTTCCTGTGTCGACGACGACCTCTCTTGCCTCGCCTACTGACCCGCACCGCCACGCCGGTACCGACTCCGTCGCCTGGCAGCCCGGCCGGGTCGACTGGTTCGACGCCGAGAAAGGCTTCGGGTTCCTGGCACCCGACCGCGGTGGGTCCGCGGTGTTCTGCGACTTCACGGCCATCGACTCGCCCGGCTACAAGACCCTCCGTGCCGGGCAGCGCGTGGTCTTCACCGTGACCGACACCGGCCGTGGGCCCGAAGCCGTCCGAATCCTGACCTACGACGAATCCGCCATCGACGCCTCGTCCGCTCGGCTGTCGAGGGCGAGCAGGCGCTCGTTGTCACGTCGGACCCGACGAGCACTGGCTGCCTGACCCGGCGGCCGATGCCGCGACCACCAAGGTGATCGTCCCGCCGGCAGCTGCGCGAGCAGGCCGGATCCGCACCCCACTCGAGGATGGAGCTGTGACCGAATCCGATTCCGCGCAGGCGGGCCACGACGACGAGCGGTTCGCGCGCGCCTACCGGCCCGCGCACGTCGGGACGTTCACCTTCTGGTTCACCACCGGCCGCTGGGAATGGTCGCCGGAGGTCTACCGGATGCACGGTTACGTCCCCGGCGAGATCGAGCCGACCACCGAACTGCTGCTCTCCCACAAACATCCCGACGACCGCGACGTCGTGGCCGGCCTGATCGACCGCACCATCGCCGAAGGCGCTCCGTTCTCGAGCAGGCACCGCTTCCTCGACACCGCCGGTCGCGTGCACGCGGTGATGGTGCTCGCCGATCGTGTCCTCGACGACCACGGCGAACCGGTGGCCACCACCGGCTACTACCTGGACCTGTCCGACACCGTCGACGCCGCGGCCGCCACCGCCGCGGGCGAGGCGGTCGGCGAGGCGATGACCGGCGTCGTGGCCGCCCGCGCGGTGATCGAGCAAGCCAAAGGCGTGCTGATGCGCATGTACCGCATCGACGCCGACCAGGCATTCAAGGTGCTGGTGTGGCGATCCCAGGAAGCCAACATCAAACTCCGCGACATCGCCGCCCAGGTGATCGCGGACCTGAAACTGGTCCCACCCCCGCCACCGGAAACCCTGACCGCCTTCGACCACCTGCTGTTGACCAGCCACGAACGCATCGACCCCGACCGCAACACCTGAGCGCCCCGATGACCGGATCCCGGACACGGACCCGGCCATCGGTGGAGCCCCGAGATCTTGCCGTCGGCGAGACGGCGAATCCCGGCTGACGACTACGCCGAGCTGGTCGCGAGTTCCGCGTTCGCGGCGGGGCGGCCATCGGTGGCATCTCGTGAATCCGGCCGCACCAGCCACAATCCGGTGCACAGAGCGGCGACGAGGGTGACGGCGCCTGCCACCACGAAGGCGTTGTCGAGTGCGGTCTCGAAGGACGCGCCGCCTGCTTGCCGCGTGCGGACGACGGCTCCGAGGACCGCGACGCCGAGCACCGCGCCGATCTGCCGGGCGGTGCTGCTGATGCCGGAGGCGAGGCCGCCCTCGTGTGGGCTGACCGCCTGGATCGCGGCCCCGGTCAGTGGGGACATGGTCAGCGCGAAGCCGATGCCGATGACTCCCAGTCGCCACCAGACATTGCCGTAGCCGGTGTCGGCGTGCACCGTACCCAGCGTCACCAGGCCACCACCGGCCAGCGCCAGACCGGTGGTGGTCACGACGCGGAAGCCGTACCGGGCGGCGAGCCGACCCGCGTACGGGCTGACGATCACCATGGCGAGCGACAGCGGCAGGGTCTGCAGGCCGGCCCGCAGGATCGAGCTGCCCTGGACGTACACGAAGAACTGGGAGAAGAAGAACGACGAGCCCATCAGCGCGAACCCCACCACGATCATGGCGGCGTTGGACACGGTGAACAGCTGCTCCCGGAACAGCCGCAGCGGCAGCATCGGTGCGCGGCGGCGCGCTTCCACGACGAGGAACGCGGCGAGAAAGACCGCGGCGACGGCGAAGGCGCCCAGGATCGGTGGTGAGGTCCAGCCGCGGGCACCGCCCTCGATCAGTCCGTACGTCATCGCCCCGACCCCCAGGGCGGACAGCGCTGTGCCCGGGATGTCGATCGCGGGCGAGTTCGGATTGCTGGTCTCGTCGAGAGTGCGCAGACCGACCACGAGCAGGACCGCGCCGATGGGCAGATTGACCAGGAAGATGGCGGGCCAACCGAAGGCGTCGGTCAGTATGCCGCCCGCGACGGGGCCCGCGGCCAGGCCGATTCCGCTGAGTCCGGCCCACAGCCCGATCGCCTTCACGCGTTCCTGCGGCACCGGATAGGCGGCCGCGACCAGTGCCAGCGAGGCAGGGCTCAGCGCGGCGGCCCCGACGCCCTGCAGCACCCGGCCGGCGAGCAGCCAGCCGAGCGAGGGCGCGAACGCGCACAACGCCGACGCGAGGGTGAACACCGCGACGCCGGTCAGATATACCCGTTTGCGGCCGAACCGGTCGGCGAAGACCCCGCCGGACAGCAGCAGCATCGCGACCACCAGCACGTACGCGTCGACGATCCACTGCAGGCCGGTCAATTGAGTGTGCAGTCGGTGCTGCATATCGGGCAGCGCCGCCCCCACGATGGTGTTGTCGAGCAGCACCATGAACTGGCCGAGGCAAGCCACCGTGAGCAGCACTGCTCGCTGCGCTCGGCCGTGTACGGCCTTCGCCGTTTCACCCATCCGGGTATCTCCCATCGCTCGACGCATCGGGCCGCCCGCGAGGCGGCCGACACTAATGCAGTTGTGACTGCGTTAGTGGACGGTAGCGGGCAGTGCGCACAAACGCAAGGCCGACTGCGTTAAGGTGTCGGCATGACTGATCGACAGCGGGCCGCACGACCCGGCGGTCGCAGCGCTCGCGTCGGCGCCCAGGTACACGAGGCGGCCACCGCCCTGATCCGTGAGCGCGGCTACGGCAACTTCACGGTCGGTGAGGTCGCGGCACGTGCCGGCGTGGCCGACAGCAGCATCTACCGCCGATGGGGCAGCTTGGAGGCACTGCTCGCCGACGTGACGCTGACCAGGCTCAACACGCAGTCGCCGATGCCCGACACCGGCAGCCTCGAGGGTGATCTGCGCGCCTACGCGGCGAATGTGGCACGCGAGATCACCGGACCCGACGGCTTGGCGGTCGTTCGCCTGGCCGTCGCGCTGTCCAGCAACGGTCTCGACGGTCAGCAGCCTTTCGCCGAGCTCGGCGCCGAGCGGATGCGGCAGCTGCAGACCATGCTGGATCGTGCCCGCGATCGGGGCGAGCGAGCCCCCGACGCGACGGGCGTGCTCGACCACATCCTGGCCCCGATGTACATCCGCGTCCTGTTCGGCATGGTCCCGCTCACCCCGGACTACCTCGACGGGCTGGTCGACCGACTACTGCTGTGACGCAAGCCTTTCCGCCACCGGAGGCGGAAACGGCCCCGTTGCCTCCGGGGCCGGCGTGCGGTGGCTGGGTGGGGAGACCCCTATTCCGGAAGGATGACCGCCGCGGCACCGGAGTCACCCTTCGGGTCGACGCCGCCGTGTGTCGCGCGCTCTAGGGTGTGTCCATGCTGGACGAACGCCTGGTGCGATGGTGGGCGTGCCACCCCGTACGGGCCGACGCTGTCATGGTGTCGGTACTGGTCGTGCTGTGCGTGGGCGCCGGTCTGCTGGTGGACGCCGACCTCGACTACTACGTGTTCTCGGTGGCGCTGCTCGGCCCCCTCGCGGTGCGGCGCCGGTGGCCCGAGGCGTCGGCGGCGATCATCGCCGTGGTGGCCTTCGCCCAGTGGGCGAGTGTGCGCGCCACCACCGGCGCGTTGCCCGCCGATGTCGCGGTGCCGCTGGCGATCTTCACCCTCGCGGCCCACGGCGCGCGATGGGCAGGCCGCGCCGGTCTGCTGGCGGGTCTGCTCGGGGCGGCGCTCGGCGGCTGGAGCTGGCCGCAGCTGCCGATGCCCCCGCTCGCGCATGTCCTGGTGGGCGTCGCGCTGGCCGGGATCGTGGTCGCGGCCTGGCTGGCGGGATCCTGGCAGCGGTCCCGGCGCGGGGAAATCGCGGCGCTGACCCGGCACGCGGTCCTGGAAGAACGCACCCGCATCGCCCGCGACCTGCACGACATCCTCGCCCACTCGCTGGCTGTGGTCATCGCCCAGGCTGACGGCGGCCGCTACGCCGCCCGCGCCGACCCCGGGCAGGCGATCGAGGCGCTGGCCGCCATCGGTGATCAGGGACGGGCCGCCCTCGCCGAAACCCGCCGCGCCATCGGGGTCCTGCGCGAAGAGCCGCACACCGACCCCGATCCGGCCCCCGCGCGCGGTGTCGCTGACCTGTCCACCCTCGCCGCCGACCTGCGCGCCGCGGGCTTGCCGGTGGACCTGACCATCGACCTCGCCGGGCCGCCACTGGATGCCGGGCTCGGTTTGCTCGTCTACCGCATCGTGCAGGAAGGACTCACCAACGTGGCCAAACACGCGGGACCCGGTGCGCGAGCGGAGGTCTCGGTCCGCGGCGACGGGTCGCGGCTGCGCATCGAGGTCACCGACGACGGGCGAGCGGGCGAACACGGCACGCGCCCCGGCTTCGGGCTGATCGGCATGCGCGAGCGCGTCGGCGCCTACGGGGGCAGCGTGCGGCTGCGGAGCCGGGCGCAGGGCGGGCACCGGCTGACCGTGACCGTTCCCGTCGGGCGCCGATCATGATCAGCGTGCTGCTGGTCGAGGACCAGGGCCTGGTGCGGGCGGGCTTCCGGATGGTGGTCGACTCGCAACCCGACATGCGGGTGATCGGTGAAGCGGGCGACGGCGCGACCGGGGTGGACGCGGCGGCGCGACTCACCCCGGACGTGGTCGTGATGGACATCCGGATGCCCGGCGTCGACGGCGTCGAGGCGACCCGCCGGATCATGGCGGCACCGGACCCGCCCCGGGTGCTCGTACTCACGACCTACGACGTCGACGACTACGCGATGGCCGCCGTGCGCGCCGGGGCCGGCGGCTTCCTGCTCAAAGACGCTCCGGCCGAACACTTCTTGGCCGCCATTCGCTCGGTGCACGCCGGCGACGCCGTGCTGGCCCCCTCGACCACCCGGCGTTTGCTGCACCTGCTCGCCCCGGCGGTCGACCCAGCGGCCCGCGAGCTGGTGTCCACGTTGACCCACCGCGAGACCGAGGTGCTGCGGATCCTGGCCACCGGAGCGTCCAATGCCGAGATCGCCATCGCCCTCGGGGTGGGGGAGGGAACGGTGAAAACCCATGTCCGCCATATCTTGACCAAGTTGGCCGCCCGCGATCGAGTACGGGCGGTCATCGTGGCGCACGAAGCGGGGCTCGGCTAGTCCTCGTCGCGCGTGCAGGTGACGTCGGCCGCGGGCACTGCGCCGTCCAGGAGATAGGCGGTCACCGCCGAGTCCACACAGGCCGAACGATCGAAGAGGTACACGCCGTGCCGAAACGCCTGCCGCAGCGTGACGGAACGGGCGGCGGGCATGGCCGCTGCGAGCGCGTGCCTTCCCGCCGCGGGCGCCACCGGATCGCCCTCGGCGCCGACGAGCAGCGCTGGCGTGTCGTTCGCGATCACGGTCGCGGGTTCGGCGGGTGGGACCGGCCAGAACGCGCACGGGCCCGGGTGCCTGGCGAGGGCGCCGAACAGCGGCTCCGCGTCCCGGTGGTTCGTGATGTCGACGGCGTAGTCGGCGGCCGGCCGGGCCGCGCGGTCGGCGCACTGATTGGCCACGGTGGCGCTGAAACCGAACTCGGGTGTCACGCCGGTGTCGGCGTAGAGCGCGAGTTTGGCCGCCAGGGCGGGTGGCGGGTCGATCGGCAGGCCGTCGGCCGCGTCGGACAATGCCCGGAACTGGTCGGTGAAGGCGGTGTAGGACTCGGTGGAATCGTCCACGGTGAGCAGCAGTCCGGGCACGAGTTCCGCGGTGACCGTGACCCCGCCGAGGACGATCGGCTCGACGGCGATCCGCGCGATCAGAGCGTCGACGGCACCCAGCACCGCTGCCGTGGTCGCGCCGAGTCCCAGGTCGGCGTCCCGCTCGGCGGCCCAGCGCGCCCAGTCCGCCAGCGCCGCGGCATCGGCGGCGGCGGTGTGGCGGGTGAGATCGGGACCGGCGGCATTCGGATCGAGGGGGCTGTCGAGGACCATCCGGTCGACGCGGTCACCGAACAGCTGTGCGTAGACAGCGCCCAGGTAGGTGCCCCACGACCAGCCCAGGTACGACAGCGAGGACTCACCGAGCAGGGTCCGCAACATGTCCAGGTCGCGGGCCGCGGCGCGGGTCGAGGCGTGCGGCAGCAGGTGGCGCCAGGGGACGCAGCGGTCGGCGAGGCCGCGGGCGGTGTCGAGCGCGCGCCCGACACCGGCGCCGTCGGTCGGCGCCGCCTGCGCGAGGCCGAGGTATTCGCCGGTCGGCCAGCCACATTCGAGGGGCGAGCTCGCGCCGAAGAAGCGCGGGTCCATGCCGACCAGGTCGTAGCGTTCGGCCAGCTCCGGTGCGGCGGCACGGCCGCCCTCGGGGCCGTCGAGCAGCAGGGCGACCCCGTCACGGGACGGCCCGGGACCGCCGGTCTCCACGACGAGCGTTCCGAGCCGACGGGCGGGATCGGTCGCGGGCCGTCGCGCCACGGCGATCGTGATCGTCGCCCCAGCTGGGTCCGAATAGTCCACGGGCACAAAGAATTCACCGCACCGGGCGCCGACAGCGGCCAGCCGGGCACCGACCGGATCGTCGTCGCCGACGGCGCAGTCGTGCCAGGTGACGCGTTGGTCGCGGATCGACGTCGGCAGCCCGGACGACTGTTGCTCCACCGGTGCGCACGCGAGCGACGCCGCTCCGCACAACACCATCGCCACCGCCGCCGACCCGAGCTCATATCTGGAGAAAGTCACAGGTCGACGGTATTTTCCGGCCGGGCACCGGGTCGTCTACCCGGAGAACGAGATCCGTGGGGACCAGCCTCGTCCGCAAGGCAGAGGAGCGGTCGTCCGGGCTGGTCGGCTAGCTGGAACCGGGCAGCAGTCCCGCCGAGCCGCTGCCGAGCCGCGCGTCGCCGGTGATCTCGACGACGAGGGTCTTCGTGGACGAACCCTGGGTGGCCACGATCGTGTACGTCCCCTTGGCCGGCGGACGCCAGGTGCCGCGGACCGCGCTGCGCTCCCGGTCCGGATAGTCCAGGCGCTCAGGCGAACTGAGCTCGCGCCCGTTGATCGTCACCGTCGCGGGCAGCGCGTAGTCGGCGCCGAACATCCGGGCCATGATGCTGCAGTTGGCGCCCACGTAATCGCAGGCGACGGGTACTTCGCCGCTGTCCCAGGCATAGATGGTGATGTCCTCCACCTCGGCCGAGGCCGCCGGAGCCAGGGTGGCCGGGATCAGCGCGCCCGCGAGGAGGGCTGTCAGTCCTGCGATTCGCATGGTTCGGAGTCCTTCGCATCGGTGAACGCAGCTCCGGCGCTCGACCGGGAACTGCTTGAAGCGGTAGCGTTCCACACTTGCCGAAGGGCGGGTACCCCGAAAACCCAGGGCTGGACAGCACGGAGAAACGGGTCCGGGGGCGACCCGAACCCGCTTCTCCGGAAACCCGGTTACTTGCCGAAGGCCTTCTTGACCTTGTCCGCGGCATTGCCGACAGCGTCCTTGACGTCTTCGACCGCCTCCTTGACGGCCGACTCGGCCTGATCGGCCTTGCCTTCGGCGCGCAACTGGTCGTCACCGGTGACCGCGCCTGCCGCCTCCTTGGCCTTGCCGCCGAGGTCGTCGGCCTTGTTGCTGATCTTGTCGCTCAGAGACATCGGAACCGTCCTTCGAGTTGGTTGCGTCGTTGTGTACCGACGTAATGGATGGACACCCCACAACTCGGGATCGCACGCTCACCGGACCGAGACGCTGCTCACAGCCGCCGGTCTACGGTCTCCGGCGGATCACTGGCCGGGTTCCCAGACCGATGGCCAGTCGCGGCCACGGAACGCCGCGTCGACGCCGCCGTCGACGAACACCACCGACCCGACGAAATAGCTGGATTCCGGTCCGAGCAGGAAAGCGACCAGTGCGGCGACTTCCTGTGCGGTGCCGCCTCGCCCGGCGGGCACCGTGGCCAAAAAGCCCTCCATGGCAGCGCCGATGAGCGGGTCCTTGCGGCCTTCCTGGGTCATCGGGGTGTCGATGATGCCCGGTGCGACGGCGTTGAGCCGAATGCCTTCCTTGATGTAGCTCGCCGACTGTGCCCGCGCGTAGTAGGCCAGCGCCGCCTTGGTGGCGGGATAGGCCTGGATGGCCGCCAGCTCACCGAACGACGCGGCGACCTCGTTCGCTTTCGCCTCGTCGTGATCGAGGCAGGCATCGGCGAGTGCGACGGGCCAATTCGGTTGTGTCGTCGTCGAATTCGAGCTGACCAACACGACGGAGGGGTTCTCGCCGGCGGCGAGCAACGGCCGCAGACCTTCCAGGAGGTCGATGGCGCCGAAGTAGTTGACCCCGATCATCCGCTCGGCCGACCTGCCGGTGGCGGCCGCGAGACCGGCGAAGGGGACGAACCCGTCGAGGCGGCCGTCGAGCAGGTCGGTGGCCTGTGTCACCGCCTCGGCCCGGCCCTGCGCGGTGCTCAGATCGACGGTGATGTCGGCGTTGCGAAGGTCGATACCGATCACGCGGTGACCGTCGGCCTCCAAGCGTTCCTTGGTGGCGGCGCCGATGCCGGACGCTGCTCCGGTGATGACGTAGGTGCTCAACGGCTTCCTCTCGGAGGCGGGGTCGGGGTAGAAGCCCAGGCTATCGGCGCGCGACCGCCCCACCCGTGATTCCTCCCACTGGGAGGGAGGAAGTCGTGACGGTGTACACCGCCGCTTTCCACGATGCCGCCGGTCGCCCTCGCCGGATGGCGATCGCACCGCAGAACATTCCTCCCACTGCGTGGACACGCCGGTGTCCGGCCGCCCGGCTCAGGAATAGCGTTTCGGCGGCTGCCACCAGCGACCTCGCGCGCACATGCTTCCTCGTCGACCTCGCCGAGGGGACCGAACAACGATGGGATTTCGATGACAACCAATGAATCCGTGGTCGGCTCCGGTGCTCTGTCGACCGGCGTCGTCATTACCGGTGGCGCCTCCGGAATCGGCCTGGCTACCGCGCGGGCCCTCGCCCAGGCCGGGCGCCCGGTCGCGCTCTGGGATATCAACCAGGCCAAGGCGGTTTCCGAAGCGGCCCGAATCGCGGACGAGTTCGGATGTGCGGCAGTGGGGGTGGGGGTCGATCTGAGCGATCCCAGCCTTTACGCCGCGGCGCTGCGCACGACCCGATCGGCGCTCACCGATATCGGCGGCCTGGTGCACGCGGCGGGCGTGGTCGATACGGGGTCGCTCGACGGCGTGACGGTGGATGTGTGGGACCTCGGGATCAATACGCACCTGCGCCCGCTGATCCTCCTGATCAAGGAACTGCTCCCGGACTTCGAGGCCAACCCCGGTTCGGCGATCGTCGGTATCGCTTCGATCAACGCCACGCTCGGCAACGCGGTCAACCCGGTCTACTCCGCGGCCAAGGGCGGCATGCTGTCGATGGTTCGTTCCCTCGCCGACCGCCTCGGACCGGCCGGGATCCGCATCAACTGCGTCTCCCCGGGCCAGATCCTCACTCCGATGCTGCAGCCCACCGTGGACGCTCTCCCGGCGGGTGCCTTCGAACGCCGCATCCTTCTCGGCCGCCTCGGCCACCCCGACGAAGTGGCGCGGGCAGTCCGCTTCCTGTTGTCCGCGGAGGCGAGCTACATCACCGCCGCCGAACTCGTCGTCGACGGTGGCAACATCTCGTCGCAGCGAATGTGATAATCCCGCGGGCAACCGGGAACAGCTCGGGCTCGGTGCGGGCGGCGACCAGCAGTTCGAGCCAGACGGTGTTGATGTCGCTGCGAATCTGCTTGCGGATCAGGTGCATCAGCGTCGCGAGACCGACCGGGTGGGTGATGCTCTCGGGCACGCGCAGCTCGGTGACGACGGCCAGGTGGCGGCGGCTGACCTCGCCCGCCGCCGCCACCAGGTCCATGCGCGAGTCGAAGTGCCGGAAGACGGCCGCCTTGGAAACGCCCGCGCGACTGCTGATCTCACCGAGCGGGCCGGACATCCAGAATCCGCCGCGGCTCGACAACCACCGATTACCGGGACAGAGTATTTCGTGGACCTGAGCCGCATGATCGGCGCACGGTGACGACATTCCCGCCGCTCTCGATGTCTGGGAGGCGAGGTTGCTGCCCGAGGTGGCCAAGCGACAGGCGTTGGCGCGGAAGGGAATCAGCCGTTTCGCCCCGCCGTCACGTGCACAGGTGTGGGCGGGCGAGATGATGCTGCGCGCCATCCAGCTCCCCGGCGTCCGCGGCCTGGTCCGACCAACAACTAGCCACCGTCCGCTCCGGCGGGGTTCAGCGGACCTACAAGCTTCGCGGCCGGGTGCGGGCGCTGGGAGGGGAGCCGCAGGCGCCGCGGTTGGTGACGGCCCTCGACCCCACGACTTTTGGGGCGACCTCGCGTCCGTGCGCTGCGGTATCTTCCATGCGATCGCCGTACCCTCGTCGGCGCGTGAAGAAAGCACACATCACATGGTCAACAAGTCCATTGCGGCCGCGACACTCTCGTTGAGCGCCGCCACCCTCTTCGCGGCACCGCAGGCCGCCGCCGAACCGGGCAGCTGGGGCGCTGTTTCCCTGAGCTCGTGGGGCAACGTCTACGCGATCTCGGTCAACCATCCCACGGAAGCCGACGCCATTCGAGCCGCCGACCGAGCGTGCAAGGGGCAAGGCATCATCGACTGCCGCATGATGGTGACGTTCGCGAACGGCTGCGGTGCGGTCGTGACGAGTCCGCTCGCCATCGTGGCGGGATTCCCGATCCTGGGCTTCGGTAAAGGGGCCACCCCGGCGGAGGCCTACGCGGACGCCACCCGCAACCTCCCCACCGGCACCGGAAGCGCCGGCTCGTTCGATGGCGACCACGCCTGCACCCAGCCCTGATCCAGTTCCGAGGGTCTTCGACCGCTCGGGGCGTCTACCGCGGATCGTGGTGGCGGCAGCGGCCGGCGAATACGCGCGCGAGGCTGTGTTCGAGGACCGCTCGGCCTGGCGCGGATTCGCCGCCGAGGAGCTGAGTCGTTGCCAGGCCCTGGACCGTTGCGAGGAGTTCGCACGCCGTCAGGTGCTCGTCGGTGGCCGGGTCCACCTCACCACATGCCTTTCCGTTTTCGATGACCCTGCTGAGCCGGTTCTGCATCGGTGGCCAAGCCGGTCGCCGCGACGGTCACCGTCGAACTGGCCCGGCAGGGTGTGCTGCGGCTCGACGATCCCGTTCGGGCTCACTTGCCGGGGTTCGACCTGGCGGATCGGAACTCCGCCGCCGGGATCACCATCCGCGACCTGCTGCAGCACACCAGCGGCTTGCCGTTCGGTGCGCCGCTGCTCGACCGCGCCGACGCGGGGCGACGGCCTGCGGACGTTCTCCCGGCCCTCGCGTCGATCAAGCCGCAGTCGCCGCCAGGAACGGAGCATCTCTACAGCAGCCTCAACTACCTCGTCCTCGCCGCCGTCATCGAGGCGACGACCCGACGCTCCTACGCCGAGGTGCTCGCCGCCACCGTGGGCCGCCCCCTGCGCAACGGGATCGTCGCCACCGCCGCGCAGGCGGCGACAGTACCCAGCGGACACCGATTCGTCGCGGGCAGGCCGGTCAGGATGAATACCGGGTACGACCCGGCAGGTGCCGCCTACGGATACCTCGGCGGTTCGCTGACAGACCTCACCAGGTTCGCCACAGACCAGTTGCGCCCGAAGGATCCCGCGATCACCGCCCAGTTGCACGCGCCAGGCAGGCCGACCGGACTCGGCGAGCACTACGGATTGGGTTGGCGGATCAGTGATCTGCCCGATACCGGCCAGGCCGTGGTCATGTTGCAGAACGTCTCCGGGTTCTTTCACGAGTCGGCACTGCTCGCCACTGCCCAGGGCGTCGCGGGTCTGCTCGCGAACGAGGAGCCGTCCGCTGTCGCTGTCGACCCGATGTACCTGCCGGCGGTCGGCGTGCTCGCGGCTCTCGCGCTGACCTTGGCTCGCACCGGTCGAACCCGATCCTGTCCGCCCGAGCGTCGGCCGCTCGTGATGATCGGGTTCCGTGCCGACCGGGACGCCAACGGGTTGGCCGATCAGATTGCCGGGAGAAACCAGGTTCGCAGCGCCGCCGCGATGGCCTGCCGGTCCGCGGAATCGAGCCGTGTCGACGCGCTCGCCCACGCTACGTAGCCATCGGGCCGCAGGAGTAGCGCGGTCGGCGAATCACCATGCGGGAGCGCAGTCACGATGTCGAGGTGATCGCGCCATCGCGACAGCGTGCGCGCCAGGTCGTGATCGTCGGTCAGGTCCAGGACGAGCGGCCGCGCGGTCCTGGTCAGTTCGGCCAATCGGACGGTCTCGTCGGCAGTGGTGGTCAGTGTCAGGTCGGGAGCGAATCGGCCGATCATGGGGTGGCTGGCAGGTACACCCATGTTGTAGCGGACGTCCGTGCCCGCCGTGAGTTCGGCGAGTCGCGCGACGGTGTCGGGGTCGCGCAGCAGTTCGGTGAACAGTTCGCGCAGTGCCGTGACGTCACTGCCGGGCGCGATCAGCGCGGCTTGGGCTTGGGCGTAGGTGACCATGCGGGACGCGGCTGCTCGGCGTTCGGTGTCGTAGGTCGCGAGCAGCCCGCTCGGCGCGTCGCCACGGATCTCGGCGGCGAGCTTCCAGCCGAGGTTGGCCGCGTCCTGCAGGCCGAGGTTGAGGCCGGGACCGCCTCCCGAGGTGTAGATGTGCGCGGCGTCGCCGATGAGGAACAGCCGGCGGTGGTCGTGGAATCGGCCGGCGAGCCGGGTGTTACCCCCGCTGAGCCTGCGCAGCACGTGTGGTCCGGTGCCGGCGGGTGGGTCAAGGGGCAGATCGGCGGCGAGGACCCGCCGGACACTGGCTCGCAGCTCCGCCAGGCTCATCGGCGCGTCGGTGGCGGCCTGGTCCCATTCCATAGTGCTGATCAGCGGGGGCCGGCCGGGGAGCGGCGCGTAGGAGAAACCGCCGTGTTCGGTGCGAATCGGCAGGAACGGAGCGATGGCGCCGTAGCCGGGCACGGTCAGCACCCCGGTCAACGCGTCAACCCATTCGCTGGGGACGGTGGCGTTGGCCGCGCGGCTGGTCGTCCGGTCGTAGGTGACTCCCGGAAATTCGATCCCGGCGAGGGCGCGGGTGCGACTGTGCGCCCCGTCGGCGCCGACGAGGAAGCTGGCCCGGAGCTGGTAATCCCCGTCCGGCCCACTCACCTGGGCGGTCACGGCGGCGTCGTCCTGCGCGAGCCCGACGAGTTCGTGCCCGCGTCGGATGTCGGCGCCGAGTTCGATCGCGCGTTGCTCCAGCACTTGGGCGATGTGATGTTGCGGCGCCGCGAGCGCGTGGATCGGGCTGTCGTCGAGCAAGCTCAGGTCCAGTGCCATCCCGGCGAACATGAAGTAGGCGGAGTTCGGTTGTGGCGGAGCCGGACTGCCGCTGAGTCCCTCGAAGAGACCCCGGTTGTCCATGAGCCGCACGACCTGCCCCAGTAGTCCGTTGGCTTTCGGCTCATCGCTCGCCGCGGACTGGCGCTCGAGGACAACCGCTGTGATCCCCGCCAGGCCCAATTCGCAGGCCAGCATGAGCCCCGTTGGGCCACCTCCGGTGATGACCACGTCGACGGTCATGGGGTTTCTCCTTTGTGAGTGGGATGTCGTCAGACTAGGAACAAAACTTGCGTGCACGCAAGTTTGCGTGCACGCAGATTGCATGGAATGCTGGTCACGTGGCAACACGACGGACCGGTCTGCGCGAGCAGCGGAAGCAGGCCACCAGGGCGGCGCTGGGGATGGCCGCGCTGCGGCTGGCGCACGAGCGTGGCCCGGACAACGTCCGCGTGGACGACATCGCCGAGGCGGCAGGCGTCTCCGCGCGGACCTACAACAACTATTTCTCCAGTCGCGAGCAGGCGATCGTCTCCGCCGTCACCGCCGAACGCGAAACACGTATCGCCGCAGCCATTTCCGCCAGGCCCGGGGTCGGTCTCGCCGACGCGGTCATCGACGCGATCACCGACCAATACACCACCCATGGCGCGTCGGATCGCGATCTACTCCTGATCACCACCCATCCCGCGCTGCGCGAGGCGTTCGTGCGCGTCGCGACCGCGATCGAAGCCCCCATCGCCGACGCGATCGCCGAACGCATCGGCGACGCCGACTCGACCACCGCCCGCGTGCTGGCGGCCAGCGTGACCGCCGCGGTGCGCATCGCCATCCAGCAGTGGCTGCGACCGGCACCCGCCGCCAGCAGCCTTGTCGTACCGACCGGCGAGTTGTCCGACCTGCTCCGCGCCGCGCTCGCGCCGCTGGCTCCCGCGCTCGACATCGCCGAGGAACGAACTCGCCGATGAGCACCCCGATGAACCCGCACCCACTGGTCGGTGCCGGAGGCCACCTGGATCACGTGCGATCTGGTTGGCCGAGCGCGGGTTGGGATTTCGCGACACCAGCGGTCGCGAGGCCGGGGGTGTCGATGATCGGATATCGCGATGTGGTCGGCGGCAGGGTTGACCTTCGAGTCGCCGCCACTACGGCCGTTGCCATCGTGATCGAGTTCGGGGGAGGCGATCTGATCGTTGACGACACCGGCGGACGACAGGCGTTGGGGGCATTCGTTGTCGGCCTTCCCATGGATACCGCGCGGGTTCGCGCCGAACGCGCGCAATGCGTTGAGGTACGACTGTCGCCCGTTCTCGCGTATCGCCTATTGGACACCGCACCAAAGGATTTGGGTGCAGGAGTGATCTCGGCGGAGGCACTGTGGGGCGGCCGGGTTCGGCGACTTCGTGAGCAACTCACGCTAGCCGACACCTGGGGTCAGCGGTTCGCGCTCACGAACGCGTTTCTCGCCCAGGGTACGCACGCGCGGCGGGCGATCGACCCCGAAGTGATCGCCGCGTGGCGTCTCGTACTCGACTCCGGCGGCCAGGTGCGAGTCGACGCGCTCGCCGCGTCCCTCGGCTGGAGTCGCAAACGACTGTGGTCGCGGTTCGAAGCCCAGATCGGCCTGACGCCCAAGCGGGCGGCGATGCTGGTCCGATTCCGCCGGGCGGTCGACGGTCTGCTCGCCGGTCGGCCCGCCGCCGACGTCGCCGCGGCGTGCGGGTACACCGACCAGGCCCACCTGAGCCGGGATGTCGCGATCTTCGCCGACCGCACGCCTGGCGCGCTCCAGACCGGCAAGCTGCCCGCTGTCGCGGTGGGTCGTCATCGGGCATGGGGAACATTCTTCCAATCCTCAGCCGGTCCCCTCGGTCGATAGTGGGATCACCTCGGGCGTGAGTCGCCGGCGAGGTGATCACTCGAGATCGACGAGAGGACAATGCCGTGACCGATACCCTTGGCCATCAGCGACCATCGACCACTTCACCTGGCGCACCGAACTCAGTGGGCACCCGTGTTCTGCTCGCCTGCGGCATCGCGGCTCCGGTACTCAACATCGTTGTGCTGCTGGTCCTTGGCGCGATCCGCCCCGATTACAACCCGTTGGTGGTCCCCGACAGCAACCTCGAACTGGGACCCGGCGGATGGATGCAGATCACGAATTACATTGTGACCGGGTTGCTTCTGCTCGCGTTCGGCGCGGGGCTGCGGCGGGTGGTGCCGACCGGGCGCGGCGCGACCTGGCTATCGATCCTGCTGTGCGCGTATGCCCTCACCTTCGTCGCCATCGGCCCGGTCCTGCCCGACCCGTCGCTTGGCTACCCGGTCGGCGAACCGGAGACGCTGACGGTGCACGGTGCGGTGCACAGTCTCCTCGGCATAGTCCAGTTCGGGTCGCTCACCGCAGCGTGCTTTGTACTCGCCGGCCGCGACAAGGCGCGGGGAAATCATGGTTTGGCCAGGTATTCGACCGTCAACGGGATGCTGGTCGCCGGCACCTACATCGCGTTCGCCCTGGTCGCCAAGCTGGTCGAGGGCGGCCCGGCGGGTCTTATCGAGCGGCTCGGGCTGGTCGCCTGCGGAAGCTGGATCGCCGTGTTGGCCATCCGCATGATGAGGCGGCCCACGGGAGATCAGAATGGACCCTCCACATTCGTTGGATCCCAAAGCCCGCCTGCTTCGCCGCGGGCGAGATGGTCGGCATAAACGCCGACCTTCCAGGTGATGACGGAACGGCAGTCCTCCAGCGCCTTGATCTGAGCATCGACGCGCTGCCGGTGGGTGTCGAGGAGTCGCAGGCGTTCAGCCTCATTGCCCGGACCCTGACGGACCAGCTCGGCGAACCGTTTCAGGTCCGCCAGGGGCATCCCGGATTCTCGGAGCTTGACGCAGATCAGCAGCCAGTCGACATCGAGGTGGGTGTAGCGCCGCCGTCCGCCGGTGGTGCGCCCGACCGGACCGACCAGCAGACCTTCGCGCTCGTACAAGCGCAGCGCATGCACACTGAGCCCGGTCCGCGCCGCCACCTCACCGATCCCCAGCGAATTCTTCTCATGCGGCGCGGTCGTCGTCACACCGAGCAGTCTACGACTTGATCTAGACCTCGCTCTAGATCGTAGCGTCGGCGCCATGACCGTTATTGATCAGCAGCCACTCGCCTCCCCCTTTTCGGCCACCAGCACAACAGAAGACGTCATGGCCGGTCTCGACCTGTCCGGCAGGACCGCCGTCGTGACCGGCGGCTATTCCGGGCTCGGTCTCGAAACCACCCGCAGCCTGGCCGCAGCAGGAACACATGTCCTCATTCCGGCACGCCGACCCGACATCGCCCGCGCCGCGCTCGCGGATGTGCCGGGCTGCGAGGTCATTCCGCTGGATCTGGCCGATTCCGAGAGTGTGCGGGCCGCCGCCGCGCGCATCCGGGAGTCCCTCGACCGGCTCGACCTCCTGATGGCTGTCGCGGGCATCATGGCGACCCCGGAAACCCGCGTGGGTCCCGGCTGGGAAAGCCAACTCGCTACCAACCACCTCGGGCATTTCCTGTTCACCTGCGAGCTCTACCCCCTGCTGGCCGCCGCCGACGGCGCGCGTGTCGTGGTCAACAGCTCCGCCGGGCATGCACTGACCGGCATGCGATGGCACGACCCACACTTCCGTACCGGCTACGACAAATGGCTCGCCTACGGCCAAGCCAAGACCGCCAACGTCCTGTTCGCGGTCCATCTCGACGCACTCGGTCACCATGACGGAGTGCGGGCGTTCGCCCTGCACCCGGGCAAGATCATCACCGGCCTCCAGCGCGAGATGACCCGGCAAGAACAGATCGACCGCGGATGGGTGGACGAACACGGCACCGTGATCGGAGCGGATTTCAAAACGCCCTCGCAAGGTGCCGCCACGGGTCTGTGGGCTGCCACGTCCGCGCTCCTGGACGGCCGGGGCGGACTGTACCTCGAAGACTGTGACATCGCTCGTATCGCCGATCCCGACCAGGACATGGACGACGGGGGCGTTCGTGAGTACGCCATCGACCCGGACGCGGCCGGCCGGCTGTGGGACCTGTCCATCGCGGCCACCGGGGCCACGCCCATCACCCGGTCGCGTCGCCGTGTCAGGAATACAGATAGGTGATACACGTGTTGAGAATCCTGGGTAAATCGTAGAAAAATCGTAGAGAGCAGGGGTGGACCCGAAAGATGCCCAGGTCAGCGGTGGGATAGGCTTTGTCGGTCATGAAGTCGGCTTTTACGGGTCCGGTCAACGGTGCGCCCACTACGGTCTACCTCGATCACGCGGCGACCACTCCGATGGTGCCCGCCGCGGTCGAGGCGATGACGGCTGCGCTGGGGACGGTGGGTAATGCCTCGTCGTTGCACGGATCCGGGCGGGCGGCGCGACGGGCGCTGGAGGAGGCGCGCGAGTCGATCGCGGCCGATCTGGGGGCGCGGCCGTCGGAGGTGATCTTCACCTCCGGGGGGACCGAGAGCGACAATCTGGCCGTCAAGGGCATCTACTGGGGGCGCAGGGCGGCCGATCCGCGGCGCACCAGGATCGTCACCAGCGCGGTCGAGCATCACGCGGTGCTCGACGCGGTCGAGTGGCTGGAGAAGCACGAGGGCGCGCGGGTCAGCTGGCTGCCAGTCGACGCCGAGGGGGTCGTGTCGGCGCAGGCGCTGCGCGCGGAACTGGCCGAGCACGCCGACGAGGTGGCGCTGGTCAGCGTGATGTGGGCCAACAACGAGGTCGGCACCATTCAGCCGATCGCCGAGTTGGCCGCTGTCGCACAGGAATTCGACGTCCCGATGCACAGCGACGCGATCCAGGCGGTGACCCAGCTCCCGATCGATTTCGGCGCGAGCGGGCTGGCCGCGCTGAGCGTGGCCGGGCACAAGGCGGGCGGTCCGCACGGCATCGGCGTGCTGCTGCTGGGCAGGCAGGTCCCGTGTGTGCCGCTGGTCCACGGCGGCGGGCACGAGCGCGACCTGCGCTCGGGCACCTCCGACGTGGCCGCCGCGGCCGGGATGGCCGCCGCGCTGCGCGAGGCCGCCGGCGACCTGCCCGAGCGGACCGAACGGCTGCGTGAGCTGCGTGATCGGCTGATCGCGGGGGTGCGGGACGTGGTGCCCGACGCGGTGCTCAACGGTCCCCTGGACGAGCGCAGGCTGCCCGGCAACACCCACTTCACCTTCCCCGGCTGCGAGGGCGACTCGCTGCTCATGCTGCTCGACGCCGCCGGTGTCGAGTGCTCCACCGGGTCGGCCTGCAACGCGGGCGTGGCCTCGCCGAGTCATGTGCTCATCGCGATGGGGGTGGAGCCGTGGCAGGCGCGCAGTTCGCTGCGCTTCTCGCTCGGCCACACCTCGGCCGGGACCGATGTCGACACGCTGGTGGCCGTTCTTCCGCAGGTCATCGAACGGGCCAGGGCCGCGGGCCTGGCCGGCGCTAGAGGAGGTGCCTGATGCGAGTACTCGCCGCGATGAGTGGTGGCGTCGATTCGGCGGTGGCCGCGGCGCGGGCCGTCGACGCCGGTCACGAGGTGGTCGGGGTGCACCTGGCGCTGTCGGCGTCACCGGGCACGCTGCGCACCGGATCGCGCGGTTGCTGCTCCAAGGAGGACGCCGGTGACGCGCGGCGAGCCGCCGACGTGCTCGGCATCCCGTTCTACGTCTGGGACTTCGCCGACCGCTTCAAGGAAGACGTGATCGACGATTTCGTCGCCGCCTACGCCGCGGGCGAGACGCCGAATCCGTGCCTGCGCTGCAACGAGAAGATCAAGTTCTCCGCCCTGGCCGACCGGGCTCAGGCGCTGGGCTTCGACGCCGTGGTCACCGGTCACTACGCCCGGCTCGAGGACGGTGTGCTGCGCCGCGCCGTCGACGCCGACAAGGATCAGTCCTACGTGCTCGCGGTGCTCACCGCCGAGCAGCTCTCCCGTGCCATGTTCCCGGTGGGCGACACCCCCAAGCCGCGCATCCGTGAGGAAGCGGCGGAGCGGGGCCTCGCCGTGGCGAACAAGCCCGACAGCCACGACATCTGCTTCATCCCCTCCGGCGACACCCGCGCCTTCCTCGGCGCCAAGATCGGCATCCGGCCCGGCGCGCTGGTCGACTCGGACGGCACCGTGCTCGGCGAGCACGAGGGCGTGCACGGGTTCACCGTCGGCCAGCGCAAAGGCCTCGGCCTCACCCACACCGCCGCCGACGGCAAGCCGCGCTACGTCACCGGGATCGATCCCGATTCCGGCACGGTCAAGGTCGGCTCGGTGGAGGACCTGCAGGTCGACGTGATCACCGCCGATCGCGCCGTCTGGACCTCCGGCGTGCGTCCGGCCGAGCCGGTCGAGTGCGTCGTCCAGGTGCGCGCCCACGGCGGCACGGCGCCCGCCGTGGTGACCCCCGAGGGCGAGGGCTTCGTCGCCCGACTGTGCGAACCGCTCACCGGCGTCGCCAAGGGACAGGCCATCGTGCTGTATCTGCCGGATGCCGAGGGCGGCGACACCGTGGTCGGCAGTGGCACCATCAACGGCACCGACCGTGCCGGCGCGTCGGCGGAGCCGGTCGACGCGTCGGCCTGACCGTCGTCCGAGCCGAACCTCTCGCCACACCCGCTGTAACGATGACACGAAAGGTGTTGAGCGCGTGACCCTCTGGCGCAGCGAGCACAGCCCGGAGACCGCCGCACCGGAACCCGTCGACCCGCTCGTGGGTGGGATCGCCACCGGGATCGGTTCCTGGCCCGGCACCGACCCGCGCGAAGCCGCCGCGACCGTCATCGGCGAGCTCGGCGATCTTCCGCACCTGGTCGAACTGCCCGCTCGCGGTGTCGGCGCCGACATGATCGGGCGGGTTTCGGCGCTGCTGGTGGACCTGCGTTTCGATTCGACGACCCGCGGCTACCGGCTGGCCGATCGTCCGGGCGCGGTCTCGCGGCGGGCTCGCGATCTGCTGCGCGTCGACCTCGATGCCCTCGAAGAGGCTTGGGAGACAGCGGGTCTGGCTGGTTCGGGCCGGGCGCTCAAGGTGCAGGCCGCCGGTCCGCTGACGTTGGCGGCCGAGGTGGAGCTGCCAGGGGGACACCGCGTGCTCAGCGATCCGGGCGCGGTTCGTGACCTCTCGGAGTCGCTCGCCGAGGGCCTGGCCCAGCATGTCGCGGAGATCCGCAGGCGGCTCGGTGCCGAGGTCGTCGTGCAGCTCGACGAACCCCGCCTCACCGCCGTCCTAGACGGGTCGCTGCGTGGTCCGAGCATCCTGAACACCATCAGCGCGCTGCCCGAACCGGAGGCGCTGCACATCCTCGACACCGTGATCGGCGGAGCATCGGCTCCCGTAGTGCTGCACAGCTGCGCGACCCGCCCGGCCATCGGCACCCTGCGCCGCACGGCCGCCGCGGCGATCGCCCTCGACGCGGCCGCCATCGTCACCGCCGATCTCGACAGCCTCGGCGAAACCCTGGACGCCGGAAAGAAACTCGTCCTCGGACTGGTTCCCACGGAAGCTCCGGCCACGCCGCCGACCTGGCGCACCATCACCGAACCCGGCGCCCGCCTGATCGACCGCCTCGGCTTCCCCCGCCGCGTTCTCGCCGAGCAGATCCTGGTGACCCCGTCCTGTGGCCTGGCCGGCGCACCCCTGTCCTGGGCCCGTCAGGCACTCACCCTCGGCACCGAGGCGGCCCGCGCCTTCGCCGAGGACCCGGAGTCGATCAGCGGCGAATAGGGGCGCGGACCCACGACGACGTCGTGGGCGCGGCCCCGAATAGCCCCTGCGACGTGCGGTTACGGTCGTCGGAAGTGTCGGTGCCCTCGACTAGTCTTCGACAGGTGAGTGACAGCGAGAGCGTGGTTTCCGTGAGTCCCGAGGGCGCGACCTCCGAGCAGCGGGTGCGCTGGCAGCAGCTGGCGGACGAGGTGCGCGAGCACCAGTTCCGCTACTACGTGCGCGACGCGCCGATCATCTCCGACGGCGAGTTCGACACCCTGTTGCGCGAGCTGCAAGCACTCGAGGACGCCCATCCCGACCTGCGGACCCCGGACTCGCCGACCCAGCTGGTCGGCGGCGGGTTCGCCACCGAGTTCACCGCCGTCGACCATCTCGAGCGGATGTTGTCGCTGGACAACGTGTTCGACTACGACGAACTGCGCGCCTGGGCGGCTCGTGTCGAGGCCGAGGCGGGCTCGAATCCGCACTATCTGTGCGAGGTGAAGATCGACGGCGTCGCGCTGAACCTGGTGTACGAGAACGGCAAACTCACCCGCGGCGCCACTCGCGGAGACGGGCGCACCGGCGAGGACGTCACCCTCAACGCCCGCACCATCGAGGACATCCCGGCCGAACTCACCCCCCATCCGGACTTCCCGATCCCGGAGCTGCTCGAGGTGCGCGGCGAGGTGTACTTCCGGCTCGAGGACTTCGAGACGCTCAACGCTCAGATCGTCGCCGAGGGCAAACCGCCGTACGCGAACCCGCGCAACACCGCCGCCGGCTCGCTGCGCCAGAAGAACCCGGCCGTCACCGCCCAGCGCAGGCTGCGGATGATCTGCCACGGTTTCGGCCGGATGGAGGGCTACCGGCCGCAGTCCCAGCACGAGGCCTACCAGGCGCTCGCGGCGTGGGGTCTGCCGGTCTCCGAGCACACCCGGCTGGTCGAGGGCATCGACGCCGTCATCGAGCGGGTCGCCTACTGGGGCGAGCACCGCCACGACATCGAGCACGAGATCGACGGTCAGGTGATCAAGGTCGACGAGATGGCGCTGCAACGCCGCCTCGGCTCCACCTCTCGCGCGCCGCGCTGGGCGATCGCCTACAAGTATCCGCCGGAGGAGGCCACGACCACCCTGCTCAACATCGAGGTCAATGTCGGCCGCACCGGCCGGGTCACCCCGTTCGCCGTGATGGCGCCGGTCTCGATCGCCGGGTCGACCGTGTCGATGGCGACCCTGCACAACGCCTCGGAGGTCAAGCGCAAGGGCGTGCTGATCGGCGACACCGTCACCATCCGCAAGGCGGGCGATGTGATCCCGGAGGTCCTCGGGCCCGTCGTCGACGCCCGCACCGGCGACGAACGCGAATTCGTCATGCCGACGCACTGCCCCAACTGCGGCACCGAACTGGCGCCGGAGAAGGAGGGCGACGCCGACATCCGGTGCCCCAACCAGCAGTTCTGCCCGGCCCAGCTGCGCGAACGGGTGTTCCACCTCGCCGGCCGCGGCGCCTTCGACATCGAGGCGCTCGGCGACAAGGCCGCCGACGCGCTGCTGCGTTCCGGCGCCATCATCGACGAGGGCGACCTGTTCGACCTCGACGAAGAACGCCTGCTGTCGGTGCCGCTGTTCACCAATCAGAAGGGGCAGCTCACCCAGAACGGGCACCGCCTGCTGGAGAATCTGCGCACAGTGAAGGAGCGGCCGCTGTGGCGGGTGCTGGTCGCGCTGTCGATCCGGCACGTCGGCCCGACCGCGGCCAGGGCGCTGGCCGCCGAATTCGGCAGCCTCGAGCGCATCGAGGCCGCGACGGTCGAGGAGCTCGCCGCCACCGACGGCGTCGGACCCACCATCGCCGCGGCGGTCGGGGAGTGGTTCACCGTCGACTGGCACCGCGCCATCGTCGACAAGTGGCGCGCGGCGGGTGTGCGGATGGAGGACGAGCGCGACGAGTCCATCGAACGCACTCTCGAGGGGCTGTCCATCGTCGTCACCGGCTCGCTGCAGACCTTCACCCGCGACGGCGCCAAGGAGGCGATCCTGGTGCGCGGCGGCAAGGCGGCGGGCTCGGTGTCGAAGAAGACCGCGTTCGTGGTGATCGGCGACGCGCCCGGATCGAAGGCGGCCAAGGCCGAGGAACTCGGCGTGCCGATCCTCGACGAGGACGGCTTCCGGCGGCTGCTCGACGAGGGCCCGGCGGTGACGCCCGACCGGGACGCCACCGACGAGGCGTGAACCCTAGTTCGGGGTGACGGTGACCGTCGCGGAGGTCTGCCCGCGCAGCTGGAACTGGGCGCACTGCCCGTTGCTGATCTCCACGTGACGGCGCAGCTTCTTGCTCTCGCTGTCGATGTCGATCGTCACGTCGGTGCTGGTCATCGAGCACACCTTCGAGACACCGGCCAGCACGTAGGTCTGCGTGCCCGCGCCCTGACAGACGTTCGTCTCGTCGCCGAGGAACACCCGGGCGGTCCCGTTCGGGCACGGGTCGGCGGCCGCGTTCGGGGCGCCCAGCAACACCACCGGCACCGCCGCGCCCGCGGTCACCGCCGCGACGACCACGCCGCGCACCATCATCCGAGCAGTCATCACGCGCACCCATCCTCGTCATCGTTCGACACCTGGCGGCCGGTGTGACCGCGGTTGTCCAGCATGCTAGTAGCTCGCGGGAGAACACGCCCGGTCATCGCCGGAGGGGGCGCACGCCCCTAGACTTCGCACGGACGCGGGCGATTCGCCGGGTTCGGGCCGATGCGGTCCGCGGCGGCGTCCCCCAGGCCGGCAAGTTCCGAGAGGCGGTACGACCCCTTGCTGCGTAGTTTTCAGGTGACCAATCACGGATCGCTGGCCGAGGCGCAACAACTGCGGCTGAGCAAGGCGGCCGGGAGCTCGGTGGCCGTGCCGGTGACGGCGGTGCACGGGGTGGCGGCTTCGGGGAAGACGAGCCTGGTCGACGCGCTCGCCCAGATGCGCGACGCGGTGCTGCACTCGGTGAGCGGCTGGGACCCCTACGCCGGGCCGGTGCGCAGGCCGCACCTCGGATTCGCCGACCGCCCCACGGAATTCGTGGCGGGCTTCGTCGCCGAAGGGGTGCCCTACACCTACGGCTTCCGCCTCGACAACGCCGATGTGATCGCGGAGTGGCTCTACACGCATCCGCGCTCGCGCAAGCGGATCGTGTTCGAGCGCACCGGCGATCAGGTCAAGATCGGGCCCATGTTCGAGGCCGCCCGCTACGGTGTCGCGGCGCTGGTCCCGCTGGTGCGGCCCAACGCGTTGCTGCTGAGCTTGGCCGGACAGCTCTACGCCGAGGCCCTGGTGCCGGCGTATCGGTGGTTCGCCGCGAACCTACGCGTGCAGCAGGGCGAGGCCGACACCGACGCGCTCGCCCACGATCTCGGTAGCCACATCTCGCGCTCACCCGACAACGCCGCCCGCCTGCTGATGCTGCTGCGCACGGCCGACCTGGGCATCGAGGACCTGCTCGTCGCCGAACACGATCCGATGTACGCCGACTATCTGCGTGACCTCGACGCCGAGATCGCAGGGCTGACGGGGCAATTCGAGCACGGCGGCGCCGACCCGATCCTGGTGGAGCGGGAGCTGAGCACCCTGCGGGCGGCGCGCGACGCGCTGTATCGCCGGATGGTGGATCGCCGCGGCGCCGGGCTCAGCCTGGTCCACGAGGGTGTCGACGTGCCGTTCGAACTGGCCGACGAGTCCACCGCGACCAGGTCCCTGCTGCGGGTGCTGCCTGCGATGCTCGAGGCCCTCGACACCGGTCAGGTCCTCGCCGTCGACGACCTCGGCGCGGGGCTGCCGGTGGAGGAGACCGACCGGCTCGTGCAGCTGTTCCAGAACCCGGAGACGAATGCCCGTGGGGCGCAACTGATCTACACCACCGCCAACCGCGCGCTGATCGACCGCAACAACGGCCGCTCGCAGCGCACCCGCACCGCAGTGTGGCAGTTGCGCCGGGAGCGGGGCGTCAGCGAACTCACGCCGCTGTGACGCCGCCCCGTGGCGGCGCCGTCCGCGCAGGTCGGGGCCTACCATGGGAACCATGCTCGAAGTGGTGATGGCGGCGGCCATGGTGACGATGTTGCTCGTGACGCTCGGCGCCGTGTTCGCGCATCGGTTCGGCCGCGGCGGCGGGCAGGCGGTCGAACAGGGTTCGCTGATCATCACCGGGGTCAGCCCGCTGCCCGCGATGACGGGTGAGCACTACGTGACGATCACCGGCGCCCTCGTGGGCCCCTCGGTGCCGGAGCGGGTGGTGTACCGGCGCTTCGCGTGGGACGCCACCCAGTGGCCGTCGATCGGTGAGCACCTCGTCGTCGTGTACCCGCCGCGCAATCCGGACAGGTGGGTCGCCCAGCATCCCGGGTTGCGTTCCTACCTCGGGTCGTGACCGCGCCATTCGAGTCAGACATGGGTGAGTTTCAGATCACAGGCGCCGGGGTGGGATCATGCCTGTATGCAGGGTAACCACCATCGAACCCCCGGCGACGGCCTCCTCATCCGGACCGCCAGAGCCGACGAATTCGCCGCTGTCGCCGCGCTGACCGTGCAGGTGTACGTGGGCGACGGTTACGTCGACCAGGACGACAGCTACGTCACGGAGCTGGCCGATGTCGGACATCGCGCCGCCGAGGCCGAAGTGCTCGTCGCCGTGCACGAGGGCAAGGTCGCCGGTTCGCTCACCGTGGCCGCGCCCGGCACGCGCTACGCGGAGATCGCCCTGCCGGGCGAACTGGAGTTCCGCATGCTCGCGGTGGCCAAGGAGGCGCGCGGTCTCGGTGTCGGCACGGCGCTGGTGCGCGCGGTGATCGACGAGGCGAAGGCGGGTGGCTATTCGGCCGTGGCGTTGACCACCATGGGCACGATGGTCGACGCGCACCGCATCTACAAGCGGCTCGGCTTCGTCGGTGTGCCGGAACGCAATTGGTCCACCGGCGACGGGCTTCCGCTGTACGTGATGCGGCTGGCGCTCAGCTGAGCACGGTGGCGACGATCCCGGCCAGATAGCCGAGCCGCGCCACCTCCGAGGGCCGGAAGTCCGGCCCGCCCGGGCGCCCGAGCAGCAGTGACTTACCGGTGTTGCCCAGCGGCGCGGCCGCGAGCTTGGTGTCCATGTCGCGCCAGATCTGCGGCACCCACTCGGCCTCGCCGTCGAGCCACGACGGCTTCTCCAGCGGCATCCACGGCGCCGAACCCGCTTGCGTCTCAGGCGCACTCGGACTCCCGACGACCCGGTACGCGCCCGCGGGGCCCATGCCGATGATCGTCGACCAGCCCACCCGCAGCACGCGCGGCACCCCGTCGACGAGCACCTGCATCCGATCGTCGCGGGCGCTCGCGACCTGGTCGATCAGCTCGAGTTCGCGATGGGTGTCGAGCACCCCGGAGTAGGGCCGGATCGAGTCGACGCTCACATCGTGCACGGATTCCGCGGCGGTGATGAGGGTGTCGGGCAGGGCGCCGGTGGGGACTTCCACCACGAGGTCGTCGACGGCGAACCCGGCGCCGCGCTCCACGACGTCGAGCGAGAGGATGTCCGCGCCGACCCCGCCGAGGGCGAGTGCGAGGGAACCGAGGCTTCCCGGTCGATCCGGAAGTTGCACGCGGAGCAGGAATGACACGTGCGTTCCTTTCCTAGGGCCGGGTGGTCCGAGACGAATACCCGGTGACGCAATACTTACACCCCCGAACGCGGGTTCTCGACTCGAAGTATGCGCCCATCCGCACGACATGCGCGAACTTTCGAGGGAGGTGGTGGTGCGGGGGCCGGCCCGGTCGGCGCGGGACGGGTGCGTCCGGAGCCCCCGGACCCGCTGACTAGGCTGTACCCACTACTGCCTAAACCGAAGCCGAAAGGGGTCCCGCGGTGCCCGCAATCTCCCGCGACGAGGTCGCTCACCTCGCCCGGCTGTCCCGGCTGGCGTTGACCGACGCCGAACTCGACCAGTTCGCCGGTCAGCTGGATTCGATCCTCAGCCACGTGCGGACCATCTCCGAGGTCGCCGCCGACGTCCCCGCCACCGCGTCGCCGAATCCGACGACCAATGTGACCAGGCCCGACGTGGTCGTGCCCGGTCTGACTCCCGAGCAGGCGCTGGATCAGGCGCCCGCCGTGGAAGAGCAGCGTTTCCTGGTCCCGCAGATCCTGGGAGAGGGCGAATGACCGAGTTGACCCAGCTGTCGGCGGCCGAGCTGGCAGCCAAGATCCACGGTGGCGAGGTGTCCTCGACCGAGGTCACCCAGGCGCACCTGGATCGCATCGCCGCGGTCGACGGTGAGCTCAACGCCTTCCTGCACGTCGCCGGGGACCAGGCGCTGGCCGCGGCCGCGGTCGTCGACTCCGCGCTGGCCGCGGGCGAGACCCCGGCCTCGCCGCTGGCGGGAGTTCCGTTGGCGCTCAAGGACGTTTTCACCACCACCGACATGCCGACCACGTGCGCGTCGAAGGTGCTCGAGGGCTGGATGTCGCCGTACGACGCGACGGTCACCACGCGGCTGCGCGCCGCGGGCATCCCGATCCTCGGCAAGACCAACATGGACGAGTTCGCGATGGGCTCCTCCACGGAGAACTCCGCCTACGGCCCCACCCGCAACCCGTGGGACACCACCCGCATCCCCGGCGGCTCCGGCGGCGGTTCGGCGGCGGCGCTGGCCTCGTTCCAGGCGCCGCTCGCCATCGGCACCGACACCGGCGGCTCCATCCGGCAGCCCGCCGCGGTCACCGCGACGGTCGGCGTGAAGCCCACCTACGGCACCGTCTCGCGCTACGGGCTCGTCGCCTGCGCGTCGTCGCTGGACCAGGGCGGCCCGTGCGGTCGCACGGTGCTCGACACCGCGTTGCTGCACGAGGTGATCGCCGGACACGATCCGCGCGACTCCACCTCCCGCGACGTGCCGGTGGCCCCGGTGGTCGCCGCCGCGAAGCAGGGCGCCAACGGTGACCTCAGCGGCGTGCGCGTCGGCGTGGTGCGCGAATTGCATTCCGACAGTTACCAGCCCGGCGTGCTGGCCTCCTTCGACGCCGCCGTCGCGGTGCTGAAGGATCTCGGCGCCGAGGTGATCGAGGTGTCGTGCCCGAACTTCGAGTACGCGCTGTCCTCGTACTACCTGGTGATGCCCTCGGAGGTGTCGTCGAACCTGGCGCGCTTCGACGCCATGCGCTACGGCCTGCGCGTCGGTGACGACGGCAGCCACAGCGCCGACCAGGTGATGTCGCTGACCCGTGAGGCCGGTTTCGGCCCCGAGGTCAAGCGCCGCATCATCATCGGCACCTACGCGCTCTCGGCCGGGTACTACGACGCCTACTACGGTCAGGCGCTCAAGGTGCGCACGATGATCGCGCAGGACTTCGACCGGGCCTACGAGCAGGTCGACGTGCTGGTCTCGCCGACGAGCCCGTTCACCCCGTGGAAGCTCGGCGAGAAGGTCGACGACCCGCTGGCCATGTACCTGTCCGACCTGTGCACGCTGCCGACCAACCTGGCCGGGCACTGCGGCATGTCGGTACCCTCGGGGCTGTCGGCCGACGACAACCTGCCGGTGGGCCTGCAGATCATGGCGCCCGCGCTGGCCGACGACCGGCTGTACCGGGTGGGCGCGGCCTACGAGCTCGCGCGCGGCGCACTGCCGGTGCCCGCGGCGGTCTGACCGACGAAGACGAACGGGGTGCGCGGGGCCGGATCGGCCTGGCGCACCCCGTTTCTCAGATCTCGGTGGTCCGCTTCGCGACGCCGGCGGTCATCGCGGTGAAGCCGGCGCGCAGGTGCTTGCCCAGGGCCAGGGTCACCACCGGGCTCAGCCAGCCGGCCAGCGTGAACCGCGATTCGTAGCGGCAGCGGTCGGCGCCGAGCGGCACCACGGTGTGCGAGCGCAGGCTGTGCAGCGCGCCCGCCGGCACCGGCTTCATCGTGTAGCTGAACTCGGAGCCGGGGGTGTGGCTGCGGATCCATTCGCGCTGGGGTCGCTTGTTGCCGCCGAGGTTCACCTTCATGTCGATCGGCTCGCCCGGGACCAGGGTGCTCGCGGCCTCGTAGCAGAAGGTGTTCCATTCGCCGTAGCGACCGAAATCGGTGAGGACCTGCCACACCTTCTCGGCGGGGGCGTCGATCTCGATCGTTTCGTCGATAGTCAGGGCCATGCGTGAAAACTAGGACATGTTCTAATTTTCGGCAAGCGGATCAGATCAGGCGACGGCGTCGTTTCCGCAGCGCATCGATGATCACCGCCGAGGCGGCTGTCGCCGCGAACAGCCCGAGCACCGTGCGCGCCAGTGGCCACAGGTTCGGCCGGTCGGCCGGGTCGGTCTCGGCGAAGACGTTCTCCACCACCGGGGCGCCGTACTCCTGGCGCCGCGAGTTCACATCGACCGCGGTGAACGCGATGTCGGCCATCACCCCGCAGCGGGCCCGGGAGAACTCGTCGTCGCGCAGCTCGCAGGCGGCGTGGATGCGGCGGTTCAGCGCCGCGTCCACCGACCGACGGGCCCACGGACCCAGCGGCTCGTCGACCCGCTCGGCGTAGCGAAGCATGTCGTAGCCGAGGTCGTGCGCCTTGCAGGCCGCGGCGAACTCGGCGGGCAACGTCACCGGCGAAGAGCAGCTGCCGTTCGGGTTCAGCAGCAGACCGTCCTGCTGGGCCGGGTCGTAGCCGAACTTGTAGCCGAAGTCGCGCGGGATCAGCGAGGTGGCGTCGGGATCGTCGTCGGTGAGCGCGCGGACCACCGCGGCCGCCGCGGCGTTCTCGGTGCCGCCGGGGGTGGTGCCCATCGCGCCGGGCGCCGACATGACGACCGCGGCGGCCATGGCCACGCCCGCGGTGCACAGGGCGACCCCGCTACGGCGGCGGTGCGTGGTGTCGGACGCGGAGGCGGCGGAGACTGCGGTACGGGCACGGCGGGCGGCGGGTACCGGGCGAAGCGGGGTGTTCATGGCCTCCGACGGTAAGGAGCGGGGCGCGCGGCGGGCATCCCGCTGCGGACCGGTTCTCGGGACGCGCGGGCGGGTGACCCGGCGCCGGGGTCACACCAGGGTAGGGGGTCCGATTTGGCACGTGGGTATGAGGTCCGCCGACCGGGCGGTTCGTAGGCTCGTGCCATGCCTGGACAACTGCGCCCCGCCGCGCGCCGAATCGCCGCGCGCACCTGGTTCGATATCGGGACCGTCGCGGTCGCGCTGATCCTCTACAGCATCGCCTGGCCGACCCTGTTCGTCACCCACGAGGTGCCCGCGCCGCTCGCGCCGCTGCTCGCGGCGCTCGCGGTGTTCCCGATCCTGTTCGTGCGGATCAACCCGGCGCTCGGTTGGGCCATCTCGGCCGGGGCGGCGCTGCTGATCTCGCTGGCGTTGTCGTCCACCCCCGGTAACGACGTGCCGTTCCAGGTGGTGCACATCATCGTGCTGTTCGTGTTGCTGTTCGCGGTGGCGCTGCGGGCCGCGGTGCCGATCGTCGTGGTCGCCTGGGCGGCGCAGTCGATGCTGTTCGCCACCACCATGCCGGGCTCGGCCGCCGGACCGCTGTGGGGCTGGCCGATCGGGTTCGGCGCGCTGGCGCTGTTCGGGTATCTGGTGCGGACGCTGCTCGCCTCGCGGCGCAAACTCGAGTGGCAGGAGGAGGTCACCGAGGTCGAACGCGCGCGGCGGGCCATTCTCGAGGAGAAGGCGCGCATCGCGCGTGACCTGCACGATGTCGTCGCCCACCACATGTCGATGGTGGTGGTGCAGGCCCAGACCGCGCCGTACCGGATCGCCGATCTCGATCCGGCGGCGCGGACCGAGTTCGAGTCCATCGGCGCCACCGCGCGCACCGCGCTCAACGAGATCCGCGGCATGCTCGGGGTGCTGCGCAGTGACGGGCAGCTGCCCGAGCACGCGCCCCAGCCGCGCGCGGTCGACGTGCCCGAGCTGTGCGCCTCGGCCCAGCGAGCCGGGATGCCGGTCGAGTGGACGGTCACCGGTGCGCTGGAGTCGGTCCCGGAGACCACCGGGCTCACCGTGTACCGCGTGGTGCAGGAATCGCTGGCCAACGCGGCCAGGCACGCGCCCGGCGCCCCGGTCCTGGTCGCGCTCGCCGTCGGGCCCGGCGCGGTGACGGTGACCGTCCGCAACGCGCCCTCGGCCACCGTGGCGCGACCCGGCCTCGGCGGCGGACACGGTATCGAGGGCATGCGTACCAGGGTCGAGGCGGTCGGCGGCGAACTCGCCGCGGCGCCCACCGCGGACGGCGGCTTCGAGGTCGCCGCGAAACTGCCCACCCCGTAGGCGTACTCGTCCGCGCGCGGGCCGAGGATCCCGCGCGCCTACTAGGGTGGTCGAGTGGCTATTACCGTTTTGATCGCCGACGACCAGGCGATGGTGCGGCAGGGTTTCGGCGCGCTGCTGGCCGCCCAGCCCGACATCAGCGTCATCGGTGACGCGGCCGACGGGCGGATCGCCGTGGCCGAGGCCAAGCGGTTGCGTCCCGACGTCGTCCTCATGGACGTGCGCATGCCCGAGATGAACGGGCTGGAGGCGGCCCGCGCGATCCTCGCCGCCGGCTTCGATCCGCCGGTGCGCGTGCTGATGCTCACCACCTTCGACATCGACGACTACGTCTACGAGGCGCTGAGCCTCGGTGCGAGCGGGTTCCTGCTCAAGGACGCGCCCGCCGAGGAACTGGTGCGGGCGGTGCGGGTGGTCGCCGACGGCGAGGCGCTGCTGGCGCCGACCATCACGCGCCGGTTGATCGCCGACGTCACCCGGCGCCGCAGCACGGCGCGTACCCCCGCCGCGCCCGCGCTGGCCTCGCTCACCCCGCGCGAACGCGAGGTGCTCGAACTGGTCGCCAAGGGGCTGTCGAACACCGAGATCGCGGCCGCGCTGTTCGTCGCCGAGCAGACGGTGAAAACCCATGTCTCCAAGGTCTTCTCGAAGCTCGGCCTGCGCGACCGGGCCCAAGCCGTGGTGCTGGCCTATGAATCCGGCCTGGTCGTCCCCGGCTGAGCCGGTGGGCTCAGCGCGGGCAGACGCCGCCGCGCAGCTCCGGCAGGTGCCGGGCCAGCAGCAGGGCCATCCGGTCCAGCAGCGCGGTGGTGTCGTCGAAGGTGCCCGAATCCGCCTGCGCGGCAAGGGCGACCGCCAGCTGACCGCTGCCCACCGGCACCAGCCCGAACTGGCGCACCGTGTACACGCCGGTGTAGTCGTCGGGGCCCCAGCCGCCCTTGAACTCGGTGTTGTCGAGCAGGCCGAGACCCCAGCCCTGCTCGGGGGTGATCTCGCCCATCAGCTTGGTGACGACCTCGGTCTGTGGCAGACAGGGCAGCCGCGAGGCGAAGCGCACCTGATTGGCCAGCGACCACTCGGTGCCGCCGAAGGAGGTGTAGTCGAGCTCGGTGCGCACGCTCTGCTTGCCCGCCGGGATGTCGCCCGCCTCGTCGAGCACCTGCTGCACGGCCGCCGCCGCCTCCTCGCCGTCACCGAGGGATTCCCACAGCCCGTAGGCGGCGTCGTTGTCCGACACGGTGATCGCGGCCTGCACCATCTCGAAGATCGACTGGTCCTGATCGTGGCGCAGCGCGGCGACGGCCAGCGGCACCTTCATGGTGGACCAGGCGATGCCGGTGGTCCAGTCGCCGTAGATCGTCATCCGGCCGCCGCCGACCGGCATCAGCGCCATCCCGACCTGGCCGGGCAACTGGGCCTGCAACTGGGTGAACTCCGCGGTCAGCGAGTCGGGCCGCATGATCGACAGGCCGGGATTCCCGGCGTCCTCGCTGCGCACCGCGACCGTCGGGGCACGCACCGCGGCCGGGGCGTCCGGCAACGCGCACGAGGCGCTCAGCGCGGCCGACACGAGCACCACACTGTGCAGCAGCCTGCGAACGACCGCTGCCCTCCCTATGGAATTCACCACCGGATCCTCCCCACCACCCACTGCGCGTCGGCGCTGATCTCCGGCGGTGCAAACTACTCGTCGAGCGCGTCCGGACGATCCCGGACGACTGATGGCAAGTTTCACCGATTTTCGGCGAGAATTCGAATGAACGTGGTCACACGCGGTCGCGGGTGCCATGCTGGTCCGCCACGGAGGCCGGAAGGGGGTCGCAGTGCTCGAGATCGGTGAGGTGTTCGCCGGGTTCACCGTCGAGCGGATGCTCGGCCAGGGCGGCATGGGCACGGTGTACCTGGCCCGGCACCCGCGGCTGGACCGGTTGACCGCGCTCAAGCTGCTCAATCGGGACCTGTTCGCCGACGCCCGCATTCGCGCGCGGTTCGAGCGGGAGGCCGACCTGGCCGCCGGGCTCGACCATCCCGGCATCGTCACCGTCTTCGACCGTGGCGCCGAGGGCGAACAGCTGTGGATCAGCATGCAGTACGTCGACGGGATCGACGCGGCCACCGTCGACCCGATGACCTTGCCGCCAGAACGGGCCGTGCAGATCATCGAAGGGGTCGCCGACGCCCTGGACTACGCGCACGGCAGGGGAGTGCTGCACCGCGACGTGAAGCCCGCCAACATCCTGCTGGCCCGCTCCAGTGGCGGCCAGGGCGAGCGGGTGTTCCTCACCGACTTCGGGATCGCCCGGCTGCGCGCCGATTCCACCCACCTGACCCAGCAGGGCATGTTCACCGCGACGCTGGCCTACGCCTCGCCCGAACAGATGACCGGCGCCGAGCTGGACCACCGGTCCGACCAGTATTCCCTGGCCTGTGCCCTGTACTGGCTGTTCACCGGCATCGCCCCCTTCGATTCCCCGGATCCGAACGAGATCATCCGCGGCACCCTGCACCTGCCCCCGCAGCCCTTGGCCCTGCGCCGCCACGGCCTACCGCCGGCCCTCGACGCGGTCCTGGCCGCCGCCATGGCGAAACACCCCGCCGCCCGCTTCGACTCCTGCACCGCCTTCGCCAAGGCGGCCCGCAAGGCCCTCACCTCCAACACCCCACCCGTCCTGCCCCGGCCCACCGCGTACTACCCACCCCCATCGGCCGCCGGTCCGTATCCACCGGCCGCGCCCGGATATGCCTCCCCGCCGGTCCAGCCGAGGCAGGCTGCCCCGCCACCGAATTGGGGACCTGTCGCGCCACCGGCACCCGCCGCCCCACCACGCGTGCCCGCCGCACCGGCACCGCCGCACCCTGGCCCCGCTTCGCCCGCACCGCCGCCCCCGGGTCCCGGTTCGCCTTCGCCTCACCCGAGTTCCGCTGCGCCGGGGCCGCAACCGGGCTCCGGTTCGCCTGTGCCGCAGCCTGGATCGGGTTCGCCTGTGCCCCAACCGGGTCCCGCTGTGCCAGGTCCGCAGCCTGGGTCGGGTTCGCCTGTGTCGCAGTCGGGTTCCGTTGCGCCGGGGCCGCATCCGAGTCCCGGTTCGTCTGCGCAGGTTCCGAGCTCACAGCGGCCTGCACTGGTCGCCGACCACCCTGAATCCGGACACCCTGGGGCGTACAACTCCCAGGCGCCGGTCGCGCCGGCTGGGGCGCATCAGCCCCCGACGCAGCCGCCACCGGTGCCGCCTGTGGGGCACCCACAGGCCGACGCGCAGGTGGCGGCGATACCTGCTGTGGGGCAGCGGCATTCGTCCGCGCCCGCGGGTGACGCGCCGTCGGTCGCCGCCGCTCCGTCGCAACGGGATGGTCGGGAAGGGGCGGCGTCGGTCGATGGCGGAACCGGTGCCGTCGGTGATCGCGGCGGGCGGGCCGAATCGGATCCGTCTGCCGCGAGCGGCGGACCGGCAGCTGGTCGGCTGGGCACTGCGGCCGACGAGCCGGCCGAGACTCCCGAACCGGCGCGGGCCGGCGACGGTCGAGAGGTGGCAGGCGATCACTCCGCGGCGGCCCGCCCCGACGGATCCGAGTCGGCGGTCACCGATGTCGTGCCGATGCCGGACTCCGCACGGTTGGCCGCGAATGCGAACGCGCCGACCACAGTCACCACGATCGCGGCCTCGGCCGGTACGCCGCATCAGGCCGACAAGTCCGGTGCCCCTGCGGTTTCCGGAGCCGACGCGAAGCTCGCCGACGCGGGTGGCGGCACTGGCACGGCCGCTGATTCGGGCGCTTCGCCCGGCTCGACGCCGGGCTCGATCGCGGATGCGGGCGGTGCTTCGTCCGAGGAGTTACCAGATTTCGGGGAGCCGGACGCGGCTTCCGATTCGGCAGGCGGCGACGGTTCCGGGGTAGCAGGGCGTGGTGCGACCTCCGGTGCGCCGGGTTCTGGGTCCGCCGGGGTGGTCGTCCCGGGATCCGGGGGCGACACCACGGACGGTATGCCGGCTGATTCTTCCGGAGCTCCGGCGACAGACCACCGCCAGGAGGTCGGTGGTGCCGCCGCAGTCGTCGACGGCCCTCCGAGCGGCAGTGTCGACGTGGGTGGCGGTGCCGACTCAGGCGACAGAACTGCCACGGTCGTAGGCGGCGACGGTGCCGATGGCGGCATCGGCGAAGGGCGTGGCGCGGCTGGCGGCGGTAGTGGCGTGGACCGCCCAGACAAGCCGTTCGACATGGGTGATGACGCCGCCCGGCAAGAACATCAGCGAAGCCCCGTCGATGCCCTGGGTGGCGCGGACGTTCCGGCCGACGCTCGTCGCGGTACCGGGGGGCCGGGGCGCGGCGCGCACCCGTACCCCGCGCCTCCTCCGCCCATGGGCCGGGCTCGGCCCGGTCCGCGGCTGCCCGTGCCGAAGCGGATGTCGGGCCTGCACCGGCTGGGATGGTTGGCGCTCGTCGGCCTCGTCGTGGCGTTGGTGGCGCTGCTGGTGGCGCTGGTCGCCGTCGTGGTCGGTGGGAACGACGAAGACCAGGCGCCCGATGCGGCCGCGGCCGGCCCGCCGTCGAGCTCCGCGACGACAGTGGGGGATTCGTTCGCCAAGAGCCGGCGGGTGTTTCCCACTCTGGTCCCGCAGGGCGTCACGGGAGAGGGGCCGGGCTATCGCGGTGCGCGCTGCTTCGCGGTGCGGTCCGTGAGTGAGCTGGAGTGGAAGGAACCGGCGCTGCAGTGGAATCCGATCAGCGCGGGCTGGCAGTGTGAACGCACCGACAACAACGCGGGGTCGGTGAGCTACCTCGTGCTCGAGTACCCGTCCGCCGCGCACGCCAGGTCGGTGGTCGAGGCGCTGCCCGCCGCGGTCCGCTATCCCGGCGACAAGGACGGCGTCGAGTTCGACCTGCGCCGGTGGGTGGTCCCCGATCCCTCCAGCGCTCGCATGATCACCGCGCACCAGGTGATCGGTTTCCCCGAAGACGACCTGCGCGCGAACTACCTCATCGCCGTGAGCCGCCGCGGCAGCAGCGGCACCGCCGGCGCCCCGCGCCCCTCCGCCCAGGACGAGATCATCGCCTGGTGGGAGGACGTTCCACTCTGACCATCGTCCGCTAGAACCCGAGGAGAGCCGTGAAACTGCTCGTCACCGGCGGCGCCGGATACATCGGCGGCGTGACCGCGCACCGACTCGTCGACGCCGGGCACGATGTCCACGTGCTCGACAACCTGGCCACCGGCTTCCGGGAGAACGTTCCCGGCGCGGCGACGTTCCACGAGATGCCGGTCCACGAGGTCGCCGAGATCCTCACGCCCGCGGCAGGATTCGACGGCGTGCTGCATTTCGCCGCGTCCATCGAGGTCGCCGAATCGGTGCGGAATCCGGAGAAGTACTGGCACAACAACATCGAGGGGTCCTTGGCCCTGCTGCGCGCGATCCGGCGCGCCGCGGTGCCGCGGCTGATCTTCTCCAGCACCGGCAGCATGTACACCGGCGACGGCCGGACACCCTTCGACGAGGACGCCGAGGTGCGGCCCAACAACCCCTACGCCGCCACGAAATTCGCCGTCGATCAGATGATCGCGGGGGAGTGCGGCGCCTCGACCACGCTGGGTGCCGCGTCACTGCGGTACTTCAACGCCTCGGGCGCGGTCCGCACGGCCGACGGCGTCGCGCTGGGCGAACGGCACGATCCCGAATCGCATCTGATCCCGATCCTGCTGCAGGCCGCCGACGGCCAACGAGCCCGGTTCACCCTCTTCGGCACCGACTATCCCACCGAGGACGGCACCTGCGTGCGTGACTACATCCACGTCGCCGATCTCGCCGACGCGCACCTGCTCGCGCTCGACGCGGTCCGGCCCGGCGAGCACGAGGTGTTCAATCTGGGCAACGGCCGCGGGTTCTCCAATCGCGAGATCATCGACGCCGTGCTCGCTGTGACCGGCGCCGACTTCCCGATCGATGTCGAGGACCGGCGACCCGGTGACCCGGCGGTCTGCGTCGCCTCCTCGGCGAAAGCGCACCAGCGGCTCGGCTGGGCGCCGCGCCGGACGGACGTCGCGGAGATCATCAGCGATGCTTGGGAATTCCATCGCGCCATGCTGACGGGCGCCACGCGCTAGCCCCTCGTCGCGGTGCCACCGGCCGGACCGGTGACACCGCGACAACCGTCAGTCCACGGCCAGCGCGGCGACGATCGGCATCCGCGCCGCGCGGAAGGCGGGCGGAATCGACCCGAGCAGCGCGAGTCCCAGGGCGACGATGCCGTACACCAGTAACAGGGGGCTCGGCCGGTAGACGATGTCGATCGTCATGGCGTGGCCGATGGCGACGGTGCCGAGATACTGCACCCCCACGCCGATCACAAGACCGATGGCGGCGCCGATGAATCCGATGCCCGCCGCCTCGGCGAGCACCGAGCGCAACAGGAACTTGCGGTTGGTGCCCATGGCGCGCAGCACGCCGAGTTCCCTGCGCCGCTCCAGGACCGACAGCATCAGGGTGTTGAGCAGGGCCACCGTCGCCACCAGCACCACGATCCACAGGATCATGTTGCTCATCGCCGCGCCCTGCTGCACGCCCGAGGAAATGGCGTTCACCATGTCGGCGCCGGTCGCGACGTAGTACTCCTCGGGGACCAGTGCGCGCACCGCCGCCTGGGCCGTCGCGGGGTCGGCGCCCGGGGCGTACTCCACCGACAGGATGGTCTCGCCGGGGCGCTGATACCACTCCCGCATCTGATCCAGGTTCATCATCACCACGCCCGACACTGCGGTGAAGTACGGAATCACCTGCAGGACAGGCACGGTCCGTGCACCCGACGGCGTGGGCATGGTGATCTCGTCTCCGGCGGCCACGTGCATCGACCGGGCGACATCGCGCGTCACGACCACACCCTCGCGGCGCTCCATCCGTTCGACCACGGCCGGGTCGACCGCGCTCAGCCTGCTCTCGTCGGCCGTCGGCGGGTAGCCCTGCACCATCACCCGCCCGGTGCCGACGGTCGCGAACGCCATCTGCGCGGGTCGCACCGACGCGACGCCGGGCACCGCGGCCACCTTCTCGCGCAGTTCGGGCGGCAGGATCGGGCCGGTCGGGAACTGCTCGACGGGGCTGCCGCTCACATAGAGATCGGTGTCGGCCAGGCTCTCGAACGATTCGGTCGCCGAGTCGACCATGTTGCCCGACGCGCCACCGAGCGCCACCACGGCCGCGACGCCGATCATCACGGTCATCGCGGTCGCCCACACCCGGCGGGGCGCGCGTTCGAGCGTGGTGGCGCCGAGTGCGCCGGGTGCGCCGAACCAGCGGGCGATTCCGGCGGCGCCGCGCACGATCGGGCCGGTGGCGGCGAAGCAGAGCAAGACCGCCGCGGCGAACGAGGTCGAGATGGCGCCCAGCGAGATCCGTCCGAGGTCCAGGAAGGCCAGCGCGACGGCCACGCCGACGAGGCCGAGCCCGCCGGCCAGCGCCGCCCAGCGCAGCACCGCGTTGTCGGCGGCCGAATCACTGGCCTCCACCGGCGCCAGCGCCTCCACCGGCGCCACCTTGTACACCTGACGCGCCGCGATCGCCGCTGCCAGCACGGTCGCCACCACGCAGGCCACGATCGCCGCGGGCACCGCGTAGTTCGGCACCATGAACTCGGTCCGCGACTCCACCGACTGCACGATCGCCGCAGGCAGTCGCTCGATCGCGAACCGGCCCATCACGGCCCCGATCGCCGAGCCGATGGCGCCGCCGATGAGCCCGAGCAGCGCCGCCTCGACCAGCAGGTCGCGCACCATCGGCCCGCGCTGCCCGCCGATCGCCCGCAGCAGCGACAGCGTCGGCCTGCGCTGGGCCACCGCCATGCTCATCGCGTTGTAGATCAGGAACGCCGAAACCATCAGCGCCGCCGCCGAAGACATCAGCGTGGAGTACCGCAGGATCTGGATCGCGCCGCCGGCCTGCGCCGTCCGCAGGCTGGGCTCGGCGACCACGGCGCGCCCGTCCACGGCGGCCGTGAGATCGGCCCGCAGCTGCCCGATGTCGGTGCCCGGCTTCGGCAGGATCTGCACGGAGTCGAGCCGATCGACCCGGTTGGTGAGCAACTGCGCGAGCGGCAGCGGGGCCGCGATCAGGTGACCACCGTTGAGCCGGTTGGTCGCCTCGTCGTCGAGCACGCCCGCCACCGTGCCGGTGCCCCAGCCGATCGGGATGCTGTCGCCCACCTGGTAGCCCATGGCGGCGCCGACCAGGACCCCGCGCGGCGTGCTGACCAGCTTGGCCGTGTGCTCGGCCATCGGACCGGCCAGATCTCCGCCCAGCGCGGCGACATTCGCGTCGGCGCCGACCAGCATGGCCCGGTCGGGACCGGCGCCGAGCGTCGTGCGCAGCATCGGCACCGCTGTCGCGACGCCGGGCGTGGCGCTGATCCGGGTGAGCAGGGACTGCTCGAAGCCGGCGTCGGTGATGCCGGTGATCTCGAGTTCGGCCGCGCCGGCCAGGCCCTGGGTGAGCCGGTCCACCGAGCCGGTGACCGAGCCGGAGATGCTCAGCACGGCGACCAGCAGCGAGGCCGACACCGCCATCACCGCCGTCGACATGACGGTGCGGCCAGGATGGCGGATCAGTTCACCGATGTTGAACAGCCGCAACCGATCCCACATCGCCGCGATCATGCGTCGACCCGCGCTGCCACGACGTCGTCGGCGTCGATGCGGCCGTCGTGCAGGGTGATCACCCGATCGCAGTAGGCGACGGCGCCCATGTCATGGGTCACCATCACGACCGAATTGCCCTGCGCGGTGATCTCACCCAGCAGTTCCAGGATGGACGCGCCGGTCTTGGAGTCCAGGTTTCCGGTGGGCTCGTCGGCCAGGATCAGCGGCGGATCCATGATCAGCGACCGCGCCACCGCGACGCGCTGCATCTGCCCACCGGAGAGCTCGGCGGGCCGGTGCTGGGCCCGATCGCCGAGACCGACCAGTTCGAGCAGCTCCAGCGCGCGCGGCTTGGCCTTGCGTAATCCGGTGCCGTCCAGCAACTTCGGCACCGCGACGTTCTCCCAGGCCGACAGCGTGGGCAACAGGTTGAAGAACTGGAAGACGAAACCGACCTGTTGCAGACGGAACGCGGCCTGGGCGTCTTCGTCGAGACCGCCGATCTCGGTGCCGCGGAAGCGGATCGAGCCCTCGTCCGGCTTGTCCAGCGCGCCGAGCAGATGCAGCAGGGTGCTCTTGCCGGAACCGGAAGGCCCGATGATCGAGGTGAACTGGCCCGCCTCGATGCGCATGCTCACCTCGTCGAGCGCGCGTACCCGCTGTTCGCCGACGCGGTACTGCTTGACCACTCGCGTCAGCTCCAGCATCGGCGAATCGTTGTCCGGCATGTTCTTGGCCCCCAGGGGTTTTCGGTCGGATGGGAATGGTCAGCGCGCGAACGCGCGGGTACGGGTAGTCTGCCCGGTCGAGGCGTGCGCGTCGAGAAGAGCGCGCAGCGCGGGCTGCTCGGCGGCCAGTTCCAGATAGGCCTCCACCGCCGAATGTCCTTCGATCTCGGCTTGTTCGAGTTTGGCGCGCAGGTGGTTGTTCCAGCGGTAGGCCAGGGCTTGCAGGAGGCCGTCGATCCCGCCGAAGAGTTCGTCCAGCCCCGCCAGGCCGGTGAACAGCTGGGGGTCGCGCGGGTCGATCGAGGCCCTGGCGAGCACGGTGTGCACGATCTCGGTGCGGCGGTGCTGATCGGTCCAGGTCATGGGCTTCACCTTCCGTGAGCGGTGTCACTCACGCTACGGCCGCGCCGGGCCGGAATCGTCGTGCCCGGGACCCGACTTCTCCTCCTACCCGGGTAGGAGACCGCGCCCGTTCGCGGGACGATGACGACCGCCCGGCCCGGCGGCTAGCCTTACCCCATGGAGGTGAGTCACGCCCTTCCCGCGAGCACGGCGGGCCCGCACGGCCGCTGGCGGCGGCTCGCGGACCGGCCGCGGGAGGGGATGCGACGGCTGCTCGACGTCGTTCGTGAGCGCATCGAGTCCCTGCCCTACGACTACCCGCCCGCCGTGATCATCGGGGCCGACCTCGCCCTGCTGGTGATCACCGGCGCGGCCGTGATCCAGCGGCACTCCTACTTCCCGAGCCCGCTGCCGCTGGTGGCGATGGCCACCGCCTTCCTGCCGATCCCGCTGTTCGCGATCTTCGGGGTGAAGCCGCATCCGGCGCTGTTGAAAGGGTCGGCGCTGCTCTCCTGCGGGCTGTTCCTGCTGCAGCCGGTCAGCGCCGATTTCGCGCCGTTCGTGCTGGTGATCGTCGCTGGAGAGGTGGCGGCGGTCGCCTCGCGCGGGATCACCGTAGGGTTCGCGCTGCTCGCGATCCTCGAGCTGGTCGCCTTCGACCTCGCGGGCCACGTCCAGTGGGGGAACGCGGGGCAGCGGTTGCAGGGGCTGCCGATGTACGTGCTCGGCATCGTGCTCGGTGTCTTCGTCGGGGTGTTGCTGCAGTATCAGCGCCGGTTCCTCTATCAAGAGCGCGAGAACCAGGCGATTCGCGCCGTACAGGCCGCCGACGAGGAACGGCGCCGGATCGCCCGCGAGGTGCACGACGTCATCGCGCATTCGCTGTCGATCACGCTGCTGCATCTGACCGCGGCCCGGCGCGCGCTGCAGACCGACGACGACGTCACCGAGGCGGTGGACGCGCTCGTCGACGCCGAACGCCTCGGCCGACAGGCGATGGCCGACATCCGCCGCACCGTCGGCATGCTCGACACCAGCCCCGCGCTGCTGCCCCCGGAACCGAGTGCGGCCGACATCGACGAACTCGTCGGCGACTTCCGGCGGGCCGGACTCGACGTCGAATACACCCGCACCGGCGACCTGACCGTGGTCGAGGGCACCGTCGGGCACGCGCTGTACCGGATCGGGCAGGAGTCGCTGGCCAACGTGGCCAAGCACGCGCCCGGCGCCGCCGCGACCGTTCGGCTCGACGTCGCCCCCGAGCTGGCGACGCTGGTGGTGACCAACCCGATGCCCGTCGGTCCGCCGCCCCGACGCGATGTCGGCATGGGCCTGCGCGGCATGCGCAAACGCACCGAACTGCTCGGCGGCCGCATCAGCGCGGGCGTCGCCGACGACGGGTGGACGGTGCGGGCGAGCTTCCCGCTGAAATCCGGGGCGTGCTCGACCATCACCGCGCTGCTGCCCGGCCTGCTCAAGACCAAGCCCCAGGAGGACACGTGACGGCCGCCGCGCCGATCGACAACCCGGTGACGGTGCTCGTCGTCGACGATCAGGAACTCGTTCGGGGAGGTCTGCGCCGCATCCTGCGCCGCCGCGACGGCTTCACCGTCACCGAATGCGCCGACGGCGACGAGGTGGTGGCCGCGGTCGCGGCCGAGCGCCCCGACGTGGTGCTGATGGATCTGCGGATGAAACGGGTCGGCGGCATCGATGCGACGCGGTTGCTGCGCGCGCGTCCCGACGCGCCGCCGGTGCTCGTGCTCACCACCTTCGACGATGATCAGCTCCTCTCGGGTGCGCTGCGCGCGGGCGCGGCCGGCTTCCTGCTCAAGGACTCGCCCGCCGAGGACCTGATCCGCGCGGTGCGCACCGTCGCCGCGGGCGGCGCGTGGCTCGACCCGTCGGTGACCGGTCGCGTGCTCACCGCGTACCGCACGGTGCGACCGACCGGTACGCGCAGCGATCACCGGCTCGGCGACCTCACCGCGCGCGAGTACGAAGTGCTCGAACTGATCGGGCGCGGGCGGGTCAACAGCGAGATCGCCGCCGAACTCGGCATCTCCGAAGTCACCGTGAAAAGCCACGTAGGACACATTTTCGGCAAGCTGGACCTGCGTGACCGAGCCGCCGCCATCGTGTTCGCGTTTGACCACGGCGTGGTGACACCGGGAGAATCCTCCTTCTGACGAGCAGGTCTTCGGGCATGCCAGAAGTGGGAGGCGGACGCTGGTGCAGGCACCTGGGTCACGGACGGGGAGCAGATTCGGCCCGTACGAGTTGCGGTCGATGCTGGGCAAAGGCGGAATGGGCGAGGTCTACGAGGCCTACGACACCGGCAAGGACCGGGTGGTCGCCCTGAAGTTGCTGGCACCCGAGCTCGCCCAGGATCCCGCCTATCAGGTCCGGTTCCGGCGCGAGTCCCAGGCGGCGGCGAAACTGGCCGAACCGCACGTCATCCCGATTCACGACTGGGGCGTGATCGATGGGGTGCTGTTCATCGACATGCGCCTGGTTCCCGGCACCGATCTGCGGACCGTCCTGCGCGCCGGCGGGCCGCTCAGCCCCGACCGGGCGGTCGCGGTGGTCGAGCAGATCGCGGCCGCGCTCGACGCGGCGCACGCGGGCGGGCTGGTGCACCGTGACGTGAAACCCGCCAACATCCTGGTGACGCCCGCCGATTTCGCGTATCTCGCCGATTTCGGCATCGCCCACACCGAGGGCGACAGCGCGGTGACCCAGGCCGGGATGGCCATGGGCTCCTACATCTACATGGCGCCGGAACGCTTCGACGTCGGCCCCATCTCGGGCCGCGCCGACGTCTACTCGCTGGCCTGTGTCCTGCACGAATGCCTCACCGGCGCCGCACCGTTCCCCGCCGCCAGCATGAGCGTGCTCATCCGCGCCCATCTCTCCGAAGCCCCGCCCAAGCCGAGCACCCTGCTGCCCGGCCTGCCGTCGAGCCTCGACGAGGTGATCGCGATCGGCATGGCCAAGGACCCCGCCGACCGCTACGCCAGCGCGGGCGAACTCGCGGTCGCGGCCAGGGAAGCGCTGGTCGCCGCGATCCAGGACGGCCTGCCGATGCGTGGTCCGCAGGGCGCCGGGGCGATGGGTGTGCCCAGCCCGGGTACCGGCGCCGCGGCGGGGGCGGCGGCCTTCGGCGCGGCCGGTGCGCGGAACCCGGTGCCGGGCAAGGCGCCCGAGGGCTGGAATCTGCCCGGCGGCGTGGGGACCGGTGGTCATCCGGTTCCCGGTGGTCAGGGTGCGCCCGGCGGTGGTGGGACCGGCGGGCGGGGTGTGCCCGGTGGTGCCGACGCTGGACAGGCCGGGCCCGTGGGTGGGGGCAGCGGTAGTCATGAGGTCCCGGGTGGTCGGAAGCTCGGTGGCGCGGATGCTGGTGGTCGCACTGTGTCCGGTGGGCGGAAGGTGCCCGGCGAGGGTCGTGGGACTGCCGGTTCCGATGACGACAACGCCGACGCCGTGCCGACGCCGACCGGGGAGTTCCGCGTCGTCGGCGCGGTCACCGCGACCGGCGGCATCGAGACCTCGCGCAGCCAGACCCAGGCGACCGGCGCGCAGCCGACGCTGATCATCCGGCCGCCCGCGAACCCGGAGACCGCCGGCTTCCAGCGTGTCCCGGCCGAGGGCACCGGCGAGGTGTCGATCCCCGCGGTGATCCAGCCGACGGGCCCCGCCGAGATCCGTCCCGACGACACCTACTTCACGCCGCTCCCGCCCGCGGACGCCCCGGTCGCGCCGGAGCCGCCGCCCGCCTACACCCCGGATCAGGGCCTGCCCAAGATGCGCCCGTTCCCCGACGCCCACCTCTACGAAGGCGCCCAGCCCGGCGCCACTTCGGGCCCGGTGCCGCAGACCCCGTACCCAGCCCCGGCCGGCTTCGCCGACGCGACCCCTTCGGGCCCGGTTCCCCAGCGCGCGGCCCCCACCCAGCGCTACGCGGGCCCCCCGCCGGAGTACGTCGACACGGGCCGCTCCAACCCCAACCCGCGCTTCGGCCCCAACGCCGACGCGACAGCCGCAGGCGGTCCGGGTGCGGGCAGTCCCTTCGGCGCACCCGATCCCGTGCGTCCCCCGCTCGACGGCGCTTCCGGCCCCATCCCGCAACGATCGGCGCCTACCCAGCGCTACCAGGGCGGTCCACAGGGCTCGGCCGAATTCGGCGACAACCCCGAGGCCCCCTTCGGCTCGGATCCCGCCGCGCCGAACCCGTTCCCGGACAACCGCTTCGGTGCCGCGAACGGCCGGGGCGGCCCGTTCGAGTCGGATCCTGATGCGCTGAACTCAGCCGCGGGCAACCGATTCGGCGCCGCGAGTGGTCCGGGCGGTTCGTTCGGTTCGGATCCTGATGCGCCGAATCCGGTCTCGGGCAACCGCTTCGGAGCCGCGAGTGCGCCGGGTGGCCCGTTCGGGGCTGATCCCGGTGCGCCGGGGGCGGCTCCGGGCGGACCGTTCGGCGCCGGACCCGAGGGGCATTCCGGTCCCGTGCCACAGCGATCGGCGCCCACGCAGCGCTACTCGGGTGACCCCCGGGTCGGGGAGTACGTCGACTCCGGGCGTTCCAACCCGAACCCGCGATTCGGCCCCGGTGGTCCCGAATCCGAGTCTCCGGCAGGCGGGTTCGCTGACGAGGAGCCGCCGTTCGGGGAGGCCGGCGCCCCGGACGCACGCTTCCGCGCGCCCGACTCCAGCTCCGACGCCCGATTCGCGGCTCCTGCGGGGATGTTCGGGGAAGAGGATTCGCCGCACCGCTTCGGCCCGACAGAGAAGTTCGGCGGCGAAGACGATCGCTTCGGTTCCGCGCCGGACGGTTTCGATGACGACCGCACCGCACAGCCCGCGCGGTTCGCGTCCGGCCAGGACCGGTTCGATGACGACCACGACCGGCCCGGCCCGGACTCCCGCTTCGGCGCACCGGCCGGTGGCTTCGGTGACCCGGATCGATTCGGCGAGCCGCAGTCCGGCGCGCCCGACCGGTTCGGCGCCCCGACCGAGCAGTACCGCGGCGTGCCGGGCCAGGGGGAGGACCCGCGCAGGGTCGCGGCGACCAGGCAGTACGGCGGCCAGGAGGGCCCGGCCACCGAGCAGTACGACCCGGCCGCGTTCGACGCGCAGCGATCGGCGCCGACGCAGCACTACCAGGGCGCCTCGCCCAGCGGTGAGCCGTTCGGCGCGCCGGATCCGCAACGCGCCCAGGCCACGCAGCAGTATCGCGGTGGCGCCGCGCCGTTCCCCGCGCACCAGGCCCCGTCGGACGAACCGTACGGCGGGCAGGAAGCGTACGCGCAGTACGACGAGAACAATGCCTACGGTGATCACGCCTACCGCGACCCCGCCTACGGCGCCGACCCGTACGGCCCGGACCCCGGGTACGCGGAACCCGCCTGGCAGCAGCGGGATTCGGGCCGGAACAAGGCCCTGCTGCCCATCCTGGTCGGTGTGCTCACCGTCGCGGTGCTGGTCATCGGCGGCGCGATCGGCTGGCGGCTGATGTCGGGCGGCGATTCGGCCACCGACACCGCCGCCGCGCCCAGCTCGGCGGCGCCGATCGGTGGCGGGGGAGCGGCCACCACGGCCCCGCGCGCCACCACGGCGGCGCCGACCACTTCGGCCGGGCCGGTCACCCTGCCCGCCGGCGCGCAACCGTGCGAATCCGGCTCCACCGGTGGCGCTTTCGGCAAGGCCGCGATCGGCAGCACGGTCACCAGCTGTGGTTTCGCCGAGGCGGTCCGCGCGGCGTACGCCAGCGGCGGCAGCGCGGCCGGTCCGCGGTCCGTCGTCGCCACCAGCCCGGTGACGGGGCGTACCTACACGATGGACTGCACGCCGGCGGGCAAGCTCGTCACCTGCACCGGCGGCGAGAACGCGGTCGTCTACGTCTACTGACACGCCTCGGCCGCGGCCCCGTAGGGAGCCGCGGCCGGTCACCGCTCAGCTGGACCGCGTCACAGTGACTTTCACGCTCTTCATCAAGGGCTGGTCGCTCTCGGTGCTGTAGTCGCCGATCGCGCACAGTGCGTTCATCTCCGGCATGTACCCGGCGGCGCAGCCCGCCGGGATGTCGTAGGGAATCACCTTGTACCGGTGCAGGGTCCGGGTCGATCCGTCGCGGGCGGTGCTGGTGATGTCGACCTCGTCGAACTCGCGCAGGCCACGTTCGCGCATGTCCTCGGTGTTCATGAAGATCAGCGTGCGCAGATTCTTCACGCCGCGGTAGCGGTCGTTGTCGGAGTAGATGCTGGTGTTCCACTGATCGTGGGAACGCTGGGTGGCCAGCGTCAGCACGCCCGGCGGGTTGGTGATGTCGGGCAGAGTCGCCGTGGAGAACTCGGCCTTGCCCGAGGGCGTGAGGAAGATCAGTTCGCGGGCGGGCTGGCGGATGCGGAAGCCCAGCGGCAGCCGGACCCGGCGGTTGTAGTCCTCGAAACCGGGCAGCACCTTCGACATGGTGTCGCGGATGCGGTCGTAGTCCTCGATGTAGTACTCCCACGGCGTCTTCGTCTCGGGCAGTGCGGCTTTCGCGATGCCGGCCAGGATCGCCGGCTCCGACAGCAGATGCGGTGACGCGGGCTTCTTCATGCCGCGCGACATGTGCACCACCGCCATGCCGTTCTCCATCGAGGTGATCTGTGGCCCGCCGCGCTGGATGTCGCGTTCGGTGCGACCGATGCAGGGCAGGATCAGCGCGCGCTTGCCGTGGATGACGTGACTGCGATTGAGCTTGGTACTCACATTGACCGTGAACCCGCACTTCTGGAACGCCGCGAAGGTGTAGGCCGCGTCCGGGGCCGCGGCCACGAAGTTACCGCCCATGCTGAGGAAGAATTCGAGCTTGCCCGCCCGCATCGCCTGGATCGTGGCGACGGTGTCGTAGCCGTTCGCGCGCGGCGGGTCGATCCCGCACACCTGCGCGAGCCGGTCGAGGAACTCCGCGGTGGGGTTGTTGTCGATGCCGCACGTCCGGTTGCCCTGCACATTGCTGTGCCCACGCACCGGTGACGGCCCCGCGCCCTCACGGCCCAGATTGCCGCGCAGGAGCAGCACGTTGACGATCTCGCGAATCGTGTCGACGCCGTGTTCGTGCTGGGTGATCCCGAGGCACCAGCTCATCACGGTGCGGTCGGCGTCGCAGTAGATCCCGGCGGCCTTGCGGATCTCCTGTTCGCTCAGCCCGGACTGGCGCTGGATCTCGGCCCAGGTGGTGGCCTCGACCTCGCGCACATAGGCGTCGAAGCCGACGGTGTAGCGCTCGATGAACTCGTGATCGAGCGCCTTCGGGTCCGTCTTCGCTTCCTCCAGTACGTGTTTGGCGATGCCGCGCAGCAGCGCGAAGTCGCCGCCGATGCGCACCTGCAGGGTCATGGTGCTGGTGTCGGTGGCGCGGAAGGTGGCCATCGCGGCGAAGTCGTGCGGGATGATCGTGTTGCGCGCGCCCGCCTCGACCAGCGGGTTGACGTGCACGATCTGCGCGCCGCGCTTGTGCGCCTCGGCCAGCGCGGTCAGCATGCGCGGCGCGTTGGAGGCCGCGTTGATGCCCATCACGAACAGCGCGTCGGCCTTGTCCCAGTCGTCGATGTCGCAGGTGCCCTTGCCGGTGCCGAGCGCCGCCTGCAACGCGCGCCCGCTCGCCTCGTGACACATGTTGGAGCAGTCGGGCAGATTGTTGGTGCCGAATTCGCGCACCATCAGCTGGTAGAGGAAGGTGGCCTCGTTGCCCAACCGGCCCGAGGTGTAGAAGGACGCCAGATTCGGATCGGGGAGTTCGCGCAGCGCCTTGCCCGCCATTTCGAACGCGTCGGGCCAGCTGATCGGCACGTAGTGATCGGTCGCGGCGTCGTAGACCATCGGGTGGGTGAGCCTGCCCTGGTCCTCCAGATCGTGGTCGCTCCAGGTGGCCAGCTCGCTGACGGTGTGCTCGGCGAAGAACTCGGGGGTGCAGCGCTTGTGCGTCATCTCCCAGGTCACGTGCTTGATGCCGTTCTCGCACACGTCGAGCATCAGGCCGTCGGTGGCGTCCGGCCAGGCGCAGCCGGGACAGTCGAAGCCATGTTTGGGGTGGTTCATCTTGAGCACGGCCTTGGTGCCGAGCAGGGGCTCGTGTTCGTCGAGCACCATGAACTTGCCGACCGACAGCGCGGCGCCCCACCCGGCCGCCGGATGATGGTAGGGCTTGAACTTCGGCACCGCGGCGCGGTCGGCGTCGCCGCTCGGCCCGCTGTCGGGGTCATACGGGGTGTACGGACCGTCAGCCATGACATCTTCCCTTCGACGTTTCAGCGGTGCTGCGGGTCGAGATTCTTCGAAGCCTGTCGGTGTTCCGTCTGGGATTCTCGCCGCCCGAGGTCACGGGACGGCGTAGGTCCGGGCTCGACCCACCGCCATCGCGCGTGTCGCGGTTCGATTGTCGGCCCGCGCGACCCGGCAGGTCCAAGACCGATTTCCGAGCACTCGATAGGTTCGGGTTATCACCGCAGGTCCGTTCCGAAAAATAGACTCTGACCTGCGCAGAAGCGGTTTGACGACGGTGTGGTCAGTCGGTGACGATGCGATTCCAGACCCCCTGAACCGATGCCGGAGGACCCCTTGCCCACCACCCGAACCCGGGCGCGCCCGCTGATTCGGCGGACCGGCATCGACATCGACCATCTGCCCGCCGCCCGGGTGTTCGTCGGCCTGGCGATCCCCGGCCTGCTGCTCACCGCGGCGGGCCGCACCGACCTGCTCATCTACGCCGTGTTCGGCTCCTTCACCGGCATGTACGGATTCGCCGAGGCGCAGCGGCAACGCCTGATCCACCAGAGCGAGGCGGCGGTCATGCTGGTCGGGGCGGTCGGCGCGGGCATCGCGCTGGCGCGCTGGCACGCGCCGCCGGTCGTCCTGGTCTCGGCGGTCGCGGTGTTCGCCGCGGTCGCCTCGCCGGTCACCGACCGGCTCGGGCTGCGCCCCGAGGGGCCCTTCTTCGGCATCTTCGCCTTCGGCGCGATCGCGATGGTCGCCGGCCAGCAGCCCGATCCGCTCGCGGCGCTGCTGATCTGCGCGATCACGGCGGCGCTGTGCGTGGCGGTCGGCTATCTCGACTGCACCCGCCGCGCGCGCCGCGCGGGGGCCTGCGTGCTGCCGGTGAGCATCGCACCGCACCGCACCGGTCGGGTCTCGCTGGTCCAGTCCGGCCGCTACGCGCTGGCGATCTCGATCTCCGGCGGCATCGGGCTGCTGCTCGGTGTCGGCCACGCCAACTGGGCGATGGCGGGCGCCGCCGTCCCGCTGGCCGCCGCGACCTCGCGCGACCGGATCTCGCGCGGCCTGCACCGGGTGCTCGGCACCTTCCTCGGCCTGGCGGTCACCGCTCCGCTGCTGCTGCCGGGGCCGAATCCGACGGTGCTCGCGCTGGCGATCATCGCGCTGCTGTACCCGACCGAGCTGTTCATGGCCCGCCACTACGCGCTCGCGCTCGGGTTCTTCACGCCGCTGATCATGTCGATGACCGAACTCGCCGCGCCGACCGATCCGCGCACCATGCTCACCGAGCGCGCCGTCGACACGGTGATCGGTGTCGCGGTGGGAATCGCTGTGGCGCTCCTGATCCGCGAACCGGCGCCCGGGTTCCCGCCGCAGGTATGCGAACCGATGCATACTGGCGTCATGGCTGACGACAACCAGTGGTACTACTGCCTCAAGCACCGCACCGCCGAGCAGGGCAAGACCTGCTGGTACGGCGACCGGATGGGCCCCTACCCCGATCAGGCGACGGCCGAGCGCGCGCTCGAGATCGCCAAGGCGCGCAACAAGGCCGCCGACGACGAGGACGACTGACCCGGGGGCGCATGTTCCGGCAACTCGAGTACTTCGTCGCCCTCGCCAGGGAACGCCATTTCGCGCGCGCGGCCGCGGCCTGCTACGTCTCCCAGCCCGCGCTCTCGGAGGCCATCCGCAAGCTCGAACGCGAGCTGGGCGTGCCGCTTGTGCGGCGGGGGCGAACCTTCGAAGGACTCACGCCCGAGGGCGAGCGGCTCGTCCTGTGGGCCCGCCGGATCCTCGCCGACCGTGACGCCCTCGAACACGAGGTCACCGCGCTGCGCACCGGTCTCACCGGTGACCTGCGCATCGGGGTGATCCCGGCGGCGTCGGGCACCGTCACCCAACTGACCGACCCGTTCTGCGCCGCGCATCCGCTGGTGCGGGTGCGCGTCGAGACGAGCCTGCGCTCGCGCGACATCGTCGAGCGGATCCGCCGCTTCGAGCTCGACGCGGGGATCGTCTACGCCGACGGCGTCGACACCGAGGGCCTCACCGGCCTGTCGCTCTACGAGGAACGCCACGTCCTCGTCGCCGGGGCCGAGCTGCTCACCGGCCGCGCCGACACGATCAGCTGGACCGAGGCACTGCAACTGCGGATGTGCCTGCTGCCCAAGGGAATGCGTGGCCGCCAGCTCATCGACAGCGCGCTGGCCGGGCGCGGACTCGTCGCGTCGCCGCAGCTGGAGAGCGACTCGGTGGCCACCCTGCTCGAGCACGCGCGCACCGGTCGCTGGGCCTGTATCGTCCCGCAACCCTGGGTCTCGACCCTCGGGCCCACCGCGCGGGTGCGGGTCTTCGAGCTCGCCGACCCCGCCGTCACCGCGCGGATCGCGCTGGTCACGACGGCCGTGGAGCCCGCGTCGGTGCTCACCACCGCCCTCGCCGACACCGCTCGCGAAACCGACTTCACTCCCGGCGATCGAATTCAGCTATGAGACGGCAATCCTTCGGTAGGGTCCACGGACATGAGCGCCCGATTGCCGCAATCCGCTCTCACCCGCCTGGTCGTGGCGGTGCTCATCGGCCTGTCGGCCGGCCTGATCGTCGGGATCTGGGCCGAGCCACCGCTGGGCGTGCTCGCCGGAATCGTCTTGGCCGCCACGGCTTTCGTGGTCTCGGGCTGGCTGGTGTTGTGGCCGATGAGTGCGCTGCGCACCAGGGAACTCGCCCGTGCGGAGGACTTCCAGCCGTTCGTCGAGGAGCTGTCGGTGGTCGCGGCCGCGCTCAGCGGGCTCGTCGGCATCGTGGTGGTCCTGGTGTTGCGCAATTCCGGCTCCGGCGACATCGCCGCGGCGGCCGCGCTCGCCGGGGTGTTCATGTCCTGGGCCGCGGTGCATCTGATGTACGCGGCGCGCTACGCCTTCATCTACTACCAGGAGCCGACGGGCGGGATCGACTTCAACATCGAGGCCGAGCCCAGCTACCGCGACTTCTTCTACTTCAGCTACAACCTCGGCATGACCTACCAGGTCTCCGACACCAACGTCACCGACGAGACCATCCGTGCCGTCGCGCTGCGGCACTGCCTGCTGTCGTACGCTTTCGGCACGGTCATCCTCGCGACGACGATCAACCTCGTCGCCGGTTTCGCGACCGGCTGAGGCGAGACCGCCACCGAACCGATCGGCAGCCCAGATGAGCAGAGTCACCGCACGGCGCAAGACCACCCGGCTGTCGCCGACCGGCCGCATCCAGCGACCCGACACCCTCGCCGTGGAGGAACCGCTGGAGATCCGCGTCGACGGGCAGTCGCTCACGGTCACCATGCGCACCCCTGGCGACGACATCGATCTGGTGCACGGATTCCTGTTCGGCGAGAACATCATCGGCTCGGCCGACGATCTCGTCACCGCTCGCTACTGCGCCGGGACCGACGAGAACGGCCGCAACACCTACAACGTGCTCGACGTGCGCCTGCGCGCGCCGGTGCCGCTGCACACCCGCAACTTCCTCACCACCGGCGCCTGCGGACTCTGTGGCAAGACCGCGCTCGACGAGGTGCGCACCCACACCCGCTACCCGATCCGGCCCGACTCCGGCACGGTCGCGATCGACACCCTGGCCGAGCTGCCGGGGAAGCTGCGCGCGGGCCAGAAGCTGTTCGAGGCCACCGGCGGCCTGCACGCCGCGGGCCTGTTCACCACCGACGGCGCCCTGCTCGCCCTGCGCGAGGACATCGGCAGGCACAACGCGGTCGACAAGGTGATCGGCTGGGCGGTCCGCGAGAACCGGATCCCCGCTGCCGAGCTGATGCTCGTGGTGAGCAGCCGGGCCTCCTTCGAGCTCGCGCAGAAGGCCGTCATGGCGGGCATCCCGATCCTGGCCGCGGTTTCGGCGCCGAGCTCGCTCGCGGTCGATCTGGCGGCCGACTCCGGGCTCACCCTGGTGGGATTCCTGCGCGGGGAAACGATGAACATCTACTCGGGTGAACACCGTCTGACCTGAGCGTTTCGTACCCGCGGTGGGCGATCGGCAATACTGCCCAGTACGGTGTCGGGATCGCCAACCCGGCGCCGAAGCCCGGGGGAGTCTAGAAACGAAGATGCTTCACATGATGACGAAAGATCGGCGTCCGGTCCGGACCGCGCTCGCCGCGCTGCTGGGGACCGTCGCCCTGCTCACCGCGAGCTGTGGCGACGATCCGAAGCCCGCGCCGACCCAGCCCACCAGGACGAGCGCCGCCGCGGTGGATCCGGGCGGGGGCGCCGGAAGCTTCTCGATCGCGCTCCCGGGCAGTCTGGCCGCCGATTTCGCCACCCTGCAGCAGGGTTTCCGCGGGGGTGTCGGGCTGGCGATCATGCCGGTCGGCGGCGACAAGATGGTCACCTTCGGCAGCTGGACCTCCGGACCCGCTTGGTCGACGATCAAGGTGCCGCTGGCCATCGCCGCGCTGCGCAACAACGCTTCCTACAGCGCCACCGCGAGCTCGGCCATCACCGCCTCCGACAACGGCGCCGCCGACACGCTGTGGCAGTCGCTGGGGTCCGGCGCCGACGCGGCCGCGGCCGTGGAGGGGGTACTGCGCGAGGGCGGCGACACCAAGACCACCGTGCCCACCCAGCGCACCCGCGCCGACGCCTCGATCTACGGCCAGGCCGAATGGACGCTGGCCGACCAGGTGCGCTTCGCCTCGCGACTGCCCTGCATCGCGCAGAGCCAGCGCGTGGTGGGGCTGATGCAGCAGATCGTGCCGAGCCACCGGTGGGGGCTCGGCGCCTTCACCAGCGCCGAATTCAAGGGCGGCTGGGGTCCGGACCCGTCGGGCAAATACCTGGTCCGCCAGTTCGGGCTCATCGATTCGCCCTCGGGCCGGATCGCGATCGCCTTCGCCGCGCAACCGGATTCGGGTTCGTTCAACGACGGCATGACCATGCTCGACAAGATGGCGACGCTGGTCTCGGGGCACCTGGACGAACTGGCCGGAGGTCACTGCGCCTGATGGCCGCCGGTGCGGCAAGATGAACGCCATGCGCATCGGAGTCTTGACCGGAGGCGGAGACTGTCCAGGGCTGAACGCGGTGATCCGGGCGGTGGTCCGGACCGCGAACGGCCGCTACGGCGACGCGATCGTCGGCTTCGAGGACGGCTGGCGCGGCCTACTCGAGGATCGCAAGATCCGCATCCACAACGACGACCGCACCGACCGGCTGCTGGCCAAGGGCGGCACCATGCTCGGCACCGCGCGCACCAATCCGGATGTGTTGCGCGCCGGGCTCGGCCGCATCCAGCAGACCCTCGACGACAACGGGATCGACGCGCTCATCCCGATCGGCGGCGAGGGCACGCTGACCGCGGCGAGCTGGCTCTCCGACGAGGGCGTGCCGGTGGTCGGCGTGCCCAAGACCATCGACAACGACATCGACTGCACCGACGTCACCTTCGGCCACGACACGGCCCTCTCGATCGCCACCGAGGCCATCGACCGCCTGCACACCACGGCCGAATCGCATCAGCGTGTGATGCTGGTCGAGGTGATGGGCCGCCACGCCGGTTGGATCGCGCTCAACTCCGGCATCGCCGCCGGCGCGCACCTGACCCTGGTGCCCGAGGAGCCCTTCGACGTCGCCGAGGTGTGCGCGATGATCAAGAGCCGCTTCCAGCGCGGCGACAAGCACTTCATCTGCGTGGTCGCCGAGGGCGCCCATCCCGCACCCGATTCCGGGTTCGCGCTGCGCGAGGGCGGCATCGACGAATTCGGGCACGAACGGTTCACCGGCGTCGCCCAGCAGCTCGGGTCCGAGATCGAACGCCGCATCGGCAAGGAGGTCCGCACCACGGTCCTCGGCCACGTGCAACGCGGCGGCAGCCCCACGCCCTACGACCGCATCCTGGCCACCCGCTTCGGCGTGCACGCCGCGGAGGCCGTGCACGCCGGGCACTTCGGCCAGATGGTCGCCCTGCACGGCACGTCCATCGGGCTGGTGCCGCTCTCGGAGGCCACCAAGCAGCTCAAGCGGGTGCCGGCGGAACGACTCAGCGAGGCGCAGGCCTTCTTCGGCTGAGATGTCGGTGCGCGTCGGTACCGTGGCGGTATGCGCCCCGGTCGAGTGATCGTCACGGTTCTGTTCGTTGTCGCCGCGCTGGTGGCGGGCTGCTCGGGATCCTCGAACGAGCAGGCCGGTCCCTCGGTCCTCGGGCCGTGGCACGGCGACCTCGTCGCGGGCGGTCAGTCCGTCTCGATCGGGGTGAGCTTCGCCGCGGACGGCTCGGCCACCATCGACATCCCGGTCCAGGGTGTCCGCGCCGCGCCGTTGAAAGACGTGCGCACCGATCCGGATCGCGTCGAGTTCACCATGCCCGACGTGCCGGGCGACCCGAAGTTCCACGGCAAGCTCGCGGACGAGCAGCTCACCGGTGAGTGGGTGCAGTCCGGGCAGAGCGCGCCGCTGGTGTTCACCCGCGGGCCGGTCGCGGGTACCAGCAAGCCGCAGGACCCGGTGCCGCCGTACCCGTATCGCAGCGAGGACGTCAGCTACTCCAGCGGAGACGTCACGATCGCGGGCACCCTCACCGAACCCGAAGGCACGGGCCCGTTCCCGGCGATGCTGCTGATCACCGGCAGCGGCCCGCAGAACCGCGACGAGGACCTGATGGGCCATCGCCCGTTCCTGCTGCTGGCCGACACCTTCACCCGCGCCGGCTACGCGGTGCTGCGCGTCGACGACCGCGGCGTCGGCGGGACCAGCGGAAACCTCGACCAGTCCACCTACGACGACCTCGCCGACGATGCCGCCGCCGGCGTGGCCTTCCTGCGCGCCCGCCCCGAGATCGACCCGGCGAAGGTGGGTCTGTTCGGGCACAGCGAGGGCGGGTATCTGGCGCCGCTGGTCGCCGCGCGTCCCGACAGCAACGTGGCCTTCACCGTGCTGATGGCCGGTCCGTCCGTGGTGGGCGGTGACGTGCTGATCGAGCAGAACAAGATCATCATGGCAGCCGAGGGCGCGCCCCGGTCCGACATCGACGCCCAGATCGACTACCTCACCCGCTGGACCGGCCTGCTGCGCGCCGGCGACACCGCGGGCGCGAAGGCCTACGCCGAGCAACACAACCAGGCCCAGCCCGAGGACAAGCGCGCGCCGCAGGAAGCCATCGATTCCTTCAGCACCCCGTACATGACCTCGTTCGTCACCTACGACCCGAAGCCGGCGCTGGAGGCACTGCGGATCCCGGTGCTCGCCTTCTTCGGCGGCAAGGACCTCCAGGTGCCCGCGGCCCAGAACGAGGGGCCGATGCGGGCGAATCTGGCCGGCGCCCCCGACCCGACCGTGCACACCTTCCCCGACGTCAACCACCTGATGCAGCCCACCCAGACCGGCAAGCCCAGCGAATACGCCACCATCGAGACCACCATCGACCCGGCCGTGCTGACCTACGTCACCGACTGGCTCACCCAGCACATCCCGGTCCGGTAGGGCTTACATAGACTGCTAGGCATGAGCGCACCCACGGTCGAGTTGATGGATTACGCCGATGTCATCTCCCGGTACGAGCCGGTGCTCGGCATGGAGGTCCACGTCGAGTTGTCCACGGCGACCAAGATGTTCTGCGGTTGCCCCACCGAATTCGGCGCCGAACCCAATACCCAGGTGTGCCCGGTGTGCCTCGGCCTGCCCGGCTCGCTGCCGGTCGTCAACGAGAAGGCCGTCGAGTCGGCCATCCGGATCGGCCTCGCGCTGAACTGTTCGATCACCCCGTGGGGGCGCTTCGCGCGCAAGAACTACTTCTACCCCGATCAGCCCAAGAACTACCAGATCAGCCAGTACGACGAGCCGATCGCCACCGAGGGCTACCTCGACGTCGTGCTCGACGACGGCTCCACCTTCCGGGTGGAGATCGAGCGCGCGCACATGGAGGAGGACACCGGCAAGTCGCTGCACGTGGGCGGCGCGACCGGGCGCATCCACGGCGCCAGCCACTCGCTGCTCGACTTCAACCGGGCCGGGGTGCCGCTGATCGAGATCGTCACCAAGCCGATCACCGGCGCCGGCGAACGCGCGCCCGAGGTGGCCCGCGCCTACGTCACCGCGCTGCGCGAGGTGCTGCGCTCGCTCAACGTCTCCGACGTGAAGATGGAGCAGGGCTCGCTGCGCTGCGACGCCAACGTCTCGCTGATGCCGATCGGCGCCGAGGAGTTCGGCACCCGCACCGAGACCAAGAACGTGAACTCGCTCAAGAGCGTCGAGGTGGCCGTGCGCTACGAGATGCGCAGGCAGGCGGCCGTGCTCACCGCGGGCGGCGAGATCGTGCAGGAGACCCGCCACTTCAACGAGGCCGACGGCTCCACCTCCGCGGGCCGCCGCAAGGAGACCGCCGAGGACTACCGCTACTTCCCCGAGCCCGACCTCGAGCCCGTCGCCCCGTCCGCGGACTGGGTCGACGAGCTGCGTGCCACCATCCCCGAGTACCCGTGGCTGGTCCGCGCGCGCATCCAGGCCGAGTGGGGTCTGTCCGACGAGGTGATGCGCGACCTGGTCAACGCGGGCGCGCTCGACCTGATCATCGCCACCGTCGAGGCGGGCGCCCCGGCCAACGAGGCCCGCTCCTGGTGGGTCGCCTACCTGACCGAGAAGGCCAAGGAGCGCGAGGTCGCCCTCGCCGACCTGCCGATCACGCCCGCCCAGGTGGCCGCGGTGATCGGGCTGGTCGAGGCGAAGACCGTCAACAACAAGGTCGCCAAGCAGGTCGTCGACTTCGTCCTCGCGGGCGAGGGCGAGCCGGCCGCCATCGTCGAGGCCAAGGGCCTGGGCATGGTCAGCGACGACTCGGCCCTGCAGGCCGAGGTCGACAAGGCCCTGGCCGCCAACCCCGACATCGCCGAGAAGATCCGCTCCGGCAAGGTCCAGGCCGCCGGCAAGATCGTCGGTGACGTCATGAAGGCCACCCGCGGTCAAGCCGACGCCGCCAAGGTCCGCGAACTGGTCCTGGCCGCCTGCGCGTAGCTGGATGCGACAACGCCCCCACCGGAATCCGGTGGGGGCGTTCGCTTTCCTAGTCCGGTCCGCCGGCGCCGCCCTGCGGGGGCGGGATGCGGACGACGCGGTCGTCGAATTCGCCGGGCTCGCCGTCGGTCTTGTTGATCGTGGTCACCCAGACGCTGCCGTCGGCGCCTGCCGTGGCGCCGAGGAGCTTGCCGTACTTGTCCTGGGCGATCAGGGTGGGGGCGGTGGTCACGGCGAAGGTGTTGGCATCGGCGCCGACCGCGGCCAGGGCCTTGCCCTCGCTCAGGGCGACCGCGACGCCGTCGCCGGTGGCGGTGCACCCGCCGACGCCCGGCCGATCGGGCCAGGTCCAGGAGACGGTCAGCGCGCCGTCGGTACCCAGGTGCTGGAGCCGGTCCTCGGCGGCCGTGCGATCGGTGACCCACATGCCGTTCTTGCCGTCGCGGCAGATGTCGCCCGCCGTGCCGATACCCGAGGCCACCACCTGCGGGGTGTTGGTCCCTGACGAAGGTGATTCCAGCCGAAGCAGTTTGCCGCCGAGCGAGCCGGGATCGGCTGCGGCGCCGGGGTTTCCGGCATCGCCGGTGAGCACCATCAGCTGGGTCGGGGTCGCCCACTCGATGGCGCCCCGATTGCCGGTGGCGCCCTTGGGAATTCCGGTGAGGATCTCCTTGGGCGCGCCGCCGTTCTTCGACAACCGGACGACCCGGTTGTCGCTGCCGGTGGTGATGTAGGCGTACATCAGCCCGTCCTCGCCGAAGGTGGGCGAGAGCGCGATGTCGGAGATGCCGCCGTCGCCGGACCCGTCGACCGCCACGCTGGCAACCTCCACCGGCGCGGGCTGCGGCGTGCTCGCGTCGACCGGGGTGACCTGCAGGATGCGGCCCGTCTTGCGCTCGGCGACGAGCGCGCCGTCGCCGAGCGGGATCAGCCCGGCGCCGGAATCCAGACAGGTGGCGATCACATTCGGGTCGGGGTCGATGCACGGCCCGGTCGGGCGCGGCACCTGGGAGGGGGAGTCCTCGGGTTTCTTCGGCTGCGCGTCGGACCCACCCAGCGACGGTTCGGTGGTGAACGGACTCGACGCCGACTCGTCGAACCGTGCGCACCCGGCGACCAGCACGGCGCCCAGCGTCAAGCCGACTACCACGCGTCCCGCGAAAACCGAACTCATGGGACAGACGTTACCGGCACCCGTGGGGGCCGGACACGCCTGATCCGGGGAAGGGCAGCACTCGGCGGCGGCACGTCCTATGGTGAGTCGGTGAGCGCGAAGCCGAATGACACACCCGACGCCGACGGGTCGTCGCAGCCCGGACCCGCAGCGTCGTCGGCGGGCCAGCCGGTGACCAGCCCGTACGACTCGCCGACCACGCAGATGCCGAAACCGGACCTGCACAAGGACATTCCACGCACCGACGAGGACCTCGGCCTCGACCCCGGCGACGAGGTGCCCCTCGCGGGCGACGCGGACGACGACGCCGGCTACGGCTACGCGTCGATCCCGCCCGCGGCCGCCGCCTCGGCGGGCTCGGTGCGGCTGCAGCGCCGCAATCGAGAAGCGCGCCGCGGCACCCTCGATCTCGGCCTGTTCGTGCTACGCCTGGTCGTCGGCTACACCTTCATCTACCACGGCCTGCAGAAGCTGACCGGCTGGTTCCACGGCCCCGGCCTCGACGGCACCAAGACGATGATGGAGAGCGGCGGCTGGGATTACCCGACGCTGTCGGCGGCCCTGGTGATCGCGGGCGAACTGGGCGGCGGCATCCTGCTGGTCCTCGGACTGGCCACCCCGCTCGCCGCGGGCGCCGTGCTCGCGACGATCCTCACCGCGTGGATGTGGAAGCAGGGCATGGTCCCCGGCTTCCAGTACAACGCCGCGACCCCCACCGGCGTCGAGATCGACACCATCCTGGTCGGCGCCGCGGCCGCGATCATCCTCACCGGTCCTGGCCGCTGGTCCTTCGACCGCGGCCGCGGCTGGGCGACCCGCCCCGCCTACGGCTCGTTCACCGTGATCCTGCTGTCGATCGCCGCGGCGATCGCGGCCTACTGGTTCCTCCACGGCGGCAACCCGTTGACAGGCATCGGCCCGTTCAACTGAGCCCCGACGGCTGCGGCGGCGCGGGTTCGGCCAGGTGCGCTGTCATCGTGGTGCGCATATCGGCCAGGAACGCTTCGAACCGCCGCAGTTCCTCGGGGGAGTATTGGCCCATCACCTCGTCGACGACCCGCGCGCCGAGCGGCCCGAAGAACTCGTCGGCGAGTTCCTGAATGCGGGCGGTGCTGCGCAGCGTGATGACGCGGCGGTCGTCGTGTTCCCGGCTGCGCACGATATGACCCGCGTGCTCGAGCCGGTTCAGCAGCGCCGTCGTCGCGCTGTTGGACAACGAGATCCGTTCGCTGAGCCGGGCTGGTGACAGCGTCCCGCCGCGCTCCTCGGCGGTGAGAATCTCGATGAGCGCCTCGGCGTCGGTGGCGTGCAACCCGAGCCAGGCCGCGAACCGCCGGGTGAATTCGCGATAGTTCGCACCGTAGGCCCGCAGGCCCTCGTGGAGTCGTTCGTGCTGGGCGCGGGCGTCCGAGCGGCTCATGGGTTCCTTTCGCATCGTTTGACATCCTATTGCCCGGAATCTACTTTGACCATGGAATTATTCCACCATGGAAATAGGAGTATGCGATGAGTCCGGGTGTCTCCGTGCGCCGATGGCTGGGTTTGATCGCGATCGCCCTCGGCGTCGCGCTGATCGTGGTCGACACCACGATCGTGAACGTGATCATCCCGTCGATCATCGAAGACCTGCAGACGGGTTCGACCGAAGCGCAATGGATTCAGGAGTCCTACGCGATCGTGTTCGCGGCACTGCTGCTGGTGGTGGGGCGGATCGCCGACATCGTCGGCGCGCGCAGGGTGTTCGTCGCCGGTGTCGTAGTGTTCGGCGCGACCAGCATCTTGGCCGGGCTCGCTCCCGGCGGCGGGCTGCTCGTCGTCGCGCGGTTCCTGCAGGGCGCGGGAGCCGCGATGATTCTGCCGACCTCGCTGGCCCTGCTCAACGCCACCTTCACCGGCAAAGCGCGTGGTCAGGCGTTCGCGGTGTGGGGATCGACGATCGGCGCCGCGGCCGCGCTCGGACCGCTGCTCGGCGGCTGGCTGGCCGAACACGTGTCGTGGCGCTGGGCGTTTGGCATCAATGTGCCGCTGGCGGTGCTGATCGTGATCGGGGTGCTGGCGTGCCTCGCGCCCTCGCCGAAGGTGGCGGGCCGGCTCGACGTGCTGGGAGCGGTCCTGTCGGTGGCCGGGCTCGGCCTGCTCGCCTTCGGCCTGGTCGAAGGCCGCACCTACGGCTGGATCAGCACAGTCCATCCGCTCGGGATCGGCGGCCTCACCTGGGGCAGCGGGCCTTCGCCGGTGCTCGTCGCGCTCGTGCTGAGCGTCCTCGCGCTGGCCGGGTTCGTGGTGCGGCAGGTGCTGCTACGGCGCGGTGCCGACGCAGACAAGGCGCTGATGGACCTGAGCCTGTTCCGGCTGACTTCGTTCCGCAACGGCAATGTCGCCACGCTGATCATCGGGCTCGGCGAGTTCGGCATCGTCGCGGTCATGCCGCTGTGGCTGCAGTTCACCCTCGGTTACAGCGCAGTGCAATCCGGGCTGGCGCTGGTGCCCATCGCCATCGGGAGCTTCATCGCCAGTGGCGCCAGCTTCGGGATGGCGGGCAAGGCCTCGCCGCTGAACATGGTGCGGCTCGGGCTGGCGCTCGAGGTCGTCGGCCTGGCCGCGCTCGCCTTCTTCGCCGCCACCGACAGTTCCTGGTGGGCGATCTCGCTGATCCTGTGTGTGTACGGCATCGGCGTCGGCTTCGCGACGGCTCAGGTCACCAATGTGGTGCTGGCCGAGATCCCGGAGAACGACAACGGGCAGGCCTCCGGTATTCAGAGTGCCTTCCGTCAGCTCGGTTCCGCGCTCGGCATCGCGGTGCTCACCACGGTTTTCTTCACCACGCTGAGCTCCCAGGTCGACGACGACCTCACCACCACGGGCCTGCCACCGGCGCAGGCGCAGCAGTACGCGCACGCGGTCACCAGCAGCGCGGGCGCGGCGATCGAAGGGTTCGCCGCGCAGCCGCAGACGCGCGAGGTGGCCGAGGCCGGCCGCACCGCGATGACCGCCGGCATCACCCTGGGCGGCTACCTGGCCGCGGGCTTCGTCCTGATCGGTCTGCTCGCGACCGCGCTCATCCCGGCGCGGACGGCCACGGACGACCCATCGAGCAGCCCGCACCCCGTGCACGTGTGACGAAAGCGGAAATCCCCGGCCTCGCGCAGTGCGGGACCGGGGATTTCGGCGTTGTGGGCTACGGCACCTGGCGGACGGCGCCCTTGTCGGCCGACGTCGCCAGGGCGGCGTAGGCGCGCAGGGCCGTGGTGACCGGGCGCTCGCGATGCAGCGGCTGCCACGGGCGCTCGGAGGCGTCCATCTTCGAGCGGCGCTCGGCGAGCACCTCGTCCGACACCAGCACCTCGAGGGCGCGGGTGTGCACGTCGATGCGGATGCGGTCGCCGTTCTCGATCAGGCCGATCACGCCACCCTGGGCGGCCTCGGGGGAGATGTGCCCGATCGACAGGCCCGAGGTGCCGCCGGAGAAGCGGCCGTCGGTGATCAGCGCGCACACCTTGCCCAGCCCGGCGCCCTTGAGGAAGGCGGTGGGGTGCAGCATCTCCTGCATGCCGGGACCACCCGAGGGGCCCTCGTAGCGGACGACGATCACGTCACCGGGCTGGATCTTCTTGCCCAGGATCATCGACACCGCCTCCTCCTGCGACTCGACCACCACGGCCGGGCCCTCGAAGGTGAACAGGTCCTCGTCGATGCCGGCGGTCTTGAGGATCGCGCCGTCGGGCGCGATGTTGCCGCGCAGCACGCACAGCCCGCCCTCGACGGTGTAGGCGTGCTCGAGGTCGCGGATGCAGCCACCCACGGCGTCGGTGTCCAGCGAGGACCAGCGGTTGCTGGTGGAGAACGGCTCGACGGTGCGCACGCCACCGGGCGCGGCGTGGAACAGCTCGAGCGCCTCGTCGGAGGCCTTGCCCGAGCGGATGTCCCAGGTGTCGAGGAATTCCGCGTAGTCGGCGGTGTGCACGGTGGAGACGTCCATCTCGAGCAGGCCGGCGCGGCGCAGCTCACCGAGGATGGCGGGGATGCCGCCGGCGCGATGCACGTCTTCCATGTGGTAGTCCGAGTTCGGCGACACCTTCGACAGGCACGGCACCCGGCGGCTGATCTCGTCGATGGTGGCCAGATCGAAGTCGATCTCGCCCTCCTGCGCGGCGGCGAGGGTGTGCAGGACGGTGTTGGTGGAGCCGCCCATGGCCACGTCGAGGGCCATCGCGTTGCGGAAGGCCTTGGCGTTGGCGATGTTGCGGGGCAGCACGGAGGCGTCGTCGTCGCGGTACCAGCGCGTGGCGATGTCGACGATGACGGTGCCCGCCTTCTCGAACAGCGCGCGGCGCGCCGAGTGCGTGGCCAGCGTGGAGCCGTTGCCGGGCAGGGCCAGGCCGAGCGCCTCGGTCAGGCAGTTCATCGAGTTGGCGGTGAACATGCCCGAACACGAACCACAGGTCGGGCAGGCCGAGCGCTCGACCTCGTCGAGGCCGTCCTCGGACACCGCCTGGTTCGCGCTCGCCGAGATCGCGCTGACGAGGTCCAGCGGCGCGTGTGCGACGCCGTCGACGACCACGGCCTTGCCGGCTTCCATCGGACCGCCGGAGACGAACACGGCCGGGATGTTGAGCCGCATGGCGGCATTGAGCATGCCCGGGGTGATCTTGTCGCAGTTGGAGATGCAGACCAGGGCGTCGGCGGTGTGCGCGTTGGCCATGTACTCGACCGAGTCGGCGATGATCTCGCGCGAGGGCAGCGAGTACAGCATGCCGCCGTGGCCCATGGCGATGCCGTCGTCGACGGCGATGGTGTGGAATTCGCGCGGGACGCCGCCCGCGGCGCGCACGGCCTCGGCGACGATGTCGCCCATGTTCTTGAGGTGCACGTGGCCCGGCACGAACTGCGTGTAGGAGTTCGCGATCGCGACGATCGGCTTACCGAAATCGGAGTCGGTCATCCCGGTGGCGCGCCAGAGGGAGCGGGCGCCCGCGGCATTGCGGCCGATGGTGGTGGTGCGTGAACGAAGCGGTGGCATGGGGGAGTCCTCGTAGTTTCGCTGGGTGCGTCCAAGCGTGCGCGCAGGGGGCTGACCTGCGCCGCACAGTGCGAGTGCGCGGTGCGTCCGGCAACCTTCCACGTTACTCCGGCGCGCGGTGGTCGCGTCGCGCCGGTGGGGCGTGCAAGGGCGATGGAACCGGGCTCGAGGCGGGAGTGTCGCTCCGGAGGGTGTCGCCGCGGTGGTGCCGTCGGCGCGGGGTGCCCGGGTGCCGTCAGCTTACCGGTACAACAGCGCCGCGCACCGTGCCGATTCCCACAGTGACCGAGCCGACGCTCAGTCCTGCTCGCCGGTCTCCTCGGTCTTCGCCTCGGCTTCGGCCCGCTCGGCCGCGCGTTCGGCCGCGATCCGCTCGGTCTCGGCCTGCTCGGCGGCGCCGAACACATCGGGCAGGCGGCCGCCCGAGGCGTCGATGAGCTCACGCAGCCGGTCGTAGCCCACGGCGGGCAGCTTCACCTCGGAATCGTCGGCCAGGCGGGCGCGCACGTAGCCGCGCTTGGGGATGCTGATGCCCTTGACCTGCGCCCAGTCCAGGTGCTTGGAACCGAACATCGAGCTCAGGTCGAGACCGGCGTCGGAGATCGTGGTGTGCGTCCTGATCACCCAGACGATCGCGATCACGGGGAACAGCAGCAGCCACCACAGGCCGACCGGCCAACCGACGAACGGGAAGAACACGCAGAACGCCAGCACCAGCACGCCGATGTAGGCCAGTTTGGGCACGCCGATCACGCGCACGCCGGGCGTCGGGGTGCTCGGCTTGCGCGGCACCAGCAGCCAGACGATCACCGCGGCGGGCACGATCAGCCCGATCCGCAGCCCGAGCGACCAGCCCTGGACGGTGCCGACGACGACGAAGGCGAGGTAGGCGAGCACCACCGCGCCGATCGCCGCGAGGCGCCCCGGTCCGGCGCCGCGCAGACCGCCGGGCCGCGTCGGGCGACCCGTATCGGTTCCCGCGTCGGTGGTGTGGGACGATTTAGCCGGTGGCACGGACTGATGCGGTGATGACACCCTCCTATCCTCGCATCCTGGTACACGGACCCACGCAACCACTCGCATCCCACATAATGGGATGCAGAGAGTAGTCTGTTTGACTCTTCGGTTCACGCGCGCATAACGTCGTGTGCGTGATCAGAAACGAGTTGCTCGTAATCGGCCGGCGCGTCCAGCGTTGAGCCTGACTATCTGAGTCGAATACGTCAGCTCGCGTTGCGACGCGCCACCCTCGAACAGCCCTGTGCTGGTCGGGGGATTTTTTATGTCAAGGCACCGCGTGTTCAGGCACACCAGTGTTGTCCGGGGTCAGAACGACAAAGTTAGGAACGAAGACGGTGAGTGCACCAACCGCACGACCCGGGCCATCGGCCCGCAGGTCAGCGCCTTCGGCCGGCCAGCCCTCCGCTGGCGGCCCGGCGACCAACCCCACCCGCCGCCAGGTCGCGCCCGAGCGCGTCACCGGCGCGCAGTCGGTGGTCCGGTCCCTCGAAGAGCTCGACGTCGACACCGTATTCGGCATTCCCGGCGGCGCGGTCCTTCCCGTCTACGACCCGCTGTTCGACTCCACCAAGGTCCGCCACGTGCTCGTGCGCCACGAGCAGGGCGCCGGTCACGCGGCGACCGGCTACGCGCAGGCCTCCGGCAAGGTCGGGGTGTGCATGGCCACCTCCGGCCCCGGCGCCACCAACCTGGTGACCCCGCTGGCCGACGCGCAGATGGACTCGGTCCCGATCGTGGCGATCACCGGTCAGGTGGCCTCCAGCCTGGTCGGCACCGACGCGTTCCAGGAAGCCGACATCTCCGGCATCACCATGCCGATCACCAAGCACAACTTCCTGGTCAAGGACCCGATCGACATCCCGCGCATCCTGGCCGAGGCGTTCTACCTCGCCGCCTCGGGTCGCCCGGGCGCGATCCTGGTCGACATCACCAAGGACGCGCTGCAGGCCCAGACCACCTTCTCCTGGCCGCCGGAGATGCGCCTGCCCGGCTACCGCCCGGTGACCAAGCCGCACGGCAAGCAGGTGCGCGAGGCCGCCAGGATGATCCTCGAGGCCAAGGCGCCGGTGCTCTACGTCGGTGGCGGCGTCATCAAGTCCGACGCCTCGGCCGAGCTGCTCGAGCTCGCCGAGCTGACCGGCATCCCGGTCGTCACCACCCTGATGGCGCGCGGCGCGTTCCCCGACAGCCACCGGCTGAACATGGGCATGCCCGGCATGCACGGCACCGTGGGCGCCGTCGCGGCCCTGCAGAAGTCGGACCTGCTGATCACCCTCGGCGCCCGCTTCGACGACCGCGTCACCGGCCAGCTGGACTCCTTCGCGCCCGCCGCGCGGGTCATCCACGCCGACATCGACCCGGCCGAGATCGGCAAGAACCGTCACGCCGACGTCCCGATCGTGGGCGACGCGCGCGAGGTGATCGTCGAGCTCATCGAGACCCTCAAGGCCGATCCGCAGGCAGGCGCCGCGCCGCTGCTGAACCTCACCGAGTGGTGGGCCTACCTCAGCGGCATCCGCGACAACTACCCGCTGGGCTGGAAGACCCCGACCGACGGTTCGCTGTCGCCGGAGTTCGTCATCGACGCGCTGGGCCGGCTGGCCGGTCCCGAGGCCGTGTACTGCGCCGGCGTCGGCCAGCACCAGATGTGGGCCGCGCAGTTCATCAAGTACGAGAACCCGCGCACCTGGCTCAACTCCGGCGGCCTCGGCACCATGGGCTACGCCGTCCCGGCCGCCATGGGCGCCAAGATGGGCACGCCGGAGAAGGAGGTCTGGGCGGTCGATGGTGACGGCTGCTTCCAGATGACCAACCAGGAGCTGGCCACCTGTGCCGTCGAGGGCGTGCCGATCAAGGTCGCGCTGATCAACAACGGCAACCTCGGCATGGTCCGCCAGTGGCAGACCCTGTTCTACGAGGAGCGCTACTCCAACACCGATCTGGGCACGCACACCCTGCGTATCCCCGACTTCGTCAAGCTGGCCGAGGCACTCGGTTGCGTCGGCATCCGCGTGGAGAAGGAAGAGGACGTCGAGCCCGCGATCCGGCAGGCGCAGGCGATCAACGACCGTCCGGTCGTGATCGACTTCATCGTCGGCAAGGACGCCCAGGTGTGGCCGATGGTCGCCGCGGGCACCAGCAACGACGAGATCATGTTCGCCCGCGGCATCCGCCCGCTCTTCGACGAGGACGAGGCGGTCGCCGAACCGGCCGTCATCCACGAGGCGATGGAGCGCGAGCAGGCGGCATTCGAGAAGGGCAACCAGGAATGAGCACAACCCACACCCTGAGCGTTCTCGTCGAGGACAAGCCGGGCGTGCTGGCGCGTGTCGCGAGCCTGTTCTCGCGCCGCGGCTTCAACATCGAGTCGCTGGCCGTCGGTGGCACCGAGATCCCGGAGATCTCGCGCATGACCATCGTCGTCACCGTCGACGATCTGCCGCTCGAGCAGGTCACCAAGCAGCTCAACAAGCTGATCAACGTCATCAAGATCGTGGAGCAGGACGCCGACGCCTCGGTGGCCCGCGAGCTGATCCTGGTGAAGGTGCGCGCCGACGCCTCGGTGCGCACGCAGGTGATCGAGGCCGTGCAGTTGTTCCGCGCCAAGGTGATCGACGTCTCGCCCGACGCGCTGACCATCGAAGCGACCGGCACCCGCTCCAAGCTGGACGCGCTGCTGCGGATGGTCGAGCCGTACGGCATCCGCGAGATCGTGCAGTCGGGTGTCGTGGCCGTCGGCCGCGGGCCCAAGTCGATCACCGCGACCCGCTGACCAGCGGGCCGCAACCCCCGCGATAAATTCTTCTCATCGAATTCACCAGAAGGGACCAACCAAGTGGCAGTCGAGATGTTCTACGACGACGACGCTGACCTGTCGATCATCCAGGGCCGCAAGGTCGCCGTGATCGGCTACGGCAGCCAGGGCCACGCGCACTCGCTGAGCCTGCGCGACTCCGGTGTCGACGTCCGCGTCGGCCTGGCCGAGGGTTCGAAGTCGCGCCCGAAGGCCGAAGAGGCCGGGCTGACCGTCGGCACCCCCGCCGAGGTCTCCGAGTGGGCCGACGTGATCATGGTGCTGGCGCCCGACACCGCGCAGGCGTCGATCTTCACCAACGACATCGAGCCGAACCTCAAGGACGGCGACGCGCTGTTCTTCGGCCACGGCCTCAACATCCACTTCGGTCTGATCAAGGCTCCGGCCAACGTCACCGTCGCGATGGTCGCCCCGAAGGGCCCCGGCCACCTGGTGCGTCGTCAGTTCGCCGACGGCAAGGGCGTTCCGGCCCTGATCGCCGTCGACCAGGACCCGACCGGCGAGGGCCAGGCGCTGGCGCTGTCCTACGCCAAGGGCATCGGCGGCACCCGCGCCGGCGTCATCAAGACCACCTTCAAGGAAGAGACCGAGACCGACCTCTTCGGTGAGCAGGCCGTGCTCTGCGGTGGCACCGAGGAACTGGTCAAGACCGGTTTCGAGGTCATGGTCGAGGCCGGCTACGCGCCGGAGATGGCCTACTTCGAGGTCCTGCACGAGCTCAAGCTGATCGTCGACCTCATGTACGAGGGCGGCATCGCGCGCATGAACTACTCGGTGTCCGACACCGCGGAGTTCGGCGGCTACCTGTCCGGTCCGCGCGTCATCGACGCCGACACCAAGGAGCGCATGAAGGCGATCCTCAAGGACATCCAGGACGGCACCTTCGTCAAGCGCCTCGTCGCCAACGTCGAGGGCGGCAACAAGGAGCTCGAGGGCCTGCGCAAGGAGAACGCCGAGCACCCGATCGAGGTCACCGGCGCCAAGCTGCGCGGCCTGATGAGCTGGGTCGATCGCCCGATCACCGAGACCGCGTAAGTTCCGCGTCTTCCCCCGAGGGGCCCGTTCGCCGTTGGTGCGAGCGGGCCCCTCGGGCGTTTGCCTGGGGCGGGTTCGGCGCGGATCCTTGCTGTTGGGCGGCGGTAGCGCGAGACTTGCTCGATGACGAACCGGACGGTGGCGGATTTCGCGGGCGAGGCGGCGGAGCAGGGGAAGGCGGCGCGGAAGCGAGTCTCGCGGTCGCGGCTGGGGGAGTGGGGCGCTGGGCCGGATCGGGAGGATCCGGTGGCGATCCTGGAGCGGCAGGCCGCGACCAGGGTGCCCGAACTCGTGCCGATCCGGTACGCGCGCATGCGGCAGTCGCCGTTCACCTTTCTGCGCGGGGCGCCCGCGATCATGGCCGCCGACCTGGCACAGGGCCCCAACACCGGGCTGACCGTGCAGCTGTGCGGCGACGCCCACCTGTCGAACTTCGGCCTCTACGCCTCCCCCGAACGGCGGCTGATCTTCGACGTCAACGATTTCGACGAGACGCTGCCGGGACCGTTCGAATGGGACGTCAAACGACTGGCCGCCAGCGTGGCCGTCGCCGCCCGCGACAACGGCTGCGACGACGAGCGCGCGCGCACGGCGGTCGAAGCCGCCGCCCGCGGCTACCGCGAGACGATGCGCCAGCTCGCCGAGACCGACAGCCTGACCGTCTGGTACGAACTCGTCGATGTCGACGACGTCGCCGAGCTCGTCCAGAAGACCAAGGCGCGCAAGAAGTTCGACAGGACGGTGACCTCCGCGCGCAACAAGACCAGCCTGCAGGCGCTGAACAAACTCACCGAACCGGACGCGGAGGGCGTCCCGCGCATCAAGAACCAGCCGCCGCTGCTGGTGCCGATCGAGTTGGCCACCGAGAAGGAGGTCAACGACGTCTTCGGCGACTACCGGCGCAGCCTGCCCGACGAGCGGCGTGCCCTCATCGACCGCTACCGGCTGGTGGATCAGGCGATGAAGGTGGTCGGCGTCGGCAGCGTCGGCACCAGGTGCTTCATCGTCCTGCTGATGGACAAGGAGTCGGGCAGCCCGCTGTTCCTGCAGGTGAAGGAGGCCGAGACCTCGGTGCTCGCGCCGCATCTGAAGCCGAGCAAGTATCACCATCAGGGCCACCGGGTGGTGGTGGGCCAGCGGTTGATGCAGTCGGCCAGCGATGTCTTCCTCGGCTGGGCGACCGGTCCGGCCGGGCGCTTCTTCTATTGGCGTCAGCTGCGCGACATGAAGGGGTCGGCCGATGTCGCCGGGATGACCCACGGTGAGCTGGCGCAATACGCGGCGCTGTGCGGTTCGGTCCTGGCTCGCGCGCACGCCCGCTCCGGCGACCGCGTTGCCATCGCCGCCTATCTCGGCGGTGGCGACGGATTCGACCGGGCGATGGGCGAATTCGGCCTGGCCTACGGCGACCAGACCGTCACCGATCGACTCTCGTTGCTGGCGGCGATCGACTCGGGCCGGATCACCGCGGCGCAGCACGCCTACTGACGGGGCTGTCACCGACGCCGCGGTCCGCCGTATCCGGGCCCCACCTACACTGGTTACCGATGAGTAAGTTCTTTTCCTCGGTGGACCAGGTGACCGACCGGCTGAGCGCGGCCGGGTACCTGCCGTCCCTCGACATCGCGACCGCGGTGTTCCTGGCCGACCAGCTCGGCAAGCCGCTGTTGATCGAGGGTCCGGCCGGTGTCGGCAAGACCGAGCTCGCCAAGGCCGTCGCCGCCGCGGTCTCGGCCGAGCTGATCCGGCTGCAGTGCTACGAGGGCATCGACGAGGCGCGCGCGCTCTACGAGTGGAACCACGCCAAGCAGCTGCTGCGCATCACGGCCACCTCCGGTGAGGGCTGGGAGGGCACCCGCGAGCACGTGTTCACCGAGGAATTCCTGCTGTCGCGGCCGCTGCTGGCGGCGATCCGCAATCCGGACCCGACGGTGCTGCTGATCGATGAGCTCGACAAGGCCGACGTGGAGATCGAGGGCCTGCTGCTCGAGGTGCTCAGCGACTACCAGGTGAGCATCCCGGAGCTCGGCACCGTCACCGCCGTGCGCAAGCCGTTCGTGCTGCTCACCTCCAACGCGCATCGGGAGCTGTCCGAGGCGCTCAAGCGGCGCTGCCTGTACCTGCACATCGACTATCCGACGGCCGAGCTGGAGAAGGCGATCGTCCGGCTGAAGGTGCCGGAGCTGGACGCGGCGCTCGCCGAACCGGTGGTGACCACGGTGAGCGCGCTGCGGCAGCTGTCGCTGCGCAAGGCGCCCTCGATCGCCGAAACGGTGGACTGGGCCAGGACGCTGGTGGCGCTGGGCACGCGGACACTCTCGGCGGGCGTGGTGCGCTCGACGCTGGGTGTGCTGCTGAAGTACCAGTCCGACCATCGGCTCGCTGTCGAGCGTCTCGCACTGGATGGGCCCGATGACGGTCCGCGTTGAGTTCGGCGGCGATGTGCCCACCGCGGACCGGCTGGTCGACTTCGTCGGCCTGGTCCGCGAACACGGCATCCACGCGGGACCCAGCGAAACCGTCGACGCGGCCGCCGCGATCGTGGTTCTCGGCACCGCCGACCTGGCGCTGCTGCGCTCCGGCCTGGCCGCGTGCCTGCTGCGCCGCAACGGCCAGCGCTCGGTCTTCGACCAGCTCTTCGACCTGTTCTTCGGCGGTGGCAGGCCGGCGCCGCGGCCGGGCGCCGATCCCGATTCGCTGCGGGAGCGGGTGACTGCCGCGCTGGTGGCGGGCGAGGACAACGCCGAGCTGGCCAGGGAAGCGCTCGACACCTTCGGCGCCTACGGCGGCGCGGGGGAGACCGCGGGTCGGGTGAGCGGGGCTTCCGGCGCGGGCTGGTCGTCGTATCTGACGATGAAATCGCTGCGCCCCGACGAGATTTCCGAAGAGGTCGCGCAAACCCTCGGCGGCGCGGGACAATTCGACGCCGCCGTGCACACGATCGAAGCGCGTCGACGGGTCGACCGGTTCCGCGCGGCCGTGCAGGCCGAGGCCAGACTGCGGTCGGCCGAGCTGCGCGGTGTCGAGAACATCGCGCGTCGCGGTGTCGAAAGTGCCGGGGACAGCGTCGATTTCCTCGGTGCGCGCTCGCAGGACCTGGCCGAGATGCGCCGGCTCGTGCATCCGCTGGCCCGCAAGCTCGCGACCCGCCTGGCGGTACGGCGCAAGAAGGCGGTTCGCGGCCAGATCGACCTGCGCCGAACGTTGCGCCGCTCGATGGGGACCGGCGGCGTGCCGATCGATCCGGTGCTCCGCGCGCGCCGCCACGGTCGCCCGGATCTCGTTGTGCTGGCGGATGTCTCGGGCTCGGTCAGTGGTTTCGCCGAGTTCACGCTGCAGCTGGTGCAGGCGCTCCAGGACCAGTTCAGCCGGGTCCGCAGCTTCGGCTTCGTCGACACCTGTGCCGAGATCACCGGCTATTTCACGCCGGGCGAGCCACCGGCTCCGGGTTTCGCGCAGGACATCGTGCGCGAGGCGGGTGTCACCCGGTTCGGCTCCAGCAACTACGGCGAGGCGTTCCAGGGTTTCGTCGACCGATATCTCGACGCGGTCGGCCCGCGCACCTGCGTGCTGATCCTCGGCGACGCCCGCACGAACCGCACCGACCCGAATCTGGCTGCGCTGGAAGCGATCTCCGAGCGCGCGAAGGCGGTGTACTGGCTCAATCCGGAGCCGTCGCGATCATGGAACACCGGCGATTCCGCGGCGCAGGCCTACACCGAGGTCGTCACGATGCACGAGTGCCGCAATGTGCGTCAGCTGGCCGAGGTGATCGGCAGACTCCTGCCCGCCTGAGCGGGCTCCGGCGATGCGGTGAGCTGCCCCGGGCCGGGCAGCTCACCGTGGCCGGTGGTCATCGCGACGACAGTCGCACGACCGCGTACTCGTGCTCGCTCTTGGCCTGGTACTTGCCGTAGCGCGGCTGCTCGGCGGTGATCGCGTCCCAGGCTTTCGCCCGTTCCGCGCCGGTGAGCACCTGGGGCACGACCTGTCGCGGGGACTCGCCCGGCAGTTCGATGCTGGCCTGTTCGGGGTGCGCCAGCAGATTGCGCTGCCAGTCCGGGTCGCCGTTCTTGCCGCCGGAGGCGACCAGCAGCCAGGTGTCCTCGCCGCCGGGGAACCAGGAGATCGGGGTCTGGCGCGGTGTGCCGGTGCGGCGCCCGACGGTGTTGAGGATCAGCACGTTCATCCCCATGAAGGTGCCTTTGCCGTTGCGGATCTTGCGGTTCATCCTGGCGTTCATCTTGTGCTGCATCCACCGGGAGAAGCCCCCGTGCGAGGTGTCGGCCATCGGTCTGTCCTTTCTGGTGAAGGGGGCGTCAGCCCCAGGCGCCCGCGATCTGGCGGGTGGTGGCGTTGAGCCGGTTGAACATGTTGGTGACGCCGATCATCAGCACGATAGAAGCGAGCTGACGTTCGTCGAAGTAGCTGGCGGCCGCGTCCCAGACCTCGTCGGTGACCGCGTTGGGGCGATCGGCCATGCGGGTGGCGGCCTCGGCCAGTTCCAGCGCGGCGCGCTCCTCGTCGGTGAAGTACGGCGTCTCGCGCCAGGCCACGACGGTGGCCAGCCGCTCCTCGGACACTCCCGCCTTGCGGGCGGTCTTGGTGCCGCCGTCGACGCAGGCGCTGCAGCCGTTGATCTGGCTGACCCGCAGGTGCACCAGCTCGAGGATCTCGCCGTCGACGCCGCCGGTCTGCACCGCCTTCAGGACCTGCTGGATCGGGCCCATGGCGTCGGTGAGGACCATGGCGGGGTTCTGCATCCGGGACTGCATGATGTTCTCCTTCGTCGTGTCGTCTCCGCTGTTCGCGGTGTGTCTCAATAACAGCCCGAGCGGCACGGGAACACGATGCCTGTGGGACACTGTGGGACAGTGAAAAACGGCCCTGACCTCCCACTTGTCCGTGGGAAATCAGTCGTACCGGGCTGGGACGATGGAGTGGGAACGGTGGTTGTGCAACAGCAGGCGCGGGCGTATCCGCAGGACGAACTCGCCGCGCGCCTGCGCATGATCCAGGAGTTGTCGGGCCGGGGCGTGCGCGCGCTCGCCCGCGACACCGGGCTGAGCTCGTCATCGCTGTCGCGCTACCTCAGCGGTCAGACGGTGCCGCCGTGGCCCGCCGTGCTGGAACTGTGCCGCCTGGTCAAACGCGACCCGCGGCCGCTGCGCCCGTTGTGGGAGCGGGCCGCCAACCCGCTGCCCGCGCCGCCGAAGACGAGCCGCCAGGTGCAGCCGCCCAGCCCGCCCGCCGACGCGCCGCGGCCCCCGCGCAACGATCTGCCCCGCGACATCCCCGACTTCACCGGCCGGGCCGAGGCCCTCGACGCGGTCCTCGCGGCCGTGCGCACCGATCGCGTGGTCGCCATCGACGGGATGGCCGGGGTCGGCAAGACCTCGCTGGCCGTGCACGCCGCGCACCGCCTGGCCGCCGACTATCCCGATGCCCAGCTCTACCTCGACCTGCACGGCTTCACTGACGGCCGGCAACCGCTCGACCCCGATGCCGCGCTGCGCTCGCTGCTGGCCGCGTTGCAGGTGCCCTCGGAGAAGATCCCGCAGGGCGAGGACGTGGAACAGCGGGCCGCGTGCTGGCGCTCGGAGCTGGCTCAGCTCAAAGCCGTTGTGGTGCTGGACAATGTCGTCGACGCCGACCAGGTGCGGCTGCTGCTGCCCGGCGCCGGCGACTCGGTCGCGCTGATCACCAGCCGCAACCGGCTGCTCGGGCTCGACGAGGTGCCGCCGGTGACCCTCGACGTGCTGTCCGCGGCCGAGAGCGCCGAACTGCTGGCCCGCGCCAGTGGCGACGGGCCCGACGGACGCCTGGCCAAGGACCCCGACGCCGCCGCCGAAGTACTGCGGCTGTGCGGACATCTGCCGCTGGCATTGCGCCTGGCCGCCGCCCGGTTGCGGCATCGGCCCGGCTGGTCGGTCGGCATCCTGGTGGAGCGCATGGCGGAGGGCCCCAGCGAATTCGACACCGCCTTCGGCATGTCGGTGCGTCAGCTCAACCGCGACCAGCGCAGGCTGTTCCGGTTGCTCGGCCTGCTGCCCGGCTCCTCGTTCACCGACTACGTGGCCGCCGCGCTGGCCGACATCCCGCTGCGCACCGCGCGGATGATGCTCGAGGAACTGCTCGACGCGCACCTCGTCCAGCAGCCCGCCGAGGACCGCTACCGCCTGCACGACCTGGTGCACCAGCACGCCCGCCGCGCGACCCTCGACCAGGACTCGCAGGCCGATCGGGACCGGGCGCTGCTGCGCGTGCTCGACTACTACGTGCACACCGCGGCCGCCGCCGACGCCGCCATGCCGTTCCTGTCACCGGGCCGCCCGGTCTCGGCCGGATCACCGCCGGCCGAACTGCCCCGCTTCGCCGACAAGAACACCGCGTTCCTGTGGTTCGTCTCCGAGTACACGAACCTGATGTCGGCGTTCTACGCGGCGGTCGCGGCCAGGGCCGACACGCACGTCTGCGAGCTGCCGCGCTTCATGCGCGCCTATTTCGCCCGCCGCTGCGGCACCACCCATCTCAACGCGCTGTTCGAGCAATCCCTGTCCGCCGCACAGCATCTCGGCGATCCGCTGCAGCTGGCCGAGGCGCACAGCGATCTCGGCTTCGCCCGCTACAACGCGGGCCGCATGGCCGAGGCCGCCGAGGCGTACGCCGCCGCCGAACCGCTGGTGAGCGCGGCGGGCGACACGCTCACCGAAGCCGAGCTGACGATGCGTCGCGCCCAACTCCATTGGGACGAGGGCGATGTCGAACGTCCGCTGACCCTGTTCCGGCGCGCGAGCGAGCTCTACACCGCCGCCGACTGTCCGATGGGTGCCGCGCACGCGATCGCCAGCGAGGCGTGGGCGATGCTGCAACTCGGTCAGCGCGAGCAGGCCGCCCAGCTGGCCCGCCGCGCGCTCGACATCCCGCACGCCGACCCCGCGTGGCCGCCGTCGCTGCCCGCACGGATCACCCTCGGCGTGTCCATCGCCGCCGACGAACCCGAAGCGGCGCTGGAACATCTGGCCGAGGCGCTGACGCTGGCCCGCGAGGACGGCCACAAGCACAACGAGGCCTGGTGTCTGAACTGCCGGGGCGTCGCGCTGCGTCAGATGGGCCGCTACGACGAGGCCCTGGACAGTCACCGCGCCGCCTTCGCCCTGCTCGACGAACTGTTCGAGGAGCACTGGAAGATCCACTTCCTCAACGGCTATGCCGAAACCTGCCGTCTCGCAGGGCTTCCCGATGAATCGGCGCGCCTGTATCGCGAAACTCTCGACCTGGCACCGCGACTGGGCTACCGCTTCGAGGAGGCGATGGCGCACCAGGGAATCGCCGAGGTGCTCGACGACCCCGCCGCCGCGGCCGATCACCGCGCGGCGGCCGAGGCCATCCTGTCCGAGCTCAGCCCATCGACTTCGCCCCGTCCAGCGCTTCGCGAATGATGTCGGCGTGGCCGGTGTGCTGCGCGGTCTCGGACATGATGTGCATGAACGTGCGCCGGGCACTCCAGCGCGCGCCGGGTTCGAACCACGGCGCCTCCGGCAGCGGCTGACTCGCGTTCAGGTCGGGCAGGGTGCGCACGAGCTCGTCGGTCCGCGCGGCCACCCGCTCGTACTCGGCGAGCAGGCCCGCGAGGGTCTCGCCGGGCAGCATGCGGAAGGCGTCGGACCAGGCGGCGAGCTGTTCCTCGGTCATCGAGTCGAAATCGGGGGTGGCCGCCGGGCCTTCGACGATGAACTTCGCCCAGTTGGCCTCGACCGCGGCCACGTGCTTGATCAGCCCGCCCAGGCACAGCTCGCTGACGGTGGTGCGCAGCGCGGCCTGCTCGTCGGTCAGGTCGCGAGTGGTGTTGCGCAGGAAGAAGCGGTGCTTGCCCAGCATCTCCAGCAGGTCGGTGCGTTCGGTGTCGAGAAGCGTCTCTGAAGTCATGAACCCAAGGTAGAAACCATTGCGGCCAGTTTCTGTCCGCAATGGCGGCGATACTGGAAAACATGGCCGACACGAGCGCACGCACCCTCCGTCTGCTGTCGTTGCTGCAGACCCACCGCTACTGGCCCGGCACGGAACTGTCCGAGCGCCTGGGTGTTTCGGCGCGCACGCTGCGCCGCGACATCGACCGGCTGCGCGAGCTCGGCTATCCCGTGCACGCGCGCCCCGGCGTCGACGGCGGCTATCAGCTGGCCGCCGGCGCCGCGCTGCCGCCCCTGGTCCTCGACGACGACGAGGCCGTCGCCATCACCGTCTGCCTGCAGGCGGGTTCGCAGGGCGCGGCCGACGGCCTGGCCGAACCGTCGGTGCGGGCCCTGGCCAAGCTCGTCACCGTGCTGCCCACCCGCCTGCGCCGCCGCGTCGACGCCCTGCGCGCCATGACCATCTCCACCGCCTGGAACGCCGTCCCGCTCGCCGACCTCGACCCGGCCGTCCTCACCGACCTGGCCATGAGCTGCCGCGTGGAGGAACGCCTCACCTTCACCTACACCGCCGCCGACGGCCGCACCAGCACCCGCGAGGTCGAGCCCCACCGCCTGGTCTCCCTCGGCCGCCGCTGGTACCTGGTCGCCTACGACCTCACCCGCCACGACTGGCGCACCTTCCGCGTCGACCGCCTCTCCGACTCCCACACCACCGGCGTCCGCTTCCGCCCCCGCGACCTCCCCGCCGCCGACGCCGCCACCTTCGTCCGCGACGGCATAGGTTTCGGCCGCACCCTCTACACCGTCCACGCCGACCTCGAGGCCCCCGCCCCCGACATCACCACCCGCGTCGGCCGCTGGTGCACCGTCACCCCCCTCACCGCCACCCGCACCCACATCGAGATGACCGTCGACAACCTCGACTGGCCCCTCCTCGTCCTCGGCCGAGCCGAAGCCCCCTTCACCATCCACGAGCCCCCGGAACTCCTCGCCCGCGTAGCGGAATGGGGCGCCCGCTTCACCGCGTCGGCCTAGCGGTACTACTCCGACATCGTGTCCACAGCCTTGCCGATCCGATCGAGGCTGGTGGCGTAGCGTTCGTCGACGGAGACACGTGCCGACACGATCTCGACGATCTTCTGACCGATGCTCTCCAGTTCGTCGAGACTCGCGAGGATGTCGCGCTTCCGCAGGAACGCCAGATCGATCAGCGCCGGCCCGGTCTTCCATCCGTCATTGGCCTCGGCGGCGGGGGCGATCTCGTCGAATTGTGTCTCGACGCGGGCCCTGGACTCGCTGCTGTTCGTCGAGATCGCGCTACCCGCCTGCGAGGCGGTCGCGGGGTCGATGCAGATGTCGCCCATGGTTGTTCCTCTCAGATCCTGGCTGCGCAGGGGTGATACCCGGGTGACGCGGGTTCGTTCGGTCCTGGAGAAACAGTCGCGAAGGTGACCAGTGCCGCGTACAGGCCGACGACGATGAAGGCGATGCCGGCAGCCAGCAGGCCGACCGGCTTCCATCGGGATGTACTGCGCGCGACCGACACGGCAACTGCGATGAGCAGTACGGCCGTGCCGATGAGCAGACCCGCGCCGAGCGCGTTGAGCAGCACCGCGCCGCCGGGCACGTCGACGGTCTTCGCGCAGCGAGTGGCAAGCAGTTCACGTTTGCGGTCGTCGAGCATCGCATCCGCCGCGACCAGCGCGCCGATCGCGCCGAGGAATGCGGCCGCTGCGGCACCGAGGGTGATCTTCGGCTGACGCGCCACTACCAGGTCTCCTTGGGTCGAATGACGCGGATGTTCTGGGTGCCGCCGTCTTGGTTCGCGAAGCCGACGCGATCGGTGAGACTGAAGTCTTTCCCATTCGTCGTGTGCTGGGTGTAGAGAACGTCGCCATTCGGCAGAACTCCGGTGACGATCGCCGTGTGGTGAGCTTCGCCAGGGGAGTAGCTGCCCACGTTCTGTGTGTGCTCCCAATAGATCACGTCGCCTGGCTTCGCGCCTTGGACGCCGACGTCCTGTGCACCGTTGTCCAGGAAGAACTTCTTCTGCGCCTCGGCGTTGTACCACGTGTCGGTATAGCTGAGCCCCTGTAGCGATCCCGGGCCCGGCGGATCGAAATCCATCCCAGCCGTCCGGCTGTAGTTCCAGCCGTCGTCGTCGGTGGTGAGCGAGCCCTTCGAATCCAACCCGGCCGCCGACATCGTCGTGGAGACGAAGTTCGCGCAGTTGTTCTCGAAGATATCGATCGAGGTGTCGTTCGCGTGCGCGCGAGCGAATTCGACCGCCTTCACCGCGTTGTAGCCGTTGGATCCCTCGAGCTCCTTCTTGACGTTCTCCGGTATGCCATCGAGATTGTGCAGTTCGACAGGGACCGCCAGCATCAGGTCCTGCCGCCGGTCCACCGGTAGCGAGTTCCACCACTGTGCGACGACATCGGGGGACTGCCCGGCGGGAAGCGTCTCGCGGATGGCGTCGAGCGCGTCGGTCACCGCGGCTGATTGCTGCTTGATCGCTTCGTCGAGCGAGCTGCTATCGACACTGATGGCGAGTTTCCGCAGCGCGCCCGCCACCTCTTCGTCGGCTCGCGTCGCGGCATCGACGGCATCTTTGATCAGCGCGTTGCAGCGCGTGCGATCGTCTTCGGCAGCATCGGGATCATGATGATCGGCGGGGACGACGAATGCTTCGCCTTCCAACTGCAGTCCGGCGACGGTCCCCGCCGAGATCGCCGAACTCGCTTGGGACTGCGCGATACGTGCCGCGTCCTCCAGCGTGTCGAGCGCGGTGACAGCTCCGCGTAGGAGGACGCCGATCTCCTCGAGCTTGCCGGTGACTCCAACGATTCGGCCGCGCACGATCTCACCGAGATAGTCCGGCCACGATTCTTCCAATCGGCGGGTGCCGTTGGCGTGGATCTCGGCTACCGCCTCTTCGCAGTCTTTCGCCGCCGCGAGGAGGTCGTTCGCCGCCGCCTGCCACTTCCCGGGGTCCGCGTAGCGTAGTTGGTGCAGATTCATTGCGTTCGTTCATATCAGACGCCGTGTGCTTTCGTGGACCAGGCGCCGATGCCTGCCCAGCAAGGCGAGCAGGCCACGAGTCATTCAGTCGACGCTGCCGAACGCGCCGTGGGGCAGCAGGTGATGCAGCCACTTGCGCAGCGGATTCTGGCCGAGGTGCAGGCCGTTGTCGTCGTGCCGGCCGCGGTCGACGAATTCGGTGGAGGTGGGCGCGGAGGACGGCTGCGCGGAGGCCTGACCGGCCACTCCGGCGACGCGCCGGCTTTGCCGGCGTCTACCTCGGGCCGTATTGCGGCGGATGGCCCGGATGCCCCTTAGGCGCGCCATAACCCGGCACAGCCTGCGGTTGGGCCTGGTAAGGAGAGTTGCCCGGGTGGTACGCCCCGGGAGGCATTCCGTACGGCTGCGCCCCCTGAACAGGCCACCCTGGACGAGTTCCCTTGCACCACCGACGAGTCGACGGCAACACCGCGAGAGTGAACGTGACCAGCGGGAACACCATCACCAACAGCGAAATCGCCCAGGGAATCTCGACATAGGCCCCGAGCATGCTGTCCACACTCGTGTTCCCGAAGATCGAACTCTGCCCGCTGATGATCGGAAGGTCGTACTCCAGACTCAGCACGAGCCCCGTGAACGCCCCGAGCAGATACGCCACGATCACCCCGAAACAACCCAGCGCCACCAGCGTCGGCCCCGACCCACGCCGCCCGAACACCTGCGCCGCCCCTACGAGCAGCATGACAGCGGCCACGAGATCGATCACGAACGACACCGCGACCACGATCGATACCCATCCGGGCATGAACCCCCACCCGAACACCGGACTGTCGAAGCGCACCGTGTTCACCACGTACATGAGAACCCCACCGAGCCCGGCCAGGCCACCAACAGTCGCCAGTATCGCCGCGGTCACCGCCGTCCCTCCGGTGGCGGGACGCTGGGCGGGAGCGGGATACATGGTTCCTCCTGGAATCGACAGCCGCTGTCCCGAGTACCCACTTTCCCGACATCCATGTCGCGCCGGCGATCAACCCTGCCGATACCGCTGCTTGCGCCGACGATGGAAGAACAGCTGATCGACAGCCACCGGCGCGACCATCGCGGTGATCTCGGCCAGCCGCGTGTCGTACTGATGCTCGGTGATGCACCGATGCAGATGTGCCCGCCGTTCCGGCCCCAGCCCCGCCCACACGGCGCCGAACCGAGCGCGCGCGTCGTGCCCGGCGACGGCGACCACATCGAGTAGCGCGGGCCAGCAACCGGTTTCGGTCGCCCGCGCGGGCAACTCGGCGACCGCGGCGTCGGACAACGCGGCGAGCGAACAGCCGACGATCGTCTTGAATCGCTCGTCCATGCGGGTGGTCAGTGTGAACAGTCCCCGCCAGCACCCCGCGTCGTCACGACCGTCCAGTGTCCGGACCATCCCCGCCGCGACCCCGGCATTCTCGAACACCGGGTTCCCGACCAGCGTCCACAACCCCAGCGGCGTGAGATGCCCTGCCATGGTGAGGAATTCCGGCACCGCGCCGACCCGCAGCGCGTTCATGACCAGCAGGGCGACATCCCGCGGCCGGGCGTTGCCGAACAGCACATCACCCACCCGGCTGATCACGTCGGTGTCGCACCGCGAGAACACCGACAGCGCCGCGTGCTGCAGCGCCGGCGTCCCCGAAAGGACCGTCTGCGCCATCCGCGGCACCCGCCGATACGGCCCGTCGAGCAACTGCCGGACGACGGCGCTGAGAATCGCCACGTCGTACGCGTACGCCGCCGAATGGATCAGCCCCGCGTCATCGTGCACCCCCGCCTCGACCGCCGCGATCAATTCCGGTGTCGCGCACGACAAGAACGGCCCCGCCGTCACATAGTCCCGCCGCCGCAGCAACTCGTTGACGATCTCGACCACGGGTTGCGTCGGCGCCATGTCCGCGATCTGCTCGATCGCCCGCGGATCCAGATACGGCGCGCAATCGGCCGCGTACCGCGGATCCAGCATCGTCAACGTCTCCGCCGCCTTCACCGGATGCTCCACACCCACCGCGCCCGCCGCCCGCCCGGTCGTCATCGGCGGAACGAGCTTCTGCACCAACGGAATCGAGATCGACAGCGGAATGAACGGCACCAGCGCGCTGATCCGCCGAAACGTCTCGGTGTGCTGATCGAACAGCACCCCCGAGATCTGCTGCTGCAACTCGTGCAACCGATCCGCCCCCAGATAGCGCAGATGGTGCACCCGCTGCGGATGCACATGCAGCGTGCGGGCCAGCAGAATCAACTGCGCCCGCGTCGTCAGATCCGTCATCGCCCCCCGAACATGATCTTCTTCGTCACCGCGCGCAACGGCCGCGGCAACGCCCCCATGATCGAGTCGATCGACTTGTCCAACGCCTTGGCCTCGAACGTCACCGCCGACCGCATCAATTCGAACAGATCCCGCGCCTCCTCAGCGGGCAGCCCCTGCAACGCGGGCAACGTCTCCGGCGCGCCATCACCCCGGTCACCTCGAACAACCATGTGACTCCTGAACAACGCGCGACTCTCCCCCCGAGCATGCCGCCCCACCTGGCCCCTGGCCAGTACTTCACCAATATCTGTGCGTTACAACGAAAATTCCGGCACAGATACATGTGAACCGACGTCCCACCGACGATTGTGCTAAGCAATACCTCGCGTGCTGCCACCTTGCTTCCCGGATGTCTGGTTGCCGATGTCGGTACCGTGCACCGAGCTACGGTCGCCCACATCCGACCCACCGACCTGGAAAGCCCCATCAACACATTTTCTGATCGTGGCTACAGAGTGCAGCGGGCCATACATCAGTAATACTCGGCCAGCGCTTTATCGTGCGGCAGGTCGGAACGGCCGGGCCGAACTGCCGAACCTGGCGGTCCGCCCGAGGATGTCCCGAGCCAAGGTTCGTACGGCCGCACTACGTTCCAACGTCGCCGAACTGCAGGGGACTGTTGAGCTTTCAGAGACGCCCGCCGAACTACGCACAGTGCAACCGTTCGGCTGAACGGTTCTTCCGATTCACGTGGCAGCGGTCAGCGCCTGCCCAATCCGCTTCGCCATCAGGGGCGGCACCGCGTTGCCGACCTGTCGTGCCTTCGATGTCAGGGTCCCCGCAAACCGGAAGTCTCGGGGAAAGGTCTGGAGGCATGCAGCTTCCCGGACGCTGATCGCCCGATGCTGCTCTGGGTGTCCGAATCGTCCGTTGGAGTAGGAAATGCACCGGGTCGTGAGTCCCGAAGCAGCGCGGTCCCACCACATACGGCCATACGTATCGGTGTGGCCACCGTGTCCGGTATGGCACGGAAGGACGAGCTCTTTGGTCCAGTTGCGGCGATCTCCGCCTTCCGGTGTTGACCGGATGCGCAGCTTATTGATCTCGGACAGCCGCATAGTCGCATGGTCTGGGTCGTCGGGATGCACGTCTCCGTCGAGAATCGGAGGCAACGTCTCGATCGCCTGCCGCACCGTGGCCATCGGCTTCCCTCCTGCAATGACGTGGGTGGGCTTCGGTAGAGCAGAGCTGCCGATACGTGAAGCGACGATTACGAGTCGCTTGCGTTCCTGTGGGACACCGAATTCCAGTGCGCGGAGAATGCTATATTCCGCAATGTAGCCCGCCTCAGTGAGGGCTGTCATGAAATCCTCAAGTGGTCCTGACTTCTTGGGGTTCTGCAGCCCTGGAACATTCTCTACTACTACAAACTCTGGGCGTAACGTAGTCACAAATCGGCTAAATTCATAGAGTAGATTTCGGCGAGGGTCCTGGTCGGTAGTCGTCCTATTCTGTCGAGAGAACGGTTGGCATGGTGCACATCCAGCAAATAGTGTCGGACCTTCCGGCATAAGGTCTCTAATTTGATCGATCTCAACCTTGCGAATATCAGACTCAATGAAAGTGGAGCCTTCGAAATTGTGTCGGAATGTGGCCGCAGAATCTGGATCAAAGTCTATGCCTGCAGTGATGTTCATGCCGGCGTCTTTGAATCCCTGGCTAGTTCCGCCGCAACCGGAAAAGAAATCGATGACCGAAACATTTTTCGGATCCATTATAAACTCCCAATGAAGTCGTCGACCGTGCGGCGGATTTCGCTCATTGTCGCACAGTCGCCGGGGACACGCCGAAGGGCCTGCAGCTGGAAGGTGTGAATCGTGGTGCCGTCCGACTTGCCGGTCTGGGCCACTGTGTAGTCGCGCCACGAAGCCTTGCCGTTCGCGCTGGGCGTGGTCTCTGTCTGGTTGCCTGGGTCTAGGACACGGTAGTCCCAGAGGAATGCCTCCGGGGTCCAGCACGGGAGGAACGCCACGAAGCGCCGTCTCCACTCCAGCGTGCATTTGACCGACTCGGCGCGGTGCACAGCGCTCGTAGGATCGGACGCACTGAACGGTAGCTGTGGCCCGCCCTTACATTTGAAGGTCTTACCGATCTCCGCCTCTAGCTCGCCCGGAGGGATCTCGTCGACTGGCCTGGGCGGATCTATGGCCTGGTCACCGTCTAGTAGCAGAAGGAGGTCGGTTCGCTTCTCGTGTGCCCACATCGGCACGTAGTAGCTCCACAGCGTGTCGGCGCCGCCCGGCAGGAACTTGATCTGAACCGCGTCTCGGCGGGGATGGCCTTCAAGTGCCTGCTCCACCAGTTCGGCCGCCAGTCTATCTTCGACGACGATCGTCGGGTGCTCGTAATGCGCGCCGATTGCGTCGAAAGCGAACTGAGGAGCCGAATTTTGAACCGGGATATCAACCTTCCCGTCGACCGCGCGGACTGTTAGTACTTTGACTGCAGTCGGAGGCAACTCGCGAATCATCTCTGAAGAATGTGTTGCGAAAATGATCTGATGCTTGTGTACTTTGGCAGCTTCGATAAGATAGTTCACCACCTGACGTTGAGCGTAAGGGTGGAGCGAAACTTCCGGTTCGTCAAGCAAAATTAGCGACTTCTCTTTGGCGCTACTGATGCGGTGGACCAACAGTGCCACCGCATATTCTCCGCTTCCTGCAAAAGCTTCGGTATATTTCAACCCATCGGGTGACTCCAGGATAATTGTCCAACCACCTGGGCGTCCGAAATACCGATGGCGAATGAGTCGAATTCGGGAGTACTTTCTGCCAAGAATTCTCTCGACCCACACTCGCTGTTCTTCAGGCATGTCCAGAAGGGGCTGCATGATTCGCTCAACCTTGAACCAGACGTCGGACTCAAGCGAATTCTGTAGTGCTTTTGAAAGTCGGGACGTTCTGTTGCGTACGGACTTCTTTCGTGCATTTATGAGGTTCAGCTCTTCTTGCGTAGATCCGATATCAAATGGTATGTCGGCATGGTTCATGGCCCAGTCGAAAGCGGAGAGTTGAGATCGGAAGTCGAGGTAGAGAACGTCCTTCGAGATTGTAGCCCAGCGGGTTTTTGAGGCGTCCCCGTCGATCATCGGTATTGTCGGATCGAATCGTTCCATATTATCCGGCGCTGTGGTTAGTGGCCGGCTGGGTTCGAAAAGGTCAGGGTCTGCGACCGGTCCCGAACGGGAGTCTCGGCGCCGGCCGATGCGCGTCTTGATTACCTCTACAATTCCGTTGGAGCTCTTCGAGTAGCGGCCGTAAATGAATCGGTGCCTTTGGCTCGGCGGAATCTCGTCGACGGCTGTACCAAACCAGTAGCGGCCGAGGTCATTGCCGCGTGGGCATCCCTGTAGCGCCCGCAGAATTGCAGATTTGTTCGATCCGTTCGGTCCGGTTATAGCCGTGATGGGGTGGTTGAACTCAATCAGGAGGTTGGTCGACAAATTTCTAAACAATGGGAATCTGATATGGCGGATGGCTGGCTCGAAAGCCGAGCCCTGCCACATCTTTGCGAGAGTTTCATGCTCGGCTCCGTGCATCGTTGCCCCCTGGTGTCCTGTGTCGAGTCAACCCCTGCGCAACATGAAAGCTGCGGCGTCACGAAGCAACTTACACCCCCAGCCGTCGTAGGCAACAGCGGAATGCGGCACTCCCATCGAAGCGAAAGTTCCTCTCCGGTCGGTAGTTCCAGCCGGTTAGGCACTGCTGGGGGCGGGTGAGCTCAGGTTACGCCCGTACTCTGTGCCGGCAAAGATGAATGCCTCCGGACGCACGGTCAGTCCCGGTCGTTTTGGTCGTACTCATTCCGCCGCGCGGCGCCCCTCGGTCGGGGCAGGGCTGTGCGGTAACAGATCCGGAACATCAGCGGTGCTGACCTGGTGCCAATACTGCCAGCCGCGATGGCGCTCGTCTGAGTCCGCTCCGACCGTTAGTTCCTGAGGACCCGGTCGGCGGCGCGCAGCCTGCGGCCGAGGCCGCCGGTACTCCTGGCGGCTATGGCTGGCGCCGCGTTCCGGCAAGCGAATCATGTTCTCGGTCTAGCCGGGCGCTCAGCGGCAGCAGGTGGGATCGGCGGAGACTCACGCTCATCGGCAGACACATGGTCCGGTCTGCTGGTGCCATCTGTGGACCCGTCCATCGGTGTCTGCCCAGCTGCATAGAGGATCATTGCATGCTGTGTCAGCGCCGAATCGCGCACGGCCTCAAGTGGAGGTCCGGCGAGACCGCCAACTCGGCGTCGAACGCTACTCTTGGGCAGGTCGCAGACATTGTGGCAGTTAGGGGTGGCGATGGGGATCGAATCGGATCGTCTTGCGCACAGTTTGCTTCATACGAATCGGCTTGCCTCGATCGAGCTGTGCGCGGGCGCGGGTGGGCTGGCGCTCGGGTTGGAGCAAGCCGGATTCGACCCTGTGCTGTTGCTCGACAATCGAGACGTGGCGTGCGAAACATTGCGGGCGAATCGCCCTCGATGGAATGTTCTCCACAAGGACCTGCTCCGCTTCGAACCCAGAGTCGATCTGCCGGGGCGCCCGGAGATCGACCTCCTCGCCGCCGGATTACCGCGCGTGAAGTCCGCGGCTACCGCGTCGCGACCCCGGGGGAGTGGCTGGGAGCTGGAGCTTTTCGAGACCACCGCGCGGTTGACAGTGGAACTGCGCCCACGCGCGCTGCTGCTCGAAAATGTTCCTGATCTGCTGAAACGGGAGGAATACGCGTCGAGTCGCCGTCGGGTCGCCAAGCATCTCGAAGACGCCGGATACGAGTATTGCTGGCTGCTGGTGGATGCCTGCGATTTCGGCGTACCGCAGCACCGTGAGTACGCGGTCATGGTGGCCCTTCGTGAGGGCGGTGTCGACAATTTCGCGGCGAATCTTCGGCCGATCCCACCCGCTCCGGGACTGACCGTCGGAGCGGTCCTTCGTGGGTCGATGAGTGCGCGGGGGTGGAAGCAGGCTACCGAGTGGGCGGCTGGCGCCGACGGGATCGCGCCGACGATCGTCGGAGGGTCATGGGATCGTGGGGGCGGTGACCTCGGCCCGCAAGGCTCGGTCCGCGCCTGGGCGAAGTACGGCGTCAACGGGCGCGCGCTCGCCGATGACGTGCCCTCGGCATCGTTCGTCTGGGACCCTTCGCAGGGGGCGGACCACAAGGTGAAGCTCACTGTCGATCAGGTGGCCGCACTGCAAGGGTTCCCGCCGTACTGGACCTTCGAAGGTCGAAAAACGGCCAGGTATCGGCAGGTGGGCAACGCGACTCCGCCACCGTTCGCGCATGCCCTCGGCCTGTCCCTGAGATCGATCCTGTCCGGTAGCTGACTGTCGGTGTCGCCGGCCTGCCGCGCGGCTAAGATCTCGTGTCATGCCCACCGACCATCGCGAGCCGACGCTGCCACGCCGAGCCGACATGGTCGATCTGTTCGCGGGACCCGGCGGTCTCGATGTCGCCGCCCGGTGGCTGGGCCTGGACGTCTACGGATTCGAGTGGGACCGCAATGCCTGTGCTACGAGAGGCGCCGCCGGCCTGAACGATCGCTCTCACGATGTCCGGGACTTCGGTCCTGAGGACGTGCCGGGGGCGTGGATCCTCGCGGGCGGGCCGCCTTGCCAGACCTTCACGGTCGCTGGTTCCGGGGCGGGCCGCAAGGCACTGGACGAAGTCCTGAGCTACGTCGACCGCATGGGTGCAAACGACGACGTGTCCGATGATCTCGCCAGGCTCGAGGACGAGCGGACCGGTCTGGTGCTGGAGCCCCTGCGGTGGGCTTTGGAGGCGTACGGACGCGGGGACCCCTACAAAGTTATTGTGCTGGAGCAGGTTCCGGCCGTGCTGCCGATTTGGCGACGCATGGGAGATGTCCTGAAGGGGATCGGCTATCAAGCTACTGCTGAAGTCTTGCGCACCGAACAGTTCGGTGTCCCGCAGACGCGCAGGCGGGCCATTCTCGTAGCGAGCCGCGTCGGCGAACCCGAACTACCGAAGCCCACCCATCGGCCATACCGAAAGGGCATCGATCGCGCCCAGGGCGAGGTGGAGCAACTGCCCTGGGAGACGATGGGTTCTGCCTTGAATCGTGGCTACGATTTCCAGGTCATCTCCAACTACGGCACCGGTGGGGACCCGAAGGTACGGGGGCGCCGCACGTCCCGGGAACCCTCGGCGACCGTCACGGGCAAGATTTCGCGAAACCAGATCGTCGACAGCACAGGTTTTCCGTGTCCACGGTTCAGTCTGGCCGAGGCCGGTCGGCTCCAGACCTTCCCGATCGACTACCCGTGGTCGGGGAACGACATCGCGCAGCAGATCGGGAACGCCATCCCGCCGGTTCTGGCCTTGCATGTGTTGTCGGCGGCGCTGGGCAGTCAGGTGAGCCACGAGGAAGCGGCGAAGGTCGTCGATCGTCCCTGGCTGGACACCCGCGACTCGGCTCCGCTCGATCATCTGCAGCGGATGGGCCTGCTGTTCAACTGAGGGTGTAGCGAACCGCCTTTGCCCACCGATAGCCCCCATCGACCGGGTAACAACTCTCGAACTCGCTTCCAACTGGTCGTACCGAGCCGATACTGTTACCCATAACACGGGGGATTCAAACCTCCCATCGTCTACTGAGGGTAAATGCGCAGGTGGGAGTCCGATGACTGATGTGATCGATGGGCAGTACGACTTGTACAAGGCCCTCTTGGACAAGTACTCCCCGGCCGAAGCGATCAAGCAGCTGCGGCTGTTCGCTCCTTCGGAAGACATCATCAAGCGGATCATGGAGCGCTACGACGAGGACATGGTTCGGATCAAGGAGATGCGAGAGCCGCACTCCGTGGTGATCGACAACTACGAAACCTGGTACCCGGGTCCGCATCCGGGTGACAAGCTGTGGCCTGCGATCGAGGAGCATCTCCTCGAGCAGGGCTGGCCGAGAGATCCCGCCATCAACAGTCTGGACGACTCGTCCACACGAATCGTGTCGTTGTTGCAGCATCCACGCAAGAACGAGTTCTCCACGCGCGGGCTCGTGGTCGGTTACGTGCAGTCCGGCAAGACCACCAACTTCACGGCCGTGATGGCGAAGGCCGCGGACCGTGGCTACAAATTGTTCATCGTCCTGGCCGGTATCCACAACGGGTTGCGTCGTCAGACGCAGGCGCGTCTCATTCAGCAGCTGGTGCAGCCGAACCCTACGCTGTGGACGCAGATCACGGACCTCGATCGGGACTTTTCGCCGACCGCCAATCCCGCGAGTTTCTTCGGCAAATCGAACAAGACCCATGTCTTGTGCGTGGTCAAGAAGAACGCCTCGGTGTTGCGCAAGCTCGTCAAGTGGCTCGGCGATGCCTCGGAGTACCTGGCCGACTGTCCCGCGTTGATCATCGATGACGAGGCCGACCAGGCGACTGTGGCGACGAAATCCATCAACCCACTGATTCGAGGAATCCTCAACACGCTGCCCAAGTCGGCCTACGTGGGATACACGGCTTCGCCGTTCGCGAACCTGCTCATCGATCCTTCCGCCGATGATCTCTACCCTGAGCACTTCATCGTGAACCTGCCCAAGCCGCACGGACATTTCGGCACGGAGGTCCTGTTCGGCCGCTACGCCCTCGACGGAGAGGACCCGACAGAAGTCGATGACGGGTGGGACATGATCCGTACGGTTCCCGACGATGACGTGGAATTCGTCAGGCCCAAGTCCCGGGCAGACGCCGACGAGTTCTACCCGGTGATCACCGACACTCTCCGTCGGGCAGTGCTGTACTTCTGGCTGACCACAGCTGCCCGCAGAGTCCGCGGAACGGGAAATCCCCACTCCACCATGCTGATTCATACCAGCGTGCGCACTTCCGTGCACAACAGCTTCCGTGATCCACTGTTGCTGTTGCGTTCCAAGGTCGGGAACAACCTCGCGGATTCTTCCCTTCGCGCCGAGCTGCGCGAACTGTGGAAGGAGGAGACCTCGCGGGTCCCTGCCGACGAATTCGGAGAGAAGCCTGTCGCATTCGAAGAACTCGAGGCCGAACTTTCTGGCGTACTGCGCGATTGTCGCATCGTCATGGACAACTCCGAGAGTACGGACAGGCTCGACTACGAGAACGGTCCGATTGTGGCTATTGCGGTGGGCGGCAACACCTTGTCGCGTGGCCTCACGCTGGAGGGGCTCTCGGTGAGCTACTTCGTTCGTGCGGTGTCCACCTACGACACGCTTCTTCAGATGGGTCGCTGGTTCGGTTACCGTTCCGGGTACGCGGACTTGCCACGAATCTGGATGACCGAAGAGCTGGAAGATTGGTTCCGACACCTCGCGACGGTCGAGACAGAGATGCGGCGGGACATCGACGTCTATATGACCGAGGGCAAGACGCCGATGACCTTCGCGGTGCGACTGCGAACACACCCATCACTGCGGGTGACCGCTGCTGCCAAGATGAAGGATGCGGTAGCCGCGATGGCGTCGTACGGTGGCCAGCGGGTGCAGACCCGCTATTTCCGTATGGACGCGGACTGGCTACTCGGCAACCAAGCAGCGGCGAAGAACCTCGTGAAGTCCGCGCTGGGGGCCAGTCAGGCGGAAGGAAATGGTGCCGACGGCCGTTATCTGCTTCGCGACGTGCCGAGCGAGTACGTTCTGGACTTCCTGCGCGACTATCAGTTCCACGAAAAGTCGCAGGAGTGTGACGCGAAGCTGATGAGTGGATACATCGAAAAGCGCATCCGCAACGCAGGCACGTTGCGGCGATGGAACATCGCTGTGGTCGGCAAACCTGCTGCGGCGGAGCAGGATATGTTCGACTTCGCTCCAGGAGTCAGCGTGGGTCGGATCGTTCGTTCTCGGTTTGCTTCCGGCGTGGACCACGCGGACATCAAGACACTGATGAGTCGCCGGGATGCGGGTCTGGATCTGGACGGGATCACCTCCGCCACACAGGAAGGCGACATCAACAAGGCGCGTAAAGCGCAGCAGCCGGATGTCGGTCTTCTCGTGTTGTATCCGATCGACAAGGTTTCCGAGCCGGAGCCGGCCAAGAACAAGCGCGAGCCGTTGAACGCGCCGGAGCATGTGATCGGCGTCGGTCTGGTGTTCCCCTCGCCCGCCAACGACGACAGCACTGTCGCGTGGGAATCCGACTACATCTCCGCTGACCTGTCCGGCGTCGAGATCGAAGAGGAGGACTTCAGCGCCCTCGACTCCGAGGACCTCTGATGATGAACGATCTGACGAGTGTTCTCGATGATCAGTGGCGTCGCCTCGAACGGCGCCCGAAAGTCGAAGCAGCTGTCGTCGCGGTGTCCGAGTTGCCGGTCCTGACGGCGAACGGATCGCTGGCGGCGGGACTGGACAGGGACGGGAACCGACATCTTCTCGTGCCTATCGGTGCGCACCAAATCGTCCGCAAGGGCTTGAACGGTCCGGTGTTGCGGCTCACCAAAAGGGCGTTGGAGCATGACAGGCGGCTGCAGGACTATGCCGACCTCGTGTGCCTTCGGCGGGATCTGGACGATATCTTCGCGACCCTGTGCGCTGACATCCTCATCGCCACCGAAACCTCGCCTGAGAATCCGGTGAAGGTACTGCATCGCGTGCTGGATCGTTGGCGGGCGTTGTTCCTCAACCCTGGTCCACCGCTGGGAGCCCAGCAACTCGCCGGACTTTTCGGCGAGCTGGTCGTTCTGGAACTCCTGCTCGAACACGACAGCGGCGCGATCCGATCGTGGAAGGGGCCTTCCGGCTACCAGCACGACTTCGCGACAGCCGCGGGCGCGCTGGAGGTGAAGACCTCCACGAACGCGAATGGGCGATCCGTGCGTATTCACGGGCTCGAACAGTTGGAACCACCGCTGGACGGTGTGTTGGGGCTTGTCTGGCTCCGGCTGGAAGCCGACGCTCACGGCGGTATCAGCTTCCTCGAACTGATCAAGCGCGTGCTCGACCTGTCGGACGACGAGAGTGAGATTCTCGCCCGGCTGGCGGCCGCCGGGTACCGCGCAGCGGACAATGACCACTACGCGCACACGCGATACTCGATCAGCGAACAGCGTTGGTACAACGTCGATATCGCGTTTCCGCGACTGACAACGGTTGACCTGGCCGCCGCGGCGATCTCCACCAACGTGCGCAACGTCGACTACACGATCGACCTCTCCGGAGATTCGCCCGCACCGATGGAAACCCACGATGTCGAGAGGCACATCAAGACGATGCTCGAGGAAACCCGATGACGGCACCCGCATGGCTGTCCCAGGCGTTTCCGCCGGAAGGTGCGAGCGCCGCAGAAGGCATCAGAAACCAGTTGGGCAAGCCCGAATTGGACCACCTGACGATCCTGGTCCGCGAGTCCGCACAGAACAGCTGGGACGCTCGCCGAGGCGACGGCATCTCTGTCGACTATCGAATCGACCTGCAGACGGTCAGTGCGGCGGACGCTCCCGCCTGGCGCGACAACCTGTTGCGCAACGCGCCATCGAAGCAGCGCCTCCCGCTCCGTGATGCGCTGCAGCAGCCCACGATCCGTGTGCTGTCGATCTCCGACCGGGGAACGCGTGGGCTCGGTGGGCCGACACGGGCTGACGCGGTCACCGATCAGGGCCGCGACTTCGTGGCCTTCCTGCGCAACATCGGTGAGCCTCGTGACCGGGCCTTGGGCGGAGGCACTTACGGGTTCGGCAAAGGCATCCTCTATCTCGCCTCCGGATCGGGCACGATCCTCGTTCACACGCGCTGTCAGTACGAGGGGCGATACGAGACTCGGCTGATGGCCGCGGCCCTGTGGAAGAGCTACGACGCGAAGGAAGGCGATCGCGAACGGCGCTACACGGGTCGCCATTGGTGGGGAGACGTCTCCGGCGATGTCATCGAGCCACTGGTGGGTGCCGAGGCCGACGCGATGGCGCGCAAGCTGGGCCTCAGACCGTTCGGAGCCACCGAAACCGGAACGACGATCTCGATCCTCGATCCGAACCTCGACGGCAGTGAACCCGCCGATATCGCGCGGTACCTGGCGGAGACCATCGCCTATCAGCTCTGGCCGAAGATGCTGCCAGACAACAACGGTGTTGCGCCGATGCGGTTCACGGTGACCTGTGACGGCATCGACTATCCCGTTCCCGATCCCGCTCGGATGCCGACGTTGAGTTTGTTCGTAGAGGCGTACCGGAAGATGGTCGGAAGTGGTGCCGAAGAGCTTTTTTGCCGGCGCCCGAAACGGCTTCTGGGGCGCTTCGGTCTGCATCAGACTGTCGCGCTTCGGTTCGAACCCAGCGATGCCGAACACATGGCAGGCTTCGAGAGCGGCATGGTCCATCACGTGTGTCTCATGCGCCCGGCGGAGCTGGTGGTCACCTATTGGCCGGGGCCGAAGCCTGCGAGTGAAATCGCCGCGTACGCAGGTGTCTTCCGGGCGGATCACGAACTCGATGAAGCGTATGCGAAGGCTGAACCGCCGACGCACGACAATTGGAACTATCAGTCCCTCGATCACCCTGAGTATTCGTTCGTGAAGATGACGTTCACACGGATGAAAGAAGAGATCGACAAGGTCATCGGTCCTCGGGGGAGCAGCGGTGTCGAGGTGGCGCAGGTGTCGCTTGGCGCCGCCAGCGATCGTCTGTCGCCGTTGGTCGGCGGGGCATGGGGGATCGGCTCGGCCACCGCCTATGGGAGGCCCGGCGACATCGCGCCGCAGCGGCAGGTGCCGAAGCGGCGTCCTAGCGGCAGACGAGTCGATCCCGTCGATTCCGATGATTTCGAGGCTGCCTCGGGGGCCGAGTTCGGGGGCACTGATTCGTCGGGGCCGAGTACCCACGCGGGTTTCGATGCCGGCAACTCAGCGGAGTCGGCTTCGCGGCAGCCATCCGCACGGCGGCGTCGCCCGAAGATCGAATATGTCGGCGATCCCGAGCCGGACGAGCTATGGGGGCACGGCGTGGTGATCCAGCGGTTCAAACTCCCCGTACCAGTTCCGCAGCGGGTGAGCGCTGACGTCGCTGTTGCATTGACCAGTGACGGCTCCCTCGAGATGGAGCCGCCCACCGGAGCCGACATGCCGGGGCTTGTCGGCTGGGAAGATCCGTCCGGTGCGGTGCATGAGACCCCCACCTACGTAATAGAAGGCGGGGATGGCAGCGTGTGGAAAGCGATCGTGAAGCCTGCCGCGGATACGATGACCGACATCGTCCTCTTCACCGAGGCGGTTGTCTGATGCCCAATCGTGTTCTGTCTTACAAGAAGCCGTCCGCTGCGGTCGTTCAGGCCGGCGACTGGTTGTTGACTGTCGGTGTGAACGAGATGTCCTTGCCGGACCACCTTCCCCACTGGGACTACCAGACGAACTTGTCTCTACGGCGGGTCGTCAAGGTCGATCTCGAGCGAGCATTGGCGGAATCGACGCTCGCTCCTGGCACCGAGCTGGCGTTGGCCGCGGTGTGGACATCGACCGGGTCCAAGTTGCGCGGAACCCTGTCTCGCGTGATCGTGCCCGCCGACGGAGAGGTGGAGTTGCGTGCCGACCTCGTCGGCGCGGATCTGGGTGGTGTTCTTCTTCTCGACACCGCGCTTGTGCTCGCCCGCCGCAGACGGGGCGCCGACAGGCCGGTCGCGCCTCGTCGTGGCGGCTCGGTGCTGTGGAACGACAGCAGCCATATCCGTCTACAGGGCGACGCTCCCCAATTCCCCATCGCGATAGTCGATTTCGACCGCACCAACTATCCGGGCGACGCGGCCTGGCATCTCGAGATCGGCACAGACCTCGACGTCGCGACAATGGGTTCGCTGCTGCTCCTGGTCAATGAGAAGAAGACCCTCATCGCGGAAGCGCTGCAACGCGCGGGCAATCCGCGGCTGCAAGACAAGATGGCATTGTCGATGCTGTATTCGGATGTTGCACGAACCATGGTCGACCACGCGCTGCGGATCAGTGAGTTCGACGACGAGGCCAACTACCTCGAAGAGACCTTGGGCGCCACCCTCCAGGAACTTTTCGGTCGCCTGTTTCCCGGTCGCTCCATCACCGATGTGCGCCTGGCGGCGCAAGAATCGCCCAACCTGTTCGCGTCGCAACTGCAGGCCGCGGTGAAGATCTTCGAGGGGGTCGTATGAGCCTGTTGTATCCGCGGCTGCTTCGGCACCGTGCCAAACTTCTTGCGGGCGAGTACAAAGAACTCGGACCGAACGAACTGAACAGTCGGTGGTCTCTCGCCGACAGTTCCGCGGTATTCGTCGCGACCGGCGGAACCCGGATTGATCAGGGCAAGCTCCAGGTGCTCCGCGAGATTGTGGTCGATCTGGCCAAACAGTCCGGGTTCCCGCTCCCACCGGACGGCCGACAGAAAACCACCTTCGACTTGGCGCTCGCCGTCGCACTGCACCGCGAGATGCGCATTTCGCCCGCCGAGGCGGCATCCGGCGATGTCTGGGCATTTCTGGCACTGGTCGTGCTGCCTGATGTCGCTCATTGGCGCTACCCCAAGCCGCCTGGCGACCGCGTCCTCGGCACCGACCTCACCCGCCATGTCCTGGGCCGGATGTGGTGGCGTGCTCAGCTCGTCTACGACCCCGCCGCACCCGAGCCATACAGCGCCCTGCATGTCCTCGGCGAAGCCGCCTTCGACCAGATCTACGCTCGGCGTGCCGCCCTCGGTGGTAGCCCTCGTCTTATTCAGTCGATCCTGCGTACCTGGAAGCAGATGAACTTCGCCGGGACAGATATCACGGAACGGGACGTCCTGCGCGACTTCCTCAAAAGGTTGCTGCGACTGGCCCCGTTCGTCGTCTTCGAGGCGCTGGATGACCAAGCCTTGGACGAGGAGTTGCACGAGATCGCGCAGGAAACTGTTGTCGGCTATCTGTCCGCGGTCGGACAACTGACTGGAGATGAGCTCAGGTCCCGCGTAGGGCGGGTCTTCGTCGACGCTGCATTGCCGGTCGCTAGGTAGGCGGACTCCGCAGGTATGGGCCCTGATAGCGGATCCGCTATCATAGGGGAATGAATGAGGCCGGTAGCCCTCCGCAGACAACCGCCGGGCGGTTGGTGCACGAGGCGCGGCGGCGTAGGCGGTTGTCGCAGCGTGAGCTGGCCAAGCGTGCGGGGGTTGCGCAGTCGACGGTGGCCACGGTTGAGGCGGGGCGGCGGCAGCCGTCGTTTGCGATGGTCGAGCAGTTGCTGGCGGCCGCGGGGTTCCGGCTGGGGACATCGTTGGTGAACGCTGTTCGTCCGAGCGTGCTGCTCGAAGAGCACCGGGCGGAATTCGAAGCCGTGCTGGCCCGCTACCCGGTCGCCAATGTGTGGTTGTTCGGGTCGGTCGCCCGTGGCGAGGACCGGCCGGATTCGGATGTGGATCTGCTCGTGGAGTTGGCGGCTGGGGCCTCGGTGCTGGACATTCTCGAGCTGGACGCCGAGCTCGGTGAACTTCTCGGTTGCCCGGTCGATGTCGTGACGACGGTGGATCTGAAGTCCAACGAGCTGCTTCGTCATGGCGTCGAGCGCGGTCCGAAGCGGCTCGCCTTCGCCGCATGAGTGACGAACGGACAGATCAGCGACTGCTCTATGTCGAGGCCACGCTGAAGGAGATCGCCGAACTCGCCGCGCGGGGTCGCGCCGCCTTCGATGCCGATATCGCGGTGGCCCGAGCATGCCAGTACAGCGTGATTCGACTTGCCGCCGATCTGGACCGGCTCGGAGAAGAGTGGCTGGCGGACCATCCAGATGTTCCATGGCGGCTCATCAAGGGGATGCGCAATCGGATCGCGCACAGCTATTGGCTCGTAGACGACGACATCGTGTGGGCGGTCGTCGATGTGCATGCTTCCGAACTCCACCGGTCCTTGGCGGCGGAGATCGACGTGGCGCGTGCTCGATGGGCGGCAGAGTAGGGACGAGCAGTCTCACGAACTCTGGCGCACCTTGATCGCATCCCTCGAGATGAGGACGTCGTATTCGCCGGGGGTGGCGATGACGGCGTTGCCGTAGGCGGACTTGACGAAGGGGGAGGTGTACCAGGATCCGGAGTTCATGTCTTCGAAGAAGTCTCGGTCGCCGCCGTTGAGGAAGAGGTGGTCCTGGGTGGGGGACTTGCCGTCGAGGCGTTGGCCGTAGAGGCGGGAGATCTTGTAGCCGGAGTGGAAGCCTAGGGCGTTGACCCAGGGGTGGAGTTCGACGATGTTGGCTTGGAGGACCCAGAGGTTGCCTTCGACGCGGTGGGTCGAGGTGGTGTCGGGAGCGCCGTCCTCGCTGAACAGGGTGAGTTCGATGTCGAGTTGGGCGTCTTGTCCGGCAACGGGTTTCGCGATGACGTGGGCGGCCTTGATCTCGCCGGTGAGGCCGAGGTAGGTCTGGAGGAGGGTGGCGATCCAGAGCAGGAGGACGGCCACCAGGAGTAGTGCCAGACCGGGGAGGCCACGGGCGGCGACGGCTTTCGGGCCGCGGTGGCGCCGGGCCGCGAGCACCGCGGCGACCAGCAGGGCGAGGGCGAGGGCGATCAGGAGGAGCAGGCCGATCTGGGCGAGCCCGAAGGTCACCGGGAAACTCATGCACTGGGTATACCCCGAAATCGGCTGTGATAGGGGCGCTCTGGCGGTTCTCGGTAGGCTGTCACAGTGGCGAAGTATCGGGTGCTCGTCGGGGTTCATCTGGTGTTGCTCGACGCGGACGGCCGGGTGCTGTTGGGGCGCAGACTCGGGACCGGGTTCGGTGACGGGTTGTTCCACGTGCCCGCGGGTCATCTCGAGGCGGGGGAGACGGCGGTCGCGGGGCTGATCCGGGAGGCGGGCGAAGAGGTCGGGGTCGAGATCGCCGCGGGGGACGTGAAATTCGCGCATGTGCTGCACAGTCACGAACGGGTGCAGATGTTCTTCGTCGTGCGGCGATGGCGGGGCGAGGTGAGCAATCGTGAGCCGGACAAGTGTTCGGAACTGCGCTGGTTCGCCGTCGGTGAATTGCCCGCGGACATGGTGGAGTACTGCCGTGTCGCGCTCGACGCCGTGGTGGCCGGGCGGACGTTCGCCGAATTCGGGTGGCAGGACGCCTGATCAGCTCGGTTCGGGGCGGTGGCGGAGGAGCAGGGCGATGACGACGGCGCAGCAGCAGGCCATCACCAGGGCGATGACCGCCGGCGTCGCGTCGCGATGGACGTCGGCGGTGCGGTACCAGGTCGACGAGTAGGCCAGGTGGCCGAAGCGGTTGTCGCTCAGGGCGACACCGAGGGACGGGACGAACAGGATCGAGAGGCCGACGGTGGCCGAGGCCGGGCTCGCGGGGACGGCGCAGCCGACGCAGTAGCCGCAGACCGCGCCGAGAGCGAGGCAACCGAGCGCGGCGATCCAGTTCGCCGGTGGCTCGATCACATCGGTGGCGAGGACGAACACGGCCAGCGCGACGACGGCGGCCGCGGCGAACAGGGGACGCGGACCGCGCCGGCCCGCCAGCAGTCCGGCACCGACCGCGACCACGGTGCCCATGTCGATCCACCCCGAGCGCGGCAGGGTGATGACGAGACTGCCCGTGACGGCGAAGCCGGTCATCAACAACACCAGCACGCCGTCGCGCTCGGGCAAGATCAGCGCCGCCACGGTGGCCGCCGCGACGACCACCACGGCGCCGAGAAGCAGGGGCAGCACGTGAGGTTTGCTGTCGGCCAACGCCAGTGACGTCGTCAGAATGGTCGAGAACGCGATGACCGCGGCGAACACCGGCGCCAGCGGGATCGCGGTGTCGAGGAGGCGGTGCGGTCGGGTCTCGGCCGTGATCGCGAAGTAGCCGAGCGCGAGCACGCTGGCGCCGATGAACCACAGCGGCAGCGTGCCCGCGAGGACGCCGGCGAATCCCGCCGAGGACTTGTCGGTGGGCGTCTCGGTGAGATCGCCGAGGACGGTCGCGCTCGGCACGGCGAACAGGAAGACGGTCCGCAGCGGCGGCTCGTCCCAGACCGCGACCGCCAGCGCGCCGAGCGCCGCGCCGGCCAACAGGGCGTCGACGAAATTCAGGGTGGCCAGCGAGAGCCCGGTGACCTGGGTGGGATCACTGTTCGGGGCGAGCGCCAGGTGGCTCAGCAGAATCCCGGACAGCGCGATCAGCGCCGTCCACCTTGCCGTGCGGGCACTGCCGACCGCCACGGTGATCGCCGCGGTGATGACCGCGACGAATGCGCCACCGGTCATCGCGCGAGGGATGTTGAACACCAGCAGGTCCAGTCGGCGCGAGGACGCCAGTGCGGCGAAACTGATCGGCAGCATGATGGCCAGCACCGCGACCGACGCCGCGACGAACACCGTCAGCGCTTCGGCGGTGGTGCGGACCTCGCCGCGGGTGGGGAACTTCATGGGATGCCCGCCGCGGCGCGCGGCCGGGTGTCGCGGTTCGTCGCGCGCCGCTGCTCGTCTGTGTGCACGAATCTCCGATCCGGCCGAGGCGTCAGTCCAGGAGAGACCATGCGGGAGTCTATCGAGGTCGCGGGCCCGCGATCGGCTCCTCGGCGCGGCCAACGAACGTGTCGCGACGGCACCCGGTCACCCGGCGCGCGGGGCGGGCGGCCCGGGCATGCGACCATGGACGAATCAGCATGTCAGGCAAATGATTCGGAAGGCTGGTCGATGGCGAGCGGCGTGGTGAGCTGGTTCGACAGCGGCAAGGGATTCGGGTTCATCACCCCGGACGCGGGCGGGGCCGAGATCTTCGTCGAGTACACCGACCTCGTCGGTGCGGGTTTCCGCACCCTGCGAGCCGGTCAGCGGGTGGAATTCGATGTCAGGGAGACCCGGCGTGGTCCGGAAGCGCACCACGTCCGGGTCCTCTAGCGGTCAGTAGACGGCGACGGCGTAGATCGCGAACCCGGTCGCGGCCAGCGCAGCGACCGCGCACACGGCCAACAGCCGGGTGCTGAGCCGATGCAACCGGTCGTGGCGGGCCCGCAGGACGAAGAAGCTGCCCGTGGGGTTGCCGTCGCCGATGAAATGCGACGCGGTGTGCGAGGCGGTCAGGGCGTCGGTCGCGCGGGATTCGGCGATCGAGGCGGCGAGCAGGGCGACAGCGCCGATCCCGGCACAGAGCGCGGCCACGATGATGAGATTCAGCAAGTTGACCCCCGGTGAGACTCGGCCGAGCCCGGGCTCGGCCGGTGATTCGCTACCTCCTGATTGTCCCAGCGGGGTACGACAAGTTCGGGCGTCAGTTCTGGCCGCTCGGCCAGAAGCGACTGGCGCGCTGGCCGTGGACGGGCCTGGTCAGGTTGGGGTCCTCCGCCTCGGTGATGCCGACCTGCATCAGCAGGATCATGGTGACCATGCTGATGCTGACGATCAGCGGAGTGAGCAGCTGGGACGCGGTCGCGCCCGCGGCGTGGGCGACATGGGCGCTGGTGTGCGCGCTCATCGAGAACATGCCGGTGTAGTGCATGCCGGTGACCGCCACGCCCATGAGCAGGGCGGCGCCGATCGTCGCCATGATGCCGTGGATGTGCAGGGCGAACCACAGCGCGGCCGTCGCGGCGACCACCGCGATCACCATCGACAACGCCACCACCAGCGGGTCGTAGACGATCTCGATGTCGGTCTTCATCGCGTACATGCCGGCGTAGTGCATCGCGCCGACTCCGAGACCGGTGATCGTGCCGCCGACCGGCAGCGCGGCGCTGTCCCAGCTGCGGCGCACCACGATCGACAGGCCCAGCCACACCACCGCCATCGCGACCGCGGCACTGAACAGGGTGATCGGCACGTTGTATCGGATGGTCGCGCCGTGCACGGAGAAACCGAGCATCGCGATGAAATGCATGACCCAGATTCCGGTACCGCCGAGTGCGATGGCGGCCGCCGTCAGCCAGCCGCCGTGGTTACCGGAGGCGCGCGAGCGAACCATGCAACGTAGCGCCAGCATCGACCCGAGGACGGACATGAGATAGGCCAGCAGCGGGGTGATCCAGCCGTAAGTGAAATGGTTGATGTCCAGCACTATCTGCTCCCTTGCGCGCTACTCCGCGAGGTGTTCACTGCCTCACGAACACGGAAAATACGCTGGTAGAAAATTTGCCGTACTGGGTTTCGTCAAATTTCTAGGGGCGGTGACGCCGTGCCGCTCGCGGGGCATAGAGGAATCGATGGTGAAGCGGGGCGGTCGGTTTCACCGGATGCGCGCGGAGAATGTGGCATCCGCGCCGCTACCACCTCGGCATACGCCGAGCATCCGGCATGGAGTGTGTGAGCGTCCCAGCCTTCGGCGGGTCGGCGTTGGGTTCCTCACAGTCGACCGAGACGGGTGTGGCTGAATTCGTCGGATCATGGCATTGTTGTTGGGGAGACCGGGACCGGACTATTAGGACCTGGCTCGTCTACAGAAGGTTTAGAAATGGCTCAGGGCATTGTGAAGTGGTTCAACAGCGAGAAGGGCTTCGGCTTCATCGCGCAGGACGGCGGCGGACCCGACGTCTTCGTGCACTACTCGGCTGTTAGCGGCTCGGGCTTCCGCTCCCTCGACGAGGGTCAGCGTGTGGAGTTCGAGATCGGTCAGGGCCAGAAGGGCCCGCAGGCGCAGGACGTTCGCGTCATCTAGTTCCTGCGCTGACCAGCGTATGAGTTGAAGCTCCGCACCGGACCGGTGCGGAGTTTCTGCGTTCCGGGGGTCTCGTCAGCCCGCCGCGAGGGCCTCCGCGCGGAAGAACTCGTCGGTGATCGCCCGCGCCGCGGTCAGGTCGCGGGGGTCGCGGGAGGCGAACACCGCTGTCGCCGTGTCGAATTCGGCACGGATGAAGGCCGCGATCGGAGCCGGGACCGCGCCGGTGCCCATTTCCCTGGTCCGCGACTTCAGATCCGTCAGCTCGGTGACCGCGGCGACGAAGTCGGCGGGCAGTTCGCACTCGGCCAGCAGCGTGGGCAGATGCATCGGCGCCACCGCAGCGCCGGGATGCTCGCGCAACCAGCGCAGCGCCATCGCGGGCCGCAGCGCGTAGAACACCTTCTTCAAGCCGCCGTTGCGCTCGAACAGCGCGTACTGACGCGCGCCCAGGTGCAGGTAGTGCCGCGCCACCCGGTCGCGATCGGCCACCTCGGCCGCCACCTCGCGCAGCCGGGCGCGAAACGCCGCGTCGCCGCGATAGACGATGGGTGACATCAGCCACTCGATCAGCACCGCGTTGCCCTGCACGAGCAGGCGCAACGCCTTGGCCAGATCCCAGCCGTTCACATCGAGCAGCCCCACCAGCGGGGTCTCGATCACGTCCCGCGTGCGCCACGGCGACAGATAGGTTTCCAGGCCCGCCACGTAGACGAAGCGACAGTCGTAGTCGGAGTCCGGCGAGGGGAAACCCCAAGCACGGCTGCCGCTTTCGATGGCCAGGCGGATGGTGACACCGTGCTCGGCCGCCACCCGGTCGAGCTCGGTGTCGACGGCGGCCACCACGGCCGGATCCATCGAGGCGGGGACGGTGCGCAGGGACATGGCGTGATGGTAGGCGGCGCGACGCCCAGGGTTCACCCGGTTTTCGGCAGGGGGGTAAGGGCAACCGAACCTCGCCGACTATCCTGGTCGGCGGTAACTGCCGACCCCTTTCTTCCCCAGGAGTACCCCACAGTGAGCCAAGCAGGCCGTCCTGTAGTTCTGATCGCCGACAAGCTCGCCCAGTCGACCGTCGACGCGCTCGGTGACGGTGTCGAGGTTCGCTGGGTCGACGGCCCCGACCGCCCGGCCCTGCTCGCCGCGGTGCCCGAGGCCGACGCGCTGCTCGTGCGTTCCGCGACCACCGTCGACGCCGAGGTGCTCGAGGCGGGCAAGAAGCTCCAGATCGTCGCCCGTGCCGGCGTCGGCCTCGACAACGTCGACGTGCCCGCCGCCACCGAGCGTGGCGTGATGGTCGTCAACGCCCCGACCTCCAACATCCACACCGCCGCCGAGCACGCCGTCACCCTGCTGCTCGCCGCCGCGCGCCAGATCCCGGCCGCCGACGCCACCCTGCGCGAGAAGACCTGGAAGCGCAGCAAGTTCAACGGTGTCGAGATCCTCGGCAAGACCGTCGGCGTCATCGGCCTCGGCCGCATCGGCCAGCTGTTCGCGCAGCGTCTCGCCGCGTTCGAGACCAAGATCGTCGCCTACGACCCCTACACCTCGCCCGCGCGCGCCGCCCAGCTGGGCATCGAGCTGCTGAGCCTGGAAGAGGTGCTCGAGCGCGCCGACTTCATCTCGATCCACCTGCCCAAGACCCCCGAGACCAAGGGCATGCTCAACGCCGAGACCCTGGCCAAGACCAAGCCGGGCGTCATCATCGTCAACGCCGCGCGCGGTGGCCTGATCGACGAGCAGGCGCTGGCCGACGCGATCAAGTCCGGCCACGTGCGTGCCGCCGGCCTGGACGTGTTCGAGACCGAGCCGTGCACCGACAGCCCGCTGTTCGAGCTGCCCGAGGTCGTCGTGACCCCGCACCTGGGCGCCTCCACCGCCGAGGCCCAGGACCGCGCGGGCACCGATGTCGCCAAGTCGGTGCTGCTGGCGCTGGCCGGTGAGTTCGTGCCGGGCGCCGTGAACGTCACCGGTGGCGCCGTCAACGACGTCGTCGCGCCGTGGCTGGACGTGGTCCGCAAGCAGGGCGCGCTGCTGGGTGCCATCGCCAACGAGCTGCCCGTCAGCGTCGAGGTGCAGGTCCGTGGTGAGCTGGCCTCGCAGGACGTGGCCGTGCTGGAGCTGTCCGCACTGCGCGGTGTGTTCTCGGCGCTGGTCGAGGATCAGGTCACCTTCGTCAACGCCCCGGCGCTGGCCAAGGAGCGCGGCATCACCGCCGAGGTCACCACCGCCACCGAGAGCCCGAACCACCGCAGCGTCGTCGACCTGCGCGCCGTGTTCGGCGACGGCTCGACCCTGAACGTGGCAGGCACCCTGACCGAGCCGAACCTGGTCGAGAAGATCGTCAACATCAACGGTCGCAACTACGACATGCGTGCCGAGGGCCTGAACCTGGCCGTGCTGAACTACAGCGACAAGCCGGGCGCGCTGGGCAAGATCGGCACCAAGCTGGGCGAGGCCGAGATCGACATCCTGGCCGCGCAGCTGAGCCAGGACGTGGACGCCGAGGGCGCCACCGTGGTGCTGCGCGTCAACCGCGAGGTGCCCGCCGAGGTGCAGACCGCGATCGCCGAGGCCGTCGGCGCCGCCAAGGTCGTCCTGGTCGACCTGGCCTGAGTTGTGACGTCCCGGTCTCCGGGACATCGGCAGCTGCGCGCCGTCACCCCACGGTGACGGCGCGCTCCTGTATCCGCGGCGCGGCTCGATCCGCCCCGACTTCGAACGGAGCTTGTTCATGAAACTCGCAGTCATCGCCGGTGACGGCATCGGCCCCGAGGTCATCGCCGAGGCGCTCAAGGTGCTCGACGTGGTCTCGCCGGGCGTCGAGAAGACCGAATACGACCTGGGCGCGGCCCGCTACCACCGCACCGGCGAGATCCTGCCGGAGTCGGTGCTGCCCGAGCTCAAGCAGCACGACGCCATCCTGCTCGGCGCGATCGGCGATCCGTCGGTGCCCAGCGGCGTGCTCGAGCGCGGCCTGCTGCTCAAGACCCGCTTCGCGCTGGATCACCACGTGAACCTGCGTCCGTCGAAGCTGCACGCCGGCGTCACCAGCCCGCTCTCGGGCAACCCGGACATCGACTTCGTCGTCGTGCGTGAGGGCACCGAGGGCCCCTACACCGGCACCGGTGGCGCGATCCGCGTCGGCACGCCGCACGAGGTGGCCACCGAGGTCTCCAACAACACCCGCTTCGGCATCGAGCGTGTGGTCCGCTACGCCTTCGCCACCGCCCAGGCGCGCCGCAAGCACCTGACCCTGGTGCACAAGAACAACGTGCTCGCCTTCGCCGGTTCGCTGTGGCAGCGCACCGTCGACGAGGTCGCCGCCGAGTTCCCCGACGTGCAGACCGCCTACCAGCACATCGACGCCGCCACGATCCACATGGTGACCGATCCGGGCCGCTTCGACGTGATCGTCACCGACAACCTGTTCGGCGACATCATCACCGACCTCGCCGCCGCCGTCAGTGGTGGCATCGGCCTGGCCGCCTCGGGCAACATCGATGCCTCGGGCACCAACCCGTCGATGTTCGAGCCGGTGCACGGCAGCGCCCCCGACATCGCGGGCCAGTCCAAGGCCGACCCGACCGCCGCGATCCTGTCGGTTTCGCTGTTGCTCAACCACCTCGGCAACACCGAGGGCGCCGCGCGCATCGAGTCCGCCGTCGCCAAGGACCTGGCCTCGCGCACCGGCACCGCCTCCACCGTCGAGGTGGGCGACCGGATCGCCGCCATCGTCTGAGGACGCTGAGAGCGCGATCGGCCCGTGTCGTCATGTGACGACACGGGCCGATCTGTTTCCTGGTGAATCCTCAGCGGTGCAGCGTGTTTCGGCTTCGTGGCGAAACGCGCGGCGGTGGCGTCAGTGTCGTCGGTCGCGGGGGACCAGGGGGACCGCGGCGACGGCCGCCACGGCGGCGAACGCGAACGCGGTGGGGTAGTTCGTCGCGGTGATCAGAGCGCCGAAAACCGGAGGGATGGCGGCGATGACGAGGTTCTGGCCGGTGTTCTGGATGCCGAGCCCACGGCCCGACCAGAACGGACCGGCGATCTCGGCGACGGCGGTGAAGGCCAGCCCGTTGTCAGACACCGAGACGACCGAGGCGATGACCATCAGCGGCACCGCCACCCACCACCAGCCGGTCCACGCGGTCACCGCCAGCGCCGCCATCGACACGACCGCGGCGATCGCCACCTGCCGCAGCGGCGTCAGCCTGCTGCCGACCCGATCCGACCAGGCGCCCGCGCCGATCCGGCCTGCGGCGCCGAGGAATTGGGTCACCGTCATCAGCGTGCCCGCGGCGGCCAGCGACCAGCCCAGGTCGCGGTGCAGCCAGATCAGCGCGAAGGTCCACAGGGTCGCCTGTGGGAAGACCAGCAGAATCGACACACCGTGGATGCGCCACAGGGTGGAGTCGCCGCGATAGGGGTTGGCGCGGTCGGCGGCCTTGGTGGGTGGACGGGGCGGGTCGACGATCCCGACCAGGCAGCCGACCGCCGCGATGCCGGCCAGGAGCGCGGGGACCAGCAGCGCGGCCGGGATGCCGTACTGCGCGGCGACCCACGGAATACTCAGTGCGCCCAGGCCGACGCCCAGCGGCTGCGCCGTCTGCCGGATGCCCATCGCCAGGCCGCGGCGCTCCGGCGGGAACCAGCCGACGATCACCCGCCCGCTGGCCCCGTTGGAACTGGCCGCGCCCACGCCGCCGAGCAACAGCAGCGCGCCGAACGCGTACGGATTGTCGACCAGCGCGGCGCCGACACCGGCGGCGCACATCAGCGCCGTGCCCGCCACCAGCACGACGCGTTCGCCGATCCGGTCGACGACATAGCCCCACGCGATCAGCGTGCACACCAGGCCGACGGTCGGCAGCGCCACCAGCGCGCCCGCGGCGGCCAGCGAATCACCGCGCGCGGTGAGCGCGGGCAGCAGGAACGGGGTGCCGTGGATGAACATCGAACTCGCGGTCTGCGCGAAGACGCCGAGGGCGAGCATGAGCCAGCGTCTGCCGTCGCCGATTTGGGGCACCTCGACCGTCGGCCGCACCTCTGTCACGATTCTCACCTCGCCCGGATTGCACGATTGCATCTCATTATTTGAGATAGATGTCTCAAGGCTTGAACATCAGTGCTCACGCTACACCGGTGACCGCTGAATCGTGCCCTCGATTTCGGTGTCTGACAGATCACAGCCCGCCGGCGTCGCGCCGACGGCGAATCCCGCACGCGGGCAGCGCCTTCGAATCACAACCGTGTGAGTTCTCGCACGGCGATACGGGTCGGCTGTCGTCGCGTGCGCGCCGCGTCACGGGCGCGTTCGGGCAGGTGAGCCCTCCTCGATAGACTCCGGGGCATGCGCTTAGGTCGAGTTGCCAGTCCGGATGGAGTCGCGTTCGTCAGTATCGAAGGCGAGGGAAGCGATGCCACCGCCAAGGAGATCGCAGAACATCCGTTCGGCAATCCGACGTTCACCGGGCGGAGCTGGCCGCTGGCCGATGTGCGCCTGCTGGCGCCGATCCTGGCCAGCAAGGTGATCTGCATCGGCAAGAACTACGCCGCCCACGCGGCCGAGATGGGCGGCGAGGCGCCGGTCGACCCGGTGATCTTCATCAAACCGAACACCTCGATCGTCGGCCCGAACGCGCCGATCATCATGCCGCCCAGCTCTTCCCAGGTCGACTTCGAGGGCGAGCTGGCCGTGGTCATCGGCCGTCCGTGCAAGGACGTGCCCGCGGCCAAGGCCGCCGAGGTCATCCTCGGCTACACCGTCGCCAACGACGTCACCGCGCGGGACCAGCAGCGCCACGACGGGCAGTGGACCAGGGCCAAGGGCTACGACACGTTCTGCCCGCTCGGCCCGTGGATCGAAACCGCGCTGGACCCGGCCGATCTGGAGCTGGTCACCGAGGTCGACGGTGAGGTCCGCCAGCGCAGCCGCACCTCGCTGTTCCTGCACGACATCCCGAAGATCATCGAGTGGGTGTCGGCCGTGATGACCCTGCTGCCCGGCGACGTGATCCTCACCGGCACACCGGAAGGCGTCGGCCCGCTGCAGGCCGGGCAGAACGTGTCGGTCACCGTCGAGGGCATCGGCACCCTCACCAATCCCGTTGCCACCAAGCGCTGATACCGCGGAGAGAGAGTCATGACTGAAGTACGGGTCCGTTTCTGCCCGTCGCCGACCGGGACGCCGCACGTCGGCCTGATCCGCACGGCACTGTTCAACTGGGCGTACGCCCGCCATCACGGCGGCACGTTCGTGTTCCGCATCGAAGACACCGACGCCGCACGCGATTCCGAGGATTCCTACCAGGCGATCCTCGACGCGCTGCGCTGGCTCGGGCTGAGCTGGGACGAGGGGCCCGAGGTCGGTGGGCCGTACGAGCCCTACCGGCAGTCGCAGCGGCGCGATCTTCATCTCGACGTCGTGCGCAAGCTGGTCGAGGCGGGGGAGGCCTACGAGTCCTTCTCCACGCCGGAAGAGGTGGAGGCGCGCCATCGTGCCGCGGGCCGCGACCCGAAACTCGGTTACGACAATTTCGACCGCGATCTGACGGCCGAGCAGATCATGGCCTACAAAGCCGAGGGGCGACCCGCGGTGATCCGGTTGCGGATGCCCGAAACCGATCTCAGCTGGAACGATCTGGTGCGTGGGGAAACGACCTTCAAGGCCGGGACCGTGCCCGATTTCGCACTCACCCGCGGCAGCGGCGATCCGCTCTACACGCTGGTGAATCCGGTCGACGACGCGTTGATGAAGATCACGCACGTGCTGCGCGGTGAGGACCTGTTGTCCTCGACACCGCGTCAGCTCGCCCTGTACGCGGCGCTGCAGCGTATCGGGGTCGCCGAGTTCACCCCCGAGTTCGGTCATCTGCCATTCGTGATGGGTCAGGGCAACAAGAAGCTGTCCAAGCGCGACCCGGAATCGAATCTGTTCGTCCACCGGGATCGCGGATTCATCCCCGAGGGTTTGCTGAATTACCTCGCGCTGCTCGGCTGGAGTATCGCCGAGGACCGCGACGTGTTCTCGATGGCGGAGATGGTCGCCGCGTTCGACATTTCGACCGTGAATTCGAATCCGGCCCGCTTCGATCAGAAGAAAGCCGACGCCATCAACGCCGAGCAGATTCGATTGCTCGAGCCGGGTGATTTCGGCCACCGGCTGCGGGAGTACCTCACCGCGCAGGGGCATATCGGCGCCGAAATCGACGAGAAGACCTTCCTGGCGGCGGCCGAACTGGTGCAGACCCGCATCGTGGTGCTCGGCGACGCGTGGGATCTGCTGAAGTTCCTGTTCGTGGCGCCGGCGGAGTTCGCCGTCGACCAGGCCGCCGGGAGCAAGAACCTCGGCGCCGAGGCCGATCCGGTGCTCGACGCCGCGATCGCCGCGGTGGAGCCGCTGACCGAGTGGACCACCCCGGCCCTGGAAGAGGCGCTGAAGAAGGCGCTGATCGAGGATCTGGGGCTCAAGCCGCGCAAGGCGTTCGCGCCGGTGCGGGTGGCGGTGACGGGCTCGCACATCAGCCCGCCGCTCTACGAATCGATGGAGCTGCTCGGCCGCGAGATCTCCCTCGACCGGCTGCGCGCGGCGCGGGGTTGGGTGCCCACGCCGGAGTGAGTGCCTCCGGGGCGGGGTCCGGCCCCGCCCCGGAGCCGGAAAACAGCCAAAAATAGGCTTCTGACCAGGCGATTTGTAGTTTACCCCACTGTGTTTGGTAATCTTCTTCTCGCCGCGGAACACGGCCTCGCAACACCGACAACCACTCGGTGAGATGGGGGCCGAGCGTTTCCATCCTTGGGGTATGGTGTAATTGGCAACACAGCTGATTCTGGTTCAGCCATTCTAGGTTCGAGTCCTGGTACCCCAGCAAGGTTTCACTTCGGTGAGATCGTCCTGGCCCCGTCGTCTAGCGGCCTAGGACGCCGCCCTCTCAAGGCGGTAGCGCGGGTTCAAATCCCGTCGGGGCTACGAAGAAAGACCCCCGGTCGATATTCGATCGGGGGTCTTTCTCGTTCACAGCCTCTTGTGCAGTGCCTCGGCGGCGGCGACCAGATCCGCGGCCCAGCGCGCGCCGGGCCTGCGTCCCATCCGATCGATCGGACCCGACACCGAGACCGCGGCCACGACGGCGCCGGCCGCGTCGCGCACCGGGGCGGAGACGCTGGCCACACCTTGCGCGCGTTCCGCGGCGCTCTGCGCCCAGCCGCGCTTGCGGACCTCGGCGAGCGCCCGGTCGCCGAACACCGCGTCGGCCAGGACGGTGCGCTGTAACTCCGGATCGGCCCACGCCATCAGCACCTTCGCCGCCGAGCCCGCGGTGAGCGGTAGCCGCGAGCCGACGGGCACCGTGTCGCGCAGGCCAACGGGCGGCTCCAGGGCGGCCACGCAGACGCGCGCGTTGCCGTCGCGGCAGTACAGCTGCACGCTCTCGCCGGTGATCTCGCGCAGGCGGGGCAGAATGGCCCCTGCCGCCTCCACCAGTGGATCGGTGGCCCCCGCCGACAACTCGGTGAGGGCGGGGCCGGGCCGCCACAGCCCGTTGCCGTCCCTGGCCAGTAGCCGGTGCGTCTCCAGCCCGACCGCCAGCCGGTGCGCCGTGGCGCGGGGCAGGCCGGTGCGGGTGCACAGGTCGTTGAGACCACATGGCTCGTCCGCGACGGCGTAGAGCACCGCCACGGCTTTGTCGAGAACACCGATACCGCTATGCTGTCTCATAGAACGATACTAACGTCTCATATCTTGAGATACCAAGTATGTCCGTCGAAAGGTGATCAAGCAATGGCCGAGCGCGCCCGCACACTGGCCGAGAAGGTGTGGGAACAGCACGTCGTCGTCCCTGGCGAAGGCGATGGTTCCTCCCGTGAACCCGACCTGATCTACATCGATCTCCACCTCGTGCACGAGGTGACCAGTCCGCAGGCCTTCGACGGGCTACGGGCGGCGGGCAGGCCGGTGCGCCGTCCCGATCTCACCATCGCGACCGAGGACCACAACGTCCCCACCGTCGACATCGACAAGCCGATCGCCGATCCGATCTCGCGCACCCAGGTGGAGACGCTGCGCCGCAACTGCGCCGAGTTCGGTGTGCGCCTGCACCCGATGGGCGACACCGAGCAGGGCATCGTGCACGTCGTCGGCCCGCAGCTGGGCCTGACCCAGCCGGGCATGACGGTGGTGTGCGGCGACAGCCACACCTCCACCCATGGCGCGTTCGGCGCGCTGGCCATGGGCATCGGCACCAGCGAGGTCGAGCACGTGCTGGCCACCCAGACGCTGTCGCTGCGGCCCTTCAAGACGATGGCCATCACCGTCGACGGCGAATTGGCGCCCGGGGTCACGAGCAAGGACCTGATCCTGGCCGTGATCGCGCAGATCGGCACCGGCGGCGGCCAGGGCTATGTGCTGGAGTACCGGGGCGAGGCGATCCGCAAGCTGTCGATGGAAGCGCGGATGACGATCTGCAACATGTCCATCGAGGCGGGCGCCCGCGCAGGCATGATCGCCCCCGACGAGGTGACCTACGAATTCCTGAAGGGCCGCCCGCACGCGCCGCAGGGCGCCGACTGGGACGCCGCGGTGGCCGCCTGGGAGGCGCTGAAGACCGACGAGGGCGCGGTTTTCGACGCCGAGGTGCACATCGACGCCGACGCGCTGACCCCGTTCGTCACCTGGGGCACCAACCCGGGCCAGGGCCTGCCGCTGGGCGCGAACGTCCCGGATCCGGCCCAGATCGCCGACGAGAGCGAGCGCGACGCCGCCGAGAAGGCGTTGCGCTACATGGACCTGACGCCGGGAACGCCGCTGCGTGAGGTCAGCGTCGACACCGTTTTCGTCGGTTCCTGCACCAACGGGCGGATCGAGGATTTGCGCGCGGTGGCCGATGTTTTGAAGGGACGCCACGTCGCCGACGGCGTGCGAATGCTGGTCGTACCCGGGTCGATGAAGGTCAGGGCGCAGGCGGAAAAAGAAGGACTCGGCGAGATTTTCACCGCCGCCGGTGCGGAATGGCGCCAGGCGGGCTGCTCGATGTGCCTCGGCATGAATCCCGATCAGCTCGAGCCCGGCCAGCGCTGCGCCTCCACCTCGAACCGTAATTTCGAAGGCAGGCAGGGCAAGGGTGGCCGCACCCACCTGGTCTCGCCGCTGGTGGCCGCCGCGACCGCCGTCCGCGGAACCCTGTCCTCGCCCGCCGATCTGGCCTGAGCGCCCGACCTCCACGATCGAAGGAGAATCGTTATGGAAGCCTTCACTGTTCACAAAGGCATCGGGGTGCCGCTGCGCCGGTCCAATGTCGACACCGACCAGATCATCCCGGCCGTTTACCTGAAGCGGGTGACCCGTACGGGTTTCGAGGACGGCTTGTTCGCCGGTTGGCGGGCGGATCCGGACTTCATTCTGAACACCGAGCCGTACTCCCGCGGCAGCGTCTTGGTCGCCGGACCGGATTTCGGCACCGGGTCCTCCCGGGAGCACGCGGTGTGGGCGCTGTCGGACTACGGCTTTCGGGTCGTCATCTCCTCGCGTTTCGCCGACATCTTCCGGGGGAATGCGGGGAAGGGCGGCCTGTTGGCCGCGCAGATGTCACAGAACGATGTCGAAATGCTGTGGAAGCTGATCGAGGAACAGCCCGGTCTCGAATTGGTTGTCGACCTCTCCGCGCGCACCGTGACGGCGGGAACCGTCGTGTTGCCGTTCGATATTGACGACTACACCAGGTGGCGTCTGCTGGAGGGTTTGGACGACATCGGGCTCACGCTGCGGCAGGCCGCGACGATCGGCGAGTTCGAAAAGGCTAGGCCGTCATGGAAACCCGTGACGCTGCCGGAGCCTATTTCGCAAGCGTAATCACCACCGACGATTGGCGGCGCATCCCCTGGGGGCGGTAGCTGGACGTGTGCTAAACCACATGAATTTTGGCGTGGCACATAGACTCTTGCCCAAACTGGGTTTACCGTGGTACCTAGTCGGTCCGACGACGGGCCATTAGTCTGCGGAGGATTCAATGAACAAGGCGGAACTGATCGACGTTCTGACCGAAAAGTTGGGTACGGACAGGCGCACGGCTACTGCGGCTGTCGAGAACGTGGTCGACACCATCGTTCGCGCCGTGCACAAAGGTCAAAGCGTCACGATCACCGGATTCGGTGTGTTCGAACAGCGCAAGCGTGCCCCCAGGGTTGCCCGCAACCCGCGTACCGGGGAAACCGTGAAGGTGAAGGCGACTTCGGTCCCTGCCTTCCGGCCCGGTGCTCAGTTCAAGGCGGTGATCGCGGGCAAGCAGAAGCTGGCCGCGTCGGGACCCGCCGTGAAGCGGGGCGTGAACGCCCCCGTGGCGGCGAAGAAGGCGGCAGCCAAGAAGACGGCGGCCAAGAAGACCGCCGCCAAGAAGGCGACGCCGTCGAAGGGCCCCGCCAAGACCACCGCCCGTAAGGCAGCCACCAAGGCCCCCGCCGCCAAGAAGACCACGACGACGACGGCCGCCGCCAAGAAGACCGCCGCCGCCAAGAAGACCACGGCGGCAAAGAAAGTGACCGCGGCCAAGAAGGCGCCCGCGAAGAAGGTGACGGCGGCCAAGAAGACCACCACCGCCGCCGCCAAGAAGACCACGGCCGCCAAGAAGGCCCCCGCCAAGAAGACAGCTGCGAAGAAGACTGCCGCCCGTCGTGCTCGTTGATGTTGATCCCGCCGCAGCGGGATCAGGTCGGGGAATGTGCACGTAGGCCGCATCACCCACCACTGGACCGAGAACGGCCCCGGGGATTCCGGGGCCGTTTCGGCTGTTTCGGGGCGGGCCGCTCAGGCTTTGACGAATCCGGTCGTGAGTGCGCGGTCCAGATGGTCGGCCGCGACCAATCGGTCGTCGGTGAACGACAATGCCCAGACGCTGCCCTTGCGATTGCGCGCGGGCGGCAAGCTGAGCTCACCCCGCTCGGCGAGCCATTGCACGAGATCGGGAATCACCCCGCCCTGACTGCACACCACCGGTACGCCGTGATCGGTGATCAACGACAGAAATCGTTGCCGCGCCGCGTCTTTCGCTGAATCGTAACCTTGCTCGGAAAACATTGGCTCGCAATTGATTTCGACGTTCAGCGCTTCGGCCAACGGGGTCACGGTTTGCACGCAGCGCAGCGGATCGGCCGAGTGGATCTCGGATGCCCCGAACGCCAGCAGATTCGGCGTCAACGCCTTCGCTTGGGCGGCGCCGGCCGGTTCCAGCGGGCGCTCGGCATCGGGTCCGTCGAACTTGCCGCGCTTGCCCGCCTTCGCGTGGCGAACCAGCAGCACCGTCGCGGTGCGCGCGGGCAGCCGGGCGAACATCCGCACGACCTGACGGTCCATCGGATACGACAGCTGGTCCATCACCCGGTCCAGCGGGTACCAGCGCAACTGGTCGACCTCGGCGTTGACGGTGAACTCGCCCGCCTTCGCCTCGGCCGCCCAGTAATAGACCCGTTTGAGCTGGCGGTGGCCAGGGATCGGATAGGTGACGTGCCCGAGGAACCGGCCGAGGGAGCACGGCAGGCCGGTCTCCTCACCGACCTCTCGTACCGCGGCGACGATCGGCGTCTCCCCGGGATCGAGTTTGCCCTTGGGCAGCGACCAGTCCCCGTACTTCGGGCGGTGGATCACCGCGATCTCCGGGCCCTTGTCGCCCGCGCGCCACACCAGCGCGCCCGCCGCGTGGATATTGGCCCGCACACGGGGGTCCCGCATGGACAGCCCTGTGCCGTCGCTCACTGCTGATCGGGGCGTCGCAGGCGCATGAGGAACTGCTGATGATCGCGGACCTGCTCGCCGTCGGCATCGCTCGGGCTGGCCTGCCATCGACCGTCCGGGCGTAGCACCCAGCAGCGGGTCATCGGGTCCAGCGCCGAATCGAAGACCACCGAGAGCTGTTCGGCGAGGCGGGGGTCCTTCACCTGGACCATCACCTCGACCCGGCGGTCGAGATTGCGGTGCATCATGTCGGCGCTGCCGATCCAGGTCTGGGCCTGCGCGCCGAACTCGATCACCCGGGAGTGCTCGAGGAACCGGCCCAGGATCGAGCGCACCTCGATGTTCTCGCTCAGCCCCGGGACGCCGGGGCGCAGGCCGCAGATGCCGCGCACCACGATCTGGACCGGCACACCGGCCAGCGAGGCCCGGTACAGCGCGTCGATGATCTGCTCGTCGACGATGGCATTGGCCTTCAGCCGGATTCGGGCGGCGGTATCGCCCTGCTCGGCCAGTTCGATCTCGCGGTCGATCCGCTCGATGATGCCGTCGCGCACACCGAGCGGGGCGACCATCAGATTGCGGTAGTCCTCCTTGCGGGAGTACCCGGTCAGCGAGTTGAACAGGTCGGTCAGATCGGCGCCGATCTCCGGTGCGGCCGTGAACAACCCGAAGTCCTCGTAGAGCCGGGCCGTCTTCGGGTTGTAGTTGCCGGTGCCGATGTGGCAGTAGCGCCGGATGGTGGACCCCTCCCTGCGCACCACCAGGCAGGTCTTGCAGTGGGTCTTGAGGCCGATCAGGCCGTACACCACGTGCACACCCGCCTGTTCCAGCGCGCGCGCCCACTTGATGTTGGCCTGTTCGTCGAAGCGGGCCTTGATCTCCACCAGCGCGACGACCTGCTTGCCCGCCTCGGCGGCCTCGATCAGCGCGTTGATGATCGGCGAGTCACCGGAGGTGCGGTACAGGGTCTGCTTGATCGCCAGCACCTGCGGGTCGGCGGCGGCCTGCTCGATGAAGCGCTGCACGCTCGTGGAGAACGAGTCGTACGGGTGGTTCACCAGCACATCGCCCTCGCGCAGCGCCGAGAAGACATTGCGCGGGGTCTCGCGTTCGCCGAAGGCGGCGGGGGTGGCCGGAACATAGGGCGCGTCTTTGAGATCGGGCCGGTCGACGCCGTACACCTGCATCAGGCACGACAGGTCGAGCAGGCCGGGCACCTGGATCACGTCGGCCGGGTCGACCTCGAGTTCGCGCAGCAGCAGTTCGAGCATGTGCTCGGTCATGTCGTCGGAGACCTCGAGCCGCACCGGCTTGCCGAAACGGCGCCGTGCCAGCTCGCGTTCCATCGCCTGCAGCAGATCCTCGTCGCGGTCCTCGTCGACCTCGAAGTCGGCGTTGCGGGTGATCCGGAACGAATGGGTCTCCACCACGGTCAGCCCGGGGAAGAGCAGGTCCAGGTGGGCGGCGATGAGCTCTTCCATCGGCAGGAACGCCGCGATCGCCGAGGGCGCCGCGGTGCGCCGCACGCGCACGAAGCGATCGACGTTGTCGGGCACCTTCACGCGGGCGAAATGCTCACCGCCGGTGTCGGCGTCCTTCACCGTCACGGCCAGATTCAGGCTCAGGCCCGAGATATAGGGGAACGGGTGGGCCGGGTCGACGGCCAGCGGGGTGAGCACGGGGAACACCTGGTCGGTGAAATAGCCCGAGAGGCGCTGGCGTTCGTCGTCGTCGAGGTCGGCCCAGCCGATCAGGTCGATGCCGTGGGCATCCAGTGCCGGATCGACGTCGTCGATGAACACGCGGGCGTGCCGCGCGGCCAGTTCCTGGGCGCGCGCCGCGATCATCTCGAGCTGTTCCGACGGTGAGCGGCCGTCGGCGGAGCGGACCGACAGTCCGGTCTCGGCGCGACGTTTCAGTCCGGCGACGCGGACCATGTAGAACTCGTCGAGATTCGAGGCGAAGATCGCCAGGAATTTCGCGCGTTCGAGCAGCGGCAGGGAGGCGTCCTCGGCGAGCGCGAGCACGCGGGCGTTGAAGTCCAGCCAGCTGAGTTCCCGGTTGAGGTAGCGATCCCGGGGCAATCGCTGGGTGGTGGTGTCGGAGCCCGCGCCGTTGGCGGCCGCGGGTGGCGGGGAAATCGGGGCCTGCTGCTTGATGGTTTCCGTATCGCTCACGCCGTCAATCATCCCCTACATACCGAGCAGTTCGCAGTACGACATCGGCGGACTCACACCGTGGACTCGGCCGTGGCGACCGGCTAGCACACCGTCCGCACGGGATCGCCGCTGTGCGCGGGCAATCCGAACGCGCGCAAGGTGGCCGCGGTGTGGGTCCCGACTCCGATCCTACGGACCGCGTCGAGGTCCGCGGGGGTGTCGACATCGCAGCGCAGCCCTGGCCAGTGCCCGGTGAGCGCGTGCGCCCCCGCCGCGCGGTGGGCGCGGGCCGAATCGGCGCCGAAACGCGGCGCCAGTTCGGCGGCGGTGTCGCGCACGAGCAGGGCCGCGGTCCCGGTGCCGGTGTGGTCGACGACGACCGAACGCACGCCGTGCGGCGCCACGGTGAGCAGATCGGCCAGTTCGGCGGGGCGCAGCGCGGGCAGATCGGCCTGCAGGGCCAGCAGATGGGCCGGACCGTGCCGATCCCGCACGTCGGCGGCGCCGGCGGCCAGCGCGGAGTTGAGCGGGTCCGGTGCGCCCGCGGGCTCGTCGATGACGTGCGCGCCCAGCGCGGCGGCACGGGCGGCGACCAGCGGATCGGGCGTGACCACGGTCAGCGACAGCACCTCGGGCACCGCCGTCGCGGCGACCACCGTGTCGGCGAACATGGCGAGCACGAGCCGCTCCCGCTGTTCGGGACTCAGCATGTCGGCCAGCCTGCTCTTGGCCCGATCGATGTGCTTGACCGCCATCACGGCGTGCACGGTGTGCGGACGCATGTCCTCAATCCTTGCATGGCATATTGAGCAGATGACGAGGGCGGCGGTTATGGGCGCGGGGTCGTGGGGCACCGCGTTCGCGAAGGTGTTGGCGGAGGCGGGGACCGAGGTCACGATCTGGGCCAGACGCGACGAGGTGGCCGAGGCGCTGAACAGCGAACATCGCAACCCGTTCTATCTGCCCGGCGTGCAGTTGCCGCCGGTGCGCGCCACCGCCGACGCCGGGGCCGCGCTCGACGGCGTCGACCTGGTGGTGCTCGCCGTGCCGTCGCAGTCGCTGCGCGCGAACCTGGACCGCTGGAAGGGCGACATCGGACCCGACGCCACCCTGCTCAGCCTGGCCAAGGGCATCGAGACCGGCACGCTGCTGCGGATGAGCCAGGTGATCGAGGAGGTCACCGGCGCCGACCCCGGTCGCGTCGCGGTGCTGTCCGGGCCGAACCTGGCCGGCGAGATCGTGCAGTGCCAGCCGACGGCCACGGTGATCGCCTGCATCGACCCCGAGCGGGCCGAGGTGGCGCAGCGGGCGTGTGCCACCGGCTACTTCCGGCCGTACACCAACACCGACGTGATCGGCTGCGAGATCGGCGGCGCGTGCAAGAACGTCATCGCACTGGCCTGCGGGATCGCCGCCGGAATGGGGCTCGGCGACAACACCATCGCGAGCCTGATCACCCGTGGTCTCGCCGAGGTGATCCGGCTCGGCGTGGCGCTCGGCGCGCAGCCGGTCACCCTGGCCGGGCTCGCCGGCGTGGGCGATCTGGTGGCCACCTGCACCTCGCCGCTGTCGCGCAATCGCTCCTTCGGCGCGGTGCTCGGCGCGGGCGGGTCGATGCAGGCCGCCCAGGAGGCGACCAATGGCCAGGTCGCCGAGGGTGTGAAGTCGTGCACATCGGTGCGCGCGCTGGCCGCGGCGCATCAGGTGGAGATGCCGCTGACCGACGCGGTGCACCGGGTGTGCCACGAGGGACTTTCGGTGAGCGAGGCCGTCGGCAGTCTGCTGGGCCGCCGGATCAAACCCGAGTAGGGCGATAGCGCCCCACGCCGGTCAAACCGTTACGGTGACGTTCATGACGAACCGGATCAAGGTGGCCGTGGTGTTCGGCGGACGCAGCAGCGAGCACGCCGTCTCGTGTGTGTCGGCGAGCAGCGTGCTGCGCAACCTCGATCCCGCGCGCTACGAAGCGGTACCCATCGGCATCACCGCCGAGGGTGGCTGGGTGCTCGCCGACGGCATCGGCGAGCTCGCGCTCAGTCACGGTTCGCTGCCCGCCGTCGACGCCACGGGCACCGCCCTCACCCTGGCGGCCGACCCGAGCCGCTCCGGCACCCTGGTGGCGCTCGACGACGCCTCCGCCGCGCTCGGCCGCGTCGACGTGGTGTTCCCGATCCTGCACGGCCCGTTCGGCGAGGACGGCACGCTGCAGGGCATGCTCGAACTGGCGGGTGTGCCGTACGTCGGCGCCGGTGTGCTGGCCAGCGCCGCGGGCATGGACAAGGAATTCACCAAGAAGTTGCTCGCCGCCGAGGGGCTGCCGGTGGGCGTGCAGGTCGTGCTGCGGCCCGGCACCGCCACCATGACCGCCGCCGAACGCGAGCGGATCGGGCTGCCCGCGTTCGTGAAGCCGGCGCGCGGCGGGTCGTCGATCGGCATCACCAAGATCACCGACTGGGCCGAGCTGGACGCGGCCGTCGCCGCGGCGCGCGAACACGACCCGAAGGTGATCGTCGAATCGGGCATCATCGGCCGCGAAGTCGAGTGTGGCGTCCTGGAATTCGCCGACGGGCAGGTCCGCGCGAGCGTGGTCTCCGAGATCCGGATGCCCGACGCCGACGCCGCCGCCCCCGAGTTCTACGACTTCGCCACCAAATACCTCGACGACGTCTGCGAATTCGACGTGCCCGCCAAGCTCGACGACGACGTGGCCGACCAGATCCGCGAGCTGTCCATCCGTGCGTTCCGCGCGCTGGACTGCCAGGGACTGGCCCGCGTCGACTTCTTCGTCACCGCGGACGGGCCGGTGATCAACGAGATCAACACCATGCCGGGCTTCACCCCGATCTCGCAGTACCCGCGGATGTGGGAGGCGACCGGGATCGACTACCCGGCGCTGGTGTCCACGCTGATCGAGACCGCCATCGCCCGCGGCACCGGCCTGCGCTGAGTTGTCGGCGGCCGGCGCCGCGCTCGAACTACAGCTCGCCGGGAGTCGGTTCGCGGGCGGGGAGCTGGGCGCTGATGATGTCGGAGATGTTCTGGATGGCGCCCGCGCCCGAGCCGTCGGGGACGGTCAGGGCGATGTAGGTTTCGCGGTCGACGGCGAACCAGGTGCCGACCTTGCCCACCTCGTCGCGCACCTGGAACCACTGCACGCCGTTGACGACCTGTAGCGGGGACGCGCGGTTGAATTCCAGGGGCCGGTCCAGGCCGCAGCGCAGCACGATCGGCTCGCCGCCGTCGGGGTGCTGCCAGGCGCGGGTGGCGGGCGGGGCCGGCTCGACGAGGGTCGACTTGGTGTAGTCGCCGAGGTCGGCCGGGAGGGCGGGCAGCAGGGCCTGGCAGGCCGGACCGTCGGCCGCGGGGGCCGGGACGGGGCCGAGGGCGAGCGGTTCGCGCTCGACGGGAGCGCGCAGGGCGATGACGGCGGCGACCAGGACGCCGACGATCAGCACCACCGGCAAGGCGACCGCCGTCGCGATCAGCGCGGGGGAGTACGACGGCGACGAATCGGTTTCCGCGTCGGTCTTCACGTCCGTGTCCGGCGCCTTACCGTCCGTGTCGTCCGCCGCTGCCGGGTCCGACGAATCCGCCGCCATAACCGCCTGGTCCTCTCCGTTGTGTCCGATCGCCTCCGAAAGGGTACCGTCGTGGCGATTTCGTCGGTCGTCAGGACAGTGGGAAGGGGCCGGTCATCAGCGAGGACAGCCGTCCACGGACGGTGCGTGAGCTGGGCGAGTTCGCGGTGATCGACCTGATCAACGCGGGCAGGGAGCAGGCCGCGCACGTGCTGCTCGGGCCGGGCGACGACGCCGCGGTGATCGCCGCGCCCGACGGCCGCTTCGTGGTGAGCACCGACATGCTCGTCGAGGGCAGGCACTTCCGGCTCGACTGGTCGAGCCCCGTCGAGATCGGTCGCAAGGCCATCGCGCAGAACGCCGCCGACATCGTCGCCATGGGGGCGCGTCCCACGGCGTTCGTCGTCGCGCTCGGCTGCCCGGCCGACACGGCCGTGCCGGTGATCACCGGTCTCGCCGACGGGCTCTGGACCGAGGCGAGCCGGGCCGGTGGGTCCGTCGCGGGCGGCGACCTGGTGCACAGTGAACAGCTGGTGATCTCGGTGACCGCGTTCGGCGATCTCGGTGGGCAGGCCGCCGTCACCCGCTCGGGCGCCCGCGCGGGCGATGTCGTCGCCGTCGCGGGCGAGCTCGGCTGGTCGGCCGCCGGCCTGGCCGTGTTGTCCAGCGGCGCCGACCTTTCCGCGCCCGCCTTCGCGCATGCCCTTGCCACGCACCGTGTTCCGCGGCCGCCCTACGCCGCCGTGCTCGACCTGACCGGCGAGGTCGGGCCGACCGCCCTCACCGACGTCTCCGACGGACTGCTCGCCGACCTGGGACATCTCGCCGCCGCCTCCGGCGTCGCCGTCGACGTGCACAGCGCCGCGCTGGCCGATCCCGACCTGGCGGCGGTGGCGCGGAGCCTGGATGCCGATGCGGCGCAATGGATTCTGGCCGGTGGTGAGGATCACGCCTTCGCCGGAACCTGGGCCGCCGGTACCTCGCTGCCGCCGGGCTGGCGGCCGATCGGCGTGGTCGGCGCGGGCAGCGGCGTCACCGTGGACGGCACCGAGCCCGCCGGCGGCACCGGCTGGGAATCGTTCCGTGGGGCGGACGTCACACCCACCGGCCGGAAACGATAGGTTGTGCGGTCATGGGTGCCAAACCACTGTCGGAGATCATCGATCCGGGCTGGGCCCGGGCTCTGGAGCCGGTCGCCGACCGCATCACCGAGATGGGCGAATTCCTGCGCGCCGAGAACGCGGCGGGCCGGGGCTATCTGCCCGCGGGAGAGAACGTGCTGCGCGCGTTCCGTCGTCCCTTCGACGCGGTCCGCGTGCTGATCGTCGGCCAGGACCCCTACCCGACACCGGGACACGCGATGGGGCTGAGTTTCTCTGTCGCGCCCGATGTCTCGCCGGTGCCGCGCAGCCTGTCCAACATCTTCGCCGAGTACACCAAGGACCTCGGCTTCGATACGCCGAGCTGCGGTGACCTGAGCCCGTGGTCGGATCAGGGTGTGCTGCTGCTGAACCGGGTGCTCACCGTCACCCCGGGCACCCCGGCCTCGCATCGCGGCAAAGGCTGGGAAGCGGTCACCGAGCAGGCCATCCGCGCCCTGGTCGCCCGGGACGAGCCGCTGGTCGCCGTGCTGTGGGGCCGCGACGCGGGCTCCCTCAAACCCACGCTCACCGCCGCCGAGATCCCCTACATCGAATCGGCGCACCCCTCACCACTGTCGGCCTCGCGGGGATTCTTCGGTTCGCGGCCCTTCTCGCGGGTCAACGAACTGCTCGATGAACTCGGTGCCGAGCCCGTCGATTGGCGGCTGCCCTGACCCGGGGCGTCGTCCGCACGAAAGAAAAATGATGAAGGAGCACAACCCGATGCACATCACCACCGTTCGCGCCGCCGTCGCGACCGCCGCCGTCGCCGCCGCCCTCACCGCGGGCGCCGCCTCGGCCAACGCGGCCGGCCTGGCGCTCGAGCCCTACAACGAGCAGGCCGCGCCGGTCGCCACCACCCAGATCGGTGAGGAGTGGACCTCCACCGGCACCTCCACCATCTCCTCCGGCGTGAACGCGAAGGTGACCTGCCTGCTGCAGAACACCTTCAGCGCCCTCGGCGCGGCCTGCTGACGCGCAGTCAGTTCAGCCCGAGGTAATCGGGCTTGCGCTTGGCGACGAAGGCGTCGACGCCTTCCTTGCCGGTGCTGTTGTTCGCGGCGGCGGCGATGCTGTCGCGTTCGGCGTCCAGCTGCTGGTCCAGTGTCGCGGAAGGCGACTGGGCCAGCAGCTTTTTCATGGCCGCGTACGTGGCGCGCGGACCGGCGACGAAGCTCTGGGCCACGCGCAGGGCCTCGGCGCGGACCTCGTCGTCGGCGACGGTGCGGCTCAGGATGCCAAGGCGCACGGCCTCGTCGGCGTCGAGTACCGCGTCGGTGAGCAGGATCTCGGCCGCGCGACTCGCGCCGACGATGCGGGGCAGCAGCCACGACATGCCACCGTCCGGGCTCAGGCCGATGCCGGGGTAGGCGGGGCGCAGCTTGGTCGAGGGGCCGCCGATGGCGATGTCGGCGGCGCACACCAGGCTCATGCCGGCGCCCGCGGCCCAGCCGTGCACCGACGCGACGACCGGCACCGGGGTGGCGGCCAGCGCGCGCACGAAGTCGTGCAGTTCCGATGCCAGCTGGTGCAGGTAGGCGCCACGATCCTCGGCGCCGGCGAAGTGGTGCACGTTGCCGCCCGCGCAGAAGTTGGCGCCGGAACCGGTCAGCAGCACGGCGCCGACGTCGGGGTCGAGCGTGCGCAGTGCCTCGGTGCCCTGGTTGATCAGGTCGAAGTTCATCGAGGTGCCCGCGGCGGCGGTGGCGATGGTCAGCTGCAGCACGCCGTCGACGAGGGTGACGGCGGTAACCGGTTCGGTGGTACTCATGGCTGCACCCTAGCGAGGGCCGCGCCGCCACAATTGTTCGGGCAGCAGGGTGAACGGGTCGACGCGGCGGACGCCGGTGTCGGTGAAGCCGTGCCTGCGGTAGAAGGCGTGGGCGCGCGGATAGTCCGCGAAGACCCACAGTGTGCACGGCGAGTCCGGGGCCGCGGCGTCGATCAGGGCGTCCGCGACGCCGCTGCCGTGCCAGGCGGCGCGGACATAGAGCGCTTCGAGTTCGGTGGCCGTGGCGGCGGCGAAGCCGATGAGGTCGTCACCGGACAGCGCGATCGGCAGTCGATGGGCGCCGTCGGTGCGGCGCCGTTCCCACGTCTGCGCGGAGCGATCGAGATCGAATCCGGTGAGCACGTGGCCGGGCACGAGGGTGTCGTAGGCCTCACGCCAGGTCGCGATGTGGCAGGCGGCGAGTGCGGTGACCCGGTCGGCGGTCAGCGACGTGATCCGCCAGTCGGACATCGGGCTACCCGCCGACGACAAAGCCCCGGATCACCCACGCGGGGTGCCGGGGCACTGTCGGCAGAATGTACGGGCTGAGAATCAGCCGCGGACGACCTTGCCCGCCTTCAGGCAGGAGGTGCACACGTTCATCCGGCGGGTGTTGCCAGGGGCAACCTGCGCACGCACGGTCTGGATGTTCGGGTTCCAGCGACGGTTGGTGCGCCGGTGCGAGTGCGAGACCGACTTCCCGAAACCGGGGCCCTTGGCGCAGACGTCGCAAACGGCAGCCATGTCGCGAGCTCCTTCATGTCATAAGCGGTCAGCGCGCACGGATGCCCGCTGTACCGGAAACTGATGTCGTCAATGCCTTGCCGACTCGCGTCGGCCAGCGCAGACCGGGATCGGCCGCGCGAGGCAACCCTGCAAGGGTAGCTGGCCGGGCCGTGATCTTCCAAACCGGGTGTCCCGGTCGACACGCCGGGCACGGCCCGGATGACGGGCCCGTCCGCGCTCAGCATACCGCTGTCGGCCGCTGCCGCTAACCTGGCGTGCGTGCTCGGCGGGCGGGCACGTGGAACGGGGAGTGAGGTGGCGGTGTCGCACGTGCGGGAGGCGCTCGACGGCGCCGAGCTGCTGGCCTGGGCCCGAACCTGCCGCACCGACCTGGAACTGCGCCGCGCCGAGATCAACGCCCTCAACGTGTTCCCCATCGCCGACTCCGACACCGGCACCAATCTCCTCGCCACCATGCGGGCGGCGGTCGCGGCGGCTGAAGCGGCCTTCGACGCGGCGGCGGAATCGGCCTGCGACGCGGCGCCGACGGCCTGCGACGCGGCGCCGACGGCTGGCGGTGCCGTGCCGGTGGCTGGCGGTGCCGTGCCGGTGGCTGGCGGTGCCGTGCCGGTGGCTGGTGATGCCGGAGCGCGGAGCGGCTCCGACCCTGCGCTGTCGGCGCACGAGGTCGCCAAGGCGCTTGCCCGCGGTGCGACGACCGGCGCTCGCGGCAACTCCGGCATCATCCTCTCGCAGGTCATGCGTGGGATCGCGGAAGCGGTCGGTGACGGCCCGCTGACCGGAGACCGGCTGCGCACGGCTCTGCGCCGGGCGGCGGTGCTCGTGCGCACCGGGCTCAGTTCCCCCGTCGAGGGAACGATCCTGACCGTCCTCGACCGCGCCGCGGTCGCCGCGGCCGAGTCGACGGACCCGGTCCTGGCGGCCGTGGCCCGGTCGGCGGCCGAAGGCGCAGCCCGCGCGCTGAACGAGACGCCCACGCAACTGGGCGTGCTCCGCGCGGCGGGCGTCGTCGACGCCGGAGCCCGCGGCCTCCTCGTACTCCTCGACTGTCTCGTCGGCCAGATCTGCGGCGAAGCACCGACCCGCGACCCCTATACCCGTGCCGGATCCGGCGACCGTCGGGCCCCCGGTGCCGATGACCGTCCCCGCCAGGCCGACGGACCGCACACCCCCGGCACGGCGAGCGCCGATCCGCCCACGGTCGTCGCGGCGCCGGCGACGACAGCGCGCGGTGCGGCTCCGGGAACGACAGCGGACGGCGTGGTGGCTGCGACCGGCACTGCTGGGCGGTCTGCGACGGGTGGGGCCGATGCAGACGCGGGGTTTGCGACGCGGGCGAGTGGGACCGAAGCAAGCGGGCGGTCCGCGATGGGTGGGGCCGACATTGGCGGGCGGCCTGCGGCGGAGGAGGCCGATGCTGCCGCGCGGCTTGCGGCGAGTGGGACCGACGCCGGCGGGCGGGTGGCGGCGGGTGGGATCGTTACTGCCGCGCAGATTGCGGCCGGTGTAGACGCTGCGTCGTCACGTGCCGCCGATCTCTGGGACGAGCAGGAACGGTCCGACGACGCCGACCCGCATTTCGAGGTCATGTATGTGATCTCCGGGACCGATGAGGTGGCGGCTGGTGGGTTGCGAGATCGGCTCGCCGTGCTCGGTGATTCGGTCGTCGTGGTGGGGGATGGGGACAGCACCTGGTCGGCGCATGTGCACTGCCGGGACGCGGGGGCCGCGATCGAGGCGGGGTTGGCGATCGGCACGCTGACCGGCATCCGGATCGAGAGCTTCGCCGTGACGGCGCCGCACGGAGGCGCGCATCACGACATCGCCTCGCCGTCCTCCTGTGACGGCGACGGCGCGCACGGCTCCGTCGACGGGGCCAGGCACGCCACTCACGGAGAGGCGGACGGCCGTCCGCTCGGCGCAGCGGACCTCGCCGCGCCTGTCCCCGGCGGGTTCGCGGCCGACACGGACTCCGTCGGGACCGCCGTCCAGATACCGGGCAACACTGGAGCCCACCCGGCGGACGGCGGGCACGCGGCCACGAACCACCTCGCCGACCGCGGCATCCTCGCCGTGGCCTCGGGTGCCGCCGCCGCGAGCCTGTTCGAGGACGCGGGCGCGGTGGTGCTGCGCGGCGACCGGCAACTCGACACGACCGCGCTGCTCACCGCGATCCGCGCCATGCCCCATCGCGAAGTCCTCGTTCTGCCGAACGGGGCGTTGCCCGCGCAGGAACTCGTCGCCGCCGGTGTCGCCGCCCGTGACGGGTCACGTGACGTCTTGCTGCTGCCGAGCGCGTCGATGGTGCAGGGGCTGGCCGCGCTCGCGGTGCACGATCGGGGACGGATCGCGGTGGACGACGCGTTCGCGATGTCGGAGGCGGCCGCGACCACCCGGTGGGGCGCGCTGCGGGCGGCCCGGGTGCGCGCGCTGACCATGGTCGGAATGTGTTCGCCCGGTGACGGTCTCGGCCTCGTCGGCCACGACGTGGTGGTGATCGACCCCGATGTGGTCGGCGCAGGCCGCATCCTGCTGGACCGGATGCTCGGTCTCGGTGGCGAATTGGTGACTCTGCTGATGGGCGCCGACGCCGGCCCCGAATTGGGCGCGGTCCTGGCCGAACATGTGACGGCCGGTTTCCCGGGTGTCGAGGTCGTGGTGTATTCCGGTGGGCAGCAAGCGGATCTGGTGCAGATAGGGGTCGAGTAGATGGCGACGTTGAGTGACCGGCTCGATCACGTCCTCGGGGTGAAGGCCGCCGACCGGCTGACCGAGGCGTTCGACATGACCACGGTCGAGGACCTGCTGCGCCACTATCCGGTGCGCTACGCCACCCAGGGGCAGCCGCTCACCGAGGAGGAACCGGAGGAGAGCGCGCACATCACCGTGATCGGCCGGATCACCAAAACCGAACTGCGCCCGATGAAGAACCGCCGCGGCTCCCTGCTGAAGGTGCAGCTCGACACCGGTGCCGCCCGCCCGATCGAGGCCACCTTCTTCAACGGCGACAAGGTGCGCTACCTGGTGAAAGAGGGTGTGCGGGCGATGATGTCGGGCACCGTGCACTGGTGGCGGCCCGACCGCTGGAACCTCTCGCACCCCGACTACCTGATCCTGCCCGACAAGGCCGAGGCCGGCGTCGAGGAGCTCACCTCGGTGCGCGGCAGCGGGGCGCTGCGCGGGCTCGCGCAGAGCGCGAAAGGCGCGGGGGGAGTGGACGCGGCGTTCTTCGAGCGGGAGTTCGTCCCCGTGTACCCGGCGACGGCGAAGGTACAGAGCTGGGACCTGCTCGCCTGCATCCGCCAGGTCCTCGACCAGCTCGACCCCATCGAGGACCCGCTGCCCACCGAGCTGCGCGAGGACCGCGGGCTGCTCGAGGTCTCCGACGCGCTGCGCCTGATCCACCTGCCCGAACACAAGCTCGACATCGAGAAGGCCAGGGACCGGCTGCGTTTCGACGAGGCGCTGGCCCTGCAGCTGGTGCTCGCCGAGCGCAGGCACGAGGTGGAGGGCCGCACCGCGCCCGCCTGTCCGCCCGCCACCGACGGGATCGCGGCCGCCTTCGACGAGCGGCTGCCCTTCGAACTCACCGAGGGCCAGCAGCAGGTGATCGACGAGATCTCCGCCGACCTGTCCCGTACCCGGCCGATGCATCGCCTGCTGCAGGGCGAGGTGGGCTCGGGCAAGACGATCGTCGCGCTGCACGCCATGCTCCAGGTGGTCGATTCCGGTCGGCAGTGCGCCCTGCTTGCACCGACGGAAGTCCTCGCCGCCCAGCACTATCGCTCACTGCGGGCGATGCTGGGCGAGCTCGGCACCGCGGGTGAACTCGGCGCGGCCGAACACTCGACCAAGGTGGTGCTGCTCACCGGATCGATGTCGACGGCGGCCAAGAAGGCGGCCCTGCTCGACGCGGTGACCGGCGAGGCGGGCCTGGTCATCGGGACCCACGCCCTCATCCAGGACGCCGTGGAGTTCTTCGACCTCGGCCTCGTCGTCGTCGACGAACAGCACCGCTTCGGCGTCGAGCAGCGCGATGCGTTGCGGGCCAAGGCCAAGAACGGCATCAGCCCGCACCTGCTGGTGATGACCGCGACGCCGATTCCCCGCACCATCGCCATGACGACCCTGGGCGACCTGGAGACCTCCACCCTCACCCAGCTGCCGCGCGGCCGCTCCCCGATCGTGTCGAGAGTCGTTCCGCGCAAACTGCATCCGGGCTGGGTGGATCGCGCGTGGGAACGGATTCTCGAGGAAGTCGGCCAGGGCAGGCAGGCGTATGTGGTGTGCTCGCGGATCGGCGAGGATCCCGACGCGCCGCCGGCCAAGGGCAAGAAGTCGGCGGAAGAAAAGGAAGGGCCGACCACGCAGGCCGCCGTCGACATGTACGAGACGCTGCGCGCCGGGCCGCTGGCCGGGGTCCGGGTGGGGCTGCTGCACGGCAGGCTGCCGTCCGACGAGAAGGACCACGTCATGCGGCAGTTCAACGACGCCGCCATCGATGTCCTGGTGTGTACGACGGTCGTCGAGGTCGGCGTCGACGTGCCGAACGCGACGGTGATGGTGATCGTCGACGCGGACCGGTTCGGCGTGAGTCAGCTGCACCAGCTGCGCGGGCGCATCGGGCGTGGCGAGCATCCCGGTCTGTGCCTGCTCGTCACCGACGCCGCGCCCGGCGGCACCGCGATGGCGCGGCTCGAGGCCGTCGCGGCGACCACCGACGGTTTCGAACTCTCGGTACTCGACCTGCGTCAGCGCCGCGAGGGCGACGTGCTCGGCGCGGCCCAGTCCGGTACCGCGCGTTCGCTGCGCCTGCTGTCACTGCTCGACGACCTCGAAGTGATCACCGCCGCCCAGGAGCTGGCGCGCCAGGTGGTCGCCGAGGATCCCGGACTGGTGCGCCATCCCGGTCTGGCCGGGATGATGCACGCGGCCGTCGACGGCGAACGCATCGAATACCTCGCCAAGTCCTGAACGCTCAGCGCGGCAGGCGCGGATACGGCAGATCGGTGCTGGTGTGTTCGGCCACGGCGAGCGGCCGCCCGATCTGCGGGAAGGCGCGCTGCGGGCACGCGGCGCGCTCGCACACCTTGCACCCGGCGCCGATCGGCACCGCCACCTGCGGGTCGTCGAGTTGCAGACCCTGTGAGTACACCAGCCGGTCCGCGTATTCGATATCGCAGCCGAGCCCGATGACGAAGTTCTTCGCCGCCGCGCCGAAGCCCTGCGCGGTGGTCGGGGTGGTGCGGGCGATCCACAGGTAGCGGCGGCCGTCGGGCATCTCCGAGATCTGGGTGAGGATGCGACCGGGATGCGCGAACGCCTCGTGGGTGACCCACAGCGGGCAGCTGCCGCCGACCCGGGAGAAATGGAACGCCGTGGCGGACTGCCGTTTCGAGATGTTGCCCGCCCGGTCGGTGCGGACCAGGAAGAACGGCACCCCGCGCTGACCCTGCCGCTGCAGGGTGCTGAGCCGGTGGCAGACGGTCTCGAAGCCGACCTCGAACCGCAGCGAGAGCAGGTCGACGTCGTAGCGCAGTTCCTCGGCCGAGCGCAGGAAGCGGCCGTAGGGCAGGATCAGCGCGCCAGCGAAGTAGTTGGCCAGCCCGACCCTGGCCAGCGTGCGGGATTCGCCGGTGAGCGCCCGTGATTCGGCCAGCACGTTGTCGATCTCGCGGCCGTAGAGCAGCAGTCCGAGGGTGCCCGCGATCTGGAAGGCGCGCTGACCGGGACGCAGCCGCCGGGCCAGGGTCAGCGTGCGGGTGTCGGGGTCGTAGTGGCGTTTCGGGATGCTCGGGTCGGCGCCGTCGCCGCGCACGAGCACCGTGACGCCGGCGCGCTCCTCGGCGACTCTGGCCAGTTGCCGGTCCAGCGAGCCGATGCTCAGGCCGGATTCCTCGAACAGCTGCTCGGCGGCGTGATCGAGCGTCGCGATGTGATTGCGGTGGTCGTAGAAGAAGTCGCGCACGTCCTCGTACGGCATCGGGGCGCCGGGCGCGCCCGCGTTGCTGTCCACCCGCGAGGACAGCAGATCGAGCTGATCGGTGGCCGCGCGCAGGCGGCGGTGCATCGCGATGACGATCCGCGCCACCTCGGGCAATCTGGTCGCGAGCTCCTCGACCTCGGTGATCGGCGCGGTGTCGCCGCCGCCCGCCGCCTCGACCAGGACCTCGTGCAGGTCCGAGACCAGCCGTGCGTCGGAGTCGGCAGCGAAGAACTGCACGTCGAGATCGAAGGTCGAGTTCAGTTTCAGCAGAACCGGAATGGTGAGCGGGCGTTGATCGCGCTCGAGCTGATTGAGATAACTGGGCGAGAGATCCAGCGATTTCGCCAACGCCGCCTGAGTCATCCTTCGTTCTTCACGCAGCCGTCGAAGCCGGGCCCCCGCGTACATCTTCCGCACGTCGGAGATCCTAACGCTCCGAGTTCGCAATGTTCGCTCTAATGGACGATCGCGTGCGGAGAAGTCCAGTCCTGCAAGGGATTTTACCTGTGTCTACCCGTGCGTAACGTGCGAAGCGCCGAATCGGGGCATGCGGGGCGGGGCCCGCCGGTCGATGCGGGCCTGTCTCGGGTGTCGGGGCAGCCGGTCCGGTGCGTGCCGCGCGGTTGCCGAGGGAGTACCCAGAGCGAACGGGTATCACCGTATCAACTTCGGCCCGAGCACCGCCCCGGACGGCGGAGGTCCGTCCGGGGCGGTTCGGCTCAGCGCAGCGCCACGGCCGCCGTCACCAGGTTGCGCAGGGCGGCCTCGACCTCGAACGGCCCGCGCGTCTTGAGCCCGCAGTCGGGATTCACCCAGAGCCGTTCGGCGGGAACGGCGTCGAGAGCCGCGCGCAGCGAGGCGGTGATCTCCTCGACCGACGGGACGCGCGGGGAATGGATGTCGTAGACACCGGGGCCGACCCCGAGCGCGAAGCCGGCCGCGTTGAGATCGTCGAGCACCTCCATGTGCGAGCGGGCGGCCTCGATCGAGGTCACATCCGCGTCCAGACCCGCGATCGCCGAGATCACCTCGCCGAACTCCGAATAGCACAGGTGGGTGTGCACCTGGGTGGTGTCGGCGACGCCCGCGGTGGCCAGCCGGAACGCGTCCACCGACCAGCGCAGGTAGGCGGGCTGGTCGCTCACGCGCGGCGGCAGGAGCTCGCGCAGGGCGGGCTCGTCGACCTGGATGATCCGCGCGCCCTGGGCTTCCAGGTCGACGGTCTCGTCGCGGATGGCGAGGGCGACCTGCCTGGCGGTCTCGGCCAGTGGCTGATCGTCGCGGACGAACGACCAGGCCAGGATGGTCACCGGTCCGGTGAGCATGCCCTTGACCGGCTTGTCGGTGAGCGACTGGGCGTAGCCGATCCACGACAGTGTCATCGGCGTCGGCCGCGAGACGTCGCCGAACAGGATCGGCGGGCGCACGCAGCGGGTGCCGTAGGACTGCACCCAGCCGTTCTCGGTGGCGGCGAAACCGTCGAGGAGCTCGGCGAAGTACTGGACCATGTCGTTGCGTTCGGGCTCGCCGTGCACCAGCACGTCCAGACCGAGCCGCTCCTGCAGGGTGATCACCGCGGCGATCTCGGCGCGCATCCGGCGCACGTACTCGGTCTCGTCGATCTCGCCCTTGCGCACGGCGGCACGGGCCCGCCGGATGGCCGCGGTCTGCGGGTAGGAGCCGATGGTGGTGGTCGGCAGGAGCGGCAGGTCGAGGTGGTCGCGCTGGCGCGCGCGTCGCTCGTCGGCGGGTGCGCGGGTCAGGTCGCCGTCGTCGAGCGCCGCGATCCGGCCACGCACGCGCGGGTCGTGCAGGCGCGGGTCGGCGCGGCGCGACTCGGCGGCCGCGCGAGCGGCGGCCAGCTCGGTGGCGACCGCGGGCGTGCCCTGGGTGATCGCGGTCGCGAGAACCCTGATCTCATCGACCTTTTCGGCGCCGAAGGCGAGCCAGGAGCGCAACCGCTCGTCGAGTCCGGTCTCCGGGGCGAGCGAGTACGGCACGTGCAGCAGCGAGCACGAACTCGCCACGGCCACCGCGCCCGCGCTGCCGAGCAGGGTGCCCAGCGTGGCGAGCGCCGCGTCGAGGTCGGTGCGCCAGATGTTGCGGCCGTCGACCACCCCGGCGACGACGAGGGTGCGCGCGAGGGCGGGCAGGGCGGCCACCGCGGCGAGGTCGGTGCCCGCCGTGAAATCGAGGGCCACACCGTCGATCCCGGTGTCGGCGAGCGCGGCCAGAGCGGCGTCGGGATGCCCGAAGTAGGTCGCCACCAGGATCGCGGGGCGGTCGGTCGCGGCCGCGAGTTCGGTGTAGGTCTCTCGCAGGAGCGCGATCTCGGCCGCGGTCAGGTCGGTGACCAGCGCCGGCTCGTCGAGCTGGACCCAGTGCGCGCCCGCCGCACCCAGCCGGGCCAGCAGCTCGCGATACAGCGGCAGCAGTTCCGGCAGCCGGTCCAGGGCCGGGCCGTCGGCGGACTTGGCCAGCTTCAGGAAGGTCAGCGGTCCGATCACCACCGGACGGGCGGGTACGCCGAGCTCGATCGCCTCGGCCAGCTCGGCGAGCAGCTTGTCCGGGTGCAGAGTGAAGGTGGTGCTCGCGTCGATCTCGGGGACCAGATAGTGGTAGTTGGTGTCGAACCACTTGGTCATCTCCAGCGGCGCGACCGTCTCGGTGCCGCGGGCCGCGGCGAAATACCGGTCCAGCGGATCGGTGATCGCGTCGACGCGCGGCGGGAGCGCGCCGAGCAGGACGGCGGTGTCGAGCATCTGGTCGTAGTAGGAGAAGGTGCCGACGGGAATCGAATCCAGTCCGGCCGAGCGCAGTTCGGCGTACTGCGCGGCGCGCAGCGTGCGGGCGACAGCGTGCAGCTGCTCGGCGTCGGCGCGGCCCGCCCAGTAGGACTCGATGGCGCGCTTGAGTTCCCGGTTCGGGCCGATCCTCGGCAGGCCGAGAACCGTTGCGGTGAAGGGAGAGTGCGAAACAGTCACGGAGATTCTCCAGTGTCTCGTGCGGGAGCCGCCGCCGTACTCAGGGCGCACGTCGACACCTCCGGGACCCGTCGCGCGGGCGCGGCGGGTCGGCACAGGTGGTCCGCGCGCCCGATCCACGAGGCGGTGGCCGCCGGATACGGCGTATCCGGCACAGTCGGCAGGTCTTCGGACTCGCCGGCACCGGTCGTGTGATCGACCGACCTACTGACCGTCGCTTCCCAGGTGTCGTGCCCAGTGCTGATGACGGTGGTCGTTCCGGCATACCGCTGCGGGACAGTCCCGGATTCCCACCGGGTTCCCTCTCCGCCCGGCGCGATCGTGCGTGTCCGGGCGTCGACGCCCGCGCGGGAGGTCGGGGCTCCGACTCTTCCACCGCGCCGGCGAACCAGCTGCGTCACCCAGCATAGGCCGCGCGGACGCCCGCGGCGAGCGCCCGGCCCCTCGCCTGGGTGCTGACCTGCGCGGACCGCCCGCACCGCCGACCGGTCGGCACGGTGAGATGTGACGGCCGGGTGAACGCAACTTCGCAGGTGGGCCGGTGTGCGGTGTGAAGATTGCTGCGAAGCCACCTTGCGTGCCGGTGGTCCGGTCACGTCCGGGTACCGTGGTCCAATGTTCTCGAAAGTCTTGGTCGCCAATCGTGGTGAGATCGCCATTCGCGCCTTCCGCGCGGCATACGAGCTAGGCATCGGAACGGTCGCGGTGTTCCCGCACGAGGACCGCAATTCCGTGCACCGGTTGAAGGCGGCCGAGTCCTACCAGATCGGCGAGGAAGGACACCCGGTCCGGGCGTACCTGTCGATCGAGGCGATCATCGACGCCGCCAAGAGCGCCGGTGCCGACGCCATCTACCCCGGCTACGGCTTCCTCTCGGAGAACCCCGACCTCGCCGCCGCCTGTGAGCGCGAGGGCATCACCTTCATCGGCCCCTCGGCCGCCGTGCTCGAGATGGCGGGCAACAAGGCCACCGCCATCGCCACCGCCAAGGCGGCCGGTCTGCCGGTGCTGAAGTCCAGCGAGCCGAGCGCCGACATCGACGCCCTGCTGGCCGCGGCCGAGGAGTTCGAGTACCCGATCTTCGTCAAGGCCGTCGCCGGCGGCGGTGGCCGCGGCATGCGCCGGGTGGCCGCGCCCGAACAGCTGCGCGAGTCGATCGAGGCGGCCTCGCGCGAGGCCGAGTCGGCCTTCGGCGACCCGACCGTGTTCCTCGAGCAGGCCGTGGTGAACCCGCGCCACATCGAGGTGCAGATCCTGGCCGACCAGCACGGCAACGTCATGCACCTGTTCGAGCGCGACTGCTCGCTGCAGCGCCGCCACCAGAAGGTGATCGAGCTCGCGCCCGCGCCGAACCTGGATCCCGCACTGCGCGAACGCATCTGCGCCGACGCGGTGGCCTTCGCCCGCCAGATCGGCTACAGCAACGCGGGCACCGTGGAGTTCCTGCTCGACGAGCGCGGCAACCACGTGTTCATCGAGATGAACCCGCGCATCCAGGTCGAGCACACGGTCACCGAGGAGATCACCGACGTCGACCTCGTGCAGTCGCAGCTGCGGATCGCGGCGGGAGAGACCCTGGCCGACCTGGGTCTGAGCCAGGACGCGGTGGCCATCCGCGGCGCCGCGCTGCAGTGCCGCATCACCACCGAGGACCCGGCCAACGGCTTCCGCCCCGACACCGGCCGCATCACCGCCTACCGCACGCCGGGCGGTGCGGGCATCCGCCTCGACGGCGGCGCGAACCTGGGCGCCGAGATCGGCGCCTACTTCGACTCGATGCTGGTCAAGCTGACCTGCCGCGGTCGCGACCTGCCCGCCGCGGCTGCCCGCGCCCGGCGCGCGCTGGCCGAGTTCCGCATCCGTGGCGTCACGACCAACATCCCGTTCCTGCTGGCGGTGCTCGACGATCCCGACTTCCAGGCGGGCCGGGTCACCACCTCGTTCATCGACGAGCGCCCCGAGTTGCTCACCTCGCGCGGCTCGGCCGACCGCGGCACCAAGATCCTGAGCTACCTGGCCGACGTCACCGTCAACAAGCCGCACGGCGAGCGCCCGACCACGGTGTACCCGTACGACAAGCTGCCCGCCATCGACATGACCGTCGAGCCGCCCGCCGGTTCCCGTCAGCGCCTGCTCGCGCTCGGCCCGGAGGGCTTCGCGAAGGCGCTGCGCGAGCAGAAGGCGCTCGGCGTCACCGACACCACCTTCCGCGACGCGCACCAGTCGCTGCTGGCGACCCGCGTGCGCACCAACGGCTTGCTCGGCGTCGCGGGCCACGTGGCCCGGCTGACCCCGGAACTGCTCTCGATCGAGGCATGGGGCGGCGCGACCTACGATGTGGCGCTGCGGTTCCTGCACGAGGACCCGTGGGAGCGCCTGGCCGCGCTACGCGAGGCCGTCCCCAACATCTGCCTGCAGATGCTGCTGCGCGGACGCAACACGGTCGGCTACACGCCCTACCCCGAGCAGGTGACCCGCGCCTTCGTCCAGGAGGCCACCGACACCGGCATCGACATCTTCCGCATCTTCGACGCGCTCAACAACGTCGACCAGATGCGGCCGGCGATCGCCGCCGTCCGCGAAACCGGAACGGCCGTGGCCGAAGTCGCGCTGTCCTACACCGGCGACCTGCTCGACCCGAACGAGTCGCTCTACACACTGGACTACTACCTGAAGCTGGCCGAGCAGATCGTCGACGCGGGCGCCCACGTGCTCGCGATCAAGGACATGGCCGGCCTGCTGCGCGCGCCCTCGGCGGCCAAGCTGGTCACCGCGCTGCGCTCGAACTTCGACCTGCCGGTGCACGTGCACACCCACGACACCCCCGGCGGCCAGCTCGCCACCTACCTCGCCGCCTGGCAGGCCGGCGCCGACGCGGTCGACGGCGCGTCGGCGGCGATGGCGGGCACCACCTCCCAGCCCGCCCTCTCGGCGATCGTGGCCGCGGCCGCGCACACCGAGCACGACACCGGCCTGAACCTGCAGCACGTGTGCGACCTCGAGCCGTACTGGGAAGCGCTGCGCAAGGTGTACGCGCCGTTCGAGTCGGGCCTTCCCGCGCCGACCGGCCGCGTCTACACCCACGAGATCCCCGGCGGTCAGCTGTCGAACCTGCGTCAGCAGGCCATCGCGCTCGGGCTCGGTGATCGTTTCGAGGAGGTCGAGGCCAAGTACGCGGCCGCCGACCGGCTGCTCGGCCGCCTGATCAAGGTGACCCCGTCGTCGAAGGTCGTCGGCGACCTGGCCCTGGCCCTGGTCGGCAGCGGCGTCGACATCGAGGACTTCGCCGCCGACCCGGGCCGCTACGACATCCCGGACTCGGTCATCGGGTTCCTGCGCGGCGAACTCGGCACCCCCGCGGGCGGCTGGCCGGAGCCCTTCCGCAGCAAGGCGCTGGCCGGGCGCAGCGAGCCCAAGCCGGAGACCCCACTCACCGCGGCGGATCAGGCCGGGCTCGACGGCACCTCGCAGGAACGCCGCGACACCCTCAACCGGCTGCTCTTCCCCGGCCCGACCGCCGAATTCCAGGCGCACCGCGACAAGTACGGCGACACCACCGGCCTGTCGGAGAACCAGTTCTTCTACGGCCTGCGGCGCGGCGAGGAACATCGCGTGCAGCTGGAGAAGGGCGTCACCCTGCTCATCGGCCTCGAGGCGATCTCCGAGCCCGACGAGAAGGGCATGCGCACCGTCATGTGCATCATGAACGGGCAGCTGCGCCCGGTCGCGGTGCGTGACCGGTCCATCGCGTCCGAGGTGCCCGCGGTGGAGAAGGCCGACAAGAACAACCCCGGCCACATCGCGGCGCCGTTCGCCGGCGTCGTCACGCTGGCGGTGTCGGAGGGCGAGGAGATCCACGCGGGCGACACCATCGGCACCATCGAGGCCATGAAGATGGAGGCCGCCATCACCGCGCCGCGCGGCGGCATCGTCGGCCGGATCGCCACGGCCAAGGTGCAGCAGGTCGAGGGCGGCGATCTGCTGGTGGAACTGGCTGCGCGCGAGTCGGAATGACGCGCATCGTCGCCGGGACGGCGGGCGGGCGGCGCCTGAAGGTGCCGCCCGCCGGTACCCGGCCCACCTCGGACCGGGTGCGCGAAGCCCTGTTCAGCGCGATCGACGCACGCCTGGACCTCGACGGCGCGCGGGTCGTCGACCTGTACGCGGGGTCCGGCGCGCTCGGCCTGGAGGCGCTCTCGCGCGGCGCCGCGCACGCCCTGTTGATCGAGTCCGATCGCAAGGCGGCGGCGGTGGTGCGCGCCAACATCGCCGAACTCGGCCTGCCCGGCGCCGAACTGCGCCTCGGCGCGGTCGGCTCAGTGCTCGCCCACGCCGCGCCCGCCGCGTACGACCTGGTCTTCTCGGACCCGCCGTACGAGGTGAGCACCGAGGACGTGGTCGCCGACCTGGTCGCGCTGGCGAGCAACGGCTGGCTCGCGCCCGACGCGCTGGTGATCGTGGAACGGTCCATCCGCTCACCCGAAATCACCTGGCCCGCAGGCTATGCGGCGCTGAAGCCGCGCAGATACGGGGAGACCAGAATCGAGCTCGCCGAGTTCGGTGCTAGCGTCTGAGCCATGGCTGCTGCACTGTGCCCCGGCTCCTTCGATCCGGTGACCAACGGTCACCTCGACGTGTTCACCCGCGCGGCCGCGCAGTTCGACGAGGTGATCATCACCGTCATGGTGAACCCCAAGAAACAGGGCATGTTCACCGTCGACGAGCGGATGGACCTGCTGCGCGAAGCGGTCGCTCACCTGCCCAACGTGCGCGTCGCCTCGTGGCAGGGCCTGCTGGTCGACTTCGCCAAGCAGGAAGGCGTCGGCGCGATCGTCAAGGGCCTGCGCGACGCGGGTGACTTCGGCTACGAGCTGCAGATGGCGCAGATGAACCACAAGCTCGCGGGCGTCGACACCTTCTTCATCGCCACCAACCCCTCGCTGAGCTTCCTGTCCAGCTCGCTGGTGAAGGAGGTCGCGGCCTACGGCGGTGAGGTCAGCGACATGCTGCCGCCCGCCGTCCACAAGCGGCTGCTCGACCGCCTGGCCGAGCGGCGCGGCTAGAAGACCAGGCCGCGCAGGGCCAGGAAGCGCATCCCGCCGACGGCCGCGGTGATGGCGAGGACGGCCAGCGCCTGGACGGTGTCGCCCAGGCCGGGTGCCCAGACGCCGAGCGCGGCCAGGCCCGCCGTGGTGATGCCGAGACCGAGCAGCGCCAGGCCGCCGCCCTCCCACTGCGCCGTGAACCAGGTGACCCGGTCGGCGGCGTGGAAGGTGAGCTGGCGGTGCAGTTCGTTGGCGATGACCGTGCTCACGACCGAGCCCGCGACATTCGCGATCAGCGGGCCGACGCCGTGCATGGCGAAGAACAGCAGCACATAGGCGATGTTGCTGGACCCACCGACCAGGGCGAACCGGATGAGCTGGGGGAGGGCACGGTCGCCGCGCAGGTAGGTCAGCGTCCGGTCGACGCGCGGGCGCACCACGGGTTTGGTGGGGGCGAGCGCGGGGAATGGACCGACCCAGGGTGTGACCATGCCCGGAAGGTGCGACACCGAGATTCTCGGTGTTTCCAGAACGGTCATGGTCGACTCCGATCGCAATGAACGAGCGTCGAGGAGTACAACAGCAGAAAACGTGTAGTGCTTCCCGGCGGACGGCGTTGTCGTGCCTCCCGATGGTAGCGGAAGTGGAGGGCTGCACTCCACTTGATATCGGTGCGATCTAGGACACTGTCGCGACACACCGCGACGACATTCGGAACACGCGCGTCGGCCGGGCAGACTGGGCCGGGACGGCAGCGGTTTCGCCGGGATTCAGCAGGAGGGTAGTGAGCATGTATCGCGTATTCGAAGCACTCGACGAACTGGTCGCCATCGTCGAAGAGGCGCGCGGCATCCCGCCGACCCGCAGCTGCATCGTGCCGCGCGGTGACGTCCTCGAACTGCTCGACGATGTCCGCGACGCCCTGCCCGGCGAACTCGACGACGCCCAGGACGTGCTCGACCACCGCGACAAGATCGTCGGCGACGCCCGCACGGGCGCCGAGGCCACCGTCACCTCGGCCAACGAGCAGGCCCGCACCACCATCGAGTCCGCGCGCGCCGAGGCCGACCGCATCCTCGCCGAGGCCAAGGCGCACGCCGACCGCATGGTCGCCGAGGCCACCACGCACGCCGACCGGCTGGTCGCCGAAGCGCAGGCCGAGGCCGAGCAGGTGATCGCCGACGGCAACGCCGAATACGACGAGCTCACCGGCCGCGCCCAGGTCGACGCCGACCGGGCGATCCAGGCGGGCAAGGACTCCTATGAGCGTTCGGTCGCCGACGGCAAGGCCGAGCAGGCCAGGCTGGTCGCGCAGACCGAGGTGGTGCGCGCGGCCCACGCCGAGTCGGCCCGCCTGATCGACACCGCCCAGGCCGAGGCCGACCGGGTGCGTGCCGAATGCGACGACTACGTCGACGAGCGCATGGCCGATTTCGGCGGCAGGCTCGCCGAAATCGAGGAGACGCTCAACACCACCCGGCGCACGATCACCCGCGGTCGGCAGCAGATGCGCGGCGCTCCGGCGCCGGAATATCCCGAGTACGCGGCTGACCACCGGCGCTGAGCCCGTCGCGCGTTTTGAGTTCGGGCGGGGTCCTGCCGTACTGTTGAGTGGTTGCCCAAATCCCCTCAGAAGTGAGTGAGTCAGTGATGTCCGCCGGTTCCGGTTCGCCGTCGCGTCCGCACAAGACCCATGGTCCTGTGTCCGACGCGGGCTTCGTGCTGGATGTCCGCAGTCTCGGCCGCAGGCCGGGAACCATGCGGGAGCTGCGGCGCACGGTCACCGACCACGAGCGGCTGGGTCTCGACCTGATCGCCATCCCGGCCGACGCCGCGGTGGAACTCGACCTGCAGTTGCAGGCCGTCTCGGAGGGTGTGCTGGTCACCGGCACGGTGTCCGGGCCGACGGTCGGGGAGTGCTCGCGCTGCCTCGAACCGTTCGACGACCAGGTCGAGATTCGTCTGACGGAGCTGTTCGCGTATCCGGACAGCACCACCGAGCAGACGACCGAGGACGACGAGGTCTACCGCATGGAAGACGACCTCATCGACCTCGAGCCGGTGATCCTCGACGCCATCGGGCTGGAGCTTCCGCTGCAGCCGCTGTGCACCACGGACTGCGCGGGCCTGTGCCCCGAGTGCGGTGTGCGGATGGCGATTGCGGGTCCTGATCATGGGCATGAGATACTGGACCCTCGCTGGGCCAAGTTGGCGAATTTCGCCGCAGAGGCGCCCGGCACCGGCGACCCCGCTGAGGGTTCCACCACCCCAGACCGATCCGCACCCGTGGCAAACGATGCCCACGTGGCCAGCGAAAACACAGAGGAGAAGTAGCCGTGGCTGTTCCCAAGCGCCGGATGTCCCGTTCCAACACCCGGTCGCGGCGCAGCCAGTGGAAGGCCGCCGCGCCGACCCTGGTCACCTGCCCGAACCGTGCCTGCGGTGAGAAGACCCTCCCGCACATCGCGTGCCCGTCCTGCGGCACCTACAAGGGCCGCCAGGTCACCGCTGCTGTCTGATTGTGACAGCCAGCAAAGACAACGCGGGTTCGGTCGATCACGCCGACCTGCTCACCGCCCTCGGTGTCGACGTACGACCGGAGCTGCTGCGCCTCGCGCTGACGCACCGGTCGTACGCGTACGAGAACGGCGGTCTGCCGACGAACGAGCGCCTCGAGTTCCTCGGCGACTCGGTCCTCGGCCTCAGCATCACCGAGCGGCTCTACACCGAGCACCCGGAGAAGTCCGAGGGTGAGCTCGCCAAGCTGCGCGCCAGCGTGGTGAACATGCACGCGCTCGCCGAGGTCGCTCGCGGTCTCGGCGACGGCGGACTCGGCAAGCACCTGCTGCTCGGCAAGGGCGAAGAGCTCACCGGCGGCCGCGACAAGCCGAGCATCCTCGCCGACGGCATGGAATCGCTGCTCGGCGCCGTGCACCTCGAGCACGGCATCGAGGTGGCGCGTGGTGTCGTGCTGCGCCTGTTCGCCGAACTGCTCGAGCGCGGGCCCCGCATGGGCGCCGGCCTCGACTGGAAGACCAGCCTGCAGGAGCTCACCGCCGAACGTGGCCTCGGTGTGCCCAATTACGAGATCACCTCCACCGGCCCGGACCACAACAAGGAGTTCACCGCCACCACGGTGATCGCCGGTCGTCCGTACGGGCAGGGTGTCGGCCGCTCCAAGAAGGAAGCCGAGCAGAAGGCCGCCGGGACCGCCTACAAGGCGCTCACCGACGAATCCGTTTCCGAGGCGTGACCACGCGGGCCCGCACGGGCATGCCCGGCAAGGTGGCGTGAACCGTGCCCGAACTCCCTGAAGTCGAGGTGGTCCGGCGCGGTCTGGCCGAGCACGCCGTCGGTCGCGTGATCGAGAGCGTCGCCGTCACCCACCCGCGTTCCGTGCGCAGGCATATCGCGGGCAGCGCCGATCTGGCCGCCCGTCTCACCGGTCTGACCATCGAGAGCGCGCGCAGGCGCGGCAAGTACCTGTGGCTCACCTTCGACGAGCCCGACACCGCCCTGGTGGTCCATCTGGGCATGAGCGGGCAGATGCTGGTCCAGCCCGCGGGGGCGCCCGTCGAGAAGCACGCCCACATCCGTGCGACCCTCGACGACGGCAGTGAACTGCGTTTCGTCGATCAGCGCACCTTCGGCGGCTGGGCGCTGGCCGAGCTCGTCGAGGTCGACGGCACGATCGTGCCCGACCCGGTCGCCCACATCGCCCGCGATCCGCTCGATCCGCTGTTCGACACCGAGGCCGTGGTCGCGGCGATCCGCGCCAAGAACACCGAGATCAAGCGGGTCCTGCTGGACCAGACGGTGGTCTCCGGCATCGGCAACATCTACGCCGACGAGGCGCTGTGGCGCGCCGGTCTGCACGGCACCCGCGTCGCCGCCGAGCTCACCAGGCCCGTCGTGCGCAAGCTCCTGGCCGCCGTGACCGCGGTGATGACCGAGGCACTGGCCGTCGGCGGCACCTCCTTCGACGCGCTGTATGTGAACGTCAACGGGGAATCGGGGTATTTCTCCCGGTCACTGGCCGCTTACGGCCGCGTGAACGAGCCGTGTGACCGCTGCGGCACGCTGCTGATCCGCGAACAATTCATGAATCGTTCGTCGTTTTCCTGCCCGAAGTGTCAGCGGAAGCCGCGCCGCCGCTGATCCGGGCGCGCTACGGTTTCTCCTGACGGGTCGTACCGGACCGGGTCCGTGCAGGAGGACGTTATGCGCAAGCTGACTTATTTCGTGGCATCGACGATCGACGGGTTCATCGCCGCCGAGGACGGCACCGTGGACTTCTTCCCGGTCGGCGGTGACCACGTGCCCGCCATCACCGCGCAGTATCCCGAGACGCTGCCCACCAAGGTGCGGGAGGCGCGCGGCATCGCGGCGGGCAACATCTACTTCGACACCGTGATCATGGGCCGCAAGACCCACGACTTCGGTGTCCGTACCGGCACGGCGAGCCCGTACGAGCATCTGCGCCAGTACGTGGTGTCGACGACGATGCCGGAATCGCCCGCCCCCGGTGTCGAGGTGATCGCCGAGGACCCGATCGGCGCCGTGCGCGCGCTGAAACGGGAAGCGGGACTGGGCATCTGGCTCTGCGGCGGCGGCGAACTGGCGCAGACCCTGCTGCCCGAGATCGACCAGGTGTTCCTGAAACTGTTCCCGGTGGTGCTCGGCACGGGGCGGCCGCTGTTCGGCGGCGGCGCGAGCCTGCCGACGCCGGAACGGTTCCGGGTGATCACCAGCCGGGTGTACGCCGACGGCGTCGCCTTCCTCAAGTACGGCCGGATCGCCTAGGCCATGACGGCGGCGGCGGGCCCCGGCCCGGTGGCGGCGCTGCGCGAGATCGGGTTCTGGCTCGAGCGCTCGCGGGCGGAGACCCACCGGGTGAAGGCCTACCGGCGCGCGGCCGATGTCGTCGCGGGCCTGACCGAGGACGAACGGGCCGAGCGCGAACGGGCGCACAGCTGGCGCGACCTGCCCGGCATCGGCCCCAAGACCGCCGCCGTCATCGAACAGGCCTGCGCCGGAGCGGTTCCCGACTATCTGGCCGACCTGCGTGGCGCCGCGAAACCTATCGGGCCCGCCGGTGCGGCGCTGCGCGCCCAGCTGCGCGGCGACCTGCACACCCACTCGGACTGGTCCGACGGCGGCAGCCCGATCGGCGAGATGATGAGGGTGGCCGCCGCGCTCGGCCACGAGTACTGCGCGCTGACCGACCACTCGCCGCGCCTCAAGGTCGCCAACGGCCTGTCGGCCGAGCGCCTGCTGCGCCAGCTCGACGTGATCGCCGAACTCAACGACGAACTTGCGCCGTTTCGCATCCTCACCGGCATCGAGGTCGACATCCTCGACGACGGCACCCTCGACCAGCGCGCCGATCTGCTCGAGCGCCTCGATGTCGTTGTCGCCAGCGTGCATTCGCACCTGCGCGACGACAGCGCCACCATGACCAACCGCATGGTCTACGCCGTGGCCAACCCGCACGTCGACATCCTCGGCCACTGCACCGGCCGCCTCGTCGAAGGCGGCCGAGGCACCCGCCCCGAATCCGTCTTCGACGCCGAACTGGTCTTCGAGGCCTGCCGAAAATACGGCACCGCCGTCGAGATCAACAGCCGTCCCGAGCGCCGCGATCCGCCGGGGCGCCTGATCGAGCTGGCCGTCGAGATGGACTGCTACTTCAGCATCGACACCGATGCCCACGCGCCGGGCCAATTGGATTGGCAGGGTTACGGATGCGAGCGCGCGCTCGCCCACGGCGTGCGGGCCGAGCGGGTGATCGACACGTGGCCGGTCGAGGACCTGCTCGCGTGGTGCGCGTCGACGTCGGGGTGAAGACTCGCCGAACACCTGGCGTCGTGCGGCGCCATCGCGGATTCTCCTGATAGACAGTCGGATACAGGTATCCGGGGTGAGGGGGAGTGCGTGGGTGGGTTCCCGGTCGAGATCGTGCTGTCGCTGCTCGGTCTCGTCGTGGCGACGGCGACGTTCCTGCGGGAGTTCGTGTTCGTCGGGCGCAAGCGGCTCGGCTACCGCGTGCAGATGAACACCCCCGCCAGCCGCGTCCAGCTCACCGACGCCAACGGCGCGGCACCGGTGGCCGATCCGGCCGCGCAGGCGGCGGTTCCCGCGGCGACGCCGGATCCCGCGGCCCCCGACGCCGCGACACCGACCCCCGATCCGGTGTCGGTGGTGCTGATCCGGATCGAGAACTACGGCACCGCGGTGATCGAGAGTGGCGACTACGACGTCGACGACACCCCACGACTGCTGTTCTCCCGCCACAAGATCCGGGCACTGGAGGTCACCGAGCGGATCTCGCGCCGCGGCGAATCGCTCGCGGTGCTCAACGACGGGTTGCGCGAGCTCGCGCCCAGCGTCGGCGCGGACAACACCTCACGCATCGTGCTGCCCAAGGAACGGCTCGAGCGCGGTGAGCACTACAAGCTGCTGGTGGTACTCGAGGGGCCTGCCCCGGATCCACTCGACGCCAACGCGAAGAAGGTCGTCGACCGAGCGGGCAGCCTGAAGGGCGGCCAGTTCGTGGTGACGACCAGCCGCTCCCGGCGCGAACCCGCGTTGCTCGGGCTCAGCGTGTTCCTGGCGCTGGTGGTGATGGTGCAGTTGCTGGCGACCGTGCTGCGCGGCGACCCGCCGCCACGTGACTGCGCGGCGGGCTCGCTGACCGTGGTCGGCTCCACCGCCATGGCCCCGATGATCCGCAAGGCCGCCCAGAACTACGAGAAGACCTGCACCGACGCACATTTCACCTTCGCGTTCAACGGCACCGAACCGGGCTTGCGCACGCTGACCACAGCGGGGCCGACACAGGAGACGCTCGCCATCGGCGACGGCTCCAAGGGCACCTCGTTCGCGGCGCTCACCGAGATCCCGCTCGCCCGCGCGTCGTTCTCGATCGTGACCCATCCCGGCGTCGGGCTCAAAGACCTGACCACCCAGCAGATCCGCGACCTGTACCGGGGAAACATCAGGAACTGGAACGAGATCGGCGGGCCAGACCTGCCGGTGGTGCTGATCGACCGCACCGCGGGCTCGGGCACCCGCCGCGCGCTCGAGGCCCGGCTGCTCGAGGACAACCGGAAGGTCTTCCGCTACGCCAGCTGCGTCGGCATGGCTCCCGGTGGCGAGCAGTGCGAGGTCGACGTGACCGAGGAAGTGGTTACCTTCGTTGCCAAAATCCCCGGCGCGGTGGGCTATCTGGAGACCTCGGCCGCCACCGACGCGGTCGCGCCGGTCTCGATCGACGGCGTCCAGCCGACCCAGGACACGATCCGGCTCGGGTACTACCGCTTCACCGGTATCGAATACGCCTACACCCACGGGCCGGTCGCCGGTGATTCGCTGGTCGCGCAGTTCCTCGACTACCTGATTCGGGGTAAGGCCAGGCTCACCATGATCGAGTTCGGCAACATACCGTGCGTAGACCCGGTGGAACCGAAATTCTGTACGCCGTAGACCGGCTCTGACGGCGGAATCTCCTGTCCCGGCTGCCATTCCCCGCCACGAATTCTCAGCAACCGACTGGTTTACTCCGCGGTAGCGGGGTACTTTTCTCTACGGCCCCTCTGATCAGGCGGGCGCCCCAGCGGCGCGCTCCACGTCTGGCCAGGCCAACCATGCCCCATGGACGGCGGTGCAGCTCTCGTCTCCACCTCCGCCGAGGCGGCCATCTCTTGTTCGCGCAAGTGTTGCGAGGTTGTGTCCCTGGAAGGAAGGTCATGAGTGCAGACATGTCGGCAATGTCGCCGGCCGGGTTCTCCACGTCCGATCTCTACTCGATCGAGCACAACGGTGGCCCACTGCGGATCGCGATGGTGGTTCCACCGTATTTCGATGTTCCCCCCAAGGCCTACGGCGGCGTCGAGGCCGTAGTCGCCGATCTGGTCGATTCGCTCTGTGAGCGCGGCCATCACGTCACCCTGTTCGGTGCGGGCGAGCCGGGTACCAAGGCGAACTTCGTCCCGCTGTGGGACCGGATCGTCCCGGAACGACTCGGTGATCCGTTCCCCGAAGTGGTCCACGCGCTGCGGGTGCGCCGCGCGATCGAACGCCTGGCCGAGACCGAGGGCATCGACCTGGTCCACGACCACACGTTCGCCGGCCCGCTCAACGCGCCCGCCTACGCCGATCTCGGGCTGCCGACGGTGGTCACCGTGCACGGTCCCGTGCAGGACGACTGCTACCGGTACTACCGGGAACTCGGCAAGGAGTGCTCGCTCGTCGCGATCAGCGACCGGCAGCGCGAACTGGCGCCGGACCTGCGGTGGGTGGGGCGCGTGCACAACGCGCTGCGGCCCGAGCTGTGGCCGTACCGGGAGCAGAAGAAGGATTACGCGCTGTTCCTCGGCCGCTTCACGATGGACAAGGGTCCACATCTGGCGCTGGACGCCGCCCACGAGGCCGGAATACCGCTCATCCTGGCGGGCAAGTGCTCCGAGGCGCCCGAGAAGGCGTACTTCGAGGAGTACGTGCGCCCACGGCTGACCGCCGATGATCACGTGTTCGGGCTCGCCGACGCGACCGACAAGCGTAAACTCTTGTCCGAAGCGCGGTGTCTGCTGTTCCCGATCCGGTGGGAGGAGCCCTTCGGCATGGTGATGATCGAGGCAATGGTCACCGGTACCCCGGTGGTCGCGTTGCGTGGGGGCGCGGTGAGCGAGGTCCTGGTCGACGGTGTCACCGGACGGATCTGCGACGATCCGGCCGAGCTGCCCGGCGCCATCGCCGAGGTCGCCTCCTACGACCCGGCCGCCTGCCGGGCCTACGTGGAAGCCAATTTCGGCGCCGACACCCTCGGCGGTGGCTACGAACAGGTCTACCGGCAACTGTTGGCCGAGACCACGATCGGGTACGGCGACGCCTTCGCGCTGCCGCTGCCCGTCGGGGCGGCGATCAGCGGGCGCGCATGACCCTGAACAGCGAGTCGCCGAGCCCGCTCAACGCGGGGGAACCCGCCGGGCTCGGCGGCAACGGAGGCAATGTCACCCTGGTCGAAGGCGGCACCTTCAGCCTGTCCGATCGGCTCGGCGACATCGAGCCGGGCAAGCCGCAGGGGTTGTTCTTCCGTGACGCCAGGGTGATTTCGCGCTGGGAGCTCATGATCGACGGCAAGCGGCCCGAGCCGCTGTCGGTCCTGAGCCCCGAGGCCTTCGCGGCCCGGTTCGTGCTGCGGCGACCGCCGCAGCAGGGCCGGGCTGACAGCACACTGCTCGTGGTGCGCGACCGGCTCGTCGCCGAGGGCATGCACGAGCTGATCACGTTGGAGAACATGAGCCGCGAGGCCACCGCCGTGGTGCTCGAGCTGCACGTCGACGCCGATTTCGTCGACCTGTTCTCGGTGAAGGAAGGCCGGATGGGCGGGCACCGGGCGGAGATGACGACCTCCGACGGTGAACTGCTGCTGCACGACCGGGCCGACCTGTCGCGCGGGCTCGCGCTCACCTCCACGATCGAGCCGATGGTGTTGCCCGGCACCATGATCTGGCGGGTGGTCGTGCCCGCCGGTGGTCGCTGGCAGACCGAGATCACGGCCCAGCCCGCGGGGGCGGCGCAGCGCCCGCAGATGCAGGGCACGCCGGGCGAGCGGTACCGGGCCAGCGAGCCGGTGCGCAAGATCCAGGCGTGGCGGGCCACCGCCACCGACATCACCGCCGATTCGGCCCTGCTCAACCGGATACTGCGCCGCAGCGAGAGCGATCTCGGCGCGTTGCAGATCCATACCGATACCGGCACCGGCAGGCCGTTCGTCGCGGCGGGCGCGCCATGGTTCATGACGTTGTTCGGCCGCGACTCGCTGCTCACCGCCTGGATGTCGCTGCCGCTGGAAACCGATCTCGCGCTCGGTACCCTGCAGCAGCTGGCCGAGTTGCAGGGCCAGACAGTGGATCCGCTGGTGGAGGAGGAGCCGGGCCGGATCATGCACGAGATGCGGCGTGGTCCCGCGGTCGGGCAGGTGCTCGGCGGCCAGATCTACTACGGAACCGTCGACGCCACACCGCTGTTCGTGATGCTGCTCGCCGAATGTCTGCGCTGGGGCGCCGAACCGGCCTCCATCGCGACGCTGCTGCCCGCGGCCGACGCGGCGATCGGCTGGATCACCGACTTCGGTGATCGCGACGACGACGGCTTCGTCGAATACGTGCGCGCCACCGACCGCGGCCTGATCAACCAGGGCTGGAAGGACAGCTTCGACGGGATCAACGACGCGGCGGGCCACATCGCGCAGGCGCCGATCGCCCTGTGCGAGGTCCAGGGCTACGTGTACGCGGCCTACCTGGCGCGGGCCGAACTGGCCGACGCCTTCGACGATCCCGCGCTGGCCACGCGGATGCGCGAACGGGCCGCCGAGTTGCGGACCAAGTTCGCCGAACAGTTCTGGCTACCCCAGTGCGGCTGGTACGCCGTGGCACTGGACGGCAGCAAGCGCCAGATCGATGCCTTGACCAGCAATGCCGCCCACTGCCTGTGGTCGGGCATCGCGACCGACGAGCACGCCGAGATCCTCATCGCGAATCTGGCCAAGGCGGAGATGGATTCGGGTTTCGGGCTGCGCACCCTGGCCTCGAATATGGGCGCCTACAACCCGATGAGCTACCACTGCGGGTCGGTGTGGCCGCACGACACGGCGATCGCGGTCGCCGGGCTCATGCGGTATCAGCACGTGCCCGGCGCGGTGGAGCTGGCGACCAAGCTGGCGGGCGGTCTGCTCGACGCCGCCGCCGCGTTCGACGGCCGCCTGCCCGAATTGTTCTGTGGTTTCCCGCGCGCCAGGTTCGCGGCGCCGGTGCCGTATCCGACCTCGTGCTCGCCGCAGGCGTGGGCGAGCGCGGCGCCGTTGCTGCTGGTGCGCTCGTTCCTCGGGCTCGATCCCGATGTGCCCGCCAAGACGCTCACCCTGCGGCCGCAGATCCCCGAGGCGTGGGGCTGCGTCCGGATGTCGGAGTTCCGGCTCGGTGACGCCACCGTCGGGCTCGAGGTGTGCGGGTCGGCGGTGACGGTGACCGGACTGCCCGACGGCTGGGCGCTGATCACCGACGAAGACCAGTAGCGACTCGGGGCCGGATCCGTGCCGGGTCCGGCCCCGAGTCGGTGCGTCAGCCCTGGAACGGGAAGCGCTCGTCCAGTGCGAGATTGAGCTCGACGACGTTCACGCGCGGCTCACCGAGGAAACCCAGGGTGCGTCCGGCGGTGTGCGCCGCGACCAGCTCGCTGACCTGCTCCGCGGTGATCCCGCGGACCCGCGCCACCCGGGCGACCTGGATGGCCGCGTACTCGGGGGAGATGTGCGGATCGAGCCCGCTGCCGCTGGCGGTGACCGCGTCCGCGGGAACGGCGGCGTCGACCGGTGCGTCGCCGAGGATCGGGATGATCCGCCCGACCGAGTAGTCCTCGCCCTCCTTCGCGCATTCCACCGCCGCGCCGCGGAAGGTGCTCAGGAACGGCCGCGCCGGGCACAGCTCGTTGACGCTGACGACCTGCGCCGGCCGCGACACGTCGCCGTCGTCGTCACGCGGGCCGATCACCGAGAGCACCGCTCCCACACCGTCTTTCGTGCAGAACTGCCGGGCGCCGTCGACCCCCTCACGGTCGCCGACCTCCTTCGAGCGGGTGCACACGGTGGTGAGCAGACTCTTGCGGGCGGGCGTGTCGACGATGTCCTCCGGGCCGAGGTTGCTCGCGGCGGTGGACAGCGGGTCGTAGCCGTCGCCCGCGGCCGACGGGCGGCTCTGGAAGTACTGCGTCATGGCGTTGCCGTCGGCGTCGGTGAACGACTGCCCGATCAGGCTGGAGCCCACCAGTTTTCCGTCCCGCTCGATGAGCGAGCCGTCGGCCTTGTCGTTCAGCCCGGGCAGCTGCGCCACCGCGAACACCGCGACGGGATACACGATTCCGGTGATCACGGTCAGCACGAGCAGAGCGCGCAGGGCGGCCAGGTGCTGGCGGATCCAGGTTGACATACGCATTTCAGGACATCCCGGGGAGGAGTTGGACGAGCAGGTCGATGATCTTGATGCCGAGGAACGGCGCGATGATGCCGCCCAGGCCGTAGATCGTCAGATTGCGGCTCAACAACGTCGAGGCGTTGCTCGGCCGGTAGTCGACACCGCGCAGCGCCAGCGGAATCAGCGCCACGATGATGATCGCGTTGAAGACGACCGCGGACAGGATCGCCGACTGCGGGCTGGCCAGGCGCATGATGTTGAGCGCGTCCAGGCCGGGGAACAGTGCCACGAACAACGCCGGAATGATCGCGAAGTACTTGGCGATGTCGTTGGCGATGGAGAACGTGGTGAGCGCGCCACGAGTGATCAGCAGCTGCTTGCCGATCTCGACGATCTCGATCAGTTTGGTCGGGTCCGAGTCCAGATCGACCATGTTGCCCGCCTCTTTGGCGGCCGAGGTGCCGGTGTTCATCGCCACGCCCACGTCGGCCTGGGCCAGGGCGGGCGCGTCGTTGGTGCCGTCGCCGGTCATGGCGACCAGCCGGCCGCCGTCCTGCTCCTTCTTGATGAGGGCGAGTTTGTCCTCCGGCGTGGCCTCGGCGAGGAAATCGTCCACGCCCGCCTCGTCGGCGATCGCCTTGGCGGTCAACGGATTGTCACCGGTGATCATGACGGTGCGGATGCCCATCCGGCGCATCTCGTCGAAGCGTTCGCGCATGCCCTGCTTGACGACGTCCTTGAGGTGGATGACGCCGAGCAGACGCGGGGTGCCGTCCTTGACCTCACCGACCACCAGTGGCGTGCCGCCCGAGGCGGAGATGCCGTCGACGATCTCAGTGGCCTGCGCCGGCACCGAACCGCCTTGGGCGCGAACCCATTCGGTGACCGCACCCGCTGCCCCCTTGCGCAGCTGGTGCCCGTCGGCGAGATCGACACCGGACATGCGGGTCTGCGCGGTGAACTCCACCCAGGTGGCCCCTGGCAGTTCGCCCGCCGAGCGTTCCCGCTTGTTGAACGCCTGCTTGGCGAACACGACGATCGAGCGCCCCTCCGGCGTCTCGTCGGCGAGGCTGGACAGCTGTGCCGCGTCGGCCAGCTCGTCGTCGGGAATGCCCGGCATCGGCACGAATTCGGCGGCCTGGCGGTTGCCGAGGGTGATGGTTCCGGTCTTGTCCAGCAGCAGGGTGTTCACGTCACCGGCGGCCTCGACCGCGCGGCCCGACATGGCCAGCACATTGCGCTGCACGAGGCGGTCCATGCCGGCGATGCCGATGGCCGAGAGCAGCGCGCCGATGGTGGTCGGGATGAGGCAGACCAGCAGCGAGACCAGCACGATGCCGGTGATGCCGTGTGCGTCCAACGCCGAGGTGTCCGGCACCCCGGGGTTGTTCGACTTGGCGAAGATCGCCAGCGGCTGCAACGTGGTCACCGCGAACACGAAGATGATCGTCAGCGCGGCCAGCAGGATGTTGAGCGCGATCTCGTTCGGCGTCTTCTGGCGGCTGGCGCCTTCGACGAGGGCGATCATCTTGTCGATGAAGCTGGCGCCCGGCTCCTGGGTGATCCGCACGACGATCCGGTCCGAGAGCACCGTGGTGCCACCGGTGACCGCCGAGCGGTCGCCGCCGGATTCGCGGATCACCGGCGCGGATTCGCCGGTGATGGCCGATTCGTCGACCGAGGCGATGCCTTCGACGACGTCGCCGTCACCGGGGATGACCTGTCCGGCTTCGACCACGACGTAGTCGCCGCGGCGCAGTTCGGGAGCGGCGACGCGCTCCTCGACGATGCGGCCGCCGGGGGTCCAGTCGGCCAGCCGGCGGGCGACGGTGTCGGTCTTGGCCTTGCGCAGGGTGTCGGCCTGCGCCTTGCCGCGTCCTTCGGCGACGGCCTCGGCCAGGTTGGCGAACACGACGGTCAGCCACAGCCAGACCACGATCGCCCAGGCGAAGAAGCTCGGATCGGCGATCGCGAGGATGGTCGACCACACCGCGCCGACCTCGACGATCAGCATGACGGGGTTCTTCCACAGCGTGCGCGGATCGAGTTTGCGCAGTGCGTCGGGCAGCGAAGTGAGCAGCAGCTTCGGCTCGAGGACGCCCTTCTGCACGCCCTTGGTCCGGTGCTCGGGCCGCGGCGCGGCCGGTGTTTCGAGGGTGGGACTGGTCATTTCAGTGAATTCCTTCGGCGAGCGGCCCGAGCGCGAGGGCGGGCAGGAAGGTGAGCGCGACCAGGATCACGGTCACGCCGACGACCATGCCGACGAACTGCGGCCGGTGCGTCGGCAGCGTGCCGATCGACGCGGGAGTGGAGCCCTGCTGGGCCAGCGAACCGGCCAGCGCCAGCACGAAGATGATCGGCAGGAACCGGCCGAACGCCATCGCGAGGCCGAGGGCGGTGTTGAACCACTCGGTGTTGCCGGTGAGACCGGCGAAGGCGGAACCGTTGTTGTTGGCCGCGGAGGTGAAGGCGTACAGCACTTCTGAGAGACCGTGCGGCCCGCTGTTGAGCATGCTCGCACGCTGGCCGGGCATGGCCATCGCGATGGCCGTGCCGATCAGCACGATCAGCGGGCTCACCAGGAAGTAGGAGGCGGCCAGCTTGATCTCGCGCGGAGTGATCTTCTTGCCGAGATACTCCGGCGTGCGGCCGACCATCAGGCCCGCCACGAACACCGTGATCACGGCGAGGATCAGCATGCCGTACAGGCCGGAGCCGACGCCGCCGGGCGCCACCTCGCCCAGCTGCATGTTGAACATCGTCATCAGGCCGCCGAGGCTGGTGTAGGAATCGTGGAACGAATCCACCGCGCCGGTCGAGGTGAGCGTGGTCGAGGCCGCGAAGGTGGCCGAGTTCGCCACGCCGAAGCGGGTTTCCACGCCCTCCATGGACGCGCCGATCGCGGTCGGCACCGTGCCGTGGTGCTGCAGCTGGAACAGGTTGGTCAGCCCGACGCTGATCAGCGCGATCGTGCCCATCACCGCGACGATCGCGAAACCCTGCTTGCTGCTGCCGACCATCCGGCCGAAGGTGCGCGGCAGCGAGAACGAGATCACCAGGAGCAGGAAGATCTCCAGGAAGTTCGTCCAGGTGCTCGCGTTCTCGAACGGATGCGCCGAGTTGGCGTTGTAGAAGCCGCCACCGTTGGTGCCGAGTTCCTTGATGACCTCCTGGCTGGCCACGGGGCCGCCGGTCAGCATCTGCTCGGTGCCGCCGATGGTCTGGGCGAGCTGATCGTGCAGGTGGAAGTTCTGGATGAGGCCGCCGGCGACCAGCACGATCGCGAAGACGAACGCGATCGGCAGCAGGATCCGCAGGGTGCCGCGCACCAGGTCGACCCAGAAGTTGCCGAGGTCACCGGTGTGGCGGCGCGCGAAGCCGCGCACCAGCGCCACCGCCACCGCCATGCCGACGGCCGCGGAGACGAAGTTCTGCACCGCCAGGCCGGCCATCTGCACCAGGTGGCCCTGGGTGGACTCACCGGAGTAGTTCTGCCAGTTCGTGTTCGTCACGAAGCTGACGGCGGTGTTCCAGGCCAGCGCCGGCGTCAGCTCGGTGCCGGGGTCGTTCAGGTGCAGCGGCAGCGCACCCTGCGCCAGCTGGAAGAAGAACAGGAACAGGATGCCGACCGCCGAGAACGCCAGCACGCTGCGGGCGTAGACCGGCCAGGTCTGCTCGACCTCCGGTTTCGCGCCGATGGCGCGGTAGATCAGCCGCTCGGCGCGGGAGTGCTTGTCACTGCTGTAGACGCGGTACATGTAGTCGCCGAGCGGCACGTGGACCAGGGCCAGCGTGATGACCAGGGCCGCGACGAACGCGATCCCCGCTGTTGTCGTGTTCACCTAGAACCTCTCGGGGAAGAGCAGCGCCGCGACCATGTACACGGCGACGAGAACGGCCAGAGCCAGACCGACAAGGTTCGCGATCACAGCTTCTCCACCCCTCGCTGGATCACGCCCAGCAGCGCGAAGATCGCCACGGTGAGCACCGTGAACACCACGACAGACATTTCCAACCTCCTTGCGCTCCGACGTGGAGCGCCTAGTGAGTGAAACTCCGGAAGGGGGCTCGGCGTGGTTTCCTTACGACTCCTTAGCGCCGGGCGGCACGGCCTTTGCGGAATGTTGACGCCGACGGCCGCGGCCGGTGTGAGGATCCCGTCAAGGCGGGCCGGTTAGCCGTCAACACGCCGTAAAGATCGAGGTCGGAGCCGGTGCGCGGCGGTAGAAAGTGAGGCGCCGGTCCCGCGATCGTCGCGGCCGGTCCCGTTCACGGAAAGAAGGATCGCGGTGTCTGCAGTGACCATTGCGGTGATCGTCGGTTTCGTCGCCGCGCTGCTGGTGATCAGGGCGCTCGGGCGGTGGAACGCCGCGCACGCCCCGATGACGGTGATCGATGTGTTGCCGGTCCGGCCGACGGCCGCGGCCCCGCGACACGCGATGATGGACAGGTGAAACGCGGACAACTGCGCATCTACCTCGGTGCCGCGCCGGGCGTCGGCAAGACCTACGCCATGCTCGGCGAGGCGCACCGGCGGCTGGAACGCGGACGCGATGTGGTGGCGGCCGTGGTGGAGACCCACGGCCGGAAGAAGACCGCCGAACTGCTCGAGGGCATCGAGCGGATTCCGCCCAAGCTGATCGCCTACCGGGGCACAGAGCTGCCGGAACTCGACGTCGACGCCGTGCTGGCGCGCAAGCCCGCCGTCGTGCTCGTCGACGAGCTGGCGCACACGAACGCGCCGGGCAGTGTGCACGAGAAGCGCTGGCAGGACGTCGAGCAGTTGCTCGCCGCCGGCATCGACGTCATCTCGACGGTCAACGTGCAGCACCTGGAGAGTCTCAACGACGTCGTCCAGCAGATCACCGGGATCGAGCAGCGCGAGACCGTCCCCGACGCGGTGGTCCGCGGCGCCGATCAGGTCGAGCTGGTCGACCTCACGCCGGAAGCGTTGCGGCGCAGGCTCTCCCACGGCAACGTCTACGCCGCCGACAAGATCGACGCGGCCCTGCGCAATTATTTCCGCCCAGGCAACCTGACCGCGCTGCGCGAACTGGCGCTGTTGTGGCTGGCCGATCAGGTCGATGCCGCGCTGGCGAAGTACCGGGCCGATCACAAGATCACCGAGCTCTGGGAGGCGCGCGAACGCGTGGTCGTCGCGGTCACCGGTGGGCCCGAATCGGAGACGATCGTGCGCAGGGCGGGCCGGATCGCCTCGAAGTCCAGCGCCGATCTGGTGGTCGTGCACGTGGTGCGCGGGGACGGGCTGGCCGGGGTCTCCACCGCGCGGATGGCCAAACTCCGCGAGCTGGCCACCGGCCTCGGCGCCTCGCTGCACACGGTGACCGGTGACGACGTCCCCACCGCGCTGCTCGACTTCGCGCGCGAGGTCAACGCCACCCAACTCGTGCTCGGCACCTCGCGGCGCTCGCGGTGGGCCAGGATGCTCGACGAGGGCATCGGCTCCACGGTCGTGCAGCGCTCGGGCAAGATCGACGTGCACATGGTGACCCACGAGCAGGCCCACCGCGGCCTGCGGATGCACTGGCTGCGCCCGCGCCGACCGGTCGCGTCCTGGCTGGCGGCGATCGTCGTGCCCGTCGTGGTCAGCGTGCTGTGCGGGTGGCTGCTCGACGGCACCCTGCAGCTCGGTGGGCTCAGCGCGATCTTCGTCGTCGGCGTCGTCGCGGTGGCGCTGTTCGGCGGTGTCGTGCCCGCCGGGCTGTCGGCGCTGCTCTCGGGGCTGCTGCTGAACTGGTTCTACACCGCGCCGCGCTACAGCCTCACCGTGGCCGAGCCGGACAATGCCGTGACGGTGGTCGTGCTGCTCATCGTCGCGGTGGCGGTCGCGGCCCTGGTGGACATGGCGGCCAAGCGAACGATGCAGGCGCGCAAGGCCTCCCGCGAGGCCGAGCTGCTGACCATGTTCGCGGGCTCGGTGCTGCACGGCGCCGATCTGCCGAAGCTGCTCGAGCAGGTGCGCGAGACCTACGGACTCCGCGCGGTGAGCCTGCGGTGCGGCGACCAGGTCGTCGCCTCCGTCGGGCCGACGGCGCCGACGAGCGGATCGGAGGCCGACACCGTCATCGAGGCGGGCGACGCGCGCAGTCAGCTGCTGCTGGCAGGCCGCTCGCTCAGCGCCGCCGACCGGCCGGTGCTCAACGCGGTCGCCAATCAGGCGGTCGGGCTGGTGCGGCAGGCGAGGCTGGCCGAGGAGGCGGGAGCCGCGGCCGCGCTGCTCGAGGCCGACCGGCTGCGCCGGGCGCTGCTCTCCGCGGTCAGCCACGATCTGCGCACGCCGCTGGCCGGGGCCAAGGCCGCCGTGTCGAGTCTGCGCAGCGACGACATCGAGTTCTCGGCCGAGGACACCGGCGAGCTGCTGGAGGCCATCGAGGAATCGGTCGACCAGCTCACCGCGCTGGTGGGCAACCTGCTCGACTCCTCGCGGCTCGCGGTCGGCGTGGTCACGCCGCAGCTGCGGCAGGTGTACATGGACGAGGCGGTGCATCGCGCGCTGGTGAGTGTCGGGATGGGCACGCGTGGCCTCCGTCGGGCCGCGATGGACCGGGTGAAGGTGGACGTGGGCGAGGTCTCCGTGCTCGCCGACAGCGGACTGCTCGAACGCGTCCTGGCCAATCTGATCGACAACGCGCTACGGCACGCCGGGCGCGACACGCCTGTCCGGGTGACCGCCGAGCACGACGGCGACCGGGTGTCGATCGCCGTCGTCGACGTGGGCCCCGGGGTCCCCGCCGGAACCGAGGAGCAGCTGTTCGAGCCCTTCCAGCGGCTGGGTGACCGCGACAACACCACCGGCGTCGGACTCGGCCTCTCGGTCGTGCGCGGATTCGTCGAGGCGATGGGCGGCACCGTCCGCGCCGAACCGACGCCGGGTGGCGGGCTGACCATGCTGGTGGACCTGCCCGCGGGCGCCCCGGCTCCGGTCGAGGATGTGGGCGGTCCCGATGGCGCCGCGCAGTGACATACGAGGAAAGTGAGGACATGGGCAACACATCGGGGACCGACGCTGCGCCGCCGGGATCGGGGCCCGGCCGTCGGCGCGACACGCCGGCACACCAGGGCCAGGCCCGCGATCGCGCGGACACGGAGCCGGCTCCGGTCAAGGTACTGGTGATCGACGACGAACCGCAGATCGTGCGCGCGCTGCGGATCAACCTGTCGGTACGCGGGTACGAGGTCATCACCGCGGGCAACGGGGCCGCCGGGCTGCGCGCCGCCGCCGAGAAACACCCCGACGTGGTGATTCTCGACCTCGGTCTGCCCGATATCGACGGTATCGAGGTGCTCGCCGGGCTGCGCGGCTGGACCTCGGCGCCGGTGATCGTGCTCTCGGCACGCACCGACTCCGCCGACAAGGTCGAAGCGCTCGACGCGGGCGCCGACGACTACGTCACCAAGCCGTTCGGCATGGACGAGCTGCTGGCCCGGCTGCGGGCGGCGGTCCGGCGCGGGGCGACGGAGGTCGAGGCCGCCGATCCGGTGGTCGTCACCGACGCCTTCACCGTCGATCTGGTCGCCAAGAAGGTGACAAAGCGGGGCGAGCCGGTCCATCTGACGCCCACCGAGTGGGGCATGCTCGAGATGCTGGTGCGTCATCGGGGAAAGCTGGTGGGGCGCAAGGAACTCCTGCGCGAGGTGTGGGGCCCTGCCTACGCCACCGAAACGCACTACCTGCGTGTCTATCTCGCCCAGCTGCGGCGCAAGCTCGAGGACGACCCGGCCCACCCCAAGCACTTACTGACCGAAGCGGGGATGGGGTACCGGTTCCAGGAATGAGACCGGTCGCGGGATTTCGTGAGTACATGGGTAACTCCATGTACTCGCATCGGGTAGCTTGCGGTTGGTGTTGTTGTCAAGAGCAAACGGGGTTGGGTGAGCATGACGCCGTGACCCCCTGACCTGCGGATATGCTGCACGTTCGCGGCTCATGTGGGCGACATTGATTGGTAGTGTTGGCGTCAGTGAACGTCGTTGGTCGACATCAGACATTAAATGGCAGGTTTGATGACAAGCGACGACGGTTCGGCGGCAACCGCTCCGTGCGCGGGTTGAATGGCTGGGACGATCTAATGGGCGTCGGCCCATGACGGCGCTCACTGCGGCCTACTAGCGTTACAACCAAATCCTCCGCCGCTGGGCCGACGCCACCGGCGCGTCCCGCGCCGACATCATCGAACGATGGCTGTTCGAATCCGCCGCCCGCCACGCACATCCTGACTAGAGCCACCGACCACGCTGCGACGGAACGGAACACAAATAAGCTCACAGACCGAATCAGAGAATGTCCAAACATCCTCGTCGGCCGACATTTGATGGAGCGCGTGTGTAGCCTTGCCCTACAACATTTTTGGAAGGGGATGGGGATGGATCCGCTGACGATTATCGTGACCGCGTTGATCGCTGGTGCTGCTGCGGGTGGGCAGGACGCGGCGTCTGCGTTGGTGCGGGATGCGTATGTGGCGTTGCGGCGTCGGGTGGTCGGGGACGGCCACGACGAGTCAGTACTGACCGCGATCGAGGCGAACGAATCGGCTGCAGGCGCCGATCGTGCGGCCGTCGAGGCCGCAGTGGTGCGGGCCGAGGTCGTCGAGGACGCCGAAGTTCGGACGTTGGCGCAGCGTGTACTGGACGTAGCACCGACCAAGCAGGTGTACAACGATCTGCGGCACGCTCAGGGTGTGCACGCTGGTGACAGCGGCACGATGAACGTCACCTTCCACAACCACACCACTGAATAGATTTCACGGCTCGATACCGTAAGTGTCGCCGAATCTTTCGTGGATTCGAGCGGGTCGAGACTGTGGTGTCGGCGCGCAAGCCAGTACGGCCGCTGAAGGGGAACGATGGATCTGGAACCTGCCGATGGGCTTGACGACCCGGGGATATCGGTAGGAGGCGCGCAATCAGTCGATGCCCGTCACAGCCAAGGCGTGGTAATCGGTGACCACACCACCGCGAACGTCACGATCTACAACAACTACCAGGGCGTGCTGGATCGGCCCGCGCCTGGCCCCATGATCACCTCTGGCGGCCGTGTCGAGTTCCCATATCGCGGTCTGAGCTGGTTCGACGAGCACGACGCACCCCTGTTCTTTGGTCGCGAGCACGCCATCGCCGAGGTGATGGACCAGTTGGAGGCCGCACTGACCGAGCCGCGGATCGTGGCGGTGGGCGGGGTCTCCGGTTCCGGAAAGACCTCGCTAGTCCGTGCCGGGGTCTTACCCCGTATCCGTGCCGGCACCCCGACTGGCCTACCGGGTGCGCAAGAGTGGCCGCGGTCGGTGGTGTTTAGCCCTGGCAGCTCCCCGGTCAAGGATCTCGCGTTGGCGACGGCCCGCGCGACCACCGGACTCAGTGCGGTGTCGCTGCAACAGGAACTCGAACGAGATCCTAGGTCGTTCGCGGTCACCGCCGCCCAAATTGCAACGACCGGCACGGCATCGGGAGCGTCGCAGAATCCGAGTCGTCGATTGTTGGTGGTGATCGATCAGTTCGAACGGATCTATACCCAGTGCACCGACCACGCCGAACGGGAACGATTCGTCGCTGCCTTACATGCGGCAGCCACCTGCCCGGATACCGAGACCGGGGCACCGGCGGCGTTGGTGCTGATCGTGGTACGTGCTGATTTCGAGGCCCGTTGCGCCGAGCTCGACGGCTTGGCCGACACGATCCAGAGTCGTTGCCTGCTCACCTCGATGACCGAGCTCCAACTCCGCCTGGCCATCACCGAACCCGCCAAAGCAGCCAAATCACGAGTCGAAGACGAACTCACCGACCACCTCATCCGCGAGGTCCGCGCTGCCTCTCGCACCGCCGACAACACCACCAGCGGACCGATATCCGGCGCCAGAGTACTGCCATTGGTATCCGACGCTCTCGACCGAGCCTGGCGTCAACACAGTGGCGACACCCTTACTCTGGCCGACTACGAAGCAGTCGGTGGCATCGACACCGCCGTCGCCCGAGCCGCCGACGCCGTCTACACCGATCTCACCCCGCGACAGCAACTGATCGCACGCAAGGTGTTCACGCGGCTGACCGTCGTCGGCGCGGACGGCACCGACACTGCCGACCGTGTCACACGCACCGAGCTCACCACCACCACCGGAGACGACGCGCGGGATGTAGAAGCGGTGCTGGAGGCATTCGCTGACCAGCGTCTGATCACGCTGGGTATTGGCACCGTCGAGATCAGCCACGAAGTCCTCCTCGCGACCTGGCCTCGGCTGCGCGACGAATGGCTCGCCGATACCCGCGCCGACCGTACGGTCCTTACTCGCCTACACACCGCCGCCATCACCTGGAACAGTGACGCCCGGGACAAGGCCCACCTCTACACTGGCAGCGTTCTGGAGACCGCCACCGCAACTACCACTCGCACGAACAACGACCCACGCCACCACCACCGGCTCTCGGACCTCGAGCAGGAATTCCTTGCCGCTTCGACTCACGCTGACCGGCGCCGGACCCTGCAGCGACGCGCCTTCACGGCTGTGCTGCTGTTCCTCGTTGTCGCCCTCACCATCGTCGCAGGAGTCGCGGTCCAACGAAGCCGAGAAGCGGACCTGCAGACCCGGATCGCTGTCGCTCGTGACCTGATCGGCCAAAGTCAACTCCTCGCCAACACCAAACCCACCGCCTCCCGCCTCGCCGCCCTGACCGCATGGCGCGTCCACGCCAGCGACGAAGCCCGCGCCGCCATGCGAGCTGCGGCGCTCAACCCACTGCCAACCGGGCGCGAGCTCCTCGGCACCACCGGCAACAGCCTGGTATTCCACCCCGACAGGGAGATCGCCGCCACCTACAGCGATGCGGGCCACCTGGTCCAGCTGTGGAATACCGCCACCGGTACCCGAATCGCCGAACTACCCGGCACCACCGGCAACAGGCTGGTATTCCACCCCGACAGGGAGATCGCCGCCACCTACAACTCCTCCAGCGACGGCGGCGCCCTGGTCCAGCTGTGGAATACCGCCACCGGTACCCGAATCGCCGAACTACCCGGCACCAACGGCAACAGCCTGGAATTTCAACCTGACAGGGAAATCGTCGCCACCTACAGCAGGCAGGGCCTAGTCCAGCTGTGGAATACCGCCACCGGTACCCGAATCGCCGAACTACCTGGCACCAACGGCAACGACCTGAAATTCCACACAGACAGGGAGGTCGTCGCCACCTACAGCGACGCAAACCTGGTCCAGTTGTGGAATACCGCCACCGGCATCCGAATCGCCGAACTGCCCGGCACCACTGGCGACGACCTGGAATTTCAACCCGACAGGGAGGTCGTCGCCACCTACGACTCCTCCGGCGACGGAGGCGCCCTGGTCCAGCTGTGGAATACCACCACCGGCATCCGAATCGCCGAACTACCCGGCACCAACGACAACAGCCTGGAATTCCAACCTGACAGGGAAATCGCCGCCACCTACAGCCCCTCCAGTGACGGAGTGGTCCAGCTGTGGAATACCACCACCGGTACCCGAATCGCCGAACTACCCGGCACCACCGGCAACTACCTGGAGTTCCACCCCAACAGGGAGGTCGCCGCCACCTCCGGCGGGCGGGGCCTGGTCCAGTTGTGGAATACCGCCACCGGTACCCGAATCGCCGAACTACCCGGCACCAACGACAACAGCCTCGTATTCCACCCCGGCAGTGAGGTCGCCGCCACCTCCAGCCGCTCCAGTCACGGAAGAGGCCTGGTCCAGCTGTGGAATACCGTCACCGGTACCCGAATCGCCGAACTACCTGGCACCAACGGCAACGACCTGGAATTCCACCCCGGCAGTGAGGTCGCCGCCACCTCCAACACCTCCAGCGACGGAGGCCCGGTCCAGCTGTGGAATACCGTCACCGGCATCCGAATCGCCGAACTACCTGGCACCAACGGCAACGACCTGGAATTCCACCCCGGCAGTGAGGTCGCCGCCACCTCCAACACCTCCAGCGACGGAGGCCCGGTCCAGCTGTGGAATACCGTCACCGGTACCCGAATCGCCGAACTACCCGGCACCAACGGCAACAGCCTCGTATTGCGGCCCAACGGCAAGATCGCCGCCACCTACAACTCCGGCAAAGAGAGCCTGGTCCAGCTGTGGGACCTTTCAATAAATCGAAGTGTGGAAAAACTGCCGCCCGGGCGCTATCCGAGATCAGTCAGCTCCGGCGGTGAGGTCGTCGCCACCTCCAGCGACGCAGGCCTGGTCCAGCTGTGGAATACCGCCACCGGCATCCGAATCGCCGAACTACCCGGCACCAACGGCAGCCGCCTGGAATTCCACCCCGACAGGGAAATCGCCGCCACCTACAGCGATGCGGGCCACCTGGTCCAGCTGTGGAATACCGCCACCGGCATCCGAATCGCCGAACTACCCGGCACCAACGACAACAGCCTCGTATTCCACCCCGACAGGGAGGTCGCCGCCACCTCCAGCGACGTAGGTCTGGTCCAGCTGTGGAATACCGCCACCGGTACCCGAATCGCCGAACTACCCGGCACCAACGGCAACAGCCTGGAATTTCAACCTGACAGGGAAATCGTCGCCACCTACAGCAGGCAGGGCCTAGTCCAGCTGTGGAATACCGCCACCGGTACCCGAATCGCCGAACTACCTGGCACCACCGGCGACGACCTGATATTCCAACCCGACGGAGAGGTCGTCGCCACCTACAGCCGCTATATCGACGGAGTCTCCCTGGTCCAGCTGTGGAATACCGCCACCGGTACCCGAATCGCCGAACTACCTGGCACCACCGGCAACGACCTGATATTCCAACCCGACGGAGAGGTCGTCGCCACCTACGACTCCTCCGGCGACGCAGGCGCCCTGGTCCAGTTGTGGAATACCGCCACCGGCATCCGAATCGCCGAACTACCCGGCACAATCGGCAACGGCCTGGAATTCCACTCCAAAGGGGAGGTCGTCGCTACTTACAAATCCTCCAGCGACGGAGTCTCCCTGGTCCAGCTGTGGAATACCGCCACCGGTACCCGAATCGCCGAACTACCCGGCACCACCGGCAACTACCTGGAGTTCCACCCCAACAGGGAGGTCGCCGCCACCTCCGGCGGGCGGGGCCTGGTCCAGTTGTGGAATACCGCCACCGGTACCCGAATCGCCGAACTACCCGGCACCACCGGCAACGACCTGAAATTCCACACAGACAGGGAGGTCGCCGCCACCTACAGCGACGCAAACTTGGTTCAGTTGTGGAATACCACCACCGGCATCCGAATCGCCGAACTACCCGGCACCACCGGCAACTACCTGGAATTCCACCCCGATCGCGCCGATATCATCGCTACCGAGGACTTACGTAAAGGCTTCACGATATGGGATGTCGCCGCCGAGCGCGCAATCCTGCAAATCAACGACGACGACACTATTTTATTCAGTGAAGACGGCACCACTCTCATCGCTATCGCACCCGGCAGTCCCGCCAGAATATGGGATATCAGTGTCACCGCCGAGAATGATGCACTCGTCAAGTATCTATGCGCATGGCGCGCACAGATCTCCGCACCGGACCAGTGGGACCAAACCGTTCCCCCGAACCTGAGGGCTGGACTTTGTGAGTAGTCCCGTAACCGATGGATGAGTCTCATCACTAAACGTCAACCGGAAACGGACGGCCCGACAGAATAGGGGCTATGACCAGCGGCGGCACCTCAGGCAAGTACATCGGTAACTCGCCGGGCACGCCCAGAGCTTTTGTGCCGGCGAACCGCCGGCCCGGTGTCCGAGTCTCGCGGATTTCACGACCGGCCAGAGTCGCGGGGAGGCGGACATGCCAGGATCAGGGTTATGGCTGAGCAGAATGTGACCACCGCGCCCACCGAACTGTGGGTGGAGCGCACCGGGACCAGGGCGTACACCGGACGCAGCAATCGTGGCGCCGAGGTCCTGATCGCCTCGCAGGGCGTGGAGGGCGCGTTCACCCCGGGTGAGCTGCTCAAGATCGCGCTGGCCGCCTGCACGGGCCTCAGCTCCGACCTGCCGCTCTCGCGCCGTCTCGGCGACGACTTCGACGCCACCATCCGCGTCTCCGGCGACGCCGACCGCGAGAACGAGCTGTACCCGCAGCTCGACGAGGTCTTCGAGCTGGACCTGTCCGAACTCGACGAGGCCGCGCGCGAGCGGTTGCTGGTCACCGTGCAGCGCGCCGTCGACAAGGTGTGCACCGTGGGCCGCACCCTCAAGGCGGGTACGAAGGTGACGCTGAACTTCGCCATCGACGCATGAGCGAGGGCCCGGTCCGGTTGAGTGCCTGGGTGCACGGGATGGTGCAGGGCGTGGGGTTCCGGTGGTGGACCCGCTCGCGCGCACTCGAACTCGGGCTCACCGGCTACGCGCGCAATCACAGCGACGGTCGCGTGCACGTCGTCGCGGAGGGACCACGAACGGTGGGCGAGAAACTTCTCGAACTGCTACGGTCCGGCCATGCGCCTGGTCGGGTCGACCTGGTTGTGGAAAGCTGGGAGCCCGCGCGGGGCGATACGACGGGATTCGAGGAGCGCTAGTGGTGACTTCGGGGGCTAGGGGGCGGCAGCGGTGAGCACACAGAACCCTGGTCCGCCCGATCAACCGGAACAGCCGCCCAGCGGTGGCACCGGACGATCACCGCACCAGCCGCCGGATCCCGGCGCGGGCTGGACACCGCCCGATCCCGGCGCCGGCTGGCCGCCGATGCCGCAGCAGCCGCCCGCCGCACCGCAGCCGCCCGAGGGCGCGCGGCCCGGGCGCGTGTCGCGGCAGGAGCCCGGCGTCACCGAACCCCGGCCGCCGACCGTCGCCGAGGCGCGGGCCAGGGACAAGGCGCGCAAACAGGCCGAGCAGGCCCAGCGCGCGGCCGCCGAGGCCGCGGAGGCCAAGCGCCGCACCAGGAAACGCGTGATGATCGGCGGCGTGGCCGTCGTCGGTGTCGCCGCCCTGGTCGGCGGCGGCTACCTCGCCTATCGCGCGGTCACCGCCCCGGACCAGGTGACGGCCTCGTGTGTGCAGATCGACCAGAACGGCAACGAGGTCGTCGTCCCCGACGACAACTGCGGTGACGGTAAGACCAACTTCCGCAGCGACTCCAGCCACGGTGGCGCGGGCAGCCTGATCCTGCTCGGCTGGCCGCAGTACCGGTACCACTACGGCGGCACGCCGACCATCGGCAAGCCGCCCGTCGGTGGCAGCTCGGTGAAACCACGCAACGCGACCATCACGACCAAGAGCGGCACCACGATCCAGCGCGGTGGCCTCGGCAGCAAATCGACCGGCGGGAGTGGGTCCTAGTGCGACGGGTGGCGAGTACGCCGCGACCGGGCTGGCAACAGATCATCGAGAGCCAGGGACTCGTCTACGGCGCGCCCGGCCGCGATGCCAGCGGGCAGCCGCGCCCGTACTGGGACGAATCGGTGCACTACGAGTTCTCGATGGACGAGATCCTCGCGCTGGAGGCCGATGTCGAACTGCTGCAGTCGATGTGCCTGCACGCGGTCGAGCAGGTGGTGCTCACCGAGCGGTTCGCCGACTTCGGTCTGCCCGACTGGAGCTGGGGCCCGATCACCGAATCCTGGCGCCGCAGCGACCCGTACGTGTACGGGCGCTTCGACCTGCGCTACGACGCGCGCCGCCCGGCCAAGCTGCTCGAGTACAACGCCGACACGCCCACTTCGCTGCTCGAGGCCGCGATCATCCAGTGGCACTGGCTGCAGCAGGTGTATCCCGGTGGCGACCAATGGAATTCGCTGCACGAGAAGCTGGTGGAGCGCTGGACCGAGCTGCGCGACGTGCTGCCCGGCACCGAACTGCACTTCACCTGGTCGGGCGCCGACGCCACCGGCGAGGACAACGTGACCACCGCCTACATGCAGGAGACCGCCGCCGAGGCGGGCTTCGACACGGTCGCGCTGCCGATCGAGGAGGTCGGTTTCGACATCGAGCTGAACCGGTTCGTCGATCTGGCCGAGGCGCCGATGGAAGCGGTGTTCAAGCTGTATCCGTGGGAGTGGATCCTCGACGACGACTTCGGCAAGCGCGTCGTCGCGAGCATCCCCGAGACCACCTGGATCGAGCCGCTGTGGACCACGCTGCTCAGCAACAAGGCGATCCTGGCGATCCTGTGGGAGATGTACCCGGGACATCCGAACCTGCTGCCCGCCTACCTGGACACCCCCAACGAGCTCACCGAATACATCCGCAAGCCCAAGCTCGGCCGCGAGGGCGCCAACATGACGATCGTCGGTCCGGGCATGGAGACCGCGACCGGCGGCGTGTACGGCGCCGAGGGCTACGTCTACCAATTGCTGGACCCGCTCCCGGAATTCGACGGCATGCGGCCCGTGCTCGGCGCGTGGGTCGTGGGTGACACCGCCGCCGGTCTCGGCATCCGCGAGACCGCCGGGCTCATCACCGACGACGGCGCCGCCTTCGTTCCCCATCGCATCGTCGACTGACACCTGACCCCCGCACACACTGTTCGAAAGGACCACCATGACCGCCCTCGCCCTGGAATCGGGTTATTGGAGCGCGCTCGGTGAAGGCGTCGGCGCCATCATCCTGTACTGCCTGATCGGCCTGGCGCTGATGCTGATCGGCTTCTTCGCCATCGACCTGACCACCCCGGGCAAGCTGCGCGACCTGGTCGTCGCGGGCAAGCCCAACGCGCTGATCGTCTCGGCGGCGGGCATGGTGAGCATGGCGTTCATCGTCGTGTTCGCCGTGCTGGCCACCGGCGGGGTGAACAAGCTGTCGGAGGGGCTGATCGCGGCGGTCGTGTACGGCCTGGTCGGCATCGTCGCGCAGGTGGTCTCGGTGCGGGTCATCGAGAAGGTCACCGGCATCGACATCGGCCGCACCCTGCACGCCGACACCTACACGCCGGAGGTGCTGGTGGTCGCCGCCGCGCACTTCGCGCTCGGCCTCGTGGTGGCCTTCGCCATTCTGTGACCCGTTACCGGGGTTGACATCACACAGTGGAGGGTGGACGCTGGTTTCAGCAGTCCACGCAGGTCGGTGAACGAGAGGATCTCGGCATGGACATCACCCCCGGTACCCGCGCGTCCGATGCCGAACGCAACGCGATCGTCGCCCAGCTGGGCACCCACCTCGCCGACGGCAGGCTCGACCTGGCCGAGTACGACCAGCGCGTCGCCAAGGTCTACGCGACCGCCACGCGCGACGAACTCGCCGTCGTCCTGTCCGACCTCCCCGAGCTGACCAAGCAGCAGGGCGCCACCTCGGTACCCGCCAAGCCCCCGCGCGTCCCCGTCTGGCAGCGCATCGAGGCGGGCAGCTGGCTCGGCGTGAGCGTGATCGTGCTGGTCATCTGGGGCCTGATCTCGCTCACGGCGGGGGAGCTCACCTACTTCTGGCCGATGTGGGTGATCGGACCGTGGGGCGCGGTGCTGCTGTTCCGCGTCATCACCGGCTGGGAGGCCACGCCGGGCACCCAGACGCACCTGCGTCAGCTGCAGAAGCAGATGAAGCACGCCCAGCACATGGATCCACACAACCCACACCGCCCGCACTGAGCCGGTTCGCCATCGGGCACGTGCCGGTGGCGCGACGCGTCACCCCCGCACCTACCGAGGCCATCGGCGCCGTCCGATAGTCTGACGCGAGTACATGGGTAACTCGTCGGGACGGGCTACCTCGACCCGATACACGACCGCCAGCCGCGTGCACAAGCCTCCCCGCACCTGAGTCTGGCCCGAATCGCGGAGAGGCGGGGGAGCTCTTGCATCTGAAGAGCTTGACGTTGAAGGGCTTCAAGTCCTTCGCGTCCGCGACGACGCTGCGCTTCGAACCCGGGATCACCTGCGTCGTCGGGCCCAACGGCTCCGGCAAGTCCAATGTCGTCGACGCGCTCACCTGGGTGATGGGCGAACAGGGCGCCAAGGCGTTGCGGGGCGGCAAGATGCAGGACGTCATCTTCGCCGGCACCAGCGGCCGCGCGCCGCTCGGGCGCGCCGAGGTGACGCTCACGATCGACAATTCCGACGGCGCGTTGCCCATCGACTACGCCGAGGTCTCGATCACCCGCCGGATGTTCCGCGACGGCGCGGGCGAGTACGAGATCAACGGCAGCAGCTGCCGCCTGATGGACGTGCAGGAACTGCTGTCGGACTCCGGCATCGGCCGCGAGATGCACGTCATCGTCGGCCAGGGCCAGCTCTCGGCGATCCTCGAATCGCGCCCGGAGGACCGGCGCGCGTTCGTCGAGGAGGCCGCGGGCGTGCTCAAGCACCGCAGGCGCAAGGAGAAGGCGGTCCGCAAGCTCGACGCGATGCAGGCCAACCTCGCCCGGCTCACCGACCTCACCACCGAGCTGCGCCGCCAGCTCAAGCCGCTCGGCCGCCAGGCCGAGGTGGCGCGGCGCGCGCAGACCGTGCAGGCCGACCTGCGCGACGCCAGGCTCCGGCTGGCCGCCGACGATCTGGTCACCCGGCGCGGCGAGCTGGAATCCCAGCTCAGCAAGGAGGCCTACGCCCGCGAGCAGCAGATCAACGTGCAGTCCGAGCTCGACGCCGCCAATGCCGCGCTCGCCCAGCAGGAGTTCCAGCTCTCGCGGTTGAGCCCGAGCGCCGAGGCGGCGGCCCAGACCTGGTTCCAGCTCTCGGCGCTGGCCGAACGGGTTAACGCCACCATCCGCATCGCCGGTGACCGGGCCAGGCACCTGCACACCGAGACGCCCATCGGCACCGGCCGCGACCCCGACCAGCTCGAGGCCGAGGCCGACCGGATCGAGGCCGAGGAAGCCGAACTGCGCTACGCGGTCGAGATGGCCGCCGAGACCCTCGAGGCCGCCCGCGAGGCGCTGGCCGACCGCGAACACGCCGCCAAGGCCGCCGAACAGGCCCACCTGGCGGCCGTGCGCGCCATCGCCGACCGGCGCGAGGGCCTGGCCCGGCTGACCGGCCAGGTGGAGACGCTGCGCACCCGCGCGCAGTCGGTGGACGCGGAGATCGCCCGGCTCTCGGTCGCGATCGCCGACGCCAGGCACCGCGGCGAGGCCGCGCAGGTCGAATACGACTTCGTGCAGGACGAACTCGGCGAGCTCGACGCGGGGGAGAAGGGTCTCGACGCCCAGCACGAGCACGCCGTCGCCGCCCTCGACCTGGCCGACGAGCGCGTGCGCGAGCTGCGCGAACAGGACCGGGAGGCGAGCAAGCTGGTCGCCCGGCTCGGTGCCCGCATCGAGGCGCTCGGGATGAACCTGGCCCGCAAGGACGGCGCGGCCTGGCTGCTCGAACACGGCGTGAGCGGGCTCGGCGACCGGCTCTCGGCCCGGCTGCGGGCCGAGAGCGGCTACGAGGCCGCGGTGGCCGCGCTGCTCGGCCCGCTGGCCGACGCGATCACCGCCGAAACCGCCACCGCCGCCGACGCGGCCGTGCGGGAACTGCGTTCGGGTGACGGTGGGCGCGTGGCGTTCGTCTTCGCCACCGACGGCTTGGTGCCCGGTGAGCGCGACAGCCTGCCCGCCGGCGCGCGCTGGCTGGCCGAACTGGTCGACGGGGCCGAGGCGGTGCGGCCCGCGCTGGCCGCGCTCACCGCGGGCGTGGCGGTCGTCGACGATCTGGCCACCGCCACCGAACTGGTCGCCCTGCGCCCGGAGCTGCGGGTGGTCACCCGCGACGGCGATCTGGCCGGCTCGGGATGGCTCGTCGGCGGCTCCGAGCGGATGCCGAGCCAGCTCGAGGTGCAGGCCGAGATCGATGCCGCCACTGCCGAATTGGCGGCCGCGCAGCGCCGCGCCGAGGAGCTGGAGGCGGCGCTGGCCGGCGCGCTGGCCGAGCAGACCGACCGCAAGGAGTCGGCCGACCACGCGCTGATGGCGCTGCACGAATCCGACCAGGCCCTGCTCGCGATCTACGACCGGCTGGCCCGCGTCGGCCAGACCGCCCGGGCCGCCCAGACCGAGGGCGAGCGGCTGGCCACCCAGCGCGCCGAAGCCGAAGCGGCCAGGGAGAAGTCGCTGGCCTCCCTCGCCGAACTCGAGGACCGGCTGCGTCACGCCGAGAGCGAACACGACGGCGGCGACGAGGATTACGGGTCGGCGGGCACCGAGACCGCGGGCCGCGCGCGCGAGGAGGCCGCCGCCGCGCTCGCCGAGGCCCGCACCATGGAGGTCGAGGCCAGGCTCGCCGTGCGCACCGCCGAGGAACGCGCGGAATCGGTGCGCGGCAAAGCGGATTCGCTGCGCCGGGCCGCCCGCGCCGAACGCGACGCCAGGGCCCGCGCCGAACGCGCGCAGGCCGCGCGCCGCCAGGCCGCCGCCGTCGCCGCCGCGGTCGCCGAATCCGGCGCCAAGGTCGCGCGGGAGCTCGAACAGGTCGTGGCGGCCGCCGCGGCCCGGCGCGACGAGCTGGTGCGCAGGCGTGGGGAATGCGCCGCCGCGCTGGAACAGGTCAAGGAACGCGCGCGGGCGCTGACCACCCAGCTGGCCCAGCTCACCGACGCCGTGCACCGCGACGAAGTGGCCAAAGCCCAAGCGGCGCTGCGCATCGAGCAGCTCGAGACCACCATCTCCGAACAGTTCGGCATCGCGCTGGGCGATCTGGTCGCCGAGTACGGCCCCGATGTCCCGCTGCCGCCCTCGGCGCTGGAGATGCAGGAGTACGAGGCCGCCAAGGAACGCGGCGAGCAGGTCAGCGCGCCGCAGCCGATGCCCTACGACCGCGCCTCCCAGGAACGTCGCGCCAAGCGTGCCGAGAAGGACCTCAGCACGCTGGGCAAGGTGAATCCACTGGCGCTCGAGGAGTTCGCGGCGCTCGAGGAACGCTACAACTTCCTCGCCACCCAGCTCGAGGACGTCAAGAACGCGCGCAAGGACCTCCTCGACGTGGTGGCCGAGGTCGACGCCCGCATCCTGCAGGTGTTCACCGAGGCCTACGCCGATGTGGAACGCGAGTTCGTCGGGGTGTTCGCGAAGCTGTTCCCCGGCGGCGAGGGCAGGCTGGTGCTCACCGACCCCTCCGACATGCTCACCACCGGCATCGAGGTGGAGGCCAGGCCGCCGGGCAAGAAGGTCAAGCGGCTGTCGCTGCTCTCCGGTGGCGAGAAGTCGCTGACCGCGGTCGCGTTGCTGGTCAGCATCTTCCGTGCGCGGCCCTCCCCGTTCTATGTGATGGACGAGGTCGAGGCGGCGCTGGACGACACCAATCTGCGCAGGCTCATCGGCCTGTTCGAGCAGCTGCGGGAGAAGAGCCAGCTGATCGTCATCACCCACCAGAAGCCGACCATGGAGATCGCCGACGCGCTCTACGGCGTGAGCATGCGCGGCGACGGCATCACCCAGGTGATCTCGCAGCGTCTCAACCGGGCCGACGTCGCGGACGCCGATCCGGTCGGCGCGCCCGCCTAGTCCCACTGACCGAGATTGTGAAATTGCAACACATCTGACCCTTCGGCGGCGCTGTTAGCGTCCCGCAGATGAAACGTGTTACAGCATTCGTCGTCGCCGGGCTGGCCTCGGCGCTCCTCGCGCCCCTGCCCGGCGCCGCCGCCGACACCGGGTCCTCGTCGTTGTCGGGCGGTGGGTCGTCCAACGGGTCGTCCTCGCTGTCGGGCGACAAGTCGGAGTTGCCGCCCTACTCGCAGTGGATCAGCGAGATCACGCCTGTCGTCGCGGAGGCCAAGTCCTATTTGACCACTCGTCTGCCCGGCGCGGTGAAGCCCGCGATCGTATTGGACATCGACAACACCAGCCTGGAGACCACCTACAACACGGGCCTGATCATTCCGGCCATCCAGCCGGTGCTCGGCCTGGCGACCTGGGCGAAGCAGCAGGGCGCGGCGATCATCTTCGTCACCGGTCGTCCCGCCCTGGTCAACGCCTACTCCGAAGCCAACCTGACCTCGGTGGGCTACCCGGTCGACGGGCTGTACGGCAGCGCGCCGACCACGCTGTCGGCGGGCAATGCCGGGCTGGCCGAGTACAAGACGGCCAGCCGGGCCGACATCGAGAGCCAGGGCTACACGATCGTCGCCAATATCGGCAACAGTCCCTCGGATCTGTCCGGCGGTCACGCCGAACGCACCTTCAAGTTCCCGGACTACGACGGTGCGCTGAACTGATCAACGCGGGGAATTCTCGTCGCGTCCCTCGGTACTCGGTGCTTCGGGGTCGCCGGCCATCCGGCGTCCGTCGCCTGTCGGGCGCCGGTCGATCGCGACGACGGCGGCCGCGATCGCGGTGGCGAGTGCCGCGATCGCGGCCGTCGCGGTCCAGCCGAACCACGTCACCGCGGCCGCGCCGAAGGCCGTGCCGAGGCTGCCGCCCACGAAGTACGTCACCATGTACGCGCTGTTGTAGCGGGCGGGCGAGGCCGGGTCGATGGCCAGCACCGTGCTCTGGTTCGCGACCTGGGCGGCGAACAGGCCGGCATCGAACAGGGCGAGGCAGACGAGCGTCACCACGGTGTCGGTGAGGCCGACGCCCAGGCCGAGCGCCGCGGCTCCCGCCACCGCGAGGCCGAGCAGGATCACGCGGCGCGGACCCACCCGGTCGGTCCACGTGCCGGCGATCCGCGTCGCCGCGATGCCCGACAGCCCGGCCAGGGCGTACAGGCCGATCCGTTCCGCGGAGTAGGAGAAGGGCGGCTCGGCGAGCGCGACCGCGAGTCCGCTCCACACCGCGCAGAACGCGAAGAACCACAACGCGCCGCGAACCGATGCGCGCCGCAGCGTGGCGTCACGCACCAGCAGCCCGGGTAGGGAGCGCAGCGTCGCGAGGTAGCCGCGCTCGGTCGCGCGCCGCGCGGTCGGCACCACGGCCAGGCACCCGAGCGCGACAGCGGCACAAGCGGCGGCGAAGGCCAATTGAGTTCCCCGCCAGCCGATCTCGTCGGCGAGCCACCCACCGACGATCCGTCCCGCCAGAATTCCCGCCGAGATCCCCGCGGTCACGATCCCGAGAATCGTCGCGCGCCGCTCCGGCGGGGCGAGCCGGGCCGCCACGGAGCTGAGCCCCGCGCCCACCGCCGAACACGCGCCGATGATCCCCATCAGCAGCCCGAGCTGCCACGCGTCGGCGACCCACGCGCACACCACCGACGCGACGGCGAGCACCCCGAACTGGCCGGCGAGCACCCGCGCGGGCTGGAACCGATCGACCAGCGGAACCAGGAGCGCGAGCCCGATCAGATACCCGACCGGCCCACCGGCCAGTGCGATCCCCACGGTGGCGATCGAAGCCTCCACCGAGCCAGCCACCTGCGCGATCGCGGGTTGCAAGGGATAGATGGCCGCGGTCCCCAACGCCGCGGCCAGCGACAGGAAGAGCACCACGGGGGTACCGAGCGGAGTTCGGGGACACGTCGTCGCGACGAGTTCGGTCTTCATGTCGACCGACGCTAGAAATCCACCGCCCCGACCGCTGGCGGAATCCCGACGTCACCGTCGCGCTGCCCGCTCCCGGTTGTCCTCGACCTACCTCGGGTGGCTGGGGTGAACAGCGGCGGGCCGGGTCGGCGTCAAGGGGCGGGGGTCGGGGTGTTCAGCCGGGCCAGGATTGCGGTCGCGCCAACGGAGTTCAGCCAGTCGGGCAGGGTCGTGAGGCCTGGGTACAGCTGTCGGAGCGCCGGCAGGTCGGCTTGCCAGCCGCCGGATTCGCGGATCAGGCGCCAGGTGTTGCCCAGTTGGGGGCCGATGGCTTCGGCTTCGGCCTCGCTGATCTCCCGGTAGCGGATCTCGCGACCGGTTGCGGCGCTGATCGCGGCCGCCGCGGCGACGGGGGTGACGGCGTCGCTCGCGAGTTCCAGCGCGCGGCCGTGCCAGGCTTCGGGATCGGCCAGGGCGAGGGCGGCGAAGGCGGCGATGTCGGCGAGGGCAATCATCTGCAGCGGGCGGTCGGCGGGGAACAGGTGCGGGTGCTCGCCGTTCGCGCGGACGCCGTCGACAGGGGAGCCCTCGAGCAGGTAGTTCTCCATGAACCGGACCGGTCGCAGCAGGGTGTGGCGCAGGCCGGAGGCGTGGATCGCGTCCTCGATCCGCCGCTTGCCGTCCTGGCCCCACGAGTCGGCGGCGCCCATGGTGGCTATACCGGAGAAGACGATCTGCTCGACACCCGCCGCGCGGGCGGCCTCGACCATGGCGATGCCGCGCCGGGCCTCGTCCCCGGCGGTCCAGCCGGCGGACCGGTATTCGGCTGGTGGGATGAGGAATACGGCCCGGGTGCCCGCGGCGGCGGTGCGCAGCGACGCCGGGTCGTCGAAATCGCCGATCGTCAGCCGCGCACCCGCCTCGGCGAGCGCGCGAGCCGCGGGCGCGGCCGGATCGCGGACGAGGGCGCGGACCGGGTGACCGTCGGCGAGAAGTTTGCGGGCGGTGGCCCCGCCCTGCTTGCCGGTGGCGCCGGTGATCAGGACGGGCAGTGCGGATGACATGCGGACGAACTCCGTTTCGTTCCCTACAATCGGGTCGGTCGACCCGTATTCCGGACGGTACGGGCGGGCCGCCCCGGTCGACCAGGTGTGGTGCAGGAAGGCGTAACGAAATGACCGCCGACAGTCGCGTCGAACCCGCGCTCAGGGCCGACGCCCGGCGCAACCGGGCCCTCGTGCTCGCCGCCGCGCAGCGGGCGCTCGCCGAGCGCGGCGCCGCCGTCTCACTCGCGGAGGTGGCCCGCAGGGCCGGGGTGGGTGCGGGCACCGTCCACCGGCACTTCCCGACGAAAACCGATCTCCTGGAAGCGGTGATGCAGCAGCGGGTCGACCGTCTCGCCGCGCTGGCCGGCGAGCACCTCGCCGATCCGGACCCCGGAGCCGCCTTCTTCGCGCTGTGCACGCACGTCATCGTGACCACTCCGGGCAACAAAGACCTGTGTGACCTGGTGCAGTCCGACGACGGCTGGCCCCGCGCATTGCTGCGCGGGGCGGGCAACCGCTTCCAGCGCGCCCTCGGCGCACTGCTCTCGGCCGCCCAGCGTCAAGGATCGGTGCGCCCCGATGTGACCGTCGCCGAGGTGCTCGAGCTGTTCACCGGATGTGTTGCGATCCAACGACTCCGGCCCGTCGGCAGTCCGCCCGCGCCGAGCGTCGTCCTCGTGCTCGAAGCCCTGCGCGCGCATCCACGATCCGTGACGGAACCCGCCCGCGCCGACCGTGACGAAACCCCTCGCCGTGACGAAAGTCCGGCTGTGCCGACCTGTCCCGTCTGCGCCGGACCGGTGCGCCGATCCGGCACCGGCCGACCCGCGCGCTACTGCTCACCGGCCTGTCGGCAGAAGGCCCACCGGCGACGGCACCCCGCGCCTACAGCAGATCGCTGACGTCGTCCGGGACGTCGACCGCGTATTTGCGGAGGATGTCCATGGAGATGACCTCCAGCGCGTTCTCGTGGGTCGCGGCCAGCACGACCGGGGCGGCGACGCCGTCCTCGTGGGCGTGCAGCCAGCGCACGGCGACCACGCACCAGCGATCACCCGGTTGCAGGCCGGGGAAATTGTTCTCGGGTCGCGGAGTACTGAGGTCGTTGCCGATGGATGCCTGATGCTCCAGGAATTCCGCCGTCACGACGGTGCACACGGTGTGGCTGCCGAGATCCTCCGGACCGGTGCTGCAGCAGCCGTCCCGGTAGAAGCCCGTGAGAGGATCGGTGCCGCACTCTTCCAGCGGCCCCCCAAGCACGTTTCGATCGGTCACGTCGCCGATCCTATGGGTCGAGCGCCAGAAGTTCCGCAGGACAACGAATCTGTAGTGTTTCCCCGGCGCGGCGAGTCGCCGCCGATTCGCCGCTCGACCCGCCGCGCCGACGCCGCCGACGTGCCGTGATGCGCTGACCAAATAGACTCGGCCGGGTGAGTTCGCAAGCGTGGATCCTGATCGCCGCGATCGCCGCCGTTGTGCTGGTGGCGCTCGTCGCGGGTTTCGTCCTGTACAAGCGGCGCCAGATCTCCTTGGCGCCGCCGGAGCCGGACAAGGAGCTGACGGACCGGTCCGGCGGATACACCGCCTCCGGTGGTTTCAGTTTCAGTCAGGGTGGGTCGGCGGCCACGGTGCCGCGCCCCGATCCGGTCGTCGAGCGCACCGATGACGAGGGCCAGCCGCATGTCGGCGACGACGCCGCCGTCCCGCGCGACGCCCCGCGCCGCGGCATCACCGACGTGCCGCTGCCCGAAGCCGACGTGCAGGGCGCCGAGCCCCTGGTCGTCCCCGACGACCTGAGCTCCCTCGACACCACCGAGACCGCGCCGACCGATACCGCGCCCACCGACACCGCGCCGACCGACACCGCTCCGGAACCGGCGCCGACCGACACGGCTCCGGCCGACACCGCCCCGACAGAGCCCGCCCCCGCCGACACCGCTCCGGCCGAGACCGCGCCCACCGAGGCCGACGCGGTCGCCACCGAGATCGAGCACATCGATCCCACCACCGGCCGCCTCGAGCGCCTGCGCGGCCGCCTGTCCCGCTCCCAGAACGCCGTCGGCAAGAGCCTGCTCGGCCTGCTCGGCGGCGGTGACCTCGACGAGGACTCGTGGGAGGAGATCGAGGACACCCTCGTCCTCGCCGACATCGGCACCGCCAGCACCGCCAAGATCGTCGGACGCCTGCGCGAGGAGATGGCCTCGCGCAGCGTCCGCACCCCGGAGCAGGCCCGCACCACCCTGCGTGACGTGCTGATCGAGGCGCTGCGCCCCGAACTGGATCGCTCGATCCACGCCCTGCCGCACGCCGATCACCCGGCGATCCTGCTGGTCGTCGGCGTGAACGGCACCGGCAAGACCACCACCACCGGCAAGCTGGCCCGCGTGCTCGTCGCCGACGGGCGCCGGGTGCTGCTCGGCGCGGCCGACACCTTCCGCGCCGCGGCCGCCGATCAGCTGCAGACCTGGGGTGAGCGCGTCGGCGCCGAGACCGTGCGCGGCAAGGAGGCCGCCGATCCGGCCGCCGTCGCCTTCGACGCCGTCACCGCGGGTATCGATCGCGGCGTCGACGCCGTCCTCATCGACACCGCGGGCCGGCTGCACACCAAGACCGGCCTGATGGACGAGCTGGGCAAGGTCAAGCGCGTCGTGGAGAAGAAGGCCGAGGTCGACGAGGTCCTGCTGGTCCTGGACTCCACCGTCGGCCAGAACGGCCTGATGCAGGCCAGGGTGTTCGCCGACGTCGTCGACATCACCGGCGTGGTGTTGACGAAGCTGGACGGCACGGCCAAGGGCGGCATCGTCTTCCAGGTGCAGCACGAACTCGGCGTGCCGGTGAAGCTGGTCGGCCTCGGCGAGGGCGCCGACGACCTCGCGCCGTTCGAGCCTGGCGCGTTCGTCGACGCGCTGCTCGGCGGCACGCAACAGTAGAACCGCCTACGGTGCCCGTCCGATCCCCGCGATCGGGCGGGCACCGCTTGTTTTCCCGGCGAAAGCCCACGTCGGCGCGCACATCCGCACCGACCTCACGGTGAGCACATACCTGCTGGTCTACCGCCTGAAACGTGGAAGCAACACAACAGCGCCATCCGTTCACGCAGGTGAAACACCACAGCTCAACGGATGAAACACCGAGTGGCGACCCTTCTGTACAGGTCCTTTTGCCGGAATCGGCGGGGCCCGAGATGAGGAGGAACACAAGGTGGCATTTCCCGTAATCGGCGCGCCCGACGCCGGTGACACCGCATGGATGCTGACGGCGTCAGCACTCGTGCTGTTGATGACGCCGGGCCTGGCCTTCTTCTACGGCGGTATGGTCCGTGGCAAGAATGTGCTGAACATGATCATGATGAGCATCTCCGCGATGGGTCTGGTGACCATCCTGTGGTGTCTCTACGGCTTCTCGGTGACCTTCGGCGACGACAAGAGCAATCTGCTCGGTGACCCGCTGCAGTACTTCGGCCTGAAGGGCGTCTTCGGTGGCCAGTACCTGGCCACCACCGATCCGGAAGCCCCCGCGGGCATCCCGCTGGCGGGCACCATCCCGCTGTCGGTGTTCGTGGCCTTCCAGCTCATGTTCGCGATCATCACCGTCGCACTCATCTCGGGCGCGGTCGCCGACCGCCTGAAGTTCGGTTCGTGGCTCCTGTTTGCCGGAATCTGGGCCACCGTCGTCTACTTCCCCGTCGCGCACTGGGTCTTCGCCTTCGACGGCATCACCGCCGAGAGCGGCGGCTGGATCGCCAACAACCTCAAGGCGATCGACTTCGCCGGTGGTACCGCGGTGCACATCAACGCCGGCGCGGCCGGTCTGGTCCTGTGCCTGATCCTCGGCAAGCGCAAGGGCTGGCCCAAGACTCCGTTCCGTCCGCACAACCTGCCGTTCGTCATGCTCGGCGCCGGTCTGCTGTGGTTCGGCTGGTACGGCTTCAACGCCGGTTCGGCGGTCGGCTCCAACGGCATCGCCGGTGCCACCTTCCTCACCACCACCATCGCCACCGCGGCCGCGATGCTCGCCTGGCTGCTGGTGGAGAAGGTCCGTGACGGTCACCCGACCTCCCTGGGCGCGGCCTCGGGCATCGTCGCCGGCCTGGTCGCGATCACCCCGGCCTGTTCCTCGGTGAACGTCGTCGGCGCGCTGGTCATCGGTGTGGTCTCGGGTGCGCTGTGCGCCCTGGCCGTCGGCCTGAAGTTCCGCTTCGGCTTCGACGACTCGCTCGACGTGGTCGGCGTCCACCTCGTCGGTGGTCTGGTCGGCACCCTGCTGGTCGGCCTGGTCGCGACCGCCGAAGCTCCGGCGGCCGTCGACGGTCTGTTCTACGGTGGTGGGGTCGAGCAGTTGAAGCTGCAGGCCGTCGGTGCCTTCACCGTTCTCGCCTACTCGCTGATCGCGACGGCCGTCATCGCGTACGCGATCAAGTTCACCCTCGGCCTGCGCGCGAGCGAAGAGGGCGAGTCGGCGGGCCTGGACGAGTCCGAGCACGCGGAAACCGCATACGATTTCACTGCTGTGGGTGGCACGGCACGCTCGCTCGTCAAGGAGGCATGACGAACATGAAACTGGTTACGGCAATCGTCAAACCGTTCACGCTCGAAGATGTGAAGACCGGGCTGGAACAGGCCGGTGTGCTCGGCATGACCGTCAGCGAGGTCCAGGGCTACGGCCGCCAGAAGGGCCACACCGAGGTCTACCGCGGCGCGGAGTACTCGGTGGACTTCGTCCCGAAGGTACGCGTCGAGGTCGTCGTCGACGACGCGTCGGTCGAGAAGGTCGTCGAGGTGATCGTGGAGGCCTCGCGCACCGGCAAGATCGGTGACGGCAAGGTGTGGGTGACCCCGGTGGACACCATCATCCGCGTCCGCACCGGCGAACGCGGAAGCGACGCACTGTAATTCGGGAGCGCCATCCGGCGACAACGATCGAGCGGCGGCCCCGCTCCCACCGGAAACGACCGGTCGGGGCGGGGCCGCCCGCATGAATGGCGGTGGGACTGTGGCACAACAGAACGGCGGTATTCAGCACAACGGGGCGGCCGACCTGGTCAAGGCCAGGGCGCAGCTGCTCGAGGGGGCGGGCACCCGCAATCCGCGGCTCGATCCGGAATCCCTGCGCTCGGCCCTGGTCGATCTGTTCGAACTGTGGCTCACGAGCAAGGGCAACGAACTGGGCATCACCGCCGACAGCGGCCTCGCCGTCGTCGCGGTGGGTGGCCTCGGCCGGCGCGAGATGCTGCCGTACTCCGACCTGGACCTGGTGCTGTTGCACGACGACGTCGACCCGGCGGTGGTCTCGGAGGTCGCCGACCAGCTCTGGTACCCGCTCTGGGACGCCCACATCAAGCTCGACCACAGCGTGCGCACCGTGCCGCAGGCGCTGCGGGTCGCCGCCGACGACCTGATCGCGGGGCTCGGCCTGCTCGAGGCCAGGCACATCGTCGGTGACGAGGACCTGTCCAACCTGCTCATCGGCGGCGTGCGCCGGGAATGGCGGACCGGCATCCGGTCCCGTTTCGACGAACTCATCGCCCAGACCAAGGCCCGCTGGCAGCGCAGCGGCGAGATAGCCCACCGCGCCGAACCCGACCTGAAGAACGGGCGCGGCGGCCTGCGCGACATCCAGCTGCTCGACGCGCTCGCCATCGCCCAGCTCACCGACGCCATGCCGGGCCTGGGTCCCGAGGTCCCCGGCGGGGGACTGAAGCAGGCCCATCGCAGACTGCTGGACGTGCGGACCGAACTGCACCGCGTCGCCGGGCGCGCCCGCGACCAGCTGCGCGCCCAGGACGCCGACGAGATCGGCGCCGCGCTGCGCATCGGCGACCGCTTCGATCTGGCCCGCACGCTGAGCGATTCGGCCCGCACGGTGAGCTACTCCACCGATGTCGGCCTGCGGACCGCGGCCAACGCGCTGCCGCGCCGCGGCCTGGCCAGGCTGCGCCGCATGCCGGTGCGCCGACCACTCGATGAGGGGGTGGTCGAGCACGCCGGCGAGGTGGTGCTGGCCAGGGACGCCCGTCCGCAGCGCGACCCCGGCCTGATCCCGCGCGTCGCGGCGGCCTCGGCGCAGACCGGCCTGCCGATGTCGGCGACCACGCTCAACCGGCTCTCCGAGGACGCCCCCGAACTGCGCGAGCCGTGGCCCAAGGACGCGCTCAACGACCTGCTCGTGCTGCTCGGCGCGGGCCGGGGCAGCATCGACGCCGTCGAGGCGCTGGACCGTACGGGTCTGTGGGGCAGGCTCTTCCCCGAGTGGGGCGCGGTCCGTGACCTGCCGCCGCGCGACGCGCTGCACACCTGGACCGTGGACCGGCACCTGATGGAGACGGTGGCCTACGCGAGCGGCCTGAGCACCCGGGTCGCCCGCCCCGACCTGCTCATCCTCGGCGCGCTGCTGCACGACATCGGCAAGGGCAGGGCGGGCGACCACAGCGTCGTCGGCGCGGAACTGGCCACCCACATCGGGCGCAGGCTCGGCCTGTGGCCCTCGGACGTGCGCACGCTCAGCGCGATCGTGCGCCACCACCTGCTGCTGCCCGACACCGCGACCCGGCGCGACCTCGCCGATCCGGAGACCGTCCGCTTCGTCGCCGACGCCCTCGACGGCGACGTCGGCCTGCTCGAGCTGCTGCACGCGCTGGCCGAGGCCGATTCGATGGCGACCGGGCCCGGCGTGTGGGGTGAATGGAAGGCCGCGCTGATCGGCGATCTCGTGCGGCGCTGCAAGCTCGTCATGGCGGGCGAGCCTCTGCCGCAGCCGGAACCGATCGACCCGGCCCTGCTGGACAAGGCCCGCGCGGGCGGCGTGCACGTCACCCTGACGCCGGGCGAGAGCAAGCACACCTACGTCGTCACCGTCATCGCGCCCGACGAACCCGGCCTGCTCTCCGACGCGGCGGGCGTGCTGGCCCTGCACGCGCTGCGGGTGCTCTCGGCCGACCTCGGCGGGGCGGGGGACTCGGCGGTCAACACCTTCGTCGTGACACCGAAGTTCGGCGATCCGCCCGACGCGGGCCTGCTGCGCCAGGAACTGATCCGGGCGACCTCGGGTGCGCTCGACCTGTCCTCGACACTGGCCAAACGCGAAGGTGAGGCGGTAGGCGCCGGTCCCGGACCCTACGCGCAGGCCGCCCCGCGCTTGATCTGGTTCGACACGAGCGTGCCGGGCCAGGTGATCCTGGAACTGCGCGCCGAGGACCGGGTGGGCCTGCTCAGCAGGCTGGCCGGGGTCTTCGCCACGGCGGGCGCGAATGTGCGGTGGGCCAAGGTGGTGACGATGGGTTCGGCCGTGGTCGACGCCTTCTGCCTCGATCTCGGCGACGCCGACAGTCCTCAGCTACGCGCCCGCATCGAGAAGGCCGTCCTGGATGTGGTGCCCCGACCGGCGCCAACGCCGCCACCGGCGGAGAACGCAGCCGACTGAGCGGTAGGACACATTTTCACCACCGATTGCTATCAGGTTGCCCCGCAATGAGTCCGCGTTGCCCGATAAGTCGCGGATGGACCTATAGCATTCGAAAGGTCTGGCTGTCACCCGTCCAGAGGGGAGCAGATCCGTGGCTATCGAAGTCGTGTCCGCATCGATGATGACCAGCGACGCCACCGCGCACATCGCGCGGTGCGTCGGCGGTGACCTGTGGGTTGTTTCGTGGCTACCGGGACGCACCCTCACCGGGGCGCAGGCACTGGCGGCGATGACCATCGCCTCCACGACCTCCCACCACGAGGACAGCCCCGACGCCGAATGGCAGCGCATCGAGACACTCGCCCGCGAACTCGGCCTCACCGGCAGGGAAGCGGTGTATCTGGTGAACATCGAGAATCACGAGTTGCGCCGCAGCATGCCACCGCACGTGCGCCACCGGGAATAACACCCATTACCCTGGGAGGGCAATAGAGGTCCCTTTCAGATCAGGAGCGCGATCGGTGTTCGAATCCCTGTCCGACCGGCTTACCGGTGCACTGCAGGATCTGCGCGGTAAGGGGCGGCTGTCACCGGCCGACATCGACGCCACCGCGCGCGAGATCCGCCTCGCTCTCCTCGAAGCCGATGTCGCGCTGCCCGTGGTGCGCGGCTTCATCACCAACGTCAAGGAACGCGCCAAGGGCGCCGAGGTCTCCGCGGCGCTGAACCCGGCGCAGCAGGTCGTCAAGATCGTCAACGAGGAGCTCGTCGGCATCCTCGGCGGCGAGACCCGCAGGCTCAACCTCGCCAAGAACCCGCCGACGGTCATCATGCTGGCCGGTCTGCAGGGCGCCGGTAAGACCACCCTGGCCGGCAAGCTCGCCAAATGGCTGAAGGGCCAGGGGCATCAGCCGCTGCTGGTCGCGTGTGACCTCCAGCGCCCCGGCGCGGTCACCCAGCTGCAGGTCGTCGGTGAGCGCGCGGGCGTGCCCGTGTTCGCTCCGCATCCCGGCACCTCCGTCGGCGGCGGCGAGAATCCGCTCGGTATCACCGCGGCCGACCCCGTCGGCGTGGCCAGGGCCGGTGTCGAAGAGGCCAAGTCCAAGCAGTACGACGTCGTGATCGTCGACACCGCGGGCCGCCTCGGTATCGACGCCGAGCTCATGCGCCAGGCCGCGGGCATCCGCGACGCCGTGCAGCCCGACGAGACGCTGTTCGTCCTCGACGCGATGATCGGTCAGGACGCGGTCAGCACCGCCGAGGCCTTCCGCGACGGCGTCGGCTTCACCGGTGTCGTGCTCACCAAGCTCGACGGCGACGCCCGCGGTGGCGCGGCGCTGTCGGTGCGCAATGTGACCGGCGCGCCGATCATGTTCGCCTCCACCGGTGAGAAGCTCGAGGACTTCGACGTCTTCCACCCCGACCGGATGGCCTCGCGCATCCTCGGCATGGGCGACGTGCTCACCCTCATCGAGCAGGCCGAGCAGGTCTACGACGCCGAGCAGGCCGAGGCGACCGCCCGCAAGATCGGCAGCGGCGAGCTCACCCTCGAGGACTTCCTCGATCAGATGCTGGCGATCCGCAAGATGGGTCCGATCGGCAATCTGCTCGGCATGCTGCCCGGCGCCGGTCAGATGAAGGACGCCCTCGCCGCGGTCGACGACAAGCAGCTCGACCGGGTGCAGGCCATCATCCGCGGCATGACCCCCGCCGAGCGCGACAACCCGAAGATCATCAACGCCTCCCGCCGCCTGCGCATCGCCAACGGTTCGGGCGTGCAGGTCTCCGAGGTGAACCAGCTCGTCGACCGCTTCTTCGAGGCCAAGAAGATGATGGCCATGATGGGCAGGCAGATGGGTCTGCCCGGCGCGCGGCGCGGCAACAACAAGAAGGGCAAGAAGGGCAAGAAGGGTGGCCGCGGGCCGACCCCGCCCAAGAACCGCGGTGGTTTCCCCGGCATGCCCGCCGGGATGCCGGGCCTGCCTCCGGGCATGGACCTGTCGAAGATGCCGCCCGGACTGGACCAGATGCCGCCCGGCCTCGAGGGCATCGACCTCTCCCAGCTGAAGTTCCCGAAGAACTGATAGACAGACAACGCCCGCGACCGAATTCCGGTCGCGGGCGTTGGCGTGTTCCGGCTCAGATCACGCCGGGGATCAACGCCTTTCGGTTCGCCGGGTAGTCGGCGAACTTCTCGCGGTACCAGCGATGGGTCGCGAACGCGCGGGGCACCAGGTTGCCCGCGGTGATCAGGAAGATCGCCACGCCGGCCAGCGACCAGGTGAGCAGCGCGAACCCGGCCCACGCGATCAGCTCGCCGAGATAGGCCGGGCTGCTGACGAAGCGGAAGCCCCCGCCGTGCGGAACGCGGTACTCGGCGGCGCCGGGGTCGTCCTTGTCGCGCAGGTTCCGCACGATCGATTCCGACCGCACCAGCAGCGCGAACCCGCCCAGATACACCACCAGCCCGATCAGGAACCGCGGGTCGGTGAGCCACGCGGTGCTGTACTGGTTCTTGTAGTCGTTGCTGAAGAAGGCGCCGTTGAGGTACCCGTGCAGGGCCGTCACGAACACGCCCGCCCCGACGACCGACACGTTGAAGGTGCTCTTCTTGCCCGGCACCTGCCGAATCGAGAGCGGGAAGAACCAGCCGCGATTGCCGTAGTGCAGCACCCAGATCGCGGCCAACACCAGCGGAACGGGCTCGAAGCGGTCGGGGCCGCTCAGGTAGAAGACCGCGAACACGACGGTCGCGGGCAACTCCATCAGCCACCAGCCCAGCTTGGGATTGAGATTGAAGCCCACCGCGTTCGAGGCGAAGCGGCCGTACGGGCTCTGCGCGAACAACCCACCCACGATGACGAACGCGGCGAAGGCGAAGGCGATGGCCAGCACCGTGTCGTAGGTCGTGTTCCCGGTGTACCAGTCCATCGAGATCCTCTGTCCAACAGGCGCCTGCCACGATCGGCGACGCAAAACTAGAACACGTTCTATCATGGATGGCGCAGGGGGCGAGCGATAATGGAGGACGCACATGCCGGTCGACCGGACCGCTGAAGACCTGCTGGCGGCGGTGCTGGCATCCCCGCGTGCCGTGGCGGCGCACGACAAGGCCGCCTGGGTCGGTCTGTTCGCCGACCAGGCCGCCGTGCACGACCCCTACGGTTCCCGCGAGCACATCGGCCCCGAGGCCATCTCGCGTTTCTATAACGTGTTCATCGCGCCCAACGACATCGCCTTCCGGGTCGAGCGCGACATCGTCGCCGGGCACACGGTCGTGCGCGACCTGCACATCGAGACGACCATGTCGACGGGCGCCACCGTCTCGGTGCCCATGCACCTGCGCTACGACCTGGTGGCGACCGACGGCGGCTGGCGGATCGCGCGGCTCGCCGCGCACTGGGAACTCGGCGTGATGATCGGACGGCTGGTGCGCACCGGCCCCTCGGGGATGCTCGCGGGCGCGAAGCTCGGGCCACAGCTGATCGGTGAGCTCGGCGTCGGCGGCGCGCTGGGCATGATGCGCGCGCTGCGCGGCATCGGCGGCCGGGGCAAGCGGGCGGTCGCGGCGCTGTTCGCGGCGGCCGCGTCCGGTGACGTCGACGGCGTGCGGGCGCTGCTCGACGAGCGCACCGTGCTCGAGCTTCCCGCCGGGAACCCGCTCTCAATCGCGGACTTCGCCGACCGGGCGCGCGGGATGACGTGGGACAAACTGATCGCCGCGGGCCGCACGGTGAGCGCGAGCGTGCGCATCGGCTCCGCGCGGGGCATCGCTTTCGTCGACTTCGCGGCGGACAGCCCACGCATCACGGCCGTGCGGGTCTTTCTCGACAGCAGCCCGAGCGCCGAGTAGCGGCCGCTCCGCGCGGTCGCGAAAGCTGTGTGTTGCCGATCTCGAGCGCGTCCGGTGCGGAGCGTGGAGTCCACTGGTCGCGCGGCTCGCATCGGCGGTGAGGCCTGCGGCGGGAGACCCGCATCGGGTGGTGACGCGATCGGATGGCGCCCGTGTGCGTACGCGGATCGGGCGCGGTAGGTTCGGATCCAGGCCGACGTCTGGAGGTTCGTGTGCATCTGCGTGGTGTGGTTCTCCCCGGTGATTCCGAACGTGACCTCTGGGTCGTCGACGGCGCCGTGACCTTCGAGCCGGTGCCCGGAGCCGAAACGCTGTGCCGCACAGGGTGGATCGTCCCGGGTCTGGTCGACGCGCACTGCCACGTCGGCATCCGCTACGGCGGCGGGGACGAGACCCACGACGGCGCGATCGAGCAGGCCGAGACCGAACGCGACGCGGGCGCGCTGCTGCTGCGCGACGCGGGCTCGCCGATCGACACCCGCTTCATCGACGAGCACGCCGAACTCCCGCGCATCATCCGCGCGGGCCGCCACATCGCCCGCCCGAAGCGCTACATCCGCGAACTCGGCATCGAACTCGACGACGAGCGCGACCTGCCCGAGATCGTGGCCGAGCAGGCCCGCTTCGGCGACGGCTGGGTCAAGATCGTCGGCGACTGGATCGACCGGTCGGTCGGCGATCTGCGCCCGCTGTGGAGCGACGACATCCTGAAGCAGGCGATCGACGCCGCCCACGCCAACGGCGCCCGCGTCACCGCGCACGTCTTCGGCGAGGACGCCCTGCCGGGCCTGATCAACGCGGGCATCGACTGCCTCGAACACGGCACCGGCCTCACCGACGACACCATCGAACTCATGGTCGCCCACGGCACCGCGCTGGTCCCGACCCTGATCAACATCGACACCTTCCCCGGCATCGCCGACAGCGCCACCAAGTTCCCGGTCTACGCCGCCCACATGCGCGACCTGCACCGCCGCGTCCGAGACACCGTCGGCAAGGCCCACGAGGCCGGTGTGCCGATCTACGCGGGCACCGACGCCGGCGGCTCCATCCGCCACGGCCGCATCGCCGACGAGATCGCCGCCCTCTCCGGCGCAGGCCTCTCGCCCCACGACGCCCTCGGCGCCGCCTCCTGGAACGCCCGCACCTGGCTGGGCCGCGAGAGCATCGAAGAGGGCGCTCCCGCCGACTTCGTCGTCTACGCGGAAGACCCGCGCGCCCGCCCCGCCGCTCTCACCGACCCTCAATGGGTGGTCCTGCGCGGCCTGGTCGTCAAAACCCCCAACCCGGTCACCGGCCACCGCTGAGCGCGCGGGTCGCACCGGGCTTCGGGCGCGGGTCCAGCACCGCGAACCCGGCGGGCGATTTCGGGTGGACGGTGCCGGTCTGGCACAATGGTCAACCGTCCTTCCTGGACAGTGTCAGCCCGTCTCCGGTTACGTACCGCGCGGCGGTCACGCACTCCATGCGCGAAACCGGACCCGCAGACCATGTGGGTCGCCGAATCGCGTGGTGACCAAAACTATCGAAAGAGGCAGATCAGCATGGCTGTTCGCATCAAACTCACCCGCCTGGGCAAGATCCGCAACCCGCAGTACCGCGTCGTCGTCGCGGACGCCCGCACCCGTCGTGACGGCCGGGCCATCGAGTCCATCGGCAAGTACCACCCGAAGGAAGAGCCGTCGCTGATCGAGATCGATGCCGATCGCGTCGCGTACTGGCTGTCCGTCGGCGCGCAGCCGACCGAGTCGGTGCAGCGCCTGCTGGAGATCACCGGCGACTGGCAGAAGTTCAAGGGCCTGCCGGGCACCGAGGGCACCCTCAAGGTGAAGGCCGCCAAGCCGTCCAAGCTGGACCTGTTCAACGCCGCGCTGGCCGCCGCCGACAACGAGCCCGTCGCCGAGGCCGTCACCCCCAAGAAGAAGGCCGCCAAGAAGGACGAGGAAGCCGCTGAGGCTCCCGCCGCCGAGGCTGCCGAGTAATGACTGCCGTTGTTGCCGATGCCGTCGAACATCTGGTTCGCGGCATCGTCGCCAACCCCGATGACGTCCGCGTCGAGCTGATCACAGGCCGCCGCGGACGCACGGTCGAGGTGCACGTCCACCCTGAGGACCTGGGCAAGGTGATCGGACGCGGTGGCCGCACCGCGACCGCGCTGCGCACCCTGGTCGCCGGTATCGGCGGCCGCGGTATCCGGGTCGACGTGGTCGACACCGACGCCTAGATGGAACTCGTCGTAGGTCGGGTCGCCAAGTCGCACGGTGTGCGCGGCGAACTCGTCGTGGAAGTGCGCACCGACGAGCCGGAACTCCGGTTCGCGCCGGGCGCCACCCTGCACGGCAGGATGCCGAAAGCGAAAGCGACCCGCGACTACACCGTGAAGTCGGCCCGAGAGCACTCGGGCCGGCTTCTGGTGTTCGTCGAGGGCGTCGACGATCGCACCGCCGCCGACGCGCTGCGCGGGATGCTGTTCGTCGTCGACAGTGAGTCGCTGCCGCCGTCGGACGACGACTCCTATTACGACCACGAACTCGAGGGCCTCGAGGTCCGGCTCACCGACGGCGCCGTGGTCGGCGAGGTCACCGAGGTGCTGCATTCGGCCGCGGGCGAACTGCTGTCGGTGCGCGCCGCCGACGACGGCCGCGAGATCCTCATTCCCTTTGTCACCGCCATCGTGCCGACCGTGTCGATCGCCGCCGGACTGGTGGTCATCGATCCGCCCGAGGGCCTGCTCGATCCGGAGTAATTCGTGCAACTCGACGTCGTCACGATCTTTCCGGAGTACCTGGAGCCGCTGCGCACCGCGCTGCTCGGCAAGGCCGTCGACAAGGGCCTGATCTCGATCGGTGTGCACGATCTGCGTCGCTGGACCCACGACGTGCACAAGTCCGTCGACGATTCGCCCTACGGCGGCGGCCCCGGCATGGTCATGAAGCCGACCGTCTGGGGCGACGCGCTCGACGAGGTGTGCCCCGACGACGCCCTGCTCGTCGTCCCCACGCCTGCGGGGGTTCCGTTCACCCAGGCCACCGCCCAGCGCTGGTCCACCGAGCGGCATCTCGTGTTCGCGTGCGGCCGCTACGAGGGCATCGACCAGCGCGTCTTCGACGACGCCGCCCGCCGCGTCCGGGTGGAGGAGGTGAGCATCGGCGACTACGTGCTCATCGGCGGCGAGGCCGCGGTGCTGGTGATGACCGAGGCCGTGGTGCGGCTGATCCCCGGTGTCCTCGGCAATCAGCAATCCCACCAGGAGGATTCGTTCTCCGACGGCCTGCTAGAGGGCCCGAGCTACACGCGTCCGGTCTCCTGGCGCGGTCTGGACGTGCCGCCGGTCCTGCTCTCCGGTGACCACGCCAAGGTGGCCGCCTGGCGGCACGAGCAGGCGCTGGAACGCACACGCGCGCGGCGGCCCGATCTGTTGCCGGAGTAGCGGTCGTCAGGTCGTGGCGGACCTGGTGGTGATGCAGAACGGGTGACCGGCCGGGTCGAGCAGCACCCGCCAGCGCGGATCCTGTTGCACCGGAGCGGGTTTGGCCCCGATCGCGAGGGCGTGCTGTTCGCACAGGGCCAGGTCGGCATCGGCGGCGAGTTCCAGCTGCACGGCGGCGCTGCCCGGCCACTGCGGCGGGTAGTAGTTCTCGACGCGTTGCGCGGCCAGGGTGAGCCCGGACGGAATGCGGATGCCCACGCTGTGCGCGTCGTTCCACAACACGCGGCCGCCGAGCAAACCCAGATAGAAGCGGGCGAGGGTCTCGGGGTCGTCACAGTCGAGCGAGACACCGGCCAGGTGGAAAGGCTCCGTCATCGGACCGACGGTACCGGTCCGAACGGGCATCGAGATTGTTTTGTCGCAAAGACAATTGGGTATTCACCTGGGTTGTTCGCTGTGTAGGAGTCCACGATGGGGATTGCTCATTCCATCCGGAACGGGTTCGGCGATCGCTGTGCACCACCTGTCGGCGATCAGGTCGTCGATGCGCGCAGTTCAGACCTTGTGTCCCTTGCGAATTCGCGGCGAGGCGGCATGGTCGCGGTGCGGATGCCGTCGGCGAACCCGGGCATACGGGACATCACGGCGACGGCCGATCCGCGCGGCCCTGTCGCCGGAGCGCTCGATCGGCGCGTGACGGATCCCACATCAGGGCAGCAGCCGGTGCCGCCGGGCGAGCGCGACCGCTTCGTGTCTGGTGCGCGCGTCGAGCTTGCTCATCGCCTGCCGCAGATAGCTCTTGACCGTTTCGGGCCCGAGTGAGAGCCGCAGCGCCGCTTCCTGATTCGTACAGCCCAGTGCGATCTGAGCGAGCACGTCGAGTTCGCGGCGCGACAACCGCGGCACCGCCTCGCTGGACTCGCCGACGAGCACGCCGGTGAGCCGGTCGCAGAGACCGGCGAGCCGATCGCGCAGCGCCGCGTCGCCCGCGTCGGCGGCCAGGGCGCGCAGGTCCGCGTGGATCCCGCGCAGCTCCTCGGTGACCTCCGGGGTCGCCGACGGCGCCGGTGCGGTGAGCTCGAGCAGCCGCACCCGCCGATCCACCTCGTCGCGGATCGCGATCTCGGCCGCGAGCCGCCTGCCCGCCTGCACGATCACCTCGGTCGTCCGATCACCCAGCGGGCTCGTGCCGCGGGTCGCCGCGTAGAGCACGGCGCGCGGCCGGTCGGCCACCACGACCGGCACAGCGACCACCGAGCGCAGGCCCTCGCCGACGACCGGCCCGTCGTAGTGGTGGGTGATCGAGGAGGCGCCGCGATAGTCGGCCACCGCCGCGGGCCGGTGATGCTCCATGACCTGGCCGCCCAGCCCGGAGGTGCGCAGCACCGTGAGCCCGCGCAGCCCGGTGGTGACGGTGCCGACGAACTCCGTGAGCAGCAACGCGTCGTCGTGGACGGGCCCGCCGAAGACCACCGGGACATTCGCCCGGCGCGCCACCCAGCGGATCTCGGCGCGCAGCGCATCGCCGTCGCGGGGACGCAGCAGGGAAGTGGCCGACATGGTCACCCCTTTTCGGGGGTAGTAGCGAACGTGAGGTGTGCCACATTCTAAGGGAGACCTGGCGGCCCGGCCCAGGGTGTTGAGGAGAACTGCGATGACTACCGACCTGGACGCGCGCGTACGCGACCTGCTCACCCGCTACGACGCACCGGAGGCCTGCGCGGCCCAGCTGCTGTGTGATCGGCATCCGGCCGAGGGGATCGCCTTCACCGTCGTCGAGTCGGACCTGAGCGCGCACGACCTGACCTACGGCGAACTGCGCGAGCGGTCGGCGCGCTTCGCAGCCGCCCTCGCCGAACTCGGCGTCGGCCCCGGCGATCGGGTGGCCACGCTGATGGCCAAGTCCGCCGACCTGGTGGTGGCGCTGCTGGGGATCTGGCGGCGCGGGGCGGTCCACGTGCCGCTGTTCACCGCGTTCGCCCCGCCCGCCATCGGCTTCCGGCTCGCCGCGAGCCGTGCCGCGGTCGTGATCGCCGACGCCGACCAGGCCCCGAAGCTCGCGAGCGAGGACATCCCGGCCGACCCGCGGCGCCGGACGATCGTCGTCGGTGGGGACGCGGTGCCCGGCACGCTCTCGTTCGCGGATCTGCTCGCCGCGCACGAGCCCGACGACCCGCGCGCCGAACCGGTGGCGGTCGGCGGTGACGGCCTGCTCGTCCAGCTGTTCACCAGCGGCACCACCGGCACGCCGAAGGGCGTGCCGATCCCGGTGCGCGCGCTCGCCTCGTTCCACGCCTACCAGGAGTTCGCCCTGGACGTGCGCCCGGAAGACGTCTACTGGAACGCCGCCGACCCGGGCTGGGCCTACGGCCTCTACTACGCGATCCTGGCGCCGCTGGCCTCGGGCGGGCGCAGCCTGCTGCTGCACGCCGGGTTCTCCGCGCCGCTCACCCTGGAGGTGCTGCGCCGCTTCGGCGTCACCAACTTCGCGGCGGCGCCGACGGTGTACCGGGCGCTGCGGGCGGGCGCCGCGCCCGAGGGGATCACGCTGCGGCGGGCGTCCTCGGCGGGCGAACCGCTCACCCCCGACGTGGTGGCCTGGTCGGCGCAGTCGCTGGGCGTCGCCGTGCGCGACCACTACGGCCAGACCGAGCACGGCATGGTCATCTGCCACGCCTGGCATCCGGAGCTGGACCGGCCTGCCCCGCTCGGGTCGATGGGCGCCGAGCTGCCCGGCTGGCGCTGCGCGGTCCTGTCCGACGACGCCGATGTCGAGGCGGCGCCGGGCGAGATCGGCCGCGTCGCCATCGACACCCACCACAGCCCGCTGCTATGGTTCCTCGGCTACCTCGACGCCCCCGAGCGCACGGCCGACCGCTTCACCGCCGACGGTCGCTGGTACCTGACCGGCGACGTGGGCTCCCGGGACGCCGACGGCTTCTTCCGCTTCAGCTCCCGCGACGACGACGTGATCATCATGGCCGGCTACCGGATCGGCCCCTTCGAGGTCGAGAGCGTGCTCGTGCTGCACGACGAGGTCGTGGAGGCGGCCGTGGTCGGCATGCCCGACGAACTGCGCGGCGAGGTGCTCGAGGCGTTCGTGGTGACCCGTGACGGCGTCGGGGGGAGCCCTGAGCTGGCGGCGCAGCTGCAACAGCTGGTCAAAGACAAGTTCGCGGCCCACGCCTACCCGCGAACCGTGCACTTCGTGGCGAGTCTGCCCAAGACTCCCAGTGGAAAAGTGCAGCGATTCCTGCTGCGCGGCAAGGAGAACCGCTGATGTCCGAACTGAGCTACACCCATGGACTCGCCGATGTCGCGCTGCTCGGCGACACCATCGGCGCCAATCTGGATCGCACGGTCGCGGCGTTCCCCGGCAACGACGCGCTGGTGGACCGTCCCACCGGCCGCCGCTGGACCTACCGCGAGCTGGGCACGGCGGTCGACGCCGTCGCGACCGGGCTGGCCGCGCGCGGCATCGTCGCGGGTGACCGGGTCGGGATCTGGGCGCCGAACTGCGCGGAGTGGTTCCTGGTGCAGTACGCGACGGCCAAGCTCGGGGCGATCCTGGTCAACATCAATCCGGCCTACCGGACCAGCGAACTCGAGTACGTCCTCGGGCAGTCGGGCGTGCGCATGCTGGTCGCCGCGCCCGAGTTCAAGACGTCGAACTACGTGGCCATGATCGAGCAGGTGCGGCCGACCTGCGCGGCGCTGGAACAGGTGCTGATCCTGGGCACCGACGAGTGGCGGGAGGTGGCCGACACCGCGCCCGACACCGACCGGCTCGCCGCGATCGCGGCGACCCTGTCCGCCGACGACCCCATCAATATCCAATACACCTCGGGGACAACCGGTTTCCCGAAGGGCGCGACGCTGAGTCACCACAACATCCTCAACAACGGCTTCTTCGTCGGCGAACTCTGCGGGTACACCGAGGCCGACCGGATCTGTGTGCCGGTGCCGTACTACCACTGTTTCGGCATGGTCATGGGTAATCTCGCGGCGACCTCGCACGGCGCGGCCGTCGTGATCCCGGCCCCGTCCTTCGACCCGGCCGCCACCCTGGCCGCCGTCGCCGCCGAACGCTGCACCTCGCTCTACGGTGTGCCGACCATGTTCATCGCCATGCTCGCCGAACTCGACGCCGGGGCGACCCCGGACCTGTCGAGCCTGCGCACCGGCATCATGGCGGGCTCGCCGTGCCCGGTCGAGGTGATGAAGCGGGTGATCGATCGGATGGGCATGGCCGAGGTCTCCATCTGCTACGGCATGACCGAGACCTCCCCGGTGTCCACCCAGACCCGCCGCGACGACAGCATCGACCGACGCACCGCCACCGTCGGCCGGGTCGGGCCGCACCTCGAGGTCAAGGTCGTCGACCCTGGCACCGGCCGCACGCTGCCGCGCGGCGAGGCGGGGGAGCTGTGCACCCGCGGCTATTCGGTGATGCTCGGCTACTGGGACCAGCCCGACAAGACCGCCGAGGCCATCGATGCCGCCCGCTGGATGCACACCGGCGACATCGGCGTGATGGACGACGACGGCTACCTCTCGGTCACCGGCCGGATCAAGGACATGGTGATCCGCGGCGGCGAGAACATCTACCCGCGCGAGATCGAGGAGTTCCTCTACACCCATCCCGACATCGTCGACGCCCAGGTGATCGGCGTCCCCGACCCGAAATACGGTGAGGAACTGATGGTCTGGCTGCGTCTGCGCGAGGGCGCCACCCCGCTCGACGCCGGCGCGATCCGCGATTTCTGCACCGGCCGCCTGGCCCACTACAAGATCCCTCGCTACGTCCACGTCGTCGACGAGTTCCCGATGACGGTCACCGGAAAGGTCCGCAAGGCCGAAATGCGCGAACTCGCCAGGGAGCTCCTGAGCTGACCTGGGAGTCCACCGGGTGTCGGGGGAGAGCTGTAGTCTCTGCGGACGTGACGACAGCGCCCGAGACCGACACCACGACCATCCTCGCCAGCGTGGGCAGGCGGATCGCCGACGAACTGGGGGTGCGCGAGACCCAGGTCCGTGCCGCCGTCGAACTGCTCGACGGCGGCTCCACGGTGCCGTTCATCGCGCGCTACCGCAAGGAGGTCACCGGTGGCCTCGACGACGCCCAGTTGCGTCAGCTCGAGGAGCGCCTCGGGTACCTGCGCGAACTCGACGAGCGGCGCGGCGCGATCATCGAATCCATCCGTGGCCAAGGCAAACTCGACCCGGCGCTGCACCAGCAGATCATGCTCGCCGAGACCAAGGCCCGGCTCGAGGACATCTACCTGCCGTACAAGCCCAAGCGCCGCACCAAGGCCCAGATCGCGCGGGAGGCCGGGCACGAGCCGGTGGCCGACGCGCTGATCGGCGATCCGACCACCGACCCGGCCGGCTACACCGCCGAACAGCTCGAGGGCGCCCGCGCCATCCTGGTCGAACGTTTCGCCGAAGACGCCGATCTCGTCGGCGAGCTGCGTGAACTCATGTGGAACCGCGGCCAGGTCACCTCGACGGTGCGCGCGGGCAAGGAGGAGGCCGGCGCCAAGTTCGCCGACTACTTCGAGTTCAGCGAGCCCTTCCACAAGCTGCCCTCCCATCGCATCCTGGCGCTGCTGCGCGGTGAGAAGGAAGAGGTGCTCACCCTGCACCTCGAACCCGACACCGAGGAGCCCGAGCCCGGCGCGCGCACCATTTACGAGGGCCGCATCGCGGTCGCCTTCGGCATCGCCGACCAGGGCCGCCCCGCCGACTCCTGGCTGCTCGACACCGTGCGCTGGGCCTGGCGCACCAAACTCCAGGTGAGCCTGGGCATCGACACCCGCATGCGGTTGCGCCAGGCGGCGGAGAAGGACGCGGTCGACGTGTTCGCCGCCAACCTGCGCGACCTGCTGCTGGCCGCCCCGGCGGGCACCCGCACCACCATGGGCCTCGATCCGGGCTACCGCACCGGTGTGAAAGTCGCCGTCGTCGACGCCACCGGCAAGGCTGTCGCGACCGAGGTCATCTATCCGCACAAGCCCCAGGGCCAGACCGAGAAGTCCCTCGCTGTGCTGGCCGCGCTGGTGGCGCGCTTCAACGTCGAGCTCATCGCGATCGGCAACGGCACGGCCTCGCGCGAGACCGATGCCCTTGCCGCCGAACTGATCTCGCGCATCCCCGAGAACAAGCCGACCAAGATCGTGGTCTCCGAGGCGGGCGCGTCGGTGTACTCGGCCTCGGCCTACGCCTCGGCCGAACTGCCCGACATGGACGTCTCGCTGCGCGGCGCGGTCTCCATCGCCCGCCGTCTGCAGGACCCGCTGGCCGAGCTGGTGAAGATCGATCCGAAGTCCATCGGCGTCGGCCAGTACCAGCACGACGTGTCCGAAACGCTGCTGGCCCGCTCGCTGGGCGCCGTCGTCGAGGACGCGGTGAACGCGGTCGGCGTCGACGTGAACACGGCCTCGGTGCCGCTGCTGTCCCGCGTCTCCGGCGTGTCCGGTTCGGTGGCGGAAAGCATTGTGGCGCACCGCGATCAGAACGGCCCCTTCCGCAGCCGCACGGCGCTGCTCGAGGTGCCTCGGCTCGGGCCCAAGGCGTTCGAGCAGTGCGCGGGCTTCCTGCGGATCCGCGGCGGTGACGACCCGCTCGACACGTCGGCGGTGCATCCGGAGGCCTATCCCGTCGTGCGCCGGATCCTCGAGCACACCGGCCGTCCGGTGGCCGAGGTCATCGGCAACACCAGCACGCTGCGCGCGTTGCGGCCCGCCGACTTCACCGACGAGAAGTTCGGTGTGCCGACCGTCAGCGACATCATCGCCGAGCTCGAGAAGCCGGGGCGCGACCCGCGTCCGGAGTTCAAGACCGCCGAATTCGCGGCGGGCGTGGAGAAGGTCGCCGACCTCGAGCCCGGCATGGTGCTCGAGGGCGTCGTGACCAATGTGGCAGCCTTCGGCGCGTTCGTCGACGTCGGCGTGCACCAGGACGGTCTCGTGCACGTGTCGGCCATGTCGCACACCTTCGTCAAGGATCCGCGCGAGGTGGTCAAGTCCGGTGACGTCGTGAAGGTGAAGGTGCTCGAGGTCGACGTGGCCCGGCAGCGGATCGGTTTGAGTTTGCGACTCGACGACGAGCCCGGCAAGCCCGCGCAGGGGGACAATCGTGGTGGCGGCGCACCGCGCGGCCAGGGCCGGGGCCAGGGCCGTCCGCAGGGCGGGCGTGGTCAGGGCTCGGATCGTGGACAGGCGCAGGGACGCGGCCAGGCTCAGGGGCGTGGCGGCAACCAGCGCAGGCAGGCGGCCGAGCCGAGCGGATCGATGGCCGACGCGCTGCGCCGGGCGGGATTCGGCGGCAAGTAACTCGACGGCAGGCGGGCGGCATGCGACGGTGGCTCGAAGACGACGTGATCGCGCACGGCCGCCTGCCCCTGCTGTGCTTTCTGCTCGGGTTCATCCTGGGGTTCCTGGTCATCCGGCTCAGCGTCCGGATGATCAGGGCGAATGTGCGGTGGTGGCCGGGCAACATCAAGGCCGGCGACACCCACATCCACCACATGGTGTTCGGCGTCATCACGGTGCTGCTGTCGGGCATCGGGCTGATCGCGACCGCCGAGGACTCCACCCAGGTCACCTCGAGCGTGCTGTCCGCCCTGTTCGGCATCGGCGCCGCGCTGGTGCTCGACGAATTCGCGCTCATCTTCTACCTGCGTGACGTCTACTGGGAGGAGCAGGGCCGCACCTCGGTGGACGCGGTCTTCGTCGCCGTCGCCGTCACCGGCCTGCTGCTGCTCGGCGTCCAGCCGGCGACCTTCCTCGACTACGACGACTTCCGCGAGTCGCGTGGCATCTGGATCCGCATCGCACTGCTGGCGTCGCTGGTGCTGAACCTGGTGCTGGCCGCCGTCGTCATCGCCAAGGGCAAGATCTGGACCGGTCTGTTCGGGATGTTCTTCGCCCCGCTGCTGCTCATCGGCGCCGTCCGGCTGAGCAGGCCGGGCGCCCCGTGGGCGCGCTGGCGCTACGGTGACCGGCCGCGCACCATGGCCAGGGCGCTCGCCAGGGAACGCCGCTACCGGCGGCCCGCCATCCGGGCCAAGATCTTCATCCAGGACCTGATCGCGGGCACACCCGACGTCGAACACGCCAAGACGGCGGCCGAGGCCGAACTGCAGCGCACGGTTGTCGCGGCACCGCCGGCGCCGCCGCCGCACCCGCATCTGCCGCATCGCAAGCGGGTCGACGAGCCCGTCGACCCGTGACGGGGACCGCCCGATTTCAGCCGCGGCCCCCCGGTCTGGCACAATGAACCGGTTGCCTTGGACGGGTCATGTCCGAGAGCACTCCTGTTCTGAGCATGAACCGGTCGAGCGCGCGAGTGCCGCCAGGTTCCTCTGTTCGCGCAAAGAATCCGAAAAGGTGGAAAATGAACACCCTTGATTTCGTCGACGAGAAGTCGCTGCGTAGCGATGTCCCCGACTTCCGTCCGGGCGACACCCTGAACGTGCACGTGAAGGTCATCGAAGGCTCGAAGGAGCGCATCCAGGTCTTCAAGGGCGTCGTGATCCGGCGTCAGGGCGGCGGCATCGGCGAGACCTTCACGGTCCGCAAGGTGTCCTTCGGCGTGGGTGTCGAGCGCACCTTCCCGGTGCACAGCCCCAACATCGACCACATCGATGTCGTGACCCGTGGTGACGTGCGTCGCGCCAAGCTGTACTACCTGCGCGATCTGCGCGGCAAGGCCGCCAAGATCAAGGAAAAGCGCTGATATTGCGGTAGCTGATTCCAGCACACAGTTTTCCGGTAGCCCGGCGCTCCGACTTCGGTCGGGGCGCCGGGCTACTCTGTTCGGCGTGGCAGACGAAAGTGGGTCGGTGTCGGTGTCCGATTCGGGCGACGAAGGTGGACGGCGCAAACGAGCGCGCGGCGCGAAGAAGCAGCGGCCGTTCTGGCAGGAGTTGCCGATCCTGATCGTGATCGCCGCGGTGATCGCCGCGCTGATGGTCACTTTCGTGGGGCGGCCCTACGTGATCCCGTCGCAGTCGATGGAGAACACGCTGCTGATCGGCGACCGCATCTATGTCGAGAAGATCAGCTACTACGGGTCCGAACCCGGTCCCGGCGATGTCGTGGTCTTCGTCGGCCCGCCGTCGTGGAACGGGCACTACAAGTCGGTGCGTTCCGACAACACCGTCATCCGCGGTGTGCAGAACTTCCTCTCCTACTTCGGCCTGGTGCCGCCGGACGAGAACGACCTCGTCAAGCGCGTCATCGCCGTCGGTGGGCAGACCGTGCAGTGCTGTGATCCGCAGGGCCGGGTCATGGTCGACGGCAAACCGCTCGACGAGCCCTACATCAAGAAGGACTACCCCTGGTTCACCGACCGCCCGAACGCGGTCTACCCGGCCGGGCGCGTGTTCGGCCCGGTGAAGGTGCCCGAGGGCAACCTCTGGGTGATGGGCGACAACCGCAACGAGTCGGCCGATTCCCGCGCCCACGTCAGCGATGATCTGCAGGGCACGGTGCCAGTGGACAATGTGCGCGGCAAGACCGTCTTCAAGATCTGGCCGCCGGGCCGGATGGGTCCGGTCAAGAGCCAGAACGCGCAGGAAAACTGAGACACGGGGACAATCGAACTGTGGGGCAGGATCGGACCAACTGGCCGCCGCGGGTGGTGATGCGCCGGGCCGGGGGACTACGCACACTCGAGGCGGCCCTCATCCGCGGTGGGCTCGGCCCGGTGGCCGGCGTCGACGAGGCGGGTCGCGGCCCGTGCGCGGGGCCGCTGGTGATCGCCGCGTGCCTGCTGGCGCCCAAGGCCTACGACAAGCTGTCCGGGCTCGACGACTCCAAGAAACTCACCGAGGCGGCCCGTGAGGAGCTGTTTCCGGTCGTCCAGCGGTTGGCGCTGGCGTGGAGCGTCGTGGTGGTGCCCGCGTGGGAGATCGACTCGATCGGCATCCACGTGGCCAATATCGAGGGCATGCGCCGGGCCGTGGCGGGTCTGGGGCGTACCCCGGGCTACATCCTCACCGACGGTTTCAAGGTCCCCGGGCTGCCCGCTCCGTCGTTGCCGGTGATCGGCGGCGACGGTACCGCGGCCTGTATCGCCGCGGCCAGTATCCTGGCCAAGGTGACCAGGGACCGGATGATGGTCGATCTCGACGCGCGGCACCCCGGATACGGCTTCGCCACGCACAAGGGCTACAACACGCCCGAGCACACGGCGGCGCTGCGCGCACTCGGACCGAGCACCGAACACCGCCGTTCTTGGCGGAATGTGCGCGACCTCGAGGTGCCGGACGGTAGCCGAGTGGCTCCCCGCGCCGCGCATGCGCGATGATGTCAGCTATGAACGCGGCGCTGCTAGAAGGAGGACTTCCCACCCGATGAGTGCTGAGGACCTCGAGAAGTACGAAACCGAGATGGAACTGTCCCTGTACCGCGAGTACAAGGACATCGTCGGCCAGTTCTCGTACGTGGTGGAGACCGAACGTCGCTTCTACCTGGCCAATTCTGTCGAATTGCGGCCGCAGAACGCCGACGGCGAGGTCTACTTCGAAGTGCGGATGAGCGATGCCTGGGTGTGGGACATGTACCGTCCCGCGCGCTTCGTCAAGCACGTACGGGTGATCACGTTCAAGGACGTGAACATCGAGGAGCTGGAGAAGCCGGACCTGCGGCTGCCCGAGTGATGCCGTCCCGCCCGCCCGTGGTTGTCCACAGGCGGGCGGTTGTCCACAGGTTTGTCGTTCGCCCAGGTCGGCGGACCGATGCCGACGGCGCCGGGCGGCACGCTGGCAGCCATGGCAGACAAGCAGGCGCTCGGCGCATACGGGGAGAAGCTGGCCGCGCAGTATCTGCGTGAGTCGGGCATGGAGATCGTCGCCCGCAACTGGCGATGCCGCTACGGCGAACTGGACCTGATCGTCCAGGATCCGCAGATCACGGCATTCGTCGAGGTGAAGACCCGCTCGGGGCTCGGTTTCGGCGTGCCCGCCGAGTCGGTCACCTTCAGCAAGCAGCAGCGGATCCGGCGGCTGGCGCTGTTGTGGCTGGCCGAGCAGGAAGGGCCGTGGCGCCGGATCCGGTTCGACGTGGTGTCGGTGCTGGTCCCGCGCGGGCACCGGCCCGTCATCGACCACCTGACCGCCGCGTTCTGATGGCTCTCGGACGGGCGCTGTCGGTGGCGGTCACCGGGGTCGACGGCCAGCTGGTGGAGATCGAGGCCGATATCGGCCAGGGCCTGCCCTCGGTGAATCTGGTCGGGCTGCCCGACACCGCGCTGCAGGAGTCGCGCAACCGGGTCAGATCGGCGGTCGCGAACACGGGCGAGAAGTGGCCGGACGGGCGGGTGATCCTGGCCCTGTCGCCCGCGACGCTGCCGAAGGTGGGCAGCGTGTACGACCTGGCCCTGGCGGTCTCGGTGCTCGACGCCTCCGGCGCGGTGCCGGGCGAGCGGCTGGCGAAGACGGTGCTGCTCGGTGAACTCGCGCTGGACGGTCGCGTGCGCCGGGTGCGCGGCGTGCTCCCCGCGGTGATCGCGGCACGTACGGCGGGCTTGCCGACCGTGGTGGTGCCCGCCGAAGCGGTGGCAGAGGCCGGCTTGGTCGAGGGCATCGAGGTGCTCGGGGCGACCAGCCTGCGCGCCGTCGTCGCCTGGCTGCGTGGTGAGGGTGCCCTGCTGGAGCCGGACGGGGTCGTCCCCGGCGCGGTGGTGCCCACCGGGGATCTGAGCGATGTGGTCGGCCAGGACGAGGCGCGCTGGGCACTGGAGGTCGCCGCGGCAGGCGGGCACCATCTGCTGCTGACCGGTCCGCCCGGCATCGGCAAAACCATGCTGGCGCAACGTCTTCCTGGTCTGCTGCCGCCACTGTCGGAGCCCGAGTCGCTCGAGGTGACGGCGATCCATTCGATGGCCGGGTCCCTGTCGGCCGAGCAGCCGCTGATGACCCTCGCCCCGTTCGTTGCCCCGCACCACTCCACCTCGGTGACCGCGATGATCGGCGGCGGGTCCGGCATGGCCAGGCCGGGCGCGGTGAGCAGGGCGCATCGGGGCGTGCTTTTCCTCGACGAGTGCGCCGAGATCGGGACGAAAGTCCTGGAGGCGCTGCGTACTCCGCTCGAGGAGGGCGAGGTGCGCATCGCCCGCCGCGACGGCGTCGCGCGCTATCCGGCCCGGTTCCAGCTGGTCCTGGCCGCCAATCCCTGCCCGTGCGCGCCGGCCCGCGACGTCGACTGCATCTGCGCGCCCCTGGCCCGGCGCCGCTACCTCGGCAAACTGTCCGGGCCCCTGCTCGACCGCATCGACATCTGGGTGCAGATGCACGGCCAGGCGGGCGCTACTTTCGGCGACACGAGGGCGGAGACCAGCGCCACCGTCGCCGCACGGGTGGCCGAAGCTCGCGCGCGGGCCGCGCAGCGCTGGAGCGCCGACGGCTGGGCGACCAATGCCGAAGTGCCAGGCCATATCCTGCGGCAACGGTTCCGGTTGCCCCGCGAGTCGATCGCGCCGATCGATACGGCGTTGCGGCTCGGCCGCATGTCGGCTCGTGGCGCCGATCGCGCGATCCGCGTGGCCTGGACCATCTGTGATCTGCGCGGCGGTGAGGTGCCGAGTGTGCAGGATGTGCTGTCGGCGTTGAACTTTCGTCAGCGTGGTGCGCAGTGAGCGGCGCGTCGGCGAGGGTGTGCCGGTGCCAGCCGCTCCGGGGCAGCGACGATCGGGCGCCGCTCACCTCCACCGGTGACTTCGCCACCATCGGCCGTCCGGCCCGGGCGGCATGCTCGCCGTCGCCGTCGCCGTCGCCGTCGCCGTCGCCGTCGCCGTCGCCGTCGCCGTCGCCGTCGCCGTCGCCGTCGCCGTCGCCGTCGCCGTCGCCGTCGCCGTCGTCGTCGGCTGGGCGGCCCTACGCGGCTACTCACCGCGAAAGACGGTGCGCACAGCTGTGTGGCTGGTCGGCACTAGGAAACGAGCGGTGCGGGTGTGGGTCCTTGTCGCCGTCGCCGATTCGGGATCGAGGGGTGTGGTCGAGGTTGTTGCCGCCGTGGTCGGACACCGAGGCACCCGCCCTGGCGATGCAGCGCACCTCGGCTGGCACCGCGGTGAGCGCGGTGGCGAGGTGACCGGGGTGGTCGATCTCGATGGCGGGGCGGATGATCGGCGATTGGCGTGGGTGTACCTGTCGCGCGTGGTGCAAGGGCCCTGTGCGCCGCTGTCGGCGTTGATCGCGTCGGTCGGCGTGTGTGAGGCCGCCCGTGCGGTCCGCGAATGCGAGCTGCCGGAAGCCTTGCGTCGGCCGACAGCCGCACGCCGCGAACTGGATTCGGCGGAGGCGGATCTGGAGATGATGGCCCGGCTCGGAGGCCGGGTGATCACACCCGACGACGCGGAGTGGCCGCAGTGGCGGATGCTCGGGCTGAACCAACTCGACACCGATCGGGATCGCGAGGGAGCGGTGCCGCTCGTGCTGTGGGCGCGGGGCCCGCTGTCACTACAGGGGGCTTCCGAGCGTGCTGTGGCGATGGTCGGTTCACGTTGCAGCACTGGCTACGGCCTGCAAGTGGCCGGCGAGATCGCTTGCGACCTGGCCGGTCGCGGCTGGACGATCGTCTCGGGCGCGGCCTTCGGTATCGACGCGGCCGCGCACCGGGCGGCACTGGCCGTCGGTGGCTCCACGGTCGCGGTCCTGGCCTGCGGCGTCGACCGCCCCTACCCGGCCCAGCACGACCGCCTGCTCACCGCCATCGCCGACTCCGGGCTCGTCGTCAGTGAATACCCGCCGGGCACCAGTGCGCAGAAGCACCGTTTCCTCGCGCGCAACCGGCTGATCGCGACGTTGGGTGACGGCGTCCTCGTCGTCGAGGCCGGGCTGCGCAGCGGCGCCCGCAACACCGTGAAATGGGCGCGCCGCCTCGGCAGGCCGGCCATGGCGGTGCCGGGCCCGGTCGGGTCCGCGTCCTCGGCAGGCTGCCACCGCATGATCAGGGAGGGCGAGGCACTGCTCGTCACCCGCGCCGAGGACGTCATCGACGAAGCGGGCCCCTTGCGCTTGCCCGCCGCCGACAACGAGGCACCGGACCCCGCCGCGCACCTCCGCGGTGTCGAGGCGGATGTGTACGCTGCCCTCCCTGCGGTCGGCGCCCGCCTACCCGGCGACCTGGCCCAACAGTCCGGACATGACCTCGCCACTGTCCGAGCTGTCCTCGTCAGCTTGGAGCTGGCCGAACTGGTCGGCTGCGATTCCGACGGATGGTTCCGCCTCCGATCCCGGCGTGCCGACAGCCGGTGAGACGTGCCCGAGCCTGTCCATGTGGTCAGGGCGGGTGCGTGCGGGACCGTCGCCGTGGATGGCGGCAGGACGGCTCTCCTCCACGCGGCTTCCGCATCCGCTGAGAACGCCGCGGTGGGACAGGGATGGCGTTGTCTCGGCTGGTCCCACGGCGCCCGGTAGCGCTCGTCGTACCGGGCCACGACTCGAGGGTGGTCAGACCGGGCGACCGATCAGGCAGTGCAGTGTCGACAGCCAGGTGCACGTTCGCGTGGCGGGTGCGTCGTCGACCGTCACGGCCCCGTTCGGGCACAGACAGGACCGTGACCGATCGGCGTTGGCCGGTTTGTTCGCCCTCAGCATGCCTGCGCCACGCCGGCAGGTGTTTCTCGACACCGCCGGGACATCGCTGCCGCCGACCGCGGTGAACGGCGGGTGGGTCTTGTCGCAAGCGAGAAGTGGTGGGGCTGGGCGGTGCTGTTGGCTGCGGCGTGGTGGGTTGCGTGGGGGCGGGGGAGGGGCGACCGTGGGGGGATGGATGTGTTGCCCGATGATCTGACCGCGCTGCTCACCGAGTTCGGGCGGCATCTGCGGCTGGGGCGGAATCGGTCGGCGCACACGGTTCGGGCGTACCTCGGGGACGTGCGATCGCTGCTGGAACACCTGTACGCGCGGTCGCCGGATTCGGCCGTGCGCGAGCTGGACCTGCCGTTGCTGCGGTCGTGGCTGGCAGAGCTCGCGGCAACCGGAGCGGCGCGCACAACTCTGTCCCGGCGAGCCTCGGCCGCAAAGACTTTCACCGCCTGGCTCACCGACACCGGACGGCTCGGTATCGACCCCGGCCTCCGGCTGCAGGCGCCGAGGGCGCACCGGGTGCTGCCCGCGGTGCTGGCGCGTGGCCAGGCCGTCCAGGCGATGGACGCGGCGGAATCCGGGGCGGCTCAACAGGATCCGATGGCGCTGCGCGACCGGCTGATCGTCGAACTGCTGTATGCCACCGGCATTCGCGTGAGCGAACTGTGCGGCCTCGACATCGACGACATCGACCGGGAACGCCGCCTCGTCCGGGTCCTCGGCAAGGGGAACAAGGAACGCTCGGTGCCGTTCGGCGGGCCAGCCGACACGGCACTCGATGCCTGGCTGCGCGCCGGCCGGCCTTCCCTCGTCAACGACCACTCCGGCCGCGCGCTCCTGCTCGGGCAACGCGGCCGCCGCCTCGACCAGCGCCAAGCCAGAACCGTCGTCCACGACACCGTCGCCGCCATCCCCGGCGCCCCCGACATGGGCCCGCACGGCCTGCGCCACACCGCCGCCACCCATCTCCTGGAGGGCGGGGCCGACCTGCGCGTCGTGCAGGAACTCCTCGGCCACGCCAGCATGGCCACCACCCAGCTCTACACCCACGTCTCGGTCGAACGCCTCAAACGCGTTCACGACCAGGCCCACCCGCGCGCCTGAACGCCGACCGGGACGGCCTTGTGCGGTCGGCGCCAAACCTTCCGCCGTCTGCTGCAGAGCGGGGACGGACCCACCGTTACAGCAGAGCCGCCAGGGTATCGGCCTGTGCGCTCAGGTCCGCACTGCGGTCGGTGGCGCCGAGGCGCTCGTATTCGAGTGCGGTGGCGCGTCTTTCGTCGATCTCGCGGCGCACGATGGCTTCGATGTCGGCTTCGGTGAGGTGGCGGCGGCTGACTTCGGCGGCACCGAGACCGATGGCGCTGACTTCCAGCGCACCGGCCTTCACATCCGTGGCGTCGACGGCTTCGGCGTTGTCGATGGCTCCCAGCGCCGAGCGCAGTGCCGAGACCGCGCTGCGGTCACGCGCCTTCATGGCGGGCTTCAGGGCAGCGCGCAGCCGGTCCCGCAGGGCGGGGGCGAGCTGATCCGACGCTTCGGGAGTCATGCTCGTCGAGGGTAATCGGGGTGATCGAGGGGGTCGAGCGAATTCTGAGGCCGGAACTCGGACGGTCAGCCGGTCAACCGATCGAGTACGACACCCCCGACGGCGATGAGTGCCATCACGGCCACCGCCGTCGTCGTGATCGCCACAAGCCGCGCACCCGCCGTCACCCGCCCCTGATGCAGCGAACGACCGCGCGACCACCCGAGCAGACTCAGAAGCAGCGCGGCCGCGGCAGCGACCAGCGGAAGCGCCAGCGTCGGCCAGCCGTCTGCTGTCACTTCATGCGCGAACAGGAGCGCACAGCCCGCCGCCCCGAGCGACGTCCGCCGCCAAGCCAGCGCCGTGCGCTCCGAAGCCAGGGTCGGCGCTGTCACGACAGCACCACCGCACGAGCGCAGGGGACGCCACGTCGCAGAGATGCACGACGGTCAGCCTGCCGTCGGAGGTGACATCGCGGGTGGATATGAGCGCACGATCCGCCGCCTCGATGCCGTGCTCGCGCACCATCGCGAGCGCGGTCGCGTCCGCCGCCGGCCGAATTGTCGGCGATGTGCACCGCCGCGCGGGCACCGTGCGTTCCGAGTCCGGCGTCGGCGGCACGGTCACGACAACGCCACCGGGCCCTCGGGGAGCACAGCGACTCGTGGTCGGGAGCTCGTCGCGCGTGAGCGACCTCCGGCCGCCGCATCCATCCCCCAGGCCAGGTCCCCGGAGACCCGAGCGCATCGGTCGGCCATCCGTCGCCGGCCACCGCGTAGGCGGGGACGAGTGTGCGACCCGGCATGTCGAGCGAGGTATCTCGCCATGCCGGCGCTGTACCGGCCGCGGCCGCCGGAGTCTGCGCGGTCATGACAGCAGCACCGCCAGGCAGGCGAGGACCGCCACGACCGCCACGCCGACGGACAGCACGGGCACCAGGATCGTCCCCGGTAACGGCGCGCCTCCGCGCATGGCGACGTTCACCCGCTGCCAGTGCCGAAATGCCCCCAGCGCCACCGCGAACGACATGATCAAGCAGCTGACGGCGATGATTCCGCCGAAACCCGCGAGCCGGAGTGGCTGCACCAGCGTGTGCACCGCGACGCCACCCGCCAGCAGACCCAGGGCGGTCCGGATCCATGCCAGGAACGTCCGCTCGTTGGCGAGCGTGAACCGGTAGTCGACCTCCCCTTCCCCGTCCTCGGACTCGCCCCCGACCTCGGGCAACACCATCACCACCACCTCCGAAGGTCCATCTTGCCGCCCGCCGGCCCTGCCGAGCCGCAACCGCGCCGACCCGCGCGCGGTGCCGACCGGTCCGGAATCGATCGCAGCCCGAGTGGTGGTGTGCGCTCAACTCGGGCGAGATGTCGGCCTCGGATGATCGACGGGAGAAGGCGAACCCGCGGTCTCGTCAGTGCGATGCGGCTGGTTGTCGATCTCGCGACGTGCTCGCGCCCGAAGGTCGAAAGTATTGCAGCACATCATTTTCCGATTGTGACGATGCGATTCTCGGTAGCGGTCCGGCCAGGCAGCGCGATGGCGAGATCGGTCGCCGGCTCTGCCGCGCCGATGGCGCCGACTTCGCGATGCCGGTCGCTGTCGACGACGGCGACCGACAACAGCGACCTGACCGACGTCGCCACGGGCAGTCGGCGGAGTCCTCGAGTCCGGTCCAGCGCTGCCCCTGCCGGGTGACCAGCCACCGTCCCGCGCGGCGACGGCGTTCTTGCGCAGCTGCTCGACTGGTATGTCTGCGAGCGGCACACCGGATGCCCGCGGCCGGGTGACCCGGCCGCCGCACGACGGAGTACAGGTGAGGCGGCGGACCTGTTGGGCTGACGGAGCCGCCTGCCGAAACAGAGGAACCCACGCCGCTGGGCAATCCGTAGGTGATCCTGCCGATCGGTTCAGTGACTGTTGGGCAGCGTCTTCAAGTAGCGGTGGGCGAACCAGCGCTGGAACCCACGGGGGATCGGTCCGCCGAGCCGGGTGTACCACGCGCCGGGGCGCGAGAACGCGGTGACCAGGCCGTGGACGGACTCGTCGGTGGGGTCGTATTCGACGGCGAACAGTTCCTCGCCGATCTCCGGGTGGCCGGGCAGCGTGCCGTAGGCGAACCCACGACGGTTCGGCTCGTGTAGCACATAGACGATGCGGCAGGGGGCGGTGATCCCGATCGGGCCGATGCCGAGCCGCACCGTCAATGCCGTACCCGCTTCGGCGGTTTCGGTGTCGGCATGCTGGAAGATGCCGACTCCCTTCTGCATTCCGAAGTCGAAGATGTGCGCCGCCGCCCGTTCGAACAGGTCCCGGCCGTGGCCGATCAACCGCCGATGCCGGAGCTGTTGATATCCGGCCGGGAAGGACGTGCGCGTCGCGCCCACGTCGGGATAGGTGAACGGCACTCCGTTGTCGGCCATGGTCCGATTGTCGCCTCGGCGCCGCCGACGACGCCACCAACTCGTGCGAGCGCTTCGTCACGTCACCCGGCCCGGTTCCACGGCGTTCCGATCTTGCCCGCCGTGCGGACGGCTGTCTCCCGCGCCGCACGCGTGGTTCCTGCGGCGCTCCCCTGCGTCTCGCCCCGGCCGAGTGTGAGCGGTTCACAGAGTGGTGGCCAGCGTGTTCAGGTAGCGGTGGGCGAACCAGCGTTGGACGAGGCGGACCAGCGGCTGCCCCAGGCCCACGTACCAGGTGCCCGGCCGCGAGAACGCGGTGATCAGGCCGTACACCGTGTCATCGGTCGGGTCGAATTCGACGGCGAACAATTCCTCGCCGATCAGCGGATGGCCGGGCAGTGTGCCGTAGGCGAATCCGCGTCGGTGCGGTTCGTCGAGGACATAGACGACGCGGCAGGGGGCGGTGACGCCGATCGGCCCGAATCCGATCCGCACCGTCAACTCCGTACCGGCCTGCGCCTTTTCGCTGTCGGCGCCGCGGAAGGCGCCGACATCGCGCTGGATGCCGAACGCGAGGACGTGCTCGGCACTCCGGTCGAAGAGGTCGCGGCCGCGGCCGATCGCGCGCCGAAGCCGGAACACGTGGTAGCCCGTGGGCATCTGCGCGCGGGTGGCACCTGTTTCCGAGTAGGTGAAGGGTGCTGAGGACGCTGCCATGTCCCGATTGTGGTCCCGGTACCGCGGCTTCGGACGAGCAGTGCCTCAGGTCACCATCGGTTTCAACCGCACCGGCACCTCGTGCAGCAGGCCGAGCGGGTCGACGTACTCGCGTCTGCCGTGCTCGGACGCTTCCCGGCGCGCGCCCCAGTGCAGGCAGGCGGCGGCCGGACACCCCTCGTGCCCGGCCACCAGCGTGCCGATCGGAGTTCCCCTGGTGACCCGCGCGCCGACCGAGACCTGGGGCTCGACCGGCTCGTACGTGGTCCTGAGTCCGCCCGCGTGATCGATCGACACCACTGATTTGTCCGCCACGACGCCGGCGAACACCACGATGCCGTCGCCGGCCGCCAGTACCGCCTGGCCTGCGGAACCCGCCAGATCCACGCCGCGATGTCCCGGCAGCCAGTTCCGTTCCGGCTTGTCGAACCGTCGCTCCACGGTCGGCCGCGGCCGCAGCGGCCACCCGAACGCTCCCGGTTCCGCCGCCTCGGCGACGGCCGTCCCGGCGAGCAGAACCAGGACCAGCGCCAGCATCGCGACAGCGGCGCGCACCAGCGCCACCACCGTTCGGCCGCTGCCCGAGGAAGAAGTCTGGGCCACCACGCTCCTGAAGCGCCGGCCGCTGGCCCACGCCGTTGATGGCGGGCGGCCAGGGCGGCGGCGGGGATCGAGCGGCTGACCGCCGGCGGTGCCGCAGCGGTGATGACCGCGCCGCGAGCGGCGGCGCCGGTGCTTGCCCATGCCTGGACTCAGCGGTGCGGGCGCGGTGTCGGTACACGCTGCGGCGTGGCCAGCGCGCGCACCAGGTCACGCAGCACCGCGGGCAACCCCGCCGCCGAGCCGGTACCACCGCCGCGCACGACGATCTCGACCTCGACCGGTGCGGCCTCGCCGCGTGCCGAGGCGGGCGGCGCGGTGGCCAGGTCGTGGACGGTGATCCGGACCGGCACGGGTCGCGGTGTCGGCTTCGGCGTGGGAGCCGTCGTCGACGGACCACCGGAACAGATCGGTGCGTGTCGTGGACGCTCGACGGGGCCGGGGACCGCCTCCGATGGGGTGCCGGAGCACACCGGTGCAGCGGCAGCCGATTGCGCCGTGGCGGGCGCAGCCAGCGCTCCCAGAGCGCATACCAGCGAAAACGTCGAGATCAGGGTGCGTGCGAAGATGTTCATGCCCCAACTCTCGACGGCGAACGACCTCGCCGGGCGACGCGTTCGCCGATTGGGGACAACTTCACCGGATGTGGATATCGCGCACTTCACCGCGGCGGACGGCGGGCGATGCGCGGGGGCGATTTCTGCCCTGGCCACGGTCCGCGTAGACTGATCAACGCGGTTTGTGCTCAGCAGCATGTGCACGGCACGGACCGACTTCGCGCGCCACCTGTGCTCGTCCATCCGGTCGTCGCTCGCAACGCAGACGTCCGAGAGGGCTGATCCGCGCGAGTTCTCCAGCGGATGAACAGTGGAATCGTCGGCTGGTCCCGGTTTTCCGATCGGGTCCGGCGGTTTCGGTGGCGCCAGGGCAGTCGATCGCCGATCGACTGCGGCAACCGGCAACGAAAGAGAGATACGGGAGCTATGGCTGTCGTAACCATGAAGCAGCTGCTCGACAGCGGCGCGCACTTCGGGCACCAGACTCGTCGGTGGAACCCGAAGATGAAGCGGTTCATCTTCACCGACCGCAACGGCATCTACATCATCGACCTGCAGCAGACGCTGACCTACATCGACAAGGCCTACGAGTTCGTCAAGGAGACCGTCGCCCACGGTGGCACCGTCCTCTTCGTCGGTACCAAGAAGCAGGCCCAGGAGTCGATCGCGGCCGAGGCGACTCGCGTCGGGATGCCCTACGTCAACCAGCGCTGGCTGGGTGGCATGCTCACCAACTTCTCGACCGTCCACAAGCGCCTGCAGCGCCTGAAGGAGCTCGAGGCCATGGAGCAGACCGGTGGCTTCGAGGGTCGCACCAAGAAGGAAATCCTCATGCTCACGCGTGAGATGACCAAGCTGGACCGCACCCTCGGTGGTATCCGCGACATGGCCAAGGTGCCCTCGGCCATCTGGGTCGTCGACACCAACAAGGAGCACATCGCCGTCGGCGAGGCCCGCAAGCTGAACATCCCGGTCATCGCGATCCTGGACACCAACTGCGATCCCGACCTGGTCGACTACCCGATCCCGGGTAACGACGACGCGATCCGTTCCGCCGCTCTGCTCACCAAGGTCGTCGCCTCCGCGGTGGCCGAGGGCGTGCAGGCCCGCGCCGGCCAGGCTTCCGGCGACGCGAAGCCCGAGGCCGGCGCCGGTGAGCCGCTCGCCGAGTGGGAGCAGGAGCTGCTGGCTCAGGCGACCCCGGCCGCCGAGGCCGCCGTCGAGACGCCCGCCGAGGCCGCGGCCGAGGTCAAGGCCGACCCGGCGCAGCACACCCCGGCCGACTTCTGAGCTGATCGGTAGCTCTACGTTCACCTTGCCGGCCCTTCTGAATTCAGAAGCGGTCGGCAAGGTGGTGTAAACCCCCAAGCACCCCACACACGAGGAGGCTCGCCCCCGATGGCGAACTACACCGCTGCTGACGTGAAGCGGCTCCGCGAGCTCACCGGCTCCGGCATGATGGACTGCAAGAACGCGCTGGCCGAGTCCGACGGCGATTTCGACAAGGCCGTCGAGGTGCTGCGCATCAAGGGCGCCAAGGACGTCGGCAAGCGCGCCGAGCGCGCGACCGCCGAGGGTCTGGTCATCGCCAAGGACGGCGTCATGGTCGAGATCAACTCCGAGACCGACTTCGTCGCCAAGAACGCGGAGTTCCAGGAGCTGGCCGACGCCGTCGTCACCGCGGCCGCCGCCGCCAAGCCCGCCGACCTGGACGCGCTGAAGGCCCTCAAGCTGGCCGACAGCACCGTCGACGAGGCCGTGCAGGCGCTGGCCGCCAAGATCGGCGAGAAGCTGGAACTGCGTCGCGTCGTCTCCTTCGACGGCCCGGTCGCCACCTACCTGCACAAGCGTGCCTCGGACCTGCCGCCCGCCGTCGGCGTGCTGGTCGAGTACGAGGGTGAGGGCGACGCCGCCGCCGAGGCCGCGCGTGCCGCCGGCATGCAGGTCGCCGCGCTCAAGGCCAAGTACCTGACCCGCGAGGAGGTGCCGGCCGACATCGTCGAGAACGAGCGCCGCATCGCCGAGCAGACCGCGCGTGAGGAGGGCAAGCCCGAGGCCGCCCTCCCGAAGATCACCGAGGGCCGCGTCAACGGCTTCTTCAAGGACGTCGTTCTGCTCGAGCAGGCCGCCGTCACCGACTCCAAGAAGACCGTCAAGGCCCTGCTGGAGGATGCCGGCGTCACCGTGAAGCGCTTCGCCCGCTTCGAGGTCGGCCAGGCCTGATCCGGCCCGACGAGAGCCCCTCGGGAGCAGCGCACGTCTGCACCCGAGGGGCTCTCGCCGATTCCCGGCGGCGGCCGAGGGGGTCTTGTGCGGTGAACAGAACCGGATAAGGCAGGATGGATGCCGCTTCGCCTTGCTGTGCGGCCGATTCGCGTGCCCGCAGTTCGACCGATCTCGACCTCGCCGAAGGAGACGACCACCCATGACCGACCCGGGTAACGACCGCCCTGGATACCGCCGGGTGCTGCTCAAACTGGGTGGGGAGATGTTCGGCGGCGGTGGGGTCGGCCTCGATCCCGATGTCGTGCAGACCGTGGCCGAGCAGATCGCCGAGATCGTCGAGACCGGCGTGCAGGTGGCCGTGGTGATCGGCGGCGGCAACTTCTTCCGCGGCGCCGAGCTCGAGGAGCGCGGCATGGAACGCGCCCGCTCCGACTACATGGGCATGCTCGGCACCGTCATGAACAGCCTTGCGCTGCAGGACTTCCTGCAGAAGCAGGGGGTCGACACGCGCGTGCAGACCGCCATCACGATGGGCCAGGTCGCCGAGCCGTACCTCCCGCTGCGCGCCAAGCGGCACCTCGAGAAGGGCCGCGTCGTGATCTTCGGCGCCGGTATGGGCATGCCGTACTTCTCCACCGACACCACGGCCGCCCAGCGCGCGCTCGAGATCGGCGCCGACGTGGTGCTGATGGCCAAGGCGGTCGACGGCGTGTTCGACGCCGACCCCCGCGTGGAGAAGAACGCGAGCATGTACACCGAGATCACGTACAAGGAAGTGCTCGAAAAGGGCCTGAAGGTGGCCGATGCCACGTGCTTCAGTCTCTGCATGGACAACCAGATGCCGATTCTGGTGTTCAATTTGCTGACCAAGGGCAACATTGCCCGGGCGGTCGCCGGTGAACACATCGGCACCCTGGTTCGGTCCTGATCCCGTCCCGCGACAGGACGACGATGACGACGCTGTGGAGGAATCGGTCGTGATTGATGAAGCGCTCTTCGATGCCGAGGAGAAGATGGAGAAGGCCGTCTCGGTGGCGAAGGACGATCTGGGAACCATTCGGACCGGCCGCGCCAACCCCGGCATGTTCTCGCGCGTGGTGGTCGACTACTACGGCTCGCCGACGCCGATCACGCAGATGGCGAGCATCACCGTGCCCGAGCCGCGCATGGTGGTGATCAAGCCCTACGAGCAGAGCCAGCTCGGCCCGATCGAGAACGCGATCCGCAACTCCGACCTGGGCGTGAACCCCACGAACAACGGTGACATCCTGCGGATCACGGTGCCGCAGCTCACCGAGGAACGCCGCCGCGAGATGGTCAAGATGGCCAAGGGCAAGGGCGAGGACGCCAAGGTCTCGATCCGCAACGTCCGCCGCAAGGCGATGGACGAACTCGGCCGGATCCAGAAAGATGGCGAGGCGGGTGAGGACGAGGTCGGGCGCGCCGAGAAGGAGCTCGACAAGACCACCGCCAAGTACGTGGGCCAGATCGATGAGCTGGTCAAGCACAAGGAAGCCGAACTGCTCGAGGTCTGAGCGCAGATCTCGCCAGTCCCGCTCGTGCGGGGGATGAACGGAACGACGAGTTGAGCGACGGGACAATCGTGGCCGAAGACGCCGCCGCCACGGGAGCGGCACCGGAGCCGATGCCGGATCAGGTCGACCCGACCGACGCGGCGACGCCGACACCACAGGTCGACGAGCCTGCCGAACCGCAGGCGCCGGCGTCGCGGGCGGGCCGCAACCTGCCCGCGGCGCTGGCGGTCGGCCTCGGCCTCGGGCTCTCGCTCATCGCGATCCTGCTGTTCGTCCCCAAGGTCTTCATCGGCGTGGCGGGTGCCGCGGTCGGTGTGGCGACCTGGGAGGTCGCCAAGCGGCTGCGTGAGGCCGATGTGCTGGTGCCGCGGATCCCGCTGCTGGTGGGCGGTCAGGCGGTGTTCTGGCTCGGCTGGCCGTGGGGTGCGCGCGGGGTGGTCGGCGCGTTCGCCGCGACGGCACTGGTCTGCATGGTGTGGCGGCTGTTCGATCACGGCCTCAACACCGCGCCGAAGAACTTCCTGCGCGACACCTCGATCGCGCTGTTCACCCTCACCTGGATCCCGCTGCTCGCGGCGTTCTCCACGCTGCTGCTGCTCGAGCCCGACGGCAACCTGCGGGTGCTGACGTTCATGATCCTGGTGGTGTGCTCCGACGTCGGCGGCTATGTCGCCGGGGTGCTGTTCGGCAGGCATCCGATGGTGCCCGCGATCAGCCCGAAGAAGTCGTGGGAGGGATTCTGCGGTTCGCTGGTGTTCAGCGTGATCGGCGGTCTGCTGACCGTCACCCTGCTGCTCGAGGCGAACTCGATGATCGGTGTGGTGCTCGGTGTCGGCCTGGTGGTCGTGGCGACCTGCGGCGACCTGATCGAGTCCCAGATCAAGCGGGAGCTCGGCATCAAGGACATGGGCACGATGCTGCCCGGCCACGGCGGCATCATGGACCGGCTCGACTCGATGCTGCCCTCGGCCTTCGTGTCCTGGCTCGTGCTCAGCGCCCTGCTGTAAGCTCAGGGCTTCTTGGCGGCGTGGCGCAGCTGCAGGATCCGGACGCCGCCGACCAGGCCCATCACCAGCGCCCCCGCGATCACCGACAGCAGCACCGTGATGCCGAGCGGCAGCGAGAAATCCCAGAAGAACAGGGTGACCTTCGCCTGGTCCAGGTTCTGGATGATGAACACCAGCAGGACGATGCCGATGATCGCCGCCGCGAGCAGCCCGGTCCAGGTGTAGCCGGTCCGCGATCCGTGGACGCCCTTCGGCGTGACGCGCTTGACCGGGACCTGCTCGTCCCTGCGATGCTTGGCCGGTGGCTCGGCTTTCGGCGTCGTCGGCTCGTGCGCCGCGGCTGACGCACCGGATTCTGCGTTGGTGGACATGGTTCGATCATCGCCGACGGCTATCACCGGTGCACGCATCTTCTCGATAACGGCGTTCGGCGTGGCGGCCCGGCCATCGGGCGCCCGTCGCCGTTTGGGACAATGGTGAAATTATGGCCACCTCCCTGCCCCTCGTGTTCGATGCCCCGCGTCGCGGTATGCCGCCGCGCCACCTCGCCGATCTGGACGCGGACGAGCGCAAGGTCGCGGTGCAGGAGCTCGGCCTGCCCAAGTTCCGCGCCGACCAGCTGGCCCGCCAGTACTACGGCCGCCTGCAGGCCGATGCCGCGCAGATGACCGATCTGCCCGCCGACGTGCGCGAGAAGGTCGGTGCGACGCTGTTCCCACCGCTGCTGTCGGTGGTCCGCCACCTGGCCTGCGACGAGGGCGACACCCGCAAGACGCTGTGGCGCGCCCACGACGGCACGCTGTTGGAGAGCGTGCTCATGCGCTACCCCGACCGCAACACCCTGTGCATCTCCAGCCAGGCGGGCTGCGGCATGGCGTGCCCGTTCTGTGCGACCGGTCAGGCCGGTCTGAACCGCAATCTGTCGACGGCCGAGATCGTCGACCAGGTGCGGGCGGCCGCCGCGGCGCTGCGCGACGGTGAGGTGCACGGCGGCCCCGGCCGGCTGTCCAACATCGTCTTCATGGGCATGGGGGAGCCGCTGGCCAACTACAAGCGGGTGGTCAACGCGGTCCGGCGGATCACCTCGCCCGCGCCGGACGGTCTCGGCATCTCGCAGCGCTCGGTGACGGTCTCGACCGTCGGCCTCGCGCCCGCGATCCGCAAGCTGGCCGACGAGGACATGTCGGTGCGCTTGGCCGTCTCGCTGCACACGCCCGACGACGAACTGCGCGACACTCTGGTGCCGGTGAACAACCGCTGGTCGATCGCCGAGGTGCTCGACGCCGCGCGGTATTACGCGGACAAGTCGGGGCGGCGCGTCTCGATCGAGTACGCGCTGATCCGCGACGTCAACGACCAGCCGTGGCGGGCGGACATGCTCGGCAAGAAGCTGCACAAGGCTTTGGGTCCGTTGGTGCACGTGAACCTGATCCCGCTCAACCCGACCCCGGGCAGCGAGTGGGACGCCAGCCCGAAGCCGGTCGAGCGTGAGTTCGTCCGCCGCGTGATCGCCCAGGGCGTCTCGTGCACGGTGCGCGACACCCGCGGCCAGGAGATCGCCGCGGCCTGTGGTCAGCTGGCGGCCGAGGGCTGAGTCGAACAGCCGCCCAGGGGATCAGTGGCTGGCGGTGACGGGCAACCGTGACAGCGCGGCCGCGGTGGCGGCGATCACGCCGACGGGCGTGTCGACGAAACCGTCGATCATGACCAGCGATGACAGGTAGGTCTTCCTGTTCATCCGGCACAGCCGCGCTTCCCAGGCGGGGAGCTGCCGCAGGTAGTGCTCGTCGTCGTGAAGGATGAACGCGATGACCTGACGCTGGTCGCTCGCCGTCGCGCGCAGCGGGAAAACCCTGATCTCGCGCACCGATTCCCATGCCACCTGGGCGCGGCGATGTGGGTAGTGCAGTCCGTGCGCGTCGAGGATTATGCCTCGATCGGTCGTCGTCCCGGTCAGCAGATAGCCCGTGTAGGCGAGCACCGGCACCGCGGCCAGCCCGGCGCCGACGGCCAACCACGGCATCGACCACACCGCGCCGGCGATCAGCAAGGCGACGATCACGATCAGGTAGGGCGCCATCATTCTCAGCGCGCCTGCCCGGGAGACTCTGATCGCCAACGCCTCGGACGACGTGCCCGGCACGGGTTCTCGCGGAGTTCCGTGACTGACGTTGAGTATCCGGGTCAGCGCGAGTTTGCGGCGGGCGGCCAGGACCACGTAACCGACGGCCGCGAGCACGAGAAAGGGTGCGAGGTCGGAGACGGACCAACCGGTGACGGAGCGAGTCGCCGCCAGTCCGATGCCTCCGATCACCCCGAGCGGCACCGCGTACACGACCTGGCGGGCGATCGGGGCTCTGAGTTCGCCTTCCGCATAGGCTCGCGCGATCCGATCGACCTCGGGATCGGTGGCGGGTTCGCCGCGCAGCAGTGACCTTCTGGTGGCGGCGTCCAGCTCGCGCCAAGTGTTCATGAACTCCCTCTTCCAGCGGAGGAACCCTACCTGCTGCCGACGGCACGTGCCGGTCGAGGACCTGATTCGGTGCGGCCGTCAGGTGATGATGCTGGGGGTGGCGAAGTCGTCGTAGGGGAGTGGGCCGTCGACGAAGGCGTTGACGGTCATCGATCGGAGGGTGATGTCGCCGCCGTGGTTGTCCAGGAAGGCGATGTCGGCGGCGTCGCGGCCGGTGGCGATGCGGACCAGGCTCGAGCGGGGCGCGAGGCAGGTCGGGTCGAGGGTGAGCCAAGCGCCGCCGACCCAGGCCTCGGCCACCGCGTGGAAATCCATCGGCACGCACCCGGGTGCGTAGACCGCGGCCACCCGGGCTGGCACGCCGACCGCGCGCAGCAGCGCCACCACCAGGTGGGAGAAGTCGCGGCAGACGCCGGTGCCCGACAGCAGGGTCTCCACCGCGCCGTCGATCGGCGCGCTGCTGCCCGCCACGTATGAGATCCGCCTGCCCACCCAGGCCGCCACCCGGGCGGCGACATCCGGATCGACGATGCCGTAACCGAATTCGGCGGCGGCGAAGCCGAGCAGCTTGTCGGACTCGGCGTAGCGGCTGGGACGGCGATACAGGGCCACGTCGTAGTCGCTGGCCACGTCGGGGACGGCGGTGCCGAACACGGTCGCCTGATAGTCCAGGCGCAGGGTGCCCGCGCCGACCTCGAGGACGTGCAGCCGGGAGTGATGCGGACCGATCAGCTCGCGCGGGACGAGGAGCTCGCCGTCGAGCACGCAGGTCAGGGATTCGACCAGGTCGATGCCCGGTTGCCGGGCGACGGCGATCTGCCATTGCAGGATCGTGTCGGCGTGCACCGCGATCTCCAGGGCGGCGGAAACGTCACGTTTCACCGCCACAGCCTGACAGGTGAACGCGACCGCGGCGACTCGAACACGCAGCGGGCGCACCTTGCCGCCGAGGCGTTACCCGCGCGGGACCGGAACGAGGCCCGCATCCGAGATCGTTGACTATGGCGCGCGAAACAGCCTCTGTCACAGTCACTCTCGAGCTCGAAGCGGGCAATGCCTCGCTCATGATCCTCGGCAAGATGCTCGGCCCCACCGGTGTCCCGCCGTTCGAGGTCAAACGCCGCTACGACGCGGCGACGGCCGATCGGCGCGGGGAGATCATCCCCGCGGTCATCACCATCGATGCCCGCAAACGCTGGACCATGCGGCTCAAGACCCCGCCGACGGCATCGCTGATCCGCACGGCGCTCGGCACCGGCGGGTCACCGCAGCCCGGGCACAAGCGGGTCGGCGCGCTCTCCCGAGAACAATTGCGCCGCATTGCCCTTCGCAAACTCCCCGACCTCAACACCACCGATGTGGAGGCGGCGATGCGGATCGTCGCAGGCACCGCTCGATCGATGGGCGTCCGCATCGAGGAGTGACGGTCGGGTCGGCCGCGCTAAGTTGGTGACTGCCGAGTCGACGGGCATCCGTCCTCGGCCCGGCACCGATCGGCGAGAACAACGGGGGAGACATGCTTGCGACGGGGGACGTCTTCGCCGGCTACGCGATCGAACGGCAACTGGGGCGCGGCGGGATGGGCTCGGTGTACCTGGCCAGGCATCCCCGGCTGCCGCGCCAGATCGCCCTCAAACTGCTGAACCCGGAGCTGTTCTCGGACAACGAGATCCGCGCCCGCTTCGAGCGCGAGGCGGATCTCGCGGCCCGCCTGGAGCACCCGAACATCGTCACGGTGTACGACCGCGGTGTCGACGACGGTCGTCTGTGGATCAGCATGCAGTTCGTCGACGGGGTGGACGCGGCGGCCATCGACCATCCCGTCCCGGCGGAGCGGGCCCTGCGCATCATCGAGGGCACCGCGGCGGCGCTCGACCACGCGCACGGCAACGGCGTCCTGCATCGGGACGTGAAGCCCGCCAACATCCTCCTCACGGGCACCGACGGCCAGGAACGGGTGTTGCTGACCGATTTCGGGATCGCTCGGCCCCGTGACGACGTGCATCACCTGACGCAGACGGGCACCTTCACCGCCACCCTCACTTACGCCTCACCCGAGCAACTCACCGGCGCCTATCTGGACCATCGTGCCGACCAGTACTCCCTGGCCTGCACGCTGTACTCGCTGCTCACTGGGGTCACCCCCTTTGAGGCGACGAATCCGGTCCTGGTGATCCAGGGACATCTGCAGGCACCGCCACCATCGCCGCGCGCTCATCGGCCCGACCTCCCAGTGGCCCTCGACGCGGTGCTCGCGCGCGCCCTGTCGAAGCGGCCGGCTGATCGTTTCGATTCGTGTGCGGAATTCGCCGCCGCCGCGCGATGGGCCTCGAGCCGCAACGATCCAACCGCTGACCGCGCGGACGCACTCCCGCCCACGGCTGCCTCCGTCTCCGGTGCGCGGGCGCGGAGCGGGCTCCCCACGCCGCCCCGGCACCTCACCGCGGCGCCTCGGCCCGCAGTCTCCGGCCGTAAGTCGAGGCGGTTCGCGACGATCGTCGTAGCAGTGGCTGTCTGTGTGACAGCGATCGCCGGCGCGGTGTGGTTCTGGCCGCTCGGGGGCGCACAGGATCCCAAGCCCTACGAGCGCGACATTCCACGCGGTCACCAGGATCTCGCCGCTCTGGTTGCGGCGTTCCCCGGCATGCTGCCCGCAGAAGCCGTCCAAACCAGCTCTGCGGCTGCGGGCGGTCAAACCCGCGACGCGGAGATCCTCCGGGTGGGTCCGGGTCGTGGCACCGACTGCACCGGAATTCCTGGCTGGTTGCCCAGTCCGCGCAGTGAGGGAGCGCTCCGCGCGCTCGATGGCTGGCTGGCACGTTGGCAGTGTCTGAGTCCCGACGACGACGCGTTCGCCTTTCGCTTCTACAGTTTCGAGTCGGCTGCGGCGGCGAAGGCGGCGGTGGACGGCTTCGTGGCCCAGTCGACCGATCGTGGCTCCGTGACTGTCGGTACGCGGCAGGAACGCCGCTTGTTCTATGTCGACCAATACAACGACGAGAAATCGGCCGTTCTCGCTACTTTCACCGGTTCGGATCGCGAGCGATTCGTGCTCTTCGCGTTGCCTATGAAGTACGGCAACAAAGGGCAGAACCAGCCAGGGCTCGACGATCTGGTTACTCGGCTTGCCAAGGCCCCGCTGTGAGAACTGATACGGTCCTCAGCCGGAGGACAGGCGTGATGCGGGGGAAGCGTGGTTTCTGACGGAACGGTCTTCGCCGGGTACACGATCGACCGCCAACTCGGCCGTGGCGGAATGGGATCGGTGTATCTGGCCCGGCACCCGCGCCTGCCGCGGCGGATCGCGCTCAAGCTGCTGAATCCGGAGCTGTTCTCCGACAGCGAGAGTCGTGCGCGGTTCGAGCGTGAGGCGGATCTGGCCGCGCAGTTGGAGCATCCGAACATCGTCACGGTGTACGACCGAGGGATCGACGGTGGGCACCTGTGGATCAGCATGCAGTTCGTCGACGGGGTGGATGCGGCGACCATCGAACATCCGGTCCCCGTCGAGCGGGCTCTGCGCATCATCGAGGGGACCGCGGCCGCGCTCGACCACGCGCACCGCAACGGGGTCCTGCATCGGGATGTGAAACCGGCCAATATCCTGCTCGCCGACAACGACGGCAACGAACGCGTGCTGCTGACCGACTTCGGCATCGCGCGGCCGCGCGACGACGTGCATCACCTGACGCAGACGGGAACCTTCACCGCCACCCTGGCCTACGCCTCGCCCGAGCAGCTCACCGGTACCCACCTGGATCACCGCTCCGATCAGTACTCCCTGGCGTGCACGCTGTACGCGCTGCTCACGGGGACGACGCCGTTCGAGGCGACCAACCCGGTCCTGGTGATCCAGGGCCATCTGCAATCGCCACCGCCCCTGCTGCGGACCCATCGGCCCGACCTCCCCGAGGCTCTGGACGGCGTGCTCGCACGAGCGTTGGCGAAGCGGCCGGCCGATCGGTTCGACTCGTGCGCGGAATTCGCGGCCGCTGCGCGCCGCGCGGTGCAGGCCGGCGTTCGTCCGGGGAACGCCCCACACCCGGTGAGCCCGGCACCGCACCCGGTACCGCCGCGGCATCCCGGATTCGCGTCGCCCGCGCACCGGCCGACACCGGGCCGGTCCACGGGCCGGCACGTCGCCGTGACGGTGGCGGCGGTGATCGTGTGTGCGCTGACGGTGGGTGTTGGAATCTGGGCTTGGCAGGACGAGGACACCTTCGTCGCGGAGATCCTGGGACGGACGCCCGGCCACAAGGAACTCGCCGCACTGAGCGACGCCTACCCCGCGCTGCTGCCCGGCGGATCGGATGACGGCGACGGGTACGAGGGCCGTTCGTGCACGGCCGCGCGGGGATACGAGCGCTACGAACAACAGTGGATGCGCAGATTCGACGGCTTCTCGGCGAAGTGGCATTGCACGATCAGCCCGCTCGACGGCACGCACTACGCCGTCCTCGCCTATCCCACCGCGGAGAAGGCGGCCGAAGTGGTCGGCCGCTTCCTGGCCGAGACCGACGACCGCGGCCAATCGATGAGCGGCACACGGACCGATCGCCTCCGTGCCCGCAAAACGGTCGAAATGGGCATCTACGAGGGCTCGGCGATACTCGCCACCGATTCGGCGCCCGGACGCGAGCGCTGGGTCCTGCTCTTCTACTACGACGCGACCGGTCCCAACCAGGCCACGCTGCGCGACACGATCGAGCCGAAACTGCGTGGTGATGTCGCCCGCTTCCCGTTGACCTGAGCGCAGCGACGGTCCGGTGTTCGACCGGCGCGGCTTTGATAAGGTCCAGCGCGTCGGACGACGAGCGAGATTCGGGGATCTGGGTGGTTTCGGAGGGGGCGGTCTTCGCCGGGTACACGATCGACCGCCAACTCGGCCGTGGCGGGATGGGGTCGGTGTTCCTGGCTCGGCATCCGCGCCTGCCGCGCCGGATCGCGCTCAAGTTGTTGAATCCGGAGTTGTTCTCCGACAACGAGATCCGTGCGCGGTTCGAACGCGAAGCGGATCTGGCCGCGCGGTTGGAGCATCCGAACATCGTGGCGGTGTACGACCGCGGTGTCGAGGACGGTCATCTGTGGATCAGCATGCAGTTCGTCGACGGTGTCGACGCGGCCACCATCGAGCATCCGGTCCCCGCCGAGCGGGCGTTGCGCATCATCGAGGGAACGGCGGCGGCGCTCGATCACGCGCACCGCAACGGGGTGTTGCATCGGGACGTGAAGCCGGCCAACATTCTCCTGGCCGAGGCCGACGGCAAGGAACGGGTTCTGCTGACAGACTTCGGGATCGCGCGCCCCCGGGACGACAGTCATCAGCTGACGCAGACCGGGACCTTCACCGCCACGCTGGCCTATGCCTCGCCCGAGCAGCTCACGGGCGCGCACCTCGATCATCGCTCCGATCAGTATTCCCTGGCGTGCTCCCTGTTCGCCCTGCTCACCGGGGTCGCGCCGTTCGAGGCGACGAATCCGGTGCACGTCATCCAGGGGCATCTGCAGGCACCGCCGCCCTCGCCGCGTGCGCGCCAGCCCGATCTGCCTGCCGAACTGGACGTGGTACTGGCCCGAGCGTTGGCGAAGCGGCCGGCCGACCGGTTCGACTCGTGCGCGGAATTCGCCGCCGCCGCGCGTCGGGCGCTGAGCGGAGCCGGCGCGCAGCCGACGGTGTTCGCGGCACCGTCGATGCCGCAGTTCCCGCAAGTGCCGGGGGCGTATCGGGCGCCCTATCCTCCCGCACCGCAACATTACTCAGCGCACCCGCCGCATGTGGATCCTCGGCGGCCGAATCCGGGACGTCCGGCGCCGCGCAAGGGCGGCCGCCTCGCGCTCGCGCTGGTCATCGCCGTCGTTGTCGTGCTCGGTGCGGCCTACCTGGTCGCGCGGGCGGGCGGCACCTCGCTGCTCGGGCTGACCGAGTCGCAGGCCCGCCGCGACCTCGCCGCGATGTCGTCGGCGTTTCCCCAGCTGCTGCCGCCCGCGGAGCCCGGCAGCAGTTCGTCGTCGAGCTCGTACGCGCAAGGTAACGGCTACGGCGACCGCGCGTGTGATGCCTACGCCGACACGAAGTATCGCGCCGAGGTCATGTGGGAACTGACCTTCCAGGCGGCCGAGGCCAAATGGGCGTGCGAACCCAGCGACGTCACCGCTACGGCGTACTCACTCTACGGTTTTCCCACGGTGGAGTCGGCGAAAGCCGCGATCGCGCAGTTCCAGCGGGAGACCACGAGCGTGGGGAGGGCGACCTCCGGGACACGCACCGACGATCATCGCGCGATGTACTACAACGGCCAGTACTCGATGTCGGTGGTGGTGTCGACCTTCAGCGATCCGGGGCGGGAGCGCTGGGTCCTCGTGTTCAATCACGGGTGGGCGATGTCGACGCTGGACAAGGACATGCCGGTGTTGCTCGCGGACATCGCGTCGTTCCCGCTCGGCTGAGTCGCGCGGGCAATGCCCGCGACGCCGCGAACGCCGTTTTGGTAGGGTCCAGCGCGTCGGACGACGAGCGAGATTCGGGGGTCAGAGTGGTTTCTGACGGGACGGTGTTCGCCGGATACACGATCGACCGGCAGCTGGGCCGTGGCGGGATGGGGTCGGTGTATCTGGCCAGGCACCCGCGGCTGCCGCGGTGGACCGCGCTGAAACTGCTGAATCAGGAGCTGTACTCCGACGCCGAGATCAGGGCCAGATTCGAGCGGGAAGCCGATCTGGTGGCCCAGCTCGACCACCCGAACATCGTGACCGTGTTCGACCGCGGCGTCGAGGACGATCAGCTGTGGATCAGCATGCAGTACATCGACGGCGTCGACGCCTCGGCACTGGACCCGCGAACATTGCCGCCGGACAGGGCCGTGCAGATCATCGGCGAGACGGCCGCCGCGCTGGACTACGCGCACCGGGCCGGCGTGCTGCACCGCGATGTGAAGCCGGGCAACATCCTGCTGGCGCGCTCCAACAGCCAGGAGCGGGTCTACCTCACCGACTTCGGCATCGCCCGGCTCCGCGACGATTCCGGGCACCTGACCGAGACCGGCTCGTTCACGGCCACCCTCGCCTACGCCGCGCCGGAGCAGCTCACCGGCGCCGCCCTCGATCACCGCGCCGACCAGTACTCGCTGGCCTGCACCCTGTATGTGCTGCTGACCGGCACCGCGCCCTACGAGGGGACCAGCCCGGCGGCCGTCATCACCGGTCATCTGCAGGCGCCGCCGCCGCCGATCAGCCCCCGCCGCGGCGGGCTGCCGCCGGTCCTGGACTCGGTGATGGCCCGCGCGCTCGCCAAACGGCCCGCCGACCGGTTCTCCTCGTGCGAGGAATTCGTCGACGCCGTGCGCCGGGCGATGCGCACGCCGACCACCGGCGCCAGGCCGCTCGCCCAGCCCACGTCGGGCGCGCACGTGCAGCCGTTCGTCGGGATGGCGCCGATGCGCCCGGTGAGCGCGCCGGGGATGCCGGTGGCCCCGCGACCTACGCCCGGTCCGCAGCCGATCTATCAGCCACCGCGTCAGCCGGTCCCGCCGCGCCCCGTGACGCCGGCCGCCTGGCAGGCGCCCGCGATGCGTCCCCCGGTTCCACCGCCCGCGCCGTCGAGCAGCGGATGGGGCTCGATCCTCGGCACCCTGCTGATCGTGGCCGCGATCGTGGGGTGTGTGCTCGGCGTGGTGTGGTTGCTGACGAGCCTGTGAGCGGTGCGCGGCGGCGCGCGCAGGGTGCCATATCCTGGTCAGAATGAGCGACTTCGATGTCACCGCCGCCGACTCCATCGACCTCGCGCGGCTGCGTCGCTTCGTCGCCGTCGCCGAGGAACTGCATTTCGCGCGGGCGGCCAAGGGCCTGCGGATCTCCCGGCAGAGTCTGAGCGCGACCGTCATCGAGTTGGAGAAAGAGCTCGGCACAAGGGTTTTCGTGCCTGGCGCGTCGCCGACCCAGCTCACCGAGGACGGCGCCGCACTGCTCACGCACGCCAGGGATTTGATCAGCGCGCGGGAGCAGGCCGAACGCGAGCAGAAGCCGAGCGCGCCGGCGAGCCTGCGGGTCGGGTTCGTGCCGGGCGTGACGGTGACGAAGTGGGCGCGCGTCTGGGGCGAGCGGCTGCCCGATCATCCGCTCGAGGTCGTCGGGATCGCACAGGCCGAACAGGCGGACGCGCTGCGCGAGGGCCGGGTCGACCTGTGCTTCGTCCGGCTGCCGATCGACACGGCCGCGCTGCACACGATCGCGCTGTGGCGCGAGACGCCGGTCGCCGTCGTGCAGAAGGACGACGCGCTCTCGCTGCTGGACACCATCAGCCCGGCCGACCTGGCCGACGAGCGGATCCAGGACGGCGCCGAGATCGACAAGGCCGCCGACACCCTGGCCCTGGTCGCCGCGGTGGGCGGCGCGACGGTCGTGCCGCAGTCGATCGCCCGGCTGCACCACCGGCGCGACCTGGTGTACCGCCCGATCAGCGACACCGAGTTCACCGAGATCGCGCTCGCCTGGCCCGCCGGGGCCGACAACGCGCTGATCGAGGAGTTCGTCGGGATCGTCCGCGGCCGCTCGGCCAACAGTTCGCGCGGGGCGGTGGCCGCCGAACCGGCGCGGCGCGCACCGGCGAAACCGGCGCGCAAGCAGACCGCGCGCAAGCCGGTCGCCAAGCAGCAGGGCAGGGGCAGGAAGCCGAACGCCCGGCGCGGTCGCTGAGACACGAAAACGCCTGCGGCGCCGGGGCGCTCGCAGGCGTGGTCGAGGGGACCGAGGACTACCTCGGAACGCGCTTGGTGAGCGAGTCGACGACCATGATCGCGGCCAGCAGGGCGGCCAGGCCGATGAGGAAGATGTCCTCGACGTGGCCCTGGTGGTTGCCGATGGTCATGCCGAGCAGGGCGACCACGACGATCCAGCCCGCGATGCGGAAGGTCTTGTGCGACTCGCCGCTCCAGCCCCATGCGGCCGAGGGCACCTCGGCGGGGTCGACGCTGGTGGCGACGGCGCGCTCGGTGCTGGCTTTTTCGAGGTCCGTGGCGGCCACGATCGCTCCTTAGGGCTCGAGTTCTGGTTGGGCGAGTGAGCATATCGTGGCATACGACCGTTCGTCGTAGCCAGCAGCCCTGCCACAATGGGCCCGTGTCCCACCCAGCAACGCGTGCCGCACAAGGCCACTCCACGTCCACCGATCGGGTGAAGGTGCTGCTCCTCGGCAGTACCGGGTCGATCGGGACCCAGGCGCTCGAGGTGATCGCCGCCAATCCCGACCGCTTCGAGGTCGTCGGCCTGGCCGCGCGCGGCGGGAACCCCGCCCTGCTCGCCGAGCAGATGGCCGCCACCGGTACCCGCAATGTCGCCGTCGCCGATCCCGCCACCGCGCAGGCGCTCGACCTCGACCTCGGCGGCCCCGACGCCGCGACCGAACTCGTGCGCCGCACCGAGGCCGATGTCGTGCTCAACGCCCTGGTCGGCTCGCTGGGCCTGGAACCCACCCTCGCGACGCTCGCGGCGGGCACCCGGCTGGCGCTGGCCAACAAGGAATCGCTGGTCGCCGGCGGGTCGCTGGTGACCCGCGCGGCCGCGCCGGGCCAGATCGTGCCGGTGGACTCCGAGCACTCCGCGCTCGCGCAGTGCCTGCGCGGCGGGCGGGCCGAGGAGGTCGACCGGCTGATCCTCACCGCCTCGGGCGGCCCGTTCCGCGGCTGGACCACCGAGATGCTCGAGGCGGTGAACCCCGCCGAGGCCAAGACCCATCCGACCTGGTCCATGGGCCCGATGAACACCCTCAACTCGGCCTCGCTGGTGAACAAGGGCCTCGAGCTCATCGAGACGCATCTGCTGTTCGGCGTGCCCTACGACCGCATCGACGTCACCGTGCACCCGCAGTCGATCGTGCACTCGATGGTCACCTTCACCGACGGCTCCACCCTGGCCCAGGCCAGCCCGCCGGACATGAAGCTGCCGATCGCGCTGGCGCTGGGCTGGCCCGACCGCATCGCCGGCGCGGCCGCCGCCTGCGATTTCGGCACGGCCGCCACCTGGACGTTTGAGCCGGTCGACGACAAGGTCTTCCCCGCGGTGCGGCTGGCCAGGCAGGCGGGAGAGGCGGGCGGCAGCGTCACCGCGGTCTACAACGCCGCCAACGAGGTGGCTGTCCAGGCCTTCCTCGACGGCGAGATCACCTTCCCCGCCATCGTGCGCACGGTCACCCAGGCGGTGGAGGCCGCCGATCGCTGGCACGCCGAACCCGATACCCTGGACGACGTCCTCGCGGCCGACCGCTGGGCACGGGAGTACGCCGCGGATGTGATCGCCGGGGCCGCTACGCCCTGACCCGGCGGACACGACGGGACCACCACGTTTTCGGCCGCCTCGCGTCCGAGGAGCGAGACGGAACGCCGAAGGCGCAGTCTCGCGCCTCGGACGCGAGGTCACGAGGCCGAAAACCGCGGCGCCAGCCGCCAAAGACTCAGGAGCCTGATGGTATTCGCGCTGGGGTTCGCACTGTTCGCCCTCGGTATCACGATCTCGATCGCGCTGCACGAGTGCGGGCACATGTGGGCTGCGCAGGCCACCGGCATGAAGGTGCGCCGCTACTTCATCGGATTCGGGCCGAAGGTGTTCTCCTTCCGGCGCGGTGAGACCGAGTACGGCCTCAAGGCGCTGCCGCTGGGCGGGTTCTGCGACATCGCGGGCATGACGGCGCTCGACGAGCTCGAGCCGGAGGACGTCGACCGGGCGATGTACCGGCAGGCGACCTGGAAGCGCCTGGTGGTGATGTTCGGCGGCATCGCGATGAACTTCCTGCTCGGCTTCATCCTGCTGGTGGTCCTGGCGATCGGATGGGGGCTGCCGCAGCTCGAGCAGCCCCCGGCCACGGCGCTGGGAAACATGAGCTGTGTCGCGCAGGAGACGCCGGAGAAGACCCTGGCGCCCTGCACCGGTGACGGGCCCGCCCAACGCGCCGGGCTCCGGCGTGGTGACGTGGTGAAGGCCGTCAACGGTGTCGAGGTGACCACCTGGGCCCAGTTCCAGGCCGAGACCCAGAAGCAGACCGGCACCTTCACCTACACGATCGAGCGAGCGGGCGAGACCCTCACCGTCCCGGTCACCCCGGAGCGGGTCATGCGGTCCCCGAAGGAGGGCCCGGCCCGTGAGGTGAGCGCCGTCGGCGTCGGCCCCGACACAGTCGCTCCTCCCGAGCAGTACGGACCGATCGCCGCGATTCCGGCAACCATCTCGTTCACGGGCGACTTCTTCGTCGAGACCGTGAAGTCGTTGGCCAAGATGCCGCAGAAAGTGACAGCGCTGTGGGAGGCGGTCACGGGCGGCGAGCGCGATCCGGAAACTCCGGTCAGCGTCTACGGCGCCAGCCGTATCGGAGGCGAGACCGCCGAGCGTGGTCTGTGGGGTGTGTTCATCCTCGTGCTGGCCAGCCTCAACTTCTTCCTGGGGGCGTTCAACTTGTTGCCCCTGCTGCCGCTCGACGGTGGGCATATCGCGGTCGTGCTATATGAGAAGGTTCGCGACACCATCCGATCGTGGCGTGGCAAGGCGCCAGCCGGACCAGTTGATTACTTGAAACTTCTCCCGGTGACCTATGTCGCGGTGGTGATCGGTGGCGCGTTCATGCTGCTGACGCTCGCGGCCGACATCGTCAATCCGATCACGCTCGGTCCCTGATCATCGTCGCCAGGGGATTCCAACCGTGTCGTGAAGCGGTAGTTCTGACTCCCTCCTTCCGGGGTTCATGCCCGCAGCCAACGCCAAGGCCTCCGCCAGCGTTGGCTTACCACTGCTGTTCTCACCGACCAGGAAGATGAGCCCCTGTCCCCACTGTGGTCGTGGGGCGAACTGCTCATCGGTCAGCCGACAGCGACCTTGCTACCGTGTAGGCGCGGTTGAGTGCTGGTCGGTGGGTCGAGTTGGTCTGCTGTCGTGCCCCTCACAGGGCGGTGGGTCACCCCGCGCGACTAAGCTCGGCAGCGAGACCACCGCCTCACACCGACACGTACACGAAAGAAGGCAGCCGACCGTGACCAGCACCATCGGATTGGGGATGCCCGCCGCTCCCGCTGCTGTTCTCGCACCCCGGCGCAAGACCCGCCAGCTGAAGGTGGGCAATGTCGGTGTGGGAAGTGACTCGCCGATCTCCGTGCAGTCGATGACGACCACCAAGACCCACGACGTGAACGCGACGCTGCAGCAGATCGCCGAGCTCACCGCGTCCGGCTGCGACATCGTCCGGGTGGCGTGTCCGCGCCAGGAGGACGCCGACGCGCTCGCCACGATCGCCAAGAAGTCGCAGATACCGGTGATCGCCGACATCCACTTCCAGCCGCGCTACATCTTCGCCGCGATCGACGCGGGCTGCGCCGCGGTCCGCGTGAACCCGGGCAACATCAAGGAGTTCGACGGCCGGGTCGGCGAGGTCGCCAAGGCCGCGGGCGCGGCGGGCATCCCGATCCGCATCGGCGTGAACGCCGGTTCGCTGGACAAGCGGATGCTGGAGAAGTACGGCAAGGCCACCCCGGAGGCGCTGGTCGAGTCGGCGCTGTGGGAGGCGAGCCTGTTCGAGGACCACGGCTTCGGCGACATCAAGATCTCGGTCAAGCACAACGACCCGGTGATCATGGTGGAGGCCTACCGGCAGCTGGCCGCGCAGAGCGACTACCCGCTGCACCTGGGCGTCACCGAGGCAGGCCCGGCGTTCCAGGGCACGATCAAGTCGGCGGTCGCGTTCGGCGCGCTGCTCAGCGAGGGCATCGGTGACACGATCCGCGTCTCGCTCTCGGCCCCGCCCGCCGAGGAGGTGAAGGTCGGCGGCCAGATCCTGCAGTCGCTGAACCTGCGCCCGCGCAAGCTCGAGATCGTCTCCTGCCCGTCGTGCGGACGCGCCCAGGTGGACGTGTACACGCTGGCCGACGCCGTCTCCGCCGGCCTGGACGGCCTCGAGGTGCCGTTGCGGGTGGCCGTGATGGGCTGCGTCGTGAACGGTCCCGGCGAGGCCCGCGAGGCCGATCTCGGTGTCGCTTCCGGCAACGGCAAGGGCCAGATCTTCGTCAAGGGTGAGGTCATCAAGACCGTGCCGGAGGCGCAGATCGTGGAGACGCTGATCGAAGAGGCGATGCGCATCGCCGAGGAGATGGGTGAGCAGCCGGGCGCCGAGCCCGTCGTCACCGTCGGCTGACCTTCGGGCCGGATTCGGCGGTCCCGTACCGTTCGGCGCGTATTCGTGGCAGGCTGGTGCCGTGCGGAGTCTGCTGGAGCCGACGCGACGGTCCAAGACCACCCCCGCGCGCCCGGTGTCCGTGCGAGACCTGGGCGAGGTGCTCCGCGTCCTCGACTCCGACCCCGTGGCGTCGTGCATGATCGCGGCGCGCGTGCAGGAGTTCGGTCTCGACGCGCGCTCGGGGCTCGGTGAACTCTGGAGCCGCGGCGGTCCGGCGGATTCGCTGTGCTTCTCCGGCGCGAACCTGGTGCCGCTGCGCGGTGACCAGCAGGCGCTGCGCGCGTTCGCCGACCGCGCGGCGCGGTGGCCCCGTGTGTGCTCCTCGCTGGTCGGCCGCCAGGAACTCGCGTTGCCGATGTGGGAGATGCTCGCCCCCAAATGGGGACCTGCCCGGGACCTGCGCGCCGAGCAGCCGCTGCTCGCGCTGGCGGCGCCCGCCCTGGCCGACCCGGACAAGGGCGTGCGCCGGGTCAGGCCCGACGAGATCGACCGCTACCTGACCGCCGCGATCGCCATGTTCATCGAGGAGGTCGGGGTCGACCCGCGCGCGGGCGACGGCGGCCGCGGCTATCGGCGCCGGATCCAGAGCCTGATCGAATCCGGCAGGGCCTGGGCGCGTTTCGAGGACGGCGTGGTGGTCTACAAGGCCGAGATCGGCGCGCTCTCGCGGCGCACCGGCCAGATCCAGGGCGTCTGGGTGCATCCGGACTTCCGTGGTTCCGGCGTCGGCACGGCGGGCACCGCGACGGTCGCCAATGCCGTTGTGGCGACAGGTCGTACGGCGAGCCTGTACGTCAACGACTACAACCGCATCGCCCGACGTGCTTACAGCCGTGTGGGATTCCGCCAGATCGCCACCTTCGCGACGGTGCTCGTCGACTGATCGGCGGGCGTGTACGGCGCCGTCATCCGGGGTTTGCCGCCCGGTCGCCGCTACCATCGGTGCCGATGAGGACACCGATGGTAACCACATTCGCGGTGGCCGCCCTCGCGGTGGCGGCGACCGCCTGCTCGGCCGGCCCGCAGGGACCGGTCCCCGCCGCGGAAGCCTTCGCCGAGGCGTTCGCCGAGCGCGACCTCACCGCCGCTGCCGGCTTGACCACCGCGCCCGAGAAGGCCACGGCCGCACTGACTTCGACCTGGCAGGCGCTGCAGGCCGAGAAACTCGAGATCCGCACCGGCGACGCCCGCGTGCAGGGGGACACCGCGACCGTCGACTACACCTACGCCTGGACCCTGCCCAAGGGCCGCCAGTGGACCTACACCGGCGAACTGCAGATGGGACGCAGCGGCGGTCGCTGGCTGGTGCGCTGGACCTCGGCCGACATCCACCCCAAGCTCGGCGACACCCAGAGCATGGAGCTGCGCACCGCACCCGCGCCCCGGGCCAGGGTCAACGAGTCGGCGGGCAGCGATGTGCTGGTGCCAGGCAAGGTGTCGCGGGTGCGCTTCGACGTGGCGGCCGCGCCGGAGCCTGATCGGGTCGCCGGTGCGCTCGCCGCGGCTCTGAGCCGCATCGATCCCGTCGCCTACACCCCACAGTCGATCCTGGACGCGGCGCGCCGGTCCGGCGGAGCGTCCACGGTGATCCTGCTCAGCGAGTACGAGGCGGAGACCATCGGCAGCGAGCTGATCGGCCTGCCCGGCGTCACGCTGACCCAGGAGTGGGACATGGTGCCCACCGACCGCAAGTTCGCGCCCGACCTGCTCACCCAGGTCCGCAAGACGGTGATCGCCGAGGTCGACGGCAAGGCGGGCTGGAGCGTGGTCACCCGCAATGCCAACGGCGCCGATCTCGATGTCCTGCACGAGGTTCCGGCCCAGCCCGCGCCCTCGTTCGCGCTCAGCATCGATCGGTTCGTGCAGAACTCCGCGCAGCACGCGGTGGATCTGCGCACCGAGCAGACGATGATGGTGGTGATCCGTCCGTCGACCGGGGCGATCCTGGCGGTCGCGCAGAACAAGGCGGCCGACCGCGACGGACCCGTCGCCACCAGCGGCCAGTACCCGCCGGGCTCGATCTTCAAGACGGTGACGGCGTCGGCCGCGATGGCCGCCGGCATCGCGACGCCGGAGACGGTGCTGCCCTGCCCGAGCCGGATCACCATCGGGGAGCGCACGATCCCCAACTACAACCTCTTCACCGTCGGCGAGGTGCCGATGGCCAACGCCTACGAGCGCTCGTGCAACACCACCTTCGCGCGCCTGGCCAGCAGGCTCGAACCGACCGCACTCACCGAGGCCGCCGCCCGGCTGGGCGTCGGACAGGACTACGCGGTGGAAGGGCTGCCGACCATGTCGGGCTCGGTGCCCCCCGCCGAAGATCTCGTGCAGCGCGCCGAGGACGGCATCGGGCAGGGCCGGGTGGTGGTGAGCCCGTTCGGGATGGCGGTGATGGCGGCCGCGGTCGCGCACGGCTCGGCGCCGGTGCCGTATCTGATCGCGGGCCGCCCCACCGAGGTCACCGGTGACCGGCCCGCGATCGACCAGGACGTGGTCGAGGGCTTGCGCGCGATGATGCGCATGGTGGTCACCGGCGGCACCGCCGAACGGATCAGGGACCAGGGCGAGGTGTACGGCAAGACCGGTGAGGCCGAGGTCGACGGTGGATCACACTCGTGGTTCGTCGGCTACCGGGGCGACATGGCGTTCGCGACCCTGCTGGTGAAGGGCGGCAGCTCGGACAACGCCGTCGCCGTGACGAGGGACATGTTCGCCGCGCTGCCACCCGGCTACTGAATGGCCGCCCACACCACCGCGAGGGAGCCGCTGTCGGAGTGGTCGGTGGCCGCTTCGTGCAGGACCCCGTAACTGGCGACGGGCTCGGGCGCGGCGCTGGTACTCGCGCGGTCGAGCAGGTCGATGGCGGCCGCGCCGCCGAGGATCATTCCGGCAGTGGTCAGAATCAGAGTGGAACGCCTCATGTTTCGTCTCCCTCGTCCAGGGTATCGACGTGCTTTCCCGGGCAGCCTTTCGTCTGTGTTCTGGAGGTTTGCTGTGGGTAGAACCGTAGAGCGGTCGGCGCCGGTGCGACAGACGGCAGCGGCAAGCGTCACGCAATTGTTGCGTTATGTGCGGGCGCGTTCGAACACAATCGCTATCCGCCCGTGATGAAAAGGTGAATGATCGGTATCGATCACGCGAACGCGCAGCTCAGTGGCTCTGTGTGGGTAATTAACCGAATTCGGCCGCGGTCACGAACGTTGCAGAGTCGCGGCCAGATGGTGTTGAAGTGTTTCGCCGACGGCGGCCATGCGCAACGTGTAGTCGATGGTTTCGCCGGTGACGTGGAATGAGCGTCCCACGGCGGTAACCTGTTTCGCCGATCCGCTCAGCCCGATATTCGTCGAGTTCAGTTCGAGCCGAATTCCGTCGACCGTTTCGGTGATCGTGCCCTCGCAGATCTCGGTGATCCCGGTGGGGTGCGCGAGCAGCAGTTCGACGCGGCCGGGCGCCGGGCAGCGCAGGTAGCCGGTCTCGGCGTGCAGCGGCCTGCCGTCGTCGGCGGCCTTCGTGCGCTGCCGGTAGGTCAGGAACGGCCTGCCGAGGTGCCCGAAGGTGATCTCCTCGAGGTAGTCGAACGGCGCGATGGTCGGGTACTCACCGTGACCGCGACCGCGCCAGCTGCCGAGCAGCGGGGCGAGGGCGGCGATATCGGGATGCGGGGCGACGGGCGGAGCTGGTTCGACCACGGCGACAGCCTAGACCTGCCCCCGAGGTGACGGTCACGCCACGCCGACGCCACGGTCAGGCTAAGGTCAGCGTCGCCTGAAACGCCGTCCGGCGCAGGGTGAAAGGGAGAAGGAACGTGAACGGACATGTGCGGGGTACTCGCGGAGTGCGGTCCGGGCTGATGCGCGGTGTGGTGGTCGGCGCGGTGCTGGTGCTCGCCACCGCGTGCTCGGGGAACGAGTCCGGCGGCGACGGGGTCACCGCGGTCGAGGGCAACCGCTACAGCCAGACGAACCTGGCGGCGAACAAGGACTCCTATCACGCCCAGTTCACGTTCCCCGAGATGGTCAACGCATGGGGGCTGGCCGACCGGCCCAAGGGCGCGGGCGGTCACTTCTGGGTCGGCGCGGGCGGCAAGTCGTTCCAGTTCGTCGGTGACGTGCACACCTCCTCGGAGCAGAAGCTGCAGAAGCTCGCCCAGGACCAGTTCAAGCTCGTCGGGGTGCCCGGCGCCGACGCCGACACCTCCGACAAGAGCGCGGGCAAGGTCACCGGTGTGGTGTTCAACCCGGCCCCGATCAACTCCGACCTGTTCGGCGTGCGCGACCAGTGGGTCGACGTCGACGGTATGCCCGTGCCCCTCGGCGGCTCCGCGCGGTTCATCCTCGCCACCGACTCCGGCAAGCTCTCGGCCTGGACCGAACAGGCGCCCGACGGGGTGACCGTGCGCCGTGACGGCGGCGCCAACCAGGTCTTCGACGGCTCGGCGCAGGGCATGTCGTTCTTCGGCATCGCGCTCGCCCCCGCCGGCGACAAGTTGCTGGCCGCCGACTTCGGCGCCGACCCGCAGATCCGCACCTTCGACAAGTTCTGGCAGCCGGTGGCCACCACCGGTTTCGCCAACCCCTTCGCCACCGGCGAGGTGATCGATCCGGCCACTCCGGAGAAGGGCAAGAAGGTGGTGCCCGGTGATCCGGCGCCGTTCAACGTCACCACCGTGGGCAGCCGCGTCTTCGTCTCCTACGCCGTGACCGAGCCCGACGGCAAGGACCCGAAGAAGTTCGCGAAGGGGGAGGCGGCCCTGCTCGACGCCGCGGCCGACAAGTCCGCGAGCGGCAAGCCGGACCGGGGCAAGCTCGCCGAGTTCGACGCGGCGGGCAAGCTCGTGCGCATCATCGACGACGGCGGCAGGCTCAATGCGCCGTGGGGCGTGGCGATCGCGCCGTCGAACTTCGGCGCGCTCTCGGGCAAGCTGCTCGTCGGCAACTTCGGCGGCCTCGGCCGCGTGCTCGCCTACGACGACACCACCGGCACCTTCGTGGACTACCTGCGCGACGACGAGGCGAAGCCCGTCGAGATCCCCGGCCTGCTGGCGCTGCGCTTCGGCAACGGCGACACCCTCGGCGACGCGAACGCGCTCTACTTCACGGCGGGGCCCGCGGACGCGAAGGACGGCCTGTTCGGCAGCCTGCGCGTGCAGTGATCGGCCAGGCGGAATGACCGATTTCGTTCCGCCTGGCAACGATGTACGGGACAGTGGTGGCGGGATGATTGCCCGAGGCGCGTGACCCGCGCGGCGACGGCGTCGTTCCGCCGCACGCGAGGACACCCGCACCCGTGGTGTCGTGCCCGATCGGAGGTAGCCGGATGAAGGTTTCGAGCGATGACGTCGTCGGTTCGGCGGGCAGCGGTGCGACGCGGCGCGCGGAACCGGCGAGGCTGCTGCCCGGACGCGATCTGATCCTGGCGGCCGTGCGTGGTTTGCCACACGATGACCACCCCCTGCTCGACGCCGCGGGCGAGCTGGCCGTGCTGCACGAACTACGGGAGCGGACGCCGCTGAGCGAGGCGGCCGCCCTCGAGCGACGGCGGACCCGGCTCATGCGTGCCATCGACCGCTGGGCCATCCTGGCGGCGCCGGTGCCCCACGCCGCGGCCGACGAGCACTGTGAGACCCTCGGCGGGCTGGTGGACCGGATGGCCGGGCACAGTGCCCAGGCCTTCGGCGCGCTGTCCGGTGCGCCCGAGGCGGTCTACTACGACGAGTGGGTGCGCCTCGACGATCTCGCCGACAGCTATCAGCGGCTGGTCGACGATCTGTGCGCCGGCGTTTGCCGCCTGCCCGCGCATACCTACTGATGCCCCGGAAAGTGTTGGCACGTTCCCTGTTTCGGCCGACGTATCCTGTGGTGTGAGCACGCACGGCGACACGGACGGTTCCCCGGGGGACCCGGCGTGCGCGTGGCCGCGCCGACGCGACTGTGCGGCCGAGCCCGCCGGCGACGGGCGCGCAGGCGCCGCGGCGCTGTCGGTCGTGTTGCCTCTGCGCCCACGCGGCGGGCCGGTCGTCGGCACGCCCCTGTTCTGTCTGGCGGGGGAGGCGGTGCTCGCCTGGAGCTTCGCCGCACTGCTCGGGCACCTCGACCCGGCCGTTCCGGTCTACGGATTGCAGCCGCCCCTCGCGGCGTCCGACGGCCCGCCACCGCGCACGGTGCGCGATGGCGCCGCCCGGTATGTCGCCGAGATCCGGCGGGTCGCGCCGCACGGTCCGTATCAGCTGGTCGGCTGGTCCGCGGGCGGGTTCGTCGCGCACGAGATCGCGCGGGTGCTGCGTGCCTCGGGCGAAGAGCTCCGGCTCGTCGTGCTCGGCGCCGATCCCGGAAGGCCGGGCGTCGTCGCGGAATCCGGCCCGACCGCGGGGGAGTTCGTGGCCGGATTCGGTTCGGTGTTGGGCACGGGCCCGGAGACCGGCGGCCACACCACCGAGGAGACGGCCGCTCTCGTGGTGTCCGCGCTCGCCGGAACCATCGAACTCACCGGCGCCGACCTCGACCGCATCGCCGCGGCGGCCGGGGCGGCGGCGCGGCTGACGGCCGGGCACGAACCGGCGATCCTGCCCGGCGACATGACGGTCGTCGTCGCGGGCCGCACGCCCGCGGTGGATCCCGCCGCGGTACGGCGGAACTGGCGGCCCTATGCCGACGGCACCGTCACCGCGATCGTGCTCGACGCCACCCACGACGAACTGCTCGACCCGGTCTGCATGCCGGCGATCGCCGAGGCGCTCGCGATGGCCGAGCCGCCGGTGCGATCGGCCCGCTGACCGCTATTTCTGCTGCTCGGCGCGCGCGGCGATGTCGTCGCGGGCCTGCTGGATCAGCGCGGCCGAGTCGCGCGGGCTCAGCGCCATGGCGCGCAGCTGGTCGAAGATCACGCCGAACCGGCGGATCTCGGAGTGGCCTTCCACCAGATCGTGCACCGACATGCTCTCCACGTACACCAGCTCGGGGTCGACCGGGTTGCGGAAATCGAGCAGGGTGAACGAACCGGCCATGCCGGGGTGCGCGCCCGCGTCGAAGGGCAGCACCTGCAGGATCACGTTCTTGCGCTTGGTCTCGAGCAGCAGCCGGTCGAGCTGGCCGATCATCGTCGCCGGGCCGCCGACGACCCTGCGGATCGCCGCCTCGTCCATCACCACCCACAGCTCCAGCGGGTCGTCCTTGGTCAGGTTGACCGCGCGGTCCATCCTGGCCTTGGCCCTGCTCTCCATCACCGACGCGTCGAGGCGCGGCATCGAGGTGTCGATCACCGCGGCGGCGTAGTCGAAGGTCTGCAGCAGGCCGGGCACAGTCGAGGTCTGGTACTGGCGCGCGGAGAGTGCTTCCGCCTCGAAGTTGATGTAGGTGGCGTACACATCGGAGAGCGCGCCTTCGTAGGCGTGTGACATCCCCGGTTTGAGTGCGTCGGTGAGCAGGCTCAGCGCTTCTTCGCGTGTTTTGTCGGTGACCTGATACAGGTCGAGCATCGCGCCGAGAGTGCGGCGCTGCGGGCGGGCCTGAGCCATTTCGATGCGATAGAGCGTGGTCACGTTGATGCCGGTACGAGCGCTGACATCTTCCTTGGTGAGCCCGGCGCTTTCGCGCAACTCGCGGAGCATCGCGGCGAGCCGACGGAGCCGGACGGTCAGTGTCGTGCGCTTGCCTGCCATGGTTCCCCTTCGCCTCTGGCGCGCTTGGTGATTCGCATTATTGCGCTGTGCGGCCCGGATGTCACGCGAACGGCCCTGATGGGCTCGATGTGACCACAGCTTCTGTCAGGGTGGCTTTACTGCAGGAGTGACAACGCAATCTTGCGTTTCGCCATGGGAGCGAGCATGATCCAGATAGCCTGGTTGCGAGCAATCCGAACAGAAGACCGGGATAACCGAATCGAGAGCCAATCATGTTGGTACACAAATCTTGGGTGTCGGGTGAATTCGGGGCGTTGCGATGAGCGCGCCGGTGATGGGGGTACTGCCGACTGCGCCGCAATTGTTGTGCGCATTCCAGGGCAGGCGTTTTCAGGATCGTGAATTGTTGCGCTCGGCGCATGCGCTCGCCGAGCTGCACGAGCGGCGGGCACAGGTGCGTGACGCCGCGTTGATCGCCGAGATCGACTGCCGCCGCAGCGAACTCGTCGACGACATCAACGACTGGATCGTGCAGGAGATCCCGCTGCACCGCAGCGGAGCGTCACTGCACACGGAGAGCCTGGGCGCCGTGGTCGACCGGATGGCGCGCAGCTGGGTCGACGCCAACCAGGCCATCGATCTGGACGGGGTGCGCAGCGACAGCACGCATAAGCACTGGTACCACCTCGCCGAACTGGTCGACGGCTACACCGACCTCGTCACCGATGTGGCGGGCGGCAGGCGAAGGCTGCCCGAGCAGTAGTTCCGTCACGTGTGCTCGGGTGACAGCAGCGCCTCGAAGGCGATCCTGTCACCCCGGTACAGCGAGCGCACCCGTTCGATGGGCGCTCCCTCCGCATCGACGCTGCGCCGGTGCAGCAGCAGCATCGGCAGCGCCGTCGTGCATTCCAGCAGACCGGCCTCGCGCGGCGCGGCGAGTACCGTCTCGATCCGTTCGCGCGCGCCGGCGAATTCGACGCCGGTCGCCCGGATCGCCGCGTACAGCGAGGTCGTCGGGTCATAGCCGCCGCGCAGGTCGGCGAAGCGGTGCAGGGGCAGGTAGGTGCTCTCCAGCCCGATGCGCTCACCGTCGGCGAGCAGTACGCGTTCCAGATGCATGACCAGGGTGCCGGGTTCCAGCTCCAGGTCGGTGGCGGTCTCCGCGTCGGCGGGGACGTCCTCCCAGGCGACCACGATGCGGCCCGGTGTGCGGCCGAGGCTGAGCGCGCCCTCGGTGTAGGAGCGCAGCGACAGCGGCTGGGTGAGCTTCGGCCTGGAGACGACCGTACCCCGGCCCTGTCGGCGAATCCTGCCCTCCACCAGCAGCTCTCGCAGTGCTTGGCGCACCGTCTCGCGGGCGACGCCGAACCTGGCGGCGAGGTCGCGTTCGGAGGGCACCGGATCGCCTTCGGCGAGTTCGGCCAGGATGGCGTCGATCTCGGTGCGAACGAGGAAGACCTTGGGAACTCGGGTCGTCGTGGCCGGTGCGTCCATGGTCCCAGCCTACCCGTATTGGTCTATACCAATTGTTAACCCAGCGTTCGCTCCCGCCACACCCATCGGTCTAGACCATTTGTCACGATCGGTGGCATGCGATTGGTCATCATCGGAGGCGGGATCCTCGGCACCGCACACGCCTGGGCGGCGATCGCCCGAGGACACGAGGTCGTCCAGCTCGAACGCGAGCGGGAGGCCCGTGGTGCGACGGTCCGCAATTTCGGTCTGGTCTGGGTGTCCGGGCGGGCCGCGGGTGAGCTCGCACTGACCCTGCGGTCGCGCGAGCTGTGGGAGGAGATCGGCGGCCGCGTCGCCGGTGTCGGCTTCCGCCCGGCCGGCTCGATCACGCTGGCCCGCACGCCCGCCGAACTCGCGGTCGCCGAAGCCGCCGCCGCGGGAGCGACCGCGACCGATCGTGGCTTCACCCTGCTCGAGCCCGACCAGGTGCGCGCGCTCAACCCCGCGCTGCGCGGCAAATACCTCGCGGGACTGCACTGTTCCACCGACGCCGCGGTCGAGTCGCGTCAGGCGCTGCCCGCCCTGCGTGCCCACATGGCCGCGAGCGGGCGCTACACCTTCCATGAGGGCACCGAGGCCAGGTCGGTGCTCGACACCGGGTCGGGCGCCGTCGTCGTCGACGACCAGGGCCGCAGGCACGAGGCCGACCTCGTCGTGCACTGCCCCGGCGCCGCGCACTCGGGGCTCACCCGCGAACTCGCCGGCGAGCTGCCGGTGCGCCGGGTGCGCCTGCAGATGATGCAGACCGCGCCGCTGGACGAACCGCTGACCACCGCGATCGCCGACGGCGACAGCTTCCGCTACTACCCGGGTTTCGCGGGCGCCGAGGTGGATTCGCTCGCCGCCGAACAGTCCCAGACCGCCACCGCCGCCGAGCACAAGATGCAGCTGCTGTGTGTCCAGCGCCTGCACGGCGGCCTGACCATCGGCGATACGCACGAGTACACCGAGCCGTTCGCCTTCGACGTCGACGAGGCGCCCTACGAGCACCTCACCGAGGTCACCGAGGAGTTGCTCGGCCGCAAGCTGCCGCCCGTCGTGCGGCGCTGGGCCGGCGTCTACAGCCAGAGCGTCGATCCCGACGCTCTCGTCACCCGGGTGCGCGCCGACACCAACGTCTGGGTCGTCACCGGCCCCGGTGGGCGCGGCATGACGCTCGGACCCGCCCTCGGCGAGCAAACCGCCGACCAGCTCGGACTGTGAGGAAGACCATGCCCGACAACACGATTCAGCTCGCGGTGCTCGACATGGCCGGGACCACCGTGGCCGACGGCGGCCTGGTGCTGCGTGCCTTCGAGGAGGCGGCCACCGCCGCCGGGATCGAGACCGAGGGTCCGCGCCGCGAGGCGGCCCGCCGCTACGTCGTCGACACGATGGGCCAGTCCAAGATCGAGGTGTTCCGCGCCCTGCTCGGTGCCGAGGACGCCGCCCGCACGGCCAACCTGGCCTTCGAGGCGGCCTACGACAGCCTGGTCGACGAGGCCGACATCGCGCCGATTCCCGGTGCGGTCGAGGCGATCACGGCGTTGCGCGCCGCGGGGGTGCGGGTGGCGCTGACCACCGGCTTCAGCCGGACCACCCAGGACAAGCTGCTCGCCGCGCTCGGCTGGGCCGACCTGGTCGACCTCACCCTCGCGCCGTCGGACGCGGGCCGTGGCCGCCCGTACCCGGACATGGTGCTCACCGCGGCGCTGCGCCTCGGCGTCGACGCCGTCGACCGGATCGCCGTGCTCGGCGACACGACCAGCGACATCGCGACCGGCCTGGCCGCGGGCGCGGGCATCGTCGCGGGCACCCTCACCGGCGCGCACACCGAGGAGCAGCTGCGCGCGGCGGGTGCGACCCATGTCGTCGCCTCGGTCGCCGACTTCCCCGCGCTGGTGCTGGCCTCCTGATCTTCCGTCCCGGCAGTCCGCCGCGGCGTCACTCCTGCGATCCACCGTCCCTGCGATTCCCCTCGACAACGAGACGAAAGTTGCTGTAATCGTGCGTACTTCCTTCACCGCGCGCCGCCTGTCCAGGGCCGCGCTGCTGCTGGCCGGCGTCACCGCCGTCGCGTTCACCGCGGCCTGTGGTGGCACCGGCACCGAATCCGCGGACGGCAAGACCGTCACCGTGTACTCCGCCGACGGCGTCGGCGGTTGGTACAAGAACCGCTTCGACGAGTTCACCAAGGAGACCGGTATCGCGGTCAACCTGGTCGAGGCGGGCTCGGGCGAGGTGGTCAACCGGGTCGACAAGGAACAGTCCAACCCGCAGGCCGACGTGGTGGTGACCCTGCCGCCGTTCATCCAGAAGGCCAAGCAATCGGGCCTGCTGCAGCCCAGCGGCATCGACACCGCCGCCGTCCCGGCCACCGACAAGGACGCCGACGGCACCTACGTCACCATGGCCAACAACTACCTGTGCTTCATCGCCAACCCCGCGGTCGACGCCTCGGCGCTGACCTGGGACGACCTGCTGAAGCCGGAGTACAAGGGCAAGCTGCAGTACTCCACGCCCGGCCAGGCCGGTGACGGCACCGCGGTGCTGGTGCTGCTGCAGCAGCTGCGCGGCAAGCAGGGCGCGCTGGACTACCTGACCGCGTTGCAGGCCAACAATGTCGGCCCGTCCTCGTCCACCGGCAAGCTGCAGGCCAAGGTCGACAAGGGTGAGCTGCTGATCGCCAACGGTGACGTGCAGATGAACCTGACCACGGTCAAGGAGAAGGGCTCGAAGTTCTCGGTGTTCTTCCCCGCCGCCGACGGCAAACGCTCCACCGTGTCGGTGCCGTACATGATGGGCCTGGCCAAGGGCGCGCCGCACAAGGACGACGCCGCCAAGCTGATGAGCTTCCTGCTCGCCCCCGACGCGCAGAGCAAGCTCGGCCCCGAGGCCTTCGCGGTGTCGGCGCGCACCGATGTCGCCGCGCCCGCCGAGGGCGGCCCGGCGGCCACGATCAAGGGAGTCGAGGTCGTTCCGGTCGACTGGAACAAGGTGCTGAGCGAGCTGGACGCCGATCTCGCGGCGTACCAGAAGGCCACCGGTAGCTGATACCGGCGCTGCGACAAGGGAGTTGACGATGTCCGACGGCGAGGTCCGCATGAAGTCCGCTACCGCCGCCCAGATCGGGTCGGCCACGACGAACGAGCCCGCGATCGTGTTCGACCGGGTCGGGGTCAGCTACGGCAGGGGCCGCAAGGCCGCCGTCGCACTGGCCGATTTCACGCTGCGCGTCGTCGTCGGCGAGACCGTCGCGCTGCTCGGGCCGAGCGGGTCGGGCAAGTCGACCGCGCTCAAGGCGCTGGCCGGCTTCGTCCGGCCCACCTCGGGCGCGGTCCGGCTCGGCGGCCGCGACGTCACCGATCTCTCGCCCGCCAAGCGCGGCATCGGTGTCGTCGTCCAGTCCTACGCGCTGTTCCCGCACATGACCGTGCACAGCAATGTCGCGTTCGGGTTGAAGTCGCACCGGGTGCCGCGCGGTGAGATCGACGCGCGGGTCACCGAGGCGCTCGAGATGGTCGGGATGGCCGGGTACGCGAAGCGGCTGCCCCGCGAGCTGTCCGGCGGGCAGCAGCAGCGCGTGGCGATCGCCCGCGCGCTGGCCATCCGGCCCAGGGTGTTGCTACTCGACGAACCCCTCGCCGCGCTCGACGCACAGCTGCGCCATTCGATGCTCGGGGAACTGCAGCAACTGCGTAAGGCGTTGCCGGACACGGCGATGCTGTACGTCACCCACGACCAGGCCGAGGCGCTGGCCCTGGCCGACCGGATCGCGGTCATGCGCGATGCCCGGCTGGTCGACATCGACACCGCCGAGAACCTGTGGCAGCGTCCGCCCACCGACTTCACGGCCGCGTTCCTCGGTGGCGCGAATCTGGTGCCGTGCACGGTGAACCACATCACGGGCACCGCCGCGCTGGTCACCGCGGGCACCCGCACCCTGCGCGCGGAGGCGCCCCGGCCCGGCGTCGGGCGCGCCGACTGGGCGCCCGACGATCCCGCGCTGCTCTGCATCCGGCCGCACACCGTGTCGGTCGGCGCCGTGGGGGAGCGGGATGCGCTGCGCGCCACCGTCTCCAGTGTGGTCTGGCGTGGCGCGTCGACGCGAGTCCTGCTCGCGGTCGAGGGCCTGTCCGAGGAGCTGGCCGCCGATGTGCCGGGACATTTCCAGGCCGAGGTGGGGCGCGTCGTCGGAGTGCGATTGCCGGACTCGGCAGGCGTGCTGATTCCCCGCGCCGTCGGAGCACCGTCATGAACTACCCGGTGGGACGGCAGGATCTGACGATTCGATCGCCGCGGCTCGGCGCGGTGCCGGGCCGGATTCGGCGGGCACCGCTGACATCGGCCGTGGGACACGCAGCGGCTCAGGTGGGCCGTGAGAACACCGGCGGTTCCGAAGCGCTGTCCCGCCCGGTTCCCGCTAACGGTCGTCCTGTCGCCCCGGAGGTGACGCGATGACTGTCGCCGCGGTCTCCGCCCCCCAGGTCGAGCCGGAAGGCCGTGTGCCGCAACGCTCCTGGCTGCCGATCCTGTGGACTCTGCCGCCGGTGCTGGTGGTGCTCGGCATCGCCGGATACCCGATCGTGCGGGTCCTCACCGAGTCGACGCAGACGCCGACCGGTCGTGGCACCGCGCTGTGGTCGGACGTGCTCGGCTCGGCGGCATTCCGGGACGCGTTGTGGCGCACGGTGTCCATCGCGGTCTGCTCCACCGTGGGCTGCCTGGTGCTCGGCACATTCCTGGCCATCGTGCTCGCGTTCGTGCCGTTCCCCGGATCCGGGGTGGTCGGCAGGTTGATCGACACGATTCTGACCCTGCCCTCGTTCCTGATCACCCTCGCCTTCACGTTCCTCTACGGCACGGCGGGCGCGGTCAACGCCCTCCTCGCCGAATTCACCGGCGCCACCACGCCGGTGATCGACTTCCTCACCACCCCACTCGGCGTGATCCTGGCCGAGATCACCTACTTCACCCCGTTCGTGGTGCGGCCGGTGCTGGCCGCGTTCGCGCAGATGCCCCGCGAACAGCTCGACGTGGCCGCCAGTCTCGGCGCCTCGCCGTGGCGGGTGCTGCGGCAGGTGGTGCTGCCCGAGGCCTGGCCCGCGCTCGCGGCCGGCGGCAGCCTGGTGTTGCTGCTGACGCTCAACGAGTTCGGCATCGTCCTGTTCACCGGAGCCAAGGGCGTGATCACCCTGCCCGCGCTCATCTACACCCGCGGCATCGTCACCTTCGACCTGCCCGGCGCCGCCGTGCTCGCCTCGGTGCAGGTGCTGCTCTCGCTGACCCTGTACCTGACCTACCGAATCGTCTTCGCGCGATTCACCCGTTCGAAGGGGGAATGATCGTGCTCCTCTGGACTCCCCGGGGCAAGGCCCTCGTACTCGCCGTGTTCGCGGTGGTGGTGACCGTGGTGTTCGTCGCGCCGATCGCCACCGTGGTCGCCGCTGCCCTGGCGGGCAGCTGGACCGGTCCGCTGCCCTCGGACCTCGGCTTCACCAACCTGGGCAACGCCCTCAGCGGGGAGCAGGCCGCGAGCCTGTCGGTCAGCCTGCAGACGGCGCTGTTGGCGAGTGCGGTATCGCTGGTCGTCGGTACCTGGGCGGCGCTGGCCTCCCGGGAAGCGCCCGGCTGGCTGCGCAAGGTCACCGACGCGGTGTTCCACCTGCCGGTCGCGGTGCCGTCGGTCGCCGTCGGGCTCGGCGTGCTCATCGCGTTCAACGAACAGCCGCTGCTGCTCGGCGGCACGAAGTGGATCGTGATTCTCGCGCACACGGTGCTGGTGCTCGCCTACGCGTTCAGCGCGGTCTCGGCGGCCCTGGACCGCCTCGACCCCGCCTACCGCCAGGCCGCCGAGTCCCTCGGCGCGGGCCCGGTGCGCGTGCTGTGCCAGATCACCCTGCCCCTGCTCCTGCCCGCCCTCGGCGCCGCGGCCGGATTGGCTGTCGCCCTGTCGATGGGCGAACTCGGAGCCACCATCATGGTGTACCCCGCCACCTGGAAGACCTTGCCGGTCAGCATCTTCGCGCAGACCGACCGCGGCGAGGTGTTCGACGCGGCGGCGGGGACGACAGTGCTCGTCGCGGTGACGCTGGTGGTGCTGGTCGTGCTCGGGAGGGTGCGCGGACGCGCGGCACTGCGCTAGGAGCATGCCGCGCCGATGGGAATGCCATGCGGCCCGGCGTGTTTGTCGACCTGGTGTCGCCGGGCCGAGCCGGTCGCGGCGGAAGTCCGTTTCCCGGTGGACGACCCGGCCCGGTTCGCGGCGGCGGCGAAGTCTCCGGTCACAGCAGCGCTGCCGCGTCGACGGCAGTGAGGCCGCCGTCGACGCGCAGGTCGTGGCCGTTGACGTAGGCGGCGTCGGCGGAGGCCAGGAAGGCGACCGCGGCGGCGACCTCGTCGGCGGTGCCGACGCGACCGGCGGGGGACAGGCTCGCCGCACCCTGCTGGGCGGCGTCGGAGAGTTCGGCGCGGAACGCCGGGGTGTCGATGTAGCCGGGGCTCACCGAGTTGACCCGGATGCGGCGCGGCGCCAATTCGGCGGCGAGCGTGCGGGCCAGGTTGTGGACGGCGGCCTTGCTCGCCGAATACAGGGCCGCGCCCGGCACCCCGCGGTGCAGGCCGAACGAGGCGTTGATGACGATCGCCGCGTGGTCGGGCATGATCGGCAGTGCCTTCTGGATGGTGAAGAAGGCGGCCTTCAGGTTGGCGCCGATGACCTCGTCGAACAGCGCGCCCGTGACCTGGTCGATCGGCTGGAACGCGCCGATCCCCGCGTTGGCGAACAGCACGTCCAGCCGCCCGAACCGCTCCGCCACGGCGCCGACGAGATCGTCCACGGCGGCGAGGTCGGTGATGTCGCCCGCCACTCCGTGCGCGTCGCCGCCGAGTTCGGTGAGTGCCTGGTCGAGGCGATCCTTGTCGCGGCCGGTGACCACGACCCGAGCCCCCTCGGCGAGCAGCCGCCGCGCGGTCGCCAATCCCATTCCGCTGCTGCCGCCGGTGATGAGTGCTGTCTTCCCGTCAAATCGAGAAATGTTGTGCGTCATGCCTTCAGCGTGATCCGTGCGGGCTCCTGGAGGCAGTGCGCAGTTATCGGGGGAGTACCACCACCAGGCTTCCACGCCGATCGCCTCCTCCGGCGTATCGGCGACCGGTGCGTCCGCTCTCAGCCGCCGACCAGCGCGGTCCGTCGAGGACCACACGTGGTCGTCGCTCTCGGTCCGTCGCGGACCACACGTCTCGTCGCTCGGTCCGTCGCGGACCGCGCATAGTTGTCGCTCTGGGTCCGGCGCGGCTCGCGGGCGTCCGTCGACCTCGGCACCTTGCCGACCATGTGCAGGGTTCGCCGACCCGTCAGGCCGACTCGCTCAGGTGTAGATGCGGGCTGCCGATGAGGCGTTCGGCCGTGTCGGTACCGGGCCTCGGGTTGTACAGCACCAGAGACCAATTCGGGTTGTCGGCGACGGTCAATGTGGTCGCGTCGAAGTGCAGCTCACCGAGCTCGGGATGGCGCAGGGCATTGACCGCCTGCACGGGAACGTCGACCTCGTGGCGGTCCCACAGCGCGGCGAACTCCTGATCGACAGCGGCGAGTTCGCGTGCCACCCGGTGGAATTCGTCATCGTGTGGGGCGAGCGCGGCGTCGGCGCGGTAGGCGGCCACGACACCGGGCGCCGCGGCCTCCCACAGGTCGGGCAGACCGCGATAGCGGGGACTGGTGAAGAAGGTGACCAGGCAGTTGTGCGGTTCCCCGTCCGCGCACCCGAAGACGCGTCCCGCAAGGGCGTTGAACGCGAGAATGTTCCAGTACCGATCCCGCACCACGGCAGGCCCCCGCTCCCACCCGTCGAGCAGTTGCCGGATCTCCGCGGTCACCTCCGCCCCGACAGTCCCGCCGGCGGGCGGCGGATTGAGCCCGGCCAGCAGATACAGATGCCCCCGCTCCGGCTCGCTCAACCGCAACACCCGTGCCACCGCGTCGAGCACATCCCCCGACACGGTGATATCCCGCCCCTGCTCCAGCCACGTGTACCAGGACACCCCCACCCCGGCCAGCATCGCGACTTCCTCCCGCCGCAGCCCAGGCGTCCGCCGACGTCCCGCTACGGGCAATCCCACCTCACCCGGCCCGATCCGCTCCCGCCGCGACCGCAGGAAATCGCGCAGTTCCGCGCGCCGCCGAGCTGATGCAGTGCTGACCATGCCCTCAACGGTAAGTCACCACGCCCTTCGCTGATCGCGCTCGGCTGGGGGCGTCTGCCGCATCCGGTCGTGGTCGGCCTGGTCGGTGCGGACGAGGAAGCCGGGACTGGGCGGATACTCGTCGGTCGGTGGCGCCGGCAGGTGACAACGGCGCGTCCGGGGCAGTTCGACCTCGACCAGCTTGCCCTCCTCGAGCATCCACAGGCCGAAGCAGTCGTCTTCCTCGTCGTGGATCAGCACCTGAACGCTCTCCGGGCGCGGCCAGGGCAGTGCCTCGAGGTGCGCGAAAAGTCCTGTCCGGGGCCGCATCCGCTCGAACTCGACGGCCCAGCCGATCCCGAAGGAGCCGGGCCACTGGCTCTCGATCGGTACGAAACGCCCTTTCCAGCTGCGGCGTTCGTCGTCCCGGGTGAGTGGCTCCATGACATCCTGAGCGTCGAGCGCCAGGACGATGACCTCCGCGAATCTGCTCATGCCCGCGATTGGATCACGCATCGCGCCTGTCTCCCAACGAATTACCGGTCGGTGGTGCGGCTGGTGAAGTCGAAGGAGTCGCCGTCTATGCCCCAGGAGATGATGCGGTCGGGGTGGATGCGGATGAGGGCGCGTTCCTGGTGGGGGAAGGGTGGGTCCTGGTCGTCCAGGGTTTCGGCGGTGCCGCGGATTTCGATGCCGCGGATCACGTAGGGGTCCAGGGAGACCTGTTCGTCGACGACGAAGGAGACACGGCTGCCTGCCTCGACATTGCGGTACTTGCGGCTGGTGCGCATGCGCATGCCGCCGATGTCGATGGTGCCGTCGGGGTTCACCCGGTAGCCGGTCGGATTGTTCTGGACGGCGCCGTCCGGTGCGACCGTGGCCAGGCGGCCGAGGCCGGCCGTGGCGAGGAACTGCTGCTCGTTGCTGGTGAAGGACATGTCGGTACTCCTCGGTGGGTTCGATCTCAGAACAGGATGAGCGCGGCGCACAGGCCGGCCAGGGCGACCGCTTGCAGGGTGACGCGGTACTTCAGGATGCTGTCCCACTTGTCCTGCAGCGCACGGGCATCGGCGGGAACGACGCCGCTGCGCGCGGCGGCGGTCTGCCTGGTGTTGATCGGCTTGGCGACGCGGACATAGAGGGCGAGCCAGGCCAGCAGGGCCACGACCGTGATCCCCGCCGCGACCGCGGCGCCGAACTGCTCGGCCCACACCGCGATCAGCAGCGTGAGCACCGCGGTGACGACGCCGCCCGCGCCGAACACCGGCATCCGGCGATCGCCGTAGTAGTGACCCCACCCCGCGCTCATGGTCACGGTCGCGTCGTCGAGACGGCGGTAGACGGACCTGGTGATCAGCGCGCAGCTGATGTCGGTGCCGTAGACGACGGCATTGGCGAGAACGGCGACGGCGGCGATGACCTGGCCGGTGACAACGAGCATTTCGGCTTCCCTCTCCCGTGTTCTAGCATCGCTAGAAACTGGAGCAACGGTAGCACCGTGATCGCGAATCTGTCTAGCGTTGCTAGATTTCGGGGTCGGCGGCGGCTACGGCGCGATGTCGGCCCGCGGGCTTAGGCTGAGCGCGTGTCGGTACTGCCTCTGATCTTCACCGCGGGCTGGGCCAGCGGGATCAACGCGTACGCGGTGGTGTTCCTGCTCGGGCTGTTCGGCCGGATCGGGTGGACCGACGACGTGCCGCCCGGGCTCCAGCGCACCGATGTGCTCGTCGCGGCCGGGGTGTTGTTCCTGATCGAAGCAGTCGCGGACAAGATCCCGTATCTCGACTCGTTCTGGGACGCCGTGCACACCGTGGTGCGGCCCGCCTCGGGCGCGGTGGTCTCGGCCTTGATCGCGGGACAGGACGATTCGCTGCCCACGCTGTTCGCCGCGGCGGTCGGCGGCACCACGGCCCTGGCCAGTCACATCGTCAAGGCCGGGACCAGGATGGCGATCAACACCTCGCCGGAACCGGCCTCCAATATCGTCGTGAGCACCGTCGAGGACCTGGGCGTCGGCGGTGTCCTCACGCTCGCGGTGTTCTTCCCGGTCCTGGCGGCGGCGATCGCCGCGATCCTCCTGGCGGTCGGCTTGTGGGTGGTCTACCTGTGCGCCAGCAGGATCCGGCGCTATCTGCGCCGTCGACGGGAGCGCCGGGCCGCCCGGCGGGGCGATCCGGCGCTCGAATAGTCAGCTCAGGTGCGGCGCGATCTTCGTGCCCAGCAGATCGATCGAGTGCAGCACCTGGTCGGGCGGCAGCGTGCCGACGCTGGTGTGCAGCATGAATCGGTCGAGGCCGAGGGTGTCGCGGATATCGGCGATCTTGCCGCCCACGTAGTCGGGGGTGCCGACGAACAGGGAACCGCTCTGTGAGCGCAGGGCGTCGAATTGTTCGCGCGTCATCGGGCCCCAGCCGCGCTCGCGACCGATCGTCGACATCGCCAGCGCGTACGGTGCGTAGAAGTCCGCGACCGCCTGCTCGTCGGTATCGGCGACGTAGCCGTGGGCGTGCACCGCGACGGGCTGCTTCTCGTGCCCGCCCTCGGCGAGCGCCCGGTGGTACAGCTCGACCAGCGGCTTGAACCGGTCGGGCTGGCCGCCGATGATCGCGAGCGCGAGCGGAAGTCCGAGCAGGCCCGCGCGGATCACCGACTCGGGGCTGCCGCCGACGGCGATCCACACCGGCAGGGGGCGACCCTCGGTGCGCGGGTACACGGTGGCCTCGCGCAGGGGTGGACGGAACCGGCCCGACCAGGTCACCGGGTCGTCCTCGCGCAACCGCAGCAGCAGGGCGAGCTTCTCCTCGAACAGGTCGTCGTAGTCGGCGAGGTCGTAGCCGAACAGCGGGAACGACTCGGTGAAGGACCCGCGTCCGGCCATCAGCTCGGCGCGACCGCCCGACAGGCCGTCCAGCGTCGCGAAGTCCTGATACACCCGCACCGGGTCGTCGGAACTCAGCACGGTCACCGCGCTGGTCAGCTGGATGCGCTCGGTGCGCGCCGCGGCGGCCGCGAGGACGACGGCGGGTGCGGAGGCCGCGAAATCCTTGCGGTGGTGTTCGCCGACGCCGTAGACGTCCAGGCCGGCGGCTTCGGTCGCGACCGCCTCGTCCACCACCTGCCGCAGACGTTCGGCGGCGGTCGGCGCGGGCCGGTCGCCGGTGGGGTACAGCTCGGCGAAGGTGGTCAGCCCCAGTTCCATGTGAACCTCTTTCGGGTCGCGGTTGGCTACCGGATCAAACGGACCGTGGTCCGCAATGATTCCCGGGCGGAAATAGGGGTGGATGCGGATTATCTATGACAAAACTATAGTGGCCGGTATGACCGCCCTGGCGCCCACGCGCACCGAACCCGACCTGTCCTTCCTGCTCGATCGCACCAGTCACGTCCTGCGCACGCAGATGGCCGCCGCGCTCGCTGAGATCGGGCTGACGGCGCGCATGCACTGCGTGCTCGTGCACGCGCTGGAGGCGGAGCGCACGCAGGCGCAGCTCGCCGAGCTCGGTGACATGGACAAGACGACGATGGTCGTCACCGTCGACGCGCTGGAGAAGGCGGGTCTCGCCGAGCGCAAGCCGTCGAGCGTCGATCGGCGCGCCCGCATCATCGCGGTGACGCCCGCGGGCGCCGAACTGGCCGCGCGCAGTGCCGAGATCGTCGACGGCGTGCATCGCGCCGCCCTGGACTCGCTGCCGAAGACGGAGCGTGACACGCTGCTGCGCGCGCTGAACCACCTGGTCGAGGGCCATTTGTCGACGGCGGTGGAGGCCGCGCCCGCGCGCCGTGCCCGCCAATAGTCCGTTATAGATTGTCTGCAACGAAACTATCTAGTACGGTCATTTCTATGACCAGTACGCAACGCGTCGCGCTCGCGGTCCTGTCGGCCGCCACACTGATGACCATCCTCGACGGCAGCATCGTCACCGTCGCCATGCCCGCGATCCAGGACGACCTCGGCTTCACGCCCGCCGGTCTGAGCTGGACGGTGAACGCCTACCTGATCGCCTTCGGCGGTCTGCTCCTGCTCGCGGGTCGCCTGGGTGACCTCGTCGGCCGCAAGCGGATGTTCCTCACCGGCACAATCGTTTTCACCCTCGCCTCACTGCTGGCCGGCGCGGCGACGAGCCCGGCCGTGCTGGTCGCCGCGCGCTTCCTGCAGGGCGTCGGCAGCGCCATCGCCACCGCGGTCGTGCTCGGCATCCTGGTGACGATGTTCCCCGGACCGCGCGAACGCGCCACGGCCATCGGCGTTTTCAGCTTCACCGGCGCGGCGGGCGCCTCGATCGGGCAGGTGCTCGGCGGAGTGCTCACCGACGCGCTGAACTGGCACTGGATCTTCCTGATCAACGGGCCGATCGGGGTACTGACCCTCGTGGTGGCGGTCAAGGCGCTGCCCGACGACAAGGGGCTGGGCTGGGCGGCGGGCGCCGATGTGCTCGGGGCGGTGCTGGTCACCGCCGGATTGATGCTCGGCATCTACACCGTGGTCGAAGTCGAACGCTACGGCTGGCTCTCCGCGCACACCCTGGGGCTCGGCGCCGTGGCCGTCGCGCTGCTCGCCGCCTTCGTCGCCCGGCAGGCCACGGCGCGCCATCCGCTCTTGCCACTGCGTATCTTCCGCTCCCGCACCGTGTCCGGCGCGAACGTGGTGCAGATGCTGACCCTGGGCGCCATGTTCGCCTTCCAGATCATCGTCGCGCTCTATCTGCAGAAGGTGCTGGGCTACAACGCCTCCCAGACCGGGCTGGCCATGCTGCCCGCCGCGGTCGCGATCGGCGGGGTGTCGCTGTTCGTCTCGGCCCGGCTCATCACCCGCTTCGGCGGCCGCGCCGTCCTGGTCACCGGGCTGGTGCTGCTGCTGGCCGGAATGCTCTGGCTCACCCGGCTTCCGGTGCGGGCCGACTACGTCGTCGACGTGCTGCCGATGATGGTCGCGATCGCCGGCGGCGGTCTGGTGCTGCCCGCCCTCACCGGCCTCGGCATGTCGGGCGCCGCCGCCGACGCCGCGGGCCTGGCCTCGGGGCTGTTCAACACCAGCCAGCAGGTCGGGATGGCGATCGGGGTGGCGGTGCTGTCCACCCTCGCCGCGTCGCGGACCACCGCCGAGCTCGCCGCGGGCGCGTCGGAGGCGACCGCACTGACCAGCGGGTACCGGCTGGCGTTCACCGTGGCGGCCGGACTGCTCGCGGCCGCCCTGCTGGTGAGCCTCACCGTGCTGCGCCGCCCGCGAGCCGTCGCCGCCCCGGCGCCGGAGGCCGCGGTGGTGGCCTGAGCTTGGACATCGGCGGTGCGCGCGGCAAGCTGGTGGTGACGACGCGCACCGCACCACGGAAGAGGCGACCATGACCTCGATCGACGACCCACACGACGACCTGACGGTCACCCCGCCCAAGACCTGGGCGGCGGGGGTTCCCGGTGTGGCACACGCGCTCGAGTACGCCCTGGCGCAGACCTCGCCCGCGCGGACCGCGCTGACCCTGCTGAACATCAACCAGACCAAGGGGTTCGACTGCCCAGGCTGCGCCTGGCCCGAGCCGAAGCACCGGCACAAGAACGAGTACTGCGAGAACGGCGCCAAGCACATCGCCGACGAGGCGACCACCCGGCGCGTCACCGCGGACTTCTTCGCCGAACACAGCGTGGCCGAGCTCGACGGCAAATCCGACTACTGGCTCAATCAGCAGGGCAGGCTCACCGAGCCGATGGTGAAGCGCCCCGGCGCGACCCACTACGCGCCGATCGGCTGGGACGAGGCCTTCGACCTCATGGCCACCACGTTGAACGGCCTCGAATCGCCCGACGAGGCGCTGTTCTACACCTCCGGACGGGTCAGCAACGAGGCCGCGTTCCTGCTGCAGCTGTTCGCCCGCGCGTTCGGCACCAACAACCTGCCCGACTGCTCGAACATGTGCCACGAGTCGAGCGGCTCGGCGCTCAACGAGACGCTGGGGGTCGGCAAGGGCACGGTCTCGCTCGACGACATCCACCAGGCCGACCTGATCTTCGTCGTCGGCCAGAACCCGGGCACCAACCACCCGCGCATGCTGACCGCGCTCGAACAGACCAAACGCAACGGCGGCGCGGTGATCGCGGTCAACCCGCTGCCCGAGGCGGGGCTGATCCGGTTCAAGAATCCGCAGGTGCCGCGCGGCGTGATCGGCCGCGGCACCGAGATCGCCGATCAGTTCCTGCAGATCAGGCCCGGTGGTGACCTCGCGCTGTTCCGGATGCTCAACCGGCTGCTGCTCGACGCCGAGGACGCGGCGCCGGGCACCGTGCTCGACCACGAATTCCTCCGCACCCAGACCAACGGCTTCGACGCCTTCGCGGCGCACGCCCGCGCGATCACCTGGGACGAGGCGCTCGCCGCCACCGGCCTCACCCGCGCCGAGATCGAGCAGGCGCACCGGCGGGTGCTCGGGGCGAAGAAGATCATCGTGTGCTGGGCGATGGGTCTCACCCAGCACAAGCACGGCGTGCCGACCATCCGCGAGATCGTCGACTTCCTGCTGCTGCGCGGCAATCTCGGCCGCCCCGGCGCCGGGGTGTGCCCGGTCCGTGGCCACAGCAATGTCCAGGGCGACCGGACGATGGGCATCTGGGAGCGGATGCCGCAGTCGTTCCTCGACGCGCTCGGCGCCGAATTCTCCTTCACCCCACCCGCCGAGCACGGCCTGGACTCGGTCGGCGCGATCCGCGCCATGCGCGACGGCCGGGCGAAGGTGTTCTTCGGTGTGGCGGGCAATTTCGTGCGCGCCACCCCCGACAGCGCGGTCACCGAAGCCGCGCTGCGGCGCTGCGCGCTCACCGTGCAGATCTCCACCAAACTCAACCGCTCGCACACCGTCTGCGGGGAGACGGCGCTGATCCTGCCGACCCTGGGCCGCAGTGACCGCGACATCCAGGCCGGCGTCGAACAGTTCGTCACCGTCGAGGATTCGATGAGCGAGGTCCACGCCTCGCGCGGGCGCCTCGATCCGGCCTCGCCGCACCTGCTCAGCGAGGTCGCGATCCTCGCGCGGCTGGCGCGGCGGACGCTGGGGGAGAACCCGGCGATCCCGTGGGCGGAGTTCGAGAACGACTACGACTCCATCCGCGACCGGATCTCCCGCGTGGTGCCCGGCTTCGAGAACTTCACCGAACGGGTCGCCCGGCCGGGCGGACTGCGGCTGGTCAACCCGGTCAACACCGGCGTGTACCGGACCGCGAGCGGCAAGGCCGAGTTCACCTGCAACGAGCTGACCTCGCTCGAGGTGCCGCCCGGGCATCTGCTGCTGCAGTCGCTGCGCTCGCACGACCAGTGGAACACCATCCCGTACGCGGCGAACGACCGCTATCGCGGCATCCACAACGCGCGCCGGGTGGTGATGGTCAATCCGGCCGATCTGGCCGAACTCGGCCTGGCCGACCGCGACACCGTCGATCTGATCAGCGTCTGGCACGACGGCGTCGAGCGGCGGGCGGAGAACTTCGTCGTCGTGGCGTACCCGGCCAGTCGCGGTTCGGCCGCCGCGTACTACCCGGAGACCAATGTGCTCGTGCCGCTCGACAGCGTCGCCGACATCAGCAACACCCCCACCTCGAAGGGGATCGTCGTCCGGCTGGAGCGGGTGACGGCGCGCGCCTGACGGACATGGATACACTCGCTGCTATGTCCGTGCGCACCCGTCAGCCCCTCGTTCCCGGCATCCAGACGCCGATCCGGGACGTCCCGCGTTCCATCGAGCGTCCCGAGTACGTGGGGAAGAAGACCGCCGTGGAGGGCAACGAGCCCTGGGTGCAGACGGCCGAGACCATCGAGAAGATGCGGATCGCGAGCAAGATCGCCGCCCAGGCCCTCGCCGAGGCGGGCAAGGCGGTCGCGCCGGGTGTCACGACCGACGAACTGGACCGGATCGCGCACGAGTACATGTGCGACCACGGCGCCTACCCGTCGACCCTCGAATACAAGGGCTTCCCCAAGTCCTGCTGCACCTCGCTCAACGAGGTGATCTGCCACGGCATCCCCGACTCGACCGTGATCGAGGACGGCGACATCGTCAACATCGACGTCACCGCCTACATCCACGGCGTGCACGGCGACACCAACCGCACCTTCCTCGCCGGTGACGTCGACGAGGAGGTGCGCCTGCTGGTCGAGCGCACCGAGGAGGCCACCAACCGTGCGATCAAGGCGGTCAAGCCGGGCCGCGCGCTCAATGTGATCGGCCGCGTGATCGAGGCCTACGCCAACCGCTTCGGCTACGGCGTCGTCCGCGACTTCACCGGCCACGGCGTCGGCCCCACCTTCCACAACGGCCTGGTGGTACTGCACTACGACCAGCCCAACATCGACACCGTCATCGAGCCCGGCATGACCTTCACCATCGAGCCGATGATCAACCTCGGCGGCATCGACTACGACATCTGGGACGACGGCTGGACCGTGGTCACCAAGGACCGCTCCTGGACCGCCCAGTTCGAACACACCCTGGTGGTCACCGAGACCGGCGCGGAAATCCTGACCTTGCCGTGAGCCCCCTGCGCGGCGCCCTGCTGATCGCCGGCACCACCTCCGACGCCGGGAAAAGCGTGGTGGTGGCGGGGATCTGCCGCCTGCTGGCGCGCCGCGGCGTCCGCGTCGCGCCGTTCAAGGCGCAGAACATGTCGAACAACTCCGTCGTCACCCTCGACGGCGGGGAGATCGGGCGCGCGCAGGCGTTGCAAGCCCGCGCCTGTGGGCTGGAGCCGAGTGTGCGGTTCAATCCGGTGCTGCTCAAGCCGGGCAGTGATCGGCGCTCACAGCTCGTGGTGCGGGGCAAGGCGATCGGCACGGTCGGCGCGCGGGACTATTTCACCCGCCGCCGGCAGTTGCGGGAGGTCGTCGCGCACGAACTCGCCTCGTTGCGTAGCGAATTCGAGGTGGTGATCTGCGAGGGCGCCGGGTCGCCCGCCGAGATCAATCTGCGTGCCACCGATCTGGCGAACATGGGTCTGGCGCGCGCGGCGAACCTGCCGGTTCTCGTGGTCGGCGACATCGATCGCGGGGGCGTACTGGCGCATCTGTTCGGCACCGTCGCGGTGCTGGAACCCGAAGATCAGCAGCTCATCTCGGGATTTCTCGTCAACAAGTTCCGTGGCGACGTCGCGCTGCTTCAGCCCGGCCTGGACCAGCTGACCGCGCTGACCGGCCGCCCCACGCTCGGCGTGCTGCCCTTCGCCGAAGGCCTGTGGCTCGACGCCGAGGACTCGCTCGGCACCGTCGCGGGCACCCCGGTCGGCCGCCCCGGCCCGCCGCACGGCACCGAGTGGCTCACCGTCGCCGCCGTGCGGCTGCCCCGCATCTCCAACTCCACCGATATCGAAGCGCTGGCCTGTGAGCCCGGTGTGGCGGTGCGCTGGGCCGACGGTCCCGACCAGCTGGTCACCGCCGACCTGGTCGTCCTGCCGGGCTCCAAAGCCACGATCTCGGATCTGGAATGGTTGCGCGCCAAGGGGATCGACGAGGCCCTGCGCGCCCGCGCCGCCGCGGGCCGCCCGATCCTCGGCATCTGCGGCGGCTATCAGATGCTCGGCCGTCGCATCGTCGACGGGATCGAGCACCAGCCACCGACCGCGCCCGGGCTCGGCCCCGCCGCGGTCCCCGCCCGCATCGAGGATGCCGGGGCGGACCCTGCTCCCCACTCACACACCTGCTGCCGCGAGGGAGGCGACCCCGACTTCGACGTTGCGGCTGTCGGCAGCGCCAGCACGGCCCAGATCGGCGCCGGCCCAGCGTTTCCCGATGGCGGCGCGGCGACCGTCACCGAACCCTGCCTCGCAGCGGGTCTCGGATTGCTCGACCTGGAGATCGAATTCGCCGACCCGAAGATCGCCCGGCAGGTCACCGGACACTCCGGCCCGATGCCGGTGGGTGGCTACGAGATTCATCACGGCCGGGTCCAGCACAGCGGGGACACTCCCTGGTTGACCATCGACGGACAACCCGAAGGCAGTGTTCGCGAAGCGATCTGGGGCACGCACGTGCACGGGCTGCTGGAGTCCGACACCTTCCGCCGCGCCTGGCTCACCGAGGTGGCCGCCCGCGCGGGCCGCACCGGGTTCCGCCCGGCCCCGGACACCTCCGTGGCCGCCGTCCGCACCGCGCAACTCGATCTGCTGGCCGACCTGATCGAACAGCACGTCGATCTCGACGCTCTGGACGCCCTGATCGCGCGCGGCGCGCCCACCGACCTGCCGGTGATCCGGACCGAATCGGCGGGCGTCGTCACCGGCTGAGCCTCAGCGGGTCGTGTAGCCACCGTTGGCGAAGATCGTCTGGCCGGTGATCCAACCACCCTCGGACACCAGGAATTCGACCAGCGGCGCGATGTCGTCGATTCTGGTCAGCCTGCCGCCGAGGGCCTGGGACTTGTGGAACTCCACGCGCTCCGGGGTCTCCTGCGGATAGAAGAACGGGGTGTCCATCGGGCCGGGGGCCACGCTGTTGACCGTGATGCCCCGGTCCGCGAACTCCTTGGCCGCGGCGCGGGTGAAGTGTTCCACGGGGCTCTTGGCGCCGGCGTAGGTGGCGTAGCCGTCGGTGAACGCCGCGAGCAGCGAGGTCACAATGGTGACGATGCGACCGCCCTCGTTCAGCCGCCTGCCCGCCTCCCGCAGGAAGAAGAACGCGGCCTTGGAATTGATGTCGAACATCGCGTCGTATTCGTCTTCAGTGGTGTCCAGGATCGGCTTGCGCAGCACCTTGCCCACCGTGTTCACGGCGATGTCGACGCGGCCGAACGCGTCGTACGCGGTGTCGAACATGCGCGCCACATTCGCGGGGTCGGTCAGGTCGGCCTGGAACTTCACCGCCTCCACCCCGGCGGCCCGCGCGGCCGCCACCGTCTTGTCGGCGTCGTCGGCGCTGGCGTCGCTGTTGTAGTGGACGAGGATGTTCGCGCCGTCCTCGGCGAGGGTGGTGCTGATGAGCCCGCCCAGGTTCTTCGCGCCCGCGGCCACCACGGCGACATTTCCGGTCAGCACGCCTGTCATCGGTCGAATCCTCTCGTCGGTGTCTGTGTTCTCGACGCTAGGGATCCAGCTGACAAAGGGGAAACAGTAGTTTTCGATCTTTCGACAAATCTGATTTGTGGGTAACGTGGCGGTATGTCCACTCCGATGTCCGGCGGCCGACCGTTGGACCTGTACCGCCTGCAACAGTTCCTCGCCGTCGCCGACCATGCCGGATTCACCAGTGCCGCAACGGAACTGCACCTGACGCAGCAGGCCGTCAGCGCCGCGATCGGTCAGCTCGAGCGGCAGCTGGGGGTGAGCCTGTTCGACCGGAGCGGCCGCAAGCTGCGCACGACCGAGGCGGGCGCCGTGCTGCGCGAGGGCGCCCGCGTCCTGCTCGCCGCGGCCGCGAGCCTGGCCGAGCGCACCCACGAGGCGGGGACGGCGGCGCCGCGGCCGTTCGTCATCGGGCATACCCCGGCCGTCACCGCCGAGGAGGTGTACCTGCTGCTCGAGCCGGTGCGCGCCCAGCTCCCCGAGGTCTCGGTGACGGCGCGGGAGGTGTTCCCCGACGCCCTGGCCCGGGCTCTCTACGACGGCGAGATCGACCTGGCCCTGCGGCGCGGCGTGGCGATGCCACCGGACCTGGCCTCGGCCGTCATCGCCTACGACCCGGTGCGGGTCGCCGTGGCCGCCGGCCACCGCCTCGCCGATCGCGAGCGGGTGTGGATCGACGACCTGCGCGCGGAATCGATCATCGTCTGGGCGCCGCCGGGCAGCTCGTTCTACACCGATTTCCTGCTGAGCACCTGCCGCAGAGCGGGTTTCGAGCCCACCTTCGTCGTCAACCGTGTGCAGGGCACCCCGCCGGTCACCGCCGTCGCCGACAACGACCACATCGCCTTCGTCACCGCGCCTGCCGGTCCGGCGCTCGGCGGCCGCGTCACCGTGGTCGACCTGGTCGACCCGCCGCTGGCGCCCACCCAGGCGCTCTGGCTGCCGCACACCGTCTCGCCGATCCGCGACCTGCTGACTGTGCGGCGCCCCACCCGCTCGCCCGCGCTGTGACAGGGTCGGCAATTTCGCCGCCAGGAGCGGGGAAACCGCAGGACACGCGGCGAAACCGACGGGCCGCGGGAAGCGGAACGAGCTGCCGCGTTCAGGCGAGCCGTGTACCGTACACCGGCATGAAATCTCGGCGGATCACGGTCGGTGACCGAGCTTGGACGGTGCGGGTCGACGGCCCCCAATCACGGCACAATGTGCTGCTGCTGCCCGACGCGGACGACCCCGCCGACGTGTTCGATCAGGTGTGCGCGCGGCTGCACGAATCCGACCTGCAGACGGTCGTCCCGGAGTCGGTCGAGGGGCTCGACCCGGCGGCGATCCACGCCATCCTCGACGAGCTCGAACTGCCCTACGTCAACGTCGCGGGCCGTGGGGCAGGCGCGGAGCTGGCCTGGCGGTTGTGCGCGGGCCGGTTCGGGCGGTTCATGAGCCTCGTCGTCGCCGATCACGGCCATCCGGCGGTGGCCGACGCCGAGGGCAACGCACCCGACGCGGCCTGTCCGCCACTGGAGTTGCCGGTCACCATGCTCGTCACCAAGAGCCTGCCCCGCGCGACCGCCGACGCGTCGGGCCGCTTCGTCTACGGCGAATTCCGGGTGGTCCCGCTCGAAGTCGACAACATCGCCACCGAGGGTGCCCACGAGCTGGCCACCGAGATCGTGCTGCGCACCAGCCTCTGGTAGCCGGAGCGCGCCGCGCGGGATCGCCCGCGCGGCGCCTGCCCGGCTAGGACTTGCGGTAGGTCGCCAGCCAGTCGAGCCAGTTGTCGGTCTCCTGGAAAGCGTTGGCGCGCACCGCTTCCGAGGACAGGAACACGTCGTGGCGGGCGCCGTCGATCGGGACGATCGTGGTGCGCTCGCCCAGGCAGCCTGCCCAGCGCTGGATCTGCTTGACGTCGAGCACGGCGTCGGCCACGTCCACCGCGGCGCTGTGTTCGCGGGCGAACTTGGTCAGCCGCGAGCGCAGGATCAGCGCGGGCACGCCGATCGCCAGGCCCTGGTGCAGCCGCGCCTGGCCCCGCCGGATGGCGCGCAGCCAGCCAAGCCGCACCGGCTCACCGGTGAGCGGCTTCCAGTCCAGGTTGTAGTCCCACTCGCCCGCGCGGGTGTGGTGCAGGCTGTCGCCGTAGGCGGTGCTCACGCCCATGCCGGGCAGCTGGGCGAAGGCCCGCACGCGGCCGACGGCGTTGATGATCGGAGTGCCGACGGTGCGGTAGAACGACGGGCCCTGCAGATCGAACCAGGGGCTGTTGAGCACGAGGCCCGCGACGCCCGCCGCCGCGCTGCCGCCCGCGGCCTCGAGCCGGTCCAGCCACAGCGCGGCCACCAGCCCGCCGGTCGAGTGCCCGACGACGAGCACGTCGTTGCCGGTCTCGGCGCGCGCGATCCGCAGCGCCTCGTTCAGCTCGACGTCGTAGAGCGCCAGATCGCTGACGAAGTGCGCGCTCTGCCCCTCGCGCCGCGAACGGCCGCATTTGCGCAGGTCCAGCGCGTAGAAGCGATGCCCGCGGGCCGCGAAGTGCTGGGCCAGGTGCTCCTGGAAGAAGTAGTCGGTGAAGCCGTGCAGGTACAGCACGGTGGGTTCGGTGGACGGCGCGTCGGCATCGGGCAGATAGCGCACCAGCGTGGCCACCACCTCGCCCTCACCGTCGGGATCGGTGCCGAGGGGCAGCGTGCGCTGTTGGTAGTCGGTGCCGAGGACATCGGGTTGCCACTGCTCATCGGTCCGCGCGGTGCCGCCGACGGGATCGAGTGAGGTTTCGTTCGTCACACCGCTCAATCTATCGCGCGGTCATCGCGACGTGCAGTGTTGGTTTACATCACATTCGGTAGGTCGGTTGCGGTACTCCGAACGCCTGAGGTGCACAATTGGCTTCAGGTGAACGACGGGTAACCTACCCCCGGCGGTTCACCGCGAGTCGCCCCGAACACCAAAGCGCCCGCGCCAAGCGAACCCACCGCGAGGTGGGTGGCTGAGAAGGACAAGGAAGTCGATCTACCCGTGCCGAACGCTGCGAAGACTGAAAAGACCGATGTAGTTCTCATCGGCGCTGGCATCATGAGCGCCACGCTGGGCGCGCTGCTGCGGCAGCTGCAGCCGGAGTGGACGATCTCGGTGTTCGAGCGGCTCGACGCCGCCGCCGCGGAGAGCAGCGACCCGTGGAACAACGCGGGCACCGGCCACTCGGCGCTGTGCGAGCTCAACTACAGCCCGCAGAACGCCGACGGTTCGGTCGACGTGAGCAAGGCCGTCGACATCAACGAGCGCTTCCAGGTCTCGCGTCAGTTCTGGGCCTCGGCCGTCGACAACGGCGTCCTCGGCGACCCGAGCCGCTTCATCAACCCCATCCCGCACGTCAGCTTCGTGCACGGTGCCGACAACGTCGACTACCTGCGCAAGCGCTACGAGGCGCTGGCGCCGCACCCGCTGTTCCGCGGCATGGAGTACATCGACAGCCCCGACGAGTTCAGCGCGCGCCTGCCGCTGATGGCCAAGGGCCGCGACTTCAGCGACCCGATCGCGCTGAACTGGACCGACGGCGGCACCGACATCGACTTCGGCGCGCTCACCAAGCAGCTGCTGGCCTACATCGGCTACTCCGGCGGCGAGATCGCCTTCGGCACCGAGGTCCGCGACCTCGCCAAGCAGTCCGACGGCTCCTGGAACGTCACCGTGCGCAACCTGCGCACGTTCCGGTCCCGCACGCTCAACGCGAAGTTCGTCTTCGTCGGCGCCGGCGGCGGTGCGCTGCCGCTGCTGCAGAAGTCGGGCATCAAGGAGGCCAAGGGCTTCGGTGGGTTCCCGATCTCGGGCCAGTTCCTGCGCTGCACCAACCCCGCGCTGATCGACCAGCACGAGGCCAAGGTGTACGGCAAGGCCGCCGTCGGCGCGCCGCCGATGTCTGTGCCGCACCTGGACACCCGCGTGATCAACGGCACCCAGGGCCTGCTGTTCGGCCCCTACGCCGGCTGGACCCCGAAGTTCCTCAAGGACGGCTCCAACGCCGATCTGTTCAAGTCGATCAAGCCGAACAACATCGGTTCGCTCGTCGGCGTCGGCCTGACCGAGATGGGTCTCACCAAGTACCTGATCAGTGAGCTGCTCAAGTCGCAGACCGGCAAGGTCGGCGTGCTCGAGGAGTTCATGCCGCGCGCCGAGGGCCGCGACTGGGAGCTGATCACGGCCGGTCAGCGCGTGCAGGTCATCCGGCGCAAGGGCGCGGGCGGCGTGCTCGAGTTCGGCACCGCCGTGATCTCGGCCGAGGACGGCACCATCGCCGGTCTGCTCGGTGCCTCGCCAGGCGCCTCGACCTGCGTCACCGCGATGCTCGACGTCATGCAGCGCTGCTTCCCGCGCGAGTACGCCGACTGGACCCCGCAGCTCAAGCAGATGATCCCCTCGCTGGGTGTGAAGCTGTCGGAGAACCAGGCCTTGTTCCAGGAAGTGTGGGACTGGACCTCCAAGTCGCTGAAGCTGGATCGCGCCGCCGCCCCGGCGCCCGAGGGCGCCGCGCACTACGCGCAGGTCTGACGGCGGGTCGCCGATGTCGACGGTCGTGCTGAAGCGGGCATGGGCGGCGGATCTGGACACCGCCACCCTGTACGAGCTGCTGCGACTGCGCGTCGACGTGTTCGTCGTCGAGCAGGAGTGCGCCTACCCCGAGCTGGACGGTCTCGACCTGCTGGCCGAGACAAGGCATCTCTGGCTCGAGGACGAGGGCGCGATCGTCGCCACGCTGCGCTTGCTCGAGGAGCGCGTCGACGGGGAGCGCGGCTTCCGCATCGGCCGGGTGTGCGCGGCGAAGACCGCGCGCGGGCGCGGCTACAGCACCCGGCTGCTGCGGGCGGCCCTGGCGGAGACCGGCTCGGCCACGGTCCGGCTGAACGCGCAGTCGCACCTGGTGGACATGTACGGCAAGTTCGGTTTCGGCACCGATGGTCCGGAATTCCTCGACGACGGGATCCCGCACGTGCCGATGCGGCGCGGGTAGCGACTGTCCGCACCGGGCCGAGAGCGCGCGCACGTGCGGACTCTGTGCTACGCGCTCAGCCGTGGTCACGCCGCGCGTTCTGTGCGGACGATGCCCGCGCGTCGGCGGTGACCGGGCCGCGAATACAGTGGGGTCCGTGCCTGGTTTTGCTGATGTCGCCGCTGGTCCGCACGCTGCCGCTCGTTCGGCGGGCGAGGCGGGGTTCCCGTTCTCGGCGGTCGTCGGGCAGGAACGGCTGCAGCTGGCGTTGATCTTGTCGGCGGTACACCCCGGGATCGGCGGCGTGCTCGTGCGCGGCGAGAAGGGAACGGCCAAGTCCACCGTGGTGCGCGCGCTCGCGCAGTTGCTGCCGCCGGTGGTCGACGAGAGCGGCGCCCGGCCCGCGCGGCTGGTGGAACTGCCGGTCGGCGCCACCGAGGACCGCGTGGTCGGCTCGCTCGACCTCGAGCGCGTGCTGCGCGACGGCGAACAGGCTTTCCGGCCCGGTCTGCTGGCCGCCGCCCATCACGGCGTGCTCTACGTCGACGAGGTGAACCTGCTCCACGATCATCTCGTCGACGTGCTGCTCGACGCGGCCGCGATGGGCCGGGTCCACGTCGAGCGCGACGGCGTCTCGCATTCGCATCCCGCGCGCTTCGTGCTCGTCGGCACGATGAACCCCGAGGAAGGCGAACTGCGCCCGCAGCTGCTCGACCGCTTCGGGCTCACCGTCGATGTGGCCGCCTCCCGCGAGGTCGACGTGCGCATGGCCGTGGTGCGCAGGCGCCTGGACTACGAGGCCGACCCGGCCGGGTTCGCGGCCCGCTACGCCGCCGCGGATCAGGATGTCGCCGAACGGATTCTGAACGCGCGCGACCGGCTGCCCGAGGTGGCCCTGGACGACGCCGAGCTGCGCCGGATCGCGGCGCTGTGCGCGGCGTTCGACGTCGACGGGATGCGTGCCGACCTGGTCGTCGCCCGTACCGCGGCCGCGCACGCGGCGTGGCGCGGCGCCGACCGGGTGAGTGAGGACGATGTGCGGGTCGCCGCCGAGCTGGCGCTGCCGCATCGGCGCAGGCGTGATCCGTTCGACGAGCCGGGGATCAGCGAGGAACAGCTCGATGACGCGATGCGGCAGGCGGCCGACGAGGTCGAGAAGGCCGCGGAGAACGAGGGATTCGACGCGTCGTCCACGGAGGACCAGGCGGGGGCAGGTCCGGACACTGATCCGAGGCAGGGAGACGGTGCGTCCGGCGATCGCGGTACCGCTTCGGACGGCGGCCCCGCCGACCGCGCCGACTACGGGCCCGCGAACACTCCGGATCGTGATCTCCGCGACGATGGCGGTCCGGAGGACGGCCGCTCGGAGCGCGGTCCCGATCCCGACGACAACGGCCCCGACGACGGCGGCCCCGACGACGACGGCCCTGACGGCAGCGGTCCCGACGGCGGCGGCCCGAACGGCGGCGGTGGCGCCCGGCCCATGGCCGAAGGTGTCTCCGGCGCACCGACTTCGGCCGCCAGGCCGGCGCCCCGCTGGGAGGTGCCCGGCATCGGTGAGGGCGCGCCCGGCCGCCGCTCCCGGGCCCAGACCCGCTCCGGCCGGGCGGTGCGCCCCGACACCGACACCTCGACCGGCCTGCACCTGCTCGGCACCGTGTTCGCCGCCGCCCCACGGCAATTCGAGCGCGGCAGGCTCAGTGGTCCGCTGGCGCTGACCGTGGAGGATCTGCGCGGGGCGTATCGCGAAGGGCGGGAAGGGAATCTGGTCGTCTTCGTGGTCGACGCCTCCGGGTCGATGGCCGCCCGCGACCGGCTCACCGCCGTCACCGGCGCCATCGTCACCCTGCTGCGCGACGCCTATCAGCGGCGCGACAAGGTGGCCGTGATCAGCGTGCGCGGCAGCGAGGCCGAACTCGTGCTGCCGCCGACGTCCTCGGTCGACATCGCCGTACGCAGGCTGGCCGGCCTGCGCACCGGGGGCAAGACGCCGCTGGCAGCCGGCCTGCTGAAGGCGCGCGAGGTGATCGCCCGCGAACACGTGCGCGACCCGCGCCGCCGTCCGATGCTGGTGCTGCTCACCGACGGCCGCGCCACCGGCGGCACCGACCCGCTGCCGCGCGCCCGCGCTGCCGCCCGCCTGCTGGCGGGCGAGGGCCACACCGCCATGGTGATCGACTGCGAACGCGGCATGGTTCGCCTCGGTCTCGCCGCCGAACTCGCCCGCGACCTGCGCGCCCGCTACCTGCGCCTGGAAGAACTCACCGGTGACACCGTGGCGGACGCGGTCCGGGGCCGCTCCCCGGTCGGTCGCGCCGCCTGACGGCGCGGCGGGAAGGGTCCGGGTCCGCTTCCGGGTCGGTCGCGCGGCCTGACGCCGCAGCGCGGCGGGAACACCCGGCGCTCTCGTCGGATCTGTCCGATGCCTGCCGCCTCGAACGCCGGAACGTCCGCGGTCCGGCTGGCGGTGCGCGACTGCCGTCGTTCGCGGCTCGTCGTGCCGAAGGTGCGGCGAACGAGCGCGGCCTCGACGGCTGACCGGTGGGTCGCGTCGGCGCCGGGGCGATCAGGCGGGCGAAGCGGGCCCTGATAGAACAGTGGGCAGGCTCGGCCGATGGGTGCCGGGACACCGAACGGAGGAGATGTCGTGCCCAAGGGTGTTCCCGAGGTGGTGCCGGAAGACGGTCTGACGACGCGTCAACGCCGCAATCAGCCGGTGCTGGCCGTGCACACCGGGCCGGGCAAGGGCAAGTCGACGGCCGCGTTCGGGATGGCGTTGCGCGCCTGGAACCAGGGCTTCGACATCGCGGTGTTCCAGTTCGTGAAGAGCGCGAAGTGGAAGGTGGGGGAGGAGGCCGCGTTCCGCACGCTCGGCACCCTGCACGAGCAGACCGGCGCCGGCGGCGCGGTCGAGTGGCACAAGATGGGCGAGGGCTGGTCCTGGACCCGCAAGCACGGCACCGAGGAGGACCACGCGGCCGCCGCCCTCGCGGGCTGGCAGGAGATCTCGCGCCGCCTCGCCGCCGAGCAGCACCGCTTCTACGTGCTCGACGAATTCACCTACCCCCTGAAGTGGGGCTGGGTCGACATCGACGAGGTCGTCGAGACCTTGACCAACCGGCCAGGCAACCAGCACGTGGTGATCACCGGCCGGGACGCGCCGCAGGCGCTGATGGACGCGGCCGACCTGGTCACCGAGATGACCAAGGTGAAGCACCCCATGGACGCGGGCCGCAAGGGCCAGCGCGGCATCGAATGGTGAGTGCCGTCGTCATCGCCGCCCCGGCGTCCGGCAGCGGTAAGACCACGCTGGCCACTGGACTCATCGGTGCGCTGCGGCGGGCCGGGCATCGGGTGGCGCCGTTCAAAGTCGGCCCCGACTACATCGATCCCGGCTATCACGGACTGGCGGCAGGGCGGCCCGGCCGCAATCTGGATCCTGTGCTGGTGGGCGAGGAGCGCGTGGTGCCGCTCTACCGGCACGGCGCGCACGGCTGCGACATCGCGGTCGTCGAAGGCGTGATGGGCCTGTTCGACGGGCGCATCGACGAGAACCGCGCCGCCGCCGTGGCCGAGGGCTCCACCGCGCAGGTCGCCAGCCTGCTCGGCGCGCCCGTCGTGCTGGTGGTCGACGCGCGCGGCCACTCCCAGAGCCTGGCCGCGCTCCTGCACGGCTTCGCCACCTACGACTCCTCGGTGCGCCTCGGCGGGGTGATCCTCAACCGCGTCGGCAGCGAACGGCACGAACAGGTCCTGCGCGCCGCCTGCGACCGCGTCGGCCTCCCGGTCCTCGGCGCCCTCCCGCGCCTGGCCGAATTGGAAGTCCCCTCACGGCATCTGGGCCTGATCCCCGCCGTCGAACACGGCTCGGCGGCAACCATCGCCGTGGCCGCGATGACCGACCTCGTCGCCGCGCACATCGACCTGCGCGCCGTGGTGGCGCTCGCCGCAGCGAACACTCGAGGCCCCGCCTGGGACGCCGCCACCGAAGTCGCCGAGTTCCTCGGTGCGGCAACATTTTCGACTTCTGCCGCGACCCGACCCGCTGCTGCAGCGACCCGACCTGCTGCTGCAGCGACCCGACCCGCTGCTGGCGCAATCCCGTCGGCTGCTGGCGCGACCCCGTCGGCTGCCTCCGGAGGTGCGACGGGTTCGCAAGGGCGTGCCGCGAACGACGCCGCTGCCGAACCCGCGGACTCGGGACCGCGGGCGGGCACTGGGGCGGTGCCGTCCGCCGCGAACGTTGAGCCTGTCGGTGCGGCGGACGAGCCGGCACGCCGACCGGGGCCGAGCAGCCTCGGCCCCGGGCCGATCATCGCGATGGCCGGGGGTCCGGCGTTCACCTTCGGGTACGCCGAGCACCGTGAGCTGCTGACGGCGGCGGGTGCGCGGGTGGTGGTCTTCGATCCGCTGACCGACGAATTGCCCGAGGGCACAGCGGGTGTCGTGTTGCCGGGCGGATTCCCGGAGGAGCACGCGGCAGAGCTGTCCGCCAATGCCGGCCTCCGGTCGGCGATCGCCGAGGGCGCGCGCCACGGGCTGCCGATCCACGCCGAATGCGCGGGCCTGCTGTACCTGACCCGCTTCCTCGACGGCCACCCGATGGCAGGCGTCCTCGACGCCGACGCCGAATTCGGCCCCCGCCTGACCCTCGGCTACCGCGACGCCGTGGCCCTGCACGATTCGGTCCTGTGGCGCGCCGGCACCCGCGTCCGCGGCCACGAATTCCACCGCACCCGCCTCGTCAGCGCCCCCACCACCCCCGCGGCCTGGGGCTGGCGCCTCACCGAATCCACGACGGAGGGCGCCGTCATCGCCCAGGTCCACGCCTCCTACCTACACACCCACCCCGCCGGCAACCCCGAAGCCATCACCCGTTTCGTCACCGCCGCAAGCCGATTCGGCCGAGCATGACGAAGCCGGCCCGGTCGCTCCACACGGCGACCCGAGGTGGCGAGCCGCGCGGACCGGCCGGGTGGAACCGTGATGTGCACGGTTGACCCGGCCGCGCCGAAGGTCCGAGGTCCGGTCGCCGCGAATGCGGGTGCCGTAGCCCCATCCAGCCGCGTCGTCGAATCGGGTGAGCCGGCCACGGCCGCAGTCGTGACGACCGCGGATGACCCCGCTGCGGGCGCGGTCGTGGCGATCGCGGACGATCCCGCCGCGACAACCGCGGCCGACTCCGCCGTGACAGCCGTAGGCAGCCGCGCCGCGACAACCGGGAGCCGTCCGGTCGCGACGACCGCGGGCGGCCCCGCCGTGGCGATCGCGGGCGCTCCCGCCGTGGCGCCCGCGGCCGACCCCGCCGTGACAACCGCGGGCGATCCTGCCGCGACAACCGCGAGCCGTCCGAGCGGGACCTGCGCTGCCGACCCGAGTGTGGGCGACCGGCCGAGCGGCCCGCCGGGTGCCGCCACTGAGGCAGACGGTTCGCGCGTGCCCGGTGGCCCGGTGCGCGTGGCCGTCGGCGTCGGGGCGCGACCCCGCGCCGCGGCGGAGTCGATTCTGGCCGCGGTACGCGCGGTAGCGGGCACGACCGTTGTCGGGTGCCTGGCGACGATCGATCGACGCGCCGGTGATCCCGGAATCCTCGCTGCCGCACGGGAACTCGGAGTCGTGGTCCGTGGTTTCACCGCCGCTGAACTCGCCCGGGTCGAGGTCGGCCACACGTCGGAACGCACTGCCGCGGCGGTGGGGACGCCGAGTGTCGCCGAGGCGGCCGCTCTGCTGGCAGGTGGGGGTGAACTCGCCCGTGCGCGCACCGTGGTCGGCGGGGTCGTCGTCGCGGCGGCGTACCTCGAGGTGTCGGATCACGCGAAACCGCCGTGGTAGTCGCGGGTTCCTCGGTGAGCCGGCGGGGAGCGCGGAGGTGCGCGAATTAATTCGGTGGGCAAGCGCGTTCGCGCTCGCTAATCTCATTTCCAGCAGTCGCACGGCGGACCGGATTCGGTCGGTTACCACTTCGGATGGAGATGTCGCAGGTTCGAATCCTGCCCGGCCCACGAGGGTCGGTAGCTCAGCCTGGTAGAGCACTACGTCGGTCGAAAACACACGCCCGCTGTGCGATTGCGACGTAGAGGAACAGGGCGGACCGGATTCGGTCGGTTATCGGTAACGACCTTCGGGTCCAGCGGGTTCAATTCCCGCGGCGGAAAGAGATTTCCGTTTTCCCGGCCGTCACCACACGTCCGCCCGTTCCCCTCGTCCACCCATGCCCCGGCGGGTCCCGGGGCCGAAACGTCAATGCCTATCCCAGTATCGGAGGGGGGAAACCATGGACATCCTGTCGCGCTTCTCTCGTCGCGCCACGCCGCAGAACGAGCCCGCCGATCGTGGCCAGGTCGTGAACAACGCCGGCGGCTACGTCTTCGAGATCACGCCGCAGGCCCGCGTCCGGCGCTTCCTCACCCTCGGTACGGAGGGCGGAACCTATTACGTGCGTGCCGCGGCACTGACCGCCGACAACGCCGAGTTCCTCGTCGAGTACGCGGCCGAGCACACCGCGGAGCTGGTGCGTGAGGTCGTCGAGATCTCGACGAGTGGCCGGGCGCCGCGCCCGAACCCGGCGCTGTTCGCGCTCGCCGCGGCCGCCGCGCTCGGCGATCTCGAGGGCCGCCGGGCCGCGCTCGCGGCACTGCCGCTGGTCGCCCGCACCGGCACCCACCTGTTCCTGTTCGCCGGCTACGCCGAGCAGTTCCGCGGCTGGGGCCGCGGCCTGTCGCGCGCGGTGGCGAACTGGTACCTGGACAAGCCGGTCGACGACCTGGCCTACCAGGTGGTCAAGTACCGCCAGCGGGAAGGCTGGACGCACCGCGACCTGCTGCGCCTGGCACACCCGGCCGCCACCGACGACGCCCGGCGCCGCCTGTTCGACTGGATCTGCGGCCGCACCCCGGATCTCGACGGCCTCTCCCTGGTCGACGGTTTCCAGCGCGCCCAGACCGCACCGGTCGAGCGGGTCCCGGAGCTCGTGCGCGAGTACCGCCTCAGCTGGGAGATGCTGCCCGACGCGGCGCTGAACACGCCCGCGGTGTGGGAGGCCCTGCTGGACAACGGTATTCCGCAGACGGCGCTGCTGCGTCAGCTGCCGCGCCTGACCCGGCTCGGCCTGCTCGATCCGCTCGGCGCCCGCACCGCGGCGATCTGCGCGCAGCTCACCGACCCGGCGCGGCTGCGCAAGGCGCGCGTGCACCCGGTGTCGGTGCTGATCGCGCTGCGCACCTACGCCGCGGGGCGTTCGGCGCGCGGCGCGGGCGAGTGGACGCCGTCGGCGCCGGTGGTCGACGCGCTCGACGCCGCGTTCTACGCGGCGTTCGAGACCGTGCGGCCGACCGGACTGCGGCACCTGCTCGCGCTCGACGTGTCCGGCTCCATGACGAGTCCGATCGCGGGCCTGCCGCTCTCGGCGCGGGAAGCGTCGGCGGCGCTGGCCCTGGTCAGCGCGCGGACCGAACCGCGGCACGAGATCGTCGGGTTCACCTCAGCGAGCGGTTGGCACGGCGAGTCCCGGCTGTCCCCGCTGTCGATCTCGCCGCGGCAGCGGCTCGACGACGCGGTGCGCGCGGTCTCGGACCTGCCGTTCGGCGGGACGGACTGCTCGCTGCCGATCCTGCACGCGCTCGAGCAGGGCATCGAGGTCGACGTGTTCTCGGTGTACACCGACAACGAGACGTGGGCGGGCTCGGTGCACCCGCACCAGGCGCTGGCCCGGTACCGGCGCGAGGTGAACCCGCGCGCCAAGCTGGTGGTCGTCGGCATGACGGCGACGCGGTTCAGCATCGCCGACCCGGCCGACGCGGGCATGCTCGACGTGGCCGGTTTCGACGCGGCCGTCCCGTCGCTGCTGGCCGACTTCGCCACGGCCGCCTAGGAAATCGGAGCCGCCGCGACCTCGTTGTCGCGGCGGCGCCTCTCCTCTCGCGCGAGAGGTCTCGGCGCTCAGGGCGCGACCGAGGACCAATCGGCGAAACCGGTGGGGTTGTGGCGGCCCATCGAGGCGTGCTCGAACAGGCCCCAGCCCTCCGCGTCGCCGCAGCGGGCGTAGCCGATGTGGTCGATCACGCCGTAGGGGGTGCGGGCCACGACCGCCGGGTCGGTGAGGTCGTAGGCGCTCGACAGCGACCAGTCCCGGCCCATCCAGCGGCCGTGGGTCCAGTCCGGGTCGGGCCCGTACCCGCAGCCGACGTGCAGGGCGATGCCGGGACGCGATTCGACGAACACCTCCAGCGGCTTGCCGTCGGGTGTGGTCATGTCCAAGCGCACCGACACCGGATGCCGGGTGCCCGATTCGTACACGAAATGCATTCGGGGCCAGCCCAACTGCTCCTTGCGGCCGTCGTGCCAGATGCGCACCGCGTTGTTGAGCGTGCGGGTACCGTCCGGTTCCTCCTGCACGATCACCACGATCGCGAACTCCTCGAACCGCAGCGGCGCGTACAGCCACCAGAAGCCGCCCGCGCCCTCGGACGCGGCGCGTCCCGGCGGTTCGGGTTCGCCGGAGGGCCGGATTCCCCAGGAACGGTCCCGGCTGCCCGTCCAGGACGCCGGATCGACGGTGTAGTCGGTGCCGTCGACGGCGAGCGTGCCTTCCCACGACCCCAGCTGGGCGAAGCGGGAGGCCTCGATGATCGGGCGCGTCCCCGACAGGATCAGGTGCGGCTGCTCCTGCACGGCCGGATGCGCGCCGGTCCAGGTGAGATCGAAGCCGAGATCGGGATGCTCGCAGATCACCCGCAGCTTGCGCAGCGGCTCGATCACCTCGATCCGGTAGCCGCCGACGGCGGTGGTCAGATCGCGCTCGACGAGCGCGTCGGAGAAGCGCACGGCCCGCTGGCTGGTGCCGTGACGCACCGTGGCGAAGGCGTCGACCACGCCGAGGTTCGGGTACACGCCGAACCCGGTGATCAGCATGGTGTCACCGGCCGGGTCGAAGGCGTTGAAGTAGTAGCGGTCGTAGAAGTTGCGGTCGCTGGTGGCCACCCTGGCCAGCGACAGTGGGGTCTGATGGACGGGGTATTCGTCCAGCGGGACGGGCATGATCGCGGTCATCGTCTCTCCAGTCAGTCCCACTCGTAGGTGCCGTCGAGCAAGGCCTCGAGGCTGAGCCGGTGCATCACGTAGTCGTCCGGGTCGTCGGGCACGGTGTCCTCGCCGAAGTGGATCATCCGGCACTTGATCCTGGCCATCACGATCGCGTGCCGCAGCGCCGCGTAGACGATGTAGAAATCCAGGTTCCGAACCGAATGTCCGGACAGCTCCTCGTATTTCGCGACCACCGCGTCCCGGCGCAGGAAGTCGGGCAGGCCCGGCTGGTCGAAGCGGGTGGCGATGTCCTGGAAGAAGCGGTGGATGAAGATGATCCAGCCCAGGTCCAGCTCGCGCGGGCCGAGCGTGGCCATCTCCCAGTCGAGTACCGCGGCAGGGGTGAACCCGTCGAACAGGATGTTGCCCGGCCGGGCGTCACCCCAGTTCAGGACCTCGGGGCCGGGGTCGGCGGGCCAGTGGGCCTCGAGCCAGTCGAAGCTGCGCTCGATGAGCGGCACCCGGACCCCGTGGTCGGTCAGCGCCCACGCGTACCAGGCGCGCTGGGCCTGGAAGTGCCTGCGCAGCGCCGAACCCTCGCCGTCGAGCAGCGGGAAACGCCGGGCGGCGTCGTCGATGGCGTGCACCTGGGTGATCACCTCGACCGTCGCGTCGGCGATGCGGGCCCGCTCCTGCGCGGTGGCGTCGAACAGCCAGCCGAAGAACACGTAGGGCGGATTGTCCGAGGGCGCCCTGCCCTCCACCTTCTCCATCACGAGAAACGGGGAGCCGAACACGGATTCGTCGGTCTCGAGCCAGCGCAGCGGCGGCACGGCGACCGTCGAGGCCGCGGCGACGCCGGACATCACCTGGTACTGCATCGGCAGGTCGTAGGACTCGAAGACGGGGAACGAGCCGTCCTCGGGCGCCATCCGCAGCACGAACGACCCGCTCTCGGCCGTCTCGCCGGTCTGCCATCGCGCGTCGAAGAGAATCGTGGTGCTCGACATGCCGCCCGCCGACGGCTTGCTCAGGTTCTCCACCGTCACGGGCGCGCCGACCTGGCCTGTCAGCCAGCGCGCCAACTGCCCGGACAATTCGTCCAGATCGCGCGCGCTGACAGTGAGCGACACCCGCGCGGCCGGGTCCTGATCTTCGGACATGTGTGCGGTACCCCTGTCGCCGAACTGTAACGTGTGTCACTTCTGGGTACCGGACAAGATACCGGAATGTAAGGGCCGCGTCGGTGATCGAGACTCGGGGTTGACACCGCCGAAGATCAGGGTTTCCCCGGACGCGCCCCACCGCCCTCACCGATTAGCTTGAGTAACAAGATAACTCGATGAGGAGGCGTGGGTGACCGCAGCGACGACAGAGCGTGCGACCAGCGACGACGTGAGCCCCGCCGCGCCGCCGCCCGCCTGGCATCCGATCACCCGGATCGCGTTCCGGTTCACCGTCGCCTACCTGGGACTGTTCTGCCTGTGGATGGCGCAGATCACCTTCGTCTTCCTGGGCGCCCTCGCGCGGCAGTTGCCCGAGGACGCCATCGCGTGGCAGATGATGTCGCTCGCGCCGGTGAGTCGCTGGATCGGTGAGCACGTGTTCGGGGTCGAGGCCGAGCTCACGATGAACGGCAGCGGCGACCAGGCGGCGATCTGGATCCAGTGCGGCCTGGTGCTGCTGGTCGCCCTGCTGGTCACGGTCGTGTGGTCGGTGCTCGACCGCGGTCGCGTGGCCTACCCCCGATCGCTCAGCTGGTTCATGACCGCGCTGCGGCTCTGCGTGGGCGGCCAGATGCTGTTCTACGGCTTCGCCAAGCTGATCCCCACCCAGATGCCCGAGCCCGCGCTCACCACGCTGCTCACCCGCGTCGGCGACCTGAGCCCGATGTCGATGCTGTGGACCCAGGTCGGTTCCTCGCCGGTCTACGAGATGTCGCTCGGACTCGCCGAGGTGCTCGCCGGCCTGTTGCTGTTCTGGCCGCGCACCGCGACCCTGGGCGCGCTGCTGAGCGTGGTGAGCATGGCGCAGGTGTTCCTGCTCAACCTCACCTTCGACGTGCCGGTGAAGATGCTGTCCGGGCACCTGCTGCTGATGAGCCTGGTCCTGCTCGCTCCGCAGGCGCGCCGGCTGGCGAATGTGCTCGTGCTGGAACGTGCTTCGGGGCCGGCGACCCAGCCGCCGCTGTTCGGCTCGGCCCGGGCGAATCGGTGGGCGAGCCTGGCGCAGGTCGCACTCGGCCTGTGGATCGTGGGCGGCTGCGTGTACCTGGGCATGGATTCCTGGCGCGAGTACGGCGGCGGCGCACCGAAACCGGAGCTGTACGGCATCTGGGAGGTCGCCGAGTACACCGTCGACGGTGACCAGGTGCCCGCGCTGCGCACCGACGAGACGCGCTGGCAGCGCCTGATCATCGACACCGGCGGCGCCGCGTACCAGCGGATGGACGACACCCTCGTCCCCGCGACGGCCACCACCGACCCGGCCGCGCCCACATTGACCCTGACTCTGCCCGCGTCGCCGCCGGATTCGGCGCCCGCGCCGTACGCCACCCTCACCGTCGAACGACCCACCGAGGACCGGCTCGTGCTGCGCGGCGACGTCGGCGGCAGGGCCACGACGGTCACGCTGAGCCGCACGGACCTCGACAGGTTCCCGCTCCGCGGCACCGGGTTCCGCTGGGTCCAGAACAACCCGTACGTGGGCTGAGCCGCCGCCGGCACAGTCGCGGTGTGTCGGCGGCCGAATTCGGCGGCGTCCACGGCACGAACTAGGCTCGTCCACTGTGCCGAACACGTCAGACGCCGTAGAGAACCAGCCCGCCGGGGACCCGAACTACCTGGTCGGGCTCGATCTGCGCGGACGCAGGGTCGTCGTGGTCGGCGGCGGGACGGTCGCCCAGCGCAGGCTCGGTCTGCTCGTGGCCTCGGGCGCCGACGTCCACGTGATCAGCAGGGCGGTTACGCCCGCGGTCGAGGGCATGGCGACCGCCGGGCAACTCACCGTCACCCTGCGCGCCTACGCCGACGGCGATCTCGACGACGCCTGGTACGCGATGGCCTGCACGGACGAACCCGAGACCAACGCGGCAGTCGTCGCCGAGGCCACGGCGAAGCGGATCTTCTGCGTCCGCGCCGACATCGCCCGCGACGGCACCGCCGTCACCCCGGCCACCGCCCGCTACGACGGCCTGACCCTCGGCGTGCTCGCCGGTGGCGCGCACCGCCGCTCGGCCGCCGTGCGCAACGGCCTGCTCGAAGCGCTGCAATCCGGCGTGGTGACCGACGATTCGGAACCGGTGACCCCCGGCGTCGCCCTGGTCGGCGGCGGACCCGGCGATCCCGACCTGATCACCGTGCGCGGCCGCCGCCTGCTCGCCCGTGCCGACCTGGTCGTGGCCGACCGGCTGGCCCCGCCGGAACTGCTCGCCGAACTGGGCCCGCACGTCGAGGTGATCGACGCCGCGAAGATCCCCTACGGCCGCTCGATGGCACAGGAGGCGATCAACCTCGCCCTCGTCGAGGGCGCCAAGGCGGGCAAGTTCGTCGTCCGGCTCAAGGGCGGCGACCCGTACGTGTTCGGCCGCGGCTACGAGGAACTCGAGGCCTGCGCCGAGGCGGGCATCCCGGTGACGGTCGTGCCCGGCATCACCAGCCCGATCTCGGTCCCCGGCGCCGCGGGCATCCCGGTGACCCATCGCGGCGTGACCCACGAGTTCGTCGTGGTGAGCGGGCACGTGGCGCCCGATCACCCGGATTCGCTCGTCGACTGGTCGGCGCTGGCCAAGCTGCGCGGCACCCTCGTGTTGATGATGGCGGTCGAGCGGATCGACAAGTTCGCCGCGGCCCTGCTCGACGGCGGCCGCGCGGCCGACACCCCGGCCGCGGTCATCCAGGAGGGCACGCTGCGCACCCAGCGCGTGGTGCGCGCCGACCTGGCGACCGTCGCGGAGAAGGTCAGGTCCGAGGGCATCCGACCGCCCGCGATCATCGTCATCGGGCCGACTGCCGGTTTCGGGCTGGACTAGCTTCGCGGCCCGCGCACCGGTGCGTTGCCGCGGTGCCAATTACACTGCCACGTTGTGCTCGATAAACCCGCTGCGACGATGCAGTATCCGGTGACGAAGCGGGCCTTCGGCCTCGCCATCCTCGTACTGAGCGGCCTGCAGCTCATGGTGGTGCTCGACGGCACCGTCGTGATCTTCGCCCTGCCACGGCTGCAGGAGGAGATGGGGCTGTCCAGCTCCGGCAGCGCGTGGACGGTGACCTCCTACGGCCTGACCTTCGCGGGCCTGATGCTGCTCGGCGGCAGGCTCGGCGACGCCTTCGGCCGCAAGCGGATGCTCATCTACGGCGTCGGCCTGTTCACCGCCGCCTCGCTGGCCTGCGGGCTGGCCACCGGCGAGGCGATGCTGCTGATCGCGCGCGCCTTCCAGGGTGCGGGCGCCGCCATCGCGGCGCCGACCGCGTTCGCGCTGGTCGCCACCACGTTCGCACCAGGACCCGCCAGGAACCAGGCGATCGCGATCGTCGGGTCGATGGCAGGCATCGGCTCGGTCGGCGGCCTGGTCGTCGGCGGTGCGCTCACCGAGTTCTCGTGGCGCTGGATCTTCCTGATCAACGTGCCGATCGGCGCGCTGATCGTGCTCGGGGCCGTCTACAAGCTCACCGACACCGTGCACCAGCGCACCCCGCTCGACATCAAGGGCGCGATCCTGGGCACCCTCGCGTGCGCGACCATCGTGTTCGGCGCGACCGAGGGCCCGGCGATGGGCTGGACCAGCCCGATCATCCTCGGCTCGCTGATCGGCGGGTTCGCGCTGCTGGTGATCTTCGTGCTCACCGAGCGCCGCGAGGCCGATCCGCTACTGCCCTGGTCGCTGTTCGACAGCCGCGACCGGGTCGCCACCTTCGCCCTGATCTTCCTGGCCGGCGCGGTGCTCGGCGCGATGACGTTCTTCGTCGCCCAGCTGCTGCAGAACGTGCTCGGCTACAGCCCGCTGCAGGCCGGTCTCGCCTCGATCCCGTTCACCATCGGCATCGGCGTCGGTGGCGCGGTGGCCTCCAAGGCGGCGCTGGTGATCGCGCCGCGCTGGCTGCTCGCGGCCGCGGCAGCCGTGCTGGCCTGCGGCCTGTTCTTCGGCTCGACCCTGGACCGGCACGTGCAGTACCTGCCCACGCTGCTCGCGCTGCTGCTGGTGATCGGCTTCGGCGTCGGCGTGGCCATGGTGCTGGCGCCGCTGTGTGTGCTGGTCGGGGTGCCGCCCTCGAACATCGGCCCGCTCTCGGCGGTCGGCCAGATGTTCATGAACCTGGCGACCCCGATCGCGATCGGCCTGCTCAGCCCGATCGCGGCCTCGCGGACGCTGTCACTGGGCGGCCGCGACGGGCTGGCGGCGCAGATGAACCCCACCGAGATCGACGCGCTCAACAGCGGCTACACGCTGGTGCTGCTGGTGTGTGCCGGGCTGGCGGTCCTGGCCGGACTCGTCGCGCTGACGCTGCGCTACACGCCCGCGCAGCTGGTGCAGGCCCAGCACGCCCAGGAAGAGGCCCAGCGCAGCTGAGCGCGCCGGGCCTCGCGGTCAGAGGCGGCCCGCGACCCGGCGCGGGGTGACGCGCACGATCACGCGCTCGCCGTCGTGCACGGAGGCGGGGTTGAACTCGCGGTAGGGCTTGCCGGTGTACTTCAGCGACATCTCGTCGGGCAGCGCCCGCTCGGGATCGGGGACGGTGGTCGCGGTGCCGCGGATCTCGGCGTAGAGGAACGGGCGCTCCGGCGGGTTCACCATCACCGTGATGCGCGGATCACGGGCCAGGTTCTTGGCCTGCTGCCGGTCGACGGTGGTGGAGAACACCAGCTCGTCGCCCTCGCGCTTGATCCAGACCACGGTCAGATGGGGGTGCCCGTTGGCGCCGACCGTGGCGACGGTCGCGTACACCTTCTCCTCGTCCAGATACGATTTCAGGTCCTCGGACAGCACTGCGGTATCAGTCACATTCCAGACGAACGCTTTTCGGTTCCCGGCCATTCCGGTGAACGGGGTTGTCGGCCCGCGCCGGTCCGCCGACACTGGAGTGATGTCGTCGCCGTCGCTGGATCTGCTCGACCGTTGGACCGCGCTGGCCGGGGTGGACTCCGCCGCGCTCGGTGCGGGGATCATCGCCCGCTACGCCGAACCCCACCGGCACTACCACACCCTGGAACATCTGCGCGCGATGCTGACGGCCATCGACGAATTGGCCGAGCACGCAACGGATATCGACGCGGTCCGGTACGCGGCCTTCTTCCACGACGCCATCTACGCCGTCGACCGCGCCGACAACGAGGAACGCAGCGCCGACCTGGCTCGCGACGTCCTCGAATCCCTCGACGCCGCACCGGAACTCGTCGACGAGGTGGTGCGGCTGGTGCTGCTCACCCGCGGCCACGACTCCGAAGCCGGCGACGCCAACGGCGCCGTGCTCTGCGACGCCGACCTGGTCGTGCTCGGCGGTGACGCCGCGAGCTACGCCGCCTACGCCACGGCCGTGCGTACCGAATACGCCCACGTCCCCGACGACCTGTTCCGCGCGGGCCGCGCGGGCGTGCTGCGGGCGCTGGCGAATCAGCCGGTGCTGTACCGCACCGCGACCGCCCGCGCCCGCTACGAGGAGCGGGCGCGGGTCAATCTCGCCGCCGAACTGGCTCAGCTCACCGAATGAGCTCCCGCGCTCACAGCGCGGCGAGCATCTTCGCGGCGAGGTCAGCCGAGGACGCCGGGTTCTGGCCGGTGTAGAGGTTGCGATCGATCTCGATGTGGGGCGCCCACGGCTCGCCCTCGCGGTAGTCGACGCCGAGGGCGACGAGGCGGTCCTGCAGCAGCCACTTCGCCTTGTCGGCCAGACCGGCCTGGGTCTCCTCGGCATTGCTGAAACCGGTCAGCCGGTAGCCGGCGAAGGGGGAGTGGCCCGCGGGATCGGCGGTGGCGAGCAGCGCGGCCGGTCCGTGGCAGACGACGCCGAGCGGCTTGCCCGAGACCAGCGCGGCGGACAGCAGCGCACCGGAGGCGGGGTCGACGGCGAGGTCTTCCATCGGGCCGTGGCCGCCGGGGTAGAAGACCGCGTCGTAGTCGGACAGGCTGACCTCGTCGAGCGAAACGGGGTGGCGCAGTGCGGGTTCGGCGGCCGACAGGGCGTCGGCGACCGCGGCCGCGCCGTCGGGGCCGCCGTTCACGTCGGGGGCCAGGCTCGCCTTGTCGACGGTCGGGACGACGCCGCCGGGAGTGGCGACGGTGACGGTGTGACCGGCGCGGGTGAACGCCTCGTAGGGTGCGGCGAACTCCTCGGCCCAGTACCCGGTGGGGTGCGCGGTGCCGTCGGCCAGGGTCCAGTGGTCGGCACCGGTCAGGACGAACAGGATGTGTGCCATCGGATTCCTACTCCATTCGACAGGGGGTCGGCGGCCGGGTCACCGACCGCCGAAATCCACGCTAGGTCCGGTGGAATCCGCTGACCAATAGGATGGCCGATATGAGACATAGGCAAGCCGATGGCTCGATGGATCTGGTGCAGCTACGGACGTTTCTCGCCGTGTATCGCACCGGATCGCTGACGGCGGGCGCCGCCCAGATCGGCCTGTCTCAGCCCACGGTCACCGCCCAGCTCCAGGCGCTCGAGCGGCACCTGGACAGGCCGCTGTTCGAGCGGCTTCCGCGCGGGGTGGCCGCCACCGCCGCCGGCCACGAGCTGGCGGCGCGGGTGAGCGCACCGCTCGAGGAACTGGAGGCGGTGGTCAGCGGCACGGTCACCGAGCGCGCCGCGCCCGATCCGCCGGTGCTGCTCGGCGGTCCGGCCGAGATGATCGCGGCGCGGGTGGTGCCCGCGCTCGCGCCCCTGCTCGCCGACGGGGTGCGGCTCGTGGTCCAGCCCGGCCTCACCGACGACCTGCTGGCCGAATTGCGTTCGGGCACCCTGGATCTGGTCATTTCCACGGTGCGCCCGCGTGGGCGCGCGGTGCTTGCCGAGCCGCTGGTCGACGAGGAATTCGTGCTCGTCGCGGCGCCCACGGTGGCCGCCCGGATCGATCTCGGGCGGCTGCGTGCCGAGGGGCCCGGTGTCCTCGCCGGGATCCCGGTCCTCAGCTACGCCACCGATCTGCCGATCCTGCGCCGGTACTGGCGGCACGTCTTCCAGACGCGGCTCGAGGTGGAACCGACGCTGGTCGTCGCCGACCTGCGCGCGGTGCTGTCGGCAGTGCTCGCAGGGGCCGGGCTGAGCGTGCTGCCGCGTTACCTGTGCGAACGGGAGCTCGCCGAGGCGAGTCTGGTGACGCTGCTCGACCCCGACGATCCGCCGATCAACACCGGATTCCTCGCCCGCCGGGTCGGCGCACCGCCGCGGCCACACGTCGACCTGGTGCGCACCCAGCTGCTGACCGCCGCCCGCGCCTGGCGAATCCAGGGCTGACGGCGTCCACCTGGGTCGATACTTGACATGCAAGCTGGGGCTTGCCTATCGTTCGCAGGGAGACGACGGGAGGAGCGCGCACCGTGACCGATATCTTCACCGCGCTCGCGGACTCGACACGCCGCGCGCTCCTGGACGAACTGGCGGAACGGGACGGGCAGACTCTGTTCGAACTCTGCGCCAAGCTCGCCACCAAGCACGGGATCAGTTCCTCGCGGCAGGCGATCACCCAGCACCTGGGGATGCTCGAGGCCGTGGGGCTGGTCACCACCCGTCGTGCCGGCCGATACAAGTTCCATCACGCCGACTTCGCGCCGCTGCGCGCGGTGTCGCGACGATGGCCCATCCCCCAGGAGGACACATGATCCGCATCGGAGTGACCAGCGTCTTCGTCGACGACCAGGACAAAGCCGAGAAGTTCTACACCGACGTGCTCGGTTTCCAGGTCAAGGACCGGGTCCCGCTCGGCGAGTTCGACTGGCTCACGCTGGTCTCGCCCGCCGACGTCGACGGCACCCAACTGCTGCTCGAACCCGACCAGAACCCGATCGCCCAGAACTACAAGACCGCGCTCACCGCCGACGGCATCCCGTGCATCGTCTTCACCGTCGACGACCTCGAGGCCGAATACCGCCGCCTGCTCGACCTCGGCGTCCTGTTCACCCAGCCGCCCCAGCCGATGGGCGCGGTCACCACCGCCGTCTTCGACGACACCTGCGGCAACCTCATCCAGCTCATGGGCGCCCCGGCCACGGCGTAGGCGCCCCTGATTCTCCGGTCTGGCACCGGGAGTCGATGGACGGCAGTGTCCTCCTTCGGGTCGGTTCGATCGGAGGAGACAGATGAAAGACGCGTTGACACGAGGACTGGTGGCCGGTGCCGCCCTCGCCCTGCTCGGTGCGGCCGTGGCCGGGCCGGCGACGGCGCAGTCGCCGGTGCGGTCGGCGGAGGTGGTCGTCGATTCCGGCAGCGCGAATTCGTTCGGGCAACTGCTGTATTCGGTGCTGAGCGTGACCGGTTCGGCCGAACTGGGCCGGGCGATCTTCGATCCGCGTATCGGGTGCGATATCGCGGGCTGCGAACCGATCTGGTTCGGGTCGGCGGGCTGACGACAGCCGTTCGAGGGTCGGCCGACCGTGATCGGCCGGCCCTCGAACGCAATTAGGTGATGACGAGAAGTTCGGTGGGCGAGGCGATTTCGACGCGGAGGCCGGACTTGGCAGCCACCCGGGCGACACCGCGGATGTCGGTCGGCTCGGCGCGGGTGAGGACCAGTGCGCGGGCCAGCAGGCCCTTGTGATGCTTGTTGAAATGGCTCACCACGGTGCGGGAACCGTCGGGGTGCTCGGTGAGCACGTTGGCGGTGATCGCGTCGGGCACCCGGCCCAGTTGCTGATAGGTGCCCGACCGCAGGTCCACGACCAGTTCGCCGGCGGCCTCGGTGTAGAGGGCATCGGGCAGGGCCTCGCGCCACAGCGCCGACAGCGTCGGCAGCCCGGGCAGTTTGGTGCCGCCGGACAGGCGATAGGCCGGGATCGGATCACCCGCGCGCACCGCCCCGAACAGTGCCGAGCCGATGCCGAGGCGCGCGTATGCCTTGGCCCGCTGGGCCTTGGTGAAGGACTTCGCGTCCAGCGCGTCGTAGAGCACGCCGGTGTAGCGCTCCAGCGCGGGCCGCGTCGCCGACGTGCGCAGGCTCGCGTTGCGGGCGACCTCGGCGTCGGCGCCCTTGCCCAGACCGAGGACCTGCGCCGAGCGGGCCGGGTCGGCGGCCAGCTGCACCACCTCGGTGATCAGCTTGTCGCGCACCGCGCCGAGCTGCGGCATCGCCAGGTCGGCGAGGTCGAGCGGGGCGCCCGAGCCGCCGTCGGACTTGGTTTCGGAGGGAGGTAGCAGCACCAGCACGAGCGTCAACGGTAATCGCCGCCGCGCGAGCGACCGCGTCCCGCCCCGGCGCGGCGGTGGCTCAGCGCACCGCTTCCAGGAACTTGCGGGTCCGCTCGTTCGTCGGCGCCTCGAAGATCTGCTCGGGTGGGCCCTGCTCCACGATGCGGCCCGAGTCGAACATCAGCACCCGATCCGACACCTCGCGCGCGAAGCGCATCTCGTGGGTCACGATCAGCATGGTGATGTCGGTGGTCTCGGCGATGGTGCGCAGAACGTCGAGCACGTCGCCGACCAGTTCCGGGTCCAGCGCCGAGGTCACCTCGTCGAGCAGCATCACCTTCGGATCCATCGCGCAGCAGCGCGCGATCGCTACCCGCTGCTGCTGACCGCCCGAGAGCTGCGAGGGATGCGCGCGCGCCTTGTCGGCCAGCCCGACGACCTCGAGCAGGTGCATCGCCCGGTCCCTGGCCTCGGCCTTCGACTTGCCGAGCACGTGCACCGGCGCCTCGGTGATGTTCTCCAGCACCGTCATGTTCGGGAACAGGTTGAACTGCTGGAAGACCATGCCGATCTTGGTGCGCACCGCGCGCAGATGCTTCTCCTTGGCGGGCACCAGTTTTCCGCCGCGTTCGGTGTGCGTGAGCGGTTCGCCGTCGACCCAGATCACCCCGTCGGTGATCGTCTCCAGCGTCATCAGCAGGCGCAGGATGGTGGTCTTGCCCGACCCGGAGGGTCCGATCAGCGTCACCTTCTCCCCGCGCCGCACGCTGAAATCGAGTTCGTCGAGCACGACGAGGTCGCCGAAACGCTTGACCACCCGATCGAATCGGATCATCTCGTCAGTAGTAGGCAAGGCGCTTCTCCAGTCTTCTGATCAGCACGGAGGTCGGGTAGCTGGCGACGAGGAAGAACACGCCGGCCAGGGTGATCGCCTCCAGATAGGCGAAGTTGCGCGCTCCGAACTGCTGTGCGGCGGTGACCAGTTCGACCACCGAGATGGCGAACAGGAACGGGGTGTCCTTGAACATCGAGACGGCGTTGGTGCCCAGCGCGGGCAGACTGGCCCGGATCGCCTGCGGCAGCACCACCGCCCGCCAGGTGCGCAGCGGCGGCAGCGACAGGGCCCGCGCCGCCTCCCACTGCCCCTTCGGTACCGCCTCGATCCCGGCCCGGTACACCTCGGCCAGATAGCTCGAATAGTGGATGCCCAGCACCGTGATGCCGATCTGCAGCGCCGAGAACTGGGTGAGCAGCGTGTAGGCGAACAGTAGCTGCACCACCAGCGGGGTGAGCCGGACGAACTCGCTCGCCGCGTGCACCGGCGCGGCGATCCAGCGCGGCGTCGACTGCCGGACGATCGCGATCAGCAGGCCGAGCACCGCGGCCAGCGCGAACCCGAGCAGCGTGGCCAGCAGGGTGATCTGGAATCCGTCCCAGAGCACCGGCAGGGCCTCGCGGGCGCGCTCCCAACTCCATTCCGCGGTCATGGCGCCACCTTCGCGTGCGCGTCGTCGGGCGCCAGGCTCAACACTTCCTTGAGCGTGGCGCCCCGGCCCAGCTTCCGTTTGGCCCGCGTCTCGAGCATGTTCATGCCGAGTGTGAGCAGATAGGCGAGGACGAAGTAGATCAGCAGGCCGATCCCGAACGAGAACAGGGTGTCACCGGTGGTCTTGCGCAGCGTGCCGATCTCGTAGGTGAGATCGTGCAGGGTGATGTAGGAGGCCAGCGCCGTGCCCTTGAGCAGGTGCACCAGCAGATTGGTCAGCGACGGCAGCATCAGTGCCCAGGCCTGCGGGAACAGCACCCGTCGCATCCGTTGCCACGGACTGAAGTTCAGTGCCACCGCCGCCTCGAACTGCGCGCGCGGCACCGCGTTCAGCGCGCCGCGCACCACCTCGGCACCGTAGGCGCCGTAATTCAATCCGAGCGCCAGGATGCCGCAGAACACCGGGTCCAGCTTGTAGCCCAGCAGCGGCAGCACATAGAACAGCCAGAAGATCTGCACCAGCAGCGAGGTGCCGCGAAAGAACTCGATCAGGACCCTGGCGCCGCCGCGGACCGCGAGATTGCGGAACCTGGCGGCGATGCCGAGGACCAGGGCGAGGACGAACGCGAGCAGCGCACCGCCGACGGTCAGCTCCAGCGTGACCACGACGCCCTCCCGGATCGCCGGGAGAGCATCGCGCAACGCGTCGAGATTGCTCATCGCTCAGGTCAGATCTCGCCCTTGCACAGCTTGGCCGTCGTGTACTTCGGGTCGGGCAGCTCTCGCTCGGTGAACCCGAACTCGCCCACGATCGACAGGTACTTGTCCTTGTCGGAGGTGATCTTGGCCAGCTCGGCGTTGTAGGCCGCCAGCAGGTCGGGGTCGGAGGTGCGGAACACCGTGCCGCCCGCGCCGATCTGCGGCTTGCCGTCGATGACGGCCACGAACGACGGTGTCACGTCGACGGCCGCGTTCGGCGTGTGGCTCTTCAGCCAGTTCAGCGAGATCGCGGTGAGGGCGAACACGTCCGCGCGTCCCGAGGTCACGGCGTCCATGCCGTCCTGCGGGGTGGCGACCTGGGTGGCGTCGATGCCGAGTGAGGCGGCGTAGTCGGACTCGATGGCGCCGGTCATCGCGGCCATCTTCGCGCCGCTCGCCTTGATCGATTGCATATCCGACAAATTCATCGGATTACCGGGCTTCACCATGAGTGCGGTGGTGTACATGAATTCCGGTTCGCTGAACGCGGCCTGTTCACAGCGTTTCGGCAAGATCGACATTCCGGCGCTGACGGCATCGAATCGATTCGCCTGCAGACCGGGAATGAGGGCGCCGAATTCGGTCTGCACGCCGTCGACGGTCTTGATGCCGAGGTTGGCGAAGATCGCCCGGTGCAGGGCGACGGTGGCGCCGGTCAGCTGGCCGTTCTGGTCGAACGAGTAGGGTGCTTCCCCGGCGAAACCCACGGTGATCGCGCCCTTGTCGCGCAGGGACTGGAGTAGCTGACCGCTCTCGGTGGTCTCGGTCTTGGTGCACCCGGCGAGCGCCGCCGCCACGAGCGCGGCGCCTGCGAACACCGCTGTACAGCGCCGGCGCAGTGGCTTGTTCTCGGCCATATCGGACCTCCCGCAAGGGTAGCCTTCGTCGTGCAGGTCAGCTACCGTTTTCATTTATGAAATGTGAATTCACACGCAAATTAATCTAGTCGCCGAATATCGGATCGAGCGCGCTACGTTATCGCTTTGTTATCTGCTGATTAGGCGATGAAACAATTGGGTAGTCTGATGTGCCGCGCGGTGTGCCGACCTGGCGCGGCGGCCCGGTGGTAATCCGCTGTGAGCTTCGCCGGACCAGGGGCTACGCTGTGGAGCCGTGATCACCCGCCTCTCCCGACTGTTCCTGCGCACCCTGCGAGACGATCCCGCGGACGCCGAGGTGCCAAGCCACAAACTGCTCGTCCGCGCCGGCTACGTCCGCCGGATCGCGCCGGGCGTGTACTCGTGGCTGCCGCTGGGCCTGCGCACACTGCGTCGCATCGAGGACGTGGTGCGCCAGGAGATGGACGCCACCGGCGCCCAGGAGATCTCGCTGCCCGCCCTGCTACCGCGCGAGCCCTACGAGACCACCAACCGGTGGACCGAATACGGCGACGCCCTGTTCCGGCTGCAGGACCGCAAGGGCGGCGACTACCTGCTCGGTCCCACCCATGAGGAACTGTTCGCGCTCACCGTCAAGGGTGAGTACAACTCGTACAAGGACCTGCCGGTCACGCTGTACCAGATCCAGAACAAGTACCGCGACGAGGAACGGCCCCGCGCCGGCATCCTGCGCGGACGCGAGTTCGTGATGAAGGACTCCTACTCCTTCGATCTCGACGACGACGGCCTCGCCACCAGCTACGCCACCCACCGCGCCGCCTACCAGCGCATCTTCGAACGCCTCGGCGTGAAGTACGTGATCGTGGCGGCCACCTCCGGTGCCATGGGCGGCAGCGCGTCCGAGGAGTTCCTCGCCGAGAGCCCCGTGGGTGAGGACACCTACGTGCGCTGCGTCGAGTCCGGCTACGCCGCCAACGTCGAAGCCGTGGTCACCCCGGCGCCCGCGCCGCTGCCCATCGAGGGGCAGCCCGCCGCGGTCGAATACGACACCCCGAACACGCCCACCATCGCGACGCTGGTCGACTGGGCCAACGAGGCGAAGGTGCTCGATCGCGCCGTCACCGCCGCCGACACGTTGAAGAACGTGATGGTCAAGCTGCGCCACCCCGACGGCAAGACCGAGATCCTCGGCATCGGCATCCCCGGCGACCGCGAGGTCGACGACAAGCGCCTCGAGGCCGCCGTCGAGCCCGCCGAGGTGGAGCTGCTCACCGAGGCCGATTTCGCCGCCAACCCCTTCCTGGTGAAGGGTTACATCGGCCCGAAGTCGCTGCAGGCCAACGGGGTTCGCTACCTCGTCGACCCGCGTGTCGTCGAGGGCACCGCGTGGATCACCGGCGCGGACGTGTCCGGCAAGCACGTCGTCGGGCTCGTCGTGGGCCGTGACTTCACCCCCGACGGCACCATCGAGGCCGCCGAGGTCCGCGACGGCGATCCCTCGCCCGACGGCGCGGGCCCGCTGGTGGCCGCGCGCGGCATCGAGATCGCGCACATCTTCCAGCTCGGCCGCAAGTACACCGACGCCTTCGACGTAGACGTGCTCGGCGAGAACGGCAAGCCGGTCCGGCTCACCATGGGTTCCTACGGCGTGGGCGTCTCGCGTCTGGTCGCGGTCATCGCCGAGCAGCAGCACGACGAGAAGGGCCTGCGCTGGCCCGCCGAGGTCGCCCCGTTCGACGTGCACGTGGTGATCGCCAACAAGGACGCCGCCGCGCGCGAGGGCGCCGAGCAGGTCGTGGCCGGACTGGACAAGCAGGGCCTCGAGGTCCTCTTCGACGACCGCACCGCCTCGCCCGGCGTCAAGTTCAAGGACGCCGAGCTGCTCGGCATGCCCTGGATCCTGGTGATCGGCCGCGGCTGGGCCGACGGCAAGGTCGAACTGCGCAACCGGTTGACCGGTGAGGCCGAGGAGATCCCGGCCGAGGACGCCGTGGCCGCGGTCACCGCGAAGATCCGCGGCTGACCCTCGACTCGACGAACGCGCCGTCCCGGCCCGGGGCGGCGCGTTCGCGTCTGCGGCGAACTTACGCTTACGTAGGGGAAACGTGCAGGTAGGGCCGGTGTGGTGACGCGGCGGCGCTGCTAAGTTACCGGCATGACAAGTTCGCCCAGCCTGCTGTTCAACCCCGCCACCTACGACCCTCAGCATTTCGATGCCGAGACCCGGCGGCTGCTGCGAGCCACCATCGAGTGGTTCGAATCCAAGGGGAAGGCGCAGCTGCTGGCCGAGGACCGGGCCGCGGTGTGGGTCCAGGAGTTCCTCGACTTCGTCGCGAAGGAGAAGCTGTTCGCGACCTTCCTGACCCCGGCCGCCTACGCCGACGGCGACCCGAACAAGCGCTGGGACGCCGCCCGCAACGCGGCGCTCTCGGAGATCTTCGGCTTCTACGGCTTGGCCTACTGGTACGCCGAGCAGGTCACCATCCTCGGCCTCGGCCCGATCTGGCAGAGCGACAACGAGATCGCCAAGCGCAAGGCCGCCGCGGACCTCGACGAGGGTCAGGTCATGGCGTTCGCGCTGTCCGAGCGTGAGCACGGCGCCGACATCTACAACACCGACCTGATCCTCACCCCGAGCGAGCCGGGCAGCGCCGACGCCGAGGCGGGCATCCTGTTCCGGGCCGACGGCGAGAAGTACTACATCGGCAACGGCAACGTCGCCTCGATGGTCTCGGTGTTCTCCCGCCGCGCCGACGTCGAGGGCGCCGAGGGCTACGTCTGGTTCGCCGCCGACAGCCGCCACGAGAACTACCACCTGATCGACAGCGTCATCCACGGGCAGATGTACGTCAGCCACTTCCGGCTGGAGAACTACCCGGTGACCGCCGCCGACCTGCTGCACGAGGGGCCCGAGGCGTTCTCGGCCGCGCTCAACACCGTCAACGTGGGCAAGTTCAACCTCTGCCACGGCGGCATCGGCATGGTCGAGCACTCGTTCTTCGAGGCCATCACCCACGCCAACAACCGCATCCTCTACGGCAACCCGGTCACCGACTTCGCCCACGTGCGCGGCAATTTCGTCGAGGCCTACGCCCGGCTGATCGCGATGAAGCTGTTCAGCGACCGCGCGGTGGACTACTTCCGCAGCGCTTCGCTCGAGGATCGTCGCTACCTGCTGTTCAACCCGATGACCAAGTCCAAGGTCACCTCCGAGGGCGAGGTCGCGATGACCCTGCTGCTGGATGTGCTGGCGGCCAAGGGCTTCGAGAAGGCCACCTACTTCGCGCAGGCCTCGCGCTACATCAACCACCTGCCCCGGCTCGAGGGCACGGTGCACGTGAACGTGGGCCAGATCCTGAAGTTCATGCCCAACTACTTGCTCAACCCGAAGGAGTACCCGGCGATCGGCACCGACCTGGCGCCCGGCGACCAGGAGTTCTTCTGGCGGCAGGGCCCGGCGCGCGGCGCGGGCAAGGTGCAGTTCGCCGACTGGACCCCGGCCTACGAGCAGGCCGCCCAGGTGCCCAACGTGGCCCGGTTCTACGAGCAGGCCCAGGCGCTGCGCACCCTGCTGCTCACCGCCGCGCCCGACGCCGCGCAGCAGAAGGACCTGGACTTCATGCTGACCATCGGTCACCTGTTCTCGACGGTGGTCTACGGCCAGCTGATCCTCGAACAGGCCGAGCTCACCGGCCTGGATCGCGATGTCGTCGACCAGATCTTCGACTTCCAGATCCGTGACTTCAACACCCACGCGACCGCCCTGCTCGGCAAGCCGTCAGTCACCGAGGACCAGCGCGCCTGGGCTGTCGGCGCCCTGCACAGCCCGGTCGCCGACGCCGAGCGGTTCGACCGCGTGTGGCAGCAGGTGGAGTCCTACGACGGCGCGTACGCGATGCGCCCGTAGTCGGCCGGGGTCGCCGGCGCCGCGGCCCACCGCCGGCGGCGCTGACCGGGCCGACAGGCCACCGTCGGTTCGCGGCCCGGTCGCATCGGGCGCCGGACCGCTCACGTGGCCTGTCGGCGGTCGGCGCCGGGCCCCTGTCGAGCCGCGTGACCACGTCGGCGGAGCGGCCGAGCGTCGATCACACCGCGGCGCGGCCGGGGAACGTCGTCGTCACGGGGGTCGCGCCGAGGATGGCCTGCCAGCGCGCGCGGCGTACCGCGGCTTCGGTGAGCGCTTCGGTCGCGGCGGCGCGCACCGATTCGTCGGAAGCCCACTCGACCACCGTGTACCACGCTGCCGCACAATCGGATTCGACCGCCACGGCCAGGTGGGCCGCCGGGATCGGGTCGTCGACGGGGAACGGCGGAGTGTACGCCGCGCCGGGGGCGGCGGGCGCCGTGCCGCTCGCCTCGAGCAGTTCGATGGTGGCGTCGCGGCGGGCGCGATGCGCGGCGCCGAACTCGGCGACCAGGCGGGCCCGGTCGGCGTTGGCGTAAGCCGCGATCACGCCGTAGGAGTAGACGGCCGCGTACTCGCGGTCCAGCGCGGCCTGCAGGGCCTGGCGTTGCTCGGTCATGTCAGCAGGACTCCCGCCTGGGTGGCGCAGGCCGCGCTGATCGAGGCCAGCAGTCCTGCGCGGTAACCGGATTGGGTGCGCGCCGCCGTGGCCGCCGACTGCTGCGAGCGGACCAGCTGATCGCGCAACTGGGCGAGCGTGAGCGGCTGGGTGGGTGTCGCGGCGACCGAGGCGGGCACCGACCGCCCGTCGGGGCCGGGCACGAGCACCTCGCCGGTGCGATGCACGGGCGTGGTGCCGTCGCCGTACACGCCGATCACGCGGTCGATCTCGGTGCGCAAGGCGTCGGCGTGCGCACCGCGCTCGGTCGCGATGGTGGTGAGCGCGGCCTGCGACTGGGGGGCCAGCGCGATCGCCGCCTGTGCGGCCGCGGCGTCGGCACGGGCCAGAACCTCTTGCGCGGCAAGTGGATCGGGGGCGTGCACGGTGTCGTCCTCGGCGCAGGCCGTGAGAACGGCGAGCGCCGGAATCGTCGCGGCGCTGCCGCCGAGGACACGCAGCATCGCGCGCCGCGGCCAGACGGCGGGCCGGATCGGGGGCCTCGGGGCAAGGGCAGCGTCGTGGTGTGCGGTCTCGGCGGGAACCCGACCCACCGCACGGCGATCCGTTGTCGAACCCGTGGTGGGGTGCGGCGCGGTGCGCCGGTACGCCGCGTGGGTGGACACCGCCGCCGCGGCCGAATCCCGGTGTGCCGGTACGGTCGACGCCGAGGTCGGCGGAGCGGGCGGTGGCGTCGGTCCGGGGTGCTGCTCGGCGACCAGGCGCGACGACTCGCTCGTCATCGGGCGGGATTCGTGCCGGTCGGAGCGCATGCCGGAAGGTCGCCCGGCGCTCGGCGGGGCGGTATGGCGGAAGGGCACGAGCACCATCGTGCCAGATCCGCGGCGGCGCACTCGCCGGTGTCGCGACACGATGGGCACGCCGACCCGGACCGGTGCGCGACGGCCGTCCGCTGGTCCTTTACACTCTCGGAGCGCGTTACGCTAGACCTTCGGCGTAGAAATTTCCGATCGCGTCACAACTGAACCAGGAGCCGCCCATATGCCGATGCCCACCGAGGAAAGGGTGAGCCAGCTCGTCGCTGAGCTCGTCGCACGCCGGGGATTCGACCTCGAGGGCGTCGCGATCACGTCCGCGGGCAAAGACGAATTGGCGCCGGTTCGGTTGAAGGTCACCGTCGACAGCGACGGTCCGGCCGATCTGGACGCCATCGCCGAGCTCAGCCGGGAGATGTCGGCGCTGCTCGACGAGGCCGCCGACTCCGGCGACGCCGCCTACCTGCTCGAAGTCACCACCCCCGGGGTCGACCGGCCGCTGACCGCCGAGCGGCACTGGCGCCGGGCCCAGGGTCGCAAGGTGAAGGTGACGCTGCGCGAGGGCGCCGAACCGGTCGAGGGCAAGGCGCGCTTCGAGGCGCGCGCCGGGGTGCTCGCCGACGACGGGACCATCGCCCTCGTGCTCGGCGGCAAGAACAAGCCGCACCGCGTGCACGTGCCGCTCGCCGACATCGCCACCGGCGTCGTGCAGGTGGAGTTCAACCCACCCGGCGCCGCCGAACTCGAACTGGCCGGCGGCATCGCCGCGGGCCGACCCGTGCCGGGCGAAGAGCCCGCCGACCTCGCCGCTGCAGGCCAACACAGTGACTCTCCCACCGAAGGGGTTGCGGAATGAACATCGAAATCGAAGCTCTGCGGGCGATCGTCGCCGACAAGGGCATCCCGATCGAGACCGTGATCTCGGCGATCGAGTCGGCGCTGCTGACCGCCTACCGGCACACCGAGGGCCATCAGCCCAACGCCTACATCGACATCAACCAGAAGACCGGCGTGGTCCGGGTGATGGCGCGCGAACTCGACGCCGACGGCAACCTGGTCTCCGAATGGGACGACACGCCTGAGGGTTTCGGCCGCATCGCGGCGACCACCGCCCGCCAGGTGGTGCTGCAGCGGCTGCGCGACGCCGAGAACGAGAAGTCCTTCGGCGAGTTCTCCACCCACGAGGGCGACATCGTGGGCGGTGTCGTCCAGCGTGACGCCAGGGCCAACGCCCGCGGCATCGTGGTGGTCCGCATCGGCAGCGAGGCCAACGGCGCCGAGGGCCTGATCCCGCCCGCCGAACAGGTGCCCGGCGAGACCTACGAGCACGGCGACCGGATCAAGTGCTACGTCTACGGCGTCTCGCGCGGTCCGCGCGGTCCGCAGATCCAGCTCTCGCGGACCCACCCGAACCTGGTGCGCCGGCTGTTCTCGCTCGAGGTGCCCGAGATCGCCGACGGGTCGGTGGAGATCGTCGCGGTGGCGCGCGAGTCCGGGCACCGCTCCAAGATCGCGGTGCGCTCGACCGTGCCCGGCGTGAACGCCAAGGGCGCGTGCATCGGCCCGATGGGCCAGCGCGTGCGCAACGTGATGAGCGAGCTGGCGGGAGAGAAGATCGATATCATCGATTACGCCGAGGACCCGGCGACCTTCGTCGGCAACGCGCTCTCGCCGTCGAAGGTGGTTTCGGTCACCGTCGTCGATCCGGAGGCCAGGGCGGCCAGGGTGATCGTGCCCGACTTCCAGCTGTCGCTGGCGATCGGCAAGGAGGGCCAGAATGCCCGCCTGGCCGCGCGTCTGACGGGTTGGCGCATCGATATCCGCAGCGACGCGGCCCCGGAGCAGGGCGGCAGCATGCGGCCGGAGGCGCACCGTAGTTGACGAAAACGCGGGAATCCCGGCCCCCGGATGACATGTTCGTAACTTCGAGAGGGGAGGGGTTCGTCGTTATGACCGGGTCACCGGTAGAGTGGGGGGAAGACCGGCCCGCGCAATCCGTGCGAACCTGTATCGGATGCCGTCAGCGCGAGCCGTCTGCCGACCTGTTGCGGATCGTGGCGCGGCATCGGGACACCGGTTCGACCGGGGTCGCGATCGTTCCCGACCCGCGGCGCAGACTTCCCGGACGGGGTGCCTGGCTGCACCCCGTTTCAGCTTGTCTGCGTTCCGCAGAGCGGCGCCGAGCATTCGGCAGAGCCCTACGAGTGTCCGGAAATCTGGATATCTCAGCCCTGGAGCAGTACCTCGAGAACAGGCACGAGCACTCATGAGCACACCGTGAAGCACCAACGATGAACGTCCATCGGAGATAACCCGAGGTCGTGCGGGCCGCCGTCCCCTTACACGGTGGCGCTGCTCGGCCTCTCAGTGAGGAGAGCAGTGGCAGGCAAGGCCCGCGTGCACGAGTTGGCCAAAGAACTCGGTGTCACGTCCAAAGAACTACTCGCGAAGCTCAAGGAGCAAGGCGAGTTCGTGAAGTCGGCGTCCTCGACGGTGGAAGCACCCGTCGCGCGTCGTCTGCGGGAATCGCTCGCGTCGAAGTCCGCCCCGGCGGGCGACGCGAAGCCGGCGGCCCGTCCCGGACCGTCCCAGGCGGCCCGTCCGGGCGCCAAGCCCACCCCGGGCGGTCCTCGTCCGGGCCCGCGTCCCACCCCGGCTCCGGCCGCGGCGGCGACCCCCGCGGCACCGGCCACCCCGGCGCCCGCCGAATCGGCCCCGGCCGAGCCGAAGCCGGCTCCGGCCGCCAAGCCCGCCCCGGCCGCCGCGCAGCAGTCGGCTCCGGCCGCCAAGCCCGGCACCCCCGGCCCGCGTCCCGCCCCCGGCGCCCCGCGCCCGGGTCAGCCGCGTCCGGGTCAGCCCGCGCCGGGCGCCCAGGCGCCGCGTCCCGCCGGTCCCGGCCCCAAGCCGGGTCCGAAGACTCCGCGCGTCGGCAACAACCCGTTCAGCTCCGCGCCCGATCGTGAGCGTCCCGCGCCGCGTCCGGCCCCGCAGGGCGGCCCGCGTCCGACGCCGGGTCAGGGCGGTCCCCGTCCCACGCCCGGTCAGGGCGGTCCCCGTCCCGGTCAGGGCCAGGGTGGCCCGCGTCCGGCCGCCGCGCAGGGCGGTGCCCCGCGTCCCGGTGGTCCGCGTCCCACCCCGGGTTCGATGCCCCCGCGGCCGAACCCCGGTGCCATGCCCCAGCGCTCCGCGCGTCCGGGTCCGGCGGCCGGTGGCCGTCCGGGTCGTCCGGGCGGTGCGCCCGGTGGCGCCGGTCGTCCCGGTGGCGGCGGTGGCGGCTACCGCGGTGGCGGTGGCGGTGCCCCCGGTGCCGGCCAGGGTGCCGGTGCGCCCGCGGCCGGTGGTTTCCGTGGTCGTCCCGGTGGCGGCGGCGGTCGTCCGGGTGGTCCCGGTGGCCGTGGTGGCGCGGCAGGCGCGTTCGGTCGTCCCGGTGGCGCTCCGCGTCGTGGCCGTAAGTCGAAGCGGGCGAAGCGCGCCGAATACGAGAACATGCAGGCGCCCGCCGTCGGTGGCGTGCGGCTGCCCCGCGGCAACGGCGAGATCATCCGTCTCGCCCGTGGCGCGTCGCTGTCGGACTTCGCCGAGAAGATCGACGCGAACCCGGCCGCTCTCGTGCAGGCGCTGTTCAACCTCGGCGAGATGGTCACCGCGACCCAGTCGGTGAACGACGAGACCCTCGAGCTGCTCGGCAGCGAGATGAACTACGTCGTCCACGTCGTCAGCCCCGAGGACGAGGACCGCGAGCTGCTGGAATCGTTCGATCTCACCTACGGCGAGGACGCCGGCGGCGAGGACGACCTCGAGCAGCGTCCGCCGGTCGTGACCGTTATGGGTCACGTCGACCACGGTAAGACCCGACTGCTGGACACGATCCGCAAGGCCAACGTCCGTGAGGGCGAGGCCGGTGGCATCACCCAGCACATCGGCGCCTACCAGGTGCTGACGAACCTGAACGACGAAGAGCGCCTGATCACCTTCATCGACACCCCGGGTCACGAGGCGTTCACCGCCATGCGTGCCCGTGGCGCGAAGGCCACCGACATCGCGATCCTCGTGGTCGCGGCCGACGACGGCGTCATGCCGCAGACGGTGGAAGCGATCAACCACGCCCAGGCGGCCGACGTGCCGATCGTGGTGGCGGTCAACAAGATCGACAAGGAAGGCGCGAACCCGGACAAGATCCGGCAGCAGCTGACCGAGTACGGCCTGGTGACCGAGGAGTACGGCGGCGACACCATGTTCGTCGACATCTCCGCCAAGCAGGGCACCAACATCGACGCGCTGCTGGAAGCGGTCCTGCTGACCGCCGACGCCTCGCTCGACCTGCGGGCCAACCCGGACATGGACGCCCAGGGTGTCGCCATCGAGGCGCACCTCGACCGCGGCCGTGGCCCGGTGGCCACCGTGCTCATCCAGCGCGGCACGCTGCGTGTCGGCGACTCGATCGTGGCGGGCGACGCCTACGGTCGCGTGCGCCGCATGGTCGACGAGCACGGCGACGACGTCGAGGCGGCCCTGCCGTCGCGGCCCGTCCAGGTCGTCGGTTTCACCTCGGTGCCCGGCGCCGGTGACAACCTGCTCGTCGTCGACGAGGACCGGATCGCTCGCCAGATCGCCGACCGCCGCAACGCGCGCAAGCGCAACGCGCTGGCCGCGCGCAGCCGCAAGCGGATCAGCCTGGAAGATCTGGATGCCGCCCTGAAGGAGACTTCGGAGCTCAACCTGATCCTCAAGGGCGACAACTCCGGTACGGTCGAGGCCCTCGAAGAGGCCCTGCTCGGCATCGAGATCGACGACGAGGTGCGGCTGCGCGTCATCGACCGCGGTGTCGGTGGCGTCACCGAGACCAACGTCAACCTGGCGTCGGCCTCGAACGCGATCATCATCGGCTTCAACGTCCGTGCGGAGGGCAAGGCCACCGAGCTGGCCAACCGCGAGGGCGTCGACATCCGGTACTACTCGGTGATCTACCAGGCCATCGACGAGATCGAGAAGGCCCTCAAGGGCATGCTCAAGCCGATCTACGAAGAGGTCGAGCTGGGCCGGGCGGAGATCCGCGCGATCTTCCGTTCGTCGAAGGTCGGCAACATCGCCGGTTGCATGGTGCTGTCGGGTTCGGTCAAGCGCAACGCCAAGGCGCGCCTGATCCGCGACGGCCGGGTGATCGCCGAGACGATGACCATCTCCTCGCTCAAGCGGGAGAAGGACGACGCCACCGAGGTGCGCGAAGGTTACGAGTGCGGTATGACCGTGACCTACAACGACATCAAGGACGGCGACATCATCGAGGCCTACGAGCTGCGCGAGAAGCCGCGCGACTGATATCGCACACCGTTCCGCACGCCGCATCCGAGGTCTTCGGGTGCGGCGTGCGGTCATGCGGGCGAATCCCATCTACCAGGAGGTGAGCACCGCTGTACATCGGTGCGCTCGAATTCGATCTACTGCTCGGTGACGTGCACTCGCTCAAGGAGAAGCGGTCGGTGATCCGCCCGATCCTGGCCGAGCTGCAGAAGCGTTTCGCGGTGAACGCCGCCGAGGCCGGAGATCAGGACCTGCACCGCCGGGCACTGCTCGGCGTGGCCATGGTCAGTGCGGAAACCGGGCACCTGAACGAGGTGCTCGACAAGTGTGAGCGGCACGTCGCCGCCCGTCCGGAGTTACAGTTGCTGGCAGTACGCCGCCGGATCTTCGGACCCGAAGACTAGAGGGAGGTACCGCCATGGTGGATCAAGCCAGGGCACGCCGACTCGCCAAGCGGATTTCCTCGATCGTGGCCACCGCGATCGAGTACGAGATCAAGGATCCGCGGCTGCGGTTCGTCACCGTCACCGACGCCAAGGTGACCGGCGACCTGCGGGAGGCGACGGTGTTCTACACGGTGATGGGCGAGACGCTCGACACCGAACCCGACTACGCGGCCGCGGCCGCCGGTCTGGACGCGGCCAAGGGCGTGCTGCGATCCAAGGTGGGTGCCGGAACCGGGGTGAAGTTCACCCCGATCCTGTCGTTCACGCTGGACAGGGTCCCCGACGCGGCCCGCGAGATGGAGGAGCTGCTGGCCAGGGCCCGCGCCATCGACGACGAGGTCGCCAAGGTCGCGGCCAACGCCACCCACGCCGGTGACGCCGACCCGTACAAGTCCGATCGCGACGACGACGGCGACGAGTAGCCCGGCATGGACGGTCAGGGCCCGGCGCCGGTGGTCGGCGTGGCTGCGCGGTGTGCCCGGGCACACCGCGGTGCGTGGCCGGTAGCTCGCGTGGCTGTGCGAGCTCGCCGAATCGACCCGGCATGACGAGCGTGCGCGACGCGACCGTGCTGGACGCGGCCGTCGCCGTGCTGGCGGCGGCGCGTTCGGTGACGGTGCTGTGCCACGTGCAACCCGACGCCGACACCATCGGGTCAGGGCTGGCACTGGCGCTGGCGCTGGATCGCCGGGGCGTGCCGGTGACCGTGTCGTTCGCCGAGCCCGCCGAACTGCCCGCGTCGCTGCGCACCCTGCCCGGCATCGAACACCTGGTGCCGCCCACGGAGGTGCCGCGCGAGGTCGACCTGCTGATCGTGGTCGACTGCGGTGCGCGCAGCAGGCTCGGCGCGCTCGCCGACCGTTTGCCCGGTGCGTCGGCCACGCTGGTGATCGACCACCACCGCGCCAACGAGGGGTTCGGCACCGTCGACCTGATCGACGAGACCGCCGCCTCGACCACCGAGCTCGTCACGCGGCTGCTCGACGCGTGGGGCGTGCCGATCGACGCCGAGATCGCGCACTGCCTGTTCGCGGGCCTGGTCACCGATACCGGGTCGTTCCGGTGGGCCCGTCCCGGTTCGCACGGCCTGGCCGAGCGGCTGCTCGCCACCGGTATCGACGGCACCGAGATCACCCGCGTCCTGCTCGACACCCATCCGTTCTCCTGGTTGCCGATGCTGTCGAAGGTCCTCGCCTCCGCCGTGGTCGTGCCGTCGGCCGCCGGGGTGGGGCTGGTGTACGCGCTCGTGCGCGCCGCCGACACCCACGAGGTGGGGCCGGAGGAGGTGGAGAGCGTGATCGACGTCGTCCGCACCACCTCGGAGGCGGGGATCGCCGCCGTCTTCAAGGAATCGCGCGGGCAGAACGACCGCTGGACGGTCTCACTGCGGTCCCGCGATTCGGCGCCGGGGACCGCCGACGGCGTCGATGTCGCGGCGGTCGCGAGCACGTTCGGTGGTGGCGGCCACCGCTTCGCCGCGGGCTACACCACGTACGGGAGCGCGGGCGATGTGGTGCGCGCGCTGATCGCCGCACTCGGCTGAGCGCTGGATTCGCTGGTCGCGAGCCGGATTGCTCGCGGCATGGTTCACCAGCGGCGGAGGGCGGGTGGTGTCCTCGGGATCCGCACGACCCGGCACCACCACCGTCGCGGTCAGCTACCGCATTGTGCGCCGGTCTCGGCCGGTGTGCGGGCCCGGGTCAGGGCGTGCCGATCAGCCGACCGGTTCCGGCCGCAGTCGCCGAACCAGCGGCACGCCGAGAATCGTTGCCGCCCCGCACAATCCGAACGCCAGTGCCGGTAGGTCGACCAGCAGGCCGGTGACACCGGCGACGAGGAGACCGCCGAGGTTGCCCGACATCCAGATCAGCCCCGCCGCGGTGCCCTCGGCCGTTCCGGTGTGTCGTTCGGCCATGGCGAGCACGATCGGCAGCGCGGGCAGCAGGGTGAGTCCGATCAGGACGAAGGCCAGAAACCCCGTGGCCAGACCGGGCGCGACGGCGACGAGCAGACAGGCGAAGGCGCTGGCCGTGAGTCCGACCATGACCGCGGGCAGTTCGACGCCGCGCCGCAGCACGGCCACCGGCACGACCGCGCACCCGATCACACCCGCCACGACATTGATCAGCAGCGCGACACTGGCGGCGTCGGCGCTCACCCCGGCGGGTTCGAGCAGCGCCTGGCCGTAGGTGGCCAGGGCGACGAAGGTGCCGAAGGGGAAGAACACCGCGGCGCACAGCCGACGCACGTAGCGGTCGCGCAGGGTCGTTCGCAGGACCGTCAGCGGGGAGCCGGTGCCGTTCGGCGAACGGGCGAACGCGCCCGCGACGGGGCCCTGCTCGGCAGGTGTTTCCCGGCCGGGGACGGAACCGGTTGCGTCGTCACCGCCTGCGCTGGTACTGGTTGTGCTGGAATCGGCGGCGATGGACCCGTCCGCGCTGGAACCCGCTGAGGCGCAATCCTCTACACGGTCGTCACCGGCGGCGTGAGCGGAATCCGCCGCGGAGACCGCAGTCGTGGCGAAAGGCGACCGGGTGGCCGCGTCGGTGCTCGAGGGAGGAAGCCCGGCCCTGCCGCGGACTTGGCCGGCGGGGATCGTTGATGTGGCGGCCTCGGCGGAGCTCGGGGGCAGGCTCTCGGTGGCGCGCCCCAGTTCGGCGGTGAGGAGCACAGCCGCCGCGGTGGCGAATCCGGCGCCGAGGGCGGTCAGCGTCCACAGCTGATGCTCGGCGGGGAAGGCCGCGCCGAGGACGAAGGCCGCGGCCATGCCGGCGAAGGTGCTGGCGGTGCCGACCGCGATGCCGGTCGCCCGGTCCTTCTCGGCCAGATAGTGCCCGGCGATGCCGGTGATCGCGTTGAGGACGAGCGGCTGGGCCACCGCGACGATCGTCTGGCCGAGCAGCGCCACGAGGAATCCGTCGTGGAGCAGGCGCAGGTCGGCGCCGAGCGCGGTGAGCGCCGCGCCCGCGATCAGGGCGGGCCGGAACCAGCGATCGAGCAGGATGCCCGCCGGTATCGCCAGGACCACGTAGAGCAGCGGGAACATGTTCGCCAGCCAGCCGACGGCGGATTCGGAGACGCCGAAGTGCTCGGCCGCGACCGTCGTCACCGGCGCGTAGGTGAGCCACACCAGCTGGGTGGCCGCGCCGACCAGGGCGAACGCCGTGATCAGGCGCCATCGGTTCGTCATCGCGATGTCCTCGGTACTCCGATGCGGGTCAGGTCGCTCAGTGGACCGGACAGACCAAAGCTGGGCGAGTGACCAATAGTGCCGCGTCGAGGGCAGGCGCGCACGATTTCACCGAATCCGGCAGTGGTCCGCCGAGCGTCGGGTCGCGGGGGCTCGACCGGCCACAGGTTGTTCGGGCAGTCACTCCGGGCTGCCGCCCAATGGTTTGCCACCCGCGCTCAGAGGCGAACCGGTCCGGCGGTCACGTCGCTCCATTCGCGTCGGTGCCGTGTGCGACCATCGGCGGACGCGGCGCGGGAGGCGCCCCGGGACGGGAGGGACGGGCGTGAGTTCCACGGTGGAGCGGGAGGCCGAGGTCGGGCCGCGGCGGATTCTCGGAATCGCGCTACCCACCCTCGGCGTGCTGGTGGCCGAACCGCTGTATCTGCTGTTCGACATGGCGATCATCGGCCGGTTGGGGGCGCTGGCGCTGGCCGGGCTCGCGGTCGGCGGCGTGATCGTCGGGACGGTGAGCACGCAGCTCACCTTCCTGTCCTACGGCACGACGGCCAGGGCGGCGCGCAGGCACGGCGCCGGGGACCGGGCGGGCGCGGTCGAGGAGGGCATTCAGGCCAGCTGGGTGGGTCTCGCGATCGGTGTGCTGATCCTGGTGGTGGTGCAGGTGTTCGCCGGGCCGTTGTGCGCGGCGATCGCCGGTGGCGGTGAGATCGCCGGCGAAGCGCTGATCTGGGTGCGGATCGCCCTGTTCGGGGTGCCGCTGATCCTGCTGTCGATGGCGGGCAACGGCTGGATGCGCGGTGTGCAGGACGTGCGCCGCCCGCTCATGTATGTCGTCGCGGGGCTGGCGCTCTCGGCCGTGCTGTGTCCGGTGCTGGTGTACGGCCTGCTCGGCGCGCCGCGGCTGGAGCTCGCGGGTTCGGCGGTGGCCAACGTCGCCGGTCAGCTCGTTTCGGGCGGATTGTTCGTGTACGCGCTGCTGCGGGAACGGGTTTCGCTGCGGCCGCGGCCCTCGGTGATGCGTGCGCAGTTGGTGCTCGGCCGCGATCTCATCGTGCGCAGCCTCTCGTTCCAGGTGTGCTTCGTCTCTGCGGCGGCGGTGGCCGCGCGCTTCGGCGCGGCCTCGGTCGCCGCCCATCAGCTGGTACTGCAGTTGTGGAACTTCCTCGCGCTCACGCTCGATTCACTGGCCATCGCCGCGCAGACGCTCGTCGGCGCGGCGCTCGGCGCGGGCAACGCGCGCGGTGCCAAGGGAATCGCGCGCCGGGTCACCGGCTGGTCGGAGATCTTCGCGCTCCTGCTGGCCGCCGCCTTCGCCGCGGGTGCCGGCGTGATTCCGCTGCTGTTCACCGACGACGCCCAGGTCCTCGATCGCACCCACGTCATCTGGTGGTTCTTCGTCGCCATGATCCCCGTCGCCGGTGCGGTCTTCGCGCTCGACGGTGTGCTGCTCGGCGCAGGCGACGCCGCGTTCTTGCGCACCGCCACCCTCGCGGCCGCCCTGGTCGGCTTCCTGCCGCTGATCTGGCTCTCGCTCGTGTTCGACTGGGGCGTGGCGGGCATCTGGTCCGGGCTGGTCGCGTTCATGCTGCTGCGCCTGCTCGCGGTGGTCGCCAGGGCCCGCTCCGGCCGCTGGGCCAGGGTGGGCGCCGACGTCCCGCGCGGCGCGGCCTAGAGAGTGGCGCTCGTCACACCTGGGGCCGCGATCGTCCGGGCGCACTACCGTCGAAACGGTCGACTTCGAGCCGGTGATGGAGGCGGAGCAGTGCGTGGCGTGATGTCCAGGGGTATCGGTCTGCGGTTGGTGACGGGCGCCGCGGTCCTGCTGGCGGGGGCCGGGCTCGGCGTTCCCACCGCGCAGGCGGCGCCGGAAGGCGCGGGCGCGCTGCTCGGGCACCTCGAACAGCCCGCGGGCTGGGGTGACTGGTCGCGCGCGGCGATCGTCGACTACCGCACCGAGGGGCCCACCGGCGGACTCATCAACGGCGCCGGTCTCGTCCTGCTGCCTGATACGCCCGCACCCGCGGGCGGCTATCCGATCGTCGCGTGGGACCACGGCACCAGCGGCCTCGGCCCACAATGCGGCATCACCACGAACAAGGCGGTGCACGAGCGCCCGCTGCTGCAATCGTTCCTGGATCGGGGCTGGGCCGTGGTCGCGCCGGACTACCTCGGACTGTCCGCCGGATCCGACACCGTGCACCCGTACCTGCACACCCGCACCGAGGCGACGGCCACGATCGACCTCGTGCGCGCCGCCCGCGCGGCGGAGCCGGGCCTGTCGAAGACCTGGGCCGTGGTCGGCGGCTCGCAGGGCGGGCACGCCGCGCTCGGCACCGGCAACCTCGCCGGGGACTACGCGCCGGAACTGGACTTCCGCGGCACCGTCGCCCTGGCGCCGGAATCGAACTTCGAGCAGATCCTGTCCCGGCTCGACCCGCGCGTGCCGAATCTGCCGATCGTCGACGAGCTGGTCGGCCCGTTCGCGGGCATTCTCGCCGGACTGCGCGCGACCCGTCCCGATCTGGACGTGAACGGCCTGCTCAGCCCGCGCGGCCGCGAGGTGGTCGACGCGATCGCCACCAGCTGTGTCGAGGACTTCGGTGACGTGGTGGACGGCGCGTCGATCGGTTCGTTGCTGGCGCGCCCGGTGGAGGCCGAGGGCGTCGGCGCGGCTCTGCGCGACTACATGGTGGTGCCCACCGTCGGCTACCGGCAGCCGATCCTCATCGTGCACGGCGCCGCCGACACGGTGGTCCCGCTGCCGATGAGCTACGCCCTGCTCGCCCAGATGCGGGCCTCGGGGACGGCGGTGGAGTTCGGCCAGTACCCCGGCGGTCATCCCGAGATCGACGCGCAGGCGCGGCCGCGCGTGCTGTCGTTCGTCGCGGGCCTGTTCGACGCCTGAACGGCCTCAGCGCGGATACGGGCTGAGCATGTCGATGAACCGGATGTCGAGGTCGCGGCTCAGGTAGTCCATGCGCGAGTCCCAGAACTCGCGCATGTGCGGCAGCGCCAGGTGCTTGTCCAGATCCTCGCGGCTGCGCCACACCTCGTAGAACGCGAACACCGACGGATCGGCGCTGTCGACATGGAAGTGGTACTCGAGGCAGCCCTCCTCGGCGCGAGTGGGTTCGACGAAGGAGAGCAGCAGCTCGCGGAGTTCGTCGCGGCGCTCGGGCTTGGGGTGGGCGAAGCCCATCAGGGCGAAGGTCTCGGTCACGCGGCTCTCCTGGGTATGGTCGTTTCCGTACCTTCGTGACCGTAAGCGGGCAGTAGGTACGATGCAAGTCGTACCTAACGGAGGTGTCATGGCGGAGGCCGAAGAACTCGAACTGGGTGCGGTGCTGGCCGCGCTCGCCGACCCGCTGCGCCGCCGGGTGATCACGCTGCTGGCCCTCGACCCGGACGACGGCGACCGCAGCTGCTCGTCCTTCGAACTCCCGGTGACCAAAGCGACGCGCACCCACCATTTCCGCGTGCTGCGCCAGGCCGGCCTGGTCCGGCAGATCGACTACGGCAATCGCAGCACCGTCGCCCTGCGCCGCGCCGATCTCGACGCGCGCTTCCCCGGACTGCTCGACCTACTCGTCGCCGAAGGCCCGTGACACGGCCGCAACGGCGGCCCCCAGGCGGCCCCGCGCGCGGGTGTGCCACTGTGGACAGGTGATTCCGAAGTTGATGGCGGTCAGTGATGTGCACGTGGGACATCAGGGCAACAAGCCGATCGTGGAACAGATCCAGCCGGATTCGCCGGAGGACTGGCTGATCGTCGCCGGCGACGTGGGCGAGAAGGCCGACGAGGTCCGGTGGGCGCTGGACCTGCTGCGGCAGCGCTTCGCCAAGGTCATCTGGGTGCCGGGCAATCACGAGCTGTGGACCACGCCGAAGGACCCGGTGCAGATGCACGGGGCCGCCCGCTACGAGTACCTCGTGGCGATGTGCCGCGACCTCGACGTCGTCACCCCCGAGGACCCGTTCCCGGTGTGGACCGGCTCCGGCGCCGAGCGGTACGGCGGCCGCGTCACCATCGCGCCGATGTTCCTGCTCTACGACTACTCGTGGCTGCCCGAGGGCACCTCGACCAAGGCCGAGGGGCTGGCTGTGGCGCGCGAGCGCAATGTGGTCGCCACCGACGAGTTCCTGCTGGCCCCTGACCCGTACCTGACCCGCGACGCCTGGTGCCACGCTCGCGTGCAGTACACCCAGCGCCGCCTCGACGCGCTGGACCCGGAGACCCCGCTGGTGATGGTGAACCACTTCCCGCTGGTCCGTCAGCCCACCGACATCCTGTTCTACCCCGAGTTCTCGCTGTGGTGCGGCACCGATCTCACCGCCGACTGGCACACCAGCTACAACGTGGTGTGCTCGGTCTACGGGCACCTGCACATCCCGCGCACGACGTACTACGACGGCGTCCGCTTCGAGGAGGTCTCCCTCGGCTATCCGCGCGAATGGAAGCGGCGCGGCATGCCCGAGCCCCTGCTGCGCCAGATCCTGCCCGAACCGGTCTACGCCGAGGGCGAGCTCAACTCCTGGGGCGGGCATTTCCGGGTGACCCCGGAGATGGAGGCCGCCGCCGCGGAGATGCGCGCCAAGGCGGATCGGAGGCGCGGCATATGACAGCGATTTGCCTCGGGCATCGACGACTGATTTGGTGATGAACATGGGTAACTCACCGGGTACGGGCGAACTGTCCGCCTTCCGTACCGCCAGCCGCCGAACTCGCCGGTCGAGCACTCGAGTCCGGCCATGAGTCGCGGGGAGGCGGGCTTGCTCGAGAACATTCTGCCTGCCGGGGTGGCCGCCGCTGAACTGCTGGCGTACCCCGAGGACCTGAAGGCGCACCCGGCCGAAGAGCACCTCATCGCGAAGTCGGTCGAGAAGCGCCGTCGCGATTTCATCGGCGCCAGGCACTGCGCCCGGCTCGCGCTCGAACAGCTCGGCGAGCCGCCGGTGGCGATCGGCAAGGGGGAGCGCGGGATGCCGCTGTTCCCCCGCGGTGTCGTCGGCAGCCTCACGCACTGCGACGGCTACCGCGCCGCCGCGATGGCGCACGCGCTGCGCTTCCGTTCGGTCGGCATCGACGCCGAACCGCACGGCGAACTCCCCGAGGGCGTGCTCGATTCGGTGAGCCTGCCCGCCGAGCGCGACTGGCTGGCGAGCGCGCCCGCCGACGGCCTGCACCTGGACCGGCTGCTGTTCTGTGCCAAGGAGGCCACCTACAAGGCGTGGTTCCCGCTGACGCTGCGCTGGCTCGGTTTCGAGGACGCCCACATCACCTTCGAGATCGATTCCCGCACCGCCGATTCCGGCTCGGGCACTTTCCACACCGAACTGCTCGTGCCCGGCACGACGAACGACGGCGGCGCCCCGCTCACCGGGTTCGACGGCCGCTGGCTGATCGCCGACGGGCTGATCCTGACCGCGATCGCGCACGGCTGATGGCGGCGCGTACCTCGGCGGTGGGCCAGCTGGGCGGCCTGGTGATCGTCGACAAGGACGGCGGCTGGACCAGCCACGACGTGGTGGCACGCAGCCGGAAGCTGTTGCGCACCAAGAAGGTCGGGCACGCGGGCACCCTGGACCCGATGGCGACCGGCGTGCTCGTGCTCGGCGTCGAACGGGCCACGAAGCTGCTCGGTCAGCTGATCCTCACCAGCAAGGCCTACACCGCGACGATCCGGCTCGGCCAGTCCACGATCACCGATGACGCCGAAGGCGAGGTCGTCGCGACCACGCCCGCGGGCCACGTCACCGACGAGCGGATCGCGGCCGGGGTCGCGGCGCTGACCGGCGACATCGAGCAGGTGCCTGCCACCGTCAGTGCCATCAAGATCGATGGGGAACGCGCCTATGCCCGCGCCCGCGCCGGCGAGGACGTCCAGCTGGCCGCCCGCCCGGTCACGGTGTCGCGCTTCGAGGTGCTGGCCCGCCGCGACGTCGACGACTTCGTCGATCTGGACGTCGAGGTCGACTGTTCCTCGGGCACCTACATCCGCGCGCTGGCCCGCGACCTGGGCGCCGCGCTCGGCGTCGGCGGCCACCTGACCGCGTTGCGTCGCACCAGGGTCGGCCCCTTCACCCTCGAACACGCCCGCACCCTCGACGAACTCGCCGCCGCCGCCGAAGCCGAAAAACCCCTGCTCAGCCTCGACATCGACGCCGCCGTCCGCACCGCCTTCCCGCACCGCGACATCGACGCCACCCAGGCCGACGACCTGCGCAACGGCCGCTGGCTCGACCCCGTCGGCATCAAGGGCGTCTACGCCGCCATCGACCCCGCGGGCCGCGCCATCGCCCTCCTCGAGGAAAGCGGCAAACGCGCCTCCTCGGTCATGGTGGTCCGTCCCCAGGGCATCGGCGACTGACCTCGCGGATGCTCGTGTGCGCCACCGTCTTCGAGTGGTCGCCCGAGCGCGATGCGGGACCGCTCGCCCGGAAATCATTGCGCGGGAAGGAAAGAACCACTCCCGGCAGCCGGAAACGTAGAGTGGTGGCACGGTCGTTGGTGCGGACTTCGCCGACCGTGGGGAAGGGGAGAACGCGATGAGTGCGGAATCGGTGGACACGTTCGCGCTGTGGGACCGGGACGGGGACGGGCAGGTGTCGGTGGACGACATCGTGGCCGGCATCCACGCCGCGGGCATCGAGGTGGATCGCGACGCGGTGGAGCGGATGGTCGCGGCGGCCGACACCGACGGTGACTTCCTGGTCTCGCGGGCCGAATTCGACGCCGCGGTGGTCGCGGGGCGGATCGAGGTCACCGATGCCGACGCCGCGTTCCGGGTGTTCGACGTGAACGGCGACGGGCGCATCTCGGTGACCGAACTGGACTCGCTGATCCGTCATGTGGGCGGCGGCCTGATCGAGGAATCGGCCGGTGCGCTGCTCGCCGCCGCCGATCAGGACGGTGACGGGTATCTCTCGCTGCCGGAATTCCGGGTGCTGCTGGACTTCCTGTCCCGCTGAGCAGGCCGGCTCGCCGCGACCGGTCCTGTCCAGCGGGAATGCCTGTCAGGGCCACTGGACCAGGGCTAACGGCGGCCGCGCGGGCGGCGATAGCTCGGACATATGGCTGTCGTGTCCGAGGGGTGAGCCATGGTCGCTGCGCGCAAGGTCTGGATCGGGATCGTCGCCGGGGTGGTGACGCTGCTCGTGGGCTGCTCGGCCGGGAACGAGGCGTCGCCGGGCTCGACGAGCCGACCGGTCACCACGTCGGTGGTGACGGTGCCGCTGGCCGCACCGCCCACCGACGATCCCACCGTCGCGCCGGTGGATCCGGTCACGCCCACGCGCGTCACCACCCCGGCCCCTCCCGGACCGCCGCCGACGCCCGCGACCGGCACCATCGCGCTGCGCACCGAGACGCTCTCGGGCGCACCCGTCCCGAACGTGCCCGTGTGGATCGGCCTGCGTCAACCGTGCGATCCGGCCGGCCACGACATCCCCGTCGGCGAGACCACCGAGACCCAGCGCCAGGACGCGGTCACCGGCGCCGACGGCCGAGCCGTCTTCACCGCACCGGTCGGCTGCTACCACTACGGCATGACCGCCCCCGCGGGCACGAACCCGGTCCCGGAGGGCATGCACGCGGCCTTCCTCACCACGGGCGGGCAGACCGTCGACGGAAAGCTGCGCTTCCAGGACGCGGCGGGCCCCTGCCACCCCGACGGCATCTCCGCCGACCTCGGCCTGCTCGACAACGCCACCGTCGGCTGGTGCGACGGCACCTGGGCGGTGATCTCCTTCGACACCCCCGGCGACAACCAGCGCATCGTGCGCCGCGCCGGCGGCACCTGGACCACCTATGTGCTCTTCCCGCACGAGGTCTGCTGGAGCACCGCCGAAGCCGACGGCGTCCCGGCCGCGCTGCGCGACTACTTCACCTGCTGATCGCGGCTAGGCGGTCAGCCAGATCGCCTCCGCCGCCAGGGTTCCCAGCTCGGTGGGCGCCTCGGCCGCGCCGATGCGCACCGCGATGGTGCCCGCGAAATCGCGACGCTCCTCGACCGCGATGGTCGTGTCCAGGGCGATGCCGACCGAGTCGAAGTAGCGCAGCATCTCGGGGTCGGAATCGGAGATGCGCGCGACCCGGCCCGACTCGCCCGCCGCGAAATCCGACAGCCTGCGGGCCGGGGGAGTGGGGACGGCGCCGTCGACCGAGGGGATCGGGTCGCCGTGCGGATCACGGTCGGGGTGGCCGAGTTTCGCGTCGATGCGCGACATCAGCAGCTCCGAGACGGCGTGCTCGAGCACCTCGGCCTCGTCGTGCACCTCGTCCCAGCCGTAGCCGAGTTCGTTCACCAGGAAGGTCTCGATCAGGCGGTGCCTGCGCACCATCGCCACGGCGGCGCGGCGGCCGTGCTCGGTGAGGGTGATCGCGCCGTAGCGCGCGTGCTCGACCAGCCCCTGATCCGAGAGCTTGCGGACCGCCTCGGACACGGTCGAGGCCGACACGCCGATGCGCTCGGCGAGCAATTTGGTCGACACCTTCTCCTGCGACCACTCCTGCGCGGTCCAGATGACCTTCAGATAGTCCTGTGCGACGGCGGACAATTCGGGCGCGAGTGTGGCGGTGGCGGCGAGTTCGGCCTGTTCACCGGGCTGTGTCGACGCTCGGCGGGTGGCGACCTCTCGTTTACCTGGCACATCATTGATGTTAGGCATCCCTGGCCCGAATCACACATCGGCGAACCGGCACGGCGTGGCCGAAACGCTTTGCGTAGGCTTCGCTCTGTGCAGAGATGGCGAAGTCTCGACGATGTGCCCGCCGACTGGGGGCGCTGCGTCCTCACGATCGGCGTGTTCGACGGCGTGCATCGCGGACACGCGCAGCTGATCAGCCGCGCGGTGGCCGCGGCGCGGCGCCGCGGTGTCCCCTCGGTTCTGATGACCTTCGATCCGCATCCGATGGAAGTGGTGCGGCCGGGGTCGCATCCCGCGCAGCTCACCACCCTCACCCGGCGGGCCGAGCTCGCCGAGGAACTGGGCATCGATGTGTTCTGCGTGATGCCGTTCACCCACGAGTTCATGAAGCTCACCCCCTCGGGGTACGTGCACGATCTGCTGGTCGAGCGGTTGCACGTGAGCGAGGTCGTGGTCGGGGACAACTTCACCTTCGGCAAGAAGGCCGCGGGCACCGTCGACACCATGCGTGAGCTCGGGCAGCGGTTCGGCTTCTCGGTCGACGGCGTCACGCTGCTCGGCGAACACGCCGTCACCTTCTCCTCCACCTACATCCGAGCCTGCGTCGACGCGGGCGACATGGCCGCCGCGGCCGAGGCGCTGGGCCGCCCGCATCGGGTCGAAGGCGTGGTCGTGCACGGCGACGGCCGTGGTCGCGGCCTCGGCTTCCCGACCGCCAACGTCGCGCCGCCGATGCACGCCGCCATCCCCGCCGACGGCGTGTACGCGGGCTGGTTCACCGTGCTCGGGCCCGGCCCGGCCATCGGCACGGTGGCGCCGGGCGAGCGGGCCATGGCGGCGATCTCGGTGGGCACCAACCCGACCTTCTCCGGCCGTTCGCGCACGGTGGAGGCGTTCGTGCTCGACGGCGAGGCCGACCTGTACGGCCAGCACGTGGCGGTGGACTTCGTCGAGCAGTTGCGCGGGATGCGCAAGTTCGACACCGTCGACGACCTGGTCGAGGCCATGGGCCGCGACGTGGAGAGCGCGCGCAAGGTGCTCACCGCCGCCGACGCCTGAGGGCCGGTTCGAGGCGTCGATCCGGGTCGCGTACAGTGGATCCTCGGGTTTGCTGCGGTCCGCGGTGGCGCCCACCCCGGGTAACCGGATCTTCGAGCGCGGAACTGAGAATAGGAGTCGATGCCGCATGGCGCTGACCACTGAGCAGAAGTCGGCCATCCTGGCCGAGTACGGCCTGCACGAAAAGGACACCGGCTCGCCGGAGGCGCAGATCGCGCTGCTGTCGAAGCGGATCTCGGATCTCACCGAGCACCTCAAGAAGCACAAGCACGATCACCACACCCGGCACGGCCTGCTGGCCCTGATCGGTCGTCGTCGCCGCCTGTCGAAGTACCTGCAGGCCAAGGACATCGAGCGTTACCGCTCGCTGATCGAGCGTCTCGGCCTGCGCCGCTGACCTGGATCGACACGCCTCCCCGCTGAGGCGGTGACTCGATAGCCGACGAGAAGACGTACACTCTTCTCGTTGGCTATTCGTGTATTCGGCGACCATGGGGTTTCCGCGTGCACTACAACATGTGACAGCCGTGTGCATCCGTCCGCGTGGCGTCGGTCTTCGGTAGTGGCCTTTCGGCAGGCATTTCCCGCCGCCGTCGGGCTTCGATCGATGATCGCCTCCGCGTCGCCTCTTCTGGAATGTTCCAGCCAGGGGGATACGGCCGGGTGCTGCGCGTGGCAGCCAGGAGGGTTCCCACGTGTCCGTGTCCGGTACGGCTGACGAATAGCTGGTTCGCGCCCACATGGTGCTGCGCTCCGGCGAGACGAGAGGTCGAGAGAAGAAATATGACGCAGACAACTGAACGTACTTCGACCGCGGTCGAGGTCGAGCCCGGTGTTTTCGAGTCGGTCGCGCTGATCGACAACGGCACCTTCGGCACCCGCACCATCCGCTTCGAGACGGGCCGCCTGGCCAAGCAGGCCGCGGGCTCCGTGGTCGCCTACCTGGACGACGAGACCATGCTGCTGTCGGCGACCACCGCCGGTAAGCACCCCAAGGACCAGTTCGACTTCTTCCCGTTGACGGTCGACGTCGAAGAGCGCATGTACGCCGCGGGCCGCATCCCCGGCTCGTTCTTCCGTCGCGAGGGCCGCCCCTCCACCGACGCGATCCTGACCTGCCGCCTGATCGACCGCCCGCTGCGCCCGTCGTTCGTCGACGGCCTGCGCAACGAGATCCAGGTCGTGGTGACCGTGCTGAGCCTGGACCCGCAGGACCTCTACGACGTGGTGGCCATCAACGCCGCCTCGGCGTCCACCCAGATCTCCGGCCTGCCGTTCTCCGGCCCGGTCGGCGGCGTGCGCGTCGCCCTGATCGGTGGCCAGTGGGTCGCGTTCCCGACCGTGGAGCAGCTCGAGGGCGCCGTGTTCGACATGGTCGTCGCGGGTCGTGTCACCGAGACCGGTGACGTCGCCATCATGATGGTCGAGGCCGAGGCCACCGACAAGGTCATCGCCCTGATCGAGGACGGCGCGCAGGCGCCCACCGAGGCCGTCGTGGCCGAGGGTCTCGAGGCCGCCAAGCCGTTCATCGCCCGCCTGTGCCGCGCGCAGTCGGACCTGGCGACCCTGGCCGCCAAGCCCACCGAGGAGTTCCCGCTCTTCCCGCCGTACGCCGCCGACGTGTTCGAGGCCGTCGAGGGCACCGCCAAGCGCGAGCTGAACGAGGCGCTCTCGATCGCCGACAAGCAGGCCCGCGAGGCCAAGATCGACGAGATCAAGCTGGACGTGCTCTCGCGTCTGGGCGAAGACTTCACCGGTCGCGAGAAGGAACTGGGCGCGGCGTTCCGCTCGGTCACCAAGAAGCTGGTGCGTCAGCGCATCCTCACCGACGGCTTCCGCATCGACGGCCGCGGTCTGGCCGACATCCGCGCCCTGAGCGCCGAGGTCGCCGTGATCCCGCGCGCCCACGGTTCGGCGCTGTTCGAGCGTGGCGAGACCCAGATCATGGGCGTCACCACCCTCGACATGGTGAAGATGGCCCAGCAGGTCGACTCGCTCGGCCCGGAGACCACCAAGCGCTACATGCACCACTACAACTTCCCGCCGTTCTCCACCGGTGAGACCGGCCGCGTGGGTTCGCCGAAGCGCCGCGAGATCGGCCACGGCGCGCTCGCCGAGCGTGCGCTGATGCCGGTGCTGCCCTCGCAGGAGGAGTTTCCCTACGCCATCCGTCAGGTCTCGGAGGCGCTGGGCTCCAACGGCTCCACCTCGATGGGTTCGGTGTGTGCCTCCACCCTGTCCCTGCTGAACGCCGGTGTGCCGCTCAAGGCGCCGGTCGCCGGTATCGCCATGGGCCTGGTGTCGGACACCGTCACCAACGACAAGGGTGAGGACGAGGTCCGCTACGTGGCGCTGACCGACATCCTCGGCGCCGAGGACGCCTTCGGCGACATGGACTTCAAGGTCGCCGGTACCCGCGACTTCGTCACCGCCCTGCAGCTGGACACCAAGCTGGACGGCATCCCCTCGCAGGTGCTGGCCGGCGCGCTGAACCAGGCGCACGACGCCCGCACCACCATCCTGGACGTGATGGCCGAGGCCATCGCCACCCCGGACGAGATGAGCCCGTACGCCCCGCGCGTCACCGCGATCAAGATCCCGGTCGACAAGATCGGCGAGGTCATCGGCCCCAAGGGCAAGATGATCAACCAGATCACCGAGGACACCGGCGCCAACATCTCCATCGAGGACGACGGCACCGTGTTCGTCGGTGCGACCGACGGCCCGTCGGCGCAGGCCGCGATCGACGCGATCAACGCGATCGCCAACCCGCAGCTGCCGAAGGTCGGCGAGCGCTTCCTCGGCACGGTCGTCAAGACCACCGCCTTCGGCGCGTTCGTCTCGCTGCTGCCGGGCCGTGACGGCCTGGTGCACATCTCCAAGCTGGGTCAGGGCAAGCGCGTGGCCAAGGTCGAGGACGTGGTCAACGTCGGCGACAAGCTGCGCGTGGAGATCGCCGACATCGACAACCGCGGCAAGATCTCGCTGATCCCGGTCGAGGACGAGGCCGCCGCGGCCGACGCTCCGGCCGCCGAGGCCGAGGACGCCGCCGCCGAGTAAGGCTCCGGTAGCTCCACCCTTCGCGAAACCCCTCGCCGTCTCGCACGGCGGGGGGTTTCGTGCTGTTCGGGGCCAGAGGGCGAAAGTGTCCTGAATCACTGGGATGCAACGTTGATGCAACGTTGTTTCACATAGTGTTGCCGGACACAGTGCGCCGCCGGGTGGACGGCCGCCGCGACACCTCGGACTCTCGGCTTACGCCGAGCCGGATGCGGACGGTTTGCTGGTCCCCGCGCGAAGCCGCCGAATTTCCCTCCCTCCAAGATTTTAGTGGAATCTGGTCCGGTTTATTACTGAACCGAATACGCTTCAGTCGTCTGCGGGCATGGGTGCCGGGTGGTGTGGTCGACGATGGAGGTCGGAGAGATAGCCGAGTCATAGCTGTCGGGAATGTATCCCCACGGCGGCGAGCCGGAGCGTGCTGATCGTGTCAGAGCCGATCGCACGGGATACCGGTGTGAGAGGGCGGATTTCGGGCAGGGTGCCCGAGGTTGGCCGCCCGCGCCGATTCTGTTACCCCGGTGGGCCCGGGGAGTTCGAGAGTTGTTTCGCGGCCGCGCGGCCTCCCCCTGCGGTCGGTAGATGGAAGGCAGTCCAGATGACCAACACCACTCCGGCGCGCGCGGGAACAGAGCAGTTGGCGGCGCTGGTGGCGGCGGTCGCTGTGCTGGAGCCGACGCGGATCGCGGTGGAGTTCGGTGCGACGTCGGTGTCGTTCGCCGACCTGGACGCGCAGCTCACGACCATGGCCGAGCTGACCGGTGGCGCGCTGGACCCCGAGACCCTCGTGCAGGTGGTGCTGGCCGAACTGTTCCCCGGTGTGGTCGACGCGGCCGACGGGACCTTCGGCGCCCTGCTGGTCGCGCTCGCCGACGAGGCGATGGCGGTCCTGGGTCTGACGGTGCCGACCGCGCCGACGCTGGTCGACCGATTCACCGAGCAGGTGGACCGCACCCCGGACGCCGTCGCGGTGCGCTTCGGCGACACCACGCTGACCTATGCCGAATTCGATACCAGGGTGCGGGCATTGGCCGCCCGGCTGGTGGACCTCGGCGTCGGTCCGGAGGCGCTGGTCGGGCTGGCGATGCGGCGCGGTGTCGAGCTGATCGTCGCCGTGCACGCGATCGTGCGCGCGGGCGGCGCGTACGTGCCGCTGGATCCGGATCACCCGGCGGAGCGGCTGCGCTACGTGCTCGAGGTGGCGCGGCCGGTCGTGGTGGTGACGCGCGCCTGCGACGAGCCGGAGCTCACCGGGTGCGCGGTCCTGCGCACCGACGACGTCGACTGGTCCGCGGCGCCCGAAGTGGTCGACGGCGGCGCCGTCGCGGGCAACACCGCCTACGTCATCTTCACGTCGGGGTCCACGGGCCGGCCCAAGGGCGTCGCCGTCACCCACGGCGCCATCGTGGCGAATCTGGACTGGCGCCAGCGCCGGTACCCGCTGTCGGCGGCCGACGTGGTGCTGCAGAAGACGCCGTACACCTTCGACGTGTCGGTGTGGGAGCTGTTCTGGCCCTTGCAGATCGGCGCCGAACTGGTGGTGGCCGAGCCCGGCCGCCACGGTGACCCGGCCTATCTGGCCGCGCTGATCGCCGAGCGCCGGGTGAGCGTGACGCACTTCGTGCCGTCGATGCTGGCGGCGTTCGTGGGTGAGCTCGCCGAGTCGCCGGTGGATCTGTCGTCGATGCGGCTGGTCTTCGCCTCCGGTGAGGCGTTGCCCGCCGCCACCGCCGCCCGCCTGCGCGCGCTGTCGGGGGCCGCGCTGCACAATCTGTACGGACCGACCGAGGCGGCGGTCGACGTCACCGCACACGAGGTGACCGCCGCCGACGAGGTGTCGGTGCCGATCGGCGGTCCGGCCGACGACACCGGTCTGCTGGTGCTCGACGAGAACCTCGACCGGGTGCCCGCCGGGGTGGTCGGCGAGCTGTATCTGTCGGGTGTGCAGCTGGCGCGCGGCTATGTCGCGCGGCCGGGGCTGACCGCCGACCGGTTCGTGGCCAACCCGTTCGGTGCGCCCGGCGAACGGATGTACCGCACCGGTGACCTCGTGCGTGAGCTGGGTGGTGAGCTGGAGTACCTGGGGCGCACCGACTTCCAGGTGAAGCTGCGCGGCCTGCGGATCGAGCTCGGGGAGATCGAGGCGGTGGTGGCCGCGCATCCGCGCGTCGGCAATGCCGCGGTGATCCTGCACCGGCACGCGGCGGGGGAGGCGCTGGTCGGCTATGTGGTCAGTGTCGACGGGGCGGAGCTCGACGAGGCAGAGCTGGCCGCGCACGCGAAGGCGTCGATGCCGGAGTACATGGTGCCGTCGCTGTTCGTCCAGCTGCCCGCCATGCCGATCAATGCCAGCGGCAAGCTCGACCGCAAGGCCCTGCCGGAGCCGGACTTCCGGGCGGCGGCGGCCGAGTTCCGTGCGCCGGAGACCGCGACCGAACGCGCGGTGGCCGAGCTGTTCGCCGAGTTGCTCGGCGTCGAGGCCGTCGGCGCGGACGACGACTTCTTCCGCCTCGGCGGCAACTCGCTCATCGCGACGCGCGCCATCGCCCGGTTGCAGGCGGGTTTCGGTGTGCGCGTGGATGTCCGGGACTTCTTCGACAGCCCGACCGTCGCCGTGCTGGCCCAGCTGATCGACGACGGGCAGGTGGACGACCGCCCGGCGCTGGTGGCCGGACCCCGTCCCGAGGTGCTGCCGCTCTCGCCCGCGCAGCAGCGGATGTGGTTCCTGAACCGCTTCGATCCGGACTCCGGCGCCTACAACATCCCGATCGCGGTGCGCCTGTCCGGCGCGCTGGACCTGGCGGCGTTGCGCGCGGCGGTGGGCGATTTGCTCGCCCGGCACGAAGTCCTGCGCACGGTGTATCCCGAGATCGACGGGGTGGGCACGCAGCACGTCCTCACGCCGGAGGAGGCCTTGGCCGCGCTCGCCGCCGAGGCGCGCTCGGTGGGAGCTCCGGAAGTCGTGGACCACGGTGGCCGCCGCCGCGCCGCGAACGGCACCGCGACGTCGACCGGAGCGACGGCGCAGGACGACTCGATCGGCGCACGTACCGAGGCCGGTGCTGATTCCGCCGCCGAGCGGGGTACGTCGTACCGGAGAGCCGAGCACGCCGGCGTGTCCGGGGACGACGGTCTCGGCGGGTGGCCGGGATCGGGCGTCGCGGTCGGCCTCGAGGGCCCGGTGGAGACCGGCTGGCCCGACGCGGGGGTGGCGATCGGCATCGAGGCCGCGTCCGTCCTCGGGAGTGCGACGGCGGACCTCGGTTTGCTCACCCCGATTCGCGTTGCCGCCGAGGATCTTCCGGCGGAGCTGGCGGCCGTGGTCGAGCGCGGATTCGATGTGACGGTCGCGCCGCCGCTGCGGGTGCGGCTGTTCGAGGTCGACGGTGACCAGGTGCTCGTGCTGGTGGTGCATCACATCGCCGCCGACGGCTGGTCGGCCGGGCCACTGGTGCGCGACACCATGGCGGCCTATCAGGCCCGGACGGGTGGCGTCGCCCCTGCGTGGGCGCCGCTGCCGGTGCAGTACGCCGACTACGCGCTGTGGCAGCGCGCGCTGCTCGGCGCGGAGGACGACCCCGACTCGCGCGCGGGCCGCGACATCGCCTACTGGCGAGAGACACTCGCGGACCTGCCGGACGAGACGAGCCTGCCGACCGACCGGTCCAGGCCCGCTGTGGCGTCGATGCGGGGCAGGCGGATCGAGTTCGAGCTCGACGCCGACCTGGTCGCCGCGCTGAATTCCCTTGCCGCCGAGCAGGGCGCGACCTTGTTCATGGTCCTGCACGCGACGCTGTCGGTGCTCCTCGCGCGCCTGTCGGGCAGCGCCGATGTCGCGATCGGCACGCCGGTCGCCGGTCGTGGCGCCGCCGAACTCGACGACGTGATCGGCATGTTCGTCAACACGGCGGTTCTGCGGACCCGGGTGGACGGCGCGGAATCCTTCGCCGAGCTGCTCGGCCGCGTCCGCGCCGACGATGTCGCGGCGTTCGCGCACACCACCCTGCCGTTCGAGCGGCTCGTCGAGGTGCTCGCCCCCGCGCGCTCGGCCGGGCGGCATCCGCTGTTCCAGGTGGCGCTGTCGCTGCTGAACCTGCCGCCCGCCACCTTCGAGCTGCCCGGCCTGCGCGCCGCCGCCGTCGACCTGCCCTACGACATCGAGAAGTTCGACCTCTCGGTGACCCTGCGCGACACCGCCACCGGTCTGTCCGGCGAGTTCTCCTATGCCACAGATCTGTTCGACGAGCCGACGGTCGCCGCCATGGTGCGCCGCTTCACCGGCCTGCTCGCCGGGATCGCCGCCGCGCCGACCACGGCGGTCGCCGACCTGCCGCTGCTGCTCGACGGTGAACTCGCCGCCCTCACCACCCGGCACGGCGGAACCGTCACGCCCGCACCGCTTCTCCCCGAGCTGCTGACGCGCGCCGCCACAGACCCCGCCGCGATCGCCCTCCGCGACGGCGACCGCACCCTGACCTACGGCGAACTCGACGCCACCGCGACCCGGCTCGCGGCCCGGTTGAGCGCGCGCGGCATCGGCCCCGGCGACATCGTCGCGGTGAGCATTCCCCGTTCGGCCGCCTCGGTGAGCGCTGTCTGGGCCGTGGTGAAGTCCGGCGCCGCCTTCCTACCCGTCGACCCGAACTACCCCGCCGACCGGATCGCCCACATGCTGTCGGATTCCGGTGCGGCAGCGGGCATCACGGTCACCGAGCTGCTAGACGGCCTGCCGGGCACGGTCGACTGGCTCACCCTCGCCGCCGACGATCACGCCACCCACGGCGTAGCGGACGACCCCGCCGTGGGTGACGCGGCCGTCGATGCCCGGCGCGGCGACTCGGTTCACCCCGGGATGTACAGCCGCGCCCTGGATCCGCGCGATCCCGCCTATGTCATCTACACCTCCGGCACCACCGGTCTGCCCAAGGGTGTGGTGATCCCGCACGGCGCGGTGAGCACCTATGTGTCCGTGCAGGCCGGGCGGTACCTGGCGGCGGCGGACGCGCGCGTGCTGCATGTGGCCTCGCCGTCGTTCGACATCTCGGTCGCGGAGCTGCTGCTCACCGTCAGCGCCGGCGCGACCATGGTGGTCGCGCCGCCCGGTGTGTTCGGTGGGGCGGAGCTGGGTGACCTGTTGCGTGCCGAGCGGGTGACCCATGTGATCATCACACCGTCCGCGCTCGCGACGGTCGACCCGACCGGGCTCGACGCGCTGCGCGTGGTGGTCGTCGGTGGTGAGGCGTGCCCGGCGGAGCTGGTCGCGCGGTGGACCGCCGCGATCCCGGGCCTCGTCTTCCGCAACGGATACGGCCCGACCGAGACGACCATCGTCACCAACATCAGCGAACCTCTCACCGCGACAACGCCGATCACCCTCGGCGCGCCGGTGGAGGGGACCACCGAATTGGTGCTCGACGAGCGGCTGCGACCGGTGCCCGTCGGCGTGGTCGGTGAGCTGTACATCGCCGGCGCACAGCTGGCGAACGGCTATCACCGCAGGCCCGTGCTGACGGCGGGACGGTTCGTCGCCAACCCGCACGGCGCGCCGGGGGAGCGGATGTACCGCACCGGCGACACCGTGCGCTGGGTGCGGCGCGACAGTGGCCACGATCTGGAGTACTTGGGCCGCAACGATTTCCAGGTGAAGGTGCGCGGCTTCCGGATCGAGCTCGGTGAGATCGACGCCGTCCTCGCCCGGCACGCCGCCGTGGATTTCGCGGCCACCCTCGGCCACCGCACCGAGGCCGGGGCGACCGTGTTGGTGTCGTACGTGGTCCCGGCCGCGGGCGCCGCCGTGGACACCGGCGCGCTCGTGGCGCACGTCGCCGCCCATCTGCCCGCCCACATGGTGCCCGCCGCGATCGTCGCGCTGGACGCCGTGCCGTTGACGCCCGTCGGCAAGCTGGATCGGTCCGCGTTGCCCGCACCCGTCTTCGAGACCGCGGTCTACCGTGCGCCCGAGACGCCCGCGGAGCAGGTGGTCGCCGCCGCGTTCGCCGAGGTCCTCGGTGTGGCGCGGGTCGGTCGCGACGACGACTTCTTCGATCTCGGCGGCACCTCGCTGCTCGCGACCCGGCTGACGGCGCGCCTCGGCGCCGACCTCGACCTGCGGGTTCCGGTCCGCCAGCTCTTCGACACATCGACGGTGCGAGCTCTCGCCGGCACCGTGGATCGCCTGCGCGGCACCGGCTCCGGACCCGCGCTCGTCGCCGGGCCGCGGCCCGAGGTGCTACCGCTCTCGCCCGCGCAGCAGCGCATGTGGTTCCTCAACCGATTCGACCCCGGTTCGGCCACCGACAACATCCCCCTGGCCGTGCGCCTCACCGGCGACCTCGACCTGAACGCGCTGCACGCCGCCCTCGTCGACGTCCTGCACCGCCACGAGGTCCTGCGCACCCGCTACCCGGAGCGCGACGGCCACCCGATCGCCGAGATCATGGCCGCCGACGGCCTGCTACCGGAGGTCCTCCCGCGCGTCGTCACCCCGGACGCACTCCCCGATGCCGTCCGCGACGCTGCCACCACCGGCTTCGACCTGACGATCGACGCCCCGATCCGCGCCACCCTCCTGCGCGTCGCCCCCGGGCCGACAGCAGCGGCAGGTCTGGCGACTGCCGACCCGGACGGCGGGGCGGTCGGCGCCGGCAGCGCGGCCGACGCGCCGGTCAGCGAACCGACGGATGCGGCGGGACTCGCGACTGCCGACGCGGAGCACGGGGCGGTCGGTTCCGGACTGGCGAAGGCTGTGGTCGGTGGTGTCGTGCCGACCGCCGACGCCGAATACGTGCTGGTTATCGTGCTGCATCACATTGCCGCGGACGGCTTTTCGTTCGGGCCGCTCGTGCGGGACGTGCTCGTCGCGTACGGCGCGCGGGCGGCGAAGGAGGCGCCGCGGTGGGCGCCGCTGCCGGTGCAGTACGCCGACTACGCGCTGTGGCAGCACGCGGTCCTGGGTGACGCGGCCGACCCGGAGTCGGAAGTGGCTCGGCAGCTGGCGTTCTGGACGCGGACGCTCGCCGGTGTGCCGGAGCAGCTGGAACTGCCCACGGACCGGATCCGGCCCGCCGTGGCCTCGCGTCGCGGCGACACCCACCCGGTCACGATCGATGCCGGCACGCACCGCGCGCTGGCCGAGCTCGCCAGGGCGCACGGTGTCACCGTGTTCATGGCGGCCCACGCTCTGTTCGCGGTGCTGTTGGCGCGGCTGTCGGCGACCACCGACATCGCGATCGGCACGCCGGTGGCGGGGCGTGGTGACCGGGCGCTCGACGATCTCATCGGCATGTTCGTCAACACCCTCGTGCTGCGCACGGACGTCGCGCCGGGCCTGCCATTCGCCGAGCTGATCGCGCGCGTGCGCGAGACCGACCTCGCCGCCTTCGGGCACGCCGAGGTGCCGTTCGAGCGGCTCGTCGAGGTGCTCGACCCGGTGCGCTCGACCGCCCGCAATCCGTTGTTCCAGGTGATGTTGTCCCTCAACGAGGACACCCCGCGCGCCGCCTCGCTGCCCGGCCTCGCGGTGAGCGGATTCGAGCTCCCCACCGGTGTCGCCAAGTTCGACCTGGAACTCGCGCTCACCGAGCATCGGGACGAATCCGGTGCCCCCGCCGGGATTTCCGGTGCGTTCGTCTATGCCACCGACCTGTTCGACCCCGCCACGGTGGCCGGGTTCGCGGCCCGCCTGCACCGGCTCCTCGACGCCGTCCTGATCGACCCGGCCCGCCCGGTCGGCGACATCGACCTGCTCGACGCGAGCGAGTCCGCCGAGATCCTCACCGCATGGAACGACACCGGCGCGGCCTTCGATCGGACCGCGACGCTGCCCGCCCTGTTGGCGGCCCGCGCGGCCGAGACGCCGCACGCTATCGCCGTGGTCGTCGATGCCGACCCGGCGGAGCGCCGGGCCGGGAGTGCGGGGCTCGGCGCCCCGGGTCGGTCGGCAGCAGCGACCGTGTCGCAGACGATGGAGTCGCTCGGTTCCGCCGCGGAGTCCCATGACGCGGCGGCCGATCCCCGTGGCGAAGGCGCGGACGGCCAGCTCCCGCCCGGGAGGCGCGGCGCGGTCGAGCGTGCAGGCCGAGGGCGACAGCACGGCGTCGAGGAACGTGCCGAAGGTGGTGAGTCCGACTCCGGCGCAGCGGAATACCTCACGCTGACCTACGCCGAGTTCGCCGCGCGGGTAGCGCGATTGGCGCGGCATCTGATCAGCCTCGGCGCGGGCCCGGGCGCGGTGGTCGCGATCGCGCTGCCTCGCGGAATCGACCAGCTGGTGGCCGTGCACGCGGTGCTCGCGGCGGGCGCCGCGTACGTCCCGGTGGACCCCGGTCATCCGGCCGACCGGATCACGTACGTCCTCGAGACCACGGCACCGGTCTGTGTCCTGACGGCCACCGAACAGGCCGCGCCCCTGGGTGATTCGGCCCTCGCGCTCGACACGCTCGACCTCTCGGACCTGCCCGACCACCCCATCGCCGACGACGAACGGCTCACCCCGCTGCGTCCCGACCACCTCGCCTACGTCCTGTTCACCTCCGGCTCCACCGGCAGGCCGAAGGGCGTGGCGGTGCCGCACCGGGCTGTGGTGAACCAACTGCTCTGGCTGCAAACGGAATACACGCTCACGGCGGACGATGTCGTCCTGCAGAAGACCCCGTTCACCTTCGACGCCTCGGTGTGGGAGCTGCTGTGGCCGTTGCAGGCCGGCGCGCGCCTGGTGCTCGCCACCGCCGACGGTCATCGTGACCCCGCCTACCTGGCCGAGGCCACCGCCCGGCACCGCGCGACCGTCGTGCAGTACGTGCCGTCCGTCCTGGCGGCCGTCGTCGCGGAACCGGCGCCGCGGGATTCGCTGCGCCTGGTCTTCGCGGGCGGCGAAGCGCTCACCGCCGACCTGGCGCGGCGGGTGCGTGATGCCTCCGGGGCGCGGGTCGTCAACCTGTACGGCCCGACCGAGACCGCCATCCAGGTCACCACACACGAGGTGGGCGCCGAGCCGAGCGCGTCCGTGCCGATCGGCTCTCCCGTCGCCAATACCCGTGTGTACGTGCTGGATTCGCGATTGCGTCCGGTCCCGGCCGGCGTTCCCGGCGAACTCTATGTGGCAGGCGCCCAGCTCGCCGACGGCTACCACGCGCGCTGCGACCTCACCGCTGAACGCTTCGTCGCCGACCCCTTCGGCACCGGCGAACGCCTCTATCGCACCGGCGATCTCGTCACCTGGCGCACCGGTCCCGAGGGGCCCGCCCTGCACTACCTGGGCCGCACCGACTTCCAGGTCAAACTGCGCGGCCTGCGCATCGAACCCGCCGAGATCGAGGCGGCGCTGTCCGCGGTCCCCGGCGTGCGCCGCGCCGCCGTCCTCGTCCGCTCGGACGCGGGCCGGCCCGACCAGCTGGTCGCCTACGTCGTCCCGGCCGGCGCACGCTTCCACGCCGACGCGGAAGGTGCGGCGGATCCGCGGCACGACCCCGCCGCCACGCGCCTGGCCGGTGCCGCGGGCTCGCTCGCAGACGGACACGGTGCTGCGGACTCGCTGGTCGGTCCTGCCGGTGGTGCGGGGGCTCAGCTCACGAGCAGCGCGGCGGCGAGCCCGGCACCGACTGCCACGGAACTGGACGCGGCAGTGGCCGCTGTCCTGCCCTCGTACATGGTGCCCGGGGCCTACGTCTTCCTCGACGAACTGCCGGTCAACTCCTCGGGCAAGCTCGATGTCCGGGCACTGCCCGCGCCCGACCTGCCCGAACGCGAATACCGCGAGCCGGTGACCACCACCGAGCGGATCGTGGCGGACGCCTTCGCCGGGGTGCTCGGCGCGCAGCGAGTGGGCGCCACCGACGATTTCTTCGCCCTCGGCGGCAACTCACTGGTCGCCACCCAGGTCGCGGCCCGGCTCGGCACCGCGCTGGACGCGCGGGTGCCCGTGCGTGAACTGTTCGAGGCGAGCACGGTCGAGGCTCTCGCGGCCCGGCTGGACACCCTGTCCGGGACCGGCAGCAGGCGTGGTCCGGTGGCGGGCCAACGCCCGCAACGGATTCCGCTCTCTCCGGCCCAGCAGCGGATGTGGTTCCTGCACCGCTTCGACCCGGAGTCGACCGCCTACCTCATCCCGGTCGCGATCCGGCTCAGCGGTGACCTCGACAGCGCGGCCCTGCGCGGCGCGCTGGGCGACCTGGTGGCCCGGCACGAGACGCTGCGGACGACCTACCCCGAATTCGACGGGCAGGCCACCCAGCACGTCGGCGCGCCGTTCGTGCCCGACCTGCCCGTCACCGAGCTCACCGCCGACGCGGTACCGGCCGCGGTCGCCGCCGCGCTGACCGGTGGCTTCGACATCACCACCGAGGTGCCGGTGCGCGCCCGCCTGCTGCGGGTGACCCCGACCGAGCACGTGCTGGTCCTCGTCGTGCACCACATCGCCGCCGACGGCTGGTCGATGGCCCCGCTGACCCGTGACCTGGTGACCGCCTATGCCGCCAGGGCCGCCGGCGCCACCCCGCGGCTGCCCGCGCTGCGCGTGCACTACGCCGACTACGCGCTGTGGCAGGTCGAAGGACTCGGCAGCGCGGACGATCCCGACGCGCCGCTGGCGCGCCAGCTCGCCTATTGGACCGATCGGCTCGCCGGTCTCCCCGACGTGCTCACCCTGCCCGCCGACCGCCGCAGGCCGCTGATCGCTTCCCAGCGCGGCGGCACCTTCACCGCCGGTTTCGACGCCGAGCTGCACCGCGGGATCGACCAGCTGGCCCGGTCCCGGCGCGCGACCCCGTTCATGGTGCTGCACGCCGCCCTCGCGGTCCTGCTCGCGCGCCTGTCCGCGGGTTCCGACATCGTGGTCGGCACGCCGGTCGCGGGCCGTGGACATCGGGAACTCGACGAGATCGTCGGCATGTTCGTCAACACGCTGGTGCTGCGTGCCCAGGTCCCCACCGACGCGCCCTTCGCTGCCGTGCTCGACCAGATCCGGGCGAATGACCTCGATGCCTTCGAGCACGCCGACGTGCCGTTCGAGAGCCTGGTCGACGCCATCAATCCGGCCCGCTCGCAGGGCTATTCGCCGCTGTATCAGGTGTCGTTGGCGCTGCAGAACCAGCGCGTCGGCGACTTCGAACTGCCCGGCCTGACCCTCTCGGGAGTCGAGCTGCCGGACGCGCCGATCGCCGTCGACCTCGACTTCACCTTCGTCGACCACTACGCCACCGACGGCGCCGCCGCCGGCCTCGACCTCGAACTGCGCTACGCCACCGACCTCTTCGACGCGGGCACCATCGCCGACCTGGTCGCGATGCTCGAACGGGTGCTGCGCGCCGCGGTCACCGCACCGGGCACCGCTGTGGGCGATCTGCCCCTGCTCGACGGCGCCGAGCGCGCCGCACTGCTGGCAGGCCCGCACGGCGACCTCGTCCCGCTCGACCGGCCGCTCGCCGAACTCGGCGTGCGCGCGCCACTGGCCGCGCTGCTGCTCGACGCCGCCGCCGCGCGTGACCCGCACGCCGTCGCCGCCGTGGCCGACGGCACCGAGATCACCTACGGCGCGCTGGCCGCGCGCGCCAACCGCCTCGCCCGCAGGCTGATCGAATGCGGCGTCGGACCCGAGACCGCTGTGGCCGTCGCGGTGCCCCGCGGCATCGAGCTGCTGGTCGTCCTGCACGGCGTGCTCGCCGCGGGCGGCGTCTACGTGCCGATCGATCCGGCCCAGCCCGCCGACCGCATCGGGCATGTCCTGGCCACCGCCGCGCCGCGCCTGGTCGTCACCGCGCATGCGGGCGACCTCGACCATGTCGACAGCGGCATCCGATCCGCCACCGCCTCCGTGCATTTCGCCGCGGCCTCCCGCTCCGGCTTCGCGGTGCTGACCGTCGCGCAGCTCGAGGACCCGGCCCGGCCGCCCGCCCACGGCGGTCCGGTCACCGACGCCGAACGGCTCGCACCACTGCACCCGGACCACCCGGCCTACGCGCTGTTCACCTCCGGGTCCACCGGTCTGCCCAAGGGCGTGCTGGTCTCGCACCGCGCGGTGGTCAACGAATTGTGCTGGCTACGCGGCGAATACGAGCTCACCTCGGCGGATCGGCTGCTCCAGCGCGCGCCGCTGACCTTCGACGTCTCGCTCTGGGAACTGCTCTGCCCCGCGCTGCTCGGCGCCACCCTGGTCCTGCTGCGGCCCGGCGGTCACCTCGACCTGGCCTATCAGGCCGCGGTGATCCGCGAACAGCGGGTCACCGTGGTCGAAATCGTGCCGTCGGTGCTCGCCGCCATGCTCGCCGAGGGGCTCGCCGAGGACCTGCGCGGGCTGCGGATGCTGCACGTGGGCGGCGAGGAACTGCCCGCCGCGCTGGCCTCGACCGTGCTCGCGACCCTGCCCGGCGAGCTGCACAACACCTACGGCCCGACCGAGGTGGCGATCACCAGCACCTTCCAGCGGATCACCGCGCCGGTCGAGCGGACCGAGCTGCCGATCGGCAGGCCCACCTGGAACGTGCGCGCCTACGTCCTCGACGAGCGGCTGCATCCGGTGCCCGCCGGGGTCACGGGTGAGCTGTATCTGGCGGGCGACCAACTCGCGCGCGGCTACCTGGGCAGGCCGGAGCTGACCGCGGATCGGTTCGTCGCCGACCCGTTCGCCCCCGAGGACGCGGCGGGCACGCGCATGTACCGCACCGGTGACCTCGTGCGCCGCGATCGCGACGGCGCGCTGGTGTACCTGGGCCGCAACGACTTCCAGGTCAAGATCCGGGGCTTGCGGATCGAACTGGGGGAGATCGAGGCCGCTCTCGGCGACGCCCCCGGCGTCACCCACGCGACCGTGGTCCCGGCCACCAACGACGCAGGCCGCCAGTGCCTGGTGGCCTATGTCGCCGGCGCCGTCGACGTCACCGTGGTGCGCGCGCACGTCGCCGCCAGGGTGCCCGCCTACATGGTCCCCGCGCACCTGGTGGTGCTCGACACCGTCCCGCTCAACGCCGCGGGCAAGCTCGATCGGGCCGCCCTGCCCGCCGCCGATCTGTCCACCACGACCGCCTACGTGGCGCCGCGACCCGGCCCGCAGACCGTGCTGGCCGGTGTGATCGCCGATCTGCTCGGGCAGTCGCGCATCGGCGCCGACGACGACTTCTTCGCCGTCGGCGGCAACTCCCTGCTCGCCATGCGCCTGGTCGCCCGCGCCAACGCCGCGCTGGGCAGCGCCCTGGACGTGCGCGATGTGTTCGACGCGCCGACCGTCGCCGGCCTGGCCGAACGCGCCGTCGGCAGCGCTGAGCAGCTGCCGCCCTTGGTGGCCGCCGACCCGCGCCCGGACCGGATCCCGTTGTCGCCGGCGCAGACCCGGCTCTGGCTACTGAACCGCATCGACCCCGGCTCGGCCGTCTACACCCTGCCGATCGCGTTGCGCCTGACCGGCGACCTGGACACCGAGGCGCTGTGGGCGGCACTGCGCGACGTGCTCGCCCGGCACGAATCGCTGCGCACCGTCTTCCCCGAGGACGGCGAAGGGCCGACCCAGGTCGTCCTCCCGGTCGAGAAGGTGCTCCCCGACGCCACCGTCCGCCACGTCGCCGATCCGGCCCTGGCGGACACGGTCCGCGAGATCGTCGGAGCGGGCTACGACCTGACCACGCAGCCACCGGTGCGGGTCGCACTGCTGCGCACGAGCCGCGCCGGTGCTCCCGGGCCGTCGGCGGTCGCGCGAGCCGACCACGGCGCCAGCGTGCGGAACGACGTCGCGGGCGCGCAAGCAAGGCGCACCGGTGCCGCGGTCGAGACCGTCGTGCGAGATGGTGCGATGGTCGTGGGCACCCCGCGCACCGGCGCGGTCGCCGACGGTGCCGGGCGAGGCTGGCGCAACGGAGCGGCGACAACGCACGGCACCGCCGACGGCGGGGGCGGCCACCATGACGAGGCGCGGGCAGCCGAACACGTGCTGGTGCTCGCGGTGCACCACATCGCCGCCGACGGTGTCTCGACGGTGCCGTTGGCGCGGGACCTGATCACGGCGTACGCGGCCCGCAGCACCGGGACGGCGCCCGGGTGGGACCCGCTGCCGGTGCAATACCCCGACTTCGCGCTGTGGCAGCACGCGGTGCTCGGCGACGCGGCAGACCCGTCGTCGCGGCTGGGGCTGCAGCTGTCGCACTGGCGCGACGAATTGGCCGGGCTCGCACCGGTGCTCGAGCTCGCCACGGACCGGCCGCGGCCCGCGGTGCGCGGCGGCGCGGGTGCGGCGGTCGGCTTCGAGGTGCCCCCCGGCGTCGTCGCCGGGATCGAGGAACTGGCGCGTCGGCACGGCGTGTCCACGTTCATGGTGGCGCACGCGGCGTTCGCGGTGCTGCTGTCGCGCCACGGCGCAGGCTCCGACATCGTGGTGGGCACGCCGGTGGCGGGCCGGGCCGACGCCGCGCTCGACGACCTCGTCGGCATGTTCGTCAACACGCTGGTGCTGCGGACCACGGTCGACGGCGACGCGGGCTTCGCCGAGCTGCTCGCCGCGGTGCGCGCCGCCGACCTGCGCGCCTTCGCCCACGCCGACCTGCCGTTCGAGCGGCTCGTCGACGAGCTGAATCCGGTGCGCTCCACGGCCTATTCGCCCCTCGTGCAGGTGATGCTGGCGTTCGAGCACCGCGACGACACCGTGATCGACCTGCCGGGGCTGCGGGTCGAGGCCTACGACCTGCCCGCCGCGACAACACAGTTCGACCTGTCCCTGGCGCTCACCGAGACCGGTGCGGCGGGCGAGCCCGGCCTGCGCGGCTGGCTGCGCTATGCCACCGACCTGTTCGACGCCGACACGGTCACCGCCTTCGGCGACCGCTTCGTGCGCGTGCTGGCGGCGGTCGTCGCCGACGACACCGCGCCCGTCGGGGAGATCGACCTGCTCGCTCCCGCCGAGCTCGCCCAGCTGGCGACCTGGAACGACACCGCGGCGCCCCTGGACACCGCGGCGACACTCGACGCCCTGTTCACCGCGCAGGCGCGTCGCACACCCGACGCCGTCGCGCTCGAGTTCGAGGGTGAACGCCTCGGCTACGGCGAGTTCGCCGCACGCGTCGCCCGGCTCGCCCGCTGGCTGATCGGCGCGGGCGTCGGTCCCGGCGCGATCGTCGGTGTCGGCCTGCCGCGCGGCCTCGACCTGCTCGTCGCGATCTACGCGGCGCAGGCCGCGGGCGCCGCCTACCTGCCGCTGGACCCCGACCACCCGGCCGATCGCACCGCGCACGTCCTCGCCACGGCGGCACCGGTTCTCGTGCTCGCGGGCGCGGACTTCGCGGCCCCGGTCCCCGTGGTGGATCCGGCGGGCATCGACCTGGCCGGGTACTCGGCGGAGCCGGTCACCGACGCCGACCGGCTCCGGCCGCTGCGCGGCGCCGACCTGGCGTACGTGCTGTTCACCTCGGGCTCCACGGGAATGCCGAAGGGCGTCGCGGTCACCCACACCGCGATCGTCAACCGGCTGCGGTGGATGCAGGACACCTACCGGCTCGACGCCACGGCCACCGTGCTGCAGAAGACCCCCATCACCTTCGACGTCTCGGTCTGGGAACTGTTCTGGCCCTTGCAGATCGGTGCCACGCTGGTGATCGCCCGGCCCGACGGGCACCGCGATCCCGCCTACCTGGCCGAGGTGATCACCCGCACCGGTGTGGACGTCGCGCACTTCGTGCCGTCGATGCTGGCCGCCTTCCTCGCCGAACCGGCTGCCGCGCACTGTGTCTCGCTGCGCCAGGTGTTCGCCTCCGGCGAGGCGCTGCCCGCCGCCGACGCGCAGCGGCTGCGCGCCCTGCTCCCCGGCGTGGCCGTGCACAACCTGTACGGGCCGACCGAGGCCGCTGTCGACGTCACCTTCCACGAGGTCACCGACGCCGACACCGTCACCGTGCCGATCGGCGCGCCGGTCGCCAACACCGCCCTGCACGTGCTCGACGCGCGCCTGCGCCCGGTGCCGATCGGTGTGCCGGGCGAGCTGTACCTGGCCGGCGTCCAGCTGGCCCGTGGCTACCTGAACCGCCCCGACCTGTCCGCCGACCGCTTCGTGGCCAACCCGTACGGCGAGCCGGGGGCCCGCATGTACCGCACCGGCGACCTCGTCGTCCGCACCCGGAGCGGGGAACTGGAATACCTGGGCCGCACCGACTTCCAGGTGAAGCTGCGCGGCCTGCGCATCGAACTCGGCGAGATCGAGGCCGCGCTCGCCGGGCTGGAGGCCGTCGACCGGGCCGTGGTCACCGTGCGCGACGACGGCACCGGCGACTACCTCACCGCCTACCTCGTCCCGGCGAACGACGACGCGGACGCAGACCGGAGCCGTGTGGCAGACCAGGGCAGCGACGCGGCGACCGCGGGCGTCGTCGATGGGACCACCGGCCAAGCGGGAGGTTCCGCCGGTCGAGACGGCCGCGTGGGCGCCGGCGACGTGGCCGGCCTCCGCGTCCCCGTGGAGAACTCCACCGGCACCGGGCGCTCGATCGACCTCGACGGCGTGAAGGCCGCCCTGCAGCGGATTCTTCCGGCCTACATGGTGCCCAGCGCCTTCGTGGTGCTGGCGGAGCTGCCGGTCAACTCCTCGGGCAAGCTGGACCGGCGGGCACTGCCAGCGCCGGAGCTGGTCGCCCGCGAGTTCCGTGCGCCGGCAACGTCTTCGGAGCAGGTCGTGGCCGCGGTGTTCGCCGAGGTGCTCGGCCTCGAGCGGGTCGGCGCCGACGACGACTTCTTCGACCTCGGCGGCAATTCGCTCCTCGCGACCAGGGTTGCCGCGCGGCTCGGTGCCGCGCTGGATCGGCAGGTGCCGGTGGCCCGGATCTTCGAGGCGCCCGCGGTGTCCGCGTTGGCTGCGGTGCTCGAGACCACCGCGGCGACCGGTCGACGGGCGCTGGTCGCCGGGGAGCGGCCTGCGCGGATCCCGCTCTCGCCCGCGCAGCAGCGCATGTGGTTCCTCAACCGGTTCGATCCGGAATCGGCCGGATACAACGTGCCGATCGCGGTGCGGTTGACCGGCGCGGTCGACCTCGCGGCGGTGGCCGCGGCCGTCGACGATCTCGTCGAGCGCCACGAGGTGCTGCGCACCTACTACCCCGAGACCGCCGACGGGCCGGTGCAGCACATCCTGCCCGCCGCCGAAGCCGGTGTCGCCCTGCGTGTTCAGCCGATCGCCGCCGACGACGTCGTCGACGCGGTGACCGCGCTGGCCGCCACCACGTTCGACGTCACCGCCGGCGTGCCGTGGCAGGTCGTGCTGTACCGGATCAGCGACGACACCGCCGTCCTGGCCGTGGTCGTGCACCACATCAGCGCCGACGGGTCCTCCGTCCCACCGCTGGTGCGCGACCTGATGACCGCCTATCTCGCCCGCAGCGAGGGCCGCGCGCCGCGGTGGACGCCGCTGCCCGTGCAGTACGCCGACTACGCGCTCTGGCAGCGCGCGGTCCTCGGCGAGGAGACCGACCCCACCTCCGTCGCCGCGCGTCAGCTCGAGTTCTGGCGCGGTGAACTCGCCGATCTCCCCGACGAACTCGCCCTGCCGCTGGACCGGCCGCGGCCCGCGGTGCGCACCCTCGCCGGCGGCACGGTGCCGGTCACGGTCGACGCCGCGACCCACGCCCGCCTGAACGAGCTCGCCAAGGCGGCGGGCGCCACACTGTTCATGGTCGTGCACACCGCGTTCGCGGCCCTGCTCGGCCGGCTCTCGGGTAGCGGCGACATCACCGTCGGCACCCCGGTCGCCGGACGCGGCGAGGCCGCGCTGGAAGACCTGATCGGCATGTTCGTCAACACGCTGGTGTTCCGCACCCGCCTGCGGGCGGGGGAGACGTTCGGCGAGCTGCTGTCCCGGCAGCGCGGCACCGACCTCGCGGTGTTCGCCAACGCCGACGTGCCGTTCGAACGCCTCGTCGAGGTGCTCGATCCGGCGCGCTCCACCGCCAGGCATCCGCTGTTCCAGGTCGGGTTCTCGTTCCAGAACTTCGAGCGCGCCGAGCTGGCCCTGCCCGGGATCACCGTGTCCGCGGTCGACACCGACAGCGCGCTGTCCCAGTTCGACCTGCACCTCATCGTCAGCGACGAGCACACCGCCGACGGTGCGGCCGCCGGCATCACCGGCGTCCTGACCTACGCCGACGACGTGTTCGACACCGAGACCGCGGCCTCGATCGCGGGCCGCCTGCAGCGCCTGCTCAGCGCGGTGGCCGCGGCGCCGGACACCGAGCTCGACGCGCTCGACGTGCTGGAACCGGCCGAGCGCACCCGCATCCTCACCGCGTGGAACGCCACCGCGCACGAGGTCGACCGCGCGGCGACGCTGCTCACGCCCTTCCGGGCACGGGCGCGCGCCAATCCGGAGGCGACCGCGCTGGTGTCCGAGGACATCACGATCACCTACGGCGAGCTGGACGCTCGCGTCAACCGCCTCGCCCGGTACCTCACGGCTACGGGCGTCGGCCCCGACGCGCTTGTCGCACTGGCGATCCGACGTTCCGTCGACCTGGTCGTCGCGATGTACGCGGTGGTCACCGCGGGCGGCGCCTATGTGCCGATCGACCCCGATCATCCGGCCGACCGCATCGCCCAGGTCCTCGACACCGCGCGCCCACAGCTGGTGCTGACCACCGCACGAGACGAGTTCGACAGTCCGGCCGCGGAGCTCGCGACCGGCGGCTCACGTGTCGTGGTCCTCGATGACATCGATCTCGCCGGGCTGCCGGACCACCCGGTCGCCGACACCGAACTCCGTGCACCCCTGCGGGATTCGAACCTCGCCTACGTCCTGTTCACCTCCGGCTCGACCGGCAGGCCCAAGGGCGTGGCCATGAGTCACGCGGGCATCCGCAATCAGCTCGCCTGGCTGCTCGAGCGGTACGAACTCGACAGCGGTGACGTGTATCTGCAGAAGTCCGCCGCCACCTTCGACCTGTCGGTCTGGGGCTACTTCGCCCCGCTCGGCGCGGGCGCGACCCTGGTGCTGGCCTCCCCGGACGGACACCGCGACCCGCTGTATCTCGCGGAGCTCGTCGCGGCGCGGCGGGTCACCGTCGTCGATTCCGTCCCGTCGATGCTGTCGCTGCTCGCCGCCCACGCCACCGCCGAGCACCTGGCGAGCCTGCGGCTGGTCCTGGCCATCGGTGAAGCGCTCACCCCGGACACGGTAACCGCGCTGCGGGCGAAAACCGCGGCGGCCGTGCACAACCTGTACGGCCCGACCGAGGCGGCCGTCTCGGTCACCGCCTGGCCCGCCGACGCGGCGACCGGGCCGACCGTCCCGATCGGGGTGCCCGGGTGGAACACCCGCGTGTACGTCCTCGACGAACGGCTGCGTCCGGTCGCGCCGGGTGTCGCCGGCGAGCTGTACCTCGCGGGCGAGCAGCTGGCGCGCGGCTACCTCGGTCGCCCGGATCTGTCCGCCGACCGCTTCGTCGCCGACCCGTTCCCCGCTGTGCCCGGCGGCGGCCCCGCATCCGGCGCGCGCATGTACCGCACCGGCGATCTGGTGCGCTGGACCCGCGACGGCGTGCTGATCTACCTGGACCGCATCGACTTCCAGGTGAAGTTCCGCGGGCAGCGCATCGAACTCGGCGAGATCGAGACCGCCCTGCGGTCGCTGCCCGGGGTGAGCCAGGCCGCGGCGGTGGTGTCGGCGAGCCCGACGGGCGACCGCCTCGTCGGCTACGCCGTGCCGACGCCCGACGCCGAGCTCGACCCGGCGCGGCTGCGGGCGGGGGTGGCGGCGGTGCTGCCGTCGTACATGGTGCCGTCGGTGATCGTGGTGCTCGACGCCTTCCCGCTCAACACCTCCGGCAAACTCGACCGGAAAGCCCTGCCCACACCGGAATTCGTCGCCAGACCGTTCCGCGCGCCGGTCACCGCCGCGCAGCGGGCCGTCGCCGAGGTCTTCGGCGCCGTCCTCGGGCGTGCGCACGTCGGCCTCGACGACGACTTCTTCGACCTCGGCGGCAACTCCCTCGTCGCCACCAGGGTGGCGGCCCGCCTCGGCACCGCCCTGTCGACCAGGGTGCCGGTGCGGACCCTGTTCGAGGCGAGCACCGTCGCCGACCTGGCCGCCGTGCTGGCCCACCGCGCCGGCTCGGGGGCGGGCCTCGCGCTGACGGCCGGCCCACGCCCGCACCGGGTTCCGCTGTCGGCGGCCCAGCAGCGGATGTGGCTGCTCAACCGCCTCGATCCCGACTCGGCGGCCTACAACATCCCCATCGCGGTGCGCCTGCGCGGCGACGTCGACGCCGGCGCGCTGGCGGCGGCCGTCACCGACGTGCTCGACCGCCACGAGGTGCTGCGCACCGCGTACCCCGCCGTCGACGGCATCGGCCACCAGGCAGTGTGGCAGTTCGTGCCCACCCCGGTGGTCGAGACCGTCGACCCGATCGCGGTACCCGCCGTCGTGGCCGCCGAGATCGGCCGCGGCTTCGACGTCACCGCCGCCCCGCCCGTACGGGTGCGCGTGCTGCGGTGCGCCCCCGACGAGGTGGTGCTGGTCGTGGTGATCCACCACATCAGCGCCGACGGCTTCTCCGCCGGGCCGCTGCTGCGCGACACCACCGCCGCCTACCTGGCCCGCCGGGCCGGGATCGAACCGGGCTGGGCGCCACTGGAAGTCCAGTACGCCGACTACACGCTGTGGCAGCGCGCGGTGCTCGGCGACGAGCGCGATCCCGCCTCGCTCGCCGCCCGGCAGGTGCGCTTCTGGCGCGCCGAACTCGACGGTCTGCCCGGACTGCTCGAACTCCCCACCGATCGGCCGCGTCCGGCGCTCGCGTCGCATCGCGGCGCGAGCGTGGACGCCGTGGTGGCACCGGAGATCTGGCAGCGCGCCGGGCAGCTCGCCCGGCGGGCGGAGGCCAGCCCGTTCATGGTCGCGCACGCCGCCCTGGCCGCGCTGCTGGCCCGGCTCAGCGGCAGCGCCGACATCGCGATCGGCACCCCCGTCGCCGGTCGCGGCGACGCGGCGCTCGACGACCTGGTCGGCATGTTCGTCAACACCCTCGTGCTGCGCACCGCGGTCGACCCGGCCGCGTCGTTCACCGATCTGCTCGGCCGGGCCCGGCGCGTCGACCTCGACGCCTTCGAGAACGCCGACGTGCCGTTCGAGCGCCTCGTCGACGTGCTCGACCCGGTGCGCTCCACCGGCCACAGCCCGCTGTTCCAGGTGATGCTCGCGTTCCAGAACCTGGACGCGACACCGGCCGAGGTGGCCCTACCCGACCTCACCGTCACCGGCCTCGACACCGCGACCGCGGTCGCCAAGTTCGACCTGGACCTGGTCCTCACCGACACGGCCGAGGGCGGCTGCGCCCTGAGCCTCACCTACGCCACGGACCTCTTCGACGCCGCCACCGCGGACCGGATCGCCGCGAGTTTCGTGCGGCTGCTCGACGCCGTCACCGCCGATCCGGACGGGGCGATCGGCGAGGTCGACCTGCTCACCGAGGCCGATCGGGCGATGCTCGACACCTGGTGCGACACCGTCGTTCCGGTGTCCGGCGCGGTGTTGCCGACCGCGTTCGACCGTCAGGTCGCCGCGACGCCCGACGCCGTCGCCCTCACCGACGGCGACGCCGATCTCACCTACGCGGAGTTCGGCGCCAGGGTCAACCGGCTCGCCCGCCACCTCGTCGCGCAGGGTGTCGGCCCCGACACCGCGGTGGCGGTGGCCGCGCGGCGCTCACCCGATCTGCTGGTCGCGGTGCACGCGGTACTGGCGGCCGGCGGCGCCTACGTGCCGATCGATCCCGACCATCCGGCCGAGCGGATCACCCGGATCCTGCGGATCGCCCAGCCGATCTGCGTGCTCACCACCAGCCGCGACGCCGCCGACCTGCCCGCCTTCGACGCGGACCGCAGCGGCGGACTGCCCTGGCTGGACGTCGTCGAACTCGACGCCCTCGACCTCACGGCACTGCCGAGCGGCCCGCTCACCGATGCCGAACGGACGCAACCGCTGCGCCCGGAACACACGGCCTACGTGATCTTCACCTCCGGCTCCACCGGCCTGCCGAAGGGCGTCGGCGTACCGCACCGCGCGATCGTCGGCCACCTCGACTGGATGGCCACGGAATTCGGCTTCGCGCCCGGTGACACCGTCCTGCACAAGACCCCGATCACCTTCGACGCGTCGATCTGGGAACTGCTCCTGCCGCCGCGCGTCGGCGCCCGCACGGTCATCGCCCGCCCCGGCGGCCACGGCGACCCCGCTTACCTGGCCGCGCTCATCGCGCGGCACGGGGTGGACACCGCGCAGTTCGCGCCCACGCTGCTGGCCGCGTTCCTCGCCGAACCCGCCGTCGACGCGGGCGCCCAAGGCGGGGAGTGGCTCTCCGACGACGCGCCGGAGCACTCGGGATCGCGAGGCCGTCCGGCGTCGCTGCGCAGGGTGTTCGCCGGTGGCGAGGCCCTGCCCGCCGCCTCGGCGCAGCGCGCCCGGGCGATCCTCGGTGCGGACGTGATCAATCTCTACGGTCCGACCGAGACCACCGTGCAGGTCAGCACCCACGTCGTCGGCGACGACGATCAGCTGACGGTCCCGATCGGCGGCCCGGTCGCGGGCACCACCCTGTACGTCCTCGACGCGCGGCTGCGGCGGGTGCCGCCGGGTGTGGTCGGCGAACTGTACGTCGGCGGCGGCCAACTCGCGCACGGCTATGTCGGCGCACCCGAGCTCACCGCGGAGCGGTTCGTGCCCGACCCGTACGCGGGACCCGGCGCCAGGATGTACCGCACCGGCGACCTGGTGCGGCTGCGGATCGGCGAGAACGGTTCCCCCGCACTCGACTACGTCGGGCGCGGCGACCGCCAGGTCAAACTCAACGGACAGCGCGTCGAACTCGGCGAGGTCGAGGCCGCGCTGCTGCGGCAGGCCGGAGTGGCTCAGGCCGCGGCAGCGGTGGTGTCCGGGGTCGGCGCCGACCGGCTGGTCGGCTACGTCGTGATCGGCGCGGATTCGCCAGGGGCGCAGGCTGATCCGGCCGGCCTGCGGGCCGCACTGGCCGCCGAACTGCCCGGCTACCTGGTACCCGCCACGGTGCTCGTCCTCGACGAGTTCCCCGTCAACACCTCGGGCAAGCTCGACCGCGCCGCCCTGCCGCTCCCGCACCTGCGGCAGGCGGCCTACCGTGGCCCGATCACCGAGACCGAACGCCTTGTCGCGACGGAATTCGCCCGGGTCCTCGACCTGGACCGAATCGGCATGGACGACAACTTCTTCGACCTCGGCGGCAACTCGCTGACCGCGGTCCAGCTGTCCGCGCGGCTGAGCGACGCGCTCGGCGTCGCGGTGCCGGTGGCGTGGTTCTTCACCGACCCGACCCCCGGCGTCGTCGTGGAACGCCTGCGCGCCGCCGACGAGACGGCCGACGACGCGTTCGCGGTCCTGCTGCCGCTGCGCGCGGGCGGCCGCGGCGCCCCGCTGTTCTGCATCCACCCCGTCGGTGGCGTGTCCTGGTCCTTCGCCGGGCTGACCCGTCATCTCGACCCCGAACGGCCCGTCTACGGCCTGCAGTCCCCGGCCCTCACCGCCGCCGAACCGCTGCCGGAGACGATCGAGGACTGGGCGCGCCGCTACATCGAGGCCATCCGCACGGTGCAGCCCGAAGGGCCGTACCACCTGCTCGGCTGGTCGCTGGGCGGGCTGCTCGCACACGCCGTCGCCACCGGGCTCCAAGCCGACGGCGAGCAGGTCGCGAGCTTGGCCATGATGGACAGCTGGCTCGGCGCCGAACCGGCCCAGACCCCCGCGCCGACCATCGGTGACCTGCTCGGCGGCCTGGCCGGCGACGACCTCGACATCGGCTGGGACGAGCTCGTCGCGACCGACCTCGGCGGCCCGCTGGCCGGGCTCGACCGTGCCCGGCTCACCCGCGTCATCGACGCGGCCACGGCGTCCATGGCGATGGTCGACGAATACCGGCCGCGCCGCTTCGACGGTGACCTCGTCTACTTCGCGGCGACCGTCGACGATCCCACCGGCGCGCGCGGCGCGGCCACCTGGACGCACGCCGTCACCGGCACGGTGCACCGGCACGGCATCGACGCCACCCACTGGGCGATGGCCGGGGAGCGGGCGCTCGCGCGGATCGCGGCGGTCCTCGACGGCGCCGAATCCGCTCTCGCCCAGCGCGACCAGGACGAACCGGTGAACGGCGCGGACCGGACCGCGAGGGCCGATGCGCGGGCGGGGGCGATGGGCGCCTAGAATCGCTGAGCCAGGCCGTCGTGCCTGCTGCCTGACACCGAGGCATCCGCGCACGTCGCCCGCACCTGTTTTCGAGAGGTTGAGAACCCATGCCAGCACAGCCGTCCGGTGGGATCGGGTGACGAAGCCACAGTTGACCGAGTCGAATTCCGAATCCGCCGACAGCATCGGCACCGACGGGGGCGTGCGGCGCACCGTGCTCCCCGGCGGGCTGCGCGTGGTCACCGAGCACGTGCCCGGTGTGCGCTCGGCCTCCATCGGCGTCTGGGTCGGTGTCGGCTCCCGCGACGAGGGTCCGACGGTCGCCGGCGCGGCGCACTTCCTCGAACACCTGCTGTTCAAGGCGACACCCACCCGCTCGGCCCTCGACATCGCGCAGGCCATGGACGCCGTCGGCGGCGAACTCAACGCCTTCACCGCCAAGGAACAGACCTGCTACTACGCCCACGTCATCGACGAGGATCTGCCGCTGGCGGTCGAACTCGTCTCCGACGTGGTGCTCAACGGGCTGTGCCGGAGCGTCGACGTCGACGTCGAACGCCAGGTGGTGCTCGAGGAGATCGCCATGCGTGACGACGATCCCGAGGATCTCGTCGCCGACTCCTTCCTCACCGCCCTGTTCGGCGACCACCCCATCGGGCGGCCCGTCATCGGCACCGTCGAATCCATCGAGGGCATGCGCGCGAGTCAGCTGCGCGGATTCCATCAGCGCCGCTACCGGCCCGACCGGATGGTCGTGGCCGTGGCGGGCAACGTCGGGCACGAGCGCACCGTCGAACTGGTGCACCGCGCGTTCGCGTCCCGGCTCGACACCGCCGCCGAACCGGCCCCGCGCCGTGAGGGCTCGTTCCGGGCGCAGGCCGCGCCCGGCCTGATCCGCATCAACCGCGACAGCGAACAGACCCACCTGGTGTTCGGCGTGCGCGCGTTCGGACGACACGAGGGACAGCAGCGCTGGCCGCTGTCGGTCCTCAACACCATCATCGGCGGCGGCCTGAGTTCCCGTCTGTTTCAACGCATCCGGGAGGAGCGCGGCCTGGCGTACTCGGTGTACTCGAGCGTGGACACCTTCGCCGACACCGGCGCCTTCTCGGTATATCTGGGCTGCCAGCCCGAGAACCTCGCCCAGGTCGCGACCCTGGCGCGCGACGTGCTCGCCGACGTGGCGGTCAACGGGGTCACCGACGCCGAATGCGCCCGCGCCAAGGGGTCGTTGCGCGGCGGGCTCGTGCTCGGGCTCGAGGATTCCGCCTCGCGGATGAACCGGATCGGCCGCAGCGAACTCAGCTACGGCAACCACCGCAGCGTCTCGGCGACGCTGGCCCGCATCGACGCCGTCACCACCGACGAGGTCAGCGCCATCGCGCGCACCCTGCTCGCCCGGCCCTTCGGCGCCGCGGTGGCCGGACCCTATCAGCGCACCCGCGATCTGCCCGCCTCGGTCCGTAAACTCGTGGAGCGCTGAGGAATTCGCGCTCAGTCCGCGGTGGCGCGGTTCGCGGCCTCGACGACCGCGGGCAGCAGGCCGGGGAGCGCGCGCGTCAATTCCTCGGTGCGCAAGCGCTGATAGGTCTGACCGTCGATGGTCATCCGCTCGATCAGCCCCGCCTCGCGCAGGATCTTGAAGTGGTGGGTCGCGGTGGATTTGTTGATCGCGTCGTAGAGCGCCGCGCACCGGACCGGGCCGCCCGCGTTGGCCATCCGGCGCACCATCTCCAGGCGCACCGGATCGTGCAGGGCACTCAGCACGGCGGGCAGCCCGGCGACCGGTGCGGTCGGCGCCGGGGGAAGACCGTTAGCCTGAGTCATGATCTACCTCACTCGGGGGTTTGATACTCATCATACTCGGCGTACGCTCGACACCGTTCGATGGTTATCAAACTCACCTGATGGGGGCTGCGATGGCGGCGACAACGATGGCTCCGGCCGAGTCGGGACAGCGCTGGGCGTACGGGCTCGTGCTGGCGGCCACCGGCGTCGCGCTCGGGGTCTCGGGAGCGCCCGCGCCGCTCTACGGCATCTATCAGACCGAATGGCACCTCTCGCCGCTCACCACGACCATGGTGTTCGCCGTGTACGCGGTGGCCGCGCTGGGCGCGGTGCTGGTCTCGGGCCGGATCTCCGACGTCGTCGGGCGCAAGCCGGTGATGGTCGGCGCGTTCGCCACGATGATCCTCGGCCTGGTGGTCTTCCTGCTCGCCGACTCGGTCCCCATGCTGCTGCTGGCCAGGGCGCTGCACGGCGCCGCGGTCGGCGCGACCGTGGTGGCCGGCGCGGCCGCGTTGCTCGACCTGCGACCCGAGCGCGGCGCGCGGTCGGGACAGCTCAGCGGGGTGGCGTTCAATGTCGGCATCGCGATCGCGGTACTCGGCACCGCCGTGCTCGCCCAGTACGCGCCCTCGCCGCTGCGCACGCCGTATGTGGTCATCGCGGTGATCTGCCTGGCCGCGGGCGCCGGGATCCTCGCCGTCACCGAGCCGCACACCGCCCGGGTGAAGGCACGGATCACGATCGCGAAACCGGCCGTGCCGCAAGAGATCAGGGGTGACTTCTGGTTCTCGGCCATCGGCGTGATGGCGGCCTGGTCGGTGCTGGGTGTGCTGCTGTCGCTGTACCCGTCGCTGGCCGCGGCCAAGACCGGCGTGCACAACCTGGTCTTCGGTGGCGTCGTCGTCGCCGGGACCGCGCTCGCCGGCGCGGCGGCGCAGCTGTTCGCCACGCGGATTCAGGCCAGGCGCGCCGCGATCTTCGGTGATCTCGGCATGGCCGCCGCGCTGCTGGCCACGATTCCCGCGCTGGCCAGCGCGCAACCCGTCGTCGTCGTGCTGGCCGGACTGGCGCTGGGTGCCACCTTCGGCCTCGGTTTCGGTGGGTCGCTGCGGCATCTTTCGGAGGTCGTGCCCCCGCATCGCCGGGGTGAGACCATGTCGGCCTACTACCTGCTGGCCTATTCGGCCCTGGCGTTGCCGACGCTGGCGGCGGGCTGGGCGGCCACCACCTGGGGCCTGACGACCGTGTTCCCGTGGTTCATCGGCCTGGTCTCGGTGGCCTGTGTCGTCGCCGCGCTGCTCGGGCTCCGGGGAACCCGAGCAGCGTCCGGGGACTAGGCGGGCCAGCCGCCGTAGGGCACGGTGATCAATTCCATGAAGTGGCCGTTGGGGTCGAGGAAATAGACCCCGCGGCCACCGTCATTGTGATTGATCTCGTTGACCCCGTGTTGTTGCGGATCCGCCCAGTGATCCAGCTTGTAGCGCTGGATCTTGGCGTAGGCGGCATCGAATTCCGCCTCCGAGACGAGAAACGCGTAGTGCTGCGGCTGGATTTCGGAAACATGCGGAGGCACCTTCGCGAGATCGAAGGTGACGCCGTTGGCGACGGGGATCGGAATGAACGGACCCCACGCTGTTCCTATGTCCAACCCGAGGATGTCCGCCCAGAATTCGGCGGTCTCCCGATTATCGCGACATCCGACAATGGTGTGATTGAACTGAACTGGCAGTGGATTTCTCCTTGTTCGTGATGGCGCCGACCCTGGGCACGGTACGAGGCGGCCGACAGGAGCACCATCACCACGGCCGAGGTTAGCGCCCGGATCCCGGATCGCGCAACGGCGGCGCGGGGTAGCGTCGCGCACATGAGGATTCGTGGAGCCGTCCTGGAGACCATCGCCGCGCCTGCGCCGTTCGCCGAATCACGGCCGATCACCGTGTGCGACCTCGATCTGGCCGCGCCGGGGCCCGGTGAACTGCTGGTGCGGATCGAAGCGGCGGGGCTGTGCCATTCGGATCTGTCCGTCGTCGACGGCAACCGGGTGCGGCCGGTGCCCATGCTGCTCGGGCACGAGGCCGCGGGCGTGATCGAGACCGTCGGCGAGGGCGTCACCGATGTCGCGGTGGGGCAGCGGGTCGTGATGACCTTCCTGCCGCGCTGCGGCGACTGCGCGGGCTGCGCGAGCGGCGGTCGCACCCCGTGCGTGCCCGGCAGCGTCGCCAACAACGCGGGCGAACTGCTCGGCGGTGGGCGCAGGCTGCATCGCGACGGCGCCGAGGTGCATCATCACCTCGGGGTGTCCGGTTTCGCGACGTACGCCGTGGTGGACCGGCGCTCGGTCGTCCCGGTCGACGACGACGTGCCGCCCGAGGTCGCGGCGGTCCTCGGCTGCGCGGTGCTGACCGGTGGCGGCGCGCTGCTCAACGCGGCGAAGCCGGGCGAGGGCGACCGGATCATGGTCGTCGGGCTCGGCGGCGTGGGGATGGCCGCGGTGCTCGTCGCCGTCTCGCTCGGGCTGGGCGAGGTGATCGCCGTCGACACCGTGCCCGAAAAACTGCGGCTGGCAAAGGAATTCGGCGCGAGCGCCGCGTACACACCCGCCGAGGTCGCGGATCAGGGCGTCCTGGCCGACGTGGTGGTCGAGGCGGCGGGGAACGTGCGCGCGTTCGAAACGGCCGTCGCCGCCACCGCGGCCGGTGGCGTCACCGTGACGGTCGGACTGCCCGCCCCCAGCGCGACCGCCACGATCTCGCCGCTGGCGCTGGTCGCGCAGGGACGCACCATCATCGGCAGCTACCTCGGCTCGGCGGTGCCCGAGCGCGACATCCCCGAGTACGTCCGCCGCTGGCGGGCCGGCACCCTGCCGCTGGAACGGCTCGTCTCGGCGCGGATCGGGCTCGACCAGGTCAACGAGGCGATGGACGACCTGGCGGCCGGCGCGGCGCTGCGCCAGGTGATCGTGTTCGGCTGACCTCGGCGCCGGGGCACCCGCCGCTGCTCGATAGGCTTGACCACAAGCGAGGACGAGGCGAGGAGAAGCGGGTGACCATTCGGGTCGGAGTGCTCGGAGCACGCGGCAAGGTCGGACAGGCGATCTGCGCGGCCGTGGAGGCGGCGGCCGATCTGGAGCTGGTCGCCCAGGTCGACAAGGACGACGCGCTGGCGACGTTCACCGAGACCGGTACCCAGGTCGTCGTCGACTTCACCCACCCCGACGTGGTGATGGGCAACCTGAAGTTCCTCATCGAGAACGGCATCCACGCCGTCGTCGGCACCACCGGGTTCGACGAAGTCCGCCTCGCCGAGGTGCGCGGCCAGCTGGCCCAGCGCCCCGAGGTGGGCGTGCTGATCGCGCCGAACTTCGCCATCGGCGCGGTGCTGTCGATGCGGTTCGCCGAGCAGGCGGCCCGGTTCTTCGAGTCGGTGGAGGTCATCGAACTGCACCATCCGAACAAGGCCGACGCGCCCTCGGGCACCGCCTACCGCACCGCGGGCCTGATCGCCGCGGCTCGCGCCGAGGCGGGCGTCGGCGCGAGCCCCGATGCCACCAGCACCGAGCTCGAGGGCGCGCGTGGCGCCGACGTCGACGGTGTGCGGGTGCACTCGGTGCGCCTGGCCGGCCTCGTCGCGCACCAGGAGGTGCTGTTCGGCACCCAGGGCGAGACCCTCACCATCCGCCACGACTCCATCGACCGGAACTCCTTCGCGCCCGGTGTGCTGCTCGGCGTGCGCGAGATCGCCGGCCGCCCCGGGCTGACCGTCGGGCTCGACCCGTTCCTGGATCTGTGAACGCCGCCGAACCCGCCGCGCGACGACCCGACCGCCAGGTCGTGAAGATCCTCGCGCTGGTGGCGTTCCTGGTGCTGGCGCTGGCCTACTACTTCATCCGGCTCGGCAGCCTGGCGATCGCCTACATCGCCGGCGGCGAGTTCGCCGGTGTGGCCCTCGGTATCGGGATGCTGCTGCTGCCGATCGTCGGGATCTGGATCGTGTGGGCGACGCTGCAGGCCGCGTTCGCCCACCAGCGCCTGGCCCGCCGGATCGATGAGGAGGGCCTCGAGGTCGACACCTCGCAGCTGCCGCGCCGCCCCTCCGGCCGCATCGAACGTGCCGCCGCCGACGAGCTGTTCGCCCGCATCAAGACCGAATGGGAGGGCGACCCGGACAACTGGCGCTCCTCCTACCGCCTCGCCCGTGCCTACGACTACGCCGGTGACCGCACCCGCGCCCGCGAGACCATGCGCCGCGCGGTCGCGCTGGAGAAGCTGGAACGCGAGGCGTAGTGGCCCGGCTGCTGCTCATCCACCACACTCCGTCGCCGCACACGCAGGCGATGTTCGAGGCGGTGCTCGCGGGCGCCACCGATCCGGAGATCGAGGGCGTGGAGGTGGTGCGCCGCGCGGCCCTGGCCGTCACCGCCGTCGACGTCCTCGAGGCCGACGGTTACCTACTCGGCACCCCGGCCAACCTCGGCTACATGAGCGGCGCCCTCAAACACGCCTTCGACACGTTCTACTACCCCTGTCTGGACTCCACCCGCGGCCGTCCCTACGCGCTGTACCTGCACGGCAACGAGGGGACCGAGGGCGCGGAGGCGAGTGTCGAGCGGATCACCACCGGCCTGGGCTGGCAGCGGGTGGCGGCCGCGGTCGCCGTCTCCGGACCGCCGGGCAAGGCGGATCTGGAACGGTGCTGGGAGCTCGGCGCGACCGTCGCCGCCGGGCTGATGGGGTAGCCGCCCCGAATGCTGGTGGGCTGACACACGCTGGGCCGATGCGGTACAACTCGACTCCTACGTGTCGTGGATGGTGTTTCAGGATGGGGAGTGGTTGGTGAGCGAGTTGGAGCGGACTCCGCGGGTGCGCCGGATCGGTCTGGTCGAGGACCATGAATCCGTCGCGATCGGGCTCGCCGCCATGCTCGGTCCCGAACCCGACCTGGACCTGGTCGCCACCGCCGACAGCGTGAGCGGGCTGCTCGCGAGCACCGACGCGCTCGACCTGGTGGTGCTCGATCTGCGCCTGCCCGACGGTTCCTCGCCCGAGGACAATGTCACCGCGCTGCGTGAACGCGGCATCGAGGTGCTCGTGTTCACCGGCGCCGACAACGCGTTCCTGGTGCGCTCGGCCGCCAAGGCGGGCGTGCTCGGCGTGCTGCGCAAGTCCGAGAGCGTGGCCACCGTGGTCGCCGCGGTACGCAGGGCCGCCTCCGGCGAACAGGTCGTCACCACCGACTGGGCCGCCGCCATCGACGGCGACCCGCAGCTGTCCGACGTGGGCCTGAGCCCGCGCCAGGAGGAAGTGCTCATGCTGTACGCCTCGGGGGAGAAGGCGTCGCGGGTGGCCCGGCTGACCGGGTTGTCCGAGCAGACCGTCAACGACTACCTCGGCCGCATCCGGCAGAAGTACGCCGACGCGGGCCGCCCGGCGCCGACCAAGACCGACCTGTACAAGCGCGCCGTCGAGGACGGCTGGCTGCCGGTGCCGGAACGACAGCAGCGCACGTGACCACCACGGTCCCGGCGCCCGCCGCCGTGGGCACCGAACTCTCCCGGGCGGCGACCGACCAGATCCTGCGCAGGCTCGGCATGGTGATCGGGGTCGGCGCGATGATCGTGATGACCCTGGAACTGCCCGCCGTGCTGATCCAGCCGCTGAACCGGTCGCTGTGGCCCGAGGTGCATCTGGTCGGGGCGTACCTGCCGTTCGCGCCGCTGGCCCTGGTGTCGGCGCTCGGACCGGTCGCCGCGATCCGGCGCGTCGCCGCCGCGGCCGCCGGCTGCTATCTCCTGGCGACGGTGCTGACCCCGCTGGTGTACTCGGTCGTCTCGATCGGCTCGTTCGCGTCCTGGCCGTATCGCGGTCTCGCGCTCGGCGTGATGGCGGGTGGGCTGGCCTGGTCGGGGCGGGCCGCGACGGCCTTCGCCGCCCTGCTCGCGGTGGCCACGAGCGTGTCCAATGCCGCTGTGGTGCCAGACAGTTCGGCCTGGGCGCTGTTCGGTGACATCACCAGGGGACTCGGCGTGGGCGCGCTGTTCCTGTGGTGCGTGGTCTACGCGCGCACCGCCGCCGACCGGGTCGACCGGGAAGCGGTGCGCCAGCGCAGCAAGGCCGCGACCGTGGCCGCCACGGCGGCCAGGGAACGCGAGGGCGCCCGCTTCGCCGCCCTGATCCACGACGGGGTGCTGTCCACCCTGCTCGAGGCCTCGCGCGCGCACGAGTCGTCGACGGTGCTGCGCGCACAGGCCGCGCGCACCCTCGACCAGCTCGAACAGGCGCGCAGCGCCCCGGAGATCGACCATCTCGACGCCACCGCGGCCGTCGAGTTCCTGCGGGCGGCGGTGCGCGAGGTCGACCCCGACGTGCCGGTGCGTGCGGCCCGGCGCGGCGCCGATCTGCGCCTGCCGCTGGAGGCGGCCCAAGTGCTGGGCGCTGCGTTGAGCGAGGCGGTGCGCAACAGCCTGCGCCATGCCGGGGTGCCGGGGCGTCCGGTACGGCGCACGGTGGCCGTCACCATCGCCACCGGCGGTATCCGGGTGGTGCTCACCGACGACGGCGCCGGTTTCGATCCGGCGCGCGTGCCCGTCGACCGGATGGGGATCGCGGGCAGCATCCTCGGCCGCATGCGGACCCTGGCGGGCGGCGCCGCCTTCGTCGAATCGTCGCCGGGCAACGGGACCGTGGTGACGCTGGTCTGGGGCAGCCATGGCTGACCGGGACCGTCCCTTCGGCATGCGCGACCTGTTCGGCCTCAGCGACAGCATGGCCTGGCTGTTCGTGCTGATCTTCGAAGCCACCATCGTGCTGTACCTGCGGGTGAACTTCGACATCGCGCCGCCGGTCCCGGCCGCGGCGGCGCTGGCGTTCATGGCGGTGGCGGCGCTGGTCGTGCTGGTGGTGCCCACCGACCCGCTGCCGTGGCCCGCCACCGTCTACGTGGTGTGCGCAGGCCCGGCGGCCATGGCGCTGACGGTGCCCTGGATCGAGAATCCCTCCGGGTTCTCCCATCAGCTGTGGACGGCCTACCCGACCTCGTATCTGCTGGCGATGCTGGTGCTGCGCGGACGGATCCTGGCGGCTTGGGTGGGCGTGGCCGCGGCCGCCACGGTGCTCATCACCATGGGTGTGTTCACCACCTGGCACCCCGAGACCGTGGTGCGCGCGCTGACCCCGATCGCCACGGTCGGGGCGGTGACGGTGTTCATGGCGATCCTGCGACCCACCCAGCGCTCACTGCGCGCCCTGCGTCAGCAGGCCACCGAGCGCGCGGCGACCGAGGCGGCGCTGGCCGCGGCCACGGCCGAGCGCGACCGGCAGCTGGCCCGGCTCGACCGGGTCGCGCGGCCGATGCTGGCCCGGATCGCCGAGGGCGCCCAGCTCACCGCCGCCGAACGCGAACAGTGCCGGTTGCTCGAAGCCGAGCTGCGCGACGGATTGCGGGCCCCCGACCTCGCCACCGAACGCCTCAGCACCGCCGCGCGCCGGGCCCGCGCCCGCGGCGTGGAGGTGACGCTGCTCGACGACGGCGGCTTCCGCGATGTCCCCAGCTCGGTGCGCCACCAGGTGCTCGACGCCGCGGTCGGCGAACTGGAGACCGCGACCGGCGGCAGCGTCACCGTGCGGGTGCTGCCGGTCGGTCGCCGCTGGGTGGCGACGGTGCTGGCCGCGGCGCCGACGGGGGACCGGCGCACCGAGATCGACACCGCGGGCGAGATCCGGGTCTCCACCTGAGCCGCGCCGACCTGTCGGACCCCTGTGCCAGGCTGGACCCATGCAGCGGATGAATGCGGCGGCGGCGCGGCGGATCGCCCTGGCCGCACAGGGTTTCGGAAAACGCCGACCGGCCAACCCGAACCGGCGGGCCGTGCTCGACGTGGTCGCCAGAACCCGTCTGCTGCAACTGGATTCGGTGTCGGCGGTGGTCCGCGCGCACTACGCGCCGATCTTCAGCCGGATCGGCCCCTACGACCGCACCCTGCTCGAGCGGGCTGCCTGGAGCGACAGTCCGCGCGCCCGGCGCGGGCTGGTCGAATACTGGGCGCACGAGGCGGCGCTCATCCCGGTCGCCGACTGGCCGCTGCTGCGCTGGCGGATGGCCGAATACCGCCACGGCCGCTGGTCGGGGATGCGCAAGGTCGTCGAACGCAATCCCACCCTGGGCAAGGACATCCTCGACGTCGTCACCGAGGTCGGCGCGGCCAGCGCGGGCGAGATCGAACGCCACCTGGAACTGGACAAGCCGCGCCCCAAGGGCACGTGGTGGAACCTGTCGGACACGAAGATGATCTGCGAGCAGCTCTTCGCCGCGGGCGAGCTGTCCATCGCCCGCCGCGCCGGCTTCACCCGCCACTACGACCTCACCGAACGCGTCGTCCCCGCCGACGTCCGCGAGCGCGAGATCGCCGAGCCCGACGCGGTGCGTGAGCTGATCCGCCGCTCCAGCCGCGCCCTCGGCATCGGCACCGAGACCGATCTGCGCGACTACTACCGGCTCAACCGCCGCCAGAGCGCCCCGGCCATCGCCGAACTCGTCGACGCGGGCGAACTCCTCCCGGTCGAGGTGGCGGGCTGGGACGCCCCGGCCTACCTGCACCCCGAGGCGAGCACGCCGCGCCGCGTCGCCGGCGCCGCTCTGCTGTGCCCGTTCGACCCGCTCATCTTCTTCCGGCCGCGCACCCAGCGGATCTTCGACTTCCACTACCGGATCGAGATCTACACGCCCGAACCCAAACGGGTGCACGGCTATTACGTCTTCCCGTTCCTGCTCGACGGGCAGCTCGTCGGCCGGGTCGACCTGCGCGCCGAGCGGGGCAGCGGCAGGCTGCTCGTCCCCGGCGCCTTCGCCGAACCCGGCCACGCCACCGCCGGGACCGCGCACGCGCTGCGTGGCGCGCTCCGGGAGATGGCCGACTGGCTCGAGCTCGACGAGGTGGTCATCGGCGAGCGCGGTGACCTGGCGCCGCTGCTGTGAGCGCGCCGCTCACCAGCCCTTGGGGCCCCCGCCGCGCATCTGGTCCCGCAGCGCGCCGCTGACAGCGCCCGAGAGCCACGAGTTCAGCGACTGCCCGTTCTGCGCCGCCGCCTCCTCGGCCTTGGACTTGAGCTGCTCGACCAGCCGCAGGGTGACCCGGCTGATATCGCCGGTCATCTCCTCGAAGGTCGGTGGTTCGTCGGAACCCGACGGCGTGTTCTTGCGCACGTCGGCCACCGCCTCGGTGCCCTCGAGCCGGACGTGCACCATGCGGTCACCGAGCTCGGTGCTGATCTCGGCGGCCAGCTCCGACAGTGCCGACAGCAGCACCAGCCGGCTCGAACTCTCCACCGCCGCGGCCAGCGCGGCGGCGGTGGCCTGCGTTTTCTCGTCGCCGAGAGCCGCGGCGGCGATCAGTTCCTCGCGCAGCCGCGCGGTATGAGCGTTCAGATCCATGACATCAGTGTGATGTCGAAAGTGACATCACGCAAGGGTGGTCATGATGTCATCGATAAGGCGTATGGTGTCGAAAGGCGGGCACCGGCAGCCGCTTCGGCCGCTAGGGTGTCGAGGCGCATCCGGGGACCGGGTAGCCTTTCTGACCATGACGAACGGTGAATCGACGCCAACGGAGCTGCACGCGTCCGGCACGGTAGGTGTCGCGATGGTGACCCCCTTCAGCGCCGCGGGCAAGGTCGATGTCGACGCCGGGGTGGCGTTGGCCGCGCGCCTGGTCGACCGGGGCGTCGATCTGCTGGCCATCTCCGGCACCACCGGTGAGTCGCCGACCACCACCGAATCGGAGAAGTCCGATCTGCTGCGCGCCGTCGTCGACGCCGTCGGCGACCGGGCCACCGTCATCGCCGGCGCGGGCACCTACGACACCGCGCACTCGCTGGAGTTGGCGCGCGCCGCCGAGGACGCGGGCGCGCACGGCCTGCTCGTCGTCACCCCGTACTACTCGCGTCCCACGCAGGAGGGGCTGATCGCGCACTTCACCGCGGTCGCCGACGCCACCTCGCTGCCGGTGACGCTCTACGACATTCCGCCGCGGTCGGTGGTGCCCATCGCCATCGACACGATCCGCCGCCTCGCCGACCACCCGAACATCGTCGCCGTCAAGGACGCCAAGGGCGATCTGGTCTCCGGTGCCGATCTCATCGCGACCACCGGCCTCGCCTTCTACTCCGGAGACGACGGGCTCAACCTGCCCTGGCTCTCGGTCGGCGCCACCGGTTTCATCAGCGTGATCGGGCACCTGGTGCCCGATCGCCTGCGCGAGATCCACCAGGCCTACACCGCCGGTGACGTGGTCCGCGCCAAGGAGATCAACGCGACACTGTTGCCGCTGTTCGCGGCCATGACCCGCCTGGGAGGTGTGGCGATGTGCAAGGGAGCTCTCCGATTGCTCGGTGTCGAGGTGGGTGAACCCCGGCTGCCGCAGCTGATGCCGACCCCGGCGCAGCTCGACGCGCTGGCCCTGGACCTGCAGGCCGCGGGGGTGTCGGCATGACCGAACCGCGCAGGCCCCGTCGTCGTTCCGCCAGCCGCGCCGCGGGCGCGCCCGAGCCGGCTCCCGTCGCACCGGCCGCCGAGCGGCCCGCGGCGGCCGAGGTCGTCCCCCCGACCCAGCCGGCCCCCGAACCGGTCGCCGAGATCGCGGCCGAGGCCGAGCTCGTCGTGGCCGCCGAGGACGGCACCGACCTGATCAGCGTGCCCGCCGAACAGGCCACCGCGCCGAAGAAGACGAGTTCGCGCCGCGCCAAGAGCAAGCCGGCCGCCGAGCAGGCGCCGCAGCAGCAGTCCCGCGGCGGCGGCCGCGGGCGCCAGGGCGGCGGTCGCGGTCGTGGCGCCGCGCCCTCGGCCGAACCGCGGGAGAAGGCGCCGCAGGACCGCCTCGGCGCCCCGCCGAAGCTGGCCAAGAACGGCCTGCGCGTGTTCGCCCTCGGCGGCATCGGCGAGATCGGCCGCAACATGACCGTTTTCGAGTACAACGGCAAGCTGCTGATCGTGGACTGCGGTGTGCTGTTCCCCGAGGACCAGCAGCCCGGCGTCGACCTGATCCTGCCCGACTTCCGGCCCATCGAGGACCGGATGGACGACATCGTCGCCATCGTGCTCACCCACGGTCACGAGGACCACATCGGCGCGGTGCCGTTCCTGCTGCGCAACCGCCCCGACATCCCCGTGATCGGCGCCAAGTTCACCCTCGCGCTGGTCGCCGCCAAGTGCCGCGAGCACCGGCTGCAGCCCAAGCTGATCGAGGTCGCCGAGGGCGAGACCACCGTGCACGGCCCGTTCGAGTGCGAGTACTTCGCGGTCAACCACTCGATCCCCGACGCGATCGCCGTCGCCATCCGCACCGGCGCGGGCGTGGTGCTGCACACCGGTGACATCAAGCTCGACCAGCTGCCGCTCGACGGCCGTCTCACCGACCTGGCCGGCTTCTCCCGCCTGGGCGACGAGGGCGTCGACCTGTTCCTGGTCGACTCGACCAACGCCGAGGTCCCCGGGTTCGTCACCCCCGAGCGCGAGATCGGCGGGGTGCTCGACAACGTCATCGGCAAGGCGCGCAACCGCGTCATCGTCGCCTCCTTCGCCAGCCACGTGCACCGCATCCAGCAGGTCGTCGACGTGGCGCAGAAGTACAACCGCAAGATCTGCTTCGTCGGCCGCTCGATGGTCCGCAACATGCAGATCGCGCAGGACCTGGGCTACCTGACCGTGCCCGACAACGTCGTCGTCGATCTCGACGCGGCGGCGAACCTGCCCGGCAACCGTCTGGTGCTGATCTCCACCGGTTCCCAGGGCGAGCCGCTCTCGGCGCTGGCGCGGATGGCCCGCGGCGACCACCGCCAGATCAACATCCGCGCCGACGACCTGATCGTGCTGGCGTCCTCGCTGATCCCGGGCAACGAGAACTCGGTGTTCGCGGTCGTCAACGGCCTGGCCCGGCTCGGCGCGACGGTCATCACCCAGCAGAACGCGAAGGTGCACGTCTCGGGCCACGCCTCCGCCGGTGAGCTGCTGTACCTGTACAACGCGGTGCGTCCCACCAACGCGATGCCGGTGCACGGCGAGTGGCGGCACCTGCGCGCCAACGCCGCGCTCGCCGTGGCGACGGGTGTGCCCGAGGAGCGGGTCGTGCTGGCCGAGGACGGCGTGGTGGTCGACCTGGTCGACGGCATCGCCTCGATCGTCGGCCGGGTGCCGGTCGGACACGTCTACGTCGACGGTCTGTCCGTCGGCGACGTCGGTGAGTCGACGCTGTCGGATCGCCTGGTGCTCGGCGAGGGCGGATTCATCTCGATCACCGTCGTCATCGACGCGACCACCGGCAAGGCGGTCAGCACCGAACTCAACGGCCGGGGCTTCTCCGACGACCCGACCGCGCTCAGCGGCGCGAACGAACTCGTCGAGGCCGAGCTGCTGCGCCTGGCCGGTGAGGGCATCACCGACACCCACCGCATCGCCCAGGGCGTGCGCCGGGTCGTCGGCCGCTGGGTGGCCGACACCTACCGCCGTCGCCCGATGATCGTGCCGACGGTCATCGGCGTCTGATCCGAAGACACGAGAACCGCCGGGCGACGATGTCGTCCGGCGGTTCTCGTTGGGTGGCGTCAGGCCTGGCAGGCCGCGGAGTCGAGCTTGGCCGACTTCACGATGTTGCAGGTGAACACGTGCGACACGCGCCAGCCGCCCTCGGACGCGACGAATTCCACGGTCGCGCCCTGCACCGGGGTGCCGTCGATGGTGACGTCGGCGGGCGCCTTCACCTTGCCGTCGGCGGGCGAGCCGACACTGGTGATCTTGGCCGTGACGTTGTTCTTCTTGGCCGCCTCGACGAACTTGTCGACGAGGTTCGGGTCGCGCTCGGCGTCCTCGATGAGCGTGGCCTTCTCCTCGGCGCTCAGCTGACCGGCCATCGCCTTGTCCAGGCGCGCGTTGAGCTCCTCGACCGTCGGCGCGGGCAGGTTCGGCACCGGCGTGGTCATCGGGGCGTCACCCTCCTGGGTGCCCTCGACCTTCTTGCCGTCCTCGAAACCCGCGCCGGCGGCGGTGGTCGTCGCGGCCGCGGTGCTCGACGGCTCGTCGCTGCTGCACGCGGTCAGGCCGAGCACGGCGACGGCCAGCGTCGCGGCGGCCGCCACGGTGATCATGCGGTTGTTCACTGGTCTCCCCAAATGAGATGTGCGCCGGAGGATCGCTCCGGCGGGGCGGTGGCGGCTCAGACCTCGTAGCCGGAGGTGCAGTTCCAGTTGATGATGGTGGCCGCGCCGCGGTTGGCGTTGATCGCGTTGCGCTTGGCCGCCCGCAGCGAGGGCGCCGAGGCCCAGCTGTAGGACCGGCTCGACTCGGCGAGCGCGCCGCAGCCGTTGCGCCACGACACCTTCACATCGCAGCCTGCGCCCCCGCCGCTGCGCTGGCAGCCCGCGATGGCGGCCGACTCGGCCGCGGCGTAGCTGCCGTAATTCGCGGTGATGCTGGAGGCGCCGTTGCGCGAGAGCGCGAGCGCGCCGTAGTTGTCGGCCTGCGCCTGCGCGGGCGCGATGTGGCCGGCCAGCAACGCACCGACCGTCGCGGTCATGACCGCCGCGCCGGTGAGAACTTTCTTCACGTGATTCCCCTCGTATTCCGTCCACACCCGGTGGACCAGGTGTCAACGTACAGACCCGGCGGTCCCCGGCGCCAGCGCTCGCGCGCGGATTCGGGCCCATCACAAGGGAACTGAAAGGATTCCCTTGGCGGGACGCGGCGAACGGCGCGCGAAACGCGGTCGCCGCGCGAGATTTCCCCGCGCTGACCGGGGCCCCGCGACCTGCGCGTCCGGGTGAGATCAACGTCGCAACCGGGGTGGGACCAGTGTTGCGGATGGTCCGGACGGTGCCTGAGCGGCTAGCCTGATGGTCATGGCAGGTAAGTCCCGCAGCACCACGACCTCTCGGGCGCGGGCGGGATCGAGCAGGGGGCAGACGCCGTCCGCGCGATCTCGTTCGACGACTCCGCGAGCGTCCGCGGCGCCGCGCGGACGCGCGACGCCCGCCCGCAGGCCCGCGCGGCGCGCGTCGAACACCGCGCCGCTGGCGGTGATCGGGCGCGGTGTCGGCAGCGGCTGGACCATGCTGGCGCGCGGTGTCGGCGCCACCACCCGCACGTTGAGCCGTGCCGGCGAGATCGAACACGGACATCGGCGCGACGGCATCGGTCTGGCGCTCATCGCGGTGAGCGCGATCATCGCGGCGGCCATGTGGTTGTCGGCCGGTGGTCCGGTCGGACGCTTCCTCGAAGACATCGTGCGCGCCGTCGCGGGCACCGCGGGCGGCCTGGCCCCGCTGCTGTTCGTCGCCCTCGCCGTGGTGCTCATGCGCACCGAACCGCATCCGGAGATCCGGCCGCGGCTGGTCCTCGGCGGACTGCTCGTCGTGCTGCCCGCGCTCGGGATCTGGCATCTGGCCGCCGGATCGCCCACCGACGCGCAGGGCCGCTCGCGGGCGGCCGGTGCGCTCGGCTACGCCATCGGCGGCCCGCTCGGCCAGGGGCTCACCCCCTGGCTGGCCCTGCCGATCCTGTTGCTGGCCATGGTGTTCGGCGTGCTGCTGCTCACCGGGACCACGGTCCGCGAGGTGCCCTCGGCCCTGCGTGACTACTTCGGCCTCGGCGAGCACCACGCCGACGAGGACCCCTACGATCCGGCCAACTACGACGCCGACGGATTCCCGGTGCACCGCAACCGAACCCGCCGCCGCGGCCGGACCCCCGACGACAACTACCCGCCCGACGAATTCGGCGGCTCCGACGCGCTCACCGAAACGATCGGCGAGCCACCGCTGCGCGATGCCAAACAGTTGCGCCTGGACGAGGAACCACCGGCGCCCGACCCCGCGCCCAAACCGGCGCGCCGCAAGCCCGCGCCCGCCAAGGTCGTCGACCAGACCCCGCCCCCGCCGCCGGAGCCGGAGTTCGTCACCGACCGCGTCGTCGACGGCGACTACACCCTGCCCCCGCTGACGCTGCTGCTCGACGGCGATCCGCCCAAGAAGCGTTCGGCCGCCAACGAATCGATGATCGAGGCGATCACCGAGGTCCTCGTGCAGTTCAAGATCGACGCCGCCGTCACCGGTTTCGTGCGCGGCCCGACGGTCACCCGCTACGAGGTCGAGCTCGGTCCCGGCGTGAAGGTCGAGAAGATCACCGCCCTGCATCGCAACCTGGCCTACGCGGTGGCGACCGAGAACGTGCGCCTGCTCGCGCCGATCCCGGGCAAATCCGCCGTCGGCATCGAGGTGCCCAACTCCGACCGCGAGCTGGTGCGCCTGGCCGACGTGCTCAAGTCGCCGCACACCCGCAACGACCACCATCCGCTGGTGATCGGCCTCGGCAAGAACATCGAGGGCGAATTCGTCTCGGCGAACCTGGCCAAGATGCCGCACCTGCTGGTGGCGGGCTCCACCGGTTCCGGTAAGTCGAGCTTCGTGAACTCGATGCTGGTCTCGCTGCTGCACCGGGCCACCCCGGAGGAGGTCAGGATGATCCTGATCGACCCGAAGATGGTGGAACTCACCCCGTACGAGGGCATTCCGCACCTGATCACGCCCATCATCACCCAGCCGAAGAAGGCCGCCGCCGCGCTGGCCTGGCTGGTGGAGGAGATGGAGCAGCGCTATCAGGACATGCAGGCCAACAAGGTCCGCCACATCGACGACTTCAACAAGAAGGTCAAGTCGGGCCAGATCACCGCGCCGCTGGGCAGCGAGCGGGTGTACCGGCCGTACCCGTACATCCTGGCGATCGTCGACGAGCTCGCCGATCTGATGATGACCGCGCCGCGCGATGTCGAGGACGCGATCGTGCGGATCACGCAGAAGGCACGTGCCGCGGGCATCCACCTGGTCCTGGCCACGCAGCGGCCCTCGGTGGACGTGGTCACCGGCCTGATCAAGACCAATGTGCCCTCGCGCCTGGCCTTCGCGACGTCCTCGCTCACCGACTCGCGCGTCATCCTGGACCAGCCGGGCGCGGAGAAGCTGATCGGTATGGGCGACGGCCTGTTCCTGCCGATGGGCGCGGGCAAGCCCACCCGTCTGCAGGGCGCCTTCATCTCCGACGAGGAGATCCAGGCGGTCGTCGAATTCAGCAAGACCCAGGCCGAACCCGAGTACCAGGAGGGCGTCACCGCCGCCAAGGCGGGCGAGGCCAAGGACGTCGACCCCGATATCGGCGACGATATGGACGTGCTGCTGCAGGCGGTGGAGCTGGTGGTCACCTCCCAGTTCGGGTCCACCTCCATGCTGCAGCGCAAGCTGCGCGTCGGCTTCGCCAAGGCGGGCCGGTTGATGGACCTGATGGAGACGCGCGGCGTCGTCGGACCCAGCGAGGGGTCCAAGGCCCGCGACGTCCTCATCAAGCCCGACGAACTCGACGGGTTGCTCTACTCGATCCGTGGTGGCGACCCCGGCGGCGCCGAGGACGACTGAGTCCGCGCGCCGGTCGGCACGCGTCGCTGGTTTGCTCTGACCGTGCCGGGGCGAGCCGGCGACGAACGAGGAGGGACCGTGGCTCACCGCGGAGTCGAACCGCGCGCACGGGCCTTATGAGAGCCCGTCGGCGCCTGCGTGAGCCGGAAAGAGGGACGTGTGATCGCCCCTGGCCGTGGGGATGTCAGGGGTCGTCGAACGCCCGCGCGAGTCAGCGCGCGAGCGGTGCGGTGGGGGAGCCTGGGTCAGGCCGGGACGAAGCCGGTCAGGAGGCGACGCGCACGCACGAAGGGCGATGCGGCAGCGCGGCATCCGGAGCCGGCCGGGACATGTCGACACGGCGTTCGTACTGCGCGGTGGATCCGATCACGGGAGGCTCCTCTCGGGATGCCGGGGTGGGTGGGACGATGCGTCGACGGTAGCAGCGCGGCGCGCTCGGCGACATCGAATTTTCGACGCGCCGACCGGGCCGTGCGCAGGTCAGCACCCGTGTGTGTGAAATCATGGCGGGCAAGCGTTCCGCAAAGCCGACTGAAACGGACATTTCGGGCATGATGGACGGCATGAACTCTATCGATCGGACCACCACATGCAGGTGACCACGCTCGAGTGGGTGATCACCGGCCTGGTGATCCTCGGCTTGTTCGTCTTCGACTTCTTCGCCCACGTGCGCACACCGCACGAACCCACGTTCAAGGAATCCGGCTTCTGGTCGGCGGTCTACATCGGCCTGGCCCTGGTGTTCGGCCTGTACGTGGCCTGGAAATGGGGCGGCACCTACGCGGGGGAGTACTACGCGGGCTTCGTCACCGAGAAGGCGCTCTCGGTGGACAACCTGTTCATCTTCCTCATCATCATGAGCACCTTCGCCGTGCCGCGGATCTACCAGCAGAAGGTGCTGCTCATCGGCATCGTGCTGGCCCTGGTGATGCGCGGTGTCTTCATCGCCGTCGGCGCGGCCGCGATCAGCGCGTTCAGCTGGGTGTTCTACCTGTTCGGCGCGTTCCTGATCTACACCGCGATCAAGCTGCTGCGTGAGAGCGGGCACGAGGTCGAGCACGAGGAACAACGCGACAGCCGCATCGTCGCGCTGGCCAAGCGGGTCCTGCCCACCACCGACAAGTACGACGGCGACAAACTCGTCACCACGATCGACGGCAAACGGGTGGTGACCCCGCTGCTGCTGGCGCTGCTGGCCATCGGCTTCGCCGACCTGCTGTTCGCGCTGGACTCGATTCCCGCCATCTACGGCCTCACCGAACAGCCGTATCTGGTGTTCACCGCCAACGCCTTCGCCCTGATGGGCCTGCGGCAGCTGTACTTCCTCATCGGCGGCCTGCTCGACCGCCTGGTGTACCTGTCCTACGGCCTGGCCGCCATCCTGGCGTTCATCGGCATCAAGCTGGTGCTGCACGCGCTGCACGAGAACACGCTGCCGTTCGTCAACGGCGGTGAGCACGTGAGCGTGCCGGAGATCTCGACCCCGCTCTCGCTGAGCGTGATCATCGGCATCCTGGTGATCGCCACGGTGGCGAGCCTGCTGAAGACCCGCCGCACCACGTCCTCCTGACCGCACGCTGCCCCGGAACCGCGACGGTTCCGGGGCAGCGCTGTGTCAGCGGGGCCTCACTCGCTGAAGGCGCCCATCACCGGCAGCCATTCGACCGCGCGCACGGCCTCGATCAGGCCCAGCTTCGCGAACGGGTCCTCGGCCAGCAGCGCGGTCAGCGACGGCTGGTCCTCGGCGCGGAAGATCAGCAGCGCGCCCGTCCCGTCCGGGTAGGGACCACTGGTGAGCACGGTGCCCGCGTCGACCAGCGCGTTGAGGAAGGCCCGGTGCTCGGGACGGTGCGTGGCGCGGTCGGCGGCGGTGGCCTCGGTGTAGGTGTAGTGCACGGCGAAGATCGGCACGGCGGTATCGCTTCCTGGTGAGTGCGGGATTCAGAGGGTCAGCAGCATGCGGGTGTTGCCGAGGGTGTTCGGCTTCACGTAGCTCAGGTCGAGGAACTCGGCGACACCGGTGTCGTAGGACCGGCACATCTCGGCGTACACCTCGGCGGTGACGGGCGTGCCGTCGATCTCGACGAAACCGTGCCTGCCGAAGAAGTCCACCTCGAAGGTCAGCACGAACAACCGCTGCAACTGCAGCTCGCGCGCGACCGCGACCAGCCGGTCGACCACCGCGCCGCCCACCCCGCGCCCCTTCACCACCGGATCGACGGCGACCGTGCGAACCTCGCCCAGATCGGCCCACAACACGTGCAGCGCGCCGCAGCCGACGACCGCGCCGTCGAGTTCGGCGACCCAGAACTCCTGGACGGATTCGTACAGCGTCACCAGGTTCTTCTCGAGCAGGATGCGGCCCGCGTACTCGTCGACCAGACGCTTGATCTCCGGGACGTCGCTGGTTCGCGCTCGTCGGACGACCACACCGGAAACAGGCGCCGCAGTGGGCGCGACGGGATGCGCGTCGCTTGTCGAACCACCCAGTGGTCCCCGTGAGGTCATGGGGTGCACAGTAGTCGGCCGGGTTACCGATAGTCTGAACGTGTGCCGCACATCCTGTCGATCCGCTCACCGCATCGCGCCGGGCTCGTCGACCGGATCGCGTGGTGCGGCCCGCGCGAGCAAACCGCGCGCGAAACGTGTGGATTTCGGCGCAGTGCCGGTGAATGCCGAGAGGGCAGGGCATGAGAGGTCAGCGCCTGGAGGCGGCAGCGTGTGTAACCACGGAAGGCGCCCGAGCATGCCGAATGTGCGCAGCATGAGCGTGCGACCCGAAGAGATCGATCGCGGGTGGGAGGCGGCGCCACCACGTCCCGGGCACGAGCGTGCCGACGGGCAGGTTCCGCTGCTCAACATCGCGAACGTGCTGACCATCGCGCGGATCGTGCTGGTGCCGTTGTTCGTGCTCGCGCTGTTCGCCGAGGGGGGTCACGACACCCGCTGGCGGGTCATCGCCGCGGCCGTGTTCGGCCTGGCCGCCATCACCGACCGCTTCGACGGGCAACTGGCTCGCAAATACGGTCTGGTCACCGATTTCGGCAAGCTCGCCGACCCCATCGCGGACAAGGCGCTGATCGGTTCGGCACTGATCGGCCTGTCCGTTCTGGGCGATCTGCCCTGGTGGATCACCCTGGTCATCGTCGGCCGCGAACTCGGCATCACGTTGCTGCGGCTGGTGGTGGTCCGGCGCGGAGTCATCCCGGCCGGGCGGGGCGGCAAGCTCAAGACCCTGGTGCAGTCGTTCGCCATCGCGCTGTTGTTGCTGCCGCTGTCGGGGGCGTTCGAGACCGCGGGGATGTGGCTGATGTACGCCGCCGTCGCGCTCACGGTGCTCACCGGTCTGGATTATGTCGGCCAGGCGGCCCGGCTGTGGTTCGCCGGGGGCCGCGCGCGCGGCGAGTCCCGCGGATGAGCGATCCGCTCGTCGACGGCGCGCCGGTCGCGGAACTGGTCAGGGCCATGAACACGGCCGGGCAGACGGTCGCCACCGCGGAATCGCTGACCGCGGGTCTGCTCGCCGCCACGATGGCCGGGATACCGGGCGCCAGCGCGGTGCTGCGCGGCGGTCTGATCGTCTACGCGACCGACCTCAAGAGCCGCCTGGCCTGCGTCGACGCCGACACGCTGCGCCTGGACGGACCCGTCGCCGCCTCCACCGCCGAGCAGCTCGCGGTCGGGGCGCGGCAGTGCTGCGGCGCCGACTGGGGCGTCGGTCTGACCGGGGTCGCCGGACCCGATTCCCAGGACGGGCACCCCGTCGGGACGGTATACCTCGGATTGGCCGGTCCGCGGCACAGCGAGGTGGTCCGGTTGAAACTGCACGGCGACCGGTGGACGATCAGAATCGGTGCGGTACACAGCGCCGTGCGGGAGTTGCTGCGCTGTGTGACGACGAACTAGCCGCGGCCGGGAACCACCGGCCGATGCTCGACGTTGTGCCAGAAAGAGGTGAACACCGCTACGGCGGTGACACGAGGTGGAGGAGAACGAGATGACGCTGCTGCGGGAGGCAATCGGGGACAGTCTGCGGCGTGCACGTCTCGCCCAGCATCGAACGCTGCGCGAGGTGTCCACCTCGGCGCGCGTGAGCCTCGGCTATCTGTCGGAAGTGGAGCGCGGCCGCAAGGAAGCCTCCAGCGAGCTGCTCGCCGCCATCTGCGAGGCACTGGACGTGCCGCTGTCGCGGGTGCTGTGGGACGTGAGCACCATCATGGCGGGCGCCGACGGCTCGGCGCCGCGCGAACCCGCCCTGACCGGCCCGGCCACCGAGCGCGAGGCCGAACCGGCCCCCACCGAACCCGCCGCGGCGCCGGAGACGGCCTCGGCGAGCCTGTCGGCCGAGGGCCCCCGGATCGGCATCGCCGAAGACACCCGCATCGTCATCCCGGCGCCCAGGGCCGAGATGCTGGTACTGGTGAAGGGAATGTGACGCGGCGAACCACGTGCCGGACGCGCGAGACGCTGCACACCGCTGGTGAGAACGGATAGATTCTCATCAGGCGTCGAGTGGGCCGGTCACACCGGCCCGGGTGCCGCATGGTGAAGGATAAGCACATATCTGGTGCGTGACGGTCGCGCACCACCAGTCGCACGAGCGACGCACAGATGGAGGCGGGATCAATCGATGGCTAATCCGTTCGTGAAGGCCTGGAAGTACATGATGGCCCTCTTCGACTCCAAGATCGAAGAGCATGCGGATCCGAAGGTCCAGATTCAGCAGGCTATCGAGGAGGCGCAGCGTCAGCACCAGGCGCTGTCGCAGCAGGCGGCATCGGTGATCGGTAACCAGCGCCAGCTGGAGATGAAGCTGAACCGTCAGCTCGACGAGGTCGAGAAGCTCAACGCCAACGCCCGCCAGGCCGTCACGCTGGCCGATCAGGCGTCCGCCGCGGGCGACACCGAGAAGGCGATCCAGTACACCAACGCCGCCGAGGCGTTCGCCGCCCAGCTGGTCACCGCCGAGCAGTCGGTGGAAGACCTCAAGGTGCTGCACGACCAGTCCCTGCAGGCCGCCGCGCAGGCCAAGAAGGCGGTCGAGCAGAACGCGATGATGTTGCAGCAGAAGGTCGCCGAGCGCACCAAGCTGCTCAGCCAGCTCGAGCAGGCCAAGATGCAGGAGCAGGTCTCGGCCTCGCTGCAGCAGATGGACTCCACCCTGGCCGCGCCGGGCTCCACGCCCAGCCTGGACGCGGTGCGGGACAAGATCGAGCGCCGCTACGCCAACGCGCTCGGTTCGGCCGAGCTGGCGCAGAACTCGGTGCAGGGTCGCATGCTGGAGGTTCAGCAGGCCAGCATCCAGATGGCAGGCCACAGCAAGCTCGAGCAGATCCGCGCCTCCATGCGCGGTGACGCGCTGCCCACCGGGAACAACGCCGCGGCGATCGATCCGGCCAAGCAGCAGCAGCCCGCCCAGGCCCCGCAGATCAACAAGGGTCAGGCCGCGCAGCAGTAATTTCGGAGCGCCGGCGCGCTCGAGTTCGCGGCCCTCCAGTCCCGTCGATCAGGCACCGGTGCTCGCTCGTTCGTCGCCTACGCATCGGCACCTGATCGACGGGACGGGCCGCGAAGCGCCGCTGACGCGGGAACCCCCCTCGGGGTCGGGTTGTCCGGGGCTGGGTTCGGTGGCGAGCGTGGCGTCCGGCGGATACAGGTCGTGCCTGGCTTCGAGGCCATCCGGTCCAGCCGGCGGTGCTTGTCAGGGGTCGGTGGTAAACCTGGGGGCGCTGCGGGTGTTTCGAAGCGGCGGAAGGATGAGGACATGAGCGGGAGAACACGGCGCGAGCGGGCCGAGATCGTCGATCCGGCGGCGCTCGCGCGGTCGACCGCGTCCGGCGGGGTCCCCGCGACACTGCGGGAGGTCGGCGAGCAGGCGATGGTCGCGGTGCGCCGCTGGGCCGACCCGCGCGAGCGGGAACTGCGCCGCAGGCGCCGGGTGCGCAGGCGCAGCTTCCAGCTCGGTACGGCCTCGGGTATCACCACCGTCGGCGCCGTGGGGCTGGCCGTGGTGTCGGCGCCCGCGTGGGCCGTCGTCGTGATCGGCGGCGGCGCCGTCGCTTTCGTCACCGGAACCGCCCTGAGCGCCCGCCGGTATCTGCAATTGCGCGGGCAGCCGCTGCCGCAGGCGGCGTTCGTGGCCCGCAAGTCGCCCGGCCTCCGCTCGGCCGCCCGTGGCCCGATCCAGCGCCTGATCAGGGCCGAACGGGCACTGCACGGCCTCGGCGCCCAGATCGCGGCCACCCGGCGCCTGCCCGAGGACGAACTGCGCGACCTGCTCGACACCGCACGCTCCGGCGCGGCCGCCCTGCACGCCCTGGCCACCGACATCGTCGCGATGGAACAGGCCGCCGACACCGTCGGCCGGGCCAACCCGGAGACCGTCACGGCGCTGAAGACCACGATCACCGGGGTCCTCGCCCGGCTCGAGACCGGGGTCGTCGAATACGAACAGCTGGTCGCCGCCGCGGCCCGGATCCTGGCCGTCCCCGAGGACACCGTGGTCGCCTACCAGTTCCACGGCATCGTCGCCGACCTGCGCGAAGCCGCCGACCGGCTCGACGGCTGGGCACAGGCCCTGACCGATCTCGCCGATCGCCCTGTCGGCCCGCGATAGCGCCACGCGCGCACCGGCATCCGGCCCCGCCGCCCGCGCGACGGGGCCGGCGTCGTGTCAGGCGATCGTCTGGCGCAGGGCGTCGAGTTCGGCCGCCCGCGGATCGGCGACCGTCGAGGACTCCGGGGTGTCGAACAGGCGCACCAGCTTGGTGTCGGGCTCGAACGCGGGCCACCCGGGATCGCCGTCGGTCGCGAAACGCACCCAGGCCGTGTGGATCTCGTCCGCCAGCGCCTGCGGCGGGTTCGGCCCGGTGATCGAGTGCGCGTCGGCGAGGACGTCGAAGACGAACGGCACCTCGAGCACATGGCAGGCGCCCAGGTCGGGAAGCCCGGTGGGCCAGGCGAATTCGTACATGTGCGTCGGTGCGGCGGCGGCGTTGGCGGTGGCGAAGTCGACCGTGCCCGCCCGGAAGCACCAGTCGGTGAGGATCGCGTTGAAGATCTCCGCCGGAGTGGCGTCGGGCCGGTGCGTCGAATACGTCCGCGCCACCGCGGGATCGATGCCGTAGCGGGTGAGGACCAGCGGCAGCGTGTCGGCGGTGACGGCCGCGGTGATGCCGGTCGGCACCGTGAAGAAGCGGAACTCGTCGGCCGTGGTGCCCGCGATGAGCGGGACCGCCCGTTCGGGATGGGCGGCCAGGACCTCGGTCGGCGCGCCGGGCACGATGTCGTCGTCGATCACCGGGAACAGGCTCATGATGCCCATGCCCTGCTGGATCACCGAGGCGCCCCAGCGGCGCGGGTCGGGGTCGGTCATCATCGCCAGCGCCACCGCGTTCTGCGTGGTCCGCAGCTGATCGGGGCCGAGTTCGCCGAAGGCGGCGGCGGTCGGCGCGATGTCCAGCTCCGCGGCCAGCGCGGCCGCGACCAGGCGCGCGTCCTGCGGGTCGGCGCCGACAGCGCCGTTGCCGCTCTGCATGATCGCCCGGCGGAACAGCCCGGTGGCGCGTGGCGCGGCGATCAGCGCCGCCACGCTCATCCCGCCCGCCGACTCGCCGAAGACGGTCACATTGTCCGGGTCGCCGCCGAACGCGGCGACGTTGTCGCGCACCCATTCCAACGCGAAGATCTGGTCGTGCAGACCGCGGTTGAGCGGGGCGCCGTCGAGCGCGGCGAACCCCGAGATCCCGAGCCGGTAGTTGACCGACACCAGCACCACGCCGTCGCGCGCGAACGCCGAACCGTCGTAGATCGCCCTGGCGTTTGAACCGCGCACGAACGCGCCGCCGTGGATCCACACCAGCACCGGCAGGCCGCTCGCCGTCGGGTCGGGTGTCCAGACGTTCGCGTTGAGGTACTCGTCGCCGGGAATCCCGTCGCTGCCGATCAGCGCGTGGATCGGCGCCGGATAGGGCGACTGCGCACAGGTCGCGCCCATTTCCGTGGCCTCGCGGACTCCGGTCCAGGCCGGAGCGGGTTCGGGCAACCGGAAGCGCCGCGCGCCGACCGGTGCCGCCGCGTACGGCACGCCGAGAAAGCGGGTGACGCCCGCCTCGGTGCGGCCCCGGATCGCGCCGCCCGCGATCGTGACGATGGGTTCCATGGACTCCTCCTCGCGCTGTGGCCCTGATTATGGGTGCGGAGCCGGTCCGCGGGTGCGGTTTCGGCCACGACCCCGCCCGCGGTCTCGGGGTGAACCCTGATCTCCACCCGGATATCGCTGCTGACCTGGTGATTTATCACTCCGGTGCTGGCAGCATCGGAGATGTCGGATCGCCGGACGGCGGCCGGGGAGTACAGGCGAGGAGCACATCATGGTCTTCAAAGTCATCGGCATCGTCGTGGTCGGTCTGATCGCGTTCTGGATCGTCAGCGCGCTGATCAAGGCGCTGCTGCCGGTCCTGGTCATCGCCGCGATCGGTACCGGGGTGTACCTGCTGTACAAGGCGATCTCCGGCAGCAACGACAGCGGTCCGCTCACCAAGGTGTGAGCAGCGCCCTAGCATGGGGCGGGTGGAGCAGCTACCCGAGGACTGGCAGCGCGGACTGGTGATCGTCGCGCATCCCGACGACATCGAATACGGCGCGGCCGCGGCCGTCGCCCGGTGGACCGGACAGGGCAAGGACATCCGCTATCTGCTCGCCACCAGGGGCGAGGCCGGGATCGCGGGAATGCCGCCCGCCCAGGCGGGTCCGCTACGGGAGGTCGAGGAGCTCTCGGGCGCACGCGAAGTCGGCGTGCACACCGTCGAATTCCTGGATCATCCGGACGGCCGGGTCGAGGCGGGGCTCGCCCTGCGCCGCGACATCGCCGCCGCCATCCGCAGGCACCGCCCGGAGATGGTGGTGCTGTTCAACTTCGGCGACACGTGGGCGCCCGGCTTCGTCAACAGCGCCGATCATCGGGCGGTGGGCCGCTCGGCGATGGACGCGATCTCGGACGCGGGCAACGAGTGGATCTTTCCCGAGATCGCCCAGCTCGAACCGTGGTCGGCAAGGTGGGCCGCGGTGATCGGTCCGGTCGCCACCCACGCCGTCGACGTGGGCGGACAGCTGGACAAGGCGCGGGCCTCCCTGGCCGCGCACCGGCGATACCTGCAGGTGCTGAGCTCGGTGCCCGTCGAGCAGCAGGTCGACGAAATCGTCGCCATGGCAACGGGTCCCAAGGAGGGTTTCCCGGCCGCGCACGCCGTCGGCTTCGAGTTGTTCACCTTCGCCGGGTGAGATCGTGACCGGTCGGGCCGGGGCGGGATCGGCATGTGGCAGGCTGGCCGCATGCGAGTAGCTGTGGTGGCAGGGCCCGATCCAGGGCATGCGTTTCCCGCGATCGCGCTGTGCCTGCGATTGCTGGCGGCCGGGGACGATCCGGTGCTGTTCACCGGTCCCCGCTGGATGGACGCGGCCAGGGCCGCGGGGATCAGCGTGCGCAGACTCAAGGGCCTGGCTCCGCGCCCGACCGACGACGACACCGACGCGGGCGCGCGGATTCACGAGCGTGCCGCGCACATCGCCACCGAGAACCTGCCCGAGCTCAGCGCCATGCTGCCGGACCTGATCGTCTCGGACGTGCTCACCGCGGGCGGCGGCATGGCGGCCGAACGACTGAGCCTGCCCTGGGTCGAACTCTCCCCGCATCCGCTGTATCTGCCGTCGAAAGCGTTGCCGCCCATCGGCAGTGGCCTCGCGCCCGGAGAAGGGGTGCGCGGCCGGGTCAGGGACGGCGTGCTCCGTACGATGACCGCCCGCGCCGTCAAGGCGGGCAACCGACAGCGCGGCGCCGCCCGCGAATCCATCGGCCTGCCCGCCGAAGACCCAGGTCCCGCGGCGCGGCTGGTCGCCACGCTGCCCGCGCTGGAAGTCGACCGGCCGGACTGGCCCGCCGATACGCACGTCATCGGGCCGCTGGTCTGGGAACCGACCGACGAGATCCTGCCGCTCCCGCCGGGCACCGAGCCGCTGGTGATGGTGGCGCCCTCGACGGCGCACACCGGCGTCGCGGGTATGGCCGAAACCGTTCTGGAGGGCCTGGCCGGCCTCGGCGTCCGCGCCGCCGTCTCGACGCTCGACACCCCGCCCGCCGAGTTGCCGGACTGGGCCACCGCCGGACTCGGACGCCAGGACGCCCTGCTCGATCAGGCCGCGGTGGTCGTCGGCGGCGGCGGGCACGGTCTGCTCGCCAAGTCGCTCTCGGCCGGCGTGCCCGTCGTGACGGTGCCCGGTGGCGGCGACCAATGGGAACTCGCCAATCGTGCTGCCCGCCAAGGTAGTTCGCTGTTGGTGCGGCCACTGACCGCCGCCGCCGTCGGCGAGGCCGTCGCGCGGATCCTGGCCGAACCCCACTTCACCGCGGCGGCGCGGGCCGCGGCGCGCGGGGCCTCGGACGTGGCCGACCCGGTGGCCGTCTGCCACGCGGCGGCCGCGACCCGCGCCGCTCAGGACCTCGGCAACCCCAGCTGAGCGCAGGCGAGCAGGGCGACCTCGATGTCGAGCCTGCGCTCGGTGAGCGGGTGCCCGAGCACCTCCTCGGCCTTGCGCACCCGGTAGTGCACCGTGTTCTTGTGCACGTGCAGGCGGGCGGCGGCGTCGGTGTAGCTGCCGCGCGCGTCGAGGAACACCCGCACGGTCTCGCGCAGCCGGGCGGCCGCCTCGTCCGCGCTCATCAGCCCGCCGAGCACGCGCCGCGCCCAGTGCTCCACGTCCGGGACGCGGTCGGCGAACAGCCCGGACAGCGCGACATCGGCGTGGCGGGTCACACCGCGCGCGCGGGCGGCCACCGCCACCGCGCGGGCGGCCTGCGCGTCGCGGAAGCTCTGCCGGAACCCGTCGAGGCCGGCGGCCGGATCGCCCACGGCCATGGACAGGCTCGGTAGCGCCCGCAGGTCCCTGGCCAGGCGTTCGGTGTCCAGGGTGGGCCGTGCGGTCGAGGCCAGCCAGATCCAGCGCGTGTGCTCGTCGACCTCGACCGCCATCTGCGCCCGGCCCCACACCGTGGCCAGCACGCCGGTCCCGGCCCGCAGCGCGCCACGGGGATCGGCGGTGCCCGGCGGGGTCCAGAGCAACACGAACTGGTGCCAGTTGCGCAGGGAGGCCGACAGCATCTGTTCGGCGGAGGCCAGATCGAGGTCGTCGGCGTCGAGGACAGCGCGGACCTGCGCGGCGCGCGCGGCGTCGGTGCGCGCGTCCCAACGGCGGCGCTCGCTCTCGAAGATGTCGATCAGCCCCTCGATCACCTGGTCGATGTAGCCGTTGACCACGCCCGCGACCCGCGCGGCGGTCGCCAGCGCGACCTGGGTCGGCGGCGCCAGCTCGGTCAGCAGCGTGATGACCCACTGCACGAACATGTGCTCACCGAGCCGGTAGGCGCGCAGCAGCGCCTCGAGTGAGAGGTCCTGCTGGGCGAACAGGCGGGCGTACTCGGCCGCGGCGGGCGGCACGGTGATGTCGTCGGGCCCGATGGCGAGGGTGAGCATGTCCAGGATCGCGGCGAGGTTGGCCTCGGTACTGGCGACCATGAGCCGATGGATCTCGTCGTCGTGCCGGAACTCGGGGATCATCTCGGCGAACATCGAGGTCATCACGGGGGTGCGCCGGTCCAGGTCGCCCTTGATCCGCCCCGCCACCTCGCGGACGAGAGCGTCGTTGTCGTGGGCCATGGGCGCCGACAGTACCCCCTCGGACGGCGCGCACCACCGAGTTTGTACCCGTGGCACAACACCGGCCGACAACGCTGGTCTCCCGGCCCGTAGCCGGTGCCAGGCCCGGACCCTACCGTGAATTCTGTAACCCAGATCACAACCTCTCCGGTGAGGAATCATGCGACACATCGCCGAATTACCCGATGCCCGAGCGGCTTTCGCCCCCGACGCGCCGTGCGTGGCCGACGAGCACACCGCGCTGTCGAACGCGGGGTTCCGCGATCGGGTGCACGCCGCGGCCGCCGTGCTGCACCGGGCGGGCGTGCGGCCCGGCGACGTGGTGGCGATCGTCCTGCCCAACCAGGTGGACCTCGTGGTCGCGTTGTTCGCCGCCTGGCGCCTCGGCGCCGCGGTGACCCCGGTGAACCCGGGCCTGACCGACGACGACATCCGCTACCAGCTCGACGATTCCGGCGCCGCGGTGGTCGTCGGCGCGCCGGAGCGGGCCGGGGTCACCCTGGACGTCGCCGCCCTCGCGACCCCCGCCGGTCCCGTCGCCGCGGCCACCCCCGCGGACGGGCTCGCTCTGATCATCTACACCAGCGGCACCACGGGGCGGCCCAAGGGCGTGCTGCTCGGTCACGACAATCTCGCCGCGATGTGCGCGATGATCATCGAGGCCGTCGGCCTCGACGAGACCGAGCACAGCCTGCTGGTGCTGCCACTGTTCCACGTCAACGGGATCGTGGTCAGCGTGCTGTCGCCGCTGCTGGCCGGCGGGCGCACCACGATCGCCGGGAAGTTCTCGGCCACCCAGTTCCTCGGCCTGGTCGAACGGGTGCGCCCCACCTACTTCTCCGGTGTCCCGGCCATCTACGCCATGCTCGTGGCCCAGCCCGCCGAGCCGCGGCCCGATCTGTCGTCGCTACGGCGGGTGATCTGCGGTGCGGCGCCCCATGCCCGCCGAGTTGATCGCCCGCTTCGAGGACCGCTTCGGCGTGCCGATCGTGGAGGGCTACGGGCTGTCGGAGGGCACGTGCGCGTCGACGCTCAATCCCGTCGCCGGCCCACGCAAGCCCGGCACGGTCGGCCTGCCGTTGCCCGGTCAGACGATCACCATCGTCGACATCGACGGTGATCCGGTCCCGGACGGCACCCCGGGCGAGGTGGTGATCAGCGGCCCGAACATCATGCGCGGCTACCTGGGCAAGCCCGAGGAGACAGCGAAGACGGTGCGTGCGGGCCGCCTGCACACCGGCGACGTGGGCTACCTCGACGCCGACGGCTACCTGGTCCTGGTCGACCGGATCAAGGACATGATCATCCGCGGCAGGGAGAACCTCTACCCCAAGGAGATCGAGAACGCCCTCTACCGGCATCCCGCCGTGCACGAGGCCGCGGTGGTCGGCCGGCCGGATCCGGTGCTGGGCGAGGTACCCGTCGCGCACGTGGTTGCCGCGCCCGAAGCACGAGTCAGCGCCGAGGAATTGACCGCGCACTGCCGGGACCTGCTGGCGGCGTTCAAGATTCCCGCCGCGATCGTGCTCACGCCGGAACTGCCGCGCAATCCGGTCGGCAAGATCGACAAGAAGCGGCTGCGGGCGCTCGCCGAGTAATTCACCGAACGACACACACATTTCGGTTGCGGTCGAGCGCGCCCGCGATCGGTCGAGGAAAGGAACGGACAATGGGGTTCAAGACACCTGATTTCCCGCCGGTGGACACGGCGACATTTCTGGATCTGCCGCTGCGGGAACGAATGCGGACACTGGCGCTGCACTGGGTCGAATACGGCTTCGGTTCACCGAAGATGATCCACACGGTCTACGTGCTGAAATTGTTGGTGCTGTATATCTTCGGCGGTGTTCTCATCGCGACGGCGACCTCAGGGGCCGGGCCGTTCTGGGATATCGGCGCCTGGTGGAACGAGCCGATCGTCTACCAGAAACTGGTGCTGTGGACGGTGCTCCTCGAGGCGATCGGCGTCGCCGGATCCTGGGGGCCGCTCGCGGGCAAGTTCAAGCCGATGACCGGTGGCCTGCTGTTCTTCGCGCGCCCCGGCACCATCCGGCTGCGGCCCTGGCACCGGGTGCCGTTCACCAACGGTGACACCCGCACCGCGCTGGACGTGCTCCTCTACGCCGGTTTCCTCGCCACCCTTTCCCTGGCACTTCTCGCGCCCGGCCGAACCACTGCGGCACTGCTGGAACGACTGCCCGACAACACCTCCGGGCTGGTTCGCCCCGCCCTGCTGATCGCCCCGGTCGTGCTGTACATCCTGTGCGGGCTGCGGGACAAGACGATCTTCCTGGCCGCGCGGGGCGAGCAGTACCTGCCCGCGCTGGTGTTCTTCGCGGTCCTGCCGTTCACCGATATGATCGTCGCGGCCAAATTGCTGATCGTGATCGTGTGGGTCGGCGCCGGGGTGTCGAAATTCGGCAAGCATTTCACCAATGTGGTGCCGCCGATGATCTCCAACAGCCCCTCGATGCCGTTCACCTCGATCAAGCGCGCGCACTACCGGGATTTCCCGCGTGATATCCGCCCGTCCGGGGTGGCCTCGTTCATGGCGCATGTCGGCGGCACCACCGTCGAGGTGATCACCCCGATCGTGCTGCTCTTCTCGACGAACCACTGGCTGACCTTGGCCGGGGCGGCGATGATGGTGGTGTTCCACCTGTTCATCACCTCCACCTTCCCGCTGGCGGTTCCGCTGGAATGGAACATCCTGTTCGCCTACCTGACGGTGTTCCTGTTCCTCGGTTTCCCGAACGCCGACGGCTACGGCGTCTTCGACATGTCCTCCCCGTGGCTGACCTTGGCGATCGCCGCCGCGCTGGCCTTCTTCCCCGTGCTGGGCAACCTGCGTCCCGACCTGGTCTCATTCCTGCCGTCCATGCGCCAATACGCCGGTAACTGGGCCTCGGCGCTGTGGGCCTTCGCGCCGGGCGCCGAAGCCAAGCTCAACACCCTCGAGCATCGCCCGACCGTGAATCAGCTCGATCAGCTCATGGCCATGGGCTATGAACCCGCGGTCGCCGAGATCACCATGCAGCAGACCATCGGCTGGCGCTCCATGCACAGCCAGGGGCGCGGCCTGTTCTCGCTGCTGTACAAGCACATTCCCGACCTCGACCGCTGGACCGTGCGCGAGGCGGAGTTCGCCTGCAACTCGCTGATCGGGTTCAACTTCGGCGACGGGCACCTGCACAACCTCGACCTCATCACCGCCGTCCAATCGCGCGTCGGCTTCGAGCCCGGCGAGTGGATCGTGGTCTGGGTGGAGTCGCAGCCCATCCACAAGGGCACCCAGGAATACATGGTGGTCGATGCCGCGCTGGGGGTGATCGAACGCGGCACCTGGAACGTCGCCGACGCGCTCGAGGCACAGCCGTGGTTGCCCGACGGTCCGATCCCGCTGCGGGTCACCTGGCGCCGTGAAGACGTGGCCGACACGGCCGCGCCGGTGACGCGCCCCGCGGTCCAGCCCGCCGAATAGCCTGGTATCACCCCGGACCCGACGAACGAAGGACGAGTCGATGACAACGGCGACAGTGGTCGGCAGCGGACCCAACGGGCTCGCGGCGGCGATCACCCTGGCCAGGGCCGGGCTGACGGTGACGGTGCTCGAGGCGGCCGACACCATCGGCGGCGGCACCCGATCCAGCGAGGCGATCGTGCCCGGCCTGCTGCACGACCACTGCTCGGCCATCCATCCGATGGCGGTCGGCTCGCCCTTCCTGCGCGGGATCGATCCGGGGCGCTACGGATTGCGGTGGGCGCACGCCGAACTCGACTGCGTGCACCCGCTCGACGACGGCAGCGCCGGCGTACTGCACCGCTCGGTCGCCGCGACCGCCGACGGCCTCGGCGCCGACGGCGGGTTGTGGCGGCGCCTGTTCGAGGGGCCGGTCGCCGGGTACGAGCAGACCGGCGCCGACATCATGCGGCCGCTGCTGCGGATCCCGCGCCATCCGGTGCGACTGGCGCGCTTCGGGATTCCCGCGACCGCGCCGGCCACCTGGCTGGCGGCGGCCTTCCGGGGCGAGCCGGGGAGGGCCCTGTTCGGCGGTGTCGCCGCCCACGCCTTCCATCCGCTGAACCGGCCGTTGAGTGCCAGCATCGGCCTCGGCATCCTCACCGCCGGGCATCGGTACGGGTGGGCGGTGGCCGAGGGGGGATCGCAGCGAATCGCCGACGCCATGGCGGCGGCACTGGGCGAGCACGGGGGCAAGATCGAGACCGGCGTGCGGGTGGACTCGCTCGCCGACCTGCCGCCCTCGGAGATCGTCGTCTGGGATCTCGCGCCGACCGCCGTCGCGCGGATTCTGGGCGACCGGCTGCCCGCCCGCGTCGCGCGGGCCTACCGCCGGTTCCGCTACGGGCCCGGTGCCTTCAAGGTGGACTTCGCCGTGCAGGGCGGGGTGCCGTGGACGGCGGCGGCGGCGCGGCGCGCGGGCACCGTCCACCTGGGCGGCACGTTCGCCGAGATCGCGGCGGGGGAGCGGGACATCCATGCCGGGCGGATGCCGGAGCGGCCCTTCGTCCTGGTCGGCCAGCAATACCTCGCCGACCCGGCCCGCTCGGTCGGTGACGTGCACCCCGTCTGGACCTATGCCCATGTGCCCCACGGCTACACCGGCGACGCCACCGGCGCGATCATCGCCCAGCTCGAACGGTTCGCGCCGGGCTTCCGCGAGCGGGTGGTCGGCATGTCCACGTGTTCCACGGCCGAATTCGCCACGGGCAACCCGAATTACGTCGGCGGCAACATCATGACCGGCGCCAAGGATATTCCGCAGCTGGTCTTCGGTCCGCGAAAGACCCTGCAGCCCTACGACATCGGCGTGCCCGGTCACTACCTGTGTTCGGCGGCGACACCGCCGGGACCCGGCGCGCACGGCATGTGCGGAGCCAACGCCGCCGAGCGGGCACTGCGGCGGTTGCGCTGATCCAGCGCGATCGGCCTGGTCGCGGGACCGGGCCGCGGGGCGGGGCATTGCGCCGAGTGCGCTGACACCGCGCGATCGGCTTGGTCGCAAGACCGTGCTGGGGGTGTGCGCAGCGCTGAGTACGCGCGACACAGCCCGGTGGGTATGGTCGCCGGGGCGAGGCATTGCACCGAGTGCGCTGACACAGCCAGGTCGCGGGACTGTGCCGCGGGGTGCCGTGACATTGGGCTATTCCGGTGGCGTGGCCGTGGGGGGCAAGCCACCGGATGCCGCGCCCCTCGCCAGCTGATCCGCCGCCGGTGCGGTGGGCCGCGGTCGATGGCAGGGCTACCGGGAGTCCACGCCGCGCGGGCCGGTAGGACGTCTCGGGCGCGGTGGCGGGCGATCGCCGCGCGGTGACGCGGGTCGCCGGGCGCGAGTATCTTGGGAATCGTGCGATTGACCGAGTTCCACGAGCTGATGCACACCGAGTTCGGCGTTCACCGGGCCGACGCGATGCTCGCCGATCATGTCCTTCCGGCCCTGGGGCGCACCGGCGCCGATGCCATCGAGGCAGGTGTCGATCCCCGCGACGTGTGGCGCGCGCTCTGCGCCGAATTCGATGTTCCCCGATCACGATGGTGAGCAGGACATGGCCGTGACAGCAAACCCGGGCACCGAGCGGCCCTATCGCTTCGACGAACGGCTGCGGATGATCCCGGCCGACCCCGAGACCCTCGCGGCCAGGGTCGCCGTCGCCGATCCCGGCGATTTCGGCGGGCTGCGCAGGCTCGGCATCGCGCTGATGCTGCTCGGCCGCCACGAGGAGGCACTGGACCGGCTCGACCAGGCGCTGGCGCTGGCCGACACCGAGGGCAGACGGATCACCGTCTGGATCAACCTCGCCGACGTGTACCGCTACCAGGGTGAGGCCACCCGCGCCGAGCTCCTGTACCGGCGCGCGCTCGAGGCCAGTCGCGCCCTCGACGATCCCGAACTCGTCTCCTTCGCCGCCCACCACCTGGGCAAGTCGCTGGCCGAACAGCACCGGCCGAACGAGGCGCGTGACCTGCTCAATGTCGCCATGCGGCTGCGGGTGGCCGAGGGCGATTCCGAACTCATCGAGTCCACCCGCGCGGCCCTCGACCACCTCGCGGAGCTGGCACTGCCGCTGCCGCCGCCGATCGCCGCCCTGCTCGGCGAGACGCCGGCCTGGTCCGACGACCACGAAGGCCGTGGCGGCAATCTCGTCCGCGCCGGGGGCTACTGGATCAAGCGCGGCCCGCGTGCCGTGGCCGAATACGAGCGCCTGAACTGGTTGCGGGACAACGGCATCGCCGTGCCCGAGGTCGCCGCGTTCGCCGAGGACGTCCTGGTGCTCGCCGACACGGGCACGCGATCACTCGCCGAGGCCACCGGCGACCCGGCCGAGGTGGGCGCCCTGCTCGGCCGGACCCTGCGCGCGCTGCACGAGCTGCCCGTCGCGGACTGCCCGTTCGACGCCCGCCTCGAGGTGACCCTCGCCCAGGCGCGGCGCAATGTCGTGGAGGGTTTCGTCGACAACGCCGACTTCGACGGCGACCACCGCGAGCTCACGCCCGAGACCGTCCACGAGCGCCTGGTCACCCAGCGTCCGGACGGGGAGGATCTGGTCGTCACCCACGGCGACTTCACCCCGGGCAATGTGCTGGCGGGCGGGACCGTGATCGATGTCGGCGCCCTGGGCAGGGCCGATCGCTACCGCGATCTCGCGCTGGCCGAACGCGACCTGTCCGGTGACTTCGGCGTCGAGGCGGTGGTGGCCTTCTTCACCGCCTACGGGCTCACCGCGCCCGAGCGCGCGAAACTCGACTACTACCGGCTGCTCGACGAACTGTTCTGAGCACCGCTCAGCTGGTCTTGGCGTAGTGCCGGGCGGCTTTGGTGCGATTGCCGCAGGTCGCCATGGAGTGCCAGCGGCGGGTGCCGTTCTTGGAGGTGTCGTAGAAGAACAGCACGCAGTCGGGGTGGGCGCACTGGCGGATCCGGTGCGGCGCCTCGGCGATCAGGTGCAGCAGGTTGTCGGCGGCCAGCCAGCCGGGCAACCAGGCCGGATCGGTGACCTCGGGAACCGAGCGCGGGCCCTCGTCGGTGAGTTCGCGGCGCAGTCGCCCATGTTCCAGCACGCGGTTCAGCGCGGCGTACTCGCCGCTGGTCACCGCCGCGTGCACGGCGTCGCGCGCGGCGTGCAGGGCGTTGAGCGTGTGTTCGTCGACGGGGACGCGGTCGGCGAGATCGGTGAGTTCGAGCCACAACCGCAGCCCGTCGAGATCGGTGAGCAGATCGCCCGGCGCCGCGCCCGCCCACCGGGTGTTGAGCAGGTCCAGCGCCGGCGGTTCGCCGGTGTGCGGACGGGGATCGCGCATGCCTGAGGCTACCAACTCGACTCCTGACCACTGTCGTGTCCGCACGGGTTGACGGCCGTGCCCGGTCACCCTACTGTCTAACCTGTAAACAACGGTTAGATAGTTAAGATTCCGGGAGGGTTCCCCGTGCGACCGCCACTGCCCCCGTTCGACCTCGACTCCGCGCGCGCCAAGGTGCTGGCCGCCGAAAACGCCTGGAACACCAGGGATCCCGAACGGGTCGCCGCCGCGTACACCGAGGACTCGGTCTGGCGCAATCGCGACGAGTTCTTCACCGGCCACGCCGCCATCGTCGAGTTCCTCACCCGCAAGTGGTCGGTCGAGAACGGCTACGCGCTGCGCAAGGACCTGTGGGCCTTCCACGACAACCACATCGCCGTGCGCTTCCAGTACGAATGGCACGACGAGGCCGGGCAGTGGTGGCGCAGCTACGGCAACGAGCAGTGGGAGTTCGCGCCCGACGGCCGGATGGCCCGCCGCGAGGCCAGCATCAACGACGTCCGCATCGCGGAATCGGAGCGCCGGATCTTCGGCCCCCGTGCCGAGGGTGACGACTCGGTCCTGCCCCAGCGGTAGGCGCCGGCCGTTGATCGGCGTCGCGACAGGCCGCCTGCTCCGCAACGCTCGACCGGCGCGCTGTCTGTGGCGCGGCCGGTGACGAAGACGCGCTCCGCGATCTCAGTCGACGGGCGGACCACCCGGTGGCGACCCTGACGCCAACTCCTGCGGTCGGGCTCGGCCCGCGTTGAACGCGAGACGGGTGGCGAGTGCGGTGACGAGATCGCGACCGGCCGGAGTGGGCCACGATCCCATGGGCGTGCACTGTGCGCTCGCTGTGTCGTCCGTGGCGGTCCGTGTAGCGGATCGAGATCGGTCGGTGGTGACGCACCGCGTCGGCGATGGTGAGCAGCATCCCCGCCGCCGGTGTGCCGAACTCGCCGGGGCGGTCCGTGAAGGCGAGCACGTCGAGGAGTGTGACGAGCCGTTCGGCGAGGCGCTTGGGCAACACTCGCCGGATCTTTCCCGAGGCTGTCTCGTTCGCGGTGTGTTGTGCCGTCGTCAATCCGGCTCGGCGGCCGAGGATCAGGCCGAGCAGGACGGCCAGTGCTTCGTCGTCGCTGAACATGAGCGGCGGCAGTCGGTATCCGGGCGCGAGGCGGTAGCCGCCGTATCGGCCACGCACTGATTCCACGGGCACGTCCAGGGCGGTCAGATGATCCACGTATCGCCGCACGGTACGTGGGTCGACGCCGAGGCGGCCCCCGTCACCGCCGCGGCCATCGACAGGGCGGCACGCGCCGACGGCGACGACTCGGTCCCGCCTCCGCGATAGGCGCTGGGCTGTCAATCGCTGGGTCGTGGTGGGTGTCGTGCGTGTCCCCGGGCGCGTCGCTTGACTCGAATGGGTGTTCGACTAATCTGGGCGCCAGAACTTGTCGGTGCCGGCCTCTACTGTGGGCGCCAACCAGAGAGACACTCACCTCGAGAAGGGGACCACATCATGGCACCGCAGGCCTACGATCGCGACAAAGCGCTGGAGCTGGCACTGGCGCAGGTGGAGAAGAGCTTCGGCAAGGGCGCGGTCATGCGCCTGGGCGAGGAGGCCCGCCAGCCCATCTCCGTCATCCCGACCGGCTCCATCGCGCTCGACGTCGCGCTCGGCATCGGCGGTCTGCCGCGTGGTCGCGTCGTCGAGATCTACGGCCCGGAATCCTCGGGTAAGACCACCGTCGCCCTGCACGCGGTGGCCAACGCCCAGGCCGCGGGCGGCGTCGCCGCCTTCATCGACGCCGAGCACGCGCTCGACCCCGACTACGCCCGCAAGCTGGGCGTCGACACCGACGCGCTGCTGGTCTCCCAGCCGGACACCGGTGAGCAGGCGCTCGAGATCGCCGACATGCTGGTGCGCTCCGGCGCCATCGACATCATCGTCATCGACTCCGTCGCCGCCCTGGTGCCGCGCGCCGAGATCGAGGGCGAGATGGGCGACAGCCACGTCGGCCTGCAGGCCCGCCTCATGAGTCAGGCGCTGCGCAAGATGACCGGTGCGCTCAACAGCTCGGGCACCACCGCCATCTTCATCAACCAACTACGCGAGAAGATCGGCGTGATGTTCGGCTCGCCCGAGACCACCACCGGTGGTAAGGCGCTGAAGTTCTACGCCTCCGTGCGCCTGGACGTGCGCCGCATCGAGACCCTCAAGGACGGCAGCGACGCGGTCGGCAACCGCACCCGTGTGAAGGTCGTCAAGAACAAGGTGAGCCCGCCGTTCAAGCAGGCCGAGTTCGACATCCTCTACGGCCAGGGCATCTCCAAGGAGGGCTCGCTCATCGACATGGGCGTCGAGCACGGCTTCATCCGCAAGTCGGGCTCCTGGTACACCTACGAGGGCGATCAGCTGGGCCAGGGCAAGGAGAACGCCCGGAAGTTCCTGCTGGAGAACACCGATGTGCGCGACGAGATCGAGAAGAAGATCAAGGAGAAGCTGGGCATCGGCGCCGATCTGACCGCCGAGGCCGACGCACCTGCCGACTTCTGAGTCGATGCGCACGCCGAACTCCGGCCGCGCGCCCCGCGACTCGGCCGATCCGGTCGAGGACATGCGACGACAGCTGGCCCGCCTCGGAATCGAGGTGCCGCCGCCGTCGCTCGCGGAGCCGCGCGGGCGGGAGCCGGCTTCCGAACTCGTCCGTTCGGCTCGTGACGAACGAGCCGTCCCGGACGCGAAGGGAATTCGGTCGGGTGCGGGCGATCCGCAGCGCGCGCACCCGACCGGATTCGCCGAAGGTGATCATTCACCCCATTCCGCTGCGCGGACTGTGGATGATCATGAAGAGTGGGGGAGCGAGGCACGACCTCGCCGTGCCCGCCGCGGACGCAGATCCGCGCGGCGCGAGGAAGACTCCCTGTCGACCGGCGTCGGTGGTGACAATGGACGACAGGTGGATCCGGTGGCGGCCGGATCCCAGCCGGGAGAGCCCGACCGGCGAGCCGGCACACGCCGGCTCGCCCCGGGCGACCGGCCCGCGGCGACCGTCGACCAGGCCAAAGACGCCTGCCTGAACCTGCTGGCCGTGCGTGCGCGCAGTCGTGCCGAGCTGGCGAAACGGCTCGGGGAGAAGGGCTTCCGGGTCGAGGTGACCGAGGCGGCGCTCGATCGGCTCGCCGAGGTCGGCCTCGTCGACGACAGTTCCTTCGCCGAACAGTGGGTACACGAACGGCACACGTACTCCGGTCGGGGCAAACGCGCGCTGCAGCGCGAACTCCGCGACAAGGGCGTCGCCCCGGCCGACGCCGAGAACGCGCTGGCGGTCGTCACCGACGACGCCGAACGCGCCCGCGCGACCGACCTCGTCCGCCGCAAGGTGCCGACCCTGCCGCGGGATCTGGACCGCGACAAGGCGGTTCGCCGACTCGTCGGCATGCTCGCCCGCCGTGGCTACGACCAGTCGACCGCCTTCGCCGTGGTCTCCGCCGAACTCGCCGAGGCGGGTTTCGTCCGGGCGCCGTCGGAAGCCCGCCGACCAGGTTCGGGGCAGCCGGAGGTTCCGGCGCCGGGAGACGCCGATGCCGAGGGCAGTGGGGACGACGGGATGCACGCCGAGGACGACGGCGTCGACGGACGTCGGGAGGAGGATGTGCGTCAGGGCGCCGGACCGGCCCGTCGGCAGGCCGGGGGCTGGTCGCGCGGCGGGGGTGGGTTCCGCGCCGCGACGCCGACCGCCGACGTGGGCCCGGACGACGCCGAGCCCGACGACACCGCGCGCCGTCACCGCGCACGCCCTGTCCCCGGGGACGAACAGGACGCCGTGGACCTGGTCCGCCGCAAACTCCGCGCCATGCCTGCCGACCTCGGCCGCGCGAAGGCCACCCGCCGCCTGGTCGACATGCTCGCGCGGCGCGGCTACGACCCGTCCACCGCGTATGCGGTCGTGAAAGCCGAACTGGCCGAACAGGGTCGCTGAGTTCGACGCGTGCGGTCGGGCCGCACCCGATGACTCCGGTCGACCGGGCGGGGGAGTGTCAATCGATCGGCGGCTCGAGCGTGATCCAGTAGCGCCGGGCGGGGCCCAGCGCGGTGTCGCGGATCCCTTCGAGGACGCCGCCCTGGCGCTGGATCGTCGTGGCGGACGCGATGTTGTCCGCGGCGCAGACGAGCAGGAGCCGGTCGATGCCCAGTTGCCGGGCGTGGTCGATCATGCGCTCCAACGCCCAGCCCGCGAGTCCGCGGCGACGGGCCGACGGGCGGATGCCGAAGCCGATGTGGCCTACGGACCGTACGTGGTCGTCGAGGTCGTGGCGCAGCGCGATGCCACCGAGCACCCGGTGGTCGTCGACGATCCAGCGGTAGGTCGTCCGCCTCGACTCGTCGGCCAGCCGGTGCACCCAGGTGGCGAAGCCGACGGGGGAGACGACGTCGTCGGCCGGGGTCAGCCCGAACCCGTCCTCGTGAGGGCCGGGACCCCATTCGGCGTGTGCGTCGAGCCAGGCGCGGCGCAGCCGCGTGGTCGGTGCGATCAGGTCGGGCACCTCGCGACTGTAGCCAGTCGGCCCGGCCCACGACGGGGAACGTGGACGATGCGGCCGAGGGAACTGTGGAGCGGGAGAAGTGAACCGCCGCGCGGGGGAGGAACGCGGCGTAGGATGGCTCGGCGCCGATGAAACCTGGTTGTGCGCAGGCGGATTGGGCGCCGCACGGTGTGGCGGGGTGTGGGGACGGGGTGTTTCACCCGTGGATGGGGTGGGCATTCCGGGACAGGGCCGCGTGCGGCCGCCGGACGACGGGGAGGTGGACCCTGGACGCGTTGTGGACGTTCGTGGTGAACCGGCGGGAACAGTTGCTGGTCGATTCGTATCTGCACGTGTCGGCCGTGGTGCAGTCGCTGGTGCTGGCCACGCTCATCGCGGTCCTCGTCGGCGTGCTGGTGTACCGGAGCCCGCTCGGGTCCGCCGCCGCGACCGCCACCGCGGGTGCCATCCTCACGGTCCCGTCGTTCGCGCTGCTCGGTCTGCTGATCCCGTTCCTGGGGCTCGGTGTCGGGCCGACGATCGTGGCGCTGGTGCTCTACGCCCTGCTGCCGATCCTGCGCAACACGGTGCTCGGGCTCTCCGCCGTCGACCCGGCTGTCGTCGACGCGGCGCGCGGCGTCGGGATGAACCGGCTGCGGTTGCTCACCGCCGTCGAGCTGCCGCTGGCCTGGCCCTCGATCCTGGCAGGCATGCGGGTCAGCACCCAGATGATCATGGGCATCCTGGCCCTGGCGGCCTACGCGAAAGGCCCCGGGCTCGGAAACCTGATCTTCTCGGGGCTCTCGCGCCTCGGCAGTCCCAACGCGGTGCCGCAGGCACTCACCGGCACCGTCCTCATCGTCGTGCTCGCACTCGCGCTCGACGGCGTCTTGCTTCTGCTCGGACGGCTCACCATCTCGAGGGGAATCCGTGACTGACACCGAAACCACCATCGCGAGCGGGACCGGCGCGGTCTCCGGCGTCGAGATCGTCCTGGACCGCGTCACCAAACGCTATCCGGAACAAGCAGATCCGGCGGTCGACGAGGTCTCCCTGACCATCCCCGCCGGCGAGATCGTCGTCCTGGTCGGTCCCTCGGGCTGCGGCAAGACCACCACGATGCGGATGATCAACCGGCTGATCGAGCCGACGTCGGGCACCGTCACCATCGGTGGACGCGACGCCGCCTCGATCGACGCCGACGACCTGCGCCGTGGCATCGGCTACTCCATCCAGCAGGCCGGGTTGTTCCCGCACCTGACCGTGGCCAAGAACATCGCCACGGTGCCCGGGCTGCTCGGCTGGGATCGTCGGCGCACCACCGCCCGTGTCGACGAGATGCTCGAGCTGGTCGGACTCGACCCGGGCGTGTACCGGAACCGCTACCCGCGCCAGCTCTCCGGCGGTCAGCAGCAGCGCGTCGGCGTCGCGCGCGCGTTGGCCGCCGACCCGCCGGTGCTGCTGATGGACGAACCGTTCGGCGCCGTCGACCCGATCACCCGCGCGCTGCTGCAGGACGAATTGCTGCGCCTGCAGGGCGAACTCGGCAAGACCATCGTCTTCGTCACCCACGACTTCGGCGAAGCCGTCAAACTCGGCGACCGGATCGCCGTCCTCGGCGACCGCTCCCGCATCCTGCAATACGACACCCCGGCCGCGATCCTGGCCGCGCCCGCCGACGACACCGTCGCCGGCTTCGTCGGCGCCACCGCCACCATCGACCGGCTCGGCCTCGCCGTCCTGGCCGACCTCGAGCTGGCCCAGGGCGTCGCCGTCGAGGCGGACACCGCCCCGGCCGAGCTGGCCGCGACCCTACGCGCGAGCGAGCACGACTGGGCCGTCGTCCTCGACGAGCACCGCCGCCCGCTGCGCCGCGTCACCGAAGCCGAACTCGCCCACGCGGATTCGCTCCACGATCGCGGCACCCCGATCAGCGCGACGGTACCCGCCGACGCGACACTGCAGGACGCCCTCGCGATCCTGCTCACCGAACGCACGGCGTCCGCCCTCGTCGTCGACGGCGGCGGCGCCTACGCGGGACTGGTCACGACCGACACATTGATCCAGCACCTCGCGGCCGCGAGCACCACCGAAACGGCGTCGGCATGACGGCCGCGACCGCTCAGCCGAAGCCGCTCGTTGACCGCCCCGCCGCCGTCGCCGCACCGGCGGCCCAGCGCCGCGCCGAATTCCTGCGCCTGCTGGTGCAGCCGGTGATCGTGCTGATCCTCACCGTCGGCGTGCTGGTGTGGGCGTTCCGGCGCGACCTCACGCTCACCCAGCAGGCCAGCGTGAACCCGGGCAACATCGCCACCGTCACCTGGCAGCACGTGCTGATCACCGCGGCCGTGGTGCTGATCGTGGTCGCCGTGGCGGTGCCGCTGGGCACGCTGCTCACCCGGCCCCGATTCCGCCGTCTCGCCCCGATCTTCGTCGGCATCGCCAATATCGGGGCCTCGGCGCCCGCCATCGGCCTGATCGTGCTGTGCTACCTGATCACCCGGACCACTGGCTTCTGGGTGGGGGTGGCGCCCATCGCCTTCTGCTCGCTGCTGCCGGTGCTGCGCAACACGATCCTCGGCTATCAGGAAGTGGATCCCGCGCTCGTCGACGCCGGGCGCGGGCAGGGCATGTCGGCGGCACAGGTCCTGCGGCGCATCGAGTTCCCCCTCGCCGTGCCCTACATCCTGGCCGGTTTGCGCACCGCGCTGGTGCTGGCGGTCGGCACCGCGACACTGTCGTTCCTGGTGAGCGCGGGCGGGCTCGGCATCCTGATCGACACCGGCTACAAACTGCGCGACACCGTGACGCTCACGCTGGGCGCGGTGCTCGCCGTCGCGCTGGCGCTGTTCGTCGACTGGCTCGGCGCGCTGGCCGAACAGTTCCTCGGACCGAGGGGGTTGCGGTGAGGATCACCCGATGGGTACGCGGGCTGGTCCCGGTAATCGGTGTCGTGCTACTGGCGAGTTGTGGCCTGCAGTCCGGTGGTTCGGTGCCGCTGCCGGTGGGGCCAGGCAGCATCCGGCCGGTCCCCGAACTCGACGGCGTCGCGGTGACGGTGGGCTCCAAGGACTTCACCGAGGCCAACATCCACGGCTACCTGATCGAATTCGCCCTCACCGCCGCCGGCGCGAACGTGCGCGACCTGACCAACATCCAGGGCTCCAACAGCCTGCGGGACGCCCAGCTGCTCGGCCAGGTCGACATCGCCTACGACTACACCGGCACCGGCTGGATCAACTACCTGGGCAACGAGACACCCGAACCGGACGAGCGCCGCCAGTTCGAACTCGTGCGCGACGCCGACCTCGCCCAGCACAACATGGTGTGGACGGCCATGGCGCCGATGAACAACACCTACGCCCTCGTCACCAGCCGTCGCACCGCCGAGGAGACCGGGGTTCGCACCCTCTCGGACTACGCGGCGCTGATCGCGAAGGATCCCGCCATGGCCGCCACCTGTGTGGGGACCGAGTTCAACGTGCGCCAGGACGGCTACCCGGGGATGGCCCGCAAATACGGTATCGACGTGCCCAGGGTCCAGAAGCAGATCGTCCAGGATGCGCTGGTCTACCAGGCCACGGCCGACGCGAATCAGTGCCGCTTCGGCTCGGTCGCGGCCACCGACGGGCGCATCCCCGCCCTCGACCTGGTATTGCTGGTCGACGATCGCGGCTTCTTCCCGAAGTACAACGCCGCGGTGGTGATGCACGGCGACTTCGCCGCCGCGCATCCGCAGGTCGCCCAGATCATGGCGCCGATCTCGGCGCGCCTGACCAACGAGGTGATCACCGAACTCAACCGCCAGGTCGACATCGAGGGCCGCGAACCCGCCGACGTCGCCCGCGACTGGATGGTCGCCGAGGGGCTCGTCACCCCGGGCTGAGGGACTCCACGCCCGGGGCCGGTGGCCGAACTGTGACCGCCGCACCGTCGAGCGCGGCGGCACCGCAGGGCCATGATGGACAGCGGTGGCCGGGACCGGCCGCCGCTGGCGCGGAGCGGTACGGGGGATCCGCTTCCCGAACGGGAGGAGACGCATGGCCAACGAATTCCGCAAGGTGACGGTCCTCGGCACGGGAGTGCTCGGTTCCCAGATCGCCTTCCAGACCGCGTTCCACGGGTTCGACGTCACCGCCTACGACATCGACGACGAGGCCCTCACGGCCGCCAGGAAACGCTTCGACGGCCTGGCCCAGGTGTATCAGCAGGACGTGGACGGCGCCGACGCGGACAACACGGCGGCGACCACGGCCGGGATCACCCTCACCGCCGATCTCGCGACCGCCGCGGCCGAGGCCGACCTGATCATCGAGGCCGTCCCGGAGGTCCTCGAGATCAAACGCGACCTCTACGAGAAGCTCGGCACGCTCGCCCCCGAGCGGACCGTGTTCGCCACCAACTCCTCGACGCTGCTGCCCAGCGACATCGCCGACTACACCGGACGGCCCGATCGCTTCCTGGCGCTGCACTTCGCCAACCACGTGTGGAAGTTCAACACGGCGGAGGTGATGGGCACCGAGCGGACCGATCCGGCGGTGTTCACTGCGGTGGCGGCGTTCGCGAAAGCCATCGGCATGGTGCCGATCGAACTGCACAAGGAGAAGGCGGGGTACGTCCTCAACTCGCTGCTGGTGCCGTTCCTCAACTCCGGCATCGAACTCGCCGCGGGCGGCTACGCTGAACCGGCTGCGGTCGACGAGACCTGGCGCATCGCGACCGGCGCGCCGATGGGTCCGTTCCAGATCCTCGACATCGTCGGGTTGACCACCCCGTACAACATCCTGATCAACGGCAGCGACGCCCACAAGAAACTCGCCGCCTGGCTCAAGGAGAACTACATCGACAAGGGCAAGCTCGGCGCTGCCACCGGGGAGGGGTTCTACACCTACCCGAAGTAGCCCGGCGCGGACACGACAGTGGCCCGGTCCGTGCGGACCGGGCCACTGTTCGCTTCGTGCTACTTCTTGCCGATGTCGACGCCGGGCGCTGCGTCGGTGACGATCGAATCGGCGGCCAGGACGGCGCCGCCCTTCTTGCGCCGCGACCGCAGCCGCTTCTCCAACGTGGTGGCCAGGAAGGTCAGCGCGATGTTGAGCGAGATCATGATCAGCGCGACAACCATCAGCGCGGGGATCGTGTTCTGCTGCGACGCGCCCTCCTGCTGCGCCGAACGAACCAGCTCCACATAGGTGATCTGGTAGCCGAGCGCGGTGTCCTTGAGGACGACCACCATCTGCGAGACCAGCGCGGGCAACATCGCCGTGACGGCCTGCGGCAGCAGGATCAGCCGCATCAGCTGCGACTTGCGCAGACCCAGCGCCACCGCGGCCTCGGTCTGCCCCTTGGGCAGCGAGCGGATACCCGCCCGGACGATCTCCGCGATGACCGAGGCGTTGTAGATGATCAGCGCGATGACCACGGCCGCCAGGGCCAGATCATCGGAGCGGAACACCTTGTAGTCGCCGAACACCGCGAACAGGAAGATCATCAGGATCAGCACCGGGATCGCACGCGCCAGTTCGACGATCGCGCCCGCGGTCCAGCGCACCCACCGGTGATCCGACAGCCGCAGGATGCCGAAGATCATGCCGAAGATCAGCGCGCCGACGATCGAGATCGCCGCCGCCGTCAACGTGCCCTGCAGACCGGGCAGCAGATAGGTCTCCCAGACACCCGAGTCCAGGAACGGTTCCCATTTGGCCGCGGTGAACTGGCCCTTCTCGTCGAACGCGTCGAACAGCACCCAGCCGAAGGCGACCAGCGCGAGCAGGACCAGCACCGAGTAGATGCCGTGCCTGACCCGGGCCTTGGGGCCGGGCGCGTCGAAGAGAACCGAAGCGCTCGCACTCATCGGGCCACCTCGTATCGCTTGGCCAGCCAGCCGAAGAACAAGCCGGTCGGCAGGGTGAGAATGACGAAGCCGAGCGCGAAGATCGCACCGATCGCGAGCACCGCGGCCTCGTTCTCGTTCATCGTGCTCATCAACAGGGCGGCCTCGCCGACACCGATCGCCGAGGCGATCGTGGAGTTCTTCGTCAGCGCGATCAGGACGCTGCCCAGCGGCGCGATGACCGCGCGGAACGCCTGCGGCAGCACCACCAGGCGCAGGTTCTGGGCGAACCCGAAGCCCAGCGAGCGCCCGGCCTCGGACTGGCCCAGCGGCACGGTGTTGATGCCCGAGCGCAGCGATTCGCAGACGAAGGCCGCGGTGTAGACGCTGAGGCCGACGATCGCCCAGCGGTAGTTGTTGTCCGCCAGCGAATCACCGGCCAGCTTCCAGCCGAGCGTGGTGTAGAGGCCCAGCGAGCAGAACACGATGATCAGGGTCAGCGGGGTGTTGCGGAAGATCGACACGTAGGCGGTGCCGATCCAGCGGGCCACCGGAATCGGGGACACGCGCATGGCCGCGACGAGGGTGCCGATGACCAGGGCGCCGATCGCCGAGAAGAACGTCAGCTTGATGGTCACCCAGAAGGCGTCGAGGATTTCGGAGTCATACCTCGAGATCAGGTCGAACACGGACGCGCGTCCTCCGATCGATGTGAAAGGGCAAGCGGGAGTTCACCGCCGCGGTGGCTTCCGGGCCACCGCGGCGGTGTCGATCAGTAGCGGTCGACGGTCGGCGGCTGCGGGATCGCGAAACCGGTTCCGGCGAAGGACTTCTCCAGCGCCGCCTTCCAGGCGCCGTCGGCGATCATCGCCTCGATCGCGTCGTTGATCTTGCCCCGGCCCTCCGAATCGCCCTTCTTCAGGCCGATGCCGTAGTTCTCGGTGGTGAAGGTCTTGTTCACCAGCTTGTAGGTGCCCGGCGCCTGCGCGGCGTAACCGGCCAGGATCACGTTGTCGGTGGTGACCGCGTCGATCGCGCCGCCACGCAGCGCCTCGATGCACAGCGAGTACGTGTCGTAGGTCTGCAGTTGCGCCTGCGGGTAGTTCTTCTGGATGTTCTGGGCCGGGGTGGAACCCTTCACCGAGCACACCTTCTTGCCCGCCAGCGAGTCCGGGCCGGTGATGTCGGTGTTGTCGGCCCGCACCAGCAGGTCCTGACCCGCGACGTAGTACGGACCGGCGAAATCGACCTTCTGCTTACGCGAATCGGTGATCGAGTAGGTGGCGACGATGAAGTCGACCTGACCGTTCTCGATCAGCGTCTCGCGCTGGCCCGAGGGCGCTTCCTTGAATTCGATGTTCTCCGGCTTGACGCCCAGCTTCTCGGCGACGTACTTGGAGACCTCGACATCGAGGCCGCTGTAGGTGCCGTCGGTGTTGCGCAGGCCGAGACCGGGCTGGTCGAACTTGATGCCGACGGTCAGCTTGCCTTCCTTGGCGTGGTCGAGCACCGAGCCCTCGTCGCCGCCGCCGCAAGCGGTGAGCGTGGCCGCCAATGCCAGTGCCGCGGCGCCGATTCCGACCCGCATCGCACGATTGATCCTCATCGAGTGTCCTTCTCCTGGTGATGGTGTGAGTGGGCTCAGTGACTGAGAATTTTGCCGAGGAAGTCCTTGGCGCGGTCCGAGGTGGGCGCGGTGAAGAAGGTCTCCGGCGCGGTGTCCTCGACGACCTCACCGTCGGCCATGAACAACACCCGGTCACCCGCCCGGCGGGCGAAGCCCATCTCGTGGGTGACGACGAGCATGGTCATGCCCTCCTTGGCCAGGGAGACCATCACTTCGAGCACCTCGTTGACCATCTCCGGGTCCAGCGCCGAGGTCGGCTCGTCGAACAGCATCACCTTGGGGTCCATCGCCAGCGAGCGGGCGATGGCGACACGCTGCTGCTGGCCACCGGACAGCTGCGCGGGGTACTTGTCGGCCTGGTTGGCGATGCCGACGCGGTCGAGCAGGGCGAGGGCCTTCTTGCGCGCCTCGTCCTTCTTGACGCCGCGCACCTTCAGCGGCGCGAGCATCACGTTCTCGAGAATCGTCTTGTGCGCGAAGAGATTGAACGACTGGAACACCATGCCCACCTCGGCACGCAGCGCGGCCAGCGCCTTGCCCTCGGCGGGCAGCGCGACGCCGTCGATGGCGATGTCACCGGAGTCGATCGGTTCGAGTCTGTTGATGGTGCGGCACAGCGTGGACTTCCCCGAGCCCGAGGGGCCGAGGACGATCACGACCTGCCCGCGGGGCACGTCCAGGTTGATGTCGCGCAGAACGTGGAGCTCACCGAAGTGTTTGTCCACGTTGCGCATCGAGATCATCGGCGGCGCGCCGGCAGTGGCTGCGGCGTCGGCCTTCCCGGTCGCGGGTGCGGCGTCGTCGGTCATGGTCAGAAACCTTAGGCGTTCTTCGGAGATTTGCCCCGCTTTCCGTGACTCGCCGTCGCGGCACGCCGAGATGACACCCGCCGGTAACCTGGGCGCCGCTTGCTTGCCGCGCAGGCCACAGCGGTGCGACGGTGACCGCGCCGCAGGCCCGTGCGCTGGTGGCCGTACCCTGTACGGGTGGATTCGAACGGACAGGACGCGACGGAGCGCACGGTGACCCAGGCGCGCAGTTACGAGGTCCGCACCTTCGGCTGCCAGATGAACGTGCACGATTCCGAGCGCTTGTCCGGCCTGCTCGAGGACGCGGGCTATGTGAAGGCCGACCCCGACCAGACCCCCGATCTGGTGGTCTTCAACACCTGCGCGGTGCGCGAGAACGCCGACAACAAGCTCTACGGCACCCTCGGTCACCTGGCTCCGGTCAAGCAGGGCCGCCCCGGCATGCAGATCGCCGTCGGCGGCTGCCTGGCGCAGAAGGACCGCGAGACGGTCGTGCGCAAGGCACCGTGGGTCGACGTGGTGTTCGGCACCCACAACATCGGCTCGCTGCCGGTGCTGCTGGAGCGGGCCAGGCACAACGAACAGGCCCAGGTCGAGATCCTCGAGTCGCTCGAGGCCTTCCCGTCGACGCTGCCCGCCAAGCGCGAATCGGCCTACGCGGGCTGGGTGTCGATCTCGGTGGGCTGCAACAACACCTGCACCTTCTGCATCGTGCCCGCCCTGCGCGGCAAGGAGGTCGACCGCCGCCCCGGTGATGTGCTCGCCGAGGTGCAGGCGCTCGTCGACCAGGGCGTGCTCGAGGTGACGCTGCTCGGCCAGAACGTGAACTCCTACGGCGTGAACTTCGTCGACCCCGACCAGCCGCGCGATCGCGGCGCCTTCGCTCAGCTGCTGCGAGCGGCGGGGCGGATCGAGGGACTCGAACGCGTGCGCTTCACGTCCCCGCATCCGGCCGAGTTCACCGACGACGTCATCGAGGCGATGGCGCAGACCCCCAATGTCTGCCCGCAGCTGCACATGCCGTTGCAGTCCGGCTCGGACCGCGTGCTCAAGGCGATGCGCCGCTCCTACCGCAAGGAGCGCTTCCTCGGCATCATCGACAAGGTGCGGGCCGCCATGCCGCACGCCTCGATCACCACCGACATCATCGTCGGCTTCCCCGGCGAGACCGAGGAGGACTTCCAGGAGACGCTGGACGTGGTGCGCCGGGCGCGCTTCACCAGCGCCTACACCTTCCAGTACTCCAAGCGGCCCGGCACGCCCGCCGCCGAACTGCCCGATCAGCTGCCCAAGGCGGTCGTGCAGGAGCGCTACGACCGGCTGATCGCCCTGCAGGAGCAGGTGTCGCTGGAGGCGAACCAGGCCCTGATCGGCACCGAGGTCGAACTGCTGGTGGCCGAGGGCGCGGGCAAGAAGAACGCCGCCACCGCCCGGATGAGCGGCCGGGCCCGCGACGGCAGGCTGGTGCACTTCCGGCCCGGCGACGCGGCGGGCATTCGGCCCGGCGACCTCGTCACCGTCGACATCACCGCGGCGGCGCCGCACCACCTCATCGCCGACGGCGTGGTCAAGTCGCACCGGCGCACCAGGGCAGGCGACGCGCACGAACGCGGCGTGACGCCCAAGACCGAACCGATCGGCGTCGGCCTCGGGCTGCCGAAGATCGGCGCGCCGGTCACCGTCGAGCCTGCCGTCAGCGGCTGCTCCACGGGATGCTCGGCGTGAACCCTCCCGCCGAGGAGCCCGAATCTACTACCGGGAGTAGTGGGTCGGACGCGAGCGCGGTTCCCGGTGATGGCACAGTGGAACCCGGCGCGCCCGCGCCCAGCGACGACCAGCCTGCCGACAGGAGTGACAACGCGGTGAACCGGGTGGACGAGGACCAGGAATTCGAACAGTTCCGCGGCGAACTCGACGCGGTGGAACGCCGCATCGCCGGGGAGATCGACCCCGGCGCGCGGGCGCTGGTGGTGGCGGGCGCGGTGTTCGCGCTGCTGATCTCGCTGGTGCTGCCGACCGCGGGCACCGCGCGTGGCTTCGACGTGCTGCTCAACACCGACGCCGCGCGGCTCGAGCACATCGGGCTGCCCTCGCGGATCTTCGTGTGGCTGGTGATCGTCTTCGGTGTCGGCTTCTCGCTGCTCGCCCTGACCACCCGACGCTGGGTGCTGGCCTGGCTGGCCTGCGCGGGTTCGGCCGTCGGCAGCGTCTTCGGCGTGCTCTCGATCTGGCACCGGCAGACCCCCGGCCTGGGCAACTACGAGGGCGCGGGCCCCGGGATCGGCCTGATCCTCGGCACGATCGCGATCATGGTGCTCACCTTCCACTGGGTGCGCGTGGTGTGGAGCCGCACCGCGGTTCAGCTGGCGGCCGAGGAACAGCGCCGCAATGCCGCGCGTGCGGCCGAGGAACGCGACCGCAAGCGCCTGACCGGCGAATAGGTCCCCGAGAACGACGAAACCCCCGACCGGATCGGTCGGGGGTTTCGTGTCTGTCGGCTACCTGTTGCTGACGGCGCCCTCGGCGGCCTCGGCCCATTCCCGCCACTGCTTGGCCTGCTCGAGCGCCTTCTCCGCGTCGCGCTTCTTGCCCGCCGCGGTGGCCTTGGCGGCCTGCTCCTCGAACTGGGCGACCCGCTCCCGGAACTGCGCCGCGCGGGCCACGGCCTCCGGATCGGTGCGCCGCCACTGCTGGTCGGCGGCATCGCGCACGCGCTTCTCGATCGCGCGCAGCTTGCCCTCGAGCTCCTGCATCCGCTCGCGCGGCACCTTGCCGATCGCGTCCCACTTGTCCTGCAGTTCGCGCAGCGCGGCACGCGCGGCGTCGAGCCCGGTAGCCGGGTCGATGTGCTCGTAGGCGCGCAGCAGCTCTTCCTTGGCGGTGGCGTTGTGCTCGAACTCGGCGTCGCGTTCGGACACCGCCGCGTTGCGGGCGGCGAAGAACACGTCCTGCGCGCTCTTGAACCGGCGCCACAGCGCCTCGTCGGCCTCACGCGGGGCGCGTCCGGCGGCCTTCCACTCGGTGAGCAGATCGCGGAACACCGCGGCGGTGCCGGACCAGTCGGTGGAGCCGGACAGCTCCTCGGCGCGCACGCACAGCTCTTCCTTGCGGGTCTTCGCCGAGGCGCGTTCCCGGTCGAGCTCGGCGAAGTGGGCGCCGCGGCGGCGGTTGAACGCCTCACGGGCCTTGGAGTAGCGCTTCCACAGCGCGTCGTCGACCTTGCGATCCACGCCGCGGATGGACTTCCACTCGTCGAGGATCTCGCGCAGCCGATCGCCCGCCGCCTTCCACTGGGTGGACTCGGCGGCGATCTGCTCGGCCTCGGCGGCGAGCGCCTCCTTGCGCTCGGTGTGCTCGTGCCTGGCGCGTTCCTTCTCCTCCTTGGCGTGCGCGGCGGCTTCCTCGGAGTGCTCGGTGATCGCCTGCAGCCGGGCGGCCAGGCCCTCGATGTCGCCGATCACGGCCGCGGTGGGCAACGACTCGGCCAGCGCGAGCGCGGCGGCCTTGGTCTTGCGCGCGTCGGCGCCGGCGGCGAGCCGGGCCTCGAGCAGGGCGACCTCGGTGGCCAGGTCGTCGAAGCGGCGGCCGAAGTGCTGCAGCCCCTCGGCGGCGTCGCCGGCCTGCCAGGATCCGACGACGCGCTCGCCGTCGGCGGTCTTCACCCAGGCGGTGCCGTCCTCGTCGACGCGGCCCCATTTGCTCGGGTCGGTGACGGTCGGCACGACGACGGGGTGCGGGTGCGGTTGGTCGGGGCCCGGCGCCGGTTTCACGGCGTGCGGCTTCGGCGCGCGTGCGGGCTTGCCGCCGGGCTTGGGGGTACCGGACGGTCGCGGGCCCGGACCGGGGGTGGGCTTCGCGGTTCCGTTGCTGTCGGTCATTGCTCTCCGTCCCTGCCGCGCGTCACGGCTGCCTGGTTACGCCCTAGCACATCCCATTGAACCCGGTCCGGGCCGAGGAAACCATCGATCCGAGGGATCGGATGCCGGATTTCCTGGGATTTCGTCCCGAACGGCGGGGGTGGTCGCACCAGAAAACACTAGCAATCTCGGCGGGCATCGCCGCGCCGGACACTCGCGGAGCGCACCCCCGCCGGAGTGCGGTGGATGCCGGACGATGCCCGCGCTACGGCTACGGTTACGGCGTGTTCTCGATAGCGGCCCTGGTCCCGTCGCCGCCGTTGCTGGTGCCCGAACTGTGTGGGCGTCCCGGCGCGCCGGGCGGCGATCCCGACGACCCCGTCGCGGTGCTGCGCGCCGCCGCCTTGGACGCGGCCACCGCGCTCGCCGCGTCGGCCGCGCGCTGGACCGTCCTCGGCGTCGGCGCGCACGACCAGAACTTCCCGTCCACGACCAGAGGGACCTTCCGCGGCTTCGGCGCCGACGTCGTCGTCGGGCTCGGCCCCGCGCCGCGCGAGCCGGCGCCGGCAGACGCCCAGCTTCCGCTGCCGGTCCTGATCGCCGGATGGTTGCGGGAGCAGGTCGCGCCCGGGGTCGAGGTCACCGCGCGGCTGCTCGCCGCCGACACCGCGCCCGCCGAATGCGCCAGGATCGGCACCGCGCTGCGCGCCGAACTCGACGCCGACCCGGCCCCGCACGCGGTGCTCGTCGTCGGGGACGGCGCGGCCACCCTCACGGTGCAGGCGCCCGGCTACCTCGACGAGCGCGCGGCCCCGGAGCAGCAACGCGTCGACGCCGCGTTGCGTGCCGGTGCGCGGGCCGGGCTCGCCGCGCTCGACCCGGCGCTGTGCGCGGATCTGCTGATCGAGGGCAGGGCCGCCTATCAGGCGCTGGCCGGACTGTTCGCCGCCGATCCGGCCGATCCGCGGGTGCGTACCCTCTATCAGGCCGCGCCCTTCGGGGTCGGCTACGACGTGAGCGTGTGGCAACCGGGTGGACGGGAAGGGATCGAGCTGTGACGAGCCGGCAGGTGCGTCCCGTCGCGGTCGTCGGACCGACGGCCACCGGGAAGTCCGATCTGGCGCTGGATCTGGCGCAGCGGCTCGACGGCGAGATCGTCAACATCGACGCGATGCAGCTCTACCGCGGCATGGACGTGGGCACCGCGAAGCTGCCGGTCGCGCAGCGGCGCGGGATCACCCACCACCTGCTCGACGTCCTCGACGTCACCGAGACCGCGACCGTCGCCGCGTATCAGAGCGCCGCGAGCGCGATCGTCGAAGACCTCCTGGGCCGCGACCGCACGCCGGTCATCGTGGGCGGCTCGATGATGTACGTCCAGGCGCTGCTGGACCAGTGGGACTTCCCCGCGACCGATCCGGAGGTCAGGGCGCGCTGGGAGGCGGTGCTCGCCGAGGGCGGCGTGCACGCGGTCCACGCGGCGCTGAAGCAGGCCGACCCGGTCGCCGCGGCCACCATCCTGCCCACCGACGGCCGACGGATGGTGCGCGCGCTCGAGGTGGTCGAACTGACCGGACAGCCCTTCGCGGCCTCGGCCCCGACCATCGGCCCGCCGCGCTGGGACACCGTCATCCTCGGCGTCGACCGCGAGACCGCCGAGCTGGACGCCCGCATCGAGCGGCGCACCGCGCTGATGTTCGACACCGGCCTGGTCGAGGAGGTGCGCGGCCTGCTCGAGATCGGGCTGCGCGACGGCCAGACCGCCCGCCGCGCGATCGGCTACGCCCAGGTGCTGGCCCATCTCGACGGCGAGTACGACCTCGCCCACGCCCGCGAGCGCACCCTGATCGGCACCCGCCGGTACGTGCGCAGGCAGCGGTCGTGGTTCCGCCGCGATCCCCGGGTGACCTGGGTCGACGGCGCCGATCCCGAGCTCGCCGCGACCGCGCTGGCACTGCTCGACGACCAGATGGGACAGACAGCGCAGTGACGCGACGAGTGAGCACCCGCAACGCCTCGGTGCAGGTGTGGCAGGCCTACCTGAGCAACCGGACCAAGCGGCATCGCGACGGCCGGTTCCTCGTGCAGGGCGTGCGCCCGATCACCCAGGCGCTGGCCAACGACTGGCCGCTGGAAACGCTGCTCTACCGGCTCGGCGGGCCCGACCTGTCGAGCTGGGCGCGCGAGGTCCTCGACACCGCCGAGGTGCCGCAGGTCGGGCTGGTGCCCGAACTCATGGCCGAGCTGGGGGAGAAGTCGGCCAGTGCACCGGAGATCGTCGCGGTCGCGGTCTCGCGGCAGCCGGAGCTGGCCGACTACGCGCCGGGCGAGCCGGGCGAGGACGCCCCCGTCGTCGTGGTGTTCGACCGCCCCAACTCGCCGGGCAACCTCGGCACGCTGATCCGCTCGGCCGACGCCTTCGGCGCCTCCGGGGTGATCGTCACCGGGCACGGCGCCGACCAGTTCGACCCGCAGGCGGTGCGGGCCTCCACCGGCTCCCTCTTCGCAGTACCCGTCCTGCGCGCCCCGGGACCCGCCCAGGTGCTCGAGTTCCGGGACCGACAGGTCGCGCGCGGCATCCCCACCCGCATCGTCGGCACCGACGAGCACGCGCCGAGCACCATCTACGACTACGACTTCACCGAGGCCACGATCCTGGTGGTCGGCAACGAGACCTCCGGGATGAGCACGGCCTGGGCCGAGGCCTGCGACGACCTGGTGACCATTCCGATGGGCGGCACCGCCAGCTCGCTCGGCGCGCCCTCGGCCGGGGCGATCAGCCTCTACGAGATCGCCAGGCAGCGGCGCACCTTCGCCCGGTAGCGCGCCGCTCGACGGCGGGGAGGACAATGGTCGGCGTGTCCGACATCGAATTCAGCAAGGGCCACGGCACCGAGAACGACTTCGTCGTGCTGCCCGACCCGCAGGTCCAGCTCGACCTGACCGTCGATCGCGTCGCCGCCCTGTGTGATCGGCGCCGCGGGCTCGGTGCCGACGGTGTGCTGCGCGTGGCCCGCGCGGGCGCCCTGCGCACCGCGGGCGTGCTCGAGGCGCTGCCCGAGGGCGTCGGTGCCGACGACTGGTTCATGGACTACCGCAATGCCGACGGCTCGATCGCAGAGATGTGCGGCAACGGCGTGCGGGTCTTCGCGCACTACCTGGTGGCGTCGGGGATGGAGTCGCGCACCGAGTTCGTCGTCGGCAGCCGCGCGGGCGCCCGGCCGGTGGTGGTGCACGCCGCGGGACCGGTCGACGGCGAGGTGACCGTCGACATGGGCGTGGTCCGCGAACTCGGCCCCTCCACCGCGACGCTGGGCGGCTGGGCACTGGCGGGCATCGGCATCGACGTCGGCAATCCGCACCTGGCCTGCGTCGACGACACGCTCACCGCCGAGGCGCTGGCGAAGCTGGATCTCACCGCCGCGCCCGGCTTCGATCCGGATCTGTTCCCGCACGGGGTCAACGTCGAGATCCTCACCCCGCTCGACGCGGGCAACGCCGTCGACATGCGCGTCTACGAACGCGGGGTCGGCGAGACCCGCTCCTGCGGAACAGGCACCGTCGCGGCCGCGGCCGCCGCCCTCACCGCCGCGGGCGTCGCGGTGGGCACCGGGTCGGGCGAGGTGACGGTGCGCGTGCCCGGCGGGCAGGTGCTGGTCGGCATCGCCGCGGGACGGGCGAGCCTGCGCGGCCCGTCGGTGCTGGTGGCGGCCGGTGCGATCGGCCGGGAGTGGTGGGACGCGCGGTAGCGGGATAACCGGATGCGTCCTGTCACCGTGACGTGGCAGCATGGAGGTTGTATGACGACATCTGAGAACCCCACAGAACCCACCTCGACCGAGTACACCGACCCGGCCGAGCCTGACGTGACCGCCGATCGCGGCGACGTCGACGACGCGCTGGCGCGGCACGCGGCCCGCATGCAGCGCCCCGGCTGGTCGGCCGAACCGACCGTCGGCGAGATGCAGCTCGACGAGCGTTCCTCGCTGCGCCGCGTCGCCGGTCTGTCCACCGAACTCACCGACATCACCGAGGTCGAATACCGCCAGCTGCGCCTGGAACGGGTCGTGCTGGTGGGTGTCTGGACCACCGGCAGCGCCGCCCAGGCCGACGCGAGCATGGTCGAGCTGGCCGCGCTCGCCGAAACCGCGGGCTCGGAGGTCCTCGAGGGCCTGATCCAGCGCCGCGACAAGCCCGACCCGGCCACCTACATCGGTTCCGGCAAGGCCGAGGAACTGCGCACGATCGTGCTCGAGACCGGCGCCGACACGGTCATCTGCGACGGTGAGCTCACCCCGGCGCAGCTCACCGCGCTGGAGAAGGTCGTGAAGGTGAAGGTCATCGACCGCACCGCGCTGATCCTCGACATCTTCGCCCAGCACGCCACCTCCCGCGAGGGCAAGGCCCAGGTCGCCCTCGCGCAGATGGAGTACATGCTGCCGCGGCTGCGCGGCTGGGGTGAGTCCATGTCCCGGCAGGCCGGTGGTCGCGCGGGTAGCAACGGCGGTGTGGGTCTGCGTGGTCCCGGTGAGACCAAGATCGAGACCGATCGCCGCCGCATCCGCGAGCGCATGGCCAAACTGCGCCGCGAGATCCGCGAGATGAAGACCGCCCGCGACACCATGCGCGCCAAGCGCGCGGGCAGCGGCGTGCCCGCGGTCGCGATCGTCGGCTACACCAACGCGGGCAAGTCCAGCCTGATGAACGCCCTCACCGGCGCCGGCCTGCTGGTGCAGGACGCGCTGTTCGCCACCCTGGATCCGACCACTCGCAGGGCCGCCCTCGACGACGGCCGCGAGATGGTGTTCACCGACACCGTCGGTTTCGTCCGGCACCTGCCGACCCAGCTGGTCGAGGCGTTCCGCTCGACGCTGGAGGAGGTCACCGGCGCCGACCTGCTGCTGCACGTCGTCGACGGGTCCGATCCGCTGCCGCTGGAGCAGATCAGGGCCGTGCGCGAGGTGATCACCGATGTGATCAAGGAGCAGGGCACCGCGGCGCCGCCGGAACTGCTGGTGATCAACAAGATCGACGCGGCCGACCCGAACGAGCTCACCCGCCTGCGCGGGCTGCTGCCGGAGGCGGCGTTCGTCTCCGCGCACACCGGCGCGGGCGTGGAGCAGCTGCGCGAGCGGCTGTCCGAGGTGCTCGGCGGACTCGACGTCGAGATCAGTGTGCTGCTGCCCTACAGCCGCGGCGATCTACTCGCGCGCATCCACGCCGACGGCCGGATCATCTCCTCCGACCACGAGGAAGGCGGCACCAGGGTCCGCGCGCGGGTACCGCACGCGCTGGCCGCCGCGCTGTCGGAGTACGCGCACGCAGGCCCGGCGGAGGTCGTCCCGAACTGAGCCGACCAGTGGGATTTGCCACATGGTCGCGGTCAAGATCGATGCGACACAGTCATTTTCCGGCGCTATGGTCGATTGTCGACAGCAGGAGGGTGTTATGTCGAACGACCAGCGGGGTGCACAGACAGTGAGTGGGAACAACAGCGGGGGATCGGTCGGGCAGGGCGACCGGATCCTCTCCGACAACGCACCGCTGAATCCGTCGCCGAGCGAATGGGAGATCCGGGCGTTCGAGGCGGTGTTCGCGCCGGTGCGGGCCTGGGCGAGCCCGCGCTTCTACGGCCTGGAGAACATTCCGGCCGAGGGGCCGGTGCTGATCGTGGCCAACCACAATCTGCTCGGCGGGATCGACGCGCCGCTGCTCATGCCGGAGATCCTGCGGGCCAGGGGCAGGCTGGTCCGCGGCCTGGCCGAGCACGTGCTGATGGTGCCCGGCGTCCGGCACCTGCTGCACCGCTTCGGCGCGGTGCGCGGGACCAGGTCGAACTGCCTGGCACTGCTCGAGCGTGGCGAGGCGGTGGTGGTGTTCCCCGGCGGCGGCAGGGAGGCGATCCGGCGCAAGGGCGAGAAGTACGCGCTCAAGTGGGACAACCGCACCGGCTTCGCGCGGATGGCCATCCAGGCGGGCGTGCCGATCGTGCCGCTGGCGATGATCGGCGTGGACGACGCGTTCGACATCGTCTTCGACGGGCAGCATCCGGTGATGCGCCCGCTGCGCTGGACGTGCAGCCTGCTCGGCATCAACCCCGAGCTCAATCCGCCGATGGTCAAGGGCATCGGCCCGACTCCGCTGCCGCGGCCGGAACGCTTCTACTACTCGGCGGGCACGCCGATCGACCCGACGCCGTGGCTCGAGGCCGAGGATCTCGACACCGCGGCCGCCGACCTGCGCGATGTCGTGCGCAAGAGCCTGGAGGAGGAACTGCAGTTCCTGTTCTCCGAGCGCGAGCGCGATTCCGGCCGCACCCTGGTCGGGCGACTGCGCGGGGCACTGCCCTTCTGAGCGTCGCCGGGCCGGAATGCCGCCGGTCCGGCCTGCGTTACCCGCTATACGGACTCGAGTCCGGATAGCGGGAAGGTGGACGACGATGACGACGGCGCAGGTACGGGTGATACCGGGTGGCGATCGGGCGCACTGGTGGAACGCCTGGCTCGACTCCCGGCAGTCGTTTCCAGCGACCGGCAACTTCGTCCTGGAGGACAACGCGCACGGGCTGCTGCTGGTGCACAACGAGGACGTCGTCGCACCGGGCGAGGGCTTCGACACCCATCAGCACCGCGACACCGAGATTCTCACCTGGGTCCTGGAAGGCACCGTGGTGCACCAGGATTCGGCGGGCCACTCCGGCGTGATCCGGCCCGGACTGGCCCAGCGGATGAGCGCGGGCACCGGCATCCGGCACTCCGAGCGCAACGGGGCGGGCTACCGCGAACGCGACAGCCTGCACGTGGTGCAGATGTGGATCCCACCGGACACGCAGGGCGTCTCGCCGAGCTATCGGGAGCTCGACATCGACGGCGACCTGCGCGGCAACGAACTGGTGCCGGTGGCCTCCGGCATGCCGCGCCACCGCGGCGCCGCCGCGATCGGACTGGGCAACCGGCACGCCACCTTCCATGTGGCGCGCCTGGAACCGGGCCGCGCGATCACCGTGCCGGACGCGCCCTACGGGCACGTGTTCGTGGCCCGCGGCAGTGTCGACTTCGAGGACCACGGAACCCTGACCCAGGGCGACGCGGTGCGCCTGACCGCGGCGGGCGGCCATCGCGTCACCGCGGTGACCCCCGCCGAACTCCTGATCTGGGAGATGGACGCCGGCGTGCGCTGACCGGTCAGACCTTGCGGATGACGGTGACGACCTTGCCCAGGATTTGCGCGTCGTTGCCCGGGATCGGTTCGAAATGCGGGTTGTGCGGCATCAGCCACACGTCCTTGCCGCTGCGCTTGAACGTCTTGACGGTGGCCTCGCCGTCGATCATCGCCGCCACGATGTCGCCACCCTCGGCCACATTCTGCTGGCGGACCACGACCCAGTCGCCGTCGCAGATGGCCGCGTCGACCATCGACTGGCCGACGACCTTGAGCAGGAACAGCGATCCGTCGCCGACCAGCTCGCGCGGCAGCGGGAACACGTCCTCCACGGCCTGTTCCGCCAGGATCGGCCCGCCGGCGGCGATGCGGCCGAGGACGGGGACGAAGGTGGGGGTCGGCCGATTCGCGTCGACCTCGTCGACGGACTCCACCGGGAGCGCGGTCACGGAGCGGACCGCCTCGTCCAGGCCGCGGACGTTCACCGCGCGTGGCCGGTTCGGATCGCGGCGTAGGTAGCCCTTGCGTTCGAGTGCCCGCAGCTGATGTGCCACCGAGGAGGTGGAGGTGAGGCCGACCGCGTCGCCGATCTCGCGGATGCTGGGCGGGTAGCCGCGCTCGGTGACCGAGGTCCGGATGACCTCGAGGACCGTGCGCTGACGCACGGTGAGATCCGCTCCGGATCCCGATGTGACGGTGCCGGTAGCGCTTTCGTCACCCGTGTCGTCTGTGTGGGTCACCGTGTCCCGCCCTTTCGCTGGTCGAATTCGCTGTTCCGAGGTTAGTCGCGCCACGCCGAACTATCAAACATCTGTTCGAGCATGTCGGGCGTTTCGTGCTGACATCGCCGTTCTCGCGTGGTAGAAATCGAACATCAGTTCGTCGCACAGATGTTCGAATGGCACACCACCCCGGAGGTTCTTCCGATGAGCACAGCGACCGGCGCCCTGCAGTCCTACGACCACACCGCCTACCCCGAGCCCGCCGTCCGGCGGCGCCGTTCGGCCCGTGCGCGGCGACCCTTCTCGCTCGTGCGCGGCGGCGATGCCGTCGCGCGCCGCGCGCCGCGGGAGCTCCCGCGTCCCGCACGGGAATCGCGGCCCGAGCGGCCCCGCCCCGAGATCTCGCGTGGTCCCGCCGCCGAGGTGTTCGCCGGCTACGGCACCGCGGGTCCGGCCGCCGCGCGCGCGGTCCTCGTCGAAGCCTCGCGCAGGCCCGCCGACGCGGCGCTGGACATCGCGTTCGCCACGGTGCCGCGCACGGATTCGCCCGCGCCCCGGGTCGCGCGCCCGGCGCGCGCCGATCGTGGCCCGCGCGTGGCCGGGCGGCCCGCGGCGGGCGCCCTGTACGGCCGGGTCGCGGGTGTCGGCCCCACGCGCGGCGCGCATCCGGTACGCCGGGTCGAGCGCGCGCAGATCGGGTTCGCCACCCTGGCGGTGGTCGCGCTGGCGACCGCGTTGGTGGTCATGGCCTTCCTCGGTCTCGCGCACGTGCGAGCGGGGAGTTTCAGTGATCGCGTCGAGCCGATGGGGTCGTCGATCTCGCAGTCGGAGGGCGCTTCGTCGGCAGTGCTGTCCGAGACAGTTCGATAACGTCAAAAAGCCTGCGCAGGACCGGTTTTCGCGCCGTTTTCGGCAGCCGATCTACGATCGAACTGATCGAAAAGCGCCCACAGAACTAGAACACGTTGCTAAGTTGACGAGCATTCTGAGCCGGGGCAGGTAGGGCCCGCGGCCGAACTGGATGCGAGGTCACGGTGCGCCGCTGCTCTATCGCCCTGTTGCTCAGCCTGATCCTCGGCGCGCTGCTCGCGCCCGCTGCTCGCGCCGTCCCCGCGTACGCGGACTACCTCGACCTCCCCGCGGTCAATGCCGAGGGCGAGTTCGGTGGAGGTCTGCACCCGGCGCTGCCGCTGAGCGCCCCGCCGCTGCTCGCCGCCCTGGAGGAGGCCAGGGCCGACGGGATCGCACCGGCCCGGTACGGCACACTGCTGCACCAGTATTGGCTCGTCGTCGCCACCGACAACGCGGGCATCGACCTCGCGAGCTGGGAGCCCTATCGCGGCGTCGCCGCCAATGCCGCGACTTTCCCGCAGGTGTATGTGAACTACTTCCGCATCGCCGCCGCGCGCCCGGACTTCTACTGGGCCGGGCTGGCCGGGCTGGCGGGCGGTTCCTTCGCCTCCGGATTCTTCGATCTCGGCGACATCGGCGGTCTGCTGTCGGTCGGCGGTACCCACGAACTAGGCAGCACGGTCGCCGACCTGCTGCGCGTCACCCCGCCCGAACTCGTCGCCGCGCTCCCGGCCGACATCGGCGGGCTGGCCACGCTCGGCCCCCGGCTGAGCGCCGCCGATCTGGCCTGGTACCAGACCAGGTTGATGATCATGCAGAAACACATCTTCCTCGACCTGGTGCCGATGCATGAGGCGTACCTCGCCGACGGAATGGCCGGGATCGACGAGATGCGCGCCGCGGGGGTGATCAACGACCACGTCCGCACCGCGTGGGTCGGCATCGACAGCGGAACCGACGAGGGCCGCGCCGACGCGCTGGTCCGGATGGCCGACCGTGAACAGAACGAGATCATCGCCGACCAGTGGGACGTGACCGCCGCCGGACGCGACGGCATGGGCAGGGTCATGACGTATGTGACCACCGTCGGCGGCAAGGCCGCGGTGCCCGGCACCCGCGCGCCGGGGCAGTACGACCCGGTGACGGTGCGCGCCGGTGCGCTCGGCCTGCGGGTGCCGCTGCCCGACTTCAACTGGGCCGACCGCGACACCCGCTGGGCCTACATCGTCGACGACCTGCTGCCCCGCCATCTCGAGCTCTGTCTCGACCGGGCGCGGGCGCTGTCGGTGTTCCGCGAACCGTTCCAGGCCAAGCTCGACCGGGGGCGGATGGTCGCGCGGCTACCGGAGTTGATCACCGATCTCACCACGCAGTGGCAGGTGGTGCAGTAGTGACAGGTATTCTGTCAAGTGCCATGGAGTAGCGTCGCATCGACGAAGGAACCCTCGGATGCATTGCCCGTATTGCCGACACCCTGACTCGCGAGTCGTCGACTCGCGGGAAGTCGAGGAGGGCACGGCCATCCGCCGTCGGCGGTCGTGTCCGTCCTGCGGTCGCCGGTTCACCACCGTCGAGACCGCGATCCTGTCGGTGGTCAAGCGCAGTGGCGTCACCGAGCCGTTCAGCCGGGAGAAGGTGATCGTCGGCGTGCGGCGCGCCTGCCAGGGCCGCGAGGTCGACGACGACGCCCTGAACCTGCTGGCCCAGCAGGTCGAGGACGCGGTCCGCGCCAAGGGTTCCCCCGAGGTGCCCAGCCACGAGGTGGGCCTGGCCATCCTCGGCCCGCTGCGCGATCTCGACGAGGTGGCTTACCTGCGCTTCGCCTCGGTGTACCGATCCTTCACCAGCGCAGCCGATTTCGAACGCGAGATCACCGAGATGCGCAAGGCGCGCACCGCCGCCGTCGCGGACTGAGCCGGGCGCTCAGCGGCGGATCGCGCTGATCGCCTTCTCGATCCGCTTGGTGGAGACCGGATACGGCGTGCCCAGCTTCTGCGCGAACAGGCTCACCCGCAATTCCTCGATCATCCACCAGATCTCGGTGACGTCGCGGGCGTGGCGGCGACCCTCCGGCAGACTCCGGACCAGCTTGTCGTAGGCGGCGAGCATGCGATCGACCTCGACCATGCCCTGTCGATCGCGGACCGCGGAGCCGGGCAGTGATTCGAGGCGTTGCGCGGCGGCGAGCAGGTAGCGGGGGAGCTCGCGCAACCGGACCCGGCCCCATTCGGCGACGAAACCGGGGAACAGCAGGTCGTCGAGCTGGTGGCGGGCGTCGTCGGCGATGTCGGATTCGACGGTGTCGGCCAGGGCGGCGCGGGCCCGGTGCGCCGCCGCCAGGACGGGCACGACCGTGCGGATCAGGGCGGTGACGGCGCCGGTGAGCTGGGGTCGCACGGTGGCGACGAGCCGGTCGAACTCCTCGGGCGTGTGGACCGGCCCGCCCGCGGCGGCGATGAGCTCGTCGGCGGCCGCGACCCGGCAGTCCTCGACCAGCTTGTCCAGTGACCCGTCGGGATTCTGGCTCAGCGACAGCCGGTCGGCCGCGGGGAGCCCGGCGGTGACGGCTTTGGTGGAGGTCGGCACGGCGGCCAGCAGCAGGGTGCGCACCCCAGCCCGCATGGCGGCGGCCTGGGCGGCGGGGGAGCTGAGCACCCGCACGGCCACGCCCTCGCCTTCGGGGACCAGCGCCGGGTATCCGGTCACCGTCTGCCCGGCGACCTCGCGACGCACGGTAGGGGCCACCGATCCCAGCGACTCCGAGGTCCACACGGTCGCGGGCGCGCGTTCGGCGCCTGCGGTCGCGCGGGCAACCGAAGCCGAAACCTGTTCGGCCAGCAGCGTTTTGAGCTGGGCGAGATTCTTGCTCTTGGCGAGCACCTTGCCGTGCCGGTCGACGGCGGCGAAGGTCATGCGCAGGTGGTCCGGCAGTGCCGTCGGGGCGAGGTCCTCGGCGGTGATGGTGACCGAGCCGAGACGCGAGAGCTCCCTGGCCAGGCCGGTGCGCAGCGGCTCGGCCCGGGGTGTGAGCTCGCGCAGGGCGGCCGCGGCGAAGTCGGGGGCGGGAACGACGGTGCGGCGCAAGGCCTTCGGCAGGGTCTTGATGAAGGCGGCGGCCAGTTCCTCGCGCATGCCGGGCACCAGCCAGTCGAAACCGACGGCGCGCACGTGCGCGAGCTGTTCGACCGGAATCCGCACGGTCACGCCGTCGTCGTCCTGGCCCGGCTCGAACTGGTAGGTCAGCGGGAAGCTCAGTTCGCCCTGGCGCCAGGCGTCGGGGAAATCGGTGGGATCCAGCGCCGCCGCCCCGGCGTTGACCACGGTCTCGGTCGAGAAGTCCAGCAGCGCGGGATCCTGGCGCTCGGCCTTGCGCCACCAGCTGTCGAAATGGCGGACCGAGACGATGTCGGCGGGGATGCGCCGGTCGTAGAACTCGAACAGCACCTCGTCGTCGACGAGGATGTCGCGGCGGCGGGCCCGGTGCTCGAGATCGGCGACGTCGTCGATCAGGGCGCGGTTGCGGGCGAAGAAGCCGTGCCGGGTCTGCCATTCGCCCTGCACCAGCGCGTGCCGCAGGAACAGCTCGCGGGACAGTTCCGGGTCGATGCGCCCGAAATCGACCGGGCGGCCGGTCACCAGCGGCACACCGTAGAGCGTGGCGCGCTCGTAGGCACGCGCCGCGCCCCGCTTGGCCGACCAATGTGGTTCGGAGTAGGTGCGTTTCACCAGATCGCCCGCGAGCCGCTCGGCCCATTCCGGCTCGATCTTCGCGGTGATCCGGCCCCACAGCCGCGAGGTCTCCACCAGTTCGGCGGCCATCACCCAACGCGGCGGCTTCTTGGCCAGCGAGGACCCGGGAAAGATCATGAACTTGGCGTTGCGCGCACCGAGGAACTCGCGCGACTCGGCCTCCCGCACGCCGATGTGCGACAGCATCCCGGCCAGCAGCGCCTGATGGATCTGCGCGCTGGGCCACGGCATCGCCTCGTCGGCGGCCTCGGCGGGCTGTCCCGCACGGGCACCGTCGCGGCCCTGTCCATCGCGGTCCGCACGGCCACCACGCCTGCCGCGACCGGCCTCCGCCCCCTGTGCCGAGCGCGATGCGTTGTCGCGCGCACCGGATCGGCCGGAGCGCGAAGACCTCTCGGACGATCCGCTCGTGGACGCCGCGTCCGACGGAGCGCCCGCGCTCGCCGAATCCGCAGGCGCGCGTTGCGGTTTCGCGGAGCCGCGCCCGCGCCGGGAGCGAGTCGCCCGCTGGTCGTGCTCTGCCGGGGAACCCCCGGGCTCGTTCCAGCCCAGGCCGCGGGTGATGGTGCGCAGCTGACCGTGCAGGTCCTGCCACTCCCTGATCCGCAGGTAGTGCAAGAACTCGTCGCGGCACATGCGCCGGAACTGGTTGGACGACAGCGACTTGCGCTGTTCCGTCAGGTAGTCCCACAGACGCAGGTAGGCCAGGAAGTCCGAGCCGTCGACGGTGAACCGCGCGTGCTGGGTGTCGGCGGCCTGCTGATGTTCGACCGGGCGTTCGCGCACGTCCTGGATCGACAGCGCCGCGACGATCACCAGTACCTCGTCCAGGCAGCCGTTGCGGTGCGCTTCGACCAGCATGCGCGCCATGCGGGGGTCCACCGGCAGCTGCGCCATCTCCCGGCCGATGGCGGTGAGCGAGAGATGTCCCCGCGAGTCCGCTTCGGCGTCCACGGTTTTCGAACTCCCGTGGGCGAGGGCACCGAGTTCCTCCAGCAGGGCGATGCCGTCGCGGATGGCGCGGCGATCGGGGGCCTCGACGAACGGGAAGCTCTCGATGTCGCCCAGGCCGAGCGCGGTCATCTGCAGGATGACCGCGGCCAGATTCGTGCGCAGGATCTCCGGTTCGGTGAACGCGGGCCGCGACTCGAAATCGTCCTCCGAGTAGAGGCGGATGCAGATGCCGTCGGCCACACGGCCGCAGCGGCCGGAGCGCTGCCGCGCCGAGGCCTGCGAGATCGGCTCGATGGGCAGACGCTGCACCTTGGTGCGCATCGAATAGCGGGAGATCCTGGCGGTGCCGGGATCGACGACGTAGCGGATGCCCGGCACGGTCAGCGAGGTCTCGGCGACATTGGTGGCCAGCACCACGCGGCGGCCGGTGTGCGGCGCGAACACCTTGTGCTGCTCGGCGGCCGACAGGCGCGCGTAGAGCGGGACGATCTCGGTGCGCGCGAGTCTCAGGTCCCGCAGCGCGTCGGCGGTGTCGCGGATCTCGCGCTCGCCCGACAGGAACACCAGCACGTCGCCGTCGCCCTCGGCGAACAGCTCGGTGACCGCGTCGGCGATGGCGTCGGTGGGGTCACGGTCGACGACGCGGGTCTCGTCCTCGTCGTCCCCGTCGGAGCCGGGCAGCTCCAACGACAGTGGGCGATAACGCAGTTCGACCGGATACGACCGGCCCGACACCTCGACGATCGGGGCGGGCGTGCCCTGCGCGTCGGCGAAGTGACGGGCGAACAGCTCCGGATCGATGGTGGCCGAGGTGATGATCACCTTGAGATCGGGGCGCTGGGGCAGCAGCTGTTTGAGATAGCCGAGCAGGAAATCGATGTTGAGGCTGCGCTCGTGGGCCTCGTCGATGATGATCGTGTCGTAGCGGCGCAGCAGCCGGTCGCGCTGGATCTCGGCGAGCAGGATGCCGTCGGTCATCAGCTTGACCAGGGTGCGGTCCGAGGCCTGATCGGTGAAGCGGACGGTGTAGCCCACCACATCGCCCAGCTCGGTGCCCAGTTCCTCGGCGATGCGCTCGGCGACGGTGCGCGCGGCCAGCCTGCGCGGCTGGGTGTGCCCGATGGTGCCGCGGATCCCGCGCCCGAGCTCGAGGCAGATCTTGGGGATCTGGGTGGTCTTGCCCGATCCGGTCTCACCGGCGACGATCACCACCTGGTGCGCGGCGATGGCCTCGGCGATGTCGTCGCGGCGCGCGGAGACCGGCAGTTGCTCGGGGTAGCGGATGGCCGGAACCGCCGCGCGGCGAGTGGCCACGCGGGTCTCGGCGGCGGCGATCTCGGCGTCCAGCGCGGGCAGATCATCGGGGCGCGCCCGGTCGAGCTTGCGCCGGAGCCGGTGTTCGTCGCGCAGCGAGACCTCCGCCAGGCGGGTGCGCAGCGCGCGGGTTCCGGTGCTAGCTGTCCTGGTCATTGCGTGTACCAGCGTAGCGAAGGCCGCCACCGGTTTTTCCCGCGCGCGGTCGATGCGCGCCTCGCCGAGACCAACGACACACCGCGTCCCGGCTCGGATATCTCGCGCGCGTCGGCCCCGCGGGCGCGACGCGGGCGCGAAGCGACGCCCGACCTGCCCGGCGACGGCCCCGGGACGTGCGAAGATCCCGGCACAGGTGGTCGAGCCGGAGCCACCGCGCGTGAGCGGTGAGCGCCGACCGGCGAGAACGGAGGCAGCATGAGCGCATCGACCGGTACGCCGCCGTGGGTCCGGGCCTATCGGCTCGGATTCGCCGTCCTCGGGCTCGTCGCGCTGCTGTGGATCCCGCTGCGCAACATGGACTCGGCCACGTTCTCGCTCACGAACTTCCTGAGCTACTTCACCATCGAGTCCAACGTCCTCGCCGTGATCGTCCTGGCGATCGGGGGCGTGCGGGCGCCGCAGAGCGAACGCTGGCAGATCGTTCGCGGCGCGGTGACCCTCTACATGCTCATCACGATGGTGGTGTACGCCGTGCTGCTGGCCAACATCGACGTGATGCTCACCGACAAGTGGATCAACGACATCATGCACCGCTACCTGCCGCTGGTGCTCGTGCTCGACTGGCTGCTGGTCGCGATGCCGCGGCGGTTGCGGGTGAGTCCCGCGCTGATCGGCCAGTGGTTGATCTTCCCGTTGGTCTACGGGATCTACACGCTGATCCGCGGTCCGATCGCCGACTGGTATCCGTATCCGTTCATCGACCCGCGCGGGCAGGGGTACCTGTCGATGGCCCTCGGCCTGGTCGTGCTGACACTGGTGTTCGCGATTCTCGCGGTTGCCGTGGCGTCGCTGGGGGATCTGCGCGCGTGGTGGCGGGATCGCCGGTCCGCGGACTGAGACATCGGTGGGTACGGCGAGCGCGCCAGGAGCAGTTCGGGTAAGTGTGGAGCCATGAATGCGCTCTGGCATGGATTCGCCGATATGGGTGCCGTCAACCGTGACGGCGCGTTCGTCGTCGCCCGTGGTGACGGTGCCTACGTCTACGACACCGCGGGCACGCGGTACCTCGACGCCACCGCCGGGCTCTGGTTCGCCAACGTCGGCCACGGCCGCGCCGAGATCGCCGACGCGGTCGCCGCGCAGTTGCGCACCATCGCCCACTACTCCAACTTCGGTGACCTCACCGAGCCGGCGACCCAGGAACTCGCCGAGAAGCTGTCGACGATCGCGCCGGTGCCGGGCAGCAAGATCTTCTTCACCTCCGGCGGCTCGGACTCGGTGGAGACCGCCGCCAAGCTGGCCCGCCGGTACTGGCACGAGCTCGGCCGTCCGTCCAAGAAGATCCTCGTCGGCCGTCGGCTGGCCTATCACGGCATGCACTACGCGGGCACCTCGATCGGCGGCCTGGCCGGTAACCGCGAGGGCTACGGCGAGCTGGTCGCCGACACCCGCACCGTCGAATGGGACGACGCGAAATCGCTGCTCGCCCTGATCGAGGAGATCGGCGCCGAGCAGATCGCGGCCTTCTTCTGCGAGCCGATCATCGGCGCGGGCGGGGTGTACCTCCCGCCGGAGGGCTATCTGGCCGAGGTCAGGCAGATCTGCCGCGACAACGACATCCTCTTCGTCGCCGACGAGGTCGTCACCGGGTTCGGCCGGATCGGCGGCTCCTGGTTCGCCTCCACCCGGTTCGGTCTCGAACCCGACCTCGTCACCACCGCCAAGGGCTTGACCTCGGGCTATGTCCCGATGGGCGCGGTGTTCATCGCGCCGCGCCTGGCGGAGCCGTTCTTCGCGGGCGGGGTCTGGTGGCGGCACGGCTACACCTACGGCGGGCACGCGGGCGCGGCCGCCGCGGCGCTGGCCAACCTCGCCATCGTGGAGCGGGAGGGGCTGCTGGAAGAGGCTGCGCGCCTGGAGAACACGCTGCACGTGGCGCTGGCACCGCTGGCCGAGCACCCGCGGGTGGCAGAGGTCCGCAGCGGTCTCGGCGCCGTCGCCGCCGTGCAGCTGGCGGACCCGACCGAAGGGCCCGCCCTGGTGAAGACCCTGCGCGAGCACGGCATCTCGGGCCGCGCGGCCGGGCAGGGCGCCATGCAGATCTCGCCCTCGTTCGTGATGACCGACGCGCAGGTCGCCGACCTCGTCGAGGGCTTCACCCGGGCACTGGGCTGAGCCGATCCGGGGTCAGTCGCCGTGCGTCGGGCCCCGGTGCAGACGGGCCGCACGCGCGTTGAGATAGCGCTGTTCGGGCACACTCGCGGTGAGTTGGGCGGCGCGCCGGTAACTCTCGAGCGCCCGCTGGGCGTCTCCGGTCATCTCCAGCAGATGCGCGCGCACGGCATGGGTGCGGTGGTGCCGGGCCATCGCGGGATCGTCGAGCAGGGGCGTCACCAGCGCCAGACCGCGGTCGGGACCCTCCGCCATACCGACCGCGACCGCGCGATTGAGGGTGACGATCGGACTCGGCGCCACGCGGTCCAGCATCGCGTACAGCACGGCGATCTGCGCCCAGTCCGTCTCCGCCCAGGTCGCCGCCTCGGCGTGGACCGCCGCGATCGCGGCCTGCAGCTGGTATCGGCCGACGGGTCCGCGCGGTAGCACCCGCTCCAGGATCGCCACGCCCTCGGCGATTGCCGCCCGGTCCCACTGCTCGCGATCCTGCTCGGCCAGCGGAACCAGCTCGCCCGCGCGCAGCCGCGTCGCCGACCTGGCGTGGGTGAGCAGCATCAGCGCCAGCGCCCCTGCCGCCTCGTCGTGTTCGGGGATCGCGGCGTGCAGACTCCGGGTCAGCCGGATCGCTTCGGCCGAGAGCTCCCGGTCCACCAGCGCGTCACCGGCCGAGCGGGTGTGGCCCGCGACGAACAGCAGGTGGCACACGTCGAGCACGGCCGCGATCCGCTCCGGCAGCTCGGCGCGTGCCGGCAGGGTGAACCGGGCGCCCGCGGCGCGCAGTGTCGCCCGCGCCCTGGTCAGCCGCTGGGTCATCGTCCGTTCCGGGACGAGGTAGGCCGCCGCGATCCGGGCGGTCGACAGCCCGCCGACGGCGTGCAGGGTCAGCGCCACCTGCGACGGACGGCTCAGGCTCGGATGACAGCACAGCAGAAGCAGTCGCAGCGTGTCGTCGGCCTCCGCGCGCTCCGCGTCGGCGGCCGGGGCCAGGTACGCGTCGGCGGGGTTCGCCGTCGCCACCGCCTCCTCGCGACCCGACCGCGCCCGGTCGGCCCGCACGCGGTCGATCAGCCGTCGCGAGGCGACGGTGATCAGCCAGCCCCGTGGGTCGGCCGGGGTTCCGTCGCGGTCCCACTGCGCGAGCGCGGCCGCCGCTGCCTCCTGCGCGGCGTCCTCGCAGTCGCCGAGATCGCCGTGCCTGCGCAGCAGGGCGGCCAGGACGTACGGCGCCTCGTGCCGCCACACGTCCGCGACCACCCGCGCCGTCACTGCTCCTCGCCGCCCGGCCACATCATCGGCCGCAGTTCCACCGTCTCGCCGGGGCCGGCGAACCGCGCCACGATCTGTTCGGCCCGCGCCGAGCTCTCCACGTCGATCAGGAAGAACCCGGCCAGATGCTCCTTGGCCTCCGAATAGGGCCCGTCGCTGACCAGCGGTTTGCCGTCGGCCCAGCGGTAGAGCCGCGCCGACTCGGGCGCGGCCAGCGCCTCCCCACCGAGCAGTTCGCCCCGCTCCTGCAACTCGCCGAGCAACTGCTCGAAGTCGGCGCCGACGCGGTCCCGCTCCGCCTGGGACATCGTCTCGTACTCGGGCAGGTAGTCGGAGGTGGGATGCCCCCACGGGCGGGGGTTGGAGTGGATCAGGATCACGTACTTCATCACGGCTCCTTCGCTTTCGCGGATGCGTCCGGTCGACCCATCCTCACCCAGAACGTCGGAGCCGAGGCGGCGATGTCGACATCGCCGGCGGGCTCAGGCCGGATCGAGTTCGCGGGTGAAGAACCGGCTGTACGGATCGAGCACGTAGTCCGCGAACGGACCACACTCGACGAAGCCGTGCCGCAGATACAGCCGCCGCGCCGGCGCGAAGAAGTCCTCGGCGCCGGTCTCGAGGCTCAGCCGGGTGTAGCCACGGGCGCGCGCCTCGCCGACGATCTCGGCCAGGACGGCGGCCGCGACCCCGCGCCCGGTGAATCCCTCGGCGGTACGCATGGACTTCACCTCGCCGTGCCCGGCGTCGAGCGCTTTCAGCGCCCCGCACCCGGCGAGGTCCTCGCCCACCCAGGCGCTCCAGACGGTGATCGCCGGATGGCGCAGGGCGGTCAGGTCGAGGGCGTGCATGCTGCAGGCGGGGGAGTTGGCGGCCATCTCGGTGTGATGACCGGCCAGCAGGTCGCGGATCGCGGCACCGGCGAGATCGTCGACGGTGACGCGCACCGCGGCACGGGTGGGGGTGTCGGGCATCGCTCCATGATCCGACACGACGGCCGCGACCGCGCGCTGGGGGAAACGCCACCCGCGGACGCGCCCTCGGTGCGAGCATGGAGGGGCTCGGGTGGGCGAGTCGAAGGTGGTGGGGTGTGGCCGAATTCGTGCAGCAGTACGCAGTCGTGCGCTGGCCGGTCGTCGCGGCGTTCCTGCTCGCGCTGGGCATCGTCGCGGTCCGGCTCGCTCGCGGGCGCACCGACCACCGGGCCGACGCCGCGGCCGACAGCGCGCATCTGCTCATGTGCCTGGTGATGCTGGCGATGCTGGTCTTCCCCGCCGCCACCCACCCGCACGCCGTGCGCGGCCTGCTCACCGCGCTCACCGTCGCGTTCGCGATGCTGCTGGCCGAACGCGTCCTCGGCCTGCGGGCGGGAACCGCCACCGGCGACGGCGTCGCGGCCCTGGGCTATCACACCCTGGCCGCGGCGGCCATGCTCTACGCGATGGCCGGGCACGACACCGGGCACACGGCCGAGGGGCCGAGCTGGCCCGCCGTCACACTGGCCGTTCTGTTCACGCTGGACGCGGTGCTCGCCCTGGGCACCGCGCGTCACGGCGGGCGCTGGCACCGGTTCGCGCACCCCGCCGGCGCCCACCCGCTGACCTCGGCGCTGGTGCCGCACGTGGTCATGGATATCGGTACCGCGTTCATGCTGATCGCCGCGATCGGGCGGTGAATACCGATCCACAACCGCCCGGGCTGCGAATTGCCGTTGTGCGGACAGGAATTCGACGATGAACCGGCACCGCCGACCCGGCCCGGTGTCGCGCGCCGCGCAGCCCGCCGTCGAGTCGTCCTGCGGCGCCGAGGATCGCGACGCGGTGCGCGAGCTCTACCGCGCCACCGGCGCCGCGGCCTTCGGGCTCGCGCTGCGCGTGCTGCACCGCCGCGGCTCCGCCGAAGACGTTGTCCGCGAGGCCTATCGGTGTCTGCGCGCGGCGCCGCGCCACGTCGACGGGAAGAACGCCGCGCCCGCGTCGTCGTCCGCCGCGCCCGCACCCGCCCCTGATCTCGGAACGCCCTGGGGCCGTTCGGCATTCGTGGCCGGTCTCGGCACGACCGCGCATCGGGGGCCGGACGACCTCGACCCGCCGGTGGCCGAGGACGCGGTCGACAGCGAGCACTGCTGGCTGCTCGCGCAGGTCCACCGGCTCGCGGTGCGGCGGCTGCGACTGGACCGGAACGACACCGACGACCTGCCCTGGCTCGCGGCCGCGGCCCGGCTCGGTTTCGCCGATCCGCTCGACAGTCACTGCGAGGTGTTCGTGCTCGCCTATTACGGTGGCCGCACCTACCGGGCGATCGGCCGGGAACTAGGGCTGCGCGTTCCGGTGGTCACCCGGCTGCTGGCCGACGGTATCGAGCGCCTTGCCGAACAACGCGCCGCCGAGCTCGCGGTGCCGCAACCGGCAGCCCCGCCCGGCTCGCTGCTCGCGCTCGCCGACGCCTACGCCCTCGACGCGGTCGCCGAACTCGAACATCACCACATCGAGAACAAGCTCGCCGCGACGCCCGCGCACCGCCTCGACCGCTTCGCGGCGAGGGTCAACGGCGTGCACGAGGTCCTCGCCCGGCTGGCCGTCGACGACCAGCGGACACCGCCACGGCAACTCGAGGCGCGGATCCTCGCCGACCTCGGCACCGAGCCGCCCCGGCGTGGCCACTGGCCGAACCGGCCGCCCTGGTTGCGCAGGCTCGGCGGCGCGGGGGAGTGAACGTCAGAGCACGACGGTGTGGTCCTCGGCGACCCTGCCGCCGAGCCGAACCCAGCCGTCGGAATCCCACTCGGTGTAGAGCTGCGAACCCTGGCCCTGGGTCACCACCAGTCCGCGGCGCAGCTGTCCGGTGAGCGCGACCGCCGCGGCGCCGGTCGCCTCGTCCTCGGCGATGCCCATGGCGGGGGCGAACATCCGCGAGCGCAGGGCACCGCGGGTCTCGTCGGTCCAGGTCCAGAAGTAGTGCTGGCCCTCGCTGAAGTCGTCCGGGCGCAACAGCGCCAGTTCCTCGGGCGTCTCCAGCTGGTGGAAGGCGAACTCCGGCGCCCATTCCGCGCGGGCGGTGATCCAGGTGATCCCGTCGGTCTGGTCGACCGCGACCGGCCCCGCGGGCACCTGCAACGTGTGCACCGGCATGCGCTGCGCCGCGAGCCACCAGGCGGTGCCGACGCTCGGATGTCCGGCGAAGGGCAGTTCCACGGCGGGGGTGTAGATGCGGACGCGGGCCACCCCGTCGACGGGGTCCTCGACGACGGTCGTCTCGCTGAATCCCAGCCGCGCGGCCAGTTCCTGCTTGTCGAGCGCGACGACGTCGCCGGCGCGCGCGATGCCGAGCGCGTTGCCGAGCCCGCCGGCGGCATCGGTGAACACCCGGACGACCTCGACCTGCACATCGGGGGCTTCTGGCGCATCGTGTGCGTTCATGATCACGAGCGTACCGGCCGGGTCTCGGCCCCGGCGGCAGCGTTTTCGCGCGGGTCGTGACTGTGGGAAACGATCTCGGCCCCGACCGGTGGGACCGGTCGGGGCCGAGTGGAGCGGGTGGATCAGACGGCGGCCGCGGCCAGCGCCTCGGTGGACTGCACCGCCTGGCCGACACCGGCGACGATCGCCGCGGCGCGCAGCGACTCGAAGATCACCTCGCGCGACACACCGGCGTCGCGCAGCGTCTTCTCGTGCGCCTCGAGGCAGTGCGCGCAGCCGTTGATCGAGGACACGGCGAACGACCACAGCTCGAAGTCGGCCTTGTCGACCCCCGGGTTGCCGATGATGTTCATCCGCAGCCCGGCGCGCAGGTCGTCGTAGCGACCCTCCAGGAACGCCTTGCCCCGGTAGAACACGTTGTTCATGCCCATGATCGAGGCCGCGCCCAGCGCCGCGTCGTACGCCTCGGCCGAGAGCGTGTCGGCCGCCTCCTCGGCGATCTCGCGCAGCGTGGTGGCCGAGCGGGTGGCCGCGGCCGACGCGAGCAAGGTGCCCCACAGCTGCTGCTCGGTGAGCACCGTGGTGCGCGCGAGCGAGGACAGGTTGAGCTTGAGGTCCTTGGCGTACTCGGGCAGCGAGTTCTTCAGGTTCTCGATGCTCATGTGGGGACTACCTCCGGGATCTGAGATGTGATGGGGGAGAAGCGAACCTGATCAGACGCTGGCGGAGAGCAGCTCGCCGGCGTTGATGGTCGGGTCGCCCTTCTTCCAGTTGCAGGCGCACAGCTCGTCGGACTGCAGGGCGTCGAGCACGCGCAGCACCTCGTCGACATTGCGGCCGACCGAGCCCGCGGTCACGGAGACGAACTGCACCTCGTTGTTCGGGTCGACGATGAAGGTGGCGCGGTCGGCGACGCCGTCGGCGTTGAGAACGCCGGTGGCGGTGGCCAGTTCACGCTTGAGGTCCGACAGCATCGGGAAGGGCAGGGTCTTGAGATCCTCGTGCTGGGCCCGCCACTGGAAGTGCACGAACTCGTTGTCCACCGAGGCGCCGAGGACCTGGGTGTCGCGGTCGGCGAACTCGTCGTTCAGCTTGCCGAACGCCGCGATCTCGGTGGGGCACACGAAGGTGAAGTCCTTGGGCCAGAAGAACACGACGCGCCACTTGCCCGCGTGGTCGTCGCTGGTGATCTGGGTGAAGTAATCGTCGGGCTGCTGCGCGTCGACCTTCGACAGGTCACCTCCGATGACGGCCTTGAGGTTGTATGCCGGGAACTGGTCGCCGATGGTCAGCAGAGCCATTACGCGTCTCCTCATTCGTGGTGTTGGCGCTCATCGTGTGAGCTCGTGGTGATCTTGCCGAAAGCGTACTGAAAGGTAAAGCCGATCGCTCGTCGTACACTGATAGGCGTGACTGATCAGACTTATCAGCCAACCCTCTCGCAGCTGCGTGCGTTCGTCGCCGTCGCCGAATACCGGCATTTCGGCACCGCCGCAGCGCGTTTGACTGTGAGCCAACCCACGTTATCGCAGGCCCTGGCATCACTGGAAAACGGACTCGGGCTGCAGCTGATCGAGCGCAGCACGCGGCGGGTGCTCGTCACCGCGGCGGGGATGCGGCTGCTGCCGCAGGCGATGGCGACCCTCGAGGCAGCCGACCGATTCGTCGCCTCGGCCACGGGCGACGGGCTGGGCGGCGTGCTGCGCCTCGGCATCATCCCCACCGTCGCGCCGTACGTGTTACCCGAGCTGCTGCCCGAGTTACGCCGCAAGCTACCGAGCCTGGTGCCCCAGGTCGTCGAGGACCAGACCGCCCGGCTGCTCGACGCGCTGCGCACCGGCGTCCTCGACGTCGCGCTGCTCGCGCTGCCCACCGACGCGCCCGGCCTGGTCGAGATCCCGCTCTACTCCGAGGAATTCGTACTCGTCACCCCGCGCGGACACGAATTGGCCGGGCGCACCGACCTGTCCGTCCCCGCCCTGGCCGACCTGCCGCTGCTGCTGCTCGACGAAGGCCACTGCCTGCGTGATCAGACGTTGGAGGTGTGCCGTACCGCCGAGGTGCATCCGGGCGCCGTCGGCGACACCAGGGCCGCCTCGCTCACGACGGTGGTCCAGTGTGTCGCGGGTGGACTCGGCGTCACGCTGGTGCCGGAGATGGCCGTGGCCGCCGAGACCGCGCGCGGCACCCTCGACACCGCGCGCTTCGCCGATCCGGCGCCGGGCCGCACGATCGGGCTGGCCTATCGCGCTTCCTCCGCGCGCGCCGAGGATTACGAATATCTGGCCGCGGTCATTCGTTCGAAGCGGCCGTTCTAGATATCATCTGTTCGCACGACGCCATTCCTGGCCCCGAGTGCTTTGGTGAATACGGTGACGGTCCCGCCATGGGGCCGGCACGTCGAAAAAGTTCATCTGTAAGGAATGGCCATGTACAAGTTCCGTTCAACCATCGCGGTGCTCGCTTGTGCGCCGTTGATCGCTCTCGGTGCCGGCGTAGCCGGCGCAGCACCCGCGGCGGACCCTGCCCCCGTCCCCGTCGCACCGGTGCCCGTGCAGGTCGAGCCCGCCGTGTTGTCGCCGTTCATCACCATCCCCGGCGCGCTGCTGACCTGTGTCCCGCTGCTGGTGACACTGCCCATCCTCTACCCGGTGTGCGTGGTCTGACACGCCGATGATCAAGTCAAGGAGTAATCGAGGCACTCCCGCACCCTCGTGCGAGAGTGCCCCGAGGGCATGGGCTCGCGGGTGGCTCCTCGCAGCCGCGCTGATGCTGGTATGGGCGAGCGCCGGGACCGCGCACGCGGCCGCGCCGGTGACGCTCGGTGGTGGTTCGGGCATCGTCTTCGACGGTGGCGCGACATGCACACTCACCACGATCGGCTACGACGGCGCAGGTCAGCTCGTCGGCTTCACCGCGGCACACTGCGCGGAGGCCGGCACGGGAGTCGCGGCGGAGGCTGATCAGGAGGCCGGGAACGTCGGCACGGTCGCCTTCGTCAACAGCGATCTCGACTACGCCGTCATCGGGTTCGACGCGGGCCTGGTGAATCCGGTGAACCGGGTCGGCTCGACCTCGATCACCGGGATCGGGCTGCCCGCGCAGTTCCCGGTCGTCGCCTGCAAGGAGGGGCGGACGACGGGACAGACGTGCGGTCTGGTCTACGGCGACGTCTTCGGCGGCGCCACCTGGACGCTGACCCAGATCTGCGTGGCGGTCGGTGACTCCGGCGGTCCGGTGGTCGTCGGCTCGACGCTGGTGGCGATCGTCAACGGCTACCTCGCGGTGCCGTGCCTCGGCCCCCATGTGGGCGCAAATTTCACTCGAATAATGGATGACGTCAATGCGCGCGGTGGGCCGGGAGTAGGTTTCCATCCCATTTGATCCGCCGATTTCAGGGCGCGGAAACAGCGGTGGTCAACAACAAACGAACCAATTCGGCCTGCCGATGCGTTTTCGTTTTCGCGAAGATATGTTGCAGATGCGTGCGGGCCGTGAATACCGAGACCGAGAGCTGATCGGCGACGGCCGGTAATCCGTCGCCACGCAGCACGCCGAGGGCGACCAGCGTCTCCGCCTCGGTGAGGCCGTACAGGTCGTGCAAGGCTTCCGGCTGCGGCTCCGGATCGAGTTCGGGGTCGACGATCAGCAGCAACGCCGCGCGATGCCACGGACTGTCGCCGGACAGCCCGTCCAGTGGCGAGACCCGCACGGCCAGCGGCCGCCGGCCGGACGGACGGGCGAGCGCCACATTGCCGCCGTCCTCCTCCGCAGCAGCCTGTTCGATCAATCGGCGCAATCGCTTGTGCACCGCGGCCGGGGTCGCGTGCAGGCGTCCGGCCGCGTCGACGGTCAGTCCGTTGCCGCTGTGGATGAGCCGTTCGGCCATGGAATTGGCGAAGACCAGGGCCGCGTCGGCGGTGACGATCAGGACCCCGTAGTGCGCTTTCTCCAGGGTCGCGAGCGCGAAGGCGCGCTCGCGCGACAGCTCGACCAGCCTCGACTGGGTGCGCAGCGCCCCGCGCAGGTGCGGCACGAGCGCGCGCAACAGCGTGAGCTCCGCGGGATGACCGGCGATGGCGGCGTGATCGGGCATGGTGAGACAGATCCACGAGGACGGCTGCTCGTCGCTGAGCCGGGCCAGGAAACTGTTCGCCAGCCCGTTCGCCTCGGGACCGAGCAGAAGGTCGCTGGTGGTGGCCGTGCCGGCGGGGAGCCGGTGCAGGTGATCGGCGACCAGGTCCAGCGGCGCGGGAAGGTCGGCCGCGCCGTTGCCCGCGGTCCGGACCGCCCACCGGCGGGTCTCGGGGTCGGCGAGGACGAGGATGCCGCGCGCCGCGCCGAAGGTGTCGGTGATCTCCCGGATCACCGCGTCCCAGCGATCCGGGTCGCCTCCCGCGCCGTAGATCGCGGCGATCAAGTTCGAAAAACGTTGTAGCGCAATCGACATGATGGCCCTTCCGGCCACGGGTAGTCGGCGCGTCGCCCTTGTGCGGCGACGGCTGGACGTGCGGAACCCAACTCAGAATCCTAATCGATCTTCCGGTACGGCGGAATGGCCGAGGGCCGCTCCGGGTGCGCCCGCGAGCGCCTCACCTGCTAACTTTGAACGTCGTTCAAGTCAGTGTGTAGAGGATGTTCGTCGTGCCCGAAGTCGAGAAGTCCCCGAAGCCCGCGGCCGGATTCGCCGCGCGTGAGTTGGCGCAGGTCGCGGTATTCGCGGCGCTGATCGCCGCGCTGGGGCTGCCGGGCGCCATCACCGTCGGGTTCAGCGGTGTGCCCATCACCCTGCAGACCCTCGGCGTGATCCTCACCGGCGCGATCCTCGGCCCGCGCAAGGGCGCCGCCGCCGTCGCGGTCTTCATCGCGCTGACGATGATCGGCCTGCCCCTGCTCTCGGGCGGCCGCACGGGGCTGACCGCGCTGGCCTCGCCGACCGCCGGCTATCTGATCGGCTGGATTCCCGCGACGCTGGTCATCGGATGGCTGACCACGCTGATCCTGCCGAAGTACCCGCTCGTGCCCGGCCTGCTGATCAACGCGCTCGGCGGGATCGTGGTCATCTACCTGTTCGGCACCGCGGGTCTGCTGGTGCGCACCGATCTGGGTGTGTGGGCGGCGATCTCGTCGAACTTCGCGTTCGTGCCCGGCGATCTGGCGAAGGTCGTCCTCGCGACGGTCGTGGCCAAGGGCGTGCACCGCGCCTATCCCGGGCTGATCGCACGGTGAGGCCGGCCCGATGAGCGAGATCGTGCTGACGGGCGTCGGTCATCGCTTCGGTGAGCGGGTCGTGTTGCGCGAGATCGACCTGCGGATCACCGAACGCCGCGTCGGTCTGATCGGCGCCAACGGCTCGGGGAAGTCGACGCTGGCGCGCATGCTCAACGGCCTGCTGAAGCCCACCGAGGGCACCGTGACCGTCGACGGCGTCGACGCCGCGCGCAAGGGCGCGCAGGTGCGCCGCAAGGTGGGCTTCGTCTTCACCGATCCCGACACCCAGATCGTGATGCCGACCGTCGCCGAGGACCTCGCGTTCTCGCTGCGCCGCAGCGGGCTGGGCCGGGCCGCGGTCGCGGAGCGGGTGGCGCGGATGCTGGAACGGTTCGGGCTCACCGCGCACGCCGACCATCCGGCGCACCTGCTCTCGGGCGGGCAGAAGCAGCTGCTCGCGATCGGCTCCGCGCTGATCCGCGAGCCCGAGGTGATCGTGGCCGACGAGCCGACCACGTTGCTCGATCTGCGCAATGCCCGGCGCGTGTCGGAGGCGCTGAACTCGCTGGACCAGCAGGTCGTCGTGGTGACCCATCAGCTGGCGCTGCTCGACGGCTTCGATCGGGTCGTGGTGCTGGACAACGGTTCCGTCGCCTTCGACGGCGCCCCGGCCGACGCGGTTGGCGCCTACCGGGCCCTGGTCGAATGATCGGCCTCTATCACCCCGGCGACTCGCTGCTGCACCGCGCGCCCGCCGGGGTGAAGCTGGCGCTGCTGGTCGCCACGATCGTCGCGATGACGGTGTGGGTGCGCGGGCTGCTCGGCATGGCCTGCGTCGTACTGGTCGTCGCGGGACTGTTCGCGCTGGCGCGCATTCCCTGGCGGGTGGCCGTGGCCCAGGTGCGCCCGGTGCTGTGGATGACGGCGATCATCGGCGTCTTCCAGCTGCTGACCACCACGCCGGTGCGGGCCGTGGTCGTGTGCGGCGTGCTGCTCGTCTCGGTCGCGCTGGCCGCGCTGGTCACGGTGACGACCCGGGTCACCGATCTCCTCGACGCCCTGCTGCGCGCGCTGGCCCCGCTGCGTCACGTCGGGGTGAACCCGGAACGGGTCGGTCTGCTGCTCGCGCTGGCGATCCGGTGCGTGCCCCTGCTCGCCCAGATCGTGCACGACGTGGCCGAGGCACGCCGGGCCCGTGGGGTGTCGTGGTCGGCGACGGCCCTGGTCACGCCGGTGTTGGTGCGTGCCTTGCGGACCGCCGACGCGATGGGCGAGGCGCTGGCCGCGCGCGGTGTCGACGACGACTGACCCTGCACTCTTGCCATTCCTAGACGACCGGTCGTATAGTTCCTCGCATGGCACGACCACGGCGTAGCGACGACACGCGAGCGCTCCTCATCGAGGAGGGCGCGATCGGGCTGCTGGCCAACGGCTATCACGGCACCGGCATCAAGCAGGTGCTCGACAAGGTCGGGGTGCCCAAGGGCTCGTTCTACAACTACTTCGACAGCAAGGAGGGCTTCGCGCGCGCGGTGATCGAGCACCACTCGCTGTGCGTGCAGCGCTCGCTCGCCGAGGCGTTCGCCGGGGCGCCGGACGCGCTCACCGGCCTGCGCCGCTTCTTCGCCGCGCTGACCGAGGATTTCGTCGCCGCCGATTACACCGGCGGCTGCCTGATCGGCAATCTCGGCGGCGAGCTGGAAGGCAGTGATCTGCTGCGGACCGCGCTGTCGAGCGCGTGGGCCCGCTGGCGCGATGGCGTCGCCGAGGCGCTGCGGACCGCCCAGGCCGAGGGCACCGTCCGGGCCGACATCGACCCGGTCGAGCTGGCCGACCTGCTGCTCGAATCCTGGGAGGGCGCGGTCATCCGGATGAAGATCGACCGCACCGTCGAGCCGCTGGAGAAGTGTCTGCGGCGGCTGCTCGACGACTACTTCCGTCCCTGACCGACCGCTCCCGCGTTCGGTACCTCCCCACTGTCGGTCGCCCATTCAAAGACGACCGGTCGTATTCATTTCGAAAGGATCAGGCGAATGTCCACTCCGAAGACGGTCATCGTGACCGGGGCATCCAGTGGGATCGGTCGTGACGTCGCCCGCGCCTTCGTCGACCGCGGTGACGCGGTCGTGCTCGGCGGCCGCGACGCGGCCAAGCTCGCCGAGGTCGCCGCCGACCTCGCGGCCCCGGACCGGGTGGCCACGGTGGTCGGCGACATCGGTTCGCCCGCAACGGGTTCGGCGTACGTGGCAACCGCGCTCGACCGGTTCGGCCGGGTCGACGCGCTGATCAACAGCGCCGGTGTCTTCGGGGCGACCCCGTTCGTCGACGTCACCGAGGCCGAGCTCGACCGCTACCTGGGCGGCAATCTCAAGGGCACCTACTTCACCACCCAGGCGGTGGTGCGCCACCTGCTGGCCCAGGGCGAGGGCGGCAGCGTCGTCAACATCGGCACCGTCCTCATCGATCACGCGATGACCGGGCTGCCCGCCTCGGCCGCGCTGATCAGCAAGGGCGGCGTGCACGCGCTGACCACCAGCCTGGCCGCCGAACTGGCGCCCGCGCGGATCCGGGTGAACGCGGTCGCCCCCGGGATCATCCGTACCCCGCTGTTCGGCGACGGCGACGAGCGCGCCGCCGCGGGCGCCGCGCTGCTCGGCCGGATCGGCGAGGTCGCCGACACCACCGCGGCCGTGCTGTATCTGACCGACGCCGAGTTCGTCACCGGCCACATCCTCCCCGTCGACGGCGGGTTCATCTCAGGTAGAGCGGCGTAGAAAGGACAACCACCATGCCGTACGTGAATATCAAGGTCACCGACGAAGGGGTCACCCCGGAGCAGAAGGGGCAGCTGATCAAGGGCGTCACCGATCTGCTGTTCGAGGTGCTCGGCAAGGCCCCCGACAGCACCTACGTGGTGATCGACGAAGTGCCGCTGACGGATTGGGGCGTCGGCGGGGTGAACGTCGCCGAGTACCGGGCACAGCGCGCCGCGCGCGACTGAGTGCCACGGTGCGCCGGGCGCGGGTCTGCCGCGCCCGGCACACCGTCGTTTCAGGCCGGTTCGTCGAATGGCACCGAGGCGTCGAGGGCGAACCAGCCCATCGGGATCCGCTGCGCGCGGGTGCGGAAGTAGCTCGGGCCAAGCCACAGATCGGGCTCGACCTCGCGCAGTTCGTCGTAGATCCGCCGGGCGGGCCGGCGCGAGCCGACGCGCGGATCGTCGTAGTCGAACAGCACCGCCGCGCGCCCGTCGAGCACGGAAGCACCCACCGTCGCCACGAAATTCAGTGCCCGCATTCCTCCGAGCAGACGGAAGACGTTGTGGCCGAAGGCCACTCCGCCGTCCACGTGACGAAACGATTTCGCCACCCAGAAATACGACGGCCGCGCCATCACCGGCCCGAGTACCCGCTCGGCGGACCCGGGGAACGACCGCATCGTCACATCACCGTCGAGCCGCGCGAAGTCCTTTGCGGTCACCTCGGGCGCCTTGTCGAACAGGGCGCGGAACTCGGTGAGTCCGGCCCGTGAGAGGGCGTCGAGGCGGGGGCGATGGCCCGACGGCGAGCGGACCGGCATCAGGCCGTCGGCGGACAACGGTGTCGGCGTCATGGGCGGACTCGATTCTGTCGAAGCTGTGCATCTTGCATACCAACCTTCGACCTCCCGCCGCATCGGAATCGGCGGCCCGGTCCGTCGAGACGACGAAGGCGGCGACCCGGGATCCGGGTCACCGCCTTCGTCGTCTGTCGCGAGCGAGCTCAGCCGCGCAGGGAGTACGGCTCGATCGCGCCGCGCTCGAGTGCGCGGGCGTCGATGGTCTCGGCCCGGTAGGGGAGCAGCGCCAAGCGGTCGGCCATGCCGCGCACCGGGTTCTCGATCTTCTCGTTCAGGCCGAACAGGAAGGTCCACTCGTGCTCGTCGCTGCCGTAGGGCACCACGGTCGCGAACTGTTCCTTGAACCGGCCCCACGAACGCTTGAGCGTCTCGTTGCGCCACATCGTCGCGCAGCCGGCCTGGGCGGTCAGCACGCCGCCGGGCGCGAGCAGTGCCTTACATCGCGACAGGAACTCCGCCTCGTAGAGCCGGTTGTGCTGGGCGTCCTCGACGCGCTCGTCGGGCAGATCGATGACGATCACGTCGTAGCGGGTGCCCGCCTCCTGTGCCTTGGCCAGGAAGTCCCAGCCGTCGGCGTAGTGCACATGGATCGGGCCCTCGCCCGCCACGGCCGCGGCCAGCTCCTCGCTGGTGTAGCCGTAGGGCAGGTGCTGCGCGCACAGCTCGACCTCGCGCTGGTCGATGTCGACGTGGTCCACCAGCGTCGCCCCCGCCGCCACCGACATCTGCGAGGCCACACCCTCGCCGGAGCCGATGATCAGTACCCGGTCCAGCTTCTCGGCCAGCACGAACGCCGGGACCATCATGGCCTCGTGGTAGGTGAGCTGAGAGAACTCGGTGGACTGGCGATCGTCGTCGGAGAACAGGGAGATGCCCTGATCGGTCCGCGCGATCACCATGTGCTGGAAGGGGGTGTGGGTGTCGACGATCACCTCGTGCAGATCCCAGATCCGGGTCAGGCCGTCGCCCACCGGTTCGTAGATCTTCTCGGCGCCGTGGCCGCGCTGTACGACCTGCATCCGAACATCCTTGGGAGACAACTTGTCTCGCAGGAGTTCGACCGCCTTCGTCGCACCCGCGCCGATGCTGCCGCAGGTGAAGACGTCGACGAAGATGTCGCCGGACTCCGGATAGGTGTGAATCGAGGCGTGGGACTCCGACAACAGGGCGAGGACGGTCACCCCCTGCGGTTCGAACTTCTTGTGAACGACATCGCAGATGGTGACGCCCGCCGCGATCAGAGACTCACGCAACGCCGATTCGAGTCGTTCGAGATCGTCACACAGGTCTGTGTCGACACCACCGAACTCGGCCAGCACATGCCAGCCGGTGAATTCCGCCGTCATGGGCAAACTCACTCTCGCTCAGCGCCCGAGACATGAACGGTCAAGGGCGGAAAACCATTGAAGGACACCGACGAATAACTCGCGGTATAGGCGCCGGTGTCGAGGATCTGGATCTGATCACCGGCTCGCAACGTGGTCGGCAGAAGGACCTTCGTGCGTTGATACAGTACATCGTCGCCGTCGCAGGTCGGACCCGCGACCACCGCCTCGGCCACCGGATCGCCGTCGCGATCGGTGACGAAACGGTAGGCGATGTACTCGTTCTCGGTCTCGGCCATGCCGTTGTAGCGGCCGATGTCGAGATACACCCAGCGCCGGCCGTCCGGCGCGACACGCACCCCGACGACCTCGGCGTGAATCGTGCCCGCGTTGCCCACCAGCGCGCGGCCGGGCTCGACGACCAGGCCGGTGGACTCGGGCAGGAACTCCGCGGCGGCCGCGGTCATGGCGGCGGCGATCGCGTCGAGTTCGGGGGCCGCGTCGACGTAGGAGATCGGCAGACCGCCGCCCACATTGACCGCGGCGACCTGAATGTCCTTGTCCGCCAGAGCTGTCACGATCTCTCCCGCCTGCCGGATACCGATCCGCCATGCGGTGGGATCCAGCTGCTGGGAGCCGACGTGGAAGTACGGGCCGCCGACGACCAGGCCCAGATCACGAGCCCGCACCAGCAGCCGCAGCGCCTCGTCCGGCGCGCAGCCGAACTTGGTGCCGAACGGGGTCAGCGACTGCGGCGCCGCGGACAGGAACCGGCACTCGACCTCGCTGCCCGGGGCGTGTTCGGCGATGCGCAGCAGGTCGTCCTCGGTGTCGAAGGCGTAGCGGCGCACGCCGAGGGCGAAGGCGCGCGCGATGTGGGCGCTCTTCTTGATCGGATTGCCGTAGCAGAGCTTCGCCGGGTCGACGCCCAGTCGCAGCGCCTGGTCGATCTCGCCGATGCTGGCCACGTCGAACTCCGCGCCCTCGGCGTCGAGCAGGGTGAGCAACTCGTCGACCGGTGCCGCCTTCACCGCGTACCTGATCCGGGTGCCCTGGCTGCGTCGTGCCGACACGGCGGCGGCGAGGGCTCGGTAATTGGCACGTACCCGCTCGGGGTAGATGACAAGGTACGGGGATTCGGGCATAGTTGAACTTTCGGTCGGCGGCCGGGAGAGAGTATCAGCGGCGCCTACCCAACAACGAATCCGTCAAACATTCGTCATAGTCACCCCGCCGTGACTGTGACCTCGTCGAACACCACCTCGCCCGCGGCATCGGACTCCTCGAGATCCACGATCGCCGTCAGCGCCCAGCCGTGGTCGCCCGCCGGGTCGTCGAGCACCTGCCGCACGTGCCAGAATCCCGGCCGCTTCTCCACCTGGAACAGCTGCGGGCCGCGCGCGTCCGGGCCGGTGCCGATCGCGGTGTACTCCGCGAAGTAGGGGGCCAGTTCCTCGGCCCAGTCGGGGCCGGTGCCGAGGTCGTCGAGCTCGTCCCAGCGCTGCCGGGCCGCGAGCTCGACCCGCCGGAACATCGCGTTGCGCACCATCACCTTGAAGGCGCGCTCGTTGGCCGAGATGGGGCGCACCGACTCCGCGCCGAAGGCGAGCTGCTCGGCGTCGTTCTCCGCGCCGGGGTTGGTCAGCTGCTCCCACTCGTCGAGCAGGCTCGAGTCCACCTGGCGGATCAGCTCGCCCAGCCACTCGGTGAGATCGTCGAGCTCCTCGGTGCGCGCCGCGTCGGGCACGGTGCGGCGCAGCGCCCGGTAGGCGTCGGCCAGGTACCGCAGCACCACGCCCTCCGAGCGGGCCAGCTCGTAGAAGGAGATGAGCTCGGCGAAGGTCATGGCGCGCTCGATCATGTCGCGCACCACCGACTTCGGTGACGGGGCGAACTCCGAGACCCACGGATGCCCGGCCCGGTAGGTCTCGAACGCGGGCTCGATCAGCTCGGCCAGCGGCTTGGGCCAGGTGACCTCTTCCAGGAGCTCCATCCGCTCCTCGTACTCGATGCCGTCGGCCTTCATCTCGGCGACGGCGGCGCCGCGCGCCTTGTGCTGCTGGGCCATCAGCAACTGGCGCGGGTCCTCGAGGGTCGCCTCGATCAGTGAGACGACATCGAGGGTGTAGGTGGGGCTTTCGCGGTCGAGCAGTTCGAACGCGGCCAGCGCGAACGGCGACAGCGGCTGATCGAGGGCGAAATCGCGTTGCAGGTCGACCGTCAGCCGGGCCATCCGGCCCTTGGCGTCGGGTTCGGAGAGCTGTTGCACCACACCGGCATCGCGCAACGCGCGGTAGAGCCGGATCGCGCGCAGGATGTGCTTGCGCTGGGCGGCGCGCGGCTCGTGGTTGTCCTCGAGCAGGTGCCGCATCGCGTGGAAGCAGTTGCCCGGACGGGCGATCACGTTGAGCAGCATCGCGTTGGTCACCGAGAAACGGGAGACCATCGGCTCCGGCTGGGCCGCCACGAGCCGGTCGAAGGTCTCCTCGCTCCAGGACACGAAACCTTCGGGCGGCTTGCGGCGCTGCACCTTTCGCTGCTTCTTCGGATCGTCGCCCGCCTTGGCGAGCAGGCGCGCGTTCTCCACCTCGTGCTCGGGCGCCTGCACCACGACGGTGCCCATGGTGTCGAAGCCGGCGCGGCCCGCCCGGCCCGCGATCTGATGGAATTCGCGAGCCTTGAGCCTGCGGGTGCGCACGCCGTCGTACTTGGTGAGCCCGGTCAGCAGCACCGTCCGGATCGGCACGTTGATGCCGACGCCGAGGGTGTCGGTGCCGCACACCACCTTCAGCAGCCCGTCCTGGGCGAGCTTCTCCACCAGCCTGCGGTACTTGGGCAGCATCCCCGCGTGGTGCACGCCGATGCCGTGCCGGATCAGCCGCGAGAGCGTCTTGCCGAAACCCGAGGCGAACCGGAACTCGCCGATCGCGGCGGCGATCGCGTCCTTCTCGGCGCGGCTGGCGAAGTTGACGCTGGTCAGCGCCTGCGCGCGCTCGAGCGCGGCGGCCTGGGTGAAGTGCACGACATAGACCGGCGCCTGGTGGGTGGTCACCAGTTCCTCGATGGTCTCGGTGATCGGGGTGCGCACGTAGGAGAAGGTCAGCGGGACGGGGCGCTCGCTGCCCGCCACGACGGCGGTGGGGCGGCCGGTGCGGCGTTCGAGATCGGTGGCGAAGAAGTCGACCTCGCCCAGCGTCGCCGACATCAGCAGGAACTGCGCGCGCGGCAGTTCGATGATCGGCACCTGCCAGGCCCAGCCGCGATCGGGATCGGCGTAGAAGTGGAACTCGTCCATCACCACCTGGCCGACCTCGGCATCGGCGCCCTCGCGCAGCGCCAGATTCGCCAGGATCTCGGCGGTGGCGCAGATGATCGGGGCGTCGGCGTTCACGGCCGCGTCGCCGGTGACCATCCCGACGTTCTCGGCGCCGAACACCTCGCACAGCGCGAAGAACTTCTCGCTCACCAGCGCCTTGATCGGCGCGGTGTAGTAGCTGCGCTGCCCGTTGGTCATCGCGAACAGGTGCGCGCCGACCGCGACGAGCGACTTGCCCGATCCGGTCGGCGTGGCCAGGATGACGTTGGACCCCGAGGCCAGCTCCATCAGCGCCTCGTCCTGCGCCGGATACAGGGGAGTGCCCTGCTCGGCGGCCCACGCCGCGAACGACTCGTAGAGCGCGTCGGCGTCGGTCCCTGGTATCTCGAGCAGGTCGGTCAGATCCACTCCGACCACCCTAGTGGGTCGGTGGTTCAGTCCTCGCCGTCGGCGGAGGTGTCGCCGTAACCGCCCTGTTCGGCCAGGAAACGCTCGAATTCGGCGCCGAGCTCGTCGCCGCTGGGCAGCTCGCCGTCGCCCGCGAGCAGGCTCGACTGGCGCTCCTGGGCGGTGACGAAGCTGTCGTACTGGCGTTCCAGCGCCGTGACGACCGTCTCGACCTCCTCGTTGCCCGCGATGTGCTCGGCCACCTGCTCGCGCACCCGCGCCGCCGCCTCACCCAGCGCCGCGAGCGGCAGCTCGAGGCCGGTGTTGTCGGCCACGTTCTCCAGCAGCGTCTGGGCCGCCTCGGGGTAGTCGGTCTGGGCCAGGTAGTGCGGCACGTGCACGGAGAACCCGAGCGATTCGTGCCCGTGCTGGGCCATCCGGAACTCGAGCAGCGAGGACGCGCTGCCCGGCACCTGCAGTTCGCCCGGCCAGCGCTGGTGCTCGCCGATCAGCGTCCGATCCGAGGAATGCGCGGTGACGCCGAGCGGACGGGTGTGCGGGATCGCCATCGGGATCGCCGAGAGCCCGATCGTGCGGCGCACGCCCAACTGCTCGGCCAGCAACCGCACCGCGGTGGTGAACTTCTCCCAGCGCAGATCCGGTTCCAGACCGGCCAGCAGCAGGAACGGGGTGCCCGCGGTGTCGCGCAGGGCCCACAGGTTGAGCTCCGGCTCGGCGTAGTCGGAGAAGTGATCGGTCTTGAACGTCATCAGCGGGCGGCGCGAGCGGTAGTCGAGCAGCTCGTCGACGTCGAACGAGGCGACGAGCTCGGATTCCAGGCTCTCGCGCAGGTGCGTGGTGGCCAGGCGCACGGCGTGCCCGGCATCGGTGAAGCCCTCGAGCCCGTGCACCAGCACGGGACCGGCGCCGTCGTCCGCCGACAGCTGCGGTGCCGGGAACTCCAGCTCGTACATGTGCGACTGATCGTCCATCGCGTACTCCTTCCTGCGCGGTCCACCAACGCTCGCGGCGGGGGAAGCGGCCTCCATTGTCCCCCACGCGAGCAGACGCCACGCACACGGCCGGAGGACGGCTCGTCCTGTTGCACAACAGCTCCGCCTGCCTCGGCATTCCCGCGCGGCGTGGCGGTCACGCGCGCCCCGCTCCGGTGCGGCACAGTGGGTGGGGTGAACGTGGCGGAATCGGCACCGCCCGGGGCGACGGCCCGGGCGCTCGTCGGCGTGGTGGCGCTGTCTCTCCTGGCGCTGACCGGCTGTGGGGAGCGGATCAGCGGGACGCCGGTCGCCCAGAGTGTGACGGCCGTGCGACACGTCGACGGCGCGCTGGCCGATCTGCTGCCCACCCCGCAGCGCTTCCCGGCCAGGTACCCCGCCGTCGTGCTGCCCCCGCAGGCCGCGGCCGCCGCCGCGGGTGATCTGGACGGGGTCGGGGCGGGCGCCACCGTCGACCCGGCGAACTGCACGCCGCCCGAGACCGACGCCGAGGGCGAACCGGCCTCGGTCGCCGTCGGCAACGACGACACGCACCGGGCCACACTGACCGTCGAACTGGCCAGAACCACCGAACAGCTGGCCCGGCTGCGCGATCGGCTCGCCGGCTGCGAACGGATCAGGGTCGACCGCGCCGGCGCCTCCGCCACCGTCACGACCGCCGTCGACACCGTGGTCCCGGCCGGCGCCGACGACGCGATCTCGTTGCGGCGCACCGTGACTCCCGACATCGGCGGCGCCGGGCTGACCCAGACGATGCAGACCTCGGTCGGCCAGATCGGGGACGTGCGGATCACGGTGACCTCGATGACCTTCGGCGCCGGCGAGCCCGACCGGGCCGCGGTCGACGAGCTGTTCGCGACGGCGGTGCGCGGGGTTCGCGGCGGCTGAGGCGCCTACCACGCGGCGGTGACATCATCGCCGCGGCCGCCGCGCCGCGACCGGGATCGCTCCACAGGTCACGCGGTGTCAACAGGGCGGGGAAAAGCCCAGGTCGCCGCCGCGGCGCGGGAGCGGCCGCCGGGCACCGTGGAGCCATGACGCCCTCGACGAACTCGCCCCGCCGCACCCACCGCACCGGACTGTTCCCCCGCGCGCTCGCCTGCGCCGAATCCACCCCCGCCTACCCGGCCGAGCGACCGCGGCGACCGCTGCGGGTGGACGATCCCGGCGAGCTCATCGCCGCCCTGCCCGCGATGCTCGGGTTCGTTCCCGAACGCTCCCTGGTGGTCGCCGTGCTGCACGAGCCGGGCCGCACCGGCGCGGCCGCGATCGAGGCGATCGTGCGGTTCGACCTGGACGGGGTCGGCGATCCGCGGCGCGTCGAGCAGTTCACGGCGTGCGTCGGTTCGATCTGCGTGCGCGAGCGGGCGAACACGGTGCTCGCGATGTTCATCGACGAGCGCGTCGAGGCCAGGGCGGTCCAGGCCCTGCGCGCCGCGTCCCTGCTCGAGGCGTTCGGTGACGCGGGGATCGCGGTACGCGGCGCCTGGACGGTGCCCGGGATCGTGGCGGGCGCGCGGTTCCACAGCCTGTTCGACCGGACGGCGGGCGGTGTGGTGGGCGATCCGGCGGCCTCACCGGTCGCGCTGTCCCACGTGCTCGACGGCAGACAGATCCGTCGTTCCCGCGGTGAGCTGACCGCGCTCGTCGGGCCCGACCCCGCGCTGTGCGCGCGGGTGAACACCTGGCTGCGCCCGGCGGTGACGCGGTATCGCCGCGGGCTGGCGGCCGCCGAACGGGCCGGACGCGGCCCGGTGTTCCAGCGGCGCGCGCTGGAGTGGGTGTTGTGGCAGATCGCCGACACCGAATCCGGCGTGCCGCGCGCCGACCGGGAACTGGCGCGGCTGGCCGCGACCCTGCGCGATCGCCCGATCCGCGACGCCATGTACGGCCTGGCGCTGGGCGATCACGCCGAGGCCGCCGAACAGCTGTGGGTCCAGCTCGTCCGGGCGACGCAGGGCAGCGATCGCGCCGAGGCCGCGGCGCTGCTCGGCTTCAGCGCCTACGTCCGCGGTGACGGCCCGTTCGCCGGGATCGCCCTCGCGGCCGGCATCGACGCCGACGCCGACCATGCGATGGCGGTGCTGCTGGAGACCTCGTTGCAGAGCGGCCTGCGCCCGGAACGGTTGCACACCCTGGCGCTGTGCGGCCGTCAGGTGGCGGCCGATCTCGGCGTCGACCTGGGCCCGATCGACCTGTGAGAGAGTCGATCCGGGCCGGGGTCAGCGGGCGCTGTGGGCCTTGTCGCCCAGGGAACGCAGGAATTCCCAGGCGTCGGTGACGATCTCGTCGAGGTCGTTGTGCTCGGGGCGCCAGCCCAGTTCGCTGATCGCCCGTTCACTCGAGGCGATGAGCACGGCCGGGTCGCCCGCGCGGCGCGGCGCGTCGATCGCCTCGACCGGCAGCCCGGTGACGCGCTCGCAGGCCGAGATGACCTCGCGCACCGAGAAACCCGTGCCCGAACCCAGATTCAGGATGCGGTGGGTGCCCGGCTGCGCAGAGGACAGCGCCAGCAGATGCGCCTGCGCCAGATCGCGGATGTGGATGTAGTCACGCACGCACGTTCCGTCCGGCGTCGGCCAGTCGGTGCCGTACACGGAGATGGCCTTGCGGTGGCCCAGCGCCACCTGCAACACGAGGGGGATCAGATGCGTTTCCACCACGCGGTTCTCGCCGAGACCGGCGTAGGCGCCCGCCACGTTGAAGTAGCGCAGGCTGGTCGCGGCCAGGCCGTGCGCGACCGCGTAGGAGGTGATCGCGTGGTCGATGGCCAGCTTGCTCGCGCCGTAGGGATTGGTGGGGCGGGCGGGGGAGTCCTCGGTGATCGGCACCTGCTCGGGCTCGCCGTAGACGGCCGCGGTGGAGGAGAACACCAGTCGCGGCGTCCCGGTCTCGCGAATCGCCTCGAGCAGGGTGAGGGTCTTCACCACGTTGCCGTGCCAGTACTTCTCCGGCTTCTCCACCGACTCGCCGACCAGCGACTGCGCCGCGAAATGCAGGACGCCGTCGAAGGATTCGGCCCGCAGCAGGGCAGGCGCCGCCTCGGCGATGTCGCCGTCGACGAAACGCGCGCCCGCCGGGACGCCGTCGGCGTTACCGGTGGAGAGATCGTCGACGACGACGACCTCGTGACCCTGTTCGAGCAGGACGGCGGCGCACACGCCACCCACGTACCCGGCGCCGCCGGTGACCAGAAGCTTCACGACTCAGACCAGCCTCACCTGGACGGCGTGCGCCATCTCCTCGGACAGTTCGAACCCGCCGGCGTGCCCGGGCACCGTGATCAGCACCGCACCCGGCTTGGTCTCCACGCTGACGCGCGCGTCGGGCACCACGCCGGCCTCGCGCAGCCGTCCGATGACCTCGGGATCGGTCTGGATGTGCTCGGCGAGCCTGCGCACCACCACGGCGTGCAGCGTGCCGTTGGGCAGATCGGAGAGCCGGACGAGCTTCTCCTCGGCGGCGGGGACCTCGCCGAGACCGAGTTCGTCCAGGCCGGGGATGGGGTTGCCGTAGGGCGAGGTGGTCGGGTGGTTGAGCACCTCGATCAGGCGCCGCTCCACCTCCTCGCTCATCACGTGCTCCCAGCGACACGCCTCGGCGTGCACGTTCTGCCAGTCGAGGCCGATGATGTCGACCAGCAAGCGCTCGGCGAGCCGGTGCTTGCGCATGACCGCGACCGCCATCGCGCGGCCCTTGTCGGTCAGCTCGAGGTGGCGGTCGCCGGCGACGAGGAGCAAGCCGTCGCGTTCCATCCGGGCGACCGTCTGGCTCACGGTCGGACCACTCTGCTCGAGCCGCTCGGCGATGCGCGCCCGCAGCGGCACCACGCCCTCCTCCTCGAGGTCGTAGATGGTACGGAGATACATCTCCGTGGTGTCGACCAGATCCTTCACCTGTTACCCCTTCGTCGGCATGATTCTACCCACGCGCGAACGCCGGTCCGCCCGTCGGACCAGCGGCCCTATTTCTACTGCATGTCAACGCCACACGGGGCCCGCTGCTTCCGGCTAGCGTGGCGACCATGGTCACGCCGCCGCGCAGCACTGAGCCGGGCACCGTCGTGTGGACCGAGCGATTCCTCGGTTACACCTGGACGCCGGAGCATCCGATGAAACCGGCGCGCTTGAAGTTCACCATGTCGCTGGCCGAAAGTCTGGGTGTACTCGACGGTGTCGAGCGGCTCTCGCCGGAATCGGCCACCGAGACCGACCTGCTGCGCGTGCACAGCGGGGCCTATATCGAGGCGGTGCGTCGCGTGGGTGACGGTCCGCCGACGCCGGAGGACACCGCGTACGGCCTGGGGACGGCCGACAACCCGGTCTTCCCGCACATGCACGAGGCGGCCTCGGTCATCGTCGGCGGAACCCTGGCCGCGGCGCGCGAGATCGCCGCGGGCCGCACCAGGCGGGCGGTGAGCATCGGCGGCGGGATGCATCACGCCATGCCGGATTCGGCGGCGGGGTTCTGCGTCTACAACGATGCCGCGATCGCGATCTCCTGGCTGCTCGACCACGGCTTCGACCGCATCGCCTACCTCGACGTCGACGTCCACCACGGCGACGGCGTGCAGCGCGCCTTCTACGCCGATCCGCGCGTGCTCACCGTCTCGCTGCACCAGCATCCGGCGACCCTGTGGCCCAACACCGGCTGGCCGACCGAGACCGGGCACGGCGCGGCCGAGGGCACCTCGATCAACCTGCCGCTGCTGCCCGGCACCCGGGATGCGCAGTGGCTGCGGGCCTTCCACGCCGTGGTGCCCGGCGCGGTGGCCGCGTTCCGGCCACAGATCATCGTCAGCCAGTGCGGGGTGGACACCCATCGCGAGGACCCGCTCGCCGATCTGGAACTCACGGTCGACGGTCAGCGCGCCGCGTTCCTGGCCATGCGCGAGCTCGCCGACCGCCATGCCGAGGGCCGGTGGCTGGCCGTCGGCGGCGGCGGGTACGGCGTGGTGCGGGTGGTGCCCCGTGCCTGGACCCACCTGATCGCGGCGGCCCTGGACCGCCCATTGCCGCCCGAGACGCCGGTCCCGGCCGACTGGATCGACCAGGTGCGCGCCGCGTCGCCGCGCGTGCAGCCACCGGCCAGCATGAGCGACGGCGGGGACACCGCCTACCGGCCGTGGGACGGTCCCGGCGGCACACCGGAGATCGGCGACGCCGGCCAGATCCGCGCCCAGCGGGCCGTCGACACCGCCATCACGGCCACCCGGCGGGCGAGTTTCGGCCTGCTCGGCCTCGACCCGGAGGACCCTCGTGACTGAGCCGCTGCTGCCCGACACCCCCGACACCCCGGCGAATCCGCCTGCGCCGCCGCAGCATTGGAACGCCGACGTGCTCGCTGCCGACGGTGGCGTGGTACGGGTGCGTCCGATCATGCCCACCGACGACGCGGCCCTGGCCACCTTCCATACCGGGCTCTCCGATCGGACGCGGTATCTGCGCTATTTCGGTCCGTACCCACGGATCTCGGCGAAAGACATGTACCGCACGACCCATGTCGACTACCACGACCGGGTCGGGCTGGTCGCCCTGCTCGGCGACGCGATCATCGGGGTGGCCCGCTACGAGTTGCTGGATCGGGAGGGCCCGCGCGCCGCCGAGGTCGCCTTCGTCGTCGCCGACGAGCACCAGGGACGGGGGCTGGGCTCGATTCTGCTCGAGCACCTCGCCGGGGCGGCGGCCGAGAACGAGGTGGTGGCGTTCGTCGCCGAGGTGCTCGCCGAGAACGAGGCGATGGTGACGGTGTTCCGGGAAGCGGGCTATCAGCTCCAGCGCAGCCGCGACGGCGCCGAGGTCCACCTGGAATTCGCCATCGACCCCACCGAAGCGCTGCGCACGGTGCGGGATTCGCGGGAGGCCGCCTCCGAGGCGCGCAGTGTCGGAAATCTGCTGGCGCCCGGTTCGGTGGCGGTGATCGGCGCGTCACCGGAGCGGACCAGGGTGGGCGGCGCGGTGCTGGCGAACCTGCTCGCAGGCGGCTTCAGCGGACCGGTGTTCCCGGTCAATCCGCATCGGCGCTCGGTGCGCGGGGTGCGCGCCTACGCGACCGTGCGCGAGATCCCCGACGAAGTGGATCTGGCAGTGGTGGCCGTGCCGCCCGCGGCGATCGGCTCGGTGCTCGACGACTGTATGGCCAAGGGCGTCAAAGGCCTGGTGGTGCTGACCGCGGGCTTCGGCGAGACGGGACCGGCGGGTCTGGCCGCCGAGCACGACCTCGTCGTCGCCGCCCGGGGCCACGGCATGCGCGTGGTCGGGCCGAGCGCGCTCGGCATCGCCAACACCGACCCGGCCGTCGGCCTGAACGCCACGCTCGCGCCCGTGCTGCCCGAGCGCGGCCGGATCGGCTTCTTCTGCCAGTCCGGGCCGCTGGGCGCGGCGATTCTCGGCGAGGCCGCCGCCCGCAATCTCGGCCTGTCGACCTTCGTCTCGGCGGGCAATCGCGCCGATGTCTCCGGCAACGATCTGCTGCAGTTCTGGGACACCGCGGCCGACACCGAGGTGATCCTGCTCTACCTGGAGAGCTTCGGTAATCCGCGCAAGTTCTCCCGGCTGGCCAGGCGGGTGGCACGTGGCAAGCCGATCGTGGCCGTGAGCAGCGGCAGGCTCGCCGCCGGGACCGACATGGACCGCACCGTGGTGCGCGATCTGTTCACCCAGGCCGGGGTGATCCAGGTCGACTCCATCTCCGAGCTGTTCGACTGCGCCGCGCTGCTGGCTTGTCAGCCGCTGCCGCGCGGCCCCCGGGTCGCGGTGGTCGGCAACAGCGCCGCGCTGAACTGGCTGGCCATCGACGCCGCGCAGAGCGAGGGCCTGCTGGTGCACCGGCCCGTCACCGCCGTCGACCGCGGCCCCGGCGCCCGCCCGACCGAGCGCGGCCCGCTCGGCGCCACGGCGGGTGGTCCGGTGGACCTGGGACCGGAGGCCACCCCGGCCGACTACCGCGAGGCCGTGCTGGCCGCGCTGCGCAGCGACGAGGTCGACGCGGTGATCGTCGTCGTCGCGCCGCCGGTGCCGGTCCCGATGGGCGGTTTCGCCGACGCGCTGCGGGCGGCCTCGGCGGCCGCGCCCGATCGCGACAAGCCCGTGCTCACCACCTTCGTCGCCGAATCGGGCATTCCGAAGCTGCTGGCGGTGCGCACCACCGGCGGTGCGCCTGCCCGTGGATCGATCCCGTCCTATCCCGATCCCGAGCGCGCGGCCAGGGCGCTCGCGCGCGTCGAGCGGTACGCGCGCTGGCGGGACCGGCCGGTCTCGCCGGTGGTCCGGCCGCCCGGCATCGACACCGCGGCCGCCGCGGCGCTGGTGCAGGGCTGGCTCACCGAGTCGGGTGGCCGCTGGCTCACCGACGAGGAGACGGTGCGGTTGCTCGGCTGCTACGGCATCGAGGTCGTCGAGTTCCGGGCGGTGCGCGACGCGGAGCAGGCCGTGGCGGCCGCGGCGGAGCTCGGCTATCCGGTCGCGGCGAAGGCGACCGGGGAGTTGTGGCGACGCCGCCCCGACCTGATCGGGGTGCGGCTGGACCTGTGGGGGCCCGACGCGGTCCGCCAGGCCTACACCGATCTGGTGACGATCTGCGGTGATCCACTGCTGCACGTGCAGAAGATGGCGACCAAGGGCGTGGGCTGCGTGCTGCGGGTGACCGACGACCCCTCGTTCGGTTCGGTGATCGAGTTCGGCCTGTCCGGCCTGATCATCGACCTGCTGGGCGACCGCGCCTACCGTGCGCTGCCGCTGACCGAGGCAGAGGCGAACGCCCTGATCGACGCGCCGCGCGCCGCACCGCTGCTCTCGGGCGGGCCGGCCGGACCCGCCGTCGACAAGGCGGCACTGGCCGAACTGGCGCAACGCATTTCGGCGCTGTTCGACGATCTACCGGAGATGCGGGAACTCTCGTGCGATCCGGTGCTCGCCGCGCCCGCCTCGGCGGAGATCATCTACGCCCGGGCCCGGATCGGTCCGGAGCCGAGCCGGTTCGACACCGGTCCGCGCCGGCTGGCGTGAGCAGGCCGGACGGACGAACAACGCCGACCGGCTCGCGACCCCGGAGGGGAGGGGGCGCGGACACCGGTCGGCGTTTCGGAAGACGACCCCCGTACAAGGGCCGTCGGGTCTGCGGGATCAGCTGGCGTAGGCGCGCAGCCGATCGGCGCGCTCACCCTTGCGCAGCTTGGACATGACCTCGCGCTCGATCTGGCGGACCCGCTCGCGGGACAGGCCGAACAGCTTGCCGATCTGGTCGAGGGTGCGCGGCTGGCCGTCGTCGAGGCCGAAGCGCAGGCGGATGACCTGCTGCTCGCGCTCGTCGAGGGTGGCCAGGACGCTGCGCACGTCGTGGTGCAGCAGGCCGGCGATCACGGCGCTCTCGGCGGAGGTGGCCTCGGAATCCTCGATGAAGTCGCCCAGCGGGGCTTCCTCGTCGTTGCCGACGGGCATGTCCAGGCTCACCGGGTCGCGGCTGTGATCGAGCAGATCGGCGATCTTCTCGACCGGGATGCCCGACTCGGCGGCCAGCTCGGCGTCGGTGGCCTCGCGGCCGAGCTGCTGGTGCAGTTCACGCTTGATCCTGGCGAGCTTGTTGACCTGCTCGACCAGGTGCACGGGCAGCCGGATGGTGCGGCTCTGGTCGGCCATACCGCGGGTGATGGCCTGGCGGATCCACCAGGTGGCGTAGGTGGAGAACTTGAAGCCCTTGGCGTAGTCGAACTTCTCCATCGCGCGGATGAGTCCGAGGTTGCCCTCCTGGATCAGATCGAGCAACGGCATGCCGCGGCCGGTGTAGCGCTTGGCCAGCGACACGACCAGGCGCAGGTTGGCCTCGAGCAGATGCGAGCGGGCGGACTGCCCCTCGCGGACCAGAATCGCCAGGTCACGCTTGCGGGTCGCGGATAACCGCTTGCCGGTCTCGAGCAGGTGCTGGGCATACAGGCCCGCCTCGATACGCTTGGCCAGTTCGACCTCGTCGGCCGCCGTGAGCAGTGCCGTGCGGCCGATTCCGTTCAGGTACACGCGTACCAGGTCGGCGGCCGGGCTCTGGGCGTCGATATCGGACTCGCTGGGGCGCACACGAGTAGTGGCGGGGCTTGTCATGACTTGCCTCCTGTCGGTGGTGTCTCACTCCGATCAACGGACCCGACTTAGAGAAAGTTCCCGATCCGATCGGCGATAAACCGCTCTGAGCTGCGGGTTCCCACCTAGACGGCTGAGAAGTTCCTGAGAAGCTCGCCGTCTCGGAACCGGCCACCACCGACGTCGCGGCTCAGACGGGTCGCACCAGTCCGTGGCGGACCAACCCGGCCACCACGCCCAGCGCCTCGGCGGCGAATTCGGGGGTGACCTGCTCCGCACCGTCGGCGAGGGCCAGCAGTTCGAGCAGTTCGTACAACGGCAGACCATCCGGTCGCATTCCCGCGACCAGGGCCGCGGTGGCGTCGTCGACCTCGTGTTGCCAGCGGGGTCCGTCGCCGCGATGCAGCCGCGTCACCCGCTCGTCCCAGCCGTTCTCGCCGGGCAGGTAGATCCGTTCCAGCGCGGTGGCCGGGCTCGGCGCGAACCGGGAACTCCAGGCGAGGTTCTCGTCGGCGGCGACGGCGCGCAGCCAGGCCGAGCGGGCGAAGTAGGGCGCCACCTCGCCGCCGAGCGGGTCGTCGAAGCCGTGCGTGAGGTCCTCGGCCATCAGCTCCGTGGGGCCGTCGATGGCGTGCAGGTAGACGAACCCGAAGCCGATGCCTTCGACGTCGGCGGCTTCGAAGGCCGCCAGCCACTGGTCGGCGCGTTCCTGGGCCGCGGGATCGCGGGGGTCCAGGCCCGCGTCGCGCAGCCAGGTACCCACGTAGAGGGCGGGATCGGCGACGTCGCGCTGCACGACCCAGGCGTCGACGCCGTGGGCGGGGAGCCAGGAGGACACCCGCTGTCGCCAGTCCTGCCCGTCGACGTGCACCCACGCCGCGAGCATGGCCGCGGTGCCGCCGGGCGCGAGCAGTTCGGGGGCCTGGCCGATGACGAGTTCGCTGGCGCCGTCGAGCGCGAGCCCGGAGTCGCGATAGGTGTGCTCGATGCGGGCGGGGCCGACCACGAACGGGGGATTGGCCACGATCTGATCGAACCGGCGTCCGGCCACCGGTTCGAACCAGGAGCCTTCGAGCAGTTCGATGTCGAGCTCGTTGAGCGCGGCGGTGGCCTCGGCCAGCCACAGTGCCCGCGCGTTGACGTCGGTCGCGGTGACGCGCCCCGCGTAACCCGCCGCGTGCACGGCCTGGACGCCGCAGCCGGTGCCGAGATCGAGCACCGTGCCGACGGGCTCGGTCGGGGTGGCCCGCAGCAGCGACAGGGACGCGTGGCCGACGCCGAGCACGTGGTCCTCGGTGAGGGTGCGCCTGCGCATCGAGTCGTCGAGGTCGGACAGGATCCAGCGGGTGCCCGACCCGGCGTCGAGCGGGCGCAGGTCCAGGGCGGCCCTGACCTCGTCGCCGTCGCGCACCAGCAGGCCGGCCGCGACCGCGTCGTCGATCCGCACCGGCGCCAGCGCCGCCGCCACCGCCCGTTCGGGCAGCGCGTCACCGAGCAGCAGCAGCCGGACCAGGGTGCCCAGCTCGCCCGCCGCGCGTGCCGCCCTGCGCACCGGCACCGGCTCCGACCGGCCCAGCGCGGCGTGCGCGTCGGCGCCGAGCGCGTCCAGCAGGGTGTCGGCGTCGTAGCCGACCCGGGTCAGCGCGGTGCGCAGGTCGGGGCACAGTGCGGTGAGCAGGGAACCGGTGGCGGTGGGCTTCGTAGGCACCCGATCACTCTGCCAGGGCGCGTCCGCGCCGGAACCACCAGCTGGGCCGGCGCGTCGGGGGCTCAGGCGCGCGGGGTGAAAAGGCCGGTGTAGGGATCGCGGGCGGTCACGCAGTAGACGCTGTCGCCGGGGTCACGCAGGACGATCCAGTGCTGTTCGGTGGCGACGCGGGTGGCGCCCAGGGACTCGTGCCAGGCGGCGGTGGCGGCGATGTCGGCGGAGGCCACGTCGACGTGCGCGCTCGCGGGCCGTGGATCGTCGAGCCGTTGCAGCAGGAACTGCAGAGGCTTGCCGTCGCCGCGCAGGCGGCTGAATTCGGGACTGCGGGTCTGCAGCGCGCTCCAATCGGTGACGGCCCGCCAGAAGGCGGTGTCGACGGCCACGTCGGCGGCCGCCAGGTCGAGGCAGATCTGATCGAGCCGGGTGACGGTGCCGTCGGGCGCGGTCGAGACCGTGACCGGCCCGTCCCCGTCGCGCCGGTAGGGGGTGAAGCAGAAGGTCTGTCCCGCGGGCGTTTCGAGCACGGTGTAGTCCTGCGCCGTGGTGACCACGCGGGCGCCGAGCGCGGTCGCGCCGATGACGGCGGCGGAGACGTCGTCGACATCGAGGTCGAGATGGATGCCGCCCGCGTCGCCGACGGCCTGCATCTTCACCCACGCCGGGCCGGTTTCGGGCAGCAGCGTGACGAATTCGCCGTGCGCGCCGCGTGGCGGGGAGACCGCCGATCCGGTGACGGTCGCCCAGAATCGCACACTGTCGTCGAACGACGCGGCGGGCCGATCCAGGAACGCCCACATCCAGCGAATCATCGTGCCTCCCATACCTCCGCCGAGCCGGTCACGGTCGTTCCGGCACGTCCTCGCCCGAATAATGCCTGGGCACAGCGCTTTTCGCGCACCAGCCGCAGGGTTGGGCGCGCGGGATGCGCGAGGACGTGCCCCAACCGAACGCTAGGTCACCGGGGCACGCGCTGTCGACCCGATTCCCGGGCGTCGAGCGTGGGCGGCGCCGGCTGGCAGGATATCGATGAAAGATGGCATCACGGCCACTCGATCGGGCGATGGCGATCCGGCACGCTACTCGGATGACCGACTTGCGCGCCCCCTCGAGCCCGGCCGGTGACGACCCGGTCGATCCCGGCACCGCGACGCCGGAGCCCGCGGGCGGGTTCGCGACCGACGATCGGACCCGCCTGCACCCCGCCTGGATCGTCGCCGGAGTCGGCTTCGTCGCGCTGCTGGGCGCCGCCGCGTTCCGCTCCGTGCCCAGCGTGCTCATCGACCCGCTGCACGCCGAGTTCGGCTGGTCGCATGCCACCATCTCGACGGCCGTCTCGCTGAACATGCTGCTGTACGGCCTGATCTCGCCGTTCGCGGCGGCCCTGATGGATCGTTTCGGAATCCGCCGGGTGGTCTGCGCCGCGCTGGCGCTGATCGCCGCGGGCAGCGGGCTCACGGTGTTCATGACCCAGGCCTGGCAGCTGGTGGCGACCTGGGGACTGCTCGTCGGGGTGGGCGTCGGGTCGATGTCGATGCCGTTCGTCGCGACCATCACCGGGCGCTGGTTCGTGCGCAGCCGCGGCCTGGTCACCGGCGTGCTCACCGCGGCGGGCGCCACGGGCCAGCTGATCTTCCTGCCGCTGGTGTCGATGCTGGCGCACGAGCACGGCTGGCGGGTGCCGTCGCTGATAGTGTCCGGTGTCGCGCTGGCCGTCGTGCCGCTGGTGTGGTTGTTCGTGCGCGACTACCCCAGCGACGCCGGGGTCAGGGCCTACGGCGCAAAGCCCGGATCCGCGGACGGCCTGCGCGTGCCGAGCACCGGCGGTGCGGGCCGGGCGCTGCGGGTGCTGGCCGAGGCGGCGCGCAAGCCGGGGTTCTGGCTGTTGGCAGGCGGTTTCGCGGTGTGCGGCGCGTCGACCAACGGACTGGTCGGCACCCATTTCGTCAGCGCGTCCCATGATCACGGGATGCCGCCGACCACGGCCGCCGGGCTGCTGGCCCTGATCGGGGTCTTCGACGTGGCGGGCACGATCGCCTCCGGCTGGCTCTCCGACCGCGTCGACCCGCGCTACCTGCTGCTCGGCTACTACTCGCTGCGCGGCCTGTCGCTGCTGATCCTGCCCTCGCTGCTCGCCCCGCACGTCGAGCCGAGCATGTGGGTGTTCATCATCTTCTACGGCCTGGACTGGATCGCGACGGTGCCGCCGACGGTGCTGCTGTGCCGGGAACTGTTCGGCGCCGACGGGCCCATCGCGTTCGGCTGGGTCTTCGCCGCGCACCAGGTGGGCGCGGCGATCGCGGCCACCGGCGCGGGGCTGGTCCGCGATCTGCAGGGCTCCTACGACCTGGCCTGGTACCTGGCCGGCGGGCTGTGTGGGATCGCGGCGGTGATGTCGGTGCTGGTGCGCAGGCCGGACCGGTCAGCCGTCGATGGCCCGGTGCGGGCGTGAATCGAGGGCGGCCTGATTGCGACGGCCGTCCCAGCGGCTCGGTTCGTCCTTGGTGCGCGGGGGCCGGTCGTTGGCGATGAGCACCGCGATCCACGGCAGCGGCACCGAGGCCACGATGATCAGGATCGACAGCAGCGGATTCTCGAACATGCTGTAGGCGACCGCGGCCAGGATCAGGCACGGAATGCGGAAGGCCATGATGAACGTGTAGCGGCGCACCCGGGCGCGATGCTGCTCGTCGAGCGAGGGCGCCGCCTCGGTGATCAGCACGGGGTGCTTGGCGTCGGCGCCGGGGAAATAGCCGCGCGAGGAGGGCGCGGCGGGCATCGTCACCTCCGGGTCCGGTGTCGGCTCGTCGGCGCCGGAGGGCTCGCCGTAGGACTGCATACCCCGAGTCTTCCACTCGCCGCCGACGAGCGCACACGCGGCTGGTCAGCGACGCACCCGCCGGATGCGGCATCATGGAAGGCGTGAGTACAGACACTCTGGTACGCCCGGACACCACGACCGACGAGACGACCGGCGACGACGTCCCCAAGTTCTTCCACTACGTGAAGAAGGACCGGATCGCCGAGAGTGCCGTGATGGGCACGATGGTCGTCGCGCTGTGCGGTGAGGTCTTCCCGGTGACGCGCTCGCCCAAGCCCGGCTCGCCCGTGTGCCCGGACTGCAAGAAGATCTACGACGGTTTGCGCAAGGGCGACTGAGCCGCCTCGGTGACCGGCGCCGCCCCGGCGGCGTCGGCGGTGTCCGCACGCTCGTCGTCACCGCGCACCTGGTTGCTCAGCCACTCCTTCACCTGCTCCATCCTGGTGGCCCGCGCGGGCCAGAACTCCTGCACCGCGGCGTTGAACTCCGCGCCGAGGATGAGCGCGAAGCCCAGGAAATAGGTGAACAGCAGAAACGCGATCGGGGTGGCGAGCGCGCCGTAGCTGACGCCGGTCGCGGTGATCCAGGACAGATACCGCCGCAGCAGGTCGCTGGCGCCCATGAAGAACACGCCGGCCACCAGCGCGCCCCCGAACAGCCGATGCCACGGCAGCGACTTGTGCAACGCCAGCTTGTAGAGCGTGGTGAGCCCGACGATCAGCAGCAGACCGACGATCGGGTAGTAGAAGGTGTCGATCAGGCGCAGTCCCGGCTCGCGCCAGGCCTCGGGCAGCACCCGGCCGATGCGGGTGGGACCCAGCGCGATCACCGGCAGGATCAGCACCGCCGCCACCAGGAACTGCACGTACAGCAGCAGCGCGAAGATCCGCTGCCACACCGGGTGCCGGGCGTCCTGCTGGTCGTGGGCCTCGGTGATCGCGTCGACGAAGGTCGCCATCGCCGAGGAACCCGCCCACAGCGACAGCACGAAACCGACCGAGACCACCGCGCCACGCCCGCGGCCGAGCACGTCGTCGACGGTCGGTTCGATCAGGTCGGTGACCACCGAGGGACTGAAGAAGTCGCGGCTGAAGGCGATGATCTTCGCCTCCACGATCTGCACCGTGTCCGGCCCGAACAGCCCGCCCACATAGCCGAGACTGCCGAGCAGTCCCAGCAGCAGCGGCGCCAGCGACAGGGTCTGCCAGAACGCGGCCGCCGCCGACTTGGCGAAGATCGAGTCGTTCCAGGCCTTGACCGACACGCGCGCCACGAGTCGCCACGCCGTGACCACCCAGCGCACCCACCAGCGATGTTCGCGGGGGCGTTGCCCGGTGGTCCCGGCTCCGTCGAGGGGCAGCGCTGTCGCACCGCCGGACTCGTGCGTCCGCGGTGGGTGCGCCGCATCGGCTGCCCGGACCTGGTCATTGCTCATGTCGTGTCCAGCATCCCGCACGAAACGCGACGATGGGGGACGGGCCGGGCATCGTGTCGGCGGGTAACAGGTAAATGGCCGGTGACCTCGCACGCGGTTGTGATGCCTGTCGCGCACCCCGCGTCGGTTTGGCGACACGCCGTACCGGGCGGCTAGGGTCGTGTGCGTGACTGGGTCGGGTGGCGCCGCTGCGGCGAAGGATGCGGGTACACCGGGCGATTCGGCGACGGGGGGTGTATCGGGGGGAACCCTGCGCGCCTGGCAGCGCCGAGCCCTGACGAAATACCTGGCCACCAAGCCACGCGACTTCCTCGCGGTCGCGACGCCCGGCGCCGGTAAGACCACCTTCGCCCTGCGCGTTGCCGCGGAGTTGCTGGCCGACCGCACGGTCGACCAGATCACCGTCGTCGCGCCCACCGAGCACCTCAAGCACCAGTGGGCCGCCTCGGCCGCCCGCTCGGGCATCCAGCTCGACTCGCGCTTCTCCAACTCCACCGGCGGCACCTCGGGCGACTACCACGGCGTGGTGGTGACCTACGCGCAGGTCGCGGCCCACCCCACCCGGCATCGGGTGCGCACCGAGAACCGCCGCACCCTGGTGATCCTCGACGAGATCCACCACGCGGGCGACGCGAAGAGCTGGGGCGAGGCCACCGAGGAAGCCTTCGGTGACGCCACCCGCCGCCTCGCGCTCACCGGAACCCCGTTCCGCAGCGACGATTCCAAGATCCCGTTCGTCACCTACGAACCCGACGAGGCGGGCTTCCCGCGCTCGCGCGCCGATCACTCCTACGGCTACGCCGACGCCCTCGCCGACGGCGTCGTGCGCCCGGTGGTCTTCCTGGCCTATTCCGGTGACGCGCACTGGCGCGACAGCGCGGGCGAAGAGCACACCGCCCGCCTCGGCGAGCCGCTCAACGCCGAACAGACCGCGCGCGCCTGGCGCACCGCGCTCGACCCGGCCGGCGACTGGATCTCCGCGGTGCTGCGCGCCGCCGACGTCCGGCTGCGGCAGCTGCGCGCCTCCGGCATTCCCGACGCGGGCGGCCTGGTGATCGCCACCGACCAGGAACGTGCCCGCGACTACGCCGAACTGCTGGAACACATCTCGGGGGAGAAGCCCGCCGTGGTGCTCTCCGACGATCCGCAGTCCTCGAGCCGGATCGGCGAGTTCGCCGAGGGCACCCAGCCGTGGATGGTCGCGGTGCGCATGGTGTCCGAGGGTGTCGACGTGCCGCGCCTCGCGGTCGGCGTGTACGCGACGAGCGCGTCGACGCCGCTGTACTTCGCCCAGGCCATCGGCCGTTTCGTGCGTGCGCGCAGGCCCGGCGAGACCGCGAGTGTGTTCCTGCCCTCGGTGCCGGTGCTGCTCGATCTGGCCGCCCAGCTGGAACTGCAGCGCGATCACGTCATCGGCAAGCCGCACCGGGAGAAGAACGCGCTCGACGACGAGCTCCTGATCGACGCGAACAAGACCAAGGACGAACCGGGCGAGGAGGAGAAGTCCTTCGTCGCGCTGGCGGCCGACGCCGAGCTCGACCAGGTGATCTACGACGGATCCTCCTTCGGCACCGCCACCTTCGCCGGCAGCGACGAGGAGGCCGACTACCTGGGCATCCCCGGCCTGCTCGACGCCGACCAGATGCGGGCGCTGCTGCGGGAACGGCAGACCCGTCAGCTCGCCGACCGCAGCGCCCAGGAGGCTGCGCCCGCGCCCGCCGCGGTCGCCGAACGCATCGCCACCTCCGACAAGCTCGGTGAGCTGCGCCGCGAGCTCAACAGCCTGGTCGCCATGCATCACCACCGCACGGGCAAGCCGCACGGCGTGATCCACGGTGAGCTGCGCCGGGAGTGCGGTGGTCCGCCGACCGCCTTGGCGACCGCCGACCAGCTGAGCGAGCGCATCGCCGCCCTGCGCCGCCAGTAGCGGCGCGCACCGCGGTCCGATCCGCCCGCGGCAGCGTGCGGTCGGGAGCGCGGACCCGCGGTCGCGACGCGTGATCCGAGCACTCCGGCCGGAGCGTGGCCGCGCGGTTCGCCGTCAGTCGTGGGAAACGTGCGCGCTCTGCGCTGTCACCGCGGGCGCGAGAACCTCCAGCGCGCTGTCGACGGCGGCGCTGAGTTCGGCGTGGCCGACGCCGTCCCTGGCCTGGATCGACAGGCCGAACAGCACCGTGCTGAACAGCGCGGCCAGCGCCGCGGTATCGGTGCCGGGTCGCAGATCGCCCTCGCGGACACCGCGGTCCAGTCGGACCTGGATGTCGGCGGTGGTGTGGCGCCGGGCCTCGACGAGGAAGTCGCGGACCGAGGCCGTCCTGGTCGTGTAGGTCGCACCGGCCAGCACGACCATGCAGCCGTGCGGCAGATCGGGGTCGGTGTAGGTGGTGATGTTGTCGCGCAGCATCGCCGCGATCGCGGCGTAGGCCGTGGGTTCCTCGCGCAGGGCGCGGGCGGTGCGGGAGCCCTCGGTGCGGCCGTAGAGCTCGATGGCGGCCCGGAACAGGGCCTCCTTGTCGCCGAAGGCCGCGTAGAGGCTGGGGGAGTTGATGCCCATGGCGGTGGTGAGATCGCTCATCGACGCGCCGTCGTAGCCGCGTTCCCAGAACACCTCCATCGCGCGCCGCAGGGCGACGTCACGGTCGAAGCCGCGCGGGCGGCCACGGTCTGCCATGAGCTCCCTTTCCGTATCGATCGTCGAATATACCCCGCTCAGATATTTCTGTATCGATCGGTAAGAAACTCTTGACGCCAGGCCGGGCGATGCGCTTGGCTCTTTGTGTATCGATCACTACAGAATTGGAGCGTGCAGATGACGAGCAACACCGTCGCCCTGGTGACCGGCGGCAGCAGGGGGATCGGCGCCGCCATCGTCCGCAAACTGGCCGGCGCGGGCGCCGACGTGGCGTTCACCTACCAGCGCGACGAGGTCGCGGCGAAGGCGGTGGCCGCCGAGGTCGAGGCGCTGGGTCGGCGGGCGCTGCCGTTGCGCGCCGACAGCGCCGACGCCGCCGAGGTGGTGGCGGCCGTCGAGCGGACCGCGCGCGAGCTCGGACGGCTCGACGTGCTGGTCAACAACGCGGGTATCTTCCCGGCCAAACCGTACGAGGAGTTCGGCGTGGAGGAGATCGACCGCGCGCTGAACATCCACGCCCGTGCCCCGTTCGTCGCGGGCCAGGCCGCGCTCGCGTACCTGGGCGAGGGCGGGCGGATCATCTCGATCGGCTCGAACCTGACCGATAGGGCGTTGTTCGGTGGGATCGCGCTGTACAACCTGAGCAAGTCGGCGCTCAACGGCTACACCAAGGCGCTGGCCAGGGAACTCGGGCCGCGTGGGATCACCGTCAACCTCGTGCAGCCCGGTCCCACCGACACCGACATGAATCCCGCCGCCGGCGACCACGCGGCCGGTCAGCGGGAGTTCAACGCGCTCGGGCGTTTCGGCGCGCCCGAGGACGTGGCCGATCTGGTCGCGTTCCTGGCCGGGCCGTCCGGGCGCAGCGTCACCGGCGCGATCATCACCGTCGACGGCGGCACCAACGCCTGATCATGCCCCGGTCAGGGCGTCCGCACGAAGAACTGGCTCGGGTCGAGGCTGTTGACGGCGGTCCACCGGGGTGCCTGCGCAGGCGCCCCGTCCTCGGCGGTCGCGTCGAAGAAACCCTGCAGTTCCAGTGCGAGACGCGGGTTCTCGTCGACCTGCCGGGCGATCGTGTACAGCACGGCGAGCACGTGCACGCAGCGCGCGGTCCGCGCCGAACAGGAACAGTCGGTGCTCACCAGCGTCGGGGCGGGTGAGTGCCCGGCATCGACCAGGGCACGGTGCATCTCGTCGGTGAGCACCGACGGGTCCGGGATCACCGCGGCGATCGCGGTGACCGCCGCGCGGCTCAGCGGCGCCACCTCGACGTGGGCGACCGAAGCCTGGCCGCCGCGATGCAGGTGCGCGCGAACCGTGCGCGCCTCGATCTCGGTGCGCACGCCGTCGTTGCGGGCGATGCTGCGGGCGCGGGGGAGCAGCGGTTCGGGGCGGGTCTGGCGCAGCGGTTCGGCCAGGCGCACCCAGTCCTTGCCCCAGGGGGTGTAGCCGAATTCGTTGTCCGGCATCAGTTCTCTCGCTTCCGTCGCAGGATGTCGACGAGGGCGTCGTCGTCGAGCCGGGCCAGTTCGGCGATGCCCGCCGCATCGGACAGGTCGGTCAGCGCCGACTTGCGGGTGTGCATCGCCGCGATGTGTTCCTCGACGGTGGTGGCGCTGGTGAGCGTGGTGACGGTGACGGTGCGGGTCTGCCCGATCCGGTGGGCCCGGTCGGAGGCCTGCGCCTCGACCGCCGGATTCCACCAGCGGTCGAAGTGGATCACGTCGGCGGCGCGGGTGAGCGTGAGCCCGGTGCCCGCGGCGCGCAGGCTCAGCACGAGAACCGGTGGGCCGTCGGGTGCTTGGAACGCGGTGACGATCCCGGCGCGCTGGTCGGCGTCGAGCCCGCCGTGGAAGAACGGCGCCTCGATCCCGAACTGCTCGGCGAGGTGGCGCACCAGCAGCTCGCCGGTCTGCCGGTACTGGGTGAAGATCAGCGTCGGGTCGCCGGTGTCGAGATTCGTGCCGACGATGTCGGCGCACAGGTCGAGTTTGCCGGAGCGGCCCGCGAGCTCGCCCAGGTCACCGGAGACCAGGCCGGGGTGGTTGCACACCTGTTTGAGGTGGGTGAGCGCGGCGAGCACCCGGCCCTGCCGTTGCAGACCGGAACCGAAGCCCTCGTCGAGCGCCTCGGCCAGCACGGCGTCGTACACCCGTTCCTGCTCGGCGGTCAGATCGCAGAGCAGATCGCTGTGGATCTTGGCGGGCAGCGAGGCCGCCACGTGGATCTTCTTGCGGCCGAGCACGACCGGCTCCACCGCGTCGCGCAGCCGGGCGGCCGCGCTGGCCGACCCCTCCTCGATCGGTTTGACGAACCGGCGCCGGAACTGGGTCCGGTGCGCGAACAGCCGCGGCACCGTGAGATTCAGCAGTGCGAACAGCTCGTCGAGATGGTTCTCCACCGGTGTGCCGGTGAGGGCCACCTTGGCCGCGGCGGGCAGGGCGCGCGCGGCCTTCGAGACCTGGGTGCGCGGGTTCTTCAGCGCCTGCGCCTCGTCGAACACCACGGTCGCCCACTGCTGTTCGGTCAGTGCCGCGCCGTGTAGCCGCAGCGTCGGATACCCGGTGACGACAACGGCTCCCGCTGTCGCGGGCACGTCGCCACCCCGCCAGGACACCGCCTTCAGTCCGGGCGCGAAGCGCGTGATCTCGTGGACCCAGTTGCCCACCAGCGAGGTCGGGCACACCACGAGCTGTGGGCCGTCCACCGCGCGTCCGGTGAGGAACCCGATGGTCTGCACGGTCTTGCCCAGGCCCATCTCGTCGGCCAGGACCGCGCCGCCGTACGCGTCCACCGTCTCGCGCAGCCAGCTCACTCCGCGCACCTGATAGGGCCGCAGCGTGGCATCGAGCACCTCGGCCACCTCCGCGCCGACCACCTCGGTGTCGCGGAGCACGCGCACCGCCCGCTCGGCCGACACGATCGCGCCGCCGACCGCGTCGGGCACGGCGTGCGCCGCGATCGGCAGCGTTGACGCGCCGACGGTGGCCGACAGCGCGGTCGCGCGATCGATCCCACGTGGATCGGTCCCGGCGGCGGGGCCGTGGTCCGGCGCGCGCGTCGCGGACGCGTCGGCCGGCCGGCCGGTGGACTCGTCCGTGGCCGCGAGCAGAGCGCGCCAGGCGTGCGCCGACGGCGCGAGGTCGGCGTCGGGCACGGTGGCCAGTTCGGTCGGGGTCACCACCGCGGCCGCGATCTCGATCGGCGCGATCGCGCCGCGGTCGCCGACCGGCAGCGCCAGGGTCAGCAGTTCGGGATCGCCGACGTCATCGGGTGCGGGCCCGGCGCCGTGGCCGGTCCAGGTCCACAGCGCGAACAGGTGACGGTCGGGGAGGTAGGTGGCCTGGGTGGCGGGCAGGGCGTTCTCCTCTGAACGGGCAACACGAACAACCGAACAACGTACACTGTACTGAGTTTGTTCCCGAGTGCCAGAAAGGACGGGACCGGTGCCCACCCACGGCGAGGAGAATCCCACCGCGCAGGCCACCCGGATCGTCGAGCTGCTGTGGCGGCACGCGCTGCCCGCCAAGCCCGGCGCGCGCGGCCCGAAACCCACCCTCTCGGTCGACGCCGTGGTCGCCGCGGGCATCGCACTGGCCGACCGCGACGGCATCGAGAAACTGACCATCCGCGCGGTCGCCGCCGAACTCGGCCTGCGCGCGATGAGCCTCTACACCTATGTGCCGAGCAAGGACGCGCTGGTCGTGCTCATGGTCGACGCCGTCGCCGCGGGCGACCCGCCGATCCCGGACACGCTGCCGGTCCGGGATCGGATGATCGCGATCGCCGCGGGCGTGCGCGCCGAGCTGCTCGCGCATCCGTGGCTGCTCGAGGTGTCGCCGTGGCGGCAGGTGCTCGGTCCGGCGAGGATGCGCCGCTACGAGAACCAGCTGCGCGCGATCGAGGACACCGGCCTGTCCGACCTCGCGATGGACCGGGCGATCGCGGTGCTCACCGACTTCGCCACCGGCAACGCCCGCCTCGCCGTGGCGGCGGCGGGCGCGGCCGCTCAGCTCAGCGACGCCGACTGGTGGCAGGTCCACGGTCCGCTGTTGGCGCGGGTGATGCCCGCCGAGGACTTCCCGCTGGCCGGGCGGGTCGGCACCGCCGTCGGCGAGCACCACCAGGCGCCGGCCGACCCCGACGGCGCCTTCGAGTACGGGGTGGCCACCCTGGTCGACGGCATCCTGGCCGACGCGCGCGCCTGAACGAGGCGGCCCCGGACACACGAACAGCGGGCGCCGGAATCCGGTCGCCCGCTGTCGGGATGTTCTGTTGTCAGATGTTGTTGTTTCGGACGCGAGGAGTGGTCAGAGAGCGGGGGCTGATTCCGTGTCGATCACGGCTTCGAGCTCGCGCAAACGGTCCATGTGTTCATTCGCGTGGTGCTGGCAGAAGAGCAACTCGCCACCCGCGGGAAGAACGGCACGCACTCGGGCAGCCGCCCCGCAACGATCGCAACGATCGACCGCGGTCAGTGGGGTGCTGGTCAGGGTTCCTGGCATGACTCCTCCGTCCCGGCTCCCGGCGCTGCGTGGCCGTTCGCCTAGGTGTGGGCCCCGTGGTCACTCCACGTGGCTCGCGTCCGCTACTTCCCAGCAGTGGTACGACTACTTTGTCAGACGATCGGGGTTCAGGCTTTGTTCCCGGAAGTGAATCTTTGTGTTTTCGATAACACGACCTGCGGTTTCGCGGAAAGCGAACAGTCGCTGGTCACCGTCTCGAGCACTCGCCGATCACCCGTGGCGCCGTCTGTCCCACCTCCTAGTCACTCCTGCCACTCATGGGTGTGATCGCTCGCTGCGGTGTTGCTCGTTACGCGCGATCTTGTGACAGGGTCTTCGTCGTCCGAACCTGTTGTCTACCGGGAGATTACCCGTGATATCCGACACCCACACGCTTGTTCATCTGTGTTCTTCCCAAGAATGGGAGCAGGCCCGCGCCGCCGGGGAACGCAGGCCGCCGTCGCTGGCCGAGAGCGGCTTCGTCCACCTGTCCACGCCGGCCCAGGTCCATCTGCCCGCCAACCGGCTCTACGCCGGACGCACCGACATGATGGTGCTGTGGCTCGACCCCGACCGGCTCGCCGGCGAGGTGAGATGGGAGCCGGGCGTGCCGAGCGCTCCCGCGTCGATGCTCTTCCCGCACCTGTACGGACCGCTCCCGGTCGCCGCGGTGCTCGCGGCCGAGCCGTACGCGCCGGGACCCGGCGGCGCGTTCACCACGCCCCGGCGTGGCGAGGTGTCGTAGATCACGATCGGCGGACCGCTCGGGACTACCCTGGGCAGGGTGAACGTCGACGTCACAGCGCTACCGGGGATCGGAGTGCGCAAGGATTTCGAAGTCAGGTCGGGCCGCCGCGTCGGCGTGGTGGCCCACCGCGACGGCGACATCGATCTGATCGTGTCCAAGTCCGACGACCCGGACGCGATCGCCGCGCAGATCCCGCTCTCGACCGACGAGGCGTCGGTGCTGGCGAATCTGCTCGGCGCGCCGCAACTGGTCGCCAAGCTCAACGACGACCATCGCGACCTCCCCGGGATCACCACCCGCCAGCTCGCCGTCCTCGACGATTCCCCCTACGCGGGCCGCACACTCGGCGAGACCGCCATGCGCACCCGTACCAAGACCTCGATCGTCGCGGTGATGCGCGCCGGTCAGCTGCACCCGTCGCCGGGCCCGGACTTCACCTTCACCGAGGGTGATCTGCTCGTGGTCGTCGGCACCCCGGACGGCCTCGACGCGGCCGCGAAGATCCTCACGCACGGCTGACCGCCGTGACCTCGCAGGCGCTCGCTCTGCTCGAACTCGGCGTGATCTTGTTCGCGCTCGGGATCTGCGCGCGGGTGGCCGGCCGGTTCGGCATGTCGCCGATCCCGCTGTATCTGCTGGGCGGGCTGGCGTTCGGGCGCGGTGGATTCTTCGAGCTCGAGGTGGCCACCGAGTTCGGGCACCTGGCCGGGGAGATCGGCGTGGTCCTGCTGCTGTTGCTGCTCGGGCTGGAGTACACCGCGCCCGAGCTGATGACGGGTCTGCGGCGGTCCTGGGCGGCGGGCGTGCTCGACCTGGTCGCCAACGCGCTGCCCGGCGCGGCGGTGGCGCTGATCCTCGGCTGGGGGACGGTCGGGGCCGTCGTGCTCGGCGGCGTCACCTACATCTCGTCCTCGGGAATTGTCGCCAAGGTGCTCGACGACCTGGGCCGCCTCGGTAACCGCGAGACGCCCGTGGTGCTGTCGATCCTGGTGTTCGAGGATCTGGCGATGGCGGTGTACCTGCCGATCCTGACGATGATGCTGGCCGGGCTGAGCCTGCTCAGCGGACTGGTGTCGCTGGCGATCGCGCTCGCCACCATCTCGGCGGTGCTGATCGTGGCGCTGCGGTTCGGTCGATTCGTCTCGGCGGTGGTCGACAGCGTCGACCGCGAGGTGTTCCTGCTGCAGCTGCTCGGCGCCGCGTTGCTGGTCGCCGGTGCCGCGTCCGCGCTGAACGTCTCCGCCGCGGTCGGTGCGTTCCTGCTCGGCATCGCGATCTCCGGATCCACCGCGCACGAGGCCGCCCGGCTGCTGGAACCGCTGCGCGATCTGTTCGCCGCGATCTTCTTCGTCGCCTTCGGCCTGTCCATCGACCCGGCCGCCGTGCCGCCGGTGTTCGGCTGGGCCGTGGCGCTGGCCGTGGTCACCACCGGCACCAAGATCGCCGTCGGCTGGTGGGCGGCGAGCAGGCAGGGGATCCGGCCACTGGGCCGGGCCAGGGCGGGCGCCGCGCTGGTGGCCCGCGGCGAGTTCTCCATCGTCATCGCCGGTCTCGCGGTCGCCTACGGCAAGGCCGACGCGCGCCTGGCCGCCCTCGCCTCGGCCTATGTGCTGCTGATGGCGATTCTCGGGCCGATCGCGGCCAGGATCGTCGAGCCGGTCGTCGAGTTCGGCAGGGGCCGAACCGGACTGGCCGCGAACTGATCAGTCGACGATGCGCCGCGGCCAGGCGCCGACACCCTCGTAGGCCAGCTGCTCGGTGCGGTACTCGATCCGCTCGCCCGGAAGCGGAACGGGCATCGGCGCGCCGTGCGTCGGCTGCCCCGCGGGCAGCGGCGGCGCGGGCGGCGGCACCGGCATCGGCGCGACGGCCTGCGGCGCGGGCGGGTTCGGCCGGGTGCGCGGTTTCGGCTGGTGCCGGGAGGTCAGCCACATCCGCGGCAGCGCCTCCTCGTTCTCGATCTCGGTGAGGCTCACGCTGATCAGCACCAGCATGGTGACGATGCTGCTCACACCGATCAGCGGCGCCAGCAGATCCATCGCGCCCGAGCCGGAGGGCGGCGCGGCATGGTGGTTGGCATGGGCGTGCATGGCGGCCATGCCGGTGTAGTGCATGCCGGTGACGGCGACGCCCATGATGATGGCCGCGCCGACGGTGGCGAGAAAACCCTTGACGCGCAAGGTGAACCAGAGCGCCACGACCGAGGCCACCACCGCGATCACCAGCGACAGCGTGACCAGGCCCGCGTCGTAGGAGACCGTCGCCGTCGACTTCATCGCGTACATGCCGGTGTAGTGCATGGTGCCGACGCCGAGGCCGGTGATGGTGCCGCCCGCCAGCAGCGAACGCAGCGTGGGCTGGGGCTTGTTGACCATGAACAAGCCGATCCCGACGACCACCATCGCGGTGATCGCGCTGAAGAGCGTGAGCGGGATGTCGTAGCGGATCTCGCTGCCGCGGATGGTGAATCCGAGCATCGCGATGAAATGCATGACCCAGATGCCGGTTCCGCCGATCGCGATCGCCGCGCCGATCAGCCAGCCCACGCGGCCCTCGACCGCGTTGCGGCCGCGGGCGGCGCACTGCAGACCCAGCAGACAGCCCGTGACGGACATGAAATACGCGAGAACAGGGGTGATCCAGCCGTAGCTGAAGTGATAGATGTCGAGCACGCCGCGAAACCCTCAATGCCGATTACCGCAGCCGGGCGGCGGTAGAACGAAAAGCTTGGTGCCCGACGATACGGGCCGAATCGTGAATCCGGAGTGTTCACAGGGCGATTCGGCGGTGTGGGTTTGATCACGAAACGGTTACCGTGTTCGGTTTATTGGGAATACCAACCGCTCGGAATTCTCATTCGGAAACAAAAAGAGGCCCGCTTCCATCCGGGGGACGGAAACGGGCCTCCTGCGCTGTGCGCTAGTCGAGGTAGTCGCGCAGGACCTGCGAACGGCTCGGGTGGCGCAGCTTGCTCATCGTCTTCGACTCGATCTGGCGGATGCGCTCACGCGTCACGCCGTAGACCTGGCCGATCTCGTCGAGGGTGCGCGGCTGACCGTCGGTCAGGCCGAACCGCAGTCGGACCACGCCCGCCTCGCGCTCGGACAGGGTCTCCAGCACCGACTGCAGCTGATCCTGCAGCAGGGTGAAGCTCACCGCGTCGACCGCGACGACGGCCTCGGAGTCCTCGATGAAGTCGCCGAGCTGGCTGTCGCCCTCGTCGCCGATGGTCTGGTCCAGCGAGATGGGCTCACGCGCGTACTGCTGGATCTCCAGCACCTTCTCCGGCGTGATGTCCATTTCCTTGGCCAGCTCCTCCGGCGTGGGCTCGCGGCCCAGATCCTGGAGCAGCTCGCGCTGGATGCGACCGAGCTTGTTGATGACCTCGACCATGTGCACCGGGATACGGATGGTGCGGGCCTGGTCGGCCATCGCGCGGGTGATGGCCTGGCGGATCCACCACGTGGCGTAGGTCGAGAACTTGTAGCCCTTGGTGTAGTCGAACTTCTCGACCGCGCGGATCAGACCCAGGTTGCCCTCCTGGATCAGGTCCAGGAACGCCATGCCGCGACCGGTGTAGCGCTTGGCCAGCGAGACGACCAGGCGCAGGTTGGCCTCGAGCAGATGGTTCTTGGCCCGGTTGCCGTCGCGCACGATCCAGTTGAAATCGCGGCGGGTGGTCACCGAGAGCTTCTCGCCCGCCTCGGCGAACTCGCGCATCTTCTCCGCGGCGAACAGGCCGGCCTCGATCCGCTTGGCGAGTTCGACCTCCTCCTCCGCGTTGAGCAGCGCGACCTTGCCGATCTGCTTGAGGTAGGCGCGCACCGAGTCTGCGGAGGCGGTGAGCTCGGCGTCCTTGCGGGCCTGCCGCAGCGCCTCGGACTCCTCCTCGTCCCATACGAAATCGCCGGAGGCCTTGTCCTTCTCGGAGGGCTCCTCGGTCTCGGCTTCCTCGGCGGTGTCCTCGGCCACCTCTTCGACGAGCGCGTCGCCGTCGGTGAGTTCGTCCTCGGAGACCTCGAGATCACCGAGATCGTCGAGTTCGATCGACTCGTCGTCGAGCTGCTCGGCGCCACCCTCGGCCGCGGTCGCCTTCTTGGCGGCGGTCTTCTTGGCCGGAGCCTTCTTGGCGGCAGCCTTCTTCGCCGGAGCCTTCTTGGCAGCGGCCTTCTTCGCCGGGGCCTTCTTGGCGGCGGCCTTCTTGGCCGGAGCCTTCTTGGCCGGGGTGGTGGCGTCGGCGTCGGCGTCGGCCGAGTCGGCGGTCTGACGGGTATTCGTGGCTACCACGTACGCCCTTTCGTGACGGTCTCGTGCGGCGTCACGCCAGAGTGATGTTCCGGCGGAGCGGTCGGTCGGGTTGCACCGGCGGTGCGTCGGTCGGCGGGCGACCGGCTGCGGCCGGAAGGTTTCACCGGCTCACCGCCGGACGTGTTCCATTGTAACGATCCAACCAGGGTACTCATGGCACGATGCCACCGAGGCGTTGCGTCGCCCCGCGCGCCGGGCTACGGTGCGATGCCGCCCTCGATGGCCATCGCCGCGCCGACGATACCCGCGGTGTTCTTCAGAACGGCCGGAATCACCGGAGTTCGGTTGGTGAGCAACGGAATCCACTGCTCGTGATCACGGCTGATGCCGCCGCCCGCGACGATCACCTTCGGCCAGAACAGGTCCTCCATGTGGCGCAGGACCGTGCTCACGCGCTGCGCCCACTGCGGGTAGCTCAGCGCCTCGCGGTCCTTCACCGAGGCGGCGGCCTGGTGCTCGGCCTCGGCGCCCTCGACCACCAGGTGACCCAGTTCGGAGTTCGGCACCAGGGTGCCGTTGTAGAGCAGCGCCGAGCCGATGCCGGTGCCGAAGGTGAGCAGCAGGGTGAGGCCGTCGAGGTCGCGGGCGGCGCCGTAGGTGTCCTCGGCCAGGCCCGCCGCGTCGGCGTCGTTGAGCACCGTCACCTCGCGCCCGCCCAGCGCCTCGGCGAACAGGGCGCGCGCGTCGGTGCCGATCCAGCCCGGATCGATGTTGGCGGCGGTCATGGCGTGGCCGTCGAGGACCACGCAGGGCATGGTCAGGCCGACCGGCCCGTCCCAGCCCGCCTGGGCGACCAGTTCGGCGACCGCGCCTGCGACGGCGTCCGGGGTCGACGGCTGCGGTGTGGCGATCTTGATCCGGTCGTGGGTCAGCAGGCCGGTGGCCAGATCCACCTGCGCGCCCTTGACGCCGCTACCGCCGATATCGATGCCGAAGGCGTGCCCTCGAGCAGACATGGTTCAACCCCTCGCTGGTCCGGTCGATGTGCCTGACAAAGAGTAGCGGGTGTCACGTTCCGGGCGAGTCGACCCGGCATGTGATGGCATGGAGTGGTGCCCGAACACACGAGCTCCGAGACCATCGCCCCCACCGTCGCCGCCGATCACGACGAATTGCGTTCGCTCGCCGTGGAACTCGCCGAAGCTGCGGCCGCGCACGTGCGTGCCCGCAGACCGCAGGTGTTCGCCGCGGACGGTCCCGCCGCGGGCGCGGTCGCGACCAAGGGACACGTCACCGACCCGGTCACCGTCGTCGACACCGAGTCCGAACAGCTCATCCGCGCGCTGCTGGCCGAGCGCAGGCCCGCCGACCCGATCCTGGGGGAGGAGGGCGGTGGTGACGTCGGCGCGAGCGCGGCGGGGGCCGTCACGTGGGTCGTCGACCCGATCGACGGCACCGTCAACTTCCTCTACGGACTGCCCGGCTACGCCGTGTCGGTGGCCGCGGTGCGCGACGGCAGCCCGGTGGCGGGCGCGGTCGTCGACGTGGCCACCGCGACGACCTACAGCGCCGCGCTCGGCGGTGGCGCCCACGCCGTGCGCGCCGACGGCACCCGCACCAGACTGCGGTGCGCGCGCGAGGATTCACTCGCGGTGGCGCTGATCGGCACCGGCTTCGCCTACGGGGCCGCGCGCCGCGCGAAGCAGGCCGAACTCCTGGCGGCGGTGCTGCCGGAGATCCGCGACATCCGCAGGCTCGGCGCGGCGGCCATGGACCTGTGTCATGTCGCGGCGGGCGAACTCGACGGCTATTACGAACACGGGCTCAACGCCTGGGACTGGGCCGCGGGCGCGCTGATCGCCGCCGAGGCGGGCGCGGTGGTGCGCGTCCCCGATGTCACCGTGGGCGGCGCCGCCGGGGAGCTGACGGTCGTGGCGGCGCCGGGGGTGGCCGCCGATCTGTCCGCGCTGTTGACGCGGGTCGGCGCGACCACCGCGTTGCCCGACTAGGACCGGCGGGCCGTCAGCACTGGACGGTGCGGGCGGCCTCGAGCAGATCGGGATCGATCGAGGACGAGCTCGCCCCCGGCGCGAGATTCTTCAGTGCCCGCAGCACGGCCTCCGCGTCGGCGCCGGGGCGCAGCGACTCGCCGAAGCCGAGGCCGAGGACCAGGTCGACGCTGTCGTCGGTGCGCGGATCCTCGATCAGCTCGGCGCACGGCGCGGCCAGTTGCACCGAGGCCGCGGCCGGCCGGCCGTTCACGCCGAAGCGGATCTGGCCGGTGCAGTTGAGGTCGCCGTTGACGTAGACCGGATCGTTACCGACTTGTGTCCCCGGCGCGCTAGCGAAGCCGAGGTCGCCCAGTGCGGTGGCGATGTTGCCCGCCTGCCCGCTCTTGCCGTTGGCGTTGAAGACGCGCACCTTGGACTCCGACAGGGCCGCCGGGTCCACCTCGTCGAGGCGGGAGGGGCCCACTCGGGTACCGAGCGGCGCGGGCTGGGCCGCGTTGGTGGCCGTCGGGGTGCTCGGCGCGTTGCAGGCCATGGGCTCGTTGCTGTCGTCATGGGTGCGAAACGCCGTGATCCAGACGAACAGGCTCACCAGAGCCAGCACGAGGACGAGCGCGAGCCAGAGCTCGGGCCGCCGCCGCGGATAAGGGTTGCCGTCGCGATCGGTCGCGCTGCCTTCGGTGATCAGTGAAACCACGCGCTCACTCTACGAGTTCGGCGGCCACACGCCCGCGCCGGAGGTCTCGGCGAGTTTCCCGCCAGGTGAAGATTCGTCGTCGGTTTCGACTCGGCCGGGATTTGATTGCGACATTTGTCCGTAGGTCCGCTATTGTCTGCCCGCCCAGATCGAATAAACACCGGTGAAACGGTGCACGGTCGCGGGAACAACCAGGGCATGTCCTGCGTTAACCGAACGCTGTCGGAGTAGATCTTCGCCGATCGACCCTGATAGGCGAGTCGGTGTACGTGTGAGGTGCACCACCGGCGGGGCGGGACGAAGGCCGAATCCCTACGGGGTCTCGGTCGGCGAACCGATCCGGGATATACGGAGTAAGGACTGAGGGGAAGACGACATGGCAACCGACTATGACGCACCGCGGCGTACCGAATCCGACGAAGTGTCGGAGGATTCGCTCGAGGAGCTGAAGGCCCGCCGCAACGAGGCGCAGTCCGCCGTCGTGGACATCGACGAGTCCGATACGGCGGAATCGTTCGAGCTTCCCGGCGCGGACCTGTCCGAGGAAGTACTCAGCGTTCGGGTGATCCCGAAGCAGGCGGACGAATTCACCTGTTCGAGCTGCTTCCTCGTGCACCATCGCAGCCGCTTGGCCAGCGAGAAGGGCGGCCAGCTGATCTGCATGGATTGCGCCGCATAACGAGAAGAGACGAGGGTCAGCCCGCGCTCGGGAGTCCGAGCGCGGCCAGGACCCGTTCGGGCCTGCGCGTGCTGATCAACCAGTACGGCGTCGGGTCGTCCGGGTCGTCGAGCACCAGCAGGGCCATCGGCCCGATCCAGGCGCGGTGCTGGACATAGGCGGCGGGGTCGAGCTGACGACCCAGCGCCGCACTCTTGGCCGTCGGTGCGACGGCCGCCGCGCGCGCGACGAAGCTCACCGGCAGGTGGGCACGGTCGACGCGCAGTTCCGCGGCACCGTCGGGCGCGACGGTGACCTCCAGCCGATGCCTGCTCATCCACAGCAGGATCCAGACCGGCACCGGCGCGAGCAGCACATAGGGCAGCCACGCGCGCAGACCGGGCGCGCCCATGTGGATCTCGGCGGCCAGCAGGCCCGCGATGGCGAAGCCGATCGGCCACCACCACAGCGGCACCCACAGCCGCTCGCGGTAGGGCGAGGCGGCGCGTGTCACCGGCTCGCGGTGGTCGGTGTCGGTGGTGTCGGCGGTCGTCGAACGGGGCTGGTCGGGCACCTGTCCAGAGTAGGCCACCGAGCCGGGGCGGTGACCGCAAGGTCGGGCCCTCGAGCGCGTAGGCTCGACCGATGTGAACGCACTTGCACCGATTCCGCTGCGGCGGCTCGATCCCGGCATCCCTGTGCCGACGCGTGCCCATGAAGGCGACGCGGGCGTCGATCTCTGTACCACCGAGGACGTGATCATCGAACCGGGCGAGCGGGTGCTGGTCGGCACCGGGATCGCGATCGCGCTGCCCGTGGGGACCGTCGGATTGATCCATCCCCGGTCCGGGCTGGCCGCGAAGGCGGGACTGTCGGTGGTGAACACCCCCGGCACGGTCGACGCGGGCTATCGCGGCGAGATCAAGGTGTGCCTGATCAACCACGACCCGCGCACCGCGATCGAACTGCGCCGTGGCGACCGGATCGCCCAGCTGCTGGTGCAGCGGGTGGAACTGGTGGAGTTCGCCGAGGTCGACGATCTCGACGACACCGCACGCGGAACCGGTGGATACGGGTCGAGCGGCGGGCACGCGAGCCTGGCCGGCGAGGAGGCGTAATGGGTCTGTTCGGCAAGAAGAAGCAGCGCCGTCACGACGAGGAGGTCGTCGACTTCGACGAACCCCGCTACGACGACGCCGAGGACTTCGACGAGCTCGACGGCTACGACGAGGACGAGTACGACACCGACGAGTTCCCGCGCCCCGACTTCGCGCGCCTCGACTTCGACGACGCCCCCACCGACGAGCGGATCTACGGCAACTTCGATCACCAGCCCGACGCCGCCGCCGGACCCTACGACATCAGCGAGGTCTCCGACGAGGTCATCGCCCAGCGACTCGACCTCGGCTCGGTCGTGATCCCGCTGCCGCCGGGCGGCCAGCTGCAGGTGGAGATGAGCCCGGACGGCACCCCGCAGGCGGTGCACCTGGCCACCGAGCACGGCAGGCTCACGGTCTCCGCCTACGCCGCGCCGAAATCGGCGGGGCAGTGGCGCACCGTGGCCGCCGACCTGGCCGAGTCGCTGCGCGCCGACGGCGCGAGCGTCGCGGTGGAGAAGGGCCCGTGGGGTCGCGAGGTGAAGGCCATCACCGAGGGCGCCGACCTGCGCTTCATCGGTGTCGACGGGCCGCGCTGGATGATCCGGCTCGTCGCCGCGGGCCCCTCGGGCGCGGTCGACGATCGCAGCCCGCTGATCACCGCGGCGCGCGCGGTTCTCGCCGACGCCGTGGTGCGCCGCGGCTCCGAGCCGCTGCCGGTGCGTGATCCGCTGCCGGTGGTGCTGCCGCAGGAACTGGCCGAGCAACTCGCGGCCGCGCACCAGCAGCAGGTGCAGGCGCAGCAGCAGGCCATCGCCGCGCAGGCCGCGGCCGCGCAGGCGGCGCCCACCTCGGCACTGCCGCCGAAGCTGCCCGACGAGCCGCGCCGCGGCGCCGACGGCTCGGCCATGCAGCAGCTCGGCCTGAACTAGAAACGCCCGCGGCCGGTTCCGCCTACCAGGCGCCGCCGGCCGCGGCGAGCTCGGCGAATCCGGCCCGGCCGAGCACCGCGGGATCGGCGCCGAGTTCGGCCAGCGTCACCTTGTGCAGCCGGGCCTGCGGCAGTGTGGCCGCCCACTGTTCGGCCACCGCGATCGGGTGCACCGGGTCGTCGCTCGCGCCGACCACGGCCACCGGCGTCTCGACGCGCGCGAGCAGTTCCGGGGTCGGCCAGGCGTAGGCCGCCGCCTCCTCGAGCGCGTCGGGCAGGTGCGGCCACTGCCCGCGCCAGGACTGGGTGAGCGCCTCGGCCAGCCAGGGCGGGCTCGACGCGCGCATGCGGGCGATCACCGCCTCCAGACCGTCGGCGCGCAATTGCCCGGCGGTAACCGAGGCGCTCGACGCCGCTGGGCAGTCGGCGGTTTCGGCGCCGGTCCACGCGGGTAATGCTGTGATGACACCGACCACCGCGGTGCGGTGCTCGGCAGCCCAGTCGAGCGCGATCGCGGCACCGAGTGAAATGCCTGCGGCCAGGACCGGACCGCGTGCCGCCACGGCGTCCAAAGCCGCGGTACAGCTCGCGATCACGGCCCGCGGATCCGGCTCGACGGCCTGGAACGCCAGACCGGCGGCGGCGGCCGCGGGACCGAAAGCCCGTGCGGCGAAATCGGCATCGGAGCCGGTTCCGGGCAGGGCGACCACGGTGACCTGGGGTGGGGTGTACATCACGGACCGAGCGTAGCGGCCGAGGTGTTTGCCCAACTACAGTGGCGGTGTACGGCCAACTAGCGGGAGAAGCGTGCCATGTCGTCATCCACGGGCGGACGCAAGTCGGGATCGGGTCCGGACTCGGGATATTTTCGTCGACTCGGTCGCCGTCTGACCGCCGACATCGATCAGCTCGACGCCGAGGAACTGGCGGAGACCGCCGACGCCTCCGGCGCCCGGCGCGCCGCCGACTGTTGTCGCGGCGAGGAAGCCACCATCCTGGGCAGGCTCCGCAGTGTCGAGGCCTGTCCGAAGTCGGCAGGTGCCACCGTGCAGGCCGAGTTCTTCGACGGCACCGACGCCATCACACTCGTCTGGATCGGGCGCAGGCGCATCCCCGGGATCGAGCCGGGCAGGCGCATCATGGTCCGTGGCCGCGTGGGTGACCGCGACGGCCGCAAGGTGATCTTCAACCCCTACTACGAATTGCGCGGGAACAGCTGACGTATGCCCACCAGCGACGAGTACCACCCCGCCGCGGACTCCGAACCCACCGTGGTGCTCCCGGTGGCGACCGACCTCCCGGCCGACCCCGTCGACCCCGCCGTCGACGGTGAGGTGGCCCGCACCGAGCAGACCCTGCTCGAGCAGATGGGCGGCTTCAGCGGCCTGATCTACTCCACCCTGCCCGTGCTGGTGTTCGTGCCCGTGAACACGGTCGCCGGGCTCACCGCGGCCATCTGGGCGGCACTGGGGGTGGCCGCCGGCGTACTCGTGTGGCGCCTGTACCGGCGCAGCCCCGTGCAGCCCGCGATCTCCGGTTTCCTCGGGGTCGGCGTGTGCGCGTTCATCGCCTACCGGATGGGGGAGGCCAAGGGCTTCTTCCTGTTCGGCATCTACACCAGCCTGGTGTACGCGGGGGTGTTCGCGCTGTCGATCCTGTTCCGGTGGCCCCTGGTCGGGGTCATCTGGGGCGCGCTCAACGGGCACGGCACCGGCTGGCGCGCCGATCGGCGCATCCGCAAGCTCTACGACCTGGCCACCGTGGTGTGGGTGGTCGTGTTCGGCGCGCGCTACCTGGTCCAGTCCCAGCTCTACGACACCGACCACACCACCTGGCTGGCGGTGGCCAGGATCGGCATGGGCTGGCCGCTGACGGCGGTGGCCCTGGTGATCACCGTGTGGGCGGTGCGCCGGGCCGGCCACCTGCCCGTCGAGAAGAGTGATTCCGCCGCTGCCGGAACGGATTCCGCGCGCGCCTGAAGGGTGGGCGCGGGGGCGCCGGAGGTGGGGAAGTACCCACCCTGGGGTGCCTGGTCGCCCGGTCCGGATCGTCGCACGATCAATGCGTAACAGAAATCGCAGTGATCGTGAGAGGACCGGCGACCATGATGGCTACCGAGCATCGCCCCCGCGGCGCATCGAAGAACACGACCGCCGCCGTGCTGTCGGAGAGCAAGCGCATCGGAGCCGAACTCGACGCTCTCATCGCGCCCGCCGCGGCCGGTGACCGCGAGGCCATCGCCGAGATCGTGCGCCTGGTGCACCCGCTGGTGCGGCGCTACTGCTCGTCCCGGATGGGCGCCACCGGTCATCTGACCGTCACCGCCGACGATGTCACCCAGGAAGTGCTGATGGCCACGGTCACCGCCATCCCGCGCTACCGGGACCAGGGCAAGTCGTTCCTGGCCTTCGTCTACGGCATCGCCGCCAACAAGGTCTCCGACGCGTTCCGGCGCGCCAAGCACACCGCCTACCCGGTGGCCGACGTGCCCGACACCGCTTCCGGCGCCGCGGGACCGGAGGACTGGGCGCTGGCCATGGAACGGCGCGCGGCCACCCACGAACTGATGTCGGGGCTGGCCCCGAACCATCGCGAGGTGCTGGTCATGCGGATCGTGCTCGGCTGGAGCGCGGCGCAGACCGCCGAGGCCATCGGCACCAGCCCCGGCGTGGTGCGGGTGATGCAGCACCGCGCGCTGAACAAGCTGCGCGCGCAGCTGAAAGTGGCCTGAGCTACGGCTTGATCCCGTGGGTGGCCAGCGTCAGGCGCAGGTCTTCCTCGGCTTCCACCGAGGTGACGAACAGCAGCTCGTCCTCGCCCTCGAACGGGTCGTCGGGCTGCGGCACGATCACCCGCCCGCCGCGCAGGATCGTCACCAGCGCGGTGTCACGCGGCATCACCAGCGTGCGCACGGGTTTGCCCGCGAGCTGGGTGTCCGAAGGCAGGGTGATCTCCACCAGGTTGGCCTGGCCCTGCCGCAGCGTCATCAGCCGGACCAGATCGCCCACCGAGACGGCCTCCTCGACCAGTGAGGCCAGCAGGCGCGGCGTGGAGACCGCCACGTCGACGCCCCAGGAGTCGTCGAAGAGCCATTCGTTGCGCGGATCGTTGACCCGCGCGACCACCCGGCGCACGCCGAACTCGGTCTTGGCGAGCAGGCTGTGCACGAGGTTGGCCTTGTCGTCGCCGGTGGCCGCGATGACCACCTCGTAGGTCTCGAGCTCGGCGTTCTCCAGCAGCGACAGCTCGCAGGCGTCGGCGTGCACCCAGACCGCGTCGGGGATCGCGGCGGGGTCGATGTGATCGAGCTGACGCTCGAGCAGCATCACCCGATGCCCACCCCGCAACAGTTCCCTGGCGATCGAGCGCCCGACGGCGCCCGCTCCGGCGATGGCAACCTTCATCTCGCTCAGTCCTCGCTCGCCGGGGGCTTGACGGCCAGCGCGACCGCCTCACCGACACTGCCCGATGTCGCCGCGACGTACACCACGTCCTCGGCCTGGACGATGGTCTTGGCCTCGGGCAGCAGGCCCTGGCCGAAGCGCAGCACGAACGCCACCCGCACCCCGAGCGCCCGCTCCAGGTCCCGGACCGTGCGACCGGACCAGTCCTCGTGCAGGGTGAGCTGGGTGATCGCCACCGCGCCCGTCGGGTCGCGCCAGGTGGTGGTGGAGTTGTCGCCGATGAGGCTGCGCAGGAAGCGGTCGGTGGTCCACGGCACGGTCGCGATGGTCGGGATGCCGAGGCGCTCGTACACCTCGGCGCGCTTGGCGTCGTAGATCCGCGCGACCACGCGCTCGACGCCGAACATCTCCCTGGCCACCCTGGCCGAGATGATGTTGGAGTTGTCGCCGGAGCTCACGGCGGCGAAGGCGTCGGCGCGCTCGATTCCCGCGCGGGTCAACACATCCCGGTCGAATCCGACGCCCACCACTTCCTGCCCGGTGAAACCCTCACCCAACCGGCGGAACGCGCTGGGATCGCGGTCGATCACCGTGACCTCGTGGCCGACCCGGACCAGGGCGCGCGCCAGCGACGAGCCCACTCGTCCGCACCCCATGATCACTACGTACACCGTGCACCCTCGTTCCTGGCCGTGGCATCCCGGCATGGACCGTACCCGCCGGATGTCCCCTCGGCCATTTTCCCCTCGCCGAGCCCCGGCAAACAATCACGACACCCGCGCCGATGCGCCGAACGTGGGCGCGAACCGGCCGATGAACTCCTCTATGCTCAGCCCGGTGTCCAAGTTGACGACGGCAGCGAAGCGTTTGCTGCTCGGCAGGCCGTTCCGCAGCGATTCGCTCGGCCATACCCTGCTGCCCAAGCGGATCGCCTTGCCGGTGTTCGCCTCCGACGCGATGTCCTCGGTCGCCTACGCGCCGGAGGAAATCTTCCTGGTGCTGTCCGCGGCGGGCATCTCGGCCTACCTGTACGCCCCGTGGGTCGGCCTGGCCGTGGCGTTCGTGATGGCGGTCGTGGTCGCCAGCTACCGGCAGAACGTGCACGCCTACCCGTCGGGCGGCGGTGACTACGAGGTCGCGACGAAGAACCTCGGTCCCACCGCGGGCCTGACCGTCGGCAGCGCGCTGCTGGTCGACTACGTGCTCACGGTGGCGGTGTCGATCTCCTCGGCGGCCTCCAACATCGGCTCGGCCGTGCCGTTCGTCGCCACGCACAAGGTGTTGTTCGCGGTGGTGGCGATCGCGGTGCTCACCGCCATCAACCTGCGCGGTGTGCGCGAGTCGGGAACCGCCTTCGCGATCCCGACCTACGCGTTCATCATCGGCATGGCGGTGATGCTCGGCTGGGGCCTGTTCCGGACGTATGTGCTCGGCGACGACATCCAGGCGGCCTCGGCCGGATTCGGGCTCGAAGCCGAGGACGAACACCTCTACGGCATCGCGTTCGCCTTCCTCATCGCGCGGGCCTTCTCCTCCGGCTGCGCGGCCCTGACCGGTGTCGAGGCGATCAGCAACGGCGTGCCCGCCTTCCGTAAGCCCAAGTCCCGCAATGCCGCGACCACGCTGTTGCTGCTGGGCAGCATCGCGATCGTGCTGCTGATGGGCATCATCATCCTGGCGCAGAAGATCGGCGTCGTGTACGCCCACGACGAGTCGAATCTGATCGGCGCGCCCGCGGACTATCACCAGAAGACGCTGATCGCGCAGATCGCCGAGACCGTCTTCCACGGCTTCCCGATCGGCTTCTTCTTCATCACCATCGTCACCGCGCTGATCCTGGTGCTGGCCGCCAACACCGCGTTCAACGGTTTCCCGGTGCTCGGCTCGATCCTGGCGCAGGACCGGTACCTGCCGCGTCAGCTGCACACCCGCGGCGACCGGCTGGCCTTCTCCAACGGCATCCTGTTCCTGTCCGGCGCGGCCATCGCGTTCGTGGTGCTGTTCGGCGCCGAGGTGACCAAGCTCATCCAGCTCTACATCGTCGGCGTGTTCGTCTCGTTCGTGCTGAGCCAGACCGGCATGCTGCGGCACTGGACGCGCCTGCTGCGCACCGAGACCGATCCGGCGCAGCGCGCGAAGATGAAGCGCTCGCGGGTGATCAACGCCATCGGCCTCACCGCGACCGGCACCGTGCTGATCATCGTGCTGATCACCAAGTTCTTCGCCGGCGCCTGGATCGCGATCCTGACGATGGTGGCGATCTTCGTCGTGATGAAGCTCATCCGCAAGCACTACGACTCGGTCTCGCGCGAGCTCGACGAATCCGATTGGGACGGCGTGCTGCCCAGCCGCACCCATTCCATCGTGCTCGTCTCCAAGCTGCACCTGCCGACCCGGCGCGCGCTGGCCTACGCCCGCGCGACCCGGCCCGACACGCTCGAGGCGGTGACGGTCAACGTCGACGACGCCGACACCCGCAAGCTGGTGCGCGAGTGGGAGAACAGCGAGATCAACGTGCCGCTGAAGGTGGTCGAATCGCCGTACCGCGAGATCACCAAGCCGGTGCTCGAATACGTCAAGCGGGTGCGCAAGGACGCTCCACGCGACGTCGTCACCGTGTTCATCCCCGAGTACGTGGTCGGCCACTGGTGGGAGCAGGTGCTGCACAACCAGTCGGCGCTGCGGCTCAAGGGCAGGCTGCTCTTCGAGCCCGGAGTGATGGTGACCAGCGTGCCGTGGCAGCTGAGTTCCTCGACGCGGGCCAAGCAGCCCGCGGACGTGAACGCGCCCGGCTCGGTGCGGCGCGGCTTCGAACAACCGGGACGCCGGCGATGAGCGAGTGGCGCGGACAGGAGTTCGAGATCCGGCTCGGGCCACCCGGGCACGGCGGGTTCTGCGTCGGTCGCCACGAGGGCCGCGTCGTGTTCGTGCGGCACGGATTGCCCGGCGAGCTGGTGCGCGCGCTGGTCACCGAGGACCGGGGCGGCTCGTTCTGCCGGGCCGACGCCGTCGAGATCATCGAGGCGTCCCCGGATCGGGTGCCCGCGACCTGTCCGGTCTCCGGGCCCGGTGGCGCGGGTTGCTGTGACTTCTCCTTCGCCACGCCCGCCGCGCAGCGGGCGCTGAAGGCCACGGTGGTGGCCGAGCAGCTGCGCAGGCTGGCCGGCGTGGAGCGCGAGGTGACGGTCGAACCGATCGGCGACCCCGAGGAGACCGGCGGCTGGCGCACGCGGATACGGCTGGTGGTCGACGGCGACGGCCACGCCGGGGTGCACCGCTACCGCAGCACCGCCGTGCTCCCGGATCTGCGCTGCCCGCAGCCGGTGGCCGGCGCGCTCGACGGTGTCGCCGATCGGCGCTGGACTCCCGGCGCCGACCTGGTCGTCGCGGTCGACGGTGACGGCGTGCGCCACCTCGTGGAACTGGCGGCTGTGCCCGACACGGCGCAGGCGGGCGGCAGGCCGGACACCCCGCGCGGCGCCGGTCGTGGGCGTGGTCATCGCCCGGCGGGCCGGCGTGGTCCGGCCGCCGACGAACGCGGCGCCGTCCGCGATCGGGCGGCCGCGCGCAAGTCGGCCACCAACGCGCCCCGCGAGGAATGGGTGCTCGCCGGGTCGGGACGGGCGGTGGAATACGTCGCCGGGCGGCGCTGGGAACTGGCGGCGACCGGCTTCTGGCAAGCGCATCGCGGTGCGGCGCAACGCTATTCGGACCTCGTCGCCGAGTGGTCCGGGCTCACGCCCGGCGGTTCCGGCTGGGATCTCTACAGCGGGGTCGGGGTGTTCGCGGCGCGCCTGGCCGAGCAGACGGGGCAGACCGGGGCGGTGGCCGCCGTCGAATCCGCGCGCTCGGCCGTCGCCGACGGCACCGCCGCCCTGCGTGATCTGCCCTGGCTCGACCTCAGCGCCGACCGCGTCGAACGCTGGGTCCGCAAGGCCACGGGCACCCCGGATGTCGTCGTCCTCGACCCGCCCCGCGCGGGTGCGGGCAAGGAGGTCGTGGCCGCGGTGACCGATGCCGATCCTCGCCGCATCGTCCACATCGGTTGCGATCCGGCCGCGTTCGCCCGCGACCTCGGCCTCTACCTGGACGCGGGCTACCACCTCGCCGACCTGCGCGCCTTCGACGCCTTCCCCGCCACGCACCACGTCGAATGCGTGGCCCTGCTCGACCGCTGATCCGACCGCCCGACCGTATCCGCTCACCGGACCGGGTGGCCCCGATCGACCGCTGGTCCCGGCGGCCGACGGGCCCGCGATGTTCGCGAGTGACGGCCATCGCCGGCGCCCCGCTCGCCGACCTGTGCCGCCAGAGGTCAGTTCAGTGCCCAGGTGACCCGGACCACCGCGGCGATCTCGGTCTCGCCGGGCACCACCGGCACCGGCGAACTCGCCTTGGCCATCAGCAGCGGTGCGCCGTCCATCTCGGCGCTGATGTCGTAGCCGCGCGGCAGCGGGGACGCGACGTCCTCGGTGATCTGGACGATCTGCCCCAGGGTGACGCCGGCGCGGGCGGCGTACTGCTCGGCCTTGGCCTTCGCGTCGTCGAACGCCGCGTCGCGGGCCTCGCGCACCAGCGGCTCCGGGTCGGCGATGCCGCGGGTCAGGCCGCCGAGACGGACGTCGTCGCCGCCCGCGGTGACCGCGGCCGCGACCGTCTCGGCGGGCTCGGTGCCGGTGCCCTCGCGCAGCGACACGCTCAGTCCGGTGGAGGCGAGGTAGCCGGCGATCTCGCTGCGGCCGTTGTCGGTGTAGACGGTCTCGGTGCGCACGCTCAGCCCGCTGGTGGCCATGTCGGCGTCGCTCACCCCGGCCGCGCGCAGGGCGGTGACCACGGCGGTGACCCGCTCACCCGCGCGTCCGTAGGCGGCCGCGACGGTGTCGGCCCGCGATTCCACCGACAGCGTGACCCGGATCAGGTCGGGGACGGCGCGCACGCTGCCGCGCCCGATCATCGTGGTGCTCGCCTGCCAGGACTTCTTGCCCACCGCGGTACTCCTGTCCGTCGAAGGATGCTGTGCTGCCCAACGTCTCGGGGCGGGCCGGGGTTCCCGCGCTCAGTAGTTGCCCGCGCTGCCGGAGATGGTGCGCACCGCCGCGTCCATCTGCGCGTAGGCGCCCGCGGCGAGTCGTTGCAGCAGGGCCAGTTTCAGCTGCGGATGTCCCTGGGTGAGCTCGTCGAACACCTCGGGGCGCATCACCGCCACCCGCACCGGCGTCTCGGCGACGATCTCGTTGACGAACGGTTCCCCCAGCAGCATCGGGATCTCGCCGAACGTCATGCCCGCCGACAGCGTCACCAGCCGGTGCACCCGCCCGTCGGTCCCGGGGAAGGTGACCCGGACGCGGCCGTCGAGGATCAGGAACAGGCCGCAGCGCGGATCGCCCCGGTCGGCGATCACCTCCCCGCGCGCGAAGGTGCGTGGCTGGAAGTCGGCGGCCAGGCGATCGCGGTCGGCGGGGTCGAGCCCACGCAGCAGCGGATGGTCGGCCAGATCGATCGAGGTGCGCGCGATCGTGCCCGGTGGGCGGTGCCGGGCCAGGACGATGTCCTCGCACCATTCGGTGGCGGTGTCGCGGTCGATGAACACCCGCCCGCGCGGATCGTCGGGGTCGAGGCTCGACGCCTCGTGCCCGAGCTTGGCCTCGGGGTCGACCAGCGCCACCCGGCTCCCGCGTTTCACCAGTTCGGCCTGCAGCGCGTCGAGCATCTCGCGGGCGACCGCGCTCACCTCGCCGACCCGGCGCAGATCGATCACCAGCGCGTCGAGCGCGCCGACATTGCCCTCGATGGCGCGCACCGCCCGTTCGGCGCCCGCGAACAGCAGGTCGCCATGCAGTTCGTAGACCCGGGCCCGCTCGCCGTGCGCCGCCAGCACCTCGGCGTCGGCGGGGGAGCGGCGCAGCCGCGACGGCACCTGCGCCACCGTGTACTCGGCACGGATGGCGGTGCGCGCCGAGCGGGTCACGTGACAGAAATGCAGTTCCAGCCGCCGCGACAGCTCCCGGCAGGCCGCGACCCCGCGCACGCTGTTGCCGTGGCCGTCCAGCCGCGGCGAGTACACCGAGATCCCCAGCTGGCCCGGCAGCACCGCGATGATCCCACCGCCGACCCCGCTCTTGGCGGGCAACCCGACCGTGGTCACCCAGTCACCGGCGGCGTTGTACATGCCGCAGGTCGTCATCACGCTGAGCACCCGCTCGGTGAGCGCGGCCGAGAGCGCCCGCTCCCGCGTCCGCGGGTTCACCCCGTTGTCGGCCAGGGTCGCCGCCATCACGGCCAGGTCGGCGCAGGTGACCTCGATCGAGCACTGCCGGAAGTACCGGTCGACGGCATCGTCGGGGTCCACGTCGATGATGCCGACCGAGCGCAGCATGTAGCCGATCGCGCGGTTGCGGAACCCGGTGCGCGCCTCCGAGATGTAGACCGCCTCGTCCATCTGCAGCTCCCGGCCCGCGAAGCGGGAGTAGCAGCGGCGGACCCGTTCGAACTTGTCGGCGGCGTCGCGTCCGGCGATCAGCGAGGCCGCGGTGATCGCCCCGGAGTTGATCATCGGGTTGCTGGGGCGCTGGGTGTCGGGCTCGAGGCTGATCTCGTTGAACGGTTCGCCCGACGGCTCGACATCGATGTGCGCCGCGACGCCGTCGAGGCCGCGATCGGCCAGTGCCAGCGCGTAGGTGAACGGCTTGGAGATGGACTGGATGGTGAATCCGGTCGCGGTGTCGCCGACCTCGTAGACCAGCCCGTCGGCGGTGGCCAGGCACAGCCCGAACGAGTCGGGCGGCACGGCGGCGAGTTCGGGGATGTAGTCGGCGGGCGCGCCGGAGGTGTCCTCGCGCAGCGCCGCGTACACCTCGTCGAGCATGCTCGCCACGACACCGGGATCGACACCATCGGGTTGCGCCACAGCGTCACTGTAGGGCGCGGTGCGGACCGCTCGGCGGGGACGCGCGGGGAGATAGTCCTCACAGCCGCCACGGTGCCGCGCCGCGCCCGGATCGCCCAGTTCAGCGGGCCTGCGACGGGGTGTGCGGGGCGAGGAAGGCACACCGGTGCGCGGGGCACGGGAGGGGCCGCGAGCCGGAGCCGCTCGCCCGGCCAAATACACTGGGCGGATCACACTGTAGTCCGGAGGGAGCGAGTTCAGGTGGGAGTGCTGTCGCGGGTGGATTCACCCGAAGATCTGCGCCGGCTGAGCGTGCCGCAACTGCGCGACCTGGCGGACGAGATCCGCGAGTTCCTGGTGCGCAAGGTCGCCGCCACCGGTGGTCATCTCGGCCCGAACCTGGGCGTGGTCGAACTGACCATCGCCCTGCACCGGATCTTCGACTCTCCGGCCGATCCGCTGATCTTCGACACCGGTCACCAGGCCTACGTGCACAAAATCCTCACCGGCCGCAAGGACCGGTTCGACTCGCTGCGCATGCGCGACGGCCTGTCTGGCTACCCGAGTCGCGCCGAGAGCGAACACGACTGGGTGGAGTCCTCGCACGCCTCGGCCGCGCTGTCCTACGCCGACGGCCTCGCCAAGGCGTTCGCGCTCACCGAGCAGGACCGCACCGTCGTCGCGGTCGTCGGTGACGGCGCGCTCACCGGCGGTATGTGCTGGGAGGCGCTCAACAACATCGCGGGCGCGCCCGACCGCCCGGTGGTGGTCGTGGTCAACGACAACGGCCGCTCCTACGCGCCGACCATCGGCGGCCTGGCCGACCGGCTCACCGCGCTGCGCACCCAGCCCGCCTACGAGCACGCGCTGGACGCGGGCAAGCGCATTCTCAAAAGCATTCCCGCCGTGGGGGATTCGGCCTACTCGATGGTGCACGCGCTCAAGGCGGGCATCAAGGACGCGGTGAGCCCGCAGGAGCTCTTCGGCGATCTGGGCATGAAGTACGTCGGCCCGGTCGACGGCCACGATCTCGTCGCGCTGGAGGCGGCGATGCGGCGCGCCAAGGACTTCGGCGGTCCGGTCGTGGTGCACGTGGTGACCCGCAAGGGCAACGGCTACGAGCACGCCGAGAACCACGTCGCCGATCAGATGCACGCCTGCGATCCGATCGACCCGCTCACCGGTCGCCCGCTGGCGGGCAAGAAGGCCAAGGGCTGGACGGCGGTGTTCTCCGAGGAACTGGTCGAGCACGCGGCGCGGCGCGAGGACATCGTCGCCATCACCGCCGCCATGCCCGGCCCCACCGGTCTGGCCGCGTTCGGGGAGCGCTTCCCGGAGCGCATGTTCGACGTCGGCATCGCCGAACAACACGCGATGGCCTCGGCCGCGGGTCTGGCGCTGGGCGGCATGCACCCGGTGGTGGCGATCTACTCCACGTTCCTCAACCGTGCCTTCGATCAGCTGCTGATGGATGTGGCGCTGCTGAAGCAGCCGGTCACAGTCGTGCTCGATCGCGCCGGCATCACCGGCCCCGACGGCGCCAGCCACAACGGCATGTGGGACCTGTCGCTGCTCGGCATCATCCCCGGCATCCGCGTCGCCGCCCCGCGCGACGGCGCCACCCTGCGGGAGGAACTGGGCGAGGCGCTGGCCGTCACCGACGGTCCGACCGTGCTGCGCTTTCCGAAAGGCAGTGTCGCCGAGGACATCACGGCCGTCGAGCGGCTCGACGGGGTCGACGTCCTGCGCCTGGCGGTGCCCGGGGCCGGTTCGGCCCAGTCCCAGCACGGCGACGTGCTGATCGTGGCGGTGGGCTCGTTCGCCGAGACCGCGATGCGGGTCGCCGAACTGCTGGACCCGCAGGGCATCTCGGTCACCGTGATCGATCCGCGCTGGGTCATCCCGGTCTCGGACACCCTGGTCAAGCTGGCCGAGAACTACCGGCTCGTGGTCACCGTCGAGGACGGTGGCCTGCACGGGGGCATCGGCGCCACGCTCTCGGCGCGTCTGCGCGAGGCCGGCCTCGATGTGCCGACCCGCGATCTCGGTGTGCCGCAGCAGTTCCTGGACCACGCCGCGCGCGGGGAGATCCTCGAGGACCTCGGCCTCACGCCCGACGCCATCGCCCAGCGCATCGGCGGCTGGCTCCGCTCCCGCTGACGTCCTGACTCGCCCGGTGGCCGCACCGGGCGAGCACACGCTACGGGCGGCGGGCGACGACCGCGAAGTTCAGCGGGATCCGCGGCTTCCCCGCGGCCAGGGTCCAGCCCTGCTCGCAGGCGACGAGATCGGGAAACGCGGGCCAGTCCATGTACGGCAGCTCGTGCAGCGCCTCGATGATCAACCCGGCCGAGAGCAGCGCGCCGACGATCTCACCGAGGTCGTGCCGCCATTCGTGATTGGTGGTGTGCGCGATCGTCCCGTCGGAATCCTCGGTGTAGGTGCCGCTGTCGGAGTAGGTGCGCACCCCGCCGCCCGCCAGGTAGTCGTCGTTGATCTCCCACGGTTGGTGATCCATGGCGCCCAGGACCGGGTGGTCGTCGCGGAGGACGAACAGGCCGCCGGGTGCGAGCAGGTCGTGGATCGAGCGGGCCCACGCGGTGAGTTCCGGCAGCCAGACGATCGTTCCCGCGCTCGTCACGATCGTGTCGAAGCGGCGGTCGATCAGCGTCGAGGCGCGCCGCGCGTCGCCCTCGACCCAGGTGATGTCGCGTCCGGCGGCGGCGGCGATGCGTGCGGCGTGCCGCAGCGAGTTCGGGGAGAGATCGAGCCCGTGTACCTCGACGGCGCCCAGCCGCGCCCACGACACCGTGTCGGTCCCGATGTGGCATTGCAGATGCAGCAGCGACCGGCCCGCGATCCCGCTCTCCGACAGGTGCGGCGCCAGGACCGCGAGGTCGTTGCGGACAACCGTCGAGACCGCGGCCGGGTCGGCCAGGAAGGCGTCGACGTCGTACATCCGCGAGCGCGCGTGCACGTCCGCGCGGTCGTCCCAGTTGGCACGATTGGCGGCGATCTCGGCTTCGAGCACGGCGGTCCTCTCGACAGGTGGCGGCGGGCGTGCCGACGCTACCGTCGAGGAGGTGCCGTGGTCGACCGGTTTTCGGGCCAGGCCCCCGGCCTGCGGTGGGCCAGCCACCGCCCGGTGGCGGGCAGGAAGGTGCGATCGAGGTGATGACCGAAAGCACGAGGGTGCCCAAGCCGCTCAGCGCGATCAGGACGCGGGAGATCTTCTTGCGCGCCGGCATCAGGATGCCGCCGATCAGCATGACCAGCGAGCACAGCGCCGAGATGCTGTACTCCAAACCGTCTGGGACGTAACCCGTCGCGCGGAGGTCCGGCTCAGGCGGTGCCGTGGACCGGTGAGAACTCCTGCTCGGGCCGCCCGGTCGTGCCGTAACGCAGCCGCATGCGCAGGTCACCGGCGGTCACCAGAGCCGCGAGGTAGCGCTGGGCGGTGGCCCGGGAGATCCCGATGGCGGTGGCGATCTCGCCCGCCGACATCGGCTCGGCCGCGCTCTGTACGGCCCGGAGCACGAGATCGCGGGTGGGGGAGGGCGCGGTGGCCGCCCGGTCGGCGGCGGGCGTGGCCGGCCGCAGCGCCTCCCACGCGGCGTCGACATCACGGGCACCGATCTCCGGCGCGGCCAGGATGCGGCGGTAGCGCGCGTAACCGGCCAGCCGGGCGGCCAGGACGGTGTGATCGAACGGCTTCACCAGATAGGCCAGCGCGCCCGCCGCCGCGGCCGCGCGGACCGTCGCCGACTCGGTCGCGGCGGTCAACATCATGGCGTCGCAACGCAAGTCGCGAACCAGCTCGAGCCCCGACCCGTCCGGGAGGTACACGTCCACCAGTGCGAGGTCGAACGCGTCGGCGGCGAGCGCCCGCCCCGCCTCGGCCACGGTGTTGACCACGGCCCCGACCGTGAATCCCGGGAGCGCGCCGACGATGCCGGCGTGCATGTTCGCCACCCGGAAGTCGTCGTCGACGACGAGCACGCGGAACTCGGTCACGAGGATTCTCCTTCGCTCAGCACACCCGGCAGGCGCGCGATGAACTCCGCTCCGGTCAGTTCCCGGTCGGGCGATCCGGCCGAGGCCAGCCACACCGCCCCGCCCAGCGCGGTCGCCACCTGCCGCGACAGTGCCAGCCCCACCCCACGCCCACCCGGCACCCCGGCGCCGGTCTTGGTCGACATCCCGTCGGCGAACAGCGCGTGCGCCAAGCCGGGCGCCACCCCGCGCCCGTTGTCCGCGACCGTGATGTGCAGGGTCGAACCCTCTTGGACGAGTTCGACTTCCACCAGCCCCGCGCCAGCACGCACCGGGCTGGTCGCCGGCTCGGCGCGCCGTGCCAGCGGAGGGTGCGCGGCCGCCGCGCCGGGGACGAGCCGACCGCTCGGCACCGGATCGTTCGGCCGGGTGGTCGCGTCGCCGGCCGCGCTCCCGGCATCGGGAGCGCCCGCCGGCTGGGGCGCCGTGCTTGGCGCGCCGGTGGCGATCCGCACCGGGCGATGCGCATCGCGCACCGCGTCGATCGCGTTGTCGAGCAGATTGCCCAGCACGGTCGTGACATCCACGGGGGCGAGCAGATTCGCGTCCACCCAGGTACTCGGGCCGAGCCGCAGCCGCACGCCGCGCTCCCTGGCGTGGGCGGCTTTGGCGGCGAGGAAGGCCTGCAGGTAGGGGTCGCGGACGGCGTCGATGCCAGGCATGGCGGCGCCGAGCGGGCCGGAACCGAGCAGTTCGTCGATGTGGCGCGCGGCCTCCTCTGGCCGGTCGCCGTGCAGGAGCCCGCTGAGCAGGTGCAGCCGGTTGGCGAACTCGTGGCGCTGGGCGCGCAGCACGGTGCTCATCGAGCGGACCGCGTCGAGTTGCCTGGTCAGCGATTCCACGTCGGTGCGGTCCCGTACGTCGAGTACCGCGCCCAGCGCGCGCCCGTCCCGGCTGACGGTGCGCGCGGTGACCACCACGATCCGGTCACCCACCGCCGCCTGCACCGGCTGACCGTCCGCGGCGCGGAACACCTCGAGCACGCGCGGGGTCAAGCCGATCGCCTCGACCGGCACCCCGGACGCGCCGCCGATGCCGAGCAGGCTCCTGGCCTCGTCGTTGATCACCGTCGTCCGCCACCGCGCGTCCACCGCGACCACGCCGATCCCGATCCCGTGCAGCACCACGTCTTGTTCGCGGACCAGCTCGGCCAGTTCCGCCGGTTGCAGACCGAGGGTGAGTCCGTGCCAGCGCCTGGCCAGCAGCACCGAGCCCGCGACGCCCGCGAGCAGCGCGCCGAGCACCAGCAGCCCGGCCCGGCTCAGGTCCCTGGTCAGCTGCTCGCCCACGGCCGCGGTGGAGATGCCGACGCTCACCTCTCCGACCACCCGTTCCGAGCCCGGTTCGCGCACCGGCACTTTCGCGCGCACCGAATCCCCGAGCGTGCCGTGCTCGCTGATCACCACCTCGGCCCCGCCCAGCGCCTGGGACGGATCGGTGCTGACCTGCTCGCCCAGCCGGGCCGGGTCGGGGTGGGCCAGCCGCAACCCCACGTCGTCGGTGATCACCACGAACAGCGCGGCCGTGCGCTGCCGTGCCGCCTCGGCGGTCCGTTCGAGCTCGCCGGCCGCGAGTTCGGCGCGCAGGGCCGCGTCGCCCGCGAGCGGCAGCGCCGCGTACCGGGCCACCTCCGCGCGCACCATCGGGTCGCCGGCGACGGTCCGCGCGATCGCCAGCGCCCGCTGCCCGTACTCGGCGGTGAGCCGCTGATCGCTGAGGTAGGCGAACACCCCGAAGGCCAGCCCCAGGGTCAACGCGACCAGCGCGACCTGCAGCAACACGATCTGCGTCCGCAGCCGGACGCCCCGGGGGAACAGCCTCACCGGCTCAGTGTAGGCATCGGCCGTGACCGTGAGCACAATGCGCACAACCCGCGAATCGCCGCTTGCGCCGGTTGTGCGCACAAGCGCGCGCCTTGTGACCCAGCCCACTTATCTTTCGACTGCGGCCGCAGATCACCTCCGAGCGGCGACGGACACAGGAGCAGCAATGAGCAATCCACTCATCGAACTGCGGGGGGCGACCAAACGCTTCCCCGGGACCGACGGTGGCATCCACACCGCGGTGAAGAACATCGACTTCACCGTCGCGGCAGGCGAATTCGTCGCCGTGGTCGGCCCGACCGGATGCGGCAAGTCCACCACCCTCTCGCTGGTGTCGGGGCTCGAGCCCACCTCGGCGGGCCGGACCCTGGTGCGCGGCAAGGATGTCGAGGGCATCCCCGACGGCATCGGCTACATGTTCCAGCAGGACGCGGTGCTGCCCTGGCGCAGCGTCCTGGACAACGTCGCGCTCGGTCCACGCTTCCGCGGCGAGTCGAAGGCTGCCGCCAAGGCGAAGGCCGCCGAGTGGGTGCGCATCGTCGGCCTGGCCGGGTTCGAGGACTACTACCCGCACCAGCTCTCCGGTGGCATGCGCAAACGCGTCGCACTGGCCCAGACGCTGGTGAACGAGCCCGAGATCCTGCTCATGGACGAGCCGTTCAGCGCGCTCGACGTGCAGACCCGCCAGCTCATGCAGGACGAACTGCTGCGGGTGTGGGCGGGCACCGATGCCGCGGTGATCTTCGTGACCCACGACCTCGAGGAGGCGATCGCCCTCGCCGACCGCGTCGTGGTGATGACCGCGGGCCCCGCGACGGTGTGCGGCGACTTCCGCGTCACCCTCGAACGCCCGCGCGATGTCGAAGAGGTGCGCCTCACCGAGGAATTCCGCGACCTCTATCGGGAAATCTGGGAAACGCTGCGCGACCAGGTCGAGGCGGCTCGCACGAAGGGAGCGACCCGTGTCGCTTGAGACGATGGACAAGATCGCCGTCACCGCGCCGGAGGTCGAGGCGGAGTCCGAGGACCAGATCCTGGCCAGGGTCAAGGCGAACCAGCGCAGGTCGAAGCTGCGGGTGTGGGGCCTGCGGGCCGCGCTGGTGGCGCTGTGGCTGGGGTCGTGGGAACTGGTCGCCAGCGTGTGGATCGACCCGTTCTTCTACTCCAAGCCCTCGCTCATCTTCGACCGCCTGGTCGAATGGTTCACCGAGGGCACCCAGTTCGGGTCGATCTGGCTGCAGATCTTCACCACGGTGCAGGAGGCCGTGCTCGGCTTCGCGATCGGTACCGTCGCCGGCATCGTGCTCGGCACCCTGCTCGGCCGCAGCCGCTACTGGGCCGACGTGCTCGCCCCGTTCATCAAGGCGCTCAACGCCGTTCCGCGCATCGTGCTCGCCTCGCTGTTCATCATCTGGTTCGGCCTCGGGCTCTCGTCCAAGGTCGCGACCGTGGTGGTGCTGGTGTTCTTCGCGGTGTTCTTCAACGCGTTCACCGGTGCGAGGGAGGTCGACGGCAATGTCATCAACAACGCCCGCATCCTCGGCGCGAGCAGGCGCCAGATCCTCGGGTCGATCGTGCTGCCCAGCGCCACCACCTGGATCCTGTCGAGCCTGCACACCGCGTTCGGGTTCGCGCTGATCGGCGCGGTCGTCGGTGAATACGCCGGTGCCAGCAAGGGTCTGGGTCTGCTGATCTCCAACGCGCAGGGCACCTTCGACGCGGCAGGCATCTACGCGGGCATGATCATCATCACCGTGGTCGCGCTGATGGCCGAATGGCTGATCGGCTTCGCGGAGAACCGCCTGCTGAAATGGCGCCCCTCGCAGGCACAGTCGGGACACGGGGTGTAGACGATGAGATACCGCAAGCCAATCGCGGTGGCCCTGCTCGCGATCAGCTCGCTGCTGCTGGCCACCGGCTGCCGCGACTCGCGCTCGATCCCGATGTCGGACGGCAGGCCACAGATCACCATCATGGTCGGCGGCCTGGAGAAGGTGATCTACCTGCCCGCCATGCTGGCCCAGCAACTCGGCGCCTTCGCGGCCAATGACATCGACGTGAAGCTGCTCGGCGAGCAGTCCGGCGCCAGCGCCGAGACCGCGCTGCTCACCGGGGACGTGCAGGCGGTGGTCGGCTTCTACGACCACACCATCGACCTGCAGGCCAAGGACCAGTGCCTGCAGACGGTCGTCCAGTTCGCCGACGTGCCCGGCGAGGTCGAGCTGGTCTCGACCGCCGACGCCGCCGAGATCCGCTCACCCGCCGATTTCCGCGGCCGCAAGCTGGGCGTCACCTCGCTCGGCTCCTCGACCGACTTCCTCACCCAGGCCCTGGCCGGGCAGGCGGGCCTGAGCACGTCGGACTACACGCGGGTGAAGGTCGGCGCCGGCCAGACCTTCATCGCCGGCATGAACCACGACGGGATCGACGCGGGCATGACCACCGACCCCACGGTGGCGAAGATGGTCGAGTCCGGTGACGCGCGCATCCTCACCGATATGCGCAACGAGGAGGGGACGCGGGCGGCGCTCGGCGGCCTGTATCCCGCGTCCTCGCTGTACATGAAGTGCGACACCGTCGCGGCGCATCCGGAGATCGTGCAGAAGCTGGCGGCCGCCTTCGTGCAGACCCTGCGCTGGATCGACACGCACACCCCGGAGGAGATCGCCGCGAAGATGCCCGCGCAGTACGCGGGCAGCGATCCGGCGCTCTACGTGCGGTCGATCCGCGACTCGATCGGCATGTTCAACGGCGACGGTCTGATGAAACCCGAAGGCGCCCAGAATGTTCTGCGCATCCTCGGTCAGTACTCCCGCAATGTGGCGCCGGTTCGCGAGCGCATCGATCTCGCGGCCACCTACACCAACCGGTTCGTGGAACAGGCCAACCGGACCGCGCAGTAGTCACCTCTCGACCCTGCCGCCACGTTCCGGCGGTGGGGTCGAGGCGTGCGCTCAGCTGTTGGCGGGCGTGAGCGCCTTGGTCAGCGCGGGCACCGCCAGACGCCGCTGCCACGGCCGCGCGCCACCGGCGCGCAGGAAGGTCTCGATCGTGGCCGAGAGCTGATCCGGCTCACCGACGTCGGCGTAGTCGGGCAGCCCGTCCCAGCACAGGCGGCGGACGAGATCGGGGGAGAGCAGGTTCTCCACCGGGATGGCGTACTCGGTGGACAGTTCCCCCATGGCCGCGCGGGCGGTCGACAGCCGCGCCGCGGCCGCCGGATCGCGGCGTTCCCAGCGGTTGGCCGGGGGTGGACCGTCGAAGGGCAGCGTGAGCGGCGGCAGTTCCTTGTCCGGCAGGGTGCGGCCCCGCTCGACCGCGGCGAGCCAGTCGCGCGAGTAGCGGCGCTGCCGTGGCCCGCCGAAGACCGGCAGGGTGCGCAGCTGGGCGATGCTGCGCGGCTCGCCGGTCGCGGCGGCGACGATGGCGGAGTCGGGCAGGATGCGCGCGGGCGCCACGTCGCGGGCGCGGGCGAGCTCGTCGCGGGTGGTCCACAGCTCCCGCACGATGGCCAGCTGACGCGGGCGGCGCAGAGTGTGGATCCCGGAGGTGCGCCGCCACCGGTCGGCCTTCGGCGCAGGCGGGTCCATGGTCCGGACGTGCTCGAATTCCTCGGCGGCCCAGTCGATCTTGCCCTGCTCGGTGAGGTCGGCGGCGACGGTGTCGCGCAGTTCCAGCAGCAGTTCCACATCGAGCGCGGCGTAGTTGAGCCACTCGTCGGGCAGCGGACGCGTCGACCAGTCGGCGGCGCCGTGGCCCTTGCGCAGGGAGCGTCCGAGCAGGTTCTCCACCATGGCCGCCAGCCCGACGCGCTCGTAGCCGGCCAGGCGACCGCCCAGTTCGGTGTCGAACAGGCGGGCCGGGCGCAGGCCCAGCTCGGCCAGACCGGGCAGGTCCTGGTCGGCGGAGTGCAGCACCCACTCCAGCTCGTTGATCACCTCGGCCAGCGGGGTGAGCGCGTCGGTGACCGGGATCGGGTCGATGAGGAAGGAACCGGCGCCCGCGCGCCGCAGCTGGATCAGGTAGGCCCGGGCCGAGTAGCGGAAACCGGACGCGCGTTCGGCGTCGACGGCCAGCGGGCCGGTGCCCGCGGCGATCGCGGCGGCGGCCGCGGCGACCTCGTCGGCGGTCGCCAGCACAGGTGGAACCCCCTCGGCGGGGGCGAGCAGGGGCTCTGCTGCGGTGGGTTCCTCGGCGACCGGCATAACCGTGAACTCTACGTGGCGGTCAGGGTCGATCGGTGCGGGTATACGACTCCGGTCGCAAATGGGTGATCCCGGCGGGCGGCAATCCGGCGGCGAACGCCAGCACCTCACAGAACGCTTCCACATGGCGGCGCATCTCGGTGTTCATGGCCGTCCACGACGCGCGCAGCTCGAGCTGATGCGCCCGCGGCGGGCCGGCGATGTCGCCGTAGCGGACCGAGCTGGTCGCGGTGACCGTGCCGCCGAGCGCGGTGAACGGCTCGCCGCGCGACTCCAGCGAGTCGACCAGCCAGCTCCACGCCACCTCGGGCAGCAGCGGGTCGGCGGCGAGGGCGGCGTCGATGTCGGCCTGGATGTAGGCCACGAGCCGGAAGACGCCGTGCCAGGCCTCGTCGCCGTCGGGGTCGTGCAGCAAGATCAGCCGGCCGAAGGCGTCGCCTTCGGAATCGATCGGTACCACGGCGCTGTCGGGGTGCGTGACCTCCGCTCCGAGCGCATAGGAGAACGGCGCCAACCGTTGCGGGGGACGGATAGGCGCCAGCTCGATTCGAGGGTGCACTGTTGCGGTGCCCATCGCATCGACCGCCGCCCGGAAAGAAGCAGGCTCGCGGGGCGTTCCCCCGGTCGGTGCGGCGCCGTCGCGGATGTCGAGCGGTGTCACGAGGAGCAACGGTAGACCGTTGCCCTCCGGCGCGGGCGGAGGCGCGCCGCCAACCGCGTCCGCGTGCGGGCTGCGTTGCGCAGCGCGCATTCTCGGCGTCGACGTGATGCACGATGTGCGACGGCGGCGGGTGTCTGTCGTCATCGGGCTGATTCGTCCGGGTTCGGCTCCGCAGGGGACGACGGGACCGGCCCGACGCTTCCCGGAGCCGTCGTCGCGCGCTCGCCGGGCCGGCCGCGATCCGCGGACGGGGATACCGACCCGCCGCGCGATGCTCGCGTGCCCGGTGGATGACCAGGTGCGCGCCCGGGGCCGTGCCGCTGTCCGCTTAGGATGAACGCGATGAGCACTTACACCCGCCGCCGGTTGACCGATGCCCCCTTCCTGGCCGCCGCCACCGGCGCGACGCCGACCAGGCGGCCGGTCTGGTTCATGCGCCAGGCGGGCCGGTCGCTGCCGGAGTACCGGGAGCTGCGCAAGGGCATCGGCATGCTCGAGTCGTGCTTCGACCCGGAGCTGGTCTGTGAGATCACCATGCAGCCGATCCGCAGGCACGGCGTCGACGCGGCGATCCTGTTCTCCGACATCGTCGTTCCGCTCAAGGCGGCCGGGATCGACCTCGACATCGTGCCCGGCGTCGGCCCCGTGGTCGCCTCGCCCGTGCGGACCGAGGCCGATGTCCGCGCCCTGCCGCGGTTGCGGCCGGAGGAGGTCGGCGCGGTCACCGAGGGCGTGCGCCTGCTCACTGCCGCACTCGGCGACACCCCGCTCATCGGTTTCGCCGGCGCCCCCTTCACCCTGGCCTCCTATCTCGTGGAGGGCGGGCCGAGCAAGCATCACGAGCGCACCAAGGCGATGATGCACGCCGACCCGAAGACCTGGCACGCCCTGCTCGGCGCGCTCACCGACATCACCATCGCCTTCCTGCAGGCCCAGCTGGCCGCCGGGGTCGACGCGGTGCAGCTGTTCGACTCGTGGGCGGGCGCGCTGTCGCTGGCCGACTACCGCGAGTACGTGCTGCCGCACTCGGAGCGCGTCTTCGCCGAGGTGGCCGCGGCCGGCGTGCCGCGCATCCACTTCGGCGTCGGCACCGGGGAACTGCTCGGCGCGATGGGCGAGGCGGGCGCCGACGTGGTCGGTGTGGACTGGCGGGTGCCGCTCACCGAGGCCGTGCGCAGGGTCGGCGCGGGGAAGGGCCTGCAGGGCAACCTCGATCCCGCGATCCTGTTCGCCGGATTCGACGCGGTCGAGGCCGAGACCCGCCGCATCGTGCGCGAGGCCGACGAGGCGATCACCCTCGGCGCGAGCGGCCACATCTTCAACCTGGGCCACGGCGTGCTGCCCGACACCGATCCCGGTGTGCTGACCGCTCTCGTGGAACTGGTGCACTCGCTGTAGTTCGCACGTACTCCCGGGCGGGCCGCGTGGGACGTGGTGTCGCGACGGCGACGTCGGCGGGTGACCACGGCGCCTCGTCCTGCGGACCGGTCCGGCCGGGACCCAGGCGGCGGTTCCGGCTGACCCGTGGTCGACCGTGGTGATCCCGGCGACATCGCACAGGCGCGTGGGTCCGCCGGGGCGATCACGACTACGGTCGAGGCATGCGGATCGCGGTCATCGGTGGTGGTATCAGCGGACTCGTCGCGGCGTATCGGCTGCGGCAGCGGCTCGGCGCCGAGACCGACATCGTGGTGCTGGAACAGGGGCCGCGCCTCGGCGGGGTGTTGCACACCGGCGAATTGGCCGGGGAGCCAATGGATCTCGGCGCCGAAGCTTTCGTCGGGCGCAGGCCCGAGGTCATCGAGCTGATGGCCGAACTCGGCCTGGACGATCAGCTGGTACGTCCCGCGGGCAAGCGGCCGCTGGTGTGGGCTCAGGGCGCGGCGCACCCGCTGCCGGGGCGCACCCTGATGGGCATCCCGACCGATGCCGAATCGCTGCGCGGGCTCGTCGACGAGGCCACCCTCGCGCAGGTCGCCGCCGAGCCGGAGCGGCCGCTGCGCTGGGAGCCGGGCGCCGACGTCGACGTGCAGAGCCTGGTCGCCGACCGCTTCGGCCGCCAGGTCGTCGAGCGCAGTGTCGACCCGCTGCTGGGTGGGGTGTACGCGGGCATCAGCGCGTCGATCGGGGTCAGGGCCGCGCTGCCCGCCCTCGCCGCGGCCCTGGATCGTGGCGCGACGAGCCTCACCGAGGCCGTGCGCGCGGCCATGCCCGCGCCGAGCACCGAGCCGGTCTTCGGCGGCCTGCGCGACGGCTACGGCGCCCTGCTTGCGGCGCTGACCGAGGCGGCCGCGCCCCGCGTGATCACCACCGTGGCGGGTACCCGGGTCGCGCGCGCCCCGCGTGGCTGGGTGGTCGACCCGCTCGGCCTCGTCGACGCTGTCGTCGTAGCCACCCCGGCGCCGGTGACCGCGCGCCTGCTGCACCACGCGGTCCCGGCCGCCGCCGAGGCCGCGGCGGGCATCGCCCTGTCGTCCTCGGCGTTGGTCGCCATGGCCCTGCCGCGCGACACGGCCCTGCCCGACAACTCCGGCATCCTCGTCGCCACCGGAGAACCCTTGCGCGCCAAGGCTTTCACTCTCTCGAGCCGCAAGTGGCCGCATCTCGCCGCGCGTGACGTCGCGCTGGTGCGCGCCTCCTTCGGTCGCTTCGGTGACGACTCGCCGCTGACCTGGTCCGACGACGACCTAGTCGCGGCCGCCGTCGCCGACCTGTCCACGGTGACCGGCCTCGCGATCACCCCGGTCCAGTCGATCGTCCAGCGCTGGCCGGGCGGCCTGCCCCAATACGCCCCCGGCCACGCCGACCGCGTCGCCGCGATCGAAGCGGCCGTAGAGCCGCTGGACGGCCTTGCCGTGGCGGGTGCCTACCTGCACGGCGTCGGCGTTCCCGCCTGCGTCGCCACCGGCACCGCCGCGGCCGAGCGCATCGCCGGCGCGGTGGGCGCCCGCGTCGACTGACGCCGCCAGGTCGCCCACGCCGCACCGCGTGACGCGCCGCGTTCACCCGGTTGCGGAGGATTCGCGGTGACCGAAAATACGCACGCGCGGACGTAATAGATCGCACCACGTCACGGCATCGGAATCCCGTGTTCGCGCCGATAGTCTCGACGTCATGCAGCTCTCGCCCTCGACCGACATCGCGTTGCGGGCGGTCATGCGGCTGGCCGCCGGTGACGACACGGGCGGCCGGATCACGACCGGGATCATCGCCCGTCAGGTCGGCGCCTCGCCACGGCACACCTCCAAGGCGATCGCCCGCTTGGTGGCGATGGGGCTGGTCGAGGCCCAGCGGGGCCGGACGGGCGGCTTGACGCTCACCACCGCGGGCCGCGAGATCGGACTCGGCACGCTGGTGCGCGACCTCGAGGGCGACCGCGAGATCGTCGAGTGCACCGGCGAGCACCCGTGCCCGCTCATCGCGGCCTGCCGGTTGCGCAGGCTCCTCGCCGAGGCGAAGGCGGCGTTCTACGCCGAACTCGACCGCTACGTCGTCGCCGACCTGGTCGCCGGGCCCGCCGGACGTTTGCTGCAGCTGCTCGCGCATCCGCGCGCGGGCATCGGTGATTCCCAGGAGTGAACCATGACCACACCCGCCCACCGCGGCGCCCCCGAGCTCACCCCGGCCGAGGCCGAGACCGTGCGCGCGACCCTGCCGCTGATCGGCGCGAACATCGACCGGATCACCGGCACGTTCTACGCGACCCTGTTCGAACACCACCCGGCGCTGCGCCGCGACCTGTTCAACCGCGGCAACCAGGCCCAGGGCAGCCAGCAGCGTGCGCTCGCGGCCTCGATCGCCACCTTCGCGGGCTACCTGGTCGACCCCGCGCTGCCACATCCCACCGAGTTGCTGGCCCGGATCGGCCACAAGCACGCCTCCCTCGGCATCACGCCCGACCAGTACCAGGTGGTGCACGACAACCTGTTCGCCGCGATCGTGGCGGTGCTCGGCGCCGACGTCGTCACCCCGCCGGTCGCCGCGGCGTGGGACAGGGTCTACTGGATGATGGCCGACGCGCTCATCGACCTGGAGAAACAGCTCTATGTCGGCGCGGGCGTCGAGCCCGGCGACGTGTTCCGCCGGGTCACGGTGACCGAGCGCGCCGACGATGCCGCGGGCACCGCCGTCTTCACCGTCGTCGCCCCTGACGGCGCCGACCCGCTCCCGTATTTCCTGCCGGGACAATACCTTTCGGTCGGCGTGCGGCTGCCCGACGGCGCGCGTCAGCTGCGGCAGTACAGCCTGGTCAACGCGCCGGGCGGGGGAGTACTCGAATTCGCCGTCAAGCGGGTGCGGTCCGCGGCCGGGTGCCCGGCGGGCGAGGTGTCGAACCACTTGCACGACACCGTCCACGCCGGCGACGAGCTCGAGATCACCCTGCCCTTCGGCGATCTCGCCGTCGACCCCGACGCCGCCACCCCGCTCGTGCTGATCTCGGCGGGCATCGGCGCCACCCCGATGATCGGCGTCCTGGAACACCTCGCGGCCCGGAATCCGGACCGCCCGGTGCGGGTGCTGCACGCCGATCAGGCGTCCGGCACCCATCCCCTGCGCGATCGCATGCGCGCGCTGATCGGACGGCTGAACGCCGCGAGCCTCGATCTCTGGTACACCGAACCCACCCCGGGCGCGCACCGCGGACTGCTCGACCTCGGCGGGATCACCTTCGCGCCCGACACCGAGTTCTACCTGTGCGGCGCAACGGGTTTCCTGGACGCGGTCCGCGCCCAGCTCGCCGCCGCAGGCGTGCCGGCGCGGCGCATCCACCTCGAACAGTTCACCCCCACCGACTGGCAGGCGCTGAGCTGTCCGGTGTGAATCCGGCGTGTCCGGAGGTCGCGGTGATAGCGATCGGGCATGATCGCTCGCTGTGACCTCCGCCGACGCGAAATCGCACCGCTTCCTCTACCTCGACCCCGACCTCGGTCCGGTCGAATACCAGGCCGATCGGGTCAGCGCTGTCGTCTCGATCTTCGGCACCGACGAGCACCGGCCGTGGCGAACGGACCGGCCCACCACGAGCTGACCGGCACGACAGTGGCACGATAGGAACCATGGCGCGACTCGACTATCAGGCTCTCAACTCCACCATCCGCTACCTGATGTTCTCGGTGTTCCAGGTGCAGCCGGGTGTGCTCGGCGACGACCGGGCAGCGGCGATCAAGGAGGCGCAGGCCTTCTTCGACGGTCTCGCCGACAAGGGCATCGTGCTGCGCGGCATCTACGACGTGGCCGGGCTGCGCGCCGACGCCGACTTCATGCTGTGGACCCACGCCGAACGCGTCGAGGACCTGCAGGCCGCCTACGCCGACTTCCGCCGCACCACCGAGCTCGGCCGGGCCAGCGCGCCGGTGTGGAGCAACGTGGCGGTGCACCGCCCCGCCGAGTTCAACAAGAGCCACATCCCGGCGTTCCTCGCCGGGGAGGACCCGGGCGACTACATCTGCGTGTACCCGTTCGTGCGCTCCTACGAGTGGTACCTGCTGCCCGACGAGGAGCGTCGCAAGATGCTCGCCGACCACGGCAAGGCCGCGCGCGGCTACCCCGACGTGCGCGCCAACACCGTCAGCTCGATGGCGCTGGGCGACTACGAGTGGATCCTCGCCTTCGAGGCGCCCGAACTGCACCGCATCGTCGACCTGATGCGTGACCTGCGCGCCACCGAGGCCCGCCTGCACGTGCGCGAGGAGATCCCGTTCTTCACCGGTCCCCGGGTGGAGATCGACAAGCTGATCACCGCACTGCCGTGACGAAAGAAGGCCCGGTCGCCGACCGGGCCTTCGCTCATTCCGCCTTGGGCTGCAGGCGCAGGGCGATCGAGTTGATGCAGTACCGCTGGTCGGTGGGGGTGGGGTAGCCCTCGCCCTCGAAGACGTGGCCGAGGTGGCTGTGGCAGTTCGCGCAGAGCACCTCCACCCGGCGCATGCCGAGGGAGTCGTCGGCGCGCAGGATCACCGCGTCGGAGTCGGCGGGGTCGAAGAACGACGGCCACCCGCAGTGCGAGTCGAATTTCTCGGTGCTGCGGAACAATTCGGCGTCGCAGGCGCGGCAGGTGTACACGCCTTCGGTCTTGGTGTCGGTGTACTCCCCGACGAACGGCCGCTCGGTGGCGGCCTCGCGGAGCACGGCGTATTCCTGCGGATCCAGTTTCGCCCGCCACTGCTGCGGCGTCAGCTGGATGCGCGGCGTGGGCAACGAAGTATCGGAACTCATCACTCCACGCTAATAGGTTCGGCCGGTGCGCGCCGCGAGGATCGCGTCACGCACCGGCCGACGCCTATTTCAGCGCGGGTTCGCGGTCCCCGGCGGGCTCCTCCGGGGTCACCGGGTCGTCGTCGGAGTCCGGCGCGGCCACGGTCCCGGCGACCGGCTTCGGCTCGTCGGCGCCGTCGCGGGAGTCGGGCGCCGCGGCCATCCACGCCGGGTCGATTCCGAAACGCAGCCTGCCCTCGCGGCGCGCGGCCAGGTACCGGTCACCCAGCACACAGAACACGACGACCAGCAGCAGACCCCAGCCGAAGGTCACCCGCAGGTACTCCAGCGAACGGCCGATGCTCTGCCAGCGATCCGAGAGCCACTTGTCGTAGGTCATGAACCCGAAGATCGCCAGCCAGGCGGGCCAGTTGCGCAGCACCGAATTGCGCAGCACCACCGACATCAGGAACGGGAACAGCATCATCGAGTAGTACATCTGGCCCAGCGAGAGCAGCAGGAACGACGCGGTGAGCAGCACACCCGAGGAGGTGGTGACGAAGAACAGCTCGTCGTCGCGGTAGTAGCGCCACAGCAGCCACAGCGTCACCAGCACCAGCGCGGCCATCACGGCCTGGGTCACCAGGATCAGCCAGTGCGGCAGCCCGTAGTAGGCGCCGTTGCCGCCGATCGAGCTGTTGAAGTAGTCGCGCGTCTCGGCCAGGTAGGGCACGACCCGGGTGAAGAACTTCTCCGGATCCGCCGACAGCGGCCAGGCGATCGCGGTGAGCGTCAGCGGTACGCCGAACGCGGTGATGAAGACCTTCCACTGGCCGCGCGCCGCGGCGACCAGCAGCAACGGCGCCAGCGTCGGTTTCACCGCGATGCTCAGGCCGAGGGCGACACCGGCCCACAGATCCCGCCGCCGCAGCAGCAGGTGGATGAACGCCATCTCGGCCAGCAACAGGCAGCCGTTGACGTTGGTGAACACCAGCGTGTTGGTCACCGTCTCGGAGGCGAACATCGCCAGCAGCAGCGCGGGTGCGGCGACCGAGCCGATCCCGAACTTGAACAGCCGCAGCAGCAGGTACCAGGCGATGAGGATCGCGAGCGCGTTGAGCCCGATGAACAGCCATCGGGACAGTTCGTACTCGATGACCGCGACGGGCGCGATCAGCAGCGTTCCGCTCGGGTAGTAGAGGTAGTGCGGGTCGACCGACGAGAAATCGGCCGTGTACAGCGGCCTGCCGTTCAGGAACTCGAACGAGGCGTTGTAGACCGGTCGGTAGTCGTCGGTGACGAAGCCGTTGATCGCCTTGATGAACACACGGTTCAGCACCGTCATGACCGCGAACGGCCAGAGCGCGAACTTGATCACCTCGGCGGAGGTGCGAGCGGTACGAGGCTCGAGCTGTCGGAACAACACTGGGGCACGGTACACCGGATCGGGTAGCGATGGTGTCGCCGGACCCGTCCGACGCGCCGGAACGGGGGCTGCGCGCGCGCCCGGTCAGGCCGGGCAGGCGCCGCCGTCGGCGGGCAATTTCGCCTCGGCGAGGTAGTCGGTGACCGCCTTCTGCGCGCACCCGGAGTGCGCGATCACCGGATGCCCCCAGCCCTGCCAGGTCATCGTGGCGTGCCGGGCTCCCGCCGAGCCGAGCGCGCCGGTCACCGAGCCGGCGGCACTGCCGACGACCGGGTCGGCCGCGCCGGCGAACACCAGGACGGGCAGGTCGAGTTCGGACGGCAGCGGCGGCGCGGTCGAGACCGGCCAGGCCGAGCAGACCATCAGTTCGATGGCGGCGGTCCGGCCGAAAACCGGATATTTGCCGGCCCAGGTCTCGGTGAGCTCACGGGCCTTGTCCGGGGTGGGCGGTTGCTGGCTGTCGGTGCAGCGGTTCACGAACTCGCCGTCGGAGGCGATCGCCGCGGATTCGCGGGTGACCAGGGCGGCCAGCGGCGCGCGATCGCCGCGGTCGGCGGCGGCGAGGATGTCGGCCAACGCCGTCACCCGGGTGGCCTGGTCGCCGCGCGGGCTGGACAGGAAGCCGGTGAGCGCGGTCGAGAGGTCGGCGGCGGAGATGTCGCCCAGCTCGCCTGCGGTCGCCTTGGTCATCAGGCCGGTCACCGTCGCGCGCGGGTCGGCGCCGAGCGCGCAGGCGGCGGCCTTGCAGCGTTGCGCGAAGGCGGTGAGGGCGGCTTCGGCGCCGGTGACGGCAGCCTCGGCCATCGTGGTCGCGTCCGCGCCGACCGGTTCGGGGGAGTCGAGTACGAGCCGGGCGAGATGGTCGCCGTAGCGACGGGCGTAGCTGAGCGCGACCTTGCCGCCGTTGCCGGTGCCGACCAGGTTGATCTTGTCGACCTGCCACTGCTTGCGCAGCTGCTCGATGTCGTCGGCGGCGTGCGGTGCGTCGAAGGTGCCCTCGTAGGGCTGCAGGAAGTCGCGGCAGGCGATGGTGGCGTCCTGGCTGTAGCCGGCGACCGCGCCGACCTGGTCCTTGCTGCCGACACCGAACTGGCCGAGATCGGTCATCACGGCGCGCAGCTGAGCGGGGATGCAGTCGATCGGCTGGGAGGCGCCGATCCCGCGCCGGTCGACGGCCACGATCGGCTGGGCCGCCAGCAGTGCGCTGTTGGGGCCGACGGCGAGCCCGGCGAGCGTCGCGGCCGAGGAGCGGTCGGCGCCGGAGGTGAGCACCAGCGGCGCGGCGTCGGCGGGCGTCTGCGGCAGCCGGGCGCGCAGGGCGCCCGCCCGGAACGTGCCGAGCACGGTGCCCGCGGTGTCGATCGGGGTGGAGAAGTCGGCGCACTCGAGCACCAGCCCCGCGGGCCCGGGACCCAGATCCAGCGAACCCAGGGTGGAGGCGGTGCAGTCCTTCCAGGCGAGATCGGTCTTGGGCGCCTCGGCCTTGGCGAGTTCGGGCGCCGCGGGCGCCTCGGTCTGCGCGCCACCGGCGCCGGGACGCTCGACGGCGACGACGGGCCGATCCGACGGTCCCGCCCCGCACCCCGCGAGCATGATCGACAGTGTCGCGGCCGTCACCGCGGCCCGAGTCCAGCGCATGGGCTACACACTGCCAGGTTCGGCGGCAGGTTTCATCGACGGGCCCATCGGGCCAGGATCGTTCCGTCCTCGGCCAGCACCAGCTGCTTGCGGCTCATCGGGGTGTCGAAACCGCTCGCCGACAGCGAGATTCGCCCGCCCGCGCCGCCGACCAGCCGGGGCGAGGTGGTCAGGCACAACTCGTCGACCAGGTCCGCCTCGGCCAGCTGCCCGAACAGATGGGGGCCGCCCTCGCACAGCACCCGCTGCAGGCCGCGCTCGGCGAGCACGCGCGGGATCGCGGCGGGCATGATCGCGGCCTCCCCGGCCACCACCACCTCGGCCCCGGCCCGCGCCAGCGCGGCGACCGCGTCGGCGTCGGCGTGGGCGGTGGTGATGATCAGCGGCGCCACCTCGGCGTCGGTGAACAGCTTCGCCGCCGGATCCAGCCGGGCCGAGGCGGTGACCACCGCGATCGGTGGGGGCGTGCCGTCGGCCGACCCGCCGATGCCGTGCTGGAAGTGCGCGCGGCGCCGCGCCGGATCCGGGTGCGCGCCACCGTAGTTCTCCGCGCGCACCGTGCCGGCCCCGACGACGATCACCTCCGCCAGCTCGCGCAGCAGCGTGAACACCCGGTGATCGGCCTCGGTACCGAGCCCGGCCGAGACACCGTCCACCGTGAACGACCCGTCGACACTGTTCACGAAGTTGGCCCGCACCCAGGGCCGATCCAGCTGCCGCGGATAGGCGTAGCACCTGGCCAGTGCGTCGTCGTCGAGGTCTGCGAGCTGGGTCACATTGTGGATACGCTGCATAGGGACTGATGCAACCACGTCCGTACGATTCGTTCATGCAAGAACGCCTCGTCGATCGCCATCCGGAGGTCCCGGCCGACCAGCTCGTCGCGCAGATGGTGCCACCGCCCATGTTCGACGAGGTCAGCTTCGCCTCCTACATTCCCGACCCGAAGGAACCGAGTCAGGCGGCGGCGGTCCGCAAGGCCGAGGAATTCGCCGGTCAGGTCGCCAAGATCCACAAGGCCGGGTCGAAGAAGAGCCTGTTCGGCAAGAAGAAGGCCGTTACCGGCGCCGGGCTCTACCTCGACGGTGGCTTCGGCGTGGGCAAGACCCACCTGCTGGCCTCGATCTTCCACAGCGCGCCCGCGCCCAAGTCGTTCGGCACCTTCGGCGAGCTGACCAACCTGGTCGGCGCGCTGGGCTTCGTCAACGCCGTGGAGCGTCTCTCCGGCAACAGCCTGCTGTGCATCGACGAGTTCGAACTCGACGATCCGGGCGACACCACCATGGTCTCGCGCCTGCTCACCGAGCTCTCCGCCGCGGGCGTCTCCATCGCCGCCACCTCGAACACGCTGCCCAGCCAGCTCGGCGAGGGCCGCTTCGCCGCCCAGGACTTCCTGCGCGAGATCAAGAAGCTCGGCTCGATCTTCGAGCCGGTGCGCGTCGACGGTCCCGACTACCGGCACCGCGATCTGCCGCCCGCCCCCGAGCCGACCTCGCCCGAGGTGCTGGCCGAACGGGCCGCCGCCACACCGGGTTCCACCCTCGACGACTACGACGCGCTGCTGAAGCACCTGAGCACGCTGCACCCGTCGAAGTACGGCGCGCTCATCCACGGCGTGAGCTCGGTGTTCATCTCCGGTGTGCACCCGGTGACCGACCAGGCCGTCGCGCTGCGCATCGTGGTGCTGGCCGACCGGCTCTACGACGCCAGCATCCCGGTGACGGTCTCGGGCGCCAAGCTCGACGAGATCTTCTCGCAGGAGATGCTCGACGGCGGCTACCGCAAGAAGTACCTGCGCGCGATCTCGCGTCTGCTGGCGCTCTCGCGATTCGAGGCCGCCGCGGCCTGAGCGGCGCGCACGGAGTATTTTCTGAGACCGACCGTGTCCCGGTGTCGTCGAAGGAGTTCCCCGTGACCCGCAACCGTCGTACCGTCCGGGCGGGCCTGGCCGCCGCGACCGCCGTGGCCGTGGTGTTCGGTCCGGTCGCCGGCCAGGCGCTGGCCGAGCCCGCGGGCACCGAGTCCGCGGTCGTCGACCGCTCGCTCGGCCTGTCCGCGGTGCAGAACGCCAGGGACGCGGGCGGTTACGTCACCACCGACGGTCATCGGGTGCGCACCGGCCTGGTGTTCCGCACGGGCGCGCTGGACAAGGCGACCCCGGAGGACCTGGCCCGGCTGAGCGCACTCGGCGTGCGGGTGGTCGACGATCTGCGCACCGGCTACGAGCGCGCTCTCGGCCCCGACAAGCTGCCCGCGGGTGCCGTCGGCCACTCCTACGACGTGATCGGCCAGGCGTCGCCGCTGATCCTGGCGGGCGCCCTGGTGGGCGGTGAGGGCATGTACCGCGCCTTCATCACCGCGCCCGGCGCGAACGAGGCCTTCGCCGCGGTGCTGCGCGACATCATCGCCGCCGACGGCGCCGGGGTGCTGTTCCACTGCAGCGCCGGCAAGGACCGCACCGGCTGGGCCTCGGCGGTGCTGCTCACCGTGCTCGGCGTCGACCGGGCCACCGTCACCGCCGACTACCTCGCCTCCAACACCTATCGCAACGCGGCGCCCACCGACCCGCTCAACGGCGTGCAGCAGAGCTGGCTCGACGGCGCCTTCGACCAGGTGGACCAGTCCTACGGCAGCTTCGACAACTACGTGCGCGCCGGTCTCGGCCTGACCGAGGACGAGGTCGCCGCGCTGCGGTCGGCGCTGCTCAGCTGAGCGCGCGCTCGAACACGAAGTCGGCGTGCACCTGGTTGCCGACGGTGAACGTCTTGGTGCCCACCCGCGCGAAACCATGCTTGCCGTAGAACTTCTGGGCGCGCTCGTTGCTCTGGTTCACTCCGAGCCAGATCGCCACGGCGCCTGCCTCGCGCGCGGTGGCGACCGCGGCCGTCATCAGCGCGCCGGCCACGCCGCTGCCGTGATGGCCGGGCAGCACGTACATCTTGCTCAGCTCGACCACCGCGCCCGGCCGCACCTGCGCGGCGACCTCGGGATCCTCCGGCCTGCCCGCGAGGAGCATGGCGTAACCGACGATCTCGTCGCCCTCGACGGCCTTGAGCACGGTGCGCCGCGGATCGGACAGGTATTCGCCGAACCGCTCCCCGGAGAGCATCTGCTCGAGGAAGATCTCGATATCGCCCTGAGTGGCCTCGGGCGGACAGGCCAGTGGGAAGGTCGCGGCGGCGACATCGCTGAGCTCCTCGGCATCCCAGAGCCCGGCCCGATCGACGACGACGGAACTGTTGGTCATAGTTCCAGTACAGCACGGGTCGCCCCCGCGGCGGTGGCATCGCGACCGCCGTCCCGAGTACTCTCCTCGCCATGACGAGCGGTAGCCGCATCGGGATCGTCGGTGCGGGAGTTGCGGGTTTGGCCTGCGCGAAAGTGTTGAGTCGGGCGGGGTTCCCGGTCGAGGTGTTCGACCGTGCCCCTGACGTCGGAGGTGTGTGGAGCGCCACCCGTCGGTATCCGGGCCTGCGCGCGCAGAACAGCAAGTTCACGTACCACTTCAGCGATCACCCGATGCCGGAGGACTATCCGCGCTGGCCCGACGGCCAGCAGATGCAGGCCTACCTCGCCGGCTACGTCCAGCACTTCGGCCTCGCCGGGCAGTTGCGCCTGGGCACCGAGGTGGTCGCGGCCGATCCGGTGGACAGCGGCTGGCTGCTCGAGGTCCGTGACGCCGACGGTGTGCACCGGGCGTCCTGCGATCACCTGATCGTGGCCAACGGCGTCTTCAGCGATCCGGTGCTGCCCGAGCTACCCGGCGCCGACGCGTTCCGGGCCGCGGGCGGGCGCATCTGCCACGTCTCGGACTTCCACGACGCCGAGTGGGCGCGGGACCGGTCGGTGGTCGTCATCGGCTACGGCAAGTCGGCCACCGACGTGGCCGAGGCCGTCAGCCACCTCGCCGACGAGACCAGTGTGATCGCCCGCAGACTCACATGGAAGATGCCGCGCAAGTTCGGCGGCGGCCTCGACTACGAGCGCCTGCTGTTGACCCGTTTCGGCGAGGCGCACTTCGCCTCCCGCGAACCCCGCCGCGCCGAACGGCTGATCGACTCGCTGAGCCTGCGCGAGGCCAACATGGACCTGCTGCAGGAGCGGGTGACCCGCAGGCTGAAGCTGCGCGAACTCGGACTGCTGCCCGAGGGGCGGTTCGAGCAGATCGCCACCAGCAGTGCCGCGCTGGCGACCGAGGGCTTCGCCGAGCAGGTCGAGGCGGGCCGGATCGCGGTGCACCGCGACACCGAGGTCACCGATCTCATCGGCGGTCAGCACGGCCCGGCGGTGCGGTTGTCCGACGGCACCCTGAAACTGGCCGAGATCGTCATCTGCGCCACCGGATACCGGCAGGAGGTGCCGTTCCTCACCCCGTACGTGCGCCGGGCCCTCACCGACGACGTGGGCGCCTTCCGGCTCTACCGCAACATCCTGCCCGTCGACGTGCCGAACCTGACCTTCGCGGGCTACAACAGCTCGCAGGTGAGCGCGCTGGGCGCCGAGGTCGGCGCGCACTGGATCGCCGGGCTGCTCACCGGAAAGTTCGTGCCGCCCATGGCCGAACAGATGAACTCCGAGATCGACGAACGGCTGGCGTGGTCGCACGAGCGCAGCGAGGGCAGGCACGCCCAGGGCGCCTCGGTGAGCCCGTTCTCGCTGGCCAACATCGACGAGATGCTCGACGATCTGCGCACCCCACTGCCGCTGAGCAGCAGGCTGGCGCAGTGGGTACGCCCGGTGCGGCCCGCGACCTACCGCCGGGTCCTGCGCGAGCGCGCGGTGCCGGTGCCCGCGCCGCCCGCACCGGCGCCGATTGCCGAGCGGTAGCCGACACGCCGGATCGGCGGCGCCGCGACACTTGGTGGCGACCGTCGCGTTGGTGATAATCCTCGCGTGGACGCGCTGGATCTGAACTTGCTGCTCGCTCTCGACGCACTGCTCGACACCAACAGCGTCACCGAGGCGGCCCGGCGTCTGCACACCTCGACCTCGGCGATGAGCCGCACCCTCACCCGATTGCGCGCGGTCCTCGGCGATCCGCTGCTGGTGCGGTCGGGACGCCAGCTGGTGCCGACGCCGCGGGCACTGGAACTGCGCCAGGACGTGGCGGGCCTGGTCGAGCGGGCACGGTTGCTGCTGACCACCCGCGACGGTGACGAGCCCGGCCGCACCAGGGATTTCGTCGTCCGCGTCGCCGATCCGGTGGCCGTGCGGCTGGCCGGGCCGCTGCTCGCCGCGGTCCGCGCCGAACTGCCGGGGGTGACGGTGCGGCTCCTCGCCGCCGACCCCGCCGACGCCGCCGTCGCCCTGCGGGACGGCCGGGTCGACGTCGAGGTCGGCATGATCGGCCGGACCGACCCGGAGACCGTCGTCAAACGCCTGTTCGCCGACCGCTGGGTGGGTATCGCCGCCGCCGGTCACCCGTTCGGCGCCGAGCGGCCCACGGTCGCCGCCTACGCCTCGGCGCCGCACCTCGAGGTGTCACCCACCGGCCGCACGCACAGCCCCATCGACGACCGCCTGGCCCTGCACGGTCGCACCCGCCGCGTGGTCGCCACCGTCCCCGATTTGTCCACCGCGCTGCTCACGGTCGGGTCCACCGAACTGGTCTGTCCCGCACCGGAACTGCTGTCGCGTCCCGCCCGCGCGAGCCTGGGCCTGTCCATGTTCGAGATCCCCCTCCCGCTGCCCGCCCCGGTGATCGCCATGGCGTGGCATCCGCGCAACACCGCCGACGCGGGCCACCGCGCCCTGCGCGAGCTCATCGACGCCGTCCTGCGCGAGTCGACGACACCGGACCTGGTCGCGGTCGAAGCGGTCTGAGCCGCCGGTCAGGGGAACGACGAGCTTCGCCAGGTCAGGACGAACAGCGCCATGCGGGCCACGAGGAGAAACGTCATCACGAGCCCCGCGGCCGCGACGAAGCGCGCGGCCGACGCCCAGTGCCGGCCTCGCGCGGAGTCGACGCGGGTCGTTCCCACGGCGCCGAGCGCGAGCGCCGTCCCGCCCGGAATCGCGGGCAGGAGCGTATAGATCAGCGGCCCGGTGAGGGTGGTTTCGAGCGGATCCCACGGACAGGGGATCTGGGCTGTGACGACAGCCGCCGCCACGGCGGCAGCCGCGAGACCGAACGCGAGGTAGCCCACCCACTCGGACCTGAGCCACGCGCGCAGCGCCGGAAGAGACGGCGGCACAGGCTCGGTCATTCCGTGCTCGCGATCGTGGTCGCCATCGACAGGAGTAGTTCGAGCGCGTAGCGCACGGATTGATCGAGGACTTCGGCCGGGTCGCCGTCGAACTGGCGGTGGCTCGTCTCGACGTGGTCGCGCGAGCACACGCAGAACCACACCGAGCCCTCGGGCTCACCGTCCTGGGGTCCGGGACCGCCGACGCCGGTGGTGGCGACGGCGAGGTCGGCGTCCAGCAGAGAGCGGACGCCCTCGGCCATGGCCCGCGCCGCGACCTCGGAGACCACCGGCACATCGGGGACGTCGAGGACGCGTCGCTTGACCTCCGTGGAGTAGGCGATGACCGCGCCGCGGAACCACACCGCGGAATCCGGGGCGGCGCCGAGGGCCGCGGCCACATTGCCCGCTGTCAACGATTCGGCGACGGCGACCGTCAGCTCCTGGCGTTCGGCCAGCTCGGCGAGTTGCTCGGCGATCGTGGTCATGGTCTCCTCCGGCGGTCGGGGACCCGTTTCGGACGGGAACGCGCGGGTATGTTCGCCGTGGATCCAATCACAGACTGCCACCGGGGACGGGATGTCCGAGCTCCCGACCGGCGGGCGGGCGGTTGCCGGGTCCAGTGCGCCGGTGGCGCTGCGTGTCGACGACGGACCGGCAACCGCCATCCAAACCTCCGATCGCGCCGCGGGCGCGGCCGGTCAGCCGGCGTCCGTCGTCGGCGGGCCGAAGACGTCGCGACGCCCCGGTGGCAGCCCCGCCGAGCGCTTCAGCTCATCGAGCATCGCCTGCAGCTTGTCGACGTGCGCCCGCTCGATGTCGAAGGCACGATACGTCCCGGTCACCGTGATTCCGGCGGCGTCGGTCGCCGTCGGCGGGGCGGGGTCATTCGACACCCGATCGAACGGGCTGGTCTGCGCGCCGCCCGCCGCGACCGGTGCCCCGAAGTCGGCCGTCCCCGGCTGATCCGCCACCGAGCCCGTGTCGTTCGTGAACGATGGCCCGTCGGCGAGTCCGCGGCTGTCGGATGACGGGGTGTGGCCGGTATACGCGCGCTCGTCCGCTGGGGCCTGGAAACTGGCCGGCGCGGTGTATCCCGAGGGCCCGGCACTGTCCGCCGCGCTGGTGAGCGAGCCCGGAGTGAACCCTGCGGGTGCGCCGGAAAGCCCGGTTCCCTGGCTCGCCGCGGCCTCGGAACGCGTATCAGCCGACGGGTTCCGCGAGGGGGCGGTGAGATCGGCAGACAGCGGGATCCCCGTCGGGGAGGTCTCGCCGAGGGACCCGCGTCCGGTCGACATGTCACCGGTGGACTCGGACCGCGCTGTCATCGAACGGCGCTCAGCCGCTTCGTCCGCCGCGCCGGAACCTGGCGCGCGGTCGCCCACGGAGAACCGCGCCGGTGCCGTGAAGTCGGCGGTGAGGGGCAGCGCGCCGTCGGCGGAGGCGGCGTGATCCGGTGCGGATGTCCGCGAATCCGGGCCGGTCCCGATACCGGAGTTCGCGCCGCGGACGGACTCGAGCGGTCCGCTCCCGGGTTGCGTGAGCTCCACGGTGGCGGAGAAGCCGGACAGTGCGGTGCCGGCGCCGTTGTTCTGGCCGTTGACCAGCGAATCGGCCGGGCCGCGGTCGGCCGCACGGGTGTCGGCAGGCACGGTGGAGTCCGCGGCCTGAGGGAAAGCGGAGTTGCGCTCCGGCGAACCGACGGTCGACGCCGTGATCCCCGTGGGGACCGGGGGCGCGGCCGGGTCCGTGATCTCGGCGGGCGTCGGCCGGGTCTTCGGCACGGAGAGCCGTGCCGGGGGTGCCGCGGGCGATGCGGTGGAGGGGGCCGAGGGTAGCTGGCTGCGTGCGTCCCCGCCGGTGAAGCCGTTGCGGTCGTGGCCGTTCCGGACCGGAGGTGTGGCGGTCAGGGTGTCGTCGTCGGCGAACGTCCAGTGGATGCCATTGGCGGAGCCACCCGGCCCGAGCTCCGTGCCCCGCGTTTCGGCTGGTCCGTGCGCATGGCCGTTCACCCGCTGTGCCGGCCCACCAGCCTGCGCGGAGCTGTGAGCTGACGCCTCAGTTCTCCGATCGGGCGAACCGGCCGACCGAGGCGACGCACCCACCGCCTGTGCGGATCCGCTCATCTGCTGTGCGGGCGCACTCACCAAGCCGTCACCGAGCCCAGCCGATCCGGTCCGGCGCGGTGAGGATTCGGCGTCCGCAGCGATCCTGCCCGCCGGCCTGGCCCGCTCCACCGCGATCTCCGCCGACCGATGCCCACCGGTGCGCCCGTCAGAGTCGGCCTCCGCCGTATCCGGAATCTCGGTGGCCTCGGCCGAGGCAGCAGCGCCGACGGTCTCGGGAACAGCGGCCTCGACCGGCGCAATCGGCCGGTGCCCACCACCGTCGCGCCCGTCGGCGGCAGTTCGCATCTCGCGTGGGGTCGCGGTGTCGCTCGATTCCGCGGGTTCGAGTCCACGGACGGAGTCTCCGAACACGCCGGCCGCGGGCTGCGGGTCGTGCAGCGTGACGCCGCCGACCGTGGTCGTCCCTGCGGTGTCGAAATCGTCAGCGGTCGTCCCCGCGGTCTCGAATCCGACTTGGCGACCGCTGTCCGACTTCGCGGTAGGAAGCGCCGCCTTCTCTGCAGCCGCGACCCCGTTCAGCACCACAGTGCCGTTTGGGCTCGGTTCCTCCGCCACGACCTGGCCGCCGCTCGGGACGCGCTGGGAATGGCCTGTCCCCGCGCCGTTGAGCTCCCGCCCGGCGTCGAGCGCCACGCCGCCCCCCAGCGCGGCGCCGTTTCGGCCCTCCTCCCGCGCACCGTGCGCGGCGGCGCCGTTGCGCCGGGCAGCGCCGTTGCGCCGCTCGGCGGAGGCGGCGTCGCGGGCCGCGCCCATGTCGTGCGCGAGCGTCGTCGACACTCCGCCGGACTCTCCGGACTGCTCGGATCGCGCGTCGCCGCCGGGCGCCGAGAACGGTGACCAGGACCCAGCTTCCGCCGACGAGGCATCCCCGGCGGCTCGCGGAATCGGGGCGACCGTGAGCGGCCATGTCGGATCACCGAGGTGATCGGTGCGCGGGGACCGCCGTTCCAGCGGTGGCCGCGCCGCTTCGTCGGCGTGCTCCGCCTCGGCAGCCGCGCGTTCGGCAGCCTCCCTGACCTCGCGGCGACTCGGGGTGCTGCGCCCCGTGCGCGGCGGCGTGTCACCGCCGTCGAGGGCGTCGAGCCGGGAGCTCAACCGCGAAATGTCCTGTGACGCATGGAATGCCCAGGATTCGAGCCGGTGGATCCTGGTCTTCTCGGGAAGATCGTCGTCGGCGGGGAAGGTCGGCACCTCGTGCTGCACCCGGGCGGCGACGATATCGAGCTTGTCACTGACCTCACGCAGTGCCGCGGCGATACTCGCCAGCATCGACCCGATGGACTCGTCGTGCTCAGCGTGGTTCATGCACACCCTACTTCCCGTGCTCGGCGAGCGTGCCCGCCCCGGCCGCAGCGATCATATCCACCGTCGGCCCGCTCCGTCCGGGCGCGATGGCCGCCGGACGGATTCGGCGACGCGCCGAACCGATTCGTAATCCGGACGAAAAGGACCAGCAACAGGCCGGGTATGTGTATCGAAATGATCAAGATCTCGGCGTCGTTCTGCGACGTTGGCACAATGAAATGGCTTGATATACAAGCGGAGTCGCGTATGTGATGTCGATCACCGATCGGTGACGCACCCGAGCGCGGGTCAAGGGGGCTGGCGGCGTGTCGGCTGCTGCGGGAACCTGGACACACGACGTGGGCGCTGGCACACGTCAGGGTCCCGGGTGAGGGAGTGATGGTGTGAGGACGAAGCGGCGGAGCGACACCAAAGTCGCGTGTGGACGACGGGCGCTGCTGGACGAACTCGGCATCTCCGAGGGCACCCGGCGCGCGGCCCCGGAGCGGACCGGCTACGGCTGCGGCTGCCCCGAATGCGTGGCCAGGCAGTGGAATACACAGCGCCTCGAGCACTGGATCTGTGGTCGTCTCACGGCGGCGGGCGCCGACGAGGCCCAGGTCGACGCCCGCGTCGACGACATCCCCGTCGATGTCTACTGGCGTCGCGGCGAGCGCCGCTGCGTGGTGGAGGTGCGCACCGGCCCGCTCGACATCACCGCCGCGCGCGCCCACCGTGAGCGGCTGCGGGCCGCCGGGATCGACGACGTGCTGTGGGTCTGCCCGCGCGGCTACTGGGTGCCGCTGGTGCCCGCGGTCGGCATCGCCGACTTCGCGCCCGCGTCCGCCGACTACCGCATCGACCAGGGCATGTTGGCGGCGGGGGAGTCCGGGTTCGCGACGGCGTCGCGGGCGAGCTGGGAACTGCGCGATGTCCTCGCGGGCTGGGTGAACGGTGAGATCCACTGGGGACACGTGGATCTGATGACAGGAGGGTGGGCCGAGGTGGGCACCTGGGAACGGCATACCGGGGCGCAGGCCGCCCTGATCGAACAGCAGCGCAAGCAACTGCGCGACCAGCGGGTGGAGCTCGCGGTGTCGCGGCAGACGGTGCGGGACAAGCAGAAGCTGGTCTCCCGCCTGCATCACCGGATCGATCGGGCGGGCGTGAACGCCGACGCCGAGGCCATCACGCTGGCGGGCGTGCGCAGCGAGCTCGTCGCCCAGCAGCGGATCGCGGCCGGTCTGCGGGCGACGATCGCGCGGATGGACCGCACGATCAATCAGTGGCAGTGGCTCACCTGCTGCGCGATGCTGCTGTGCGTGACGCTGATGGCGGGCGCGATGGTGATGCGCTGAGCCGCATCGGCGTTCGTTCCCACCGCCAGTCGTTGCGCAACACCAGCCCGGCCAGATCGAGCAGCTCGAGACCGGTCTCGGCGCGCAGCGCGTCGAGACCGCGGCGGTCGTAGGGGCCGTGCGCCAGCTCGGCCGTGAGGCGCGCCTCGACGGCGGGATCGGTCGGGCGGGCGCGCAGCGCGGCTTCGTCGAGGGCGCTGCCGGTCCAGACGTGCCAGCCCCAGCCGTTGGCGTGGGCGTGGGCGCGGCCGAGCTCGCACTGGACTCGGGTGTGGTGGAAGGCGATCCGGCCCAGCGGGACGACGTCGATCAGCGCGATCCGCCCGTCGGTGAATTGCGCGGCGACGGCCGGATAGTGCACCTGGTCCTGCTCGCCGAACCGGTAGGTGAGCGCGGCCGGTTCCTCCTGGAAGGCGGTCACCCTCGGATCGGCGTCGAGGCTGCGCAGGAGGCGGGCGGTGAGCGCGGAGTCGTAGGCCACGTCGCGGCCGATCGAGGCCAGATAGAACCGGCCGCGGCCGTCGTCGTCGCCGTCGGCCACCCGGGCAGAGGCGGTGGGCAGCGGTGCGGACGGGCCGCTGCCCCAGCCGATGCCGTCGAGCAGCGCGTGGAGGTCGTCGGTCTCGTCCAGCGGTTGTAGTTTGGCCAGGATGCTGGCGGTTTTCTTCTGCCACCCCAGGATTCGCTGCATCACGTACCCGGCGACCCGCTTGGCATCGGTCTGGTCGTGCCCGGCCAGGCGCAGCTTGAGGTAGGACCACTCCATCGCCACGAGATCGGTGTCGGTGGCGTAGGTCTCGGCGAGCAACGCCCGGACCAGCCGCAGATCGCCGTGTTCGCGCGGGTAGCGGCGGGCGAACACCGCGGCGCTGCGATGCCCGGAGCGGGCGGCTTCGCGCAGGAGCTGGCCCACGGCCTTGGCGTAGAGCTGACGGACCCGGTCGCGGGCCAGGTCGTAGCGGGCACCGATGCGGGTGAGGGTTTCCGGGCGCTGCCCGCCGATGCCCAGCCGCAGGGCGATGATCCTGGCGTCCCTGGCGGCGCGCTCGGCATGCTCGACCAGCAGTTCGGCGACCAGTTCGTCGAGCTCCTCCAGCTCGAAGGACACCTCGGCGGCGATGTCGTGGTCGAGTTCGCGCCCGCTCCCGGCTCTCACTGGCCATCCTCCCGCTCGGCTCGCTGTGTCGGGTCAGCGTAGCCGGGGCCACCGACACCGCCCGTTCAGATCGCGGTGATGTATTCGCCGTAGAACAGGCACAATCCGATCGCCGACGCGATGCCCGCGAGCACCCAGAACCGGATGATCACCGCGGTCTCCGGCCAGTTGTTGAGTTCGAAGTGATGGTGGAACGGCGCCATCCGGAACAGCCGGGTGTGCGTCGTGCGGAACACCACGATCTGCAGCAGCACCGACAGGATCTCCGCGACGAACAGCGCGCCCAGCACCACCGCGAGCAGTTCGGTGCGGCTGGTGATCGACAGCCCCGCCACCAGCCCGCCGAGCCCGAGCGACCCGGTGTCGCCCATGAAGATCTTGGCCGGCGCCGCGTTCCACCACAGGAAGCCGATGCACGCGCCCGCTGCCGCGGCACTGACCACCGCGAGATCGAGCGGGTCGCGCACGTTGTAGCAGCCGCGGCCCGGGTCGAGCTCGCACGAGTTCTCGAACTGCCACAGTGTGATCACCACGTACGCGCCGAGGGTCAGGCTCATCGAACCGGCGGCCAGCCCGTCCAGGCCGTCGGTGATGTTGACCGCGTTCGACCACGCCACCACCAGCAGGCAGATGAACGCGACGAAGATCAGCGAGGTGAAGGCGATGGTGTTGATGTCACGGACATAGGAGAGGTTGTTGCTCGCCGGGGTGAGGCCGGTGGCGCCGGGGAAGCGCACCACCAGCACGGCGAACACCACGGCCGCTCCGATCTGACCCAGGTACTTGCCCGCCGCCGTCAACCCCAGGTTGCGGTGTTTGCGCAGCTTGATGGAGTCGTCGAGGAATCCGACCATGCCGAGCGCCGAGGCCAGCAGCAGCACGAGGATGCCGGAGGCGCTGGGTCCGGGCGCGTCCCAGAGCAGCCCGATCAGATGCGAGCCGAGAAAGCCCACCCATACGCCCGCGCCGATCGCGAGTCCGCCCATCGTCGGGGTGCCGCGTCTGGTCTGGTGACTGGCGGGTCCGTCGATCCGGATCTCCTGCCCGAACCCGCGCCGGGCGAACACCCGGATGAGTACCGGGGTGAGGGTGATGGTCACGAACAGGGCGATCCCCGCCGACAACAGGATCTGCCTCAACTGCTCGCCTCTCCCTGCCGCCGTCCACCGCGCCACCACCGGCCGGGCGACGCCGAGTGCCGATCCTAGGGGAGTGCGGTCCCGGTCCGGCAAAGGAGTGACCTGGGTTACATCGGGCGACCTGCCCCGGAACAGCAAGAAGGCCCCGGTCGAAACCGGGGCCTTCTTGTGGTGCGCGATACTGGGATTGAACCAGTGACCTCTTCCGTGTCAGGGAAGCGCTCTCCCGCTGAGCTAATCGCGCGAGGTGGAGACGGGAATCGAACCCGTGTGCACGGCTTTGCAGGCCGTTGCCTCACCACTCGGCCACTCCACCGCGCAAAGGAGGATGGCATAATGCCTAACCTACCTCTCGAGCGGATGACGGGATTCGAACCCGCGACCCTCACCTTGGCAAGGTGATGCGCTACCAGCTGCGCTACATCCGCATTCACACTCCGGAGTGGCCGGCCTGGCGGCTGGCTGCTCTCCGTGGTGCGAGAGAAACATTAGCCGACGGTCGGCGCAGACTACAAATCGGCTGGTAGATGGGCCTAAATGTGAATTACAGGCCTGTTGTTCGCCCCTCCGGTCGACCATCCGGTGTCGAGAACGTGAACCCGCGCCGACGCATCGTCTCCGCCGAGCCCCCGCGCGGCCCGAACCTCCCGTTCACGAGGCGATTTGGTGTCACCAGGGTGCACCGTGCTAATGTTCCATCTCGTTCGAGAGGCGCCCCCGAAGCCCCTCGCGCACAGTTCGGTCCCATAGCTCAGCGGGAGAGCGTCCGCCTCACACGCGGAAGGTCGCTGGTTCGAAACCAGCTGGGACCACCACCGAAAAGCAGGCCATGATCATGGCCTGCTTTTCGCGTTGGTGGAGTCTTTCAGGCCGAGTACCGGTAGGTCGAGTAGGTCAGATAGCCGTCGTCTCCGCCCTGGTAGTAGGTCGATTCGTCGTCGGGCGCGAGTGGTAGGTGGTTGCGCAGGCGTTCGACGAGGTCGGGGTTGGCCAGGAAGGCGCGGCCGAAGCTGATGAGGTCGGCGCCGAGTCCGAGCCAGTGTTCGGCCTCTGCCAGGCCGGTCTGTTTCGGTCCCATCGGCAGGACCGGGTTCATGATGAGGGTGCCCGGCCACGCGCGCCGCAACTCCAGCAGGACCTCCTCCTCGGCAGTCGCCTCGAGGTGGATGTAGGCGGGTTCGAGCCGGACGAGCTCGGTGAGCAGTTCCCGGTAGAGCGCGGTCACCTCGGTTTCCTCGACGCCCCAGAACACTCCGCCGGGGGACAGGCGGATGCCGGTCCTGGACGCGCCGATCGCGTCCACGGTGGCGGCGACCGCCTCGACGGCGAACCGGACGCGGTTGCGGACCGGACCGCCGTACCGGTCGGTGCGCAGATTGGCGTTGCTGGAGAGGAACTGCGAGATGAGATATCCATTGGCCCCGTGCAATTCGACCCCGTCGAAGCCGGCGTCGACGGCCCGGCGCGCGGCCACGGCATAAGAATCGATCTGTTCGGGGATCTCGGTGAGATCGAGCGCGCGCGGGACCGGGGTGGGCTGCGGGCCGGTAGGGGTGAACACCTCGCCGGTGGCGGGGACCGCGGACGGGCCCACCGGCCGCAGTCCGGTGGTGTCGGGGTGGGAGACCCGGCCGCCGTGCATGATCTGGGCGAAGAGGCGCCCGCCGTTGACGTGCACCGCATCGGTCACCTGCCGCCACGCCGCGACCTGCGCGTCGGTGTGCAGCCCCGGTGTGCCCGGGTTCGAGCGCCCGACCGCGTTCGGGTGGGTGCCCTCGCCCACGATCAATCCCGCGCTCGCCCGCTGGGCGTAGTAGCTGGCCATCGACGGTGTCGCCAGGCCGTCCGCGGTGGCACGCACCCGGCTCATCGGCGCCATCACCACGCGGTTGGGTAGTACCAGGTCACCGAGCCGTGCGGGCTCGAAGAGGGAGGTCATATCGCTTCTCCAGTAGTCCGGGTCGCCGTGCGTCGACGACGCGATCTACGCTAAAAGCTGACATGGATGTGAGAGGCAACCGTCTGTGTCGTGGATCACGAGGAGGTGGCTGTGCGGATCGGTGAGTTGTCCACACGGACCGGGGCGAGCGTCCGATCGCTGCGCTACTACGAGGAACAGGGCCTGCTGACCAGTGCCCGAAGCTCCAGCGGGCAACGGCATTACACCGCCGACCACGTCGACCGCGTACACCTGCTGCGCCGCCTGTACGCGGCGGGCCTGTCGAGTCGCACGATCCTCCAGCTGGTGGTCTGTGTCGACGCGCCCAGCGAGGAGAATTCGGACGCCGCCTACGAGCGGATGGGGCACGAACGCGACCGGCTGACCGAACACATCGCCGAATTGGCCCGCGCCCGCGACGCTCTCGACGAACTCATGGACGTCAACCGAGCTCACCACGCGCGCGTGACCGCGGAGTCCAGGGCGGACGCGGTGATGCGCGCCCGCTGCGACGCTACCCGCCTGGCCGAAACCGGCTGAGCCACACCGTGGTGCCCTGCTGCGTGGAAGCGCGGGTGGGCGTCACTTCGAAGCGTCGCCAGACCGTGAAGCGGAGTCGGTGGTTGTCGGGTGGCGTGGTGTTGTGCATACTGGGCGACATGACTTCCAGTCGAAAGGGCGTCGAGCGCCCAGGCCGTTGAGCCGCACGCCGGTCCTCGCACCGGCTTCCTCGCTCGATCGAGCGGAATTCCTGACTGCTTCGCCGCGTGTCCGCGCGTCCACCACCTGTCGTGACGATGCCCGGCTGCGCCTGTGGGCGCGGGTGCGTGATTTCGCCGTGCCGTGGTCGATGATCGAAACTGCCACTGCCAGAAGGCGAGTCGGCGATTGGGTCGGTGCCTGTGCCGCGGCCGGGGTGGATGTCGACCTCGACCTGCGCGCCGTGGCGCGGACGCACGGCCGTGACCTGGCGGCGCGCGTGCGCGACGATCTGCGGCATCTGGCGCCGGATCTGCTGCGCTGGCATCTGCCCCGGGTGGCGCCCGACGGCCTGGTGCGGCCGGGCCTCACGATCTCGCTGGCCAGGTACGGCGGAAGCTGTTCGGAGCGAACGGAACCCGTCCACCTGGTGGTGCGGACCGCGCCCGCGTGGGCGGACGCCGGACAGCGGATCGCGCTGACGTTGTGGGACGGGACCAACCCGGGTCTGCACCCGCATCCCCGCCCGGATCGGCGGTATCGGCTCGATCTGCACCGTCACCTGTGGGACGCGCGCCGCGCCCCTGAGCTGCGAAGCCGTTGCGGCACAGGCTGTTGCGACGAGGAGTGGACGGCGTCGGTGCCGGACGGCTGCGCTGTCGACCGCTGGGCCGCCGAAGCGGAGATCCTGCTGCGCGCCGAGCGGCGCACCGGCCCGTTCCTGGTCCGGCTCGGTGGACGGCACCGCGTGGTGCTCGAACACCACGGTGGGGGACTGCGGCGCGCGACGAACCATCCGCGCGCCGAAACCTCCGCGCTCCCGGTGCTTCCGGACGCCGCGACCCGCGTTCTTCCCGACCTGGCACTGCTCGGATCGGGTGCGATCACCCTGGACCGGCTGCATCCGCTGGTCGCCGAGGCGCTCGAACCCGGCTACACCAGGGCTGGACGCCCTCGTGACGACCAGGCGAACGGGCAGCAGACCGTGGTGGTCTGCCGGGGCGAGCGCCACCGTATCGGCCTGGTAGACGGGGTGCTGTCCGCGCTGGACCACGACCCGGCCGAGCTCCGGCGGGAGGAGCTGCTGGTCGCGTTGACCGGTACGCCGCTGCCGTGTCTGCGGGTCATCGACGCGGCGCACCGGCACCCGTACTGGCTCACGGGCGTCCGCGAGCGACTCGACCACGGCGACACCGCGGGCGCGCTGGCCGTGGTCGAAGGCCTGCTCGGGACGGAAGCGGTCCTGCGCGACGGACCCCTGCGCGACGCGCTCGAGTCCAGCGCGCGCCGCCGCGTCACCTACGGCCTGTTCCGCGCCGGCCTCCCCGCCCCCGGCCGCGCGGCTCCACCGCAACGGCGTCGCCGCGGCGACCGTCGCACACGACCACGCCACGCGTCGGAGCGCTGACGCTGGGTCGCACCGGGCGCACCGCATTGCGGCGAGCTCTGTGCCTCCGAAGCAGCGGCGGACGTCGCACGCGGCCGCTCCACGCGTCGGAGCGCTGACGCCGGGGCGACTGGGCGCACCGCACCGCATCGAGCTCCGTGCGCTCCATCGCAACGGCGTCGACGCGGCGACTGTTTCGAGCGGCCGCGCCATCCGTCGGAGCGCAGACGCTGGGCTGCGCTGCACGCACCGCTCAGCGGCGAGCTGCGCTCCACCGCAACGGCGCCGACGTGGCGACTATTGCACGCCGCGCCACGCGTCGGGGCGCTGACGCGCCGCACCGGACGTACCGCACTGCGGTCAGCCGCGTGTCCGCGGCAACCGTGGTCGGGCGGTTGCTGCGAGCCACATGGTGGCCGGAGCCGCACCGCCACCGACTCGCTCGTGGACCTGAGCACTCTGATTTCCGGCCCGCGCGTAGCCGCTTCCGTCTCCGACTCTCCCACCTCTCTCCCACTGAAACCCCACAACCCCAAGGTGATTGACACATGAACGCACACACCCCCGCCCCCGCCGGCCAGCTCCGCATCGCCGACGAACTGCTCACCCTGCTCGCCGAGGTCCGCACCGAACCGCGCGCCGACACCCGGCTCGACGCCTTGACCCTCGCGGTCGCCGCCGACCTGCCGGTGCTGTTGTGGGGCGAGCCGGGCATCGGTAAGACCGCCGCGCTCACCCAGCTCGCCGAGTCGCTCGACCTGCCGCTCACGACCGTGATCGCGAGTGTCCATGAGCCGTCGGACTTCTCGGGGCTGCCTATCATCGGTGACGATCCCGCGGCCAACGGTGTCCCCATGGCGCCGCCGGACTGGGCGGTGCGCCTGGTGCGGGCCGGGCGCGGGCTGCTGTTCCTCGACGAGCTGTCCACCGCACCGCCGGCGGTCCAGGCCGCGTTGCTGCGCCTGGTTCTGGAACGGCGGGTCGGCGCGCTGCGCCTGCCGCCGGGCGTGCGCATCATCGCCGCCGCCAACCCGCGCTCGTCCGCGGCCGACGGCTGGGAACTGAGCGCCCCGCTGGCGAACCGCTTCGTGCACCTGCCCTGGGCCCACGATCACGATGTGGTCGTGCGCGGGCTCGGCGGCACCTGGCCGCGCGCGACCCTGCCCCGGCTGGATCAGGAAAAGCTCGGGGAGTCAGTCGTTTTCGCGCGTCGCGCGGTGTGCGGGCTGCTAGCGGCCCGGCCCAAGCTCGTGCACCAGATGCCGACCAGCGAGACCCGCAGGGGCGGGGCGTGGGCGTCACCGCGCAGCTGGGACATGACCGTGCGGCTGGTCGCCTTCGCCACCGCGGCCGGTGCGAGCCGGGACGTGCTGTCGCTGCTGGTCCGCGGCGCGGTCGGCGACGGCCCCGGCTTCGAACTGCTCACCAGCATCGACCGGATGGACCTGCCCGACCCCGAGGACGTCCTCGCCGACCCGGCCGGTGCGGACCTGCCCGAACGCGGTGACCTGCGCCAAGCCGTGCTCGACGGTGTCGTGGCCGCGGTGCGCAAGCGTCCGGACCGGTCCCGCTGGAACGCGGCCTGGCGGGTGCTCGTCCGGGCCGTCGAGACCGGGCCGCCGGACCTGGTGGTCGTCCCGGCGACGACGCTGGCGACCCTGCGCCGCGACGACTGGGTGGTGCCCGCCGCGATCGAACAGCTCGCCGGGGTGGTGGCCGTCTCCCGGTCCGCCGACGACGCCGCCCGGGTCGGGGCGGGGGTGGGCCGGTGATCGAACTCGACCTCGAACGCCTCTACGCCGCCCGGCTGCACGCGGTCCGGGCCAGGCCGTACCTGGCGAGCGCCCTGTACGCGCTGCACATCGTCGAATCCCACCGGGTGCCGACGATGGGTGTCGACCGCCACTGGCGCTGCTACGTCTCGCCCGCCTATGTGGCGCGAAAGACCGTGGCGGAACTGGCTTCCGTTCTGGTGCACGAGGTGTCGCATCTGCTGCGCGATCACCACGGCCGCAGCGACCGGTACGCCCGCGCGCACGACCTCACCGGCCGGGCCGAACGACTGCGGATGAACATCGCCGCCGACGCCGAGATCAACGACGACGTGTTCGGTGACGGCCTGGTGGTGCCCGAGGGCATCGTCACCCCGGCGCTGCTGCGTCTCGACGCCGGCAAGTTGATGGAGGACTACCTGCGCGAGTTCACTCTCGGCCACCTCACCCAGGACTTCGCCTGGCTCGACTGCGGCAGCGGCGCCGACGGCATGGACCGAGAGTGGGACCTCGGCCCCGACGGGGCCGACGGCCTCAGCGAACAGGAGTGCGAGGCGGTGAGATTCCGGGTGGCCCAGGGCATCAGCGGCCGGCGCGGCGACGCGCCGAAGAGCTGGCGGCGCTGGGCCGAGGACACCCTGCACCCGCCGCAGCCGTGGCGCGACCTGCTCGGCGCGGCCATCCGGTCGGCCGCGGCCAGCTCTGGCCGCGGCGCCGACTACACCTACGGCCGTCCGGCCCGGCGCTCGGCCGCCCTGCCCGGCACGGTCCTGCCGAGCCTGCGCCGCAACCCGCCACGGGTCAGCGTGGTCATCGACACCTCGGCCTCGGTCAGCGACACCGAATTGGGCAGCGCCCTGCTGGAAGTGGCGGCCATCTCGCGCGCGGTCGGCGGCCGACGTGACCTGCTGTCGGTCCTGTCCTGCGACGCCGCGGCGCAGGTCGCCTACCCGCTGTGCCGGGCCGAGCAGATCCCCCTGATCGGTGGCGGCGGCACCGATCTGCGCGCCGGCTTCACCAAGGCCCTGCGCACGCGGCCCGACGTGATCGTGGCACTGACCGACGGCTATACGCCCTGGCCGAACCGGCCGCCCTGTCGCACCGTGGTCGGGCTGTTCCGCCGCGCGGACCATGGCGACGAGGACGACCCGAATCACGTCCCGCGCACGCCGCCCGCCTGGGCGCGCGTGGTCGACATCGGCTGAGGCCTACGCCCCGGCGACCTGCCGCCGGGCCCGCAGCCGCGGCGCCGCCAGCATCGCCAGGCCGGAGAACAGGAGCCCGGCCAGCGGAATCAGCGGCAGGTAGGACACCCAGACGATCGGCTCGGGCAGCGACAGCGCCACGACCGTCGCCAGCACGGTGACCAGGAAGACGATCCCCGACCAGCGATGCACCAGGCGGACGCGCCCGGCGCCGGTGGCGGGTGTCGCACGCCCGCGGCGGAAGACCTGCACCAGCATGACCAGCCCCGACAGGGCCAGCGCCGCCAGCGGGATCAGCGGCAGGTAGGAGAACCACTGCGGTCCGCTCAGCGCCAGCGCGAGCACGGTGACGACCAGGATCGCGGTGAAGACGATCGCCGACCAGCGATGCGTCGGTCGAACCCAGGAGGTGTTCATCGAGAGACCCTTTCGTGTATTCCGTCGAGGACAATGTTTCCTGCGGGCCGCGGGCCCGCGCTTCTCGATTCCTGACCGTTCCGGTGTCCGTCCACCCTGACGTATTGCGTGTGGTGCACGTCACGGTTGGATCGCGATTCGCCCCATTCGCCTCGAGGACTTTCCCAAGGCTTGGGTAGTTCTTTACTATTGACGCGACCCTGTGTCCTGGGTCAGATCTCGCAGCTCAGCATCAATTGCCAGTGCATGTTCGACCGATGAACCGGGCGCCGACGCGGCCCCGGCGAAGGAGAATGATGACCGACAATGATCCGGGCCCATCGCTGAAATCTGTTCTCCAGCACGATCTTCCAGCATCCGTTGTGGTCTTTCTGGTCGCGTTGCCGTTGTCGCTCGGTGTCGCGCTGGCGTCGGGGGCGCCGGTCGTCGCCGGGTTGATCGCCGCGGCCGTCGGGGGAGTGGTGGCCGGATTACTCGGGGGTTCGGCGATCCAGGTGAGCGGGCCGACCGCCAGTCTCGCCGTCGTCGTGGCCGGGGCGGTGCAGCAATTCGGCTGGGCCACCATGTGTTTCATCACCATCGGAGCGGGACTGCTGCAGATCCTGTTCGGGCTCAGCCGGATCGCGCGGGCCGCGCTCGGTATCGCCCCGGTGGTCGTGCACGCCATGCTGGCCGGCATCGGCGTGATCATCGCCCTGCAGCAGGTGCATGTGCTCCTCGGCGGTACCACCGTCAGCTCGCCGTGGGCGAGCATCGTCGCGCTGCCGCGCCAGGTGATGTCGGTGCAGAAGGGCGACCTGTTCGTCGGCCTGCTCGTCATCGCGGTGCTGGTCGGCTGGCAGTACCTGCCGCGCCGGGTGCGGGTCGTGCCCGGTCCGCTGGTCGCGGTGGTCGCGGCCACGGGGGTCTCGCTGGTCCTGCCGCTCACGGTCGAACGGGTGCGCCTGGACGGCTCGCTGCTCGACGGCATCGGCCTGCCCGGGCTGCCACACGGTGGGTGGGCGCCGATCGCGCTCACCATGCTCACCGTCGCGCTCATCGCCAGCGTGGAAACCCTGCTGTCGGCGGTCGCGGTCGACAAGATGCGCCCTGGTCAGCGCACCGATTTCGATCGCGAGCTGCTCGGTCAGGGCGCGGCCAACATGGCCTCGGGCGCGCTGGGCGGCCTGCCGATCGCGGCGGTGATCGTGCGCAGCATCACCAACGCCAACGCCGGCGCGCGCAGCAGGGCCGCGACCGTGCTGCACGGCTGCTGGATCCTGGTGTTCGCGATCGCCCTGGTCGGGCTCGTGCGCCAGATCCCGACCGCCGCGCTGGCCGGGCTGCTGGTGCTGATCGGCGTGCAGCTGGTGAAGCTGGCCCACATCAAGCGGGCCCGCCGCACCGGCGACCTCTACGTGTACCTGGTGACCGTGGTCGCGGTGGTGTCGCTGAACCTGTTGCAGGGCATGGTGATCGGCCTCATCGCCTCGTTCGCGCTGCTGCTGTGGCGGGTCGTGAAGTTCACCATCGCGGCGGTGCCGCGCCCGGACGGCACCTGGCTGGTGCGCATCGACGGCACCTGCACCTTCCTGGCCGCGCCCAAACTCACCGGCGAGCTGGCCAAGGTGCCCGCCGGTGTGGACGTGACGGTGGAGCTGAGTGTGGACTTCCTCGACCACGCGGCCTGTGAGCTGCTCTCCGAATGGGCCGACGCTCGCGAAGCCGCCGGTGGCGCAGTCGATTTCGTCGAACTCGGCACCGCGCGGATGGCCCGCGCGCAGGACGGACCACCCGAACACGGCCATGCCCGCAAGGCGGTCGACGAGGCGATCCGGCCGTGGCGGCGCAGCGGCGGCGTCGACCCGATCGCGGCAGGCATCGCGGCCTACCATCGCGGCCACGCGCACCTCATGCGCCCGCACCTGGACGGGCTGCGGCATCGGCCCGACGCCGACACCTTCTTCCTGACCTGCGCCGACGCCCGCGTCGTACCCAACGTCATCACCAGCAGCGGCCCCGGTGACCTGTTCACCGTCCGCAATGTCGGCAACCTCGTCCCGGTCGGTGGGAGCGATGTCTCGGTGGAGGCGGCGCTGATCTACGCCCTGGACAAACTCGACGTGCGCTCGGTGGTGGTCTGTGGGCACAGCGGCTGCGGCGCCATGGAAGCGCTGTACGGGAAGGTGCAGGCCGGGCCGGGGCTCGACGACTGGCTCGCCCACGCTCAGCCCACACTGGCGGCGTTCCAGCAGGGTCACCCGGTCGCCGAGGCGGCGCGGCTGGCCGGGTTCGGTCCGGTCGACCAGCTGGGCATGGTGAACGTGGCGCGGCAGGTGCAGACGCTGGCCGACTATCCAGCGGTGCGCGCGGGCATCGAGGAGCGCGGCGTCGCGGTGTCCGGGCTGTTCTTCGACCTCGCCACCGCCAGGGTGATCGAGGTGACCGTCGACGGGATCACCGAATTCGGTGCTGCCAGAAGCGGAGTCGCGGCCGAGCCGGTGTAGGCGCACTGATGTGTGTCACACCACAGCGGCCCCGCCGTTATGGCGGCACCCACTCTTCTTCCGGCACACTGGCTTTGCCAAGTCTTTACCAATACTGTGGTGACACCTCGACCCGGTCCGCCGTCGCACCGGGATTCGCGTGCTTCATCGCTGGAGAAGCTGTTCCGCGGTCACTCGACCGCACATGACACGTAGATCGTCCATCGACCACGGCTGTGCCGCGTCGCCGAAGGAGAACCATGTCAGTAGCGAACGACCTAGCTCCCCCGCTCCACCCGGCGCCACCGCCGGCACCCGCGCCACCTTCGTACTGGCGCGACACCGTGCTCCGCCATGATCTGCCCGCCTCGATCGTGGTCTTCCTCGTGGCCTTGCCGCTCTCGCTCGGCATCGCCGTCGCCTCCGGCGCGCCGGTCGCCGCGGGCCTGGTCGCCGCCGTGATCGGCGGCATCGTCGTCGGCCTGTTCGGCGGCTCGGTGCTGCAGGTCAGCGGTCCCGCGGCCGGGCTCACCGTCGTCGTCGCCGAATCCATCGCGCAATTCGGCTGGCGCGTCACCTGTTTGATCGTCGTCGGCGCCGGACTGTTACAGATCCTGTTCGGCCTGAGCCGGATCGCGCGCGCCGCACTGGCCGTGGCGCCGGTGGTGGTGCACGCGATGCTCGCCGGCATCGGTATCACCATCGCGCTGCAGCAGATCCATGTGCTGCTCGGCGGGTCCTCGCACAGTTCGGCCTGGCGCAACATCGTCGAGCTGCCCGGTCAGCTGATGTCGCTGCACGGCGGCGGCGTCCTCGTCGGCGCCGTCGTGATCACGGTGATGCTCGGCTGGAAGTACATGCCGCCCAAGCTGCGCGCCGTGCCGGGACCCCTGGTCGCCGTCGTCCTCGGCACCCTGCTGTCGCTGGTCCTGCCCGGCGGTGTGGAGCGGATCGTATTGAGCGGCTCGCTGTTCGACGCGCTGCAACTGCCCGAACTGCCCTCGGGGAACTGGTCGGCGGTCGCCATGATGGTGCTCACCATCGCCCTCATCGCGAGCGTCGAGAGCCTGCTCTCCGCCGTCGCGGTGGACAAGATGCACACCGGACCGCGGACCGGGTTCGACCGCGAGCTCATCGGTCAGGGCTCGGCCAACGTGCTCTCCGGCCTGGTCGGCGGCCTGCCGGTCACCGGCGTCATCGTGCGCAGCGCCACCAATGTGCAGGCAGGTGCGCGCAGCCGGGCCTCGGCTGTCCTGCACGGCTGCTGGATCCTGCTGTTCTCCGTGGCGCTGGTCGGCCTGGTCGAGCAGATCCCGATGGCCGCGCTGGCCGGGCTGCTCATCGTCATCGGCATCCAGCTCGTGAAACTGGCCCACATCCGGCTGGCCCGGCGCACCGGCGACCTGCTGGTGTACGTGGTCACCGTGGGCTCGGTGGTGTTCCTCAACCTGCTCGAGGGCGTGATCATCGGTCTGGCACTGGCTTTCGGTCTGCTGCTGTGGCGGGTCGTGCGCGTGCAGGTCTCGGCCGAACCGCTGCCGGGGGACGCCCGCTGGCTGGTCCGGATCGACGGATCGTGCACCTTCCTCGCCCTGCCGAAGCTGTCGGCCGAGCTGGCGAAGGTCCCCGCGGGCGCCGCGGTGACGGTGGAGATGACGGTCGACTTCCTCGACCACGCCGCGTTCGAAGCCATCGAGTCCTGGCAGCACCAGCAGGAAAGCGGCGGCGGCCGGGTCGATTTCGTGGAGATCGGCAGCGCCAAGATGGCCGACACCCCCGCCGCGCCGCCCGCGCGCGGCTTCGGCCGCGAGACCTGGGACCAGCTGCTCGGCCCGTGGCGGCACCAGAAGTCCGGCAGCGACGCGCTCGCCGCGGGCGTGTCGGCCTTCCACCGCAGCCACGCGCACGTGGTCCGGCCGCACCTGGACGAGCTGCGCGACCGGCAGGACCCGGATTCGTTCTTCCTCACCTGCTCGGACTCGCGGATCGTGCCCAATGTGATCACCTCGAGCGGGCCCGGCGACCTGTTCACCGTCCGCAATGTCGGCAATCTGGTGCCCACCACCGCCGACGATTCCGTCGAGGCCGCCCTGGTCTTCGCGCTGGAGGAACTCGCGGTGCGCTCGGTCGTGGTGTGCGGGCACTCCGCCTGCGGGGCGATGAAAGCCGTGTACACCGGGGCCGAGGGCGAGGGCGGGCTGAGCTCGTGGCTGCGCCACGCCGCCCCCAGCCTGGAGCGGTTCCGCGCCGAGCACCCGGTCGCGCTGGCGGCACGGGCGGCCGGCTTCGACGAGGTCGACCAGCTGAGCATGGTCAACGTCGCCGTGCAGCTCGAGACGCTGCACCGGCATCCGGCCGTGCGCCGGGCGGTCGCCGAGCGCGGGGTGGCGGTGTCGGGATTGTTCTTCGACATCGCCGGCGCACGCGTCATCGAGGTGACCGCCGACAGCGTGCGCACCCTCGACGACCGCGCCGAGGAGCCCGTCACGGCGTGATCCGCGGTGCCGTCGGCTCGTACTCTGGAACGATGACGAGCAAGCCGACCGCCGACCCCACCGACGCCCCGGCGGACTCGACCGCCGGGGCGCCGGGCTTCAAGGAGCGCTGGCGCGCCTTCCGCGCCGGGATCGAACACCGCCCTACCCTGAACCTCGGCTACCGGATCGCCGTCGGCGTGGTCGGTGGGCTGGTATTGCTGGTCGGGATCGTCACGATCCCGTACCCGGGACCCGGCTGGGCGCTGGTGTTCGCCGGATTCGGCATCCTGGCCACCGAGTTCGTCTGGGCTCACCACACCCTCACCTGGGTACGGGGCAAGTACCGGATCGTCATGGACTGGTACACCTCCCGTGGCTGGACGATCCGGATTCTCGGCGCGGTGGCCACCTTCGCCCTCGTCGTCGTGACGCTGTGGCTGCTCGGCACATTTTCGATGGTCGCAGGGTGGATCGGAGTCGATTGGCCATGGTTGCGCAGTCCCCTGATGTCGTGAGCACCGTCCCCGGACGCCTGCTCATCGATCCCGCCTGGATCTCGGCCCGGATCGGTGAGATGAGCCGCGCCTGGGGCACCGACGCGGCCCGCGTCGGCGGCACGCTGTGGTGGTGCATGGTCGCCTCCGCGCTGGTCGACCAGATCACGCGCGCCCACGCGGTGGGCGCACCGGCCCCGGTCGCCGCGCTCGACGAGCTCGACTGCGAGGTCAGGCCCGACGGCGGCGTCGAGCACGTGTGCTTCCGGTCGACCGGCGACACCGAGACCGTGGCCGCCGCGCTGCGCGAGACCCTGAACGCCGTGATCCCCCAGGTGGCCGCCGTGTCCGGGGCGGGCGTGCCCGCGCTGTGGGCCGTCGTCGCCGACGCGATCGGCAACCGGGCGCTCGACGCGGGCGCGGGCGAGGCCGGGTCCCGGCTGGCCGCCGAGGTCGGCGGGCGCCTGCCCGCGCCGCGCTTCGTCACCGTCGGCGAGCGCACCTTCGTCAAGCGGATCTCCTGCTGCCTGGTCTACGAGGTCCCCGGCTGCCAGATGTGCACCAGCTGCCCGAAGCGTCCGGCCGCCGAGCGCGCGGCCCTGCTCGCCGAAGCCTGATCCGCGCGACCGGAAATCGCGCGGTGGCGGGCCGCCAGTAGGATCGTGCACGCGTGGGAAGACCCACGCCCACCGACGTCAAGGAGAGCATTCCCGTGACCACCTCTGCACCCATCAGTCCAGTCGCCCTCGTCCGGGTGCCGGCGGGGACTACCGCGGGCGCGGCGGTGCGGGACGCGGGGCTGCCGACCAAGGGCCCGGACACGATCGTCGTGGTCCGCGACGCCGAGGGCGCGCTGAAGGATCTGTCCTGGATTCCGGAGGTCGACGCCGAGGTCGAGCCGGTCGCCGCGAACACCGAGGACGGTCGCAGCGTGATCCGCCACTCGGCCGCGCACGTGCTGGCCCAGGCCGTGCAGCAGGAGTTCCCCGACGCCAAGCTCGGCATCGGCCCGCCGATCAAGGACGGCTTCTACTACGACTTCCGCGTCGACCGGCCGTTCACCCCCGAGGATCTGGCCAAGCTGGAATCGCGGATGAAGAAGATCGTCAAAGGCGCGCAGCGCTTCTCGCGGCGCGTGGTGGAGATCGACGAGGCACGGGTGGAACTGGCCAAGGAGCCGTTCAAGCTCGAGCTGATCAGCGACAAGTCCGGCATCGACGACCCGGAGATCATGGAGGTCGGCGGCAACGAGCTGACCATCTACGACAACCTGGACCCGCGCACCGGCGAGAAGATCTGGGGCGATCTGTGCCGTGGCCCGCACATCCCCACCACCAAGTTCATCCCCGCCTTCAAGCTGACCCGCAGCTCGGCCGCCTACTGGCGCGGTGACCAGGACCGCGAGGACCTGCAGCGCATCTACGGCACCGCATGGGAGTCCACCGAGGCGATGGAGGAGTACCTGCATCTGCTGGCCGAGGCCGAGCGCCGCGACCACCGCAAGCTGGGGCTCGAACTCGACCTGTTCAGCTTCCCCGACGAGCTCGGCTCGGGTCTGCCGGTGTTCCACCCCAAGGGCGGCATCATCCGCAAGGAGCTCGAGGAGTACTCGCGCAGGCGCCACATCGACGCCGGCTACGAGTTCGTCAACACCCCGCACATCACCAAGGGCCACCTGTTCGAGGTCTCCGGACACCTCGACTGGTACCGCGACGGCATGTTCCCGGCCATGCACCTCGACGCCGAACTCAACGAGGACGGCACCGTGCGCAAGCCCGGCCAGGACTACTACGTCAAGCCGATGAACTGCCCGATGCACAACCTGATCTTCCGTGCGCGCGGCCGCTCCTACCGTGAGCTGCCGCTGCGGCTGTTCGAGTTCGGCTCGGTGTACCGCTACGAGAAGTCCGGCGTGATCCACGGCCTGACCCGCGTGCGCGGCATGACCCAGGACGACGCGCACATCTACTGCACCAAGGAGCAGATGCACGCGGAGCTCACCACCACCCTGCAGTTCGTGCTGTCGCTGCTCAAGGACTACGGCCTCGACGACTTCTACCTCGAGCTCTCCACCAAGGACCCGAAGAAGTTCGTCGGCTCCGACGAGCTGTGGGAAGAGGCCACCGAGACGCTGGCCAAGGTGGCCGAAGCCTCGGGCCTCGACCTGGTGCCCGATCCGGGCGGCGCCGCGTTCTACGGCCCGAAGATCTCCGTGCAGGCCAAGGACGCGCTGGGCCGCACCTGGCAGATGTCGACCATCCAGCTCGACTTCAACCTGCCCGAGCGCTTCGACCTGGAATACACCTCCTCCGACGGCACCAAGCAGCGCCCGGTGATGATCCACCGCGCCCTGTTCGGCTCGATCGAGCGGTTCTTCGGTGTGCTCACCGAGCACTACGCCGGCGCCTTCCCGGCCTGGCTCGCACCGGTGCAGGTCGTCGGCATCCCGGTGGCGGAGAACTTCGCCCCGCACCTGGACGCGGTGATCGAGCGCCTGCGCGACGCGGGCGTGCGCGCCCAGGTCGACCGCAGCGACGACCGGATGCAGAAGAAGATCTTCAACCAGACCGCGCAGAAGGTGCCGTTCATGCTGCTCGCCGGCGCGCGCGACGTGGAGGCGGGCGCGGTGAGCTTCCGCTTCCGCGACGGCAGCCAGGTCAACGGCGTGCCGGTCGACGACGCCGTCGCCACGATCCTGGCCTGGATCGGCAACCGGGAGAACACCTCGCCGACCGCCGACGGGTTCGACGTGGTCTCCGCGGCGGTTCCCTCATGAGCGACAGCTTCGCCCCGGAGGCCGGGTCGATCGTCGACACCGGGGCGGGCCAGCCGGACCGGCTGCAGCGGCTCTGGACGCCGTACCGGATGTCCTACATCACCGGCGAGGTGAAGCCGAAGGACGCCACCGGTCATCCGTTCACCGACATCCCGAAGATGTCGGACGAGGACGGGCTGATCATCGCCCGCGGCGAACTGGTCTACGCGGTGCTCAACTTGTACCCGTACAACCCCGGGCACATGATGGTGGTGCCGTACCGCCGGGTCGCCGACCTGGAGGACCTGACGACCGCGGAGAGCGCGGAGCTGATGGCCTACACCCAGCAGGCCATCCGGGTGATGAAGCGGGTCTCGCGGCCCGCCGGGTTCAACGTCGGGCTCAACCTCGGTGGTGTGGCCGGTGGTTCGCTGGCCGACCACCTGCACCAGCACATCGTGCCGCGCTGGGGCGGGGACGCGAACTTCATCACCGTGGTCGGTGGGGTGAAGGTGATGCCGCAGTTGTTGCGCGAGACGCGTCAGCTGCTGGCGGAGGCGTGGGAGGAATAACAACCGTGCTCAGCTTCTTCGGCCGCCAGACGTTTGCGAAAGCGACTGCGCCGCTGGGCAAAGCGCTCGTCGGGACGGGGCTCACCCCGGACGCGATGACACTGATCGGCACCACCGCGACGATCGCGGCCGCGGTGACCCTGTTCCCCTCCGGACACCTGTTCTGGGGAACGATGGTCATCTGGCTGTTCGTCATGTTCGACATGCTCGACGGCGCCATGGCGCGGGCGCGCGGCGGCGGCACGAAGTACGGCGCCGTTCTCGACGCCACCTGTGACCGGGTGGCCGACGGCGCGATCTTCGGCGGGCTGGCCTGGTGGGCGGTCTACCACGAGCACAGCAAGTCGCTGTTCGCGGCGACGCTGGTCGTGCTGGTCACCTCGCAGGTGATCTCCTACGCCAAGGCGCGCGCCGAGGCCAGCGGGCTCTCGGCCGACGGCGGGCTGATCGAACGACCGGACCGGCTCGTCATCGTGCTGGTCGGCGCCGGATTCGCCGGCATCGGCGGGCACTGGGGCGTCGAGTGGCTCACCTGGGCCGTGTACGTGGCCATGTGGGTGCTGGCGGTGCTCAGCATCGTCACGGTGTTCCAGCGGGTGCTCGCGGTGCGCAACTCGCCGGGCGCGCGGGTGGTCATCCCGCCCGCGCCTGCGCCCGATTCGGCGGAAGGGTCGGCGCCGTGACATTCACCGAACGGCTGAGCGACTGGGGGTACGCCGCAGGCTGGCGGGTCGTGCGTTCGGCGCCGGAAGGTCTGGTGCGCAAGGCGTTCGACCTCGGCGCCGACCGCGCCGTCAAGGGCGGCGGCCCGGTGCAGTTGCGGCGCAACCTGGCTCGCGTGCTCGGGGTGCCGCCCGAGCAGGTGCCCGAGGACCTGTTGCGCGCCAGCATGCGCTCCTATGCCCGGTATTGGCGCGAGGCGTTCCGGCTGCCGAGCATGGACCACACCGCCATCGACTATCACGTCGGCGGTCTCGAGCACCTCGACGCGGCCCTCGACGACGGCCGCGGCGTGATTCTGGTGCTGCCGCACTCGGGAAACTGGGACATGGCCGGGGTGTGGCTGGTGCAGCACTACGACACCTTCACCACCGTGGCCGAGCGGCTGAAGCCGGAGTCGCTGTTCGAACGGTTCGTCGCCTACCGGGAAAGTCTCGGTTTCGAGGTGTTCCCGTTGACCGGCGGCGAGCAGCCCCCGTTCGAGGCGCTCGCCGAGCGCCTGCGGCAGAACCGGATCGTCTGTCTGATGGGCGAGCGCGACCTGACCGGCAAGGGGGTGCCCGTCGACTTCTTCGGCGAGCGCACCTGGCTGCCCGCGGGCGCGGCGAAACTGGCCATCGAGACCGGCGCGTCGCTGCAGCCGGTGCACGCCTGGTTCACCACCGAGGCCGACGGCACCGAGGGGTGGGGCCTGAAAACAAGTGCGCCACTGGATGTCTCCGGTGGCGTCGCGGCGACGACGCAGTTGCTGGCCGACCGGTTCGCGGCGAACATCGCCGAGCATCCGGCCGACTGGCACATGCTGCAACCGCTGTGGGAGGCGGATCTGTCCCCGGAGCGGTTGGCGCGCATCGCGGCGTACCAGGGCGGTGGCGCGCGGTGAAGATCGGCATGGTCTGTCCGTACTCGTTCGACGTGCCCGGCGGCGTGCAGGCCCACGTGGTCGAGCTGGCCAGGGTCTTCCTCGAACGCGGGCACAAGGTGAGCGTGCTCGCCCCCGCCTCCGACGACACCCCGCTGCCCGATTTCGTGGTGTCGGCCGGTCGTGCGGTGGCCATTCCCTACAACGGGTCGGTGGCGCGGCTCTCGTTCGGTCCCATGGCCTACACCCGGATCCGGCGCTGGATCGACAGCAACGACTTCGACGTGCTGCACATCCACGAGCCGAACGCGCCGAGCCTGTCCATGCTCGCCCTCAAGATCGCCGAGGGCCCGATCGTGGCGACCTTCCACACCTCGACCACGAAGTCGTTGGTGCTGAGCACTTTCCAGGGTGTGCTGCGGCCGTACCACGAGAAGATCAGCGGCCGGATCGCCGTGTCGGAACTGGCGCGACGCTGGCAGGTCGAGGCGCTGGGGTCCGACGCGGTGGAGATTCCCAACGGCGTCGACGTCTCGGCCTTCGCGCGCGGTCCGCTGCTCGACGGGTATCCCCGTGCGGGCAAGACGGTGCTGTTCCTCGGCCGCTACGACGAACCGCGCAAGGGCATGGAGGTACTGCTCGGCGCCCTGCCCACCCTGGTCGCCCGCTATCCCGACGTCGAGATCCTCATCGTCGGGCGCGGTGACGAGGACCGGTTGCGCCGAGAGGCCGGTGTGCACGCCGGGCACCTGCGGTTCCTCGGCCAGGTCTCCGACAGCGAGAAGGCCGCCGCGCTGCGCAGCGCCGACGTGTACGTGGCGCCGAACCTCGGCGGGGAGAGCTTCGGCATCATCCTGATCGAGGCCATGGCCGCGGGGACGCCGGTGGTCGCCAGCGAACTCGACGCCTTCCGCCGCGTGCTGCGCGACGGGACCGCGGGCCTGCTCACCCCGATCGGTGACTCCGCCGCGCTGGCCGCCGCGATCGATACCCTGCTCACCGACGACGACACCCGCGAGCAGCTGGTCCGCACCGCGACCCAGGTCGTCGCCGAGTACGACTGGCCGGTGGTGGCCGAGCAGATCCTGCGGGTCTACGAGACCGTCACCGTGGGCGACAACCGGGTCAGGGCCGCCGGATGATCACCTTCTCCGCGACGACGGTCCTCGTCCTCGGCCTGATCGCGCTGCTCGTGCTCGCCCTCGGCGTGTGGGCCTACTCCACCGCCAACCGGCTCGACCGCCTGCACGTGCGCTCCGACCAGTCCTGGCAGGCCCTCGACGCCGCGCTGGCCCGCCGCGCCGTGGTGGCGCGGGCGGTGGCGATGGCCATCGGTGGTCCGGTGAGCACCGATCCGCACCGCGCCGAGAAGGCCGCCCAGCTGGCCTCGCTCGCCGATCGGGCCGAGCGCGCCGACCGGCGCGAGCGCGAGACCGTGGAGAACCAGCTCTCCGCGACGCTGTCGCTGGTCGACATCGATCAGCTGCGCCCGCAGCTCGTCGCCGAACTCGCCGACGCCGAGGCCAGGGTGCTGATCGCGCGCCGCTTCCACAACGACGCCGTGCGCGACACCCTCGCCCTGCGCACCCGCAGGCCGGTCCGCGTCCTGCACCTGGGCGGTACCGCGCCGCTGCCGGAATACTTCGAGATCACCGAGCGGGCCACGCCCGCCGCGTCGACCGGTCTCGAGGTGCACACCACCCGCACCTCCGCGCGCGTGGTGCTGCTCGACGAACAGGACCGGGTGCTGCTGCTGCGCGGCCACGATCCGGTGCTGCCCGAGGTGGCGTTCTGGTTCACCGTCGGCGGCGGCGTGGAGCCGGGGGAGAGCCTGCGCGAGGCCGCCGTGCGCGAGGTGTACGAGGAGACCGGCCAGCGCGTCGACCCGGCCACGCTGCGTGGCCCGGTGTGGCGGCGGGTGGCGGTGTTCCCGTTCAACGGCGAGATCATCCGCTCCGAGGAACTGTTCTTCGTCCTGCGCGCGCCCCGCTTCGAATGGCGCCCGGCTGACCTCAACGCGCTCGAGCGGCGCACGATCACCGACCACCGCTGGTGCGCTCCCGCCGACATCCGCGCGCTCGACGCGCAGGACGAGGCGGTCTACCCGTACCACCTCGACGAACTGCTCGCCGAGGCCGTGTCGGCGGCTGCCGACGACACCGAACCCGTCGTACGCTCGATCCGCTGAGTTTCCTCGCGGCGGTGGAGCCACTCCGCCAGGGCGGCCGTCCGCTGTCGCTCTGGATGCGTGGCGCTACCCCACGGGGGTGGTGCGATCGTTCGGATTCCGGGAGCGGTGCCGGGACGTCGGCCACGGTGGTCGAGGGCCGAATGGGTAATGCGGGTACGCAGCGACGATCGGGAGGCGGTCGGTGGCTGGACGGGCCAGGATGGCGGTGTCGACCGGTGAGGTGCTGGGGTTTCGGCTCCGCGCGCATCACCTCGCTACGCGGTGTCACGATCTCCTCGCGGCCGCCGGTGCGTGCGCGGTGCAGAACAGTCCGCCGGGGTCGGCGCTGCTCGCCCTGCACGCCCGGGTCGATGACGTCACCCCGGAAGGCTTCGATCGGCTGGTGGCTGACGAGAAATCGCTGCTGCAGACCTGGAGTCTGCGCGGCGCGCCGTTCTTCTTCCCGACCGTCGACGCGCCCGTCTTCACCGCCGGCGTCCTCCCGCCGACCGAGGCCGGGCGGCTGCACCTGATCAACGGGGTCGAGCAGGCGCTGCGCACCCTGGACCTCGGCCTGGACGAGGCGGTCGACCGCACCGCCGACGCGATCGGCCCGGTGCTGTCCGGTCGCGCCATGGCGATCACCGAACTCGGCGAGGAGGTGGCCGCGCGGATCGCGGAAACGTTGACGAAGGCCCGCCGTGAGGCCTGGCGGGAGCCGGGACCATACAGCGCGAACCAGCCGCTGGGGGAGGCGGTGGTCCACTTCTGCGTGCGGATCCTGACCTTGCGCGGGACCGTCTGCCTGGCGCCGCGCAGCAAGAACACGGCGCCCTTCGTCCTGCTCGACGAATGGCTGGGCGAACCGCTGCCCCGGACCGAACCGGGTGAAGCCCGCGCCGCGCTGCTGCGCCGGTACCTGCGCTGCTACGGACCGTCGACCCGCGAGGATTTCGCCGCCTGGCTGGGGATCGACACCACGGACGCGGATCCGTGGTGGGAGTCGATCGCCGATGAGCTCACGCCGGTCGACTTCGACGGACGTCAGACCTGGATCCTCGCCGAGCACGTCGACGATCTGCGATCCGCTGACGCCCGCGGGGTACGGCTGTTGCCGCCCGGCGATCCGTACACCCAGATGCGTGATCGCGCCACCATCGTCGACCTGAAACATCAACGGGCCGTGTGGAAATCGGTGGGCGCGCCCGGTACGGTCCTGGCCGACGGCGCCATCGCGGGAATCTGGCGGCCCCGCAAGCGCGGCCGCGTCCTGACCGTCACCGTCACGCTGTTCGCACCGCTCCGCCCCGCGCTCCGCGCCCAGCTGCGCGAGGAAGCGCGACGCGTGGCACAGCTGCGCGGCGCCGACCGGGAGGACGTCGAGTTCGACGACATGCCGGACTGACCGGCGACGGAGCTGATCGATGCGCGCCCGCTGCGAGGAGCGGCGTCCGCCCCGGGTGGGATGTGCCCCCGGCCGTGTGGGTGGTCAGGCGTTGAACGGGTTCAGGAGCCGCCGGGCGCGGAGTCGTAGAGGGCGCGCAGGGTGGTCGCGGTGTGGTCGTCGAGGGGATAGAAGAGTTCGACGGCGAGTTCGGCGAGGGTGACGTCGGCCGGAGCGCCGAAGGTGACCATGGTGCTGAACAGGCGGAGTTCCCCGGCTGGGGTGTCGATACGCAAGGGGACCGCGAAGGGGCCGACCGGGATCGGGGCGGGGCTGGGAGCGTCGTCCACGGGGAAGGGATAGGCGCTGACCTCGTCGTAGAGGGCGCGCAGGACCGGGTCGCCGGTGGCGCGGACCTGCCGCAGCAACCGTTCGAGCAGGTAGGTGCGGACCTCGAGGAAATTGACCATGCGGACCGTCGCGTCCGGCGGGTCGGGGGTCAGGGCGAGACGGTAGACATTGGCCGGCCTGCCGGTGGGTGCGGTGGGCGCGGCCTCGCTGAACAGGCCCATCGCCCGATTGGTGGTGACCACGTTCCAGTGCCGATCCACCGCCACCGCGGGATACGGTTCGTGCGCGGCCAGCACGGTCTCCAGGGCGGTCCGGGCGCCGTCGGCATCGGTGTCGTCGAGCCCGGTCTCGCGGTACTCCGGGGCGAAACCGCCCGCGAGCAGCACCGTGTTCCGTTCGCGCAGTGGCACATCCAGCGTCTCGCACAACTTCAGGACCATCGCTCGGCTCGGCTTGGCCCGGCCGGTCTCCACGCACGACAGGTGGCGCGCCGAGCTGTCGGCGGCCAGGGCGAGGTCGAGCTGACTCATCCGCCTGTGCTGTCGCCACTCGCGCAGCAGCGCACCGACGGGACTGTCGCGAGCCGGACTGTTCACCGTGCCAGGGTAGGCCCGCCGCATCATCCGCTCCATGACCCAGGAGGTCATTGAGCCGATGACCCACCGCTGACAGCGTGGTCGGCATGACGATCGAGAGCACACCCGACCACACCGCGACCGCCGAGCAGGCGGTGCTCGACCTGCTCCACCGCCAGATGGACGCCTGGGCCGCCGGCGACGGCGCCGCCTTCGCGGCGACGTTCACCGAGGACTGCGACTTCGTCTCCGTCATCGGCGAATTCCTGCGAGGCCGTGTGGAATTGGCGATCGAGATGCAGCGCGGGTTCGACGGGTTCATGCGCGGCACCCGCCTGGCCGAACCGCTGCGGCGCACTCTGCGGTTCCCCGCTCCCGACACCGCCGTCCTGATCACCCTGACGCCACGCCCGGCACCGCCGGACGCGCCGGCCGGCCCCGAACGATCGATCCAGACCAGGGTCGCGGTGTGCGCGGCGGGACGGTGGCTGTTCACCAGCTTCCACAACACCCATGTCCGGGTCTGAGGCGACCGCGAAGGTCGCGGGGGCGTCCCATAATCCGCTGGATCGCGGTGCCCATCGCCGTTAGAGTGGCGGCGTGAATTCTCCGGAGGCGTCCAGAAGGTAGCCGTCCGGCCTGCGGGCCGGGCGGCGTTGTGCGCGTACGTGTCCCACCGCGCCGGTGCGGCACGTCTCGTTCGCGACGCCGGACAGCCGATTTCCTCGCGGCAGGGTCTCCCGGCCCGCCGCGTCCTCTCGGACGTCTCGCGTGCGGGGCGTCCCGAAGTCCGGAGAATGGATCACTCATGCCCATCGGGGTTTTCGTGCTCGCTGTCGCGGTGTTCGCGCAGGGCACCTCGGAATTCATGATGTCGGGATTGCTGGCGGCCACGGCCGCCGACTTCGATGTTTCGCTCGGGACCGTAGGGTTGCTGACCTCGGTGTACGCCGTCGGCATGGTGCTGGGCGCGCCGACGATGGCGGCCACCGCGGGCCGGTGGCCGCTACGGCGTTCGGCCACCACGTTTCTCGCGCTGTTCGCTCTCGCGCATGTCGCCGCCGCCGTCACGACCGACTTCCCGGTTCTCGTGGGGACGCGGGTGCTCGCCGCGGTCGCGAACGCGGGATTCCTCGCGACCGTGCTGGCCGCGCTGCCGGGACTCGTCGGCCCGGCGCTGATCGGCCGGGCCACCGCCGTCGTCGTGTCCGGGGTGACCGTGGCCTGCGTCGCGGGTGTCCCGGCGGGAACGCTGCTCGGCCAGGAGTGGGGCTGGCGATCGGCCTTCTGGGCTGTCGCCGTGGTGAGCGCCGTCGTGCTGGTTCCGGTGGCCGTGCTGGTGCCCCGTGACGGTGCAGGCGACCGGACGCGAGGTCGGTCGATGCGGTCGGAGTGGGCCGTGCTCGGCCTGCGCGAGGTGCGGGTGGCCGTCCTGGCCGGGGTGCTGGTCAATGCCGCGACCTTCGCCGCGTTCACCTATCTCGGCGCCGTCACCGCGCGGACCACGGGCGCCGAGAGCCGCTGGATCCCGGCGGTGCTCGCGCTGTTCGGGCTCGGCTCGTTCGCCGGGGTCACGCTGTCGGGCCGCTACGGCGACCGCCACGGCCGCGCGATCATCGCCGCCGGGACCGCCGGATCGGTCGGCGCCTGGGCGCTGGCCGCTGTGACCGCGCACACGATCGCGGGGCTCGCGACCATGACCCTCGTCACCGGCGCCGTCGCGTTCGGCGTCGGCTCCGCCCTCATCGCCACGATCGTCCGGACCGCCGCACCGACCGCGCCGCGCCTGGCCGGCGCCCTGGCGACCACCGCGCTCAACATCGGCGCGGTCCTCGGCCCGATCGCGGCCGGTGTGGTCGTCGACGCGGCCGGAACCCCGGTCGCGGCGCTGTGGTGCGCGAGCGCGGCGGCCGCGCTCGCCGCCGCGGTCGTGCTCGGCGACCGCGTCCGGCACGGCCGCGCGGACGTCACCGTGCGGGTCGAGGCGCACTGAGATCCGGGCCACTCGAGCAGGCCAGCGGCGGTCCGGGATCGGATCGCCGCTGGTCGTGGCAAGGCCAGTGGACTTCAACTGGCTATGAAGGCCGATTCCGGGCGGCTCTAGAATCGACGTGTCCATCCCGAGCGACCTGATTGGCGCACATGACACAGGAGACAGCCGTGACTACGCCTGAGACCACCACCACCGTCGGCACCGCCCGCGTGAAGCGCGGCATGGCCGAGATGCTCAAGGGCGGCGTGATCATGGACGTGGTCACCCCGGAGCAGGCCAAGATCGCCGAGGACGCCGGCGCGGTGGCCGTCATGGCGCTCGAGCGGGTCCCGGCCGACATCCGCGCCCAGGGCGGCGTCTCCCGGATGAGCGACCCGGACATGATCGACGGCATCATCTCCGCCGTGTCCATCCCCGTGATGGCCAAGGCCCGCATCGGCCACTTCGTCGAGGCGCAGATCCTGCAGAGCCTGGGCGTCGACTACATCGACGAGTCCGAGGTCCTCACCCCCGCCGACTACGCCAACCACATCGACAAGTGGAACTTCACCGTCCCCTTCGTCTGTGGCGCCACCAACCTGGGCGAGGCCCTGCGCCGCATCACCGAGGGCGCGGCCATGATCCGCTCGAAGGGTGAGGCCGGCACCGGCGACGTCTCCAACGCCACCACCCACATGCGCACCATCCGCGCCGAGATCCGCCGCCTGACCTCGCTGTCGGAGGACGAGCTGTTCGTCGCCGCCAAGGAGCTGCAGGCGCCCTACGAGCTGGTCCGCGAGGTCGCCCAGACCGGCAAGCTGCCGGTCGTCATGTTCACCGCCGGTGGCATCGCCACCCCCGCCGACGCCGCCATGATGATGCAGCTGGGCGCCGAGGGCGTGTTCGTCGGCTCCGGCATCTTCAAGTCCGGCAACCCCGAGCAGCGCGCCGCCGCCATCGTCAAGGCCACCACCTTCTACGACGACCCGGACGTCCTGGCCAAGGTCTCCCGCGGCCTGGGCGAGGCCATGGTCGGCATCAACGTCGAGGAGATCCCCCAGCCCCACCGCCTCGCCGAGCGCGGCTGGTGAGCTGAGACCACCGACCATCCAGGTCCTCCGGCGGGCGTCGTGCGTGTGCACGGCGCCCGCCGCCGTCTCGCGCTTCGCTCGGTGATCGGCACCCCCGGCGGTCACCGCCGAGCGCACCCGCGCACTGGCCGCCCGGATGGTCACCGCACTCACCTGAGGCCCGCAAAGATGCCGAATGGGCGTACCGTACAGTCGGTCTGTGACCGCGCTCGACTTCTTCTTGCTGGTCGTCGCGGGATTCTTCACCGGGCTGGTGGGTTTCGTCACCGGGATGGCTTCGATCGTGTCGTATCCGGCGTTGCTGGCCGTCGGGCTGGCGCCGGTCGCGGCCAATGTCACCAACACCGTCGCCATGGTGGCGGTCGGGGTGGGTGCGACCGCGAACTCGGGGCGTGAACTCGCCGACCGGGGGAGCACTCTGGTGCGGTGGGCCGTGCTCGCGGCGCTCGGCGGGTTGCTGGGCGCGCTCGCGCTGCTGGTGGCGCCCGCGGGCGCGTTCGAGGTCGTCGTCCCGTTCCTGGTCGCGGCCGCCTCGCTCGCGCTGCTGGTGCAGCCGATCGTGCGCCGCCATGTGGGTGAGCTCCAGTCGCCGTGGATCGTGCCCGTCGGCATCCTGCTCATCTCCGTCTACGGCGGCTACTTCGGCGCGGGGGCCGGGGTGATCTACCTGTCGATGATGCTGCTGTGTACCTCCGAATCCCTGTGGAGCGCTTCGGTGCTCAAGAGCTTCCTGCTCGGCATCGCCAATCTGGTCGCCGCCGTCGGTTTCGCGGCGTTCGGTCCGGTGCACTGGGGTGCGGCGCTGGCGCTCGGGGCGGGCGCCTTCGTGGGTGGCTGGTGTGGGCCGCCGGTGGTGCGGGTGATCCCGCCGAACGTCTTGCGGGTCGCGGTCGGCATCTGTGGGCTCGGCTTGGCTGTCTATCTCGCGCGGTAGCGGACCGTCACCTGTCGCGCCGGTCGGGTGATGTGTCACGTTTCGTGATGTGATCGGTGCCGGAGACGACCGCTCGGCGACCCCGCCGGACGTACCGTGACAACGGTGCACCACACTGACGTCGAAATCGCTGTCCGCGCAACAGAAGTCGCCTCGGAACTGATCCGTTCCGCGTACCTGGCTCCCGTCACCCGCTACGCCAAGGAGGGTGACGACTTCGCCACCCAGACCGACCTGGCCGCCGAGCGGGCCATCCTCGGCGTCCTCGCCGAGGCGCGCCCCGGTGACCGGTTCCTCGGCGAGGAATCGGGGTTCACCGGCGCGGCGGGCGCCGACCGCACCTGGCTGATCGATCCGCTCTGCGGCACCCGCAATTTCGCGGTCGGCACGCCGTCGGTCGCGGTGAACGTCGCGCTGCGGACCGGATCGGCCGTCACCGCCGCCGCCGTCGGCGCCCCCTTCGCCGACGAGGTGTTGTGGACCGACGGCGAGGGCGCTTTCGCCCGCCGCGACGGCGTCGACCAGCGATTACGCCCGGAGGCCGACAACCGCCTCGTGGACGTCGATCTCGACGGTCCCTTTCCCTGGTCGACTCCGGCCCGGCTGCTCGACGCTCCCGCATTCGCCGAGGCGTTCCATCCGCGTGTGCTGTCCACCTCGCTGGCCCTGGTCTGGGTCGCGGCGGGTCGCCGCGCCGCCTACGTGACCGGCGGCGACGTCAGCGACAGCGTCCATTTCGCCGCCGGGATCGCCGTGTGCCGGGCCGCGGGCTGCGTGGTTACCGGTCTGGCCGGACAACCCCTGGACACCGCGCCGCACGGGCTGATCGCCGCCGCCGACGCCGAGACCCACGCCCGGCTGCTCGCCGCGATCGCCGCCCTGCGCTGACACCACGCCGGCCGCGAATCCCTGTGCGGTGCCGGAGCGATCGGCCGGCGGGATCACAGAGCATCGTGGCCCCGTTCTCAGAGTTTCCACACCATCGCTGGGTAGCGTCCGGGCTGTGGCATCGAGGCCTGCGTCGTGTGGCGCGGGTCCGTGCCGTCGCCCACCGGGCGAGAACGCCGACCCGACGTAAGGACGAGTGGATGAAGTTTGGGAAGACCGGACGTGTCGCGATCGCCGGCCTGGCCGTGGTCGCCGCCCTGGGCCTGAGCGCCTGCAGCGACGACAAGGGCGACAAGCCCGCCGCCAAGACCACCACGAGCGCCAAGACCACCGCCGCCGCGGCCGCGAACCTGCCCGCCGTGCCGACCGTGGAAGAGCTGAACCAGCAGCTCACCACCGCGCTGGACCCGTCGATCCCGAACGAGCAGAAGCTCGACTTCGTGCAGGGCGGCTCCGCCGACCCGGAGCTGCCGAACCGCCTCGCCCAGGCCGCCCAGGACGCGGGGGCCCAGGTGCAGGTCACCGAGGTGACCTCCTTCGGTGACAGCGTGAACGCCAAGGCCAACTTCACCCTCAACGGTCAGACCAACGTGGTCGACGTGCCGTTCGTGGCCGAGGACGGCAAGTGGAAGGTCCAGAAGTCGTGGGCCTGCACCATGCTGACCAACCTGGGCCAGCAGTCGGTCGCCTGCGCCTGACCCACCCCGCGACGCCCCGGCCGGATTCCGGTCGGGGCGTTCGTGTGTCCGGGCCCGGCCGTTCAGCCGACGCGTAGCGCCGCCCGGTCCGGATGATCCCAGCGCACCGTCCAGGTGGCGGTCTCCGGGTTCTCGGCGGCGTGCGCGCGCAGGGCGGGCAGTGTCCAGTGCTGATCCGGCGGCGTGCGCCGCAGCCCCGCCTGCTCGCTCAGCTCGAGCCGGAGGGTGAGATCGACGTCGAGGCCGCGCCCGAGCAGCATCGGCCCGGCCAGCACCACGACGAGGTCGGCCTCGGCGTCGCGCACCGCGGCCCGCGCGGAGCGGTCGCGCTGCTCGTCCCACAGCGCGGGCAGCCAGCGCCCCGCCGAGCGTAGCGGGTCGAGGATCTCGCGGCGCACCGCGGCGTAGTCGAACCACGCTGTGCGATAAGACCATTCGTCGTCGCGACCGTACTCCATCCGCAACGACGCGGGCCGCACGAACGCGTGCAGCGAGACCACCGCCGCCGAGCGGCCACGCGTGTGGAGCGCTCCCGCGATCAGGTCGGCCAGCTCGGCCGGCGCGGCCGCGTCGGCGCCGTCGACGGCGAGTACGCGGTGCCCCGGCAGCTCGGTCAGCCGGTCGGCGACGAGACCCGCCATCGTCGCGGGCGAGGTGGGGGTGAACGACGGCATAGACCTATCACAGCAAATTCCGGGCCGCCGCGCCGAGCCGGGCAGACCGGACAGTCGGCGACGGGATAATCTCGAGCGCATGGCGACTATCGAAGAGGCGCTCGAGATCGAGCAGCTGGAACGGGACATCTTCCGTGGTGCGGCCACCGAGTCCCAGCTGACGCGCACCTTCGGCGGTCAGGTCGCGGGCCGGGCCCTGGTCTCGGCGGTGCGCACCGTCGACCCCGCCTTCCAGGTGCACTCGCTGCACGGCTACTTCCTGCGGCCGGGCAACCCGGAGGAACCGACCGTCTACCTGGTCGAACGCATCCGGGACGGCCGCTCCTTCTGCACCCGCCGGGTCACCGGCGTGCAGGACGGACAGGCGATCTTCACCATGTCGGCCTCGTTCCACCGCGGCGACGAGGGACCCGAGCACCAGGACGTGATGCCGCCGGTCGACGGGCCGGAGGGCCTGCCCGACGCCAGCGTCAGCATGAGCCCCGAACGGCTCTGGGCGATGCGCGAATGGGAGCACTGGGACATCCGCGTGGTCCCGGCCGAGCAGGTCACCTCCCGCGACGGCGTCGTCTCCCAGCAGCAGGTGTGGTTCCGGTACCGGCATCCGCTGCCCGACGACCCGATGTTCCACGTCTGCACCCTCGCCTACATGAGCGACATGACCCTGCTCGGCTCCTCCAAGGTCGCCCACCCGGGCGAACCCACCCAGGACGCCTCCCTCGACCACGCCATGTGGTTCCTGCGCCCGTTCCGCGCCGACGAATGGCTGCTCTACGACCAGTCCTCGCCCTCGGCCGGCTTCGGCCGCGCGCTGACCGGCGGCAAGATCTGGGACCGCGAGGGCAACCTGGTCGCCGCGGTCGTCCAGGAGGGCCTGATCCGCACCCCGCGCCACAAGTAGGCGTGGGCCGGAACCGATGCGGGTGGCCCGCCGCACCGGTCCGGCATTCCCGGCCGGCCGGCCGGGGTCTCAGCTCACCTGGACGCGCAGGTGGCACACCACGGTGTCGGGCATCTTGCGCAGGACACGTTCGAGCTCGTCGCTGCGATGGCTCGGCAGGATACGCGCCCAGCCCGACGGCGGATCGATCTCCGCGATGACGACCACCTTGCGTCGGCCCGCGAAATGCGCACGGACGTAGGCGGCCACGGGTCCGCCGACGGTCGCGTCGCTGTTTTCGAGCATGACCAGGGGGACTTCGGGATGCCACGCCTCCCACGCCTTGGCGAACGCCGTCGCCGACTCCGTGGGCAGACAGACGTGCACCGCGGTGACGTCGTCACCGATCGACATGGCCGCCGACAGCGCCTCCCGGCTCAGCTCGCAGACCTCGGCGATCGGCACGATGATGGCGGTGCCGGTGCGGCGCGGTTGCGCCGGCAGCACGCCGGCGATGCCACGGTGATGTCCGATTCTGATGTAGGCGTTGCGGATTCGCTCCATCCCGACCATGAGCGCTGGCAGGACCAGCACGATCAGCCAGGCGCCTTCGGTGAACTTCATCGCGGAGGTGACGATCGCGGCGACGAAAGTCAGCACGGCGCCGAAGCCGTTGAGCGCGATCCGCCACCGCCAGCCTTCGCTCCTGGCCTGCCACCAGTGCCGGACCATGCCGGTCTGCGCGATGGTGAAACCGACGAACACGCCGATGGCGAACAGCGGGACCAGGACGTTCATCGTGCCCGCGGCCGCCACCAGCAAGACCGCGGCGCTCACGCCGAGAGCGAGCACGCCGTAGCGATACACCTGGCGCGGCGTCGCGACGGCGAAGCGGTGCGGCAGGCAGTTGTCGTCGGCGAGCAGCCGGGTCAGCGTCGGCAGGCCGCCGTAGGAGGTGTTGGCCGCCAGCGCCAGCAGCACGACCGTCGCGAACTGCACGACGTAGTAGCCGACCCCGTGACCCAGCGCGGCCTCGGTCAGCTGCGAGAGCACGGTGGTGCCCTCGATCGGCTGCAGTGAGAACTTCTCGATCAGGACCGCCAGCCCGATCAGCATCGTGCCGAGCAGCAGCCCCAGCGCGACCTCGGCCCGCTGCGCACGCTCGACTCGGGGTTCCTGGAAACCGGGCACCGCGTTGGCGATCGCCTCCACGCCGGTCAGCGCCGCGCACCCGCTGGAGAATGCCTTGAGCAGCAGCAGGACGCCCACGGTGTGGATATCGCTCACCGCCGCGGTCCCGGTGGTGACGGCGGCTGGCTCCGAGCGCAGCAACCCGCCGATGATCACCACGAAGATCCCCGCCACGAACACCGCCGTCGGCACCATGAACGCACGGGCGCTCTCGGTGATGCCGAGCAGGTTCAGCGCTGTGATGCCGACCAGCACCGCCGGGCAGATCCAGATCGTGTAGTCGTGCAACGCGGGGAACGCCGAGGTCAGGGCCGCGACACCGGCGGCGATCGACACCGCCACGTTCAGCACGTAGTCCACGATCAGCGAGGCCGCCGCCAGCAGGCTGGTGCGGTGCCCGAGGTGACGCTTGGCCACCGCGTAGGCGCCACCGCCGTTCGGGAACGCCGCGATGACCTGGCGATAGGAAGCGATGAGGACCGCCAGCAGCGCGGCGATGGCCAGCGTCACCGGGAGGGTCATCCCGAGGCCCAGACCGCCCGCGGTGGCCAGCACCAGGACGATCGCCTCGGGGCCGTAGGAAACCGACGCCATCGCGTCCAGGGACAGACCGGCCAAACCGGTCGAGACGGTGAGCCCGCGACGGTGTGCGACGATCGGCGCTGGTCCGGAGCTCCTGCGCGGCAGAAGTGCAATCACACACCGAGTGTCGACCGATCCGGGTGAACGCACCCCGGCGTTGACGGAATGTTGACGAAGACCGTGAGCGGGCGCACACTAGCCCGCCTCGTAAGCTCAGCGGCTGTGAACGCAACCTCGCCTGCCGTCCGGCCGACCATCGGTGTCCTCGCGCTCCAGGGTGACGTGCGCGAACACGTTGCCGCGCTGGACCACTGCGGTGCCGACGCGGTGCTGGTGCGGCGCGAAGCCGAGCTGGCCGCCGTCGACGGCCTGGTGCTGCCCGGCGGCGAGTCCACCGCCATCTCCAAGCTGCTGCAGGCCTTCGAGCTGCTCGAGCCGCTGCGCGCGCGGCTGCGCGACGGGATGCCCGCCTTCGGTTCCTGCGCGGGCATGATCCTGCTGGCCTCGGAGGTCCTCGACACCAGGCCCGACGCCCAGCACCTGTCGGGCATCGATATGACGGTGCGCCGCAACGCCTTCGGGCGCCAGGTCGATTCCTTCGAGACCGACCTGGAGTTCACCGGTCTCGACACGCCCGTGCGGGCGGTGTTCATCCGCGCGCCGTGGGTCGAGCGGGTCGGTGACGGCGTCGAGGTGCTGGCGCGGGTGCCGCACGGTCCGGCGCAGGGTCGCATCGTCGCCGCCCGGCAGGGCAATGTCGTGGCGACCTCCTTCCACCCCGAGGTGACCGGCGATCTGCGGGTGCACGAACTGTTCGTCGACCTCGTTCGTTCGGCACGGTAACGCCCGCGTCCACGGGCGCGCGTGGTCCGAGTAGGCTGGATCGAGCTTGTCCGCCCGGGCAGACGCGCAACCGACCTGAAGGAAGTAGGGCATGAGCGGCCACTCCAAATGGGCCACCACCAAGCACAAGAAGGCGGGAATCGACGCCAAGCGCGGCAAACTCTTCGCCAAGCTGATCAAGAACATCGAGGTGGCGGCCCGCACCGGTGGTAGTGACCCTGCGGGTAACCCGACGCTGTACGACGCCATCCAGAAGGCGAAGAAGTCGTCGGTCCCCAACGACAACATCGAGCGCGCCCGCAAGCGCGGCGGCGGCGAGGAAGCCGGCGGCGCCGACTGGCAGACCATCATGTACGAGGGCTACGGCCCCAACGGTGTCGCCGTGCTGATCGAGTGCCTCACCGACAACCGCAACCGCGCCGCGGGCGAGGTGCGCGTCGCCATGACCCGCAACGGCGGCAACATGGCCGACCCCGGCTCGGTGGCCTACCTGTTCGGCCGCAAGGGCGTGGTGACCCTCGACAAGAACGGCCTGTCCGAGGACGACATCCTCGAGCACGTGCTCGACGCGGGCGCCGAAGAGGTCAACGACCTCGGCGAGTCCTTCGAGATCATCAGCGAGCCCGGCGATCTGATCGCCGTGCGCAGCGCGCTGCAGGCCGCGGGCATCGACTACGACTCGGCCGAGTCGGGCTTCCAGGCCTCGGTCTCGGTGGCCGTCGACGTCGAGGGCGCGCGCAAGGTGTTCAAGCTGGTCGACGCGCTCGAGGACAGCGACGACGTGCAGAACGTCTACACCAATGTCGAGATCTCCGACGAGGTGGCCGCGCAGCTCGACGACGAGTGAGTTTTCGCGAACAACGCGCAGCCCCGGCCGGGAACGGCCGGGGCTGCGCGCGTTTCGGCTAGGCCGCGCGGTAGTACTCGGCCATGGCCGGGTAGTAGTCGGCGAAATCCGGGCGCGCGGTGTTGGTGCAGGCGGCGACGAACATGTCGGCGTAGTACTCCCACCCCGGCCCGATCCGCGGGATCTCCGCCAGCTGGTACTCCGAGGTGAGGTGGTGCACCAGGCGCACCTCGGTGGCCGCGCCGGTGTCGAGCAGCGCCACCTCCAGCCGCCACACGCCGATCTGATCGGTCGAGGACAGGCCGAGCCGCAGGGGTGGGGTGCAGTCGTCGATGTGCATGGCGGTCCACGGCCGGCCCTCCTCGAAGCGCATCCGCACCTGGATGGTGTTGCCCGCGCCGGGCTCGCCCTCCCAGGTGCCGTACCAGCCCTCGGTGAGATCCGGGTCGGTCAGCCGTCCCCAGACCTCCTCGATGGGCAACCCCAGCGAACGGGCGATCACCAGATCCCGGCCCTCGGGCGTCGACACGATCTCGCCGGTGGGTGTGGGCATGCGCGGTCCTCCTCGACTCGGTGGCGCGTCGATCTGCGACGAGGTCGACGGTACGCCGACCGGCGATGCTCGCGCGTCCGGCGCGGCCAGCACAATGGACCCATGACGCGAATCGAGGCAGTGCGCGGGGACATCACCGAACAGCGGGTCGACGCGGTGGTCAACGCCGCGAACTCCTCGCTGCTCGGCGGCGGCGGCGTCGACGGCGCGATCCATCGCAAGGGCGGCCCCGAGATCCTGTCGGCCTGCCGCGACCTGCGCGCCTCCCACTACGGCAAGGGCCTGCCGACGGGGCAGGCGGTGGCCACCACCGCGGGCCGCCTGCACGCGCGCTGGGTGATCCACACGGTCGGCCCGGTCTGGTCGGCCACCGAGGACCGCTCGGCCCTGCTGGCCTCCTGCTACCGCGAATCCCTGCGCGTGGCAAGCGAACTCGGCGCCCGCACGGTGGCCTTCCCCGCCATCTCGACCGGCATCTACGGCTGGCCGATGGACGACGGCGCCCGCATCGCCGTCGAGACGGTGCGCGCGGCCGAGGCGACCGTCGACGAGGTGCGGTTCGTCCTGTTCGACGACCGCGCGCTGGCGGTGTTCACCGCGGCGCTGGGCTGAGCCCCTACCGCGGCGAACTGATCTCCCTGACCTCGCGCAGGTGCTGTTCCATCGCCGCGGCCGCGGCCGGGCCGTCGTGGGCGTCGACCGCGCGCAGGATCTCGGTGTGCCCGTGTACGGAGATCCGGCGGCCGAGGCGGGTGCGGTGCGAGAGCACGCGGGTGTGTCGCGTCCATTCCGTGGTCATCGTGCACAGCGTCACCAGCAGGGGATTCTGGGCCGAATGGGCGAGCAGCGAATGGAATTCGATGTCGAGCGCCATCGACTCCTCGGGGCCGAGCGACTCGTGGGAGCGCTCGAGGACTTCGTGGAGCGACAGCAGATTCGATTCCACGGCCCGCTGGGCGGCGAGCTGGGCGATCCGTGGTTCGACCAGCTCGCGCAGCTCGGTCGCGTAACCGAGTTCGGTGTCCAGGTCGGCGAGATTGTCGTGGAGTTCGGCCGCGCCCCGGGCGAGTTCGGTGACGGTGCTGCCGCGCCCCTGCCTGCGCTCGACCAGTTTCTTGGACTCGAGTTCGAACATCGCCTCGCGCAGCGAGGATCGGGAGACCTCGAGCGTGGCGGCCAGTTCCCGCTCCGGCGGCAGGCGATCGCCCGCGCTCAGTGTGCCGTCGATGATCAGCCGTTCGAGGTGCGCCGCCACTTCGGCGCTCACGCTGCCGGTGCGGCGCCGGAGCGGGGGGATGGACGCGGCGTTCACGAACGGACTCCCTCATCAGGCGACATTGGTCCGGCCAATCCTATCCGAGCGGTGTCACGCGAGCCCGTATTGCGGGGGCGTAAAGGCTCTGTTACTTGAGTTTCTCCCGGTAGCAAGGCGTTTCGTAGTGGCATACCGTTATCGCATCAGATGGTCGGACCAATGTTCGGCATCGCGCGTAGACAGCGGAGGGGACCACTGTGACCGCAATGGCAGGCGACCAGATCGCGGCAGCATTCCCGGTTCTGCAACAGGGGGTCGGCCTCGCCCCGGGGACGACCTATGTGCCCGCGGACCCGGCGCGGGTGCTCTGGGGCAGGCTCCCGAGGCGTGGTGACATCCCGGTGACGACGGTGGCGCCGGGCACGAGCGTCGTGATCGACACGATCAGCCACGAGGGCCTGCTCGAGGACCAGGGGTCCGACCCCGTCGGCTACTTCGGCGGTCACGGCGTGGCCAGGGACCAGGTGCTCGAGGACGCGGTCGAGGTGGTCTCGCGGCGTAGGCGCGACACCGGCGCGGGCCCGCACGTGGTGACGGGGCCGATCGCGGTCGACGGGGCCCGACCGGGCGACCTGCTCGCCGTCCGGGTCGAGCACCTGGCCCTGCGCGCGCCCTACGGCGTGATCTCCACGCGGCACGGCCGCGGCATGCTGGCCGGCACCGCCCACGACGGCTCCTACGGACAGTTCTGCGCGGTGACCGGCACGGCCGACGCGTGGTTCGGCACCATGCCGATCGCGCCGGACAGTCCGCACCTGGCGCGGTTCCCGTTGGCGCCGTTCCTCGGCATCATGGGCGTGGCCACCGACACCGAGGACCGCGCGCACTCGGTACCGCCCGGCGCTCACGGCGGCAACATCGACATCAAGCTCCTCACGCCCGGCGCGACACTGTTCCTGCCGGTGCAGGTGCCCGACGCGCTGTTCTACGTCGGTGACCCGCATTTCGCCCAGGGTGACGGGGAGGTGGCGCTCACCGCGCTGGAGGCGCCGCTGCGGGCGACCGTCCGGCTGGATCTGATCCCGGCCGAGCAGGTCGCCGATCTCGGGGTCGGCCCGTTCGCGGCGGGTCACGGCCTGGTGATCCCGACCGGGCTCGATCCCGATCTCGACACCGCGCTGTCGCTGTGCGTCGGCCACGCCGTCGACTTGCTGGGCACGCTGTTCGAGACCGATCCCCGCCGCGCCTACCTCTATCTCAGTGCCGCCACCGATTTCACCGTGTCCCAGGCGGTCGACCTGACCCGGGGCGTGCACGGCAAGATCCGGATCGCCGACTTCGCGCACACCGCGCGCACCGAGCTGGCCCGCTACGTCCTGGAGCGGGCCCGGTGAGCGCGCCGGCACGCGACGAGGTCGACACCACGGTGTGGCGCGAGGTCGGCGCGCCGCTGGTCGCCGCGACAGCCACCGGCCCACTGACCGGGCACACCGTGGCGGTGAAAGACCTGTTCGCGGTCGCCGGCCATGCCCGCGGTGCGGGGGTCGGGGACTACCTCGCCGAGCGCGCACCCGAACCCAGGCACGCCACCGTCGTGGCCGTCCTCCTCGCGGCGGGCGCCGATGTCACCGGCATCGCCACGACCGACGAATTCGCCTACAGCATCACCGGCGGCAACGGGCGCACCGGGATGCCGGTGAATCCCGCTGTCCCACAGCGAGTTCCGGGTGGATCGTCGAGCGGACCGGCGGTCGCCGTCGCCCGGGGCGAGGCGAGTATCGGGCTCGGCACCGACACCGCGGGCTCCATCCGGGTGCCCGGCGCGTACCAGGGCCTCTGGGGAATCCGGACCACCCACGGCAGTCTGGACACCACCGGCCTGCTGCCGCTGGCGCCGTCGTTCGACACCATCGGCTGGCTCGCTCGCGACGCCGCCACTCTCGCCGCCGTCGCCGACGCGGTGTATGCCGCGCGGCCTGCTGCAGCCGACACGGGCCGACTCGTGGTCGATCCGGCATTGTGCGCCGCCGCGCCGTCGTCGGCCGAGCAGTGCCTGTGGGCCGCACGCGAACTCGGTGCCGTACCGGTCGCTCTCGGCGCCGAGCTGGACCGCTGGTTCGGTGCCTTCCGGACCGTGCAGGCGTACGAGGCGTGGGCCGCGCACGGCGACTGGATCGTCGCCCATCCCGGCGCCCTCGAGCCCGAAGTGGCCGACAGGTTCGGCTGGGCGGCAACGGTCACCGCTGAGGGTGCCGCCGCCGCACGGAATCTCCTGGCCCGCGCGTCGGCGCGGATCACCGATGTCGTGGGCGACGGGGTGCTGCTGCTGCCGACCACGGCCGGCCCGCCCCCGTATCGCGACGCCGACGCCCGCACTCGCGATGCCGCGCGTACCGCCACCCTGCGCCTGACCTGCCTCGCCGCGATCGCGGGCCTGCCCGCGGTCACCGTGCCGCTGCCGCGCCGCGACGGGCTGCCCGTCGGGTTGTGCCTGCTCGGCGCGGCCCATACCGACCGCGCGCTGATCGGGCTGGCCGCCCGGTGCGCCCCGGCCCTCACCGGTTCCGCCTGACCGCCCGTTCCCACGACCCCGCCACCCCGTCGGCGTGGTCCCGGCATCGCGGGCGGCGGCGCCGGACTTCCGAGAGGAATCATCATGAAACACCCATCGCGCCACCTTCTCTCGGCGCTGTTCACCGCGCTGACGCTGGTGCTCGGACTGACGGCGTGCATCGCCACACCCGACAGCGCCGGCGCGGGAGACACGATCAAGATCGGCACCCTGCGCGGCCAACCCCACCTCTACGCGCCCTACTTCATGCAGCGGTTCGCGCCCGCGGGCACCACCTACGAGATCGTGCTGTTCGAGAACTCGCCCGACATCAAGAACGCGCTCGCCTCGGGCGCCGTCGACTTCGGTGTCCTCGGCGCGCCGTCGATGCTGGCGGGCAGCGCGGCGGGTCAGGACGTGCGGATCGTGGCCTCGGCGGCCAACGGCGGTTCGGCGTTCGTCGGCAAACCCGAGATCGCGACGCCGAACGACCTGCGCGGCAAGAAGATCGGCTTCCCACCCGGATCTTCGCAGGAGATCGTGCTGAAGCTGACCCTGCGCGCGCACGGCCTCGACCCGGCCACCGACGTCCAGCTCGTGAATCTGGCCTACTCCGACATGGCCAACGCCTACAAATCCGGCCAGATCGACGCGTTTCTCAGCGCCGAGACCGCGCCCTCGATCGTCAAACAGCTCGGCGCGCACTCGATCGTCTCGCCCTACGACACCCCGATCGGCGGAGTGAACATCGTGTTCGGGACCAGGGGCGCGCTCATCGAGCAGGACCGCGACCGCGTCCAGCAGACCGTGCGCAGCTTCGTCCAGGCCATCGAGTTCATGAAGGGCGATCACCAGGCATGGGTCGACGGGCTGGTCGACACCTTCGGCCTGGACCGCGCGATCGTCGAGACCGCGACCGGAAACGTCTGGCTGCGCTGGGAACTCGACGACGAGTATCGCGGCCGGGTGGGCGCGCTCGCCGAGCAGATGCTGGCCTTCGACCAGCTGTCCGAAGCGCCCGACATGACGAAGGTCTTCGACACCGGGTTCCTCGCCTCGGCGGGCGTCGGACGATGACCGCCCTCGACGCCCCACCGACGGCGCGACCGACCGAGCGGACGACCCTGGCGACCGGCCGCAGGCGCGTGATGCGGCTACCCAGCCGGGTGGTCACGGCGCTGTGGGCGCTGCCGGTCCCGCTGCTGCTGGGGCTGCTGTGGGACTGCGGCGTAGCCGGCGGCTGGACCCTGCCCTTCGGCATCCAGATGCGGTTCCTGCCCACGCCGTACGAGGTGGCTCGGCGGCTGGCCGACCTCGCCGTCGGCGGCATCGTCGACGACACCTACAGCGGCACCCTCTGGCTGCACCTCTACGCCAGCACCCTGCGGGTCACGCAGGGCTTCGCACTCGCCGCCGCCGTCGCGATCCCACTCGGCATCGTCATGGGCCGCTCCCGGCTGGTGTACCGGATGCTCGAGCCCACCATCAACCTCGTGCGCCCGATCCCGGTCACCGCCTGGGCGCCGCTGTCGCTGCTGATCATCGGCTTCGGCGACCGCTCGACCATCTTCCTGGTGTTCCTGGCTGCGGTGTTCTCGATCCTGCTCAACACCATCGCCGGGGTGCGGGCCGTCCCGGAACGGCTGCTCGAAGCCGCCGCGATGCTGGGCACCCCGCCCGCGCACACGCTGTACAAGGTGGTGCTGCCCGCCGCGGTGCCCGGCGTCGTCGCCGGACTGCGGATCGCCCTCGGACTGTCCTGGGTGATCCTGGTCGTCGGCGAGACGGTGGGCATCCGGGTGGGCCTCGGCGCCCTGATCACCCAGGCCAGGGAGCAGTCGCGGACCGATCTGATCATCGCGGTGATGATCGTGATCGGCCTGGCCGGATTCCTCGCCGACCGGCTGCTGATGCTGCTGGTGCGGCTCCTCGCGCGCCGCAGGCCCCTGCTTCCGTGACGACACAGACAGGAACAGCATGAAGATCTACTCCACGCGCCGTCGCCCGCATCGCCCGGCGCGGATCGCCGTCGCCGGACTCGGCAAGCGCTACCCCGGGGCGTCCGGCTTCGCCGTCGACGGTGTCGACCTCGACATCGCGGCGGGTGAATTCGTCTGCGTGGTCGGGGCGAGCGGGTGCGGCAAGTCGACGCTGCTGCGCATCCTGGCGGGCTTCGAGGAGACCTCCACCGGCACCGTCACCGTCGGCGACGAGCCGATCAGCGGGCCGGGGCCCGAGCGCGGGGTGGTCTTCCAGGACTACGGGCTCTTCCCCTGGCTGACCGTCGCCGAGAACATCGCCTACGGACCGAAGCAGGCCAGGATGACCCGCCCCGACATCCGTGAGATCACCGACCGCTGGCTCGACACCGTCGGCTTGACCAGGGTGCGCACATCGTTTCCGCACCAGCTCTCCGGCGGTATGCAGCAGCGGGTGGCGATCGCGCGGGTCCTGGCCAACAGTCCCGCGGTGCTGCTGATGGACGAACCGTTCGGCGCCCTGGACGCGCTCACCCGCACGGATATGCAGGCGGAACTCAAACGCATCCACCGGGAGACCGCGGTGACCGTCGTCTTCGTCACCCACGGCATCGACGAGGCGGTGTACCTCGCCGATCGCGTGGTGGTGATGGCCGGTGGCGCGGCGCACGGCAACGCGGGGCACGTGCGGGAGATCGTCGAGATCGACCTGCCCGCTGAACGGGACTCCACCACACCGGAATTCAACGCCTACAAGCGGCGTATCGACGCGCTCGTCCATCAGGGAAACCACACCACGGTCTGATCGCGGGTAGTCGCGGCCGAGCGTGTCCGTGGGGCCTGGGTCGGTCACCGCACCGGCGCCGGCCGCAGGATCTCGGTCGTGCGGGTGGTGCGGGCGACGATCCGGCCCGCCTTCACGACGTAGCAGCGGTCGGGGCGATCCAGCAGGGCGTCGGCCACGCGGTGGGTGCCGAGGACGACGAGGTCGGCCCGCGCGCCGACCCGGATGCCGTGCCGATCGCCGATGCCGAGCAGGGCCGCGGCCTCGGTGGTGGCCATCGCCAGTACACGGCGCAGATCCGCCGGGCTGCCGAGGTGACCGGTCTGGGCGAGGAACAGGCCGATGTCGAGCAGGTCGGCGTTGCCGTAGGGGGTGAAGGCATTGCGAATGTTGTTGGAGGAGTAGGCGGTCGTGACCCCGGCCGCCCAGAGTTCACGGACCGGTGCGATCCCGCGGCGCACCGCGGTCTCGTCCGCGCGGCCACCCAGATGCATGTCGGTGGCGGGCAGCGGGACCACCGCGACCCCGGCCTCGGCCAGGCGCGCCATCGTCGCCCGTCGCTCCCCGGGCGGGCGGCCCGCGAGGGAGGTGACGTGGCCGATCGCGACCCGGCCACCGAGGCCGGCGCGCTCGGTGGCCGTGGCGATGTAGTCGGCCATGGCGAAGCGCGGATCGGTCGCGTCGTCGGCGAAATCGGCGTGGATGTCCACGGGGACATCGAATTCGGCCGCCAGCTCGAAGACCAGGTCGACGTGCCGCTCGCAGTCGGCGACATCGGCTTCGTTGTAGGAGCACCCGCCGATCACGTCCGCGCCGCGCCGCAGCGCCGCGCGCAACAGCTCCAGCGTGCCGGGCGCGCGCAGGATGCCCTCCTGCGGGAACGCCACGATCTGCAGATCGATCAGGCCGCGGTACTCCGCGCGCAGATCGACCAGCACGTCCACCCCGAGCAGCCCGACGATCGGATCGACATCGGGGTGCGCCCGGAGCGCGGTGGTGCCGTGGACGATCGCTTGGTCGAGCACCCGCCTGGCGCGCGCCGCCACATCGGTGGCGGTGAAACCACGCTTGAGCTCCCCGGTGACCGCGATGGCGCCCGCCAGGGTGTCGTCCGGTGCGACGGCCTGGGTGGCCAGCAGCGCCTTGTCCAGGTGCACATGCGGTTCGATCAAGCCGGGAATGACAACCCTTGCGGCGCAGTCGATCTCGGCCGCCGACCGGCACCGCAGCGCCGGCTCGACAGCGGTGATGATCCCGTCGGAGACGGCGATGTCGACGGGCTCGGCGTCGTCGGCGACGCGGGCGCGGCGCAGCACCAGATCGGCCACGAGAACCTCCTGAAACGCGGGGACCATCTTTGTATACGACGGCTGTGTTTCCGGGGGAGGCGGCGGATGCTGCGGGTGTGTTACGCGTCCGTGGAACGGCCGCGCAGGCGATAGGCGGATTCGGCGTGCGCGATGTGCTCGGCGACCACCGCGCGGGCCCGCTCGGCGTCGCCCGCCGCCAGCGCGGCGCAGATCTGTTCGTGCTCGTGCCAGGAATCCTCGGCCCGGCGTGGCAGCTCGACCGCGTACACCCAGGCGATCTTCCAGCTGAGCTGGGTGATCAGCTGGGTCAGCAGCGCGCTGCCCGACGCCTCGGCCAGCACCTCGTGGAACCGGCTGTTGAGCCGGGCCAGCTCGTCGAGCCTGCCGTCGCGCACCGCCTCCTGGCCCAGCGAGGTGAGTTCTTTGAGCCTGCCCAGCTGTTCGGGGCTGCGCCGGGTGGCCGCGCGGCTCGCGCACAGCGGTTCGAGCAGCGCGCGGATCTCGAGCAGATCGGCCGCCTCGGCCTCGGTCAGCTCGGCGACGAAGGTGCCCGCGTACGGCCGGGACGAGGCGAAACCCTCGGCTTCGAGGGTGCGCAGCGCCTCACGCACCGGGACCCGCGAGACGCCGTAGCGCTCGGCGAGGGTGTCCTCGGTCAGGCGCTGACCGGAGACGAAGTCGCCGCGAATGATGTCGTCGCGGATGGCCCGGCAGACCTGCTGCGGCGTCATCCGGCGCACGGTGCTGCTCACATCGCCTCCAGGGTCGATCGCGGAAGAGTGCCGCGCTGTTCGTCTACGATCCGCGGCCGTTCTCCCTCGAATCTACGGCACGACACGGCCTGAGCGGCTGGTGGCACGGCTCACCAGCGCTCGCGGAGACCTGGCAGGCGTGGTCGTATACGATCGCGACACGCTCTTCGGAAAGGTTGTCATGGATCCCGTGCACATGGCCCTGCTGCTGGCCGCGGGTGTCGGGGCAGGTTTCTGCAACGCCATCGCCGGTGGCGGCAGCCTGCTGTCGTTTCCCGCCCTGCTGGCCTTCGGGCTGTCGCCGGTGACCGCGACCGTCACCAATGCCGTCGCGGTCTGGCCCGGCTACCTGGGCGGTGCCGCGGCGCTGCGTAAGCGGACGGAAGAGTACCGGGAGCTGCTGCCCCGCCTGGTGGTCACCGGGACCGCGGGCGCGCTGGGCGGTGTCCTCGTGCTGCTCGCCGCGCCGCCCGCGGTGTTCGCGGCGCTGGTGCCGTACCTGGTGCTCGGGGCGACCGCCCTGTTCGCCGCGCAGCCGTGGCTGTCCCGCAAACTGGCCGTCCGGCAGTCCGATTCGCGGCTCATGCTGTTCGCTGGATTGTTCCTCGGTGGTGCTTACGGCGCGTATTTCAACGGCGGGATGGGGATCGTCCTGCTGACCGCGCTGGCGCTCGGGCTCGACGCCTCGGCGCAGCTGCTCAACGGACTGAAGAGCGTGCTCACGGTGGCGGTGTCGACGACCGCCATGGTCGCGGTCGCGCTGTTCGGGCCGGTGCACTGGCTCGCCGTCGCGATCCTGGCGCCCGCCTGTCTCGCCGGTGGTGTGCTGGGCGCCCGGTTCGCCGATCGCCTGCGGCCCACGGTGTTCCGCGGTGTCGTGATCGTCTTCGGTGCCGGGGCGGGCACCGCCATGTTGCTCACCGCCTGATCAGGGCGACCGTTCCCGAGGAGGAGCCGAGATGACCGAATTGCTGTTGCGTGGCGGCAGGCCGTGGAACCCGGGCGTCGCGCCCGAGCTCGCCGACATCCACGTGGTCGACGGCCGGATCGCCGCCATCGGCGCCGACCTGGCCGCGCCGGCCGCCGAGGTGATCGACCTCGACGGCGCGCTGGTGTTGCCCGGCCTGGTCGACACCCACTGCCACCTGGACAAGACCTTGTGGAGCGGGCCGTGGGTGCCGAACACCGGCGGCCGCACCCTGGCCGGGCGCATCGCCAACGGGGAGAGCCGCCGCGCCGAGCTCGGCCTCCCGAATGTCGACTACGCGGGAAACCTGCTCGCCGCCATGATCGCCGCCGGGACGACGCATGTCCGCAGTCATGTCGACGTCGACCCCGAGATCGGGCTCGCCGGGGTGGAGGTGGTTCGCGCCGCCGCCGAACGGCACCGTGACCGCGTCGACGTGGAGCTGGTCGCCTTCCCGCAGGGCGGTCTGCTCCGCCGCCCCGGCACCGCGAAGCTGCTCGAAGCGGCGCTGGCGGACGGTGTGGAGGTCATCGGCGGGCTCGATCCCGCCGGTTACGACGACGACGCCGCAGGCCACCTCGACCTCGTCTTCGGTCTGGCCGAGCGCTACGGCGCGAAGATCGACATCCACCTGCACGACGGCGGTTCGCTCGGCGCCTGGCAGTTCGGCCTGATCGTCGAGCGCACCCGCGCGCTCGGTCTCGCGGGCCGGGTCACCATCAGTCACGCCTACGCCATGGGGCAACAGGAGCCCGATGAGCAGCGCCGCATCGCGGAGGAGCTCGCGGCCGCCGGTGTCGCGATGGTGACCTGCGCGGTCGGCGAGGCCCCGGTGGTCCCGGTGCGGGTGATGGCCGGTGCCGGAGCGACGCTGGCGCTGGGCAACGACGGCATCCGTGATCTGTGGACGCCCTACGGCGACGGTGACATGCTGCGCCGGATCAGCACCGTCGCCTACCGGGACCGCCTGGTCGCCGACACGGAGATCGAGCTGGCGCTGCGTGCCGGAACCCACGGTGGCGCAGCGGTTCTTGGCCTCACCGAGTACGGGCTGACGCCCGGCGCGCCCGCCGACCTGTGCGTCGTGGACGGCCCCACCCCGGCCGCCGCCGTGGTCGCGCTGCCCCCGCGCAGGCTGGTGTTCAAGCGCGGCCGGATGGTCGCCGCGAACGGTGCGCTGCTCGCCGCCGATTGATCGTATACGAAACAAGCGTGTAATCCGCCGGACCGCGATCGGCAATGACCGGCCACTACAAATAGTCCATGAGCGCATCGGCTTCCACCGCGTCGCCCGCCGCCGACTCGTATACGAGAATCGACCGCGGTCGCGACCCCGAACCGGCCCTGGCCTTCGACGGCGTCTCCCTCGTCTTCGGTGACGGCACCCGGGCACTGTCCGATATCGACCTGCGGGTCAGGCCCGGCGAGTTCGTCTCGCTGGTCGGCCCGTCCGGCTGTGGGAAATCGACGCTGCTGCGTCTGGCGGCCGGCTTCGAACAGCCGACCACGGGTGCCGTCGCGGTCGGCACCACCAGGCTGGGCTACGTCTTCCAGGAATCGACCCTGCTGGCCTGGCGCAGCGTCGCCGCCAACGTCGAGCTGCCCGCCGAACTGGCCGGAGTCGACCGGGCCACCCGCCGCGCGGACGCGCGGGACGCGATCGCACGGGTCGGCCTGGCCGGATTCGAGAAGCACAAGCCCGCGCAGCTGTCCGGCGGCATGCGGATGCGGGCCTCCATCGCCAGGGCGCTGACCCTGCGGCCGGAGCTGTTCCTGTTCGACGAACCGTTCGGCGCGCTCGACGAGATCACCCGGCAGCGACTCAACGAGGAGGTCGGCGCGCTGTTCCGGCGCGACGCCTTCGCCGGTGTCTTCGTCACCCACTCGGTGAGCGAGGCGGTGTTCATGTCGACCAGGGTCGTGGTCCTCACCGGCCGGCCGGGGCGGGTGGCCGCCGAGATCGCGGTGCCCTTCGACTTCCCCCGCCTGCCGCAGCTGCGCTACACCCCGGAATTCGCGGCGATCTCGGCCGAGGTGTCGGGCGCGCTGCGCGGCGCCGAACAGGAGGTCGCCGCATGACCGCCGTCGTGGTGTCCGGTGCCGGACTCGACGCGGCGACACCGAAGCTCCGCCGCCGCTGGCCGTTTCGGATCTCGCCGATCCGGGTGCTCGCCCCGATCGTGGTGTTCGTCGCCGTGCTGGCGTGCTGGTCGCTGGTGAGTCACGTCCTGCTCGACCCGCAGTCGCGGTTCCTGCTGCCCGCCCCGGAACAGGTGATCGCGAAGGGACTGCTCGATCCGGTCGCGCGGACCGCGATCGTGGCCGCGCTGTGGTCGACCGTGCAGGTGGCGCTGGTCGGGCTGGTCGTGGCGATCGTGCTCGGGGTGAGCTTCGCGGTGGTGATGAGCCAGGCGCGCTGGGCCGAGTACTCGCTGTATCCGTACGCGGTGGTGCTGCAGACGATTCCGATCCTCGCGGTGGTCCCGCTGTTCGGGTTCTGGTTCGGCTACGAGTTCTCCAGCCGGGTGATCGTCTGCGTGATGGTCTCGTTGTTCCCGGTCGTCACCAACACACTGTTCGGCCTGAAATCGGTGGCGCCCGCCGAGCACGACCTGTTCACCCTGCACGGGGCGAGCCGATGGCAGCGCCTGGTGAAACTGCAGCTGCCCACCGCGCTGCCCGCGATGATCTCCGGCTTCAAGATCTCCGGCGGCATGGCGATCATCGGATCCATCGTCGCCGACTTCTTCTTCCGGCAGGGCGAACCCGGCATCGGCCGGATGATCGACGTCTACCGCCAGCAGCTGGCCACCGAGGAACTGCTCACCGCGCTGCTGCTGTCCTCGCTCGTCGGCCTGATCCTGTTCTGGCTCTTCGACTTCCTGGCCCGGCGCGTCGACAGAGCGCAGGGCCTGCGCCGCGACGCCTGACCCCGACCGCCCCACCCTCCTCATCGCTCGACCCCGAAGGAACTCCCGGTGCAGAAACATCTCCTCGCCACGGCCGTCCTGGCCTGCGCCACCGCGCTGACCGCCTGTACGAGCGCGACCTCCGTACCGGCACCGACCGGCCAGGGCGCACTTGCCGGGATCTGCCCGGCGACCGTCGTCATCCAGACCGACTGGTACGCCACCCCCGAGCGGGCCGCCGCCTATCAGCTGGTCGGGCCGGACGGCACCGTCGACGTGGCGAAGGGCGCGTACTCCGGTCCGCTCGGTGACACCGGCGTGAATGTCGAAGTGCGCCTGGGTGGTCCGTTCCTGGGTGGGCAGCCGGTGCCCGCCCAGATGTATCAGGATCAGAGCATCACCCTCGGCTTCGTCCCGACCGACGACGCGGTGCGCGCCGCCGCCAAGTTCCCCGTCACCGGGGTGTTCGCCTCCCTCGATGTGAACCCGCAGATCGTGCTGTTCGACCCGGCGACCTATCCGCAGGTCAGTTCGTGGAAGGACGTGCCGGGCACGGGTGCCCCGGTGGTCTACAGCGAGGGCAAGCTGTTCATGGACTACCTGATCGCGCACGGCGACGTGTCCGCCGCCCAGGCCGACGCCTCCTTCGACGGCACCCCGAGCCGCTTCGTCGCCGAGCGGGGCAGGGCGATGCAGCAGGGCTATGTCTCCAACGAGCCCTACCGCTGGGAGCACGATGTGAAAGGCTGGCTCAAGCCGGTGAAATCGCTGCTGGTGCACGAATCCGGCTACGAGATCTATCCGCACGCGTGGTCGGTGCGCAGCGGCGAACTGGACGCGCTGGCACCGTGCCTGAGCAAGCTCGTGCCGCTGCTGCAGCAGGCGCAGGTCGACTATGTCCGGAATCCGGAGCCGGTCAACCAGGCGTTGCTGCGCATCGCCCGGACGATTCCGGACGGCCCGCCGATGACCGAGGGTGGCAACACCGATTCGGTGCGAGTGCAGCTGGCGCAGAAGATCGTCGGCAACGGGCCGGACGCCACCCTGGGCGATTTCGACACCGGCCGCGTCGACCGGGTGATCAGCGCGGTGACACCCATCCTGCGCAAGCGCGGGCTCGAAGTACCCGACGGCGTAACCGCCGCCACGATCGTCACCAACCGGTTCGTCGACCCCGCGATCGGATTGCCGACCACGCCGTGAGGCCGCCGGCCTGCTCGACCTGAACGAGCGTAAGCTCGTCGCCGATCCAGCGCGGGTCTGGGGCGAATTCGCGAAGGATCGCGCGCTGCTCGGCCTGGCGTGATCAGGGAGGGGTGCCCGTGTCGCTGGCCGGGGCCGGCGGGCGGATGCTCTAGACTTTCGAACAATTGTTCGCGTCTTCGAAGGGGCTGCCGGTGCGGGTGATGGGCGTCGATCCGGGGCTCACCCGGTGCGGGCTCAGCATGGTCGACAGTGGGCCGGGGCGCAAGGTCGTCGCGCTCGACGTGGGGGTGGTGCGCACACCGGTCGACGCGGAGCTGGCGCTGCGGCTGATGGCCGTCGCCGACGCCGCCGAGCACTGGATGGACACCCATCAGCCCGAGGCGGTCGCCATCGAACGGGTCTTCGCGCAGCACAATGTGCGCACCGCGATGGGCACCGCGCAGGCGGGCGGCGTGATCGCGCTGGCCGCGGCCCGGCGGGGAATCCGGGTCGCCTTCCACACGCCCAGTGAAGTGAAGGCCGCCGTCACCGGCAACGGCACCGCCGACAAGGCCCAGGTCACCGCGATGGTCACCCGGATCCTCGGACTCCAGGTCGCGCCGAAACCGGCCGACGCCGCCGACGCGCTCGCGCTGGCGATCTGTCATTGTTGGCGGGCGCCGCTGCTGGACCGCATGGCGGCCGCGCAGGCACAGGCCGACGAGGTCCGCCGCCGCTACGAGCAGCGGCTGGCCGAACAACGAAAGGTGGTGCGCCGGTGATCGCGTCGGTACGCGGCGAGGTGCTCGAGATCGCGCTCGACCATGTGGTGATCGAGGCCGCGGGGGTCGGCTACCGGCTCAATGTCACCCCGGCGACGCTGGCCGGCCTCACCCGGGGTGAGGAGGCCAGGCTCTACACCGCGATGATCGTGCGCGAGGACTCGATGACGCTGTTCGGCTTCGCCGACACCGAGGCCCGCGATCTGTTCGGCCTGCTGCAGACCGTCTCCGGGGTCGGCCCGCGCCTGGCCATGGCCGTGCTGGCCGTGCTGGAACCCGAGGCGCTGCGCAAGGCGTTGGCGGAGAGCAACGTCGCCGCGCTGACCCGGGTGCCCGGCATCGGTAAGCGCGGCGCCGAGCGCATGGTCGTCGAACTGCGCGACAAGGTGAATCTGGTGCCGGTGCCGGCGGGCCCGCCCGGAGCGCAGGCGGCGCTCACGCCGGTGCGCGAACAGGTCGCCGAAGCGCTTGTCGGCCTGGGCTTTCCGGCCAAGCAAGCCGAACAGGCCGTCGACACGGTCCTGGCCGATCAGCCCGCCGCCACCACCTCCGTGGCCCTGCGTGCCGCCCTCGGCCTGCTCGGCAAGAACAGGTAGGTCATGGACGACGACTTCGCGCCCGAGTCCTTCGACACCGACGACCCCGCGCTCACCGCGCAGTTCCTGCAGTCCGACGGCGAGACCGAGACCGGCCTGCGCCCCACCTCGCTCGACGATTTCATCGGCCAGCCCCGCGTCCGCGAACAACTGGCCCTCGTCCTGCGCGGTGCCAGGCAGCGCGGCGCCACCCCCGACCACGTGCTGCTGTCCGGCCCGCCCGGACTCGGCAAGACCAGCATGGCGATGATCATCGCCGCCGAACTCGGCACCGCCCTGCGCATCACCTCGGGTCCCGCGCTGGAACGCGCGGGCGACCTGGCCGCCATGCTGTCCAACCTCGTCGAGGGCGATGTGCTGTTCATCGACGAGATCCACCGGATGGCCAGGCCCGCCGAGGAGATGCTGTACCTGGCGATGGAGGACTTCCGGGTCGACGTGGTCGTCGGCAAGGGGCCGGGCGCGACCTCGATCCCGCTCGACATCGCGCCGTTCACGCTGGTCGGGGCCACCACCAGGTCCGGCGCGCTTACCGGCCCGCTGCGCGACCGCTTCGGCTTCACCGGCCACATGGACTTCTACGACCCCGGGGAACTGCTGCGCATCCTGCAGCGCTCGGCCCGCATCCTCGGCGTCCGGATCGACCAGGACGCCGCCGCCGAGGTGGCGGGCCGGTCCAGGGGCACCCCGCGCATCGCCAACCGGCTGCTGCGCCGTGTGCGCGACTTCGCCGAGGTACGCGCCGACGGCGTGATCACCCACCCGATCGCCATGGCGGCGCTCGAGGTCTACGACGTGGACGCGCTCGGCCTGGACCGGCTCGACCGGGCCGTGCTCGGCGCGCTGGTGCGCGGCTTCGGTGGGGGACCGGTGGGCGTGTCCACCCTCGCCGTCGCCGTCGGGGAGGAAGCGGCCACCGTGGAAGAGGTGTGCGAACCGTTCCTCGTGCGCGCCGGGCTGGTCGCCCGCACGCCGCGCGGCCGGGTCGCGACCGCCACGGCCTGGGAGCATCTCGGGCTGGTGCCGCCGCCGGATCTGGTCATCGGCGCGATCGAAGTGCGTGGGCGCGAACCGCACCCGTCGATGGACCTGCTGGACTGAACCCGGTGGGCAGGTCGCCGCGAGGTCGTCTACTGTCGGCCGGGTGGCAGTCCAAGCGGTGGTGCAGCGCCTCCCCGAGCCGTTGCGTTCCCTGCTCCTGAAACATCGGGAGCTGTTGAAGTTCGCGGTCGTCGGTGGAATCACCTGGTTCATCGACACCGGGGTCGTGTACGCGGTGAAGCTGACCGTGCTCGGCGAGAAGCCGCTCACCGCGCGCCTGCTCGGCGCGCTGATCGCGACCATCGCCTCCTACATCCTCAACCGCGAATGGTCCTTCCGCACCCGTGGGGGCAGGCAGCGCAGCCACGAGGCAGCCCTGTTCTTCACCGTGAGCGCGCTCGGAATCGGCGTCACCATGATCCCGCAGGCCGTCTCGCTGTACGTGCTGAACCTGCGTGTGCCGCACGTGGATCCGGTGGTGCAGGCGGTCGCGAACTTCGTCTCCGGGCAGATCCTCGGCGTGCTGCTGGCGATGGCGTTCCGGTTCTGGGCGTTCCGGCGCTACGTGTTCCCCGACGACCTGCGCGAGGCCGAACTGCACAGCATCCAGGGCTGATCAGTGCCGCCGCTCGGCGTGCTCGAGCGCGGTGATCACCAGGTCGACGAACGCGTCGACCTCCTCGCGGGCGTAGCCGCGGGTGCCGAGACGGGTGTCGGTGAAGCGCACCCCGCGCACGTCCTCGGCGGTGAGACTGCCCGGACCGTTGTGGGCCAGCGTCGCCGCGACCAGATCCAGGAACGCGTCGACCTCTTCCTCGTGGTAGCCGCGCCGCCCGACGGCCGAGAGGCTGAACTGCATGCGGTGCACGTCGTCGGGGGAGAGCATCTCGGCGACGTCGTCGCCCGGGCGCGCGGCGGGGACCGGGGCGCCGCCCTTCTGCCGGTGCTCGAGTTCGGTGCGGACCCGGTCGAGGAAGTCGTCGACCTGATCGGCCTGGTAGCCGCGCCCGCCGAAGCGCGGCGCCCCGAAATGCACGTGGCGGATGTCGTCGGCGGTGAGAACGCCCTGTCCGTCGAGCGTCGCCGAGACCAGTTCCAGGAACGCGTCGACCTCGTCGGCGTGGTAGCCACGGTGGCCGAGGGTGGGCATGGCGAAGTGGGTACGGCTCACATCGTCGGGCGTCACAGCGGTCATTGTGTCAGGATTGCCCTTCTATCCCATGGCTTTTCGTCATGGCTCGCCCATCGCGAACGCCCCCGATGAACAGCCCTCTGACGGCGTGACTGTACACCGCCGTCAGGCACTGTCGCCGTGGACTGAATAATGTGTCATCCTGTAACAGACACAATGTCGCACGTGGAGGTTCGTCGTGGCACCTCAGTTGGACGCGATCGTGGTCGGGGCGGGTTTCGGCGGCATGGGAGCCGCCATCGAACTCGACCGGCTCGGGTTGCGGAATTTCGTCATCCTCGAGCGCGAGGACGACCTCGGCGGGACCTGGCATGTGAACCGGTACCCCGGGCTGGCCGTCGACATCGCCTCGGTCACCTACTCGTATTCCTTCGAGCCCAATCCGTACTGGTCGCGCCTGTTCGCCCCGGGCGCCGAGCTCGAGAAATACGCCCACCACGTCGCGCGCAAATACGACCTGAGCCGCCGCATGCGCTTCGGCACCGTCGTCGACGGCGCGCGCTGGGACGACGAGAACCAGCAGTGGACGGTCTCCGTCGCCGGGGGCGAGACGCTCACCGCCCGCTATCTGCTCACCGCGACCGGGTTCCTCTCCCAGCCCTACACCCCGCCGTTCCCCGGGATCGAATCCTTCGCGGGCAAGATCATCCACACCACCGCCTGGGACGACGACTACGACCTCACCGACCGCAGGGCCGCGATCATCGGCACCGGTGCCACCGCCGTGCAGCTGGTCCCCGAGGTGGCCAAGCGGGTCGCCGCGCTCACTGTCTTCCAGCGCACTCCCATCTGGGTGGTGCCCAAGGTCGACGCGCCGATCCCCGGCGTGGTGCAGGAACTCTTCGCCAAGGTGCCGCTCACCCAGAAGGCGGCCCGGCTGGCCAACACGGCCATGCTCGAAGCGCTGATGGTCGTCGGCGTGCTGCACTACGCGCAGGCCAAACCGCTCAACTCCGCGGCGGCGGCGCTGGCCAAGGCGCACCTGTTCGCCCAGGTGCGTGACAAGAAGACCAGGGCCGAGCTCACCCCGCACTACGACTTCGGCTGCAAGCGCCCGACGTTCTCCAACACCTACTTCAAGACGTTCAACCAGCCGCACGTGCGCCTCGAGACCAACTCGATCGATCACGTCGAACCCGACGGCATCGTCACCGCCGACGGCCGCAAGACCGCGATCGACACCCTGCTGCTGGCCACCGGCTTCAACCTGTGGGACGTGAACTTCCCGGCCATCGAGATCATCGGCCGCGACGGGGTGAACCTCGGAAAGTTCTGGCGCGACAGCCGCTTCCAGGCCTACGAGGGCATCACGGTGCCCAAGTTCCCCAACTTCCTCAGCCTCAACAGCCCCTATTCCTACAGCGGGCTGTCCTACTTCACCACCATCGAGGCCCAGATGAAGCACATGGGCAGGCTGTTCACCGAGTTGTTCCGGCGCGGCGAACAGACCTTCGAGGTCACCGAGCGGGCCAACGCCGAGTTCCTCGACCGGGTGACCGACAAGCTGGGATCCTCGGTCTTCTACGGCGGCGACTGCTCGACCGCGCGCAGCTACTACTTCAACCAGCACGGTGAGGCGGCGCTGCTGCGCCCGACCAGCACCCTCAACGCTCACCGCGAGGCGGTCGCCTTCCCGCTCGACGACTACGCCTTCGGCCGCACCGCGTGAGCGGCGCGCGGACGCGCTGATCGGTGTCCGGTGTGTCGCCGGCGCGCGGAACTGGCAGACTGTCAGGCGTACTTGCACGTCCACCACTGACTAGGGACTGACTTCGACGATGGACTTCCTGTTTCCGCTGCTGATCCTCGCCCTGCTCGTGCCGATGTTCTTCGGCATCCGCAAACAGAAGCGGGAGGCCGAGAAGGTCGCGTCCATGCAGGAGAGCCTGAAGGTCGGTGACCAGGTGGTCACCACGTCGGGCCTGTACGGCACCGTCGTCGACCTGGACGACACCACCGTCGACCTCGAGATCGCCGAGGAGGTCGTCACCACCTGGCTGCGCCAGGCGATCCGCGAGGTGCGCGCCGACGAGTCGGTGGTCGAGGAGACCGCCGCGACCGACACCGCGGCCGAGGCCGTCGTCGAGGAGTCCGCGGAGCAGACCGAGACCCGGCTGACCAAGGACTGATCCACTCCCTCTCGCCGGTGCCGGCGCGCCGCCGTGGCGCGCACCCGGTGCGGGCATCGTCGTGCCCACCCGTTCCGACCTCGACTTCCGCCTAGGAGATGACCTGCTGTGCCACCTTCCCAAGGATCGGCGCATCCGTTCCGGCTGCTCGGCGTCTACGCCGCGCTGCTGGCCGTGATCTACGCGCTGGTGTTCTTCACCGGTGACCATTCCCCCACGCCCAAGCTCGGTATCGATCTGCAGGGCGGCACCCGCGTCACCCTGACCGCGCGCACCCCCGACGGCAGCAGGCCGAGCCAGGACAGCCTGAAGAAGGCGCAGGAGATCATCGAGAACCGTGTCAACGGCCTCGGCGTCTCCGGCTCCGAGGTGGTCATCGACGGCGACAACCTCGTCATCACGGTGCCCGGTGAGGACAGCCAGCAGGCTCGCGCGCTGGCCACCACCGCCAAGCTCTACATCCGCCCCGTGCTGGCGGCCACGCAGCCGCAGGCCGGTGGCGCCGCGCCGCAGGTCCCGCCGGCCCAGGGCGGCACCCCGCAGGCCCCGGCCACCGACGCGCCCGCGCCCGCCGAGTCGACCGCGCCGACGCCCGGCGAGGCCCCGGCCCAGGGCGAGCCGACCACGCCCGCTCCACAGTCGCGGGTGTTCCCGGCGCAGGCGCCGCCGACGCCCACCCCCGCGCCCGGTGGTGACCTGACGCCCCAGCAGCAGCAGGCCAAGGAGATCGCCGACGCCAAGGCGCTGCGCCAGAGCACCGACCAGTCCGTGCAGCAGGTCGCCGCGGCGAGCCTGGACTGCACCAAGCCGGACCCGCTGGCGGGCAACGACGACCCGGCGCTGCCGCTGGTCACCTGCTCGCAGGACGGCACCGAGGTGTTCCTGCTCGGCCCCAGCCGCATCGACGGCCAGGAGATCGCCGACGCGACCTCCGGCCTGAACTCCCAGCAGGCGCGCCACGAGGTGAACCTGGAGTTCAAGGGCAGCGGCACCGACGCCTGGGCCGATCTGACCGGCGAATACGTCAACAAGCGGGTCGCGTTCGTGCTCGACTCGAAGGTCGTGAGCGCGCCGCAGGTGCAGCAGGGCCCGCAGCTGGGCGGCCGCACCTCCATCTCCGGCAGCTTCACCGCCGACAGCGCGGCCGAGCTGGCCAACACGCTGAAGTACGGCTCGCTGCCGCTGTCGTTCCAGACCTCCGAGGCCGAGACGGTCTCGGCGACGCTGGGCCTGTCCTCGCTCAAGGCGGGCCTGCTCGCCGGCGCGGTCGGTCTGATCGCGGTGCTGCTGTACTGCCTGTTCGTGTACCGGATGCTCGGGCTCATCGCCGGGTTCTCGCTGATCGCGGCCGGCGTCGCCGTCTACGGCATCATCGTGCTGCTCGGGCGCTGGATCGGCTTCACCCTCGACCTGGCCGGTATCGCCGGTCTGATCATCGGTATCGGTCTGACCGCCGACTCGTTCGTCGTGTTCTTCGAACGCATCAAGGACGAGATGCGTGAGGGCCGCAGCTTCCGCTCGGCCGTGCCGCGCGGCTGGGCCAGGGCCCAGCGCACCAACCTCTCCGGCAAGACCGTCAGCCTCATCGCCTCGGTCGTGCTGTACCTGCTCGCCGCCGGACAGGTGAAGGGCTTCGCCTTCACCCTCGGTATCACCACCGTCCTCGACGTGATCGTGCTCTACCTGGTCACCGCACCGCTGATGATGCTCGCCGCGCGCTCGCCGTTCTGGGCGAAGCCGTCGGTGAACGGTCTCGGTTCGATGCAGCAGATCGCCAGGGAACGCGGCGCGGGCCAGGTCCGGCCGAAGGAGATGTCACGATGAGCAACGACCGACCCACCGAGGAATCGGTGTACCTGGACAAGGCCGAGCCGTCGCAGAGCCCGAAGCACGGCTTCTTCGAGCGCCTCTACACCGGCACCGGCGGCTTCCCGATCGTCAGCCGCCGCAAGCTGTTCTATTCGCTGGCGGCGATCCTGCTGCTGATCTCGGTCCTGAGCATCGCGGTGCGCGGCTTCACCCTCGGCATCGATTTCGCCGGTGGTTCGCGGATCCAGCTGCCCGCCGCGGGCGATGTCACCAGCCAGCAGGTCGAAGACGTCTACTCCCGCACCCTCGGCCACGGGCCGGTGTCGGTGCAGGAAGTCGGCTCCGGCGGCTCCGCGACCATCCAGGTGCGCTCGGAGACCCTCGACGCGGCGCAGACCGAGCAGTTGCAGAACGCGCTGTTCGAGGAGTTCCAGCCCAAGGACTCCACCGGGCAGGTCACCCGCAACGCGATCAGCATCGCCGAGATCAGTGAGACCTGGGGTGGCCAGATCACCCAGAAGGCGCTGATCGCGCTGGTGGTGTTCGTCGCGTTGACGATGATCTACATCGCCATCCGCTTCGAGCGCGACATGTCGATCGCGGCGATCGTGTCCCTGTTCTTCAACCTGATCGTGACGGCGGGCATCTATTCGCTGGTCGGCTTCGAGGTGACGCCCGCCGCGGTGATCGGTCTGCTCACGATTCTGGGTTACGTGCTGTACGACAACGTGGTGGTCTTCGACAAGGTCGAGGAGAACACCCGCGGCGTGCTGCACCTGAACAAACGCACCTACGCCGAACAGGCGAACCTGGCCGCCAACCAGACCCTGATGCGCTCGATCAGCACCACCGTCATCGGCATCCTGCCGATCATCGGCATGCTGGTGATCGCGGTGTGGCTGCTCGGCGTCGGCACGCTCAAGGACCTCGCGCTCGTGCAGCTGGTCGGCATGATCGTCGGCGCCTACTCCTCGATCTTCCTCGCCGTGCCGGTGCTGGTCTCGATCAAGGAGCGCTGGGGCCCGGTGGCCGCGCACACCAAGAAGGTGCTCGCCAAGCGGGCCGGGGGCGACGTCGGGCACCGGGTGCCGGTCGGCGCCGGGGCAGGCGCCACCCGTGGCCCCCGGCCGAGCGACGCGTCCGCGCCGCGCGCGGGCGCGCGGCCGAGCGGGAAGCGCCACAAGAGGAGGAACTGACGGCGAGAGCAGGGGGTCTCATCATGCGACGCGGCACGATTCGACTGATCACCGTGGCGGCCACCGCGGCCGTCGCCACCGGCCTGATGGCCGGGTGCTCGAGCAAGAACCAGGTGCCCTCCATCGGGTACGCCGTCGACGCGGCGGTCGCCAGCTACAACGGCGGCAGCACGCTCGGGGCGAGCAGCGGGTCCACCGCGGTGTTCGGCCGGGTGCTGACCGGGTTCTTCTACACCGGCCCGGACGGCCAGCAGGTCGCCGACACCGACGCGGGCACCGCCAAGGAGGTGCCCGGCGAGACACAGACCGTGCAGTACCGGCTCAACCCGGACGGGGTCTACTCCGACGGGGTCGCGACGTCCTGTGACGATCTGGTGCTGGCCTGGGCGGCCCGCTCCGGCCGCTTCACCCGCCCCGGCGACCGCGGCCCCGTGCCGCTGTTCGACGCGGCGAGCACCGCGGGCTACGAGGACATCGAACGGGTCGACTGCCAGCCGGGCTCCAAGGACGCCACCGTGGTGTTCCGCCCCGGCAGGCACTACCTGCCGTGGCGGACGCTGTTCACCGCCGCCGAACTGATGCCGGCCCATGTGGTGGCGCAGGCGGTCGGGCTGCCGAACGTGGTGAACGCGCTGCAGACCGGTGACGGCGCGGTGCTCGGGCGGATCGCCGACTTCTGGAACTCCGGCTGGACCATGAAGCCGGGTTCGCTGGAGCTGACGAAGTTCCCGTCCTCGGGGCCGTACCGGATCGAATCGTTCAGCGCGAGCGACGGTCTGGTGCTGGTGGCCAACGAGAAGTGGTGGGGCGCCGCCCCAGCGACGAGCCGGATCGTGGTGTGGCCCAAGGGCACCGACTACGCGGCCAAGGCGAAGGAGAACGCGCTCGGCGTCGTCGACGTGGGCGCCGGGTCGGTCGCCGACCTGTCGCTCGACGGCTTCGACGAGCAGACGATCGCGAGCCGTGGTGCCGAACAGCTGGTTCTCGGCACCGCGGGGGTCTTCGGGCCGCTGGAAGTGCGCCGGGCGTTCGCCCAGTGTGTGCCGAGGCAGGCGCTGTTCGACACCCTCGGCAAGGCGGGGGAGCCGCCGAAGTCGGGGCTGGGCGCCGGCCCGTTGAACGCTCATGTGGTGCAGCAGGATTCGCTGTACTATCCGGCCGTCATCGGCGCCGCCGACCAGTACAAGGGCGCCGACGTCGCCGCCGCCACCGCCACCCTGGCCTCGGCCAAGGCCGCGCAGCCGACCATTCGCATCGGTTACCAGGCGCCCGACGCACGGCGCGCGAAGACCGTGGCCATGATCGCCGAGTCCTGCCGGGGCGCGGGGATCACCGTGGTCGACGCGGGCGCACCGGATTTCACCCCGGCCAAGCTGGCCGAGGGTGCGGTCGACGCCGTCCTCGGCGGCACCGCGTCGGTGCCGGGCCCGGCCGGGTCGGCCACGGGAGTGGCCGCGTTCTCGGCGTTGCGGGCCGGTAGCGGACTCGATGTCGGCGGCTTCGCCAACGGTCGCTACGATGCCATCACCGATCAGCTTGCGGGAGAGGCCGACTCGACCGCGACGCTGAATCTGCTCACCGAGGCCGAGAACCTGCTGTGGGCGCAGCTACCGAGCATCCCGCTGTTCGCCACGCCGCGCACCATCGCGTTCGGCGCCGGCATGCAGAACGGGATCGCCGGGCCGACCCAGGCCGGAACCGGATGGAACATGGATCGCTGGGTGTTGCAGCGATGAGCAGTGGTGGCAGGCACGCGGAGCGTGGCCGTGACGGAGAGGTGTCGATGAGCAAGCACGCGGTGGTCGAGTCCGACGACCAGGTCAGCGAGCGGAGCGGCAAGGCCGCGGACGCGGTGCATCGGCTGACCCGCTGGCACGATGACTTCCCCACGCCGGGTGTGCGTTTCGCGGATCTGACCCCGGTCTTCGCCGACGCCGAGGGCTTCCGCGCCGTCATCGACTGCCTGGCGGCCGTGGCCCCCGACGTCGACCTCGTCGCCGGCGTCGACGCGCGGGGCTTCCTGCTCGGCGCCGGTGTCGCGGCCACGCTCGGCACCGGGGTGCTCGCCATCCGCAAGGGCGGCAAGCTGCCGCCGCCGGTGGTCTCGCGCGAGTACCAGCTCGAATACGGCTCGGCCGCCCTGGAGATCCCGGCCAACGGCGTCGAACTCACCGGCAAGCGCATCCTGCTGCTGGATGACGTCCTCGCCACCGGCGGCACCCTGGCCGCCGCGGCCGCGCTGTTCACCGAGGTGGGCGCCGAGGTCGTGGCCGCCGCCGTCGTCCTGGAACTCGGTTTCCTGAAGGGCCGCGAACACCAGGGCGACTACCCGCTCACCTCGATCATCGAGCTCTAGCGGCTCAGCGGAGCGGCCCGGCGCGGAGTAGCCGGGCCGCTGTGGCGGAAAAGACCTTGGCATCGCGTGGCGGCTGATGTTAGAAATGATGGGTCTTGTTCCCGGCGATCGGAGTCGTGCGTTGATTTCTTGAGGTAGCGCTTCCGGACGGTCCGCATTACGCGCACCGTGTATCCGTCGCACCTCCAGGGGATCCGCATGGCAACTCTCTCTTTTTCCGATCTCACTTTTCATTGGCCGGACGGCACCGTCGTCTTCGACGGCCTCGACGCCGTCCTCGGGCCGGGCCAGATCGGGCTCGTCGGCAGCAACGGGGCGGGCAAATCCACCCTGATGCGGCTGATCGCCGGGGAACTGCGCCCGCTGCGCGGGTCGATCACCGTGCCGGGACGCCTCGGCTACCTGCGCCAGGACCTCGGCATGCGGACCGGGCAGCGGGTCGAGACCGTGCTCGGCATCGCCGAGGTCAGGGCCGCGATCCAGCGCATCGAGCGCGGTGCGGGCGAACCGGAGGACTTCGACACCGTCGGGGTGCAGTGGCAGATCGAGGACGAGGCGATCGCGCTGCTGGGCAAGCTCGGCCTCGACTACGTCGCCGGATCGGTCGCCGACCTCGACCGCACCCTCGACACGCTCTCCGGCGGCGAGACCGTGCTGCTCGGACTCGTCGCGGAACTGCTGCGCGAACCCGACGTGCTGCTGCTCGATGAACCCACCAACAACCTCGACGTGGTCGCGCGCACCCGCCTCTACGACGTGATCCGCCAGTTCGGCGGCACCGTGATCGTGGTCAGCCACGACCGGGAACTGCTGGACCGGATGGACGGCATCGCCGAGCTGCGGTCCGGCGAGATCCGGTCCTTCGGCGGCAATTTCAGCGCCTACGAACGGATTGTCGAACAGGAACAGGAGGCGGCGCGGGCAGCGGTGCGCGATGCCCGCAGCGACGTCCGCAAGCAGGCCCGCGAGTTGGTCGAGGCGCGCACGAAACTGGATCGCAGGCAGCGGTTCGCGCAGAAGGCGCAGGAGTCCAAGCGGGTGCCCAAGATCGTGGCCGGGTTGCGCAAGAACGCGGCCGAGGTGTCGGCGGGCAAACTGCGCACCAGCCACATCGAGAAGCTCGAGAGCGCGCGCGAAACCCTCGACCAGGCCGCGGAATCGGTGCGCGCGGACCGTGAGATCCGCATCGACCTGCCCGACACCAGGCTGTATCCGGGCCAGGACGTCGTGACGCTCGAGCGGGTCCGGCTGGCCAACGGGCCGGTGGTGGATCTGCGGGTGAGCGGACCGGAACGGATCGCGCTCACCGGACGCAACGGCGCGGGCAAGACCACTCTGCTGCGCCGGATCGTCGAGGAGGGGCCCAAGGTCCCGTGGCGGTTGCTGCCGCAGCGCCTCGACGTGTTCGACGAACAGCGCAGTGTCTTCGACAATGTCGCCGACGCGGCGCCGCACGCGTCCCCGGAACGGATCAGGGGACAGTTGGCGCGCTTCCTGTTCCGCGGCGCCGATGCCGACGTCGCGGCCGCGGCCCTCTCGGGCGGTGAGCGGCTGCGGGCGGCGCTGGCCACGCTGCTGCTGGCCGAACCCGCGCCGCGCCTGCTGATGCTCGACGAGCCGACCAACAATCTCGATCTGCCCAGCCTCACCCATCTCACCCAGGCGCTGGCAGGCTTCGAGGGCGCGTTGATCGTGGTGAGCCACGATCAGCGTTTCCTCGACGACATCGGGATCACCCGCACCCTCGAGCTCACCCCGGACGGCCTGGTCGAGGCGGGCTCCTAGAACCCGGCGGCGCGGCGCACGACCGCCGGGTGCCTGGCCATGGCGGGTCCGAGCCACAGGGTGAAGGCGAGGATCGCGCCCAGGGGGCGCAGGTGTGGGCGCAGCCGTCGGATGCGCCCGTCCGGCGCGAGCTCGAGCACCAGCGCCTCCGTCAGCGGGAAGGGTCCGAACCGGGCCTCGCCCAACAGGACTCGCGTGTCGCCGGTGCCGACGGTATCGGCCCAGCGCAGGTCGCGCAGTGTGCGGTAGATGATCGTCAGCAGCGGAGTGAGGTCGGCGCGTCCGCGAAACACCATGCGGCCCGAGATCGGCGAGACGAGCTCGGCGTCCTCGGTCATGGTGTCGAGCATCGCCGGAATGTCGTTGTCGACGGTGGCCCGTCGAAACCGGGCGACGTACTCGCCCGCAGGGTCCTCGGTCATGGGCGCATCAGGTCCTCTCCCTCGAGTACAGCCGTCCCCACGACCGTAAACAGCTAGCTTGCAAAAAGCAATGGACTACGATGTCGGGTATGGCCAAGGTGGAACTCGCGGATATCGCGTGCTCGATCGCCCGCACGGTGGGCATCGTGGGGGAGCGGTGGACCCCGCTGATCCTGCGCGACCTGTTCGTGGGCATCACCCGCTTCGAGGACCTGCGCCGTGATCTCGGCATTGCCTCGAACGTCCTGGCGGACCGGCTTCGTACGCTGCGCGAGCATGACATCGTGGAAACCCGCGTCTATCAGGACAACCCGACCCGCACCGAGTACGTGCTCACCGAACGCGGCCGTGACCTCTACCCTGTCCTGGCCATGCTCGTGGCCTGGGGGGATCGCTGGCTCGCCACCCCGGACGGCCCACCCGTCACCGTCGTCCACCGCGACTGCGGCCACACCACGGAGGGTGTCGTCGTCTGCCGCCACTGTGCCGGCCCCCTCACCGCCGCCAACGTCACCTGGCACCCCGGCCCCGGCGGCCGCCCCGGCCCCGGCGCCTCCCTCGTCGGTGGATACCTGACACCCCTACCCGAGGCGCTGTCTCGGGACGCGGAGTGAGGTCAGTCCAGGAGGTCGGTGGCCCGGTTGACTTCGAGTGCCAGGCGGAGCCACTTCTGGAGTTGATCGAGGTCGTCGCAGCTCAGGATGCGATGCAGGAACATGCTGCCAAACCCCGCAGTCGCGGACCTCGGTGGGTACGGCGATGCCGCGGGCGTCGAGGACTGTCAGAACTGATTTGGCCTCGCCTCGCGCTCTTGACGTTCGTTGTTTTGGTTGAATAGACTAAAAGTACGACGAGTTGAGAGGGAGTGATTCTGGTGGGGTACGGGAATTGGGATGACAGGGCGTATCGGGCGGGGAAGACGTTTCGGGCGCGGGCGGGGGAGGACGACTTCGGGTATACCGCGCGGATGCGGGAGCGGGCGTATGACACCTGGTGTGCGCATCCGGCGCTGGATCCGTTCGGGGTGGGGGTTCGCGAGTGCCGGGATTCGGCGGAGCACGGGAACTCGCTGCCGGTGGCGGTGCTGTTCGACGTCACCGGGTCGATGGGGCGGGTGCCGCGGATCATGCAGGACAAGCTCGGGAAGCTGCACGGGCTGCTGAAAAGCAAAGGCTACGCGCAGGATCCGCAGGTGCTGTTCGGCGCGATCGGCGACGCCGACACCGACCGGGTGCCACTGCAGGTGGGGCAGTTCGAATCGGACAACCGGATGGACGAGCAGCTGCGCTCGATCCTGCTCGAGGGCGGCGGAGGCGGGCAGAAGTCCGAAAGCTACGAGCTGGCAGCCTATTTCATGGCCCAGCACGTCGCGACCGACGCGTGGGAGAAGCGGGGCAAGCGCGGCTATCTGTTCGTGATCGGCGACGAGCTGAACAAGCCGCGCCTGGCCGCCCGGCACATCAGGTCGGTCATCGGCGATCACGTGCGCCGCGATGTGTCGGTCGAGTCGATCTACCGGGAGCTGGCCGAACGCTGGCACGTCTACTACATCCTGCCGAATCAGTCTGCGTACTACCGCGATCCGGAGATCGCCGAGCACTGGGCGGGCCTGCTGGGCCAGAACTTCCTGAAGCTCGACGACCCCGGCGCGGTCTGCGAACTGATCGCGCTGACCATCGGGCTGGGCGAGGACCGCGTCGACGTCGACACCGGCCTGGCCGATCTGCGCGATGTCGGCTCGGTCGACGAGGCGGACGCGGTGGGCCGCGCGCTCGGGGCGAAGCCGGTCAGCAGCGTCCGCGCGCTGCCGCCCGGCAAGTGATCGATGAGAAGCGAAGGAGCACAGCCATGTTCGACAGGGAGCACCTGGTCGTCGTCGACCTCGGCTTCGGTGACGCGGGCAAGGGCGCGACGGTCGACTGGCTGTGCGCTCCCGAGGCCGATCTCGGGGTGGCGGCGGTCGTGCGGTTCAACGGCGGCGCGCAGGCCGCGCACAATGTCGTCGCCGACGGCCGGCACCACACCTTCGCCCAGTTCGGTGCGGGCACCTTCCACAGCGTGCCGACGCTGCTGTCGCGGCACATGCTGGTGGAGCCGATGTCGCTGGCCGCGGAGTCCGAGCGGCTCGCGGCGCTCGGCGTGCGCGATCCGCTGGGGCTGCTCACCGTCGACGGGCGGGCCCTGCTGACCACGCCGATCCACATCGCGGCCAACCGTGCCCGCGAGGACGCGAGGGGTTCCTCGCGGCACGGTTCCTGCGGCCGTGGCATCGGCGAAACCGCGTGGTACGCCCTGGCGCACGAGGCGCCGACGGTCGCCGACTGCCGCACGCCCGCCGTCCTGCGGGCCAAGCTGGACCGGCTGGCCGCGCACTACGAGGCGCTGATCGGGCCGAGCGCGCACCACTACGAACCGATCGAGGAGCTGGTGCGGATGTACCGCGACTTCGCCCGGGCGGTGCGGATCACCGAGGGCGGTGCGCTCGCGCGGGCGGCGGCGCGGGGCAGGCTCGTCTTCGAGGGCGCGCAGGGCGTGCTGCTCGACGAGTGGCGTGGGCTGCACCCGCACACGACCTGGTCGACGGTGGAACCCCGCAACGCCCGCGCCATGATCGCCGGAATCGGCGGTACCGCACGGGTTCTCGGTGTCACCCGCACCTACATGACCCGGCACGGCGCCGGTCCGCTGCCGACCGAAGCGCCGCTGGGCATTCCGGAACCGCACAACGGCGCCGGGCCCTACCAGGGCGCGTTCCGGCAGGGGCACCTCGATCCGATCCTGTTGCGCTACGCCGTCGAGGTGTGCGGCGGGATCGACGGGTTGGTGGTGAATCATCTCGACGTGAGCGGAAACGACTGTGCGGCAGCGGCATACGAGACGCGAGCGGGAAGGATCACCGAACTCGTCCCGGGCCGGTGGCGTGATCTCGAGCACCAGGAACGCCTCACCGGCCTGCTGTCGGCGGCGACCCCGGTGCTCGAACCCGTCGACGGTGATCCGGCGGACTGGCTCGCCCGCCGGCTCGGCGCGCCGGTCGTCCTCACCGGTCACGGACCGGAACGCCGGGATCGTGTGCCGCGCGGGCCGGTACTCGGCCCTGCCCCGGTGGCCGCGGGCGCGCGCACGGCGTGAACGCGGTCGCGTGCCCGACACCGTGTGCCGGAGGAGATCCGCGCGGCGGACCCATGGGATGGGAGGTTCCCATTCGGCGCGCGCATCCGGCAGGATGGCACGACGTGGAGCAATCCGTCGTATCGATCGATGTCGTCACGTTGCGGTGCTGGGAGGCCGACAGCGCGGTGCGCATCGGGATCGCCGCCCGCGAGTTCGAGCCGTTCACCGGTGAACTCGCCCTGCCCGGCGTGCTGCTCGGCCGGGGCGAACGGCTGGCCGACGCCGCGCGGCGGGCCGTGCACACCAAACTCGGTGTGCCGGTCGAGGCGATCGGCGCGGTCGGTCAGCTCGTCACCTTCGACGAGCCGCACCGCGATCCGCGCGGCCCGACGCTGTCCATCGCGATGTGGGCCGTGGTCGCCGAACACGAGGGCCCGGCCGACTGGGTCGAGTTCGACGCGGTGCCCCCGCTGGCCTTCGACCACAACCGCATCGTCGACACCAGCCGCGGCCTGCTCGCCGCGCTGCTGTGGAAGGACCAGAACCTGACGCGCGCCCTGGCCGGCGCCGAATTCCCCGCCACCCGCGCGGTCGACCTGAGTACCTCGCTGCACGGCGCCCGCCCCGATCCGGCCAACCTCAACCGGACGCTCGCGGCGATCCCGGGACTCGAGCGCACCGGCGAACGGCGACGGGTGAAGGCCACCGGCAGGCCCGCGGTCGTCTGGGCCTTCACGGACTCGGCGGCCTGACACGACGTGCGTCCACCGCGAGGTCGTAGACCGCGTAGGTGCGGCGCAGTACCGGGTAGGAGACATTGCGGACGGGGACACCGCCCTCGGTGCGTCCGCACTCGCTGCCCGCGTGCGCGTGGCCGTGCAGGGCGAGGGTGGCGCGGCCGGCGTCGATCGCCTCGCCCAGGGCATGACAGCCCAATCCGGGATAGATGGACTCGCGCTCACCCGCGAGTGTCTCGACCACGGGGGCGAAATGGGTCAGTGCGACCCGGGTGGCGCAGTCCAGGCCGTCCAGCGCCTGCCGCAGACGCCGCGCGTCCACCGGACCCCGGCGCATCCGGGCCCGATGCTCGGCCGACCCCCGCTCCGGATCGCCGGGATGCCCAGGGAATCCGCCCGAGCCGCCCATCACACCGGCGATCCCGATCCGGTGCCCGCACAGCGTCAGGACCGTCGAATCACCGTCGAGGACAACGACTCCGGTGTCGGTAAGGCGTCGCGTGATGAACTCGCCGCGGTTCTCGTCGTGGTCGTGATTGCCGAGGACGGCGACCACCGGAACGGGGAGATCGGCGAGTTCGGCGCACAGCAGCTCGGTGTTGGCCACGGTGCCGCCCTCGGTGAGATCGCCGGCGAGCAGCAGCAGGTCGGCGTGCCGGTCGAGGTCGAGGAAGCCGGGCCGGAACTTTCCGGCGACGGCGGGTCGCAGGTGCAGATCGGCGGTGGCGGCGAGACGGAGCGAAGCGGTGGTCCCCACCCGCCAAGGAGGCCACAGCGGCCCGCGGCTGTCAACGCGATTGCCGGTCCACCACAGGGGGTGGGCGGACCCACCCTGAGGGTTCGACAGCCCGGCCCTGAGGGCACTTCCGGGCCGCCGCGGGGGCGCGCAGAGTAATAGCCAGCCCCGAAGAACCCGCCGCGGAAGGACGCCATGCAGGCCAGCTACGTACACCACGTCCGGCAGCAGTTCGAGCGCTACGGGGACGATCGCCGCTACGTCTACCTGCGGGAATCCGGCCGCGAGCTGGTCGAGGACGCCGTCACCTACCGCGCGCTCGACCGCGACGCCCGCGCGTTCGCCCAGTGGTTGTCGCAGCGCCCCGAGGCCACGCGCCCGGTCGTGCTGCTCTACCTGGACGGCATGGCCTTCCTGCGCGCTTTCCTCGGTTGCCTCTACGCCGGCGTCGTCGCGGTTCCCGCGCCGCTGCCGCACGAGGAGCGGGCCGCGCACCGGGTGCGTGGCATCGTCGCCGACTCCGGCGCCGAGCTCGTGCTCACCACCGCCGACTTCGCCGCACTCGTCGAGACCGCCACCACCGCGACCGTGGTCGCGACCGACCAGCCGCTCGGCGACGCCGACGCCTGGCGGCTGCCCGACCTGGACCCGGGCACGATCGCGTTCCTGCAGTACACCTCGGGGTCCACCGGGACGCCCAAGGGCGTCGTCGTCACGCACCGCAATCTGCTGCACAACGAGGCGGCGATCGCCGCGCGGGGGATCACCGCCGACTCGACGGGCGTCAGCTGGATTCCGCAGTTCCACGACATGGGCCTGATCGGCATGCTGCTGGGCGCCGCCTACGCGGGCGCGAACCTGGTGTTCATGGCGCCGACGACGTTCATCAAGCGCCCGGTGCGCTGGCTGCAGGCCATCGACCGTTACCGCGCGACCTACACCGCCGCCCCCGACTTCGCCTACGACCTGATCCTGCGCCGGGTCGACGACGAGCAACTCGCCGCGCTCGACCTGAGCAGCCTGGAAGCCGCGCTGAGCGGCGCCGAGCCGGTGCGGGCTCGCACGATCGAGGCCGTCCTCGCGCGGTTCGCGCCCGCCGGGCTGCGGCCCACCGCGTTCCTGCCCGCCTACGGCCTGGCCGAGGTGACCCTGCTGGCCGCTTCCACGCGGATCGGGTCGACCCCGGCGTACTACGACCGGGCGGGCGACGCGCCGTTGGTCAGCTGCGGTCACGCGGCCGACGGCATCGAGATCCGGATCGTCGATCCCGCGACCGGCGCCGAACTTCCGGACGGCGCGACCGGCGAGATCTGGGTGCGCGGGGACAGCGTCGCCGCCGGGTATTGGAACCGGCCTGCCGAGACCCGCGCGGTCTTCGACGCCCACCTCGGTGCTGACGGGCCGTACCTGCGGACCGGTGATCTCGGCCTGCTGCGCGGCGGCGAGCTGTTCGTCGCGGGCAGGCTCAAGGACCTGCTGATCGTCAACGGCCGCAACATCCATCCCGCCGATGTCGAGGAACTCGTCCAGGATCTGCACCCCGCCCTCGCGGGCAACGCGGGCGCGGTGGTCTCGGTCGACGTGCGCGGCCGCGAGCGCCTGGTCGTGATGCAGGGCGCGCGCCCGGAACTGCTCGGCGACAGCACCCTCGCCGACCTGAGCGCGACCATCAAGCGCGCGGTGGCCCGCGGATTCGACGTTCCCGCACCGAACGTCGTGCTCCTCGCCGCCCGCTCGGCTCGCGCGGTGCATCGCACCACCAGCGGCAAGGTTCAGCGCGGCTCGATGCGCGCGGCCTTCCTCGCGCACGGCCTCGAACGGGTGCTGCACGAGGACCTCGAACCGGCGCTCGACCGCGCGCTGACCGTCTGATCGCCTCGAATCATCCAGGAGCCCAGCATGTTCCGCACCACCGCACACCCCCCGTCGACCATCCAGGACTGGCTCGTGGAGCGTGTCGCCGACTACACCGACCGCGCCACGCACCAGGTGGATCCGTCCGTGCCGCTGGCCGAACTCGGCATGGACTCCGTCTCGGCGGTGTCCCTGTGCGGCGAGATCGAGGACCGCTGGTACGTGGAGATCGACCCGACGCTGGTCTTCGACTACCCGACCATCGTCGCGATCGCCGGCTTCCTCGCCGACGAGTTCGCGGTCGCGGCATGACCGACATCGCGATCGTCGGCATGGACTGCCGCTTTCCCCAGGCGGCCGATCCCGCGGCGCTGTGGCAGTTGCTGCTCGACGGCCGCGACGCGATCTCGACGGTCCCGGCGAACCGCTGGCACGCCGAGGACTTCCACGATCCGGCGGGTGGGCCGGGCACCATCAACACCCACCGCGGCGGATTCATCGCCGACGCCGACGCCTTCGACCACGAGTTCTTCGGCATCACCCCGCACGAGGCCGAGACGATGGACCCGCAGCAGCGGCTGTTGCTGCAGGCGAGCTGGCGCGCGTTCGAGGACGCCACCCTCGATCCCCGGGCCCAATCCGGTTCGCGCACCGGCGTGTACATCGGCGTGATGGCCAACGAATGGGCCAACCTGCGGATGTCGGACTACGCGGCGATCACCCCGCAGCACGGCTCGGGCAACGGCTACTTCATGACGGCCAACCGGCTGTCTTATCAGCTGGATCTGCGCGGACCGAGCCTGGCGGTCGATACGGCCTGCTCGTCGTCGCTGGTCGCGGTCCATCTCGCCTGTGCCGCACTGGCTTCCGGCGAGTGTGAGCAGGCACTCGCCGGTGGCGTGAACCTCGTGCTCACGCCCGCGGTCGGGGTGTTCTACACCCAGGCCGGACTCTCGGCGCCCGACGCGCGCTGCAAACCCTTCAGCGCCGACGCCGACGGGATCGTGCGCGGCGAGGGCGTGGCGGTACTGGTGCTGCGCCGCCTGGCCGACGCTCAGTCGGAAGGGTTGCCGATCTACGCGGTGATCAAGGGCAGCGCCGTGAACTCCGACGGGCGCAGCAACGGCATCACCGCGCCGAGCCGATGGGCCCAGCAGCAGGTGATCGCCGAGGCGTCGCGCCGGGCGGGCGTCGAGGCCGGGGCGGTGGACTTCCTCGAGGCGCACGGCACCGGGACCGTCCTCGGCGACATGATCGAGGTCAAGGCTCTGGGCGCGCTGCACGGGCGCGACCGCGCGCGGCCCTGCGGAATCGGTTCCATCAAAGGCAATCTCGGCCATACCGAAGGCGCGGCGGGGGTCGCCGGACTCATCAAGGTCGCGCTGAGCCTGCACCACGGCGTCGTCGCGCCGACCCGATTCGCCGACCGGGAGAATCCGCGCCTGCAGCTGGCCCGGCACGGACTGCGCCTGCTCGCCGAGCCGATGCCGCTGGCGGGGCCCGCGGTGGCCGGGGTCAGCGGCTTCGGCATCGGTGGCACCAACGCGCACCTCGTGCTGGCCAGTGCCCCGGTCGACGAGGCGTCGGCGCCGGGTGGCGGCGGGGTGCTCACGCTGTCGGCCGACAGCGCGAAAGGTCTGGAGCGCAATGCCGTTCGCTTCGCGGCAGCACTGCGGTCGATGCCGGCGGATCGGTTCGCACAGGTGTGCTGGACGAGCAATCGGGTCAAGTCGACCGGTCGTCATCGGCTCGCGATCGTCGCCGCCGACCGCGACGCGGCGCTCGCTCGCCTGCGCGCCGGCGCGGAAACGGGTGTGGCGGGGCAGGTTCGGGTCGGTTGGCTGTTCACCGGGCAGGGTTCGCAGTTCGCGGGGATGGCCAGGCGCCTCGACGCGGACAGCGGCGCGTTCCGGCGCGCGCTGCGCACCGTCGACGCCGCGATGGCGGGCCCGCTCGGCCGTTCGGTACGGGCGCTGCTGCTCGACGACACCGCCCACGTCGACCGCACCGAACTCGCGCAACCGGCCGTCTTCGCCATGGAATACGCCCTGGCGCAGGCACTCGCCGACGCCGGCGTGCGCCCCGCCTGGGTGCTCGGCCACAGCATCGGCGAGTTCACTGCCGCGGTGGTGGCGGGTGTGCTCGACCTCGCCGACGCCTGCCGGCTGGTCGTCGCCCGTGGCCGCGCGATGCAGCGGTTGCCCGAGGGCGGCGGGATGCTGGCGGTCCGCGCGCCGCGCGATCGCGTCGCCGATCTCCTCGCCGGGGAACCCGAGATCGCCGTGGCCGCCGAGAACGGGCCGCGGGATCTGGTGCTCGCCGGCGCCTCGTCCGCGCTGGGCCGGATCAGGACCGCGCTCGGTGAGCGCGCGGTGATCTCCAAGCCGCTGACCGTGTCACACGCCTTCCACAGTCCGCTGATGACGCCCATGCTGGCGGAATTCGCGGTCGTCGCCGCCGAATGCGACTATCGGGCACCCGCGCTGCCGGTCTATTCGACCGTGCGGGGAAGGCGCCTCGCGGCGGAGGAGACGATGGACGCCGAGTACTGGGTCGAACACGTCGGCGCCACTGTCCTTTTCGGTGACGCGCTGGCCGCGGCCGTCGCCACCGACCCCACCCACCTCGTCGAGATCGGCCCGCGGCGCATGCTCACCCCGCTGGTCGGGCGCGACCTGCTGCCGCGCTGCCTGGCGCCCAGCCCCGGACCCACCGCGACCGGCCGCGAACTCGCCGAGACCGTCGCCGCGCTGTACCGCGACGGCCTCGATCCCGACTGGGATCACCTCTACGAGCCCGCGCAGCGCGTGCGCCGCCGGCTGCCGGGCTACGACTTCTCGACCGAACATCGCTTCTGGATCGAACCCACCACCCTCACCCCACCCGCCACCCCGGCCGAGGACACCACCATGGACCAGATGATCGCGCTCTTCCGCGAACAGAACGCGCTGCTGGCGAGCCTGGCCGCGGGCGCCACGACCGAGGCGTCGGCCGTCCCCGCTCCCGTCGCCCCGGCGCGGAGCGCAGCGACCCCGGGGCAGCGGGGGACCGGGGCCACTGCCACCGACATCGCGCCGGGCGGCGCCCTGGACGGCCCCGCCGCCGCCGACGTCGTTCGCGCGGAATGCGGACGGGTCAGCGGATATTCCGTCGAGCGGCTGCGCGACACCGAAACTCTCACCGGCGCACTCGGATTCGACTCCATGATGCTGGCCGATCTGTTCGGCGGGCTGATGCGCAAGCTTCCCGGCGTGCGGATCGACCCGTCGTGGCCGAGCGCCGCGACGACGCTGGGTGACGTCGTCGCGTACGTCACCGCGCAGGTAGCCGGCGAACCCGGTGAGGGCCAGCGCATTTCCGCGACCTTGCCGGCCACCGCCGGACACGTCGTGCCCGAACCGGCTGCCGGCATCGCCGCGACACGCCGCGCACCGTCCGAACCGGAGGCCGGCGCCGTCACCCCGGAGTACCGGATCGCCGACTTCCCGGAGGTGCGGGCGATCGAGGACCGCCTCACCGGCGCGGCCGCGCTGGGCCTGGACAATCCGTACTTCCTGGTCAACGACGGCGTCACCCGCGACACCTCGATGATCGACGGCGTCCCGGTGCTGAACTTCTCCAGCTACAACTATCTCGGCCTCTCCGGTCACCCGGCCGTCGTCGCGGCCGTGCAGGACGCCGTCGCCCGCTACGGCAGCTCCTGCTCGGCCAGCCGGGTGCTCTCCGGCGAGAAGCCGGTGCATCGGGAACTCGAGGCCGAACTCGCGGCGCTGCTCGGCACCGAGGACGCCATCGCGCTGGTCGGCGGCCATTCCACCAACGTCACCATCATCGGGCACCTCGTCGGCCCCGACGACCTGGTGATCCACGACAGTCTCGCGCACGACAGCATCCTGCAGGGCTGTGTGCTCTCGGGCGCCACGCGACGGCCGTTCCCACACAACGACCACGCTGCCCTGGACCGGCTGCTCGACGAACTCCGCCCCCGCTACCGCCGGGTCCTGATCCTCATCGAGGGCGTCTACAGCCAGGACGGCGACATCCCCGACCTGCCCGCGATCATCGAGATCAAGAAGCGGCACCGGGCGCTGCTCATGATCGACGAGGCGCACAGCATCGGCGTGCTCGGCGCGCACGGCGGCGGCATCGGCGAGCACTTCGGCGTGGACCGCGGCGATGTCGAACTCTGGTCGGGCACCATGTCGAAGGCGCTGGCAGGCTGCGGGGGATACGTCGCGGGCAGCGCGGAGCTGATCCGCTTCCTGAAATACACCACGCCGGGATTCGTCTACAGCGTCGGCATGACACCGATGAACGCCGCCGCCTCCGCCGCGGCGATCCGGCAACTGCGCGCCGACCCGACCCCGCTGCGGCGGCTGCGCGACAACGCGCGACTGTTCCTGCGCCTGGCCCGGGCGGCGGGCATCGACACCGGCGACAGCGCCGACACTCCCATCATCCCGTGCATCGTCGGCGACTCGCTGCGCACGATGCGGCTGTCGAACACGCTGCTGCGCCGGGGCGTCAACGTCAATCCGATCATCTATCCGGCGGTGCCCGAGGACCTCGCGCGACTGCGCTTCTTCGTCACCGCCTGCCACACCGAGGCGCAGATCCGCGAGACCGTCGCCGTGCTCGCCGAGGAACTCGCCGCGTGACGACGCGACGCAAGGCGCCGTTGGCCTCTCGTTCAGGCGGACGACCGGGGCGCGCGGAGCCGATGAAACGTCGATGAACACGGCCGCGCGCGCCCGGCGGGTCGAGCGCGCGCGGCGCATGGTGAGGACATGCGCGAGCTGTCGGCCCCCGCGAAGGTCCTGGTGGCCGCGGCCACCGCCCTGCTGACCATTCCACTGCTGTGCTCGGCGGCGGGCTCCGACACCGCCTTCGACGACCCCGTTGCGCCCGTCGTCGGCGCCGCCGCGTTCGGGGTGCCCCTGGCGGGCAGGCCCGGCGCGGTCGCGAAGGTCGTCGTCATCGGGATCGACGGCCTGCTCTACGACAAGGCCGCTCACACCCAGGCCCCGCGCCTGCGTCACCTCGCCGCCCAGGGCCTGCTCTCGCGCGGGCACATCGACGGCCACCTCACGATCTCCGGGCCCTCCTGGGCGAGCGTGCTCACCGGGGTGTGGGACACCGCGCACGGCATCACCGACAACACCTTCGACGCGCGCCCGTTCCTGGCCCATCCCAGTGTCTTCACCCGGATCGAACGCGCCGACCCCGCCCGGCACACCGTGTCCATCGGCACCTGGCACCAGATCGCGACCATCGCCGCCAGCGGTGAGCGGCGCGCCGACCTCGCCCTCACCACCGCGCCGGACCCCCGCGACACCGACGAGTCGCGCACCGACGCCGCCACCGCGACCGAGGTCGTCACCGCCATCGACCGCACCGGGCCCGACCTGGTGTTCACCCACCTCGACCAGATCGACCTGGCCGGACACCGGCACGGCGCGGCCTCGCGCGCCTACCTCGCGGCCATCCGCCGCACCGACGAGCTGGTCGGGCGGATCGTGGCGGCCGTCGACCGGCGCGCCGCCGCGCACCCGGACGAACAGTGGACCGTGCTCGTCACCACCGACCACGGCCACCTGCCCACCGGCGGACACGGCGGCCAGCGGCCCGAGGAGACCGCGAACTTCGTCATCGCCCGTGGTGCGGACTTCACCCCCGGCACCACGACCGGCGCGCACACCCTCGTCGACATCACCCCGACCGTGCTCGATCTGCTGGGCGTGGCGGCGGGACCGCTGGACGGGCACAGCCTGCGCACCCCGCCCGCGCCCGCCGACGAACGCTGACGATCCGCAGGTCGGCGGCCGATTTCCGGTCGCGTCCCGACCGTCTCACGCTTGTGACCGCGGGGAATCGAACACCAGGTCGGTGCGGGGACTAAAGTTGGTGGTCCGGGCGGTTGCAGCACTCGGCCGACGTGGTCCGAATGCAGCGTGAGAGGCGGTGGCATGACTCGACAACTCGGCGAGGCGAAGGTTGGGCAGGAGTCCACCGGAGCCCCGCGGACCAACGGCACCCCGGCGACCCCCGAGCCACCCAAGCAATCCCCGACCGCGTCGGTGCCGAGTTCGGCCTCGCGGCGCGTGCGCGCCCGCCTCGCCCGCCGGATGACCGGTCAGCGCGGCATCGCGGCGGTCAAGCCGGTGCTCGAACCGCTGGCCACCGTGCACCGCGAGCTGTACCCGAAGGCGAATCTGGCGCTGCTGCAGCGCGCCTTCGACGTCGCCGATGAGCGCCACGCCAAGCAGTTCCGCAAGTCCGGCGACCCGTACATCACGCACCCGCTGGCCGTGGCCAACATCCTCGCCGAGCTCGGCATGGACACGACCACGCTGGTCGCGGCGCTGCTGCACGACACCGTCGAGGACACCGGCTACTCGCTCGACCAGCTCAAGGAGGAGTTCGGGCAGGAGGTCGCGCACCTCGTCGACGGCGTCACCAAGCTCGACAAGGTCAATCTGGGCGCGGCCGCCGAGGCCGAGACGATCCGCAAGATGATCATCGCGATGGCCCGCGATCCGCGCGTGCTGGTGATCAAGGTCGCCGACCGGCTGCACAACATGCGCACCATGCGCTTCCTGCCGCCGGAGAAGCAGGCCAAGAAGGCCAAGGAGACCCTCGAGGTGATCGCGCCGCTGGCGCACCGCCTCGGCATGGCCACCGTCAAATGGGAGCTCGAGGACCTCGCGTTCGCGATCCTGCACCCCAAGAAGTACGACGAGATCGTGCGCCTGGTCGCCGACCGCGCGCCCTCGCGCGACACCTACCTGGCGAAGGTGCGCGCCGAGATCGTCAACACGCTGGCCGCGTCGCGGATCAACGCCGTCGTCGAGGGCAGGCCCAAGCACTACTGGTCGATCTACCAGAAGATGATCGTCAAGGGCAAGGACTTCGACGACATCCACGACCTGGTCGGCATGCGCATCCTGTGCGAGGAGGTCCGCGACTGCTACGCCGCCGTCGGTGTCGTGCACTCGCTGTGGCAGCCGATGGCGGGCCGGTTCAAGGATTACATCGCCCAGCCGCGCTACGGCGTCTACCAGTCGCTGCACACCACCGTCGTCGGGCCGGACGGCAAGCCGCTCGAGGTGCAGATCCGCACCCACGACATGCACCGCACCGCGGAGTTCGGCATCGCGGCGCACTGGCGCTACAAGGAGACCAAGGGCAAGCACTCCGGGGACGCCGCCGAGGTCGACGACATGGCCTGGATGCGGCAGCTGCTCGACTGGCAGCGGGAGGCCGCCGACCCGGCCGAGTTCCTGGAATCGCTGCGCTTCGACCTCAAGTCACCGGAGATCTTCGTGTTCACGCCCAAGGGCGATGTGATCACGCTGCCGCAGAAGTCCACGCCGGTCGACTTCGCCTACGCGGTGCACACCGAGGTGGGGCACAAGTGCATCGGCGCCAGGGTCAACGGGCGGCTCGTCGCGCTGGAACGCCAGCTCGAGAACGGCGAGGTCGTGGAGGTCTTCACCTCCAAGGCGCAGAACGCGGGACCGAGCCGGGACTGGCAGAACTTCGTCGTCTCGCCACGCGCGAAGGCCAAGATTCGCCAGTGGTTTGCCAAGGAGCGGCGCGAGGAAGCCCTCGAAAGCGGCAAGGAGCAGATCTCCAAGGAGGTGCGCCGGGTCGGGCTGCCGCTGCAGCGGCTGATGAGCGTCGACGCCATGACCGCGGTCGCGCACGAACTGCACTACTCCGACATCTCCGCGCTCTACACCGCCGTCGGCGAACACCAGGTCTCGGCCCATCACGTGGTGCAGCGGCTCATGGCCCAGCTCGGCGGCATCGGTGACGTCGAGAACGAGCTGGCCGAGCGGTCGACGCCGTCCACCACGCCGGCCAGGCAGCGGGTCACCGGTGACGCGGGCGTGCTCATTCCCGGTGCGCCGGGGACCGTGGCCAAGCTGGCCAAATGCTGCACGCCGGTGCCGGGCGACGAGATCATGGGTTTCGTCACCCGCGGCGGCGCGGTGAGCGTGCACCGCACCGACTGCACCAATGCCGGGTCGCTGCAGGCGCAGTCGGAGCGGATCATCGAGGTGGAGTGGGCGCCCTCGCCGTCCTCGGTGTTCCTGGTCGCCATCCAGATCGAGGCGCTCGACCGCACCCGCCTGCTCTCCGACGTGACCAAGGTGCTCGCCGACGAGAAGGTCAACATCCTCTCGGCGTCGGTGGCCACCCACGGCGACCGCGTCGCGATCAGCAAGTTCACCTTCGAGATGGGTGATCCCAAGCATCTGGGGCACCTGCTCAACGTCGTGCGCAATGTCGAAGGCGTGTACGACGTCTACCGGGTCACCTCCGCGGCCTGACCCACGTTCACCGGCCCGGGCACCAGCGAATGTGCCCGGGCCGCTTCGTGTCATCGCGCGGCATCACTTCGCCAGGAAGTTGCTGGCTCTCAGCGGGTTTGCTGGGGCAGTGAAAGGGCCAGTTAGGGCAGCGGTTCGATAGGCCGGAATCTGTTACGGTTTAGTGCGTTTCAACGCTCCACTGGTCAGCCTGAAATGGACTGTGATGCGGATCGATATGGCTCGGTGCTCGGCACGGCTCGCGGGGACGATGATCGCGTCCACCGTCGCCTTCGCGTCCGTATCGACAGGTGTCGCCCACGCGGACGAGAAGTCGACCGACGCGCCGTCCACGCACGTTTCGATCTCGGCGTGTCCCGCACTGTACGCCTTGGGGATTCAGGGCACGGGAGAATCGTCTCCCGACGCGGCGACCAGTACCGACACCGGCATGCTGTCCACGGTGTTCCGCCCGATGCTGGCCGCGGCCGCCGATCCGGGCCTGGTCGACCGCGCCTACGTGCCCTACGAGGCGGGTTTCGGCGGCGCCGTCCCCGGTGGGGTGGTGCCCTACAGCGAATCCGTCGCGGGCGGGCTCGAACGTCTGCGGTCGATGGCGACCCAGGTGATCGAGCGCTGCCCGCAGTCACGGATCGGTGTGGTCGGCTATTCGCAAGGCGCCCACGTTGCCTCGCTGTTCGCCCAGGAGGTCGGCGCGAACCAGGGCGCGGTGCCCGCCGACAAGGTCGCCGCGGTCGCCCTGTTCGCCGACCCGACCCGTGGCGCGAACGCCCCGCTCTTCCCCGGCGCGCCCGACCGCACCGCCCCGATCGCCGCGCCGGGCACCTCCGGTGACGCCCTCGACGACATCGCCGCCGTCCGCCAGGCGCCCGCACCCGGCGGCGGGCTGGGTAACCAGACCGAGCAACCCGCCGACTTCGGCACGCTCACGGGCCGGGTCGCGAGCTTCTGCGCCACAGGCGATCTCGCGTGCGACGCGCCGCAGGGCGCACCGCTGCTGCGCGCGGTGACCAACCTGGTGAGCCAGGTGAAACTCTCCGGCGGTGATCCAATCGGCTCGCTGGTCTCGATCGCGCAGGCGCTGGCCTTCACCTCCATCAAGACCGCGACGACGGTGGTGAACGAGGACATCTCCGGCAGCACGCTCGCCGATGTGTCGCTCTCGCCGAAGAAGTCGATCTCCGAGCGTCTCGCCGACGCGGCCGACCCGCGCAGCACGCTCGACGTCAACGGCGCGCTGCAGGCGCTGCTGAAGGTCGGCATGATCGGGCTCAACGCGGTGCACACCGTGGTCAAGAGCGTGCTCAACCCGGCGAGCATCGCCGAATTGGCCACGGCCACATTGTCGAACCCGCTGGTCGGGCTCACTGTGCTCGGTACCAAGCTGGCCGGCGCCGTCCCGCAGCTGGTGCCGCCGACCACCGGTGTGCGGCTGGTCAACGAGGCGTTCACGGCCGTCACCCAGAACATCACCGACAACCAGGAACTCCTGGACGTCTCCACCTGGGTGCGCTATTGGGACACCACCCAGCGCCACGACGCGTACTCCCGCATGGGCGTGGGCGCCGACGGCGCGACCCCGACCAGGTACGTGGCCGACTGGTTCGCCGCCCTGGCCCGCGACGCGGCGGGCACCTCGGGCAGCGGCGCGGTGCCGCTCGGTGGCTCGGACCAGCGCGGTGGCGGAATCTTCACTTCCCCGACCGGCGCGTCTACGACACCCGAACCCTCCGGTGGGGGACAATTTCCGTTCGGGACAGGAGCCGATGGCGCCTCATCCGGCGGCGCGTCGACTCCGCCTGCCGCGTTACCCGGAACCACCGCTCCCACCACCCGCCCGTTCTCTGTGAACTGATCACCGAGAGGTCTGACATGCGAATCCTTGTGCCCGGCGTCGCGGAAAGGGGGAAATGTTGAAGTCGTACAACGAACTGTCGCGCTGGTATTCGGCGCTCGAACCCGAGACCGACGCAGCCGACCCTGCGCGCCAGGCCACCGCCGAGGCGGCGGGCGAGGACGACGGTCCCGACCGATATTCGCAGCGCCCCGAGCGCGCCCCGTCCGCCGCACCGGCCGCCGAGCTCCCCGAGCCGGCGCCGGAGATCGTGGCGGGCGGTCCGCCGGAGCAGAAGATCGCCCTCGATCCCCGTGCCTTCGCGGACGCCGAGCCGCTCCACCCGGCCGCGCCCGCGTACCCCGGCGAATTCGAGCAGGCGCCCGAACCGGCGCCGGCGCCGCCCGCCGAACTGGCCGCGCGCCGCAGTGAATTCACCGGCGGCTGGTCGGACTGGGTCGCCGAACCGGCGCCGGGCCCCGACGACGACTACGACGCCGAGCTGGTCCAGTTCCCCTGGCCCGACGCCGCCGACGACGACTACGACGAGGCCAGGGTGCTCGAGCCCTCGGGCGCGCTGCGCGACAACCGCAGGGCTCAACGGGCCTGGATCGTGCTCGCGGTATCGGTGCTCGTGCTCGTCCTCGCCGCCACCGGGGTGTTCTTCCTGCTGTTCGGCCGCGACACCGCCAAGCACGCGGCGCCGCTGCACTTCACCGCGGGCAACCTGACGGCCGACACCCCGGGCGCGTGCCCCACCGAACGCACCGAGACGGTGCTGCGCAGCAACGAGGCGGGCGGCACCGCGTCCGGCCCCGACGCCGTGCTCGCCTTCCAGCACGCCTACTACGTCGCTCGCTCCGGCGAGCTGGCCAGGTCGGTCGTCACTCCCGACGCCGCGGTCTCGCCCGCCGCCGTGATCCAGCGCGGCATCGATTCCATCCCGATGGGGACCACCCACTGCGTGCGGATCACCACGGTCGCCGAGAACCGGTACACCGTGGAGGTGACCGAGTTCCGGCCCGCCGGGGCGCCGGCCACGTACACCAAGCAGTCGGTGCGGACCGCGCAGGTCGGCGATCGCACGCTCATCACGGGCATCGCGGCAGGGTAAGGAGCAGAGGCGATGACAGACGACTGGAGCCGATGGCTCGACGACGCCCCCGAGGGGGAGTCGTGGGGCGAGGGGGCGGGTGATCCGGCGCCGGTCGTGCGGCTGCGGCGCAAGAACCGCGACCGCGCGGGCGGTGGACACCGACCGATCCTGGTGGTCGGCGGGTGCGGCGGCGCGGGCACCACCACCACGGCGCTCGGGCTGGCCGCCGAGCTGGTCACCGAGGGCGCGGCGACGGTGGCGGTCGACGCCACCGCGGCGGGCAGCGATCTCGCGCTGCGCGGGGCCGACAAGCACCTGCACCCGGTGAACCTGCAGTCCTGGGTCTACGGGCGCGGCGACGACGAACCGGCGCCGCTCGAGGAATGCCTGTCGCGCTCGACCTCCGGGTTCGGGCTGCTCTGGCGCGATGCCACGCCGCTGCGCAGGCGCGCGACATATCTCACTGTCGCCAGGGCTTTGGACGCCGGGGGGTACACCGCGGTCTACGACGGCGGCAACCCGATTGCCGGACGGCAACTGCGTCCCCTGCTCGACGACGCCGACATCGCGCTGGTGCTGGCGATTCCGGCCAGGGTCGACGCGGCCAACCGCCTGCGGGTGACGCTGGAATGGCTCGACGACCACTACGGCGACGACGGCGCCGGCGTCGTCGCCGACACCACCATCGTTGTCTCGCACCAGTATTCGCACGACGACTCGCGCGTTGCCGAGCATTTGCGCGAGCATCTGTCCGGCTGGGTGCGCGAGGTCGTGGAGATCCCCTACGATCCGCATCTGGCCCGCGGTGAGCTGGTTCGGCACGCCGAGCTGGCCGAGACCACGCGTGCGGCATATGGGCGGTTGCTCGCCGGGGTGGCATCATGACGGCCGCTATGAATCTTCGTCGTCGTCGTGAACCGGCGCCCGCCGGTATCGGGGTCGTCGCGCCGCCGGAATCGTTGCGCGCGCCGATCTGGGAACGTCCGGTGCCCGGGGTGGGCCGGGCGCCGCTGGTGTGGCTGCTCGGGGTGCACGGCGGTTCCGGCGCCACCACCCTCGCGCATGTGCTCGCCCCCGCTGCCGACGCCCGTGGCCGCTGGCCCGGCGTGTTCGAGCGCGAATCCCCCTATGTCGTCCTGGTCGCGCGCGAGACCATCTCCGGTCTCACCCGCGCGCACGATCTGCTGCGCCAGCACCACGCCGGGCTCGCAGGCCCGTCGCTGGTGCTCGGCCTGATCACGGTCGCGGCGCGGCCGGGACGGGTGCCGCCGGAGATCCGGCGGTACCGGGACGTGGTCGGCTCGCTGGCCGGACACGTCTGGCAGGTGCCGTGGATCGAGGAATGGACCCTGGTGGAGTCGGAGGCGTTGCCGGTGTGGTCACCGGGCGACGAGATCGCGCCGCGCAAACGCCGGGTCGATCCGCTCGACGAGGTGCCCGCCGAGATCGGCGAGCTCGGTACCGATCTGGTCGCCGCCATCCGTGCGAGTATCGATACGTCCGCGCCGGGGGAGGGTCGATCATGACCGCCGGGCGCTCGGGCCGCCGGTGGTGTACAAACGTGTGTCGGCGTCGAAGTGTTTGTGGCACAACACCTTTACAGTGGGAGAAAGGCACCCGATGAGCATGATCCTCCTCGCCGTGCAGGACACGTACGGCACTGTCCTGGCCCAGGTGGGTAATCCGACACCGGAAGCTCCTCCCGGCTCGGAGAAGATCCTGCAGCTGGTGCGGTACCTCACCTGGTTCGTGCTGCTGTCGGGCATCTGCGGCATCACCTACGCCGGCGGCAAGTTCGCCTGGGAGCGCTGGACCGGCGGCGGCCTCGAGTCGCCGAAGATGGTCGCGGGCGCCATGATCGGTGGCGTCGTGGCGACCAGCGCGGGCACCATCATGAACGCGGTCATCGGTACGTGATCACTGTGCTCGCCTACAAGCAGATCCCGGCCGACGTGCTGGCGCCGATGATGCAGCTGCTCAACTGGCTGCTCTGGTTCGTCCTGCTGTCGTGCCTGGCCTGGATGATCCTGTCCGCGGGCCGGTTGTGGATCGCGTTCCGTTCCGATCTGGCCGTCAACGACGCCTCGCACGGTGTGCTGATGAGCCTGATCGGCGCCGCGGTGGCCAGTACCGCGTCCGGCATCGCGCTGGCGTTCCTGCCGGCGTGAGGAGTGGTGCCATGACGCGCCCGGTCGCGGTCGGTATCGCGCTGCTGGCCGCGGCGGTGGGCTGCGGCCGGGGCGGCGAGACCGGCCCCGACCTGTCCGCCACGCCGACCGGGGTGCGGTGGCAGGACTACCAGGGCATCCCGCTGCCGCGCACCGAACAGGGTCCGGCCAGCGAGACAGGCGGCGCCGCAACGGGTTTCGAGCATTCCCCGCGCGGGGCCGGACTGGCCGCCCTGACCCACACCATCCGGTTGTCGGTGGCGCCCGACAACCAGTGGGCGGCGGTGGTCAACCAGGAACTGGTGCCGGGCCCGGCCAGGGACGAGTGGGCGATCAACCGGGTGCAGCTGTCCATCACCGGGCCGGCCGCGCCCGAGTACGCGCCGAGATTGTTGGGTTACAAAATCACGGAATATCGTGACGAACAGTCCAGGGTAGAGGTGTACACGGAGTATTCGGACCGCTCGCGGGCGGTCAACCACACCACGGTGAGCTGGTACGGCGGGGACTGGCGACTGCGGTTACCCGATCCGCTGTCCACCGACCGACCCGTCGACGCCATCGACGAATTACCCACCGACATCGTGACATTGGAGGCACCGAGGTGAGCGAGAAGGAGCCGGGCGCGCGCGACCGCGCTTCCTTCGGCATGATCGCCTCGGGTGCCCTGCTCGCCCTGATCCTGGTCGTCGGCGCGGTCGTCTACTTCACCAGCGGCGGCGACGCGGCCACCGACGCCGCCCCGCCGCCCGCGCAGGCCGCAGGCGGAACGGGTTTCGCCGATCCGGAGATCGATGTGCTCGGCCGCCGGGTCGACATCCCGAACAATCCGGCGGGCCAGCCGCTCGAGCAGGTGCCGGGAACCCAGCGCACGCCCGTGGATTCGGACTGGCTCACCGCCGCGCCGGTGGGCACCAACCGACCGCACGGCTGGCAGCGGGTCTACGGCGCCTCGGTGCCGTTCTCCACCTCCGACGGGCCGACCAGGATCCAGAACGGAATGGCCGTCGGCTACGCGCGGACCCCGCAGGGCGCCGCGCTGGCCGCGGCCCAGATCACCTACCGGCTCAACGCGCGGCCCGCCGACCGCGCGCTGTACGTCACGCAGGTGCGGGCCAGCACCGCGCAGCTGGCGGCCTACGATTCGGCGCTGTCGAGCGACCGGCTGCCGGAACAACAGCCGGAGAAGGTGACCCGCTACTTCGTGGCTTCCGACGCGTTCAAGATCGATGACTACGCCGACGACATGGCGATCGTGCGACTCGCCTCCCGCGGCCCGGTGATCGACGGTAAGCAGTTGTACGCCGCCATGCGGATGATCGTGGTGTGGGACGACGGGGACTGGCGGCTCAAGCCGTCGACCACGACCAACACCCAGACCGAATACGTGGAATCGCTGGCGGGGTGGACGAAATGGTGAGCATCGGTGTACAGCACAGCCCGGATCGATTCCCTGCGGACCATCGAGGGGTGCCAACAATGCTGAGGCGGATCGTCACTATTTTCGCGGTGATCTTCACCGTGATGCTCGCGACGCCGACCGTGGCCTACGGCCAGCAGTACGGCTTCGACCAAGCGTGCAACGAACTGCACGACACGCTCGACAGCGTCGCCATTCCCGGTGTCTCCCTCGGTGACGCGGCCTCGGCGGTGTGCAAGGCGGGCAACGCCGCCACGCACCCCGGCGACGCGGCGACCGCGGTGAAGGACAAGGCATGGGACTCCACCTTCGGCAAGGTGGTCGACTCGCTGATGAAGGGCCTCGGCGAGGCGCTGATCCTGGCGTTGACCTTCTGGATGAAGGTGCCCAACGAGGCGGTGAGCGATTCGGGCGCCCTGTTCACCAAGATCAACGACTACACGTATCAGATCCAGATGCTGTTGTTGATCGCCTCGGTGATCATCACCGGCGGCAGATTGGCCGAGGCCAGACGCGGGGCGGCCGTCAGCGAGGCCGCCGAGTCGTTCCGCCTGTTCGCCCGCGTGGTGTTCAGCTCGTGGATGCTCGGCGCGGTGATCGTCGCGGGCACGCGCGCCTCGGACAAGTTCTCCGAGTGGATCATCCAGGACGCCACCGGCGGCAATGCCAAGAACATGGCCGAGCTGATGGTGAAAACCAGTAAGTTGCAGGCCTTCTCGCCGGGTCTGGTGCTGATCATCGCGATCGTCGGCCTGCTCGGCGCGCTCGCCCAGATCGTGCTCGCCATCGTGCGGCAGGGCCTGCTCGTGGTGGCCGCCGGCGTGCTGCCGCTGGCCGCGGCCGCGTCGGCGACCGGGACCGGAAAGCAGTCCTACCAGAAGCTGATCGGCTGGATCATCGCCTTCATGCTGTTCAAACCCGTCGCGGCGATCGTGTACATGATCGCGTTCACCACCGCGGGCCACGTCGACGAGACCACCACCTCGGGCGGTCTGCCGGAAGGCGAACAGGCCCAGCGGATGCTGGTGGCGCTGGTGCTGCTGTGCAGCGTCGCGTTCGTGCTGCCCGCGCTGATGCGCCTGGTCGCGCCCGCCGTCGCCACGGTCGGCACCGGTGGCTCCGGTCTGATGGTGGCCGGTGGCACCGCGGTCGGCGCGATGGCGCTCGGCGCGATCGGTACGAAAGCGGTGGCCTCGCGACCGGCCGCGGCGCCCGGTTCGGCGGGCTACTTCGGCAGCGCGGCGGGCGGTACCCGGCCCGGCGGTGCGGGCGGCACCGCGGGCGGACGATCGCCGCGCGGCCCCGCGCCCACGCCGCCACCCCGGGGTGGCGGTGGCGCGGCGGCGCCGCAGCCCACGTCCGGTTCGGTGCCCTCGGGGGCCGCGCGCGGCGTGGTCGCCGCCAGGGCCGCGGCGGGCAGCGCCCAGCGCGCCGACCAGTCGGCGGGCGACCTCGCCGGTGACCGCTGGGCGAATCGTTCACCCGACCTCGGCAGGAGCACGATTCCGCGATGACGACCACCTCGACCGACACCTACGAGCGGCGCTCGTACGGGCTGTGGCAGAAGCCGCGCAGCGCGGGCCTCTTCGGCCTGCGCTGGGAAGAGACCGTGATCGGTTTCGTCGTGGTGATCGCGGCCCTGATCAGCGCCATGGTCGGTGGGTTCAAGTGGGGCTTCGTCGTCGGCGGCCTCGGCGCGCTGGTGATGGTGCCCCTGGTGTGGCGGACGGGGGGCCGTTCGGGCTATGAGACGGGACTGATGATGTTCAACTGGATGCGCTCGCGCAAGAACGGCGAGCACGTGTACCGCGGCGGCCGGTTCTCCCGGATCCCGGGCGGTGTCACCAAGCTGCCCGGTCTGCTCGCGCCCTCGAAGCTCTATGAGGGCATCGATGCGGGCGGCTACCACTTCGGGATGATCCACCTGCCCGCGTTCGCGCAGTACACGGTGGTGCTGCGGGCCTGGCCGCAGGGTCACGAGGCGGTCGACCAGCCGGTCATCGACCGCTGGGTCGCCGCGTGGGGCACCTTCCTCGCCTCGGTCGGCCAGACCAGCGACATCGTCGCGGTGGTACCGGTGATCGACACCGTGCCCGAGACCGGCAACCGCCTGCTCAACGAGGTCTCCACGATCACCCGTCCGGAGGCGCCCGACCTGGCCCAGCAGGTGATGTACGAGCTGGCCACCGAACTGCCGCAGGAGCGGGTGCAACTGCTGCCGCGCGTGGCGATCACGTTCAAGGCCACCACCGCGGAGCGCCGCAAGAACCCGGCCGAGGAGGCCGTGGAGATCGGGCGCAGGCTGCCCGGCATCTGCGCCGCGCTGGCCGAGGCGGGCGTGCGCGCGCAGCCGATGTCGGCCGAGGAGGTCATCTCCTTCATCCGGCGCAGCTACGACCCCGCCGCACAGGCCGACCTCGAGGTCGCCGCGGCCGATCCGGGCGGGCACGGCCTCGGCTGGGACGACGCCGGTCCGGTCTCGCACGACGAGAAATGGGACCACCTCATCCACGACGGTGGCCGCTCGGTCACCTGGGAGATGGACGCGGCGCCCGAGGGCGCGGTCGACGAGCGGGTGCTGCAGCGGCTGCTCGCGCCGAATCCCGAAGTGCCGCGCAAGCGCATCGCGATCGTCTACCGGCCGCACTCGGCCGCCGACGCCGCGGAGATCGTCGACGACGACTTCAAGAACGCGCTCGTCGCGCAGCAGAGCGAACGCGGTGTGGTCTCGGCCGCCGCGACACTGCGGGTCGGCGCGACCCAGCAGGCTCGTGAGGAACAGGCCCGCGGACACGGCGTCACCCGCTTCGGCGCGCTGGTGACGATCACCGAGCCGCTGCGCGGTGACCTGCCGCGCATCGAGGCCATCACCCGCGACCTCTCGACGCAGGCCCGGCTCAAGATCCGGCGCTGCTACCGCTACCAGGCCGCGGCGTTCGCGGCCTCGCTGGGTTGCGGCGTCATCCTGCCCGAGCACGCGACCATTCCGAAGGCATTGGCGGGGTGAGGCGATCATGGGACGCGACTTCGACGACATCGCGCTACGGCCCGTCCACCGGCCGCCCCGCATCCGCGGGGAACGCGAGCCACGACCGGTCGGGAGTTCTTCGCGCGTGAGCGACGATGTGCTCGGCCTCGAGGAGCGCACCGAACGCGCCGACCGCGAGTCGGCGCGCGGGACGTCCACGGCCGACGAGCACGAACGTCGCCCGCGCGCCGCGGAATCGGGCGGCCGCTCCCGTGCCGACGAGGCACGCCGGACCGCCGAACGCGGCGAACCGGCCGGCCGGCCGAGGGAGAACCGCAGGCCACCCGAGGACGCGCCGCGCGGGCGGCGCGGCGACGCGGGCCGCGGTGACCGTCCCGGCGCGGGGGAGCGGCGGCCACGGCCACGCCCCGAGGCCGAGCGTGCCCGCCGCGACCGCGGCCTGCGGCCCGAGGACCACGGCCCGCGTCTCGATCACGAACGGGCCATGAACCCCCGGCGCAAGCAGCGCCCGGCCGAGCCGGCGAAGCCGGTCAAGCCTGTCCGCCAGCCCAAGGCCGACCGTCCCGACGACCTCGCCGACCGCGCCATGGGCGCGGGCCGGTCCAAGGCGAAGGGCAAGCCGGAGCGGCGCAAGCAGTCCGGTCCGCCGCTGCTCGACGACGCCACCCGCGCCCGCTACGAGATGATCGCCCGCGAGCAGTCGGGCCTGCGCGCGGCCTGGGCGACCTTCCGCATCCACACCGACGACCTGCGCCGCAACAACGCCCAGGCCCGCAGCGAGGCCGTCGTCAGCGACGGATTCGACCGCACCACCGCCGAATTGACCGACCGCGGCTACTCCGGTCCCGGCGGCGGCAAGATGAACGTCGTCGGCCGCCCGGTCGAATACCGGGCCACCACGGCGCAGATCGCCGGGCTGTGGCCCTGGTCGGTGGGCGCGGGCGCGCCGCTGATCGGCACCCCGCTCGGCTCGCACCTGCACACCGGCGCACCGGTCTGCTTCGACCCGATGAACTGGTTCATGCGCGGCAGCTTCATCACCGCGCCCAGCCTGTTCGTGCTCGGCCTCAACGGTTTCGGCAAGTCCTCGCTGGTGCGCCGGATCGTGCTCGGCGGGATCGCCCAGGGCATCACGCCGCTGATCCTGGCCGACGTCAAACCCGACTACCGCAAGATGGTCGAACTCGTCGGCGGCCAGGTCATCGACCTCGGCTACGGCCACGGCAAGCTCAACCCGCTGGCCGCGGGCGTGCTCGGCTCGGTGGTGCCCCGGCTCGACGAGTTCCCCGCGCTGCAACGGCAGGTGCTGCAGGACCTGCGGGCCAGGCAGGTCACCCTGATCGCCGGTCTGGTCGAGCTGGTGCGCGGCGCCAGGGTCGCCGACTTCGAGGAAACGCTCATCGCGACCTCGCTGCGCATCCTGTACCAGCCGGGCAGCGGCTACACCCCGGACAAGCCGCCGATCATGGAGAACCTGCTGGAGGTGATCGTCGGCGGCGGCGCCGAACTGATGCTCGACGCGGGCGCCGACAACGACGACGAGTACCAGAACGCGATCAAGAACCTGCGCCGCTCGTTGCGCGCGCTCACCCAGGGTCCGTTCGGCGCGATCTTCAACGGCCAGACCTCGGTGCCGATCGACACCGGCGCCGTGGCGGTCTGCATCGACGTCTCGCACATCCCCACCGGCGACAAGAAACTCAAGGCCGCGGTCATGCTGGCCTGCTGGGCCGACGGGTTCGCCTCGGTCGAGGCCGCGCACGTGCTCGCCGACGCGAAACTCGGCCCGCAGCGCTACTTCCAGGTCGTGATGGACGAGTTGTGGCAGGTGCTCGGCCTCGGCGACTTCATGGTCGACCGCGTCGACGAGCTCACCCGTCTGCAGCGCGGCCTGGCCACCGCGCTGATCATGATCAGCCACACCATCAAGGACCTGCAGGCCCTCGGCTCGGACGCCGCGATCGCCAAGGCGATCGGCTTCCTGGAACGCGCGCGCGCCAAGATCTTCGGCGCCCTGCCCGCGGAAGAGATCAGCAGGCTCGATTCCACTGTGCCGTTCACCTCCGCCGAGCAGGAGATGGTCACCGGCTGGTCGGCGCCCCAGGCCCTCACCGGCGAGGCGCTGCGCCCCGGCCAGCAGCGTCCCTCACCGCCGGGCACCGGCAAGTTCCTGCTCAAGATCGGTGAGGACCGCCGCCCCGGTATCCCCTTCCACATGGAGTTCACGGTGTCGGAGAAGGAAAGCGGAATCCACGACACGAATCAGCGGTTCAGCGAATTCGGCGACGCCCCGCGCGCCGCGGGCGAACCGTCGACGAACGGAGGCCGGCAATGATGCCGCACCGGTCCTACCGCAGGGTCTCGCCCGAGGTCCGCACCGCCGCGGTCGAGCAGGTCATGGCCCTGACCGACAAGTTGCGCAGCGAGTCCGAGGCCTGCCGGGTGGTGGCCGAACAGATCGGCGTGCACGCGAATTCGGTGCGCAACTGGGTGCGCGCCGCCGAGGGCCCGAGCCTGGAGCGGATGGACGCCACCGCGCTGCGCCGCAAAGTGGTGCTGCTGCAACAGCAGCTGGCCGCCGCGGCCGAGATGAACCGCACCCTGGCCGACACCCTCAACGAAACCCGGCGCCGGACGTGAAGATCGCCGCGGCGGCCCCGGATCCCGGCGCCCGGCGCGGAACGCCAGGAGGCGGCCGGTGAACCTGCGCACCATGACGATGTCGGCGTTCGGCGCCGTCATCGGGCTGATCGCGCTCGTGCTGGTCATCGTGCTGCCCGCCTCGGACGAGACCTGCGAGACCGGCGACGTGCTCGACGGGTCCTCGGCACCCACCCTGCCCCAACTCGGCGGCGACCTCCCCGGCGATGTGCGCGCCGGCGCCTCGACGACGACCAACCCCGCGGTCACCGGCACACCGTCGCTGGCGGCGGGCGTCGGCCCGCTGCGGCGCACCCTGCCGCTGGAGACCGGGACCTTCACCGTCTCCGACGTTTTCGGCTCCCGCGGCGGCGATCACAAGGGCATCGACATGGCCGCCGCCGACGGGACCACCATCTACTCGGTCTCCGACGGCCGGGTCGTCGCCGCCGGGCCCGCGTCGGGATTCGGCAACTGGATCGTCGTCGATTCCGTCGACACCAACGGGCGCGCCTTCTCCGCCGTCTACGGCCACATGTGGGACCACGGCGTGAAGGTGCGCACCGGTCAGACGGTCACCGCGGGGCAGCCGATCGGGATGGTCGGCTCGGCGGGCGAATCCTCCGGCCCGCACCTGCATTTCGAGATCGTGCCCGGCGGCCGTTTCACCGGCGGCCGCCAGATCGACCCGATGCCGTGGCTCGACGGCGCCCCGACCCCCGATGTCGGTGGGGCGCGGGCCTTCTCGATCGATCCCAGTTGCGTGCGCGGATTCGGCAGCGCCGGTGGCGCGCTCGCCGACGGCAAGGTGCCCGCCGAACTCGAGATCTGGTACCGCAGGGCGGGCGCGGTCTGCCCCGAGATCTCCTCCTCGCTGCTGGCCGCCCAGGCCAAGCAGGAGTCGGGCTTCCGGCGCGGTCTCACCTCGCCCGCCGGCGCGCAGGGTCTGGCCCAGTTCCTGCCCGGCACCGCGGTGAGCATCAATCCCGACGACGGCAAACCGTATGTCCTCGACGCCGACGGCAACGGGACGGCCAGCGTCTGGGACGACGGTGACGCGATCATCGGCCAGGCGCGCTACATGTGCGCCCTCGCGCACAAGATCTCGGGCTGGATGGCCGAGGGCCGGGTCTCCGGCGATCTGGCCGCGCTGACGCTGGCCGGCTACAACGCCGGTGAGGGCGCCGTGCTCGCCTCCGGCGGCATGCCGAATCAGTATGCGGCGCACTACTCCGAGACTCGGCCCTACGTCACCAACATCCTGGCGATGGAACCGCAATATCGCGCGCCCGGCGCCCAGGGCCGGTTCACTCCCGAACCAGGCGGTGGCGGCGCGCAGATCGTCGAGGCCGCGCACGACTGGCTCGGCACCCCGTACGTGTGGGGCGGCGGTGGCGTACAGGGGCCCACCGGCGGCGGTTTCGACGGGCCGGGCCTGACGGCCGCGGCGGTGTTCGCGGCGTCGGCGGGCGAGGTGACCCTGCCGGGAACGGCCGAGCAGCAATGGGAGTCGGGCCGCGAGGTCCCGATCGCCAAGGTGGCGGCCGGTGACCTGGTCTTCAGCGGATTCGGGCCGAGGGGCCCGTCGAAGGTCGGGATCTACGCGGGCAACGGCCAGATGATCCAGGCGGTGCCCGCGTCGAGCGGTGGCGGCGGTGGTGGCGTCGTCGAGGTGGCGGTGCCGGGTGACGCGCGGGCGAGGAGGGTGTTGTGACCACACGGCGGCGCGCACCGGAGATAACCTGGTGGGAGAGAACACGAATCCGCACGATCCCGGCGGTGATGCTCGTGGCGGTCCTCAGCACGGTCGCCGCATGTGGCGGTGACGCCGATACCGCGCGCTCCGACGGCGCCACCTCGACGACTCGGCTGCTCGATGCCGCCGCGCCGGTCGACCCGACGACGCCCGACGGCGTCGCGGTCGTCGCCCTGCGGGAGATCTACACCTGGAACCCCACCACCGAGGAACCGGGCGACTCGGTGCAGCGTGCGCGAAAATGGCTGGGGCCCAGCATGATCCGTATGCTGGACAGCTCGGACGGGGTAGCCGGGACACCGAAACCCTCGCTGCAGTGGGCCGACTGGGGCAAGGCGAAGGCGCACGTCGAGGCGTTCACCTTCGCCTCGGGCGAGCCGGCGCCGACCGGCGCGGATCCGGCCGTGGCGCAGTACAAGATCGGCATCGAGCAGACGGTCGTCTATCCGAACGGGCGGTCCGAGGAACTACCGCCGAGCACGGTCATCGCGACCGTGGTGCAGACGCCGCAGGGCTGGCGCCTCGACGCGTTCCGCTGAGCACCCACCACCATCCGACAAGGTCCACAAGGAGGCACACGTGGCGAAGAAGAAGGTGACGGATCCGGCCGCGGTCGGACCCGACACGACGCTGATCCTGATCGTGTTCGGCTTTGCGACGCTGATCACCCTCGCCGTCGCGCTGCACCTGGGCAACGCGCTCTCCGTGGTGCCGCAGAACATCCCGGTGAACCCGATCGCCGTGGTCGCCGACCTGGCCCGCGGCAAGTTGCAGTGGCCGCGCGCCTCGACGGTGATCGTGATCTTGGTCGTGCTCGCGGTGATCGCGTACGTGGTGATCCGCAAGCAGCTCAAGAAGCGGGCGGTGAAGGGCAGGCTCTCGATCGACGACAAGGCCGACCACATGGGCACCGGCAGCGCCATCGCCTCGATCACCGAGGCGGGCGTGCGGGAGAAGGCCAAGGACCTCGGCGTGCGTCTGGGCACCAACGACGCCCCCGGCGTGCCGATCGGGGTCGCCGTCGCCGACGGCACCCCGCTCTACGGCTCCTACGAGGACCTGCACCTCGACATCTGGGGCCCGCGCCAGGGCAAGTCGACCTCCCGGGTGATCCCGGCGATCCTGTCGGCCATCGGCCCGGTGCTCACCACCTCCAACAAGCGCGACGTGGTCGACGCGACCCGCAACGTGCGCGAGGCCAAGGGCAGCGCGACCTTCGTCTTCGACCCGCAGGGCGTGGCCGGGGAGCGGCCCGGCTGGTTCTGGGATCCGCTGGCCTGGGTCGACCACCGGCGGGAAGGGTGCGAGATGCGCGCGGCCCGCCTGGCCGGGCACTTCGCCGACGCCGAGAGCGGTGGCGCCGACACCACCGACAGCTTCTTCGACCCCGAGGCCGAGGACCTGCTCGCCGGGCTCTTCCTGGCGGCCGCGATCGCGGGCAAGCCGATCACCCAGGTGTGGGAATGGGTGACCAACCCGCAGAACAGCGAGCCGATCGAGCACCTGCGTGGCGAGGGGCACGACTTCACCGCGTCCGGCCTGGCCATGCAGTACAACGCCGAACAGCGCACCAAGAGCGGCATCTTCGGCACGGCCAAGAAGATGGTGCGCTGCCTGCAGATGTCGAACGTGCACCCGTGGATCACCCGCGGCGCCGGTGACCGCCTGCAGTTCGACGAGCTCGAGTTCGTCGAACGCAACGGCACCCTCTACTGCCTCTCGCTGGAGGGTCGCGGCTCGGCCGCGCCGCTGGTGAGCGCGCTCACCGAGGCCGTCATCGACGTCGCGATGCGCAAGGCGGCGATGTCGTCGGGCGGCAGGCTGCCGATCCCGCTGCTGGCGGTGCTCGACGAGGCGGCCAACGTGGTGCGCTGGAAGGACCTGCCCAAGCAGTACAGCCACTTCGGCTCGCGCGGCATCGTGGTGATGACGGTGCTGCAGTCGTGGGCGCAGGGCGCGCGCTGCTGGGGCGACGCCGGCATGAGCGCGCTGTGGTCGGCGGCCAACATCAAGGTGCTCGGCAGCGGCGTCGACGACATGGCGTTCCTGCGCGACCGCTCCGAGGCCATCGGCGAATACGACTCGATCTCGTCGTCGATGTCGCAGTCGGGCAGCAGCAAGAGCTACTCGCGTTCGCTCAGTTCCTCGGTGACCTTCACCGCGCAGGGGCTGGCGACGCTGCCCCGCGGCCGCGCGGTGGTGTTCACCTCCGGTCAGCCCGCCGTGCTGGTCCGTACCGTGCCGTGGTGGGAGTCGGAGTACGCCGAGGCGGTGAAGCAGTCGATCGAGTACAACGATCCGACCCGCAAGACCCGCATCGACGATCTCATCGGCACCCCCGTGCTGTCCCAGTCCACCCCGCCCGATCAGATCGGTGACATCGAGGAGGTCAAGCCCCTGTGAACGACCAGACGCAAGCCGCGCGCGACATCACGAACGGGTACGACACCGTCTTCGAGTTCGTCAACGAGTACCTCAGCAAGGTGTACAGCAGGCAGGTCACCGACATCAGCGACACGGTGTGGTGCCCGGAATGGTGGCGTCACCCCGAGGCGGCCGTGCGTCTGCACGCGCTGTGGCAGGCGTGGGAGCATTTCCGCCTGCAGGGCGGACCGGGGATCAGTGTCTGGTTCCTCGACCACGCCGACCCGCACATGACGAAACTGTTCGATCCGCGCGGACCGTTCAAATACTGCAGTGTGCGCAACGGGCACAAGAAGATGCTCGATCCGCTGCCCTTCGAGGAGCCGGTGGGCGGGGATCGGGATCAGTTCACCGATCCCGATGTGCAGCGCACGATGGGCAAGACCAAGCCGTTCTAGCGGCGGACCGATCGGGGGCCGCTGTGACCGCCCCCGATCGGTGGCTCAGCGCCCGCGTTCGAGGCCGCGCGGGTCGATGGCGCGTTCCATCCCGGCACGGCGGGCGCCGGCGTTGGTGCGGCGGATCGCCTCCTCCGGCGAAATGCCCTGGCCCATCTCGACCAGCATTCGCACCTCCGCCAATTCCGGTGCGACACCGGCCCGTTGGAGATGGGCGGCGATGGCTGCGCGCCGCTCGACCGAGTCGTAGCCCACCTGCGGCACATTCGCGCCGACCGACGCCGCGGTGCTGGTAGCGGTGCTGGCGAACGGGGAGGACGGGTCCTTCTCCAGGCTGAGCCCGCGTGCCTGCGTCGCCTTGTTGCCGACCGACATCATCTGGACCAGCTCGATGTTGCGGGGGTCCTTGGCCTTCAGATCGCGCGCCTCGCGGACCTGGAGTTCCCTGGCTTCCTTCATCTTCGCCTCGACCGCCTTCGCGCGGGCCTCGGCTTCCTTCTGCCCGTGTTCGCGTGACTTGAGCGCGACGAGAGTGGCCATCTGCAGCATGGTGCGCATCATCGCCGCAGTTTCGCTACCGATGTCGTCGAGTTCCGCCATGACTGCTCCCCGATGCGGCTGTGGAAGTGGACATCTGAGACTACCGCGCGAAGGACACGACCGAAACACGACGGGCCGGACGCCGAGGTGGCGTCCGGCCCGTCGTGGGTCTGGCGGTGGTCTCAGGCCACCTTGACGCTGGTGAACGAGATCGGCATGGCCGGTGCGCCGTCCTCGGCCCCGCCCTTCACGCCGGCGCCCGCGACCTTGTCGAGGGTGGCCAGGCCGGCCTCGTCGATGGTGCCGAAGATCGTGTAGTTCGGGGGCAGCTGGGTGTCACCGAAGACCAGGAAGAACTGGCTGCCGTTGGTGCCCTTGCCGTCGGGCGTGGTGCCCGCGTTGGCCATCGCGACCACGCCGCGCTTGTAGTTCACCGGCTGCTCGAGCGCCGGGTCGCCCGCGGGGAACACGTCGGTCGGGTATTCGTTGTCGAAGGTGTAGCCGGGGCCGCCCATGCCGCTGGCCTGCGGGTCACCGCACTGCAGGATGCCGAAGCCGGGGCTGGCCACGATGCGGTGGCAGCTGGTCTTGTCGAAGTAACCCTGGTTCGCCAGGCTCACCAGCGAGTTGACCGTGCACGGCGCCTGCGCGCTGTTGAGCGTCAGCCCGATCGGGCCCTGGGTGGAGTCGATGGCGACCTTGACCTCGGGACCGTCGGTGGCGACCGAGGTCGTGGCCGGCGCGTTGACCGGCTTGGCGGCGGGCTCGGTGCTCGCCGGGTAGGCGCAGTCGACGGTGGCGGGCTTGGCGGCCGGGGGCGGCGGGCCGGGCAGGTCGAGCGGGGTGTTGACGAACGTCGTCGTCGGCACCTGCGACGAGGATTCGGCAGTCGTGTCGGCGTCCTCGCTCTTGGTGAGGAAGTACACGCCGGTCACGGCGGCCGCGACCACGATGACACCGAGGACCGAGCCCGCGATCATGAGGCGCTTGCGCTTCTTCTCCTGCTCGGCCCGTCGTACCAGCTGACGCTCCAGCTTGCGCTTGGCCGCCGCCCGTCGCTGTTCATTGCTCGGCACTACCGCGTTCCTCCCGTGTCGTCGAATTCGTCTAGAGGGTAACCGGTTGGACTCCGGGGGCGCCCGTGGGGAAAACTGGGTGATCGTGACCAAGACCAGCAGCTTCACCGCCCCGAAGGGGGTCCCGGATTACGTGCCGCCCGGATCGGCCGAGTTCGTCGCCGTGCGCGACGGCTTGATCGATGCCGCCCGACTGGCCGGGTACGGACATATCGAGCTGCCGATCTTCGAACAGACCGCCCTGTTCGCCCGGGGTGTCGGCGAGTCGACCGACGTGGTCAGCAAGGAGATGTGGACCTTCGCCGACCGCAACGGCGAGAGCTTCACCCTGCGGCCCGAAGGCACCGCGGGCGTGATGCGCGCGGTCATCCAGCACGGGCTCGACAAGAGCGGTCAGCTGCCGCTCAAGCTCTGCTACGCCGGACCGTTCTTCCGCTACGAACGCCCGCAGGCGGGCCGGTACCGGCAGCTGCAGCAGGTGGGGATCGAGGCGATCGGCGTCGACGATCCCGCGCTCGACGCCGAGGTCATCGCGGTGGCCGACGCCGGTTTCCGCGGCCTGGGCCTGGACGGTTTCCGGCTCGAGATCACCTCGCTCGGCGACGAGACCTGCCGGCCGCAGTACCGCGAGCTGCTGCAGGAGTTCCTGTTCGGTCTCCCGCTCGACGAGGAGACCCGCCGCCGCGCCCAGATCAACCCGCTGCGCGTGCTCGACGACAAGCGACCCGAGGTCCGCGAGCTCACCGCGAACGCGCCGCTGATGATCGACCACCTCTCGGAATCGGCGAAGACCCACTTCGAGCAGGTGCTCGCGCACCTCGACGCGCTCGGCGTGCCGTACGTGGTGAACCCGCGCATGGTCCGCGGTCTGGACTACTACACCAAGACCACCTTCGAGTTCGTGCACGACCAGCTCGGCGCGCAGTCCGGCATCGGCGGCGGCGGCCGCTACGACGGGCTGATGGCCGAACTCGGCGGGCAGCCGCTGTCGGGCATCGGCTTCGGCATCGGCGTCGACCGCACGGTGCTGGCGCTGGCGGCCGAGGGCAAGACGGCCGCCGACCCGGCGCGCTGCCAGGTGTACGGCATCGCCCTGGGCGACGCCGCCAAGGCGCGGCTGGTCGCGCTCGCCGGGGAGCTGCGCGGCGCGGGCATCAGCGTCGACCTCGCCTACGGCGGACGCGGCATGAAGGGCGCCATGAAGGGCGCCGACCGCTCCGGCGCGAAGTACACGCTGGTCCTGGGCGATCGCGATCTCGAGGAGCACGCGATCGGAGTCAAGGAGATGGGCACCGGCGAGCAGCGTCAGGTGCCGCTCGGCGAGGTCGTCGGGGTGCTGCGCACCGCGCTCGGGCACTGAGCCCACCGGTCCACGGCGCGGTACTCTGACCGCGCCGCGGACCGGACGGGCCGGGGTGGAGAGGGACAGGGTGGACGGGAAGTCCGCGGCGGCGCCGGTCGGCATCGACCTGGTGGCGCCGGAGGTGTTCGCGCCGATGCTGCGCAGGCTCGCGCTGGGCGCGCTCGCCGTCGGCATCGTGGTGACGCTGGTGTCGGCGATCTGGTTGAGCTGGCCGTACGCGATCGTCCTCGGGCTGGTCGTGGCCGTGCCGACCATCGGGTACGTCGTCGCGTTCCGGCGTCGGCGGATGTGGTTGAGCGGCACCGTGATCCGCGCGCATCGGCTGTTCGGGGAGCGTCGGGTCGACCTCGCCGACGCGACCGGTGTGCAACTGCTGGTCTTCCCCGGCCGGCTGAGCCGGATCGTGCTGAAGGTGACCGTGGGATCCGAGATCCAGCTGATCCCGCTGGCGATGTACACCGACGCGGGCAGCGGCCGCGAACTGCACCTGCTCGGCCTGCGCTCGCTCGCCGACGCCCTCGCCGCGAGCGAACTCGCCGCGGCGGTGTCGATCTCCGACGTGCTGGTGCAGCAGTTGCGCGCCGAGGCCAGGGACGCCGCGCTGGGCGAGCGTCCGCTCTATCGCGGTGTGCGCCTGGTCCGGGACAAGGACGCCGTCGCCACGGTCGTGCTCACCGACGCCGAGGTCGCCTCGCTCGTCTGAGCATCGCGTCCGGGTGGCGCTCGGCGCGCCGGGATCGTCGCACGGCGCCGCGTCCGACGGCGGGCGCCCTTCGTCCTCATCCGAACAGGGCGAGTTGGGGGTCCGCCGGAGTGGGCGTCGGCGCCGCCGGTGTCGTACGGCCCTGCGGACGTCGCAGATCGTAGGCGTCGAGCAGGGGATTCACGCGCTCCCGTAACCAGGTGGCGTAGGCAGGGGTGACATTGGCGCCGCGGCCGTAGAGCTGGCGGTAGCGGCGGATCAGGGCGGGATGCTCGGTGCCCAGCCACTCGAGGAACCAGTCGCGAGTGCTGCCGCGCAGATGCATGGGGAAGGCGACGGCGCTGGTGGCGCCCGCCTCGGCGATCGCGGCGAACAGGGCCTCCAGGTGCGCGGTGCTGTCGGTGAGGCAGGGGATCACCGGCGCCACCATCACGTGCACCGCGAACCCCGCGTCGGCGAGCGCGCGCACCAGCTCCAGGCGCGCGCGTGGTGCCGGCGTGCCGGGTTCGAGCCCACGGTGCAGATCCATGTCGAGGATCGCGATCGAGACCGCGACGCTGACCTCCACCCGCCGGGCCGCCTCGGTGAGCAGCGGCAGATCGCGGCGCAGCAGCGGGCCCTTGGTGAGGATCGAGAACGGCGTGCCGGCGTCGGTGAGGGCGCGAATGATGCCCGGCATCAACCGGTATCGGCCCTCGGCCCGTTGATACGGATCGGTGTTGGTGCCCAGCGCGACCGCCTCGCGCCGCCAGGACCGGCGGCCGAGCTCGCGGCGCAGGACCGCCGCCACGTTGGTCTTCACCACGATCTGGGAGTCGAAGTCACGCCCCGCGTCGAGATCGAGGTACTCGTGGCTGCTGCGGGCGAAGCAGTAGCGGCAGGCGTGTGTGCACCCGCGCATCGGATTGATCGTCCAGCGGAACGGCAGCGACGAGCTCTCCGGCATCTTGTTCAGCGCGCTCTTGCACAGCACCTCGTGGAAGGTGACCCCGTCGAATTCGGGCGTGCGGACCGAACGGACCAGCCCTGCCCGGGTCAACCCGGGCAGGGCGCCGTCCTCGACGTCCAGAGTCTGCGCTTGCCACCGCACCCCTCGAGTCGAACACGCGTTCGAAACGATGTCAAGCTTCCGGCCTCGGCGGCGGTGACGGCCGCGGCGTGGGGGCTGTGGTCAGACGGTGCGCGGTGCGCGCAGGAAATCGACCAGGTCGGCGACGGTTTCCGCGGTGGGGCGCGGATGGTAGCCGAGTTCGCGTTCGGCCTTGCCGTGGTCGACGATCGGGGCCGACAGGATGGCGCCGAGGGCGGCCTTGGACAGGATGTCGGAGCCGAAGCGCTTGCCGATCGGCTCCACGATCGGCAGGACGGCGCCGAGGGCCTTGGCGGGAATCGCGAAGCGCGGCCCCTTGGCGCCGGTGCGCGCGGCGGCCATCCGGCACAGGTCGAGCAGCGATGTCATGTAGCCGCCGAGCAGGTAGTTCTCGCCGGTGCGGCCCTTCTCGCCCGCCAGGATCAGGCCGTGCGCCACATCGCGCACGTCCACCAGGTCGAAGCCGCCGCCGATCATCACCGGCGTCCGGCCGCGCATCGCCTCGGCGGTGACGGTGTTGAGGCGCGAGAGCCGGTCGGGATGGTCGACCGGGCCGTAGACGCCCGTCGGGTTCACGATCACCGCGTCGAGACCGCGCTCGATCACCGTGCGCAGCTCCTGCTCACCCGCCCACTTGGACCGGTCGTACACCGGCAGGCCTGGATCCGTGGAGCGGACGGTGGTCTCGTCGATGTGCCCCGCCCGGTACTGGTCGAACGCGTGGATGGAGCTGGTGTGCACGAAACGGCGCACCCCGACCTCGAGCGCCGCCTCGGCGGTGACCCGCACGCCCTCGGTGTTCACCCGCCACGCCAGATCGTTCTTCTCCGCGAGCGTGATCAGCGCGACCAGGTGGTAGACGACCTCGGCGCCCGCCAGGGCCGTGCGCATCGACGCCGGATCGAGCACGTCACCGGAGACCCAGGTGACGGCGGGATCGGAGATGGTCGGCGCGGCACGGTCGATGGCCACCACTTCGTGGCCTCGCTCGAGGAGCTGCGGGATCAGGTTGGAACCGAGGTAGCCGGCTGCGCCGGTCACTGCGACCTTCATTCCGCCGAGGATATAGAACATGTTCTAGTTTTGAAAGTGAATGCCGCAGATCGGAGCCGACACGGGTCGATCCGGGTCGGGGTATTCGGCTATATTTGGCGCACTGCGCCCTCGGGCGGCCGCGTCGGGAGTTTCGCGGCCTCCGATCGCGGTCTCAGAGCAGCCTTTTCACGACGAGTTGGGGGATTCGCATGACCGATCTCTCGGTGCAGACCGATGCCGTCGCCGCCTTCGCGGGGACGAATGCCGCGGTAGCGGGAGACATCGCCGCCGCGGGCATCAACGACGCGGCGGCCAACGTCGCCGCGATGACCCCGGTGTTCGGGCTCATCGGCGCCGACTACCTGGCGATGTTCGCGGTCGCGCAGGCCTTGCAGGCCAAGGACATCAACGACCTGTCCGCGAAGTTCTCCAAGCTGTCCGACGCGGCGTTCACCTCCTCGGTGCAGTTCGACGCGACCGACGTGGCCAACGCCGCCGATCTCGCGCGCCAGGCCGCCGGGATCGGAGGCGCGGCATGAAGCCGCTGAGCACCGGCGATTCGGGCGTCATCACGCCCGACACCGCGATGGCCACCGCCGACGCCGCGACGCAGTCGGCGCTGGGCGCCGTCCCGGTCGACTACACCGATCAGGCCATCCTCGACGTGCCGCTGATGCAGCTGCCCGAGGACGTGGTCACCGCCGAGGATCCGGTCTTCACCCTCGCGCAGAAGATCACCGAGGAGACCCAGCAGGCCGCCGTCTCGCCGGCGGGCCTGTCCGGGCTGTCCGGTCTCGGCACGGGGGACGTCGACGCGCAGGACATCCTCTCCGGCGTCTCCGCCGACGCGTCGGCGGCGCTGAGCGGCGCCCAGACCGCCGTCGGCCAGGCCGCCGGACCCGCGCTGGCCGCCGCGCAGACGGCGTTCGATCAGGCCAAGAGCGCCTTCACCGGCGCCTCGACCGGGGGCACCGGCACCTCCGGCGGCGCCGCGAACTCCGCCGCCGCGACCACCCTGACCGAGGACCCTGTCGCCGCGCTCATGAACGGGATCTCGATCCCCGCGTTGCCGGGCATCGACACGCTGTTCGACCCGATCCTGCAGCTGCTCAACAGCTTCGGCACCGGCGTGTTCGGCTCGCTCGACCCCACCAGCATCCTGAGCCAGTCGTCCTCGCTGATCGAATCGGCGATGACCGTGGCCCAGGGCGGTCTCAAGACCGTGCAGCAGCTGTGGGAGGGCGAGTCCGCCGACGCGGCGACCACCGCCAGCCAGCAGGCGCAGGTCGAGGGCCAGGAGACCAGCCAGCGCGGCTTCGACATCGCCGCGCTCACCGAGCAGGCCGCCGCCGTCGTCCAGTCGGGCAACGCGCAGCTCTCGGCGATCGCCACCACCTTCGCCGCGCAGGCCACCGCGCTGGCGCCGACGATCATGCTGCCGCCCACCCAGGCCACGCTGATCGGCTTGGCCACCGAGCATCTCGGCTCGGCGGTCACCGTCGTCAACACCACCCGCGGACAGCTGGCCGGACACACCGCCCAGCTCAACGGCGCGGTGTCGCAGCTCGCGGCGCAGAGCGGCCTGCCCTCGCCCGAGGAAGCGCTGTCGGCGGTCTCGGAGAACATCGGCGAACCGCTGCTCACCCAGGCCGAGAGCGCGCTCAGCGGCACCGGTGACGACACCACCGCCGCGGCCGCGACCGGCACCGGTTCGCCCACGACCACCCCGGGCTCCACCTCGGCCGCCGGCCTCGGCACCGGGGGTACGGGCGGCTCCGGCGGTGGCAGCGGCGCCGCACTCGGCGCGCTCGGCACCGCGCGGGGCGGCTCGGGTGGCAGCGCGGGCGGCGGCGGTACGCCGAGCACGGGCACACCCAAGGCGACCACGGCCGTGCCGGGCGCCACCGTGCCCGGCGGGCGCGTGATGACCGCGGGCATGGGCACCGGCACCGGCCTCGGCACCACCACGGGCACCGGCACCGGCGGCTCTGGCTTCATGGGCGGCGGCGCGGGCGCGGGCGCCGGCCAGCGCAACAACGACGACGAACACGGCCGCACCGTGCAGCCCTACCAGAGCCGCACCGGCAACGACGACCTCACCGGCCCCCTCGGCGAATCCACGCCCGAGGTCATCGGCGCGGTCCACGAGGACGAACGCGACGCCGACGAAGACCGGTTCTGAGCGAACACGACGCCGCCCCGGGAACCGGAGGGTTCCCGGGGCGGCGTCGCTGTACGGTCAGCTCTTCTTGAAGGCGTCGACCAGCTTCTTGGTGAGGTCGGCGAAGCGCTTGCGCGCCGCCTGCTGGTCAGGGTTGAGGCCGTCGGTGGAGTCGGGGGAGTAGACGACCAGGTGCGCCTCGCCGTCGGCGTCCGCCGGCATGAGATCGATGATCTGGGTGCCCTTGCCCTCGCCGGCCGGAATGCCGAAGTCGACCTCCTCGAGCGCCTCGATCTCCGCGCGTGCGGCCGAGAGCACGTCGGCGGGCACGGTGCCGGTCACCTGCTTGGCCGCGGTCTCGGGCTTGCGGTCCTTGCTCACCGCGTCCGGGGAGTGCACGGCCTTGCCGTCGGGGAAGACCTGCAGGACCGGCCGCAGGTCGGTGCGCTGGGACCAGCCGTCGGGGATCGTGGTGACGCTGATCAGGGGTAGCGGCGCCGGATCGGCATGGGCGACGGCGCTCACGCCCGGCAGGGCGAGAGCGCAGACGAGCAGTCCGGTCATGGTCAGGCGCATGGGTTCCCCTCGATGAAAGTCGGTGCGACGGCGTCGCGTTCGGGGGTCAGCGTAGCCCGGGCGGGTTGTTCAGGTCACCCGCGGAATAGGTGTCGCACGCCTTCACCGAGCCGGTCTTGTATCCGGCGAGGAACCACTTCTGGCGCTGCTCGGACGAACCATGGGTCCACGACTCGGGATTCACCCCGCGACCGGCCGCACGCTGGATGCGGTCGTCGCCGACGGCGTTGGCGGCCGAGAGCGCGTCGCGGATGTCGGTGTCGGACAAGGGCTTCAGGAACGGCTGGCTGCCGCCGGGCGCGTTCTGCTTGTCGGCGTAGTAGGCCCAGATCCCGGCGTAGCAGTCGGCCTGCAGTTCGGTGCGCACCGCGCCGGATTCGGCGCCCTTGGGATCACGCTGGGCGCGGCCGATGTCGCCGAGCTGGTTCTGGATGTGGTGGCCGACCTCGTGCGCCACCACGTACTCCTGGGCCAGCGGTCCCGCGCTCGCGCCGAAGCGGTCGGTGAGTTCCTGGAAGAAGCTGGTGTCGAAGTAGGCGGTCTGGTCGGCCGGGCAGTAGAACGGGCCGACGTCACTGGTGGCGTTGCCGCAGCCGGTGGCCACCGCGCCGGAGAAGAGCACCAGCTTCGGCTCGACGTAGCGCTTGCCGGTCTGCTTCGGTAGTTCCTGCGACCACACCGCGTCCAGGCTCTGCGCGGTGAGCACCACCCGGCAGTCGACGTACTTGTTGGCGTCGGCGCCGGTCTTGCAGTGCGCGGGCGTGCCCGCGGTGCCCTGCTGACCCGCCTGCTGTTCGTTCTGAGCGCCGGTGAAGTTGCCGAGCACCGAGCCCGGATCGCCGCCGAGGAGCAGGGTGAGCACGACCAGGATCAAGCCGCCGGCGCCACCGCCGAGCGCGAGCTTGCCGCCCATGCCCGGACCGCCGCCGGAGGAGGCCCGACCTGGGTCGATCTGCATACCTTCGTTGAAGGTCATCGCCGTACTCGCCTTCGCTAGGTTGACCAGCTGTCCTGCAGCATGATTCACCGCCCCGGACGCGACTGACGGCGGGCATGCGTCACAAGCTTGACACGGCGACCGCGATATCGGTTTCCACTCGGGGATCGTGTCTCACTACGATGGCAGTGCACCTGGTCGTCTCCGCCGGTGCGACGACTCGTCGAAAGGAATACCGTGCTGCGCACCCACTTGGCTGGTTCGCTGCGAAGCGAGCACGCCGGTCAGACCGTCACCCTCACCGGCTGGGTGGCCCGGCGTCGTGACCACGGTGGGGTGACCTTCATCGATCTGCGCGACGCGTCCGGCGTCGCGCAGGTGGTCTTCCGCGAGGGCGAGGCGGCCGAGCAGGCCCACAAGCTCCGTGCGGAATTCTGCGTGCAGGTCACCGGTGTGGTGGAGCTGCGGCCCGACGGCAACGAGAACCCGGAGCTGCCGACCGGTCAGATCGAGGTCAGCGCCTCGGAGCTGATCGTGCTCAACGAGAGCGCCCCGCTGCCGTTCCAGCTCGACGAGACCCCTGGCGACGAGGCCCGCCTCAAGTACCGCTACCTCGACCTGCGTCGCGAGGGCCCCGGCCACGCCATCCGGCTGCGGTCCAAGGTCAACGCCGCCGCCCGCGAGGTGCTGGGCCGCCACGAGTTCATCGAGGTGGAAACTCCGACCCTGACGCGCTCGACTCCCGAGGGCGCCCGCGACTTCCTGGTCCCCGCCCGCCTGCAGCCGGGCAGCTTCTACGCCCTGCCGCAGAGCCCGCAGCTGTTCAAGCAGCTGCTCATGGTCGGCGGCATCGAGCGCTACTACCAGATCGCGCGCTGCTACCGCGACGAGGACTTCCGCGCCGACCGTCAGCCGGAGTTCACCCAGCTCGACATCGAGATGAGCTTCGTGCGCCAGGAGGACGTGATCCTGCTGGCCGAGGACATCCTGGTCGCGCTGTGGAAGCTGGTCGGCCACGACATCACCACGCCGATCCCGCACATGACCTACGCCGAGGCCATGCGCCGCTTCGGGTCGGACAAGCCCGACCTGCGCTTCGGCGTCGAGATCACCGAGCTCACCGACTACTTCGCCGACACCCCGTTCCGGGTGTTCCAGTCCGAGTACGTGGGCGCGGTCGTCATGCCGGGCGGCGCGAGCCAGCCGCGGCGCCAGCTCGACGCCTGGCAGGAGTGGGCCAAGCAGCGCGGCGCCAAGGGCCTGGCCTACATCCTGATCAACGAGGACGGCACCCTGGGCGGCCCGGTCGCCAAGAACCTGTCCGACGCCGAGCGCGAGGGCCTGGCCAAGCAGGTCGGCGCCGAGCCCGGCGACTGCGTGTTCTTCGCCGCGGGTCAGACCAAGTCGAGCCGGGCCCTGCTGGGCGCCGCGCGCGGCGAGATCGCCCGCAAGTGCGACCTCATCGACCCGAACGCCTGGGCCTTCGTCTGGATCGTCGACGCCCCGATGTTCGAGCCGACCGCCGACGCCACCGCCAGCGGCGATGTGGCCCTGGGCTACTCGGCCTGGACCGCCGTGCACCACGCGTTCACCTCGCCCAAGCCGGAGTCGATCGACACCTTCGACACCGACCCGGGTTCGGCGCTGGCCTACGCCTACGACATCGTCTGCAACGGCAACGAGATCGGCGGCGGCTCGATTCGTATCCACCGCCGTGACGTGCAGGAACGCGTGTTCAAGGTGATGGGCATCGACCACGACGAGGCCCAGGAGAAGTTCGGCTTCCTGCTCGACGCCTTCTCCTACGGCGCCCCGCCCATGGGCGGCATCGCCTTCGGCTGGGATCGCATCACCGCGCTGCTGGCGGGCGAGGACTCCATCCGCGAGGTGATCGCCTTCCCGAAGACCGGTGGCGGCGTCGACCCGCTCACCGAGGCGCCCGCGCCGATCACCGCGCAGCAGCGCAAGGAGGCGGGCATCGACGCCAAGCCCGAAGCCAAGGGTGAGGCCAAGCCCGCGGCCGACGCGAAAGCTGTTGCTGCGGAGAAATAGCGCGCACCACGGGGACCCGGTACCTTCTGGTCTGTTCACGCGCCGCGCCGCGGTGCCGACCGGAAGGGCCACTCGTGCTCCACCTGCGTGTGATCTCACCGCCCGAGCGGACCGACGCCCTGATGGAGGTGCTCGCGGCCGATCCCGGCGTCACCCACGTGACGCTCGCGCGCGGCGTCGCCGTCGAGCCCGCCGGTGATCTGGTGCAGGCCGACGTCGCCCGGGAGGCCGCCAACGCCGTGCTCGCCGACATCAAGAAGCTCGGCCTCGTGCACAGCGGCGGCATCACGCTCGGCCCGGTCGAGACCGTGTTGTCCGACGCCGCCGAGCACGCCGTGCACGAGGCGCCCGGCGACCCGGACGACGCGGTGGTGTGGGAACAGCTCCAGGCAGAGACGCACGAGGAGTCCTCGCTCAACGCCACGTTCCTGGCCTTTCTGACGATCGCCTGCCTGCTGTCCTCGATCGGCGTGGCGACCAACTCGGCGGTCACCATCGTCGGCGCCATGGTCGTGGGCCCGGAGTTCGGGCCGCTGGCGGCGCTGTCGGTGGCGCTGGTGCGGCGGGAGTGGCGGCTGGCCCGGCGTTCGCTCATCGCGCTGGTCTTCGCGTTCCCGTTCGCCATGGCGGTCACCGCGCTGGCCACGATGATCTGGGAGAAGATCGGCTGGATCACCACCGCGGGCGTGCTGGACGCGCACAATGTCGACTTCATCTACCAGGTGGGACCGTTCTCCCTGGTGGTGGCCCTGCTGGCGGGCGCGGCCGGCATGCTCTCGCTGGTCACCTCGAAGTCGGCGGCGCTGGTCGGCGTGTTCATCTCGGTGACCACGGTGCCCGCCGCCGGATACGCGGTGGTGGCGGCGACGATCGGGGAGTGGCAGCGCGCGTTCATGTCGGTCGGTCAGATCGCGGTGAACCTGCTCGGCATCGTCGTCGCCGGGGTGCTGGTGCTGTGGCTGCGTCCGCGCGCGGGCAACGAGGACGGGCCGTTCGAACGGTTCAAACGCGCGATCGGCATGCGCACCCTGCCCGGGCGCTGAGACCCGCGCTCAGATCCGGGCGACAGGTCCGGCGGTGAGCACCCGGTAGCCGTAGGTGACCGCGATCGCGCACACCGGACCGGCGACGAACAACCCGAGCCCGCACAGCACCAGGCCGACGGCGGTGACCAGCGAGATCGTCAGCGCCAGCAGCAGCGCGGCCCACAGGTTGTTCACCACCAGGATCGCGCTCGCCTTGATCGCTTCCAGCGGACCGTAGTCCTGATCGATGACGAAGTGCAGCGAGAACATGCACAGGAACCCGACCACCAGCCCGGGCAGCAGGCACAGCGAGGACGCGAGCAGCGTCGCCGCGAAGGCCAGCAGGGCCGTGAGCAGGACATTGCCCGCGTTCACGAAGCGGAAGAACGATCCGAAAGCCGGTGGGTATCCGTCGGTTTCGTAGAGCGCGCCACGGATCATCACCGCCTGCAGCAGCCACAGGGCGACCGCGACGAGCAGGAACAGGAACAGCACCGTGAACAGCGAAGTGGGATCGAAGATCTGGACGATCGCGAGGACGGCCAGATAGATGAGCACCCCCACCGCCGTCACGCCGAGCCACGGGCCCGGATTGGCGCGGAAGCGCTCCCAGCCGTAGCTCAGCGACCGCCCGACATCGAGGGTCTGTGTTTCCGGCTGGTAGTAACCCTGCGGCTGCCCGCCGCCGGTACCCGACACGCCGGGCGCGGGGGTGACCGGATAGCCCCCGGTGTCCGGTTTCGCCTGCGGCGCGGGGTAACCGGGACCGGTGCCGGCCGGACCGTACTGCGGGGTCGCCGGACCGTACTGCGGGGCCGCGTGGCCGGTGCCGGCAACCGGCGGGGCGGGCTCGAGCGGCTCGTCGCCGTACTGCGCGGCGCCGGGGCCCTCGAATTGCGGATACCCTGCGCCACCGGCCATTCCGTGCCTGCTCGGGCCCTGGCCCGTGGCGGGCGGCTGACCCGGTCCCTCGTGGCGGCCCGTGCCCTCGGCGAACTGTCCGCCACCCCCGGATCGCGGTGGCCCACCCGGTGAATCGCTCGATGCGGCGTACGGTGTGTCGGTCACTGTGGTAGACCTTTCGACTCAACCGGTTTGCGGTGTGGCGCACAGCAGTTGACGATGAGAAAACCCGACGGCGCACTGGTGTGTCAAGCGAACAGGCACACCCGGCGCAACCCTGGCTCCAACACGCCGAGCGACGCGGAAAGGTTGTGTAACCGCTCGCTAGAAGTGACCAGGTACGAGTAGCTTGAGAGGCGATGACCGCACTATTGGCCGAACGCGCCGCCGACGTCGTGTCCGCAGCACAACAGTTGCTCACAAAGCGAATGGGTGCTCCGGTGAAGCTGAGTGATCCGATGGAGCTCAGTGGCAGTGGCAGGACGACAGTCCTGCGGGTGCGTGTCGCGGAGAACGCTTTCTCGTTGCCGCGCACGCTGATCGTGAAACAGGTGCGCGGTACCGCCTCGGACCGCGTCACCGGTGGCATGGCGCCCGGAGTCGCCAGCATCGATGCCGCGTTCCTGCGCGAGGCGGTGTCCTACCAGTTCACCACCGCGCTCAGTCGCGAACAGCGCCCCGGCGCCTACCTGATCGCGCACAGCGTGCCGGACCGGCTGCTGGTGCTCTCGGACCTGGGCGAGAACGCGCTGCTCACCTCCGTGCTGCAGACCCGCGCCGAGCCGGGCACTCGGAACTCGCTGATGGCGTTCGCGCAGGCGCTGGGCCGGATGCACGCGGCGACCGTCGGGCGCGAGCCGGACTTCGTCGCGCTGATGCGGCGGGTCGACTCGGCGCATCGCGTCGACGGCATCGCCCAGCAGGCCCAGGCCGCGATCGCCGATGTGCCCGGTCTGCTGCAGACCGAACTCGGCATCGAGGTCCCCGGCGAGATCGCCGAGCGCATCGTGCACGGCAATCGGTTGTTCACCGGCGGCCGCTACCGCGCGTTCAGCCCGTCGGACCTGTGCCCCGACAACGTGATCATGAACGACGAGGGCGCCCGCTTCCTCGACTACGAGTGGGGCGGATTCCGCGACGCCACGCTCGACATCGCCTACGCGCTGGTCTCGTTCCCCGGCTGCCTGTGCGATTTCGAGTTGTCGCGCAGCCGCGCCCGGGAGATGGTGGAGGCGTGGCGCTCGGCCGTGGTCGGGGTGTGGCCGTCGCTGGCCGACGACACGGTGCTCGCCGAACGGATCCTGGAGGCACGCCTGATCTGGGTGTGGCTGTCCACGTACTGGTTCCTGCCCGCCGACCACACGCGCATCGCCACCGCCCGCGAACACGGCCTGTCCGTGCCGCGCTCGGAGGCGCTGATCAACCGCTGGTCGGCGCTGGCCGAGGATGCCAGGGTCACCGGGGACGACGCGGTCGGCGACTTCGCCGAACAGGTGTCGGCGATGCTCGAGGAACGCTGGGCCGAGTAGCGAGCTCCCCACTTCCCGGCGCGACGGGAGTACCGTCGCGGTGGTCCGAGGAAGTAGGGAGCAGCAGTGCCGAATCCGGTCAGCGTCACCGTCGTCCGCAAGCAGTGGCTGACTCCGCACCTGGTGCGGATCGTCGGCGCCGTCGGGCCGGAGTTCACTCCGAACGCCTTCACCGACGCCTACGTGAAGCTCGTCTTCCCGCCGCCGGGCGTCGAGTATCCGGAACCGTTCGACCTCGACGCCGTGCGCGCGACACTGGGCCCGGAGAGCCAGCCGGTGCTGCGCACCTACACCGTGCGGTCCTTCGACGCCGCACGACGCGAGATCAGCATCGACTTCGTGGTGCACGGTGACGACGGCATCGCGGGGCCGTGGGCGCGTGCGGTCGAGCCGGGCGCGCGCTTCTGGTTGAACGGACCCGGCGGCGCCTTCGCGCCCGACCCGGCGGCCGACTGGTACCTGTTCGCCGGGGACGAGTCGGCGCTGCCCGCGATCGCGGCGGCGCTCGAGGCGGTGCCTGCCGGCGCGCCCGCGCTCGTGTTCGTCGAGGTGGGCGGCGCCGAGGACGAGATTGCGCTCACCTCACCCGGTGACCTGCGCCTGTCGTGGGTGCATCGCGGCGTGTCCTCGGACCTGATCCCGGACGACCTCGCCGGCGAGCACGCGCCGCTGGTGGCCGCCGTCCGCGCGGCCGAGTGGCTGCCCGGCCAGGTCCACGCGTTCGTGCACGGGGAGGCGGAGGCCGTGATGCGGCACATCCGCCCCTACCTGCGCAAGGAACGCGACGTGGCGCCGAAGTGGTTCTCGATCTCCGGGTACTGGCGGCGCGGGCGCTCCGAGGAGGGTTTCCGCGAGTGGAAGCGCGCGTTCGCCGCTGAGGGGCCTGAGGCGGGCTGAATCGCGGTTTCACCCGGTCAGCGCCGAGCGCTTGCGTAGCAGGTGGGCGCGTTCGACGGTGTTGTCGGTGAGCAGCAGCGCGGCCTCGTAGGCGACGATCGCCTCCTCGGTGCGTCCCACCTCCGCCAGGAAGGCGGCGCGGGCGGCGTCGAGGTAGCCGTAGGTCGCCAGCGCGGGCTCGTCGCCGATCGGGCGCAACAGGGTCAGCGCCTGGGCGGGATCGCCGGACAGGCCGACGGCGATCGCGTGGTTGAGCCGGGTGACCGGCGAGGGCCACACGCGCAGCAGCAGCCGGTAGAGCCCGATGATCTCCGCCCAGTCGGTGTCGGCCCAGGTGGGCGCCTCGTCGTGGACGGCGGCGATGGCCGCCTGCAGCGTGTACCGATCCGTGTGCGGCAGCGCCTGTTTCACGAGGGCGATGCCCTCGGCGATGGCCGCGTGGTCCCAGCGGGCGCGGTCCTGGAATTCGAGGGTGATCAGCTCGCCCGTCGCGTCCACCCTGGCCGCGCGGCGGGCGTCGGTGAGCAGGATCAGCGCGAGCAGCCCGGTGACGGCGGGGTCGTCGGGTACCAGCGCGTGCATCATCCGCGCGAGCTGGCGGGCGCGGCCCACCAGATCGGTGCGGACGAGCTGCTCGCCGACGGGCGCGGTGTGGCCGGTGGTGAACAGCAGATGGATGACCGCGCAGATCGCGTCGAGCCGGTGCGGCAGCTCGCGCACCGACGGCACCCGGTACGGGATCGCGGCGACCGCGATCTTCTTCTTCGCCCTGGTGATCCGCGCGGCCATGGTCGTCTCGCTCACCAGGAACGCCCGGGCGACCTCGGCGGTGGTCACGCCGCAGACCAGCCGCAGCGTCAGCGCCACCTGCGCCGGGCGGGCCAGCGCCGGATGACAGCAGGTGCTGATCAGCCGGAGCCGGTCGTCGGGGATCGCGGGGCCGTCGAGGTCGGCCATGGCCAGGTCGGCGGGGTCGGCGACCGGTTCGTCGACGACGAGTCGCGGCAGCGTGCGGCGCAGGGTGCTGTCGCGCCGCAGCAGGTCCAGGCCGCGCCGCCGGGCCACGGTGGTCAGCCACGCGCCCGGTCTGGCCGGCACGCCGTCGCTCGCCCAGGCGGTCAGCGCCGCGGCATAGGCGTCCTGTACGCATTCCTCGGCCAGGTCGAAATCGCGGACCAGCCGCACCGTCGCGGCGAGCACGAAGGCCCATTCGCGACGGTGCGCCTGCTCGACGGCCGCGGCCGCCGCCGTTGTCACGGCTGCGGGAAGACCTTGATCGGGCGCACTTCGACGCCGCCGGTCGGGGCGGGCACCTGCGCGGCGAGCGCGATCGCCGCGTCCAGGTCCGGCGCCTCGATCAGGTAGTAGCCGCCGAGGGCTTCCTTCGCCTCGGCGAAGGGGCCGTCGGTGATGACGACCTCGCCGTCGGCCTCGTGCCGCAGCGACGTCGCGGTGCCGGTGGGCTGCAGGGCGTGGCCGCCGAGGTTGGCGTCGCCGGCGAGCTGCTGGAAGGCGCGGTGCGCGGTGAGCATGTCACCGAGCTCGGCGGGGGACATGGCGGCGTAGGTGGCTTCGTCGCCGTAGATCAGGACCAGGTACTGGCTCATGAGGGCACTCCTTCGGATCTTCGGCTGCCCGCTCGTCGGGTGGCCGTACAGTTCCGACGGGCGAGTGCGGCCGCGATCGACAGCCGCTGCGAGAAATTCTGCGCCGATTTCCGTGGAGCCGGGAGGGTCCCGCGCTCAGTGCACCGGTCGCGGCTCCACGCGACCGCCGGACGGCACCGCGAAGGAGACGGCGTGGCGCACGCCGGTGGCCGGATCGTTGACGTCGAAGACGTAGAACCAGTCCATCTTCGCCTGCTCCGGCGTCACCTCCAGCACGCCGTAGCCGTGCGAGTCCAGCTCCACGTAGCGCAGATGATGGTTGGCGGTCTTGATGGCCTCCTCGGCGGGGACCGAGGCGGTGCGTGGCGGCACCTTCAGCAGGTCGCCGACACTAGAGGAGGTGATCGACGGGACGACGAATTCCGCGCCGACGGTAGGTCCGCCGGGGTAGTTCGCGGCGTCGAGGGGCAGGTCGGCGGCCCAGGAGGTGTGGATGTCGCCGGTCAGGAACACCACGTCGCCGATCTCGTTGTCGGCGATCGCGCGATACAGGGTGGCGCGGTCGGCGGTGTAGCCGTCCCATTGGTCGCCGTTGACGGTCAGACCGCCCTGCGGCAAACCGAGCAGCGAGGTGATGGCGTCGGTGGTCGCCGGCTCGAGCGGCGGAAACACCACGGGGGCGACCATCACGGAGTTGCCGATCAGCTTCCATCGGGTGGGCGCGGACACCAGACCCGCGGTGAGCCACTCCATCTGGGCCCGGCCGGTGATCGTGCGGGCGGGATCGTCGGCGCGGCGCCAGCCCGCGCCCGGGCCCGCCTCCTTGTCGCGGTATGTCCGCAGGTCCAGCATCGACAGCTCGGCGAGGGTGCCGAACCGCAACCGGCGGTAGATCCGCAGGCCGCCGTCGGCGCGGTCGGCGCGCACCGGCATCCACTCGAGGTAGGCCTGCGTGGAGGCGGCCTTGCGGTCCTGCCACGGGCCGCTGACGGCGGGATCGTGGTGGGAGGAACCGTCGCGCCAGGAGTTGTCGGCGGATTCGTGGTCGTCCCAGGTGCACACGAACGGCACCGCCGCGTGCAGGGCCAGCAGATCGGGATCGGTCTTGTACTGGCCGTGCCGGATCCGGTAGTCGGCCAGGCTGACGATCTCGTGCACCGGATCGTGCGCGCGGACCGCACCGCCGCGCCCGGTGTACTCGCCGCGCCCGTACTCGTAGAGGTAGTCGCCCAGGTGCACGACGGCGTCGAGGTCGCCGCGCGCGGCCAGATGACGGTAGGAGGCGAACCAGCCCGCCTCCCAGTTCGAGCACGACACCACGCCGAGACGCAGTCGCTCGACGTCGGTGTCGTCGGCCGGGGCGGTGCGGGTGTGGCCGACGGGGGAGGTCTCGCCCAGGGCCGTGAAGCGGTAGACGTAGTCGGTGCCCGCGGCCAGCCCGGTCGCGTCGACCTTCACCGTGTGGTCGCTGTCCGCGGTGGCGGTGGCCGTCCCGGAAGCGGCGATCCGGGTGAACGACTCGTCGGTCGCGATCTCCCAGCGGACGGTGGCCGCGTCGCCCAGCCCGGAACCCGGGGTCGCGTCCTCGGCCACGGTGACCCGGGTCCACAGGATCACCGCGCCCGGCAGCGGATCGCCCGAGGCAACACCGTGCCGGAACACCGTGCCCGACGCGTGGGCGGGCGCGGCGGTGAGCAGCGCGGCCGCCGCTGCCGCGGTGCCGCCTTTGAACAGGGTGCGACGAGCGAACTGTCCCACGACGACCTCGGTGTTTTCGACCACGATCAGCGATCTCATCCCAGCGCGGCCCGCCGCGCAAGTCGGACACGCAAGAATTGGTCAGCCGTTCAACTCGCGGACCTGTCCGAGGGCATCGGTACCCTGCTCGACGTGAGTGACAGCCTGTTCGACGTGCCCGGTGCCGACCCCGCGCCCGCGCAGGGGCTCGACGCGGTGGTCCGGCGCGACCCCGGGGCGCCCCTGGCGGTCCGGATGCGGCCGCGCTCGCTCGACGAGGTGATCGGCCAGCAGCACCTGCTCGGTCCCGGCTCGCCGCTGCGGCGCCTGGTGGAGGGCTCCGGCGCGGCGTCGGTGCTGCTCTACGGCCCGCCGGGGACCGGGAAGACCACCCTGGCCTCGCTGTTGTCGCAGGCCACCGGCCGCCGGTTCGAGGCGCTGTCGGCGCTGTCGGCCGGGGTGAAGGAGGTCCGCGCGGTCATCGATGTGGCCCGGCGCAGGCTGACGGTGGGGGAGCAGACAGTCCTGTTCATCGACGAGGTGCACCGCTTCTCCAAGACCCAGCAGGACGCGCTGCTGGCCGCGGTCGAGAACCGGATCGTGCTGCTGGTCGGCGCGACGACCGAGAATCCGTCGTTCTCGGTGGTCTCGCCGCTGCTGTCGCGCTCGCTGGTGCTGCAGCTGCAATCGCTCACCCCGGCCGACATCCGGTCCGTGCTCGACCGCGCGATCGCCGACGAGCGCGGCCTGGCGGGGGAGTACACGGTCACCGACGAGGCGCTCGACCACATCGTGCGCATCGCGGGCGGTGACGCGCGGCGCGCGCTCACCGCCCTGGAGGCCTCGGCCGAGTCCTCCCTCGACGGTGTCGTCGACGTCGCCTTGGTCGAGGCCAGCGTCGACAAGGCGGCGGTGCGCTACGACCGCGCGGGCGACCAGCACTACGACGTGATCAGCGCCTTCATCAAGTCCATCCGCGGTTCCGATGTCGACGCCGCCCTGCACTACCTGGCCCGCATGCTCACCGCGGGCGAGGACCCCCGCTTCATCGCCCGCCGCCTGATGATCCACGCCAGCGAGGACATCGGCATGGCCGACCCGATGGCCCTGCAGACCGCCACCGCCGCCGCCCAGGTGGTGCAGCTCGTCGGCCTCCCCGAGGCCAGGCTCGCGCTGGCCCAGGCCACGATCCACCTGGCCACCGCCCCGAAGTCCGGCGCGGTGACCTCGGCGCTCGGCGCGGCGATGGCCGATGTCGCCGCGGGCAAGGCCGGCGCCGTGCCGCCGCACCTGCGCGACGGCCACTACGCGGGCGCCGCCGCGCTGGGCAACGCGCAGGGCTACCGGTTCCCGCACAACGCGCGCGAGGGTGTGCTGGCCCAGCAGTACCCGCCCGACGACCTGGTCGGCACCGACTACTACGAGCCGACCGACCACGGCTTCGAACGGGAGGTCGGCGGCAGGCTGGGCAAGCTGCGCCGCATCGTGCGGGGGAAGTAGGCGGGTGTCGCCGAGACCACCGACTCCGGCGCAAAACCGGTGGAATGCAGGCGGTAGGCTGGACTGCTGTGCAGACCCACGAGATTAGACGGCGTTTCCTGGACCATTTCGTCCGTGCCGGACACACCGAGGTGCCCAGTGCCTCGCTGATCCTGGCCGACCCCAACCTGCTGTTCGTCAATGCGGGCATGGTCCAGTTCAAGCCGTATTTCCTGGGCCAGGAGGCGCCGCCGTACTCGCGCGCGACCAGCGTGCAGAAGTGCGTGCGCACCGGTGACATCGACGAGGTGGGCGTCACCACCCGGCACAACACGTTCTTCCAGATGGCGGGCAACTTCTCCTTCGGCGACTACTTCAAGGAAGGCGCCATCACGCTGGCCTGGGAGCTGATCTCCAAGCCGCAGGAGGAAGGCGGCTTCGGTTTCGATCCCGAACGCATCTGGGTCACCGCCTACGAGTCGGACCCGGAGGCGGCCGAGATCTGGCATCGTGTCGCGGGAATCCCGAAGGAGCGCATCCAGTTCCGCGACGGCAAGGACAACTACTGGGACATGGGCGTGCCCGGTCCCGGCGGCCCCTGCTCGGAGATCTATTACGACCGCGGCCCCGCCTACGGCAAGGAAGGCGGCCCGGTCGCCGACGAGGACCGCTACCTCGAGATCTGGAATCTCGTCTTCATGCAGGACATCCGCGGCGAACTGAGCCCCAAGCAGGGCCACCCGCCGGTCGGCTCGCTGCCGCGCAAGAACATCGACACCGGCATGGGCGTCGAGCGCGTCGCCATGCTGCTGCAGGGCGTGGAGAACGTCTACGAGACCGACCTGCTGCGCCCGATCATCGACAAGGCCGAACAGCTCACCGGCCGCTCCTACGGCGTCGAACACGCCGACGACGTGCGCTTCCGCGTGATCGCCGACCACGTCCGCAGCTCCGCGATGCTGATCGCCGACGGCGTGAACCCCGGCAACGACGGCCGCGGCTACGTGCTGCGCCGCCTGCTGCGCCGCATCGTGCGCTCGGCCCGCCTGCTCGGCGCCGAGAAGCCGGTGATGGGCGAGCTGATGAAGGTCGTCTCCGACCTGATGTCGCCGTCCTACCCGGAGCTGGCCACCGATTTCGGCCGCATCGAGACCGTCGCGGTCGGCGAGGAGACCGCCTTCCTCAAGACGCTCAACACCGGCGAGACCCTCTTCGACAACGCCGCCACCGCGGTGAAGTCCAAGGGCGGCAAGCAGATCGCCGGCGCCGACGCCTTCGCGCTGCACGACACCTACGGCTTCCCGATCGACCTCACCCTCGAAATGGCCGCCGAGGCGGGCCTTTCGGTGGACGAGGAGGGCTTCCGCTCGCTCATGGCCGAGCAGCGTCAGCGCGCCAAGGACGACGCCCAGGCCCGCAAGCACGCGCACGCCGACCTGACCGTCTACAAGGAACTGGTCGACCGCGGCGCCACCGAGTTCACCGGCTTCGACGAGCTCACCTCCGAGGCGAACGTGCTGGCCCTGATCGCCGACGGCGTGCGGGTGCCCGCCGCGCAGGCAGGCCAGGACGTCGAGGTCATCCTCGACCGCAGCCCGCTCTACGCCGAGTCCGGTGGTCAGATCGCCGACCGCGGCACCATCACCGCCTCGGGCCTGAAGCTGCGCGTGAACGATGTGCAGAAGATCGCCAAGAAGCTGTGGGTGCACAAGTCCACGGTCGAGCAGGGCCAGATCACCGAGGGCGATGTGGTGCTCGCGCAGGCCGACCCGGCCTGGCGCCGCGGTGCCACCCAGGGCCACACCGGCACCCACATGGTGCACGCCGCGCTGCGGCAGGTGCTCGGCCCCAACGCCGTGCAGGCCGGTTCGCTGAACAAGCCCGGCTACCTGCGCTTCGACTTCAACTGGCAGGGCGCGCTCACCGAGCAGCAGAAGGCCGACATCGAGGCCGTCTCCAACGACGCGGTCGGCGCCGACTTCCAGGTCAACACCTTCGTCACCGATCTGCCCAAGGCCAAGGAGATGGGCGCGATGGCGCTCTTCGGCGAGAACTACGGCGACGAGGTGCGCGTCGTGGAGATCGGCGGCCCGTTCTCGATGGAGCTGTGCGGCGGCACCCACGTCGAGCATTCCTCGCAGATCGGCCCGATCACCGTGCTCGGCGAGTCGTCGGTCGGCTCGGGTGTGCGTCGCGTGGAGGCCTTCGTCGGCCTGGACTCCTACAAGTACCTGGCCAAGGAGCGCGCGCTGCTGGCCGGTGTGGCGTCCTCGCTGAAGGTGCCCTCCGACGAGGTGCCCGGACGCGTCGAGCAGCTCGTGGAGCGGCTCAAGGTCGCCGAGAAGGAACTCGAGCGCACCAAGATCGCCGCGGTGCTGTCCTCGGCGGGCACGTTCGTCGAGCAGGCCGAGCGGGTCGGCTCGGTGCTGCTGGTGGCCGCGGCGGCGCCGGAAGGCGTCAACGCCGGTGACCTGCGCACCCTGGCCACCGACATCCGCGGCCGGTTCGGCAGCGATCCGGCGGTGGTCGTGCTGCTCGGCAATGCCGACGGCAAGGCCCCGTTCGTGGTGTCGGTGAACAAGGGCGCCCAGGATCTCGGGTTCAAGGCGGGTGACCTGGTCGCCAGCTTCGGGCCGAGCATCGCCGGTCGCGGTGGCGGCAAGCCGGAGATGGCGCAGGGCTCGGGGTCGGATCCGTCGGGTATCCCGGCCGGTCTGGCCGCGGTCCGTGCCCGGGTGGCCGAACTGGCCGCCTGATGGCCGCCGACACCGGCGCCACCGACCAGGACGCGGCCGACCGCCCCGACGCGGCGACCGATCCCGGTCGCGGGCGCCGGATCGCGATCGATGTCGGCAGCGTCCGGATCGGTGTCGCCTCGAGCGATCCCGACGGCATCCTCGCCACGCCCGTGGAGACCGTGCCGCGCGCCAAACCGGCGAAATCCGGTGGGCGCGCGGCGGGCCCACCCGCCGACATCGCAAGAATTGCCGAGATCGTGTCGGAGTACGAAGCGGTCGAGGTGATCATCGGTCTCCCGCGCACGTTGCGTGGTGAAAACGGCACGGCGGCGACCATCGCGCGTCGGTTTGCCCGGGAGTTGCGCAGGGTGATAGACCCGATTCCGATACGCCTTTCCGACGAACGTTTGACTACGGTGTCTGCTGCACGTGCGCTGCGCGACAGCGGGGTTCGCGCACGTGGCCAGCGGCAGGTGATCGACCAGGCGGCAGCGGTGTCGATTCTGCAAGGATGGTTGGACGAGCGGAGTTCGGTGTTGAAGGACGCGACAGACACGGCACACGGGGTCGGAGACGACGCATGACCGACCGATGGGCCAGGGCCGAGGAACGCTACCGGGCGCGGGAGGCCGATCGGCGCTACCCCCGGCGCGACGACTGGGGTCTGGACGCCCGCACGGCACGTGCGGAGCCCGAACCGGATCCGGCGCACTGGGACGACGATGACGACACCAATGTCATCCCGCGCTACGAGGACGAGGTCTACGACGAGCCGGAGCCCGAGCCCGAGCCGGTCGCTCCGGCGCGCAGGCGGCCACCGGCGGGCCGTGCGCCCGCAGGCGGCAGGGCGGCTCCAGCGCGTGGTCGCGGCCCGTCCGCACGTGGCCGGGAAGGCGCTGGGCGCGGCAAGGAACCGGCGGGCCGCGGCAAAGCCGCCTCGGGCCGGAGCAAGCGGTCGCGGATCGCCTCGCGCAAGGCGGCCGAGCGTAAACGACGCCGCCGCAACCTGTGGGCGGTCGGCGCGGTGCTCGTCGTGCTGTTCGTCGCGGCGGCCGGCTTCGCCGGGTACAAGCTGATGAGCGGCTTCACCCCGCCCGAGGACTTCGCGGGACCGCCCGGCGCGCCCGTCGTGGTCCAGGTGCACTCCGGCGACACCGCGACGCAGATCGCCGAGTCCATGAAGGAGAAGGGCGTCGTCGCCAGCGCCGAGGCGTTCTACGAAGCGGCCGTGCGCAATTCGAACATGAACGGCGTGCAGCCCGGCTTCTACGCCGTCCAGCAGAACAGTCCCGCCGAGCACGCGGTGACCACGCTGGTGTCCAAGTCCTCGCGCGTGGGCAACCTCGTCGTCTCCGAGGGCCGCCAGCTCCACGACCAGCACGACGTGAACACCGGCGCCCGCAAGGAAGGCATCTACACCAAGATCGCCGCCGCCAGCTGCATCGGCACCGCCCCGGCCGCGAAGTGTGTCACCTACGAACAGCTCGACGCCGCGGGCGCGAGCACCGACCTCGCCGCACTCGGGGTGCCGGACTGGGCCAAGCAGTCCGTCGCCGCCGCGCCGGACCGGCGCAGGCAGCTCGACGGCCTGATCGCCGCGGGCACCCTGGATTTCGATCCCAGCGGTGGCCCGGTCGACATCCTGCGCCAGCTCATCACCACCAGCGCGGCGCAATACGAATCCACCGGCCTGCTGCGTTCGGGCGCCACGAACCAGCTCGACCCGTACCAGACGCTGATCGCGGCCTCGCTGGTCGAGCGCGAGGCGCTGCCGCCGGACATGCCCAAGGTCGCGCGGGTGATCGTCAACCGGCTGCGCATCGATCAGCCGCTGCAGTTCGACTCCACGGTCAACTACTCGCTCGACAAGACCGAGGTCGCCACGACCGACGCCGACCGCGCCGAGGTCACGCCGTGGAACACCTATGCCATGTCCGGGCTGCCCGCCAATCCGATCGCCGCGCCGTCGCTGAAAGCGCTGGAGGCGATGGAGAATCCGGAGCCGGGCACCTGGCTGTACTTCGTCACGATCGATCAGAAGGGCACCACCCTGTTCACCGAGAGCTACGCCGAGCACCTGCGCAACATCCAGAAGGCGCATCAGAGCGGCATTCTCGACAGCGGGCGATGAGCGTGGCCGAGGCGATGACGGTGCGCAGAGCCGCGGTGCTCGGTCAGCCCATCGCGCATTCGCGATCACCGCAGCTGCACCTGGCCGCCTACCGCGCGCTGGGTCTGGACTGGACCTACGAGCGGATCGAATGCGATGCCGCGATGCTGCCGGGGCTGGTCGGGGGCCTCGGACCGGAGTGGGTCGGGCTGTCGGTGACCATGCCGGGCAAGGAGGCGGCGCTGGCCGTCGCCGACGAGCGCACCGAGCGGGCCGTGCTGGTCGGTTCGGCCAACACCCTGGTCCGGACCGAGGCGGGCTGGCGGGCCGACTGCACCGATGTCGACGGCGTGCTCGGCGCGTTGCGTGGCGGCGGCGTCACCACGCTGGACGAGGCCGTGGTGCTCGGTGCGGGCGGCACGGCGAGGCCCGCGCTGTTGGCGCTGGCGGACCTGGGCGCGAAGGCGGTGACCGTCATCGCGCGCGACGCGGGCCGGGCGCGCGGCGCGCTCGACCTGGCCGAGCGGCTGGGGATGCGGCCCACGGTGGTCCCGCTCGACGCCGACCGTGTGCGGGCGGCGTGCGCGTCGGCGGGAGCCGTGGTGAGCACCGTGCCCGCCGAGGCCGCTGCGCCGATCGCCGAGGCCGTCGCCGTCGCGCCGGTGGTCCTCGACGCCATCTACAACCCGTGGCCGACCCCGCTGGCCCACGCGGTCGACGCGGCCGGGCACACGGTGGTCAGCGGGCTGCAGATGCTGCTGAATCAGGCCTACGGGCAGGTCGAGCAGTTCACCGGTCAGCCGGCCCCGCGGGCGGCGATGGCCGCGGCGCTCGACAGCTGATCCACGGAATTGATACCTGTTCTAGTTTTGACCGGCTAGGGTGTTGCACATGACCGCTTGGGTGTTGCGTGCGACCGTCCTCGGCGCGTTGGTCGTCGGGCTACGGCTGCTGCTCGGATTCGCGATGGCGTTCGCGCCGACCTTCGGCCTCGTCTGGCGGGTCGCGTGCCTGATCGTGATCGTGGGCGTCGCCGCGGTGTGGGGCATGCGGGACGGCCGTTCGGCCGCCGCCGTCGACCTCACCGTGCGCTGGATGGCCGCGGGCGCCGTCGCGGGGCTGGCCAGTGGCGCGGTGTGCCTGGTCCTGGATCAGATCCCGGGCGTCGAACTCGGCGACTCCGGCGCGCTCTTCGAGCTGACCTCGTCGGCGGCGTTCATCATGCTGCTGATCTTCCTGCCCGCGCTGGCCGGCGTCGCCTTCGGCCGCCGCCGGGCCCGGCGGGCTCCCGAATCCGCCGCGCCGGTTACTCAGCCCGAGTTCGCCACGGCCTGAGCGTTATCCGTGTCGAGTGCCCGGCAGGCCGTCCTGCCGGGCACTTCGCCGTCTCAGAGCAGGATCGGGCCGCCGGTGGACGCCTCGCGGGCGATCGCCGAGTAGGCGGCGGCCAGCAGCGACGGGTCGGGACCCTCGAGACGGCCCGGCTTGGCCAGCCCGTCCAGCACCACGAACCGCAGCACACCCGACCGGGTCTTCTTGTCGGTCTGCATCGCGTCCATCAGCTGGGGCAGCGCGTCGGCGTCGTAGCTCACCGGCAGGCCGACGCTCTCCAGGATGGTGCGGTGCCGGTCGGCGGTGGCGTCGTCGAGGCGCCCGGCCAGCCTGCCCAGTTCGGCCGCGAAGACCAGGCCGACCGACACGGCCGCGCCGTGGCGCCAGCGGTAGCGCTCGCGGCGCTCCACGGCGTGGCCGAGGGTGTGCCCGTAGTTCAGGATCTCGCGCAGGCTCGACTCCTTGAGGTCGGCCGCGACGACATCGGCCTTGACCTGGATGGCGCGCCGGATGAGCTCGGGCAGCACGTCGCCGGTGGGGTCGAGGGCGGCCTCGGGGTCGGCTTCGATGAGGTCGAGGATCACCGGGTCGGCGATGAATCCGGCCTTGATGATCTCGGCCATGCCCGCCACGATCTCGTTGCGCGGCACCGTCTCCAGGGTCGCCAGGTCGACCAGCACGGCGCTCGGCTCGTGGAAGCTGCCGACGAGATTCTTGCCCGCCTCGGTGTTGATGCCCGTCTTGCCGCCGACCGCCGCGTCGACCATCGCCAGCAGGGTGGTCGGCACGTGCACGATGCGCACCCCGCGCATCCAGGTGGCGGCCACGAACCCGGCCAGGTCGGTGGCGGCGCCGCCACCGAGGCTGACCACGGCGTCGTTGCGGGTCAGGCCGATCCGGCCGAGGACCTCCCAGCAGAAGCCGGCCACGGCCAGGTCCTTGCCGTCCTCGGCGTCGGGGATCTCGATCCGGTGCGCGTCGATCCCGGTGTCGGCCAGCGCCTTGCGCACCACCTCGGCGGTCTCGGCCAGCGGCGGCTGATGGAAGATCGCCACGGTCCGCACGGCATTGCCGGCGGAGACGGCCTCGACGAGATCGCCGAGCAGTCCGCGGCCGATGATCACCGGATACGGGTCGGCGGTGCGTACCTGAATGGTCGTCGGCTCTGTCACGTGCGCTGCTCCGATTCTTTCTGGTCGTTGGTCTCGCTTCGCCCCCGTCGGCGCGGCCGCTTCCGGCGCGCCCGCTCCCCGGCCTGGTTCGCCGAGCGATCCGCGTCCCCGGCCTGCCCCACCGCCCCGCGGCGACCGCTGGTGGTGCCGCCGGTCTCGTTCCCCGCGCCGCCGACACCGGATGCGCTCCCTGCACCTCGTGTGCCACCGGAGCCCTGGGTACCGGTGGTGCCGGACGCGCCGCCGGAATTCCGCGCGCCGCCGGAGCTCTGCGTATCGGTGACACCGGGTGCGCTGCCGGAACCCTGTGGGCCGCCGGAGCTCTGAGTGCCGGTAGTACGGGGTGCGTTGCCGGAACCCTGTGGGCCACCGGAGCCCTGAGTGCGCAAGGCTCCGGACGTGTTGCCGGAATTCCGCGCGCCGCTGGAGCTCTGCGTACCGGCGGTGCCGGATGTGCTGGAGGAACCCTGGGCGTTGGCGGCCGCGGACCGCAGTCGCCCACCCCGTCGCGAGCGGGCGCGGCGGGGGCGGCGGCTGCCCGTCGCGCGCGTGCCCGGCTCGCCCGGCTGGGCACCGGTTCGCTCACCGGCCGTGCTCGCGGCCGTGTTCGCCTCGGCACTGCCGTCGGCCGCCGCCTTGCTTGCGGGCGCGGAGGTTCCGGACCGGTCGACCGTGCCCGGCTGAGCGGTGGCCGCGCGGCGCGCGGCCGCGGCACGGGCCCTGGCGCGTCGGCGCGCACGAGACCGGTTGCTGCCGACGCCGGGCCTGCTGGTGACCGAACCCGTTGCCGCCGTAGCGGTTCCGGTGCCGCGCTGGGCGTCGAGATCGGTCCGCACCGATTCGAGGCCGAGCTTGGCCAGGATCATCCGCACGACCCGGCCGGGACTGCGGCCGTCGGTGCGCACGCGGACGGTGGCGACCTCGCGGTACAGCGGGCGCCGGATCCGCATCAGCTCCCGGTACTTGGCCGCGGGGTCCGTGCCGTTGAGCAGCGGACGGGCATTGCTGGATCCGGTGCGCCGAAGTCCTTCGCCCACACTGATTTCCAGGTAGACCACCGTGGCCCCGCGCAGCACTTCCCTGGTGCGCGCCGACAGCACGGAACCGCCGCCGAGAGAGACGACGCCGTCGTGCTCGAGCACCGCGCGGCGCACCACGTCTTCCTCGATCCGCCGGAACGCCGGCTCCCCGTCGGTCGCGAAGATCTCCGGAATCCCGCGCCCGGTCTCGGCCTCGATCCCCGCGTCGGTGTCGAAGAGCTCCACCCCGAGCTCACGCGCGAGCTTCCGCCCGATCGTCGACTTCCCCGACCCCGGCGGCCCCACCAGCACGATCCGGGCCCGTGGGCTGTCCCCGGCAGGTTCGACGGTGCCCGCTTCGGCGTCGAGGTCCGAGGCGCTGTGTGCTTCGGCGTCGGCGGGAGCGTCGATGGTGGTGGCGCTGCCGGCATCGGCCTCCAGGGGCATACCGACGGCGCTGTCCCCGCCGGCGTCGATGCCGGCGGTCGTGTCCATGTCCGCGGAGTCACCGTCGGTGTCGTTCGTTCCCGGGTTCGCGGCGATGTCGTTCGCTCGGGCTTCCGCGCGAGGACCAGCGGCGGTGTGACTGTCCGCGACGGCACTCGCCGTGGAGTCGCCGGTGGCCGGGGCGCGCGTGGGAGTGCCTGCGGTGCGGTCATTTTCAGCCCCCGCGAGCACGCCCGGGGACGTGCCGTCCTCGGAGGCGCCGGCTTCCGCGCCGGGAGCGGGCTCGTCCACGACCCGGTCGGCTGCCGGGTCCGCGTGGGCGGTCGGGTGCGGTGCGGTGTCGGGTCGGGGAGCGCCGACGTTCGGTGAGGGGCCCGCGTCGGTGTCCTCCGCGGCCCCCTGCTGCCCCTGCCCGGTCACGGGATACGGCTGTCCGCGGGCACGTGTGGGCGGTTGCCGATCCGCTTGACGTAGCTGGTGATGTTGTCGACGGTCTCGGCCAGCGAGTCGCCGCCGAACTTCTCCAGCGCGGCCTGGGCGAGCACCAGCGCCACCATCGATTCGGCGACCACGGCGGCCGCGGGCACCGCGCACACGTCGGAGCGCTGGTGGATGGCGACGGCTTCCTCGCCGCTGGACATGTCGACGGTCGCCAGCGCGCGGGGCACGGTGGAGATCGGCTTCATCGCGGCGCGCACCCGCAGGGCCTCGCCGTTGGTCATGCCGCCCTCGAGCCCGCCTGCCCGATTGGTGGAGCGCAGCACGCCGTCGGGACCGGGCCGCATCTCGTCGTGTGCCTGGCTGCCGCGCCGGCGCGCGGTCTCGAAACCGTCGCCCACCTCGACACCCTTGATGGCCTGAATGCCCATGAGCGCGGCGGCCAGTCGCGAGTCGAGCCGCTGCTCGCCGCTGGTGAAGGAGCCGAGTCCGATCGGCAGGCCGTCGACGATCACCTCGACGACGCCACCGAGGGTGTCGCCGTCCTTCTTGGCCGCTTCGATCTCGGCGATCATCGCCGCCTCGGCGTCGGCGTCGAACGCGCGCACCGGGCTGGCGTCGATGGCGTCGAGGTCGTGCGCGCCCGGCGTGACGCCGGTGGTGTTGGCCGCGGTGCCGATCGAGACCACGTGCGAGATCACCTCGACGCCGAAGGCCTGGCGCAGGAAGTTACGCGCCACGGTGCCCGCGGCGACGCGCGCCGCGGTCTCCCGCGCGCTGGCCCGCTCGAGCACCGGCCTGGCGTCGTCGAAGTTGTACTTGAGCATGCCCGAGTAGTCGGCGTGGCCGGGACGCGGACGGGTGAGCGGCGCGTTGCGCGCCATGCCGGCGAGCGCGGTCTCGTCGACCGGGTCGGCCGACATCACTTCGGTCCACTTCGGCCACTCGGAATTGGCGATCTCGATCGCGACCGGACCACCCATGGTCCGGCCGTGGCGCACGCCGCCGACCAGCGTGACCTTGTCGGCCTCGAACTTCATGCGGGCGCCGCGCCCGTAGCCGAGCCTGCGGCGCGCGAGCTGTGCGGAGACGTCGTCCGATGTCACCTCGACTCCGGCGACCATCCCTTCCAGGAGGGCGACGAGAGCGGGACCATGGGATTCTCCGGCAGTTATCCAGCGCAACACGCCGACCATCTTCCCATGTCGGCGCGCGTGGTCGGGCACGCGGTCCGACGTGACGAGCGGCACGCTGGTGGCGCGGCGGGCCGCGCGGTGGCGACCACCGCCCCGATCGTGGTGCATCGGCTCGCTCCGCGCGGCTCGCGGGTCAGCGGTGTGCGGCACCGCCCGGCGCGTCGGCGCGGCGTTCGGGGCGTCGTCGGCGCCCGATTCCCGCCCCACCGATGCGGACATCTCGAACGGCTGCGCGCTCATGCCAGCGCCATCGCGGTGACCGTCGCCAGGCACATGGCCGGCCCGTGGGGCACCACCCGCCCGGCGACCCGCCGACGGCACTCGTCGCCGTGGCCCCGGGCGGCCCGCAGCCGATCCCGTCCGAGGACGAGGACCGCGGCGAGGGCCGTGAGCAGCGGTGCGGCCAGCGCGGCCCACACCCAGGCGGTCGCGCCCGCGAGCGCGGCGGCGCCGCCCAGCGAGACCGCCAGCTTCACATCCCCGGCGCCCAGCGCGGCGGGGGAGAGCAGGTGCGTGACGAGATACGGCATGGTCAGCAGCGCGGCGCCGATCACCGCGGTGGCCGGTTGCCCTGTGTACAGGGCGTACAGGAACACCGCGGCGGCCCCGACGCCGGTGAGGGCGTTGGGGAGCCGCCTGGCATGGACATCGATGACGCCCAGCAGCACACACCAGGCGATGAGCAGGCAGAACGCGGCAGTGGTCATGTGTCGATCGTGCTGGGCGCAGCCCGCCCGATCCAGGTCGCGATCGCGAATGTGGACAACTCCGGCCCCTGTGAATATCCACATGGTCAATTTCGGGTCGACCGACGCGCCCACCGCGCGGAACGCGCCGCCGACGTGTCGTCGGTTCAGCGGTAGCGTTGACCCATGTGTGCTGACTACACGGGCCCAGACCACGCGGCACGGCGTGGCGCCCTGCGGAGCCTGCTGGTGGAGAACGGCGTCGACGCGCTGCTGGTGACCGATCTGGTCAACATCCGCTACCTGACCGGCTTCACCGGCTCGAACGCGGTCCTGCTGGTGCACTCGTGGGACATGCGCGGCGCCGAGGAGCGCACCGTCATCGGCACCGACGGCCGCTACTCCGCGCAGGTCGCGGCGCAGGTCCCGGACCTGCGGGCCGAGATCGCCCGCGCCACCGCGCGCCGCATCCTGGAGCTGGCCGGTGAGTGGCAGCTCGGCCGCGTCGGCTTCGAGAGCCATGTGGTGACCGTCGCCGAGCACCAGTCGTTCGTGGAACAGCGGACCGGCCTGCAGCTGGTTCCGACGAACGGCCTGGTCGAGCAGCTGCGCATGGTCAAGGACGCCTACGAGATCGCGCAGCTGCGCGCGGCGTGCGCGGCGGCCGACGCGGGCCTGGCGAGCCTGCTCGAGCGCGGGCTGCTGCGCCCGGGACGCACCGAACGGCAGGTCGCCCGTGATCTCGAGTGGGCGATGTTCGAGCACGGCGCGGAGGCCGTCTCGTTCGAGACCATCGTCGCCACCGGGGTGAACTCCGCCGTCCCGCACCACCGCCCGACCGGCGCCGTGCTGGCCACCGGCGACTTCGTGAAACTCGACTTCGGCGCGGTCGTCGACGGCTACCACTCCGATATGACCCGCACCCTGGTGCTCGGCCGCCCCGCGGACTGGCAGCGCGAGATCTACGACCTGGTCGCCCGCTCACAACGGGCCGGCAGGGAAGCGCTGAAGCCGGGGGCCGGGACCTCGGAGGTGGACGCGGCGGCGCGGGTCGTCATCGAGGAGGCCGGGTACGGGCCGCAGTTCGTGCACGGCCTCGGACACGGCGTCGGCCTGCAGATCCACGAAGCGCCGGGAGTCGCGAAAACGAGTACCGGTACACTTCTTGCTGGCGTGGCGGTGACCGTCGAACCTGGTGTGTACCTTCCCGGCCGCGGCGGGGTCCGGATCGAGGACACGCTCGTGGTCCGCGAGGCGGGCCCGGACCTGCTCACCCTCACCAGCAAAGACCTGACCGTCGTCGAGTGACGCCGGTCCCAGAGACCGCAGTAACGAACGAGGAGATCCGAGGACAGTGGCGGACACCAGCGACTTCAAGAACGGCCTTGTGCTGAAGATCGACGGTCAGCTCCAGCAGATCGTCGAATTCCAGCACGTGAAGCCGGGTAAGGGCCCCGCCTTCGTGCGGACCAAGCTGAAGAACGTCGTGTCCGGCAAGGTCGTCGACAAGACCTTCAACGCGGGCGTCAAGGTGGAGACCGCGACCGTCGACCGTCGCGACATGACCTACCTGTACCACGACGGTACCGACTACATCTTCATGGACGGCGAGACCTACGACCAGATCTCCATCCCGGAGGCCACCATCGGTCAGGGCGCGCGTTTCCTGCTGGAGAACATGGGTGTGCAGGTCGCCGTGCACGAGGACGCGCCGCTGTTCGTCGAGCTCCCCGTCACCATCGAGCTGCTCGTGCAGCACACCGACATCGGCCTGCAGGGCGATCGGTCCACCGGTGGCACCAAGCCCGCCACCCTGGAAACCGGCGCCGAGGTGCAGGTCCCGCTGTTCATCAACACCGGTGACAAGCTGAAGATCGACTCGCGCGACGGCAGCTACCTCGGCCGCGTCAACGCCTGATCGTGACGGACTCCCCGGCAGACAAGAAGGGCTCGTTCAAGAAGCTCGGCGCGCGCCACAAGGCGCGCCGCCGGGCCGTGGACCTGCTGTTCGAGGCGGAGGCGCGCGACGTCGACGTCTCGGACCTGCTCGCCGAACGCGCGGAACTGGCCACCCGTGACCAGAGCGTGGCGCCGGTGCACGCCTACACGGGCGTGCTCGTCGAGGGCGTCGCCGACGACCTGGACCGGGTCGACGGCACCATCGAGGGCTACCTGCAGGACTGGACGCTGGCGCGCCTGCCCGCCGTCGACCGGGCGATTCTGCGGATCGCGGTGTGGGAGTTGTTCCACGCCACCGACGTTCCGCCGGTGGTCGCGGTCGACGAGGCCGTCGAGCTGGCCAAGGAGCTGTCCACCGACGACTCGCCGTCGTTCGTGAACGGTGTGCTCGGCCAGGTCGTCCAGGTGGCGCCGCAGGTGCGCGCCGCCGCGGCGGCCACCCGTGCCGCGCGGCCCGCCCCGGAGGACCGGGCGTGAGCAACAAGTACCTCGTGATGGTCATGCGCACACCGGCTTTCGAAGAGTCCGTGGTCGAACCGCACCGCGAGTTCCTGCAGCGTCTCCTCGCCGAGGGGCAGCTGGTGGAGAGCGGGAAGTTCACCGACGGGACGGGCGGCGCGTACGTCGTGTCGGCCGAAAGCCTGGACGCCGCAACGGCGCTCGCGCACACCGATCCGCTGCACACCACCGGTGCGTCGGATCTGACGATCTTCGAATGGGAGATCACGCTCTCGGCCTGATCCCCGAACCGCGACAGCCGCATGCCCTTTCGGGTGTGCGGCTGTCGTCGTTCCCGACGGCCTCCGCCGGTGGGTGTACGGGAAACCGGCGGAGGCGCGACCGTCGCCGGGTAGCGCCGGTGTCGGGCGTGCGCGAGGCACCCGGTGATCTTGCTACCTCGAGTGCGCTCGAGGTCAAGCGCGTCAGCGGTCGGCGTGGACCAGCGGCGCGAGGAAGCCCGTGACCTGAGCGGTAGACGGCTGACCGAGCCTGCGGCCGAGATAGTCCGGCGCGTCGGCCGCGCCACGGCAGCGATCCGGGTCGGTGTTGGCGGGGTCGGCCGAATAGCGTTCGCCGGCCATGGTCGCGCGCGCGACCTCCCGCCCCGTGCGCAACTCGTAGACGGTGACCTCGTAGGTCGCCCGGAACAGGTTGACGGTGCGCCCGATGGGTTCGCCGGGCGCGGGCGGATACTGGCAGGTCACCACGAGGTCGCCCAGACTCACCTGCTGCATGCAGGCGATGAGCTGCACCGAGGAGGTGTCGCTGGGCCGCCACGCGCTGGACTCGCTCGTCGCCACCATGGTGGCCAGCTCGCCGGACAGATAGATCGGCCGCGCGCCGTCGCGCTGATACTCCGCGGCATTGGGGAACGGTTTGCGGTCGCCACACATCCGGTCGTAGTCCGACATCTCGAACCGGCTCGCGTTGACCGCCGTGATGGCGAAGAACCCGGCCCCGAACAGGACGATGAACAGGATCAGTCCCACGCCGGGACCGATCCGCACCCACGCCCGGCGCCGCGGACGCCGCTCGCGGACCGGCGTGTTGCGCCACCGGTCGAGCAGGGAGGGCCCGCTCGACCGTCCGCCGACGCGTTCCCGCACCCGGCTCGACAGGGACTGCCGTGGGGCGCGCCGATCCTGCTCGACCCACTGCGACCAGTGTTCCGAGCTGTCGTACTGCTCGCCGGACTCGTACTGCTCACCGGTCCCGTACTGCTGGGCGGGGCGAGGGTCGCTCGACGACTGCGCCGACCAAGCTGCGGCGCTCGCGGCACCGGCCGCTGCCCCGAGCCCGGCCGCTGTCGCGGTCGCAGCGGACGATCGCCCGCGATGGGAGGGTTCCGCCGGCTGTTGCCACGAGGCGTCCTCGCCGTCGCGGTCCGGTTCCCGGCCGTCTTCGCGCGCGGTGTCGTGCGTGGTGGCGATCTCCGATGGTGCCGGGAGGTCCGGCTCGCCCGATCGCCCGGCCGTCGGCGACTTGATGAGCGAAACGACGTCGGGCTCGGACTCTGCGGTCCGTGGGCCGAGACTGCTCGCGACCGAGGGCTCGGTGGATTCACGTGATGCGACGGATTCGCTCGGAACCGCACCGTGGCCGGCGGTTTCGCCCGCTGTCGCGCCATCGGTGCCCGCGCCACCGGTCCCGTCCGGATCATGATGCGAGTCAGGCGTTTCCGTGGACGAGGGTCCCGCTCCCGGGTCATGGTGCGAGGCTGGGGTTTCCACGGTCGAGGATCCTGTCGCGCTGCCCTCGCGTGCCTCGTCTTCTGCTTTCTGACGGGTGGCATGGGGCCCTTCCGCGTCCGCTGCCGCCACTACACCGGCGGCCGCATCTGCTGTTACCGCGGCTGGCCCCGCACCTTCTGCCGCAGTCGCGTCGGGATTTGCCGGACCCGCAGCGTTGCTGCCGGCTTCGCCTACAGGGCCCGCAGTCGAGACCGGGGCCGGGGGAGTGGGTACGCCATCAACCGGCTTGGTGGCTCCTGCTGTCGCCTCCGCCGCCTCTCTGCCTGGTGGGACGTCTGCTCGGGTCGTATCGGTCTCCGGCGAAGCAGGTTCCGCGGATCCCTCGGCCTGTGGGGTGGAGGTTTCCTCCGCGCTCTTCCGGGCGGCGGATGCGCCTGCTGCTGCCACGATCGCGCCGCCCGTCGCCGTGGCAGCGGCGGCTTGGCCGGCGGACGTTCCGAGGAACCGACTGCCGCTCTCGGCAGTCTGCGAACCATCGGTCGTCTCGCGGTGGTCATCCGCGGGAGCGGTGTCTGCGGGCGCTACTTTCCCGGCCGCGTTCCCCTGACCACCGGGACCGGCTGAGGCGGGCTCGGCATCCACGGTGCCCGTCGCCGACTCCGCGCCATGGCTCCGGCCGTCCGCGTCGGCTCCGGATGTGGCGTGGCCCTTCGCGGGTTCTTGCCGCGCTGTGTTGACGCCGTGGGTCTCCCCGGCAGAACCAGCGACCCGCGAGCGGTCATCGACGGCGGCCTCAGCCGCAGCGGCCCCGTTCACCGACCCCGACGCACCCGCATCAACCGCTGACCGGTCGTCGGCACCGGTACCCGCTTCGGGGTCCTGGATTCGCTGTTCCCTGTCCGGCTCGCCCGACCTGCGGGGCCGATGCGCGAGTCGATCGATCGCGGCGAGGAACGCCGGCGCGCTCGCCCGGATACTCAGCGGCGACGTGGCGCCCGCGTCGGCGCGAACCGCCGAGGTGTCCTTCTTCTCCTCCTGCTCGGGGGCGGTCGGGGCGGGGCGGCTGCTGGTGGTCGGCGCGAGGCGGGCGGGGAATCCCTGATCCGCCAGCTCGACCCGGCTCGGCAGCAGGTGGGCGAGGTTCAATGCGTCGAAGACCCGGCGCACGTCGTTGACGCTGAGCCGGACCGTGCGTCCGGTCTCAGCGTGGAAGTAGTCGTGCAGCGCGGACGCATCGTCGCGGTCGATCAGCACCGCGCGGTAGCCGTCGGCGATGCGCGATTCCTCGAGGGTGATCCGCGAACCGGGCTGGGGGACCAGCACCACCACCGCGTTCACCCAGCCGAAGATGCCGGACTGTTGCAGCAGGTTCTTGGCGGCGAACACCTGCCGCCGCACCTGGACGAACGGATTGGGCACCCGGACGGCGTGATAGAGCGCGGCCTCCGTGCCGTCGACCGTCCACGGGCCGTTCGGCGGGGTGGCGAGCGTGCCGTCCTGGCGGGCGGTGAACCCCTTCACCTCGATGACGGTGGCGCCCTGCGGCGTGCACACGAGCGCGTCGACCTCGACGGATCCGCCGCGGCTCTCCGGCACATGGCAGCGGAAAACCGCGATACCACCCGCCTCGGACGTCCAGTCCCGGATCGCCGCCGCGACGACCTCTTCTGCGCCTTCGAGCTCGGATTCGTCCGCGACAACGACGATCACCACGACCCCCTGTGCAACCGAATGCGGACCCTACCAGGATACGACCTGGATCAGCCACACCGAAACCGAATCCTGTTGCCGAGCAACGAGATCGGCAACCCCGATTTCCGCTCTCGCCGCGCGACCTCGCCGTCGGCCCGCTCATCCGCCCCGGACCACGCCCAACCAGACGAAATCGCGGGCCCTGGTCACCGCCACGAACTGCCGCCGCATGGTCAGTTCGTGACGCTCACGCTCCGCGTCGGTCGTCGGGGGCGCGGGTTCGGCGAACGGGTGGATGACGGCGCGGAAATCCAGGCCCTTGGCGCGGTAGACGTTGCCGACCTTCACGCCCGCTTCGTCGTCGGCCCCGTGGAACTGTTCCATGTTCTGGGTGGGGATGCCGCCTCTTTTGAGCGCGAGCAGCAGCCGGTCGGCCTCGAGCGTGGTCATGGTGATGATCGCGATGTCCTCGTCGGCGACCCCCTCGGCACGCAGCCTTGCGATCTGGGCGATCACGGCGCTGGGGAGGTCGTCGGAAGGTCCCGCCCAGTGGTCGACGCGGCCACCGGGCAGCGCGGTTTCGGCTCTCGCGAGGAGGTGGCCTTCCTCTGGCTCCAGATCCCGGATCGACGCGGCACCGGGCAGCGCGGCGGCGAATTCGACGATGGCCCTGCGATTGCGGTAGTTCTTCGTCAGGATCTCGCTGCGGCCGACGACGCGGATACCGGCGTCGATCAGCCGCCAGCCACCGGCATAGATCCGCTGCTGTCCGTCGCCCACCAGCAGCAGCGCGTCGGCCGCGTTCCCGGTGAGTTCGCGCACCAGCCGCAGACTCTGAACGGTGATGTCCTGGACCTCGTCGACGACCACCATGGCGTACGGCCGCTCGAGCGGTTCGGCGCGAAGCTGATTCAGCGCGAGGGCGATCACATCATTGGCGTCGTGGAACCGGGCTTCCAGGCGGAGACGCTCATACTGCCGGTAGAGGTCCCACACCAGCTCACGGCTGCCTTCGTGCAGTGCCACCCTTCTGCCGCGGCGCAGCAGACCGGCATAGTGGGCGAAGTCGTCGAGGCCGAGCCCGCGACCCTTGATCACGCGGTCGATCTCTTCCCGCCAGTATCGAATGTCGACGGAGATCTCGGCGAGCGGTCCGTGGGCACCCGCCCGCGACCAGGCCTTGGCGAACGCGTTGTCCGCCTGATCCATGTCCATGGTGACGGGGATTCGCCGACGCACGAGCAGCTCCCGCGCCCACGCGTGCAGGTTCGTGAACTCCGCACGGTGGGCCGTGTGTGGCGAGAGCCGCGCGAAAGCGGTCTTCTGGTACGGCGGCAGATTCTTGACCAGCGTGGTGTACAGCAGCGGCCCCGTCGAGCGCCGCGACCGATACGCCATCCGATGCAGGGCGAGAACGGTCTTCCCCGTCCCCGCCGGCCCCACGATCCGCGCCGGACCGTTGTAGTTGCGCGAAACCAGCGCGTTCTGCGCGGGATCGAGAAATGCCAACCACGACGGGAACGGTTTCGACAGCGCCTGGGTGACCTGGTCGGCGCGCAGATCGGCGGCCGCGAGCAGACCGTCGGTCTCGGCGGCCCGCGCGGGGACGACAGTCGGGATCAGCTGATAGTCGGTGCTGCGGCGGCCGGTGTGCTCGGCGAGCGCGTCGACCGCCGCGGCCGTCATGACCCGGTCGCGGGTGAGCAGGGAACGCAGGGTCGCGTCCGTGGTGACGACGAAACGGCCGTCGGTCGCCGGCTGCCGCCCGACCGGCAGGACGAAGACCAACTCGACCGTCTCGCAGACGAATTCGTTGCCGTGCGGCGCGATGGTGACCCCGGCGAACAGCTGTTCGGCCTGGGCGCGGAGCCTGCGGATCTGCGCCGCACCGGGCAACTCGTCGACGATGTTCAGGGCGAACACGCCGCGCGGACCGAGGAACAGCCCGTCGCATCGGCTCGCGGGCGCGGGCTGGGAGCGGTGCAGCAGCAGTCGCCACTGCCTGCGGCCGTCCAGCAGCAGGGCGGTGTAGACGTTCTTCGACCGGCCCGGCAGTTCGCCGACGGCGTCGGAGATCTCGGATTCGATCCGCAGGCGCAGGATTTCTCGATCATTGCTGGATGTCATCTCGGCCACCCCCACCCGGTCCGCACCGCTCCGCCATATCGATTATGGTCGAATCGCCAAGTAACAGAGAGGGTTTCAGCCGGACCGGCCTCGATCGGCTACGGGCGCAACAGCACCGCGCCGAACGCCGCGCGGTCCTCCAGCTTGCGATGCGCCTCGGCCGCGGCATCCAGCGGCAGCGTCGCATCGATGTCGACACTCAGCAGGCCACGTGCCGCGGCGTCGAGCGCGGCCGAGCGCTGGGCGGCGACGGTGCCGAGCCACGCCGCTCCGGCGCAGCCGGTGAGGGTGAGCCCGCGCAGAATCAGGTCGGCGGCGCCGAGCTGCGCGGGGGCGCCGGCGAGCCAGCCATAACTGAGGATGCGCCCGCGCAGCGGGGTGACATGGTCGAGCAGCGGTGTCAGGGACTCCCCGCCGATCGAGTCGAACACCACGTCGACGGTGCCGCCGGACAACACCTCGCCGAGGCGATCCGCCCAGTCCGGCGTGGCATGGTCGAGCACCGCCGCCGCGCCGTGTGCGCGCGCCAGCGTGGCCTTCTCCGGGCCACCGGCGGTCGCGATCACCCGGACCCCGCGCGCCGCGCAGAGCTGGACGAGGCAGCTGCCGACGCCGGTCGCGCCCGCCTCGACCAGCACGGTCTCACCGGGTGTGAGGGCGGCGGTCGCGATCAGGGCCAGGGCGACCGATCCCGGCATCTGGATGGCGGCCGCGGCCTCCGTGCCGAGGCCGTCCGGAATGAGCGTCACCGAATCCTGATCGGCGGCAACAAGTTCGGCGTACGCGCCGAAACCGCTGGTGGCGGCGACGACCCGCGCGCCGAGCAGCGCGGGGTCGACCCCGGCACCGAGATCGACGATCGTGCCCGCCGCTTGGAAACCGAACACCGCGGGCAGCGGCGCGGGGAACGGAAACGCGCCCGCGCGCACCTTGGTCTCGGGGTAGAGCACGGGCACGGCCGACGCGCGGACGAGGACCTGCCCCGCCGCGGGTGCCGGGTCGTCGAGGTCACGAGGCGCCAGCACCTCGGGTGCGCCGGTCGTGGTCATTACGATTGCTCGCATCAGAACTCCATAAGTTGACTAGCGGTCCAGATATCCGAACGATATGGACCGTCGGTCAACTTGTCAACGGATCGGCTGTGCCGAGGAAGCGATATCGATGACCGAGCCGCGCCCCACCGAACGCGCCGACGCTGCGCGCAACCGCCGAGCGATCCTCGACGCCACCGCCGCGCTGCTGGCCGAACACGGCGCGGCGGGAGTCACCATGGACCGGGTCGCCGCGGCCGCCGGCGTCGGCAAGGGGACGATCTTCCACCGGTTCGGCAGCCGGGCCGGCCTGCTGTACGAGCTCGTGGCCGAGGGTGCGATCGCGCTGATGACCGCGGTGTCCGACGGGCCGCCACCACTCGGCCCCGGCGCGCCGGCCACCGACCGGCTACTGGCCTTCTTCGACGCCATGACCCGGATGGTCACCGACGATGTGGAGCTGATCGCCGCCTACCAGGCCATGCCGCCGCATCCCCGCAGTGCCGAGTTCCACGCGTTCTGGGCCGAGCACGTCACCACGCTGTTGCGTGAGGTGCGCCCGGACATCGATGCCGAGACCGTCGGCGCGCTGCTCCTGTCGACCCTCGGTGGGGAACTCGCCCAACAGCTGGCGAGGGCGGGCGAGGTCGACCGGCTGCGGGCGGGCGTGCGTGAACTCGTGCGCTCGGTGCTCGAGGCCGCGTGATCGGTCGAGTGGAACCCGGTGTGGCCGAACGCTGTTCCGGTCAGCGCACCCCGCGTGGACGGAACTGGATGCTGATGCGCGGGCCGACCGGGCGGGCGGTTTTCGGCACCGCGTGTTCCCAGGTGCGCTGACACGCGCCGCCCATCACCAGCAGATCGCCGTGTCCGGCGGTGAACCGCACGCTCGATCCACCGCCGCGCGGGCGCAGCAGCAGGGCGCGCGGCGCGCCGACCGAGACGATCGCGACCATCGTGTCGTCGGTGGCTCCCCGCCCGATCGTGTCGCCGTGCCAGGCGACGCTGTCGCGCCCGTCGCGGTAGAAGCACAGGCCCGCCGTGCGGAACGGCTCGCCGAGTTCCTCGGCGTAATGGCGGGTGAGCGTGTCCCGCGCGGTGACGAGGATGCGGTCGGGGAGCGGGTCGTGTTCGCCGAAGAACGACACCAGGCGCGGCACGTCCACCACGCGGTCGTACATCGGCCTGCGTTCGGCGTGCCACGGCACCCGCTCGGCCAGTCGCTCGAACACCTCGCTCGCGCCGCTGAGCCAGCCGGGGAGGAGGTCCACCCAGGCCGTCGCGTCGAGCTGGGTGCGCTGGATCGTCTCGATCGGACCCAACGCAACCGCCTCACCGTCGAACAGTGAACCTTGCAGGGGCAGCGACATGGCCGTCAGTCTACCCCGTGTTCGAAAATGTGTTCGAATAGCTCACCAATAGTCGTGCCGTCGTCCGTCGGTGTCGGCGACGAACACGACCGCGTCTGCGCCCGCCAGGTCGGCGGGCTCCAGCGGGATGTGGCCCGGCAGGATCGGCGCGTCCGCGGTGGTCGACGCGGGGAGCGCGGCGCGCAGCGCGGGTGCGGGGAACAGGGTGCGGCCCGTGGTGGCCGCGGCGAGCAGTCCCTGCAGTGTGTCGGGCGTGCTCTGCGGCTTGGCATCGGACGCGAGGAAGGCGTACCGGTCGCCGAGAACGCCCGCGACGAGAGCGCCGGCACTGCACCAGCGGACCGCCGTGTCACCCATGGCCATGGTGGAGACCGCGCGCTGCAGGTGCACATTGTGGGCGAACACCAGGCTCGGGCCGCGTTCCTGTTCGGCCGCGCGCACGGCCAGCAGGTTGTCGGCCATCATCTCCGTGCGCAGGCTGAGCAGGGTGGCGAACCGATCGGGGCCGAGGTCGGCCATGGCCGTGTGGAAGCGCAGCAGGCCCTGTGCGGTGCGCGCGTGCGCGACGGCCGAGGCGTGATCGGCCGGGTCGAGGAGCGGCGCCGCGCGGCGCAGCGCGCTGGCGACGTCGTCGGCGACCAGGCGCAGGGCGGGCACCCGGTCGGAGTCGCCGATCGAGGCCGACGGGTCGTAGATGCCCGCCGGGTTCGTCCAGTCGGCGTCCTCGCCGAGCAGTGTGTCCAGGTCCTGGGCGGAGGCGGGGCGCAGGGCCACGGGCAGGAGGTTCACGGCCGAGGTGAGGGAGTGTCGCGGGCTCGGCACGTCGGTCTGCTCGAGCGGCGCGTCGAACCCGTGGAACCGCACGCGGTCCCGCGGCGCGCGCTCGGCGTTGTGGGTGCGCAACCACGTGACGAGCTCCCGGTTGCCCGGGACCGCGCCGAAGCGGTGGCTGAACCCGGTCGCCAGCACCGTGTCCAGGTCGGCCGCGCCGCCGTTGACGTAGTCGTCGACCACGGACGCGGTGAAGTAGTCGGTCTCGAGCACGATCGAGCGAAACCCCCTGGCGACGAGATGGGCGAGAAGTTCGTTGCGCAGCAAGGGAAACGCGGCGATGCCGTGGGTCGGCTCGCCGAGCGCGAGGATGTCGAGCGGTCCGGGGCGGGCGGCCAGGAATTCGTCGATCGTGCGGCCGAGCGCGGCCTGATCGTGGAGCGGGTGACCGAGCGATGTGCAGGCAGACATGTTCTCCTCTTTCGGAAGGTCCTGCCCTTGAACAGTATCGTTGAAGGTTCGATTGAAACTTTCCCCGAGAAGTACCAGGTGGTGGATGGTAAACCTTCAAACGGAGGTCGGGACCCTGCGGCCGGTTGATCTCGCCCGCGAACACGGACTGTCGGCGCAGGCCGTCCGCAACTACGACGACGCGGGCGTGCTGCCCCCGGCCGACCGCACCGCCGCCGGCTATCGGCGGTACACGCCGCTGCACGCCCAGGCACTGCGGGCCTTCCTCGCCCTGCGCGCCGGGCACGGCCATCAGGCGGCGACGGCGATCATGCGCGCGATCCATCGCGACGATCCGGAGACGGCGTTCCGGCGGATCGACGCGGCGCACGCCGATCTGCTCGACGAACGCGCGACCCGCGCCGACGTCGCGAGCGCGCTGGGCGCCCTGTCCGGTTCCCCACCTGCCCCGCTCACCGGCCCCGCGCTGACCGTCGGGGAACTCGCGCGCCGCATCGGCGTGCACCCGGCAACTCTGCGGACGTGGGAAGCGGCGGACATCCTGCACCCGGACCGCGACCCCTCGACCGGCTACCGGCACTACGGACCCGACGCCGTGCGGGATGCCGAGATCGCGCGGCAACTGCGTCGCGGGGGATACCGCCTGCCTCAGGTCGCGCAGTTCGTGGCACGGTTGCGCGCGGCGGGCGGACCGGAGGCGCTGACCGCGTTCCTGGACGCCTGGCAGCACCGCTTGGTCACGCGGAGCCGGAATCTGCTGGCCGGTGCGGCCCAGCTCGACAGGTATCTGACGGCGCGCGATGCGGATCGACTACCGGAATGAGAACTCCCCCCGCCCCTTCCAAGGTATAGCCGACCCGGGGGCTTGCCGCAAGGCCCCGGGTGTCCTGCACAATCGCTCGTCGACAGTTCGGACCAGTGGATATGGGAGTTACACGAGTGCGTGAGATGAAGACCGACGTGATCGTCGTCGGCGCTGGACCTGCCGGACTGATGCTCGCGGGAGAACTGTCCCTGGCCGGAGTGCGGCCGATCGTGCTGGAACGCCGCGCCGTACCCGGTACCGCGCACAAGGCCAGTGGCCTGGGCGGACGGATTCTCGACATGCTGCGCTACCGCGGCCTGCTCGACCGGTTCGCGGCGGTGGGCACCCCGATCGCGGCGCCGATCTTCCCCTTCGGTGGGATGCACATCGATTTCACGAGCCTCGCCGACGGGCCGATGGACGCGATGGGAATCCCGCAGGCGCGGGTCGAGGAACTGCTGGCCGAGCGGGCGGGCGAGCTCGGTGCCGAGATCCGTCGCGGGCACGAGGTGGTCGCGCTGGACCAGGACGAGGAGCGCGTCACCGTCCGGATCGAGGGGCCGGAGGGTGCCTACACGCTGACGGCGCGGTATCTCGTGGGTTGCGACGGCGGCCGCAGCCGGATCCGTGAGCTCGCCGGGATCGCCTTCCCTGGCAACACCTTTCCCGAGGTCAACCGACTCGGCATGGTGAGGGTGCCGGACACGGTGCCCGTCCGCGACGACGGCGGCCTCGACCTGCCCGGCTACGGCCCGATCTCGCCGGGCTTCACCCGCACCGAACGCGGCGTGTTCGCCATCGGCCCGGTCGATCCCGCGCAGCGGACGATGTTCTTCCAGACCACCGAGGAAGACCGCACCGAATACGACAACGACGACCCGCTGACCCTGGCCGAACTCGCCGCCAGCGCCCACCGGGTCCTCGGCGCCGAGCTGCCCCTCGGCGATCCGATCCGCTTGTCGCGCTATCAGTTCCAGGCCCGGCGCGCCGAGCGCTTCCGGTCCGGCCGCGTGCTGCTGGCCGGCGACGCCGCACACCTGCTGCCCGCCACCGGCACGGCCCTCAACGTGGGCATGCTCGACGCGGTCAACCTGGGCTGGAAGCTCGCGGCCACCGTGCAGGGCTGGGCGCCGGCCGGGCTGCTCGACAGCTACCACGAGGAACGGCACGCCGCGGCGGGCCGGGCACTGCAGCAGACCCGCGCCCAGGCGGCGCTGCGCCGCGGCCAGGACGAGGCGGCCGACGCGTTGCGCGCGGTGTTCCAGGAACTGTTCGCCGACGAACCCGCCCTGCGCAGGCTCGCAGGCATGATCTCCGCCAACGACGTGCGATACCCGGTGCCCGGCGCCGACGCGCACCCGCTGGCAGGCACGTTCGCGCCCGATCTGCCGCTGCTCACCGATCAGGGCGAGACGAGTGTCGCCGAGCTGCTGCACGCGGGCCGTCCTGTCCTGCTCGACCTCGCCGACCGCGCGGAACTGCGTGAACAGGTGCGTGGTCGCGAGCCGCGGATCGTGATCGTCACCGCCAAGACCGAGGAACGGCCCGCCGACGCGATCCTCCTCCGCCCTGACGCCTTCGTCGGGTGGGCCGCCGCCGTCGACGAACCCGCCGACACCGCGGCCACGGGATTGCGCGACGCGTTGGACCGGTGGGTCGGGCAGCCCTGACCGTCGGCGGGGAACACGCGTTGATTTCGGGCGAGAGCTGTGGATTACTCCTGGGATGAATGCGATATCGACGTCTGAGCGGTCGCGTCGGACCGCCCTCCCGGGCTGGTCCGTGCCGCTGGTGTTCGTCGTCGCGGCGACCTCCCAGTACGTCGGCGCCGCGCTGGGCGTCTTCCTGTTCGACACGACCGAACCGGCGACCGTCGCGTGGTTGCGCGCGGCGGCGGCCGGCGTCGCCCTGCTGGCCTGGCGGCAGCCGTGGCGCGCCCGCTGGACGCGGCGGGGGATCGCCGTCGCGGCCGGGTTCGGCGTCGTCACGGTGGCGATGAACATCGTGTTCTACGAGGCGATCGCGCGGATACCGCTCGGCACCGCGGTGGCCATCGAATTCCTCGGCCCGGTGGCCGTGGCCACGCTGGGGTCCCGGCGGGTCAGGGATGTGCTCGCGGTGCTGCTCGTCGCCGTCGGCGTGGTGTTGCTGGCCGGGGTGCAGTTGGATGTCGAGCCCGTCGGGGTCGGTTTCGCGCTGGCCTCGGCCGTGCTGTGGGCCGGCTACATCATGGTCGGCAAGCGGGTCGCCGACACGGGCGACGGCCAGGACTCCCTGGCCGTCGGCATGGCCGCCGCCGCGGTGCTGCTCGCGCCGTTCGTCCTCGTCCCGCAGGTGGCGATCGACGCGTCCGTCTTCGCCGATCCCCGCACCTGGCTGCTCGGGCTCGGTGTCGGCGTCCTGTCGAGCGCGATCCCGTACGCCCTGGACCAGGTGGTGCTCACGGCGGTCGGCCGCGCCCGCTTCGCCCTGCTCCTGGCGCTGCTGCCCGCCACGGCCGCCGTCGTCGGCGCGATCGCGCTGAGTCAGCGCCTGTCGGTCGCCGAACTGGCGGGGATCGCGCTGGTCATGCTCGCGCTGACGATCACCGCCCTGCCCACCCGTCAGGCGACCCCGGAACCACCGGCGCCGCTGTAGCGGAGCGCTACCGGATCCACGCGAGGATGTCGACGGCGATGTCGGTTGCGGCCGAATGCATCTCGTCGTCGGACAGGTCGAGGTCGCCCATCATCGACAGGCTCCAGCTGATCGCCAGCAGCGCCTGCCTCGCGTGATAGACATCCAGTGGCACGTGCTCGGGAGCGGTCATGAGGTCCGCCAGCACCCGGAACTGATAGCGCAGGCCCGCCCCGAATCCGAGGTCGCGGAAGGCGGGTTGGTTCTCATGCCAGAAGCGCACCATGTCGCGACCCAGGCTGTGCAGCAGCGTGCTGTAGCGGCGCAGAATCTGTTCGGCCCGTTCGGGTCCCGGCGGGGCCTGCTCGGCCCAGCTGACGATGTCGTCGATCCCGCGCCGCAGATCGTCGGACAGGCTGACGACGATGTCTTCCTTGGTGCGGAAGTGGTAGTACAGCGCCGCCTTGGTGACGCCGAGACGCTCGGCGATCTCACGCAACGAGGTCTTCTCGTAGCCGCGCTCGGAGAACAACTCCATCGCCACCGCGCGAATGCGCTCTCTGGTGTCGCTACGACGTCCGTCCACCTGGTTCCTTCTGCTTGACGACCGGCTAGGAGAAGCCTACCGTCAGGACACGACCGAGATACCTAGCCGGTCGGCTAGTTAGTTGGGAGGGTTCATGGCACACGCACCCCCTGCGGGAGTGGCGCTGACGGCAATCGGTGTCGCGCTGATCAGGGAGCGGGAGTCCCGCAGACCGGACCGGCTCTACGACGACCCGCTGGCCGCGGCGTTCGTGGCCGCGGCGCGCGAGGACTTCCACCGCACGGTCGACGGCGCGGCCAGGTGGTCGAGGGTGGAGTCGCTGGCCGAGCAGTTCTTCGCCGGACGATCGGTCGGTGTGCGGCTCGTCGACGACCGGGTGGCGGATGCCGTGGCCGCGGGATGCCGCCAGATCGTCCTGCTCGGCGCGGGATTGGACACCCGCGCCTTCCGGATGGATCTGCCCGCCGAGGTCACCGTCTTCGAACTCGACCTGCCGGAACTCTTCGCCTTCAAGGAACCGGTGCTGCGCGCGGCAGGGGCCCGGCCGACGGCTCGACGGCACGTCCTGCCGATCGATCTGCGCGCCGAATGGTCGACCGCATTGCGCGCGAAGGGTTTTCGTGCCGATCTGGCGACCCACTGGATCGACGAGGGCGCGCTCGGCTATCTGCCCGTCGCGGAGCATCGCCGGGTCCTCGCCGACCTGACGGCGCTGTCGGCGCCGCGCAGCCGCTTCGGCCTGAGCCGTTTCGTGGTCGACCACGACGCGCCGCCCTATGCCGAGCTGCGCCGGCTGGTCGCCGGCGGCACCGGGGCGGGGGATGTCGAGCGCCCGGGCGAGCGGTGGCTCGCCGAGCACGGCTGGCGCACCGAGTTCGTGGCCTGGGACGACATGATCGTGCCGCTCGGCCGGGACGTGGCAGTCGGCGATCCCGACGTGGGGGTGGTGCTCGCGGTGCGTGGCCACGCTTGACCCTGACGTAGCGTGAGGGTCCACGCTGCTCTCATGAACGCACCTCATCCCGCTTTCGAGATCAGTCCCGTCCCTGTTCCCGGCCCCGATGCCGTCGCGCCGGAGCCGTCTCGCGGCATCTACGGCATGCCGATGTTCGTCACCGTGCCGACCGCCGACCTCGCGGCGTCGTCGGATCTGTGGATCAACGGACTCGGGTTCATCGAGTTGTTCGCCGCGCCCGGGCACGTGATCCACCTGCGCCGCTGGGCGTTTCAGGACGTCCTGTTGGTCCCGGGGGAGCGGCCGGCGCACGCGCCCGCGATGACCGTCAGCTTCTCGTGTGTCCTGTACGAGCTCGAGGAGATCGCGGCGGCCTGCGAGCGGGTGTCGCCGGGGTGCACGACCGGTCCTCGGACGATGCCCTGGAATTCGGTCGAGCTGGAGGTCAGCACGCCGGAGAACATCCGGGTGATCATGACCGCGGCGCGGCCCTACGATCCCGACAGTCCCGAGGCCGAGCACCTGCGGTCGATCGGGATCCAGGCGCCGGAGTGATCACGACGGTCCGGCACGGCACACTGGATGACGTGTCGGAACCGCTCACCGTCGGCGCCGCGGCGGAACTGCTCGGCGTGACGACGCGTACGCTGCACCACTGGGACGCGGTCGGGCTGGTGCACCCGTCCGACCGCACGCCCGCCGGCTATCGCCTCTACACCGCGGCCGACCTGGTGCGCGCCCAGCGTGTCACCGTCTACCGCGAACTCGGTGTCCCCTCGACGAGATCGGCGACCTACTGGACGCACCCACCGCCGACGCCCTCGCCACCCTGCGCCGCCAACGCGACGACCTGCGCGCCAAGACCCGGCAGCTGCGACGGATGACCGCCGCGGTCGACCGGATGATCGCGGCGCGGGAGTCGGGGCTGCTGCTCTCCGCCGAGGACCAGATCGCGATCTTCGGCGCGGACTGGCAACCCACCTGGGTCGACGAGGCCCGCGATCGGTGGGGCGACACACCGCAGTGGGCCCAGTACGCCGAACGTGCGGCGGAACGGTCCGCGCAGGACTGGCAGCGCATCGCCGACGACACCGCCGCGCTACACGCCGACCTCGCCGCTGCCCTGCGCGCCGGCGTCGGCCCCGGCAGCATCACGGCCGACCGGCTGGCCGAACGGCATCGCGCGTCGATCGCCGTCTATTTCGACTGCACCCACGCGATGCACGTCTGTCTCGGTCGCCGCTATGTCGGTGACCCCGAGTACCGGGCGTTCTACGACGCCATCGAGCCCGGCCTGACCGGCTGGCTGAGCGCCGTCATCGACGCCAACGCGCGGGCACACGGCGTCGATCCGGAGACGGCGACCTGGGCCGAGGGTGGCCCGAACCAGCTGTCACAGTGATGATCCGGCGGCTACTTCCGCCGTGTGCCTCCGCCGGAATCCGCCTGTGCCGCTGGATATCCGACCTCACCCGACGAACCCGTACACCAGCGCGGTGAGTACCAGCGCGGCGAGCGCGCCGACATCAATTCGTGCCACCTGCAGCGTCCGCGCGTTCAGCTCACCGGCACCGATCGTCGCGACGAGGACGAGAAACGAACCGGTACTGACGATCCCGGTCGCGATCATCGCCACCCGGATCGACGGCACGAACGCCCCGACGATCAGCCCGATCCCCACCAGCGCGAGCAGGACCGCCCGATGCCGCAGCAACAACTCGAGATCCCGGTTCGGCACGTCGGTGCCGTAGGCCGTCGCGGCCCGCGCCGGTGCCACCGCGACCACCCCGGGCAGCACATGCACCGTCCCCACCACCACGAGCAACACCGCACCGATGACCTCGCCGACCATGCGTCCACCCTTTCCTCCGACACCGTTCGTGCCAGGATGGCGGATATGGGCGCAGCGCCACTTCCGGAAACGTGCCGAACCTCGGCGACGGTGTGGCTGTGGGCCGGGCACGCGCTCTACCGGGGCCCGTCGCTGCGGCTGGACCGCCACGCCGGGGCGGTGGCCTGTCTGGCGGTCGGGCTCGACGCGTCGTTCACGATCGAGGCCGACGCGATCGGCGCGCGCACGGTGCGCAGCGTCCTGGTTCCACCGCGTACGCCGCACCGGATCGTCGCCGACGGGCGCATGCTGTTCTGCTACCTCGACCCCGGCTCACCCCGTGCGGCGGCCTGCCGGGCCCGGATGCGCGAGGACATCGGCGGATTCGGTGTCGCCCATGTCGAAGAATCCGCATTGATCCGGCGCGCCGACACCGCGCCCGCCGACCTGCTCACCCTGGCGTCCGGCACGGAACGTACCGCCCTCGATCCTCGGATCGCCGCCGCGACCGCCCTCCTGTGCGCCGACCCGGCCGCGTCGATCTCCGCCGCCGACCTCGCCGCCGCGGTCCATCTGTCGAAATCCCGGCTGCTGCATCTGTTCTCCGCCCAGGCCGGCACCACCTTCCGCCGCTACCGGGTCTGGGCCCGCATGCTCGCCGTCGGCCGGGCGGTGGCCGTCGGCGCCGACCTCACCACTGCCGCGGCGGCCGCCGGTTTCGCCAGCCCCTCCCATTTCAGCGACACCTTCCATGCCCTGTTCGGCCTGACCGCCGCCGACCTGTTGGGATCCGGCGCCCGCATCGTCGTCGAGGAAACCGGTTTGCTTCTCCCCCAAGGGGAGGCGGCACGCTGAGCGCCATGGACGACGACACACTGTGCACGATCGGGCAGGCGGCGGCGCGAACCGGGCTGACGGTCAAGGCGATTCGCTTCTACGCCGATCGTGAGGTCGTGGCGCCGACCATGATCGACCGGGCGGGTCACCGCCGCTACGACGCCGCCGCTCTCGCCCGTCTGGAACTGGTGCGCACGCTGCGCGCTCTCGGGATCGATCTCGCCACCGTGCGCCGGGTGCTGGCCCGCGAAGCCTCGATGGCCGAGGTGGCGGGGGCCCACGCCGACGCGCTCGACGTGGAGATCCGGACCCTGCGGGTGCGACGAGCGGTCTTGCGGGCGGTGGCCGCCAAGGAACCGACTACCTTGGAGATGGATCTCATGCACCGACTCGCCGCTTTGTCCGCCGCCGAACGACACCGGCTCATCCAGGAATTCGTCGATGACACCTTCGGCCGCCACGCGGGCAACCCCGCCATGGCCGACCTGGTCCGCGCGGCGGTACCCGAACTGCCCGACGATCCGACGCCGGACCAGCTCGCCGCCTGGATGGAGCTGGCCGAATTGGTTCGGGACGAGGAGTTCCGTGAAGCGGTCCGCGGCATGGCCGAATATCAGGCACGCGAACGCGCCGCCGGTGACGCCACCGGCCTGCATCACGAACTCACCACCGAGGTCCTGGCGCGGGTCGGCGCGGCCGTCGAGGCCGGAATCGCCCCGGACTCGGCCGCCGCGGCCACCGTGGTGGACGCGCTCACCAACCGTTATGCGATCACCTTCGGCCGTCCCGACGACCTGACGCTGCGCCGCTGGATCCTCGAACGGCTCGAAGTCGCCGACGACCCACGCGTGCACCGCTATTGGCGTCTGCTCGGCACTGTCAACGGCTGGCCCGAGCAACCGGACCCCGCTCCGGTCTTCACCTGGTTCGCGCGAGCCCTGCGCGCGGCCACGCCGTGACGACAGTTCAACCACCCTGGGTCGGACAGTTCTGGCCTCTGGCGCCCGACAAGCATTCTCACCAGCGGGAACGCCGGAATCCGCCTTCGGAGTCGAGTACTTGTCCGACGATCCAGCGGGCCTCGTCGGAGGCCAGCCAGGCGATCAGGCGGGCGGGGTCGTCGGGTGTGCCTGCCCGGCCGCGGGGGAAGGCCGCGTGGACGGCGTCGACGACGGCGAGATCGCGGTCGGCGGTGGCGGCGGAGAGGTAGCCGGTGTCGACGGGGCCCGGGTTGACCGTGTTGAGCAGGATGCCGTGGTCGATCAATTCGTCGGCGACCGTCGGGGTGAGCCCGGCCAGCACCGATTTCGCCGCGGCGTAGGCGATTTCGCCGCGCATCGGGCCGAGGTGCTGACCGGAGGTGAGCCAGAGGACGCGGCCGCGATCGTGGACCGGATCGGCGTCGGCCCGATAGTGCCGGGCGAACGCCTGGGTGAGCAGCAGGACCGAGCGCGCGTCGACGGCCCAATGGTCGTCGAGCATGGCGGCGTCGACGTCGAGCAGGGAGCCGTCGCCGCCGCTGCGCGCGTGGTTGGCGACCAGGATGTCGACCCGGCCGAACGCCGACATCGCCGCGTCGAGCACCCGCTGCGGCGCCTCGCGGTCCGCCAGGTCGACCGCGAGATCGGCCACCTCGGTGAGCGCGGCGAGCTCCCGGCACAGTTCTGCGGTGTCCTCCGCGCCCCACGGCTGGTCCACGTCGTGGGGCGCCCAATGCGTGAGATACAGCGATGCGCCCCGTTCGGCCAGCCGGCGGGCGACCGCGAACCCGATCCCCGCCCGGCGGCTCGCGCCCGTCACGATCGCCACCCGGCCGTTCAACCCCTGCGATTCCACAGCGGGATTGCACCCCGGCTCCGCGCCGGCCCGCAAGCACTTATCGCGCGTCCCGCGTCCCCGGGGCCGGAAATCGCTGTGATCACCGCAGTTTCGCGCGGCGTGTGATCACAGCCGCACGCCGACGCGCGGCACGCGGTCCGTGTCGGCGCTCACAGGTGGGCCTACCTGGTCAAAGAGGTGTCGCGACGCTGATAGGGTGGAGCGCGAGTTAGACATCCTTTAACGGACCGTCCGGTGAGGCGGGGAAGGAGGTCGGCATGGCTGTGCCCGAACGGGCGGCCAAAACCGGCGCGGGCGAAACATCGCAGCGGCACACTCCGGAGTGGGTGGCAGCCGGCCGCGAACTGTTGTCGCCGTCGGACGTGCAACGCACCGTCGCGCGCATCGCGCATCAGATCATCGAGAAGACCGCCCTGGATTCCGGCGACGCCGACGCTCCCCGGGTGGTTCTCATGGGCATCCCGACCCGCGGCACCACGCTGGCGAACCGGCTGGCCGCCAAGATCGAGGAATTCTCCGGCGTGCGCCCCGCGCTGGGCTCGCTCGACATCACCCTCTACCGCGACGACCTGCGCACCCGTCCGCACCGCCCGCTCGAGCGCACCTCCGTGCCCGACGGCGGCATCGAGAACGCGCTGGTCGTCCTCGTCGACGACGTGCTGTTCTCCGGCCGCACCGTCCGCTCGGCCCTCGACGGCCTGCGCGACCTCGGCCGCCCCCGCGCCGTCCAGCTGGCGGTGCTGATCGACCGCGGGCACCGCGAGCTGCCGATCCGCGCCGACTACGTGGGTAAGAACGTGCCGACCTCGCGCGCCGAGGACATCTCGGTCCTGCTGACCGAACACGACGGACACGACGGTGTGTACCTGCACCAGGAGGGGCAGCAGTGAAGCATTTGTTGACGGTCGCCGACCTGGACCGCGGCACCGCCACCGAACTCCTCGACGAGGCCGAGCGCTTCGAACAGGCCCTGCTCGGCCGCGAGGTGAAGAAGCTGCCGACCCTGCGCGGCCGCACCGTGATGACGGTGTTCTACGAGAACTCCACCCGCACCCGGGTCTCGTTCGAGGTCGCCGGCAAGTGGATGAGCGCCGACGTGATCAACGTGAGCGCCTCGAGTTCCTCGGTCTCCAAGGGCGAATCGCTGCGCGACACCGCGCTCACCCTGCACGCGGCGGGCGCCGACGCGCTCATCGTGCGGCACCCGGCCTCCGGCGCCGCGCACCAGATCGCGCGCTGGATGGAACAGTGGGCGCGCGAGGAGAACCGCGCCGCCCCCTCGATCATCAACGCGGGCGACGGCACCCATCAGCACCCCACCCAGGCGCTGCTCGACGCGCTGACCCTGCGTCAGCGCCTCGGTGACATCGAGGGCAAGCGGATCGTGCTGGTCGGCGACATCCTGCACAGCCGGGTCGCCCGCTCCAACGTGCTGCTGCTGAACACCCTCGGCGCCGAGGTGGTGCTGGTGGCGCCACGCACCCTGCTGCCGGTGGGCGTCGAGAGCTGGCCGTGCCGGGTCGCGACCTCGCTGGACGCGGAACTGCCCGGCGCCGACGCGGTGATGATGCTGCGCGTGCAGGCCGAGCGGATGAACGGCGGCTTCTTCCCGTCGGCCCGCGAATACTCGATCAACTACGGACTGTCCGAGCGGCGGATGGGCCTGCTCGACGACGCAGCGGTGGTGCTGCACCCCGGTCCCATGCTGCGCGGCATGGAGATCGCGTCGGCGGTCGCCGATTCCCCGAAAGCGGCAGTCCTGCAACAGGTGACGAACGGAGTGCACATGCGAATGGCCGTGTTGTTCCGGCTGCTCGTCGGCACCCAGGAGGTAGTGGCGTGAGTGAGCTGCTGATCAAGAATGTGCGGCCCTACGGTGAGGGCGAGCCAGTGGACGTGCTGGTGCGCGGCACCGTCATCGCCGAGATCGCCGCGGGCATCGAGGCACCGGCAGGCGCCGAGGTGATCGAGGGCGAGGGCCAGATCCTGTTGCCCGGCTTCGTCGACCTGCACACCCACTTGCGCGAGCCCGGCCGCGAGGACACCGAGACCATCGAAACCGGTTCGGCCGCAGCGGCGCTGGGCGGCTACACCGCGGTGTTCGCGATGGCCAACACCAGCCCGGTCGCCGACTCGCACGTCATCACCGATCACGTGTGGCGGCGCGGCCAGGAGGTGGGCCTGGTCGACGTGTTCCCGGTCGGCGCGGTCACCGTCGGGCTCGAGGGCAAGCAGCTCGCCGAGATGGGCACCATGGCGGCGGGCGTCGGCCAGGTGCGGATGTTCTCCGACGACGGCCACTGCGTCTACGACCCGCTGATCATGCGCCGTGCCCTCGAATACGCGAACTCCCTCGGCGTGCTCATCGCCCAGCACGCGGAGGAGCCGCGCCTGACCAAGGGCGCCGTCGCGCACGAGGGCCCCAACGCCGCGCGGCTCGGCCTGGCCGGCTGGCCGCGCGCCGCCGAGGAGTCGATCGTCGCCCGCGACGCGCTGCTGGCCCGCGACGCAGGCGCCCGCGTGCACATCTGCCACGCGTCCACGGCGGGCACCGTCGAGCTGGTGAAATGGGCCAAGTCCCAGGGCATCTCGATCACCGCCGAGGTCACCCCGCACCACCTGCTGCTCGACGACTCGCGCCTGGAGACCTACGACGCGGTCAACAAGGTGAACCCGCCGCTGCGCGAGTCCGCCGACGTCACCGCCCTGCGCCAGGCGCTGGCCGAGGGCGTCATCGACTGCGTCGCCACCGACCACGCCCCGCACGCCGAGCAGGACAAGTGCTGCGAGTTCGCCGCCGCCCGCCCCGGCATGCTGGGGCTGGAGACCGCGCTGTCGATCATCGTGCAGACGATGGTCGCGCCCGGCCTGCTGGACTGGCGCGGCGTCGCGCGGGTGATGAGCGAGAAGCCCGCCGCGATCGTCGGCCTCGACGACCACGGCCGCCCGATCGCGGTCGGCGAACCGGCCAACCTGACGCTGGTCGACCCCGACGCCGAGTGGACGGTGCGCGGCGCCGAACTGGCGAGCATCTCGAACAACACCCCGTTCGAGGACATGACGTTCCCGGCGCAGGTGTCAGCCACCGTGCTGCGCGGCCGGGTAACTGCCCGCGAGGGCAAGGCGGCCGGGATCTAGGAGGCCAGGAACGTGGAGAGAATTCTGTGGGTACTGGGGTGTCTGGTCTTCTTCCTGGTGTGCCTGTGGCTGATGTACCGGGCCTGGCAGAAGAAGGCCGCGCGCCAGGCGGGGCGGATCGGCGAACTGCCGACGGTGCCCGCCGAACTGGGCGCTCAACTGCTGGAACCGACCACCGGCCTCTACCTGGGCAGCACCCTCGCGCCCAGCTGGCAGGACCGGATCGCGGTCGGTGACCTGGGATTCCGGGCGACCGCGGAACTGACGCGGTTCGAACGCGGAATCCTGCTCGAACGCGACGGGGCGACGCCGATCTGGATTCCGCAGGAATCCCTGACGGCCGTGCGCACCGAACGCGGACACGCGGGCAAAGTGATGACAGAGAATGGTGTGCTGGTCATTCGCTGGACGCTGCCGACCGGAACCGAGATCGACACCGGATTCCGGGGCGACGACAAGACGGTGTACCCGGCGTGGACAGCGGATGCGACCAGGGTGACGACGGGAGACGACGAATGAGCAAAGTGAAGGCAGCTCTCGTGCTGGAGGACGGCCGCGTGTTCCGCGGTACCGCCTTCGGCGCCGAGGGTCAGACCCTGGGCGAGGCGGTGTTCTGCACCGCGATGACCGGGTACCAGGAGACCCTGACCGACCCCAGCTACGACCGCCAGATCGTGGTGGCCACCGCCCCGCAGATCGGCAACACCGGCTGGAACGACGAGGACGACGAGTCCGGCAAGATCTGGGTCGCCGGCTACGCCGTGCGCGACCCCTCGCCGATCTCGTCCAACTGGCGCGCCACCGGCACCCTGCAGGACCAGCTCGACAAGCAGAACGTGGTCGGCATCGCCGGCATCGACACCCGCGCTGTCGTGCGCCACCTGCGCACCCGCGGGTCGATGAAGGCGGGTATCTTCTCCGGCGCCGCCCTCGCCGCCGACGACGAGCTGCTGGCCCGGGTCAACGGCCAGCCCTCCATGCTCGGCGCGGATCTGGCCGAAGAGGTCAGCACCGACGGCATGTACACGATCGAGCCGGTCGGTGACCACCGGTTCACCGTCGTCGCGGTCGACCTCGGCATCAAGACCAACACCCCGCGGATGTTCGCCGAGCGCGGCGTGCGCACGCACGTGGTGCCGTCGAACACCTCCCTCGACGACATCCTGGCGCTGAACCCGAACGGCGTGTTCCTGTCCAACGGTCCCGGCGACCCGGCCACCCAGACCGGCGCGATCGCACTGACCCAGGGTGTGCTCGAGCGCGGGATCCCGCTGTTCGGCATCTGCTTCGGCAACCAGATCCTGGGCCGGGCGCTGGGCCGGAACACCTACAAGATGAAGTTCGGCCACCGCGGCATCAACATCCCGGTCGTCGAGGCGGGCACCGGCCGCATCTCCATCACCGCGCAGAACCACGGCTTCGCCCTCGAGGGCGAGCAGGGCGAGGTGTTCGACACCCCGTTCGGCAAGGCCGAGGTCTCCCACATCTGCGCCAACGACGGCACCGTCGAGGGTGTGCGACTGATCGACGGTCGCGCCTTCTCGGTGCAGTACCACCCCGAGGCCGCCGCAGGCCCGCACGACGCCGCATACCTGTTCGACCGTTTCGCCGGTCTCATGGAAGGAGCCTGATGCCTCGCCGCGAGGATCTGAAGCACATCCTGGTGATCGGCTCTGGCCCGATCGTCATCGGCCAGGCGTGCGAATTCGACTACTCGGGTACCCAGGCGTGCCGGGTGCTGCGGTCCGAGGGACTGCGCGTGTCGCTGGTGAACTCCAACCCGGCGACGATCATGACCGACCCCGAGTTCGCCGACTCCACCTACGTGGAGCCGATCACCCCGGAGTTCGTCGAGAAGGTCATCGAGAAGGAGCGCCCCGACGCCATTCTCGCCACCCTCGGTGGGCAGACCGCGCTCAACACCGCGGTCGCGCTGCACGAGCGGGGGGTGCTGGAGAAGTACAACGTCGAGCTGATCGGCGCCGACTTCGACGCCATCCAGCGCGGTGAGGACCGGCAGAAGTTCAAGGACATCGTCGCCAAGGTCGGCGGCGAGAGCGCCCGCTCGAAGGTCTGTTTCACCATGGACGAGGTCCGCGAGACGGTCGCCGAGCTTGGCTTCCCGGTCGTCGTGCGCCCGTCGTTCACCATGGGCGGCCTCGGCTCGGGCATGGCCTACAACCACGAGGACCTCGACCGCATCGCCGGCGGCGGCCTGGCCGCCTCGCCGACCGCGAACGTCCTGATCGAGGAGTCCATCCTCGGTTGGAAGGAATACGAGCTCGAGCTGATGCGCGACGGCCGCGACAACGTGGTCATCGTCTGCTCCATCGAGAACGTCGACCCGATGGGCGTGCACACCGGCGACTCGATGACCGTGGCCCCGGCCATGACCCTCACCGACCGCGAGTACCAGAAGATGCGCGATCTCGGCATCGCGATCCTGCGCGAGGTCGGCGTCGACACCGGTGGCTGCAACATCCAGTTCGCGGTCGATCCGAAGGACGGTCGCCTGATCGTCATCGAGATGAACCCGCGCGTCTCGCGCTCCTCGGCGCTGGCGTCCAAGGCCACCGGCTTCCCGATCGCCAAGATCGCGGCCAAGCTGGCCATCGGCTACACGCTCGACGAGATCGTCAACGACATCACCAAGGAGACCCCGGCCTGCTTCGAGCCCACGCTCGACTACGTCGTGGTCAAGGCGCCGCGGTTCGCCTTCGAGAAGTTCCCCGGCGCCGACGGCACCCTCACCACCACCATGAAGTCCGTCGGTGAGGCCATGTCGCTGGGCCGCAACTTCACCGAGGCCCTCGGCAAGGTGCTGCGCTCGCTCGAGACCAAGGCCGCGAGCTTCTGGACCGCCGAGGACGGCACGTGGGCCCCGGCCGACGCGAACGACCCGGCGTCGGTGCGCGAGGCCGTCGAGGCCATCCTCGCCGACCTGCGCGTGCCGATCGAAGGCCGTATCTACCAGGTCGAGCGGGCGCTGCGCTTCGGCGCGAGCGTCGAGGAGACCGCCGCCGCCTCCGGCATCGACCCCTGGTTCGTCGCCGAGGTCGCTGGTCTGGTCGCGCTGCGCCAGGAGATCCTGGACGCGCCGGTCCTCGACGAGGACCTGCTGCGCCAGGCCAAGCACTACGGCCTGTCCGACCGTCAGCTCGCCGCCCTGCGCCCCGAGCTCGCCGGCGAAGCGGGCGTGCGCTCGCTGCGCCACCGCCTCGGCGTGCGGCCGGTCTACAAGACCGTCGACACCTGCGCCGCCGAGTTCGAGGCCAAGACGCCGTACCACTACAGCTCCTACGAGCTGGATCCCGGCGCCGAGTCCGAGGTCGCGCCGCAGACCGAACGCGACAAGGTGATCATCCTCGGCTCGGGCCCCAACCGCATCGGTCAGGGCATCGAGTTCGACTACTCGTGCGTGCACGCCGCGCAGACGCTGTCGGCCGCGGGCTACGAGACCGTCATGGTCAACTGCAACCCCGAGACCGTGTCGACCGACTACGACACCGCCGACCGCCTCTACTTCGAGCCGCTGACCTTCGAGGACGTCCTCGAGGTGTACCACGCGGAATCGGAGTCGGGCACCGTCGCAGGCGTGATCGTGCAGCTCGGCGGCCAGACCCCGCTGAGCCTGGCGCAGCGGCTCACCGACGCCGGTGTGCCGGTGGTCGGCACCTCCGCGGCCGCCATCGACCTGGCCGAGGACCGCGGCGAGTTCGGTGACGTGCTGGTCGCGGCCGGCCTGCCCGCGCCCAAGTACGGCACCGCCACCACCGTCGAGCAGGCGAAGAAGATCGCCGCCGAGATCGGCTACCCGGTGCTGGTCCGCCCGTCCTACGTGCTGGGCGGGCGCGGCATGGAGATCGTCTACGACGAGACCTCGCTCGAGGGCTACATCTCCCGCGCCACCGAGCTCAACCCGGAACACCCGGTGCTGGTCGACCGCTTCCTGGAAGACGCCATCGAGATCGACGTCGACGCCCTGTGCGACGGCGAGGAGGTCTTCCTCGGCGGCGTCATGGAACACATCGAGGAAGCCGGCATCCACTCCGGTGACTCCGCCTGCGCGCTGCCCCCGATCACCCTGGGCCGCAGCGACATCGAGGCCGTGCGTCGCTCCACCATCGCGCTGGCCAAGGGCATCGGCGTGAAGGGCCTGCTCAACGTGCAGTACGCCCTCAAGGACGACGTGCTCTACGTGCTCGAGGCCAACCCGCGCGCCAGCCGCACGGTGCCGTTCGTCTCCAAGGCGACCGCGGTGCCGCTGGCCAAGGCCTGTGCCCGGGTGATGCTCGGCGCCACCATCGCCGACCTGCGCAAGGAAGGCATGCTGCCGCCCGAGGGCGACGGCGGCCACGTCCCGCTGGACGCGCCGGTCGCGGTGAAGGAAGCCGTGCTGCCCTTCCACCGGTTCCGTCGCGCCGACGGCTCCGGCATCGACTCGCTGCTCTCGCCGGAGATGAAGTCCACCGGTGAGGTCATGGGCATCGACGCCGATTTCGGCACCGCCTTCGCCAAGAGTCAGGCCGCGGCCTACGGCTCGCTGCCGACCGAGGGCACCGTGTTCGTCTCGGTCGCCAACCGCGACAAGCGCGCCATGGTGTTCCCGATCAAGCGCCTGCACGACCTGGGCTTCCGCATCCTCGCCACCGCGGGTACCGCGGAGACGCTGCGCCGCAACGGCATTCCGTGCGAACAGGTGCGCAAGCACTCCGACCCGGAGGCCACCGATCCGGCCACCGGCATGCCGGAGGCCTCGATCGTCGAGCAGATCCGCGACGGCGAGATCGACATCGTGTTCAACACCCCCTACGGCAACTCGGGCCCCCGCGTGGACGGCTACGAGATCCGCACCGCCGCGGTGGGCGCGAACATCCCGTGCATCACCACGGTGCAGGGCGCGGCCGCGGCCGTGCAGGGCATCGAAGCCGGCATCAACGGCGGCATCGGGGTGCGGTCCCTGCAGGAACTGCACTCGGTGCTGCGTGGCTGACATGCACAGCTTCGGTCATCGGTTGCGGCACGCGATGCGGCAGTTCGGCCCGCTGTGCGTCGGCATCGACCCCCACCCCGGGCTGCTCCGGGCGTGGGGGCTGTCCGAGGACGTCGACGGGCTCGAGGCGTTCGCCGAGATCTGCGTCGAGGCCTTCGACGGCCGGGTCGCCCTGGTCAAGCCGCAGGTCGCGTTCTTCGAGACCTACGGTTCGGGCGGTCTCGCGGTGCTCGAACGCACGATCGAGGTGCTGCGCGCCTCGGGCACCCTGGTGCTGGCCGACGCCAAGCGCGGCGACATCGGCTCCACTATGGACGCCTACGCCAACGCCTGGCTCGGGAACGGGCCACTCGGCTCGGATGCCGTCACGGTCTCGCCGTACCTCGGTTTCGGGTCACTCGAGCCGGCGCTGAGCCTGGCGCAGGCCAATCATCGCGGCGTGTTCGTCCTGGCGGCGACCTCGAATCCCGAAGGGGCGCAACTGCAGCGGATCACCGCCGCGGACGGGCGCACGATCGCGCAGACGATGGTCGACGAGGCCGCGGCCCGCAACACCGGGCACGGCTTCGGTTCCGTCGGCGTCGTCGTCGGCGCGACGCTCACCGAGGCGCCGGACCTGTCGAACCTCAACGGGCCCATCCTGATGCCCGGTGTCGGCGCGCAGGGCGGGGGAGCGGACTCCATCCGCGCCCTGGTCCCCGCGGCGAATCTGGCGGCCGTCGTGCCCAACGTCTCGCGCGAGGTCCTCGGCGCGGGCCCGTCGGTGACGGCCCTGTGCGACAAGACCGCGCGCCTGCAGGAGGAGTTCGCCTTCCTGCAGTCCTGATACCACGAGCCACGGAGCCGCCGGTGCCACGAACACCGGCGGCTCCGTCGTCGTGCCCTGACCCGACCGCGCCGTGTCGCGAAGCCGCCGAGCGCGCGCCGCGCTCAGGCACCCCTGGGCTCGGGCACGCCGGCCCGCGCCCGCCACCAGCCCAGCGCGCCGACGCCGAGCGGCACAAGGAGGGTGAGGAACCCCGACACCGGCATGTAGGCCAAGCCGGCGCCGGTGGTGACGGCCAGGGCGGCCAGTACTGGGAGCGGGACGAAGCCCCGCGCCCGTTCCAGTTCGATCATGGCGAGCCCGAGACCCACCCCGATCACCCCGAACAGGGTGAACCAGAACGACAGTTCGGAGTCCTGGCCGCCGCGCACCCAATCAGCGATACCCAGGACGGTGTGGACCCCGGCGATGAACACGACCGCGGCCCCGGCGAGGGGGAATCTAGTTCTTGAATTCATATTCATAAACTGTGCCACTAGGCTGACCCGGTGGCAAGACCCCGTCTCTTCACCGACGACCAGGTGCTCGACGCGGCGCGCGATCTCCTCGCCGATCCGGCGATCACCCGGCCCGCGATCACCGCCATCGGCAAGGCCGCCGGCGTGCACACGGGGTCGATCTATGTGCGTTTCGCCTCACGTGACGAACTCCTCGCGCGGCTGTGGCTGCGCTCGATCCAGCGCTTCCACGTGGGTCTGCTCGACGCGCTGGCGGGGCCGTCGCCGCTGCTGGCCGCGGCGACCTATCTACCGCGCTACTGCCGCGACCACCCGACCGAGGCCAGGGCGATGAAGATGTTCCACCGCGAGGAACTCCTCGAGGTCGGGCCCGATGACCTGCGGTCCGCGATCGCCACCGTCAACGACGCCATGAACGCCGCGCTGCTGGCGGCGGTGGTGACCGAATTCGGCGCCGCCGACGAGCATGCGACGGCCGTCGCCGAGGTCGCGGTGAAGGCCATCCCGTACGGCCTCGTGCGTGATTACATCGCCCGCGCGGCGCCGATTCCGGACTGGATCGACGAGGTCACCGCGACCGCCACCGGCGCGGTTCTGGACCGGTTTCGTTCCCGATCGTGACGACACGCGGTACGAATTCGCGCGACACGCGGGGAAATTCAGGAAACCCCCTGGTCGCGACGCGCCCGGTTTGCGGGGCCGGTGGGGACCGCTCGCGCTATCCGATGGCTAACATCGCCCATATCGGTAAAACCGCAGGTGGAGATGTATTTTTCGGATTCGGCGGTACGATCGGTGCGGAGGAATCGGTGGTCACCGCATCGGGCCCGCGCGCCCCATACGGCATGCGTATTCGTGCCCTGACCTGGGGGTCGGGTTCGCAATCGGCGCGCACCGTGGGTACGGTCGCACAGACCGTCCGGGTAACCGGCGGTAGATCTAGCAATGAACGATGAGACGGAGGAACCCGTGGCCCTTCCCCAGCTGACTGACGAGCAGCGCGCCGCTGCTCTGGAGAAGGCGGCTGCCGCTCGCCGCGCTCGGGCAGAGCTCAAGGAGCGCCTGAAGCGTGGTGGCACCAACCTGAAGCAGGTCCTCACCGACGCCGAGTCCGACGAGATTCTCGGCAAGATGAAGGTGTCGGCGCTGCTCGAGGCTCTGCCGAAGGTGGGCAAGGTCAAGGCTGCCGAGATCATGACCGAGCTGGAGATCGCCCCCACCCGGCGGCTCCGTGGCCTGGGCGACCGTCAGCGCAAGGCGCTGCTGGCTCGCTTCGACTTCGACGCCTGATTCAGGTGGTCGAACACACGCGGAAGGGTCGGCTGGTTGTACTGGTCGGCCCCTCGGCCGTGGGTAAGTCCACGGTCGTGCGGTGCGTGCGGGAACGCCTGCCCGAACTGGTTTTCAGCGTGTCCGCGACGACCCGGGCCCCTCGGCCCGGGGAAGTCGACGGCCGTGACTACCGTTTCGTTTCCCGAGCCGACTTCGACGCCATGATCGCGGCGGACGAACTGCTCGAATGGGCGGACATCCATGGGGGGCTGCAGCGCTCTGGCACCCCCGCGGCCCCGGTGCGGGAAGCACTGGCGGCCGGACACCATGTGTTGCTCGAGGTCGATCTGGCCGGCGCGCGCTCGGTCCGGCAGGCGATGCCGGAGGCACTGCTGGTGTTCCTCGCGCCGCCGAGCTGGGAGGAACTGGTCTCGCGCCTGCGTTCGCGCGGCACCGAGACGCCCGAGGTGATCGAGCGCCGACTCGAGACCGCCCGGGTCGAATTGGCGGCCTGTGACGAGTTCGACACGGTCATCGTGAACAGCGAGGTGACGACCGCCTGCGAGCAGTTGGTATCGTTGTTCGTTAGCACAAATTCGAGTTCTTGACCCACTAACCCCGCAGGAGCCTCCCCTAGTGAGTACGGACATCGCAGCCGCGCCCGCGTACGACACCCCGATCGGCCTGACCAACCCGCCGATCGACGAGCTGCTCGAGCGCACGTCGTCCAAGTACGCCCTGGTGATCTACGCGGCCAAGCGCGCGCGTCAGATCAACGACTACTACAACCAGCTCGGCGACGGCATCCTGGAGTACGTCGGCCCGCTCGTCGAGCCCGGCCTGCAGGAGAAGCCGCTGTCGGTCGCCATGCGTGAAATCCACTCCGACCTGCTCGAACACACCGAGGGCGAGTGACAATCTCTTTTCCGGAGGCGTAGAGACCATGCGGATCGTCGTCGGGGTCGGCGGGGGCATCGCCGCCTACAAGGCGTGTGCCCTCGTTCGCCGGTTCACCGAGACCGGCCATCAGGTGCGGGTGATTCCCACCGAGTCGGCTCTGCAGTTCGTCGGTAAGGCGACCTTCGAGGCGCTGTCGGGACATCCGGTCAACACCGGTGTGTTCGCCGACGTGCCCGAGGTGCCGCATGTCCGGATCGGCCAGGAGGCCGATCTCGTCGTCATCGCCCCCGCCACCGCGGATCTGATGGCGCGCGCCGCACAGGGACGCGCCGACGATCTGCTCACCGCCACCCTGCTGACGGCCCGATGTCCGGTGCTGTTCGCGCCCGCGATGCACACCGAGATGTGGGAGCATCCGGCGACGGTGGCCAATGTCGCGACGCTGCGCGCGCACGGTGCCAATGTCATGGAGCCCGCGTCGGGCCGCCTCACCGGCACCGACACCGGCCCGGGCCGCCTGCCCGAGCCGGAGGAGATCTTCGGACTGGCCTCGCTGCTGCTCGAGCGCGCCGACGCGCTGCCCCGCGATCTGACCGGCCGCCGCCTGGTGATCACCGCGGGCGGTACCAGGGAGCCCCTCGACCCGGTGCGTTTCCTCGGCAATCGCAGCTCCGGCAAGCAGGGCTACGCCCTGGCCAGGGTCGCCGCTCAGCGCGGCGCCCAGGTGACCCTCATCGCGGGCAACACCATCGAACTCGCGCCCCCCGCGGCCGTCGAACTCGTCCACATCACCACCGCCGACCAGCTCAAGACCGCGGTCGACAAGCACGCGCTCGGCGCCGACGCGGTGATCATGGCGGCGGCGGTGGCCGATTTCCGGCCCACCCACGTCGCCGCGGCGAAGATCAAGAAGGGCGTGGACGAGCCCGACGTGATCCCGTTGACCAAGAACGAGGACATCCTCGCCGGCCTGGTCGACGCCCGCACCGACGGCAGGCTCGCCGGTACCGCGATCGTCGGCTTCGCGGCCGAGACCGGGGACGAGAACGGCGACGTGCTCACCCACGCCCGCGCCAAGCTGGCCCGCAAGGGCTGCGACCTGCTCGTGGTCAACGCGGTCGGGGAGGGCAAGGCCTTCGAGGTGGACACCAACGACGGCTGGCTGCTCGGCGCCGACGGCACCGAACAGGCCCTCGACCACGGGTCCAAGGCGCTGCTGGCCAGCCGGGTGCTCGACGCGCTCGTTCCGCTGTTGCGCTGACCGATCACGCACGAGAATTGTTGTGCGGCAACGATTTGCCGCGCAGTCTAGTGCGAACGGACGAGATCGGTGGGCGGGTTCGCCGGTTCGGTGAACAGTCCGGGTCAGTCTGTGTGCACTCCGCCACCTCGTCGGTGGTTTGGAATAGTCTGGATACAAGGGTTGTGCGGTAGCACCCGAGAGTTACCGTCACAAGCCGATACGAGTAACCCGTTGAGGGAGAGGGAATAACTGTGCGTACGACAGGTAGTCGGCTATTCACCAGTGAGTCCGTAACCGAAGGTCATCCGGACAAGATCTGTGACGCGATCAGCGATTCCATCCTCGACGCCTTGCTCGCGGAGGATCCGGGCAGCCGGGTCGCGGTGGAAACCCTGGTGACCACGGGTCAGGTCCACGTGGCGGGCGAGGTCACCACCTCGGCCTACGCCGACATCCCGCGGATCGTGCGGGAAAAGGTTCTCGAGATCGGATACGACTCCTCCGCAAAGGGATTCGACGGCAACTCCTGCGGTGTCAACATCGCGATCGGTGCCCAGTCGCCCGATATCGCCCAGGGCGTCGACACCTCGCACGAGGCTCGCGTCGGCGGCTCCGACGACGAGATCGAGCGTCAGGGCGCCGGTGACCAGGGCCTGATGTTCGGATACGCGACCACCGACACCCCGGAGCTGATGCCGCTGCCGATCGCGCTTGCGCACCGGCTCTCGCGCAAGCTCACCGAGGTGCGCAAGTCCGGCGTGCTGCCGTACCTGCGGCCCGACGGCAAGACCCAGGTCACCATCGAGTACGACGGTGACAAGCCGGTCCGCCTGGACACGGTCGTCATCTCCACCCAGCACGCCGCCGACATCGACCTGGACAACCTGCTCGCGCCCGACATCCGCGCGAAGGTCGTCGACGCCGTCATCGGTGACCTGGAGCTGCCGTCGCTGGACACCTCCGACATCCGCCTGCTCGTGAACCCGACCGGCAAGTTCGTGCTCGGCGGCCCGATGGGCGACGCGGGCCTGACCGGCCGCAAGATCATCGTCGACACCTACGGCGGCATGGCCCGCCACGGCGGCGGCGCGTTCTCCGGCAAGGACCCGTCGAAGGTGGACCGCTCGGCCGCCTACGCCATGCGCTGGGTCGCCAAGAACGTCGTGGCCGCGGGCCTGGCGGAGCGCGTCGAGGTGCAGGTCGCGTACGCGATCGGCAAGGCGGCGCCGGTCGGCCTGTTCGTCGAGACGTTCGGCACCGAGAAGGTCGACCCGGCCCGTATCTCCACCGCCATCTCCGAGGTCTTCGACCTGCGTCCGGGCGCGATCATCCGCGACCTGGACCTGCTGCGCCCGATCTACGCGCCGACCGCGGCCTACGGCCACTTCGGCCGCACCGATGTCGACCTGCCCTGGGAGCACACGGACCGCGCCGACAAGCTGCGCGCGGCCGTCGGCCTGTAGTTCCCACGGCCCGCGTGGCAGCGGACGAGACACAGACAGCAGCGGGACACCCGATCGCTCGGGTGCTCCCGCTGCTGTCGCCTGCGCACCTCGACCGCGATTTCGACTATCTCGTCCCGCCCGAACTCGACGAGATCGCGCAGCCCGGCGTGCGGGTCCGCGTCCGTTTCGCTGGCCGCCTCGTCGACGGCTACCTGCTCGAACGGCTCCCGCGTACCGACCACACCGGCAAGATGATGACGCTGGAACGGGTCGTCTCCGCCGAGCGCGTGCTGACCCCCGAGATCCTGCGCCTGGCGACCACCGTCGCGGCTCGCTACGCGGGCACCCGCGCCGACGTCCTCCGCCTGGCCATCCCGCCGCGCCACGCCCGCACCGAGAACGGCCCGGCCACGCCCCGCCGATCCCGTTCCGCGGCAACGAAATCCGCCGTGTCAGCGGAGCAGGAGCCCGGACCCGATGAAGCGCCGAGTGCGCACCCGGCCGACAGCGCGAGGGCGGCCGAAGGCGACGCGGCGGGAGATGGCGACGAATCCCGGGAGGGTGAGTCGACCATCGCGCCAGGACAGTCTGCCGCTGAGGAATCGGTGGCCGGCCGCGCGGCGGCGCAATCGGCAGCGGGTGATGTCGCGGCAGGGCCGGTGGTGGCCGGCGTGGCCGCGGTGGGCGGTGCCGCCGCTGGGGCGGCGGGAAAAAGTGGCGGCGCGGCGGAGGTCGATACGTCGGCGTGGGGGCGGTATGTGCACGGTGGGGCGTTCGTCGCGGCGTTGCGGGACGGGCGGGGGCCGCGGGCGGCCTGGCAGGCGCTGCCGGGGGAGGACTGGGCGGCGCGGCTGGCCGAGCTGGCGGCGACGGTGGCCGCAGGTGGGCGCGGCGTGGTGCTCATGGTGCCGGACCAACGGGACCTGGACCGGTTGCTCGCCGAATGTGTTCGGCTGGTGGGGGATTCGGCGGTCGGGCTGTCGGCGGGGTTGGGGCCCGCGGCGCGGTATCGGCGATGGCTGTCGGTGTTGCGTGGGCAGGCGCGGATCGTGGTCGGTACGCGGGCCGCGGTGTTCGCGCCCGTGCGTGACCTCGGCTTGATCGCCCTCTGGGACGACGGCGACGACACCTACGCCGAGCCGAGGGCGCCGTATCCGCACGCCCGCGAGGTCGCGATGCTGCGCGCCCACGAGACCGGCGCCGCCTTCGTCGCGGCCGGCTTCGCGCGGACGGCCGAGATCCAGGCCGTCGTCGAATCCGGATGGGCGCGTGATCTTCTCGCCGAGCGGCAGGTCCTGCGCGAGGTGATGCCGCGGATCAGCGCCCCCGGTGACACCGACTTCGCGTTGGAGCGCGACGCCCTGGCCCGCTCGGTGCGGATGCCCGGTGTCGCCTTCGCGGCCGCGCGCGCGGCGCTGCGGGAGAACGCGGCGGTGCTCGTACAGGTGCCGCGGCGCGGGTACGTGCCGTCGCTGGCGTGCGCGAAGTGCCGCACCCCGGCGCGCTGCAGGCACTGTCACGGTCCGCTGGCCCTGCCGCAGTCGACCACCGGGGAGGCGGCGAGCCCGCAGTGCAAGTGGTGCGGCATCACCGAGGCGGCCTACCGCTGCCAGGCGTGTGGCGCCCGCGCGCTCCGGGCGACCGTCATCGGCGCGGCCCGGACCGCCGAGGAACTCGGCCGGGCCTTCCCCGGCGTCCCGATCCGCGGCTCCGGCGGCGGGGAGGTGCTCGACACGGTCGAGCCGGGCGCCCAGGTGGTGGTCGCGACCGTCGGCGCCGAACCCCTCGTGCCGGGCGGGTACGGGGTGGCGCTGCTGCTCGACGGCTGGGCCCTCCTCGGCCGCGCCGACCTGCGCGCCACCGAGGACACCCTGCGGCGCTGGCTGGGCGCGGCGGCGCTGGTCCGGCCGCGCGGCCAGGTGATCGTGATGGCGGAGCCGTCGCTGCCGACGGTGCAGGCCCTGGTGCGCTGGGACCCGGTCCACCACGCCGCCGCCGAACTCGCGGCCCGCGCCGAGGTCGGCTTCCCGCCCGCGGTCCGGCTGGCCGCCATCGACGGCACCGCGGCCTCCATCGCCGAATTGCTCGACGTCGCCCAGCTTCCCGAGCACGTCGAGGTGCTCGGCCCGGTCCCGCTGCCCCCGACCGCGCGCAAACCGTTCTCCGGCGCCGAAGAGCCCGCCGACGTCGAGCGCATGCTGCTGCGCGTCGGCCGCACCGAGGGCGCCCCGCTCGCCCGCGCGCTCACCGCCGCCCGCGCCGTCCGCAGCTCCCACCGCTCCGACGCCCCGTTGCGCGTCCAGATGGATCCGGTCGACATCGGCTGACGTGACCGTGCACGGGCTTCACCGGCACCGGCTTCGGGTGCGGCTTCTGCCCCGACTGCGATTTCGGCGCCTGCTCCGGCTCGGGGCACCACTGATGGGGTTACCGCTCGATGGTCGGGTCCGGGGACGGCGATGTTCGTGGTGGCGTATGGCCTGTCCGAGTGCTGTTTGACACGTGTTCTAATCGACGTTCGCGAGGAGAGAGGCGAGCGGTGGAGTTCTTCACGGTACGCGACGGTTCGTATGTGGCGAGTGAGCTGGCGATCAGCCGGTGGTCGTCGAAGCAGCTGAACGGGGTGGGGGTGTGCGGTCTACTGGCGAAGGAGGCCGAGAAGCACAGTCCCGGAGAGGGATTCGTGCCGGCCCGGTTCACCGTCGACCTGTTCCGCCCGGTGCTGAACGAGCCGATCACACTGCGCAGCGAGGTGGTGCGGGCGGGCAATCGGGTGCGGGTGGTCGATTCCTGGATCATGCAGCACGGTCAGGTGCGGGCCAGGGCGACGGTGCTGTATCTGGCCGCCACGGACAACCCGCCCGGCGAGGTCTGGGAACCCATGCTCTCGCTACCCGTCCCGGAACGCGTGCTGGACGACCCCGAGGGCGCCCCGCCGCTGCTCAAGTGCGGTGACGAGGACTGGACCACCGATTTCTCGGCCGTCCAGAACGCCGGACGCAAGGTCGCCTGGCACAACCTGCCGCCGCTGGTGGCGGGCGAACCGTTCTCGCCGTTCCAGCGGGCGGCCGCGATCGGTGACGTCACCAACCTGGTCTGCCACTGGGGCTCCGAGGGCGTGGGCTACATCAACACCGATGTCACCCTGACCCTGTCGCGCCTGCCCGTGGGCGCGGAACTGGGCCTGCAGGCGCTCGATCATGTCGCGTCGGCGGGTGTCGCGGTCAGCACCGCCACGCTCTACGACCGGGCCGGGCGGCTCGGCACGTGCGTGATCACCGCGCTCGCCAACGCCCGCCGCCAGGTCGACCTGGCCGAACTGGGCGATCAGGCCGCGGCCCTGCAGAGCTGAGCCGCCGGGTCGCGCCGATGAATCCGGGCGGCTGGTGCCGTCTGCATTGTCGACACCCCGCGCGGGGTGGTCGACCGCCCCTGTCCGGCGGCCGGAACCCAGCGCGTGTTCCACCCGAACGGAGGCGGCCGTGACCGAAACGCTGCAGCGCGAACAACTCTGGGCCCTCGCCCATGCCGAGCGGGCGGCGCTCGCCGCCGACCTGACCGGGCTGCCGGCCGAGCGGTGGGCAGTCCGCTCGCTGTGCGGGGACTGGACCGTCGAAGAGGTGCTCGCGCACCTCACGGCGGGCGCGAGCATCGGCCGGTTCCGCTGGCTGGCCAGCGTGCTGCGCGCCCGCTTCGACTTCGACCTGCACAATGCCCGGCAGGTTGCCGCCCATCGCGGCGCGACACCCGCCGAGACCCTCGACCGCTTCCGGGCGATCGTCGACACCTCGACGGGAGCGTCCGGACATACCGCGGCCTGGCTGGGCGAGGTCGTCGTCCACGGCCAGGACATCCGCCGCCCCCTAGGTCTGCCCACCGCGCCCTCGATCGAAGCCGCCACCGCCGTGGCCGAGTTCTTCGCGAGCCGCGACTTCACCGTCGCCAGTCGCAGCGCGATCGACGGCCTGCGCGTCGAAGCCACCGACGGCCCCTTCGCCACGGGCACGGGCCCCTTGGTCAGCGGCCCGACCATCGCGCTGGTCATGGCCATGGCCGGGCGCTCGGCCTACTGCGACGACCTCACCGGCCCCGGCCTGCCCACGCTGCGTGATCGCGTGTCGCACTAGCGGGCCCGCACACCGGCACCGGGGTGCCGGTGTGCCCGAACCCCTCAGGCGAACATCGCTCGATGACGCAGCGCCCACTCGGCGTACGAGGTCGCCTGCCGGCCGAGCACCCGTTCGATATCGCCACTGACCTGCTGCTCATCGGCGGTGGGTGAGCCGAGGATGTCGAGCGTGTGGTCGGCGACGGGTTCCGGCATGAACCGCAGCATGTTCTGCTTGGCCTGCTCGCGGGTGAGTTCGACGAAGGTGACCGGTGCCTCGACGGCCGCGGCGAGCGCCGCCGCCTGGTCGCGCGGGGTCACCAGGGCAGGCCCGGTCAACGTGTACGCCTGACCGGCGTGGTCATCGGAGGTCAGGGCCGCCGCGGCGACCGCGGCGATGTCACCCGGATCCACGGCGGGCAGGCCGACCTCGCTGAACGGCGCGGCCACCTGGCGCTGCGTGCGCACGGATTCGATCCAGGCGAACGTGTTGGAGAAGAACCCGCCGGGCCGCAGCGCGGTCCACGCCAGGTCGGACTCGGCCAGCGCCTGCTCGAAGGCCCGCGTGCGGGCATATCCGGCCGACTCCGGCCTGGTCACCGCCCCCTGCGACGACACGAACACCACGCGGCGAACCCCGGCGGCGGCCGCGGTCTTCAGCAGCTGGGCCGGCTCGGGTCCGGTCATCAGCTGTTCACCGGTGATGAGCAGGAACAGCGCCTCCGCGTCGCGCAGGGCGGGGGAGAGGCTGTCGAGGTCACCCAGATCGGCGGTGACGTGCTCCACCCCCGCGGGCAGCTCGATCGGGGCGCTGCCACGGGAGACGGCGCGCACCGCTTCGCCCGTGTCCGCGAGTAGACCGACCAGCCGGCGGCCGATGTTGCCGGTGGCTCCGGTGACGACGATCATGAGAACTCCTTGAGTTAGTTGGCTGACTAATAAGAACGTAGCAGGGCCACGCGGCCGCTGTCTATAGTTAGTTGCATGACTGACTCAGTGGCGCAGAAGAAGCCGAGGACGGGGAAGCGGGAGCGCCTCGTCGAGGCGGCCGCGCGCGTCTTCTACGAGCGCGGCGTCGAGAAGACGACCATCGCCGATATCGCGCAGGCGGCCGACGTGCCGGTCGGCAACGTCTACTACTACTTCAAGACCAAGGACCAGTTCGTCCAGGCGGTGCTCGAGACGCACGCGGGGGTGTTCGCCGGGATCATCGCGGCGATCGAGCCGCTGCCGACCCCGCCCGAGCGCTTGAAGGCCATGGTGCGCGGCTGGGTGGAAGAGCGCGACCAAGCCGCGCGTTACGGCTGCCCGACCGGGTCGCTGGCCGCGGAGTTGGACAAGCGCGACGACGCGTTCGGCGGCGCACCGGCGCGGGTGATGGGTCTGCTCATCGACTGGGCGCGCACCCAGTTCGCCGAGATGGGCAGGCCCGACGCCGACGAACTCGCCATCGCCTTCGTCGCCGCCTATCAGGGAATCTCCTTGCTCACCAACACCTTCCGCGATCCGGAGCTGATGGTGACCGAGGGTGCGCGGCTCGAACGCTGGATCGACGAACTCGCGGGCCGCTGAGTTCATTCGGCGGGTTGCCACCCGGAGCACAGCAGGTCGATGCCGGTGATCAGGTCGTCGTCGGCGGTGAGGAAGACGCGCTGTTCGGCGATCCTGGCCGGCCCGAGACCGTGCTCGGGGCACATACGGACCAGCCAGTGCGCGGCCAGCTTGCCGCCGCGCCGGTCGCGGCCGGAGTCGAGGACGGCGAAGGTGTCGAGGCCGCCGAACCAGCCGTGGAATCGGTCGATCACGGCGCCGGGGCCGACGGCGTCGAACGGTCCGGGTGGGATGAGGCCGCGCAGGCGCACCTCAGGGGCCAGGCAGGCGGTCATGGCGGGGAAGTCGCGATGGGTCAGCGCGTCGAGGAAGCGCTCGGCGACCGGGGTGTGGGTGGGGATCGAAGTGGTCATAGGGGAAGTGTCGGCCGTTCGGGGCCGCGTGACATCGGGTGATCACCCGATCTTCGTGCGCTGATCCTCGTCGCCCAGCAGCCCGTGGCGCATCGCGAACACCGCGGCCGAGCCGCGACTGTGCACCCCGATCTTGGTGTAGATGTGCTCGACGTGGCTGCCCGCGGTGCGCGCGCTGATGCCGAGCGCCCGGCCGATCTCCTTGGTCGTCCGCCCGCGCACCAGCAGTGCGAGGACGTCGAGCTCGCGGGCGGTGAGGCCCGCGACCTGCGGTCGCCGCCGGGGACGACGGCCCTGGGCGGCGGCCAGCACGGCGGCCACCGCGTCACCGTCCAGGCGGCCGGCGGTCACCTCGGCACGCAGGATCGCGGCCCGCTCGTCCGGGTCGGCGGCCGGGCGGTGCGGGCGGTCTTCGCTCAGCGCGCGCAGCATCTGCGCGGCCGCCAGAATGCGGGCGGGTGCGGGCAGCATCGACCCGGGGAGTCCGCGCGGATAGCCCGAACCGTCCATCCGCTCGTAGACCATCGACGCCGGGCCCGCGAGCGCGGCCAGGCGCGGGCTGCGCGCCAGGATCCGTTCGGTGAGATAGGGCACCATGCGGACGCGTTCGCGCTCGGCCGCGGTCAGCGGTCCCGGCTTGTTCCAGAGTCCGGTCGAGACGCCGATGGTGCCGAGCCTGCACACCAGCGCGGCCCGGTGCACCGTGCGCGCCTGGTCGGCGGACAGCCCGTATTCGCGCGCCGCGGCGCTGGCCAGCGCGGCCACGGCGCGCGAATGACCGAGGAACCAGGTGGCTTTCGCGTCCGCGTAGTCGGCGAAGACCGCGAGGACCTCGGTGAGCTCGGCCTCGGGGATCGGCCGGTCGAGTGCGGCGCAGCCGTCGATCACCGCACGCCACGCGTCGACCCGGTCGAGGCCGTCGAGCAGGGCCGCGTCGTCGCGGAGGCACAGCGCGACCAGGTCGGGGTCGAACTCGGTTCCGCTGCGCGCGCGCAACATGCGCGCCGCAGCGGCGACGCCGCCGGTCCTGGTGTGGACCTCGGCGTCGTCGGCGATGTGCACCACGCGCATCACCGTCGCGATGGCGTCGCCGCGCAGTCCGGCCGGGACACCGCGACCGTCCCAGCGTTCGAACGCCTGCGGCAGGGCCGTACGTACGGACTCGGGCAGCGCGAGCCGGTCGGCGATGTCGGCGGCGGTGCGGCAGTGGGTGAGGAAGGAGTCCATGCTGTCGCGGACGCCACCGGCGAGGAACCGGCTGGTCACGGTGATCCGGCCCAGGGCCGAGCCGTCCGTCGCGAGGTGGCCGAGCAGGAAGCCGACCATGGGCAGGCCGGCCTTGTCGATGTCGTAGCTGTCGGCCCTGATCCGCAGATCGTCGCCGAACCAGCGGGCCATCTCGGGAGAGTCGGCGACGCAGCCCACCCACGCGAGCAGCGAAATGTAGTACACCGCAGCGCGATCGGCGTCGGCGAGCCCGGCCGCGGCGGCCAGCCGGGTCGCCAGCACGGTCTGGCGGAGCACGTGCTCCTGCGGCTGGCCCAGACCGAGGTCGGTGGCCAGCGACAGGGATGCGACCAGTTCGGCCAATCGCATCGGCCGGGCGGGCTCCGTCATGGTGGATTCAGATTACTCCTTGCATTCGATGCATTGCCGATATATCGTCGATAGTGTCAAGAACAACGCGAGAGCCTGAGGAGGCTGTCATGCACAACGCAGAACATCGAGAATTCGGAAAGTTCGGTCGTGGTCGTGGACCGGGGCCGGGGGAGTTCGGTCCCGATCGGCGGCAGTTCCGCCGGGGTGGGCGACACGGGCACGGTCCCGACTTCGGACCGGGCTTCGGTCCCGGGTTCGGGCCGGGTTTCGGCCCGGGCTTCGGTCGCGGCCGCGGTCGCGGCGGGCGGGGCAGGCGGGGCGACGTGCGCGCCGCGGTCCTGCTGCTGCTCGTCGAGCGGCCCATGCACGGCTACGAGCTGATCCAGCGGATCCGCGAGCGCAGCGACGACATCTGGCGTCCCAGTCCCGGGTCGATCTACCCGGCGCTGGCCCAGCTCGAGGACGAGGGCCTGGTGCTCATCGAGAAGGTGGCCGGTCGCAAGACCGCGCAGCTCACCGACGAGGGCAAGGCCTATGTCGAGTCCCATCGCGAGGAGCTCGGTGACCCGTGGGCCGAGGTCAAGGACGATATCGGCGCCCAGGCGCTGGATCTGCGCGGCCTGGTCGGCCAGGTGATGGGCGCGGTCGGGCAGGTGGCCCAGGTCGGCACCGCCGAGCAGGCGGCCAAGGCGGCCGAGGTGCTCACCGAGACCCGGCGGGCGCTGTACCGCATCCTCGCCGAGGATGACATCGCACCGGAGAACGACGCCACGGACGAGCGGTGAGCTCGCGGTGGCCGGGCCGAACGCGCCCTGCCGAGCACCACACTGTGCTGCGGCAGGGCGCGCGGGCCGGGTGGACCAGGGATCAGGACACGCTGACCGAGGAGCTGATCGCGGTCATCAGTTCCTCGATGTTGTCGTGCAGCGCGCGCCCGGCGATCGGGTCGAGCATGGCGGCCAGGCTCGGCATCCCGAGATCGAACTCGGCGGCGAAGCTCACCACCGTGTCCGCGCCGTCGGCCTGCACCTGCCAGCGGCCCTCGAAGGCGACCAGGTCCCCGGCGACCTGGGTGAACGAGTAGGTGCGCGCCTCGGCGTCGAAGAAGTCGCGTTCGGTCCAGCGCAGCGCGCCGTCCCGGAACTTGACCTCCCAGTCGCTGGTCGCGGCGGCGCCGTCGGCGTCCCAGCGGACCTCGACCTTCTGCACACCGTCGGCGATCTCGGGGTAGCTGTCGAGGTCCTTGAGCTGGGTGAACACGATGTCGGCGTCGATGTTCTCGATGCGACGGCTCAGCGAAACAGTGGGCATGGCAATCAATCTCCTGTGATCAGACGTGGGACAGCAGAGCGGACAGCGACAGATCGAGAGCGGACAGGACCGTGCGTTCCTGGTCCTCGGTGAGCACGGCGGGCGGGCTCAGCCGCACCACCGACCCCGCGCCGAGCGAGTGGTTGACGATCACGCCGCGCGCGAGCAGGTCGGTGACCAGCTCCCCGGCGAGATCCGGGCGCAGGAACTCGATGGCGATCAGCAGACCGCGCCCGCGCACCGCGCGCACGGTCCGGCCGACGTGCCGGGCGCACATCGCGGTGACCTCGGCCAGCATCCGCTCGCCCAGCTCCGCCGCCCTGGCCGCGACATCACCGTCGACCAGCGCGCGCACGGTCGCGACGACCGCCGCCGACGCCAGCGGCGAGCCGCCGAAGGTCGAGGAGTGCAGCGTCGGATCGTCGGCGAAGGGGCGGAACGCCTCGGCGGTGGCCAGCACCGCCGACACCGGCACCACGCCACCGGAGAGCGCCTTGCCCACCAGCAGCACGTCGGGGCGATCGATCTCGGGCTGATGTGCCCACATCGTGCCGGTGCGGCCGAGCCCGGTCTGGATCTCGTCCACGATCAGCATCGCCTCGTGGGTGCGGCACAGTCGCTGCACCCCGGCCAGGTAGCCGGCCGGCGGCAGGACGACCCCGCCCTCGCCCTGGATCGGCTCCAGGATGACCGCCGCGTCGCCGTCGGCCGCGATGAGCTCGGCTTCCAGCGCCGCCAGGTCGCCGAACGGCACCGCGGTGGCGGGCAGCAGCGGCTGGAACCGCTGCTGGTACTCGGCCTTCGGGGTCACCGCCAGCGCGCCGGTGGTCTTGCCGTGGTACCCGCCGAGCATGGTGATCAGCCGCGACTTGCCGTGGGCCCTGGCGATTTTCAGACCGAGCTCGGTGGCCTCGGCGCCCGAGTTGAGGAACTGCACGGCGTCGAGGCCCTCGGGGGCGATCGAGGCCAGCGCCCGCGCCGCCTCGGCGACCCTGGGCTCGAGCAGCAGTCGCGTGGCCAGCGGATGCGTGCGCACCTGCTCGACCACCGCGTTCACCACCGGCTCCGGGCAGTGCCCGAGCAGGAACACCGCGTACCCGCCACAATCGATGAACGAGCGGCCGTCGGCCGTCTCCACGATCGCGCCGTGGGAGGCGACTTCGACGGGTGCGTGGACGAATTCGGCCAGCGCCGCCCGGCCCCGGCCCAGGTGGGCGCGGGTCAGTTCGACGATCTCGGCGCGCTCCATCATGCCGCCACCGTCTCGGGTAGCCAGTACGCGCGCACGGTGCGGGTCAGCAGGTCGCGCGCGGTCTCGGCGGTCGGCTCGATGCCGGCGAACGGGCCCTTGCCGAGGCTGGACTCGAACGGGGCGTCGGTGAACAGCGAGGCCATGGCCAGCAGGTTGTCGAACTTGTTGCGCGCCTTGGCGTCGAGCACGTCGCCGAGGGCGGGCAGGATCAGCCGCTGGACGGCCTCGATCTCGAAGTAGCGCGGGGTGGTCAGCTCGATGCCCGCCGCGCCGTAGAGCTCACCGCACAGCGCGACGATCTCGCCGGTGGCGACGGCGTTGTCGCCCGCGGTCAGCCAGTACTCCGCGCCGTCGAGATCGGCCGTGGCGAGCCGGGCCAGCGCCGCGGCGACCATGTCCTGCGCGAGGAAGTCCACCTGGGCGGTGTCGCTGAACGGCACGAACGGCAGCGCACCCTTGACGTAGGCGCCGAGGAAGGTGTGCAGGCCCTGGTGCCGCACGATCTTGCCGGTGGCCGAATCGCCCATCAACAGCGACGGCCGGGCGATCACGTAGTCGATGCCCGAGGTCCGCACCGCGGCCTCGCCGTCGATCTTGGAACGCAGGTAGTCGTCGCGGCCCCCGGCGCAGCCGGTGCCGGTGACGACCTTCGCCGACTCGGCCCTGGCCACGAACGACGAACTGGTGTGCACGATCCCGGCGCCCGCGACCTCGCAGAACCGCAACACGTTCCGGGTACCGGTCACGTTGATCGACCGGATGGTCTCCTCGTCGCGGTTGAAATCGACCATGGCCGCGACGTGGATGACGCGGTCGACCTCGTCGGCGATGCGCGCGTAGTCCGCACCGAGGCCGAGATCGGGCTGCCGAATGTCACCGCTGAGCCAGGTGACGCCCGCCCGTGCCGCCCCGGTCTTGCTGTGTCCGAGCGCGTAGATCCGATGGCCGGCGAGGAGCTCGACGAGCGCCCCGCCGATGACGCCGGAGGCGCCGGTGATCAGGAAGGTGGATTCACGGTTGGTGCTCATGTTCCCTCCACTCCGAGCGGTCGCCGCGAGCGAGCTCGGGCGACGTACCCGTAGAAGCTGCTTGATCCGAGATGCGGATGCGTTACGCCGTTGTGACCCCCGCGAAATCCAAAGTAACGCAACGGATTTCGGTAATTGGGAACGTAGAGGTGAACAGTCGGGGGCGGGTGGGTGATTTCCCGGCGCGGTCGGTGTGGCTGTGATCCAGGCGTGTCGGATCGGCAAAAGCGCACGTCGACGACGCCCGATGCCTGGGCACCGGACGACGTCGACGTGGCCGAAAAGCCGTCAGGCCGTTACGGGTTCACTCACTGTTGGTTTCGGTGCGGTCGGCTGCGGCAGCGACTCGCCTTCGATGTCGACGTGGGGGAGCAGGCGCTCGAGCGGGCCGGGCAGCCACCAGGCGTGGCGCCCGAGCAAAGCCATGACGGCCGGAATGAGCGTCATCCGCACGATCAAGGCGTCGAACAGCACGCCGATGCCCATCGCGAAGCCGATCGGCCCGATCATCGTGTTGTGGCTGAACAGGAATCCGGCGAAGACCGCGATCATGATCACCGCCGCCGCCGCGACCACCCGCACGCTGCTCGCGTAGCCCACGCGCACCGCCTCCAGTGCCGAACCGCGCCCGTGCACATGCGCCTCGCGCATCCGGGAGATCAGGAACACCTGGTAGTCCATCGCCAGCCCGAACAGCACGCCGATCAGCAGGATCGGCAGGAACGCCAGGATCGGCGCGGGCCGGTGCACGTTCAGGACCGAGCCGAGCCAGCCCCACTGGTAGACCGCGGTGGTCGCGCCGAGTGCGGCCGCCAGGGACAGCAGGAACCCGAGCGCCGCGGTGAGCGGCACCAGCAGTGACCGGAACGCCAGCGTCAGCAGCGCCAGCGCCAGGCCGACCACCACGATCAGGAATGGCACCAGCGCGCCGGAGAGCTTGCGCGCCACATCGATCGCGATCACGGTCTCGCCGGTGAGGTGCAGGGTGGCGTCCTGCTCGGCCCGCAAGTCGGGACCGGTGTCGCGGATCGCGCGGACCAGGGTGGCGGTGTCCTCGGAACTCGGTGCGGTCGTGGGGATCACGACGAACTGCGCGGTGTCGCCCGCCGCGTTCACCTCCGGCGGGAACACCGTCGCCACGCCCGGCAGCGCGCTGATCCGCTCCACCGCGGCCTGCGTCTGCGCCTGGATCCGGCCGGCCTCGCCCTCGACCACCGTGACCAGCGGGCCGTTCAATCCGGGCGTGTACGCCTGCGCGAGCACGTCATAGGACTTGCGTGGCACGGTGTCGGTCGGTTCGTGCCCGGCGTTGGGCAGCCCGAGCCGCAGATCCAGCACCGGCAGCGCGAGCACCGCCAGTACCGCGACGCCTGCCAGCAGTGTGGCGACGGGACGGCTGGTGACGGCCTGGCCCCAGCGGTTGGGACGCTTGGCGCCCTCGATCGCGGTCAGCCCGCGGCCCCGCGGGATCAGCCGAGCTCCGGCGAAGCCGAGAAGCGCGGGCAGCAGCGTGATGGCCAGCAGCACCACCACGCCGACGCTGCCCGCGGCGGCCAGGCCCATGCCGGTGAGGAACGGGATCCGCGCGATCGCCAGCCCGCACAGGGCGATGAGCACCGTGGCGCCGGCGAAGACGACCGCGCTGCCCGCCGTCCCGGTGGCACGGGCGGCCGATTCGCGGACCGGCAGGCCCTCGGCGAGCTGCTGACGGTGCCGCGAGACGATGAACAGGGTGTAGTCGATGCCGACGGCGAGGCCGAGCATCAGCGACAACGCCAGCGTCGCCGAGGACGCGTCGAACAGCGTCGACACCGCGACCACACCGCCGGTCCCGATGCCGACACCCACCAGCGCGAGCACGATCGGCAGGCCCGCGGCCAGCAGTGACCCGAAGGTCACCAGCAGCACGCCCATCGCGATCGCCACGCCGACCGCTTCGGCCGGGCCGACGAACGAGGCTTCCGAGTAGTACGGCCCACCGGTGAGCATCGGGCGCAGGCCCTGAGCTTCCAGCCGGGTGCGCACCGTGTCGACGGCGGTCTTCGCGGTGGGGTTCACCGGGTCGGCGAAGGTGATGTCGACGAAGGTGACGTCGCCGCGCTCGGCGACGGCGAGCGCGGCCGGCGTGATGCCGTCGATGCCAGGGGTGCCCGACAGCGTCGACAGTTCGGCGTCGAGCTGGGTCAGCGGCAGTGGCTTGCCGTCGGGCGCCCGGACGACGAGGCGGGCCGCGCCCTCGCCCGGGGTGGTCGGCGCGCCCTTGCCGAAGCTCTCGATCAGGACCCGCTGGGCCCGGTCGGATTCGGTCCCGGGAATGTCGAATTTGTCGGAGACCTTGGCGCCCAAGGTGATTCCGACCAGGGCGACGACGGTGGCGAGGAGTGACCAGGCGGCGATCACCCACCACGGATTTCGGAAACAGAGATCGCCGAGGCGATGGAGAGCGCGAGCCATGGTTACCCCTCCAGGGTATTTAACCTACAGATGGCTGATTACCTACACATGTAGGATAGGGTCGATGGACCGGCGGACGTCAACGTGTCGCACGACACAGGCGACGACAGATGTGAAGGTGGAGAAGTGATTCGAGTGCAGCCGGACCAGCGCAAGCCGACCTCCGACGACCCGCGGGTGCTCCGCAGTCGCGGTCTGCTCCAGGACGCCATCCTCGAGCTGGGGCGGGACGGGCCGGTCGACGGCATCGCGATCTCCGACATCACCCAGCGCGCCGGCGTGAGCCGCAGTACCTTCTACGACCACTACACCGACAAGGAGACGCTGCTCGCCGACGCCATCGAGCGGCACGCGCTCGACGCGGGTGTCTCGCTGCGCGCGGAGGGTCTCGGCGGCGGGCTACCGGATCAACCCCCGCAGTTCCTCATCGACTACGTGCGCCACATCGCCGATCACGCACAGCTGTACCGCAATGTGCTCGGCGCGCACGGGTCGGCGGCGGTGCACGCGCGACTGGCTCGCAGTATCGCGACGATTCTGGTCGACGGCATCCGGCTGCTCGGTGAGCACGCGCCGGTGGCCGCGGTGATCCCGGTCGAGGTCGACGCCGCCGCGCTGGCGGGCGCGATGCTCGCGGTCATCGCCTACTGGCTGGCGGAACTGCCGCAGACGCCGCCGCCGGTGGTGGCGGAGTGGATCTGGGAGGTCCTCACCCGGGAATGAGCCGTGGGCTGCCCGCGTCGAGGACGGCGAGTACCTCGGTGGCGGCGCGCTCGCCCGAGGTGAGCGCGCCGTCCATGTAGCCGTTCCAGACCGTCGCCGATTCGGCTCCGGCCCAATGGATCCGGCCGATCGGCGCGCGGACGGCGTCGCGGTAGGCGGTCCAGCCCCCGGGCGGCAGGTAGCCGCCGTAGCACCCCCTGGTCCACTCCTCCTGGCTCCAGTCCTTCTCCAGGTAGCGCAGGGGTTCCGCGGCCGCGGGGCCGAAATGGCGGGCGAAACAGCCGAGGACCTCGGCACGGCGCTCGGCCGGGGACAGCTGTCCGAGCCTGCGCGCGTGGTTCGCCTCGAGAAAGCCGAGCAGGACGCCCTTGGCGGCGTCGGGCGGGGAGTTGTCGTAGCAGAGCTTCACCGGGCCGACGTCGCTGGTGGCCTGGCCGTTGAGACCGTCGCGCCGCCAGAACGGCTCGGGATAGACGGCCATGCACTTGATGACCGACCCCTGAACGAACCGCTGCGCCACCTGATCCCGGTGTCCGGGCAGCGGCGGGTCGTAGCTGATCCGCGCGGTCAGGGTGGGTGGGATGGCCACGATCACCGCCCGGGCGCGCACGGTGCGCCGGTCGGCGACGACGGTGACGTCGAGGTCGGTGGTCTCGATCCGCCGCACCGGATTCGACAGCTCGACCGCCGCGCCCAGGCGCCGCGCCATCTCCTCGGCGATGCGCTGGGTGCCGCCGACCACGCGCCAGTGCTGGGCGCCGCCCGTCGTCGAGGTGAGCTGATCGATGCCGCCGCCGGAGCGCAGATAAAACAGGAAGTGCAGCAGCGAGAGGTCGGCCGGTTCGGCGGCGAAGACCGCCTGGCACACCAGGGCGCACACGTCCCGGCCACCCTGGGTGCGCACATGCCGGCGCAGCCAGGTGTCGAGGGTCTGGCTGTCCCATTCAGCGGCGCGGGGCGCGGTCCACGGCGCTGCCGGCGGAACCTTGCGCGCCATCCGGTCCAGGCGCAGCTGGGCCTGGGCGACATCGGCGAGCACGTGCGGCGGCAGCGCGGGGATTCGGCCGCGGTAGCGCTTGGACCGGCCACGGAACTCGACGAGGGTGTCGCCGTGCTGATGGGTGGCGTGCAGGTCCAGGCCGAGTTCGGCGACGAGGTCGAGCACACGGTGCTGGGTCGGTCCGATCCACTGGCCGCCGACCTCGACGATGTGCTCGTCGTCGATCGGCTCGTTCAGTGTGCGTCCGCCGACGCGGTCGCGGGCTTCGAGCACGAGCACGCGGTGCCCGCGATCCTAGAGTTTCGCGGCGGCCGCGAGTCCGGCGAGCCCGGCGCCGACCACCACGACATCACAAACGTCCGGTCCCGTCACGACGACCCTCCGGCGAAGTTTTACTGAACGATTGTCCAGTTCAAGGATAGTTCGGGCGGGGCCGACCGGGACCGGAATGCCGAAGGTCGCGGCGTGTCGGGGCCGTGTCGCGTCGACCCCGAAAATTGGGGGCAAAGATTACCCGGTTTCGAGGATGCGAAACCCACGCCGGTGGGGTACTTGTTTGGGATATGGAACAGCGGAATCGGTTGTGGGGTTGGGGAATGGCACAAAAGCGACGCGCGGGCGCGCTCGCGGTGGCGGTCGTCGCGGCGTTCGGGGTGCACGCCGCGGCACCGGTCGCCGCCGCGCCCGCGGGCTACCGGCCCGCCGTGGTGCCGACCGAGGCCGGGCCGCGGCAGAGCGACCATCTCTCCGCCGCACGGTATATCGACACCCATCCCGCCGCTGTTCCGTTGGGGGTCAACGACTTCGGCTGTCGGCCCACGGCGGCGCATCCGCGTCCGGTGGTGCTCGTGCACGGTACCGACTCCAGTGCCTACTCCGACTGGGCGGGGATCGGTCCGCAGCTCGTCGACGCGGGCATGTGCGTGTTCGCGCTGAACTACGGCGGCGCGCCGGGGGCCGACACCTACGGCACCGAGGACATGCGGATCAGCTTCGCCCAGCTCGCGGCGTTCGTCGACGACGTGCTCGCGGTGACCGGTGCGGCGAAGGTCGACCTCGTCGGCTTCTCGCAGGGCGCCAACGTCAGCAGGTACTACGTGAACAAGCTCGGCGGCGCGCCGAAGGTCGGCACCTGGGTCGGGCTGGCCTCGCCGAGCTACGGCGGGGTCATGTACGGGCTGGTGCCGGTCGGGCAGGCGATTCCGGGGATGATGGACGTCTACGCCAAGGTCACCTCGACGGCGGCGGTCCAGCAGGCGCAGGGCGAGCCGCTGATGGTCGAGCTCAACGCCGGTGGCGACACCGTGCCCGGCGTCCGGTACGTGACGGTGGGCAGCCGGGTCGACGAGATGATCCAGCCCTTCGACAACATCGCCCTGCACGGCGCCGGCGCGGAGAACCTCGTCCTGCAGGATCTGTGCGCCGACGACATGACCGGGCATTTCCACCTGGTCTACGACCCGTTCGTGCAGCAACTGCTGCTGCGCGTCCTCGACCCCGAGCACGCCCCCGCGCCCGTCTGCCGGCCGGTTTCCCTCGGCACCGGCATCCCGCAGGTGATCATCGCGGGCAACTCCTGACGACTCGGTCTCCTGTCCTCTCGTAGGCTGACATCCCCCGTGGAGGACAGGAGGCCCCGGTGTCCGACGAGACCGTGCCCGCGTTGCTGGCCGAGCTGGCCGCGCTCGACAACCCGAAGATCCGGGCCGTGAACGAGAAGCACGGCGACGATCACGGTGTGAACCTCACCGAGCTGCGTGCGATCGCCACACGGCTGAAGACCCGGCACGAACTCGCCCGCGAGTTGTGGGCGACCGGCGACACCGCCGCCCGCCTGCTGGCGCTGCTGATCTGCCGCCCGAAGTCCTTCGACCGCGCCGACCTCGACACCATGCTCCGCGAGGCCCGCACCCCCAAGGTGCACGACTGGCTCGTCAACTACGTAGTCAAGAAGCATCCGGCGGCCGAGGACCTGCGGCAGTCGTGGCTCGCCGATCCCGACCCGGCGGTCGCGAGCGCGGGTTGGGCGCTGACCAGCGACCGCGTGGTGAAGCGGCCCGACGGGCTCGACCTGGCCGGGCTGCTCGACGTCATCGAGGCCGAGATGGCCGACGCGCCCGACCGGCTGCAGTGGGCGATGAACACCTGCCTGGCCCAGATCGGGATCGAACACCCGGCGTACCGGGCCCGCGCCGTCGACATCGGCGAGCGCCTGAACGTGCTCGCGGACTACCCGACCCCGCCGAACTGCACCTCACCGTTCGCGCCCGTCTGGATCGCCGAGATGGTGCGGCGGCAACAGGCCTGAGGAGCGGTCCATAGAATAGGACGACCGCCCATCGTCCAGCCGGGAGCCGCCGCGTGACCATCCAGCCCGTTCGCCTGTTCGGCGATCCGATTCTGCGTTCCCGTGCGGATGCGGTGACCGAGTTCGGGCCCGAGCTGGCCCAGCTCGTCGCCGACCTCACCGAGACCATGCACGACGACGGTGGCGTCGGGATGGCGGCGCCGCAGATCGGCGTCGGGCTGCGGGTGTTCGTCTACGACACCGGCGATGCCGCCGGACACGTGGTGAACCCGGTGTGGACGGCGATCGGTGACGACGAACAGGTCGGGCCCGAAGGCTGCCTGTCGATCCCCGGCGTCCGCTATGACGTGCGCCGCGCGCTGCGCGTGCACGTCACCGGTGTCGACCAGACCGGCGCGCCGGTCGAATTCGAGGCCACCGAATTGCTGGCGCGGTGTGTGCAGCACGAGACCGACCACCTCGACGGTGTGCTGTTCATCAACAAGCTCGAGCCCGCCGACCGCAAGGACGCCATGCGCGCCATCCGCGAATCCGACTGGTTCCGCGCGGGGATCACCGTTCGCGAGTCCAGCGGTGTCGGCGGTGGCCACTGATGCGTCTGGTCTTCGCCGGAACTCCCGAACCCGCGGTGCCCTCGCTGCGCAGGCTGATCGAGAGCGAACGCCATGAGGTCGTCGCGGTGGTCACCCGGCCCGACGCGGTCGCCGGACGCGGGCGCAAGATCATGCGCTCGCCGGTCGGTCAGCTCGCCGACGAGCACGGCATCCCCGTGCTCACCCCCGCCAAGCCCGCCGACCCCGAATTCGTCACCGCGCTCACCGAGCTGAACCCGGACTGCTGTCCGGTGGTCGCCTACGGCGCCCTGCTGCCGCAGCGCGTCCTCGACATCCCGCGGCACGGCTGGATCAATCTGCACTTCTCGCTGCTGCCCGCCTGGCGCGGCGCGGCGCCGGTCCAGGCGGCGATCGACGCCGGTGACGACATGACCGGTGCGTCGACCTTCCTGATCGAGGCGGGCCTGGACACCGGCCCGGTCTACGGCGTGATGACCGAGCAGGTCGGTGTCACCGACACCGCGGGCGAGCTGCTCGCCCGGCTCGCCGACGCGGGCGCTGTCCTGCTGGAGAAGACCCTCGACGGAGTGGAAGACGGGACCCTGCGCGCGGTGCCACAATCCGCCGACGGCGTGTCCTACGCGCCGAAGGTGACAGTGGAGGCGGGCCGGATCCGCTTCGACGAGCCCGCCCTGGCCATCCACCGCCGGATCCGCGCCGTCACCCCGGCGCCGGGCGCGTGGACCGAGATGAACGGACTGCGCCTCAAGCTCGGTCCGGTGGAGATGGTGGAGGAAACCTTGCCCGAACGCGAGATCGAGGTGCGCAAATCCGGCGTCTTCGTCGGCACGGCCACCACCGCGGTCCGCCTCGGCCAGGTCCAGCCCCCGGGCAAGAAGATGATGAACGCCCTCGACTGGGCCCGCGGCGCCCGCCTGGCTCCCGGCACGGTGATCGGATGAGCGCCTCCGACCGCAGGCGTCGCCGCGAAGCCGACCAGCGCTCCGGCGCCGCGCCCCGCGACGACCGCAAGGTGACCGGCAAGAACGTCGACGGCGGCTGGGCGGCGCGCGCCGCGAAGGGCGGCGGCACCGTTCCCGCGGGCGAGGACCGCCGCGCGGGTGCGGATCGTGGCGGCTCCCGCGCCGGTTCCACCGGGTCACGCCGCACCGACAGCCCCCGTGGCGGCACCGAGGACCGCCGTTCCGGTGCCGGTCGTGGCGGTGCCGAAGCGCGCGGGAACGACGCCACCGATGAGCGCCGCTCGAGTGGCGATCGGCGCTACGGCGGGAGCCGTGGTGCCGCGGATCAGCGGCGGCAGGGCGCCGAGCGCCGCGATGCGGGAGAGCGGCACTTCGGTCCCGATCACGGCGACGCCGACCGTCGGCGTCAGGGCACTGATCGCGCGGGTGACCGCCGATTCGGTGCCGAGCGTGGCGGCATCGAGGACCGCCGTTCCGGTGGTCGGGCCGACGCCGGTGAGCGCCGTTTCGGCGGCGGCGGTGAGCGTCGTTCGGGTGGTGCCCGGGGTGGCTCAGCGGTCGGCGCGGGCGGTGTGGGTCGGCGCGACGATCGTTCCGGCGGCGGCATGGGGGAGCGATCCGGCGACGGCGGCGCGCGGCGTTCGAGCGGTGGACGCGGTAATTCGGCCGGCGGCGTGGATCGGCGTGATGGTCGTTCCGGTGGCGCGCGCTCGGGTGGGCACGGCCGATCCGGCGCGGAACGTGATGCGCGTGCAGGGGATTCGCGTGGTGGTTCTCGCGCGGGTGCGGGGGCCGGGCGCGATACCCAGGGTGGTGCGCGGGCCGGCGGCGGGCGGCGGGGCGAGCGGGCCGATCCGAGTGTGCCCAGTCCGCGCAAGCGGCGCGGGGAGCCGGTGGATCCGGCGCGTGAGGTGGCCCTCGATGTGTTGCGCGCGGTGCGGGACCGGGAGGCCTACGCAAACCTGGTGCTGCCGAAGTTGTTGCGCGAGCGCAAGATCAGCGGGCGCGACGCGGCGTTCGCGACCGAACTCACCTATGGCGCGTGCCGTTCGCTCGGCCAGCTCGACGCGGTGATCGCGGCCTGCGCGGGCCGCCCGGTCACCGACATCGACGGGCCGATCCTCGACATCCTGCGGCTCGGCGTCTACCAGCTGCTGCGGACCCGGATCGGCGCGCACGCTGCCGTGGACACCTCGGTCGACCTGGCCAGGTCCGAATTCGGCCAGGGGCGTGCGGGTTTCGTCAACGCGGTGCTGCGGCGCGCGGGGGAGAAGACGGCCGACCAGTGGGTCGCCGAACTGGCGCCCCCCGACCCGGTCGGCGCCCTCGCCTTCGAGTACGCGCACCCGACCTGGATCGCCCAGGCCTTCGCCGACGCGCTCGGCGCCCGCGCCGGGGAACTGGCCGACCTCCTCGCCGCCGACGACGCACGCCCGCTCGTGCACCTGGTCGCGCGGCCCGGCGAGATCACCGCCGAGGAACTGGCCCTGGTCACCGGCGGCGAGGAAGGTCGCTGGTCGCCGTATGCCGTGTACCTCGACGGCGGCGACCCGGGTCAGCTGGAGCCGGTCCGTGAGGGCATCGCCGCCGTGCAGGACGAGGGCAGCCAGCTGGTGGCCCTCGCGCTCAGCCGGGCCCCGCTGCACGGCCCCGACCAGGGGCGATGGCTGGACCTGTGTGCCGGGCCCGGCGGCAAGGCCGCGCTGCTCGGCGCGCTCGCCGCGATCGACCTGTTCACCGTCGACGCCGTGGAACCGGCCGAGCACCGGGCCGAGCTGGTCCGCAAGTCGACCAGGGACCTGCCGGTCACCGTGCACGTCGCCGACGGCCGTGACAGCGGTCTGACCCCTGGCTACGACCGCATTCTCGTCGACGCGCCGTGTACCGGCCTCGGCGCTCTGCGCCGTCGCCCCGAGGCGCGCTGGCGGCGGACCCCGGCCGATGTTCCGGAACTGGTCACCTTGCAGCGCGAACTCCTCGGCGCCGCCTGGGATCTGCTGCGCCCCGGTGGTGTGGTCGTGTACTCCACGTGCTCACCGCACCTGTCCGAAACCCTGGGCGTCGTCGGTGATTTCGTCCGCCGCTCCGGCGCCGAACAGCTCGACACCAGGGAATGCCTGCCGGGCGTCACCGAACTCGGTGACGGACCGTCGGCGCAGCTGTGGCCGCACCGACACGGCACCGACGCCATGTTCATCGCGGCGCTGCGCAAACCGCTCGACTGACGGGACGTGATCGCGGGTGGCCTGGGCCCGCCGGCGGCCGGGTCCGCAGTCGGCGGCCCGGTGGTCGCGCGACGCCGAGGAGAGGCCGTGAAAGTTTCTCTCCGGCAACGACTCTCACGGTGTGCGCCCCGCCGTGCTCGGATGGATCGATGCGAGCACGGCAGAGCGCCTCACACTCCGGTGAGCGCGCCGTCGATCCGGCGCAGCAGCCCCGGCCACCCGCGCCCCATCCCCTCGAACGCCGCCTTCCCCAGCGGCGAATCGAGATCGAAGCCGGCGTGCTCGAGCAGCAACCGGGTACCGGTGCCCTCGGGACGCAGCTCCCAGGTGATCGTGGTGCCGAGCGAACCGGGCGCGAAGCTGTAGCGCAGCAGTCGCTCCGGTTCGACCTCGAGGACCTCGCACTCCTGGGCGCCCCATTTCCCCATGTCCAGGGTGAACCGGTGGCCGACCACGGGGCGGACGTCCCCGGCGGCCCACCACTTCGCGTGCAGCTCGGGTTCGGTCAGTGCCCGCCAGACGGCCGCGGGCGGATGCCCGAGGAACTGATCGCAGCGGATGACGCTCGGTTCGGTGGTCGTCATGGATTCTCCTCGTCGAGTAGGTCGCGCAGCGCGCCCATCCGGGCGCGCCAGTAGTGCTCGAACGGGTGCAGCCACGCGCCGACCTCGGCGAGTGGGTCCGCGTCGAGGTGGTAGTACCGGTGCCGCCCCCGCGGCTCCTCGCGCACGAGCCCGGCATGCCGCAGCACTGCCAGATGCTCGGACACCGCGGGTCTGCTCAACGCGAATCGACCGGCCAGGTCGCCCGCCGCGCGCGGGCCTTCCCGCAGCGCTTCGAGCAGCTGACGCCGGACGGGGTTGGCCAGGGCGCTGAAGACATCGACTGCTACCACGCTCACCACTATGCGTCGGATAGTTCCGACATGTCAACTTTTCCCGACATGTCGGCGCGACATTCGTCCAAGCGCGGGGTCGTCGCGCGAGCGCAGAATCGATCCATGGCGATGACATGGGAACAGGTGGTGGGCGTGGCGACGGCGTTGCCGGGCGTCGCGGAGGGAACCTGGTGGCGCTCACCCGGGCTGAAAGTCGGCGGCAAGGGATTCGCGCGACTTCGCGACGAGGCGGAAGGCGGGCTTGCGCTGCTGTGTGAGATCCCGGAGAAGGAAGCCCTGCTGGCCTCCGGCGATCCGGCGTTCTACACGACCCCGCACTACGACGGGCATCCGTTCATCCTGATCGATCTCGCGGTCGTCGACCCGGATCAGCTGGCCGAACTCGTCGACGCGGCATGGTGGCTGCGTGCTCCGGCCCGGTTGCGGCGGGAGCGGCAGGGCGCGTAGGGACGCCGTTGTCCCGCGGCGCGGCCGTCAGTCCCGTTCGGACAATTCGCGCAGACGCGCAAGGGTTTTCGCGAGGATGCGCGACACGTGCATCTGCGAGATGCCGAGCTGGGACGCGATCTGGGTCTGCGTCATGGACTCGAAGAACCGCATGGTCAGGATGCGCCGCTCGCGCTCGGGCAGGCCCGCGAGCAGCGGGCGCACCGCGATGTACTCCTCGACCCGGTCGAACTGCGATTCCTCCTCACCCAGGGTGTCCAGCAGGGAGGCGTCGCTGTCGCGACCGACCGAGGCGGCGTCGATCGAGGTGGGCTGATAGGCGTTGCCCGCGATGACCGCCTGGGTCACCTCGTCGGGGTCGACATCGAGTTCGGCCGCGATCTCCTTGGCCGTGGGGGAACGGCCGAGCCGCTGCGAGAGCTGGTCGACCGCCGCGCCGATGCGAAGATGGGTCTCCTTGACTCGCCGCGGCACCCGCATCGCCCAGGTGTTGTCGCGGAAGTAGCGCCGGACCTCGCCCATGATCGTCGGCACCGCGAAGGACAGGAAGTTCGAGCCGCGACTGAGATCGAACCGGTCCACCGCGTGCACCAGGCCGACCCGCGCCACCTGCGACAGATCGTCGAACGGTTCGCCGCGCCCGCTGAACTTCCTGGCGATGTGATCGGCCAGCGGGATGCAGCGGTTGATCAGCGCGTCCCTGGCGATCGCGTGCTCGGCACTGCCGGGTTCGGTCGCGGCGAGACGCTCGAACAGCGCGCTCACATCGTCGTATCCGGAGACCGGCTCCTCGGTCTCGTCGTCCTCGGTCTCCGCCTCCACCGGGTTCTCCGGCTCGGCGGGCTTGTCCGCGGTGGTCTCGGTGTCGGTGCTGCTGTCCTGGTCGGGCGCGTGCTCTTCGGTGGTGTCCTCGCCGCGCACTACGCCTTCCCCCGGACCCGACGGAATCGGACCGTCGTCGGATATCCGGCCACGGCCGCGTCGTAGCCCTGCTGGTCGGCGCTCACCTCGTCGCTGAGCGTGCGCAGCACATGCCAGCCGAAGCTGCGCTGGTCCGGCATGCCCTCCGTGCCCGCGACACCGTCGACCCGCACCAGCAGTTCGGTGTCGCCGACGAGGAATTCGCAGGTGAGCTGCGAATCCGGGGCCGCGATCGCGATCAGCGTCGAGCAGACCTCGTCCACCGCCAGGCGCACGTCGGCGACCTCGTCGAGGGTGAAATCGCTGAGCAGGACCAGGGTTTCGGCCAGGCCGCGCAGGATGGGCAGCTGGTTGAGCGAAGCTGCTACGCGAATCTCCACCGGGGCACTGAACAGCCCTTGTTCCGCCGAAATATTGGTCACCCTATGCAGGCTACCCACATCCCCCCGGGGCAATCACCATTTGGTCGCTACACTTGCGCGCTGTGTCCACACCGACGTTCTCCCGCCCGGCGAAGCCGATGATCGCCCCGTCCATCCTGTCCGCGGACTTCGCGAACCTGGCCGCTGAGGCGGCCGCCGTCGAAGGATGCGACTGGCTCCACGTCGATGTCATGGACGGCCATTTCGTGCCGAACCTCACACTGGGCCTGCCCGTGGTGCAGAGCCTGCTGAAGGCCACCGACATCCCGTTCGACTGCCACCTGATGATCGACGATCCGGGCCGCTGGGCGCCGGGCTACGCCGAGGCCGGCGCCTACAACGTCACCTTCCACGCCGAGGCGACCGACGACCCGATCGCGGTGGCCCGTGACATCCGCGCCGCGGGCGGCAAGGCGGGACTGTCGGTGAAGCCGAAGACGCCGATCGAGCCGTACCTGGAGATCCTGCGCGAATTCGACACCCTGCTGGTGATGAGCGTCGAGCCCGGCTTCGGCGGCCAGTCGTTCATTCCCGAGGTGCTGGAGAAGGCGCGGATCGTGCGCAATCTGGTCGACGCGGGGGAATTGCGGCTCGTCGTGGAGATCGACGGCGGCATCAACACCGACACCATCGAGCAGGCCGCCGCGGCGGGTATCGATTGCTTCGTCGCGGGATCGGCGGTCTACAACACCGCCGATCCCGGGGCCGCCGTGCAGACGCTGCGCAGCATGGCGACTGCCGTCTGGCAGCCGTAAACGGCGAATTCGGTTACAGGGAGCGGAGTTTGCGGGTGCCCAGCGCCCGCGCCGCCTCGATCACGGCGTGCAGTGGCGGCCGGTTGTCGGCCGCCTCCGGCGCCTGCACCCAGGTGCGGTACCCGGTGCGCTCGTCGTCGGGGGAGGGCAGCACGATCTGGCTGCCGTGGCACGCGACCGTCGCGTAGAGCCGGAACAGTTCGGCCGAGGCGGTGGTGGTGAGCGTGTCGGGGCGGCACGGGCCGGTGAGGAAGGTCCAGCGCCTGGCCCTCGGATGCGCGACGACCGGACCCGCGATCGCGGCCTCGCGCAACCGGGCCTGCACCCGCTCGCCGAGATCACCCGGCATGGTGACCGCGCCGTAGTGCGCGCCGATCTGCAGCAGAATGCGGCGCGAGTCCGGCTCGATCGTCGCGGGCAGGTGGAGTTCCCGCCGATAACGCACGCAACGAATTTCCAGCGCGGAATCCAATAATGTGCTCACACGGCACCCCCACACGTAGCGAACTTGTTGTGACCCACAGTTGTCTGTCTTCCTGGAGTGGTGGACTAGCCCTGGGTCGAACTCCCCGTGGCGGCATCGCCGCGGGTCGGATGCGCCGCCGCACCGGCCGGGTAAGCAGTTGAACGGCGGGAATCGGCGACATAACAATATTGCGTCAATGGCGGGATCGGCGCAAGCATTCGAATCATCGTGTTTGCGAGTTCGGCATTCCTGGGTAAAGCAAGGATAGGACCGCCGTCGGAATGACCGCGACCGGTTCTTCGAAAATTCGATTGAACGATTACCGCCGGATTGATTAACGGCGGTGTTCAGTCGTGCCGACCTGCTTTCACCGCCGAATCGATGACGCGTCGCTCTTTTCGGCGAGGTCTTCGTGCCCACGGTCGGATCCGACCCCGAGTCGATGGTCCGCACAGTGCCCGCCACTAGGCTGTGCGGCGAACGGGTACCGCCGGGAATAGCGGCCGCGCACCCGCTGTTGGCCCATCGGGGTACAGGAAGCGACAAGGGAGTCAGGCATGTTCACAGGGATCGTCGAAGAGCTGGGCGAGATCGTCGCCACCGAACAGCTGACCGACGCCGCCCGGTTGACGATCCGCGGCAAGCTGGTGACTTCCGATGCCGGGCACGGTGATTCGATCGCCGTCAACGGGGTCTGCCTCACCGTGGTCGACGTCGTCGACGGCGACAGTTTCACCGTCGACGTGATGGCCGAGACCCTGAACCGGTCGAGCATCGGCGCGCTGACCGTCGGCTCCCGGGTCAACCTCGAACGCGCGGCCGCGCTCAACAGCAGGCTGGGCGGTCACCTCGTGCAGGGACACGTCGACGGCACCGGCACCGTGCTCGCCCGCACGCCGTCGGAGAACTGGGAGGTCGTGCGGATCTCGCTGCCCGACGCGATCGCGCGCTATGTGGTGGAGAAGGGCTCGATCACCGTCGACGGCGTCTCGCTCACCGTCTCGGGCCTCGGCCGCGACGCCGAGCCCGCCGCCGACGGCGCCACGGACTGGTTCGAGGTCTCGCTGATCCCGACCACCCTCGCGCTCACCGTCCTGGGCACCGCGCCGGTCGGCACCACGGTGAATCTCGAGGTCGACGTGATCGCCAAGTACGTGGAGCGACTCGCGCAGCGCGGGTGACCCAGCAGACGGGATGCGGTCGCCGGAACCCCCGATCGCAGGCCGTAATGTGGTAGCCAGTGCCATCCCCGGCAACCCGCGGCGTCAGCCGCCAAGAATACGGAGCAAGCAGACGTGACCAGGTTGGACAGCATCGAGCGCGCGGTCGCCGATATCGCGGCCGGTAAGGCTGTCGTCGTCGTCGACGACGAGGACCGGGAGAACGAGGGCGATCTCATCTTCGCGGCCGAGAAGGCCACCCCGGAGCTGGTCGCGTTCATGATCCGCTACACCTCCGGCTACATCTGCGTGCCGCTGACCGGCGACGACTGCGACCGCCTCGGGCTGCCGCCCGCCTACGCGATGAACCAGGACAAGCACGGCACCGCCTACACGGTCTCGGTCGACGCCCGCGAGGGCATCACCACCGGTATCTCCGGCGCGGACCGCGCGGTGACCATGCGCCTGCTGGCCAGCGCCCAGGCCAAGGCCGACGACTTCACCAGGCCCGGCCACGTGGTGCCGCTGCGCGCCAAGGACGGCGGCGTGCTGCGCAGGCCCGGTCACACCGAGGCCGCGGTCGACCTGGCCAGGATGGCGGGGCTGCGTCCGGCGGGCGTGATCTGCGAGATCGTCAGCCAGAAGGACGACGGGCACATGGCCCGCACCGACGAGCTGCGCGTCTTCGCCGACGAGCACGATCTGGCGATGATCTCGATCGCCGACATGATCGCCTGGCGGCGCAAGCACGAGAAGCACGTCGTGCGGGTGGCCGAGGCGCGCATCCCGACCGCGCACGGCGACTTCAAGGCCGTCGGCTACCAGAGCATCTTCGACGAGGCCGAGCACGTGGCGCTGGTCCGCGGCGACATCGCCGACGGCGAGGACGTGCTGGTGCGCGTGCACTCCGAATGCCTCACCGGCGATGTCTTCGGTTCGCTGCGCTGCGACTGCGGCCCCCAGCTGGACGCCGCGCTGGAGATGGTTGACCAGGAGGGTCGCGGTGTCGTGCTGTACATGCGCGGGCACGAGGGCCGCGGCATCGGCCTGATGCACAAGCTGCAGGCCTACCAGCTGCAGGACACCGGCCGCGACACCGTCGACGCCAACCTCGACCTCGGCCTGCCCGCCGACGCCCGCGACTACGGCACCGGCGCGCAGATCCTGGTCGACCTGGGCATCCGTTCGATGCGGCTGCTCACCAACAACCCGGCCAAGCGGGTCGGGCTCGACGGCTACGGTCTGCGGATCACCGAGCGGGTGCCGATGCCGTTGCGCGCCAATGCCGAGAACCTGCACTACCTGCGCACCAAGCGGGACCGGATGGGGCACGACCTGGTCGGCCTCGACGATCTGGACCTCGGCGAAACCGCGCAGTGACCACCACTTCCGAAAGGTAGCAACGATGAGCGGCACGGGTGTCCCGTCCTTCGCGCTGGCACAGGCCACAGACGTCCGGCTCGGCATCGTCGCCTCGCGCTGGCACACCGAGATCTGCGACACCCTGGTCGCCAACGCGGAACGGGTCGCGAAGGAAGCCGGCGTCGAGCACATCACCGTGGTGCGCTGCGCCGGCGCCATGGAGCTGCCGGTGGTCGCCCAGGAGCTGGCCCGCACGCACGACGCCGTCGTCGCGCTCGGCGTCGTGATCCGCGGTGGCACACCGCATTTCGAGTACGTGTGTGACGCGGTGACCGCGGGGCTGACCCGGGTGTCGCTGGACGCGGCCACCCCGGTCACCAACGGTGTGCTCACCACCAACGACGAGGAACAGGCGCGCGATCGGGCCGGGCTGCCCGGTTCGGCCGAGAACAAGGGCGAGCAGGCGTGCGCCGCCGCCCTCGACGCCGCGCTCACCCTGCGCGCGCTGCGATCGGCGTGACCGTGCCGGTGGTACGGACCTGGCGACGCGGCGCGGGCGCTCCCGAACCCGGTGCGGAGTGGGAGCTGGAGGTGCGGCCCCGCCGGGCGGTCCGCACCGCCGTCGTGGTGGCGATCGTCATCCTGGTCTTCTTCACCGCGGGCGGGATCCTGCTGCGTACCGGGTCGACGGGCGTGAACTTCCGGTTCGCCGACCAGATCGCGATGGTCCTGATCGGCGTGATCGGCGCGGGCGCGGTTCTGTTGCTGACCCGGCCCCGGGTCCGCGCGGGCGCCCGTGGCGTCTCCGTCCGCAACATCCTCGGCGACCACGAATACCCGTGGGCCTACATCCGGGGCGCCTCGTTCCCCGACCGGAAGTCCTGGGCCCGCCTCGAGCTGGCCGACGACGACTACGTCCCGATGCTGGCGATCCGCTCCAACGACAAGGCGTACGCCGCCGACGCCATCGAGCGCTTGCGCGAACTCGGCGCCCGCTACTCGGCCACCGAGGACTGAACCGGGCCGGTCGAACACCGGCCCGGTGCCGCGCGAGCTAGCGGGTGTCGCCCAGGACCGCGCCTTCGCGGCGGGGATCGGCGCCGCCGGTCCAGCCGTCGGTGCCGTCACGCTGCAGGGCGCTCAGGCCGCTGGTCTGCGGTGCCACCGACACCTGGTGGCCCATGGCGCGCAGCCGTTGCACGAGGGGATCGTGATCGCCGTTGTCGGTGGCGTCGATGGCCGGATGCTCGCCGCCGATGCCGGTGACCGGCGTGTTGCCGGCGCCGAAGGCCACACCGGAGACCGCCTGCTGCGGATCGACGCCCCAGTCGAGGACGTTGACCAGGGTCTTCACCACGAACTGGATGATCACCGAGCCGCCGGGGGAGCCGGTGACGAGGGCCAGGTCGCCGCGATCGCCCGCGTCGTTGCGATCGAAGACCAGCGTCGGCGCCATGGAGCTGCGGGGCCGCTTGCCCGGCTGCAGGCGGTTGGCGACCGGGGTGCCGTCCGGGTCGAGCGGGTCGCTCGCGAAGTCGGTGAGCTGATTGTTCAGCAGGAACCCGTCGACGAAGTGGAACGAACCGAACGCCGACTCGACCGTCGTGGTCATCGCCGCGGCATTGCCGTACTTGTCGACCACCGAGATGTGGCTGGTGCCGTGCTCGGGCGGCTGCGGGCCGTTGCCCAGCGGCACCGGACCGAGATCGCCGGGCTTGGCGGTGCCCATGCTGCGCTGCGGGTCGATCAGCGTGGAACGCTGCTTCAGGTACTGCGGATGAACCAGGGACAGGGCCGAATTACCGGGCAGCGGAACGAAATCCGGGTCGGCGACGTACTTGTTGCGGTCGGCGTAGGCGAGCCGCTCGGCCTCCGAGATCAGGTGGACGGCCTGCGCGTCCGGGCGCCCGCCGTTGGCGTCGAGCTCCTGCGGACGCAGCGCGGCGAGGTCGAAATTGGCCAGGATGCCCAGTGTCGCGGCGACCGTGGTGCCGCCCGAGGACGGCGCGGGCATGCCGCACAGCTCATACTTGCGGTAGCCGGTGCACAGCGCGGTGCGCTTGATCGCCTGGTAGTTCGCCAGGTCGGTGGTGGTGAGCTGACTCGGCGTGCGCCCGCCCGCGGTGCTGCCCGCGGCCTCGACGATGTCCTGCGCGATCGCGCCGGTGTAGAGGGCCTGCGCGCCGTCGGTGGCCACGGCGGACAGGGTCTTCGCCAGCGCGGGGTTGGTCAGCAGGGTGCCCGACTTCTTGGGCGCGCCGTCCGGCTCGAGGAAGTAGCTGCGCGCGCCCTCGTCGGCCGCGAGGTCCTTCGCGGACTCGGCGATCTGCCCGGCCAGGCGCGGGCTGATCTCGAACCCGGCGTCGGCCAGGTCGATCGCGGGATCGAACAGGTCCTTCCACGCGGTCGTGCCGTGCTCGCGGTGGGCGAGTTCGAGCATCCGCAGCACCCCGGGGACGCCGATCGAGCGGCCGCTGGCACGGGTGTTCGGCGCGGGCTCGGTGCGGTCGGTGTCGCTGACCCAGCGCAGGTAGTTCTCGGTGGCCGCGGCCGGTGCAGTCTCGCGGCCGTCGTAGGCCTCGACGGTGCGCGACTTCGCGTCGTAGTGCACCAGGAACGCGCCGCCGCCGATCCCGGAGGCCTGCGGTTCGACCAAGCCGAGCACCGCCTGCGCGGTGACCAGCGCGTCGGCCGCGGTGCCGCCCTCGCGCAGCACCCGACACGCGGCCTCGGTGGCCAGCGGATTCGCGGTGGACACGGCGTAGGTGCGGGTGCGCACCGCGGTCATGTCCGAGCGGTAGCCCGACGCGATCTCCGGGTTGGTGCTGAGGTTCTGCGAGGTCGGAGCGCCGGTGGCGGGTGCGGCCGAGACGGGGGTGCCGTTCGGTGTGCTCGTGCACTCGGCGGCCGCGTTGTCCTCGGACGAACAGCCCGTCAGCAGTCCCATGGTGAGCAGACCGGCCGCCGCGGCCCCGATCCACGTCTGTCGCCTTGGCGTCATCCTGGCAGCGTAACCCCGCCCGGCCCGACGGGCCGCCCTTTTCCCCACCACGAGGCGGCGGCGCGACGGTGACGGCGGCGCGAATGTTCGGTGGCCGAACCGATTTCCGCCGGGTCGCCCGCGCGGTGCTCGCTACCCTGGCGACATGGATATCGACGCGGTGCTGTTCGACTTCTCCGGCACGGTCTTCCGGCTCGAGGACGACCGGACCTGGGCCGACGAGCTGATCGACGAGGCGGGCGCGCCGTTCGACGTCGCCGCGAAAGCCGAAGTGCTGCGGCGCATGACCGCCCCGGTGGAACAGTTCATGACCTTCGACGCGGCGGGCCAGCACGCCTGGGACCACCGTGACCTCGACCCGGCGCTGCACCGGCACGCGTATCTCGAGGTGCTGCGCGGCTCCGGGGTTCCCGACCACCAGGCGGGCAGGCTCTACGAACGCCTGATCGACCCCCTCGCGTGGACCCCGTATCCCGACACCGGAACGGCCCTGGAATCGCTGACCGCCCACGGGATTCCGATCGGGATCGTCAGCAATATCGCCTTCGACATCCGGCCCGCCTTCGCCCGGCACGGCTGGACGGAGTTGATCGGCGCGATGACGCTGTCCTTCGAGGTCGGCGCGATCAAGCCGAGCGCCGAGATCTTCCGCGACGCCATCGACCGCCTCGGTGTCGCGCCGGAGCGCGTCCTGATGATCGGTGACAGCGCCGAGGCCGACGGCGGCGCGACGCTGCTCGGCGCCCGCTTCGCCCTCGTCGACCCCTTGCCGACCGCCGATCGCCCGCGCGCGCTGATCGACGCGCTCGCCGCCCACGGGATCCCCGTGGGCGGCTGACTCCCGAAGGTCAGCGCTCGCGGGTGAACCAGGCCTTCGCGGAGGGCCGCAGCAGCAGGGCGAGGATCGCGCCGTTGGCGACGATGCCGACCGCGCCGGGCGGCAGGCCCGTGAGGATGCCGGTGCTCGACACCAGCGCGGCCAGCGCGGCGAGGGCGACCGCCGCCTGCCTGACCCGGTCGCCGCCGCGCCCGAACAGCAGCGACAGCGGGGCCAGCGCGAGGCTGGGGAGGTAACCCGCGACCAGGGTGCCCAGCGAGCCGTCCGTCCCGAGCGCGACCGTGAGCACGATCAGCACCATCCCAACCAGCGTCGCGACCAGCGCGATCAGCCGGGCGCCGCGGACCGTGCCGGGCATCAGGCCGGGCGGCGGCGCCTCGTCGGCGTAGCGGTCGTCGAGGGGTGTGGGCAGGGCGGCGGTGGCGTCGGTCAACGGTGGTCCTTTCCGGAACGAATCCGGACATTCACGGTACACGGGCGGACCAGCCGGTCCGGTCGGGTCGGTGAGCCTGTCGGACCGGGTCGATAGGCTGGACAGGTGGCAGATCCCGCGACGTACCGGCCGGCGCCGGGCACCATTCCCGTCGAACCCGGTGTGTACAAGTTCCGGGACGCGCACGGGCAGGTCGTCTACGTCGGCAAGGCCAAGAGCCTGCGCAGCAGACTGAACTCCTACTTCGCCGACGTGTACTCGCTGCACCCGCGCACCAAGCAGATGGTGACCACGGCCGCCAGCGTGGAGTGGACGGTCGTCTCCACCGAGGTCGAGGCGCTGCAGCTCGAGTACAACTGGATCAAGGAATTCGATCCGCGGTTCAACGTCCGCTACCGCGACGACAAGACCTACCCGGTGCTCGCGGTCACGCTGAACGAGGAGTACCCGCGCCTGTTCGTCTACCGCGGCGCCAGGAAAAAGGGCGTGCGCTACTTCGGTCCCTACGCGCACGCGTGGGCGATCCGCGAGACCCTCGACCTGCTGCTGCGCGTGTTCCCCGCGCGCACGTGTTCCAACGGAGTCTTCAAGCGGCACAACCAGATCGGGCGGCCCTGCCTGCTCGGCTACATCGACAAGTGCTCGGCGCCGTGCGTGGGCAGGGTCACCGCCGACGAGCACCGCCGGATCGTCGACGACTTCTGCGACTTCCTCTCCGGCCGGACCGACAAGATGGTGCGCGCGCTCGAACGGCGCATGCACGAGGCCGCCGAGGACCTCGACTTCGAGACCGCGGCACGCCTGCGCGACGACGTGCAGGCCCTGCGCCGCGCGCTGGAGAAGCAGGCGGTCGTGCTGGGCACGGGCACCGACGCCGACGTGATCGCCTTCGCCACCGACGAATTGGAGGCGGCCGTGCAGATCTTCCACGTCCGCGACGGCCGGGTCCGCGGCCAGCGCGGCTGGGTGGTCGACAAGTCCGGCGACGCGCTCGACGTCGCCGAATCCGGCACCGAACTCGCCGCACTGGTCGAACAGTTCCTCACGCAGTTCTACGGCGAGCAGGCCGCCATGGCCGACCAGAACGCCGACGCCGAGGTGATCGTCGTCCCGCGCGAGGTGCTCGTCCCCGAACTGCCCGCCGACGCCGTCCAGATCCAGCAGTGGCTGAGCGAACTGCGCGGCTCGGCGGTCTCGCTGCGGGTGCCGCAGCGCGGCGACAAGAAGGCGCTCGCCGAGACGGTGCAGCGCAACGCGGGCGAGGCGCTGGCCCAGCACAAGCTCAAGCGGGCGGGCGACCTGACCTCCAGATCACAAGCGCTGCAGGACATCCAGGACTTCCTCGACCTCGACAGCGCGCCGCTGCGGATCGAGTGCGTCGACATCAGCCACGTGCAGGGCACCGACGTGGTCGCCTCGCTGGTGGTCTTCGAGGACGGCCTCGCCCGCAAATCCGACTACCGGCACTACGCCATCAAGGAGGCCGCGGGCGACGGGCGCTCCGACGACGTCGGCAGCATCGCCGAGGTGACGCGCCGCCGCTTCGCCCGCCTCGCCCGCGACCGGCAGCAGGTCGCCGAGCTCGAACCCGACGAGACCGACGAGCCGAGCTCGCGGCGCGGCGTCGATCCCGCCACCGGCAAACCGCGCCGCTTCGCCTACCCGCCGAATCTCTACGTGGTCGACGGCGGGGCGCCGCAGGTCGCCGCGGCCGCCGAGGTGCTCGACGAGCTCGGCATCACCGACGTCGCCGTCATCGGGCTGGCCAAACGCCTCGAAGAGGTATGGGTCCCAGGCGAACCCGACCCGGTGATCATGCCCCGCAACAGCGAGGCGCTGTACCTGCTGCAACGCGTGCGCGACGAGGCGCACCGCTTCGCCATCACCTTCCATCGCAGCAAGCGCTCGCGCCGGATGACGGCGTCGGCGCTGGACTCGGTGCGCGGCCTCGGTGAGGCAAGGCGCACCGCGCTGGTCACCCATTTCGGCTCGGTCGCCCGGATCAAAGACGCGACCGTCGACGAGATCACCGCGGTGCCCGGCATCGGCGTCTCCACGGCGAAGGCGGTGCTCGAAGCACTCAACAGCCCGTAGTGGGGGCGGGGCGGATCACAGGACGCAAGATTGCGAGTGCCGTACGTTGTGTGTCTGCGCCCGATACCCGAACCGGTGCGGGATGATCGAAAGGCACCCAGAAACGGATCCGGTAGGACATGACACGCGTCGAATCGAACAACAATGCGGGGGCGGCACCCGGGAAGGCCGGGTCGGTCTCCGACACACAGCAGCCAGTGGAAGTGGTCATCGTCACCGGTCTGTCCGGTGCGGGCCGCGGTACCGCCGCACGTGTATTGGAGGATCTCGGCTGGTACGTCACCGACAACCTGCCGCCCGAGCTGATCGGGCGGATGATCGAACTCGGCGCCGCGGCCGACCCGCCGATCAGGCGGCTCGCCCTGGTGATGGATGTGCGCAGCCGGTTCTTCACCGGTGACCTCTCCGGCGTCACCGAGCAACTGCGCGGCATGGGCATCCGCACGCGCGTACTGTTCCTCGAGGCCTCCGACGACGTGCTGATCCGGCGCTTCGGCTTCGCCAGGCGCAGGCACCCGTTGCAGAGCGACAGCCCCGACGGCACGCTCTCGGCGGGCCTGACCGCCGAGCGGGTCCGGCTGGCCGCGGTGAAGGCGGCGGCCGATGTCGTCATCGACACCACCGAGCTCTCGATCCATCAGCTGCACCGCAAGCTGGAGGAGGTCTACGGCGCGGGCGCGCCCGCCGCACTCCAACTGACCGTGCAGTCCTTCGGCTTCAAGTACGGTGTTCCACTCGACGCCGACATGGTGTTGGATGTGCGATTCCTGCCCAACCCGCACTGGATTCCCGAACTGCGGGAGCACACGGGCCAGGAATCGGTGGTCAGCGACTACGTGTTGTCGAGGCCGGGCGCGCAGGACTACCTGTCGACCTGCCACCATCTCGTCGACCTGACCACGACCGGATACCGCCAAGAGGGGAAGCGATACATGACGGTGGCAGTGGGGTGCACCGGCGGCAAACATCGCAGCGTCGCGATCGCCGAGGCGCTCGGTGAACGCATCGGCGCCGATACCGGGCACGCGGCGGTGGACGTCGTCCGCGTCGTGCACCGGGATCTGGGGCGCGAATGAGTGGCTGGGAGGCCGATCCAGCCGTCGTCGCGCTGGGCGGCGGCCACGGGCTCTACGCGACCCTGACCGCGGTGCGCAGGCTGACCAGGCGGATCACCGCGGTCGTGACGGTGGCCGACGACGGCGGGTCCTCCGGCCGCCTGCGCGGTGAGCTGGGCATGCTGCCGCCGGGCGACCTGCGGATGGCGCTGGCCGCGCTCGCCGAGGACGGCGACGGCGTGTGGGCGACCACGGTGCAGCACCGCTTCGGCGGAACGGGCGCGCTGGCCGGTCACTCGGTCGGCAACCTGATCCTGGCCGGGCTCACCGACGTGCTCGGCGACCCGGTGGCCGCGCTGGACGAGGTGGGCAGGCTGCTGCGGATCACCGGCCGGGTGCTGCCCATGTCGCCGATCCCCCTCGACATCGAGGCCGAGGTGTCGGGGCTGGAGTCGGACCCGCGGATCGGCCGGTGCGTGCGCGGCCAGGTTGCGGTGGCGACCACGCCGGGTAAGGTCCGGCGGGTGCGGCTGATTCCGTCCGATCCGCCTGCCAGCCCCGAAGCCACCTCGGCCATCGAGCACGCGGATGTCGTTGTGCTGGGCCCGGGTTCGTGGTTCACCAGCGTCATTCCGCATGTGCTGGTGCCGCACCTGCACGACGCGCTCGTGCACACCAGGGCGCGCAAGGTGCTCGTGTTGAACCTGGCGGCGGAGCCGGGGGAGACGGCCGGGTTCTCCGCCGAACGTCATCTGCATGTATTGTCCCAGCACGCACCGGATTTCGCGGTCGACGACGTGCTCGTCGACTCGGCGTCGGTGCCCGAGGGGCGGCAACGGGAACATGTGGCAAGAGCCGCCGAACAGTTGCGCGCACGGGTAACGTTCTGCGATGTCGCCGAGCCGGGAACGGATCGGCATCATCCCGGAAAACTAGCCGCCGCACTGGATCAGCTGATCCAGCAGCCGCGGCCGCAACTGGCAGGGCTTCGAGTCGAGGGACGGCACACGGGATCGGATGTGCGTTCCGGGTCGGTGGGAAAGGAGCGCGTCTCGTGGCGATGACAGCCGAGGTGAAGGACGAGCTGAGCAGGCTCGTGGTGTCGCAGGTCAGCTCGCGTAAGGCGGAATTGTCGGCCTTGCTGCGGTTCGCTGGCGGTCTGCACATCGTCGGGGGCCGGGTGATCGTCGAGGCCGAGGTGGACATGGGGTCCATCGCGCGGCGGTTGCGCCGGGAGATCTTCGAGCTCTATGGATACGGCTCCGATGTGCACGTGCTCGGCGCGGGCGGGTTGCGCAAGACCTCCCGCTACGTCGTGCGGGTGTCCAAGGAGGGTGAGGCGCTGGCCCGCCAGACCGGGTTGCTCGATGTACGCGGACGCCCCGTGCGCGGGCTGCCCGCGCAGGTGGTCGGCGGCAGTATCGGCGACGCCGAAGCGGCCTGGCGTGGCGCGTTTCTGGCGCACGGTTCGCTCACCGAACCGGGCCGGTCCTCCGCGCTCGAGGTGAGCTGCCCCGGACCGGAGGCGGCCCTGGCGCTGGTCGGCGCCGCGCGGCGGCTCGGCATCACCGCCAAGGCGCGGGAAGTCCGCGGCACCGATCGCGTGGTCGTCCGTGACGGCGAGGCCATCGGCGCGCTGCTCACCCGGATGGGCGCGCAGGACACCAGGCTCACCTGGGAGGAACGCCGGATGCGCCGCGAGGTGCGGGCCACCGCCAACCGGCTCGCCAACTTCGACGACGCCAACCTGCGCCGCTCGGCGCGGGCGGCCGTCGCGGCGGCGGCCAGGGTGGAGCGCGCGCTGGAGATCCTCGCCGACGACGTGCCCGACCATCTGGCCGCGGCGGGCAAGCTGCGCGTGGAGCACCGGCAGGCCTCGCTCGAGGAACTCGGCCAGCTGGCCGACCCGCCGATGACGAAAGACGCTGTCGCCGGTCGCATCCGGCGGCTGCTGTCGATGGCCGACCGGCGCGCGAAGGATCTGGGCATCCCCGATACCGAGTCGGCGGTCACCGCGGAGCTCCTCGACGACGCCTAGAGGCCCGCGCGGCGAACGTGTGGGGAATCCGACGTTTTGGGCAGAGCGGTCATGCATGACCGCTCTGCCCTTTACTCTGGGCGTTCCTGGAGGTCAGGGGCCAGGGACTCACAAACCGCAGGTGGGTGTCGGTGGGGTTGGGTCGACTACTACTGTGGTTACCGTCGGAATGAATCCGCTTGAAAGCTGAGGAGCGATAACGTGACTGTCCGGGTAGGTATCAACGGCTTCGGTCGTATCGGACGTAACTTCTTCCGTGCGGTGGAGGCGCTGAAGGCTGTCGGCAAGACCGATATCGAGATCGTCGCGGTCAACGACCTCACCGACATCAACACCCTCGCCACCCTGCTGAAGTACGACTCCATCCTGGGTCGTCTGCCGCAGGACGTGTCGGTCGACGGTGACACCATCGTGGTCGGCGAGCAGCGGATCAAGGCGCTCGCGATCAAGGAGGGCCCCTCGGCGCTGCCGTGGGCCGACCTGGGCGTCGACGTGGTCGTCGAGTCCACCGGTATCTTCACCGCCGCCGAGAAGGCCAAGGGCCACCTGTCGGCCGGCGCCAAGAAGGTCATCATCTCCGCGCCCGCCACCGGCGACGACATCACCATCGTCATGGGCGTCAACGATGACAAGTACGACGGCACCCAGAACATCATCTCCAACGCCTCGTGCACCACGAACTGCCTCGGCCCGATCGCGAAGGTCCTGCACGACTCCTTCGGCATCGAGCAAGGTCTGATGACCACCATCCACGCGTACACCCAGGACCAGAACCTGCAGGACGCGCCGCACAAGGACCTGCGTCGTGCCCGCGCCGCGGCCCTGAACATCGTGCCCACCGGCACCGGCGCCGCCAAGGCCATCGGCCTGGTGCTGCCCGAGCTGCAGGGCAAGCTCGACGGCTACGCGCTGCGCGTTCCGGTCCCGACGGGCTCGGTCACCGACCTGACCGCGACCCTGACCAAGGCCGCCACCATCGACGAGATCAACGCCGCGATGAAGGCCGCCGCCGAGGGTCCGATGAAGGGCATCCTGAAGTACAACGAGGACCCGATCGTGTCGAGCGACATCGTCACCGACCCGCACTCCTCGATCTACGACGCCCCGCTGACCAAGGTCATCGGCAACGAGGTCAAGGTCGTGTCCTGGTACGACAACGAGTGGGGTTACTCCAACCGCCTCGCGAACCTGGTCGATCTCGTCGGCAAGTCGCTCTGACGCGATGACGGTCAAGACACTCCAGGATCTCCTGGCCGAGGGTGTCGAGGGTCGGGGCGTACTCGTGCGCTCCGACCTGAACGTCCCCCTCGACGACAACGGCCAGATCACCGACCCGGGCCGCATCATCGCCTCGGTGCCGACGATCCAGGCGCTGGTCGAAGCGGGCGCCAAGGTCGTCGTGATGGCGCACCTCGGCCGCCCCAAGGGCGAGCCCGACGCCAAGTTCTCGCTGGCCCCGGTGGCCGCGAAGCTGGCCGAACTGCTGGGCCGCAACGTCCAGCTGGCCGGCGACGTGGTCGGCTACGACGCGCTCTCGCGCTCGGAGGGCCTGACCGACGGTGACGTGCTGTTGCTGGAGAACGTGCGCTTCGACGCGCGCGAGACCAGCAAGGACGACGCCGAGCGGGCGAAGCTGGCGGCGGCCTACGTGGAACTGGTCGGCGACGACGGTGCGTTCGTCTCCGACGGTTTCGGTGTGGTGCACCGCAAGCAGGCCTCGGTCTACGATGTCGCCCAGCTGCTGCCGCACTACGCGGGCACCCTGGTCGCCGCCGAGGTCGACGTCCTGCGCAAGCTCACCGAGGACCCGGCCCGCCCGTACGCGGTGGTGCTCGGCGGCTCCAAGGTCTCGGACAAGCTGGCCGTGATCGAGGCGCTGGCCCCCAAGGTCGACACCCTGGTGATCGGCGGCGGCATGTGCTTCACCTTCCTTGCCGCACAGGGCCTTTCGGTGGGCACCTCGCTGCTCCAGGAAGAGATGATCGACACCTGCAAGGGGCTGCTCGAGCGCTTCGGCGACGTGCTGCACCTGCCGGTCGACATCGTCGCCGCCGACAAGTTCGCCGCCGACGCGGAATCGAAGACGGTCGCGTCGACGGAGATCCCCGACGGCTGGATGGGTCTGGACATCGGCCCCGAGTCGGTGTCGCGGTTCGCCGCGCTGCTGACCGAGGCGAAGACGGTGTTCTGGAACGGCCCGATGGGCGTGTTCGAATTCGAGAACTTCGCCGCGGGCACCCGCGGGGTGGCCGAGGCCATCGTGACCGCGACCGGCAAGGGCGCGTTCACCGTGGTCGGCGGCGGTGACTCGGCCGCTGCCGTGCGCACGCTCGGTCTGCCCGACGACGGCTTCTCGCACATCTCCACCGGTGGTGGCGCGTCCCTGGAATACCTGGAAGGCAAAGAGCTGCCCGGTATTTCGGTGCTGGAGGGCTGAGCGATGGCAGCACGCAAGCCGCTCATCGCGGGCAACTGGAAGATGAACCTCAACCACCTCGAGGCCATCGCGCTGGTGCAGAAGGTGGCCTACGCGCTGCCGGAGAAGTACTTCGCGAAGGTCGACGTGTCGGTGATCCCGCCGTTCACCGATCTGCGCAGCGTGCAGTCGGTGGTGGAGGGCGACAAGCTGCTGCTCACCTACGGTGCGCAGGACGTGTCGGTGCACGACTCGGGCGCCTACACCGGCGAGGTCAGCGGCTCGATGCTGGCCAAGCTGGGCTGCACCTTCGCGGTGGTGGGGCACTCGGAGCGTCGTCAGTACCACAACGAGGACGACGCGATCGTGCTGGCCAAGGCCAAGCAGGCGCTGAAGAACGAGATCACCCCGATCGTCTGCATCGGTGAGGGTCTCGGGGTCCGCGAGGCGGGCACGCACGTCGAGTACAACCTCGAGCAGCTGCGTGGTTCGCTGAAGGGCCTGACGGCCGAGCAGATCGCGCAGGTCGTCATCGCCTACGAGCCGGTCTGGGCCATCGGCACCGGCAAGGTCGCCTCGGCGGCCGACGCGCAGGAAGTCTGCGGCGCGATCCGGGCCGAGCTGGCCGAGCTGGCCTCGCCCGAGGTCGCCGCGACCGTGCGCGTGCTCTACGGCGGCTCGGTCAACGCCAAGAACGTCGGCGAGCTGGTCGGTCAGCCCGACATCGACGGCGCCCTGGTCGGCGGTGCCTCGCTCAAGGCGGAGGAGTTCGCCACCCTGTCGGCGATCGCCGCGGGTGGCCCGCTGCCCTGATCGGGAGCTGAACACCCTGTCGAAAGGCCGGAAACCCCAGCGGTTTCCGGCCTTTCGCGGTCACTGGGCGTGCAGGACGAGGCCGTAGCCGTTCTCGTTGCGGATCGTGAGGGTGTCGGCGTCGACGGTGGCGGTGGTCTTGCCGTCCAGGGCGCGCAGCACGTCGTTCTCGACCTCCATCACGTCCGGACCGCACATCATCTTGGTGGTGCCCACGGCGAAGGCCACCGCGTCGCCGGGGCCCACCCCCGCGGTGCCCGACATCCGGTTGCAGCCCGCCAGCCCGTTGACGGTGCCGCCCTCGCCGATGGTGAGGTTCGGCCGCACCTCGTCGAGAGTGGTCGACCGGACCTGGCCCTGCGGGGTGAGCAGGGTGGTGACGATCCAGGTGGTCCCGAGCAGCGGCTTGTCGGGGGTGACGATCTTCTTGTCGGTGAGGTGGACGGTGACGGTCTCGCCGGTGAGGGTGAGGGTGTCGCCCTCGAGCCGCCAGGCGGGACCGGATTCGAGGAACGCGGTCTGCCAGGCGTCGGCGTTGCCGCGATCGCCCGCGCAGGCCATCAGGGTGCCCGCCATCGGCGAGGTGGGATGCAGGACATGGTTGCTCAGATCGACGGTGCCGCTGCTGGTGTTGCAGCCGGAGTTGGCCGAGACGCGGCCGTCGGCGAAGGTGAGCGTCATCGGACCGCCGCCGGGGATGGCGCCGCCGATCACCTCGGTGGAGATGTAGGTGTGGCCCATCGGGGTCGCGGTGTCCGCCGGCTCGTTGCCGGAATCGGACGAGGAGCAGGCCGTGGCCGCGGCGACGGCGAGCACACAGAGCGCGGCGAGGCGGAGCGGGGATGCCGACATGGGGCCATCGTAGTGCGACCGGCGTCGTGCCCGGTCGTGGTGCGCGCGGTCTCGCGTGGCGTCGCGACCCGATCGCCGGGGATATGCTCGGCGGGTGACGAGCGTGGCGACGGGACCGGTGTCGACGTGGGCGCCGTTGCGGTCGCCGGTGTTCCGGGCGCTGTGGATCGCGCAGCTGGTGTCGAATCTGGGCACGTGGATGCAGACGGTCGGCGCCCAGTGGATCCTGGTCGACGCGCCGAACGCGGCGGCGCTGGTGTCGTTCGTGCAGACCGCGCTGGCCTTGCCCGTCATGTTGCTGTCGATCCCGTCGGGCGTGCTGGCCGACCTGGTCGACCGGCGCAGACTGCTCCTGGGCGCGCAGTCCGGCATGGCACTGGCCTCGCTGACTCTCACGGTGTTCACCGCCACCGGCCACACGACCCCCGCGGTCCTGTTGACCCTGCTGTTCCTGCTCGGCTGCGGGCAGGCGCTCACGGCGCCCGCGTGGCAGGCGATCCAGCCGGAACTGGTGCCCCGCGACCAGATCACCTCCGCCGCGGCGCTGGGCAGCATGAGCGTCAACATCGGCAGGGCGGTCGGGCCGGCGGTGGCGGGTGTGATCGTCTCGATCGCCGGACCGACCGTGGTGTTCGCCTTCAACACGCTGTCGTTCGTCGGGATCGTCGCGGTGCTGGTGGTGTCGAAGTGGCCGACCCGGCCGCGCACCCTGCCCACCGAGCGCCCGCTCGCCGCGCTGCAGGCTGGCACCCGGTTCATTCGCGCCGCGCCCGCGATCCGGCGGGTGCTGTTCCGCGCGATCCTGTTCATCGCGCCCGCGAGCGCGGTGTGGTCGCTGCTGCCGGTGATCGCACACGACCGGCTCGGGCTGGCCTCCGACGGCTACGGTCTGCTGCTCGGCGCGCTCGGGTTGGGCGCGGTGTGCGGGGCGCTGGGCCTGTCCCGGCTGCGGGTGCTGTTCACCCCGACCCAGCGCCTGGCCCTGGCCGCGGTGCTGTTCGGGCTCGGCGCGGTGGCGACGGCGCTGGTGCCGAGCGTGCCGATCGTGCTGGTGCTGCTGGTCGGCGCGGGTCTGGCGTGGCTGCTGGCCATGTCGACCCTGAACTCGACGATGCAGTTGCTGTTGCCCGCGTGGGTGCGCGCACGTGGGCTGTCGGTGTACATGCTGGTGTTCATGGGCGGGCAGGCCATCGGTTCGCTGCTGTGGGGTCTGGTCGCCGGCGCGTACGGCGCGGTGGCGGCGCTGCTGATCGCCGCCGTGCTGCTGGCCTGCTGCGCGGTGAGCACGCTCTGGTGGCCGATCTGGCACAACGTGGAGGACATCGACCTGTCCCCGGCGGCGTTCTGGCCCGAACCGCAGCTCGTGGTCGAGCCGGATCCCATGGACGGGCCGGTGCTGGTGATGCGCGGCTACGATGTGCCGCCCGCCGACGTCGCCGCGTTCACCGAGGCGATGGCCCTGGTCGGGCGGTCCAGGCAGCGGACAGGCGCGATGGAATGGCGGCTCTACCGTGACGTCGGCATCCTCGACCGGTTCGTCGAGGCGTTCGTCGTGCGGTCCTGGGCCGAACACATGCACCAGCACCAGGTGCGGCTGACCGCGCGCGACCGGGAGATCGAGCAGACCGTCGCGCACTGGTCGGCGGGACCGGAGACGGTGTCCCACCTGGTGGCGGTCGAGCCTGGTTAGACCCATCCGGCGTCGACCCCATAGGATGGACGCCATGTCGCTGTTCCTCGATATCCTCCTTGTGATCACCAGCGTGCTGTTGGTGCTGCTGGTGCTGCTGCACCGCGCCAAGGGTGGCGGCTTGTCCAGCCTGTTCGGTGGCGGCGTGCAGTCGAGCCTGTCCGGCTCCACCGTCGTCGAGAAGAACCTCGACCGGGTCACCATCTTCGTCGGCCTCGTCTGGCTGATCTCGATCCTCGGCATCGGCCTGGAGATCAAGTTCGCCTGAGTTCGTGCGCCTGCGCCCCGCCGGTCCGCGCCGGTGGGGCGTTCCTTCGTTGTCAGCCAGGCTGTGTCACGCGCAGCGCGGCCGCCTCGATGTCGGCCTCGCCCAGCAGGACGGTGTCCGCGGCCGGTCCGAGCGGGATGAAGCTGTCCGCGCTGGTGACGCGCGCGAGTGCACCCCGATACCCCGCGTCGATCAGCGCCGCGTACACCGATTCGGAGACGCCACCGCCGCGCCGGGTCTCGTCGGCGACGAGCACGCGGCCGGTCGCTTCCGCGTGCTGGAGCAGATCCTCGACCGGTAGCGGGTTGAGCCAGCGCAGATCGAGCACCCTGGCGTGGACGCCCTGCGCGGCCAAGCGGTCCGCCGTCCGTAGCGACATGGGCACGCCGTTGCCGAAGGTGACGATCGTGAGGTCGGCGCCCTCGCCGTAGACGCGCGCGCTGCCGATCGGGACGTGCTCGGAAGCCGGTGCGGCGAGCCAGGATTCGTCCCCGGGACGCAGATCCCTGGTGTGGTACAGCGCGATCGGCTCGACGAACAGGCACACCCGCCCGTCCACCCTGGCCGCGGAGACACACGTGCGCAGCATGGCCGCGGCATCGTCGGCGCGCGCGGGCACCGCCAGCACGAGACCGGGAATGTCGCGCAGCGCCGCCAGCGAATCGTCGTTGTGGAAGTGGCCGCCGAAACCCTTCTGGTAGGCGAGTCCGGCGATGCGCACCACCATCGGATTGCGGTACTGCCCGTTCGAGAAGAACGACAAGGTCGCCGCCTCGCCACGGATCTGGTCGGCCGCGTTGTGCACGTAGGCGAGGTACTGGATCTCGGGGATCGGCACGAAGCCGGCCAGTCCGGTACCCAGCGCGGTGCCGAGGACGGCCTGCTCGTCGAGCAGCGTGTCGAACACCCGGCGCGCGCCGAAACGCTTCCGCAGTCCCTTGGTCACGCCGTAGACCCCGCCTTTGCGGCCGACGTCCTCGCCGAAGACCAGGACGTCAGGATCTCTGGCCAGCAGCTCACCGAGGGTGTGGTTGATCGCCTGCGCGAGTGTCATCGCGGGTGGGGGCGCCGCGACTCCGGCGGCCTTGTCCTCGATCACCTGCGATCCAGCGCGCCGCCCGTCCGGTCCGGCGGTTTCGGTCGACGCGCCTGACCGCAGTACGTCCGCGCGCACCACCTCCGGCCGCGCGGGGGCGAGCGGGGCGACCACCGCCGCCGCGGAGTCGAGGCGCGGTTCGCGCACGACCTCCTCGGCCACCGCGCGTACCTCGGCGCCGATACGGTCGTAGCGGTCGAGCAGTTCCGGTGCCTCGGCCAGACCCGTGGTGTGCAGATAGCGGGCCGTGCCGAGCAAGGGATCCCGGGCCAGGTCGGCGGCCAGTTCTGCGGGACCACGATAGGCCGCCTCGACATCGGAGCCCGCGTGCCCGCCGAGGCGCACCGTGCGCAGGTGCAGGAACACCGGGGTCCGCCAGGTGCGGGCCAGCTGGACGGCGTCTTCGGCGGCGCCGAGCGCGTCGGGCAGGTCGCAGCCGTCGGCGGCCAGATAGGTCAGTCCGGGACGGGGGCCGTAGGCGCTCTCGATCCAGTCCGGGGGAGTGGGGACGCTGATACCGAGACCGTTGTCCTCGCAGACGAACACGATCGGCATCGGCACGCCCTGCGCGGCCGCGTGGACCGCGGCGTTGATCGCACCGGTCGCGGTGGAATGGTTGGCCGAGGCGTCACCGAAACTGCACACCACCACCGCGTCGGCGGGCCACGGGCACCGAATCCCGTGGCGCGCCGCGCGATCCAGCGCGAACGCCAGCCCGACCGCGCGCGGTAGCTGGGAGGCGATGGTCGAGGTCTGCGGAATGATCGAGGCGGCCTTGCTGCCGAACACCTTGTGCCTGCCGCCGGAGATCGGATCGGCCGTCGCCGCGACCACGCCGAGCAGCACGGCTCGGATGGGATCGAGGCCGGGAATCCGCCGGCAGCGCTGCACGAAGAACGCCCCGGATCGGTAGTGCAGCAGCGCCGGGTCGTCGACCCGCAGCGCGGCGGCCACCGCGGCATTGCCCTCGTGCCCGGCCGAGCCGATGCTGTAGTAGCCCTTGCCCGCCGCGCCGAGCCGTCGCGCCGCCAGGTCGAGATGCCTGCTGGTGGCCTGGGATTCGAACAGGTCGAGCGCGTCGGCGGCGGTGAGGGCGGGCGTGGCGTCGGAGCGGGCGTAGACCGCGAGCCCGGTCAGCGCGGTCCGGAAGGCCGTGTCCATGTCGAGCGAACTCCGCACCATCGCACCCACTCCTCGCCCGCCGTCGATTCGTTCAGCATCCCGATGCTAGGCGCTCGGCGGGCGCTGCCCGGGGTAATCGGCGCTCAGCCGGGCGGGCTGACGTCGAAACGGACGTCGTGGCGCAGCAGCCGGCTGACCGGGGCGCCGAACATCCGATGGACCGTCTCGCTGAAATGGGACGGCGTGGCGAAGCCGGCGTCGACGGCGCAGCGGGTGAGGTCGTGGCCCTCGGCCATGCCGCGCAGGGCGTGGATCATTCTCGCCCACTGCTGATACCGGCGGAAGGTCGTCCCGCACTGCTGGGCGAACAGGCGCAGGAAATGCGAGGTCGACAGGTCGAGCCGGGCGGCGACCAGCTCGGCCCGGAACGTGTGCCGAGGGTGCAGGCGGATCGCCGCGGCCACCGCGTCGATCCGCGGATCGACCGGCCGCGTCCGGCCGGCGACGAGCAGGCCGAAGATCGCGTCCGGGTCGACCTCGGGGCCGGCGCACAGCTCGATCAGCTCGCGTTCGCGGCGGTGCCCGAGCCCGAAAGGCCCGACGGCGCTGGTCATCTCGGCGGCGATCGCGGCCGCGGGCGAGTCGACGACATCGACGAACATCAGCAGGATCGGGTCGTCGCGCGAGTTCACCCGGTGCACCGCCCGCGCGGGAGCGAGCGCGCTGCGGGTCCGGATCTCCCCGTGCGTGGCGGTCTCGAGGACGAACGGCCCGGTCAGCCCCACGCTCAGCACCGCCACCGAGGTCGAATGCGGATCGACGCCCAGCTCGCGCCCGAGATAGCCGGCATGGCCGGGACGGATCCAGACCAGCGGCGACCGCGCGAGACCGCACGTTTCCGAAAGCGCGCCGCCGGGCCCAGCTGGCACCGTTGCGCTACACCGATCCATCAGGAGGACCCGTCATGCGAGGCACCATTCCCCGGCGAATGCGGATTCTGGCCGCACTCCGTCCCGAACCCGACTGGGACACGATCACCCCGGCCGATCTCGTGGAACTGCGTGCGGCGCAGGCGAAGGTGCTGCGCTCGCCACTCGGCGCCGTGGTGCGCGGCAGGACCGATCGGGGCGCGCTGATCTCGACGCGGACCCTCGAGCTGCCGGGGCGCGCGGTCGACGTGCGCGTCCACCGGCCGCGCCGCGCCGAGGGCGTGCTGCCGTTGGTCCTCGCCTTCCACGGCGGCGGGCTGATCGTCGGGACGCCCGTCCAGGACGACTGGCTGCTCAGCCACCTGGCCGCGCGCTGTGGCGCCGTGGTCGTGTCGGTGGACTACCGGCTGGCGCCCGAACATCCGGTCCCCGCGCCGGTGCACGACGCCTACGACGCGTTCGCCCACCTCGTCGACCGGGCCGACCAGTGGGGGATCGATCCGCACCGGGTCGCGCTGCTCGGCTCGAGCGCGGGCGCCACCCTCGCGGCGCTCACCGCGATCCACGCCGTGGCACAGGGTCGCGCGGTGCGCACCCAGGTGTTGATCAACCCGCAGCTGGACTGGACCGACGCCACCTTCGAGTACCCGTCGTTCGGCGAGAACGCCGACGCCCCGACCGCGACGCCCGCCAATTGCCGTGCCGCGCAGCGGATCGCGCTGCCACCGTCGTTCGACCCGGCGTCGATCTCGCCGCTGTACCACCCCGACCTCGCCGGGGTCGCGCCCGCGCTGATCGTCTCCGCCGGGCTCGACACCCTCGAGGACCACTCGCCCGCCTACGCCGCCCGCCTGCGCGCGGCGAACGTGGCGGTGACGCTGACCCGCCACGCCGAGGCGACGCACGCCTTCCTGAGCATGCCGGGCCTGGTCCCCGCGGCGCGGCCGGCGCGCGCGGAGATCCGCACCCATCTCGTGGACCGCCTGGCAGAACGGGCGCGGGTCCCGCGTTGAGCGGTCAGCGCGCGGGGGCATCGGTCGGCCAGAGGGCACGCAGCGGGCGCAGGCCGTCCTCGACGTACTCGGCGACGGAGCGGTCCTCGCCGTCGAGGAACCACTGCTCGAGCGCGGCGAGATAGCCGAAGATCAGCGCGTTGGTGGCGACCCGGGCCTGCGCCTCGGTGAATCGGCCGGTCGCGGCGAGTACCGGAGTGAGCCGCTGGCTCGTCCGGTCCGCCGAGGCGTAGGCGGCGCGGCGCACCGAGGGCTCGGTGAAGTGGTAGCGCAGACTACGTCGCCACGGGCTCGGATCGGCCGCGTCGGAAGCCGATGCGGCCGGCGCGGATTCGTACTCGCGGACCGAGGCGAGCAGGCTGCCGACGGGGTCGCGCGCGTCGACGACACGTTCGAGGTCGGCATCGCTCAGATTGTCGAACTCGTCGGCCACGATGATGCCCTCCTTGGTGCCGAAGAGCCGGTAGACCGTCGACGGGGAGACCTCGGCGGCGGCCGCGATCTCGTCGATGGTCACCGCGGCGAAGCCCTTCTCGTCGAACAGGTCGAGAGCGCGTTCCTGGACGGTGTGCATGGCCTTGAGCCGCCACCGTTCGCGAAGTCCGGTCATGCGAGCAGGTTATCAGGAAGTAACTCTCTCTAGACATTGACTGTCTGAAACGAGAATCGTAGAGTCACTCGCTACAGACAGTGACTTTCTGAACTGGGGTGTGCGATGACGACAATCGAACGTGCCGAGCAGGCGGTGCCGTCCGCGCCGCCGGACACCGGGGGACTCGCGACACTCGTGCGCCCGCATGCCCCCGGCTTCGTGACCGTGGTGGTCCTGCAGGTCATCGGCGCGGTCGCGGGGTTGGCGCCGCTGCTCGCGGTGGTCGAGGTGGGCCGGCTGCTGCTGTCGCCGGGGCCGGTCGACGCGGACCGGGTGTGGGCGGCCGTGGCGATCGGCGCGCTCGGGCTGCTCGTGCGGCTCGTGTTCACCGCCGCCTCCTCCGGCCTCGGCCATGTGCTCGACAGCCGGGTGCAGCTGTCGTTCCGGCGCAGGCTGGCCGCGCACCTGGGGCGCGTGCCGATCGGCTGGTTCTCCCGGCGCCGGACCGGCGAACTGGCCAAGGTGGTCGGCGACGACGTGAGCGCGGTGCATCCGTTCTTCGCGCACGCGCCCGGCGAGCTGGTCTCGGCGTTCGTGGTGCCGCTGGTCTCGCTGGTCTATCTGCTCACCGTCGACTGGCGGCTCACGCTGATCACGCTGGTCCCGGTGGTGCTCGCGGTGGCGCACGTGCCGCTGCTGATGCTGCCCGCCAGGGAACGCGAACAGCGCGAGTTCGACGCCGCGATGGGCCGCATCGCCGATTCGGTGGTGGAGTTCGTGCAGGGCATCGCGGTGGTCAAGGCCTTCGGCGGCGGCGACCGCGCCCACCGCCGATTCCGCACGGCCGCCGACGAATTCGCGGACACCTTCCTGCGCTGGGTGCGCGGCCTCGCGCCGATCGCCGCGGGGATGCAGCTGGCGCTCTCGCCGCCGTTCGTGTTGCTGATCGTGCTGATCGGCGGGACCGCCCTGATCACCCGGGGCGGGCTGGCACCCGCCGATCTGCTGCCGTTCCTGCTGCTCGGCCTCGGCCTCACGGCGCCGGTCGCGGCCCTCGGACACGGCTTCGACGATCTGCAGGCGGCAGGCCGCGCGGTCGGGCGGATCCGCGACGTGCTCGCCGTCGCGCCGCTGCCCGAACCCGCCCGGCCGGTCCCGCCGCGCGGGCACCGGGTGGAGCTGCGCGAGGTGCGGTTCGGCTACGACCCCGCCCACGAGGTGCTGCGTGGCATCGACCTGGTGCTCGAGCCGGGCACCGTGACCGCGCTGGTCGGGCCCTCCGGCAGCGGGAAATCCACGCTCGCCCAACTGCTTCTGCGGTTCTTCGACCCGACCGACGGCGCGGTGCTCCTTGGTGGTGTCGATCTGCGCGAGATCGGCGGTCAGCGGCTCTACCGGTCGGTCTCGTTCGTGTTCCAGGACGTCCGGCTGCTGCGGGCCACGGTGGCCGACAACATCGCGCTCGCGGTGCCGCACGCCGACCGGGCACAGGTGATCGAGGCGGCACGGCGGGCGGAGATCCACGACCGGATCCTGGAGCTGCCGCACGGCTACGACACCGTGCTCGGCGAGCAGGCCGGGCTGTCCGGTGGTGAGGCGCAACGCCTCGCGCTCGCCCGCGCCCTGCTCGCCGACACCCCCGTCCTGGTGCTCGACGAGGCCACCGCCTTCGCGGACCCGCGCACCGAACAGGCCCTGCGCCGTGCCGTGGCGAGCGGGCGGGGCGATCGCACCGTGCTGATCATCGCCCATCGACACGAGACCATCGCCGACGCCGACACCGTCGTCCTGCTCGACGGCGGAGTGATCGTCGAGCGCGGCGCACCCGCTCAGCTCACGGCAGCGGGTGGCCCGTTCGCCGAGTTCTGGCAGACCCATCGAGGAAGCGAGTTGTCATGATCCGCACGTTGCTCCGCGTGCTCGGCCATCAGTACGCCGGTCCGGTCCGCCGCGCCGTGGTGCTGATGAGCGTCGCCGCGGTGGTGGAAGGACTGTCCTATCTCCTTCTGGTACCCGTGCTCCGGGAACTGTTCGGCGGCGAGCCGGCCCGCGCCTGGCCCTGGCTGGTCGCCTTCGGCGCCGGCGTCGCCCTCTACGCGGCACTGCGCTATCTCGCCGATCTGGCCGGGTTCCGCGCCGGAACCACGCTGCTGCGCGGGACCTATCACCGGCTCGGCGACCATCTGGCCCGGCTGCCGATCGGGTGGTACGGGCCGGAGCGGGTCGGTGAGGTGTCGGCGCTCGCCAGCCGCGGCGTCCTCGAGGCCATGGGGGTGATCGCGCACCTGCTGGCGCCGTTCGTCACCGCTACGCTGACCCCGCTGACCATCGTGGTCGTCATGGCCGTCTACGACTGGCGGCTCGTAGTGGCCGCGCTGCTCGCCGTCCCGCTCGTCGCGGCGATCCAGGCCTGGTCGGGGCGCGCGATGGCCGCCGCCGACGCCGAACGCCACGACCGTGATCAGCGGGCCACCGGCCGCGTCATCGAATACCTGCAGGCCCAGCCCGTGTTGCGGGCGGGCGGTCGGGCCGCGGAGCGCTTCGACCTGCTCGACGACGCGCTGCGCGGCATCCAGCGCTCGACCCACCGCTCGGTGCGATCGGCGCTGCCCGGCATGGTCGGGCTCACGCTCGTCGTGCAGGCGATGTTCACCGTCCTGCTCGCGCTCGGCGTGTACCTCGCGCTCGGGGGCCGCATCGGCGTCGCGGAGGTGCTGGCGATGCTGGTGCTGGCCGCGCGGTGCGCCGAACCGCTGCTGTCGCTGGCCGATCTCGGCGGCAAGATCCGCAGCGCCCGCTCTCAGCTGGACCGCCTCGACGACCTGCTGCGCACCGCGCCGCTGCCCGAACCCGCCGACCCGATCCACCCCGACCGCCACGACCTGGCCTTCGACGCCGTCACCTTCCGGCACGAGGACCGCACGGTGCTCGACGGACTCACGCTGACCGTGCCGCAGGGCGCCCGCTACGCGATCGTCGGCCCGTCCGGCGCGGGTAAGAGCACGCTGCTGCACCTGCTCGCCCGGTTCCACGACGTGCACGCGGGCGCGGTGCGGCACGGTGGCGTCGACGTCCGCGACATCGACACGGCGACGCTGATGGCGCGGGTGGCGATCGTGTTCCAGGACGTCTACCTGTTCGACGGCACGATCGAGGACAACATCCGCCTCGGCCGCCCCGACGCGAGCACCGCCGAGGTGCGCGCCGCGGCGACCGCGGCGCGGCTCGACGAGGTGATCGAGCGACTGCCCGGCGGCTGGTCGGCCGCGGTCGGTGAGGGCGGCGCGCTGCTCTCCGGCGGTGAGCGCCAACGGGTTTCGATCGCCCGCGCGTTGCTGAAGGACGCTCCGATCGTGCTGCTCGACGAGATCACCTCGGCGCTCGACCCGGCCAACGAGGCCGCCGTGCACGCGGGCATCGAACGGCTGATGCGTGGCCGCACCGTCGTGATGGTCGCACACCGGCTCAACACCGTCCGCACGGTCGATCATGTCGTCTTCCTCGACGGTGGGCGGATCGCGGAACAAGGCACGCACGACGAACTGCTCGCCGCGGACGGCCGATACGCCGAGTTCTGGCACCTCGCGACGGCCCCCGTGTCCGGCGGCTGATCGCACGGGCCCTGCCGCCGCGGCGCCCGTGCGCGATCGGCCTGTCGCGCGGATTCGTGTCGGCCGAGGACGCCGGTGTCCGGCGGCCGATGCCCAGGGGGAGGCAGCCGCAGCCGTCGACAGGCAGGGCCGACCGGTCCGCGCGGCCGCCGGTGAGGCCTTACACCGGTGCCTCGGCAACCTCCCGCGGCACCACCCAGAGTGCCTCGGCGGCAGCGCAGAGTTCGCCCTCGCGGGTCGAAAGAGCGACGCCCACCGTGAATTTGCGGCCCTCGCTGCGGATCGCCCAGGCGTGCGAGAGGTATTCGGCACCGGCCAGGACCGGTTGGTAGGTGGTGGCGGTGAGGGCCGCGGTCACCGCGCCGCGGGCCATGTCCTGGAACACCCAGGCGGCGATGCCACCGGGGCAGTCGAGGGCGGACCAGACGATCTCCGGCGGTAGTTCGCCCTTGTCGTCGGCGAGACCCTGATCCGGCGTCCAGGCCGCGGCGACGACCGGACGATCCGGCACCGGCCAGGGGAACAGGCGAAGGCCGTGGCCGGGCGCGCACTCCACTCCGCAGCCGTAGCAGTCGGTGACAGGCCGCTGCCGGCTCGCCAGCGCGGCCTCGACCGCCCGCTTCGCCGCCGACCACGAGGGCGGTGGCGGCGCGGTGGGGCTCGACCCGTCCGGGGCGGAGCGGGCAAGGACGGTGCCGTCGGTATCGGTCAGCGCCACGTGGCCCGGTTCGGTGACCGACAGCGTGATCGGGGTGCCGACCGGAACCGCGCGGCGGAAGTCCACCCGGACGGTGCCCGCACCGGAACGGCGGGCCAGCATCCCGGCCACGTAGCCGCCGAATGCCACCTGCGGATAGCCGTGGATGTGCTCCGGAACGGTCACCGTCTCGGACTGGATCATGCTGTGTTCACCCTTCGGCCGGTCGACTGAACTCGACGATATCGATCGGCCGCGGGGCGCCCCGCGAGGGGCCCACGTTCCGGGCCCCTCGCGAGCGGTCGCCTACTCCTCGTCGAGCAGGAGGTCGGAGGCCGCGGCCTCGTCGATGACCCAGGTGGTCGACTCGATGCCGACCGCGCCCGCCGCGGGAACGTCGTCGGGGGAGGCGCCGTTGACGGCGGCGGCCACGGCGGCCGCTTTGCCCTCGCCGCTCACCACCAGCATCACGTGCCGGGACCGATGCACCGCGGGCAGGGTCAGGCTCACCCTGGTCGGCGGCGGCTTCGGGCAATCGTGCACGGCCACCACGTAATCGGTCTGCTCGCGGACGGCGGGGGAGTGCGGGAACAGCGAATTCATGTGCCCCTCCGGTCCCATGCCGAGAACGGTCAGGTCGAACTCGCCGCGCTCGTCGAGCTCGGTGTGCACGAGCTGGGCGTAGGCGGCGGCCGCGGCCTCCGGCGACCCGTAGGTGCCGTCGGACGCGGCGATCGGGAACACGTGCGCCGGATCGAGCGGCACATGGTCCAGCAGCGCCTGCCTGGCCTGCAGCTCGTTGCGGTCGGCGTCGCCGTCGGGGACGAACCGTTCGTCGCCCCAGTAGACGTAGAGCGTCGACCAGTCGATGGCGCCCGGGTTCGCCCGGACGCGCTCGAGCAGCCGGATGCCGTCGCTGCCGCCGGTCAGCGCCACCGAGGCGGTGCCGCGTTCGGCCTGGGCGGCGACGATCACGTCGACGAAGCGCTCGGCCGCGGCGTCGGCGAGCAGGTCGGCGTCGTCGTGGACCTCGATCGTGTCGGCGGGGAATTCGGCGCCGAGCTCGTCGTGCACGTCGATGTGGTCACTCATAGGTCACCTTCTCGATTCCGGCGAGCGCCTCGGCGTAGATCTCGTCGGCGTCGAGCCGGCGCAGTTCCTCGGCGAGGCAATCGCGAGTTTCCCGGCGCGCCAGCGCGATTCGCTGGTCGGGTTCACCGGTGCGGGTCAGCGTTGCGGTTCTGCCCAGTTGCGGTCTGCTGATCGCGATCGAATCCGTGCCGCGGTGCACCTCCACCCGCAGCTCACCCGTCCGGCGGCGGACGGGACAGTCCAGGCGCGAGGCCAGCCAGCCGGCCAGCGTGTCCAGCGCCGGTTCGCTGGCCAGTCCGGACACGGTCACCGAGGTGACCGGCTCGAACGGCGGTTCGTCCAGCGCCGCGGCCAGCAGCGCCCGCCAGTAGGTGATGCGGCTCCACGCCAGGTCGGTGTCGCCTGCCGCGTAGGAGTGGCGGCGCTTCTTGATGGCGGCCTGCGGGTCGGGCGCGAAGGTGGCGTCGGTGATCCGGCGCTTGGCCAGCTTGCCCACCGAGTCCAGGGACGGGAACTCCGGCGCGCCCCGCGGCCACCACGCCACCACCGGGGTGTCGGGCAGCAGGAACGGCGTGACCACACTGCTCTCGTGGTTCACCAGCGGACCCTGCAGCCGCAGCACGATCACCTCGGCCGCGCCCGCGTCACCGCCGACCCGGATCTGCGCGTCGAGGCGGGCCTCGGCGTCGCGGTCGCCGCGGGCCAGCACGATCACCCGGCAGGGGTGCTCGCGGCTGGCGTCGTTGGCGGCGTCGATCGCGTCCTCGGCCTCCGACGAGTCCAGCGTGCACACCACCAGCGTGAGCACCCGGCCCTGGGTGATGACGCCGTTGGTCTCGCGCAGCTGCACCATCCGCTTGCCGACCTCGACCGTGTTCGTGTCCGGCATGTCGACGATCACGGGCGCCGCCATTCCCGCCCGCTGCGCGCGAGCATCTCCTCGGCCGAGGCGGGACCCCAGGTCCCGGCCTCGTAGGGTTCGGGCTTGCCCTCGGCGGCCCAGTGCGTGAGCACGGGATCGAGGATGCGCCAGGACAATTCGACCTCGGCGTTCACCGGGAACAGTGACGGCACGCCGAGCAGCACGTCCAGGATGAGCCGCTCGTAGGCCTCGGGGGAGGACTCGGTGAACGCCTCGCCGTAGCTGAAGTCCATGTTCACGTCGCGCACTTCCATGCCGGAGCCCGGCACCTTGGAACCGAAGCGCAGGGTGATGCCCTCGTCCGGCTGCACGCGGATGACCAGCGCGTTCTGGCCGAGCTCCTCGGTCATCGTCTGGTCGAAGGGCAGGTGCGGCGCGCGCTTGAAGACCACCGCGATCTCGGTGACCCTGCGGCCCAGGCGTTTTCCGGTCCGCAGATAGAACGGCACCCCCGCCCAGCGGCGGTTCTCCACGTGCACGGTGATCGCGGCGAAGGTCTCGGTCCGCGACTGCGGGTCGAAGCCCTCCTCCTCGTGCAGGCCGACCACGTGTTCGCTGCCCTGCCAGCCCTCGGTGTACTGGCCGCGCGCGGTGGTCTCGTCCAGCGGTTCGACGAGCTTGGTGGCCGAGAGCGCCTTGATCTTCTCGGTGGTCAGCTGCTGGGGCTCGAAGGAGGTGGGTTCCTCCATCGCGGTCAGCGCCAGCAGCTGCAGCAGATGGTTCTGGATGACGTCGCGGGCGGCGCCGATCCCGTCGTAATACCCCGCGCGCCCGCCCAATCCGATGTCCTCGGCCATCGTGATCTGCACGCTGTCGACGTAGTTCGCGTTCCAGATCGGCTCGAACAGTTCGTTGGCGAAGCGCAGCGCGAGGATGTTCTGCACCGTCTCCTTGCCGAGATAGTGATCGATGCGGAAGACCTGCTCCTCCGGGAACACGCGGTTCACCAGCGCGTTGAGTTCCTTCGCGCTCTCCAGATCGTGGCCGAAGGGCTTCTCGATCACCACCCGCCGCCACGGCAGGTAGCCGTCGGCGTCGACGCCGGTGGGCTGGGCGAGGTGGTGCTCGGAGAGCTGATCGAGCACCACGGGGAACATGTTCGGCGGAATCGACAGGTAGAAGGCGTAATTGCCGCCGGTGCCGCGAGTCTCGTCGAGCGTGCGCAGGGTGTCGGCGAGGGTCGCGAACGCGACGTCGTCGTCGAAACTGCCCTGCACGAACCGCAGCCCCTCGGCCAGGTTGTCCCAGACCTCCTGGCGGAAGGGCGTGCGGGCGTGCTGTTTCACCGCGTCGAGGACGACGGCGGCGAAGTCCTCATCGGCGTAGTCGCGCCGGGCGAAACCGACCAGGGCGAAACCAGGGGGCAACAGCCCCTGGTTCGCCAGGTCGTAGATGGCCGGCATCAGCTTCTTGCGGGACAGATCTCCGGTGACACCGAAGATCACCAAGCAGCACGGGCCCGCGATGAAGGGGACCCGTTTGTCTCGTTCGTCGCGCAGCGGGTTGTGCCACAGCCCCGCCGCCTGATCCGTCGATGCTGTGCCGGCCATCGGGTCAGTTGCCCCCCGCCGCCGCGGTCAGTTCGGCGGTGGTGGCCTCGAGCAGTTCGTTCCACGCGGACTCGAACTTGTCGACGCCCTCGCGCTCGAGCAGGTCGAACACGTCGGCCAGGTCGACGCCGACCGCTTCCAGGTCGGCGAAGACCTGGGCGGCCTCGACGGCCTGGCCGCCGAGGGTGTCGCCGCGGACCTCACCGTGGTCGGCGAAGGCCTCCAGGGTCTTCTCCGGCAGGGTGTTGACCGTGTTCGGGCCGACCAGCTCGGTGACGTAGAGGGTGTCCGGGTAGTCCGGGTTCTTCACGCCGGTCGAGGCCCACAGCGGCCGCTGCCGGTTGGCGCCCTGGGAGGCCAGGTGGTTGTAGGTGGAGGTGTGCGCCCCACCGTCGAACACGTCCTGGTACTCGGCGTAGGCGAGGCGGGCGTTGGCCACGCCGGCCTTGCCGCGCAGCGCCAGCGCCTCCGGGGTGCCGATGGCGTCGAGGCGCTTGTCGATCTCGGTGTCCACGCGGGAGACGAAGAACGACGCGACCGAGTGGATCTTGGCCAGGTCGTGGCCGCCGATCTTGGCGTTGCGCAGACCGTCGAGGTAGGCGCCCATCACCGCGCGGTAGCGCGGCACCGAGAAGATCAGCGTCACGTTGACGCTGATGCCCTCGCCGATCACCGCGGTGATGGCGGGCAGGCCCGCCTCGGTGGCCGGGATCTTGATGAACAGGTTCTTGCGGTCGACGATCTTCCACAGCTCGATCGCCTGGGCGACCGTCTTGTCGGCGTCGAAGGCGTAGCGCGGGTCGACCTCGATCGACACGCGGCCGTCGACGCCGTCGGTGGCCTCGAACACCGGGGCGAGCACGTCGCAGGCGGCGCGCACGTCGTCGGTGGTCATGGTGCGGATCGCCGCGTCGGCGTCGGCGCCCTGCCCGGCGAGCTCTTTCAGCTGGCCGTCGTAGTCGTGGCCCTTGCTCAGCGCGGCCTGGAAGATGCTCGGGTTCGTGGTGACACCGACGACGCTCCTGGTCGCGACCAGGTCGGCGAGATTGCCGGACTTGATCCGATCACGGGACAGGTCGTCGAGCCACACCGAGACGCCCGCGGCCGAGAGCGCGGCGAGATTCTCGTTCTGTGCCATTGGTTTTACCCCTTCACCTTGTCGGTCGAACGCAGCGCGGCGGCGACGACGGCATCGGCGGTGATACCGAACTCGGAGTACAGCTTCTTGAAGTTGGCGGAGGCGCCGAAGTGCTCGATACCGACGACCTCGCCGGCGTCACCGACGAATCGGTGCCACGGCATCGCGATACCGGCCTCGACGACGACCCTGGCGCGCACCGACGGCGGCAGCACCTCGTCGCGGTAGCCCTGCTCCTGCGCGTCGAACCATTCCACGCACGGCATCGAGACCACGCGGGTCGGGATGCCCTGCTCCTCCAGGGTAGTGCGCGCGGCCACCGCGAGCTGGAGCTCGGAACCGGTGCCGATGAGGATCACCTGCGGGGTGCCGGTGGAGGCCTCGGCCAGCACGTAGCCGCCCCTCTTCACGCCCTCGTAGCTGGTGCCCTCGAGGGTCGGGACGTCCTGGCGGGTCAGCGCCAGCGCGGACGGGCCGTCCTGGTGCGGGGCCTCGTGCACCGAGAAGTGCGAGGTGTGCTCGTCGGAGTCGCGCTCGAGGACGGTGCGCCAGGCGTGCACGGTCTCGTTCGCGTCGCCGGGGCGCACGACGTTGAGGCCGGGGATCGCGCGCAGCGCGGCCAGGTGCTCGATCGGCTGGTGGGTGGGGCCGTCCTCGCCCAGGCCGATCGAGTCGTGGGTCCAGACGTAGATGGCGGGCACCCGCATCAGCGCGGCCAGGCGCACGGCCGGGCGCATGTAGTCGGAGAACACCAGGAAGGTGCCGCCGTAGGGGCGGGTCGGGCCGTGCAGCGCGATGCCGTTGAGGATCGAGCCCATCGCGTGCTCACGGATGCCGAAGTGCAGGGTGCGGCCGTAGGGCTGCGCCTTCCACATGCCGGTGGAGATCGACTCGGGGCCGAAGCTCGGCTGGCTGGGCATCGTGGTGTTGTTGGACTCGGCCAGGTCGGCCGAGCCGCCCCACAGCTCGGGCAGCGCGTCGGCGACGGCGGCCAGGAACTTGCCGGAGGCCTTGCGGGTGGCCATGCCCTTCGGGTCGGTCTCGAAGGTGGGCAGCGATTCGGTCCAGCCCTGCGGCAGCGAGCGGGTCTGCAGGCGGTCGAACAGCGCCTTGTTCGACGGGTTGGCCGTGGCCCAGGCGTCGAAGTCGGTCTGCCACTTCGCCTTCGCCTCGGCGCCGCGGGCGAGGGCCTTGCGGGTGTGCTCGATGACGGCCGGGTCGACGTCGAAGGACTTCTCGGGATCGAAGCCGAGCGCCTTCTTCACGGCGGCGACCTCGTCGGCGCCCAGCGCCGCGCCGTGCACGCCGCCGGTGTTCATCTTGTTCGGCGCGGGGAAGCCGATGATGGTGCGCAGGATGATGATCGAGGGCTTGGCGGTCTCGGCCTTGGCGGCCTCGATCGCGGCCTCGATCGCGACGACGTCCTCGCCGCCCTCGACGACCTGCACGTGCCAGCCGTAGGCCTCGTAGCGCTTGGCGACGTCCTCGGTGAAGGCGATGTCGGTGTCGTCCTCGATGGAGATCTCGTTGTCGTCGTAGATCACCACGAGGTTGCCCAGCTGCTGGGTGCCCGCGATCGAGGAGGCCTCGGCGGTGACGCCCTCCTGCAGGTCGCCGTCGGAGGCGATGGTGTAGATGAAGTGGTCGAACGGGCTGGTGCCCGCGGGGGCGTCCGGATCGTAGAGGCCGCGCTCACGGCGGGCCGCCATGGCCATGCCGACCGCGGAGGCCAGACCCTGGCCGAGCGGGCCGGTGGTGATCTCGACGCCGTCGGTGTGCCGGAACTCGGGGTGGCCCGGGGTCAGCGAGTCCCACTGGCGCAGCTGCTCGAGATCGGTGAGCTCCAGGCCGAAACCGGCCAGGTAGAGCTGGACGTAGAGAGTGAGGCTGGAATGCCCACAGGACAGCACGAACCGGTCGCGGCCGACCCAGCGCGGCTCCGCGGGATCGTGGCGCATGGTGCGCTGGAAGAGGGTGTAGGCGACCGGCGCGAGGCTCATCGCGGTGCCGGGGTGCCCGTTGCCCGCCTTCTGCACCGCGTCCGCGGCCAGGACACGGGCGGTGTCGACGGCCTTGGTGTCGAGGTCCGTCCAGTCGCTGGGGTAGTTCCGCTGAGTGAGGGCGCGAATGTCGTCTGTGACTGACACGACCGTGGTTCTCCTGACCTAGGTTTCGTCGACGGCGATACATGGCAGCGGCGATGTGGATGTCGTACGGACCGCACGCGGCCTGGGTGCGTACCGATGTACACCCCTACCCTAGTGGTGGAGCTCCACGGGACCGGCGCGAACCCTGGTTGTGAGTCTAGAGTGGAGCGGCGACACCGTTCGCGGTGTCGGTGGCATCGCCCGGCGCGTCGGGCGATGGCTCGCCGACGTCACCGTTCACCTGCGCGTCGGCGCGGGTTCACCGCCGTGGGCGGCCTCGAGGGCGCCGTGACGGGGCCCACGGTGGCGGGGGCCTGGCGTGGAGCGGCACCGGCGTGGGTCTACCATCGTCTGTAGTAGTGGCCGCGCCGCAGCCGCGCGCTGCTGGTTCCAATGCCGGATGCGAAGCACAGCGTGCGAGGAGAAACAGTGCGGATCGATCCCCAGCCGGGTAGTAGCGGTGCGCACACTTCCTCGACGGCGCTGGCCGACCGGATCACCGGCGACGGCCTCGTCGCCAAGATCGTGCGCAAGCCGCTGGCCTACATCGCGCTCACCAAGCCCCGGGTCATCGAGCTGCTGCTCGTCGCCACCATCCCGACGATGCTGCTGGCCGATCGCGGCACCGTCGACATCCGGCTGATCCTGGTCACCCTGTTCGGTGGCTGGATGGGCGCGGCCAGCGCCAACACCCTCAACTGCGTCGCCGACGCCGACATCGACAAGGTGATGAAGCGGACCGCGCGGCGGCCGCTGGCCCGCGACGCGGTGCCGACCAGGCACGCGCTCGTCTTCGGCGTGGCGCTCGGCGCGATCTCGTTCGGCTGGCTGTGGTGGCAGGCCAATCTGCTCAGCGGTGTGCTGGTGGTCGCGACGATCCTGTTCTACGTCTTCGTCTACACCAAGGGCCTCAAGCGGCGGACCTCGCAGAACGTGGTGTGGGGCGGCGCCGCGGGCTGCATGCCCGCCCTCGTGGGCTGGTCGGCCGTCACCGGCACCATCGGCTGGCCCGCGATCGTGTTGTTCCTGGTGATCTTCTTCTGGACGCCGCCGCACACCTGGGCGCTGGCCATGCGCTACAAGGAGGACTACCGCGCGGCGGGCGTGCCGATGCTGCCGGTGGTCGCCACCGAGCAGGTCGTCACCAAGCAGATCGTCATCTACACCTGGCTGACCGTGCTCGCGACCCTGGCGCTGGTCCCCGCGACCGGCGTCATCTACGCGGCCGTCGCCCTGGTCGCCGGCGCCTGGTTCCTGCTGATGGCCCACCAGCTCTACGCCGGCGTGCGCCGCGGCGAATCCGTGAAGCCGCTGCGCCTGTTCCTGCAGTCGAACAACTACCTGGCCGTGGTCTTCTGTGGCCTCGCTGTCGACTCGGTGCTCGGCTGGACGACCCTGGGCAGCCTCGTCGGCCTCTGAATCCTCGCGCAACGACAGCGGCCGGGCGGTGAACGCCCGGCCGCTGTCGTGTTCGGGGCTACGGCAGCAGGACGATCGAGCCGGTGGTCTTGCGCGCGGCGAGATCGCGGTGCGCCTGGGCCGCGTCGGCGAGCGGGTAGGTGGCGCCGACGCGCAGGTTCAGGGTGCCCGTAGCGATGCCGTCGAAGACATCGGTGGCGCGCCACAGGAATTCGGCGCGGTCCCGCGTGTAGGCGCCCAGCGAGGGACGGGTCAGCCAGAGCGAACCGGCAGGGTTGAGGCGCTGCGGGTCGAACGGGGGGACGGCGCCGCTGGCCGCGCCGAACAGGGCGAGGGTGCCGCGGACGCGCAGCGAGGCGAGGCTGGCCTCGAACGTGCTCGCGCCGACGCCGTCGTAGACCGCGGCGACGCCGGTCCCACCGGTGAGCGCGCGGACCCGGTCGGCGAGGTCGTCGCCGTAACGCAGCACCTCGGACGCGCCCGCCGCGCGCGAGAGCTTCTCCTTGTCGTCGGTGGAGACCGTGGTGATCACCCGCGCGCCCTTGGCGGCGGCCATCTGCGTCAGCAGCAGGCCGACACCGCCCGCGCCCGCGTGGATCAGCACCGGGTCGCCCGGCTCGGGCCGGAACACCGATTCGACGAGGTAGTGCGCGGTCATGCCCTGCAGCAGCGCGGCCGCCGCGACGGTCGTGTCCACGCCTTCGGGCACCTTCACGGCCACCGCAGCGTCGACGGCGACCCGGTCGGCGTAGCTGCCCGGCGCCGCCGCCCACGCGACCCGGTCGCCGACGGCGAACTCGGTCACCTCGGCGCCGACCTCCGCGACGACGCCGGTGCCCTCCGAACCGGGAACATAGGGCGTCTGCTGCGGATACAGGCCGGTGCGGAAGTAGATGTCGATGTAGTTGACGCCGACGGCCTGGGTGTCGACCAGCAGCTGACCCGGCCCGATCGGCGGATCGGCCACCTCCACGTACCGCAGAACCTCGGGACCACCGTGCTCGGAAACCTGAATCGCATGCATGAGTCCCCTTTGTACACCCCGTGTTCGACGCCACTCGGGGGTGGACGCGCGACTACCGGCCGGTAAACTCCCCGGCATGAGTGCAACCGCCGCCGCCCCCGCCGCCGTGAAGGTGCCTGCCGAGGTCGAGAAGTCCATCGTCAAGTTCGTCGCCGAGCACGGTGGTTCGGGTACGGCCGTGCTGCAGTACATCGGTGAGCAGGGCGTCCGGATCACGCTGGTCGGCGCCGACGGCATCCTGGGAGACCGGGTGGTCGCGGATCTGGCGACCGCGAAGGCGATCGTGGAGAAGGTCGACGGGCTCACCGAGGCCGACGAGTGGAACCGCGAGCTGGTCTCCGTGGTCACCCCGACCGCGTCGCACTGGAAGAAGATGGCGGGCTGGGTCGCCAAGCAGACCCGTTTCCCGAAGGCCCGCAACGCGGACCTGTTCGCCGGCGCCTGAGCGCGGCACCGAACGACAACTGCCCGCGATCTCAGTGATCGCGGGCAGTCGTGTGTTTCGGGTCAGGACACCGCGGGCGCGGTGACGCCCGCGGGCGCCTCGACCTTCTCCCTTGTCCGCAGCGAAGCCCACAGCGCGGCCGTGGCCGCCGTGCACGCCGCCGCGCCACCGACGTGGATGGCGACGAGCGCGGCGGGCACATCGGTGAAGTACTGGACGACACCCACCAGCGACTGCGACAGCACCAACCCGAGCAGCACGAACAGCCGCGTGCGGATCGCCGGAGTGATCCCGACCGCGAACAGGCCGAACGCGAGCCCGATCAGCAGCGCCAGATAGCCGACGAGCAGCTGCGAGTGCAGGTGCACCAGCGTGACGATCTCGACCTGCAGCCGCTCGACCTGGCGCTCGATGCTCTTGTCGCCCGCGTGCGGTCCGGCCGCGGTGACCAGCGTGCCCGCGATCAGCACGCCCGCCAGCGCGACGCCGCTCAGCGCCGTCAGCCAGCGCAGGGGAGCGGGCACCTGCACCGTCTCGATGCCGTCGTCGGGCTGGGCGATCTTGGCGTAGAGCACCACGGCCAGCCACACCATCACCATCGACGCGAGCAGGTGCACCGCGACGGTCCACCACAGCAGGCCGGTGCGCACGGTGATGCCGCCGATGACGGCCTGCACGACGGTGCCGCCCGGCATCAGCCACGCGTAGACCCGCACGTCCTTGCGCCGGCGCGCCCGCAGCACGGCCAGCACGATCAGCCCGGCGAACAGCGAGACGACGAAGGTGAGCAGCCTGTTGCCGAACTCGACGGCCTGATGCAGGACCGGCACCTCCGACACCCCCACGGGGGTGAAGCTGCCGGGGAAGCATTGCGGCCAGGTGGGGCAGCCGAGGCCCGAGGCGGTGACGCGCACGATGGCGCCGGTCACCGAGATGCCGGCCTGGGTGAGGACGACGGCGGCGGCGATGAGCAACTGCACCCGCAGTGAGGGCAGCGGCAGCCGGTCGACGAGTCGCATGAAGGCGCGATACAGCACGTCACGATGGTACTGGCCGCCCGATCGCGACCGATACCCGGGCTACTACGGTGCGTCGTTGATCACGTCAGCTGAACCGGAACAGCCGGGTCGCCAGCGCGCCGCACACCACGCCCCACACGGCGAGCACCGCGACGCCGAGCCAGTCGACCGCACCCGACAGCGCCGCTTCCAGCGCGAAGGCCAGCGCGCCGGAGGGCACCAGCCGGACGAGCACGGTGAGCGCGGTCGGCAGCGAGTCGCTGACCAGCACCAGGCTGGCGATCCCGAGCATGACGAACCAGAAGATGTTGGCCAGCGCCAGCACGACCTCGGCCTTGAGCGTGCCGCCGAGCAGCAGGCCCATCGCGGCGAAGGTCGCGGTGCCGAGCGCGATCACCAGCGCGCCCAGCGCGAGACCGCCGAGTCCGGGCCGCCAGCCCAGCGCGACACCGATCAGGCCGAGCAGCAGCGCCTGCAGCACGACGACGATGAGCACCGCCGCGCACTTGCCCGCGATCACGCCCCAGCGTGGCAGCGGGGTGGCGCCGAGCCGTTTGAGCGCGCCGTAGCGCCGATCGAAGCCGACGGCGATGGCCTGGCCGGTGAACGCCGTCGACATGACCGCGGTCATCATGACCATCGGCACGACCTTGTCCACCCGGTGCTCGCCGAACTCGCCGAACGGCAGCAGGGTGAGCCCGACCAGCAGGGTGATCGGGATGAACATGGTGAGCAGCAGCTGCTCGCCGTTGCGCAGCAACAGCTTCAGCTCGAGCGCCGTCTGCGCGGCCAGCATCGCGGCGCGGCTCGCGGGGCGCGGGTCGGGCGTGAAGGTGCCGGGCAGGAACCGGCTGGTGGTCTCGGTCATCCGCGCAGATCCCGTCCGGTCAGTTCGAGGAAGACGTCCTCGAGGCGGCGCTGGTCGATCCGGATGTCGGTGGCCAGCACGTCCATCCTGGCGCACCAGGCGGTGACGGTGGCCAGCACCTGCGGGGTGATCTCGCCCTCGATCAGATAGGTGCCCGGCGTGGTCTCGCGCGGCGAGAAGCCTTCCGGGAGGGCCGATTTCAGCAGCGCGATATCGAGTTTGGGTGGGGCGCAGAAGCGCAGCTGGCCCGCGGCGCCGTGCGCGGTGACCTCGGCGGGGGTGCCCTCGGCGACGATCTGCCCGTGATCGATGATCACCAGCTGATCGGCGAGCTGTTCGGCCTCGTCCATCATGTGTGTCGTGAGCACCACGCTCACCCCGTCGCGGCGCAGCGCGTCGATCAGCTCCCACACGATCAGCCTGGCCTGCGCGTCGAGGCCCGCGGTCGGTTCGTCGAGGAACACGATCTCCGGGCGGCCGACCAGGGCGCAGGCCAGCGCGAGGCGCTGCTGCTGGCCGCCGGACAGGCGCCGGTACGGCGTGCGGCGGTGCTCGCTCAGGCCGAGGGTCGACAGCAGCCAGCCGGGATCGATCGGGTCGGCGGAGTAGGCGGCGACCAGGTCGAGCATCTCGCCCGCGCGAGCGCCCGGGTAGGCGCCGCCGCCCTGCAGCATCACCCCGATCCGGGGACGCAGCTGTTCGGAGTCGGCGATCGGGTCGAGCCCGAGGACGCGGACCGTGCCCGCGTCGGGACGCACGAAGCCCTCGCACATCTCGACGGTGGTGGTCTTGCCGGCGCCGTTGGGACCGAGCAGCGCGAACACCTGGGCCTGCTCGACCTCGAACCGCAGGCCGTCCACCGCGGTGGTCGCGCCGTAGCGCTTGACCACACCGTCGATGCTGACAGCGGGGCCGGGGCGTGTCTTCACGATGTCACACGGTAAGCCGTGCCCTGCTGTGACTCAGCCGACACCCCCGGCTGCGCGCGCCAGGGCAGGGTGTGCCGGGTGAGGGCGTAGAACAGCCCGAAGCAGACCGCGGCGGCCAGTGCGGCGCCGATGATCTGGAAGACCTGGAACTCCGCGCCGCGCGGCATCACCAGCATCGAGACGACCGCGGAGAACGCGACCGCCGGGACGCGGAACACCGGCTGCGTCGCCCAGGCCGCCAGCGGCACGATCGCCCACAGCAGGTACCAGGGCTGGACCACCGGGAACAGCAGCACGATGGCGCCGAGGGCCACGCCGAGCGCGCCCACCGGGTGCAGTCGGCCGGTGCCGGTCGCAACCAGCATGCGAATTGTCACGAAGGCCGCGACCAGGGCCGCGATGGGCCGGGTGATCGACAGCAGCGCGGTGGTGTGATCGCCGAGTCCCAGCAGCACGCCGCCGAAACCGGTGATGATGCCGATGACCGTCGGCAGCGACATCCAGCTGCGCACCGCGCTCGCCGTGTTGAGGGTGAAGACCCAGCCGAAGCCGAGACCGCTGGCCCAGCTCACGAAAAGCGTTGTCACCGCGGCGATCACGCCCAGGAGTAGGGCCGCTTTCGCCACCGCCTTCAGGTCGCCGCCCCAGCGTCTGGCCAGTGCCATGCCGACGAAGCCGAGCGCGATGATCGAGGTGAACTTCACCGACGACGACAGCGTGATCACCACCGCGCCACCGATCAGCAGCCCATAGGCCCTGGCATCGAACGGCGCCGTGATCGGCCCGGTCAACCGGTCGGGCTTGCCGCCGTCGCCGTAGATCGCCCGCAGCATGAGTTCCACGCCCGCCAGCATCAGGCCCAGCATCAGCGCGTCGTTGTGCACGCCGCCGACCAGGTGGAACAGCACCAGGGGATTGGCTGCGCCCAGCCACAGCGCGCTGACCGGCGCCACGCCACAGCGCACCGACAGTCGCGGCAGCGCCCACACGATCAGCGCCACCCCGGCCAGGGCCAGCAGCCGATGGACCCACACCCCGGCGATGATGTTGTCCCCGGTCAGTTCCGCGATGCCGCGCCCGATCCAGAGGAACAGTGGGCCGTAGGGCGCCGGGGTGTCGCGCCAGATGGTGGGCACGTTGTTGGTCAGGACGTTGTCGATGCCGAGGCCGGCGACGGGACCCTCGTCGTACGGGTCGATGCCGCGTGCGGCGATCTCGCTCTGCGCCAGATAGGAATAGACGTCGTTGCTGAACATCGGCGGCGCCACGCTGAGCGGGATGATCCACAGCAACAGCGTCCGGTCCAGCTGCGAGCGGGTCAGCCGGTGGATCGGTGACCCGGCCAGCCCGCCGATCGCGAAGCGGCCCAGCAGCAGCCACGCGCCGATCACCAGGACGGTGCCGAACATGCACATCGCCAGCGAGCCGGTGTGCGCCCGTGCGAAGATGCCGAAGACCCGCATGCCGGAGACCGGGTTCTGGTGCACCGGCTGCGCGCCGATGCCCAGCGCCGCGATCGCCATGAGGACGGCGCCGGTGGCGCCCATGAGCCGGATCCGGTCCAGTTGCGCGCGCTCACGCTTGTCGAGGCCGGGGACCTCGCTCTCGTCGCGGTGCAGCACCGCGACGGTGTGATCGGGCGCCGGTACGTCGAACCCGAGAGCCCGTCTACCGAACGCCGATATCTTGCGCGCCGCGCCCTCCAGTACCGCCACGAGGAGCGAGCCTAGTGTGGTCGGCCGCCAGGAGCGGCGTTCCGGTCGGTCCCTCGCCGTCGACCAGCGCGAACGGTGGTCAGCGCGGCGGCGGCGCCGGGATGTCGACGGGGGCGCTCACCCGGACGGGTATCTGGGGGATCTCGTCGCGCGTCAGCAGCGTCGCCACGCCGGTGGCGACCAGGCAGGCCGCCGCCACCGCGGCCAGTGCCGCCCAGCCGATGCGCCGGGCGGCCTCCTGGGTGCGCGCGGACAGCCAGCCGGGCACGAACAGGATGCCCAGCGCGGCGAGCGTGCCCGCCGCGAGCCCGCCGAGGTGACCCCACAGCGAGATGCCGGGCAGCGAGAAGCTGATCAGCACGTTGACGCCGATCACCACCAGCATCGGCGTGGGGCTCTGCCGCAACCGGATCAGGGTCACGGTGACCGCGCCGAACAGGCCGTACACCGCGCCCGAGGCGCCCGCGGTCGCGGTGATCGAGTCCGACAGCGCCATCACCGCGGCCGAACCGCCGAGCAGCGACACCAGGTAGACGCAGGCGAAGCGCGCCCGGCCGAGCACCTGCTCGAGATCGCGGCCGACGACATACAGCGCGAACATGTTGACCAGCAGGTGGATCGCGCCGTAGTGCAGGAAACCCGACCCGATCAGCCGCCACCACTCGCCGTCGGCGACCAGCAGCGGAACCAGGACGAACTCCCGGAACAGGGCCGAGCCGCGATAGTTGTCCATCGCGCTGCCTGCCTGCGCGGCCGTGATCACGTAGACGAGCACATTGATCGCGATCAGTCCGTAGGTGACCACCGGGAACGTGGCGCCCGCTCGCCCACCGCCGACGGTGCGGACCGGCCGCACCTCGCTCTGTCCCTGCCGCACACAGTCCACGCAGTGCTGGCCGACCGCGGCGGGGCGCAGGCAGTCCGGACAGGCGGGCCGTCCGCAGCGCGTGCAGGCGAGTCCGGTCGGTCGATCGGGATGACGGACGCACGTGGGCGCGGGCGGGTTCGACACCCGACCATCCTGCCACGGCCGACCGGCCGAGGCGGCCTCCGCGCTGGACTGTTGACCATGTGCGCGGGCGCGATATCCCGGTGGTTCGCGCCCGCGGCGAGGTGTGCGATGGGTCACCCCCGGGCGTGGTGCCGCGCCGCGTCCGAGGGCCGCACCTGGGGTTTTGCCGGTCCCCGGCCGCCGAGGATGATCTTCGTCGCAGGTCAGGGCACCCTTTGTCAGGCGACCCTTATTAGATTTAGGGAACGAATTCCGCCACACTTGTGTTGTGAAAACCGTGGGTTTGCGGACAGACGTGGACGGGACCGGTCGTAAGACGACCGGCGCCCGCTCGTCCGCCGGTCCAGCGACGACCGCGCACGAAGGGCAGACCAGGGCGGCGATCGTCCAGTTGCTGCTCGAAGAGGGGCCGATCACCGCGACCGCCATCGGCGCCGCGCTCGGCCTCGCGCCCGCGGGCGTGCGCAGGCATCTCGACGCGCTCATCGACTCCGGTCAGGCGCGCGCGAGCCGATCGGCGCCGTGGCAGCAGAAGGGCCGGGGCCGCCCGGCCAAGCAGTATCAGCTGACCGCGGCGGGCCGGGGCACCCTCGGCCACGCCTACGACGATCTGGCCGGGGCGGCGATCCGCCAGCTCGGTGAGATCGGCGGCGACGCGGCCATCGAGGAGTTCGCGCGCAAGCGCGTCCGCACGATCGTCGACGGCATCGAACCCGTCGGCGGGCACACCGCCCCCGAGATCGAAGCGAAGGTCACCGAGATCGCGGACGCGTTCTCCGACGCGGGCTTCGCCGCCACCACCCGCCAGGTCGGCGCCGGTGTGCAGATCTGCCAGCACCACTGCCCGGTGGCCCACGTGGCCGAGGAGTTCCCGCAGTTGTGCGACGCCGAACTGGACGCTTTCCGGGACCTGCTCGGCACCCACGTTCAGCGACTTGCGACCATCGCCAACGGCGATTGCGCCTGCACCACCCACGTACCGCTGGTCGCGCTCCCGAAAACAGCTGCCACCCCATCCGCCGCACAGCCCGCGGCGGGACGAACGAACGACTCCGGAAGGAGTGCCGAATGACGACGACCACCGACCAGGTGCAACCGCTGACCCAGGACGAGACCATCGCCTCGCTGGGCAACTACGGTTACGGCTGGGCCGATTCGGATGTGGCCGGTGCCAGCGCGCAACGCGGCCTGTCGGAAGCTGTCGTTCGCGACATCTCGGCCAAGAAGAACGAGCCCGAGTGGATGCTCGACATCCGCCTCAAGGCGCTGCGCATCTTCGATCGCAAGCCCATGCCGAACTGGGGTTCCAACCTCGATGGCATCGACTTCGACAACATCAAGTACTTCGTGCGCTCGTCGGAGAAGCAGGCCGAGAGCTGGGAAGACCTGCCCGAGGACATCAAGAACACCTACGACAAGCTGGGTATCCCCGAGGCCGAGAAGCAGCGTCTCGTGTCCGGTGTCGCCGCGCAGTACGAGTCCGAGGTCGTCTACCACTCCATCCGTGAGGACCTGGAGAAGCAGGGCGTCATCTTCCTCGACACCGACACCGCGCTCAAGGAGCACCCGGAGATCTTCCAGGAGTACTTCGGCTCGGTGATCCCCGCGGGCGACAACAAGTTCTCCGCGCTCAACACCGCCGTGTGGTCGGGTGGCTCGTTCATCTACGTGCCGCCGGGCGTGCACGTCGACATCCCGCTGCAGGCCTACTTCCGGATCAACACCGAGAACATGGGCCAGTTCGAGCGGACGCTGATCATCGTCGACGAGGACGCCTACGTCCACTACGTCGAGGGCTGCACCGCGCCGATCTACAAGTCCGACTCGCTGCACTCCGCGGTCGTCGAGATCATCGTGAAGAAGGGCGGCCGCTGCCGCTACACGACCATCCAGAACTGGTCGAACAACGTCTACAACCTGGTCACCAAGCGGGCCAAGGCCGAGGCGGGCGCCACCATGGAGTGGGTCGACGGCAACATCGGCTCCAAGGTCACCATGAAGTACCCGGCGGTCTGGATGACCGGCGAGCACGCGCACGGCGAGGTGCTCTCGGTCGCGTTCGCCGGCGTCGGCCAGCACCAGGACACCGGCGCGAAGATGCTGCACCTGGCCCCGCACACCTCCTCGACCATCGTGTCGAAGTCGGTGGCGCGCGGCGGCGGTCGCGCGTCGTACCGCGGTCTGGTGCAGGTGAACAAGGGCGCCCACGGCTCCAAGTCGACCGTGAAGTGTGACGCGCTGTTGGTCGACACGATCAGCCGCTCCGACACCTACCCCTACGTCGACATCCGCGAGGACGACGTCACCATGGGCCACGAGGCCACGGTCTCCAAGGTGTCCGAGGACCAGCTGTTCTACCTGATGAGCCGCGGTCTCACCGAGGACGAGGCGATGGCGATGGTGGTGCGCGGCTTCGTCGAGCCCATCGCCAAGGAACTGCCGATGGAATACGCGTTGGAACTGAACCGGCTCATCGAGCTGCAGATGGAAGGGGCCGTGGGCTGATGTCGTCGCTGGGCGTGAAGGGCGCCGTCGAGGCCGAGAACCCCGACAAGCCGACGCAGAACCCGGGCGCCGCTCCGGCCGTCAACAAGGGCGAGGTGTTCACCTCGTTCGACGTCGACCAGTTCGAGATCCCGTCGGGCCGCGACGAGGAGTGGCGGTTCACCCCGCTGCGCCGACTGCGCGGCCTGCACGACGGCACCGCCGTGCGCGACGGCGTGGCCGTCGTCGAGGTGAGCCCGGTCGACGGCGTCACCGTGGAGACGGTGGACCGCACCGACGCTCGCCTCGGCGAGGGCGGCACCCCCGCCGATCGTGTTGCCGCACAGGCCTACTCGGGCTTCGAGCAGGCCACCGTGATCTCGGTCGGCGCGGAAACCGAAGTGGCCGAGCCGATCACCGTGACCGTCACCGGTCCTGGCGAGGGCAAGACCGCCTACGGTCACCTGCAGGTGCGCCTGGCGAACTTCGCCGTGGCCACGGTGGTGCTCGACCAGCACGGCAGCGGAACCTATGCCGAGAACGTCGAATTCGTGCTCGGTGACAGCGCCAAGCTGACGGTCATCGCGGTCCAGGAATGGGCCGAGGACGCTGTGCACACCACCGCGCACCACCTGCGCCTCGGTCGCGACGCCACCGTCAAGCACACCTCGGTCACCCTCGGCGGCGACCTCGTGCGCCTGACCGCGCGCGTCGACTACGCGGGTCCCGGCGGCGACGCCGAATTGCTCGGCCTCTACTTCGCCGACGCCGGTCAGCATTTCGAGCAGCGGCTGCTGGTCGATCACTCGGCGCCCAACTGCAAGTCCAACGTGCTGTACAAGGGCGCGTTGCAGGGCGATCCGAAGTCCCCCAAGGGCGATGCCCGCACCGTGTGGATCGGCGACGTGCTGATCCGCGCGGCCGCCGAGGGCACCGACACCTACGAGGCGAACCGCAACCTGGTGCTCACCGACGGCGCGCGCGCCGACTCGGTGCCGAACCTGGAGATCGAGACCGGTGAGATCGCCGGTGCCGGACACGCGAGTGCCACCGGCCGTTTCGACGACGAACAGCTGTTCTACCTGCGTTCGCGCGGTATCCCGGAGGATGTCGCCCGCCGCCTCGTCGTGCGTGGCTTCTTCCACGAGATCGTCCAGAAGATCGCGATCCCCGAGGTGCGAGAGCGGCTCGAGACGGCCATCGAGGCCGAGCTCGCCACTGTCGGCATCTGACCCCACTCACTCCCACGAAGGAATTCGAATTCGATGACCACCTTGGAAATCAAGGACCTGCACGCCGAGATCACCACCCCCGAGGGTGAGTCGAAGCAGATCCTCAACGGTGTGAACCTGACCGTGAAGTCCGGCGAGACGCACGCCATCATGGGCCCCAACGGCTCGGGCAAGTCCACGCTGTCCTACGTGATCGCCGGTCATCCGAAGTACACCGTCACCCAGGGCACCATCACCCTCGACGGTGAGGACGTGCTGGAGATGTCGGTCGACGAGCGCGCCCGCGCCGGCCTGTTCCTGGCCATGCAGTACCCGGTCGAGGTCCCCGGCGTCTCGATGTCGAACTTCCTGCGGACCGCCGCCACCGCCGTACGTGGCGAGGCGCCGAAGCTGCGCACCTGGGTCAAGGAGGTGAAGGAGTCGATGAAGGAGCTCGACATCGACGCCGCCTTCGCCGACCGCTCGGTGAACGAGGGCTTCTCCGGTGGCGAGAAGAAGCGCCACGAGGTGCTGCAGCTGGGTCTGCTCAAGCCGAAGATCGCGATCCTCGACGAGACCGACTCCGGCCTCGACGTCGACGCGCTGCGCATCGTCTCCGAGGGCGTCAACCGCTACAAGGAGCGCGAGAACGGTGGCGTCCTGCTGATCACCCACTACACCCGCATCCTGCGCTACATCCAGCCCGACTTCGTGCACGTGTTCGTCGGCGGCAAGATCGTCGCCGAGGGCGGCTCCGAACTGGCCGAGGAACTCGACGCGAACGGCTACGTGCGCTTCACCTCCGCGACCGCTGGAGCCTGACATGACCGCTACGGTGCCCGCCCTCGACGTCGCCCGGATCCGGGCCGACTTTCCGATCCTGAACCGCACGGTCCGGGACGGGAAACCGTTGGTGTACCTGGATTCCGGTGCGACCGCGCAGCGTCCGCTGCAGGTGCTGGACGCCGAGCGTGACTTCCTGCTCACCCGCAACTCGGCGGTGCACCGCGGCGCGCACCAGCTGGCGGAGGAGGCGACCGACTCCTACGAGGACGCCCGCGTCGCCATCGCGCGGTTCGTCGGCGCCGACGCCGGGGAGATCGTGTTCACCAAGAACGCGACCGAGTCGCTGAACCTGGTGGCCAACGCCTTCGGTGACGACCGGTTCCCGCACCACGTGGGCCCCGGCGACGAGATCGTCATCACCGAGCTCGAGCACCACGCCAACCTGGTGCCGTGGCAGGAACTCGCGCGCCGCACCGGCGCCACGTTGAAGTGGTACGGCATCACCGATGACGGCCGCATCGACCTGGACTCGCTCGAACTGTCGCCCGCGACAAAGGTTCTCGCGTTCACCCACCAGTCGAACGTGACCGGCGCGGTCGCTCCGGTGGCCGAATTGGTGCGCAGGGCGAAGGAAGTCGGCGCGCTGGTCGTGCTCGACGCCTGCCAGTCGGTGCCGCACATGGCGGTGAACTTCCGTGAGCTCGGCGTGGACTTCGCCGCGTTCTCCGGCCACAAGATGCTCGGCCCGATGGGTGTCGGCGGACTGTGGGGCCGGCGCGCGCTGCTCGAGGAGACCCCGCCGTTCATCACCGGCGGGTCGATGATCGAGACCGTCACCATGGAGAAGACCACCTACGCGCCGCCGCCGCAGCGCTTCGAGGCGGGCACGCCGATGACCTCGCAGGTCGTCGGGCTGGCCGCCGCGGTCCGATACCTGGAAGACCTCGGCATGGACGCGATCGCCGCGCACGAGCACGCGCTCACCGGCGCCGCGCTCGAGGGGCTGCGCGGCATCGAGGGCGTGCGGATCATCGGCCCCACCGAGAACGTGGACCGCGGTGGCGCGGTGGCGTTCGTGGTCGACGGGATCCACGCCCACGACGTGGGCCAGATCCTCGACGACCAGGGTGTCGCCATCCGCGTCGGGCACCACTGCGCCTGGCCGCTGCATCGCAAGTTCGGCGTCGCCGCGACCGCGCGGGCGTCGTTCGCCGTCTACAACACCCTCGACGAAGTCGACGCGCTGGTGCAGGCAGTGCGGAAGGCTCAGACGTTCTTCGGAGTTGCATAGAACATGCGCATGGAGCAGATGTACCAGGAAGTGATCCTGGACCACTACAAGCACCCGCATCACCGCGGGCTGCGGGAGCCGTTCGGCGCCGAAGTGCACCACGTGAACCCGACCTGCGGTGACGAGGTGACCCTGCGCGTGCACCTCGACGACGCGGGTGAGGTCGCCGACGTCTCCTACGACGGTCAGGGCTGCTCGATCAGCCAGGCCGCCACCTCGATCCTCACCGATCAGGTGATCGGGCTGCCGGTGCAGCAGGCACTGAAGGTCGTCGACTCCTACAGCGAGATGATCTCCAGTCGCGGCACCGTCGAGGGCGACGAGGACATGATCGGCGACGGCATCGCACTCGCGGGCGTCGCCAAGTACCCGGCGCGCGTGAAGTGCGCACTGCTGGGGTGGATGGCGTTCAAGGACGCCGTCGTGCAGATCGCCTCGGCCGAAGATGCCAAGCCTGCCATGGGAAATGGGGAAGCGTGATGAGTGAGACACCGGCCGCCGAAGCCACCGGAACCGCGCCCGCCGAGGTGGAGCTGACGCCCGAGCAGATCCAGCACCTCGAGGATCTCGAGGAGGCCATGCGCGATGTCGTCGACCCCGAGCTCGGTATCAATGTCGTCGATCTCGGCCTGGTCTACGGCATGTCCGTCGACGACGAGAACATCGCCACCCTCGACATGACGCTCACCTCGGCGGCCTGTCCGCTGACCGACGTCATCGAGGACCAGTCCCGCAACGCCCTGGTGCGCAGCGGCCTGGTCGAGGACCTGAAGATCAATTGGGTCTGGATGCCTCCGTGGGGCCCGGACAAGATCACCGAGGACGGCCGCGAACAATTGCGCGCCCTCGGCTTCACGGTTTAGTTCCCGTGCGAAAGCCCGGATCCCGATGGGGTCCGGGCTTTTTCGTTTTCCCGGACTTCCCGCGTGTGGTTCGCCGCCGGTTCGGCCGGGACGGGGATCATGGGGGAATGACGGAGCCGAACCGGAATGTCGCCCAGGCGCGGGGCAAATTGGCGCTGGCCGGTGGGCTCGCCGCGGTGGTCCTCGCCCCGGTCGCCGCCGCGGTCACCGCGGCCGTCTATCGCTTTCCGGTGCCCCTGGTCGGCTACACCAGCGGCGTCGGCGGCGCCCTCACCGCGGCCGTCGGCAGCCTGTTCTACCTGGTGCTCGGCGGGGCGCTGGTGCTCGCGGTGGTCGGTGCGCTCGGCGGTGTTCTGGTCACGTGGGGAAATCCGGTCGGCACGCGCCGCAATTATCTTCTGGCCATAGGGTCGGGAATGGTGGCGGCAATTCTGGGTGCGCTCGGACTGGCGTTGCTCGAGTACGTCGTCGGTCCGTGGTGATGTAAACCTCTGACGGGTGTGATTCTGCTCAATTCTGTTGGACGCCCCCCGATGTTCGGCGATGATCTTGGTGCTCCGGCTTGCGGGGCATTTTCCAGAGGAGACAGTTCGATGAGTTTCATGGGTAAGGCCGGCCTCGCCGTAGCGGTGTTCGGCCTTGCGGCCGGATCGGTGTTCGGTGCCGGTGCGGCGAAGGCGGAGAGCCTGCACGGCGTGATCGCCCTCAGCCCGGCCGCGATGGAGTACACCGTCAGCGTCAACCAGACGCGCTACGACGACGCCTACAACGAGGCGATGTCGCTGTGCGACGCCGCCGACTGCGAGATCATGGTGACCTGGACCGACGGCTGCGCCGCGATCGTGGACAGCACCGACGGCTTCGCCGCCGCGGTGGGTCCGAACTCGGAGGAGGCGAAGGCCTCGGCGTACCGCAAGCTGTCGGAGATCACCCCGACCGCCCTGCTGGCCAACGTCGGGTCGTCGCAGTTCAGCGGCGCCGAGGTCATCGACGTCGTCTGCACCGCGAACGCGCGCTGACCGAACACGGTCGATGACGGCCCGGATCCCCGAGGATCCGGGCCTTTCGTGTGTTCTAGGCCGGTTCGGGCTCGGCGACCGTGGCGATCCAGGCGCCGATCATGTCGGCGGTGTGCTCGATGACCACGTCGCGGTCGAGCCCCTCGTCCTCCATCTCCACCGAACGCAGCGCCGTGGCGAACCCGGCGTTGAGCACGATGAACGCCATGATGTCGATGTCGACGTTCTTGGTCGGGCCGAGCAGATGGATCAGGTACAGCTTGATGATCATGCGCAGCCGCGGCTCGAATTCGGGGATACCGCTGCCGTAGAACTGCAGATCGGCGACGAGCGCGCGGACCAGCGGGCCGTTGGCGACCAGAATCTCCACCGCGATGCGGATCACGTCGGCCACCGCGTCGCGCGGCGTCAGATCGGCGGCGACGGTGAGCAGACGGCTGTACCTGTCCTCCACCTGCAGGAACAGCCCGTCGGTGAGTTCCTTGACGATCTCGTCGCGGTCGGTGAAATACCGGTACAGGGTGCCGATGCTCATGCCGGCCTCGGCGGCGATCCGGTTGGTCGAGGTGTTGCCGATCCCGCGGGCGCCGAAAAGCTGAGCGGATACCTCGAGAATGCGCGTTCGGGTCTCCTTGGCTCGATCCTGTTTCGGACGTTTGCGCTGCTTGTCGGCGTGCGGTGGCATTGGTAGACCTCGGTCGAAAGAGGAGTAGAAGGTGAGTAGTCGCTCATTCTAGAGTCATGATCACGAAGAAGCCGCGGTGTTGGCCATCACAGGGGCCCGCGTCGCGGAAGCAGAACCACCGACGGCGCTGCCGGTGCGGTGTGGAAGGAGCCGACGATGATGACCATCCCCGTGGACCCGGCGCCGATGTGGCAGCCGCTGCGCGATGTCCGGACCCTGACCGGCAAGCTCGTCGGCCACTTCGTGGACAGCGTGGCCACCTGCCGGACGCTGCCCGGTGACGCGATCTCCGGCGACGTCACCGCGGTCACCCGGCTGTGCCTGGAGATCGTGGGCGGGATGCTCGACGGGCGGGACGAGACCGAACGCCTGAACAGGCTCTCGATCGCCGCGGCGGGCTGGGCGCGCGAGGGTGTGCCGATCGACACCATCCTGCACGCCTTCCACGAGGGCTTCCGGCTCGGATTCGACGCGGTGTTCGCCGAGGCGACCCACGGCGATCGGGCGGCGATGATCGAGGGCTTCCGGCGCGCGGTCGCGATGTCGGACCTGTTGTGCACCACGGTGACCCGCGCCTACATCCGCGAGCACCGCGACATCGCCGGCGAGCACCACACCGCGGTGCACACGCTCACCTCGGCGTTGCTCGCGGGTCAGCCGACGGTGACCATGGCCAGGGAGTGCGGGATCTCGGTGGCCGACGCGTATTCGGTGCTGGCGCTGTCGATCCGGCGGCGTGCCGAGGGCGACGATCCGCGGGTGAACGCGGCCGTCGCCGCGCGGCGCACCCTGCGCCGGGTGCAGGCGGCGCTGGCCCATCACGGCGGCGACGAGGTGCTCTCGCTGCTGTCGGTGGACGGCGGCACCCTGCTCATCCCCGCCGACCTGATGGACTCCGACGCCCTCGACGCACTGGTGGCGGCGCTGTCGCGCGCCGCTCGCGTGGCGGTGACGGGCGCGCTGGTTCCCGCGAACACCGAGGACATCCCCGCCGCGGCCGAGCGCGCGCACGAACTGCTCGACATGGTCGAGCGCCTCGACTGTGCCCCCGGTCTCTACCGCTTCGGCGACCTGGCTCTGGAGTACCAGCTCACCCGTCCCGGCCCCGGCCGCGCGCGCCTCGGCGAACTCCTCGCGCCGCTGGACAACCACCCTGAGCTCTACGAAACCCTGCGCGTACACATCGCCAACAACATGAACCGTCGCCGCACCGCCCGCCTGCTGCACATCCACACCAACACCGTGGACTACCGCCTGCGCCGCATCGCCCAGCTCACCGGCCTCGACCCCACCCAGGGCTCCGGCCTCTGGCAACTCCGCTCCGCCATGATCGCCCGCAGCTTCCACACCGGCCCCACACTGGAGGCCCGCCTGGCCTGACCCCGAATCTCGCTGGCGCACAGGCACACTCCCCGTATATGGTTCACTTGACCAAAACTGGGAGGTTTCATGACCATCGAGACGGTGGACGACCTGCGCACCGCGATCGCGCGGGGCCTGACGCCGAAGTACCTGGCGTTCTGGGGCCATCGACCGCGACCGGACGGCGCGATCGGCGCCAGCTGCCTGAGCCAGTGGTGGCCGGCGACCTTCGCCGTCGACGGCGTCGAGTTCGCCACCGCGGAGCACTACATGATGTGGCGCAAGGCCATGCTGTTCGGCGACGAGCGCACGGCCGGACAGATCGTCGCGGCGGCGCACCCCGGCGAGGCGAAGACGCTGGGCAGGCTGGTCCGGGATTTCGACGACGCGGCGTGGCAGCGTGCCCGGTTCGGGATCGTCGTCGCGGGTAGCGTGGCGAAATTCGGGCAGAACGAGGTACTGCGCGACTACTTGCTCGGCACCGGGGAGCGGGTGCTCGTCGAGGCGAGTCCGCGCGACCGGATCTGGGGGATCGGGTTGGCGGCCGGTGATCCCCGGGCCGCCGATCCCGCGACGTGGCGGGGGCTCAACCTGCTCGGGTTCGCGCTGATGGCGGCGCGGGCCGCGTTGTCCGCGTAGCGAAGCTGTCGGTGGGGGTTGTTAGTCTGGGGCGGCCGGTGGACCGGGAGGATTCGCCGGCGGCTTGCTCGGGTCGGCTTTCGTTGTGGGGTCGACATTTTCGATGGGGAGAATCTCTGATGTCTGTTGTGGGCAGGTATGCCCTGGGTGCGGTCGCGGCGTGCGCGGCCGCCGCGTTCACCGTCGTCACGGCCGGTCCGGCCGGTGCGGCGGAGAGCGGCGTGGCGATCGCCGAGGCGCCCGGATACACCGCGGTCTCGCGCGACGGCGGGTTCCAGGCGGCGTCCGGTGATCTGTACGGCGCGCTGGCGTTGTCGTCGCAGGAGGCCGTGGTCGCCTCGGCGGTCAACTACGGCAGCTGGGAGGCGGCGAGCCAGGCGGCGCTGGCCGAGTGTGGCGTCTGGGACTGCCAGGTCGTCGTCGAATTCCGCAATGCCTGTGGCGCGGTCGCGCAGGGCGCGGACTTCCGGTTCGGCTGGGCGTGGGATCACTCCCAGGCCGCGGCCGAGCGGGCGGCGGTGGACGTGCTGGGCATCAGTGCCCCGCCGTTCCCGGATCCGGGCTCGGCCTCGCCGCGGGCGGCGAGCGTCATTCTCTCGGCGTGCACGTCGAACGTCTGACCGAAGACGAAGAGCGGGGCAACCGACGACACCGTCCGTTGCCCCGCTTCTCCTTTCGGTGGACACTCAGCGGCGCAGCACTTTTCTGGCCAGCGCGTTGCCGAGGAACTGCACACCCTGCACCCCGGCGATGATGATCAGCGTCGCCACGATGGTGACCTCCCAGTCGAACTGCTGGTAGCCGTAGACCAGCGCGAAATCGCCGAGCCCGCCGCCGCCGACCGTGCCCGCCATCGCGGAGATGTCGACGATCGCGATCACCACGAAGGTGTAGCCGAGGATCAACGGGCCCAACGCTTCCGGGATCAGCAGCGTGAGAATGATCCGCAGCGGCCCGGCGCCGGCCGCCCGGGCCGCCTCGAGCACACCCGGCTCGACCGTGACGAGGTTCTGCTCCACGATCCGCGCGATACCGAACGTCGCGGCCACGATCATCACGAACAGTGCCGCCTCGCTGCCGATCGTCGTGCCCACCACCTCCAGGGTGATCGGGCCGAGCGCCGCCAGCAGGATGATGAACGGAATCGGCCGCACCACGTTGACCAGCACATTCAGCACAAGATGAACTGGCCTGTTCGCCAGCAGTCCGCCCTTGCGTGTGGTGTAGAGCGCGGTGCCGAGGATCAATCCGAGCGTTCCGGCCACCACGAAGGTCACGCCGACCAGGTAGACGGTCGTGCCGATCGCCTCGAACAAGGTGGGGCGCAACTTCTCCCAGTTCGTCTCCATCAGCCCGCCTTCCGTTCGAGGTCGGCGACCACCCGGTCCACGGCGTCGTCGGGACCGTGCAGCGCGAGGGTGATGCTGCCGAACGTCTTGTCCTGCAGGGTGCTCACACCGCCGTAGACGATCTCGAACCGCACCTCGGCGGCGGTGGCGGCGGCCAGCGCCGCACCGATGCCGCTGTGGTCGTCGACATCGACGGTGACCAGCCGTCCGCCGTGCAGCTGTTCCAGCCTGGCCCGCTCGGCGGCGTCGGGCCGGTTGTGCAGCACCGTCGCGACGAAGGACTGAGTCGGCGCCGCGACCGGGGCCGCGAAAACGTCGAAGGTGGAAGCCAATTCGACGATCTTGCCCTCGGCCAGCACCGCGACCCGGTCGGCGACGGCGCGGATCACGTCCATCTCGTGGGTGATCACCACGATCGTCACCCCGAGTTCGGTGTTGATCTTGCGCAGCAGCCGCAGCACCTCACCGGTGGTCTCCGGGTCCAGCGCGGAGGTGGCCTCGTCGGCCAGCAACAGCGACGGCGAGGTCGCCAGCGCCCGCGCGATCCCGACGCGCTGCTTCTGCCCGCCCGAGAGCTGATCGGGGTAGGCGCGCGCCTTGTCGGTGAGCCCGACGAACTCGAGCAGCTCGGCGACCCTGGCCTTGCGCTCGGCCCGTTTCCATCCCGCCACCTTCAGCGGATATTCGATATTGCCCGCGGCGGTGCGCGAGCGGAACAAATTGAACTGCTGGAACACCATGCCGATGTCGCGACGCAGCCGCCGCACCGCCGACTCCGGCACTCCGGTGATGGGGGTGCCGGAGATCGTGACGGTGCCCGAGGTCGGCTTCTCCAGCGCGTTGATCAGCCGCACCAGCGTCGACTTGCCCGCGCCCGAATAGCCGATCACCCCGAAGATCTCGCCCTGCTCGATCCGCAGGTCGATGCCGTCGAGGGCGACATGGCGATCCGCGCCGCCGCCGAATACCTTGGAGACCGAACGGAATTCGACAGCGGCCGCGGCCGCGCTCACTTGTTCGCCCGGATGCCCTGCTGCACCCGGTCGAGGATCTGCTCGAGCTCGGCGCCCGGACGGGTGACGGCCACCGCGGTGTTCTTGGTGACCTCGGCGTGCGCGGCGGCCACGGCCGGGTCCTTCCAGATCTCGACCAGCTTCAGCAGCGTCGGATCGTTCTTGTCCTCGGCGCGGGTGACGATGACGTTGATGTAGGGCTCGGCGGCCGGGTTCTTCGGGTCGTCCTTGTACAGCGCCGACTGCGGGTCGATCCCGGCGCGATCGAGGAAGGTGTTGTTGATGATCGACCCGTCGACGGAGGCCAGCGACAGCGCGGTCTGCGCGGCGTCGACGGGGGTCACCCGGACCTTGGACGGGCCCGCGTCGATGTCGGCGGGCGTCGGCTGGGCGGAGGTGCCACGCAGCTTCAGCAGCCCGGCGGCCTGCAGTACGAACAGCGCGCGGGCCTGGTTGGTCGGATCGTTGGGGATGGCGATCTCGCCGCCGGTGGGGATGTCGGCCAGCGCCTTGTGCTTCTTGGAATACAGGCCGAGCGGCACGATGTAGGTGGCGCCGATCGGGGTGAGGGTGTCGGAGCTCGCCACGTTGTACTGCCCGAGGAACTGCAGGTGCTGGAACAGGTTGACGTCGATCTGCTTCTGCGACAACGCGGCATTGGGCTGCTTGTAGTCGGAGAAGTTGGTGACCTTCAGCGTGATGCCCTGCTCCTTCGCCTTCTGCTCGAAGACCTCGAACGCCTTGTCCTTGTCCGTGGTGCCGATGCGCACGACGGTGCCGGACTCCGCCTCGCTGGAACCGCAGGCCGTGAGGGTGAGGGCCGCGGTCGCTACCAGGACCGGGATCGCCAGTACCCGACGGAATTTCACTATGACTCCCGAATTGCTCGCTGTGGGTGAACCCGGTCATCCAAGCCGCGCGCGACCCCCGCCGACAACGGTTCGATTCGCCTCGAGCACAACCCTCGCAAACTCCTGGACGGTCGTCTAACTTGCCGACAATGCGAATCCTGCGCCGCCTGTCGGCGATTCCGGTCCTGCTCGCGCTCGCCCTGGGCGCGACGGCCTGTGGGAACGATCACCCCGACGACGTCGTGCGGATCGGAGTGAACGACATCGCCCAGCCGCACTGGGACATCTACCGGGCCAAGGCCGCCGAGCAGGGCATCACCGTCGAGTTCGTGAACTTCACCGACTACAAGCAGCCCAACCCGGCGCTGGCGCAGAAGCGGGTGGACCTCAACAAGTTCCAGCACGTGCGGTACCTGGCGAACTACAACGTCGCCAACAACGACACCCTCGTGCCCATCGGCGCCACGGAGATCTTCCCGCTCACGCTGTATTCGAAGAAGCACACCTCGGTGGCCGACATCCCGCGCGGCGGCCAGATCACCCTCAGCAACAATCCGGCGCAGCAGGTGCGCCCGCTGCTCGGCCTGGCGGCGGCGGGACTGATCGTGCTGAAGGGCGGGGCCACCTGGGACTCCAAGATCGAGGATGTCGACACCGCGGCCTCGAAGGTCTCCCTCACCGCGATCGATCCGACCCTGACCGCGCAGTCGCTCGACAGCGTCGACGCCGCCTTCGTCGACGACACCTTCGCGGGACCGGCCGGGCTCACCCCGCGGCAGGTCATCTACACCGACGACCCGGAACGGCCGGAACTGAAGCAGTACATCAACGTCTTCGCCGCGCGCGCCGAGGACAAGGACGACCCGACCCTGCGGAAACTGGCTCAGCTCTACCACGATCCGGACGTCGTCGCCGCGGTCCGGGCGGAGACCGGCTACGCGGGCATCTTCAAGACCAACGATCCGGCCGATCTGCAGGCGACGCTGCGGGAACTGGAGGACAAGTTCCGGAAGTAGCCGTCAGCGGCGGGGATGCTCGACCGAGAGGCGGCCGCGGCGGATGAGGTCGTGGCGGGTGGTGGCCGACATCGGGGGCAGGGGCTGGTCGCCGGTGCCGGACTCGTCGGGGTTCGGGCGGACCAGCAGGGTGACGGTCGCGGCCGGGACGAAGCCCGCGCTGGTCATCAGGGCGCCGGAGGCGCTGTTGCGGTCCTCGACGTCGGTGACGATGTGGCGGGCGCCGCGGGCGAACAGCGCCTCCGAGCACACATCGACGAGCCTGCGGGCGATGCCGTGGCCCTGCATGTCGGGCGCGACCGCGATCCACTCCAGGTAGGCCCAGTCGTCGCGATGCTCGAACTCCATCGAGCCGAGCACGAAACCGACGACGCGGTCGGAGTCCAGCGCCACCCAGCAGGCGTTGTCGGGGCTGTCCAGATGCTCGGCGACGGCCGTCAGCGACCACGACGTGTACGGCTTGGTGGTCGTGTCGAACACCTGGTGGCCGAGGTCGAGGACTTGACGCAGGTGTCCCAATCCCATCGGAACGACAGCGATCGCGAGGTCCATGGGCCCAGTGTGCCCTACGCCCCCTTGCGGGCGGCGGTCTTGCTCGCCGTGGATTTGCTCGCGGTCTTGCGCGGCGCGGCCTTCTTGGCGGCGGACTTCTTCGCCGCCTTCTTCGGCGCCGGTTTCTCGTCGGCCTCGCGGCGGCCGCTGGCCTCGAGGCTGCGCTGCAACGCCGCGACCAGGTCGACGACCTCGGCATCGGGCGCCTCGGCGGGTTCGGTCGCCTCGGCGGATTCGACCTTGCCGGTGCCGCTGGCGATCGCCTCGTCGAGCACCTTCTGCAATTCGATCTGATATTCGTCGGTGTACTCGCTGGGATCGAAATCACCGGACATCGACTCGACCAGCGTTTCGGCCATCTTCAATTCCTGCGGCCGCGGCGCCGGGGCGTCGTCGAGCGAAGGGAAGTCGACCGCGCGCACCTCGTCCGGCCACAGCAGCGTCTGCAGCACGAGCACGCCCTCGCGCACCCGTAGGGCCGCCAGCCGGGTCTTCTGCCGCAGGGTGAAGTGCACCAGCGCGGTCTTGTCGATGCGCTCCAGCGTGGCCGCGAGCAGCTGATAGGCCTTGGGCGTCGAGGAGTCGGGTTCGAGGTAATAGCTCTTGTCGAACAGGACCGGATCGATCTGCTCGGACGGCACGAATTCCAGCACGGGGATTTCGTGTTTCTCGGCCGCGGGCAGTTTCGCGAAATCGGCGTCGGTGAGCACCACCTGGTCGCCGTCGGGGGAGACGTAGGCCTTGTCGATATCGGAATACTGGATGGATTTGCCGCACACCTGGCAGACACGGTCGTATTTGATCCGTCCGCCGTCCTTGGCGTGGACCTGATGGAACCGAATATCGTGGTCCTCGGTCGCGGTGTAGACCTTGACCGGGACATTGACCAGCCCGAATGCGATCGAGCCCTTCCAGATCGATCTCATAGCCCCATCATTACCGATAATTCACGGCGGGGCGAGCGCACGGCACCGAACCGCCGCCGGTCCGTGACGCGGCGGTGCTTGAAAAAGTGGCGTCTGATCCAATCGTCGGGTGAACGGCGAGGTGATCATCTGCGGACTCGGCCCGGCCGGGCGCGCGGTCGCGCATCGGGCGCTGGCCCAGGGCCGGGCGGTCACGGTCATCGATCCGCGGCCCGACCGGGTGTGGACGCCGACGTACGCGGCGTGGGCCGACGAGTTGCCCGGCTGGCTGAACCCCGCGGTCGTCGCCGCGACGGTCCGGGAACCGACGGCCTGGGCGATCGGTGAGCATCGCCTCGACCGCGCCTACCAGGTACTCGACACGCCGGCGCTGCAACGGGCGCTGACCGTCGACGGCGCGCGGGTGATCGCCGACCGGGCGGTCGAGGTTAATACGCGCCGCGGGCGGGTGACCACGGCCGCCGGGCAGGTCCTGACCGGGCGGGTGATCGACGCGCGCGGACTGGCCCGATCGCCGCGCCGGGCCGAACAGACCGCCTACGGCATCCTCGTGCGGCGCGACCGGCTCGACCCCGAGCCGCCCACCCTGTTCATGGACTGGCGGCCGGACAACGGCGCCGACCCCGGCGCGCCGCCCTCGTTCCTCTACACCGTCCCGCTCGGCACGGAGTTCCTGCTGTTCGAGGAGACCTGCCTGGCGGGCCGCCCCGCCCTCGGCCTCGACGAATTGCGGCGCAGGCTCGACCACCGGCTCCGCGCCCGCGGGATTCCCGTCACCGGCGCCGAACCCGTCGAGCGGGTGCGCTTCCCGGTCGAGGGCGGACGCCCCGGCCACGGCCGTTTCGGCGCGGCGGGCGGGCTGATCCACCCCGCGACCGGCTACAGCGTGGCGGCCTCGCTGCGCGCGGCCGACGCCGTCGCCGCGGGCGCGACGCCGTGGACAGCCAGGGCCCGCGCCGTGGCGGGCCTGCGCCGGGCCGGGCTGCGGGCACTGCTCACCCTGCCGCCGCACGAGACGCCCGTCTTCTTCGAGGCGTTCTTCGGTTTGCCCATGCCGTCGCAGCGCGCCTACCTCTCGGGAACCGACGATCTGGCCGGCACCCTCGCGGCCATGCGCGCGCTGTTCACCGCACTGCCGCCGCGCCTGCGCCGCACCGTCGCGACGGCCGTGGTCGGCGGCGTCAGGCCCTGACCCGACCCGGTGGCTGCCGCCGCGAATCGCACAGTGGCACAGGGCAATCGGCGCCCTGATGCCTGCCGGGGCACCGACGGCGGACGACGGCGCGCGACCGACGCGCGGCCGGTCGCCCCGCCGGCGGGCGACGCGGCCCTCGGGGCCGGTACGCGCACCCGCCCCGAGGGCCCGCGCACGCGCCACGATGTTGCTACCATCGCCGGGCGAACGCGCCGACCCGCCAACAGGTTCGGGCCGCCGAGGCGGACCGGCCGGTGATCGGCCGCCGCCCCGCAGATCGAGGTGCGCGAGCGCGCGAGGCGTGACGAGTAAGGGGTATATCCGGTGTTCGAATTCACCAGGCGGCGCAGCCGCTGGGTGCTCGGGGTTTTCGCGGTGCTGGCGCTGCTGCTCGGCGCGCTCGGCGCCACGCTGTTCGAGCGGGTGGAGGGCGGCGGATACACCGATGCCGGCAGCGAATCCAGCCGCGCGCTCGAGGTCCTGCGCGACGAGTTCGGCCAGGCCCCACCGAATCTGCTGCTGCTGGTGGAGACCGAGGACTCGGTCGACGACCCCGAATCCACCGCCGCCGCCACCGCGCTCGTCGCCAACCTGCAGGAACGCGACGGCGTTGCCGAGGTGCTGTCGTACTGGACCACCCACCAGCCCGCGCTGCGCAGCGTCGACGGCAAGCAGGGCATGATCCTGGCGAGCGTGCTCGGCACCGAACGCGAGGTCGATCTGCGCGTCGCCGCCATCGCCGACGAGCTCACCGGACAGCAGGGCACCCTGCAGGTCCGGGTCGGCGGCTTCGCGATGCTGCTGCACGAGACCGTCGAACAGAGCAAGAGCGACATCGTCAAGGGCGAGGCGATCGCGTTCCCGCTCACCCTGATCGCGCTGCTGTTCGTCTTCGGCGGCCTGGTCGCGGCCGGCCTGCCGCTGCTCGTCGCGGTCGCCACGGTGCTCACGACCATGGGCACGCTGTGGCTGCTGACCCTGTTCATCCCGCTGTCGGTCACCGCGACCAACGTGGCCACCCTGCTCGGGCTCGGGCTCGCCATCGATTACAGCCTGCTGGTGGTCAACCGCTACCGCGACGAACTCGCCGACGGCCGCGGCCCGGCCGGCGCCGTCGCGACCACGCTGCGCACCGCCGGACGCACCGTGGCCTTCTCGGCGCTGACCGTCGCCGTGGCGCTGGCCGGTCTGCTGTTCTTCCCGCAGCTGGCCATCCGGTCCATGGGTTACGCGGGCATCGTCGTCGCGGCGCTGGCCGCGACCGTCTCGCTGACCGTGCTGCCCGCCACGCTGCTGCTGCTCGGCACCAGGATCGACAAGGGCCAGCTCGGCTGGTGGTTCCTGCGGGCGCCGCGCCCCGCGCCCGGCGAAGGCGCCTGGCACAAGCTCGCCACCGCGGTCATGCGCAAGCCGATCCCGATCGGGCTCGCCGTCACCGCCGTGCTGCTGTTGCTGGGCGCGCCGTTCCTCGGGGTGAAGCTGGGCTTCCCGGACGAACGCACACTGCCGGAATCGATGAACTCCCGGCAGGTCACCGAGATCGTGCAGCGCGACTTCGGCGAGAGCGACCAGAACACCCTCGTCGCGGTGCTGCCCGACAGCGCCTACAGCGCGGGCGGCCTGGACGCGATCGCCCGCGAGATGTCGGACCTGGACCACGTCCGCCGGGTCGACACCGCCACCGGCAGCTACGCCCAGGGCGGCCTGCTGGCCGAACCGACCGCGGCCGCCGCCCGGTTCCGCGCGGAGCGCGCGGTGTACCTGTCGATCGTGCCCGCCACCGCCGACAGCGACGAGCTGTCCGCGCTGGTCGAGCGGGTCAGGGCGGTGCCGACGCCGAGCACGCTGCTCGTCGGTGGCGTCGCCGCGGCCAATGTCGACTCCCTCGCCGCCATCTCCGACGCGCTGCCGTGGGCACTGGGCTTCGTGCTGATCGTGATGCTGATCGTGCTGTTCGCGCTCACCGGCAGCGTGGTGCTGCCCGTGCTCGCGATGGTCCTGAGCGCGTTGAGCCTGACCGCCACCTTCGGCGCGCTGGTGTGGATCTTCCAGGACGGTCACCTGTCCGGGCTGCTCGGCTTCACCGTCACCGGTGACCTGGCCGCCACGGTGCCGGTGATGTTGTTCGCCGCCGCGTTCGGTCTGGCGATGGACTACCAGGTGTTCCTGCTCGCGCGCATCCGCGAGGAGTACGACGGCACCGGCAAGAACGAGACCGCCGTCGCGCTGGGGCTCGAGCGCACCGGGCGCATCGTCACCGCCGCCGCGATCCTCATCTCGCTGGTCTTCCTCGGGTTCCTGGCCTCCGACATCACCTTCATGAAGGCGTTCGGCATCGGCCTGCCGCTGGCGGTGCTCGTCGACGCCACCCTGGTGCGCGGCATCCTGCTGCCCGCCGCGATGAAGGTGCTCGGCGACGCCAACTGGTACGCGCCGGACTTCCTACGCCGGTTGCACGACCGGTGGGGCCTCGACGAGGGCGGCGCGAGTCGGTTGCCGAAACACGATGTGCCGGTACGTGATCCGCTGGGTGTGGTGACCGCGGGCCGAGCGGAGGCCGCCGCGGAGCCGCTGGTGCTCGATCCGCTCGCGCGGGCGGAACAGGCGCGGGCCGAGGCGGCGCGCGCCGAGGAGGCAGGCGACGGTCTGGCGAGCGCGACCGGTCGCACCGAGACCGCCGACTGACCGCGACCCCGCCCGCCCAAGGTGGCGGGCGGGGAATGCGCACGACTCAGATGCCGCCGGTGGCGAGCAGGCCGCCGTCGACGCGCACGCAGTCGCCGGTGATCCACGCCGCCTCGTCGGAGACCAGGAACGCGATCAGCCGGGCGACGTCCTCGGGCACGCCGAGCCGCTTCAGCGGGTACACACTCGCCGCCCGCTCCTCGTCGGCGGAATACAGCGCGTCGGCGAACTTCGTCTTCACCACGCCCGGCGCCACCGCGTTCACCCGGATCTTCGGGCCCAGCTGCCACGCCAGCTCCTCGGTGAGCCGGATCAGCGCCGACTTGGACGCGCCGTAGGCCGAGATCACGCCCGAGGACCGGATGCCCGCCACACTGGCCACGTTGACCACCGCGCCGCCGTGCTCGGCCATCCACGCCCGGTACGCCTGCTGCACATAGCCGAGCGAGGCGACCACGTTCACGTCGAAGATCTTGCTCACCGCACCGAGATCGGCGTCCATCAGCGCGCCGTAGACCGGATTGATGCCCGTGTTGTTGACCAGGATGTCGAGCGAACCGAACTCCGCGACAGCCCTGGCGACGGCCTCGGCGCGGGCGTCGGCGTCACCGGCGTTGCCCGCCAGGGCACTCACCTGCCCCGCGTGGCCGAGCGCGCGCAGCTCCTGCGCGGCGGCCTCCAGCGGCTCGGGTTTGCGCGCGGTGATCAGCACGTTCGCGCCGCGGCGCATGAGTTCGGCGGCGGTGGCGAGGCCGATGCCCCGGCTCGCTCCGGTGACGAGGGCGGTCCTGCCCGCTAGGTCGGTTGTCATGGATCGAGAGTAACCACGCTCACACCGGGCGGCGCCGGTTCGGTGGCCGAGTTCGGCGTCGGTAAAATGGGTGGTTCTCGCCGAGCCCGACGGTGCACGATGGGTCGGTTCGGCGCCCACCTTTCTTTCCGACACGAGGAGAAGCCTGTGATCACGGCGACCGACCTGGAGGTCCGGGCCGGAGTCCGCACCCTGCTCTCGGCCCCGGGGCCGGCGCTGCGGGTGCAGTCCGGCGACCGGATCGGACTGGTCGGGCGCAACGGCGCCGGCAAGACCACCACGCTGCGCATCCTGGCGGGTGAGGGCGAGCCGTACGCGGGAAAGATCGTGCGCTCCACCGATATCGGCTACCTGCCGCAGGACCCGAAGGAGGGCGATCTCGACGTGATCGCCCGCGACCGGGTGCTCTCGGCGCGTGGTCTCGACACGCTGATCCGCGACATGGAGAAGCAGCAGACGTTGATGGCCGAGGTCGTCGACGAGAAGGAACGCGAGAAGGCGATCCGCAAGTACGGCAGGCTCGAGGACCAGTTCTCCTCGCTGGGCGGCTACGTCGCCGAGAGCGAGGCGGCCCGCATCTGCAACAGCCTGGGCCTGCCCGACCGCGTCCTCGGCCAGCAGCTGCGCACCCTGTCCGGTGGTCAGCGTCGCCGCATCGAGCTGGCGCGCATCCTGTTCTCCGCCTCCGACGGCTCCGGTGGCCGCTCCGACCGCATCCTGCTGCTCGACGAGCCGACCAACCACCTCGACGCCGACTCCATCACCTGGCTGCGTGGCTTCCTGCAGAACCACGACGGCGGCCTCATCGTGATCAGCCACGATGTCGAGCTGCTCGAGGCCGTGGTGAACAAGGTCTGGTTCCTCGACGCGGTGCGCGGTGAGCCCGACGTCTACAACATGGGCTGGAAGAAGTACCTCGACGCCCGCGCCACCGACGAACAGCGCCGGGTGCGCGAACGCGCCAACGCCGAGAAGAAGGCGAGCGCGCTGCGTCAGCAGGCCGCCAAGCTCGGCGCCAAGGCCACGAAAGCCGCTGCGGCACACCAGATGGTGCGTCGCGCCGAACGCTTGATGTCGGAGCTCGACGACGTGCGCGTGGCCGACAAGGTCGCCCGCATCCGCTTCCCCGAGCCCGCGCCGTGCAGCAAGACCCCGCTCATGGTGAACAACCTGACCAAGCTCTACGGCTCGCTGGAGATCTTCACCGGCGTGAACTTCGCCGTGGACAAGGGCAGCCGCGTGGTCGTGCTCGGCCTCAACGGCGCGGGCAAGACCACCATGCTCAAGCTGCTCGCCGGCGTCGAGACGCCGACCTCGGGCGGGATCGAGCAGGGCCGCGGCCTCAAGGTGGGCTACTTCGCCCAGGAGCACGACACCCTCGACGACCAGGCGACGGTCTGGGAGAACATCCGGCACGCCTCGCCGGACGCGGGGGAGCAGGAGCTGCGCAGCCTGCTCGGCGCGTTCATGTTCACCGGCCCGCAGCTGGAGCAGCCCGCGGGAACCTTGTCCGGCGGTGAGAAGACCCGTCTCGCGCTGGCCGGGCTGGTGTCCTCGGCGGCGAACGTGCTGCTGCTCGACGAGCCGACCAACAACCTGGACCCGATCTCGCGCGAGCAGGTGCTCGAGGCGCTGCGCACCTACGCGGGCGCCGTCGTCCTGGTGACCCACGATCCGGGCGCGGCCGAGGCGCTCAACCCGGAGCGGGTCATTCTGCTGCCCGACGGCACCGAGGACCACTGGTCCAACGAGTACGCCGAGCTGATCGACCTCGCGTGACGCGCCCGACCGGTGTGTCGGGCGTGAAACGCTGTGTCGGGAGGGAACTCGCGGCCTCGGAGTGAGTTCGATCACTGTTTTCGTTGATCACCGCCGCCGGAGTGTCTAGCCTGGAATCAGCTGCTCGGCGACTCGGAGGAAGCCATGAGCGACAGTGCGAGACAGGCCGCGAGATCGGCCAAGGGCAAGGCGACGATCGGCAAGGGCGCGCTGGGCAAGGGCACGCGCGTCACGGGCAAGTCCCGTGACCGGCTGCAATCCCAGTTGAAGAAGCAGTACGAGGCGGGCGCGAGCATTCGCTCACTGGCCAGGGCCACCGGCCGCTCGTACGGCTTCATTCACAACGTGCTCGTCGAATCGCACGTGGAGTTGCGCGGCCGCGGCGGCGCGAACCGGCGCAAGAATCCGGCCGACTGAGGAGCGGTCACCAGCCGGGTACGGCACCGTCCCCGCGCACCAGCAGGTGCGCCAGGCTGGTGAACAGCGGCAGCCCGGTCTTGATCTCCAGGTAGGCGAACTGGCCCTGCGGGTTCACCTCGAGGAAGTAGTACTCGCCGTCGAGGCCGAGGCGCAGATCGACGACGCCGAAACTCAGCCCGAGCGCGCCCATGAGAGTGGCCAGGGACTTGCTGACCGAGGCAGGGAGCCGGTCGGGCGCGAACCCGACCGAGGTGTCGAGCCGGGAATCGACCCGCCCGACACCGGCCTGCGAATCGATGCGCACCGTCCATTCGACGCCGTCGACCCAGACCACCCGCAGATCGCAGGTGGCCTCGACGTAGTCCTGGAACGTGGTCGGCGTCGACCGGATCGTGCCGAGCCTGCTCAGCTCGGGCCTGGTGACGATCCTGGTCTCGGAGAATTCGCCACGGCCGGTGCCGGTGCGCTTGTACACCACTGGGCCGGAACGGGATTCGACGAAACTGCGGGCCTCGTCCGGATCGTTGGTGATCAGCGTCTCCGGAATGGTGAAGCCCGCCCGCTGCGCCGTCTCCAGCTGGACGATCTTGCGGGCCGCCGTGCGCTCGGCGGCCGGGTCGTTGACCCAGTAGGCGGGGATCGACCAGAGCATGCCCTGGAGGAAACCGTCGCACTCGGCCTGGCGGAACGCGTCGTCGGCGGCGCGCACGCCCTGCGGGACCCGGCACGGATGGGGCCTGCGCCACCAGACCGCGCGCACGTCGTCGAGACCGTGGATGTGCGCGAGGGCGCGGTTGGTGCCCGCCTTGTCGAGCCGGAAACTGCCGGTCTCGGTGGGGAAGTCGCGCAGGTCCAGCCGGATCGGGTCGAGCCGGTGGTGTTCGCGGAGCGTGGCGGCCAGCGCATCGGCGTGCAGGTCGTCGGATTCGGAGACGATGAGCACCGCGTCGGTCGCGCGTTCCATGACCCGTGACCGTTTCAGTCGAGACTGTCGCAGTTGATGCCGTCGCGGAAGGTGAACGTGGCACCGGTGACGCCGCCGCGCTCGGCGATCCGCAGCTTGGCCGCCCAGGTACGGGTGGCCTGGGCCAGCAGATCGTCGCCGAGGGCCTCGGAGGGATCGGTGGCCAGGGTGATCGGCCGGTCGACGAGATCGACCCGCATACGGCGCGTGAAATCGGCGGTGGCGCCCGGCCGGATGTCCACGTGCACCTGCCGTTCGCCCGCCCCGGCGTGATCTTCGGTGAGCCGCAGGACATCCCGGCGGTCGAAGGTCCACGTTCCGTCGTCCACGCGCACCGAGATGTCGCGATCGGACTCGGCCACCAGCAGTCCGCGCAACGCCGGGCCCCGATGCCGGGGCGACGCGGTAGCGGGGAGGTGGATGGCGTCGGTCATGGGCACTCACTCCGATCTTCTCGTCTGCTCGCGATTTGCCAGAACCCCCGAAGGTGCTTCGGATCATAGCGTGCGCGCGGGCGTCGCCGAGGGGGTTCGCGAGATTTGCGGAGTGCCGGGCAAACCGCCGAGCGGCGCGTGATCGCCTAGCGGGAACAGAATTTCGGACAACCGGGACGCAGATCGGCGCGTCACCTCGGCAATCGATCAGCTATCGCGCCGGGCGGCGCGACGGCCAGCGTCGCCCCGGAATTGCTGGGGGAGGCGGACCGTGTCGCGCGGGTCAGAGGCCGAGCAGCTCGGGGTGTTCGGCGAGGTCGCGGAAGTGTGCGGCGGGATCGGCGATCAGCTTGCGCTCGGTCAGATCCATCGCACCCGCCACCACCGTGATCTCCGCCGACACGGTGCCGTCGAGCTTGAGGATCTGGTGGTGGAAGCGGAAGACCTTCCCGCCGTCGAAGTCGAGTTCGCAGGTCACCGTGATCTCGTCGCCGCCGCGCAACTCGCGGCGGTACTTGATCGTCGACTCGAGTACGACCGCGCCGATGCCGCTGGCGAGGAACTTGTCCTGGGGGATACCCGCAGCGCGCATCAGCTCCCAGCGGGCGTGCTCACCGTACTGGTGGTAGACGGCGTGGTTGAGATGACCCTGGGTGTCGAGCTCGTAGCCGCGGACGAGGACCGGTACGGAGAACGTCATACGCCGTAGAACCGCGGGCTCGCGCGTGGTTGTTCCCGTTTCGGGTGCAATCTCGGCCACAGTCGTGGCGTTCCGGTATCAGCGGCGCTGGGCCTCGCGTTCGGCGCGCCAGGCGGGCACGTCGAGGAAGTGGTTGTCGAATTCCTCTTGGGCGGAGAGGAATTCGTCGTGCGTGGCCTCGCCGCGGAGGAGGCGGTCGAGCAGGCGGAAGTACTCGAAACGCTGCACGCCGGGCATCAACGCGATGAGGATGCGCGCGCCGCTGTCCGGTGTCGCGCCGAAGGCGTGCGGCATGTGCCGGGGGACCACCAGCGAGCCGCCCGCGCCGACGGTGAGGATGTGGTCGCCCGCGAGCACCTGGAGCTCGCCGTCGGCGACATAGAACAGCTCGTCGGAGCGGGTGTGGAAATGCGGCGCCGCGCCGTCGGCGCCCCGGTCCATGGTGACCTCCAGGGTGCTCACGGTGCCGTCGCTGGCGTCCGCGTCGGTGAGCAGGCGCAGGCGGACGGAATCGGTGCCGAGGGTCTCGGCCTGCTCCGGCAGGCAGAGGGCGATGTCGCGCTGGTTCGTCATGGCAAGTCCATTCGCTGGTTGATAATTCGCCACCGAACTATATCTCAGCGAATAGAATCGTGTCCATGGATGAACCGGACGCCGTCGACGCCATCGCCGCCCAGTGGCGGCGCGAGCGACCCGACCTGGATCTGGCGGCGATGGCCGTCTTCGGCAGGCTGGGCAGATTGATGACCGTGGCGCTGGCGCGGATCGAGGCGGTGTTCACCGAACACGGCTTGCGGCGTGGGGAATTCGACGTCCTCGCGGCGCTGCGCCGCGCGGGCGCGCCGTTCGAGCTGAACCCCTCGGTCCTGGCCGACACCCTGATGCTCTCGCGGGCGGGCATGACCGGCCGGATCGACCGGTTGGAGGGGGCGGGGCTGGTCCGGCGCATCGCCGACGCGGCCGACCGCAGGGCGGTGCGCGTCGCGCTCACCGAGGAGGGCCGCGAGCTGGTCGACCTGGTCGTCGGCGACCATGTCAGGAACGAGACGGCGATGCTGTCGGTCCTCGACCCCGCCGACCGCGAGGCCCTCGACCGCATCGCTCGAATCCTGTTGCGCGGCTTGGAGAACTAGCCGATCCCCGGCGGCGCAACTATCACCGGGCAAGATCCCGGCGCGCGCAATCGGCGCTCAGGATTCCTTGCGGCGCACCGAGGCCTCGACGAGATCGAGGACGGCGGAGAGGTTGTCGTCGGTGTGGCCCGAGGCGATGCGGGCGATCAGGCCGTCCAGGACGAGGTCGAGATAGCCGAGCAGGACGTCGGTGGGCACGTCGTCGCGCAGCGCGCCCGCGGCCTTGCGGCGCTCGAGGCGGGCCAGGGTGGCCGCGGTGAGCTCGGCCGAGCGCTGGGTCCAGCCCGCGCGGAATTCGGGATCGGTGCGCACGCGGCGCGCGATCTCGAGCCGGGTGCCCAGCCAGTTGAATTCCTCCGGGCGCGCGAGCATGTCGCGCATGACCTGCACGATGCCCTGATTGGCCGCGACCTCGGCCATGCGCTCGGCGTCGTCCTTGGCCAGCGCGAAGAACAGCGCGTCCTTGTCGCGGAAGTGGTGGAAGATCGCGCCGCGTGAGAGGCCGATCGCCTCTTCCAGGCGGCGCACCGTGGCGCCCTCGTAGCCGTATTCGGCGAAGCAGCGCCGCGCGCCGTCGAGGATCTGGCTGCGCCGGGCGGCGAGATGGTCGTCGCTGACCTTGGGCATGAGTCCTCCAACGGGGATACACCGACCCCCGCCCCGGAGACCGAGGCGGGGGCTGTGGCATGACGGGCACTCTGGTCGAGTGCCCTGTGGCGCAACGCTATTCGAACATCACGCCACCGGGAACCGGACTGGTCAGCCGCGGATCATGTTGCGCAGCACGTACTGCAGGATGCCGCCGTTGCGGTAGTAGTCGGCCTCACCGGGGGTGTCGATGCGCACGACCGCGTCGAACTCCACCTTCGAGCCGTCTTCCTTGGTGGCGGTGACCTTCAGGGTCTTCGGGGTGACACCCTCGTTGAGCTGGGTGATGCCCGCGATGTCGAAGGTCTCGGTACCGTCGAGGCCCAGCGAGGACGCCGACTGACCGGCCGGGAACTGCAGCGGGATGACGCCCATGCCGATGAGGTTGGAGCGGTGGATGCGCTCGAACGACTCGGTGATGACGGCCTTCACGCCCAGCAGGCTGGTGCCCTTGGCGGCCCAGTCACGCGAGGAGCCCGAACCGTACTCCTTGCCACCGAGCACGACCAGCGGGATGCCCGCGGCCTGGTAGTTCTGCGAGGCGTCGTAGATGAACGCCTGCGGGCCACCGGGCTGGGTGAAGTCGCGGGTGTAGCCACCCGAGACGTCGTCGAGCAGCTGGTTGCGCAGCCGGATGTTGGCGAAGGTGCCGCGGATCATCACCTCGTGGTTACCGCGACGCGAGCCCAGCGAGTTGTAGTCCTTGCGGGCCACACCGTTGGCGTCGAGGTACTGCGCGGCGGGGGTACCGGGCTTGATCGGGCCGGCCGGCGAGATGTGGTCGGTGGTGACCGAGTCGCCCAGCAGCGCCAGCACGCGGGCGCCGGTGATGTCGGCGACCGGCGACGGCTCCATCTGCATGCCGTCGAAGTACGGCGCCTTGCGGACGTAGGTCGACTTCTCGTCCCACGCGAAGGTGTCGCCCTCCGGGGTGGCCAGGTTCTGCCAGCGCTCGTCACCGTCGAACACGGTGGCGTAGGACTTCTTGAACATCTCCTGGTTGATCGCCGACTTGATGGTGTCGTCGATCTCCTGCGGGGACGGCCAGATGTCCTTCAGGAAGACGTCGTTGCCGTCGGCGTCCTGGCCGAGGGCGTCGGTCTCGAAGTCGAAGTCCATGGTGCCCGCGAGCGCGTAGGCGATGACCAGCGGCGGCGAGGCCAGGTAGTTCATCTTCACGTCGGGGGAGATACGGCCCTCGAAGTTACGGTTGCCCGAGAGCACCGCGGTGACCGAGAGGTCGTTGTCGTTGATCGCGGCCGAGATCTCCTCGGGCAGCGGACCGGTGTTGCCGATGCAGGTGGTGCAGCCGTAGCCACCCACGTAGAAGCCGAGCTTCTCGAGGTAGGGCCACAGACCGGCCTTCTCGTAGTAGTCGGAGACGACCTGCGAACCCGGCGCCATGTTGGTCTTCACCCACGGCTTGGTCGACAGGCCCTTCTCCACCGCGTTGCGGGCCAGCAGGGCGGCGCCCAGCATGACCGACGGGTTGGAGGTGTTGGTGCAGGAGGTGATGCCCGCGACGACAACGGCACCGTGGTCGAGGACGAAGTCGCCACGCTCGGCCGAGCGCACGGTGACCGGCTTGGACGGCCGGCCCTGGGCGCCGTTGGCGGCCGAGTGGGCGGGCGCGGAGGCGTCACCGGCGTGACCGGCCGACACCGCGACGGGGTCCGAGGCGGGGAAGGTCTCGTCGACACCCTCGTCGAGCGCGGTGTAGTCGCCCACGTAGTTGACGATGTCGGAGCGGAAGGCGCTCTTGGACTCGCTGAGCAGGATGCGGTCCTGCGGGCGCTTCGGGCCCGCGATGGACGGCACCACGGTGCTCAGGTCCAGCTCCAGGTACTCCGAGTAGGCGGGCTCGTTGTCGGCGTCGTGCCACATGCCCTGCTCCTTGGCGTACGCCTCGACGAGCGCGAGCTGCTCGTCGGTGCGGCCGGTCAGGCGCAGGTAGTTGATGGTCTCGGAGTCGATCGGGAAGATCGCCGCGGTGGAGCCGAACTCGGGGCTCATGTTGCCCAGGGTGGCGCGGTTGGCCAGCGGGACCTCGGCCACACCCTTGCCGTAGAACTCGACGAACTTGCCGACCACACCGTGCTTGCGCAGCATGTCGGTGACGGTGAGCACCACGTCGGTGGCGGTGACGCCCGGCTTGATCTCACCGGTCAGCTTGAAGCCGACCACGCGCGGGATCAGCATGGAGACCGGCTGACCCAGCATCGCGGCCTCGGCCTCGATGCCGCCGACGCCCCAGCCCAGCACGCCCAGGCCGTTGACCATGGTGGTGTGCGAGTCGGTGCCGACACAGGTGTCGGGGTAGGCCTGGCCGTTGCGGACCATGACGGTGGGCGCCAGGTACTCGATGTTGACCTGGTGGACGATGCCCATGCCCGGGGGGACGACCTTGAAGTCGTCGAAGGCGCCCTGGCCCCAGCGCAGGAACTGGTAGCGCTCGCCGTTGCGCTCGTACTCGAGCTCGACGTTGCGCTCCAGCGCGTCGGCGCGGCCGAAGACGTCCAGGATCACCGAGTGGTCGATGACCATGTCGGCGGGGGAGAGCGGGTTCACCTTGCTGGGATCGCCACCGAGGGTGGTGACGGCCTCACGCATGGTGGCCAGGTCGACGATGCAGGGCACGCCGGTGAAGTCCTGCATGATCACGCGCGCGGGGGTGAACTGGATCTCGACGCTCGGCTCGGCCGAGGGGTCCCAGTTCGCGATCGCGCGGATGTGGTCGGCGGTGATGTTCGCGCCGTCCTCGGTGCGCAGCAGGTTCTCCGCCAGCACCTTCAGGGCGTAGGGCAGCTTCTCGGTGCCGGGAACAGCCGAGAGACGGAAGATCTCGTAGGAGTTGCTTCCGACCTCGAGCGTGCCTTTGGCGCCGAAGGTATCAATCTTCGTCACGTCAGCTCCACTCATGTGTGAGGGTGTGCCGCCGGCGGGGCTGTGCCGGCGACTCGCGTCTTCGGAGGGGGTTCCGGCGCCGTGAGATGCCGGTTTCCTCGCCGCACAAGTCTAACAGTACGCTTGTCCTAAGAAATACGCGGGGCCGCCCGAGCGTGGCGTGCGGACGTGCCCGCGCGCGCCGTCGCGTACTGTGCCTGTCGAGCGAGTCGGGGAATGACGCGTTGACGCTCACTCTGCAGTGTTGGCTGCCCGTCGCGACCGAGGCGACTGTGGCTCGACAGACCGGATGGAAGATGACCGTCTTGCACACCTTTGCGCCGATGGCCGCGGAACTGCCGCCGAATACCGTGCTGAGCAGTGTCGAGTCCGATCTCGCCGACAATCATGTCGCCGCTCCCAAGGGTGTCGATCAGGAGAAGCTGGCGGCGATCGTCGCCGAGGCGCGATCCGAGGGGATCCCGCTGAGTGTCGTTGTCGTTCCCGGAAACCCAGGGCACGACTCGAGCCTACGTGACCTGGCCACCGAGGTGGGCGAAAGTACCGAAGGCACCGTCGCGGTCTTCAGCGACGACTGGATCGGCACGCACAGCGACAGCATCAGCAGGGTGCGGCTGGAGTGGGCCGAGGACGGCGCCAAGTACAAGGGGAATCATCCCGAGGTGGCGGTGCGGGCCTTCGTGGACCGGCTCGAGCAGCCGGAGGGCGTGTCCTGGGGCTTGATCACCGGCATCCTGCTGACGCTCACCGCGCTGGTGATCGCCGGCCTCTACGTCGTCAAGGTCCGGCGCGGTCCCGACGTCGACGCCGCACCGGCCGAACTCGACTCCACCAGGTAACTGGTCTCACTCCAGTCACATTTCCAGACCTTTGGTCTGTTTCTTCTGGGTGAACGCTGTCTTCGATCAGGCTAATTCCGGGCAATCACCTAATCGCGTCCCCGACGTGCTGTGGCAGATGTTTCCTTCGGGAACTATGTGTCGTACGGTGACGGTGATCGTGATCGTGAAGGACGAGGTACAGGGGGCATTGGTCGACTGCTGAGGTCGATGGGGTGGGCTGATGCGCCGGTGGCGTTGGACGAGTCGAGTCACTCGGAGGTGCCGTGCGCAATGCGGGCAGGCAGGACGAACCAGGTCTATTACGGATAGCGGCGGGATTGCTCATGGCACTCGCGCTGCTGGCGAGCGCGGGACCCGTCGCGGCGGTGCCGCCGCCTCCACCCAATCCCTCCGACGGCGAGATCGCGGGCGCCGACGCCCAGGTCGACGCCCGCGTCGGCGAGATCGGCGCGCTGATCAACCGCGTCGCCGCGGCCGATCAGCAGCTGCGCGCCCTCGACGACGTCCTCGCCGCCAAACGCGAGGCGGTCAACCAAGCGCTGGTCGACCTGCAGTCGGCCCGCGACGCCGCCGACGCGGCCGCGGCCGCGGTCACCGACTCCCAGGCGCTGCTCGCCGACGCGGGCGCGAAGGTCGACGGCGCGCGTCGCGACTTCGACCAGCTCGCCACCCAGGCCTACGTGCGCCCGGTGAACAGTTCCGTCGTCACCTACCTGGCGTCCTCCTCGCCCGACACCGCGATGGATCGCGCGCAGGTGCTCGGCATGGTGTCGAAGAACCAGCGCCAGGTGCTCGACGACCTGCGCCGCACCCAGATCGCCCAGGCCAACCAGAACGCGGCCGCCCGCCAGGCCAAGGCCGACGCCGACAGCGCCGCCACCGCCGCCGAGCAGAAGAAGAACGCCGCGCAGACCGCGATGACGGTGGCCAAGTCCGAGTACGACACCCAGGCGGCCACCCGCGACAACCTGCAGCGCGACCGGGCCGCGGCCCAGTCGGCGCTCGACGTCGCCCGCGCGACGGTCGCCGGCCTGCAGAGCCAGCGCGAGATCTTCCTGTCCTGGGACGACCAGCGCAAGGCCGAGCTGACCGCGCTGCTGGCCGCCGCCAACGCCGCCGCCGCCAGGGCCGCCGCCGACCAGGCCGCCCGCGACCGGGCCGCCCGCCTCGGCGAGGGCCAGCGGCCGCACACCGAACTGGAATCCACGCCCGCCTCGCCGCGCAAGACGAAACCGAGACCGACCACGCCGCAGGTCACCGGGTCGGCCGCGATCGAGACGGTGATCGACCGGGCCATGTCCCAGCTGGGCGTCACCTACGCGTGGGGCGGCGGCGACGAGGACGGACCGACCCTCGGTATCCGCGACGGCGGCACCGGCGACGCGCACGGCGACTACAACAAGGTCGGCTTCGACTGCTCGGGGCTGATGCTCTACGCCTTCGCCGGGATCGGCGTCTCGCTGCCGCACTACAGCGGCTATCAGTACAACGCGGGCACCCGCGTCGACGTCGAGGACCGTGAACGGGGCGACATGCTGTTCTGGGGACCCGGCGGCAGCGCGCACGTCGCCCTGTACCTGGGCGACGGCACGATGATCGAAGCGCCGGAATCCGGTGACGTCGTGAAGATCTCGCCGGTGCGCGAGGACGGCATCATGCCCTACGCGGTCCGCATCGTCACCGAGTGAGGCGGACCGCGGTGCCCGTCCGCGGCCAGACCGCGGTGTGTGTTGGTGCTGCGGGGGAGACCGGCCGTGATCCCGGCGCCGGTCAGGTCACGGCGACCGAGGTCGCGTAGACGATGACATTGGCCAGGTAGCGGCCGTGGGCCGGGTCGAAGGTGCCGCCGCAGGTGATGAGGCGCAGACGGGCGGTGCCGTCGTCGGCGAACACCCGATCGGTGGGGAACTGTGTCTTGTCGACCGATTCGGTGCGGTCGACCACGAAGTGCGCGGTGCGGCCGTCGGCCCTGGTCACCCGGACCTCGTCGCCGGCCGAGAGTTCACCGAGCCGGAAGAACACGGCGGGCCCGCTGGTCGAATCGACGTGTCCGAGAATCACCGCCGGGCCTGCCTCCCCGGGGCTCGCGCCCGGCTCGAACCACGTCGCGCGCGCGAAATCGTCTGGCGCGGCGAGTGATCCGCTCGCGGTTGTGCCGCTGCACCCCGGGCTGGTGTCGAGTCCGATCCGCGGAATCTCCAGCCGCACCGGCGCTGAACGGTCCAACGGTGCGGCCGCCACGACACCGCCCGGCAGCACCGTGTCGGTGTGCGCGGGCGGCGGGTCGGCCTGGTGCGGGCCACGGGTGGCGGCGGTGAACAGCACCACCGCCACCCCGGCCATGGCCGTCGCGACGACGCCGCGCACCATGCGCGCCCTGGGCGCTCGCCGCTTCGCCGCGCCGAGCGTCCGGGCCGTTCGCGCTCGCGGCTCCGCCGTGCCGATCGGCTCGTTCATGCCCGATGGCGCCGTCCCGCGCGCCGGTCCCGCGTCAGCGTGACCGCGGCGCCGAGCAGTGCCAGCACGCCGAACCCCGCCAGCATCAGTCGGTTGTCGGTGAATCGCCCACCGGCGCCGGTCTCGGGCGCACCCGACGGAGTCCCGTACGAACTTCCGGCGCGATCGGTCGCCGCCCGGCTGTGCTCCGGCGTGATACCCGCCGTCGCGTCATCGCGCCCGCCGGTCGGCACGGAGCCGCCGGCACTGCCTCGGGGTGTCGCCTGCTCGCCCGGCGCCGGCGAATTCCCCGGAGCGGTGTGCTCGCCCGGCCTGTCCGAGGTCCCCGGCGCGGGCGTCGAGAGACCCTGCGACGAACCGGCCCCCAACGCCGCACCGCCGAGCGCCGCACTACCCGCCGCGGCGCTCCCGACCGCCGCGCTGCCGACTCCGGCACTTCCTACGGCTGCGCTGCCAACTCCGGCGCTTCCTACGGCTGCGCTGCCAACTCCGGCGCTGCCGAGTGCCGCGCTGCCGGTGGTTGCGCTGCCGAGTGCCGCGCTGCCGGTGGTTGCGCTGCCGAGTGCCGCGCTGCCGGTGGTTGCGCTGCCGAGTGCCGCGCTGCCGGTGGTTGCGCTGCCCAGCGCCGGGCCGCCTGTCGCCGCGCTGCCGGTGGCTGCGCTGCCGAGTGCCGCGCTGCCGGTGGTTGCGCTGCCCAGCGCCGGGCCGCCTGTCGCCGCGCTGCCGGTGGCTGCGCCGCCTGTCGCCGCGCTGCCGGTGGCTGCGCTGCCCAGCGCCGGGCCGCCCGCCGCCGCGCTCCCTGTGCCGAGGAGCAGCGCGAGGGTTGCCAGGCTGCTGCCCAGTCCGCCGGCGCTGCCTGTCGCGAGTGCGCCCGCGCTCCCGGTACCGAGCGCGCCGGCGCTCCCGGGGCTGAGAAGGGCGCCCGAGCCGAGTGCGGCGCCGCTGCTGAGCGCGCTTCCGGTGTCCAGGAGTGCGGTGAGTGCGCCGAGCCCGGTGGCGCTGCCGGTCGCGGACCCGCTCGATCCGAGCAGGCCGGTGGCGAGGGCGCTGCCGGTTCCGAGGGTCTCGGTGCTGCCGGTGGCGAGCCCGCCCGAACTGCCTGACGCGAGCGCGGTTCCGGCATCGAGTGCCGACGAGCCGGCGGCGGCCGACCCGCTACCGGCGCCGAGTGCTTCCGTGCTGCCGGTGGTGAGGGCGCCCGAGCTGCCTGACCCGAGCATGGTTCCGGCACCGAGTGCCGCAGACCCTGCAGCGGCCGATCCGCTGCCGAGTCCCGATGCGCTGCCGGTCGCCGTCTCGGCTCCGGTACTGCCTGTGCCGAGGCCGAGTTCGGTGCCCACGGAGCCACCGGGGTCGGCACTGCCGGTCGCGGCGGATCCGGCTCCGGAACTGCCTGTGCCGAGGCCGAGTTCGGTGCCAACGGAGCCACCGGGGTCGGCGCCGCCGGGCGCGGCGGACCCGAGGCCCGCCGAGCCGGTGTCGATGCCGATCGAGCCGATGTCGGGCAATACCAAGGGTTGCGCGTTCGCGAGGGGAGCGACGGCGAGGCCGAGGGCGGCGACGGTGGCGACGGCCAGCAAACCGCGGGACAACCGGAGAGGGGGAGAGAACCGCATGGAGATCACCTTTTTCGACGGGAAACCTCCGACGAGCCGGGAGTGCGGCGCTGAACTGGACCGGCATCCGGAGATAAGCCATGGAACCGCTCAGCCGTGTGGATAAATACCCCCTGAGCTGTGTGTCCAATGACACTGACGCGCCCTGTCCTGCGCTGACCTCGGCCTCGGCGTCCGGTCGATTCCCAATCGTTACCCTGGCTAGCCATCATGACGCGGATCATGTTGCCCATAGGTTGCTGAGTGGTTTGCGGCGCAGGGAACGCACCCCGCGTCGCACGGTGCGGTCGGCGTTCGACATGCGTAGGGTGACGGGCAACCGGGGCCGGGTGATACGACGAATTCGCGTCCACTCCTGGCCGGTTGCGGCGCGCCGGGCTGTTACCTGGAATAGTTGGTGCCGCACGCACAGGACCAAAGCGAAAGCGGGGATGTTGGTGACTTCGACGGAAGGTGTGAGCGGGCCGAAGCTGGCGAAGGACGCCGGTACGGCCGCGCCGAGCACCCTGGAGCGTGACGTCCAGACTCTCGAGAAGGCGATCTACGAGGTCAAACGGGTCATCGTCGGTCAGGATCGACTGGTCGAGCGGTTGCTCGTCGGCGTGCTGGCACGGGGTCACGTGCTGCTCGAGGGTGTGCCCGGTGTGGCGAAGACCCTCGCGGTGGAGACCTTCGCCAAGGTGGTCGGCGGCTCGTTCTCCCGGGTGCAGTTCACCCCCGACCTGGTGCCCACCGACCTCATCGGTACCCGCATCTACCGCCAGGGCCGCGAGGAGTTCGACACCGAGCTCGGCCCGGTCGTCGCCAACTTCGTCCTCGCGGACGAGATCAACCGCGCGCCCGCCAAGGTGCAGTCGGCGCTGCTCGAGGTGATGGCCGAGCGGAAGCTGTCGATCGGCGGCAAGACCTACCCGATGCCCGATCCGTTCCTGGTCATGGCGACCCAGAACCCGATCGAGAGCGAGGGTGTGTACCCGCTGCCCGAGGCGCAGCGCGACCGCTTCCTGTTCAAGGTCGTCGTCGACTACCCCTCGGTCGAGGAGGAGCGCGAGATCATCTACCGGATGGGCGTGACCCCGCCGGAGCCCAAGCAGATCCTCGCCCCCGAGGACATCATCCGCCTGCAGAAGCTGGCCGCGAACGTCTTCGTGCACCACGCGCTCGTCGACTATGTCGTCCGTGTCATCACCGCGACCCGCACCCCCGCCGAGTTCGGCATGAACGACGTCGCCAACTGGATCTCCTACGGCGCCTCGCCGCGCGCCAGCCTCGGCATCATCGCCGCGGCGCGCTCGGTGGCGCTGATCCGCGGCCGCGACTACGTGGTCCCGCAGGACGTCGTCGAGGTGATCCCGGATGTGCTGCGTCACCGTCTGGTGCTGTCCTACGACGCGCTCGCCGACGAGGTGACCCCCGAAGAGGTCATCAAGCGGGTCCTGCAGACCGTCGGTCTGCCGCAGGTCGCGCCGCAGGCCGTCGGCGGCCAGGCCGCCCCGCAGCAGCCCGCCGTGCCCCAGCCGCCCCAGCAACAGCCCGTGCCGCAGCCGGCGAACGGGCAGCAGTCCCAGCCCGCCGGCCACGTCGCGCCCCAGTGAGTGCGCCGGAACCCGTTGTCCGCGTGCCCACCTCGTCCCACGCGCCGCCGTCGTTCCGTGCCGGGGAACTGACCGACCCGAAGCTGGCCGCCGCGCTGAAGACCCTCGAACTGACGGTGCGGCGGCGGCTCGACGGTGTGCTGCACGGCGACCATCAGGGACTCATCCCGGGACCGGGTTCGGAGCCGGGCGAGGCGCGGCTGTATCAGCCGGGTGACGATGTGCGGCAGATGGATTGGTCGGTCACCGCCCGCACCACCCATCCGCACGTGCGGCAGATGATCGCCGACCGTGAGCTCGAGACCTGGCTCGTGGTCGACCTGTCGTCGAGTCTGGATTTCGGCACCGGCCGGGTGCAGAAGCGCGATCTGGCGATCGCGGCCGCCGCGGCGATCACCCACCTCACCTCCGGCGGCGGCAACCGCATCGGCGCCGTCGTTGCCACCGGCCAGGACCTGGTGCGGATCCCGGCGCGCAGCGGCAGGCTGCACGCGCAGACGATGCTGCGCGGCATCGCGACCACCCCGCACGCCCGCGACGGCGTGCGCGGTGATCTCAAGGCCGGCATCGAGTCGCTGCGCAGGCCCCAGCGCAAACGCGGGCTCGCCGTGGTGATCAGCGACTTCCTCGGTGACGTCGACTGGCAGCGCTCGCTGCGCGCGATCTCCGCGCGCCACGATCTGCTCGCTGTCGAGGTGCTCGATCCGCTCGATGTCGCCCTGCCCGACGGCGGTGACGTGGTGCTGCACGATCCCGAGTCGGGGCACACCAGGGAATTCAGCGTCACCCCCACGTTGCGCGCCGATTTCGCGGCCGCGGCGGCAGCCCAGCGCGAGCAGGTGCAGCAGGCGCTGCGCAGCTGTGGCGCGCCGGTGCTCTCCCTGCGGACCGACCGGGATTGGATCGCCGACGTGGTCCGGTTCGTGTCCACCCGGCGCCACAGCCTCGGCGCCCCGAGCGGGCGGGTGCCTCGCCAGTGAGTATTTCGCATTTCACGGCCGTCGTCTGGCTCGGGTTCCTCGCCGTCGTCGCCCTGCTGGTCCTCGGCTATGTGCTGGTGCAGCGCGCCAGGCACCGGCGGATGCTGCAGTTCGGCAACATGACCGTGCTGGAGAAGGTCGCCCCGTCGCGGCCGAGCCCGATGCGGCACGCGCCGATCGCGCTCATCCTGGCCGGTCTGGTGCTGCTCACCATCGCCGCCGCCGGGCCCACCGCCGTGCAGAAGGTGCCGCGCAACCGCGCGACCGTCGTGCTGGTGATGGACGTGTCGCTGTCGATGGAGGCCACCGACGTCGAGCCCAACCGCCTGCAGGTCGCCCAGCGCGCGGGCAAGGAGTTCGTCGACGGCCTGACCCCTGGCATCAACCTCGGTTTCGTCACGTTCGCCGGTACCGCCTCGGTGATGGTCTCGCCGACGACGAACCGCGAGGCGGTCAAGCACTCGATCGACAACATCAAGCTGGCCGAGCGCACTGCCACCGGCGAGGGCATCCTGACCGCGCTGCAGTCGATCGACACCCTGGCCGCCGTGCTCGGCGGCGCCGAGACCCCGCCGCCGGCGCGGGTGGTGCTGATGTCGGACGGCAAGCAGACCGTGCCCGACGACAAGGACGTCGACAATCCGCGCCACGCCTTCACCGCGGCGCGGCTGGCGAAGAACAAGAACATCCCGGTCTCCACGATCTCCTTCGGCACCGAATGGGGCACCGTGGAGATCCCGGATTCCGACGGCAAGGGGTCGCAGCGGGTCAAGGTGCCCGTCGACAACGCCTCGCTGCAGGAGATCGCGAAACTGTCCGGCGGTGAGTTCTACACCGCGTCGTCGCTGGCCGAACTGCGCGCCGTCTACGACACGCTCGAGGAACAGATCGGCTACGAGACCACCAGGGGCGACGCGAGCAGGCCGTGGCTGCTGTTCGGCATGCTGTTCGTCACCGCCGGTGTCGTGGTGAGTTTGGTCTATCGTCAACGCCTGCCCTAGCACTGCAGCCCCGCGTTGTGAGTAGTCGCAACGGCGCGACCCTGACGCGGGGCACACGAACCGGAACAGATAGGTTGGACCCTATGTCGAACGTCACATCCCGCTCGGTCCTGGTGACCGGCGGTAACCGCGGTATCGGTCTCGCGGTGGCTCAGCGCCTGCTCGCCGACGGCCACAAGGTCGCCGTCACCCACCGTGGATCGGGGGTGCCCGAGGGCCTGTTCGGTGTGAAATGCGATGTCACCGACAGCGAGTCGGTCGACCGGGCGTTCACCGAGGTCGAGGAGCACCAGGGTCCGGTCGAGGTGCTGGTCGCCAACGCGGGCATCACCGACGACACCCTGCTGATGCGGATGACCGAGGAGCAGTTCGAGAAGGTCGTCGACGCGAACCTCACCGGTGCGTTCCGCTGTGCCAAGCGGGCCAACCGGGCCATGCTCCGCGCGAAGTGGGGCCGCATGGTCTTCCTCGGCTCGGTCGTGGGCATGATGGGCCAGGCGGGGCAGATCAACTACGCCTCGTCCAAGGCCGGTGTCATCGGCCTGGCCCGTTCGGTCACCCGTGAGCTCGGTTCGCGCAACATCACCGCCAACGTGGTCGCGCCCGGCTTCATCGAGACCGACATGACCGCCGACCTGCCCGAAGACATGAAGGACATGGTCGAGAAGTACATTCCGCTGCGGCGCGTCGGCCAGCCCGAGGAGGTCGCCGCCGTGGTCAGTTTCCTCGCTTCCGAGGACTCCCGCTACGTCTCCGGCGCCGTCATCCCGGTCGACGGCGGCATGGGCATGGGCCACTGACCCGCTGACCGACTTCCCGCGGCGCCGAACCGGTCGCCGCGTCCACGAACGCAGGAGAACCGAAAACCCATGGGCGGACTGCTCGAAGGCAAGACCATCCTGATCACCGGCATCATCACCGATTCCTCGATCGCGTTCAGCGCGGCGGCGGTCGCGCAGGAGCAGGGCGCGAAGGTGATCATCACCGGCATCCCCGAGCGGCTGCGGCTGATCGACCGCATCGCCAAGCGCCTCCCGCAGGAGGTGCCCCCGGCGATCCCGCTGGACGTCACCAACGAGGAGAACCTGGGCGCGCTGGCCGACGCCCTGCGCGAGCTGGCCCCCGAGGGCATCGACGGCGTGCTGCACTCGATCGCGTTCGCGCCCAAGACCCTGATGGGTCCGGACGCGGTGCCGTTCCTGGAAGGACCCGGACCCGATGTGGCCAAGTCCTTCGAGATCTCCGCGTGGAGCTACGCCTCGCTGGCCCGGGCCGTGCTGCCGGTGATGAACGAGGGCGGCTCGCTGGTCGGCATGGACTTCGATCCGCGCGTCGCGATGCCGTACTACAACTGGATGGGCGTGTCCAAGGCCGCGCTGGAGTCGGTGAACCGGTACGTGGCCCGGGAAGTGGGCTACGCCAAGAAGATCCGCTCCAACCTGATCGCCGCGGGTCCGGTGAAGACTCTCGCCGCCAAGGCCATCGCGGGCACCGCCACCGACGACGCCAAGCAGCTGCGCCAGCTCGACGAGTACTGGGACGGCGCGTCGCCGATCGGCTGGGACGGCGCCGACGCGCGTGCCGTGGGCAAGTCCATCGTGGCGCTGCTCTCGGACTGGCTGCCCGCCACGACCGGCTCGATCATCTACGTCGACGGCGGCGCGAGCCACAACATGTGGTTCCCGGAGAACTTCACCAACTGATGGTCGACGGCCTGCTGCTGCTGTCCTTCGGCGGTCCCGAGGGCCCCGAGGACGTGATCCCGTTTCTGGAGAACGTCACTCGGGGCCGCGGGATCCCGCGCGCCCGGCTCGACGAGGTCGCCCAGCACTACCTGCACTTCGGTGGCGTCTCGCCGATCAACGCGCTGAACCGGCAGATCATCGCCGCGGTGGAGGCCGAACTCGACGCGGCCGGGCTAGACCTGCCCGTCTACTTCGGCAACCGGAACTGGCATCCGATGGTGGAGGACACCGTCGCCACGATGACCGCCGACGGCGTGCGCTCGGCCCTGGTCTTCCCGACCTCGGCCTGGGGCGGGTACTCGGGCTGTCGCCAGTACGACGAGGACATCGCCCGCGCCCGCGCCGCCGTCGGGGAGGGCGCGCCCGAGCTGGTGAAGTTGCGCCAGTACTTCGATCATCCGCTGCTGATCGGGTCGTTCGCCGACGCGATCACCGCCGCGACGGCCACGCTGCCCGCCGACCGCCGTGCGGGCGCGCGCCTGGTGTTCACCGCGCACTCCATTCCGGTCTCGGCCGACATCGCCGCCGGGCCACCCGCCGACGGTGGGCGGCTCTACAGCAGGCAGGTCACCGAGGCTGCCCGATTGTGCGCCGCCGCAGCCGGTTTCACCGACTACGACGTGGTCTGGCAGTCCCGCTCCGGCCCGCCGCAGGTGCCGTGGCTGGAGCCCGACATCGTCGATCATCTGGACGTGTTGCACGGAAAGGGAATCGACGCCGTCGTCGTGTGCCCGGTCGGCTTCGTCTCCGACCACCTCGAGGTGATCTGGGACCTCGACAACGAGGCCGCCGATCGCGCCGCCGAACTCGGCATGGCCTTCGCCCGTGCGGCGACACCGGGCACCGACCCGCGCTTCGCGCGCATGGTCGTGGAGCTGATCTCCGAGCGCGTCGCCGGGGGAGACGTGCGCGAACTCGGCACCGTCCCTGGCTACGGCTGCACCGTCGACGGTGCCCTGTGCGCGCCGGGCTGCTGCGAGCAGCCGCCGCGCCCCGTGCGCTCGTGAACACAACCGGATAACCATTCCCCTGTTCGGCGGGGTGTGGAGGGTAGGCTTTTCGCCAGTTGTGCTCGACAGATCGGAGGACTTCCGATGCGTTCGACAAGGCGACGGGCGGTATCCCTGCTGGTCGTGGCTACCGCCACGCTGGGTCTCAGCGGCTGTGGCGGTGACTCGGGCTACGAGACCGGCGCCGCGCCCACCCAACCACCCATCACCCCGGCCATGGTCGACGAACTGTGCGAGATCCTCGACGCCCAGCAGGGCACCTGGAAGGCGCTCGGCCCGCAGGTGGCCGAGGTGGCGTTCACCGGCGTCATGAAGCTGTGGACCGAACAGAACACCGCGGCCAATGCCGCCATCTCCTACGACCGGCACATCGTCGACACGGTCACCAGCCAGACCTGCCCCGACGTGCGCACCGACACGCTGCAGGTCCTCGACCAACCCGACATGAAGACCGCCATCGGCGGAATCTGAACCGGCACTTGCCACTTCCGGCGACCGTCGCGCTAGCATCGGCACGCAGACTTTCGTGGAAGTGGGGGATCTCGTGAGGGGTGGGTTGATCCGGTTCGGCGCCGTCGACCGGCTCACGGCGGTGAGCGTCGACGTGCTGGCGCGCCGTGGCGGGCGTGGTCGCGGCGGTCGCGGTGATGGAAGTGCGCTGCCGACATGGGTGATGGTCGCCGTCATCGCGGTGGTCGCGGTGGCGGTCGTGGTGGTGGCGATCGTCGTGTACCGCTACACCTCGCGGCAGTCCGCCGCCCAGTACGAGGCGCTGAGACAGCGTGTGCCACAGCAGTTTCAACCGGAGCACGGGAATGCCGCCGCGCATGTCCCGGGCCGGGCACCGTCGCGCCCAGCGTCGGCGCCGACCACGGCACCGGGAAGTCCCGGCCCGAGTCTCCGCTGAGATCAGCGGGGCGGACCCGCGGCGGCGTGCACCGCCGCCAGCCTGGCCTCGCGAATGGTGTTCCACAATGGGCGCAGCAGCGACTCGTGCGCGCCGATCGCCGAGGCCGAGGTCGGCGCCGAGGCCGGTTCGTGCTGGGCGACGGTGAGAATGGCCGCCACGTGGTCGGCCGTGTCGAGAATGCGCTTGGCGCGCAACGGGATCGAATCGGGGTAGGCGTGCCGGGAGTAGGCGGCCAGCTGCGCTTCGATCTGTTCGCGGGGGTCGGCGTCGGAGGCGCCGACCGAGGTGGTGTGCAGGCGCATGAGCGCGTCGGCGGCGTCGCGGACGGATTCGCGCATCGTGTACTCGGCCTCGCCGAGGGACATGTCCGGGCCGACGACCCGCGGGATGTCGACGCTGTACACGGTCCACTGCAGGACCTCGTCGTCGGTCCAGTGCGGGATCAGGCCGGTGCCCTGCTCGCCAGGAACGCCGAGGAGCAGCCCTTCCTCGGCGTCGACCGCGTCGGCCGCGAAGGCGGTACCGATCGGGAGCCCGCGCACATCGCCCGGCGCGGGCAGCACCAGGCGCAACTGCGCGCCGGGCGGCGCCATCGCCTCGCGGATCACCTTGAGCAGCGGCATCACTCCGGTGCCTGCGGCCTCGCCGCGCGAGGTCCACGGCAGGTCGCTGCGGCCGCCGGTGACCGGGTCGCCCGCGGCGAGGGTGTGACGCGCGGCCCACGTGTGCAGCGCCTCCAGCACGTCATCGGGCGCGCTGGTCCCGGCCAGCCACGAGCCGGCCCACAGCGTCAACGTCGCACTGGGAGAGCACATAATCATCGAGCATAAAGGTTCGCCCGGATTCGCGTACGGACGATGAGGGCCTGTCTGACCTGCGGGTGGTCTAGTCGGGTTCGGTGACGAAGTCGATGAGCCGCTCGACGGCGCCGATGAGCGGCGCCTCGAGATCCCGGAACGAGTCGACCGCGTCGTACACCCGGCGCCAGCCCTGCTGCGGTGTTCCCCAGCCCAGGCGCGCGCAGATCCCGGTCTTCCAGTCCTCGCCGCGCGGCACCGTCGGCCAGGCCTCGATGCCCACCGCGGCAGGACGTACCGCCTGCCACACGTCGATGAACGGATGGCCGGTGACCAGCACGTGCGGGCCCAGGCCGGTGGTCAGCTGGGTCTCCTTGGACCCGGTCACCAGATGGTCGACCAGCACCCCGACCCTGGCGCCGGGGCCGGGGCCGAACTCGGTGAGGCGGGCGCCGAGATTGTCGAGGCCCTCGAGATGCTCGACGACGACGCCCTCGACCCGCAGATCATGGCCCCACACCCGCTCGACGAGGGCCGCGTCGTGCACGCCCTCCACCCAGATCCGGCTGGTCCGGGCCACCCGGGCGCGCAGACCTTCGACTCGGGTCGAGCCCGACGCGGACCGAGAAGTCTGCTTGGGCGGGGCCGCGGTCGGCCGCACCAGGGTCACCGGTTTCCCGTCGATGAGGAAGGCCGCCTCGCGCAGCGCGAACAGCCGGACCGCGCCGCGGGCGTCCTCGAGTTTCACGAACTCGCCGTCGTAGCTGCGGTCGAAACCGACTACGGCACCGCAGAATCCGCTCGCCGCGTCCTCCACCACCAGGTCCCGCTCGGCGCTGACCTTCGGCACCGGAGTCTTCTTGGTCCGCTGATGCCCGGAAAAGATGTCGCCGTACCCGCCACGTGCACTCACCTCACGAACGTACCGCGACCGGACCGTCACCCGGTGGACCGACGCCGCGGCGATCGGGTCCTGCGTTGGGCGGGTGCGTAGTTGGGGTCGTGCCCGCTGCGCGCGCCCGGTTCGCCGGGTGCCGCGAGACCGCCCGCCACGGGCCGATCACGGCTAGGCTGGACCTCGTGGCCGCAATAATCTGGCTGATCGCGGGCATCGTCCTCGCGGCGGCGGAAATGCTCACCGGGGATCTGACGCTGCTCATGCTCGGTGCCGCCGCCCTCGGCACCGCGGGCGTCACCGCCGCCGCCGATCTGCCGCTGTGGGGCGACGCGCTGGTCTTCGGCGGCGTCGCCGGCGTGCTGTTCCTCGGGGTGCGGCCGGTGCTGCGCCGCAAGTTCGGCACGCCGCCGCCGATTCCGACCAATGTCGATGCGCTGCCGGGGAAGTCGGCGCTCGTGCTCGAACAGGTCGCCGCGCATTCGGGTCAGATCAAGCTCGGTGGCGAGGTGTGGACCGCGCGCCCGCTGGACCCGGATGAGGTGTACGACGCCGGCCTGACCGTCTATGTGATGAAGATCGACGGCGCGACCGCCGTCGTCTGGAAGGGTCCCTAGAACATGGTTGCCTTGATCGTGGCCGCCGTCCTCGTCCTGTTGGTCGTGGTGGTGGTGTTCAAATCGATCGCTCTCGTTCCGCAGGCCGAGGCGGCGGTGATCGAGCGGCTCGGGCGCTATTCGCGCACCGTGTCCGGTCAGCTCACCTTCCTCGTCCCGTTCGCCGACCGGGTGCGGGCGAAGGTCGACCTGCGTGAGCGGGTCGTGTCCTTCCCGCCGCAGCCGGTGATCACCCAGGACAACCTCACCCTGCAGATCGACTCGGTGGTGTATTTCCAGGTCACGAGCCCGCAGGCCGCGGTCTACGAGATCAGCAACTACATCGCCGCGGTCGAGCAGCTCACCGTCACCACGCTGCGCAACGTCGTCGGCGGCATGACCCTGGAAGAGACGCTGACCTCGCGCGATCAGATCAACAACCAGCTGCGCGGCGTCCTCGACGAGGCGACCGGCCGCTGGGGTCTACGTGTGGCCCGGGTGGAGCTCAAGTCCATCGATCCGCCGCCGTCGATCCAGGAGTCGATGGAGAAGCAGATGAAGGCCGACCGCGAGAAGCGCGCGATGATCCTCACCGCCGAGGGCACCCGCGAATCGCAGATCAAGACGGCCGAGGGCGCCAAGCAGGCGCAGATCCTGTCCGCCGAGGGCGCCAAGCAGTCGGCGATCCTGTCGGCCGAGGGTGAGCGGCAGAGCCGCATCCTGCGCGCCCAGGGTGAGCGCGCCGCGTCCTACCTGCAGGCGCAGGGTCAGGCGAAGGCGATCGAGAAGGTGTTCGCCGCCATCAAGAACGGCAAGCCGACACCGGAACTGCTTGCCTACCAATACATGCAGACGCTGCCGATGGTGGCGCGCGGCGACGCCAACAAGGTGTGGCTGGTGCCCAGCGACTTCGGCAAGGCCCTCGAGGGTTTCGCGCAGAACTTCGCCACCAAGGGCGAGGACGGCGTGTTCCGCTACGAGCCATCGCCCGAGCCGGAGCAGCCGGTGAAGATCGAGGACGACTCCGATGTCGCCGACTGGTTCGAGACGGCCTCGGACCCGAAGATCGAGCAGGCCGTGCGCGCGGCGGAAGCGACCGCCCGCACCCCGGTCGAGGGCTTCGAACCGCCCCGGCCGAAGGCGCCCCCGGCCGTGCCGCCCTCGCTGCCGACCCCGCCGCCGGTCGCGCCGGAGCCCGAGCGTCCGGACGACCCGTACGGCCGTCCCTGGCAGCCGCCGCAGCACGGCTGATCGGCACACGGAGCGAGTAGACGTCGGCCGCGCCCCCGGATCCGGGAGCGCGGCCGACGCGCGTGCGGAGCCGTCAGGTCCGCGCCGTCGCGCTGTCGCTGCTGAGTTCGGCGGCGCGGTCGGCGACGGCGGTGCCCAGCTCGGCGGTCGTCGCGCTCCCGCCCAGATCCGGCGTGCGGACCGCTCCGTCGGCGAGGACATCACAGACGGCCCGGTCGATCGCGGCCGCCGCCGCGTGCTCGCCCAGGTGCTCCAGCATCATGGCGCCGGCGAGGATCTGCGCCACGGGATCGGCGATCCCGAGCCCGGCGATGTCGGGCGCACTGCCGTGCACGGCCTCGAACATCGACGGCGCGTCGCGCGCGGGATTGATGTTGCCCGAGGGCGCCAGGCCGAGACCGCCGGTGACGGCGGCGGCGAGGTCGGACAGGATGTCGCCGAACAGGTTCGAGCCCACGATCACATCGAGGCGGTCGGGGTGCAGCACGATCTCGGCGGCGAGCGCGTCGACGTGCATCTGGCGGGTCCGCACGGCCGGGTACTCCGCGGCGATCCGCTCGAAGACGCTGTCCCAGTAGGGCATCGAGTGGATCAGCCCATTGGACTTGGTGGCCGAGCAGAGCAGGCCCGAGCGTTCGGCCGCCCGCTCGAACGCGTAGCGGATGATGCGTTCGCAGCCGGTGCGGGTGAACACCGATTCCTGCAGCACGAATTCGTCCGGCCTGCCCGGATTGTGGATGCCGCCGATCTCGGAGTACTCGCCCTCGGAGTTCTCGCGCACGATGAGCAGATCCAGGTCGGCGGCGGTGCGGTCGCGCAGCGCCGACTCGGTGCCGGGCAGCAGCCGCACCGGCCGCAGGTTGACGTACTGACCGAAGGCGCGGCGCAGCGGGATCAGCAGGCCCCACAGCGAAACATGGTCGGGCACACCGGGAAAGCCGACGGCGCCGAGGAAGATCGCGTCGAAACCGGCCAGCCGTTCCACTCCGTCGGCGGGCATCATGGCGCCGGTGCGCAGGTAGTTCTCGCACGACCAGTCGAAGGTGGTCCAGGCGACGCCGGGCAGGACCCGGTCGATCACCTTCACCGCCTCGGCGGTCACGTCCACGCCGATCCCGTCGCCCGGAATGGTCGCGATCCGGTAGTTGCCCACGCCTGTCTCCCTACACCTTGACGCCGATGTATTTGATCTCGAGGAATTCGTCGATGCCGACGGATCCGCCCTCCCGGCCGAGGCCGGACTCCTTCACGCCGCCGAACGGCGCCGCCGGATTCGACACGACCCCTTGATTGAGGCCGACCATGCCGGTCTCGAGCGCCTCGCACACGCGCAGCCCGCGGCGCAGGTTCTCGGTGAACACGTAGGCGACCAGGCCGTACGGGGTGTCGTTTGCGCGGGCGACGGCCTCCTCCTCGGTGTCGAAGGTGCCGATCGCCGCGACCGGGCCGAAGATCTCGGTGTGACACAGCTCGGCGTCATCGGGCACGTCGGTGAGCACCGTCGGGGGGTAGAAGGTGCCGGGCCGGTCGGTGACCTGCCCGCCGAGGAGTACGCGCGCGCCGCGCCTGCCCGCGTCGGCGACCAGCCGCTCCACCTTGGCGACCGCGTCGGCGTCGATGAGCGGCCCGACGACCACGCCCGGCTCGGTACCGCGCCCCATCGGCAGGGCCGCCATGCGCTCGGCCAGCCGCTCGGCGAACGCCTCGGCGACGCCGCGCTGCACCAGGATCCGGTTCGCGGCGGTGCAGGCCTGCCCGATGTTGCGCATTTTCGCCGCCAGCGCGCCGTCCACGGCCTCGTCGAGGTCGGCGTCGTCGAACACGAGCAGCGGGGCGTTGCCACCGAGCTCCATCGAGGTGCGCATCACCGTGCGGGCACACTGCTCGAGCAGCAGCTTCCCGACCGCGGTCGAGCCGGTGAAGGAGAGCTTGCGCGACCGCGCGTCGGCGATGAGCGGAGCGATCAGCGCGCCGGGATCAGCGGTGCTGACGACATTGACCACCCCCGCCGGCACGCCCGCCTCGGCCAGGATCGCCGCCAGCGCCAGCATCGACAACGGCGTCTGCTCAGCGGGTTTCACGACACAGGTGCAGCCGGCGGCCAGCGCGGGCGCGATCTTGCGCGCGCCCATCGCCATCGGGAAGTTCCACGGCGTGATCAGCAGGCTCGGCCCGACCGGCTGCCTGGTCACCAGGAAGCGTGAGCCGCCGGCCGGCGCGGGCAGATAGCCGCCGTCGAGCCGGACGGCCTCCTCGGCGAACCAGCGGAAGAACTCGGCGGCGTAGGCGACCTCGCCGCGCGCTTCGGGCAGCGGCTTGCCCATCTCGAGGGTCATCACGAGGGCGAGCCGGTCGGCGTCGGCGAGCAAGGCGTGGTGGGCGCGCATCAGGATGTCGGCCCTGGCGCGCGGTGGCGTGCGCGCCCAGTCGGCCTGGGCGGCGGTGGCGGCGGCGAGCGCCGCGAGTCCGTCCGCCGGGCGCGCGTCCGCCACCGAGCACAGGGTCCGGCCGGTGGCGGGGTCGAGAACGGGCAGGGCGACGGGGGAGTCGCGCCAGGCGCCGTCGATGAACAGGCCCTTCGGCACGCTGTCGATCGCGGCCCGCTCGGCGGCGTCCAGCGGTGCCTCGTGCTCACGCAGCCCTGTGCTGCCCCCGGACTCGTCCATGCGCTGCCCTTCTCCCGACGCGGCGGATCAGCCATTGCTGTGACCCCTGCCGCCATGTTATGCATATTGTCAACAATCCGACAATAGACAATCAGGGGAGCGTTCATGACCGCGTTGTCTCCCGTCCTGAAGCAGGCCACCCCCGTCCAGGTCGACCACGGCGCGGGCTGCTACCTCTACGACACCGACGGCCGCCGCTACCTGGACTTCACCGCGGGCATCGGCGTCACCAGCACCGGTCACTGCCATCCCGCCGTGGTGGCGGCGGCGCAGGCGCAGGTCGCGCGGCTGATCCACGGTCAGTACACGACCGTGATGCACCGGCCGCTGCTCGAACTCACCGAACGCCTCGGCGCGGTCCTGCCCGAGGGGCTGGACGCACTGTTCTTCGCCAACTCCGGCAGCGAGGCGGTCGAAGCGGCGCTGCGGCTGGTCCGCCAGGCCACCGGCCGGCCGAATGTGATCGTCTTCCACGGGGGTTTCCACGGCCGCACCGTCGCCGCCGCGACCATGACCACCTCGGGCACGCGCTTCTCAGCGGGCTTCTCGCCGCTGATGTCGGGCGTGCACGTCGCGCCGTTCCCCACCGCGTACCGGTACGGCTGGACCGAGGAGCAGGCCACCGACTTCGCGCTGCGCGAGCTGGACTACCTGTTCGCCACCCTCACCTCGCCCGCCGAGACCGGGGCGTTCGTCGTCGAGCCCGTCCTCGGCGAGGGTGGCTACATCCCCGGCAACACCCGGTTCTTCCAGGGCCTGCGCGAACGCGCCGACCGGCACGGCATCCTGCTCGTCGTCGACGAGATCCAGACCGGCTTCGGCCGCACCGGAAAGTTCTTCGGCCACCAGCACTTCGGCGTCCGGCCCGACGTGATCACCATCGCCAAGGGGCTGGCCAGCGGGTTTCCGCTCTCGGGCATCGCCGCCTCGCGCGAGCTGATGGCCAGGGCCTGGCCCGGCTCGCAGGGCGGCACCTACGGCGGCAACGCGGTGGCCTGCGCAGCCGCCGTGGCCACCCTCGAGGTGATCGAGTCGGAGGGTCTGGTCGACAACGCCGCCGCGCGGGGGACCCAACTGCTGTCCGGCGCACGGGAACTCGCCACCAAGGCGGTCGGCGACGTGCGCGGGCTCGGCCTGCTCGTCGGCTCCGAGTTCACCACGGCGACCGGCGAACCCGACACCGAGACGGCGACTGCCGCCCAGCGGCTCGCGGTCTCGAAAGGGCTGTTGCTGCTGACCTGCGGCGCGCACATGAACGTCGTGCGGATGATCCCGCCGCTGATCGTCACCGACACCCAGATCGAGGACGCGCTGGCCATCTGGTCCGACGTACTCGCCGAGCTCTAGGCCACCGCGCCGGGAAGCAGGATCCGATGGCCCGCTACATGAGTATCACCCTCACCAAGGCCGGCGTCACCTGCCGGGCCCGGCTGCTCGACGACGAGGCGCCGGCGACGTGCGCGGCGGTGTGGGACGCGCTCCCCCAGGAGGGCGACGCGTTCCACGCCAAGTACGCCCGCAACGAGGTCTACACGCTGGTGCCCCGGATCGGCGCGGCACCGCGACGCGAGAACCCCACCGTCACACCGATTCCCGGCGACGTGTGCCTGTTCGACTTCGAACCGTGGGAGATCGGCAACCCGGCCTACGGCTACGAGCCGGGGTCCGCGGCCCATCACGCCCAGGGCGCCACCGACCTGGCGCTGTTCTACGGCCGCAACAATCTGCTGATCAACGGCGACCTCGGCTGGGTGCCCGGCAGTGTGTTCGCCACCATCGAGGACGGCCTCACCGAGCTCGCCGCCGCCTGCAACGGGCTGTGGTTGCGCGGCGTCGAGGGGGAGACACTGGCCTTCGCCCGAGCGTGAAGTCCGCGGTGTCTCCGTGGCGCCGCCGGGCGGGCTCCGGCGGCGTCCTGGTGCACGCGGTGCCACCGACCGGCCGGGTCAGGCGCTCAGCACGTGTTCGGCGTGCCGGGCGACCGCGAGGACCAGGTCGTCGGAGTGCCGCGGCCCCACGATCTGCAACCCGACCGGCAGCCCGGTGCGGGTGCGGCCGACCGGAATGCTGATGGCGGGCTGCTGGGTCATGTTGAACGGATAGGTGAACGGCGTCCACTCCGGCCACCCGCCGAGTCCGCTGCCCGGGGGCACATCGTGCCCGGCGGCGAATGCCGTGCCCGGCATGGTCGGGGTGATCAGCACGTCGAAGGCCATGTGGAAGGCGCCCATGGTGATGCCGAGTTCGGCGGCCACGTGGCGGGCGTCGAGATACTCGACGGCGCCGACGGATTCGCCGCGCGCCCACACCGCGCCCAGCCCAGGATCGACCCGCGCCCTGGTGCCGGCGGGGTACTTCGACAGCATGGTCGCCGCACCCGCGGCCCACAGCGTCTCGAACGCCTCGCGCGGATCGGCGAAGCCCGGGTCGACGGCGTCGATGACGAGGTCGGCCGCGGCCAGCGCTTGCACGGCGGCGTCGACGATCTCGGCGACCTCCGGGTCGACGGTGGCGTAGCCGAGCGTGGCGGAATAGCCGACCGACAGGCCGCGGACATCGCGCTGCATCTGGCTGCGGAAGGTGGTGAGGGTCGGCGCGAGCGCGGTGGGGTCGCGCGGGTCGGGCAGCGAGAGGATGTCCATCAGCAGGGCCGCGTCCTCGACGGTGCGCGTCATCGGTCCGGCGTGGGCCAGAGGCCCGAACGGGCTGGCCGGGTAGAGCGGGATCCGGCCGTGCGTCGGCTTGAAGCCGACGATGCCGCAGAACGAGGCCGGGATGCGGATGCTGCCACCGCCGTCGGTGCCGACCGAGACCGGTCCCATGCCGGCCGCCACCGCTGCCGCGCTGCCGCCGGACGAGCCGCCCGCGGTCGTGCGCGGATCGGCGGGATTGCGGGTGATGCCGGTGAGCGGGCTGTCGGTGACGCCCTTCCACGCGATCTCCGGCGTGGTGGTCTTGCCGAGGAACACCATCCCGTCCTCGCGCAGGCGGGCTGCCACCGGGCTGTCCACCAGCCACGGCCCGGCCGCGTCGACGGAGGTGGAGCCACGCAGCGTCGGCCAGCCCTCGGTGAGGAAGATGTCCTTGATGGAGATCGGCACGCCGTCGAGCAGACCGCGCGGATTGCCGGAATGCCAGCGCGCCTCGGAGTCCTTGGCCTGCACCAGGGTCCGATCCGGGTCGACCAGGCAGAAGGCGTTGAGTTCGCCGTCCCGGCTCGCGACGGCATCGAGGCAGGCCTGCGTGGCCTCGACGGGGGACAGCTGCCCGGCGGCATACGCCGAGACCAGCTGGACCGCGGTCATGGCGGTGGGATCGGCGGGCGGGTCGAGGTCGGGCTGCGTCATGGCGGGCTCCTTCAGCCGGGCACGTACCCGAGCGTCTTGTCGACAACGTTGTGCAGCGGCCGACCGTCGGCCCATCGGCCGAAGTTGTCGGTGAACGCGCGGACGATCTCGGCGCGCCAGCCATGGAAATCACCCGAGTTGTGCGGCGTGAGAACCACATTCGGCAGATCCCAGAGTGGGTGTCCGGCAGGCAGCGGCTCCGGGTCGACCACGTCGAGCGCGGCCGCGGCGATGGTGCCGTGACGCAACGCGGCGACGAGATCGTCGGTAACCACGAGTTCCCCGCGGCCGACGTTGACAAACCTGGCGTGGGGTTTCATCGCGGCGAACGCGGTGGCGTCGAACATCTTCCTGGTCCGCTCGGTGAGCGGCGCGATCGCGACGACGTAGTCGGCGGCGGGGAGTTCGGCGTACAGGTCGGCGCTGACGGTGCCGAAATCCGGATCGTCGTCGCGTGCCCGTCGGCCCACCGCGCGCACCCGCATCCCGGCGGCGCGCAGCAGACGCGCGGTGGCCCGCCCGATCGAGCCGGTGCCGACGATCAACGCCGTCGCGCCCGCCACACGTTCGGACTCCCGGTGCCGCCATTCGTGCCTGCGTTGCAGGCGCATCGATTCCGGCAGATCCTTGGCGAAGGCGATGATCTGACCGAGCACGTACTCCGCGATCGGGCCGTCGAAGACGTTGCGGGTGTTGGTCACCACCACCTCGGAGGCGCGCAGCTCCGGGAACATCACCGGGTCGACGCCGACGCTGCCCATGTGCAGCCAGCGCAGCCGGTCGGCGGCGTGCCACGCGCCCGGCACGGCCGGACTCTGGAAGTCGTAGACGAACAACACCTCGGCGCCACGCAACGCGTCGGCGAGCCCGGCGGCCTCCGTGTAGCGCACCACGGCACGATCGGCGACGGGGGCCATGAGGTCCGATGCGGGCACACTGTCACGATGCAGGACGGTGACAATCGGCCCCTTTTCCACGTTGACACCGTACGAGCAGATCGTATGATTGTCAACAATCCGATCGTGTTCAGCGTCCTCGGAGGTCTGCCCGGCTGAGCGCGAGAGGGGCCACAGTGGAGTTCACCTTCCCGGAGATCGACGGGCCGGTGGCCCAACGGGGTATCGGCATCATCGCGCCGTTCGACCTGGCCCTCGAGCGCGAACTGTGGCGGTGGGCGCCGCTCGAGGTGAGCCTGCACCTGGCGCGGACGCCCTACGAACCCGTGCCGGTCTCGCTGGCCATGGCCGAGCTCGTCTCGAATCCCCTGCACCTCACCGCGGCCACCCACAACGTGCTGCACGTGGAGCCGGAAGTCGTGGCCTACCTGTGTACTTCGGGCAGTTTCATCCACGGCCTCGCCTACGAGCGTTCCCTGCGCGAGACCATCTGCCTGGCCGGGGCCCCCGACGCGGTGACCACCTCGGGTGCCCTGGTGGAGGCCATCCGGCACCTGAACATCACCCGGATGTCGGTCATCACCCCCTACGACGAGGTGCTCACCGGCCGCCTGCACGATTTCCTCGCCGAGGCCGGGTGCGCGACGATCCGCTCCGATCACCTCGGGCTCGGCGGCGGCATCTGGAAGGTCAACTACCGCACCATCGCCGAACGCATCCTCGGCGCCGACGACCCGCGCTCGGAGGCCATCTTCGTCAGCTGCACCAACCTGCCCACCTACGACGTGATCGAGCCGCTCGAACAGGCACTGGGCAAGCCCGTGCTCACCGCCAACCAGCTCACCATGTGGTCCTGCCTGGGCCGGATGAAGCTGCCCATGATGGGCCCGGGGAAATGGCTGGTCAATGTCTTCTGACCACGACACCCGCGATCGGAGAACGCGATGCCCGTAGCCACCGTCGGATTCATCTACCCCGACCACGCCGCCGAGGACGACTACCCGCGCGCCGCCGCCCTTCTCGACGCCGCGCTGCCGGTCGCCCACATCTACGGCACCGACCTGCACGCGATTCCCGAACTGCTCGATCTCGGCAGCCCGGAGAAGCTGCGTCACGGCGCCGAACTGCTGGCCGCCAGCGCGCCCGCGGCGGTCGTGTGGGCGTGCACTTCGGGCAGTTTCGTGTACGGGCCCGAGGGTGCGCGCGGCCAGGTCGACGGGCTGGCCGCGGCGGCGGGGGTGCCCGCCTCCAGCACCAGCTTCGCCTTCGTCGCGGCAGCGCGCGCCCTCGGCCTGCGCCGGGTCGCGGTGGTGGCCAGTTATCCGGACGAGGTCGCGCGGTTGTTCGTGGACTTCCTGGCCGACGCGGGCATCGAGGTGGTGTCGATGACGAGCGCTGGGATCGACACCGCCGCCGAGGTCGGCACACTCACCCCCGACGAGGTCCTCGCGCTGACGGTCGCCAACGACCATCCCGAGGCCCAGGGGCTGCTGATTCCGGACACGGCCATGCATACTCTCGAAGTGCTCCCGAAACTCGAGGCCGCGCTGGCCAAGCCGGTGCTGACGGCCAACCAGGTCACCATCTGGGAGGGACTGCGGCTGGCCGGGGTCAGGCCGGACGCCGCCGGCCTGGGAGCGCTGTTCGCCGAGGGAGGCCGCCATGTCGATCACTGACTTCGAACCGGTCAATCAGCAGTCGACCGCGGAGATGATCGCCGAGCGCCTGCGCGCGGCGATCATGCGGGGCGCGCTGGCGCCGGGCAGCCAGCTCGGCGAGACCGATCTGGCCGCCAGTTTCGGCGTCTCGCGCGGACCGGTACGCGAGGCGATGCAGCGTCTCGTGCAGGAAGGGCTGCTGTTCAGCATCCGCAATCGCGGCATCTTCGTCATCGAACTGGCCATCGACGACGTGGTCGACATCTACCGCGCCCGTACCGCGCTCGAGGGCGGCGCGCTCGAGCTCATCCTCGACGGCCGTCGCGAGATCGCCTATGCCGCATTGCGACCCAGTGTCGAGGCGATGCGCGAGCGGGCGGCGGCGGGTGACGCGCCCGGTGTCTCCGACGCCGACCAGGAATTCCACGAGGCCCTCGTCGGTGCGGCCGACAGCCCTCGCCTCGTCCGCGCCGCGCGCACCCTGCTCATCGAGACACGCATGTGCCTCGGCGCCCTGCAGACCACCTATCCCGACCTGCGCGACCAGGCGCGCGAACACGTCGAGCTGCAGGAGGCGATCGGCGCCGGACCGCCGGATCGAGCGCGCGCGCTGCTCGTGGAACACATGCACGACGCGGTCCGCCGCCTCCGCGACCGCTAGGACACGAGCCGCAGCGCGCGCCGCTGGCCGTCTCTGTGCGTCCGGGTTGGTTCAGTGGGGGAGGGGCAGGAGCTCCACGAGGGTGCCGCGGCCGGTCCCCGGGGGCAGGACGGCGAGGGCCTGGCAGCCGATGAGGCCGGCGAGGTGAGGTGTGTGGGCCGGCCCGGTGCTGCGCCAGACGCCGCCGATCTGCTGGTGAACCGGGACGATGCGGGTGGCCGAGCCCTCCATCACGCCGGCGTCGGAGAGCCTGCCCCACATGGTCGGACCGGGCGTGCGCTGGGTGAGTGCGTCGACCACGGCGGGGCCGACGGCGAGCAGTGCGGCGACGGCGGCCAGCGGATTGCCGGGCAGCCCGAGCAGCACGCGGCCGTCGGGCAGCTGGGCCACCAGCGTGGACCCGCCGGGCCGGATCGCCGCGCGCTCGACGACGATTCGCGCGCCGAGGTCGGCGAGCAGGGCGCGCAGGTGGTCGGCGGCGCCGCGGCCGGTGGCGCCGACCATCACCACGAGGTCGGCGTGCGATTTCAGCGACAGCCAGGAGCGCAGCAGGTCGCGTCCGTCGGCGAGATGCCACAGGCCGGTGCTCTCGATGTCGCAGCAGCGCAGGAACTCCGGCAGCACGGGGCCGAGCGAGTCCCTGGTCTCGCCGGCGCCGAGCGGGCCGACGGCGCGGATCTCGTCGCCGGTCATCACCACGTCGGCGCGCAAGGGACCACGCACGGTGACCGTCTCGGCTTCGGCGCTCAACGCGGCCGAGGCGAGCGCAGGCGAGATGCGCGTGCCGGCCCGTGCCAGTTCGACTCCGCTGTCCCAGTGCTCGCCCTGGCGCCGGGTGTCGTCGCGCACGGGTGCGCCGGGTGAACGCATCACCACCGGGTTGCCCGCCACGGTCGTGGTGACCACGTGCTCGTCGCGCAGGGTGGCGGTCGTGCCCAGCGGGGTGGCGGCGCCGGTCGCTATCCGTACTGCCTCACCGGGCGCGAGCACCACCGAACATCCGCGCCCCGCGTAGCGGACCTCCTCGTGCAGCCGCCACCACGGCCCCGGCCCGGCCACCGCGTAGCCGTCCATCGCGGCGCTGTCCACCCGGGGCAAGGGCGTCCCGGTGGTGAGCGCGGCGGCCAGTGTCGCGCCGACGGCATCGGCCACGGGCAGTTCCCGCACCCCGACCGGCCGCAGCCGCTCCGCGATCCGCGCACGCACCTCGGCCAGCCCACACCCCACCGCCGCATCGACCACACCCACGCGTGCGCTCACCACCACGTCCACCCTCCGCCCACAGTTCACCGACGATCCACCCCATCGTCGACACCCCCCATTACCTGCGATTTTCCCCCCAGTTGCCCCCCGATGACGATGTCCTCACCCCACCACCGCACCCCCGGTGCGGGTTCCGGGTCAGGGGGTGAGGCCTCGGGTGGTGAGGAGGACGCCGAGGTAGCCCAGTTCCTGGCTCTGGGATTGGGCCATGGCGCGGGCGGATTGTTTGACCGGGCCCGTGGGGAGGAGGGTGTCGGCGGCGCGGGCCATGGTGATGCCGCCGGCGTGGTGGCGGTACATCAGGCGCAGGAACAGGGTTTCGGCGTCGGGGCCGCGGGCGGCGGAGAGGGCGTCGAGGTCGGCGGTGGTGGCCATGCCGGGCATGGTGGTGGCCGAATCGTGGTGGTGTCCGGCGGCATTCGCCATCCAGGTCATCGGTTGCGACGCGGTGGGGGCCGCGTTCGCGAGCTGGGTCCAGCCGAGCAGGGTGCCCAGCTCCACCCGCTGGGCGTCGGCGATCTGCTCGGCCAGTCTGCGCACCGTGGGATCGGTGGCGGGATCGAGGCGTTCGGTGAGGATCAGCGCCTGCTGGTGATGGGCCGTCATGTCCTGGACGAACCCCAGTTCGGTCGCGCTGAGCACCGGTGCGGCCGAAGCCTTGTCGGGCACCAGCAGCGGCCGCAGGCCCGCGCCCAGCACCAGCAGGAACACCGCGACACCGAGTAGCCCGGCCGCGCGCACCGCCCGGTTCACGACCCGACCGTGGACTGCTGATCGGCGGGCGGGGTGTACACCTCGTTGTCGAGCCGCAACACCATGAACCCGTTGTCGGAACAGGTGACATAGAGCTGATCACCCCGCCACTCCGGCGGCGAGAAACACCAGTCGCTCGACATGTCGCCGAACGCGACATCGCCCGCCCGCGCCGTGAGCACCTGCGCCGGATCGAACAGCCCCTCCGCCATCGCCCGCAGCGCGGCGGGTGCGCTCATCACCGGCACCCCGATGATCGAGGCCAGCGCGTGCGGCGAATTCCACAGTTCCAGGTTGCGTCCGGTCCGCGCCGGCGGATTGAAGTACGCGATCTCGCGGATCGCGCGGGGATCGCGCACGTCGAACACCCGGATACCGGAGGAGATCCACCCGCAGGCCAGCGCCGTCGGATCGTCGGGCCGATCGGCCGCGCAGTAGTGCGATTCGTAGGAGAACGCCGAACCACCCATCGACGAACCGACATTGGCGTCGATGTTCTCCGGCAGATTGACCTCCAGTTTGATCTTGGACACGGCCCGCGGATCGGCGTCGTCGGAGACATCGAGCAGTTTCACCCCGCCGGAACCGCCCTCGTCGACGGTGAACACGTGCCGCACTCCGCCATAGGTCACCGGCACGCTGTGCTGGGTGGCCCAGCCGTCGCTCCAGAACGTCCGGCCCAGATGCGGCACCTGCGGATTCGGATCCCGCCGCTGTACCGCGCTCACATCCAGGACCGTGAATCCGCCGAGCGCGGAGATGTAGAGCCGGTTCCCGTCCGGGCTCACGCCGAGCCCGTGTGCCTCGATCCCGGTGAGGCCCTGCCAGATCACGCGCGGCTGAGACGGATCGGTCAGGTCGATCGCGCTGACGAATCCCGGCGCGATGCCCGAGGCCCAATAGGTGCGGCCGTCGGGCGAGAAGCCGCCCTCGTGGGTCGTGATCGGCAGCGGCATCAGCAGATTCGTGCCGGTGCCCGGATTGAGCAGGCGCGGATGCGCGCAGTCGGAGATGTCGTAGACCGACAGGTACCCGGCGCCGATCCCCACCGGCACGCCGGTCCCGACGAGGAGTTTGCGCGCGGTGTTGACCTTCAAGGTCTCCCAGGTCCCGGCCAGCATCGCCGGCTCGGTGAGGGTCGCGGTGAGCCGGGGATTCGCGGGATCGGACGCGTCGAGCACCTGCACGCCGGGATGCTCGCTGAGCATGGTGCCGGGGAAGAACGACCCGACGTAGGCGCAGTGCTCGAAACTGGTCGAGGTGATCCCGGCCCCGCGGCCGGTGTAGCGGCCCACCATCGACAGGTTGCAGCGGTAGCCCTCGGTGCTGCGTCCGCTGTCGCGGTCGCCCGCGGGGACGTCACCCTGCAGGCCGGTCTCGGGCAGGGACCCCGGGCCGCAGTCCGCGCGCGGGACCGAGGTCCGCCCGACCTCGAGGAACTCGCGGACCGTCCCGGCGAGGTCGGCGACCGGGTCGGCCGCCGCACCCGACGGCAAACCGATGGCTATCAACGCGGCCGTCGCCGCCAGCGCCGTCGCGCGCAGGTATCCGATCCGTCGACGCATCGAGACCTCCCCAACTCTGCGGGCCGGAGCTGACTCAGACAGTTGTCTCCGGTGTTTCGGATGGTAGAGCGTCAGACGCCACCGTGCGGGCGGTTTCCGGGGACCCGTGCGGCTCACGGCCCGCTTCCCGCCTCACCGTCCGGGAAAGCTGTACGGTTGCCTCAGTTTCGAATGGGTATACCTCTTGGGCCGTCTCCGCGACCGGAAAGGACTCGGATTCCATGTCGAACGATGTGATAGGGAGGTCCGGCGACGCGGACCGGACCGAGAAATCGGTAACCGGTGTGTCGCCGGACGAGCCACGGCGGGATCGGCCACGGCTGGACCGACTCGTCTTCAGTGCCACCGCGATCGGGGCGCTGGCGTTCGTCGCGTGGGGCGTGCTGGACGACAAGAGCCTGGCCTCCGCGGCCGGGAAAGCGCAGAAGTGGGTCATCACCAACACGGGCTGGCTGTTCGTCCTGGTCGCCACCGCGTTCGTGGTGTTCGTGATCTGGCTGGCGATCAGCCGCTACGGCCGGATCCCGCTGGGCGCCGACGACGAGAAACCCGAGTTCCGTACGGTCTCGTGGATCGCGATGATGTTCAGCGCGGGCATGGGCATCGGCCTCATGTTCTGGGGCGTCGCCGAACCGCTCTCGCACTTCGTGAACCCGCCGCCGCACACCGCCGCCGCGGGCAGCCCGGAAGCGGCCGAGGTGGCCATGGCCACCACGCTGTTCCACTGGACGCTGCACCCCTGGGCGATCTACGCCGTCGCGGGTCTGGCCATCGCCTACGGCACCTTCCGCAAGGGTCGCTCGCAGCTGATCTCCTCGGTGTTCCGGCCGCTGCTCGGCCGCCACGCGGAGGGCCTGGGCGGGCGCGCGATCGACATGATGGCGATCTTCGCGACGCTGTTCGGCTCGGCCGCCTCGCTCGGCCTCGGCGCCCTGCAGATCGGCGCGGGCATGGAGTTCAACGGCTGGATCGACGGCATCGGCAAGATCGGCCTCGTCGCCATCATCTCCGGCCTGACGGTCGCGTTCGTGCTGTCGGCGGTGTCGGGCATCGAGCGCGGCATCCAGTGGTTGTCCAACATCAACATGGTGCTGGCCCTGGTGATCGCGGCGTTCGTGTTCATCGCCGGACCGACCCTGTTGGTGCTCAACCTGATCCCCACCTCGATCGGCGACTACATCGAGATGCTGCCGACCATGGCCTCGCGCACCGGTGCGAGCGATGAGGCGATGCAGGCGTGGCTGTCGAGCTGGACCATCTTCTACTGGGCGTGGTGGATCTCGTGGACTCCGTTCGTCGGCATGTTCATCGCGCGGATCAGCCGCGGTCGTACCATCCGGCAGTTCGTCACCGGCGTGCTCCTGGTGCCCAGCGTGGTGAGTCTGCTGTGGTTCGCCGTGTTCGGCGGGGCAGGCATCTTCGAGCAGGGCAAGGACGGCGCGCTCACCGAGGCCGACGGATCCGTCGACTCCAACTTCACGCTGTTCCACCTGCTCGATCAGTATCCGATCGTCGGGGTCACCACGGTGCTGGTGATGATCCTGGTCGGCATCTTCTTCGTCTCGGGCGCCGACGCGGCCTCCATCGTGATGGGCACGCTGTCCGAGCGGGGCAGTATCGAGCCGTCCAAGCCGATCGTCATCTTCTGGGGCGCGGCGACCGGCGCGGTGGCGGCGATCATGCTGGTGATCGCCGACTCCGACGACCTCGGCGGCGCGCTCACCGGCCTGCAGGCGTTGACGACGGTCGTCTCGCTGCCGTTCCTGGTGGTGATGGCGGCGATGTGCGTGTCGCTGTACAAGGATCTGCGGGAGGACCCACTGATCCTGCGCGCCGACCGCGGCATCGAGCTCGTGGAGACCGCCGTCGACCTCGGCACCGAACAGCACGACGGTGACTTCTCGCTGGTGACCGAGCCGATGGAGGAGGTCATCGTGATCGAGAAGCCGGTCGATCTCGGCAACGGGCTGGACGCGGAGAAACCGCTGGACCGCAGCTAGGCCGCAGCCCGCTCCAAGGCCGCCGAGAGTTCCGTGCAAGCGAGACGGAGACGGTCACGCAGAACCTCGGCGGACTCGCTGATCGCCGCCTGGGCGCGCACGTATTCCGCGCGCCCGGGCGGCGTTTCTATACGCACCGGCTCGTAGCCGAGGTCGCGCAGATCGTAGGGGCTCGCGCGCATGTCGAGTTCGCGTGCGGTGCAGGCGAGTTCGAAGCAGTCGAGCAACAGGTCCGAGGAGATCAGTGGCGCGAGTTTGAAGCCCCACTTGTACAGATCCATGTTCGCGTGCAGGCAGCCGGGCTGTTCCCGCAACAGCTGATCGGCGCGCGTCAACGGTTCGCTGTTGCGGCCCACCGCCTCGGGGGTGAAGAAGCGGAACGCGTCGAAATGGGTGCAGCGCAACGACATCGACTCCACCACGGCGTCGGTCCCGGCATGCCCGAGTCGCAGCGGCACCTGCTGATGCCGCACCTCGTCGGTCCGGTACACCATCGCCCACTCGTGCAACCCGAAGCACGACAGCTGCGCCGGGCGCGCCGCGGTCGCGTTCAGCAGCCGCGCCACGAACTCGATGGTGTCGCGCCGCTTGGCCAGATACGCCGGATCGGCGGTGAACACCGCGTCACCCACCCGGTGGTACCCGCGCGCCCCGGCGTAGTCGTGCGCGTCGGCCATCCCGATCCCGAACCCCGGATGCCAGCGCCGCAACTGCGACGGCTTGTTCCCGTAGTAGGTGAAGAGAAAATCGATGACCGGATGCGTGGTCCCCGCCGCCCGCCGCTCCAGATAGGGCCCCACCAGCCGATCGAGGCGCTCCCGATGCGCCCGCGCCAGCGCCCGCCACCCGAGCGCGGGCAATACCCGCAGGTCGAGTGCGTGATCGGGGCTGTTGTGCGAGCTCACGTAGTCATTGTCCCGTACAGCTGTGTCCCCATCGATCCACCCCAACCCGGGGCACATGGGGCTCCGTGCCCCCTGTCGATCGGCTACCGCGGACAGAGCACCGGCTCATGAACCGGTCCGGACGGCGTCTTCACCCATCAGATGTTCGCGACCCCAGGCCTCCAAGGGCAGCAGAGCACTGTTGAGGAGCTCGCCCAGCGGGGTGAGGGAGTACTCGACGCGGGGCGGCACCTCGTTGTACACCGTGCGATGGACGATGCCGTCGGCCTCCAACTCGCGCAGCTGCGTGGTGAGAACCTTCTCGGTGACGCCGTTCACCGCACGGCGCAACTCGCCGAAACGGTGAGGGCGTTCGCTCAGCGGCCAGAGGATCATCATCTTCCATTTTCCGTTGAGTACCGACAGGGTGGCGTCGAGTCCGCATCGGTACGTGCCCGGCCTGCGTGTGATCGGCACGATGGTTCCTTCCTCTACCTGTTTGCTATCGCGCAAGTGCGTACCCACTTCACTGTGCGTACTTGTTCGGCCCGGATGTCACGCCAACACTAAACTGCATGTCTGACAACAAAAATGGAGCGCTCACCGTCCTCGGGCTCGGAGACATGGGCGCTGCCCTCACCCGTTCCTGGCTTGCGGCGGGATACTCGGTCACGGTGTGGAACCGCAGTTCCAGGCAGGCTCCGGACGGGGCGGTGGTCGCCGCGACCGCTGCCGACGCCGTCACCGCGAACACGCTCGTGGTGGTGTGCCTGCTCGACGACGCGTCGGTGCGCGCGACCCTCGACGGTGTCGATCTGACCGGCCGCGACATCGTCAACCTGACCACGAGCACACCGGCCGAGGCGCGTGCCCTCGCCGAGTGGATCACCGCCCGCGGCGGGAGTTTCCTGGACGGCGGGATCATGGCTGTTCCCTCCATGATCGGCTCCGCCGACTCGGGTGCGTACGTCTTCTACAGCGGTTCGGCGCGACTGCACGAAACCCATGCCGAGGCCTTGATGGTGCCGGCCGGTGTCACCTACGTCGGGACGGACCCTGGATTCGCGGCCCTGTACGACATCGCCCTGCTGAGTGCGATGTGGGGCATGTTCGCGGGCGCCGCGCACGCGTTCGCTCTCATCGGCGGCGAGGACATCTCACCCGTCGAGTTCGCGCCCCTCATGGTGGCCTACCAGCAGGCGATGGCGGGATACGCCTACGGCACCGCCGCACAGCTCGCCAGCGGGGACTACACGCAGGGCGTGGAGTCGAACCTGGCGATGATGGCCACGACGAACGACACTCTGCGACGCACCGCCCTGGAACAAGGCGTCAGCCCGGCACTTCTCGTGCCCTTCATGACACTGATGGAACGCCGCGTCGCCGAGGGCGGCGGGGACGAGTCGACCACCGGCGTCGTCGACCTCCTACGCCGCTGATCCAGGTCGTCGCGCGTGCTCACCCGGCATTCTCCCGCACCGGTCGGCGCGCTCGAACCGCGCGATCGGTTCCGTCGCCGGGGGGGCACCGCGGGGGTTGACTGTGCCCCGAGGGCATGGTTTCCACTGGTGGCGGCGCACGGGAAAGGGAAGCGATGGCTTGGAGTACGCGACAGCTCGCGGAGCTGGCGGGCACGACGCTCAAGGCGGTGCGGCACTATCACGACATCGGCCTGCTCGACGAGCCCGAGCGCGCCGCGAACGGGTACAAGCGGTACCGGACCGAACATCTGGTGCGGCTGGTGCAGATCAAGCGGCTCAGCGATCTCGGCGTGCCCCTGGCGCAGATCGCGGCGATCGGCCGCGCGGACGAGGATCCCGACGCGGCGATCCGGGTGCTCGACGCCGAACTGGCGGCGACCATCGAGCGGCTGCAGCGGATCCGCGCGGAACTGGCCGTCCTGCTGCGGCATCGCGCGCCGGTCGACGTGCCTGCCGGATTCGGTCACCTCGCGCAGGAGCTGTCCGCCTCGGATCGTTCGCTGATCACCGTCTACTCGCGGCTGTTCACCGCGGAGGCGATGACGCAACTGTCGGAGATGGTGGCGCGGCGCCATCCCACCGACGACGAATTCGACGAGCTGCCCGCCGACGCGAGCGACCGCACCGCCGACGACCTGGCCGAGCGGATGGTCCCGGTGATCCGGGACCTCCAGCGCAGGCACCCCTGGGCCGCCGACCCCGCGGCCTACACCGAACCCGGCGTCGAGATCACCGCGGACACGGTCGGCCAGGTACTGCGCGACCTCTACAACCCGGCGCAACTGCGGGTGCTGCGCCGCATCGAAGCGATCCTGTCCGACGACGGCCGCCGACCCGAAGGAGCCACCCATGACGACGAGTGACACCGAGCCCGAGCTGATCGGCATCGAGGAGTTCTTCGCCGACCCGGAATTCTCCGGCGCCACGATCTCGCCGGACGGCACCCGCCTCGCCTACCGCGCACCCGCGCACGGCAGGCTCAACCTCTGGGTCCGCGGCATCGACGAGGACCACGCGGACGCCGTCTGCGTGACCAACGACGCGCGCCGCGGCATCACCGCCTTCCACTGGACCGACGATCCGCGCTGGCTGCTGTACCTGCAGGACACCGACGGCAACGAGGACTGGCACCTGTTCCGGGTCGACCTCGACGCCCCGGGCGAACCCGCCGTCGACCTGACCCCGATGGCGCCCGGTTCCCGCGTGTTCGGGATCGAACGGTCGACCGAGGTGCCGGGCACCGTGCTGGCGTGGATGAACCGGCGGCCGACGTTCCTAGACACCTTCCGCATCGAGGTCGCCACCGGGGTGACCACCCCGCACCTGGAACAGACCGAACCCGGCACCACGGTCCTGCTGGACCGTGGGGAGCGCCCGGCGTTCGTGTCCCGGCAGGCCGATGACGGCGTCATCGAGTTCCACACGATCGACCCCGAGACCGGGGACGAGCGCCCGCTGCAGCGCATCGGCGGCGCGGAACATCCGGTGGGTGTGCAGCCCCAGCTGGTGACGCCGGACGGCAAAGGCCTGCTCGTCGGCGTCTATCAGGACTCCGACGATCTGGCACTGGTCCGCATCGATCGCGAGACCGGCGAGCGCGAGGTCGTGGCGGCCGTGCCGGGGCACAGCCTGGACATCATGGGCACGATGGCGCCGGATGTGCTGCCGCCCACCGTCTTCCGCAGCAGGCGCACCGGGGAGGTGCTCGCGGCGCGGTTCGTCGGGGATCGGCCCCGGATCGAGGTGATCGACCCGTCCTTCGGCGAGGTCTACGAGCGTCTCGCCGGACTGTCCGACGGCGTGCTCGGCACCCTGTCCTCCGACGAGAGCGAGCGGCGCTGGGTCGCGACCTTCGTCCACGACCGAGACCCGGCGGTGGCCTGGTTCTACGACCACGAGACCGGCGAGAGCAGGCAACTGTTCCGCGCGTATCCGCGCCTCGACCCGGCGACGGCGGCGCCGATGAACCCGGTCGCGTTCGCGGCGCGCGACGGCCTCCCGCTGCACGGCTTCCTCACCCTGCCGGTAGGCGTCGAACCCAGGGACCTGCCGCTGGTGCTGCTGGTGCACGGCGGGCCGTGGGCGAACGACTCCTGGGGACACGACGCCCCGGCGCAGTTCCTCGCCAACCGCGGCTACGCGGTGCTGCAGGTCAACTTCCGCGGCTCGATCGGCTACGGCAAACGCCACCTCACCGCCGCGATCGGCGAATTCGCCGGCGCCATGCACGACGACCTCATCGACGCGGCCGACTGGGCGGTGGCCCAGGGCTACGCCGACCCGGCGCGGATCGGCATCATGGGCGGGTCCTACGGCGGCTACGCCGCCCTGGTCGGCATCACCGTGACGCCCGACTACTTCGCCGCCGCGGTCGACTACGTCGGCATCTCCGATCTGGCGAACTTCCTGCGGACCCTGCCGCCGTTCGTTCGGCCCTACAACGTCAACAGCTGGTACCGGTACGTCGGCGACCCCGAGGACCCGGCCCAGGAGGCCGACATGCGCGCCCGCTCGCCGCTCACCATGGCCGACCGGATCCGCACCCCGCTGCTGGTCGCCCAGGGCGCCAACGATGTCCGGGTGGTGCAGGCCGAATCCGACAACATCGTCGCCTCGCTGCGCGACCGCGGTGTCCCGGTGGAATACCTCGTGGCCGAGGATGAGGGGCACGGTTTCGCCAACCCGGAGAACCAGATCCGGTTCTACCGGGCGGTCGAACGCCATTTCGCCCGCCACCTCGGCGGCCGCGGCGAGATCGGGTGAGCGAGGCGATTCGTCAGCGCACGCGAGGTGGTATCGCTGATAGGTTGCGTGCCATGTCAGCTCCCGGTGCCCCTGAACCCGCCGACACCCCCGCCCCGCCGCGCCGTACCGCCCAGCGCATGCTCGGCGGCGTCGCCCTGATCCTGGTGGCGGCGGGTCTGCTGTACACCGGCATCGACGCGCTCGTGGATCCGGGCGCCGTGGTCGCCGGGTCCTCACGCTCGGCGCGCAGCCCCGACACCGACGAGGAGGCGAAGATCGGTGGTTTGCTGATGTGCTTGTTCGGGCTCACGGTGCTCGGCTTCGGCATCGGCCTGTTCACCAGCAAGACCTCGGTGTCCTCGGCCCTCGGTGTCCCGGCCGATCGCAGCGGATCCGGCCCCCAGAACTAGAACGCGTTCTATAGTCGGTCGCATGGACCTCATCGCGATCGAGGAGATCAAGCGCCTCAAGTATCGCTACTTCCGCACGCTGGATCTCAAGCGGTGGAGCGACTTCGGTGACTGCCTGGCCGCCGACATCAAGGCCAGGTACGGCACCCACGCGATGGGCGACCCGCTGCACTACGACTCGCGCGAGGCCGTCGTGAAGTTCATGTCGGAGAACCTGGGCCCGCAGATCGTCACCGCCCACATCGCCAACCACCCCGAGATCGACGTGGACGGGACCGTCGCCCGCGGCTCGTGGGCCTTCGAGGACACGGTGCTCGTGCCCGACTACAAGATGCGCATCGAGGGCGCCGGGTACTACTTCGACGAGTACCGCAAGGACCCGGACGGGCAGTGGCGGATCACCGCCACCGGCTACGAGCGGATCTACGAGTCCCGCACCTCCCTGGGCGACACCCCGAGCTTCACCCTGCTGGCGAACCGCTGGGACGAGAGCCTGCCGCACTGACCGCGCCGAGTTGTCCTGGCGGCCTGCGCATTCCGTTCAGGCTCCGCGCAGGGGGACCGCCGACGGAGCGGCCGCGACCGTTCCGGTCCGTGGATCGGGGTAGTAGGCGGGGGTGGTGGTCCGGGCGATGAAGTCGTCGGTCCAGCCCACCGCCAGGGTGCTCAGGGCGGCGACGTCGCGCGGATCCGGCCGCCCGCACAGTGCCGTGCCGAGCAGGTCCGAGCTCGCGCCCTCGGCATCGGTGTGCGCACCGTGCGGCAGGCGGACGCCGACGAAGGGGCCGTGTAGATGTGCCTGGACCGCACCGGTTCCGGCGCCGAAGTTGTTGCACAGCGAGGGCGCCGCCGCGACGGTGCGGACCGGGAGTCCGGAGCCGTCGAGACCGGTGAGCGCGCGATCGATGTTGGCGCCGAGAAACGACGGCACCGGGTCGAGCAGGACGACACCGCGCAACCGGGCCCAGGTGCTTGGGTCGGTGCGGCGCAGGTGATCGGCGACATAGGCCACGGCCTCGGCGCCCGCGGAGTGGCCGACGAAAACCAGATCCCCTGGCAGATCGGATGTTTCCCGGCCGCCATGCCGCGCCGCGGCAGCGAGCCCGGACGCGAGGGTCTGGGCGGGGTCGGCGAACAACTCGGCGACGTGTCCGAGGAACCCGGTGTTGTCGCCGAGATTCTGGAGCGTGCACCCGCGGACCTCGAGGAACGGGAGCGAGGGCGCGAACACGAGGTAGCCGCGCTCGGCGAAATCGGTCGCGAGCTCGGCCAGGTGCCCACCACCGCGCGCGAACCCGTGCTGGAGCCAGACCAGGCCGCGGGGGACACCGGCGGGCAGATACCAGTCGGCGTCCTGGTGGACGACGTCGGCGGCACACGGGATATCAATGGTCCCGGAGACGCGGTCGGCATGCGCCGGCGAAACGACCGCGAGCAGTGCCACCGCCGCGAGCGCCGCAGACAGTGCGGACCGGCCGGCAACGAACGCTCCGCGACGGCTCCGAAACAACACGATCTTCGGCATGGCCGCACTCCCCGAGGTCTCTCGCTGTCGAGAATAACGCCGGGGAAAGCTCCGTCACGGCGGATTCGGCTCGCGGTGAGCCGAATGGTGGTCGGGGTGCGGCGCGGGTGGTTTCGTGTGAGCAGTTCTGGTTCGAGCGAAAGGCCACCGCATGTCCGTCGAAGACGCAGCTGTTTCCGCGAGCGGTGTGCGGGTGGTCAAGCTCGGGGCACACCTCGGGGCCAGGATCGAGGGCGTGCGGCTCGGCGCCGACCTGGACGCACGAACCGTCGCCGACATCCGGGCCGCGTTGCACGAGCACAAGGTGATCTTCTTCCGCGACCAGCACCATCTCACCGAGGACGGGCAGTACGAGTTCGCCGAACTGCTCGGCACGCCGACCACACCGCATCCCACCGTCACCTCGGCGGGCGCGAAGAGCCTGGCGATCGACTCGCAGCAGACCAGGTCCAATGTCTGGCACACCGACGTCACGTTCGTCGACCGCGTGCCCAGCGCCTCGATCCTGCGCGCCGTCGCGCTGCCCGCCTACGGTGGCTCGACCACCTGGGCCTCGACGGTCGCCGCGTACCGATCGCTGCCCGCTCCGCTGCGCCTGCTGGCCGAGAACCTGCGCGCACGGCACACCAACCGCTACGACTACGCCGCCGACATCGAGGACCGTCCCGACGACAAGGACCGCACCTACCGCCGCGAATTCGAGTCGACCTACTTCGAGACCGAGCACCCCGTGGTCGAGGTCCATCCCGAGACCGGCGAACGCGCCCTGCTGCTCGGCTGCTTCGTGCAGGAGATCGTCGGCCTGTCCAGCGCCGAATCCCGCGCGCTGTTCCGGCTCTTCCAGGACCGGGTGACCCGCCTCGAGCACACCACCCGGTGGGACTGGTCGCTCGGCGACGTCGCCATCTGGGACAACCGCGCCACCCAGCACTACGCCGTCGACGACTACGACGGCGAGCACCGCAGGCTCACCCGCATCACGCTGGCCGGCGCGATCCCCGTCGGGGTCGACGGCACCCCGAGCACCGTGATCGCCGGCGACGCCGCGGCCTACGCGAGCGCCCCGCTGGGACGCGCGGCCTAGCAATTGACGCGCACCGCAACGCCTTCTGAGCTTCGGGTCCCCGGACCGACGCCCGTCATGGACTACCCTTCGACGACACGTTTGCCCGGTGCTCGCGCGCGTACAGGTCCCGACCGGCCCGACCCGACGAGGGGATTTCCGTGAACCTGTGGAGTTATGTCCAGGGGCGGGGGGAGGTGCTCGCCTTCCTGACCTACCAGCACGCGTCCCTGGCCTTCCAGACCGTGCTGGTCGGTACCCTCGTCGCGCTGCTCATCGCGGTCGCGGTCTACCGGCTGCCGCTGGCCGCCTCGCTCACCCTCACCTCGAGCCGGGTGGCGCTGACCATTCCCTCCCTGGCGCTGCTGGCCCTGCTGCTCGTGCCGTTCGGGCTCGGGGTGGTGCCCTCGTTCCTCATGCTGACCTTCTTCGCGGCGCTGCCGGTGATCGGCAACGCCATCGTCGGCCTGCGCGCGGTGCCCGCCACGGTGGTCGAATCCGCGCGCGGCATCGGGTTGCCGCGCTGGCGGATCCTGCTGACGGTCGAGTTCCCGATCGCCTGGCCGGTGATCCTCACGGGTATCCGGGTCTCCACGCAGATGATCGTCGGCGTCGCGGCCATCGTCGCCTATGTGCTCGGGCCGGGGCTCGGCTCGCTCATCTTCAACGGTCTGTCCCGGCTCGGCGGCGCCAACGCCCTCGAGATGGCGCTGACCGGCACCCTGCTCATCGTCGCGATCGCGCTGGTCTTCGACGCCCTCCTCGTCCTGCTCGGACGTCTCACCATCGCCGAAGGACTGTCATGACCGAGGTGACCAGCCAGCCCACCCCCGCGACGCCCCAGCGCAACGTCACCGGGGCGTCCATCACGCTCGACGGTGTGGTCAAGCGGTACAAGGGCCAGCACAAGCCCGCCGTGGAACGCCTGGATCTCGACATCGAGGCCGGTGACATCGTCGCGTTCGTCGGCCCGTCGGGCTGCGGCAAGACCACCACGCTCAAGATGATCAACCGGCTGATCGAGCCGACCGAAGGCCGGATCCTCATCGGCGGTCGCGACGTCACCCGGGAAGATCCCGACAAACTGCGCCAGTCGATCGGGTACGTCATCCAGTCCGGCGGGCTGTTCCCGCACTGGTCGGTCGCCAAGAACATCGGCGCGATCCCGCGGGTGCTCGGCTGGGACAGCGCGCGCATCGCCGAGCGCACCGAATATCTGCTCGACCTGGTCGGCCTCGACCCCGCCACCTTCGCCGACCGGCTGCCCAAGGACATGTCCGGCGGCCAGCAGCAGCGCGTCGGCGTGGCCCGAGCGCTCGCCGCCGATCCGCCGGTGCTGCTGATGGACGAACCATTCGGCGCCGTCGACCCGATCACCCGGGTTCGGTTGCAGGACAGCCTGATCGCGATCCAGCAGGAACTCGGCAAGACCATCGTGATCGTCACCCACGACTTCGAGGAGGCCACCAAGCTCGGCGACAAGGTGCTCATCCTGTCCGAGGGCGGGCACGTCGAGCAGTACGCGCGACCGGAGGAGATCCTCACCGACCCGGCGACGCCGTTCGTCGAGGAGTTCGTCGGCTCGGGCGCCAAGCTCGCGTATCTCACCGTGTCCCGCGTGCGTGACGTGGAGGTCGACCCGGTCACCACCGCCCGGATCGGCGAACCGGCGCAGACGGTGATCCAGCGGGCGAAGGCGGCGGGCAACACCTGGGTCGTGGTCGTCGACGCGGCGGGACGTCCGCGCTCGTGGCCGTCGCTGACGGAGGTGGCGAGCAAGCCGGAGGTGTCGGACTACCTCGACCGCAGGCTGCCGGTGGTCGCGCAGTCCTCCACGCTCAACGACGCGCTCGACGCGATGCTGGCCGCCAGCCAGGGCGCCACCCTCGTCACCGACGGCCGCGGCGCGGTCGTCGGCTCGCTCAGCATCGGGTCGGTGACCGAGGTGATCCAGACCAAGCTGGCCGAGGGCCACGCCGCCGAGACCGAGCTCTCCTACGAGACCTACGTCGACGGGTCCGACCCAACGCCGACGCCGATCGTCGCCGCCGACGACCTCCCCGGAACGGCCGAACCGTCGTGAACCGATGGCGCCGCGTCCCGGTCGACGTGTGGTTCGAACCGATCGTCATCCTGGTGATCGGCATCGGCTACCTGCTCTGGTACCGCTCGACGTCGTTCACCCCGACCGAACAGGCCGCGCTCGGCTGGACGACGCTGCGCACCACCATCGGGGAGCACATCCGGCTCACGGTCGTCGCCACGGTGATCGTCGTGGTGGTCGCCATTCCACTGGGCATCGCGCTCACCAGACCCGCGCTGAAGCGGCTCGAACCACTCGCGGTGAACATCGCCAATATCGGTCAGGCCGCGCCCGCGGTCGGCCTGCTCGTGCTGTTCACCTTCTGGCTCGGCACCGGATTCCGCACGGCGATCGTCGGTTTGGTCGTCTACGCGATCCTGCCCATCCTGCAGAACACGATCATCGGGCTGCGGCAGGTGGACCAGCGCACCATCGAGGCCGCCCGCGGCATCGGCTTCTCGGCCGTGCGCACGCTGGTCCAGGTGGAACTCCCACTCGCGGTGCCGGTGATCCTGAACGGGGTGCGCACCGCGCTGGTCATCCTCGTCGGCACCGCGACCCTGAGCACGTTCATCGGCGCGACCAGCCTGGGCACGCTGATCACGACGGGGGTCACGCTGTTCCTGCCCAAGCTGCTCATCTCCGGCGCCGTCCTGGTCGGCCTGCTGGCGCTGACCATCGACTGGCTCGGCCGGCTCGTCGAACTGGCCGCGACCCCGCGAGGTATCTCATGAGACGGCTGGTGCTCGCGCTCGGCGCGACGATGGTCCTGCTCACCGGCTGCGGACTGGTGAGTTCCTCGGGGACCTTCCACGACGCGAGCCTGCCCGGCGGTGAACGGCCGCTCGACGGCGCGAAGCTCGTCGTCACCTCGAAGAGCTTCACCGAGGGCGTGCTGCTCGGCAAAATCACCGCGACCTACCTCGCGGCCGCGGGCGCCGCGGTCACCGACCTGACCGGCGCGCCCGGCTCGGCCTCCTCGCGGCAGGCCCAGCTCAACGGCGACGCCGACGTACTGTGGGAGTACACCGGCACCGGCTGGGTGAACTACCACAACCAGACCGAGACGATCGCCGATCCCGACGAACTGTGGCGGCGGGTGCACGACATCGAGCGCCGCGATCACGACCTGGAGTGGCTGGCCCCGGCCAACTTCAACGACACCTACGCCTTCGCCGCGTCGACACCGACCGCAGAGCGGCTCGGGGCGCGATCGCTGTCGGCGGTGGCGGCCCTGCCGGTGCCCGACCGCACCTTCTGTGTCGACGACGAATTCTTCAGCCGCTCCGACGGTTTCCTGCCGATGCTGCAGAAGTACGGGATGCCGTACAACGATCCGAACGGCGTGCCCGCGGGCAACGTCACCCGGATGGACGCGGGCGTGGTGTACACCGCCACCGCACGAAGCGCGCCCTGCAACTTCGGCATGGTGTACACCACCGACGGCCGGGTCAAGAACCTGAACCTGGCGGTGCTCGACGACGACAAGAAGTACTTCCTGCCCTACAGCGGCACCGCGGTCGTGCGCGGCGCGGTACTCGAGCAGCACCCTGAGCTCAGGGAGCTGCTCGGCACCATCTCCGAACGCCTCTCCGACGACCTGATGCAGGAACTCAACGGCCGGGTCGACATCGACGGGGAGGACCCCGCCGATGTCGCCTACGACTGGTTGCGCGGTGAGGGCCTGATCGAATAGTCCGGCACGGCAGCGGGATTCGCCGAGCCGGGGTCAGTTCGTGCCGAATTCCTTGCGGTAGTGCTCGGACAGCGCGGGGTAGTAGTCGTCGAAGTTCACCGCGGCGGGGTCGCGGTCCGTCTCGGCGGCGACCAGGCGATCGAGGTAGTAGTCCCAGCCCGGACCGACGCCCTCGGCCTGGGCGGGGTCGGGCACGTTCTGGGCGAAGACCAGGGTGGTGACGCCGGCCTCCTCGGTGAGATCCAGGCGCAGCTGCCAGTGTTCGGGATCGTCGCCGTCGTGCGGCGACGACGTGGTGATCCGCAGGCGGTGCGGTGCCTCGCACTCGTCGATGCGGAACCCCTCGGCGGGCGTCTCGCCTTCGAACAACATCTGGAACCTCACCTGGCCGCTCGCCGGGTCGCCGGTCCAGGTGCCGAGCCAGCGCGCGAGACGCTCTGGCTCGGTCACCGCGGCCCATACGTCCTCGATCGGCGCGCGGAAGGTGCGCGTCCATTCGCAGTAGGTGCCGTCGGTGTGCTCGCGGCGGTGGCCGGTCGCGGTGGGAGTGGTCATGCTGTCTGCTCCTTGTCGGTCTCGACGCCGGTGCTGCGGCGTTCCCTGGTGGTCCGGCGAACCTCGAGGTCGAGGCCGTCGAGCGCGTGCTCCGGAATCGGGGGCGCGGCGGGCCGCAACCGGTCCAGATAGCGGTGGAGTGGTTCGAGGCCCGTGGCGGCGAGGCGATAGTGCCGTTCGCGCCCGTGCGCTTCGGCGCTGACCAGGCCCGCCTCGGTGAGCAGCCGCAGATGCTTGCTGATCGCGGGTCGGCTGATCGGATACTCCGCGGCGAGGTCGACGACCCGGGCCGGGGCACCGGCGAGTCGTTCGAGCAGGTCGCGCCGCACCGGGTCGGCCAAGGCTTCGAACACGTCCACACCTAATTGGTAACCTATCGATTACCAATCGTCAAGGGGCGCTCGTCGAGAAGGAGAAGGGTGTCAGCGCAGTTGTGGTGCCACCTCCGCGGCGACGAGCTCGAGGTGGTCGAGGTCCGACAGGTCGAGGACCTGCAGGTACAGCCGGGTGATGCCGGTCAGCTCGCGGTAGCGGCCGATCTTGTCGACCACCTCGGCCGGTGTGCCCGCGAGGCCGTTGACGCGCAGCTCGTCGACCTCGCGACCGATCGCGGCGGCCCGGCGGGCCACCTCGGCCTCGTCCCGGCCGACGCAGACGACCTGCGCCGCCGACCGGATGATCTCGTCCGGGTTCCGGCCGATCGCGCGGGCGGCGGCCGCCACGCGCTCGAACTGCGCGACGGCCGTGTCGGGGTCGGCGAAGGGCAGGTTGAACTCCTGGGCGAAGCGGGCCGCCAGCTCGGGCGTGCGCTTCTTGCCGGTCCCACCGATGATCACCGGCGGACGCGGCCGCTGGACGGGCTTGGGCAGCGCGGGGGAGCGCGTCAGCTCGTAGTGCTTGCCGACGAAGTCGAAGGTCGCACCGACCGGGGTCTCCCAGAGTCCGGTGATGATCTCGAGCTGCTCGGCGCAGCGGTCGAACCGCTCGCGCACCTCCGGCAGCGCGATCCCGTACGCCGTGTGCTCGTCGGCGAACCAGCCCGCGCCGAAACCGAAATCCACCCGGCCACCGGACATCTGGTCGACCTGGGCGACGGAGATGGCCAGCACCGCGGGATGCCGGAAGGTCGCGGCGGTCACCAGGGTGCCCAGCCGGATCCGGGACGTCTCGCGCGCCAGGCCGGCGAGGGTGATCCACGCGTCGGTGGGTCCGGGCAGACCGGACACCCCACCCATGTGCAGGTAGTGGTCGGAGCGGAAGAACGCGTCGTAGCCCGCGTCCTCGGTGGCCCGCGCGACGCGGAGCAGATCGTCGTAGGTCGCGCCTTGCTGGGGTTCGGTGAAGATCCGTAGGTCCACGCGCTCCAACGTACCGTGCCCGGGTACTTAGGTTAGGTTAACTTCGTGATAGCTTGCCGGTGATTCCTCGGAGCGGATGCGGTCGTCGGTCGACGCGCGGGCGCCCGAGGCGAGAACCATCGGCGGCGAGTAGGAACCGGACGAGCATGAAGATTTCTGTGGGCCGGATCGGGCTCGTGTCCGCCACTGCGGTGCTGGCGAGCGTGCTCGTCGCCTGTGGGAGTTCGGAATCGGTGCAGGACACCGGGACCGCCGCCGCGGGGGAGGGCAGCACGAGCTATCCGCTGACCCTCGACAACTGCGGGCAGCGCGTCACGATCGACGCACCGCCCCAGCGCGTGGTGTCGCTGGACCAGGGCTCGACCGAGATCCTGCTCTCGCTCGGTCTCGGTGACCGGGTGGTCGGCACGGCGTCGTGGACCGATCCCGTGCGCGAGAACTTGGCCGAGGCGAACGCGTCGGTCCCGCGGCTCGCCGACAACGCGCCGACCTACGAGGTCGTGCTCGGCGCGGACCCGGATTTCGTCACCGCCTCCTTCGGCAGGCATTTCAAGCAGGGCGGCGTCGCCGAGCGCGGCCGCTTCGCCGAGACGGGCATCGCGTCCTATCTCTCGCCCACCGACTGTGACAAGGGCGTCAGCGTCAACGGCGGCGGCAAGCGCACCACCCCGGTGACGATGGAGGCGGTGTATCAGGAGATCCGCGAACTCGCCTCGGTGTTCGACGTGAACGCGCGCGGCGCGCAACTCATCGACGAGCTGCGCCGTCGCGAGGCCGCCGCGCTCGCCGGGATCCAGAAGGCGCCGGTGTCGATGGCGTTCTGGTTCGCCGACACCAAGAGCCCGTACGTGGCGGGCGGACTCGGCTCGGCCAACATGCTCGCCACCTCGGTCGGCGCCACCAACGTGTTCGCCGAGCTCACCGACGACTGGCCCGCGGTCGGCTGGGAGACCCTGGTCGACCGTAATCCCGATGTCCTGGTCCTCGGCGACCTGCTGCGCAACCGCTTCCCCGGCGACCGGCTGGCCGACAAGACCGCCTTCCTCGAATCCGATCCGGTGACACGGGATCTCGAGGCCGTGCGCGCCAAGCGCTACCTCGCCCTGCACGGCGCGGAGATGAATCCGTCGATCCGCGCGGTGGACGGTCTCGAGAAGATCGCCGCGGGCCTGCGCGATCTGAAGGTGCCCAACTGACCGCGCTGCGCGACCGCGCCGACGCCGCGGTCCCCGCGACGGCCGCGGGCCGATCGTGGGTCGTCGGAGCGCTGGTCGTGGTGGGCGGGCTCGTCGCGCTGGTGCTGTCGATCCTGGTCGCCGTCACGCTGGGCCCCGCCGACATCTCGCTGGTCAATGTCCGCGACGTCCTGCTCAACCACCTCGGCCTGGCCGATATCCCGGTGCGCGTGTCGAAGAACGCGATCGTGTGGGAGGAGCGGCTGCCCAGGGCGTTGGTCGCCGCCGCGTGTGGCGCCGGGCTCGGGATCTGCGGTGTCATCATGCAGTCGCTGCTGCGCAACCCGCTCGCTGACCCGTTCGTCCTCGGCATCTCTTCCGGCGCCTCGACCGGAGCCGTGATCGTGGGCGTCCTCGGGGTCGGCGGCGCGGTGCTCGGGCTCTCCGGCGGGGCGTTCATCGGTTCACTGGTGGCGTTCGCGCTCGTGTTGTTCCTGGCGCGCGTCTCCGGCGGGAGCAACGACCGGGTCATTCTGGCCGGTGTCGCCAGCACCCAGCTGTTCTCGGCGCTCACCTCGTTCGTCATCTTCGCCTTCGCCGACTCCGACGAGACCCGTGGCGTGATGTTCTGGCTGCTCGGCTCGCTGGAGGGCGTCCGCTGGGACGATGTCACGCTGTGCGCGGCGGTCGTGCTGCTCGGGACGGCGCTGTGCTGGTACTGCGCGCACATCCTGGACGCCTTCGCCTTCGGCGACGATGTCGCCGCCTCCCTCGGCATCTCCGTCGGCCGGGTCAGGATGCTGCTGCTGGTCGTCACCGCGATCATCACCGCGGCCCTGGTCAGCGTGGCGGGCGCGATCGGATTTGTCGGCCTGGTGCTTCCACACGCGGCCCGGATGCTGGTGGGGCCGCGGCACAGCCGGTTGATTCCCGCGACGGCCGTGCTCGGCGCGGTGTTCATGGTGTGGGTCGACGCCGTCTCGCGCGTCGCCTTCGCGCCGACCCCGCTGCCGGTGGGGGTCGGCACCGCACTGGTCGGTGTCCCCGCGTTCATCGCGATCCTGTTCCGCCGCGGGAGTGTCCGATGAGCCTGCACGCGAACTCGGTCACCTGGAATCGCGGTGGCGCGCTGGTCGTCGACGGGGTGAGCCTGACCCCGGCGCCGGGCGACACCGTGGGCCTGCTCGGGCCGAACGGCTCGGGCAAGTCCTCGCTGTTGCGCCTGCTCAACGGTGTGGTGCGCCCGACCTCGGGCGTGGTGACCCTCGACGGCGAGGATCTCGCGAAGACCCGGCGCAAGGAGATCGCGCGGGCGGTCGCCGTCGTCAGCCAGCACGCCGACACCGATGTCGACATCGCCGTCCGCGATGTCGTGCGCCTCGGCCGCATCCCGCACCGCGGCACCTTCGGCGGCGATCAGGCCGCCGACGACGCCGCGGTGACCGCGGCGCTCGAACACACCGGCCTGACCTCGAAGGCGGACCAGCTCTGGCACCGGCTCTCCGGCGGCGAGAAGCAGCGCGTGCAGATCGCGCGCGCCCTGGCCCAGCAACCGCGCGAGCTCCTGCTCGACGAGCCGACCAACCACCTCGACATCCATCATCAGCTGGAGCTGCTGGCCCTGGTCACGCGCTTGCCGGTGACGAGCGTGATCGCCCTGCACGACCTGAACCTCGCCGCCATGTTCTGCGATACGGTCATCGTCCTGCAGGAGGGGCGGGTCGTGGCGGGCGGCAAGCCCATCGAAGTGCTCACGCCCGAACTGATCGCGCGGGTGTATCAGGTGCGGGCCGAGGTCCTCGTCGACGAGGCCGAGGACCGCCTGTCGATCCTGTTCGAGCCAGGGCCGGTATCGGTCCCCGCGCGCTGAGGCCGCCGCGTGCCGGGACCTGAAACCGCACCGCAGGCCCGGCGTCCGGGCCGGTGGTCGCTGCTGACCGGACTGGCGGCGGCGACACCGTCGGTGCGGCTGCTCGTGCTCACCCAGCTCGCGTTCAACGTCGGCTTCTTCCTGGTGCTGCCGTATCTGTCGGTGTATCTGACCGAGGATCTCGGCCTGCGGGCGGCGTTCGTCGGCGCGGTGCTCGGCCTGCGCACGTTTTCCCAGCAGGGGTTGTTCTTCGTCGGAGGTGCGCTGGCGGACCGATGGGGCGTCAAACCCGTGGTCCTCACCGGATGCGTGTGCCGGATTCTCGGTTTCGCCGGATTGGCGATGAGCACCTCGGTGCCGGGAATCGTGGTGGCCACGGTGCTGATCGGCGTCGCGGGCGCGCTGTTCTCACCGGCGGTGGAGAGCGCGCTGGCCACCGCCGCGGACGGGGCGGAGTCCTCGGGTCTGTCACGCACCGACGCCTTCGCGCTGTTCTCGGTGTGTGGTCAGATCGGCGCGTTCACCGGACCGCTGCTCGGTTCCGTGCTGCTGATGGTCGATTTCTCCGTGGCGTGCCTGGTGGGAGCCGGTGTCTTCGTCGCGATCCTGCTCGCCCACCTGCGCTGGCTGCCCGCGACGCCCGGGGCACACGCCGCCGAGAGCTGGCTCGACGGCTGGCGAGAAGTGATGGCCAACAAGGTTTTCCTCGTCTTCGCGATGGCGATGAGCACCCAGCTGGTGGCCTACAACCAGCTCTATCTGCTGCTGCCGTTGGAGGTCGAGCGCGCGTGGGGGTCGCAGGCGCCGCTGGGCTGGTATTTCGCGCTGTCGTCGCTGTTCGTCGTCGTCGCCCAGGTGCCGGTCACCCGGCGGGTGCGCACCGCCGCCGCCCTGCCCGCCGGGCTGACGGTGATGGCGGCCGGGTTCGTGGTGATGGCCGTGTTCGCCCCGGTGCGGCTCACCGGCGTGCTCGGCCTGCTTCCGGCGGCCGCGTTCGTCCTGCTGCTCGCGTTCGGGCAGATGATCGTCCTGCCGATCTCGCGCGACCTGGTGCCGCGCCTGGCGGGGGAGCGGCGCCTCGGCACGTACTTCGGGGTGCTCGCCTCGCTCGGCGGAGTCGCCGTGCTGATCGGCTCGGTCGCGCTCGGCGCGCTGATCGACCTGCTGCCGGACGGTGCCTGGGGGACGGCCGCGCCCTGGTGCGCCGTGGCCGCGGTCCTGCTCGCCGGGGCCAACACCCTGCGGCGCGGGTACGCCTAGCGCGAGCCCGCGCGGCAGGCTGCCGCGCGGGCTCGGCGCTCAGTCGCTGAGGCGGTGGGTGCCGTCGCGGACGGTGCCGACGAACTCCTCGATCAGGTCCTCCAGCGCCACCACGCCGACGGTGTTGCCGCGACCGTCCACCACCCGGCCCAGGTGGGAGTTGGTGCGGCGCAGGCGGGCCAGCGCCTCGTAGAGGGTGGTGCCCGTGCTCACCGTCGGCAGCGGCCGGATGTCGGTGCGGGGGATCTGGGTGTCGGGTCCCGCGGTGTCGTCGGCCACCTTGTCGAGCACGTCCTTCACGTGCAGATAGCCGACCAGCGAGCCGTCGGCGGCCCGCACCGGGTACCGCGAGAAGCCGGTCTCGCCGACCGCCGCCTCGATGTCGCCGAGGGTGGTTCCGTTGCCGCGCAACGGCACCGAACGCGCCTGGGCCAGCGGCACCATCACGTCGCCGACGATGCGCTCGGAGGTGCCGAGCGCCTGGGTGAGCCTGCGGTGCTCCTCCTCGTCGAGCAGTCCCTCCGAGCGGGACTCGCCGATCATCTCGGCCAGTTCCACCGTCGACACCGTCGCCTCGAGCTCGTCCTTGGGCTCCACCCGCAGCATCCGCAGCGAGATGTTGGCCAGGAAGTTGTAGAGCGCGATCAGCGGGCGCGCGATCCGCAACCACACCAGGTGGACCGGCACCAGCAGCAGCGCCGAGCGTTCCGGCCCGGCCAGCGCGATGTTCTTCGGCACCATCTCGCCCAGCAGGATGTGCAGGATCACCACCAGCGACAGCGCCAGCGTGAACGACACCGGATGCAGCAGCTGATCGGGCATGCCGAGCGCGTGGAACGGCTGCTCGAGCAGATGCGCCACCGCGGGCTCGCCGACGCGGCCGAGCAGGATCGAACAGATGGTGATGCCGAGCTGGGCCGCCGCCAGCATGATCGAGAGGTTCTCGCCCGCCTCGATGACGGTCTCGGCCTTCCGCTTGCCCTGGGCGACAAGGGCTTCCAAGCGGTCGCGGCGCGCCGAGATCAGCGCGAACTCGGCGGCGACGAAGAACGCGTTCGCCGCCAGCAGCACGATGGTCAGCACGATGCCGAACAGATCACCCATGGTGGTGCTCCCGTGCCGCGAGGTGCTCGGCGTCGACCGGGATCAACCGCACCCGGTCGATGCGGCGGCCGTCCATCCGGTCGACCCGCGCGATCCAGCCGCCGCCGGTGCCGCGGGATTCGGGCAGCACCACTTCGTCGCCGGTGGCCGGGATCCGGCCCAGCTGGGTCAGCACGAGACCGCCCAGGGTCTCGTATTCGCCCTCGGGCGCTTCGTAGCCCGTCGCGCGCGACACCTCGTCGATGCGCAGCAGACCCGAGCAGTCCCAGCCGTCGGAGACCCGGCGGACATCGCGTTCCTCCTCGTCGTGCTCGTCGCGCACATCGCCGAGGATCTCCTCGATCAGATCCTCCATGGTGACCAGGCCCGCGGTGCCGCCGTATTCGTCGACGACCAGCGCCACCTGCATGCCGTCGGCGCGCACGCGCTCGAGCACTTCGTCGCCGTCGAGGCTGGCGGGCACGATCGGCACCGCCACCGCCAGCTTGCTCAGCGGGAGATGCTTGCGCAGGTGCGCCGGATGGGTGAACGCCTGCTTGACGTGCACCACGCCGAGCGAGTTGTCCAGGTCGCCGTCGATGACCGGGAACCGCGAGAAGCCGGTGCGGGCGGAGGCGGCGATGAGGTCGGCGATGGTGTCGTCGCGGTCGAGGGATTCGACCTTCACGCGCGGCGTCATCAGGTCTTCGGCGCTGCGCTCACCGAATTCCAGCGAACGGTCCATCACCTGCGCGGTGCGCTGGTCCATGGCGCCACGCAGCGCCGAGGTACGCACCAGCGAGCCGAGTTCCTGCGGGGAACGCGCCGAGCGCAGTTCCTCGGCGGGCTCGATGCCGAGCCTGCGCACGATCCAGTTGGCGGCGCCGTTGAGGAACCGGATCAGCCACTTGAACAGCGCGGAGAACCAGATCATCGGGCCCGCGGTGAGCCGGGCGGTCGACATGGGTTCGGCGATCGCGATGTTCTTGGGCACCAGCTCGCCGTAGATCATCGACAGCGAGGTGGCCAGCACCAGTGCCAGCGCGAGAGCCACGCCCTGCGCGGCGTTCGGGCCGAGCCCGATCGCGTCCAGCAGCGGCGCGATCAACCGGGCGAGCACCGGCTCGGCGATGAAGCCGGTGATCAGCGTGGTGATGGTGATGCCGAGCTGCGCGCCGGAGAGCTGGAACGACAGCGTGTTGTGGGCCTGCTTGACCAGCCGGGACCGCACGTCACCGGCGCGCGCGGCGGCCTCGACGGTGCTGCGTTCCAGGGCGGTGAGGGAGAACTCGGCGGCGACGAACAACGCCGTACCGAGGGTGAGAGCGACGAAACCGATCAGGCTGAGCACGGTCAGCACGTGAGACATCCTCAGCACCACCCGGACACGGCGGTGGGGACGGATCGAACGGACGCTGCGGAAAGGAGGATGCGAACGCCGGGTTTGTCACCCGGCTCCGTAGAGGAACCCTCCTGTGTGGCGCCCTTGGACGCGGGTGACAACTGGATCCTTTCGGTGGAAGAAGACATGCCGATACCGGCAACACCATAGTAATCGTTCCCCACCGATGATGCGTCAGCGGCGCGGTCCGGCCCGCGTGCGGGCCGGACCGGGGTGTTCACCAGCCGCTGGGCAGGGGGCGTCCTTCCGCGAATCCGGCGGCGGATTGCACACCGAGGACGGCGCGTTCGTGGAACTCCGGCAGCGAGCGGGCGCCCGCGTAGGTGCAGGAGCTGCGCACGCCCGAGCAGATGTGGTCGATGAGGTCCTCGACGCCGGGGCGCTCAGGGTCCAGGCGCATGCGCGAGCTGGAGATGCCCTCCTCGAACAGGGCCTTGCGGGCGCGGTCGAAGCCGCTGTCGGCGGCGGTGCGGGCGGCGACGGCGCGCTTGGAGGCCATGCCGAAGCTCTCCTTGTACTTGTTGCCGTCGCGGTCGACGCGCAGGTCGCCGGGGGACTCGTAGGTGCCGGCGAACCACGAACCGATCATCACGTTCGACGCGCCCGCCGCGAGCGCCAGGGCGACGTCGCGCGGGTGCCGCACGCCACCGTCGGCCCACACGTGCACGCCGAGTTCCTTGGCCGCCGCGGCGCATTCGGCCACCGCCGAGAACTGCGGCCGCCCGACGCCGGTCATCATGCGGGTGGTGCACATGGCGCCGGGACCCACACCCACCTTGATGATGGTCGCGCCGGCCTCGGCCAGGTCGCGGGTGCCCTCGGCCGAGACCACGTTGCCCGCGACCAGCGGCAGCCCGAGCCCGAGATCGGCCACGGTGCGCAGGGATTCGAGCATCTTGGTCTGGTGGCCGTGCGCGGTGTCGAGGACGAGCACGTCGGCGCCCGCCTCGGCCAGCGCCTTCGCCTTGGCCGCCACGTCACCGTTGATGCCGACCGCCGCCGCGATCCGCAGTTTGCCGTTCGCGTCCACGGCGGGGGTGTAGATGCCGGCGCGGATCGCGCCGGTGCGGGTCATGACGCCCGCGAGGGTGCCGTCGGTGTGGGTGAGCACGGCGAGCTGGGCATGCGATTCGGCCAGGCGGTCGAAGATCTCGCGCGGGGACAGGTCGACGGGTGCCTGCACGAAATCGGTGACGGCGACCTCGCGCAACCGCGCGAACCGGTCCACATCGGCGCAGGCTCCCTCGGTGACCACACCGACGGGCTTGCCGTCCTCGACCACGATCACCGCGCCGTGCGCGCGCTTGTGCATCAGCGCCACCGCGTCCGACACCGACTGGTCGGGATCGAGGGTGACGGGAGTGTCGGCGGTGAGCGAGCGGCTCTTCACGAACGCGATGGTGTCGGCGGCCGCGGGGATCGGCAGATCCTGGGGGAGCACCACGAGCCCACCGCGCCGGGCGACGGTCTCGGCCATCCGCTTGCCCGCGACGGCGGTCATGTTCGCGACCACGAGGGGGATGGTGGTGCCCGTCCCGTCGACGCTGGCCAGGTCCACATCGAACCTGGACGCGACATCCGTCCGGTTCGGGACGAGGAAGAGGTCGTCGTAGGTCAGGTCATACGGCGGCTGGGGTCCCGGAAGAAATCGCACTTGGTCGATGATAGCGCTGTGAGCGCCGCGGTGTGCGAGGCCTCAGCGCACGGTGTCGGGGTACGGCTCCGCCTGCGACCGGCACAGCCACACGGTGGTCACGCACAGCACGATCACACAGGCGATCACCACGATCAGGCCGAGGCCGCCGGTGCGGAACCGCTCGTCGAGGGCGGTGAGGCCGAGGAACGCCGCGGCCAGCGGTTCGGCCACCGTCGCCGCGGGCAGCGAGGCCACCAGCGGCCCCACCTGGTAGGCGCGTTGCTGCAGGGCGAACCCCAGCAGACCCGCGGCGACCAGCGCCCAGGTCTGCCATCCGGTGAGTACGGCGCCGAGGCCGTCGCCGAACAGCGCGACGACCCGGTCGGTGAGCGCGGCGGCCAGGCCGAACAGGCAGCCACCGGCGAGGCCGAGGGCCAGCGCCTGCTCGGCCGGATCAGCGCGTCGGAACCCGGCCGCGGTCGCCGCCGCCACGACGCCGAGCAGGATCGCCAGGGGCGCCAGCCAGTCGCGCAGCGGCGCGGTCTCGGCACCCGCGGTCGGATGGCCGACGACGAGGAACACCACCAGCGCGGTGACCAGGACCCCCGCGGTCGCCGCGGCCCGGCCGGTGACGCGCTGCCGGTTCAGCCGAGCGGCCAGCGGCAGGGCGAAGACCAGCGAGCACACCAGGATCGGCTGCACGAGCAGCACCGCGCCGAAGCCGAGGGCGAGCACCTGCATGCCGTAGCCGCCCACGTCCCCGACGATCGCCGCCCACCATCGCGGGCTGCGCATCAGCCCGCCGACCAGGGCCTCGCCCTGCGGCACCGCCGCGGCGGCCCGCTGCTGCGTCACCGAGGACACCGCGAACAGCAGCGCGGCCAGCAACGCGCACACGATCGCGAGGAGCGGACGATCCGTCACCTGTCCAGTGTGGCGGATCCGCGCGGCGCTGCCCATGGCGCCGGACCGCGTGTCCGTGCCGGTGCGCGGGGAGCTCGGCACGGCCGGGAGCGCGCGGCGAACCCGCGATCGCGGCGATCGGCCGCGTGGCCGGCGATCGAGCGTGCCTGCGGCCGTGCGCCGGCGACGCACCGGTGCGTTGCCCCCGACTCCGCGCCTGCGAGGGAGGAGTGGCTGGAAACGGCGCGTGGCCGAACCGTAATCGGTTCGGCCACGCGAGGTTTCAGGTGCTGCCGGAATTCAGTTTGCGGTGCGGTTGCGGTGGGTCGCCGAACCCGCCGGACGCGCGGCGCGACGACGCGAATTCGTCGGCGTGTCGCCGCTGCGGGCGTGTCCGCCCGCGCCCGCGGGCTTGCGGCCGCGCGACTCCCCGGATGGCCGGTCCCGGCGCGGGGCGCCGCCCCGGCTGTGACCCTGTGAAGCCTCGGAACCCGGTGCGCCACCGGACCTTCCGCGGCGCGGGCGACCGCCGCCGGGCGACTTGGGCGCGCTCTGGGCAGGCGCGGCGGGCGCGGCCAGTGCGATGCCGCTGGGCTTGCGGGCGCCGGTGATCTCCACCAGGTTCCGGTCACCGGGGCGCACGTCGACGCCGTCGGTCCGCACGCCCGCCTTGCGGGTCATCGCGGCGACGTCCTTGCGCTCCTCGTCGGTGACCAGGGTGACCACGACGCCGTCCTCCCCGGCGCGCGCGGTGCGCCCGGCGCGGTGCAGGTAGGCCTTGTGCTCGGCGGGCGGATCGAAGTGCACCACCAGCGAGACGCCGTCGATGTGGATGCCGCGCGCGGCGACATCGGTGGTGACCAGCACCGGCACCGAACCGTCGGCGAAGGCCGCCAGCGTCCGGGTGCGGTTGTTCTGCGCCTTGCCGCCGTGCAGCGAGCCCGCGGCGACACCGGCACCGCGCAGCTGCTTGGCCAGGCGGTCGGCGCCGTGCTTGGTGCGCACGAACATGATGGTCAGGCCCTCGCGCGCGGCGATCTCCGTGGCGACCGTGCGCTTGACGTTCTTGTCGCGCACGTACAGCAGATGGTGCGACATGGTGGTCACCGACGCCTCCGGCGGCGCGGTGGAATGGGTGACCGGCTGGTTCATGTAGCGCTTGACCAGCTTGTCGACGTCACCGTCGAGGGTGGCCGAGAACAGCAGGCGCTGACCGTCTTTCGGCGTGCGGTCCAGCAGCCGGGTCACCTGGGGCAGGAAGCCCATGTCGGCCATGTGGTCGGCCTCGTCGAGCGCGGTGATCGTCACGTCGGACAGGTCCGCGGCGCGCTGCTTGATCAGGTCGTCGAGGCGGCCGGGGGTGGCGATGAGCAGGTCGACACCGCGCGCGAGCCGGTCGGCCTGGCGCTTGATGGGCGCGCCGCCGACGACGGAGGCGACGCGCAGGCCGAGCGAGAGCGCGGCCTCGTCGAGGGCGCGCTCGATCTGGGTCGCCAGTTCGCGGGTGGGCACCAGGACCAGGCCGCGCGGACGGCCGGGCTTGGCGGAGGCGCCGGTGAGGCGGGTCAGCATCGGCAGGCCGAAGGCGAGGGTCTTGCCCGAGCCGGTCGGGCCGCGACCGAGCACGTCACGCCCGGCGAGCGCGTCGCCGATGGTGGCGGCCTGGATGGGGAAGGGCTTCTCGATGCCCGCGTTGCGCAGGGTCTGTACCAGGGCGACGGGCAGGCCGAGGTCGGCGAAGGTGGCGTCAGGACGCGTGGAGGAGGACAAAATGGCCTTTCGTTGGGCTGCGCATCGCGCTGGAAGATGACCGGCGCCGATGACCCGGAGCCGCGCACGGCGGGCCCGGGGTGCGGCCCAGCAGGAAGGACCGGTCTCCCAGGATAGGCGTCTTCGCGCTCGCGTGGGTAAACAGGCTGGTCAGCCCAGGGTTTGTACCGGTGGTTGTCTGGGTGGTCGGACAGGGCTCGGTAACGGCCGAGCCGGGCGGGGAAAGTGCCGGACGAGAACGACTGATCGGCAGGTCAGCCGTGGAACAGGCGGTTCAGCTCCTGCAGCCACGGCACCGCGACGGCGAGGGTCGGCACCACCAGGATCGCGGCAGAACCGAGGTAGGCGGCCGTGGCGACTCTCACGTCGCCGGTGCGTCCGGCCAGCCGCTGGATGCGGATCAGGGTGGTCGGCCCGCCCGCGGCGAGCGCGCCCTGCGGCGCGGTCGACTTCGCGCACGCGACGAGCGCCCGGGCCAGCGGTTTGGGGCCGGTGACCTTCACCGCGGAATCGTCGGCGAGCAGCTCGATGAGCAGTTTCACCGAGCCGAGGGCGGCCTTGCTGCGGACCACCCGGGGGAAGGCCTCGTGCACGGCGGTGAACGCCTCCAGCACCAGGTCGTGGCGGGCCCGCAGATGCGAGCGCTCGTGGCTCACGATCGCGGTGACCTCGGCGTCGGCGAGGTTGGTGAGGGTGCCTTCGCTGAGCACCACCCGCTGCCGCAGGCCGGGCAGGCAGTAGGCGATGGGTTCGGCGGCGGCGAGCACCCTGATGTCGGCGGCCCGGCGCACCGGGCCGCTCTGATCGAGCAGGTCGACCAGCATGCGGTGCCGGGACCTGCGGCGACGGGTGTGCACCCCCACGCGCACGATGGAGAACATCAAACGGGCGCCGACCATCAGGGTCAGGGCGAAGACCGTGACGTACACCGTCCACAGCGGCAGACCGAGCGCGTCGATCTCCTTGGTGGGGGAGGTGGTCGGCCTACCGTCGGGGCCGGGAACGAGCAGCAGGCTGGCGATGGCCAGCCCGGAGCCGAAGGCGCTGAGCACCGCGGCCAGGGCGATGGCCTGCCACAACACCAGCGCCGCGCGTGGCGTGCGGTGCACCCAGGTCGCGCGGCTGAGCAGTGCGGGCACCGGCCCTGCGAGAAGCAAGGCGAGACCTGCGAAGACTGCCGCGGTTGCGTTCATCGACTCTGCTCACTGCGTTGTGGGGCGAGGGGCGCTCACGTCGTTGTGAGAGCCGCCAGGAGTCTAGCTGCTCTGCTCGTCGGATTCGAGCTTGGCGAGGGCCTCCCGGAGGGCGTCGGCCTCGTCCTTGCCGACCTGTTCGACGAAGTGCACGAGCGCGGCGGCGCGGCTGCCCGCGGCGTCGGCCTGCTGCAACGCGTCGACCATCAAGCTCGCGACCAGTTCGTCACGGGTGTGCACCGGTGCGTATCGATGCGCGCGGTCATCGCGGCGCTGCACCACCAGATTCTTCTTCGCCAGTCGCTGCAGCACCGTCATGACCGTGGTGTACGCGAGCTCGCGCCGCGCGGCCAGTGCTTCGTGGACCTGCCGCACCGTCTGCGGTTCGTCGGCCGACCACAACTGGTCCATGACCGCTTTTTCGAGTTCGCCGAGTCCTGCCATTCCACAATTTTACGGACTCAACGACAAAGATGCGTACTACAGATTGTCGTAACGGGGGGTTTGCTGGTGTGTCATTCGTCATACCCGTCGGCGCCGTGCACGTGCCTGGTGCCGATCGGGACGATGAGCGGGCGCCCCGAGACCGGGTCGGTGAGCACGGTCGCCTCGAGCCCGAACACCTCGGCGAGCAGCTCGGCGGTGACGATCTCGGCGGGCTTGCCCTGCGCCACGATCCGGCCCTGCGCCATCACCACGAGCTCGTCGCTGTAGCGGATGGCGAGGTTGAGATCGTGCAGCACCATCACGACCGTGCGGCCGAGATCGGCGTGCAGGCGGTCGACGAGGTCGAGGACCTCGAGGCTGTGCGCGAGGTCGAGATAGGTGGTCGGCTCGTCGAGCAGCAGGATGTCGGTGCCCTGGGCCAGGGCCATCGAGATCCAGGCGCGCTGGCGCTGGCCGCCGGAGAGCTCGTCGAGGGTGCGGTCGGCCAGGTCGGCGATGCCGGTCTGGGCCAGCGCGGCCGCGACCTCGGTCTCGTCGTCGGCCGACCACTGCCGCAGCCAGGACTGGTGCGGGTGGCGGCCGCGGGCGACCAGGTCGGCGACGGTCAGGCCCTCCGGCGCCATCGGAGTCTGTGGGAGCATGCCGACGACCCTGGCCACGTCCTTGGTCTTCATCGTCGAGATGGCCTTGCCGTCGAGCACGACCTGGCCCGCGCGCGGGCGCAGCAGACGACCGAGCGACTTGAGCAGCGTGGACTTGCCGCAGCCGTTGGGCCCGATGACGGTGGTGACCACGCCGGGCGCGATGTCGAGGCTGAGCTCGTCGACGATCACCCGCTCGCCGTAGCCGAGGGAGACGCTGTCGGCGGCGAGGCGGTGGGCGGGGCTGGTCATGAGAGCGTGGCCTTCCGGTTCATGCGGACGAGCAGATAGAGCAGGAACGGTCCGCCGAGCGCGGCGGTGACGATACCGACCGGCAGCTCGACGGGCAGCAGCGTGCGCGAGACGATGTCGGCCCCGGCGACCAGCCCCGCGCCGGTGAGCGCGGACGCGATGAGCGGTTCGCCCGGCGTGCGCAGCGCCATCCGCGCGATCTGCGGCGCCGCCAGCGCCACGAAACCGACCGGCCCGACCGCCGCCGTCGCGACCGAGGCCGCCACCACCGACGCGCCGATCAGCAGCGCCTGCTGGGACTGGATCCGCACGCCGAGCACCCGCGTCGACTCCTCGCCGAGGCGCAGCGCCGCCAAGGTGCGGGCCGAGATCAGGGCCACCACGGTGACCACGGTGAGCGCGATCGCCGCGGGCACCACGCGCGCCGTGTCGGCGGCGGCGAGCGAGCCGTTGAGCCAGACCTGGGCCCTGGCGGCGTCGGTGAGGGTGGCCCGGGTCAGCAGCCAGCTGATCACCGACATGAGCACGGCGTTGACCCCGATGCCGATGAGCACGAGCCGGAACCCGGTGACACCCTGTTCCCCGGACCGGCCGCGTCCCCAGGCGAGCACATAGATGAGCACCGCGGTGAGCAGCCCGCCCAGCAGCGCGGCCAGCGGAGCGCCGACGGTCGCGATCAGCCCGGTGGTCACGCCACCGCTGCCGACCAGCACCGCGACCGCGCCCACGCTGGCGCCGGTGGTGATGCCGAGCACGTCCGGCCCGGCCAGGGGATTGTGCAGGATGGACTGCATCAGCGCGCCGGAGAGCCCGAGCGCGGCGCCGACCACCACGGCCGTGAGCGCGCGCGGCAGCCGGGATTCCATGATGATGAAGCGCTGCGATCGGGTGCCGCCGCCCCCGAGCACCTCGAGCACCCGGCCCAGCGGGATCCGGGTGTCGCCCACGGCGATGTCGAGGCAGAACAGGCCGAACACCAGCACCGCCAGTGCCAGGACCACGCCGAACAGCACAGGCCGCAGGACCAGCGACACCGGTCCCACCCGCAGCGCCGGTCGCACCCGGGCCAGGGTCTCCCCGGGCGGGTCGGTCTCGATCGTGCTCACAGACTCACCAACTTCTTGCGGCGTACGAGCGCGATGAAGAACGGGGCGCCGATCGCGGCCAGCATCACCCCGACCTGCAGCTCGCCCGGCCGGGCGACCACCCGTCCGGCGATGTCGGCCACCAGCAGCAACAGCCCGCCCAGCAGCGCCGAGTACGGGATCAGCCACCGATTGTCCGGTCCGGTGATCGTGCGCGCGAGATGGGGCACCACCAGACCCAGGAACGCGATCGGCCCGACCGCGGCGGTGGCCGCGCCGCTGAGCAGCACGATCGCGAACAGGCCGAAGGCGCGCGCCCGGCCCAGATCGACGCCGAGCCCGCGCGCGACGTCGTCACCGAGGCCGAGCAGGTTCAGGTTCGGCGCGGCCGCGACCGCCATCGCCATGCCGACGACGAGGAACGGCAGCACCTGCCAGAACACGTCGGCCTCGCGGCCGTTCACGGTGCCCACCACCCAGAAGCGGTAGGTGTCGAGGGCCGCGTTGTCGAGCACGACCACCGCGTTCGTCATGGCCTGCAGAAACGCGGTCAGGGCGGCGCCGGCGAGCACCAGGCTCAGCGGGCTGGCCTTGCCGCCGCCGATCGAGGACACGCCGAACACGACGACGCCCGCGATCGCCGATCCGGCGAAGGCGAACCAGATGTACTGGCTGGGCATCGTGAAGCCGAACAGATAGATGCTCAGCGCGGCCAGGAAGCCGGCACCGGCATTGAGTCCCAACAAACCGGCATCAGCGAGCGGATTCCGGGTATACCCCTGGATGAGCGCGCCCGCGCTGCCCAGCGCCATGCCGGTGATCAGGGCCAGTGCGGTGCGCGGTAGACGCAGCTCACGCACGATTTCCTCGGCGGTGGAGCCGGCCGCGCAGCGGAACGGGCCGCCGTCGCAGCCGAGAGCGTGCACGACGGCGTCTAGCACCGTGGTGGGTGCGAGCGAGCGGGTGCCGATGGCGACACTCGCGAGCACCGCCACGGCGAGCAGTACCGCGAGCAGAAGAAGCCCGGTCAGACGACGGCGTCTGACACTGCCAGGGTGGATCACGGCGACGAACTTCTCCTGCCTCGATACCGGACACGACTTGTGAAGTCTGGTAAGCCTAACCTATGTTTCGTGACATCATCGTCACGGGAGCCCCACCGTCCGAGGAGGTTCGATGCCCGAGCCCGTCACCACCACCGCCATGACCCGCACCACCGCCGCGTTCGACCGCGCGTGCGCCAGGTTGCAATCGCTGCAACCCGAACATCCGCGGGTCTATGCCGTGGCGGCGATGGCAGGTCAGGGCAAACGTCGCTGGTGGCACGTCCCCAACGGCCTGTCCGAGGGCCGCGTCGAACTCATGTACCGCAGGCACGCCGCGGAGATGATCAACGACGACATCGCCGCCGAGGTGGTCGCGACCGCGCTCATCCACGCCGTCGTCGGCCGGGTGACCGCCCTGTTCGTGCTCGACGCGCAGGCCTGGGATCCGGGCCGCGACAACCTGTGGATCCATCACGACAACGACGGCGGCATCGACTGGGCGGGCTTGTCCGACACCACGATTCGCGTCGTCGACGGTGATCCCGACGCCGCCGAACCCGGCACGCTCGCGCTGCCGTGCGAGGCCGCGATGGCGGTCTGGCTGGCCCAGCGGTGCGCCTCGGCGCTGATCCCGTTGCAGTCGGTGCTCACCCGCTGCTCCGGACTGCCCGCGCGCCGGTTCTGGTCGCTGGTCGGCGAATCCGTCATCGGCGCCGCGACCTATGTGCCCGACCTGGCCCGCGTCGACGGCGCCGCCGGGGCCCGTCGCGGCCAGCTGCTGCTCGGCGCGCTCACCGATCGCGGTCTCCCGGTCCGGCGCACCGGCTGCCTGCAACGCTAGGACGCCGGCGCGGGCACGTCCCGGCCCAGCGCCGCGGCGAGCTCGCGGAACGACCACACCAGCAGGTCGCCGTAGTGGTCCGGGTCCGGCATCATCGCGGCATCGGTCGTCACGGCGATCACGATCTCGTCGCCCTGTGAGGTGATCAGATGGCGCAGGCCGTCGCCGTCGAGGATCGGCAGCGAACCCACCACGCGCCGGATCGGCCGACCGAGGAAGACCAGGCTGTCGGTCACCGGCGGCACATTGCTGATGGTGGTGTTGCACAGCGGCACCGTCGCCGCGTCGTCGAAACGCCGCTGCGCCCTTGCCCATCCGGCGGCACGCAACAGCAGCGCGGGCGCCGTCTCGACCCGCCGATCGCCGCGCAACACAACCGGGTTCGCGGTGCGCTCCTTGGCCCGGCTCGCCGATCGCTTGATCGCCGCGAGCCGCTCGGCCGGGTCGGCGAGGTCGGTGTGCAGGTCGACGATCATCTGGGTGAGCTGATTGGCCGAATCCCAGTCGGCGACACCGCGCATCGACATCGGGACCATCGCGGCCAGGGAGCCGTCCGGGGTCTCGCCGCGTTCGGCGAGGTAGGCCGCGAGCGCGCCGGCGATCGTCGTCAGCATCAGGTCGTTGACGGTGACCCGGTACGGCGCCGCGGCTTTGGCGGCCAGCACCTCGGCCATCGGGATCGGTAGCAGGTGAAAGATCAACGCGGCGTGGACGTCCCGGTTGAACCGGGTCGCCGGGCGCAGCGCGACCGGTTCGTGGATCGTGCCCGCCTCCACCAGTTCCCGCAGCTCTTCGCCCGCCGCCGCGGCGCGGCGCAACCCGCCGACGAAGCGAAGGGGCGCGGCGAGGAACGCGCCGGTCGTCCGCACGGCGGCGTGCAGCGACGACGCCGGGTCGAGCCGGATCGCCGGCGCGGGATCGGTCCCGAACAGCTTGCTCTCGAGCGCACGGGTCGCCATGCCGTCTCCGGCACTGTGATGGAACTTGAGCACGATGACCGTGGCCGGGCCAGGCAGGGAGGGCACGCCGTCGACGCCGTCGAGGACATGGATCTCCCACGGCGGCCGGGTGAGATCCATCCGCGCCGCGGTGATCTCGGCGATCCGGGCACGCGCCGCCGCCCACGATCCGTCGCCGGGCCGGTCCAGGACGACGTGTTCGCGCACCGACAGTCCGGGGTCGGGCACCCACGAGGGCAGATCCAGGTCCAGCGGCGCCCGCCGCAGGGTCCGATGGAACAGGGCCGCGTGGCCGATGCTCGCGCGCGCCCAGTCCAGCACCTCGTCGCGGGTCAGCGGCTCCCGCCCCGACGCGTCGGCGATGTACACCGCGACCACGTTGGACAGGTGCCGGTCGGTCTCGTCGTAGACGAACACCGCGTCCCGCGGGTCCAGCCGCTCGGCGCCGACCCGGAGTTCGGCGCTCATATGCCGAGCGCCGTCGCCATCATCGGCCACGAGGCGTGCAGATCGTCCTCCCAGTAGCCCCACGAATGGGTGCCCGTCGGGCGGATGTTGTAGGTGATGTTCGTGCGGCCGAGTTCTCGCGTACGCTGCGCCAGATTCGCCGTGCAATACGCCGTCGCGGCCTCGATGCCGCCGCCGACGAGCATTTGATTCGTCAGAATGGAATTCGGATTCTTGCCGTTGATGTGCACCCGCGGATTCGACAAAGTGTCGTGCGGTCCCGGCAATCCGGTGCCCGCGGAAATATAGATCGGAACATCGGGCAAACGATGAGCTTGCACATAGGGGTCGTGCTCGCGCCAGGCGGCGTCGGTGGCCGGACCCCACATGTTCTCGACGTCGCCGCCGCCCATTCGCACGACCAGCGAGACGAACGCACGGCCGATCGGGTCGCTGGTCATCGCGCAGCCGCTGTAGGCGGAGACGCTGCGGTACAGCTCGGGCGCCTGGATCGCCAGATCCAGCACCGAGGTGCCCGCCATCGAGATGCCGGCCAGCGAGTTCACCCCGTTGGTGCCGAAGGTCGCGTCGATCACCGGCGGCAGCTCGCGGGTGAGGAACGTCGTCCACATGTTGTTGCCGTTGTTCTCGAGGTTCTTCGCCAGTCCGGCGTCGGGCCGCTGCCAGTCGGTGTAGTAACTGAACGCCCCCTCCATCGGGATGACGACGTTGACGTGCTTGTCCGCGAAGAACCCGCCCGCGTCGGTCTGCCCGGGCCAGTTGGCCGAATCCTCGCCGCCGCCCGCGCCGTTGAGCAGGTAGAGCGTCGGCGCCGGGGTCGCCGTATCGGTGGGCCGCAGGACTCGCAGCTTGATCGTGCGATCCATGGCGGGGGAGTACACGGTGATGTCGACGACCTGGCCGGACTGCGTCTGGCTCACCAGCCGGGCGCCGGGAGCGGCCGACGCGTGCGCGCCGTCGACGAACACGGGGGCCGAGGCGACGGCCAGGACGCAGACGGCCGACATGATGCCGCGGAGCATTTCGTTCTTCATGGTGGTGCGAGCCTGCTGACTTCTCGGGCGGGAACGGGGGCCGGCCGGACCACGGCCGACCCCCGGTCGCGCTGACCTACGTGCGCTGGGATTACTTGCCCGGGGTGGGCGTGCCGCCGCTGAGGCTGATCAGCGCCTGCACGAAGGGCAGCGCCGCGTTGCTGAGGCTGCCCGCGCCGGTCTCCAGCAGTTCGTAGAGGGAACCCATGTCTAACTCCTGATGGTGATGAGGTGGATCAGGCCCGGAATCGGGCCGAGGTGCCGTCGAGCACCGGGTCTACGGGAAGAAGGCCTCCACCGACCCCAGGAAGGCGGCGAGCAGGCCGTCGCCTTCGGCCGCGGAACCCAAGCCCGCGATCGCCGCCATCATCAGCTCGGTCAACGAACCCATGGTCTAACTCCTTGCTTGTCGAACACCGGCACAGTCCGATCACTACTGTGACGCCGGTAACATATCGCGTCCGCCACGGATGTGGCAAACGTGTGTTTCACTCAGTGAACAGGCTGGTCAGCCGCCGATGGGCGTGCCGCCACTGAGGGAGATCAGTGCCTGGACGAACGGCAGGGCGCCGTCGCCGAGGCTGGCCATGCCGGTCGCGAACATTTCGTAGAGCGATCCCACTTTTACTCCTTGGGGACGGGTGAATCAGCGTTTCGGCCGAATTCGAGGGGTGGTCGGCGGATTGAACTACGGGAAGAACGATTCGAGCGAGCCCAGGAAGGTCTCGAGCAGGAGGTCGCCCTGGTTCGCGGACGCCATTCCGCCCAGGATGCCGAGTAGTAGCTCATCGAACGAGCCCATGTTGTGTCTCCTTGCGCTTTTTCCGGAAGCAGTCATCACGATCGTGTAGCTGATGTGATGCCGGTAACGTAGCGCCGCCTCAGGAGAGTGGCAACCAGATGTTTCACTCACTCTGATTCGTTCATTTTTTTCTTTCCCGATGGAAGCTACTCGCCCGTTGCCGCCGCGTGTGACGGGACTACGTGTGACCTGTGGTTACTGCGACTGTCTGGTACGGCAAACCCGCCCGCAGGTGGTGAACGCGTGCGTTCGCGATGAGTCTGTCAATGGGTCTTGATATTCGGTCATAGCGTTCTGATCTGGGAACTTGCGTGGACATTCCTCGGGTTCGGTGCGTGAGGGGGTGGTGCACTTCGGAGCGTCCCGGCGCCCGTTGGGTCGTCACGACGGCGTGGCGCAGCGGGGTTCGCACTCCCTCGCTCGAAGTTCGCCCGACTCGTTGGATCGAGGGTCGGAGCGTGCTGAGAAATCCTCTTTATTCGTGGACGAAAATGATTCGAAATGATGCACAGGGGCTATGAATCTGCCGCGTTCCGGGCGGTGGAGTGTCCTGGGAAAACGAGTCAGGGGCGGACCTTCCGGTCCGCCCCCGACTGCGTGTGGCGCGTTTTACTTACCCGGCGTCGGCGTTCCGCCGCTGACCGTGATGAGCGCCTGAATGAAAGGCAGGACGGCCTCGCTGAGGCTGCTCGCGCCGGTCTGCATCAATTCGTAGAGAGATCCCATGTGCTTGCTCCTGGGGGGTGAGTGGCCTCGAACTCATCGACGAGTTCGAAGGGTGTCCGTGGTGGGTGAGGCGATTTACGGGAAGAAAGCCTCGACCGAGCCGAGGAAGACTGCCAGCAGGCCGTCACCCTCGACCGCGGAACCCAAGCCCGCGATAGCGGCCATCATTATCTCGGTCAGCGAACCCATGGTGAATCTCCTTGCATGATTGATGAACACCCGGCCGGAAAAGAGAATTCATCGGCCGCGGTGCGGATCACAATCAGATCTCTGTTGTGATGTGGGTAACGTAGCCCCGCTCATTTCCCCCGGCAAGGAAATCGCCCGATCGGCGCAATTCGGTCCGGCATCCTTCCCGGTGGAAGTACCAGCCGGTGTTGGTGTTCGTCACAACGGAGCGCGCCGTGACCTGTACGGATGTCCAGTCGCGTCAGCGCGACGGCGAACGCTCGCGTTCGCCGTCGGGAATGTCAATGCCCCTGGAGGTTGCTGCGCGGGTCAGGCCGGTATCGGCGCGGTCGGGCCGAAGGGGCCGTAGGTCTCGCCGCCGATGCGAGCGGCTTCATTGATGTAGTGCGCCAGTGCTTCTCGAGACCGCGACAGTGTCTCGAGCTGATCGTCCAGGCGCCGCAAGCGGGTTCGCATGGCCGTCAGCAGCTCGGGGCAGCCGAGGAGTTCGGGTGCCTCCCCGATCGCGCAGGGGAGCAGGTAGGCGATGTCGTCGGTGGACAGTCCGGCGTCGAGGAGATGGCGGATCTGCCGCACCTTGACGACATCGGCCTGGTCGTAGACCCGGTACCCGGCGGTGGTGCGGTGCGGTTCCAGCAGGCCCTGTGCTTCGTAGTACCGCAGCTGGTGCGCCTTGACCCCGCTCAGCCGGCTCAGTTCGCCGATGCGCACGGTTTCTCCTTGACCTTCATACCGGTGTGAACGTTGATGATGCTGCCATGTCCTCTTCTTCGACGAATTCTGATGTGACGGTGATCGGCCTGGGGCTCATGGGCGGCGCGCTGGCCGACGCCCTGCTGGCGGCCGGTCATCGGGTCACCGTGTGGAACCGAACTCCCGGCAAGGCGGCCGATCTGGTGTCCCGGGGAGCGCTGCTCGCCGACTCGGCCGACGCGGCGGTCACGGCGAGTCCGGTGACGCTCGCGTGCGTCTCCGACTACACCGCGTTGCGGCAGGTGCTCGACCCCGGCGCCCTCGACGGTCGTGTCCTGGTGAACCTCACCTCGGGCGACTCGGCGCAGGCCCGCGACACCGCCCGCTGGGTCGAGCGACCCGGAGCGGTCTATCTCGACGGCGCGATCATGGCGGTGCCTCCGGTCATCGGCACCCCCGAAGCGGTGATCCTGGTGAGTGGGCCACAGGCCGCCTTCGACACCCACCGCGCTCTGCTCGACGCGCTCGGTACCGCGACGTATCTCGGTGCGGACCAAGGGCTTTCGGCGCTGTACGACGTCGCGGGGTTGAGCATGATGTGGAGTGTGCTGAACGGCTGGCTGCAGGGCGTCGCGCTGCTGCGCACCGCCGGAGTCGACGCGTCGGTGTTCACGCCGTTCGCGACGCTCATGGCGCAGGGGACCGCGGGCTGGCTGGACGGCTACGCCGAGCAGGTCGACAGCAGGAAGTTCCCGCCCGACGACGCGACCCTGGCCACTCACGCGGGCGGCCTCGCCCATCTCGTCGAGGAGAGTGAGCGGCTCGGTGTGAACGCCGAACTCCCCAGGGTCTTCGCCGCACTGGTGGACCGCGCGGTCGCGGCGGGGCAGGAGGGCGAGAGTTACGCCGCATTGATCGACCAGTTCGCCCGGCCGTCCCGGTCGGCCTGACGAACCGGGCGGCACCCACCCTCCGGTGGTTCGACCGCCGCAGCGGAGTTCGGTCGTCGCGGCGCCGCTCCGCTGGGTTTGGCTGTCAGGCGCGCCGCGGCGACGACGAGCGTGGCTTCGCACGAGGCAGCGCAGGGGTCGCAGCACGATCGGCACGGAATGCTCAGGGCCGCAACGGCTCCCGGCCGGTGACGATCATCAGCAGTTCCGCGGCGGTCCCAATGACGGGTGACCCGGACCCCGCGGTCCAGCCGGTGTCGATCGCGGTGAGCGCGTAGCCGGCCAGGCGGCGCCGCGCGTGGAACGGCGCGCCCATCGTCCACACCCGTTCCAGCGACCACTGCGCCGCCTCGACCGGCATCACCCGGTCGAGGCCGAGGGGAACCGCGATGTCCTGGCCGTGCACCAGCAGGTCCATGAGCCGGTCGGTCGGGGTGGTGCCGATCGGGATCGCCCGCGAGTCGATGGTCGACCGCAGCTCGGCCAGCAGGTCGGCGGTCGGTGTCCGGTCGGCGAGCCGGACCGCGGTGTCGTGGATGAGCCGATCGGTGTTCCCCCTGGCGCGGAGCAGCTCGAGCAGCAGCGATCCCAGGGTCACCCTGGTGGCGATCACCAGGTGCGCCACCACATCCCGTACCCGCCAGCCGTCACAGAGCGAGGCGGTGTCCCAGGCCGATTCCGGCAGGTCGGCGAGCAGGTCGGCGAGGGTGGTCCGTTCCTCGGCCACCGCCCGCCAGACGCGGTCGGCGGTGACGTGCTGTTCGGTCATCGTGGTCTCCTTCACGTGGTCGTCGTGGGTACCGTAGGAACTCCACCGAGGTGGAGGTGCCAGCGACTGTGACCGACAGCACACGATGGACGATCGGCGAGCTCGCCGCGCGCACGGGCGTCGCGGTGCGCACGATCCGGTTCTATTGCGACGAAGGCCTGCTCGATGTCGGCCGCACCTCCGCCGGGCATCGGGTCTTCGATCCGGCCGCGGTGGACCGGCTCCTGTTGCTGCGGCGGCTGCGGTCCTTCGGCATCGGTCTGGCGGCCATCGGCGACGTGCTGGCGGGCGCCCGCTCGGTCGCGGAGGTCGTCGCGGCCGAGCGGGCCGCGCTCGATCTGGAGCTGGACGCGCTGGCGCGGCGCCGTTCCCTGCTGCGTGCCGTCGAAGAGGGCGCCCCGGAGCAGCTGAATCGTCTCGCCGCCGTGGCGGATCCGACGGTGGCCCGGACGGCGCTCGCGATCTTCTGGCGCCGTCTGCTCGCCCCGCTGCCGTCGGAGGTGATCGACGATTTCGTCGACATGAACGTCCCGGAACCGGCCGCCGACGCCGACCCCGAGAAGGTGCTCGCCTACGCGGAACTCGTTGCCGCCGTGGCAGATCCGTACTTCGGACCGGCCATGTCCGCCACCATCCGGCATCGCGGCACCCCCGGCGTCCGTGACCACCGCCGCCTGCTCCTCGACGTGGCCGACGCGTGCCTCGTCGCGGCGCCGCTGGTGGCCGCCGGTCGCGCGCCCGCGCCGGGACCCGCGCTCGATCGCTACGTCGAGGTCCACGCCGCGGCGCGCGATCGCGCCGACACCCCGTCCTTTCGTCGGCAGCTCCTGGCCGACGCCGGGGGAGTCGAGCCCGCGCGGCGTTACTGGCGGCTCACCGCGACCATCGCCGGCGACGCCGTGACCTCCGGCGCCGCGCACCTGTGGCTGTTCGACGCGCTCACCGTGTCGGCGAAAAGCGAAGGGGAGGCCGATGATCCGGCCTCCCCTGACTCACCGTGGCGAACTCACGGAACCACTTCGACGATGTCGCCCGGCTCCAGCCAGTCGTAGTGGGCCTTGGCGCCCTCGGGCGTCAGCCGGATGCAGCCGTGCGACTGCTCCTCGGTGGGCCCGATGTGATAAGCGATGTCGCCGTTGAAGAACACGGCGTACTCCATCGGGGCGTTGTGCAGGGTGCTCCAGTGGAACGGCTTCTTGAACGCCACCTTGAAGACGCCGGGCGGGGTCTCGTAACCGGGACGGCCGTGCGACATCGGGGTCGGCCCGAAGGTCACCTTGCCGTTGTCCATCAGCCAGGCGTTGTTGGTCGACAGCTGCAGGCAGGCCCTGGCCTTCTCGCTGCACGGTGCGACGACCGGCTCCGGCTCCGGCGCCGGGATGATGGCGGGGACGCCGGGAACATCGGGGCCGCCGGGCCACAGCGGTTCGGCCTGGACCGGCGCCGCGACGGCCGCGCCTGCCACGGCCGCGCACATCGCCGCCTGCGCGGCCCAGCGGGGGATACGACTACTACTCACGAAATCTTGCCTCTCTCGCCGCGCCCACCCCTGGCCGTCGTGCGCCCAGATCGTGAGCTTTCAACATCGACACAAGCCTCGGAACATAGAGGTAGCAGTGATCATGGAGTATTGCGATCCTGTTGAGCAAGCCCATCGCGACACGACGCTTGACCACTTAGGTAAGCCTGACCTATGCTCAATGTGGCGTATGGATGAGCCGGTGGTCCCGAGGGCTGCGGTCGACCCCCTCATTCCTGCCGCGGCGGGCCCGTCTCCGGACGGGTCCGCCGCATCGTCTCGTACCGGTCGGTCGGCGATGGTGTAAACCGGAACGCATGAGCGAAACCGCACAGTGGCGTGACGTCACGGCCGAGCAGATGACCAAGATGAGCGAAGGCACCTTCACCGACCTCATCGGGCTGCGCTACACCGAGGTCACCGCCGACCGGGTGCGCGGCGAATGGAAGGTGCGCCCGCAGCTGTTCCAGCCCGCGGGCATCCAGAACGGCGGCGTCTACTGCACCATCATCGAGACGCTGGCCAGCGTCGGCGGCAGCGTCTGGTTCGGTGACCGCGGCACCGTCGTCGGCGTCAACAACAACACCGACTTCCTGCGTGCCGTCAGCGACGGCGTCCTCACCGGCGAGGCCACCCCCATCCACCGCGGCCGCAGCCAGCAGCTGTGGGTCGTCGTGATCACCGACGCCGACGGCCGCACCATCGCCCGCGGCCAGGTCCGCCTCCAGAACCTCACCGCCGCCTGACTCCACGACGCTGAGCTCCACTCGCCGGCAGCCGACCGGCCGCCGGGTCATGCGAAGGCGACCGATCGCGTGCACCATGTCACCGCCGTCCGTCCGGCGGCGGCGCAGGGTCCTGGCTCACACGGAGCGCGCGCGGCGACGGTGACTGGCAGGATTTCGCCAAGTGTGGCGAGTGTGGCGGGTCGCGATGGTAGTCGCGATCGGTGCGGGTGGGTGGAAGTCCCACTCGACTACGCGGATCCGGGCGGCCGGGTCATCCAGGTCGCGATCTCACGGACCGAGGCGACGGGCGACCGCCTGGGGTCGGTGCTGTTCCTCCCCGGCGGACCGGGGCAGTCCGGGCTGTGGATGGCCAACGAGGCCACGGCGACACAGATCGCGCGGCGATTCGATCGGATCGGCATCGATCCGCGCGGAATCGGTGCCTCCCGGCCCGCCTTGTCGTGTCGTACCGCGCGCGAGATCGATGCCTGGCGAGCGCTGCCGCCCTCGGCGAACACCCCGGCGGGAATCGCTACCACCGAAGCCGAGTTCCGCGACTGCGCCGAGCTCTGCGCGCGGAACAACGGCACCGACCTGCTGGCGCATCTGGGCACCAGGGAAGCCGCACAGGACCCCCAGATCGCCGGGTTCCAGCATGCTTTCGATTCCTTCGCGACACACTGCGCCTGGGTGCGGTCCGAATGCGCCTTGGGCTATGACGAATACCTGGCTTCCGATGCGCTGCGGGAGTTGCTGGAGCCGTTGCTCACCGCCCCGGCGCCGACGACGGACCCGCGTGGCCTGAGCTACTCCGACGCGGTGGAAGCGGTGCTGTTCTCGCTGTATCACCAGAACGGGTGGGACGACCTCGCCACCGGACTGGCCGAACTGCGCGCGGGCCGGGGCGACACGCTGCTGTGGCTCGCCGACTGGTCGTGGGGCCGCCGCGAGGACGGCACCTACCCTCGCTCGTCCGACGCCCACGCCGCGATCCGCTGCGTCGACGGACCCCCGACGCACGATCGCGAGGCCGTCGCCCGGCTCGACGTCGACTACCGCCGTGCCGCGCCCTTTCTCGACGACGGGCGCGGCACCGGTGCGGCGCCGAAGGATCTGTGTGCGTTCTGGCCGGTCCCCAACACTCTGGAACCGCACCCGCTGTCGATCCCGGGACTTCCGCGCACCGTGGTGGTCTCGACGACCGGCGACCCGGCCACGCCCCACGAGGAGGGCATCGCCCTGGCCCGCCGGCTCGGCGCGGTCCTGCTCACCTATCGCGGCAATCAGCACACGGTCGCCTTCCAGGGGAACCGCTGTGTCGACTACGCGGTGGCCAGGTATCTGATCGACCTGGTCCCACCGCCGGACGAGTTCGTCTGCTGACGGTGCCGCACCACCGGCCGAACGGCCGCGCGGTCATCGCGGGCAGCGGCGACGACACAGCGGGGCTGTGTCCGAGCGCACTGTGCGGGCGGGTGACACGGCGACGTGCCAGAATGTCGCTCACCCGATCACGACCTGCCGAGGAGAGACCCGATGCGACTGTCGCCGCACGAGCAGGAACGGCTGCTGCTGAGTTACGCGGCCGAACTGGCGCGCCGCAGGCAGGCGCGGGGGCTCAAGCTGAATCATCCCGAGGCGGTCGCGCTGATCACCGACCACGTGCTCGAAGGGGCGCGGGACGGGCGCACCGTGGCCGAGCTGATGTCCTCGGGCCGCTCGGTGCTCACCCGCGACGACGTGATGGCGGGGGTGCCGGAGATGATCCACGACGTGCAGGTCGAGGCGACCTTTCCCGACGGCACCAAGCTCGTCACCGTGCACCACCCGATCGGATAGGTCACGCCCATGATTCCCGGTGAATACCTCTGTGCCGAGGGCACGATCACATTGAACGAGGGTGCGCCGCGCCTCGCCCTCGAGGTGGTGAACACCGGCGACCGGCCGGTCCAGGTCGGTTCGCACGTGCACTTCCCCCAGGCCAACGCCGCGCTCGACTTCGACCGCGCCGCCGCGCACGGCCACCGCCTCGACATCCCCGCCGGTACCGCCGTCCGGTTCGAACCCGGTCTGCCACAGCGTGTCTCGCTGGTCCCGCTCGGCGGCACCCGCGAGGTGTACGGCATCAGCGCGAGCGCGCCGGGGCGCCTGGACGAGACGAGAGAGAACCGATGACCGAACTGAGCCGCGCCCGCTACGCCGAACTGTTCGGGCCGACCACCGGTGACCGCATCCGCCTCGCCGACACCGACCTGATCATCGAGATCACCGAGGACCGCAGCGGCGGACCCGGACTGGCCGGTGAGGAAGCGGTGTTCGGCGGCGGCAAGGTGCTGCGCGAATCGATGGGCCAGTCCAGGGCCACCCGCGCCGACGGCGCCCCCGACACCGTCATCACCGGCGTCGTCATCGTCGACCACTGGGGCATCATCAAGGCCGACGTCGGCATCCGCGACGGCCGGATCTGCGGAATCGGCAAGGCGGGCAACCCCGACACCATGTCCGGCGTGCACCCGGACCTCGTGGTCGGCCCGTCGACGGAGATCATCGCGGGCAACGGGCGCATCCTCACCGCCGGCGCCATCGACTGCCACGTGCACTTCATCTGCCCGCAGCTGCTCGACGAGGCGCTCGGCGGCGGCATCACCACCCTGATCGGCGGCGGCACCGGCCCGGCCGAGGGCTCCAAGGCCACCACCGTCACCCCCGGCTCCTGGCACCTGGCCCGGATGCTGGAATCCCTGGACCACTGGCCGATGAACATCGTGCTGCTCGGCAAGGGCAACACGGTCAGCCAGGACTCCATGTGGGAGCAATTGCGCGGCGGCGCATCGGGATTCAAGCTGCACGAGGACTGGGGCTCCACGCCCGCCGCGATCGACGCCTGCCTGACCGTCGCCGACGCCGCCGGCGTGCAGGTGGCGCTGCACTCGGACACGTTGAACGAGGCCGGATTCGTCGAGGACACCCTCGCCGCCATCGCGGGTCGCGGCATCCACGCCTATCACACCGAGGGCGCGGGCGGCGGGCACGCGCCCGACATCATCACCGTCGCTTCGCATCTCAACGTGCTGCCCAGCTCGACGAACCCCACCCGGCCGCACACCGTGAACACCCTCGACGAGCATCTCGACATGCTCATGGTGTGCCATCACCTGAGCCCGTCGATCCCCGAGGACCTGGCCTTCGCCGAATCGCGGATCCGCCCGTCCACCATCGCCGCCGAGGACCTGCTGCACGACCTGGGCGCCATCTCCATGATCGGCTCCGACTCCCAGGCGATGGGCCGCATCGGCGAGGTCGTGATGCGCACCTGGCAGACCGCGCACGTGCTGAAACGCCGCCGCGGCGCGCTGCCGGGCGACGGCGCCGCCGACAACGCCCGCGTGCGGCGCTACATCGCGAAATACACCATCTGCCCGGCGATCGCGCACGGACTCGACGACGAGATCGGCTCGGTGGAGGTCGGCAAGCTCGCCGACCTGGTGCTGTGGGAGCCGGCGTTCTTCGGTGTGCGCCCGCACGCGGTCCTCAAGGGCGGCATGATCGCCTGGGCCGCCATGGGTGACGCGAACGCCTCCATTCCCACCCCGCAGCCGGTGCTGCCGCGCCCCATGTTCGGCGCCGCCGCCCCTGCCGCCGCGGCCACCTCGCTGCACTTCGTCTCCGAGCAGGCCATCGACGACGGGCTGGCCGATCGGCTCGACATCCGCCGGAAGCTGGCACCGGTCAAGAACGTGCGCGCGCTCACCAAGGCCGACATGCCGCACAACGACGCCATGCCGCGCATCGAGGTGGACCCCGACACCTTCACCGTCCGCGTCGACGGCGAGGTCTGGACCGAACAGCCGGCCACCGAACTGCCGATGGCGCAGCGCTACTTCCTGTTCTGACGGCGAAACCCCGCCGACCACGTTGTCGGCGGGGCCTCTCGCGCGGCGCTCAGTCGAACGAGCAGCCGCCGACCGGCTTGTCGGCAAGCCGGTCGAGCAGGTAGGTCACCGCGTTGTCGGGACCGAAGCCGTCGATGAGTTCCGGGCCGAAGTGGTTCGGGATGGTCGTGCCCGGCAGGATCGGCGGCAGTTCGTTGGTGCGGAAGGTGACGGTGGCGCCCTGGCCGCACCAGTCCTCGGCCAGGCGCCTGGCCTGCCCGTACGGGACGGTGTCGTCGTTGCGGCCGCTGGTGATCAACACCGGGGTGGCCGGTTTCGTGCTGCCGAGGCGCAGTTCGGCGAGCACGGGCGCGGCCTCGGGGATCTCGGCGAGGTGCTCGGTGAGCGAACGTCCGTCCACCGTCAGCGAATTCGTGCGCAGGAACGGGTGCCGGGTGATCAGGTCGGCGACGCAGGAATCGCTCAGCGTCGCGAGCATGTCGCGACCCGCGGGGCTGGTCACCCGGTCGACCGCGGCGTGGAGTTCGGGGTAGCGCGCGAGCATGCCGTTGACCGCGAACCCGATGGCGCCGCCGATCAGCGCGCCATCGATCGTGGTCAGGATCGCGGCCAGATCGGCCACCGGGCCGCCGGCCCAGGTGCCCTTCAGATTCAGCTCGGGCGCGTACTCCGGCTGCATCTCGGCCGCCGCGGCGGTGGCGCCGCCGCCCTGCGAGTAGCCCCACAGGATCAGTGGCGTCTCGGGGCCGACGCCGCCCAGCGCGTTGGCCGCCCTGGCGCCGTCGAGGACGGCGTGCCCGCTCTCGAAGCGGTTGGCGTAGGTGTGGATGCCCGGCGTGCCGAGGCCGATGTAGTCGGTGATCAGCACGCGCGCGCCGAGTGCGCTCCACACCGCCGAGGACGGCAGCTCCTGATTCGCCGAGAGGCCGAGCGGATCGGCGGTGACCGAGACGCCCGTCGAGAAGGCCACCGACATGGCGCACCGGTCGCCCTGCCCCGAGGTGCCGGGGCCGATCACCACGGTCGGGCGCGCGCCGGGGCCCTGCCAGGGGTTCTGCGGCTCGATGTAGGTGCCGGACACCGCGACAGGGGACCCGTCCTGCAGCCGGGAGGTGTAGAGGACGTGCTGTCCCTGCGTGGGCCAGCCCTTCGCGGTCGGCGGGGTCGCGAGCAGCGTCATCGGGGCGGTCCGCACGATCGAACCCGGGGCCTGCGGAATCTCCGCGGGCGGGGTGTAGAACGCGCTCATCGGCGCGCCCGCCGCCGGCGCCGCGCCGAGGCCAGGTCCCGCCACCGCCGCCAGACAGGCCGCCACGGTCAGCGCCGCGCGCCGCGTCAGCGATCGAGATTGCCGCATGCCATTCCTTCCCAACCACCTCCGCGCCGTCGCGGAGGTGTCCCGAGCCGCACCGGACATCGATCATGACCCACGTCACGATTCCGGCGGCGCGCAGACGGTAACACGGTTACCGGCGGAGGTCCACGCCCGGCCCGCCCACCCGGTCGCACGGCGGTGATCCGCGCGGCGCTAGTCTCGGCGCGATCCGATCGGGGGCGGATCGCTGGGCCGCCTCCGCCGCGCACGGCCGGAGTTTCCGGCAGGAGGGGAGAGCGACCGACATGGACGAGTTGACCGGCGCCGCCGACGAACTCACGCAGCGGGCCCGCGAGCTCGAGCGGCAAGCGACCCGCTATCAGGAACTGCGGGCGAGGATGACCGAGGTCAGCGTCAGCGAGACCTCGGCCGACGGCCGGATCGGCGTCACCGTCGACGTCAACGGCGCCACCACCGCGATCACCCTGGCCCCCGCCGTGCGCGGCATGGATCCTGCCGCCGTCGCGGCCGAACTGATGGCGTGCACCCGGCGCGCCCAGGCGCGGCTGCGCGGCACGGTCACCGGGCTGATCGGCGAAATCGTCGGTACGGACACCGCTGCCGACACCATCGTCGACCAGTACGCCGAGCGCTTCCCTGACCCCGCGCCCGCGCCGCCGGCCGCGCCGTCGCCCACCTCCGCGGCGCCGTGGCCGACCCCCACCGCTCCGGCGTACCTCGCGCCCGCGCCGCCCGCCACGCGCAAGCCGGATCGCGACCGGGTCGTGACCCCGGACGAGCCCGACGAGGACGACCTCTACTTCCAGCGCAGGTCCTGGCTCCAGTAGCCGCGGCGAATCCGGTTCCGCCGGACTGGGAACCGAATCGGGCGCGGGCGCGTCCAAGGAATTCGAGAAGGGGTGTGCGGGCAGCGGCCCGTGCCGACGAGGAGGAGGCGAGCATGACCGGTGCGGTGAATGTCGATGTGATGGCTGTCCGCGCCCACGCCGACGCGGTCCAGGAGGTCGCGAACGGGGTGGCGAAGGCGCAGGAAGCGGCCGCGTATCTGGCGCACGCCGACGACGCGTACGGGCTGTTCGTCAAGCCGTACGCGGTGAACACCCTCGGCCAGCTGCACGACGAGATCACCCGGCTCCTCGACCTGCTCACCACCCGGAGTGGACAGGTCCCCGGCACCCTGCGTACCGCCGCCGACACCTTCGAGGCGCAGGACGACGCGAGCGCCACTGCGCTGGTCGCCACCGCGGCCGAGATCATGGACGTGGCATAGCGATGGCCGAACAGACCGCCGTGGGCCGCTGGCTCAACGAGAACACCCTGCCCGTCCCCGGGACCATCGACACCTTCGACGACGCGGAGGCGCCGGAGAACGACCTGCTCAGCGAGGGGGTGGACTTCCGGCAGACCTACTACCAGGAGACCGCGACGCTGCTGCAGAACGTCGGCGTGCCGGATCTGGGCGCAGAGGAGCCCGACGCGGGGTTCTTCAAGGGCACACTGCACGGTGACGTCCTCGAGAACGGCGCGAGCGCGTACACGGCGATGACCGGTGGCGAGGTGATGGGCAAGGTCGACGCGATCTCCAAGGCCGGCGCCACCGCGCGCGATGTCGGCGACGCCGCGACGATGTTCGTCCAGGCCATCAAGGGCACCACCACGCTGCGCAAGTTCGATCCGTTCAACTTCCTCGGCTCCCAGCTGATGGGCTGGATGCTCGAGCACGTCGAACCGCTGCGCAAGGCGCTGGACTCGGTGAGCGGCAACCCCGACATGGTGCAGGCGTACTCCGACTCCTGGAAGGCCATCGGCGAACACCTCACCACGACGGCCGGACAGTTGGCCGCGGCCCTGGACTCCGGGATCGGGGCGTGGGCCGGGTCGGCCGCCGAGGCCTATCGGGCCAACGCCACCGAACTCGCGGGCAAGATCGCCGAACAGGGGGCGATCGCGCAGGTCCTCTCGGACTGCAACACGGGCATGAAACGCATCGTCGAGGCGGTCCGCGGCGTGATCGTCGAGATCCTGAGCAGCCTGGCCGGGATGCTCGCCGAGGCCACCGCGCTGTTGCTGATCTCCGGCGGCACCGCGACGCCCGCGTTGATCGCCCGCGCGCTGTTCGACATCGGGCTGGCCTCGGCCAAGGTGGGCACCCTGCTGATCGAGCTCGCCAAGGCGCTGGTCGAGGTGAAGACGCTGGCGTCCACGGCGGTGGCGGTGGTGCGGGGTGTCACCGAGGTCGAGACCGCGAAGTAGCCCGCGCCTGGTGGCACACTGGCGTCCATGACCGACTACAACTGGGCCGAGGTCGACCGATACGTCGTGGACACCCTCATCGGCGGCGAGGGCGCGCCCGCGCTCGCCGCCAACGCCGACGCGGGGCTGCCGCCGATCGACGTGTCCCCGCCGCAGGGCAAGTTCCTGCATCTGCTCGCCCGGGGCGCGGGCGCGCGGCGGGTGCTCGAGATCGGCACCCTCGGCGGCTACAGCACCGAATGGCTGGCGCGCGCGGTCGGCGCCGACGGCACCGTGGTCACCCTGGAATTCGAACCGCGGCACGCCAAGGTGGCGCGGGAGAACCTCGACCGCGCCGGCGTCGGCGCGCGGGTGGACATCCGGGTCGGGGCGGCGCTGGACACCCTGCCGCAGGTCGCCGAAGACCTCACCGAACCGTTCGACCTGGTGTTCATCGACGCCGACAAGGTCAACAACGCCAACTACGTGCAATGGGCGCTGCGGCTCACCCGCCCCGGGTCGGTGATCATCGTCGACAACGTCGTGCGCGGGGGCGCACTGGCCGACGAGCACTCCGACGACCCGAGCGTGCGCGCCGGCCGCGAACTGGTGGAACTGCTCGCCGCCGAGCCGAGCCTGGACGCGACCGTCATCCAGACCGTCGGATCCAAGGGCTGGGACGGCTTCGCCTACGCCGTGGTCACCGGTTCGCTCGCCTGATCGGCGGGCGGCCGGTAGAGTGTGCCGTTCGCCGCGGTGTAAGTCGTTGCGGTGCCCGGCCTTTCGCCGAGTCGCCCGGCGCGCCGCCGCGGGCCACGCCGGGACGCGACCGGGTTCACCCACCGGCAACGCGCACGGCAACTGCTGGGCGATCGCCATTCATCACCGGTTATCCGGCCTCGATAGCGTGGTGGTACTCGGAAGGAGCCCGGCGTCATGGAATTCCGACACCTCGTTTCGTTCATCACCATCGCCGAAGAGTTGCATTTCGGTCGCGCAGCGCAGCGCCTCCATCTGACCCAACCAAGTCTCAGTGCCCAGCTGCAGAAGCTGGAGAAATCGCTCGGCGTCCAGCTGGTCGCCCGGAACTCGCACGAGGTCCGGCTGACCCCCGCGGGGCGCGAGTTCGAGAACCAGGCCCGCCAGATCGTCGCCCAGCTCGACCGCGCCGCCCAGGCGGCCAAAGCCACCGCCGAGGGCAGGGCGGGCAGTCTCAACATCGGTTACAACCTGCCTGCCAGCAGGCATGTGCTGCCGGAGGCGCTCACCAGGATGACCGAACGACACCCCGACATCGTGGTGTCGCTGTGGGAGAAGCGGACCGGCCCCCAGCTGGCCGGTCTCGCCGACGGTTCCCTGGACGTGGCTCTGGTCTACGGTCACCCCAGTACCGCCGATTTCCGGTACCGCCGCCTCCTGCACCGGGTGCCGCTCGTCGCGGTCGTCGGCCGCCGACATCGGTGGGCCGACCGGCCCGGTGTCCCGTTCGCGGAACTACAGAGTCAGGACTGCGTGCTGTTCGCCCGCGAGCAGTGTCCGGCGATGTACGACACCATCCTGCGGTCGGCGGCCGAAACCAGGATCTCGCTCAATGTCACGCATTCGGCCGACGATCCCGGCGCCACCGCGCACATGGTCTCGGTGCGACCACTCGTCGGCTTCGCGTCGCTGCCGCGCGCGATTTCGATGGGAATGGGTGTGCCGGGCAGTAGTTCGGTGGCGGTGAAATTGTTCGATCCGGTGCCCACGCTGGATTTGCACGCCGTGTGGCGGGCCGACGAACCGAATCCCGCGGTCGCGTTGTTCCTGGAATGCGTCGAATCGGCACAACTCGATGATGTCCGCGCATTGTCGGCGTGAACCCGTCGATAGGCGATGACTTTCGCGCGGTAGGAACCGGGAGCGCGGCGGCGACGGGAATGGTTGGCGCCGTGAAGAATTCGATTCGTGAACACAGTGTCTGTCACCGCGAACGGATTCGTTCCGGCCGATTCGTCCAGTCTGTACGCGATTGTTTCCGACGCGGCGCGGCGTGACCCGGCCCGTCCCTCACTGTGTGCCGCCGACGGCACCCAGCTGACCACCGGCGAGCTCGACACCAGGGTCCGCGCGCTCGCCTCGGCCCTGCTCGACCGCGGGGTGGCCGCGGGGGACCGGGTCGCGGTGCTCGGTCGCACGAGCCTGGCGTGGGCGCTGCTCGACTGCGCGGCCATGGCCGTCGGCGCGGTGATCGTGCCGGTGTATCCGACCTCCTCACCCGCGCAGATCGCGCACATCCTGCGCGACAGCGGGAGCCGGTTCCACGCGGCCGAGACCGCCGCCGACGCCGCCCGCCTGACCGACGCGGGCGCGGCCGGCGCCGTGTGGTCCTTCGACGAACTCGGCGCGGGGGCCGAGGGCGGCGAGCACCCCGGCCTCGACGCGCGGATCGCCGCGGTGGGCGCCGCCGACCTGGCGATGATCGTCTACACCAGCGGCACCACCGGCCTGGCCAAGGGCTGCATGATCAGCCACCGCAACATGTATGTCACCGCCGCGAACACCGCCCGGCAGGTCGAGGGGATCTTCGACGGCACGACGGTGCTCGCGCTGCCGCTCTCGCACGTGTTCGGCCAGACGATCCTGTTCGCCTGCCTCTACGGCGGCAGCCGCACCCATCTGCTGCCCGGCGTGCCCGACCTGGTCCCGGCGCTGGCGACACTGCGCCCGACCTTCCTCGCGCTGATTCCCTACGCGCTGGAGAAGATTCGCAAGCACGTCCGCGCGCTGCTCCCCGAGGGACAGGAGGACGCGGCCGTCGCGCGTGGCCTGACACTGCTGGCCGAGGGTGCCGCGCCCACCGTCGCCGACGACGCCGTCGCGGCCGCGTTCGGCGGGCGGCTGCGCTACGTGATCTCCGGCGGCGCCTCCCTCGACGACACCACCGCGGGGTTCTACGCCGGATTCGGCGTGGTGATCCTGAACTGCTACGGCCTCACGGAGGCGGCCACCGCGGTCACCGTGAGTGCGCCGTCCACCAACCGGCTCGGCACCGTGGGCCGTCCCATTCCGGGGACCGAGGTGGGGATCGGCGCCGACGGCGAAGTGCTCGTGCGCGGCCCGCACGTCTCGCCCGGCTACTGGGGCGCGGCCGCCGACCAGCGGCCCGTCGACGCCGAGGGCTGGCTGCACACCGGTGACATCGGCGAACTCGACGACGGGCACCTGCGGATCACCGGGCGCAAGAAGGAGATCCTGGTGACCTCCGGCGGCAAGAACGTGGCACCGACCCCGCTCGAGGACCGGGTGCGGCTGCATCCGCTGGTGAGCAACTGCATGGTCGTCGGAGACGGGCGCCCGTTCGTGACGGCGCTGATCACCCTCGACGCCGAACGGTGCGCGAAGTGGCGCGCCGAGCATCCCGACGCCGATCCGGCCGAGGCGATCCAGGCCGCCGTGGACGACGCGAATTCGCTGGTGTCGCGGCCGGAATCCATTCGCGCATTCCGCGTCGTCGACGGGGATTTCACCGTCGACGCCGGCCTGCTCACCTCGTCGCTGAAATTGCGCAGGGCCGCGATCGCCGAAACCTATTCCGCCGAAATAGCTCAGCTCTACGTGTCGCGCGGGTAACGCGACGCGAAATTCTCGCACCGGTTCCGCCGACGATAGCCGGGACCGATCGGCCGATGAATTGCGGGACGCCCCAGTGGTTTCCGCATTCCACCGGCGACAGACTCGAAATCGGAATTCGACCACCGAAAGTGATCACATCATGTATGACGTCATCGTCGTCGGAACCCGGGTCGCGGGTTCGCCCCTGGCCATGCTGCTGGCCCGTCAGGGCCACCGCGTGCTCGCCGTGGATCGCGCGAGTTTTCCCAGTGACACCCCGTCCACGCACTACATCCACCAGGCCGGTCTCGGCTTTCTGAAGTCCTGGGGCCTGCTCGACGCCGTGGTCGCCACCGGCTGCCCGCCGATCCGGCACCTCAACTTCACCTACACCGACATCGAGATCCCGGGCATGGCCGATCCGTCGGCCGACGGCATCGACGCCGTCTACTGCCCGCGCCGCACCGTGCTGGACAAGATCCTGGTCGACGCGGCGGGCGAGTCCGGCGCCGAGGTGATCGAGGGCTTCACCGTCACCGGCCTGCTGCGTGAGGGCGACCGGGTCGCCGGTATCCGTGGCCGCGTCGGTGAGGGTCCCGAGCAGGAGTTCCGCGCGAAACTCGTCGTCGGCGCGGACGGTTCGAACTCGATCGTCGCCAAGGAGGTCGGCGCGGCCACCTACGAGGGTTCGCCCGCCGCCTGCTTCATCTACTACTCGTACTACGAGGGCGTGGACTGGGGCATGCACCACCGCACCGGTTTCGGCGAGCAGCAGTTCGCGTCCTGGCCGACCAACGACGGCCTGGCCCTGGTGGCCGTCATGCGCAAGCGCGACCGCTTCCGTGACTTCCGCACCGACCCCGACGCCGGCGTGCAGGAGATCGTCGACCAGATCGACCCGGAGATCGGCGCGCGGCTGCGCGAGACCGGCAAGCGCGTCGAGCCGTTCCGGCCGATGCTCTACCCCGACAACTACCGGCGCCAGTCCTTCGGTCCGGGCTGGGCGCTGGTCGGCGACGCCGGCTACCACAAGGACCCGTTCACCGGCTGGGGCATCACCGACGCCTTCAAGTACGGCCAGCTGCTGGCCGACCTGGTGCACGAAAGCCTCTCGGGCGCACGCCCGTTCGAGGAGACGCTGCCGGAGTACCAGCGTGAGCGCGACGCCCAGAGCGCCAGCACCTACGAGCTCACCCAGTCGATCTCCGAGCTCACCCTCACCCCGTACTACGACTCGGTGTTCCGCGCGGCCAGCCGCAGCGAGCACTACTCCAAGAAGTTCTTCGGACTCATCGCGGGCCTCTACCCGCCGGACAAGTTCTTCGGTGAGGCGGAGCTGACCGCGCTCTACGAAGAGGTGAACTTCCCCGTCGCCGACCGGCACGTGGTGAATACCGGGGTCTCGGCGTGATCGCGGCCGGCCTGACGGCGCTCGGAGACAGCTTCGTGGAGGGCCGTGGCGATCCCGCCGCGGCGGGTGGCTACCGGGGCTGGGTCTCCCGCCTCGGCGGTCAGCTCGGGTTGCGGCCCACCACGATTCGCAACTTCGGCACGCACGGCGCCACGACCGGCGATGTCGTCGCGAGCCAGCTCGCACCGGCGACCTCGTCGGCCCGGGCCGGCCTCTACGGCGTGGTTGTCGGCGTGAACGACCTGGTCAGCGCGTATGACGAGGCACGTTTCGCCGACAACCTGCACACCATCTTCGCCACCCTGCGAGCGCGGGAAGCCACCGTGTTCACCGCGAGCTATCCCGACATCCCCGCCCGCCTGCCGGTGCCGGACGGCTTCCGCGCCCTGCTGCGCGAGCGTTTCGCCACCGCCAACGACGTCCTCGCCCGGGTCACCGACGACACCGGCGCCCTGCTCCTCGATATCGCCGCCAGGCCCGAATGGGCCCGGCCCGAGGTGTGGACCGCCGACGGTCTGCACCCGAGTCCGGTGGGCCACCGCCTGTTCGCCGCCGCCGCGGCCGAACTGATCGCCTCGGCCACCGCCACCACCGTCGCCGCCTGAGAGGAACCTTCCGTGACAGACGAACGACGCCTGGCACGCGACCCGATCGCCATTGTCGGGATGTCGGGTCTGCTGCCCAAGGCACACACCCACCGCGAGTACTGGCAGAACATCATCGACGGCGTCGACTGCACCTCCGAGGTGCCCGCGTCGCGCTGGAGCCTGGACGACTACTACGACCCCGACCGCGCGGCGCCGGACAAGACCTATTCGCGCCGTGGCGCTTTCCTGCCCGACGTCGCGTTCGACCCGCTCGAGTTCGGGATGCCGCCGAACCAGCTCGAGGTCACCAGCACCATGCAGACCCTGAGCCTCGGGGTGGCGCGTGACCTGCTCGCCGACGCGGGCGCGACCGGTTCGCGGTGGTACGACCCCGCGCGCACCGGCGTGGTGCTCGGCACCACCGGTCCGGTGCCGCTGATGCATCCGCTGGCCGCGCGCCTGTCGACGCCGGTGCTGGCGGAGGCAGGCCGGTCGATGGGCCTGTCCGAGAGCGATGTCGCGGAGATCTCACGCCGGTTCGTCGCCGCGTTCGCGCCGTGGGAGGAGAACTCCTTCCCCGGCCTGCTCGCCAATGTGGTGGCGGGCCGGGTCGCGAACCGCCTCGGGCTCGGCGGCATCAACTGCACCGTCGACGCGGCCTGCGCGGCCTCGCTGGCCGCGATCCGCACCGCGATCGCGGAACTGCAGGACGGTCGCGCCGACATGATGATCACCGGCGGCGTCGACACCGAGAACTCGATCTTCATCTACCTGTGCTTCAGCAAGGTCGGCGCGCTCTCGCCGACCGGCCGGATCAGCCCGTTCTCCGCCGAGGCCGACGGCACGCTGCTGGGCGAGGGCATCACCATGCTGGCCCTGCGCCGCCTCGCCGACGCGCGCCGCGACGGCAACCGCGTCTACGCGGTGATCCGCGGTCTCGGTTCCTCCAGTGACGGCCGCTCCAAGAGCATCTACGCGCCCCGCGCGGAGGGCCAGCGGGTGGCGCTCGACCGCGCCTACGCCGACGCGGAATGCTCACCCGCCGACGTGGAGCTCATCGAGGCGCACGCGACCGGCACGGCCGTCGGCGACAAGACCGAGCTGACCGCGCTGAAAGGGCTGCTCGCCGAGGCGAGTTCGGAGACCGGGTTCGCGGCGCTGGGCAGCGTGAAGTCCCAGATCGGACACACCAAGGGCGCCGCGGGCACCGCCGGGGTGATGAAGCTGGCGCTGGCCCTGCACCAGAAGGTGCTGCCCGCCACGATCAACGTCGACGCGCCCAACAGCGAGATCGACGCCGCCCGGACGCCGTTCTACGTCAACACCAGGACCCGCCCCTGGGTGCGTGACCCGCAGCGCCCGGTGCGCAGGGCCGCCGCCTCGGCCATGGGCTTCGGCGGCACCAACTTCCACATCGTGCTCGAGGAAGCCGACCAGACGCGCGGCCCGGTGTTGCACCGGGTGCCGCGCGCGCACGTCTGGCACGCCCCCGATGTCGCCGCGCTGATCGACGTCGTGCGCAGCACCCCCGGCACCGACGGCGGTGACATTCCGGCCGCGCACGCCAGGATCGGCTTCGTCTCCGTCGACGAGGACACCGCCGCGGATCTGCGCTCGCTCGCCGTCGACGAGCTGGTGCGCCGGCCCGACGCGGCGCACTGGGACCACCCCGAGGGCGTCTACTTCCGCGCGGCCGCCGTCCCCGACCCCAAGGTGGGCGTGCTGTTCGCGGGGCAGGGCAGCCAGTACGTGGACATGGGCCTGGACACGGCGCTGAACAATCCGCCCGTCGGAGCCGCTTTCGACGCGGCCAACGCCGCGTTCGTCGGCGCCGAGCAGCGGCTGGGCGCGGTGGTGTTCCCGCCGCCGGCGTTCACCGAGCAGACCCGCGCCGAGCAGGAATCCGCGTTGCGCCGTACCGAATTCGCGCAGCCCGCGATCGGCGCGCTCGCGGCCGGGCAGTTCCGGGTGCTCACCGAATTCGGGCTCAGGGCCGACGGTTACCTCGGCCACAGCTTCGGTGAGCTGACCGCGCTGTGGGCCTCCGGCGCGCTGAGCACCGCGGACTTCTTCGGTCTGGCCAGGGCGCGTGGCGCGGCGATGACGGTCGCCGACGACGCGGAGGCGGGCACGATGGTGGCCGTCAACGCGGCCCGCGAGGAGGTCGCCGAGGTCATCGCCGATCTCGACGACGTGTGGATCTGCAATCACAACGCGCCCGACCAGATCGTCGTCGGCGGTGGACCCGACGGCATCAGCGCCTTCACCGCGCGCAGTGCCGAGAACGGCTGGGCCACCAGGGATCTGCCCGTGGCCGCCGCGTTCCACACCCCGTACGTGGCCCACGCGGTGACCGAATTCGGCGCCGCCGTAGCCGAAGTCGACATCGCCGAGCCGGACGCGCCGGTCTACGCCGACACCGCGGGTGCCTCCTACGGCGCCGACGTCGCCGCCAACCGGGCGACCCTGACCGCGCAGCTGAGCCAGCCGGTCGAGTTCGTCGACGCGCTGCGGGCCATGCACGCCGACGGCTGCACGATCTTCGTCGAATGCGGTCCGAAGCAGGTGCTCACCTCGCTGGTGCGCCGCACCCTGGGCGACGACGTGATCGCCTTCGCCACCGACTCCGGCCCGATCGGCAACGGTGACGTGGCACTCAAGCGGGCGGCCGTCCGTCTCGCCGTCCTCGGTGTCGAGATCTCCGGGATCAACCGCTACGCCGCCACCCCCGACGCGCCGACCACCCCGGCGGCCGGCCGGATGACCGTGACGCTCTCGGCCCCCGAATACGTCCCCGACGCCCGCCGCGCCGCCTACGCCGAGGCGTTGTCGGGTGACTACCGCGTCCAGCTCGCGGCGCCGCACGCCCTCGCCGGCCCGGAAGCGGGGCCCGCACCCGTTGATGCACCCGCTGGGCTCTCGCCGCACGGATCGGCGCTGCCCGATCTCGCGACGACCGTTCCCGGGTCGGCCGTGGCGGGCTCGCGCGCCGTGGCCGACGGCCGGGCCGACTCGCCCTCGCACCCGCTCGCCGAATCACCTGCCGTGTCCGAACTCTCGCACCGCCCCTCGGTGCCCCCGCTCGTGGAGGAACAGCTCGTGACCATCCCCGTCGATCCGCTCGACACCGCACTCACCCAGCATCTGGACACGCACCGGCAGTACCTCGACGGCCAGCTCGACCTGGCCCGCGGGCTGGCGGGCGCGTTGAGCGCCGGTGCCGTCGACGACCACCTGCTGCGCGCCATCGAAGCCGTGAAGGACCACGGTGTCGCCATCAGCGAAAGCCACTCGCGGGCAAGCGATGTGCTCGCCCAGCTGGCCGAGCTGGAAAGCGGAGCCACGGGCCCGCGCACGGTGACCAGCTACCGGACCGCCCCCGCCTCGGTGCCCGCGCCCGCACCCACCCGGGCCCTGCCCGCCGCGCCCACTCCGAGCAACGGGTCCCCGGGGGTGCCCGCGAACGGCCATCTGCCCGCCCCCGCGCCCGAACCGGCGACACCCACAGGAAACGGCACTGCCTATCCGACCGGCGTGCCGGCCGCGAGTGCCGACCCCGCCGCGGAATCGCAGGCTGCCCCGGCGGCTGACACGCTCGGCGGCGAAGCGATCCGCGCAGCCCTGCGCGAAGTGGTCGCCGACAAGACCGGCTATCCGGTCGAGATGGTCGATCCGACCATGGATCTCGAGGCCGATCTCGGCGTCGACTCGATCAAGCGCGTGCAGGTGATCGGCGCGCTGCAGGAGCGCTTCCCGTCGCTGCCGAGCCTCGGCCCCGAGCAGCTCGGAACCTTGCGCACCCTCGATCAGATCGCCGATCTGCTCGCCGCCGACGGCGCGGCAACGACTGGCGCGGCGGGCGATTCCGCCACGCCGGCCGACGCCGCGGACACGGACGAGGTCGCCTCGGTGGACGCGGGTCTCACGCCCACCGCCGAGACCCTGCGGCAGGCGCTGCGGGAAGTGGTCGCCGACAAAACCGGTTACCCGGTCGAGATGGTCGATCCGACGATGGATCTGGAAGCGGATCTGGGGGTCGATTCGATCAAGCGGGTCCAGGTGATCGGCGCTCTGCAGGAACGGTTCCCGACGCTCCCCAGTCTCGGGCCCGAGCAACTCGGCACGCTGCGCTCCCTCGATCAGATCGTGGGCGAGCTGGCCGGGGGTGATGTCCACCCAAAAGCTGAGGCCGCGGCCGAAACGCCGCGGCACGTCGTCGAACTCGTCGAGCTCGCCCCGGTCGACCTGGCGGTGGACCCGTACCGGCCTGCCGGCCGGGCACTGATCGTGTGCCTGGACGAGTCCGCGGAAACCGACGCGGAGGCGATCGAGGAGGCGCTGCGCGCGCTCAGCTGGACGGTGCGCCGGGCCCGCCCCGACGACGAGGTGGCGGCCGCCGACCTGTGCGTGGTCGTGGCGGGTGTCGCCACGGAGTGGGCGCAGGCCGAGCGGATCCTGACCGAGGCGATCCTGGTCACCGGCCGCGTGGCGCCCGCGCTGCGGGGCGCGACCGGCCGGGCCGGATTCGTCACCGTCACCCGGCTCGACGGCCACCTCGGCCTGCTCGGGGACGCCGAGCCGATCCCCGCGCTGCTCGGCGGCCTCGGTGGCCTGGTGAAAACCCTTGCCGCCGAGGAACCCACCCTGTTCTGCCGCGCGCTCGACATCGCGCCCGCGGCGACGCCGGCCCGGGTGGCGCAGATCGTGCTCGAGGAACTGTGCGACGCGGCGATCGACACCGTCGAGGTCGGCGTCGACATCTCGGGACAGCGCCGCACGCCGGTGCCGAGCGGGCACAAGCCCGCCGTCACCACCGAGATCGTCAGCACGGCGACGGACCTCGCCCCGTCGGTCCTCACCGACGACGACCTGCTGCTGGTGACCGGCGGCGCCAGGGGAGTGACGGCGACGTGCGTGCTCGCGCTCGCCCGGCACAGCGCGGCGCGGTTCCTGCTGCTCGGCCGCACCACCCTCGCCGAGGAACCCACCTGGGCGCACGGCCTTCCCGACAGTGAGCTCAAGCCCGCCGCCGTACGCGCGCTGGCCGGAACCGGCGCGCGGCCCAGAGACATCGAGCGGGCCTGCGGTGACGTCCGCGCCGTCCGCGAGATCCGCTCCACCCTGGCCGCGCTCGGTGACCGCGCCGACTACCTGAGCGTCGACGCCACCGACGCGACGGCGCTCGCCGAGGCCGTCGCGCCCTGGCGCGACCGGATCACCGGTGTCGTGCACGGCGCCGGGGTGCTGGCCGACTCGATGATCCCGGACAAGACCGCCGACTCGATCGCTCGTGTGTTGCGCCCGAAGCTCGGCGGTCTGGCCGCCGTCCTCGCCGCGGTGGGGGAGCCGAGGGACCTGGTCCTGTTCACCTCGGTGGCCGGCCTCTTCGGCAACGCGGGCCAGGCCGACTACGCCGCGGCGAACGAGGCCCTGTGCCGGTTCGCGGTGAGCTGGCGGCGCAGGCATCCCGGACATCGCGTCACCGCGATCGACTGGGGCGCCTGGGACGGCGGCATGGTCACCGCCGACCTGCGCGCGCACTTCCGGGCCCGCGGCATCCCGCTGCTGGCCCCCGCCGCGGGCGTGGCCGCCTTCACCACCCAGTTCACCGCGAACCGCAGGCCCGAACCGGTCCTGCTGGTCGGCGCCGCCACCGCCCTGTCGACCGGTGACCGCGCCGCGGCCACGGTGCGCGCCCGCCGCGACATCGCCGGCTTGATCGACGAACCCGTGATCGAGGCCCACCGGATCGGCGAGCACATCGTGCTGCCCGCCACCTTCGGCCTCGGCGCGATGATCCATCTCGCCGAACGCACCGCGCCGGGCCACACCGTCGTGGGCGTCCGCGACTACCAGGTGCTCAAGGGACTCGTCTTCGACCACCCGGTCACCGCAGTGGAGATCGAGCTCGTCCCGAGCGCCGACGTGGACGGCCGGATCGCGGTGCGCGCCACCGTCTTCGACGGCAAGATCGCGCACTTCCGCGCGACCCTGCTGCTCGCCGCCGCCCCGGACAGCGGTGTCCGGCAAGCGGTTCCCGCGGGACCCGGCACCTCCGCCGACCGGATCTACCGGGACGCCGTGCAGTTCCACGCCCCCGCGCTCCAGGGCCTGCGCGCGATCCGGGCCGAGAGCGACACCGCGATCGTCCTGGATTGCCACCTGCCCACCGGCCCGGTCGCAGGCGGCGCCTACGCGGGCCGTCTGCACGACCCGGTCGCCGCCGACCTGATCCTGCAGGGCCCACCCGTCCTCGGCCACCGCCTCCTCGGCACGGCCTGCCTGCCCCTCGGCGTCGGCCGCATCGACTACCACCACCCGCTCCCGACTGCCGAACCTTTCGTGCTGGTGGTCGACAACCCGCGCGCGAGCAGGCTCGAAGCCCGCATCGACGCCACCGCACTGTCCACCGACGGCACAGTGCTGCAACGTTTCTCGGACGTCACCGTCCTCACGACGCCCGACCTGACGGACAAGTTCCAGACCTCGGTGAGGAAGTGGACCCGATGACAGCCCTCGACTTCGACGGCATCGCCTTCGACCCGACCGGCGTGACCCCGGCCCAGCCCGCCCCGGGCGTGCTGCCGCAGGCCGCGCGGCCGGGCGGACCAGCGCACGACACGGTGCCGCAGGCGCTCACACCCGCGCCGGCAGGGGTCCCCGCCGGACCCGCCGTGGCACCCGCCGGGGACACGGCGGAGTCGACTCGGCGGTCAGACGAGGCGGCGGCCCTCCCGGCGCAGGACCGTTCCACACGCCCGGTGGAAACGACCGCGACCGCTCGGACGAGGGCGGCGAGCGCCGGTGCGTCACGCGGCGTGATCGCCGAGCTCCGCACCGGCGTCACCACCGCCCACCGCGCCGCCCTGACCGCGCAGGTGGCCCTGCAGCGCGCGCTCTGGGCCCGAGCGGTAGGCATACCCTTGTCCAGCAAGGCATTTCGCGACGGCTCGGCGGACTTCGCCGCCGTTGCCGGCGAACTGCGATCGGCGGGTTCCACGGTAGTTCCCGTCGATCGGGGTGCCTCCTCCGCGCTCCACCATGTGTCCGGTGGCGAAGCGCCCGTACGGGAAGGCGCGTTCAAGCCGCTGGCGCGGACCGCGCGTACCTCCCTGGACCGGGCGGCGCTGGAATCGTTGACGACCGGTGCGATCGCGGAGGTGTTCGGGCCGGGACACCGGCGCGACGGTGTCGAGGTCGCGGCGCGGCTGGCCGCCGGAGAGCCGTTGGCGCTCACCGCGATCGAGGCGATCGAGCTCTACGGCGGTACCGGTGACGGCCGGATCGTCGCCCGGTACGAGGGCGCGCCCGAGGCCGCCGCGCGCCAGGCCGCCGAGGTGTTCGCGCTCTTCACCGGCATGCACCTGTGCCTGTCCGGCAGCACCCTGACCGGGGGAGCGGTGGCCACCGCCGGCACACCCCGGGACACGATCGGTGCCGCCGCCGGAAACGGCGCGGCCCAGGGCACGCTGGAGCTCGTCGTCACCGACCTGGACCTCGTTCCCCGCCCGCACGTCCTGGGCACGGCGCACTTCGCCGGTGGGGGGAGCCTGTCCGTCGAGGTCACCGTCACCGAGGCGCCCGGCGCGGGCATCGGTCCCGGCCAGGCCGTGCCGACCCTGCTGCTCAACGAATTCCACATGACCCACCTGGCGCGCGGCGACCAGGCGATCGCCATGGGCCCGGAATTCGCGGAGTACACCGGCGTCCGCGCGACGCGGCTGCCCACCGGCGGTCTGCTCCTCGTCGACCGCGTCCGCGAATTCGACGGTGCGCGAGGCACTCTCGACCACGCGGCCTACACCACCGAATACGATTCGCCCGCCGACTCCTGGTACTACGCCGACACCGCCAACGACTCCATGCCGCACTTCGTGTACATGGAGACCTCCCTGCAGGCGGCCCTGCTCATGGGCTACTACGCGGGACCCACGCTGACCCAGCCCGGCACCACCCTGAGCCTGCGCAATCTCGGCGGCACGGCGACGGTGCTGCGCCAGGTCGACCTGCGCGACCGCACCATCGAACAGTCCTCGCGGATGCTGTCGACCACGATCCTGCCCGGCTCCTCCCTGCAGACCTTCGACTACACGCTCAGCGTCGACGGCGCGCCGTTCTACACCGGCGAGACCATGTTCGGGTACTTCAGCGACGAGGCCCTCGCCAACCAGACCGGGCTCGACGCCGGACGGCCCGCACCGTCCTGGCTGGCCGAGAACCCGACCGCCCAGGTCCGGACGATCGACGTGGCCGCCCGCCGCGCCGACCCCGCCTCGCCGCTGTGCTCGCGCCGGACGCTGGCGCTCATCGACCGGGTCGAGGTGGTCGACGGCGGCGGGAAACACGGTGCGGGATACCTGCATTCACTGCGGCCCATCGACCCGGCGGACTGGTTCTTCGCCCGCCACTTCCACCTCGACCCGGTCATCCCCGGCTCACTCGGCGTCGAATCGGTGATCCACGCCGTCCAGGAATGGCTCGTGGACGCGGGCCACGCCGCGGACATGGCCGACCCGGTGTTCCGCATCCCCGCCGACATCCCCTTCAGCTGGCGCTACCGCGGCCAGTTCCTGCCCACCGACGGCACCGTCGAGCTCGAGGCCCACATCAAGGCGTTGCGCCGCGGGCCGCGCGGCGTGACCGCGGTGGTGGACGGTTCGCTGTGGAAGCCGGGCCTGCGTATCTACGAGGTGACCGACCTGGCCGTCGAACTCGTCGATCGGAGCGCGTGATGACCACGATGCGCACCGTGGCGCTCGCCACTGCTACCGAGGCCATCACCGCCCTGCTGCTCGATCTGGACTCGCCGGTCTGGATCGTCCGTGCCGACGGACAGGTCGGCGCCACCGCCGACGAGACCGTCGCCGCCCGCGCCCAGGTGCTCGCCGCGGTCGTGCCGCTGCCGCCGGAACGCCTCGGCGACAGCGCCTTCCGCGCGGCCCACGGTGTCCGCGCCGCCTATGCCGCCGGTGCGATGGCCAACGGCATCGCCTCGCCCGCCCTGGTGAAGGCCATGGCGCGGCACGGCTACCTGGCCGCCTACGGCGCGGCGGGCGTCGCGCCCGCCACGGTGGACGCGGCACTGGGCGAGCTCGCCGCCGACCTGGGCGCGCAGCCGTTCGCCTGCAACCTCATCCACAGTCCGAGCGAACCCGCCCTGGAACGCGCGATCGTCGACGCCTGCCTGCGCCACGATGTCCGCTGCGTGGAGGCCTCGGCCTTCATGGACCTGACCGCCGAGGTCGTGCGCTATCGCGCCCTCGGTCTGCGCGTCGACCGGCGCGGCGGCATCGAGATCGGGCACCGGGTGATCGCCAAGGTCTCCCGCGTCGAGGTGGCCGAGCTGTTCCTGCGGCCCGCGCCCGCCCGGCTGCTGCGCGAACTCGTGGCGGCGGGCCGGATCACCGCCGAGCAGGCCCGGCTCGCCGAGCAGGTGCCGATGGCCGACGACATCACCGCCGAAGCCGACTCCGGCGGCCACACCGACCGCAGGCCGCTGACGGTGCTGCTGCCGGAACTGATCGCGGCCAGGGACCGGCTCGGCGCCACCGTGCCCGGCGCCGAGCGTGTGCGGATCGGCGCGGCAGGCGGGCTCGGCACACCCGACGCCGTCGCCGCCGCCTTCGGGCTCGGCGCGGCCTACGTGGTGACGGGGTCGGTCAACCAGTCGGCCGTCGAGGCGGCGCAATGCGGCGCCACCAAGACCTTGCTGGCGCGGGCCGAATTCGCCGACTGCGCCATGTCGCCGTCCTCGGACATGTTCGAGCTCGGCGTGCAGGTGCAGGTGCTGCGCCGGGGCACGATGTTCGCGGCCCGCGCGCAGAAGCTCTACGACACCTACCGCGCCTACCCCGGGCTCGACGCGCTGCCGACCGCGCTGCGCGCCGAGCTGGAATCCACCCTGTTCCGCAGGCCGCTCGACGAGGTGTGGCAGGAGTGCGTCCGGTACTTCACCGAGCGCGACCCGGCCCAGCTGAGCGGGGCCGAGCGGGACCCGAAAGCCAAGATGGCGTTGGTCTTCCGCTGGTACCTCGGCCTGTCCTCGGGCTGGAGCATCCGCGGCGAGGCCGATCGGGTCGCCGACTACCAGATCTGGTGCGGCCCCGCGATGGGCGCCTTCAACACCTGGACGGCGGGCACCCATCTCGCCGCACCGGAGAACCGCGCGGTCGCCGAGATCGCCGCGCAGCTGCTGTTCGGCGCCGCCTACCTCACCCGCGTCGCCCACCTGCGCACCGCGGGGGTGCGCCTGCCCGCGGCCTGCGCCCGCTACGTCCCACGCCCGCTGGAGGACCGATGACCGTCGTCGACACCACCGCGACCACCGGCACGGCCTGGCTGCTGTGCCCCCTCTGCGACACGATGATCTACCGCAAACGCTACGAGCGGGCGAGCCGGGTGTGCCCGGAATGCGACGGCCACGGCATGCTCACCGCCGACCAGCGCGTCGACCAGCTCCTCGACGCCGACTCGGCCAAGCCGATCGCCACCGCGGCCACCGTCGCCGACCCGCTCGGCTTCACCGACACCCGCGCCTACCCCGAGCGGATCAGGCAGGCGCGGGAGAGCACCGACCTGCCGGAGGCGATCCGCTGCGTGCGCGGCACCGTCGACGGCACCCCGATCGTGCTGGCGGTCATGGACTTCCGCTTCCTCGGCGGCAGCCTCGGCAGCGCCGTCGGCGAGGCCGTCACCGCCGCGGCGGAGGCGGCGCTGGCCGACCGGGCGCCGCTGGTGCTCGTGACCGCCTCCGGCGGGGCCAGGATGCAGGAGGGCATCGTCGCGCTCATACAGATGGCCAAGACCAGCCGGGCGCTGCGCCGCCTCGACGACGCAGGCGTGCTGACGATCTCGATCATCAGCGACCCCACCTACGGCGGCGTCGCGGCGTCCTTCGCCACCGCCACCGACATCATCATCGCCGAACCCGGTGCGCGCCTGGGCTTCGCGGGGCCCCGGGTGATCCGGCAGACCATCGGCCAGACCCTGCCCGAGGGCTTCCAGACCGCGGAATTCCTGCTCGAACACGGCATCGTCGACATGATCTGCCACCGTTGGGCGCTGCGCACCCGGCTCTCCCGGCTGGTCGCGATGACCGAGCGGCCACCGCTGCGCACCGAACCCGGTGACCCCGACGCGCTCGTCACCGACCCCGCCGCGCTCAGCGTGGGCGAGTCCTGGGACCGCGTGCGCGCGGCCCGGCGGCTCGACCGGCCGACCACCCTGGACTACCTCGCCGCCGCTTTCGACGATTTCGTCGAACTGCACGGCGACCGCATGTCGGCCGACTGCCCCGCCATGATCGCGGGCCTGGCCCGCCTCGACGGACTGCCGGTTGTCGTGCTCGGCACCCAGAAGGGCCACACCGGACCCGAACTCACCGAGCGCAACTACGGGATGCCCACTCCGGCGGGCTATCGCAAGGCGGTCCGGGCGCTGCGCCTGGCCGCGAAACTCGGCAGGCCCGTCGTCGCGCTGGTGGACACGGCGGGCGCCTACCCCGGCATCGAGGCCGAGGAGCAGGGCCAGGCGGTGGCCATTGCCGAATCGCTGAAACTGCTGGCCGGTCTGCCTGTTCCGGTGGTCACCGTGATCACCGGCGAGGGCGGCAGCGGCGGCGCGCTCGCGCTGGCGCTGGCCGATCGGGTGCTGGTGTGCGAGAACGCGATCTACTCGGTGATCAGTCCCGAGGGCTGCGCCGCCATCCTGTGGAAGGACCCGGCCGCCGCGCCCCGTGCGGCCGCCGCGCTGCGGGTCGACGCGGTCGCCCTGCTCGAGCTCGGCATCGCCGACGCCGTCGTCCCCGAACCCGAGGGCGGCGCCGACCGCGATCCCGTCGGCGCGGCGGCACTGCTGCGGCGGGCGGTGCGCCAAGCGGTGCACGAGCTGCGGGCCTGGCCGACCGCCGACCTGATCGCCCAGCGGCACAGTCGTTTCCGTGGCTACGGCCTGGCCCGCGACCTCACGGAGACCTCGTGGTCGACTTCCTGATCCGCCACCCGCTGACCGTCCTGCGGCAGAGTCTGCAGCGCACCGACCCGTCCGCCACCGAACACCCGCACCGAGCTTCAGGAGCAGCCCCGATGACCGAGTCCGTGACCAGCGACCCCGCCGCGCGGGCGGTCAGCCCGACCGAAGCGGACCACAGCCTCGCGGTGCTCAGCCGTCACGCCATGAGTGTGCGCGCCACCGGGTCCGCCCCGACCTCGGTGACGGTCGCCAATGGTCCGGTGTCCCTGCGCATCACCTGGGACGAGCGCCCCGCTGCGACGCCCGCCGAGAACGGGGAGCCGGCGGGGCACCTGGTGCTCGTCCCGGCCGACCCCGCCGCCGGGACGGTGGCGACGGCGGATCGGTCCGCCGACACCGGCGCCGCGACGACCTTCCCCCTCACCGCCGAGACCGTCGGCGTGTTCTATCGCGCGCCCGAACCCGGCGCCGCGCCGTTCGTCGCGGTGGGCGACCCCGTTCGCGCCGGTCAGCAGGTGGGCATCATCGAGGCGATGAAGCTGATGATCCCGGTCACCGCCGCGCGGGAGGGCGTGGTGGCGGAGATCCTCGTCGACAACGGCGACGCCGTGGAGCACGGCCAGGCCCTGATCGTGTTCGAGGCGCTGCGGTGACGCGCCCCTTCCACAAGGTCCTGGTCGCCAACCGCGGGGAGATCGCGGTCAGGGTGATCCGGACCTGCCGCGAACTGGGCATCGCCACGGTGGCGGTGCACTCGGCCGCGGACCGCGACTCCGCGGCGGTGCGCCTGGCCGACGAACACGTCCAGATCGGCCCGGCCCCGGCCAAACGCAGCTACCTGTCGATCCCCGCGATCATCGAGGCGGCGCGCGCCACCGGGGCCGACGCGATCCATCCGGGGTACGGATTCCTCTCGGAGGACCCGGATTTCGCCGAGGTGTGCCAGGCCGAGGGCTTCGTGTTCGTCGGCGCCCCGCCCGCGGTCATGGCCCGCCTCGGTGACAAGTCGACCGCTCGCGCGCTGATGGCCGACGCGGGCCTGCCCCTGCTGCCCGGCAGCCGCGACGCCATCGACGATCCCGACGGGGCGCGCGCCCTGGCCGACGAGATCGGCTACCCGGTGATCATCAAGGCTGTCGCGGGTGGCGGCGGCCGCGGGATGCGGGTGGTGCGTGACGGCGAGGAGTTCGCCACGGCCTGGCAGCACACCAGGGCCGCGGCCGCCGCCGTCTTCGGCGACGGCAGGCTCTATGTCGAGCGGTACCTGGAATCGGCCAGGCACGTGGAGGTCCAGATCCTCGCCGACACCCATGGCACCGTCCGGCACCTGGGTCTGCGGGACTGTTCGCTGCAGCGCAGGCATCAGAAGCTGGTCGAGGAATCGCCGGCGCCGGGCCTGTCGCCGGAGCTCGCCGACCGCATCGGCGCCGCGGCCGTCCGCGGCTGCGAGGCGGCCGGTTACGTCGGCGCGGGCACCGTGGAGTTCCTGCTCGCGCCCGACGGCCGTTTCTACTTCATGGAAGTCAACTGCCGCCTCCAGGTGGAGCACCCCGTCACCGAGATGGTCACCGGCGTCGACCTGGTCGCCGAACAGCTGCGCATCGCGGCGGGCGACCCGCTGACCCTCGGCGATCGCGCGCCGTACGGTGTCGCCATCGAATGCCGCCTCAATGCCGAAGACCCGGAACGCGCGTTCGCGCCCGCCCCCGGCACGCTCGTCGAGTGCGCGCTCCCCGCCGGCCCGTTCGTGCGCGTGGACACCCAGGTGGCGCAGGGCTATGCCATTCCGCCACATTATGATTCACTCCTCGCGAAGGTCATCGTCTGGGCGCCGGACCGGCCGACGGCCATCGCCCGCATGCGCCGCGCGCTCGCCGAGACCACGATCACCGGCCCCGGCGTGGCCACCACCACCGACTTCCTCCACGACATCCTCGACCACCCGCGCTTCCGGGCCGCCACCCACGACACGGCCCTCATCGGCGCCCTGAACGAACCGGCCGCCGTGCGGTAGGCGTTGGCGTGCGCCCGGCCGTCCTGCGCCGAGCATCGCCGCGCTGGTGCTTCGCGCCCGACCACCGAGCATCCGGTGCAGTTGCGGCCTGGCACTTCCTTGGTGCGTCCGAGCGCATCTCAACGGTCACGGCGGAAGCGTGCAGCTCGGCCGGGGCGCGCACACTGCGTGCGCTAGGTGGACGTGCGTCGGCCGGGCTGCCCGCCGGGGCGGCCGGTCGCGATGAGCGGGAACGGTCTGCGGAGGTCGACCATCCGCGCGGTCGGGATCTCGCGCTGCCGCTCGATGATCGTCCCGACCGAGGCGGTGCCGACCGAGACGGAGACGGTGCAGTCGCCGGGGCCGAGGGCGACGAGGTGCGCGTCGCGGACGGTCGCCGCCAGCGGCTGTACTTCCAGCGCGAGCACGAGTTCCACGGTGAGCGAGCCCGACGAGTGCCCGTCCACGAGGATCTCGAGGCTCGGCCGGTAGGTGTGGGTGAGTTCGTGCGCGAGCAGTTCGACGTTCTCCTCGGGACCGGTGCGGGTGCGCTGGGCGGCGCCACGGAGCCGGTCGTACCCGCGCCAGCCGGCCAGCGCCGCGTCACCGACGCTGATGTCGAGCAGGCCGTCCAGCGCCGCCGCGATCTTCGGCAGGGCCAGCTCGCGCACGAGCGGCCCGAGTGCCGGCGCGGCCAGCCGCAGCTGGCGATCGACGCCGAGTTCGCGCAGCCGGGCCGTCAGCTCGGCGCGACCGACCTCGTGGGAACCGTTGTCGTACAGCACCGCTCGCGCGGTGAGCGCCTCAGGGAACATCAGCGGACCTCTCGCACGGTGATGAACGGTTCCGGCCGGTGCGTCCTGATCTCTACGGTCGGCACCCGGGCGGGCACGGTCCTGAAGTCGAGCCGCGGTCGCGGATCGGCGTGGACGCGCACGCTCACCTCGGGCTCCCGCTGCTCGGGCGGGACGCGGACACCGACCGGGGGTCGCCCCGGGTCGGGTGGGCGCGATCGGCCGCGGACGGCGAGCGCGATGGCCCCGCCGACGAGCAGCAGCCCGACGAGCCCGGCCGGGCCCGCCGACGGCGACCCCGAGGATCCGTCCGGGCCGTGCGCGTCCGCGGTCGGCGGCACCGGGTCGACGACGGCCGGCTCCTCGGTGACGACGGGTTCGGTGCTGATCGGTGCGGTGCTGATCGGGACCGTGGTGGTCACCGGAACGGCGAGAATCCGGACCGACACGGAGTCGGTGATATCGGGATCGGCGGTGCAGCTGACCCACAGCGTGCTCGCGCCCAGCGCCGCCGTCTTCGGGACCGGCACCGACGCGGCGAACGTGTAGTCGCCCCCGACCTTCGCGCTGACGATGCCGGTCTGCGCGGTCTCATCGACCGCCGAGGTCGGTGTGGCGGCCCAGTTCGGGACGATCGAGACCTGATCGCACAGCCAATTCGTCCCGTGCACCGCCATCGCGCTTCCGCGCATCGCCGAAACGGGCGCCCGCAGTGTCGGCGTGAACCCGTCACCGGTACCGCTGCCGTCCCCGGACCGTGAGGTCGTGGTCGTGGCAGGGGGAGGCGAGGTCGACGACGGCAGCGCCATCGCCCAACCCACTCCGAACGCCCCCGCGAACGAGACAACGCCGACGAGCACCCCCAGCCCGCTCCACAGCCGAACCGCCGACCCCACCGTCATCGCACTCCGCACCCCGCGAAATCAGCATCGGCACAACGGGATCCGTTGCGCCTCAACCATAATCCGCCCTATGCCCCCCGGCAAGACCCGTCAACCCGGCTGAATCGGCCCCGGCGCTGTGACGCCTCCGTGGCAGGCCGGAGCGCGCTTCAGCACCAAGACGGTGGCTCCGCGGCCGGATCATCGCGCACGGCGTCGATGCGAGGATCGGCCACAAGACGATCGATCGCCTCCGCGGCGGCACCGATCGAGGCGAAGTGCGGATCGACATCGTCGGTGACGCACCACGCGCGGTCCGCGGGCCAGATGAACGCGGGATCGGGGCAGTCGCCGAACGGCCATCGTGCGCTGTCGCCGCTGTTCCAGTCCGCGAAGTCCGCGAGTGCGCCACGGAGCAGCCAGTAGTCGCGGTGGGGAATCCGCAGCGTGGGCGCCGTGTCGATGGTGATCGTGCTCCACCCGTTCCACACGGCGAAATAGCAGGTCTCGGGTGTGGTCGTGGACCGCGCCAGGGTTTCCAGCGCGATACCGATCTGCTGCTTCTCCGACAGTTCCGGCTGGTCGAAGCGGACGTCGTTCAGCCTTTGCCCGGGAAAGCGAGGGTCGGGCGCGAACCTGAGCCGCGCATACCTCTGATACCCGGCGGGGCCGCGCGCGGCGAGCCGATGCCATGGCAGCTCCTGGTGGAGCAGCCAGTCAGCGGCTGCCGCGTCACGGCACAGTGCGAATGTCACCCGACCATTGTGGAGGGCGCGCCGATCTCACTTGAGGCCCGAGCGGACGAAGGCGTTGACGATGTGGCGTTGGAGGACCAGGTAGAGGAGGAGGACGGGAAGGCAGGCGAGGCTGGCCAGGGCCATCATGGGGCCCCATTGGTCGCCTTCGGTGCCCATGAAGCTGCGCAGGCCCAGCTGGAGGACGTCGTTGGACTGGCGCAGAACCACGGCGGGCCAGAAATATTCGTTCCAGGCGTTGATGAACAGCAGGATGCCGAGGGCGGCCAGGGCGGGGCGCAGGTTGGGGACGACCACGGTCCACAGGATGGCCCAGGAGGAGCGGCCGTCCATCTTCGCGGCCGCGATGAGCTCCTTCGGGAACGCCGTCATGTGCTGGCGCAGCAGCAGCACTCCCAGCGCCGAGCACAGCGTCGGCACGACGCAGCCGATGAGCGTGTTGATCAGGCCCAGCTCGTTGAGCAGGATGTAGTTGGGCAGCATGGTCACCTGGAACGGCACCAGCCAGACGCCGACGAACGCCAGATACATCAGCCGCTGCAGCGGGAAGGTGTACATCGCGAACGCGTACGACGCGAGCAGCGCCACCAGCAGCTGCCCGGCCGCGGACAGGATCGCCACGAAGAACGTGTTGGCGATCAGCCCGGCGACATCCACCTTCTGCGCCGCGTCGAGATAGTTCTCGATCGACAGCGGCCACGGCAGCGGGGTCAGCGAGGTGACGTCCTCGGGACGGCGCAGTGCCGTCGCGAACAGCCAGTAGATGGGGAACACGCACAGCAGCGCCGTGGCGGCGAGCAGCAGATGGCTGCCCGCCGCGCGCAGACGGTCAATCATCATGAACAGCAACCTTTTCCGAGATCCAGACCAGCACCGCGGCCAGCGCGCCGAAACCGACGAACAGCAACACCCCCGCCGCGGCGCTGAGCCCGGCGTCGAAGCTGTGGAACGCGTAGTCCCAGAGCAGGTAGTAGATGTTGGTGGTGGCCTGCGACGGCCCGCCCTGGGTCATCGAGTCGATCAGCGGGAACGACAGGGTGGGGCTGAGCAGCACGGTGGTGAGCACGAGGAACAGCAGCGTGGGGGACAGCAGCGGCAGGGTGATCCAGCGCCGGATCTGCCCCGGGGTGGCCCCGTCGACCCGCGCGGCCTCGCTGTAGTCGCCGCTGATCCCGGCCAGCCCGGCCCACACCACCAGCGTCGCGAAACCGAGCAGCTGCCACCCCGTGATCATGATGATCACCGCCTGCGCGGTCGAGGCGTCGTAGACCCAGTTGTGGCCGGTGCCGAGCAGCTGATCGACGAAGCCGCTGCCCGGATGCAGCAGCCACCGCCACACCGCCGCCGCGGCGACCGGCGCCACGAGGAACGGCGCGAACACCAGCGCCTGATAGACGGTCCTGGCCCGGCCGTGCACGCGCCGGCTCGCCAGCGCGATGAGCACCGGCAACAGCACCGTGAACGGGAGCAATCCCAGGATCAGGGTCGCGGTGCGGCCCAGCGATCCCCAGAACGCCGGAAGATCCAGCAGCCGTTCGTAATTGGCCGTACCGACCGGCTTCATCGGCGCGGTCGGCAGCAGGTTCCACGAATAGGTGGACAGCTCGACGGCCTGGGCCAGCGGCTGATAGGTCCACACCACCAGCAGCACCAGCGCGGGCGCGAGGTACAGGTAGGGCGCGATCAGCCGGGTCAGCGCGCGACGGGTGAACCGGCGCGGACCCGGCGCCGCGGTGCTGGGCACCGCCTGCGCCGGGTCCTGCCGTTCGTCGATGACGAACATGTCACCGCGTCCGCGCGGCGATCGCCGCCAGCTGCTCGAGCACCTCGGCCTCGGGCCGGTCGTAGACCGCGACCGCCGGGGTGGCCTCGATGGCCGTCGCGAGCATCGTCTCGCCGACGAGATCGATCCGGCTGTAGCCGAATCCGGCCAGCCCGCGATGCCTGCCCACCGGCGCCATCGGGTCGATCCGGTACGACAGCGCCGGACCGATCCACACCGGGATCCCCGCCACCGCCGCCGCGGCGGTCAGATGGTTGTGCCCGCACAGGATCATCCGCACGTCGGAGCCCGCGAGCACCTCGGCCAGCCGGTCGGCGTCCTCGAGCTTGAGGAAATCGGCGGTGGCCACCGGCGAGGGAATCGGCGGATGATGCAGCACCAGCAGGGTGCCGCGCGGCGCGGGCACCCGCAGCTGCTCGCCCAACCAGGCCAGCTGCTCGAGTTCGAGCCTGCCCTCGTGCCGCAGCGGCGTCGTGCTGTCGAGCGCGATGACGCGCAGGCCGGCGATCTCGACGCAGGAATCGTGCGGCAGCGCGGGATCGACCGACCCGGGCGCCCGATCGAGGAGTTCCTCGCCGAAGGCCGACCGCTCGTCGTGATTGCCCATCACGTAGACGATCTCGGCGCCGAGTTCGGCCGCGACCGGCTCCACGGCCGCCCGCAGCCGCCGGTACGCCTCGGGTGACCCGTTGTCGGACAGGTCACCCGAGAGCACCAGGGCATCCACGTGCTGCCCGGCCGCGCGCAGCTGGGTGAGCACCCGCGCGAGGTTCGCGTCGGTGTCGACGACACCGTGGACGAGCTCACCGGTCGGCCGCAGGTGGGTGTCGGTGAGCTGGACGATGGTCAGATCACTCATCATGCCGCCGGGATGAGCTTGGCGCCCTCGGCCTGCGCGGCGGTCAGGGTCGACTGCGGATCCTTGCCCTGGAACACGATCGCCTCGACCGCGTCCATCATGCCGTCGCGCATCTGCAGATAGTTGTTGCCGGGCATGGAGACCCACGGTTCCATGGTGCCCAGCTGGGCGACGTTCGGCTTCAGCAGCGGGTTCTTCGCGGCCCAGTCCTTCAGGCCGTCGGGCTGGTCGAGCAGGCCGGTGCGCAGCGGCAGGTAGCCGATGTTCTGCGCGATCTTGATGTAGGACTCCTCACTGGTGAGGAACTTGATCAGTTCCCACGCGGCGCGCTGCTTGGCCGGATCGTTGGACAGGATGTGCAGGCCCGCACCGGAATTGGTCGGCACCGTCGGCTTGTCGCCGAACGCGGGCATCGCGGCCGAGCGCAGATCCCACTTGTCCTTGGCGCCGGTGACGAAGGTGCCCTGGATGGCGCTGGTCTCGAGGATCATGCCGATCTCGCCGCGCGCGAACGCCTCGTAGCCCTGCTTCTGGTTGAGCTTGGGCATGCTGCCCGAGTTCACCAGGTTCTGCGCCATCTGCGTCACCTCGACGGCGGGCGCGTCGGCGTAGGTGAGGGTGCGCCGGTCCTGGGAGATCACCCGGCCGCCGTTGGAACGCACCATCGACTGGAAGCACCAGTCCTTGGCGGTCTTGGTCAGGCAGTCGATGTACACCCCGCCCTTGCCGGTGCGGTCGGCGATCTGCTTGGCCGCGGTGGCGACCTCGGCCCAGGTGGCCGGGGGCTTGGCCGGATCGAGCCCGGCTTCGGCGAACAGCGAGGCGTTGAGATACAGCACCGGGGTGGAGAAGACGAACGGCACGCCGTAGGTGTGGCCGTTCCAGTCGTCGAGGACGCGGGCGCGCGGCGCGTAGGCGTGGCGGCCGTCGAAGTTGCGGGCCACCTCCTGCTTGCCGACGAGGGTGTCGAGCGGCTTGGCCTGCAGCTGATTGATGGTGAAGTCCAGATCGGAGAAACCGAGCTGGGCGACATCGGGCGGGGTGCCCGCGACCATCTGGTTCTGGATGCTGGAGATGGTGTCGGTGGCCGGGTTCGGGCTGTTGCCCTGCGGCTTCTGCGCGGTCACCTTGATATTGGGGTACTTCTTGCCGAAGTCGGCGATCAGCGCGTTGAACGTGTCGGTCCAGGCACCGGCGAGACCGTAGTTGTAAGACTCGAAGGTGATCGAGACCTGCTGCTCGGGCTTCAGCTCCGGGATCTGCGCGGTCGAAGTGGTGTCCGAGGACACGGTGCCGCCCAGACCGCAGCCGCTCAACGCGACGGCGGTGGTGAACACCACGCCCAGGAGGGGCAGGGTGCGTTTCATGGTGGTTCTCCTCATCGAGTGGTGCGGGGAAATCAGGGGACCGGCACGGCCGCCGCGTCCACGGCCTTCGGCGGATCCGGTTGCGGCGCACGCCAGGTCAACCGCAGGCCGGTGTCGGGGTCGAACAGGTGGATGTCGGCGGGATCCACCCGCAGGGTGATGTCCTCGCCCGCGGCGACCCCGGCCGGGCGCGCGGCGCGCACGCACAGGCTGGTCGCGCCCGCGTCGAGGTGCACCAGTTCCTCGCTGCCGAGGTTCTCGACCATGCGCACCGTCCCGCGGACGTCGTTGGCCGCGGGATCGATGCGCAGGCGCTCGGGCCGGATGCCCGCGATCACCGGGGTGGCGGTGTCGAGTTCGTCGGTGATGGCCAGGGCCGCGTCGACGCCGTCGGCGGTCACCCGCAGCGCGCCTCCGGTCGCGGTGACGACGGCGGGGAACAGGTTCATCGGTGGCGCGCCGAGGAATCCGGCGACGAAGGTCGAGCGGGGCTGGTCGTAGAGCTCGGCGGGGGTGCCGCACTGTTCGACCCGGCCCTCGTTGAGCAGCGCGATGCGCGAGGCCATGGTCATCGCCTCGACCTGGTCGTGGGTGACGTAGAGGAACGTCGCCCCCAATCGCTGGTGCAGGGCGATCAGTTCGGCGCGCGTCGCGCTGCGCAGTTTGGCGTCGAGATTCGACAGCGGCTCGTCCATGAGGAACGCGCCGGGATCGCGAACCATGGCGCGCGCCAACGCGACTCGCTGCCGCTGTCCGCCCGAGAGTGCCACCGGGCGCCGGTCCAGCAGCGCCGACAGCTCCAGGGTGGCCGACACTTCGGCGACCCGCTGGGTGATCTCCGCGCGGGGCCTGCGCCGGGCGCGCAGCGGGAAGCCGATGTTCTTGGCCACCGACAGGTGCGGGTAGAGCGCGTAGCTCTGGAACACCATCGCCAGGTCGCGCCGTTGCGGCGCGGCGTCGGTGACGTCGGTGCCGCCCACCAGGATCCGGCCCTCGCTGGGTTCTTCCAGTCCGGCGATCATCCGCAGCAGGGTGGATTTGCCGCAGCCGCTGGGGCCGAGCAGCACCATGAATTCGCCGTCGGCGATGTCGAGGCTCACCTCGCGCACCGCGTAGTCGGTGTCGAACTTCTTCGACACCGCCTGGATCTGCAGTCGTGCCACGTCTCTCCTCAGGCCGGCGCGGAGCCGGTGGTGATCCAGCGCGACACCTCGGTCGCGATCGCGGGCGAATCCTTCAACCAGGCGAAGTGATCGCGGTGCTCGACGGCGGAGTCCGCGTCGATGTGCCACTGGGTGACGCGCGCGGCGGGCATCCGCGACACCAGGAAGTCGACATTGGACTTCGGGCCGAGCACGTCCTCGGACAGCGAGATCGCCAGCACCGGCAGCGTCATCTGCGCCAGCAGCGTGTTGTAGCGGCGGGTGGTGCCGCGCGGGCGGTAGTAGCTGGTCAGCGAGTGGATGGACCAGTCGACCATCACCCCGCCCGGCATGGGCGCCGGGATCAGCACCCCGCCCGGCCAGTGCCCCTTGACCCGGGCGACCAGACCGATCCACTGGATCTGGCTCAGCGCCTCGAACCAGCGGCGCGGACCGAAGGCCCACCAGAACACGGTGCCGGTGCCGATCACGGTGACCCCGGCGACCCGCTCGGGTTCGGCGGCGGCGAACAGCAGGGCCAGCTGACCGCCCAGGCTGTGCCCGAACAGGTGCAGCGGCGCCTGCGGGAACCGGTCCTCGACGGCGGAAACGATGGCGGGCAGGTCGATTTCGAGCATCTCGCGGTAGCCGAAGTCGGTGTGCTCGCCGAGCGCGGGCTCGGCCTCGCCGTGCGCGCGCAGATCGACCGACGCCACCGACAGGCCGGTGGCGTGCAGGGCCTTGGCCAGTGCCTGGTAGTTGCGGGCCTTCATCGCCATCGCGGGCAGGATCAGCACGACGGGGGCGGTGGGGTCGGCGGCGGCCAGCCAGCGCACGGTGAACCGCACACCGTCGACGGTCTCGACCGTGCTGGTGTCGGGCGTGGTCGCGGTCATGCGGGATCCGTTCCGGCGATGCGGACATCGCATACGTAGTCGAAGGTGAATTCGGCCGTGAGCACGTCGTTGTCGTCGAGCAGCTCGGCCCGGCCGGACAGGCCGAACCGGGTGGACTCGGTGGCGGCCAGGATCATGGCGAGCTCGGTGGCGTCGACGGTGGCGACCGCCCGGATACGGCCACGCGCCGGCTTGCGGTAGGCGGCGGTGCCGCCGCGCAGGACCAGCCGGTCGATGGTGTGCAGGCGGTGCGCGGCCGCGCCGACGAACGCCGCGGCGCCCGCGATGTCGGCGGCGGTGAACAGCGCGCCCGCGTGGACGGTGCCCATGTGGTTGCACATCACCGGTTCGGCGGGGATCTCCACCACCGAGCGGGCGGGGGAGATCTCGGTGATCACGGTGCCGACGTGCGCGCCGAACGGCACCAGCGCCTGCGAGGCGTCGCGCAGGTAGCCGAAGTCGACGGCGTCGGGGTCGAGGGCGGGGTAGGCGGCGCCGAATCCGGCGATGCTGCGGGTCATCTCGTCGTCCTCTCAGCGCGGTCCGCGCAGGACGCGCCGCGCGATCGACCAGCGCAGCACCTCCGACGGACCCTCGTAGATGCGGAAAGCCCTTGCCTCCACCAGGAACCGGGCCACCAGGTGGTCCTCGCAGACCCCGAGCCCGCCGTGCAGCTGCACCGCGCGGTCGAGCACCCGCCACACCGCCTCGGAGACGAAGGTCTTGGTGATGGAGGCCTCGTGCCTGGCCTGCCCGGACGCGGCGCCGTGCTCGTCGATGGTGGCCGCGGTGGTGCGGATCAGCCCGCGGGCGGCGGCGATGTCGATCTCGTTGTCGGCGATCAAGCCCTGGGCCAGCCCGTGATCGGCGATCGGCACGCCGAAGGAGGTGCGGCCGCTGATGTGCTCGATGGTGAGCTGCTGGGCGCGCACGGCCAGGCCGAGCCAGTTCATGCAGAACACCAGGCGCGAGGGCGCCAACCGGACCTGCGCCAGATCGAGGCCGCGGCCGACCGTGCCCAGGATCGCCGTCTCGGGGACCTCGCAATCGGTGAACTCGACCTCGCAATGTCCACCGGGCGCGCTGGTGTGATCCAGCGTCGGCATCCGGCGGCCCACGCGCAGGCCCGGGTTGTCCTGGTCGACCAGGAACATCGTCGGCCCGTCGACCGTGGTGGCGACGCAGATGGTGAACGCGGCGCCCTGGGCGCCGGTGGTGAAGTGCTTGCGGCCGTTGATAACCCAGCCGGTGTCGGTCTCCTCGGCGACGGTGGCCAGCATCCGCGGGTCCGAGCCGGCGCCGGGAGCGGGTTCGGTCATCGCGATCGCGGAGCGGACCTCGCCGGCGGCGAGCGGAGCCAGGTAGCGGTGCCGCTGCTCGGGATTCGCGACCGCGGCGAGCAGGTGGATGTTGCCGTCGTCGGGCGCCCACGCGTTGACCGCCAGCGGCCCGAGCAGGCTCGCGCCCGCCGCCTCGAGCACCTCGGCCTGCGCCCTGGTGTCGAGGCCGAGACCGCCGTACTCGGGATCGGAGAGCGGGCCGAACACCCCGGCCTCCTTGGCCTTCTTCTGCAGGTCCAGGCGCAGGGCGTCGTCGGTGACCCGGCCACCGACCACGACCTCGCGTTCCACCGGGATCACGTGGTCTGCCACGAACTGTCTGGTCTTGTCGACCAGTTCCGCCACTGGAGTCATGGGGTCAGTGTCGGGCGGGCCCGCTGTCTGCTGCCGGGGCGATAGTGAATGTCGATCGGTCCAATCGACTCGGTGTTTCGCCCCAGCACGCCCGCCGCGTCGCGATCACGGTGAAGGGGACGACTTCGCCGCAGAGGTGGCCGGACTGTGGAAGGGCACGAGCGTGACCGAGTTGAGCGTGCGGGTGATCGAACGAACCGACGAAGCCGACGCGGTGTTCGCGCTGGTGCTGGCGGCGGCCGACGGCGGGGACCTGCCGTCGTGGACGCCGGGGGCCCACATCGACGTGGCGGTCGGGGAGTCGGGTGTGCGCCAGTACTCGCTGTGCGGTGACCCGGCCGAGCGCGATCGCTGGCGGATCGCGATCCTGCACGAACCCACGGGGCGAGGCGGATCGGCGTACCTGCACCGGACCGCGCTGCCCGGCAGCACGTTGTCGGTGTCGTTGCCCCGCAACAACTTCGAGCTGGGCAGTGCGCCCGAGTACACCTTCGTCGCCGGCGGCATCGGGATCACCCCGATCCTGCCGATGATCGCCGCCGCCGACCGCGCGGGCGCGCGCTGGACCCTGCACTACGGTGCCCGCACGAAGGCGCACATGGCCTTCGCGGACGCGCTCCTCGGCCGGTATCCCGCGGTGAACCTGGTTCCCCAGGACGTGTCCGGCCTGCTGCCGATCGCCGACATCCTCGCCGCGAGCCCCGGCGCCGCGGTGTACTGCTGCGGCCCCGAACCCCTGCTGGCCGCCGTCGAAGCCGAGGGCCAACGTCAGGGCATGACGATGCGCACCGAACGCTTCGTCCCGCGCGCCGTCGACCGCACCGGCCCCGACGCCGCCTTCGAGATCCAGCTGGCCCAGTCCGGCCGCACCCTGCGCATCGCCGCCGACCGCTCCATCGTCGACGTCCTCGAATCAGCGGGCGTCCCGGTCATCACCTCCTGCCGCGAAGGCACCTGCGGCAGCTGCGAAACCCCCGTCCTCGACGGCGAGATCGACCACCGCGACTCCCTCCTCACCCCCGAGGAACGCGACTCCGGCAAAACCATGATGCTCTGCGTCTCCCGAGCCCACTCCGAAGTCCTCGTCCTCGACCTCTGAGAACACCTGGCCCGCAGCGGAATCGGTACAGTGCCGTCCATGACCGCAGGCGAGATCGAGATCACCGCGGACCTGGTCCGTGACCTGCTGCGAGAACAACACCCCGACCTCGCCGAGCTGACGATCAGCGAGGTGGCGGGTGGCTGGGGCAATCAGATGTGGCGCCTCGGGGACGAGCTGGCCGTGCGCATGCAGCGCATGGACCTCACCCCGGAGCTTCAGCTGAAGGAGCGCCGGTGGCTCCCCGTGCTGGCCCCGCGCTTGCCGCTGCCGGTGCCGATCCCGGTGCGGGAGGGCGCGCCGTCCGCGCGGTTCCCCAAGCACTGGACCGTGATGACGTGGGTTCCCGGCAAGCCGATGGACGACGCCACGATCAGCCGAGGTGGACACGCGGCCGACACGCTGGCCGGGTTCCTCCGGGCTCTTCATGTGGACGCTCCCGTCGAAGCGCCGACCGCGACGGACCGGGGAGCCCACCCCCGTGACTGCGCCGAGGGCTTCGAGCACTACTTCGAGTCCGTCGCTCCCGCCGACCTCGCCGCCGACGTCCGCGCCGTCTGGGACGAGGCCGTCGCGGCCGACGAGTGGCGAGGCAGGCCGGTGTGGGTGCACGGCGATCTCCATCCGGCGAATGTCGTCGTCGCGGACGGGACGCTCGCGGGCGTGGTCGACTTCGGTGACCTGTTCGCCGGCGATCCCGCCTGGGACCTGGCGGCCGCCTGGGTATTGCTGCCCGCGGGCACGGCCGCACGCTTCTTCGACGCCTACGCGCGGGCGGACGACGCGGCTATCCGGCGCGCCCGCGGACTGGCCGCGTTGAAGAGTCTCTTCCTGATGCTCATGGGGCAGAACGGCGACCGGGGCCTCCCCGGCGGCAAGCCGCACTGGGGCCCGGTGGGCCGGGCGGCGCTCGAGCGCGTGCTGGACGGTGTGTGAAGCGAGCGGGCGAAGCGGCTGCTCGGCACCGGATTCCCGGGCTGTGTGAGCGCGACCCGATCGACGGCACGGGTCGACTGTCCGGCGCGGGGACAGCGGCACGGTTCCGGTAGGTTCGGCGGGATGACCGTGGGATCTGGGGCTTTGTATTGCGGGACACGGTGGGATGAGCAGGGGCGGTGGAGTTATGAGCTGATCCGGGCGGACGGGACGACGGAATTGCTGCCGGGGGTCGGGACGCGGTTGGCGTTTCGGGTGGACGGGGGTGAGCGGTATTGCCTGGGGTATCACGGGTTCGGGGGTGGGCGGCGGGGGCGGCAGGTGTGTCCGCGGCGGGCGCGGGTGGACAGCGGTAAGCAGTGTGCGCAGTGCCGGATCACCGAGGGGTGGGCGGTGGTGCACAGTCATCGGGGGACGCTGTCGGGGTTGCCCGAGCAGATCCGCGAGTATGTGGCGCAGCCGCATCACCTGTACATCGCCTACTTCGGTGACGGGATGACGAAGGTGGGGACGGCCTCGGCGGTGCGGCGGCAGCGGCGGCTCTACGAGCAGGGCGCGCTGGTGGCGCGGTTCATCACCGATTCGCCGGACGGGTTGCATGTGCGGGAACTGGAGCGGGCGGTGTCGGAACGCGCGGGGTTCCGGCAGGCCGTCCCCGGCGTCACCAAGACCAGGATCCTGACCAAACCGTTGCGGCCGTGGGCGGCGGTGGAGGCCGCTGTCGCGGACGCGGCCGAGCACGCGGCGGGCGTTCTGCCCGCGGCGACGGCCCGCACCGACACCGCGTGGTCGGGCGGCCGGGACTTCTACGACATCTTGCACACGCGCGGCCGATACCCGGACGCGCTGGAGTTCACCGAGGACTCCGGCGAGTACGTCCTCGACGCCGTCACCGCCCACGGGCACACCATCGCCTGCGCGGACGACGCGGGCGACGGTGAGTTGTTGCTGGTCAACGACTCGCGGTTGATCGGCCGCCGGATCGTGCTCGACCCCGCCATCACGGCCACCGCGGCACCGGTGCAGACCAGCCTGTTCTAGCGGCCGGCGCCGGCTGTCTCAGGTGTCACAGCCCTGCGACGGGTCACCCGAGGCCGACGGCGGCAGCTGGACCAGGCAGGCGAGCAGGTCGAGGAACGCCGCGGGCAGTTCGGCGGAACCGGTGGACACCGGTTCCGCCGAGGGCGCGGCGGCGACCGCGGGTGCCGCCGACAGCGGGAGGGTCAGCGCCGCGGTGGCGAGCAGAACGGACGCGAGCTTCGTGGACATGGTCACCTCTGGCCGTAGGCAGCTGAGTCGAGGCCCGATGCTACGCCGCCGTCCTGACACAGTCGCCGGGCCGACTCCGCCCACCGGTGGACAGCGCGGTGGTCACGCTGCGGTCGGCGGGCGGTCCGGCCCGCGCGGTCCCCATCGTGCTGTGCACCGCGCTCGCGGACGTCGATCGGCGCGCCGCGGTGATGGATCGGCGACATCGCGCAACCCGCCGCCCCAGGCGACGATGCTCAGCCGCCGCGACCCGGCTGGCGCGTGATCCGGTTCAGCCCAACCGGACCGGGAGTTCGAGCAGCCCACGGATGAGCGTGCTGGTCTGCCAGCCGAGGGAGTCGGCGGCGGGGGCCAGGCGCAGATCGGGGAAGCGGGTGAGCAGCGTGGTGAAGGCGATCTCGGCTTCGAGCCGGGCCAAGGGCGCGCCGACGCAGAAGTGGATGCCGTGGCCGAAGGCGAGGTGCCCGGTGGGATGACCGTCGACGGCCAGGCTGTCCGGGTCGGCGAAGCGGGCGGGGTCGCGGTTGGCGGCCGCGAGCGAGACGTAGACCAGTTCGTTCGCGGGGATCTCGACGCCGCCCAGGGTGACCGGCTCGGTCGTGTACCGCACCGTCGCCATGCCGACCGGCCCGTCGTAGCGCAGGAACTCCTCGATCGCCGCGGGCACGCCCGCCGGGTCGGCGCACAGCGCCTGCCACTGCGCGCGATCGCGCAGCAGGGCGTTGACGCCGTTGGCGATGAGGTTGACGGTGGTCTCGTGCCCGGCGACCAGCAGCAGGAACGCCATCGAGACCAGTTCCCGGTCGGTGAGGCGGTCGCCGTCGTCGTCGGCCAGCACCAGTTGGGACAGCAGGTCGTCGGCGGGATCGGCCTGCTTGGCCCGCACCAGGTTCGCCAGGTAGCCGACCATCGCCGCCGACGCGGCCGGGCGCTCGGTGTCCTCGCCCTCCCCGACGACGGTGACCAGAGCCCGCGTCCACGCCTGGAAGTCGGCGCGATCGGCGTAAGGCACGCCGAGCAGCTCACAGATCACCGTCACCGGAAGGGGATTGGCGAACTCCGCCAGCAGATCCACCTCCTCGCGCTCGGCGACGGCGTCGAGCAGCGAGGTGGTGATCTGCTCGATCCGGGGGCGCAGCGCGGCGACCTGCTTGGCGGTGAACGCCTTGTTCACCAGCTTGCGCAGGCGGGTGTGCGCGGGCGGGTCGGTGCTGAGCATGTGGCTGAGCAGGGTCAGCGCGTTCGGGTCCGACGGGGTGGAGTCGCGCTTGTCGTGCAGGATCGCGTCGACCCGCACGACATCCTTGGCCAGGCGCGGATCGGCCAGTGCCTGGCGGGCTTCGGCGTAGCCGACGATCACCCAGCGGATGACGTCGTCGGGGAAGCGGACCCGGTGCACCGGGGCCTCGGCGCGCCAGCGCCGGTAGTGGGCGTGCGGATCGTCGAAGAAGTCGGCGCCGATGGACGCGACGGGGGCGGCTGCGGTGATGTCGGCCATCCCGCGACGGTACCGGCGCCCGGTGAACGACTCACCGAACTCGGGTGATCTCGATCAGGCGATCGGAGGTCGGGATGGAATGGCTTGCGGCAAGACGGAATTCACCACGCGCTGGTCGAATGGCGGAGGAATCGTCCGCAGGGAGGAAAACCATGACCAGTACTGATGTCGACGTCGACGCGACCGCGGCCCGGCGCGTCGCCGAACTGACCGCGGTGTTCGAACGCGGACTGCAGGAGAAGCTGGGGGTCGGCGATTCGCTCGGCATCCGCCTGGAGAGCGCGGCCAAGGGACGCACCCGCTACTACCTCGACCCGAACCCGGCGACCATCAACGCCATGTTCACCGTGCACGGCGGCGTGCTCGCCACGCTGCTCGACACCGCCATGGGCAGCGCGGTCTTCACCGAGCTCGCCGACGGCGTCGCCTACACCACCCTCGAGCTGAAGGTGAACTTCATCCGCGCCGTCACCCTCGACGGCAGCCGCCTGACCTGCGAGGCCACCGCCGTCCACGTCGGCAGGCGCACCGCCACCGCCGAGGGCCGCATCACCGACGCCGCGGGCAAGCTCATCGCCCACGGCAGCACCACGATTCTCGTGCTGGCCCAGAGCAACTGACGCGCACGAGTACGGCCCCGCTCGCCAGGAGCGGGGCCGTACTCGTGTACTCAGGCGACGGTGCGGCAGCTCTCGACGAAGGCGATGAGCTCGTCGACCGGCTCGGTGCGGGTGTCCACCGCCCGGTCGATCACCTTCACCAGGTGTTCGTAGGCGGCGGTGTGGTCGTAGTCGGCGACCTCGGCGATACGCAGCGCCCACCGCCAGTAGCCGCGCAGCGTGTCCGACAGCGGCATCCGGAAATGGGCGATGACGTCGCGGATCGGCGCCACCACCGCGTCACCGTCGTGGCGCAGGTACCGGGTCACCACCTCGGCCATGAAACTGAAATGCCTCGCCTCGTCGCGGGACAGCCGCGTGAGCACCGCCGCCAGCACCGGATCGGTGACGACGTCGCGCAGCTGCTGGTAGTACATCTGCGTCGCCTTCTCCTGCACCAGCGCGTAGGCGAAGAACTGCACGGGATGGTCGTAGGGCAGGTCGAACGGCTTGTGCCCCTCTACCGCCAGTTCCGCACGCAGCGTCGACCTTTCGGCCATGCCCGCCGCCTCCTGATAGCGGGCCAGCGCCCTGGCGTGGGTGTCCTCCTCGAGCGCCCAGCGCACCGTGAAGTGGTAGAGCTCCCGATTGTGTTCGAAGGTCGGCAGGTCCACGCTGTCGTCGACCGGGAAGTGCCGGTGGTAGACGTCGAAATAGCCGGGCAGGTGGTCTTCGATGAGGGTGACGAACTGGACCGCGGAGCGCTGCCCCTCGGTGAGCCTGCCCGCGTCGGCGGCGGCCCAGTCGAAGGCGGTCTCCACGTCCCAGGCGCGGGTCGCGGGGGAGGCGGCGAGGAAGCCGTCGACCGCGGCGGTCAGCTCGGTGACGGGCAGCAGCCCCGGTGTGCTGATCATGTCCTACCTGGCATTCCGGCAGACCAGCGCGTAGTGCTTGGTGGTGTAACCCCAGCCCGCGTTGGCGATCTCGAGATAGTGGCGCAGCTTGGCCGCCAGGCCGGCGCCGTGCGCGTCGATGCGGTCGGCGGCGGCGTCGACATTGGCGATCCAGTCCTCGATCGTGCGCCGGTAGTTCTCGGTGAGATCGTCGACCGAGATCACCGAGAATCCGGCGTTCTCGGCGGCCGCGACCAGCTCCGAGAGCGGGCGCAGCTCACCGAAGCCGAAGATGTCCTCACGGACGAATCCGGTGCCGTCGCGATCGTCGAACGCGGCGCGGGTGGCCGCGTTGCGGAAGCAGCTCTCCGACACGTAGAGGGTGCCGCCGCGCCGCAGCACCGCCTTGGCGCGGCGGAAGACCTCGTCGGGATCGGGCATGTGCACGATCGAGCCGAGCAGGGTGACCGCGTCGAAGCCACGCGCGGGCAGGTCGAGCTGCTCGAAGTGCCCGACGCGGGTGCGCACCAGCTCGCTCACCCCGCGGGCGGCGGCCTGCGCGGCGATGTAGTCGTGCTGCCGCGGCGCCGGGCTGATACCCAGTGTCCGGCAACCCAGTTCGCTCGCCATGTAAAGGATCAGCGAACCCCAGCCGCAGCCCACGTCGAGCAGCTCTTCCCCGCCGCGCAGCCCGAGCCGCTCGGCGACGAAACGCAGCTTGTTGCGCTGTGCCGTCTCCAGGGTGTCGTCGGCGGATTCGTACAGTGCCGCACTGTATTTGCGCAGTGGATCGAGGAACTCGCCGAAGATGTCGGGATCGAGATCGTAGTGCTGATTGGTATCGGCGACGACCGTCATGCGGACGCTCCGCCCACCGAACGCTCCACCACGGCGGTGACCTCGGCCAGGGTGGACATGCCGAAGACGTCTTCGTCCTCGAGTTCGATGTCGAAGGTGCGCTCGATGCGGGCGATCATCCGCAGCACCCGTACCGAGTCGACCCCGGCCATGGCGCGCAGGTCGGCGTCGGGGGTCAGGTCGGCGGCGGGCAGGCCGGTCTCGGTGACCGCGATCTCGGTGACCGTGCGCAGGATGGTGTCGGCGGAAGTGGTGGTCATGGCCGGGCTCCGTTCGGGGAGAAGGTGTTCGCCGTGGACAGGGCGTGGTCGAGCAGGGCGACTTCGTCGTCGTCGAGGGTGAGCTGGTCGCGGACGGCGTGCAGATCGAAGGGCTGGTAGGTGGCCGTCGACGACGCGCACACCGCGCCGTCGGCGTCGAGGATCTCCGCGTGCGCGGAGATCGGGCCCGCCCCGCGCTCGGGCGGAAGCATGGCCACGCAGCGGTATTCGCGATCGATCAGCAGGGGCGTGAGGAACCGGGTGCGCTGGGAGACGGTGAAGGCGGGCACATGGCGCGCGAGCACGATGAGATTGCCCATCACCTCGTCGCACACCACGCCGATCAGGCCGCCGTGCACGACACCGGGATAGGACTCGAAGGCCCGGCCCAGCCGGAACGCGGCCACCAGGGCCCCGTCGGGGCGCGGGGTGAAGCTCAGGCGCAGCCCGGCGGCGTTGTGCGGGGAGCAGCCGAAGCAGTGGTAGTCGGGGATCACCGACCACGGCACCGTGACGGCCGTGGCCTGTTCGGCGGCCGTCATCAGGCGATGGCGTCGGCCAGCGCGCGACGCACCTTCGCGTTGCTGGACAGGTCGAGCCCGGTGATCGAGGCGAAGGTGCGGCGTACCTTGTCGTGCAGCACCTCGAGTTCGCCCTCGGCGGCGACCTGCTCGAGGAACAGCTCGAAGCCGGTGTCGATGGTCTCGTGGTCGCCGAGTTCGGCGATGCCGGCCTTGAAGGTGCTCACCGGATGCTTGATCTTGGCCTCGGAGCTGTAGACGTAGAGGGTCTCGAGCACCGAGGGCAGTTCCTCGGGGCGCTTCTTCAGCCGCTCGTTGGTGTAGTGGATGAACTCGCGCGCGTGCCCGGCCTCGTCGCGACTGGCGTTGAGCAGCAACTCCTTCAGCACGGGCTCGGCCACCCAGCTCGCCACCGCGCGGTACACGTGGTTGACGGTGAGCTCGGAGATGATGTTGGTGGCCAGCGTCGCCGAGGGCGTGCTGCCCGGCGCGTACGGCTCGCGCATGGCGTCGACGGCGCGGTCCTCGACGTCCTCGCCGAGCGCGCCGAGCCAGGAGCGGAACGCGTAGTGGTGCTGCACCTCCTGGTGGCCCCACACCACCGCGAAGGTGGAGAAGTCGTAGTCGTCGACGAATTCGTTGAGGAAGCCGTGCACCGCGGCGATCACATTGGACTCGCCCATCGCCGCGCTCTTGGCCAGGGTGATGTATTCGGGGCGGACCAGCGTCGGGTCGACGGCGGGCAGGTCCAGATCGCTCAGTTTCCAGTGCAGGCGTTCGTAGTGGCGGAACACGTCAAAGCTGTGCACGAGGCACTCCGTTCGATCGAGGGGGAGCCGGGCGCGGCGTCATCGCCGGCCGATCAGATCGCGGGCGGCGAGGCGTTGGAGCTTGCCGCTGCTGGTGCGGGGGATGCTGCGCGGGGCGACGAGGTGCACCTGGACCGCGCCGAGCCCGAGGTCGGCGGTGACGGCGGCTCGGATGGCGTCGGCGAGCGCGGCGGCCGCGGCGCCGGTGCGTTCGGTCTCGGCGATCAGGGCGATCACGTCCTCGCCGTCGGGATCGACGGCGGCGGTGCAGCGGCCCTTGTGGATGCCGTCGAGGTCACGGACGGCGGCCTCGACGTCCTGGGCGTAGTAGTTCACGCCGCGCACGGTGATCATGTCCTTGCAGCGACCGGTGACGAACAGTTCGGCGCCGCGCCGGTAGCCGAGGTCGCCGGTGCGCAACCACCCGTCGACGAACCGGTCGGCCACGGCCTCGGGGTCGGCGGTGAGATAGCCGTCGGTCACCGAGGCGCCCTGGATCAGGATCTCGCCGACCCGGCCGTCGGGCAGGTCGGCGCCGGTGTCGGTGTGCACGATCCGGAGCGCGATCCCGTCGACGGGCCGCCCGACCGAGGCCACCGCCCGCGCCCCTGCGGTGTCACGCGGCACCTCGTCGGCCACGGCGGCGTCCGAGAGCAGGGCGCGGTCGACCCACTCGAACACCGGCTCACGCAGCAGCGGCGGGAATGCGACGGCGAGGGTGGCCTCGGCCATGCCGTACACGCCGAACATCGTCGACGGCGCGAAGCCCGCGGGGGCGAATCGCTCGCGGAACGCGGTGACCACCGATTCGGCGATCGGTTCGGCGCCGTTGAACGCGATCCGCCAGTGACTCAGGTCGTACTCGCCGACCCGCTCCGGCGGGATGGCGCCCAGCAGCGCCTCGTAGCCGAAGTTGGGCATCGCGGTGATGGTGGTCTTCGTCGCGGCGAACTCTCCCAGCCAGCGCGCCGGATCCTTCACGAACGCGAGCGGCGACCACACGTGCGACGGGATGCCGCGCAGCACCGCCGACAGGGTGCCGAACAGTCCCATGTCGTGGAACAGCGGCAACCAGAATCCGCCCTGATCCTCGAGTCCGAGATCGATGCCGGTGCGGATGGCGGCCAGTCCGCTCACCACATTCGCGTGGGTGAGGCGCACGCCCTTGGGCAGCGCGGTGCTGCCGGAGGTGAATTGCACGATGGCCAGATCGTCGGGGCCGGTCGTCGGCAGGATGTCGACATCGGCGGTGATGTCGTCGACGAGTGCGCCGGTGTCGACGAATTCCACGCCGATGTCGCCGATCAGCGGGATCATCGAGGCGAAGCGGGGCGAGACGAGGATCGTCCGCATGCCCGCCGCCGCGGTGATCGCCGCCAGCTTGGCCGGGTAGGCGGCCGTCGCCCTGGCGCCGGCGGGCAGCGGCAGGGGAGTGGCGGCGCCGCCCGCCGCGGCGATGCCGAACAGCGAGGTCAGGAACTCCGGCGCGTTGGGGCTGAGCACGCCGACGGGTTCGCCGTGGCCGATCCCGCGGCGCACCAGCGCGGTCGCCGTCGTCCGGGCGCGGGCCAGTATCTCGGCGTTGTCCAGCTGCTCCGATACCGACCAGAATGTCGCGGGCACGTGCGGCCGTTCGGCGGCGACCGCGGCCAGCAGCGTGGTGAGCGTGTCGCTCGAACGCGAGGAATTCATGCCGGAAACGACAACAGCGGCATATGACATCGCGCTGAACGAACAACGAAATACGCGCGCCGATAATCACCGTCGATCGGCCAATTGCACTGCCTGATAAAGATATTCGGCTATCGCCCGATCGGAGCAGGCGATACTGTGCGAATTCGCGGCCTCGGCGCGACGACGATGAGCGGCGAAATCCCCGCACCGAAATCGCCCCTAGGAGCTGCCGGTGACTACCGATCATGTCGCGGTCGAGGACCCGACCCCGGTGCAGATCGCGGTGCTGGAGAGCGTCGCGCCGCACTGCCGCCACGACCCGTATCCCAGCTACGAAACCCTGCGCGCGGCCGGCCCGTTCGTGCCGGGCCCGCGCGAGACCCACCTGGTGCCGCGGCACGCGCAGGCCCAGGCCATCCTGAGTGATCCGCGCTGGAGCCACGCCGAGGAACCGGAGCTGCTGCACGGCGACAGCGATGTGGAGCTGCCCGGCTCGTTCCTGTGGATGGAGCCGCCGGACCACACCCGCCTGCGCGGTCTGGTGGGCAAGGCGTTCACCGCCCGCACCGTCGCCGGGCTGCACGAACGCGCCGACCGGCTCGTCGGCGGGCTGCTCACCGCCATGCTGGCCGACGGCGAGACGAACGTACTCGAGGCACTGGCCTACCCGGTGCCGCTGACGCTGATCTGCGAACTGCTCGGCGTCCCCGCCGAAGCCCACGCCCACGTGCGCGAGATCTCCGCGCACATCGCGCGTGGCCTCGACCCCGACACCCTGCTGAGCCCGGCCGAACTGGCGGCGCGCTCCACGGCCGTGCACGCGTTCGACGAGTTCTTCGGCGATCTGGTCGCCCAGCGGCGTGCCGACCCGCGCGACGACCTGATCACCGCGCTGGTGCACGCCGAGGAGGCCGGTGTCCGGCTGACCCGCACCGAACTGATCGGCACCCTGCTGATCCTCGTCGTGGCCGGGCACGAGACCACGGTCAACCTCATCGGCAACGGACTGCTGGCGCTGATCCGGCATCCCGACCAGTTCCAGCGGCTGCGCGAGGACCCCGCGCTGTGCGGTCCCGCCGTCGACGAGGTGCTGCGCTACGACCCGCCCGTGCACCTGACCACCCGCACCGCCCGCCATGAGATCGAGCTGGCCGGAAAGACGTTTGTCCCCGGCGACGCGGTGATCGTGCTGATCGGCTCGGCCGCCCGCGACCCGGAGGCCTTCCCCGAGGCCGACCGCTTCGACATCGGCCGCTATCTGCCGGGCCGGCGCCCCGAACGGCACCTGTCGTTCGGCCTCGGCCTGCACTACTGCCTGGGCGCGCCGCTGGCCCGCCTCGAGATGCAGGCGGTGCTGCGCGCCGTCGCCACCCGGGTCGAGCGGATGCAGCTGCTCGCCGAGCCGCCGTATCGCCCGAACGTGGTCGTGCGCGGCATGTCCGAACTGCGAATCAGCCTGGAGGGCCGATGAGTACCGCTGTCCCCGCCGACCTCACCTTCGACGCCTTCGCGCCCGAGCACCGCGCCGACCCGTATCCCGCCTACGCCCGGGTACGCACCGCCACCCCGCTGTTCCCGTACTCGCTCGACGATGTGCCGGTGCGGCTGGTGACCCGCTACGAGGAGTGCGCCGCGGTGCTCACCGGCGCCGACTGGGGTCACGGCTACGCGGCGGGCATCAGCCCCTTCCGCGACACCAGCGCGGCCATCCCCGGCTCGTTCGTCCGCATGGACCCGCCCGAGCACGGTCGCTACCGCAAGCTGGTGGCGAAAGCGTTCACCCCCAGGATGATCGGCGAGATGGCGCCGGTGGCGGGCACGGTGGTCGACGGCCTGGTCGACGCGGCGCTCGAGCGCGGCGAACTCGACGTGCTCGAGGATCTCGCGGTCCCGCTGGCCGTGGCCATGGTCGCGGTGCGGCTGCTCGGCGCCGACGCCGCCGACGGCCCGAGCTTCCGTGCCTGGCAGCTGGCCATCGCGCGCGGCAGCGACCCCGACTCGCTGCTCGGGCCCGACGACATCAGCGCCCGCACCGACGCGGCCATCGCCTGCATGGGCCACTTCGCCCGGCTCATCGCCGAGAAGAAGCAGCGGCCCGGCACCGACCTGCTCAGTGAACTCGTCGCGGCCAGTGTGGACGGTGACTTCCTCACCGAGCCCGAGGTGATCGGGATGTCGCTGCTGCTGCTCGTGGCGGGCATGGAGACCTCGATCAACCTGATCGGCAACGGGATGCTCGCCCTGCTGCGCCATCCCGGCCAGCTCGCGCTGTTGCGCGCGCGGCCGGAGCTGATCGGGCCCGCCATCGACGAGATGCTGCGCTACGACGCGCCCACCCAGTTCACGATCCGGGTGGCGCTGGCCGACACCCGGGTCGGCGAGCACAGCTTCCGCCGCGGCGACGGCGTCGTCGTGCTCACCGGCTCGGCCAATCGCGACGAGCGGGTCTATCACGACCCCGACACCTTCGACATCACCCGCTTCACCGGAAACCGTCCGCCGCGTAAGCATCTCGGCTTCAGTTTGGGCATCCACTACTGCGTCGGCGCGCCGCTGGCCCGCATCGAGGCAGAGGCCGCGATCCGCACCCTGCTCGACCGGGCGCCCGAGCTGGCCCTGGCCGAGCAGCCGGTCGAGTACCGGCCCAGCCTGATCCACCGTGGCATCCGGCATCTCCCGGTGACCCTGTGACCGCGCCGCGCCGGCACGCGCTCGTCCTCGGCGCCGGGGTCGCCGGGCTGCTGGCGGCGCGGGTGCTCGCCGAGCGGTTCGACCGGGTCACCCTGGTGGAACGCGACGAGCTGGACGCGAAAGAGACCGTGCGCCGCGGTGTTCCGCAGGCCTGGCACCTGCACGGACTGCTCGACCGGGGCCGCCGGATCATGGAGGAGCTGTATCCGGGCTTCACCGAGGAGGCGGTCTCCGACGGCGCGACCGTGGCCGAGGTGCTCGTCGGCACCCGCTGGTACGTCGGCGGGTCCCGGCTGGCGGCGGGCGCGACCGGACTCACCTCGCTGATCGCGACCCGCTCACTGCTCGAAACCGTCCTCCGTAGACGCACTCTGCGGACGCGGGGCATCGAACTGCTGACCAGGACGACCGCGCAGGGCCTGGTCGGTGACGCCGAGCGGGTCCGCGCCGTCCGGGTCACCGGGCCGGCGGGCGAGCAGACCCTGGCCGCCGATCTGATCGTCGATGCCAGCGGCCGCGGGTCACGAATCACCCAGTGGCTCGACGAGATCGGCGCGGAGGTGCCCGAGGAGGAACGCCTCGACGTGGATCTGGGCTACGCGTCGCGGTTCTTCCGGCACCGGCCCGGCCAGCTGGGTGGGCAGGCGTCGGTGATCGTGTCGACCGGCGCCGACGGGCGCGGCGGCGGCGCGGTGCGGGTGGAGGGCGACCGCTGGCACGTCACCCTCGCCGGGATGCTCGGCGACCATCCACCGACCGACGATCAGGGCTTCCGCGACTACGCCGCGTCGCTGTCGGCGCCCGACATCCACACCATCGTCGTCGGCTCCGACGCCCTGGGCGAGCCGGTCCCGTACCGCTTCCGCACCGCCGTGCGCAGGCGCTTCGATCGCCAGAGCGCCCCACCCGCGGGGCTCGTGGTGCTCGGCGACGCCCAGTGCGCGTTCAATCCGCTCTACGCCCAGGGCATGACCGTGGCCGCCCTGCAAGCCGCCGCCCTGCGCGACAGTCTCGACGCCGACGACCTCCCCGCGCGCTTCTACGCGACCGCGGCCGACGCGGTGGCGGTGGCCTGGCAACTGGCCGCGGGCTCGGATCTGCGCCATCCCGGCGTCGAGGGCAGGCGCACCCTGCGCACCCGGCTCACCGATGTCTTCGTGACCAGGGTGCAGCGCGTGGCCCACCACGATCCGCGCGTAGCCAGGACCTTCCTGCGGGTCGCCCACCTGGTCGACCCGCCCACCGCGCTCACCGCGCCGGGCACGCTGCGCCGCATCCTCCTGTCCTGACCACCCTTCGCGAGGAGACCCACCCATGACCTCCACGATCGACACCGACGCCGTCCAGACCGCCCTGGTCCAGCTGTTCGGGCCCGACGGGCGCGCCGACCCCTACACGCCCGCCCGCGTGCTGCGCGAGGCGGGCCCCATCCACCAGACCCCGCTCGGCCACCACGTGCTCACCCGTTACGAGGACTGCGCGGCGGTGCTGTCCACCACCGCGTGGAGCCACGCCGAGGAAGCGGCGATGATGCACCCGACGGTCTCGCCGGAGAACGCCCCCGAGGAACTGCCCACCTCGTTCCTGTGGATGGAGCCGCCGGATCACACCCGCCTGCGCAACCTCGTCACCAAGGGCTTCACCCCGCGCATGGTGACCCGGCTGCGCCCGCGGATCGAGCAACTGTGCGAGCAGCTCGTCGACGACGCCGTGGCCGCGGGCGAGTTCGACCTCGTCGAGCTGATCGCCTACCCGCTGCCGCTGATCATCGCCTGCGAGCTGATCGGCGTGCCGAAGGAGGCCTACGACCAGGTGCACCGCTGGTCGCAGGACCTTGCCCGCGGCTTCGACCACGACTACACGCTGCCCGAGGAATGCCTGCGGGCGCGCAGCGCGGCCTCGCGCGGATTCATGGGCTACTTCCGTGAGCTGCTCAACGAACGCCGCGTCAACCCGCGCGACGATCTGCTCAGCGCGCTGTCGCAGGTCGAGGACCGCGGCGACGTGCTCACCGAGCAGGAGCTGCTCGCCACCTGCATCACCACCTTCGTGGCCGGGCACGAGACCACCGCCAATCTCATCGGCACCGGCATGTTGCGCCTGCTGCGCAACCCCGACCAGGTCCGGGTGCTGCGCGAGCGTCCCGAGATGCTCGCGCACACCCCCGACGAACTGTTGCGCCTCGACCCGTCGGTGCAGATCACCACGCGGGCCGCGACCCGGCCGATCACCGTGGCCGGGCACCGGTTCGAGCAGGGCGAAGGCGTGGTGGTGCTGATCAATTCGAGCAATCACGATCCGGCCGCCTTCCCCGACCCGGAGCGGGTGGACGTGACCCGCTACTCCGATCCGAAGAACCCGGCCAAGAAGCACCTGGGCTTCAGCCTCGGCATCCACTACTGCCTCGGCGCCCCGCTGGCGCTGCTGGAGATGGAGATCCTGCTCGACGTGCTGTTGCGCAAGGTCGGCTCGCTGGAGCTGCGGAGTGAGAATCCGCCGTTCAAGCCGAATGTCGTCATCCGCGGTCTGGAGTCGCTGCCGGTGGCGGTCACGCCGGCCTGAGTGGTGCGCTGTGCCCGGCCCCGTCGACGTCGGCGGGGCCGTCAGTGCTTCTCGGTCGGGATGTCGAGGGCGGCGAGCAGTGCCGTGGCGGCGGGACTGCGACCCGTCCGGCTCCAGACGGCGTACTCCACCCGGGTGGGCGCGTCGGTGATCTCGATCGCGCGCACGCCGACGAGTTGTGGCGCATGGGCTTTCGGCAGCATGGCCACACAGAGGTCCGCGGCGACCAGGCGCGCGATGTAGTCCGCGGTCGTGACCTCGAAGGCGACATCGCGGGTCAGTCCAGCCGCGGTGAAGGCGAGATCGGATTGGACGCGGCCCGCCGTGCCCGCCGGGAGATCGACGAAGACCTCATCGGCCAGCGTGCGCAGGTCGACCTCGCCGGCGGCGGCGAGCCGATGCCCCGGTGCGACCACCGCGACGAGCCGGTCGCGCGCGAGTTCGTGGACGGCGACCCCGCGTGGGCGCACGGTGGTCGGCATGCCGAGGAACGCCACGTCCAGGGCGCCCTGCTCGACCTGCTCGGCCAGGTCCTCGCTCGCCCCGACCCGCAGACTGATCCGCACCGCCGGGTGACGGGCACGGAACGCGCCGAGCGCCACGGGCAGATCCACCGCGGCGACGGTCGGGATCAGGCCGACCGCGAGCCTGCCGCGCACCTCGCCGATCGCGGCCGCGACCTCCGCGCCCGCGCGTTCGGCGGCCTCGAGGCATTGCCGGGCGGCAGGGAGGAACGCCGCGCCGGCCGGGGTCAGCCGCACCCGACGGCTGGTCCGCTCGAACAGCGGGGCGCCCAGTTCGCGTTCCAGCTTGGCGATCTGGTGGCTCAGCGCGGACTGCACCACCAGGCAACGCTCGGCGGCCCTGGTGAAGCTGTTCGTCTCGGCCACGGCCAGGACATAACGCAGCTGCTGCAACTCCATCCAATCATCGTGAATCACGATCGCTTCGGTGACAAACATGTGTTGGATTCATTGATCGCGAAGGTCTTCGATAAAGGACATGAACATCGCGCTACGCCTCCTCGGATCGGTCGCCGTCGCCGCGGCCGTCCTGCTCCCCGTCGACCACGCGGTCGCGCAGGGACCGTTGTTTCCCACCACGATCGGGCTGCCCGACGGGTTCCAGGCCGAGGGGATCGCCATCGGGACGCTGCCGGTGGCCTATTTCGGTTCCATGGCCGACGGGTCGATCTATCGCGCCGACCTCGTCACCGGGCAGGGGCAGTTGCTCAGCCGAGGGCCGGGGACACCCGCGCTCGGCTTGCAGCTCGACGATCGCGGCAGGCTCTTCGTGGCGGGCGGCACCGGCGGTGACTTCCGGGTGCTCGACGCCGGGACCGGCGCGGTGCTGGCCACCTACCGATTCGCCACCGGCCCAGACACTTTCGTCAACGACATCGTGCTGACCGCCGACGGCGCCTGGGTCACCGACTCGACCGCCCCGGTCCTCTATCACCTCCCCATCGGCCCGGACGGCGCCTTGCCGCCCGCCGAGTCGGTGCGCCGGATCCCGCTGAGCGGTGACATCGCCTATGTCCCTCAGGCCTTCAACGCCAACGGGATCGTCCGGACTCCGGACGGGAGCGCGCTGCTGATCGCGCAATCGGTGACCGGTGAGCTGTTCCGCGTCGACCCGGCGACCGGCGTCACCACGCGCGTCGACCTGCACGGCGAATCGCTGCCGGACGTGGACGGGCTGCTGTTGCAGGGCACTACGCTGTTCGCCGTCCAGAACCGCCGCAACGCCGTCGCAGTCCTCGCCCTCGACAGCGCTGGAACGCAGGGGCACGTCGAGCGCCGCATCACCGACCCGCGCTTCGACGTCCCCGCCACCGTCGCCGCGTTCGGTGACCGCCTCTACCTGCCGAACGCGCGCTTCGACACCCCGCCCACCCCGTCGACGCCGTACGCCGCGGTGGCCGTCGACCGGCGCTGAGGCAGGCGGTCAGCCCGCCGTGTTCACATTGCGGAGAGTGACCAGCGCGGTGGCACACAGGGTTTCGGTCCCGTCCTCGACGGAGAACAGCTCGGCCGCCGCGACGGTCAGTGTGGCGCCCGGCTTGACCACCCGGCCCTTGGCGAGGATCTCGGCGCCCTTGGCCGGGGCGAGGATCTTCACGGTGTAGTCGATGGTCATGTTGACCCAGCCGACCGGGAGCAGGGTGCCCGCGGCCGAGCCCGCCGCGAAGTCCGCCAGCGAGCCGAGCACGCCGCCCTGCAGATAGCCGTTGTGCTGGGTGAGTTCGGGGCGGTGCGGCTGGACGAGTTCCACTTCGCCGGGCGCGATCCGGCCGAAGCGGAAACCGAGGTGGGCGGCGGCAGGCATCGACAGCACGGCGGCGGGCACCACCTGGGCGTAGTCGGGGTTCGGCGGTGTCGTCATGCCGGACGGCTCCTTCGCTGGGGGTGCGCGGACGGTACCAAGACGGCGCGGCCCACGGCGGCGAACGCCGTGGGCCGCGATCGCGCGATCGGGTCGGTCGATCGCCGGGGTCAGCGGGCGCCCGCGCGCAGGACCACCTTGCCGTTGCGGCCCGGCGTCTCGGAGACGACGGCGGCCTCGCCGGCCCGGTCCAGCGGGAACTCGGCCTGCACGTCGAGGCGCACGGTGCCGTCGGCGGCCCAGCCGACGAGTTCGGTGATCAGCCGCACGTAGTCGTCGCGATCGATCTCGGCGCTGCGCTGCTGTCCCCAGAAGCCTTTCACCACAGCCTGTTTGAAGATGACCGCGCCGGTGTCGATGCTCAGCGGCTGGCCCGACAGCGCGCCGAAGGACACCAGCTCGCCGCGCGGCGCCAGCAGCGACATCAACGCGTCGGCGGCCCGGCCGCTGACCTGGTCGACACCGCGCACGATCGGCTCGCCGCCGGTGACCTCGGCCGCCCGCGCCGCCCAGCCGTCGACCTCGGTGTCGAGCACCGGACCGTAACCGAGCTGTTCGAGCGCGCGCACCGACTCGGGGCCACGCACCAGGCTCAGCACCCGCACCCCGCGCTGCCGGGCGAACAGGTTCACCTGGCGGCCGACCGCGCCGTTCGCGGCGTTCACCGCGATCCACTGGCCCGGTTGCACCCGCAGGTCGTCCAAGAGCATGAGCGAGCTCAACGGCATGGCCAGCAGCTGGCAGGCGGTCTCGTCGGGCACGCTCGGCGGTATCGGGACGACCTGGTCGGCGCGGGCCAGGAAGAAGTCGGCCCAGGCCGCCCGCGCGCCCGCGACCGCGACGCGCTGACCGACCTCGGGCCCGGTGACGCCCGCGCCGACCGCGTCGACGACACCCACCGCCTCGGTGCCGGGAGTGGCGGGCAGCGGCGGCCGGTACCCGTAGACGCCGCGGATGATGGCCAGGTCGTGATTGTGGATCGGGGAGAGGATGGTCGCGATCCGCACCTCACCCGGTCCCGGCTCCGGCGCGGGCACCTCCCGCGTGCCGAGCACATCCTTCGGTTCGCCGAACTCGTCGATGACGACTGCCTGCATCTGGGCCTCCGTGGTGGTCGCGTGTCCCCGCCCGAGTCGGCTCCCATTGTGGCACCGCGGCGGCCTCGATCAGGGCAGCGGCGTTTCGTGCACGCTGCGCCAGCGCAGGTCGCGGTCGAGCACGGCGGTGACCCGGCGCGACTCGGCCGTGGCGCCGACGCGATGGGTCTCGAGGAACCGGAGCACGATCATCGCCTCGTCGACGACGCTCTCCACCTCGGTGATGTCGATGACGAGGCCGGGACGGGCGTTGCGCGCGCCGCGCAGACCGGTCAGCAGTTCCTCGCGCGCGAGCACCGTGCCCGCGGTGGTGACCATGGTGAACGCCGGATGCTGCGCGGCGGCGAAACGGTCGAAGACCTCGTCGGGCGCCTCCGAACCCAGCCAGTGCGCGAGATCGACGTGCAGGGATTCGACGGCGGCGACCAGTTCGGGGCGCGGCGGGACAGGAGTGTGCACGTCCGGATTCTAGGCGCTCGGGCCGATGTCAATACGCCGCGAGACGGATGTGGGAGGGACCACGGAGGGGCGGGGAAATCGCTCTCGCGGTGGACGAGCCGAGCCGGTCGGCGCGCCTACCCTCGGTGCATGACCGCCGGAACACGCTCTTCCGCACCCCCTTCGGGTCGCCGCCTCGCCGAGGTCGACATCCTGCGCGGGTTCGCGCTGTTCGGCATCCTGATCACCAACGCGATCGTCGCGACCACGCTCTGGTCGGTGGTCGGCACCCGGGACAAGCCGGTCTCGGTGTTCGACGGGACCGTCGACCAGGTGGTGCGGGCGAGCGTCGACGCGCTGTTCACCGGCCGCTTCTATCTGCTGTTCGCGTTCCTGTTCGGGTACTCGTTCACGCTGCAGATCGCCGCGGCCGAGCGCGCGGGGGTGGCGCCGACCCGGCGGTTGCTGCGGCGGTGCGGCGCCCTGTTCCTGATCGGGCTCCTGCACGTCTACTTCCTGTGGATCGGTGACATCCTCACCCTGTACGCGGTGCTGTGCCTGCTGCTGATCGCGCTGCGGAAAAAGAAGGCGCGCACCGCGATCGTCACCGCGATCGTGCTGTACACCCTGTGGTCGGTGTGGGCGTTCCTGCCCGGCAGCGAGGTCGGCATCCTCGGGCTCGGCGAGTTCTTCGACCTGCCGAAGCTGTCGGCCGACTACACCGGCGGCTTCGCCGACACCTTCGCCGCTCAGACCGCCATCGCCCCGATCTGGCTGTTCCTGATCTGGTTCAGTCAGGGCCTGCCGAGCCTGGCGATGTTCCTGCTCGGGATGACGGCGGGCAACCGCAAGCTCTTCGAGGATCCGGAGACCCTGCGCCGCTGGTCTTCTCGCGCGATGCTGATCGGATTCGGTCTCGGCGTGCCGATCTCGGCCATGACCTTCGGCCAGCTCATGCACTGGTGGGACCCACCGCTGCTGCACGGCGCGCAGTACCTGGTCGCCCCCGCCATGACCTTCGCCTACCTCGCCGCGATCCTGCGCCTGGTTCACCTGCCGCGCACGGGCCGGTACCTCGGCCTGCTCGCTCCCGCGGGCCGGATGGCCGCCACCAACTACATCGGCCAGTCGGTCGTGCTGATGATCGTCTATACCGGCTACGGTTTCGCCCTCGCCGACGATCTCCCGCCCCTGGCCGTCATCGGCGTCGCCCTGCTCACCTTCGCCGCCCAGCTCGCCCTCAGCGCCTGGTGGCTGCGCGGCCACGCCTACGGCCCGGTCGAGTGGGTCCTGCGCGCCGCCACCTATCGCACGATCCCCGCCTGGCGGCGGCCCGCGGAACCTGTTGCCGTCCAGGGTGGATAGCGGGTCCGCGCTATCGGGGTGGGAGGAGATCGCCGTCGCTGACGGTGTAGGTCAACGGGGGATAGGTGAAGTCCGTTTCCTGGTTCTCGCGTCGGCGTAGCCGGTAGAACTCCTGCCGCTGATCCTCGTCGGCCGCGGTGAGACGTTCGCCTCCGGGCAGGTACGCGTGCCCGTCGTGAAATCGCACGTGGGTCTTGGACGTTCGGAAGGTCACACCGAGCCACTCGTTCGCCGCTGCCGGGGCGTCGAGGACGATCTTGTGCCGGAGACGCCGGTTGGCGGCGACGGAGAAGACGACGGCGCTGTGATGGGCGAGAGGGATCTCGACCTTCTCGCCGGAGCCCTTCTGCGTGACGACCAGCTTCCTCGGCGGGACGGCGACGGGCTCGCGATAGCACGAGAAGACGGCGATGAAGGAGTCGTCGGCCAGGTCGAGGGCTTGATCGCAGTGGCTGCCCATGGTGGCGTAGTCGTTGGTGTAGATCTCGAGGAGCGCGTTGTCGAAGGCCACCGGGACCTCGGCCAGCGCCTGGATCCGCTCGGCCAGGTGGTCGTGCACGGGTTGGAAACGCTGCGCCGGATCGCGGTACCGGGTGGTGGTGCGAACGAGCGGAACACCGCCCGCCGCATCGACTTTGGTGAGCGTGGTACCGCTGCGGCCTCGTCCCAGCGCTTCCAGCGCCGCCGAGGCAGCGAGCTCGGCGAAGAGGTCGCGCTCGGTCGGTACGGGGTAGGAGACGATCGCGTCCCGGAGGTCAGGGGCGGGGCGCACGGTAGTCTCCCGCGTTCATGCTGAAGCGGAACCGGTCGCCGTAGTCGATGACGGAGGTGGTCCTGTTCTCCTCGGCGTACAGCCGGCGCAACTCGTCCATGCCCGCCTCGGTGGGCGGCTCCAGCGGCACCAGCGTGCCGTCGTGCGCGAGGAAGGTCCGGCCGTTGCGGTGCACGGCCTCGGTTTTCGAGCAGCGCACCACGTAGCCGAGGCGCGTCGGCAGCACGGCGGCGTCCAGCGTCGAGGGCTGGATCTCGTGGGTGTACAGGCGATTGGTCGTCAGCGGCATGAAGAAGACCGAACCGGGGTAGAGCGTCAGGCGGAACTGTGCAGGGCGCCCTGGCCGCTCGTCGGCCGGATTCTTCAGGCGGAAGCGGAGACCGGTGAGTCCACTGGTCCGGCGCAGCCCGTAGTCGAAAGGGTCCTCCGGCAGTGGACGCAGCGCGTCCAGCCCGTCGTAGAAGGTGCAGAACGCCATGATGCCGTTGGCCGGCATGTCCTTGGTCTTGTCGGCGTGCGCCGAGATCTTCGCCTTGGACTGCTTGCTGTCGGCCGTGGCCGGGGTGTTGTGATAGATCTGGGCGAGCACGTGATCGAGCCGCGCGTGGTCGCGGAAGACGGTGTCGGCCTCGCGGTTCAGCGCGTCGACGATGCTCGTATCGGTCGGGCGGAACCCCTCGGTGGGCCCCGACAGGTTCGTCGAACACCGCAGCAGACGGAACCGCAGCGCGTCGCCGTCGCGTGTGACGGGGCTCAGGTAGATCCCGCGGCGATGGGCCGTCCCCGGTTTCGTGGACTCGGTCAGCGACTGGAACGTGTGCTCCGCGCGGATCCGCCCGAAGTGATCGGCCCCGAGATCGAAGAAGCGGCGGTAGTACACGCCGACATCGTGCACGCGGACCGGGACCCGGCCGCTGTCGACGACGGGCCACGACTCGTCCTCGCGCGGACCGTTCGACAGTTCCCGCACGACGAACACCCGGGCGGCCGTGCGCACGTGCCGCGCGCTGATCGCGGACACGTCACCGCACAGGTACACGGTCTTCCGCGTGAGATCGACGGTGCCGGCGACGAGTTCCTCCGGCGAGATCGTGGCGCCGAAGAAGGTGCCGGGTAAGTCGTTGTCCGGCAAGGTTCCCGGCGCGACCACGATGTTGCCCGAGTCCTCGATCGCCGCCACTGCCATGTCCATCACGGGTCCCCGCCCATCCGCCGAACTCCGCGCCACCGCGACACCGGCGCGCCGAGAGCATGCTACGTCAGGCCGGGCACCGAACTAGGAGGCCGCCGCCCGGCGGAATTCGGCGCGCCAGCGGTGGCGGCCGGGGAGGTCGGGGCGGGGGAGGCGTTCGACGCGGACCGGAGTGAGGTCGGGGGTGGCGATGGCGTCGATGTCTTCCGGGGTGAGGGGCCACGGTGGGCCGGGCAGGGGTGCGCCGGCGATGTCGGCGATGACGAGCAGGGTCGCGCCGGGTGCCAGAAAGGTGCGCAGGGCGGCGGTGGCGGGCTCGCGGACAGCGGGCGGCAGGGATTGCACGGTGATGGATTCGATCACCAGGTCGAAGGCCGCCGTCCAGTCGGCGGGCGGGTTCAGCAGGTCGGCGACCTGGTAGGTGACCGGCGACGCGGGGTGGCGGGCGCGGGCGCCGCGGATCGCGGTGGGCGAGATGTCGAAGGCGGTGGTTCGCGATCCCCGCGCGGCGACGAATTCGGCGTCGGTGCCGAAGCCGCAGCCGATGACCAGCGCGCGCGTGCCCTGCGGCGTCGGATGGCCGGCGAACCAGTCCACCAGCAGGGGATTCGGGTCGGGGCGGTCCCACGGGACGGGCGCGGAACCCGCCGCGGCCTCGGCGTAGAGCGGTTCGAACCATCCGGTCGGATCGTTCGCGGCCAGGGCTTCGGCGGCGAGCCGACGATCTGCGGGTTCCCGCGCGTCCGTCATGCGACCAGTCTTCCCCATGGCCCGCGCGACCCGGGTCAGGGGACCAGGACGACTTTCCCTGTGGTGGCGCGGGATTCGAGGGCCTCGTGGGCCCGGGCCGCCTCGGCGAGGCGGAACTCGGTGAGGGCGGGCGTGAAGACGCCTTCGGCGGCGAGGTCGAGGGCGCGGCGGGAGAGGGGCAGGAGATCACCGCCCGCGCGTTCGATCATCGGGGGTCCGAGGACGGAGCGGGAGGCGATGCGCCGGGGCGCGAGAGTCGCCGGGTCCAGGACGGTTTCGGCGCCGCTGGACCAGCCGAAGATCAGGTGGGTGCCGCCCGGGCCGAGCAGGTCGACCGCGGCCGCGCCGTTCGCGCCGCCGACACCGTCGAACACATCGGTCGCGGTGCGTCCGCCGAGGCGGACGCGGACCTGGTCGGGCCAGTCGGTGGCGGTGTAGTCCACGGCGATGTCGGCGCCGTTGGCCTCGACCCGGCGCACCTTCGCGGGCCCGCCGGCGAGCCCGACCACGGTGGCGCCCATCGCCTTGGCGTACTGCACGAGCAGGGTGCCGATGCCGCCGGCCGCGGCGGTCACCACCGCGACACTGTCGGCGTCGAGATCGGTGAACAGCAGGATGCCGAGGGTGGTGCGGCCGGTGCCGATCATGGCGACGGCCGCGCCGGGGGAGACGCCGTCGGGGATGGTCAGCAGGCGATCGGCGTCGGCCACCGCCAGCTCGGCGTATCCGCCGGGCGCGGCGCCGAGATGGGTGACGACCGCTCGACCGAGCAGACCTGGAGCGACACCATCGCCCACCCGGTCGACGGTCCCGGCGACCTCGCGCCCCGGCACCGTCGGCAAGGCGGGCACCGGAAACGGCCCCGGCTCCCCACGGCGCAGCGCGGTGTCGACCAGGTGCACACCGCTGGCCGCGACGGCGATGCGCACCTGACCGGCGGCGGGTTCGGGATCGGGGACGGTCTCGTAGCGCAGGTTCGTGGCCGGACCGAATTCGTGCAGTCTGATCGCGTGCATGCCCACATCGTTCAACCTGAATGACGGTTGAGGTCAAGCGGTGTGGTCAGCCCGCCATCGGCCGCTGTTTGCGGTCGGCGCGGGCGGCGAATCCGTCGCACAGCGCGTCCAGGCCGAGGAACAGCAGGTCCTCCGAGGTCAGTTCGCTCACCCCGGCGCCGTTGAGCTCGGCCAGCGCGGGTGGCACCGGGAACGACGGGGTGCCCTCGAGCAGGTCGCGCAGTCCGTTCGTGTCGTCGGTGGCGGTGCGCTTCTCGGTGAGCAGCGCGCCGCCGACGACGGGCAGGCTCGCGCCGGAGATGTAGTTCCACACCGTGAAGGCCATCGTGGTGGCCTCGCGCACCGACACGTCCAGCTCGCGCAGACCCGCCACCAGCCACGCGAGGCTGTTGAGGCCCTGCGGGCCGAAGCTGTAGCGGGGCACCGCGAAGGTGAGCAGCACCCACGGATGCTGCTGGTAGAGCTCCCAATCGATCTGTGCCGCGATGCGCACGCGGTCGCGCCAGGTCCAGCCCCGGCCCGCCGGATCGGGATAGGGATGCCGGGCCGCGATCTCGTCGGTCATCGCGGCGATCAGCTCGTCCTTGTTGGTCACGTGCCGATACAGCGACATGGTGCCGACCTCGAGCCGCTCGGCGATGCGCCGCATCGAGACCGCGTCGAGCCCGTCGGCGTCGGCGAGGGTGATCGCTACGTCGACGATCGCGGTACGTGTGAGCTTCGCGTCAGTCATCCCATGATTCACTTTCCATGACCCCCGGACATGCGTACACTGTACCCGTTCCCCGCGTACGGCGTACGCAAACCCCTGGAAGGATGTCGGAATGACGAAGCTGGAACCGGCGGTGCCCACCGCAGCCGCCGGTGGACGCCGCGCGTGGCTCGGCCTCGGCGTGCTGCTGCTCCCGGTGCTGCTGGTGTCGATGGACATCTCGGTGCTGTTCCTCGCCATGCCGACGCTCACGGCCGACCTGGATCCCAGTGCCTCCCAACAGCTCTGGATCCTCGACATCTACGGCTTCATGCTGGCGGGCCTGCTCATCACGATGGGCAATCTCGGCGACCGGATCGGCCGCCGCAACATCCTGCTCCTCGGCGCCTCCCTGTTCGGCCTCGCCTCCGTGCTCGCCGCGTTCGCGCCCAGCGCCGAGATCCTCATCGCCGCGCGCGTGCTGATGGGCATCGGCGGCGCGACGCTGCTGCCGTCGAGCCTGGCGCTCATCTCGAGCCTGTTCCCCGACGCCCGCAGGCGCGCCACCGCGATCGGTGTGTGGACCGCGTTCTTCGCCGGCGGCTCGGCGGTCGGCCCGATCATCGGCGGGCTGCTGCTGCACCACTTCTGGTGGGGCTCGGTGTTCCTGATCAACATCCCCGTGCTGGCGATCCTGCTGATCTTCGGTCCGATCCTGCTGCCCGAGCACCGGTCCACCGCGCTCGGCCCGCTCGATCTGCCCAGCGTCGCGCTGTCCATCGCGGGCATCCTGCCGGTGGTCTACGGCATCAAGCACCTGGCGGCGGAGGGCTTCGACCTCGCCTCGGTGGTGATCGCCGCGGTCGGCGTCGTCGTGCTGGTGGTGTTCGTGCGCAGGCAGCGCAGCCTGGCCGAACCGCTGCTCGACCTGAGCCTGTTCACCCGGCCGCTGTTCCGGGTCGCGATCGGCGCGAGCCTGGTCGGGATGATGTCGCTGGCCGCGATGAGCTACCTGACCAGCATCTACCTGCAGTCGGTCACCGGGCGTGATCCGCTGCAGGCGGCCCTGCTCGGCATCCCGATGGCGGTCGCGGTGTTCGTGTTCTCGATGAGCGGCGCGAAGGTCGGGCAGGCGCTCGGGGTGCGGGCGACCTTCACCCTCGCGCTGGTGATGTCGGCCGTGGGCAACCTGATGCTGCTCGGCGTCGGGGTCGACGGTGGCCTGCCCTGGTACATCCTCGGCTCGATGATCGCGGGCATCGGCTACGGCATCTCGTTCACACTGGTGTCGGACGTCGCGGTGTCGGCGGTGCCCGCCGAGCGGGCCGGATCCGCGGTGGGCATCTCCGAGACCAGCTTCGAACTGGGCAACTCGCTCGGCCTGGCACTGCTGGGATCGGTGGCCGCGCTGGTCTTCCGCTCCGGCGGCGACTTCGGTGACACCCTCGGCGAGACGATCCTGCACGCGAACGGCGACAGCGGCCTGGTGGCCGCGGCGCGCGAGTCGTTCGTCAGCGGCATGCACGTGGCCACGACCGGTGGCGCGCTGCTGCTCCTCGCGATGGCCGCGCTGGCCTGGCGGTCGGCCCGTGGCGCCCGCGCGATGACGACCGAGACCCGGGGTGAGCTGCACCACTGAGCGCCCTCACGGGGCGGATCGCGCGTCCGGTTGCATAGGATCGGCGGATGCGAAACGAGGGTGCGAGCCTGGCGACCCTGCTCGCGCTCGCCGACTCGCGCCTGCCGATCGGCGGGCACGTGCACTCCGGGGGCGTCGAGGAAGCCGTGGCATCGGGTCTGGTGCGTGACACCGGCAGTGTCGAGCTGTATCTGCGGCGTCGCGTCGCGACGTCGGGGCTGGTGGCCGCTTCGCTGGCGGCGGCGGTGTGCGCGGGCACGCTGACGCCCGAACGCGCCGAGCTCGAAGCCGACGCGCGCACCCCCGCGCCCGCCGCGCGTGTCGCCTCGCGGGCCCAGGGCCGCGGCCTGCTGCGGCTGGCGAAACAGCTGTGGCCGCGGCACGAATGGACGTGTGCCGGTGCGCGGCCCCATCTCTCGACCGTCTTCGGCATGGTCGGCATCGCCTGCGCCGCCGAGCCGGAGCAACTCGCCGGAGTGGTCGTCTACACCACGCTGACCGGCGCCGCCACGGCCGCGCAACGACTCCTCGCCCTCGATCCCGCGGCCATCGCCGACGCCACGATCCGCCTCGCGCCGCTGTGCGACGCGCTCGCCGCCGAGGCCGCGGCGGGGCTCGCCGCGCTGTCGGACCCGCTGCAGGACGCCATGGCCGAACGGCATCTGCTGCGCGACATGCCGTTGTTCGCCTCCTGAGCACCCCGAATCCCCGTCCCCACGAGAAGGAGTTCCCATGCCGCCCCATCTGATCGATGGCGAACCGCACGAGCACAGCCACGACCGTCCCAAGCGGCACCGCGCGCCGGGCGAGGCGCTGCGCATCGGCATCGGCGGCCCGGTCGGCTCCGGCAAGACCGCGCTCGTCGCCGCGCTGTGCAGGCAGCTGCGCGACGAACTGTCCCTCGCGGTGCTGACCAACGACATCTACACCACCGAGGACGCCGACTTCCTGCGCCGCCACGCCGTGCTGCCCGACGAGCGGATCACCGCCGTGCAGACCGGTGGTTGCCCGCACACCGCCATCCGCGACGACATCACCGCCAACCTCGACGCCATCGACGATCTGGTCGCGGCCAATCCGCCGCTGGACCTGATCCTGGTGGAGTCCGGCGGCGACAACCTCACGGCCACGTTCTCCTCCGGCCTGATCGACGTGCAGATCTTCGTCGTCGACGTCGCCGGCGGCGACAAGGTGCCGCGCAAGGGCGGACCCGGCGTCACGTTCTCGGACCTGCTCGTGGTGAACAAGACCGACCTGGCCCCGATGGTCGGCGCCGATCTGGGCGTGATGGAGCGCGACGCGGCCAAGGTGCGCGAGGGCCGCCCCACCGCCCTGGTGTCGCTGACAGACGACCCGGCCGCCACCCCCGTGCTGGCCTGGGTGCGTGAGCAGCTGCGCGTCATCGCCGAGCAGGACGCGGCCGCCGGCGTTGCGCACTGAACTGAGCATCGTCGCCGCCCCGGGCAGGCTGCCGCGCATCGACGCGGTCGGCGGCCTGGCCGGGCGGCACACCGGCACCGACACGGTGCACCTGATCGGCACCGCCGCGACACCGCTCGGTGGTGACGAACTCGACATCCGCGTCACGGTCCTGCCCGGCGCGCGGCTGACCGTGCGTTCGGTGGCGGCGACGATCGCGCTGCCGAGCACCCGCACCCCGCTGTCGGTGGCGCACTGGCACTTCGAGCTGGGATCGGGCGCCATCCTGGACTTCGACCCGGAACCGACCATCGTGGCCGGGGGCGCCCGGCACCACACGGTGACCACGGTGCGGCTGGCGCCGGACGCGCGGCTGCGGCTGCGGGAACGGGTGCAGGTCGGTCGCAGCGGGGAGGACGACGGCGGCTGGCGCGGTGACCTGATCGCCGATGTCGAGGACGTGCCCCTGCTGCGGCACCGGCTCGAACTCGGCACCGGGTCGCACACCGACGACGTTCTGCGCGCGCCACGCGCACTCGACAGCGAACTGGTCTACCCCGACGATCGGCCCGCCTGGACCGGTGGCGTCGACGCGGTGCGGCTGCCGCTGGCCGCGGGCGGATCGCTCGCGACCCGCACCGGCACCCGATTGAGTGCCGCGGAGACCCGCGGCGCGACTCCGGCGCTCGCAGTCGGCTGATCGGCGGAAACAACAGTGGGAGCCGGTGATCCGGCTCCCACTGTCGCAGCACGGCAGGATCAGGCGCTGACGAGCTCCGCCTGATCGGCGACCGACTCCGGCGCGGCCGCCCGCGGCGGAGTGAGGAAACCACTGGCCGCGCCCACGGCGGCACCGACACCGGCGCCGACGACGGTCGCCGGCACCGACACCGCCATGTAACCGGCCATGCCGCCCAGGATCGGACCGGCGACCAGGCCGACCGGTAGGAACGGCACACCGGCCACGAGCCCGGCGATCGCGCCGCCCGTGCTCGCCGCCATCGCGAACGGGATCGCCACCGTCGACCCGACCGCCGCGCCGCGCGCCGCGCTGCCCAGCGTGGAAGCCGCGATGTGGTCGGAGCGGCTGCGCTCGAGCCCGACCGAGTCGAGGAAGGTCGCCAGGTTCGCCTCGGTGGTGGCCGCGGCGTCGTTGATCTGGATCGACGTGTCCACCGGAACGAAATCGGGCACCGGGACCTGCTGGTCACCGAAGCGGAACTGCCCCGGCGGCGGCAGGATCGGCGGCACCGGCGCGACCGCGGTCGGTGCGTGCAACGTGCCCACCGGAGACAGGTAGTCCGTTTCCGGGCCGGTGCGCGACCACTGCAGCGAACTGCGCGTGTTCTCCGGCATCTGCTTGCCCACGTACGGGGTGGCGTTGGGCGCCACCGCGTCGAACTCCGGCCCGGCCGGTTGATCGTGCTGGGTCACCGCCGCCTGCGCGGGATCGGCATTCGCGGTGCCCGTGCCGATCAGGGCCATGACCAGGGGTACCGCTCCTGCCGCGACGACCGAACCCACCTTCTGTCGCTGCGGGCTCGGCGCCCTGTGTTTCCCCGTCGCCATAGATCACCTTTCATCCAGGGGATTGGTCACACATATGACCTCCGACATTCGGACCGGTGCCGGAGACGGATGGGTCCGAAACGGGAACTGGCCGGAAAGGGATGGCGGTGCGGAAACGCCGACGGCCGGGTGGTTCGGAAACCACCCGGCCGTCGTGCGCGCTGTGTCAGCCGACTTCGCGCTGCCGCGGCGCGCCCGCCTTGGCGTTGCCGGGCGGCGCGCCGAGGGCGGCGTGCAGTTCGTCGGCGTCCTGCTGGTCGGACTGCACTTCCTCGATCGCCAGCCGGGCGAAGACCCACTGTTCGGTGGCGGCCATCTGCCCGCGGTTGCGGCCGAGGAACGAGACGAACCAGCCGATCACCGTGACGATCCGGCTGCGGTAGCCGACGAGGTAGTAGAGGTGCAGCGCGAGCCAGGCCAGCCACGCGATGAACCCGCTGAACTCGAACTTGCCGATCTGGCAGACCGCGTCGAAGCGCGAGATCGTGGCCATCGAGCCCTTGTTGAAGTACTTGAACGGCGCCCGCTGCTCGGGGGTCTGGCCCTTGAGCCCGGCCTTGATCGCCTTGGCCGCGTAGGTGGAACCCTGGATCGCGCCCTGCGCCTGCCCCGGCACGCCGGGCACCGACATGAGGTCGCCGACCACGAACACGTTCGGATGACCCTTGACGGTGAGGTCGGGCTCGACGACGACGCGCCCGGCCCGGTCGACCTCGGTGCCGTTGGAGCGCTCGGCGATCATCTTGCCCAGCGGGCTGGCCTGCACACCGGCCGACCACACCTTGCACGAGGACTCGATCCGGCGCGTGCTGCCGTCGGCGTCCTTGACGACCACGCCGTGCGCGTCGACATCGGTCACCATGGCGTTGAGCTGGATCTCCACGCCCATCTTCTCGAGCCGCTTGGCGGCCTTGGCGCCCAGCTTCGGGCCCATCGGGCCGAGCACGGCGCCCGCGCCCTCGAGCAGGATGACGCGCGCGTCGCGCGGGTCGATCGTGCGGAAGGTGCCGTCGAGGGTGCGGTCGGCCAGCTCGGCGATCTGTCCCGCCAGCTCGACGCCCGTCGGGCCCGCGCCGACGACGATGAAGGTGAGCAGCCGGTCGCGCTCCTCCTGCGTGCTCGCCAGCTCGGCCTGCTCGAAGGCGCCGAGGATGCGGGCGCGCAGTTCCAGCGCGTCGTCGATCGTCTTCATGCCGGGCGCGAAGGTCGCGAAGTGGTCGTTGCCGAAGTACGACTGCTGCGCGCCGGTGGCCACGATGAGGCTGTCGAACGGGGTCACGGTGTCGCGGTTGAGTAGTCGCGAGGTGACCGTCTTGTTCGCCAGGTCGATGTCGTGGACGTCACCGAGCAGCACCTGGGCGTTCTTCTGCTTGCGCAGCACCAGCCGGGTGGCGGGCGCGATCTCGCCGGTCGAGAGGATGCCCGTCGCCACCTGGTACAGCAGCGGCTGGAACAGGTGGGTGGAGGTCTTGGAGATCAGCGTGATGTCCACGTCGGCCTTGCGCAGATGCCTGGTGCCGAACAAGCCGCCGAACCCGGAACCGATCACCACCACACGGTGTCGCTGGTTCCCGACAGACTGAGTGCTCATCGTCCTGCTCCTCGACAGACTGGGGTGGCCCCGCAACGGTGGTGACAGGGATTACCGTAGTCGGCTCCGGAGGCGACGTCGCCACGAGATCCCGGATCCGAACGACAAGATCGACAATACGGGACGGGCGGGTCAGCGACCGGCAAGCAGAATTCTGGCGACCTCGGTGTCGGTCTCGGCGCCCTCGGTGTAGCCGCCGTCGGCGCCGAGCGCGTTCATGATGGCCAGGGTGTAGCGCTCGCCGTCACCCGCGACGCCGACCGAGTTCACCACCCAGCCGTCGGCCTCGGCCGACCAGCCGTTTTTCAGGCCGGGCCGCATGGCCGAACCCGCGCCCCACACGCCCCAGTGCTGGTTGGAGTCGACCGAGCGCATGCGGTCGAGCAGGTAGGCCAGGTCGTCGGGGTGCATGGTGTCGAGGATGGTGTTCATCAGCCGGTCCAGGTCGGCGGCGGTGCACTTCTGGAAGGACCAGTCGGGGAACATCGCCGAGGTCGTCGGCTGCGGGATCAGGCTGACCATGCCGTAGGCGCGGAAGGCGTTGTTGTAGGCCATCCGGTCGAAGCCGATGTACTTGTTCCACAGCACGTCGGTGGCCTGGTCGTTGGAGGTGGCCAGCATGGACTCGATGTTGGTGCGGTCCTCGGGGGACAGGCCGATGGCGCCGACCCTGGCGCGGTTGAGCAGATCGGCCGCGATGGCCAGCTTGATCGTCGACGCGGTCCACACCTGGTTCTCGGCGTGCTCGTTGGCGTAGGTCCCGCCGGTCTGCCGGTCGCGCAGGACATAGCCGACGACGCCGGGCCGCCCGGCGAGGTAGGAGTTCACCCGCGCGATCCGCGCGTTCATGTCGCCGTCGAAGCCGGACACCTGGGTGAGCGCCGGGGGCGCGGCCTCGGCGGAGGCCGACAGCACGGGGACGCCCGGGGTGAGGACGCCCGCCGCGGCGAGGAGACAGGCGGTCGCTGCGACCCGGGTGACGACACGGGAGGAAGAGGAACGGTCACGCACGAGGGACCACCCTGGCACACCTGAGGCCGCAGCGCACTACTCCCGCCGAAATTCGGTGGTAGCGCCGTTGCGCCACAGGGGTTTTGCGGTCAGTGATGCGCGGCGTGCGGTGTCGCGATCGGACAGCCGTTGAGGCGATGGCAGTGCTCGAACGCCTCCCCGTGCTGATCCAGCGGCCAGGTGTGCAGCACCTGGTCGGCGCCGTAGCGCCCGCGGTTGATCAGTTCCCAGCGGTCACCTGCGCGACGGACGACGAAACCGCCACCGGGAACCAGAGGTATCACCTGCGCGATCATCTAACCGGACCAGCCTTTCGCCTGCGGCCGAACTGTCCCACCCGAACGGCAACCATCTCACGGGCGATTTCCGGGGCCCGGCCGACGCGGCCGGTAACACGTTGCAGTGTGGCCTATTTCACTCGCCCTGTGCGGTGGTGGCGGCGGGGCCGCACGATTGCGGGTCGATCGCTGGGCGTATAAACGACGGATGCCGTTGCACCTCCATCGCGCCGAACGCGCCGACGCGCTGGCCGACGGACTGGGGAGTTTGCTCGGCAGCGCACCGGCCGACCCGTTCGCCACCGAGGTGGTCGCCGTCCCGGCAAAGGGGATCGAGCGGTGGTTGGCGCAGCGCCTGTCGGGCGTGCTCGGTGTGGGCGGCGCGCCGGCGGGAACGGACGATCTTCGCGACGCCGTCCCGGCCGCGGGCTCGGCAGGCCCTGATGCGGAGGCGCGGGCCGACGGTGTGCCGGGCGCGGGTCGCGCTGGCCGGCGCCGCGGCGACGGTATCGCCGCCAACATCGTGTTCCCGGCGCCGGCGGCCCTGGTCGCCGAGGCGCTGTCCGCGGCGAGTGGGGTGGCTCCCGAGGACGACCCGTGGTCGGGGCAGCGGCTGGTCTGGACGCTGCTCGGCGTGATCGACGAGGTCGCCGGCGAGCCGTGGGCGGCGGTGCTGGCCCGGCATCTCGGGCTGCCCGGCGCGGGGCATCGCGTCGGCCGCCGCTACGCCACCGCGGCCCACCTGGCCGCCCTGTTCGATTCGTACGCCGCCCAGCGGCCGCAGCTCCTGCTGGATTGGACCGCGGGCGCCGACACCGACGGCGCGGGCGGCCAGGTCCCCGGCGACCTCGCCTGGCAGCCCCGGCTCTGGCGGGCGCTGCGCGCGGCGGTCGGTTCGCCGAGTCCGGCGGAACGGCTGGCGGCGGCCTGCGCGCGCCTACGCGCCGAGCCGGGCTCCGTCGACCTCCCGGACCGGCTGTCCGTCTTCGGCCTCACCCGCCTGCCCGCCGACCAGCTCGCCGTCCTCACCGCCCTGGCCGAACATCGCGACGTCCACCTGTGGCTGGCGCACCCGAGCCCGGCCATGTGGACAGCGCTGTCGGCAGCGGGAAGCGGACCGGCCTCCGACGCTCGCACCCGGACGCCCGCGCCGGAGCGGACGGACCCGCCGTCGGGGTCGGGGGCGCACGACGGATCGGGCACCGACCTTCGCGACCTGGGAGCGGCGTTGTCGCACGACGATCGCGCCGCGAGACCGGCGCTGTTCTCGCGTGCCGGTGCGGTTCGCCCGAGGTCGGCCGACACCACCGCCGACCTCGTGCGTCATCCGCTGCTGGCCGGGCTGGCGCGGGACGTCCGGGAACTGCAGCAGCGGCTGGATCCCGTGCTGGACAGCGAGACCCACCTGCCGGGCGCTCCGGCGCCGGCCTCCCTGCTCGGCGCCGTGCAGGCGGCGATTCGGGACGATCGGGCGCCTGAGGCGGGGGCGCTGCCCGACGGGACGGTCGAGGTGCACGCCTGTCACGGGCCCGCCCGCCAGGTCGAGGTGCTGCGCGATCTGCTGCTGAGCGCGTTCGCCGCCGATCCCGAGCTGCAGCCGCGCGACGTGCTGATCATGTGCCCCGATGTCGAGGCCTACGCTCCGCTGGTCCGCGCCGCGTTCGGACAGCGCGTGCCCGGGGCGGTGGATGTGCCCGTGGCGGGCGAACATCCGGCCCACCAGCTGCGGGTCCGGCTCGCCGACCGGGGACGCGCGGTGACCAACCCGATGCTCGCGGTCGTCATCGACCTGCTGGAACTGGCTGACGGTCGCGTCACCGTGACGCAGGTGCTCGACCTCGCGGCGAGCGAGACCGTCCGCAGGCGCTGCGGCTTCGACGACGACGACATCGAGCGGCTGCGCGAATGGGCGGCCGAGTCCGGCGCGCGCTGGGGGATCGGCCTGCGCCAGCGCGAGGCGTTCGGCCTCGCCGACTTCGCCCAGAACACCCTCAACGCCGCGGTCGACCGCATCCTGCTCGGCGTCACCGCCGACGAATCCGGGGACGACTGGCTGGATCTGGCGCTGCCCCTCGACGACGTCGACTCCAACGACGTCGACCTGGCCGGTCGGTTCGCCGAGTTCGTCGACCGGCTGGCCGTGTGCCTGCGCGATCTGCGCGGCCCCCGTCCCGCCGCGGAGTGGACGGCGGTGCTGCTGCGCGCGGTCGAGCTGCTCACCGACGTGCCCGACGCGCACTCCTGGATCAGGACCGAGGCGCGGCGCGAGATCGTCGCCGCCACCGAACACGCGGGCGCGACGCCGTTGCGTCTCGCCGACGTCGCGGTCCTGCTCACCAGCCGCCTGGCGGGCGGGCCCGGCCGCGCGAACTTCCGCACCGGCGAACTGACCGTGTGCACCCTGGTGCCCATGCGGTCGGTGCCGCACAAGGTGGTCGTGCTGCTCGGTCTCGACGACGACGTCTTCCCCCGGCCGGGCTCGGTCGACGGCGACGACCTGCTGGCCCGCGACCCGCTGCTCGGCGAGCGTGACGCCCGCAGCGAGGACCGCCAGCTGCTGCTCGACGCGATCATGGCGGCGGGGGAGAAGCTGCTCGTCGTGCACTCCGGCGCCGACCCCGTGACCGGCGCCGCCCGCCCGCCCGCGGTGCCGGTGGCCGAGCTGCTCGACGTGCTCACCGTGCACGTCGGCCGCGCGGCGATGGACGCGGTGCGCGTGCGACATCCGTTGCAGGCCTTCGACCGTCGCAACTTCGACCCCGCGCGGCCGCGCAGTTTCGACACCGTCGCCCTGGCCGGCGCCAGAGCCGCCGCGCGGCCGTCCGCGCCCCGGCCCCCGCTGCTCACCGAGCCGCTGCCCCCGGCGCCGCTCGGCGATGTCGCGCTGGCGGAACTGATCGCCTTCGCCGAACACCCCGTGCGGGCCTTCCTCTGGCAGCGGCTCGGACTGCGGGTGCCCGAGGAATCCGAGGACATCGCCGACCAGCTACCCATCGAACTGGACGGGCTGGCCAAGTGGGATCTCGGCGAGCGGATGCTGTCGGCGCGGCTCACCGGCGCCGACCCGGCCGGGCTGCGCGCGGCCGAATGGCGACGAGGCACGTTGCCGCCCTTCGGATTCGGGGCCGCCGTGCTCGACGAGGTGGAGGGCACGGTCGACACCATCGTGCGCACCGCGCTGCCCGACTACGAGGCGCCCGCCCGCGCCGTCGACATCGCCATCGACCTGGGCGGCGGCCGCACCCTGTCCGGCACCGTCCCCGAGGTGCGCGGGGAGACGCTCGTGCGCACGACCTACTCCCGGCTGGCGCCGAAACACCGGCTGGCGGCCTGGGTGTCGCTGTTGGCGCTCGCGGCCACCGAGGACCGCTCGTGGCGGGCGATCAGCACGGGGCGCGGGCAGTTCCGCAGCAGGCCGGTGGCGCGCTCGGTGATCGTGGCGCCGGAAGCGCCCGCCGCGCGGGAGATCCTGCGCGATCTGGTGCGCTCGCGCGACGAGGGGCTGTGCGCGCCGTTACCGGTCGCGCCCGCGGCCACCGCCGCCTACGCCGAGCGGCGCTTCCGGGGCGACGGCGTCGCCGACGCGCTGCTGGCCGCCGAGCACGCCTTCGACGGCGGTCCCAACGGCCCCGACAAGTTCGGCGACCACACCGATCGCTACCTGCGCTACGTATGGGGCCGCGCCCCGCGCTTCGGCAGTCTCGCCGCGGAGCAGGCCAGGCCGGGCGAGCCGGAGAGCACCCGCTTCGGCGCGGTCGCGCGCCGCTGGTGGGGGCCCCTGCTGGCCGCCGAGAGTCAGGGGCAGCCGTGACCGGGACCGTGACGGCGCCCGCCGCCTTCGACGCCGCGGGGCCGCTGCCCGAGGGCACGACCGTGCTCGAGGCGAGCGCGGGCACCGGCAAGACCCACGCCATCGTCGGCCTCGCCGTGCGCTACGTGGCCGAAGCGGGCATCGCCGTCACCGAACTGCTGCTGGTGACCTTCAGCCGCGCCGCCACCCAGGAACTGCGGGAACGCACCAGGGACCGGTTCGTCACCGTCGCGACCGCGCTGGCCGACCAGGCCCTCGCGCGCGCCCATCCCGACGAGCTGGTGCGCGCGCTGGCCGACACCGATCCCGCGACGCTGCGGCTGCGCCGGCACCGATTGCTCACGGCACTGGCCGATTTCGACGCGGGCACCATCGCCACCACGCACTCGTTCTGCCAGCGGATGCTCGACGAACTCGGGCTCGCGGGCGAACACGATCCGGGCGCCCGGCTGGTGGAGTCGGTCGACGAGCTCGTCGCCACCGTCGCCGACGACCTGTACCTGGCCCGCTACGCCCGCGACCGCGCCCCGTTCACCCTGCGCGAGGCGCACACCCTCGCCCTGGCCGCCGTGCACGACCGGCACGCCGAGCTGGCCCCGCGCACCGACGGCGCCGCGGGCGAGCGGGTGGCCTTCGCGACCGCGGTCCGCGCGGAGACCGAACGCCGCAAACGCCGTGCGGGACTGCGCGATTTCGACGATCTGCTGGTGCTGCTGCACGACGTGCTCGCCGACCCGGAGCACGGGCCGCGGGCGTGCGCGCGGATCCGGCAGCGCTACCGCGTCGCCCTGGTCGACGAGTTCCAGGACACCGATCCGCTGCAGTGGGACATCCTGCGCCTGGCCTTCCACGAACACGCCACCCTGGTGCTGGTCGGCGACCCGAAGCAGGCCATCTACGCCTTCCGCGGCGCCGAGGTCCTCAGCTACCTCGACGCGGTCGCGCACGCCCAGCGGCGCAGCGAGCTGACGCGGAACTGGCGCAGTGACGCGGGTCTGCTGCGCGCGCTCGATCATCTGTGCGGCGGCGCGGAACTGGGGCATCCCGAGATCAGCGTGTACCCGGTGACCCCGACCCGGCCGGACACCCGCCTGCACGGCGACCCGGCCGTGATCACGCCGCTGCGGGTGCGGGTCCTGCCGCGCACGGGGGCCGGGCCGCGGAACCGATCGGGATTCCCCTCGGTGGGCAGGCAGCGGGCCAAGGTGGCCGACGACCTCGCGGCCGACATCGTCACCCTGCTCGAATCCGGGGCCACCATCGACGCCAAACCCGAACGCGGCGCGGATCATTCGCTCGCCGAGGCGGGCGACGGCCGGGTCCGCAGGCCGATCGGGCCCGGCGACATCGCCGTGCTGGTGCGTACCCGCACCCAGATCGACGTCGTGCGCGCCGCCCTCGACCGGGTGGGCGTGGCCTCGGTGCTGGCAGGCGGCACCAGCGTGTTCGCCACGGCCGCCGCCACCGACTGGCTGTGGGTGCTGCGGGCGCTCGAACAGCCGCATCGTGGTGACCGGGTGCGGCTGGCCGCGTGCACCCCGATCCTCGGCGTGACCGTCGCCGAGATCGACGCGGGCGGTGCCGATCTCGTCGGCAGGGTGTCCACCCAGCTGCGCGAGGCGGCGCGGCTGTTCGGGCGCGCCGGGTTCGCGGCGGTGTTCGACAAGCTCGCCACCGAGACCGATCTCGCGCCCCGGCTGCTCGCGGTGGAGAACGGCGAACGCGAACTCACCGACCTGCGCCACCTCGCCCAGCTGCTCGACGAGGTCGCCCTCGCCGAGGGGCTGGGGCTCACCGCGCTGACCCGCTGGCTGGCCGACCGCGTCCGCGACCCCGAGGCGGGCAGTGTGAGCGGCCGCAGCAGACGCCTGGACCGCGACGCGGCGGCCGTGCAGATCGCGACCGTGCACGCCAGCAAGGGGCTCGAATTCCCGATCGTCTACGTGCCTTTCGCGTGGGACAGCGCCAAGAACCCCTATCCGGCCACGCTGCTGTTCCACGACGACAACGGCACCCGCGTGCTCGACATCGGCGGCAAGGAGGCGCCCGGCTACGGCGAGCGCCAATTGCGTTGCGAGGCCGAGGAATCGGGCGAGGAGTTGCGGCTGCTGTATGTCGCGCTGACGCGAGCCATGTGCCAGGTCGTCACCTGGTGGGCGCCCGCGGTCACCACCGGCGCGGCCCCGCTGCACCGGATGATGCTGGGCCGTCGGCCGGGCTCGGCGCAGGTCCCGCGCCGCGCGGAGATTCCGGCGGACACCGCGGCGGTACAACGGATCACCGAATGGGCCGCACCCGCCGCCGAGGTGATCTCGGTGACCGCCGTCGACCGTCCCGACGACGTGGCGCCCCGGCGGGTGCGCGCCGAACTCCCCACCGGTGAGCTGGCCGCGGCCGACTTCACGCGGACGCTCGACCAGCAGTGGCGGCGCACCTCTTACTCCGCGCTCACCGCGGGTGCCCACGACAGCGCGGGCGTGACCGAGGAGGAACCCGAGGACGGGCCCGGCCCCGACGACGAGGCCGCCGAGCCGCCACTGGACGCCCCGGCCGGCGGCTCGGCCGCGCCCTCGCTCATGAACGCCCTGCCCTACGGCGCCGAATTCGGCACCCTCGTGCACGGCGTGCTCGAAACCGTCGACACCTCGGCGCCCGACCTCGCCGCCGAGGTGCACGCCCGCTGCCTGGCCGCCGTCGAACACACCATGACCGAACTCGAGGTCGACGTGCTGTCGGCCGCCCTGCTCGAAGTCCTGCGCACGCCTGCCGATTTCGGGTCCCTGGCCACCATCCCCACGCGGGATCGGCTGTGCGAGCTGGAATTCGAGCTGCCGCTGGGTGGCGGCGACACCCCGACCGCGCGGCCGGCGACCATGCACGCGGTCGCCGCGCTGCTGCGCGAGCATCTGCCCGCCGACGACCCGCTGGCCGGCTACGCCGATCATCTTGCGGCCCTGCCCGACACGGTCCTGCGCGGCTACCTCACCGGCAGCATCGACGCCGTGCTCCGGGTCCCCGAGGCGACGGGTGGCCACCGCTACCTGATCGTGGACTACAAGACGAACCGCCTCGGCACCGGCGATCTCACCGTCGAGCACTACCGCCGCGAGCACATGGTCACCGAGATGATCCGCTCGCACTACCCCCTCCAGGCCCTGCTGTACGCCGTCGCGCTGCACCGCTATCTGCGCTGGCGGGTGCCCGGCTACGATCCGGCGCGGCACCTCGGCGGCGCGCGCTATCTGTTCGTGCGCGGCATGATCGGGCCGGCGACCCCGCCTGGACACGGCGTCTTCGACTGGTATCCGCCCGCCGAACTCGTTGTCGCGCTGTCGGATCTGCTCGCGGGAGGCGCGCGATGACCTCGATCCAGGTGGCGCAGCGCGGCACGGGGCTGCTGCGCGTGTTCAACGAAGCGGGCGTGCTCTCGGCCGCCGACGTGCACGTCGCGGTGCGGCTGGGGCGGATGGGCCGCGAGGACAGCGAGGACGTGCTGTTCGCGGCGGCGCTCGCCGTGCGCGCGGTGCGCTCCGGGTCGGTGTGTCTCGAGCTGGCGCGGATGCGCGAGATCGGCATCGACGCCGACGAAAGCCGCGGCGCGGCACCGGGTATCGACCCCGCGACGCTGCCGTGGCCCGACGTCGATCGCGTGCTCGCGGCCCTGCGGCGCAGTCCGCTGATCTGTGGCGGGCCCGCCGGGCCGCTGTGCCCGCTGCGCCTGGTCGAAGCCGACGCCGACGGTGGCGCGCTGCTCTACCTGGACCGGTACTACCAGCAGGAACAGACGCTGCGGCGCGTGCTCACCGAACGCAGCGCCGATCACCCGGTGATCGATACCGCGCTCGTGCGCGCGGAGCTGGATCGCCTCTTCACCGATCCGCACGGCGACGGTCCCGACCGGCAGCGGCTCGCGGCCGCGCTCGCCGCCACGCACTGGACCACCGTCGTCGCCGGCGGCCCCGGCACCGGCAAGACGCACACCATCGCGCGCATCCTCGCCCTGCTCACCGCCCACCGCCGGGCCACCCCGAAACTGCCCGCCCTGCGTATCGCCCTGGCCGCGCCGACCGGCAAGGCCGCCGCGCGGTTGCAGGAGGCCGTGCGCGAACAGGCCGCCGAACTGGGCCTGCCCGAGCTGACCGCGGCCACCCTGCACCGGCTGCTGGGCTGGCAGCGCGGCCGCACCACCAGATTCCGGCACCACGAACACAATCGGCTGCCCTACGACGTGGTGGTCGTCGACGAGACCTCGATGGTGTCGCTGACGATGATGAGCCACCTGTTCTCGGCGCTGCGGCCCGACACCCGGCTGGTCCTCGTCGGCGACCCGGATCAGCTCGCCTCCGTCGACGCCGGCGCGGTCCTGGCCGATCTGGTCGCCGGACCCGTCACCGCGTCCCCGAATCCGGCCCTGCGGAAGTTGCTCGACGCGGATCCGGCGCTGGGGGCGCGGGTGGACGGCGTGACGCCCGAGGTCGGGGGCGCGACGGCGGCTTCGCGCGGCGAGCCGGACGAGCTCGCGCCTGTGCACGCCGTGTCCGACGCGTCCACGGAGGGGGCTGGGGCACAGGATGTTTCGTCGGCGCTGTCGCCGGTGGAGCGGCGCAGGCTCGGCGGCGGGATCGTGCGGTTGACCCGGGGCAGGCGCTTCGGCGGACGGATCGCCGACGTCGCCGTCGCCGTCCGCGCGGGCGACGCCGACGCCGCCCTGGCGATTCTGCGCGCCGGGGGCGAAGATGTCTCGCTGTGCGGACCCGAGGACGTGGCGGCGGTCCGCGCCGATGTCACGGTGGCGGCGCGCGCGGTGACGGCCGCCGCCGAGGCCGGCGACGCCGTCGGCGCGCTCACCGCGCTGGAGTCGCACCGCCTGCTCTGCGCGCACCGCCAGGGGCCGTTCGGCGTGGAACGCTGGGACCGGATGGCGGGGGAGTGGGCCGCCGCCGCGGGCGCGGGACCGGAAGGGCCGCAATCGGTCTGGTATCCCGGACAGCCGCTGCTGGTGACCGCCAACGATCACGAGGCGCGCATCTACAACGGCGACACCGGCGTCATCGTGCGCCGCCCCGACGGGTCGTTGCGCGCGGCGCTGCAACGCGGCAGCGAGCCGTATCTGGTGCACCCCACCCAGTTCCCGGCCGTGGTCACCGTGTTCGCGATGACCATCCACCGCAGTCAGGGCAGCCAGTACGACACCGTCTCGGTGGTGCTGCCCGAACCCGAATCCACCTTGCTGACAAGGGAACTGCTCTACACCGCGATCACCCGCGCCCGCTCGCACGTGCGCGTCATCGGCACCGAGGAGTCGATCCGGGCCGCCATCGGCCGCCGGGTGCTGCGGGCCAGCGGACTGTCCCGCGGCACCCCGGCGTAGGTCAGCGGGCCGATTCCCGCGACCAGTTCCACGACCACCAGGAGTCCTCGTCCAGGTCGGCCAGGATCGGGTCCTCGATCTGGGTGCGCAGCGACTCGGGCAGGCGTGTCAGGGCGGGGACGATGTCCGGGGACAGGGTGCTCAGATAGCCGGTGTCGAGCCGCTTGCCCTGCTCCCACCGATCGATGTTGCGTTCGGCGACAAGGTGTTCCGGATTCAGCACCGCCAGCGCGATCAAGGTGCCCAGTGCCGTCCCCACCGCGGCACGCGACACCCAGGTCCAGCGCAGCAGCGCGACGGCCACCAGCACCAGCAGGTACACCAGGCCCACCCACAGCTCGCACACGCCCACCAGCACGCGCAGCACGGTGAACCCGTACGCCTGCTGATAGGTCCACATGCGGGCCAGCGCCGACCCGACGATCACCAGCGACAGCACGCTCACCGCGGTGAGCAGCACCCGCAGCCAGCGCCGGTCGGCCGCGGAGTCCTGTTCCGACCAGTGCAGGACCGCCAGGATCACCGCCAGCGTCAGGATGCTCACCGCCGACAGCTGCCAGAACCCGCTGCGCGCGTACTCGGCGTAGGTCAGCCCGGCGGTCCGCTGCACGTAGTCGTCGCCGCCGAACAGCGCCACGAACTGGGCGCCGACGAACACGCCGAACAGCACCGTCAGCGCGCTCACCGGCAGCACCCACTCGCTGCGCGACCACTGCCGCGCGGGCCTGCTGCCCTCCTCGGCGGCCGCGGGCGGCCCGGCCAGCAGGTACAGCGCCGCCAGGGCGCCGATCCCGACCACGCCGAACAGCAGGATCCAGTGCCAGGCCGACGCGCCGTCGACCGCGGGCACCAGGCCGCTCAGCAGGTCCGCGAAGGTCGCGTCCGCCCCGCCGAGCAACGGCACGAACACCACGAGCAACGCCACCGTCGCCGCGACCGACACTCCGTACCGCCGCACGCTCGACGCACCCTTCGGCCGCGCCTCCCGCAACCCCGACCACGCCCACGGCAGCGCGTCCAGCGTCGCCAACGGCACCGCGACCATGTCGTGCACGACACCCCATCGCGTCCTGCGCCCCAGCACCGCCAGCGACCCCGCGACACACGCGGCCACCACGCACAGCGCGAACAACCACCCGGCCGCCCGCACGGTCCCGACCCCGAGCAGCACCAGCGCCGCCGCGGCCCACCACACCCGCGCCGACCCCGGCAGCCGCGTGCTGCGGTGCCCCACCGGGTGCTGCGGATCGTCGCTGCGGGTCGGCGGAGTGTTCCCCGAAGCCAGGCTCGGCACCCCTCCCGCGCCGCGGCGTTCTCCTGTGTCTTGCGGATCGGCGCTGCTTGGAGGTGGGGTGTGCGTCGCCGCCGGGCTCGGCCGCGCCGCCGCGCCGCCGCGGTCGGCGGGGGCTCGCGGATCGCATTCTGGGAGTGGAGTATTCGTGGATGTCGGGGCCGGCGCAGCCGCGATCGTTCGTCCGTTCGGGTCCTCCGTCGAGGACCCACCGGTCCGGGCAGGCATGTCCGTCGAGGATGCCGTGCTGGGCGGCGTGGACCCACGAGCTGCCGGGGCATCGTCGGCCGCGCCGGTTCCGGTGGCCCCGGTGCTCGACGCTCCCTGTCGCACGGCGGCGACGCCCGCCTCGGCGGGAAGTGATGGCGCCGCAGCGGGATCGGCCTGCGCCCGATCGGGCGACACAGCGTCGGCCCGGTGCCCTGTCGTCGCGTCGGCGGCAGGCGCGGGCGTTGTGACGGAGCTTCCGCTCGTGGTGGACGGCTGGGCGCTCGGGGCGATGCCGGCCTGCGTGCTGGGAACGAGCCCCTCTCGCGGCCCGGGTGCCGCGTCGGCGGCGGGTGCCGCGGTACGTGCGCTGGGCTCGCCGTCGGCCCCCGGAGCCGAACCGCCGGTGAGCGGGCCGGGGACAGCCGGGGCGGCCGTCGTCGGCTCACCGTCCGCCGGCGCGGTCGCCGTCGGCACGGCGGGACGAGTGCGGGCGTGGTGATCCACCGCGTAGAGGGTGCCGGCGACGACGGTGCCCGCGAGCAGCCAGCCGAAGCCGGGGCGATCGATCGGAATCACTGTCGCGCTGACGATTCCGGCCAGTGCGGCGGCGGGGAGTGCGCGGGGTGGGTGGGCCACCCGTTGCCAGCGCGGGACCACGCGAAGAATGGCGGGAGGCGAGATCGGTCTCGGCGGCGGGGGAGTGGGCGGCTGCCAACCCGCTGACCACGGCGATACGGAAGTATTTCCTTGTGTCGCAGCAGATTCAGCGGTGCCCGTCGTCTTCGGGTCCGAGGTGACGGTGTCCCGCTGCGCGGTGGTGCCTGTGCCGGGAGCCGGAGTTCGGGTGCTGCCGGGAGGCGTTTCGGCGGTGGAGCCGCTGGGGGACAGCGGAATTCCGGCAGTGCTGCCGGATGCCGGAGTGGCGATCTTCGATGCCGGGGTTCCGGTGGCTGCACCGGTGTCCGGCGTCGGAGTGTCTTCGGGTATCGGCGGTTGGGGCGCCGGGGTGGTCTGGTCGGTCATGTTCCCCTCCGGAAGGTGTGCGGGATCGTCCCGGGACCCTGGGGGTCCGGGAGGTGATGGGTGGGATGGGTCAGGTTGTGGGGAGGACGAGGCGGATGCGGGAGCCGGGGTCGGCGACGGCGATGGTGCCGCCGTGCAGGTCGATGACCCAGCGGGCGATGGCCAGGCCCAGTCCGGTGCCGCCGCCGTCGGTGCGGCCGCCGCGGGTGAAGCGGTCGAACACGGTGGCGCGGTCGGCCTCCGGGATGCCGGGCCCGTCGTCGGCGATCTCGAGCACGGTGCCGTCCGGTGCGGCCGCGGCGTACACGCGGACCTCGCCGCCGGCCGGGCCGTGCCTGGCGGCATTGTCGAGCAGGTTGAACAGCACCTGGTGCAGGCGGGCGCGGTCGGCGTCGACGGTCGCGTCGGGCGGTTCGATCACGGTGGTGAAGCGGACGCCGCGGCCGAGCGCCGCCGTCATCACCTCGGCCTCGGCGATCACCTCCGCCAACAGCGGTGCGAGCGGGACCTTTTCGCGGTCGAGGGTGAACGCGCCCGCCTCGATGCTGGACAGGTCGAGCAGCTCCGAGACCAGCAGACCGAGGCGTTCGGTCTGGGCCAGCGCGGTCCGCAGCGTCGCCGGGTCCGGTTCGCTCACACCGTCGACGATGTTCTCCAGCACCGCGTGCAGCGCCGTCACCGGCGTGCGTAGTTCGTGCGAGACATTGGCGATCAGGTCGCGGCGCTGGCGGTCGGCCGCGGCCAGGTCGGCCGCCATCTGATTGAACGCCTGGGCCAGCTCGCCCACCTCGTCGCGGGAACTCGCGCGCACCCGGAAGCTGTAGTCGCCGTGCGCCATTCGCCGCGCGGCCGCGGTCATCTCGCGTAGCGGCCTGGTGATGCCGTGGGCGAGGAACTGCGAGGTCACCAGGGCGATCGCCATCGCGGTGAGCGTGGTGAACGTCGGCAACCAGCCGATCCGGAACCAGAAGTACGCGAAGGCCACCGCGCCCGAACACACCATGAGCACGGCCAGTTTCAGCTTGATCGACCGCAGCGGATCCAGCGGGCGCGGCATCAGCTCGGCGACCCGGTCGAGGAAGGCGCTCATCGCGCGTCCAGGGCGTAGCCGACACCGTGCACGGTGCGGATCAGGTCGGCGCCGAGCTTGCGGCGCAACGCCTTGATGTGGCTGTCGACCGCGCGGGTGCCCGCCGCGTCGGACCAGTCCCAGATGTCCTCCAGCAGCCGCTCGCGTGCCAGCACCGCGCGCGGCCGGTGCGCGAGCCGGGCCAGCAGCTCGAATTCGAGCGGGGTCAGCCTGGCCTCGGTGGGGCCACGCCAGACCCGCCGTTCGTCCAGATCGATCCGCAGATCGCCGACCACGATGGTGTGGTCGCCGCGCTCGGCCGCCCGGTCGACGCGCCGCAGCAGCGCGTGCACCCTGGCCGCGAGGACCCGCATCGAGAACGGCTTGGTGAGATAGTCGTCGGCGCCGACCCCGAGCCCGATCAGCTGGTCGGTCTCGTCGGTGCGCGCGGTGAGCATGAGCACCGGCACCGGCCGCTCGGCCTGGATGCGCCGGCACACCTCCAGCCCGTCGAACCCGGGCAGCATCACATCGAGGACCACGACGTCCGGTTCACCGGCGGTGGCCGCGGCGACCGCGCCGGGACCGTCGTGTGCCACGTCGACCGCGAATCCCTCGGCCCGCAGCCGCGCCGCCACCGACTCCGCGATCGTCACGTCGTCGTCCACGACGAGGACGCGCCGCCCCGGCTGCCCGGTCCCGCCACTGCAATCCATGGTCAGACCCTAGCGAGTGGGTGTGGAGCGTTCCGGGGCCAATTGTGGAGATTCTGTGTGCGCCGATACCATGACGGCGTGCCTCAGCGCTTCCGCTCCACGCCGCCGCCCGCCTCCTGAGCGAGGTGCCCCGAGAACACGTGCCGCCGACCCGGTAGGCACGGCCGATTCCCTCGGGTGACGATGGCGCGCGCCCGTACGGCCGCTGTACGCACCTCGTTTCCGCGACCCCCACCCCCGCTGTCGCAGGAGCGATCCCCTCATGTCTGTCTCTTCCGCTGTGTCCGCGCGCGCCCGCGCCGGACTGTTCCCCCTCGTCGCCGCCGGAATCCTCTGGGGTACCGGCGGTCTGCTCGGTGCGCTGGTCCAGGACCGCACCGGGCTGTCCCCGATCGCGGTCGCGGCCTACCGGCTCGGCGTCGGCGGCGCGATCCTGATCGCCGTCTCGCTGGCCGTGCGGCGCGCTGTCCCCCGTGGTCGGGCCGCCCGGCGCCGGATCGGTGCGATCGGTGCGCTGGCCGCCGTGTTCCAGGCGTCCTACTTCGTCGCCGTCAGCGCCTCGACCGTCGTTCTGGCGACCCTGGTCACGATCGGTGCCGCGCCGGTGCTGGTGGCCGGGTTCGACCACGTGACCGGCCGCGCCCGGCTGGACGCGCGGCGCGTCGCCACCCTCGCGCTCGCGATCACCGGGCTGACGGTCCTCGTCGGCGTGCCCACCGCCGACACCGCCGGCGTCCTGGCGGGCGCGGCGCTGGCTCTCCTCGCGGCCACGGCGTTCGCCGCGGTCACCCTGGTCACCGCCGAGCCGGTGCCCGGCCTGGACACGATCACCGCCACCGGCTACGGATTCCTCGGCGGCGCCGCACTTCTCGCGCTGCCCGCCGCCACGACCGGCCTCACCTTCGCCCCGGTCCCGGCGGACCTGCTCGCCGTGGCACTGCTCGGCCTGGCGCCCACCGCCCTCGCCTACGCGTTGTTCTTCCACGGCCTGGTCACCGCCGGCGCCGCGACCGCCGCCGTCCTGAGCCTGCTCGAACCACTGACCGCCACCGTGTTGGCCGTCGCCCTGCTCGGGGAACGCCTGACCCTCCTGTCCTGGACCGGTGCCGCCCTGCTCGCCGTCGCGCTGGTCCGCACCGTGACCGCGCGGACGCCCGCCGCGGCGACCCGACGCGGTACTTTCCCGACATGACAGCCGAACCTGCCCCGCGCCCGGGGTACAGCGAAGCCGTGTGGGGGTGTGCCGCCGCGCTGGTGGCGGTTCCCGCGGGCGCGCTGGGCGGCGGGGTCGCGTTCCTGCTGTGCTGGGCCGGTGGTGTCGCCGGGTGTGCGTTGTCGGTGACGCGCGCCCGGCGCGCCGGCATGCCGATCGCCCGGCAGGCCGTGGTCGCGGCGGTGATCAGCGTGATCCTCACGGCGCTGCTCGTCGTGGGGGTGGTCGCGCTGTTGCGCGGGGAGATGCCGCCCGGCTGACCCGTCAGGCGTCCGGGAACAGGCCCGGCAGCTCCATCGCGTAGGCGAGGTCGTCCTTGGTGCCCAGGGTGACCAGCAGGATGCGGATCATCGTCACCCGCGCCTCGGTGACCAGGTCGGGCGCCGGGTCGTGGTCGGGGTCGGCGCCCGCGGTCAGGCGGTAGACGACGTACTCGCACACGTGCAGCGCGGCGTCGAGATCCAGCGGCGCGGGCACCGGACGGCCGAGTTCGCCGAAGGTCTTGCGCACCAGATCACGGATGTCGTCGAGGGCGCGCTCGCGATAGGCCGACACGGGGGAGCCGGGGTCGTGCAGCTCGGCGAAGAGCGGGCGCAGCATCGCGCCGTGACCGCGCGCCCAGTCGACGTAGGCGTCGATGAGCCGGATACCGAGCTGGACGGGCTCGTCGGTGCCGGTGAGCGCGTCCCTGATACCGCCGACCAGGCCGTCGTTGGAGGCGGTGAGCACCACGTGCAGCGGCTCGGAGGCATTGCCGAAATACCGGTAGAACGTCGGCCGCGCCAGCCCGGCCTGCTCGATGATCTGGGCGACACTCAAACCGCGCGACCCGTTGCGGGCGAACACGGCGGCGGTCGCCTCCACGATCCTGGCGCGGACCTCCTCGGCCTGCTCCTGGGTCTGGGGCGGACGCCCACGGCGCGCCACAGCCGGATCCCCGGACATCACACCTCCCTCACACCGACAGAAAGCTTGACACGGTACGGGCCGCAACCATTAATCTAACACTAGTGTTCAGCAAATAGCCGAACCCGGCGCGATCGTCGCGCGTGAGCCATCTGTTGAGGAGAAGGGCCGACAATGACGACAGCCCCCGAGCTGACCGCCGAACCGACCGCGCTGCCCGCCGCGCTGGTCAAGCCCCTGTTCGACCGGGCGGTGGCGGGCGGCGCCGCGTCGGTGCCGGTCTTCGCCCCGGCCACCGGCCACAAGATCGGTGACCTGCCGCAGTCCTCCGTCGACGACATCGACCGCGCCTTCGCCGTCGCCAGGCACGCCCAGCGCGACTGGGCCAAGGTGCCGGTCAAGCAGCGCGTGGAGATCCTGCGCCGCTTCCACGACATCGTGCTGGCCGAGCAGGACACGATCCTCGACATCGTGCAGACCGAGACCGGCAAGTGCCGCTCGCACGCCTTCGACGAGGTCGGCGACGTCGCGCTGAACTCGCGCTACTACGCCGCCGTCGCGCCCAAGCTGCTGGCCGACCGCAAGCCGCGCGGCGTGCTGCCCGTGCTCACCTCGGTGGAGGTGCACAACCGGCCCAAGGGCGTCGTCGCGGTGATCTCGCCGTGGAACTACCCGCTGGCCCTGTCGGCCTCCGACGCGCTGCCCGCCCTGATCGCGGGCAACGCCGTCATCGCGCGCCCGGACAACCAGACCGCGCTCTCGGCGCTGTGGGCCATCGACGCCGCCGAACGCGCCGGCCTGCCGCGCGGCCTGTGGCAGGCGGTGCTCGGCCGCGGCCGCGAGATCGGCGGCGACGTGATCGCCCGCGCCGACTACGTCGACTACACCGGCTCCAGCGCCACCGGCCGCACCATCGCCCAGCAGGCCGGTGAGCGCCTGATCGGATACTCCCTGGAACTCGGCGGCAAGAACCCGCTGCTGGTGCTCGGCGACGCCGACGTGTCCAAGGCCGCCAAGCTCGCGGTCCGCGCCTGCTTCTCCTCGGCCGGGCAGCTGTGCGAGTCGATGGAACGCATCTACGTCGACGCGAGCGCCTACGACCAGTTCGTGGCCGAGTTCGTCGGCAACGTCAAGAACATGAGCCTGGGCGGCGAGCTCGACTACAGCAGGGACATGGGGTCGCTGACCTTCCAGCGTCAGCTCGACACCGTCAGCGCGCACGTCGACGACGCCGTGGCCAAGGGCGCCAAGGTGCTCGCCGGTGGTCGCGCCCGCCCCGACCTCGGCCAATACTTCTACGAGCCCACCGTGCTCGTCGGCGTCGAGCCCGGCATGACGGTCTACCGCGAGGAGACCTTCGGCCCGGTCGTGTCGATCTACAAGGTCGATTCCGACGACGAGGCCGTGGACGCCGCCAACGACACCGCCTACGGCCTCAACGCCAGCGTGTGGAGCAAGGACGTGGAACGCGGCAAGTCCGTGGCCGCCCGGATCAACGCGGGCTCGGTGAACGTCAACGAGGGCTTCATCGCCGCGTGGGGCAGCATCGACGCGCCCTCCGGTGGCCTCGGCATCTCGGGCCAGGGCCGCAGGCACGGTCCCGAGGGTCTGCTCAAGTACGTGGACACCCAGACGGTCGCGGTCCAGCGGGTCCTCCCGATCGCGCCGCTGCCCGGCATGTCCGAGCAGATGTGGGCCAAGACGATGACGCTGGTCTTCGGCGTCATGAAGACGCTGCGCCAGAAGTAGCGATCAGGATCGACGGAGCAGGGGTAGGCAGGACATGAAACTGGAGACGGTCGCGGGCAAGCGGGTGCTGGTCACCGGCGCCGCCATGGGCCTCGGCAAGCTGTTCGCCGAGCGGGCGGTGCGTGAGGGCGCCGACGCGGTGGTGCTGTGGGACGTCAACGAGCTCGCGCTGCGCGAGACCGCCGCCCAGCTCACCGCCCAGGGCGGCAAGGTGTATCAGCACGTCGTCGACGTGTCCTCGCAGGACTCGATCCGCGCGGCCGCCGACACGGTGCGCGACGAGATCGGCGGGATCGACATCCTGGTGAACAACGCCGGGATCGTGCGCGGCAACACCTACTTCTGGGAAACCGAGAACCGCGCCGACATCGACAAGACCATGGCGATCAACTCGCTGGCCCCGATGTACATCGCGCTCGAGTTCCTGCCCGGCATGGTCGCCGGGGCCGGTCAGGCGCGCATCCTCAACATCGCGTCCTCGGCCGGTCTGGTCGCCAACCCGCGCATGGCCGTCTACGCGGCCTCGAAGTGGGCGGCGCTGGGCTGGTCGGACTCGGTGCGGCTCGAGCTCGAGCAGGCCGGCCACGAGCACGTGAAGGTGACCACGGTCTGTCCGACCTACATCAACACCGGCATGTTCGACGGCGCCAAGGGCATCCTGTTCACGCCGATGCTGGAGCAGAACGATGTCGTCGACACCTCGTGGCGGGAGATGAAGAACGGTGGCGCCCTGGTGGTGCTGCCGTGGACCTCGCGGATGAACCGCGCGCTCACCGGCCTGCTGCCGATCAAGGTGCGCGACTTCTACCTCAACGCCGTGGGCGTCTACCACTCGATGGATCAGTTCACCGGACGCAAGTAAGCGCGGCACGACACTGCCCCCGCCGATGTCACGTCGGTGGGGGCAGTGCCGTCTCGGCAGCTCGCGCGTACTTGCATCGACTGCCGAAATGCTGTGGTCAGCGCGGATCGCCCGAGCGGGTGCCCAGCACGACGGTGGCGTAGTACTCCTCGGACCGCTCCACCCGGGGCGCGAGGCCGTGCTCGGCCAGGATCGCGCACGCGGTCTGGACCTGGCCGGTCGAGGTTTCGACGAGGACCGTGCCGCCGGGCGCCAGCCAGTGCGCCGCGCCCTCGGCGACGCGCCGGAAGACCGCGAGCCCGTCCGGCCCGCCGTCCAGCGCGACCAGCGGTTCGTGTTCGCGCGCCTCGGGCGGCATGTCCGCGACCCGTTCGCTCGGCACGTACGGGGTGTTCGCGAGCAGTACATCGATGCGGCCGCGCAGATCGCGCGGCAGGGCGTCGAACAGGTCACCGGCGAACACCGGCGCGCTCAGCGGGGTGAGGTTCTCCCGCGCGCACGCCACGGCGACCGGATCGATGTCGGCCGCGACGAGCTCGACCACCGCGCCGCGCGCGGTGAGTTCGGTGGCCGCGCTCAGTCCCAGCGCCCCGCAGCCGCAACACAGATCGACCACGCACATTGCACCGGGCCTGCCCCCTGCCACCGCCAGTTCGACGAGGAACGCGGTCCGTTGCCGGGGAACGAAGACGCCGGGGCGTACGCCGATCCGCCTGCCGCGGAATTCCACCCAGCCGAGCAGATACTCCAGCGGAGTGCCCGCCACTCGTCGCGTCACCAGCTCGTCGAGCCGCGACGCGTCACCGGCGGCAGCCTCGAGCAGCAGCGCGGCCTCGTCCTCGGCGAAGACGCAGCCGGCGGTGCGGAGCGCGACGACCACGTCGGCGGGGGCGGGAACAGTCATGCAGCGATTGTCCCCGGCCCGGCAACCGAATTGTCAGCGGGCGGTGTCGAGCTCGAACGTGCGGGTCGCGTCGAGGTAGATCCCGCGCTGGGCGGCGCGCGCCGGCGGGGGCAGCTGGGAGACCAGCTGTTCGAGCGAGGTCATGGCGCCGACGACGTTGGTCCCGGCCACGATGAAGTCGGCCACCGCGCGGCGGATGTGGTTCGGCGAGGTGACCACCACGGCGCTGTGCGCGCCGAGATCGCGCAGCATCCGCGTGCTGAACAGGGCGTTCTGCACCGTCGAGCCGGCCCGGTCCTCCACGTGGATCCGGTCGGCGGGCAGCCCACGCCCGACCAGCCAGCGGCGCATCGCCTCGGCCTCGGAGATCCCGTTCTGCGGATTGCCGCCGGTGACGATCACCGGCGAGAACGGGGCGGCGATCGCCTGCAACCAGGCCGCGGTCAACCGATTCTCCAGCTCGGGGCGCAGCGCCCCGTCGGGCAGCAGGCCGTAGCCGAGGACCACGATGCCGGTCTGCGGACCGACCAGGGCGGGGAGGGGATTGGGCAGGGTGGCGGCCGCCGCGGTGACCGCGCGCAGCACGTTGGAGGTGCCCGCCGCCATCCCGGCGTCGACCGCGCCGAGCCGGGCCATCGCCTCACCGACCGCGCCCGGGTCGCCCGCGTAGTGCGACCAGATGGCCTGCAGGGCCAGCGCCTCGGTGTCGTTCGGGTCGGCGGCGATGAGGGCGCGCAGGTCGGCCCGGCCCGCGGCATCGTCGCCGTCGGTGAAATGCCGCTGCGCGGAGTTGTAGAGCGCGGTCACGTCCGCTTCGGCGGTCGCGGGGCCGATGCCCGCGGTCGTGACCGCGGCGGCCGCGAGTACCGCGGCGGCCGCCTGTTTCCATTGCTTCGAGATCTTCACGACAGTCGACACCCTTCCCGCGAACGGTCGGTACGTGCTGGCAGCGCTGATGACAGAGCAGCCAACACCCTACGACCGCGCCCGGCGCGGGCCCCGGACCCCGACGACGTTCCGCGCGTCGCCGCCCGGTGGACCGGGCACCCGGTAGCGACGGATAAGCTGACCCACCGTGGATACCGCTTCGCTGACCGGCAAGGAACTCGCCGCCGCCATCAACGCCGACACGAAGGACCGCGCCGCCGCGCTCGGCGCCGCGGGCTCGGCACCCACGCTGGCGCTGATCGTCGCCAACGACGACCCGGCCAGCGCCTGGTACGTCAACTCGCTGCGCAAGGCCGCCGAGCGCCTCGGAATCGCCTGCGAGCGCATCGATCTCGGTGCCGACGCGAGCGCGGAGACCATCCGCGCCGAACTCACCGCGCGCAGCGCCGACCCGGCGACCGACGCGATCATGCTGCAGACCCCGCTGCCCGCCGGCGTGGTTCTCGACGACGTGAGCGCGGCGATCGCCGCGCACAAGGACGTCGACGGGGTCAGCCCGCTGTCGCTGGGCCTGCTCGCGTCGGGGCTGGACGGCTTCGTGCCCGCCACCTCCGAGGCCGTGGTCGAACTGCTGAAGCACCACGGCATCGCGTTGCAGGGCCGCCTGGTGACCGTGGTCGGGCGGTCCAACATCGTCGGCAAGCCGCTCGCGCAGCTGCTACTGGCCGAGAATGCGACCGTCACCGTCGCGCATTCGCGCACCGCCGATCTCGCCGCGGTCACCACCCCCGCCGACATCGTGGTCGCGGCCGCGGGCCGGATCGGGCTCATCACCGGCAAGCACGTCGGTGACGGCGCCGTGGTGATCGACGTCGGCACCAACGAGTCCGCCGACGGCGGCATCGTAGGTGATGTGGACGCGGCCTCGGTCGACGGCAAGGCCGCCGCGCTGAGCCCCGTCCCCGGCGGCGTCGGCCCGGTGACCACCGCGCTGCTGATGCGCCACGTGGTCGTCGCGGCCGAGAAGGCCCGCGCCTGAGCGGATTTCGCGCCCTCGGTCGGGTCTAGCGCACCGGCCCGATCGAGGTGATCAGGTGCTTGCCGCCCACCTTGGCGGTGCCGACGAGCTGCGGGTTGTAGATGATCGGCACCTCGTCGGGGCGGAACTCGGTGATCACCACGAAGTACTGTCCGGCGTGGGCCGCCGGAGTGATCGCCAGGCAGTGGGTGGTGCCCACCGGAATGGTGTCGATCCCGGCCTGGATGTCGGCGCCGGAGGGCAGCGCGGCATCGCCGGACACGAGCGTGCGCGCCTGATCACCGGAGCGCGCCACGTAATACGCGTGCTGGAACGCCAGAATCGCGGCGACGCCGTTCTCGGTGCCGCCGGGGCCGTTGCCCTGGATCTTGCTGCCGACCTGCTCGGCGGGGCAGTTTCCGGCGGCCGGCGTGGCGTCGGCCTGACTCGACTCGATCGGCGTGCTCGCCGCGGCGGATTCCGGTGCGGGACCCCGCAACTGGAAGTATCCGCCGCCGATCAGCAGCGCGCCCGCCATCGACGCGGCGAGCGGCGCGGCCCAGCGGGGCGGGCGCCGCCGCTGGTTGCGGTTGATCATCCTGGCGAAGACCTCGTCGTCGCCGGAGTAGTCGGGCGCGGGGCGCGGCGGGACCGGATCGGGCCCCGCGGCCGCGAGGGCCGGAGCGGGCGGGGCCGTTACGGGTTCCGGCGCGAGCGCGAGAGTGTGCGGTGCGAGAGCGAGGGGTTCCGATGTCGGCGCGAGCATGTCGCGGGTGACGATCGGCAGCCGGTCGGTGTCGGGACCGTTGTCGGCGTTGCGGCTCCGCGACGGAGCCTCCGGAAGCGCGTGCCGCGCACCGGGATCGAACGGCCCGCCGACGATGGGCAGCCGGTCGGTGGCGTAGGCGTCCTGCGGGGGCAGGTTCAGGGTGTGCGCGGCGGGCAGCGAGATCACCGGAATGCCCGCGGGCGTGCGCGGTCCACCGCCGAGGCGATGCCGCGGACCCGTGGTGGGCGCGGCGGTTTCGCTCACCCGCCGGGGTGGCGCGCCCAGCTCACGACTGCCACGCCGCGGCGTGGCAGCAGTGAACGGACCACCGACCGATCCCGGGTCGTGCTGTCGAGCCCCGGTCGATCTGTGTGCCTCCGGTCGATCCATCGCCCCACCTTCATCAGGGGAGTTGCCGTCAGGTTCGTCCCCGCAACGATTTCGTTACGGGGCACGATACTGCGCGCACGACAGGATCGCCGAATGCCACGAGGAATTGGTCACCAGTGGATGTAGACCTCGTCGCCGATGCCGACGTTCTCGAAGTACCAGGCCGCGTCGTCGGGTGCGAGATTGATGCAGCCGTGGCTGACGTTCGCGTTGCCCTGCGAGTCCACCGACCACGGCGCCGAGTGCACGTACACCCCGCCCCAGGTGAGACGCACGGCCCACTCGCCGTCGATGATGTAGCCCTCGGGATCGTCGAGCGGGATGCCGATGGTGCGCGAGTCGAACACGACGGCGCGCTGCTTCTCCAGCACGCTGAAGGTGCCGGTGGGGGTCTCGAAGCCGGGCTTGCCCATCGACGCGGGCATCACCCGCACGACCTGACCGTTCTGGTACACGGTGAAGGTGTGCGCCGACAGATTCGCCTCGGCGTACGTCCCGCCGCCGTACTGGGTGCGCTGGCCTTCGATCAGGTCCGCGGACGCGGCACCCGACCATGCTCCGGCCAGGATCACCGCCAAGATCGCGACGAACAGAAAACGAACTGCTCTCCTCATAAACGCCACCCCTTCACTCACTCGTAGGCGGAGTCCAAGTCTAGGCCGCCATGATCAACTCGACCTCTCGAAGTGATAACGGCCGGAGGGTGTATCGGAGTGTCGCCTTGCGTTCGCGCAGGTGGAGCCCCTGGTGAAATTTCTCGGTTCGAGACCGCGCGGAGCCGACCTCAGCCGCGTACGGCGTGCAGGACGTCGGCGTGCAGGGCATCGGCCCTGGCGGCGATGGTGTCGACGCGCAGCAGCGCGGCGGCGAAGGCGTCGCCGAGCTCGGCGGGCAGCGAGCCGACGTTGATCTCGATGTTGAGCTGGGAGCTCATGGCGGCCGCGCGCGCGGCGTCGGCGGCCGCGCCGATGTCGGTGACCACGTTCGGGTTGCCGATGGGCAGCAGTTCGGCGGCCAGCGACAAGATCTCGTCGGCCTCGTCGACCACGGCGGCGGGCACCCTGGCCGCCTCCACCAGCGCGGCGTTGATCGCCTCGGTGCGCGCGGCGCGCTCGGCGTCGGTGTCCTTGGGCAGCTTGTAGGCCGCGCCGACGGCGGTGAACGCGGCGGCGTCGGCGTCGGCCAGCGCCAGCGCGCGCGCCCCGGCGGCGTCGGCGGCCTCGATGATCCGATCGATCACCGGGCGGTGCTCGGCGTCCTTGGCCCTGGTCGTGTAGCGCGCGACCATCGCGATGAGCGCCGCGGCCTGGGCGGCGTGCAGCGCGGCCACGGCGCCGCCGCCGGGTGCGGGAACCTTCGCGCCCAGCTCCGACAGATAGTGCTCCAGGGTCGCCGAGCCGAAGGAGGGAGCGATCTGCTGCGGCGAGGCGGTGGGCTGCGACACGACGTGGTGGCCTTTCGATGCGGCGAGAAACTGGCGGGAATCGTCGTCAACGCTACCGCGTGCCGCCCCGCGCACCCCGCTCGACCAGCACCGGCACCGACGGACCGACCGGTCGGGGTGGTCGCGGGCGGCGGGGCTATGTTGGGTGCCATGCGGATCGGATTGAGCATCAACTACTCGGGCGGTTTCAAGGAGGTCGCGGCCGAGGTCGCCGACCTGGAACGCGCCGGACTCGACATCGTCTTCGTGCCGGAGGCGTACTCGTTCGACGCGGTGAGCGCCCTGGGCTTCCTGGCCGCCCGCACCGAACGCGTGCAGCTGGCCTCGGGCATCCTGCAGCTCTACACCCGGACCCCCAGCCTCACCGCGATGACCGCGGCCGGTCTGGACTTCGTCTCCGACGGCCGCTTCATCCTCGGCCTCGGCGCCTCGGGCCCGCAGGTCATCGAGGGCTTCCACGGCGTGCCCTACGACGCCCCGATCGGGCGCACCCGCGAACTGGTGGAGATCTGCCGCAAGGTCTGGCGCCGCGAGAAGCTGAACTACCAGGGCAAGTACTACCAGATCCCGCTGCCGGCCGACCGTGGCACCGGCCTCGGCAAAGAGCTCAAGCTGATCAATCACCCGGTGCGCGAACGCATTCCGGTGCTGCTGGCCGCGCTGGGGCCCAAGAACGTGGAGCTGGCCGCCGAGATCGCCGAGGGCTGGCAGCCGATCTTCTTCCTGCCGGAGAAGGCGAAGGACGTGTGGGGCGACGCGCTGGCCGCCGGCAAGGCCAAGCGCGATCCCGCGCTGGGCGAGCTCGACATCTTCGCCGGTCCCGCGCTGGCGATCGGTGAGAACGTGACCCCGCTGCTGGAGTTCGTCAAGCCGCACCTGGCGCTCTACATCGGCGGCATGGGCGCCAAGGGCAAGAACTTCTACCACACGCTGGCCACCAAGTACGGCTACGGCGATGCCGCGAACCGGATCCAGGAGCTGTACCTGGCCGGCGACAAGCAGGCCGCCGCCGCGGCCGTGCCCGACGAGCTGGTGCGCGACGTGTCGCTGATCGGCCCCGAGAGCTTCGTCAAGGACCGCATCGCGGCGATGGCCGAGGCGGGCGTCACCACGCTGAACGTGACACCGCTGGCGGAGAACGCGGCGGGCCGGGTCAAGCTGATCGAGCAGCTGCGCGGCCTCTGCTGACATCACCCACGACGCGACACGCCGCCGCCCGGGAGATTCCCGGGCGGCGGCGTGTTGTCGTGGGTCAGGACGTGAACGACGCCAGGGCGGCCGACAGCGTGGTGTGCATCGCGAACACCTGGTCCAGGCTCGTCATCTTCAGCTGACGACTGGTGGCGGGGCCGTCGGCGACGACCGCGATCTTGGTGGTGTCGCCGGCGCGCTGATGCGCGGCGACCAGCGTCGCCATGCCCGCCGAGGCCAGGAACCCGACCGCGGTCAGGTCGATCACCAGCGTCGCCGGCTTGTCGGCCAGGATGGCCTCGATCGCGGCGTCGAGCGCGGGCGCGGTCGCCAGATCGACCTCGCCGGTCACCGTCAGCACCGTGACGCCGTCGTGTACCGCCGTCGTGGTGGTCATCGTGTCCGTGAGTGGATACGCGTCTCCGGATGAGTTGGTCACGACTCAACAACACACAACTTCGCCCGAATACGCAAGCCAACGGCCTCGCCCACCCGTGCGCACCTATACTCGGGAGGCACTGTGAGTCCTCCGTTGACCCTCGGGCCCGGCGCCGCTGCCTGGCTGTTCGATGTAGAGGAGTGCCGATGCTGCCCGACCCGATCGAGGCCACCGACCTGAACATCTACAACGACGACACCCTCCCGTGGAGCCGGGTGCGCACCGCCGTCGAGACCGGTCTCACCGCCCTCGAGACCACCCAGTTCCTCGGCACCGTCGGCCCCGACGGGCGGCCGCACTCCGCCGGGATCGGCGCCTGCTTGGTCGGCGAGAACTTCTATTTCACCAGCGGTCCGAGCAGTCACAAGTCCCGCTACCTGGCGGGAAATCCGGCGTGCACGCTGTCGTTCCGCTTCGTCGACGACGTCGATGTCGTCTTCGAAGGGGTGGCCACGCGCACCACCGACCACGGCGAACTCGACCGGGTCACCGAGAGCTACCGGGCGAGTGGCTGGCCCGCCGAACGCGACGGGGACGCCGTCACCGCGCCGTTCAGCGCGCAGAGCGCCGGACCGGCGCCCTGGTGGCTGTACCGGTTCGTGCCGCACTTCGCGGTCGGCGTCGCGCTGACCGACCCGCACGGCGCGACCCGCTGGAAGTTCGCGCACTAGAGCTCCAATCGCGGCCAGCCGGCGAGGTCACGCAGCAGCTGCCGGTCATGGGTGGCCACTACGACCGCGGCGCCGGTGCCGGTGAGCGCCTCGGTGAGCTCGTCGACCAGCGCGACCGAGAGATGGTTGGTCGGCTCGTCGCACAGCAGCAGGTCCGGCCGGTCGGCCAGCCGCAGCGCCAGATGCAGCCTGCGCTGCTGGCCCTGGGAGAGCCTGCCCACCGCCGTGTGCCTGGCCCGGCGCTCCAGCAGCCCGGTCGCGGCGAGGGAGACCGGTGCGGCGCCGTGCGGGTCCAGCTGCCGGGCGTGCCGGTCGTAGAGCTGCTGTGCGGTCTGTTCCGGCTCCCACGCGGGCACTTCCTGGCCGATCAGCGCGATCCGGGCGGCGGGACGCCGGTCGACCGAGCCCGTGGTGGGGGGCAGCGCGCCGCCGAGGACACCGAGCAGTGTCGACTTGCCCGCGCCGTTGCCGCCGGTCACCAGGAGCCGGTCGCCCGCGTCGATCGTCACCGTGACCGGCACGTCGAGCCGGCCGGCCACGGTCAGGCCGTCTCCGCGCAGCAGCGGCGATCCCGCCCTGGCCGTCAGCTCCGGAAAGCACAGCCGCAGTGGTGGTTCGGGCACCGTGACCCGGTGCGCGGCCAGCGCGGACTCGCGCCGGTGCAGGGTCTGCACCACGCCGGGCGCCCTGGACTGCCGCTGATGCTTGCCGTGTCCCTTGGCGGGTCGCCAGCCGGTGTCCAGCCGATCGCGGGCCTCGGCCACCGACTGCCGCAGCCGATCCTGTTCGGCCACCTGGTCGGCGTGCTGCTGTTCCCACTGCGCCCGCGCGCGGCGGCGACCGTCCTGCCAGCCGGTGTAGCCGCCGGCGAACAGCCGCGGCCTGCCGTCGACGCTCGGGTCCATATCCAGGAATTCGGCACCGATGTCGCGCAGCAGCGCCCGGTCGTGGCTGACCACGGCGACGCCGCCCGCGTGCCCGCGCAGCCGCTCGGTGAGGAATTCGAGCCCCGCGCGGTCGAGGTGGTTGGTCGGTTCGTCGAGCAGCAGGATGTCGGGTCGCGCGCCGAGCAGACAGGCCAGGCGCACCCGGTGGCGCTGACCGACCGAGAGCGTGTCCAGCGCTCGGTCCCGGTCCCGGCACGCGCCGAGCGCGTCGAGGGCGACGTCGACGCGCCGTTCGGCGTCCCACGCGTCGAGCCTTGTCACGGTGTCGAGGGCGGCGGTGTAGGCGTCGTCGGCCCCGGGCGCGCCCGCGGTGAGGGCCACGGTCGCGTCATCGAGTGCGCGCAGGGCGCCCAGGGCGGGACCGATCGTCTCGGCGACCAGCGTGCCGACGGTCTCGCCGGCGCGAAAAGGGATGGCCTGCTGGGCGATTCCGAGCGTGCCCGCCCGGGTGACGGTGCCCGCGTCGGGCCGGATCAGCCCGGCCAGGACGTGCAGCAGCGTGGTCTTGCCGCGACCGTTCTCGCCGACGACGGCCAGGCGCGATCGGGCCGAGACGGTGACCGAGACATCGGTCAGCACCGGACGGTCACCGAGCCGGTGATGGACAGCGCTCGCTCGGAGATGGGCGTGCGCGCCCGCGGGAAGCGGGGAAACAGACATGAGTGAGGCTCCGCGATACGAGAGGGAGCCGGGACAGCACGACGACCGCCCGGCATGACAGCTCGGACGGCGGCCTGGCGGAAGAACGAATTCCGGTCGCCGCCGTCAGCGGCGCGACCAGGGCTTCGTCATCGCGGTGTGTCCACACATGCCCTCGACGGTAGCCAGGGCCGCATCGGCTCGGCAAGGGAAATATGACCGACGCCTCCCCGGACGGGCGAACAGGGTGGGGCTGGCGTTATTCCGAAGTCGTCGTACTGTGAGGGCGTGAACATCGATGTGACGCCACTCCCGGGGATCGGCGTGTGCAAGGACTTCCCGCTGGCGCAGGCCCGGCGCCGGATCGGCGTGGTCGAACACCGCGACGGCTCGGTGGATCTGGTGGTCTCGCGGGCCGGGGACTACGACACGACCACGTCGATTCCCTTGTCGGGCACCGAGATCGGCGTGCTCGCCGGACTGCTCGGCGCCCCGCAGGTGGTGCAGAAGACGCCCGAGGTGCACGGCGTCGGCGAGCTCACGACCAGGCAGTTCGCGATTGATCGCGGCAGCCCGTTCGACGGGCGTCCACTGCGCGACACCGCGATGCGCACCAGGACCAAGGCCTCGGTGGTCGCGGTCGTTCGCGCGGGCGATGTGACACCGTCGCCGGGAACGGATTTCACCTTCATCGCCGGTGATCTCGTGGTCGTCGTCGGCACCGACGAGGGCTTGGAAGCCGCCGGGCGGTTGCTCGACCAGGGCTGACCAGACCCTGCGAATGGTAAAGGGCAGGTAAGGTATCGCCTAGCTGACGTTAGGTGATCCAACAATGAATGTAGATGTGACCTCCCTGCCCGGAATCGGTGTCAGGAAAGAGTTTTCGCTGACCAAGGTGGACCGCCGCATCGGCGTGGTCGATCACAAGGACGGCGGCACCGATCTGATCTTCACCAAGGTCGGCGATCCGGACACCACCGTGCAGATCCCGCTGTCGAGCGTGGAGGCCCGCACGCTGGCCGGGTTGCTCGGCACACCGCAACTCGTCGCCCAGTTGCGCGAGGAACACCGCGATCTCGACGGGGTGAGCACCCGTTCGATGCCGGTGCCCGCGAATTCGGCCTACGCGGGCAGGCGCCTCGGCGAGACCGAGATGCGCACCAGGACCCGCGCCTCGATCGTCGCGGTCCTGCGCGCGGGCCAGGTGCACGCCTCCCCGGGCCCGGAGTTCGAGTTCCTCGGCGGGGACATGGTGGTCGTGGTCGGCACGCAGGCGGGGCTCGATGCCGCGGCCGTGATCCTCTCCGACGGCTGAGCGCGTGCATATCAGTGATTCCGCGCTGGCCTTGATCCAGCTGGGGGCGGTTTTCTTCGGGTTGGGGGTGCTCGGCCGCGTCGCGGCCCGGGTCGGTCTGTCACCGATCCCGCTGTATCTGCTCGGCGGACTGGTGTTCGGCACGGGCGGGCTGGTCGAGCTGCACGAGGTGGACGAGTTCATCCACCTCGCGAGCGAGATCGGCGTCGTCCTGCTGCTGCTGTTGCTCGGGCTCGAGTACACGGCGGGGGAACTGGTCACCGGCATGCGCAAATCGTGGACGGCGGGCCTGCTCGACCTGGTGCTCAACGCGACACCGGGCGTGATCGTGGCGCTCATGCTCGGCCTCGGCCCCACCGGGGCGATCGCGATGGCGGGCGTCACCTACATCTCGTCCTCGGGCATCGTCGCGAAGGTGCTCAACGACCTGGGCAGGCTGGGCAACCGGGAAACGCCGGTGGTGCTGTCGATCCTGGTGTTCGAGGACCTGGCGATGGCGGTGTACCTGCCGGTGCTCACCGCGGTCCTGGCCGGCGTCGGCTTCGTCGCGGGGATGACGACGGTCGGCATCGCGCTCGTCGCGGTGACCCTGGTGCTGGTGGTCGCGCTGCGCTACGGCAAGTACGTCTCGGCGATCGTGGCGAGTGAGGATCGGGAGATCTTCCTGCTCAAGCTGCTCGGCTCGGCGCTGCTGGTGGCGGGCGTGGCGTCGGCGGTGCAGGTGTCGGCAGCGGTCGGGGCGTTCCTGCTCGGAATCGCGATCTCCGATTCCACCGCGCACGAGGCGACCAAGATCCTCGAGCCGCTGCGCGATCTGTTCGCCGCCATGTTCTTCGTGCTGTTCGGCCTGAGCACCGATCCGCGGACGATCCCGCCGGTGCTGGGCTGGGCGGTGCTGCTGGCCGTGGTCACCACCGCGACCAAGATCGCCACCGGCTGGTGGGCGGCCAAACGCGCGGGCGCGTCCCAGCTCGGCCGGGCCAGAGCGGGTACCGCGCTGGTCGCGCGTGGTGAGTTCTCCATCGTCATCGCCGGTCTGGCCGTGGCCGCGGGCGCGGTGCCCGACGGCTTCGCCGCGCTGGCCACCACCTACGTGCTGCTGATGGCGATCATCGGGCCGATCGCGGCGCGGATCGTGGAACCGGTCATGCGGGGGATCAGTGGCCGCAAGTCGCGGGTGCGCGAGGTTCCGGTCGCGGAGTAGACCGCCGAAAGGCCCCGCCGGTGAGACCGGCGGGGCCTTTCGTGTGCGCGGATCACTCGGCGGGCAGGGTCACCCCGGTCGCCTGGGCGATGTCGGCCAGCATCCGCTGTGCCGCCTGCACGCCGATGCCCGACATCCAGGTCTCGT